>NZ_CP040914.1:2402500-4810323 GCF_006351905.1 Mesorhizobium sp. 8
CGGCCCCTCGCTCGCCGCCGGACAGATCTACGGCGCCAAGGTCGAGAACGAGATGACCTTGAAGACGATCGATTTCCCGATCGAGACCGCCGCCTTCGACGAGACCAGCGACCTTTCCGCCGACGAGGTCGAAAAGGTGGTGCGCGAGGCGGGCGCCGGGCTCGACGAGGGCGCGGTGCAGGTCGCCGCGCTCCATTATGTCGACCCGCAACGCTTCGGCGACCAGCTCAGCCAGTCCATGGCCGGCTCCTACGGCGTGAAGATCGTGCCGGAGAACGTCTCGGTGGCGCCGCGCGCCGAGGCCGAGAGCGACGACGCTCCTTCCTTCGCCGAAGAGATCATCCCCTTCACCAAGGACACCGACATCGCCGGCGCGCTGGCCGATTCGGGCTATACCGGCGACGATGCCGTCAACATGGCCGAAGCGATCGGCAAGCTGCTCAACACGACGGCGCTGAAGGCCGGCAGCGTGCTGCGCGTCGGCCTGGAGATTCACGGCGACGCGGCCAGGATCGTGCGCACCGGCGTCTACGACCGCACCCGCCACATCGTCACCATCGCGCTGGACGACCGCGGCCAGTACGTGCCGGCGCAGGAGCCGGACCCGAACCCCGAACTTTTGACCGCCTTCGACGATTCGCCGCCGCAGACGGTGCGCGGCAGCCTGCCCAACGTCTATGACGGCATCTACCGCGCCGCCTATTCCTACGGCATGTCGAAGAAGATGACCCAGCAGGTGGTCAGGCTCCTTGCCTCCGACGTCGACTTCCAGTCAAGGCTGAACCCGTCTGACCGGCTGGAAGTGCTGTTCTCCCAACCCGATAGCGACGACGGCGCATCCGACGATTCGGAACTGCTTTATGTCTCGGCCTCGATCGGCGGCATGACGCGCAACCTCTACCGCTTCCAGATGCAGGACGGCACCTTCGACTATTTCGACGAGGAAGGCCGCAGCGCCGAGCAGTTCCTGCTGCGCAATCCGCTGCCGGCCGGCAAGTTCCGCTCGGGCTTCGGCGCTCGCCGCCATCCGATCCTGGGTTATGTGCGCATGCACACCGGCGTCGACTGGGCGGCCCCCGTCGGCACGCCGATCATCGCCGCCGGCAACGGCGTCATCGAAAAGGCGGGCTGGGCCGGCGGCTACGGCAAGCAGATCATGATCCGCCACGCCAACGGCTACGAAACCTCCTACAACCACCAGAGTGCCTTCGCCAAGGGCATCGCACCCGGCGTGCGGGTGCGGCAGGGCCAGGTCATCGGCTATCTCGGCCAAACCGGCCTCGCCACCGGCCCCCACCTGCATTACGAGTTGATCGTCAACGGCACCAAGGTGGACCCGATGCGCGTGCGCCTGCCCACCGGCCGCGCGCTGAAGGGCGACGACCTCATCGCTTTCAAGCGCGAGCGCGAGCGCATCGACGAACTGCTGAAGCAGCAGGATTCGGATCAGTTGAAGGTGGCCAGCGCCAAGGTGGAAGGATAAGGCAGTAGGGCAGTAAGGGAATAGGGCAATAGGCACTTGCCCCGAACCTCTTTCCCCTACTGCCCTACTGCCCTATTCCCCTACTCCCTCAATCCACAAACTCCACCGTCACCCCCTGCTTGACCAGCTTCGCCAGTTCGTTGGCGTCCCAGTTGGTCAGGCGCACGCAGCCATGGCTCTCGGTCTTGCCGATCTTCGAGGGTTCGGGCGTGCCGTGGATGCCGTAGGTCGGCTTGTCGAGCGCGATCCAGATCGAACCGACCGGCCCGTTCGGCCCCGGCGGAATGGTCAGCACCTTGTCGTTCTCGCCCTGCTTGAAGTTGATCTTGGGATTGTAGGTGTAGTTCGGGTTGAAGGCGACGCGCGACACCGCATGCGTGCCGGTGGGCGAAGGCGTGTCGGCCGAACCGATGGTGGCCGGATAGCTCGCCACCAGCTTGCCGGCCGCATCATAGGCGAAAACTTCCTTCTTGCCCTTGTCGGCGACGATATGCGCCACCGGCGTCGACACCAGCCGGCCGAAATTGGCGACCTTGATGACGGTGCCCGGCCGGTTGAAGTTCACGCCGGGATTGAGCGCCTTGAGATAGTTCTCGTCCATGTGGAAGCGCTCGGCCAGCGCCTCGGTAACGGAGGTGAAGCCCAGCCGTTCGAGTTTTGCCTTGGCACCGTAGTCTTCCGGCACGGACGCGACATAGGGGCCGGCGGCATCCTCGGCCGTGATGGTGTAGCTGGCGAAGGGGTCGCCGCCGGTCCGCGCCAGCTCCGCCTTGATGGCCGCCGAATCGGTCGACCGCAGCCGGCTGCCGGTGATCTGCGCATAGGAGGCGAGCGCCTTGTCGACGTTCGAGCCGAAGCGGCCGTCGATGACGCCCGGCGAGGCCCCCGCGCGGTCGAGCAGCACCTGCAACGCCGCCACGTCCTCACGCGCGCCGAGCGAAAGCGACGGGTCAACCGTCGTTCCGGCTCCGATCTTCGGCTGCTCGGGCGCCGGCTCCGTCGCCTTCGCGGCCGGCTGTGCCGGCTGGACCGCTGCTTCCTCGAGCGGCTTGCGCTCGATCGGCCCACCCTCGACCGGCTTGCGCGCGACAGACGGTGGCGCGACCGGCGAGTCCTCGCCGTAGCGGTCGCTTTCGCCGGGCGCCGGCGGGTACCGGTCGTCCGGAACGCCGAAACCATCGTCGCCGAAGCCGCCGTCATCGATGCCGAACCCGTCGTCGCGCAGGCGCTCCTCCCGCATCTGGCGGCGGCGCAGCCGGGCCATGTCTTCGGGATCGTCGAGATAATAGCGATCACTTCCGGGCGGCGGCTCGTCCAGGCGCTGCGCGCGCTCGCGCAGGCGCAGCTGACGGCGATCGAGCCGGCCCTGCGGCGGCTGTATGGCGATCACCTTGCCAGTGTAGGAATCGACGATGACCCGGTTGCCGCGTCCATCGTAGAAAACCTCGTAGTCGCCGTTCTGGGCGACCTGCAATCCGTCTGAATCGACCGGCGCGGCCACGCGCGGCGCCTCAATCGCTTCGCCACCCGGCAATGCGGCCAGGGCCTCCGATGCCGTCAGCCCGGCGAAAAGCGTCGAGAGAAGCAAAAGCGTACGGACCATCTGGCCAAAAATCTCCGGTCGTTCACGTTGCCGTCCTGCCCGTACGGCGCGGCAAACCCCTTCGCACGTAACCTGACAACTCATCTATTGGTTCCAACATGAACCGGGCATGAAAATGGCGAAGCGCTGGCGACAAGCAAAAGCCCCCGCTCATCGCGGGGGCCTCACCATTCCATGCGTTCCGGCGCTTACGCCGCCTTGTCTTCCTTCACCGCGCTCGGCTTGGACCGGAAGTTCAGCCGGTCGGAGCCTGCGGTGACCTTGACGGTGGAACCGTCGAGGATCTCGCCGCCGAGGATCTTTTCGGCCAGCGGGTCCTGCAACTCCTTCTGCATGACGCGCTTCAGCGGCCGCGCGCCATAGGCAGGGTCGTAACCCTTCTCGGCCAGCCACTCGACCGCATCGTGATCGAGGTCGAGCGCGATCTTGCGATCCTCGAGCAGCTTTTCCAACCGCTTCAGCTGGATCTCGACGATCTGGCCCATGTCCTGCCGGCGAAGCCGGTGGAACAGGATGATCTCGTCGACACGGTTCAGGAACTCCGGCCTGAAATGCGCGCGCACGACGTTCATCACATCGTCGCGCACCAGGTCGACGTCCTGGTCTTCGGTCAGGTTGACCAGATATTCCGAGCCGAGGTTCGAGGTCATGACGATGAGGGTGTTGCGGAAATCGACCGTGCGGCCCTGCCCGTCGGTCAGGCGACCGTCGTCCAGCACCTGCAACAGAACGTTGAACACGTCCGGATGCGCCTTTTCGATCTCGTCGAACAGGATCACCTGATAAGGCCGCCGCCTGACCGCCTCGGTCAGCACGCCGCCCTCCTCATAGCCGACATAGCCGGGAGGCGCGCCGATGAGGCGGGCCACGGAGTGCTTTTCCATGAACTCGCTCATGTCGATGCGCACCATCGCCGTCTCGTCGTCGAACAGGAACGAGGCGAGTGCCTTGGTCAACTCGGTCTTGCCGACACCCGTGGGGCCGAGGAACATGAACGAGCCGATCGGCCGGTTCGGGTCCTGCAAGCCGGCGCGGGCACGCCGCACCGCCTTGGAGACGGCCTGCACCGCTTCGCCCTGGCCGACGACGCGCTTGGCGATCTCGTCTTCCATGCGAAGCAGCTTCTCGCGCTCGCCTTCCAGCATCTTGTCGACCGGAATGCCGGTCCAGCGCGACACGATGTGGGCGACGTGGTCGGGGGTGACCACCTCCTCCACCATGCCGCCACCCTGACCGTCGCGCGCCTCGGCTTCCTTGAGCTTCTTTTCCAGCTCCGGGATCTTGCCGTAGGCCAGTTCGCCGGCCTTCTGGAACTCGCCCTTGCGCTGGGCGATCGCCAGTTCGTTGCGGGCTTCGTCCAGTTCCTTCTTCAGGTCCGCCGCTTCGCCGAGCTTGGCCTTTTCGGACTGCCACTTGGCCGTCAGCGCGTCGGATTCTTCCTCCAGCCCGGCAAGCTCGGTCTCCAGCCGGGCCAGACGATCCTTGGATGCCTCATCCTTCTCGACCTTCAGCGCCTCGCGCTCGATCTTGAGCTGCATGATGCGGCGGTCGATCTCGTCCAGCGCCTCGGGCTTGGAGTCGACCTGCATGCGCAGCCGCGAGGCGGCCTCGTCCACCAGGTCGATCGCCTTGTCCGGCAGGAAGCGGTCGGCGATGTAGCGGTTCGACAGCGTCGCCGCCGACACCAGCGCCGAGTCCGAGATGCGCACCTTGTGGTGCTGCTCGTACTTCTCCTTCAGCCCGCGCAGGATGGAGATGGTATCCTCCACCGACGGCTCGTCGACGAAAACCGGCTGGAAGCGGCGGGCAAGCGCCGCGTCCTTCTCGATATACTTGCGGTACTCGTCCAGCGTGGTGGCGCCGACGCAGTGCAGCTCGCCCCGCGCCAAAGCGGGCTTGAGCAGGTTGGAGGCGTCCATCGCCCCGTCCGCCTTGCCGGCGCCGACCAGCGTGTGCATCTCGTCGATGAACAGGATGATGCCGCCGGCGGCAGCCGTGACCTCGTTGAGCACGGCCTTCAGCCGCTCTTCGAACTCGCCGCGATACTTCGCACCGGCGATCAGCGCGCCCATGTCGAGCGCCATCAGCTGCTTGTCCTTGAGCGATTCGGGCACGTCGCCGTTGACGATGCGCAGCGCCAGCCCCTCGGCGATGGCCGTCTTGCCGACGCCCGGCTCGCCGATGAGCACCGGATTGTTCTTGGTGCGGCGCGACAGAACCTGGATCGTACGGCGGATTTCGTCGTCACGGCCGATGACCGGATCGAGTTTTCCGCTGCGCGCATCGGCCGTCAGGTCGCGCGCGTACTTCTTCAGCGCATCATAGGCCTGCTCGGCGGATGCCGAATCGGCCGTGCGGCCCTTGCGGATGTCGTTGATGGCGGCGTTCAGCGCCTGCGGCGTAACGCCGGCCTTGGCGAGGATATCGGCGGTCTTGGCCGACTTCTCCATGGCGAGCGCCTGCAACAGCCGCTCGACGGTGACGAACGAATCGCCGGCCTTCTTGGCCAGATCCTCGGCGGTCGAGAACACTTTCGCCAGCGGCTGCGCCATATAGAGCTGGCCGTTGCCGCCCTCGACCTTCGGCATTGCCTCGAGGGCGGCATCGACGCCGAGTTCGACGTCGCGCGGCCGCCCGCCGGCCCGTTCGATCAGCGAGGCGGCGAAACCATCGTCGTCGTCGATCAGCGCTTTCAGGATATGTTCGGGGGTGAACTGCTGGTTGTTGCGGTTGAGCGCATATTGCTGCGCGGACTGGATGAAACCACGCACGCGCTCGGAATATTTTTCAAGATTCATACCTGTCTCCTTCCGTCACCGGCCCGCTTTGCGGCACCGGATCGGCCTTGGTGACGAACCCGCTTGGCAAGCCGGGCCCTGTTCCTGAGCGAATATGGTGCGGCTTCCGGCATCCCTCAAGGGCGCGGCAGGGGCCTGAAAGGCGAAGGCCGGGAAAAATTCCACGGACGCGAACCGCGCTTCCCACCGCGGCCCGTCCATGCCATGTCCGCAAACGAAAAACCTCTTGAGGGAGAGTTGGCCGATGCCCTTCTACCAGACCGCCGCCGGCGTCGCGGCAGCATGCTACGTGCTGGCTCTCGCGCTGCTGATTGCGCTTCATCGCGTCGAGCGGCAGCGCAACCCGGTCAGCACCGCCGTCAGCGACTACGGCACCGGCAAGGCCGCGAAGCTGTTCAAGGTCTATGGGGCGGCCGGCATCATCGGCGCTGCGGCGCTCTGCCGGGCGATGCTGGACTATCCCGGCGCGGAATTTCCCCGCGCCGCCGTCTGGTGCCTCGGCGCGCTGGCCGTGCTCAGGCTCGGCATCTTCGCCTTCAAGACCGACGAAGGCGCCTTCGGCCGCACGCGCGAAGGCATCGTCCATCTCGTCTTCGCGGTGGTGACCTTCACGCTAGCCTACGAGGTCGTCAGCTTCGGCGGCCCGACGACGCTTGCAATCACGACGGGGCCGCTCAACGCGGCCTTCGCCCTGCTCGGCTGGATCGTGCCGATATCGCTGGCCCTGGTGGTCGTGACGATGGTGCTGCCCAGGTTGCGCGCTTTCTTCGGTCTAGCCGAGCGCGCCTTCCTGGTTTCTACCCTGCTGTGGTTCCTGCTTCTGGCGGCTCGGCTGTTCGCCAGCGCCTGAACGGTTTTTATCAGCCTTCGACAGATGCCGGGGCGTCGCCGGCCTCGGCGGCGGCCGGCTGATCGGCAGCGCTTTCAGCGGTGCGGCTGCGGCGCGGACGCCTGGTCTTGCGCGGCGCGGCTTCCTCGCCGCCGGCGCTTTCGGCCTGCTCGACCTGCGCGGCGAGGCCGGCCGGACCGAGATCAGCGACGGCCGCCGCAGGGGTGGGGGCAGCGGCGACAGGAGCCGTTTCAGCAGACGTATCCGCCTGCACCGATTCCGCCCTGGCTTCGGCCGGCTCAGCGGCCGCCTCGCGGCGCTCGCCCTGCTCGTTGCGCGGGCCACGGTCGGGGCGCTGGCCATTCTGGTATCCATTGCGGCGATCGCGATGGTGGCGGTTGCCGCCATTCTCGCGGCCTCCGTTCTCACGACCATTGCCTTCGCCGTTGAGCGCGACTTCGGCCGGCATGCCCTCGATCACCGGCTGCGGGCCGGCGCCATGGTTGACCGCCGCGACCGGCGCCTCGGCGGCATTGCCGGCGCCCTCGAAGTCCTCGCGCTCGTCGTCCATATCGTCGTCGAACTCGTCGCGGTTCTGCTGCTGGTGCTGGATCGGCATCTGCGCCTGCGCGGCGGCGATGATGCGATTGTAATGTTCAGCGTGCTGGAGATAGTTCTCAGCCATCACGCGGTCGCCGGAGCTTTGCGCATCGCGGGCCAGCGTGGCGTATTTCTCGGCGATCTGCTGGGCGGAGCCGCGGATCTTCACGTCCGGCCCGTTGCTCTCGTAGTTGCGGTTGAGCGGGTTCGGGCCGCGGCGGTTGTTATTGTTGTTGTTATTATTGTTGTTGCCGCCGCCGTTACGGCCGCGCATGCGCCTGTTCTGCTGTTGTGGCCTCATCAGGACTCTCTTCCAGATTGAACTTGAAAAAACTCTCCGCGTACGGCGGCGCTCATGCGGCCTGCCGTCTCGCTGTCTCACCGGTGCTCGCCCGCATCGATTGCGTTGGCGCCACGATATTCCTGTTCCGGTTACATCACTTGCCGGACGATTCCCGCACGAAGCTTGGGCGTCGTTTGCGCAAGAAGGCAGCTATTTCCAAGGAAACCGAATCGCTTAAGAGCACTGCCTGCTTCGTTCATCCGGTTGGCCGGACCTAAACGCATTTTACCGGGCTTGCCAAGCGTTTTTTTCGCCGCACCCGGCTTTTCATACCGGTGAAAACACCAGGACACGGTCGTTGCCTGCCAGATCACGCATCGCTTCCAAGACAATAAAGCCCGTCCGCTCGAACAACGCCGTCACGTCTTCCTTCTGTGTGCTGCCGATCTCGACGGCAACGATGCCGTCCTTCTCCAGATGCGCCGCCGCGTTGGCAGCGATGATACGATAGACATCCAGACCGTCCGCGCCGCCGTCCAACGCTTGGCGCGGATCGAAATCGCGCACCTCCTTTTGCAGGGCCGCGATCTCCTTGCCAGCTATATAGGGCGGGTTGGAGACGATTGCATCGTATCGGCCCGAAATTTTCTCGAACCAGTCGGATTGCAGCGTGCGAAAGCGCCCGTCGAGCCCAAGGTCGGCGGCGTTGCGCGCCGCCGTCGCCAGCGCGTCGGCCGAAATATCGACCCCGGTCGCCACCGCCTGCGGCGCCGCCGAAAGCAGCGCCAGCGCGATCGCCCCGGTACCGGTGCCGAGATCGAGGATGCTGCATGCCCCCTTGCCTTGCACCGCCCGGCGCACGAAAGGCAGAACGGCCTCGACCAGCGTTTCGGTGTCGGGGCGCGGCTCCAGCGTCTCCTTCGACAGCGACAGCCGAAGCCCGTAGAATTCGCGGAAACCGAGGATGCGATGCACCGGCTCGCCGGAAATTCGGCGGACGAGCGCGGCCCCGACCACCTTCACCACCCCGTCGTCAACGAGCCTGTCCGGATCGGCGATCGCGTCGGTACGCGTCGTGGCGGAAAAATGCTCGACCAGCAGGCGGGCGTCGAGCGCGGCATCCGCGATACCCGCCTCGGTCAGCTGGTGGCGCGCCTTTCGCAGAAGTTCCGCCAGCGTCAAGGCCATAGCCCCCCTGAGCGGGGGAAGACGGCTCGAACGATCGGAGGAGGGCTTTGCACCATCGGTCGCGGTGCCCCTAGTCTTCCTTCATGTCGGCCAGCAGCTTCGACTGGTGGTCGGCGATCAGCGCGTCGACCACCTCGTCCAGCTCGCCCTCCATCACCCGGTCGAGCTTGTAGAGGGTGAGGTTGATACGATGGTCGGTCAGCCGCCCCTGCGGAAAATTGTAGGTGCGGATGCGCTCCGAGCGGTCGCCCGAGCCGACCTGCGATTTTCGCGATTCCGAGCGCTCCTCGGCGGCACGGCTGCGCTCCATGTCGTAGAGCTTGGCGCGCAGGATCTGCATGGCGCGCGCCCGGTTCTGGTGCTGCGACTTCTCCGCCTGCACCACCATGATGCCTGTCGGCAGGTGGGTGATGCGCACCGCCGAATCGGTGGTGTTGACGTGCTGGCCGCCGGCACCGGAGGCGCGCATCGTGTCGATGCGGATATCTTCGGGGCGGATGTCGATGTCCACCTCCTCGGCTTCCGGCAGCACCGCCACCGTCGCCGCCGAGGTGTGGATGCGGCCCTGCGCTTCCGTCGCCGGCACGCGCTGCACCCGGTGAACGCCGGATTCGAACTTCAGATGCGCGAACACGCCCTTGCCCGAGACGGAAGCGACGATTTCCTTGAACCCGCCGGCATCGCCGTCGCTGGCCGACACCGTCTCGAAGCGCCAGCCCTTTTCGGCGGCATAGCGCTCGTACATGCGGAAAAGATCGCCGGCGAACAGGGCAGCCTCGTCGCCGCCCGTGCCGGCGCGGATTTCCAGGATGGCGTTCTTCTCGTCGGCCGCGTCCTTCGGCAGCAGCAGAATCTGGATATCCTGTTGCAGTGCCTCGATTTTCTCTTCGACGCCCGGCAGGTCGGCCTCGGCCAGCGCCCGCATCTCGGCGTCAGTCGCCTTGTCGTCGAGCATGGCTTGCAGATCGGCCGCTTCCTGTTCCGCCGCCCGCAGCGCCCGGATCTTGGCGACCATTTCCTGCATGTCGGCATATTCCGACGCCATCTTGACGTAAGCGTCCGGCGCCGGCCCGGCGGCCATCTGCGCTTCCAGCATGTCGAAACGCTTGACGACCTGGTCCATGCGATCGCGGGGAAGGGAGATCATGGGTGTACGTGAAGGTTGGAGTTCATGGCCGGCAAATAGCCGAGATTGCCGCAAACCTCAACGAGCGCCGGTTGGCCCGCTCGATCAGTTGCCCTGGAGCGCGGGCATGCGGGCGACGGCTTCGCGCAGTCCTATCTTCTTCGCCGCCATGGCCAGAACGACCGAGGCCAGCACGCACCAGGCCGCCATCCACAGCATCTGGGTCGGCAGCGGAATTCCCTGGTCGATGAGCGCGCCCGTGATGCCGGGGCCGAGCGCCGACGACAGCACCATGGCCGAAACCGTGATGGCGCGGATGCCGCCCAGGTTGGCAAGCCCGTAGACCTCCGGCCACAGGGCGCCGAACAGCGTCGAGGTCAGGCCGTTGGAGATGCCGAGCAGGAACATGAAGACATAGACGCCCCAAACCGGCGTCACCAGCCCGGCCACCGCCGCCGAGGCAGCAAGAGGCAGCAGCGAATAGGGCAGCAGATTAAGCGATCCGAGCCGGTCGATCAGCGCGCCGCTGACGAAACTGAAGCCGACGGTGACCAGCGACATCACGGTGAAGGCAGCCGCAAAGGCAAGCGGGTCGTAGTGCCTGGTCTCGATCAGATAGCCCTGATGGAAAAAGATGACGGTGGCGATGAAGGACGGCGCGAGAACTCCGGCGAGCAGCAAATAGAGCATCGGGTCGCGGATGACCTCGCCGCGCGTCCAGTCGCGGGCGGTCCGCGCCGTGAGCGATTTCGCTTCCGTGGATCGCGGCACGCGCTCGACCCGCATCAGCCCCACGATCGCCGGCAGGCCGACCAGCATGAGAACGGCGGCCGAGGCGAACCAGACCGCGCGCCAGTCGCCGCTCCAGCCATGGACAAGAACGACGATCATCGGAAGCAAGGCCGTGCCGGTCTGCGAGCCCTGAACGATGACGGCCATGGCCCGGCCCCGGTTGGCCACGAACCACCGGCCCGTTTCGGTGAACGCCGTTTCCGTCATCATGCCCTGCCCGAACAGCCTGAGCAGATAGAGCGACAGCGTCAACACGGCGACGTTCGGGGCAACGGCGAGCAGCACGCAGGCGAAGGCGAGCGCGGGAATGGTGAAGCGCGCCACCTTCCAGCCCGGCATGACATCGAGCGTGCGGCCGAGCCAGGGCAGGGTCATGGCGGACGCCAGCGTCGCCAGCATGTAGATGCCGCCGAACGCCCCGCCCGACAGATCGAACGCCGCGCGCAGGTCGTTGCCGGACATGCCGATGAAGAAGGTCTGGCCGAACGACGAGAACAGCATCAAAAGGAAACCGCCGGAGAGCCAGCGGCCGTTGTCGCGCATGAAATTCAGCATCGGGACAGCTTTACGAACGCAGCCTGGAAGGAGATTCTCGACAAGGCGCGGGCAAGAACAGTCTTTGCGCAATAACCGTCCGGCGCGCCTTTGCCAACGGAAATGCGACGGCCGGCCGACGCACGCCTATAGCGGTATGCCACGATCGTCCGCGAAGGCCTGCAGCAGCGCCCGCATCGGCACGCCGGTGGCCGGCTGGTCGAGATTGTCGTCGAACAGCGCCGTGAGTTCGGCCAGCGGCAGTTCGGTCAGCATCGCCTTGACCGGGCCGATCGAGGCCGGCGACATGGAGATGGAGCGGAAGCCCAGCCCCAGAAGCGCCATGGCCGATATCGGCTTGCCGGCCAGTTCCCCGCACAGCGTCACCGGCGTGTTGTTGCGCGCTCCCGCCGCCGCGACCGTCCTCAGCACGCGCAGGAATGGCACCGACAGCGGATCGAACCGGTCGGCGAGGCGCGTGTTGCCGCGGTCCACCGCCATGACGAACTGGAACAGGTCGTTGGAGCCGACCGAGACGAAATCCACCGCCTTCATCAGTTCGTCGAGCTGGAACAGCAGCGACGGCACTTCCAGCATGGCGCCGACCTTGAGGCTGGTCGGCAGGTGATGGGCGAAGCGCGACAGGTGGCGCACCTCCTTGTCGATGATCTCGCGCGCCTGGGCGATCTCGGACAATTCCGTCACCATCGGCAGCATCAGCTTGAGCTCGCGCCCGCCGCAGGCCTTCAAGAGTGCCCTCACCTGCGTGCGCAGGAGGCCGGACCGGTCGAGCGTGAGCCGGATGGCGCGCCAGCCGAGCGCCGGGTTCTCCTCCTGCACCGCGTCCTTGAAATAGGGCAGCACCTTGTCGCCGCCGATGTCGATGGTACGGAAGGTGACGGGCTTGCCGCGCGCCGCCTCGACGACGTCGCGATAGAGCTTCTCCTGCGCCTCGGCGCGCGGGAAGGCCGACGCCACCATGAATTGCAGCTCGGTGCGGAAGAGGCCGATGCCGGCCGCGCCCGAATCGGCCAGGTGCGGCAGGTCCACCGAAAGGCCCGCATTGAGCAGCAGGTCGACCGGCACGCCGTCTTTGGTGACCGATGGCTTGTCGCGCAGTTCCTGGTAGAGTTTCTGGCGCCGCGCGCGGAAGCGCACCTTCTCCGCATAGGCGGCCTCGAGGTCCGCCGGCGGCCTGAGATGGATCGAGCCCTCCTCGCCGTCGACGATGATGGGGTCGCCGTTCTCCGCCATCGAGACCGCGCCCTTCATCTGGCCGGCGACGGGAATACCCATGGCGCGCGCCACGATGACGACGTGGCTGGTGGCCGCGCCGTCCTCCAGCACCAGGCCGCGCAGCTTGTCGCGCGGATAGTCGAGCAGTTCTGCCGCCCCCATCGAGCGCGCCACGATGATGGCGTCCTTCGGCAGCGCCGCCGCCACATCCTCCGGCCCGCGCCCCATCAGCTGGCGCAGCAGCCGATTGGCGAGATCGTCGAAGTCACTCATGCGCTCGCGCAGATACGGGTCGGTCATGTGGATCATGCGCGCGCGCATGTCCGACTGAACCTTTTCCACCGCCGCTTCCGCCGTCAGGCCGTTGCGGATCGCCTCGTGCAGGCGGCGCACCCAGCCGCGGTCGTTGGCGAACATGCGGTAGGCTTCCAGCACCTCGCGGTGCTCGCCCTCGAAGGCGACCTCGCGGCGCGACAGCATGTCGTCGATGGAGAGCCTGAGCGAGCCGAGCGAAGTTTCCAGCCGGCGGATCTCCTCGTCGCTGTCCTCGTTGAACAGGCTGGTGACGACGATGCGCGGCTCGTGCAGGACGACATGGCCGAGGCCGACGCCGTCGTTGAAAGACAGGCCGGTGAAGGAAACGGGGCGCGACAGGTCGAGCTCCACGCCGGTGCGGTTGAGCCGGGCGAGATCGCCGGTGGCGATCATCTCGGCGATCACCATGGCGGTCGTTTCCAGCGCCTCGACCTCGTCGTCGCGGTAGTTGCGCATGGTCTTGTTCTGGACGACCAGAACGCCCAGCGTGCGCCCCGCCCTGAGGACCGGCACGCCGAGGAAGGAGTGGTAGATCTCCTCGCCCGTCTCCGGCAGGTAGGCGAAAGCGGGATGCTCCTGCGCGTTGGACAGGTTGAGCGGCCGGGCGCTGGCGGCGATGGTGCCGACAAGGCCCTGCCCCAGCCGCAACTGCGCCTGGTGGACGGCGTTCTTGTTCAGGCCTTCGGTGGCGTAGAGTTCCAGCACGGAATCGGAGCGCAGCACATAGAGCGAGCATACCTCGGCCACCATGTTGGAGGCGATGTCTCGCACGATCCGGTCGAGCCGCTCCTGCGGCTCCATCGGCTCCTGCATGAGCTCGCGGAGTCGTCTCAGCAGTACGCGCGGGCCGCTGGCCGTATCACGCATCGCGAACGTCTTCTCCAATGCACCGAGGCGCCGGCGCGACCCTTTCGCCGCCCCGACGCTGCCGTCAAATCATATCCACGTCCTAATGCTTATCGAGGCCGTAGACAGAATGCAAAGTCCGAACCGCCAGTTCCGTGTAGGGACCGTCGATCAGGATCGAAATCTTGATCTCGGACGTGGTGATGGCGCGGATGTTGATGGATTTCTCGGCCAGCGCCTTGAAGGCGGTGGCGGCGACGCCGGCATGGCTCCTCATGCCGATGCCGATGACGGAGACCTTGGACATGCCGTCGTCGTGCTGGACGGCGTCGAAGCCGACCGTTTCGCGCACCTTGTCGAGCACGGCCAGCGCTTTCGCCACGTCACCGTTCGGCACGGTGAAGGTCATGTCGGTCGACTTGCCGTCCTCGGAGATGTTCTGGACGATCATGTCGACGTTGATGTTGGCCTCAGCGAGCGGGCCGAAGATGCCGCCGGCGACGCCCGGACGGTCGGCGACGCGGCGCAGCGAGATCTGCGCCTCTTCCTTGGCATAGGCAATTCCGGTGACGACCTGCTGTTCCACGATTTCATCCTCTTCGCATATCAGCGTACCGGGCGGGTTCAGGAAATCGCCCATGCCGGGCGCATCCGGGTCGGTGAAGGACGACCGCACGAAGGTCCGCACCTTGTGCACCATCGCCAGTTCCACCGAGCGCACCTGCAACACCTTGGAGCCCAGCGACGCCATTTCAAGCATTTCCTCGAAGGAGATGCGCTCGAGGCGGCGAGCCTTCGGCTCGATGCGCGGATCGGTGGTGTAGACGCCGTCCACGTCGGTGTAGATGTCGCAGCGGTCCGCCTTCACGGCGGCGGCGATGGCGACGGCGCTGGTGTCGGAGCCGCCGCGGCCGAGCGTCGAGATGCGGTTGTCGGGGGCGATGCCCTGGAAACCGGCGACGACGGCCACCTGCCCCTCGCCGAAGCGCTTGATCAAGAAGGAACCGTCGATGTCGATGATACGCGCCGCGCCGTGCGCCCCGTCCGTCTTGATCGGGATCTGCCAGCCCTGCCAGGAGCGCGCGTTGACGCCCATCGACTGCAAGGCGATGGCGAGCAGGCCGGACGTCACCTGCTCGCCGGAGGCGACGATAGCGTCGTATTCGCGCGCGTCGAAGAACGGGCTGTTGGCGCCGGTGGCCTTGGGCATGCCCTGCACCCAGCCGACCAGCTCGTTGGTCTTGCCCGACATGGCCGACACCACGACGGCGACCTCGTGGCCGGCATCGACCTCGCGTTTGACGTGCCGCGCCACATTGTGGATGCGGTCGAGGTCGGCGACGGAGGTCCCGCCGAACTTCATCACGATGCGCGCCATGGAAGCGGCCTGCCTCTGGATGCTGCCGGAAACCGGAAATGACTGGAACCGCCCCGGCGGACCGGGGCGCGAATGCGCGGCCTCCTTAGCCAAACCGTGCCGGTTTCGCAAGGCATGCGCTTGCCTGCGGCCATCCTGCCGCACCGGGCGGCCGCGGCGATGCGCCGGCAGCGCCTTGACATTCACGGCCATGGGACCGACTTGGTAGCGTCGCAGGAGACCGCCCATGCCAGATTCCAGAGCCGCGCAGACCGGACGATCGACCATCGACACCGCCGAGGTCGAGCGCTTTGGAGCGCTCGCCGCCGAATGGTGGAACCCCAACGGCAAGTTCCGGCCGCTGCACAAGTTCAACCCGGTAAGGCTCGCCTATATCCGCGACCAGGTGGCGGCCCGTTTCGGCCGCGACCCGCGCGCCGCGCGGCCCTTCGAGGGCCTGCGCTTCCTCGACATCGGCTGCGGCGGCGGCCTCCTGTGCGAACCGATGGCGAGGCTCGGCGCCGAGGTTGTGGGAGCGGACGCCGCCGCCACCAACGTCGAGGTGGCCAGGCTGCACGCGGCCGAATCGGGCGTGGAGGTGGATTACCGCGCCACCACCGCCGAGGCGCTGGCCGACGCCGGGGAAAAATTCGACGTGGTGCTGAACATGGAAGTGGTCGAGCACGTCGCCGACATCGACCTTTTCGTCTCCAAATGCGCGGAGATGGTCAAGCCCGGCGGCATCATGTTCGTCGCCACCATCAACCGGACGCTGAAGGCGCTGGGGCTGGCCATCATCGGCGCCGAATACGTGCTGCGCTGGCTGCCGCGCGGCACCCACCAGTTCGGCAAGCTGGTGCGGCCAGAGGAACTTGAGACGGCGCTGACCGGCGCCGGTCTCACCGTGATCGACCGCACCGGCGTCGTCTACAGCCCCTTCGCCGACCGCTGGCACCAGTCGCGCGACATGGACGTCAACTACATGATGCTGGCCGAGAAGGCGGCCTGAGACTTGCGCTTCAGGCAGGCTCGCGCTCACCAATCTCGCCCCGCTCCTGCGCCTTGGTGGTGATGAAGACGCCGGCGACGATGATGGCGGCGCCTGCCCAGGTCAGCAGCCGGTAGTGTTCGCCGAGGAACAGCGTTCCCGAAAACAACCCGATCGCCGCCGCGACATAGCCGATCTGGCTGAGATAGACGGGGCCGCCCACCGCCTGCAGGCGGAAGAAGAAGGCGAACATGGTCGAGGCCGACAGCATCTGCGCGGCGACCACCCAGGGCACCTGCGCAAGCGGCGCGAAGGCACCGGCGCCCTGCGTCGCCAGGATGGCGACCAAAAGCATCGCCGCCGCGGCCAGATGGCTGCCGATGGCGAGTTCGATCGGCCCGGCGCCGTCGGGCCAGGCAACCGTGCGGTAGATGTTGCCGACGGCGAGGCTGGCCGGGATCAGCAGCGCCACAAGGACCCAGAAGATGTCGGCGGGCTGCCCCGCTTCGCCGCGTGTCAGCGCCACCATGGCCGCGCCGACAAAGCCGACGAGGATGCCGGCCATGCCGAGAAGGTTCGGCCGCCTGACGCCGAGCAGGATCGAAAAGACCAGCGTGATGATCGGCGACAGCGTGAACATGATGCCCGTGTAGCCGGCGCCGAGATGCGGAATGGCCGAAAACATCAGGAAATTGGGGAAGGCGTAGGACACCGCCGCCGTGACGAGGAAATAGCGCAGCCGCCGCACCGTCAGCCGCATTCCGCGGCCGCTGGCGAGCAACGCCGCCAGCAGAAGGCCGCCGGCGCCCAGCGAGACGACGAAGGCCCACACCATGCCCGGTGCGCCGGCATCCGTGCCGATCTTGCCGAACGGCAGCGTCAGCCCGAGCAGGGCGCCGGTGACGACGAGCAGCGCGAAGGCCGAATTCCAGAGTGACGCCATGGTGCCGTTCCGTGAGAGAGCGGGCTTGCCCGCATCAGAATTCGGATTATAATTAGCGTAAAGATTCTTAACGTCAAGATACTTTCGGAAAGACATGGACCGCGCAGGCAAAGCGATCGCTCAATGGCGCAAGGAGCGGCCCGACCTCGACGTATCGCCGATGGCGGTGCTGGGCAGGCTGGGCGAGGCGGCAACGCTCGTCGCGCGCGACCGGCTGGCGCCGCTTTTCGCCCGCTACGGCTTGCAGCACGGCGAATTCGACGTTCTGGCGACGTTGCGCCGTTCGGGTGCACCGTTCTCGCTGACGCCGACGGCGCTCTACGAGACGACGATGGTGACCTCTGGCGCCATGACCAACCGCCTCGACCGGCTGGAAAAGGCCGGGCTGATCCGCCGCGTGCCGCATCCGAGCGACCGGCGCGGCCTCATGGTTCAGCTCACCGAAGAGGGCCGCGAGCTGATCGACCGTGCCGTCGAAGCGCATATCGAGAACGAGCACCGGATCCTGTCCAGCCTGGATACGGAAGAACGCGAAAGGCTCGCCGCCCTGCTGGAGAAGTTGATCGCCGGCTTGGCCGACTGAACGGCCGCGGGCAGCAATTAGTTGCGGTCGTCGGGAAACACCGGGATCGGCATGAAGTCGACGCCGTCCTCGGCAAGCGAACGGGCCTCCTCGGCGGTCGCTTCGCCATAGATGCCGCGCGGATCGGTTTCGCCGAAATGGATCTTGCGCGCTTCCTCGGCGAACTTGTCGCCGACATAGTCGGCATTCTCTCGCATCTTTTCCGACAGCGCCTTGAGCTGCGCCATCGCTTCCTTCTGCGCCTGGCCCATAGCCAGCGCCATTTTCTCGCGATTGCGGCCGGTCGAGACGGCCGGCGCCATCAGCGCCTTGCCGACCTTCTTGGAGCCGCAGGAAGGGCATTCGACGAAGCCGCGCTTGTTCTGGGTATCGAAATCGTCGTTGGAGCGGAACCAGGCTTCGAATTCGTGGTCGTGCTCGCAGATCAGGGAAAACCGGATCACGACGCCGCCCCTCTCAGGGCCGGTGCGGGACCGGTGACGGTCTCCAGCGTGAATTCGCGCGCGTTCTTCAGGTTGGGGATCTTGGCGCGCGCGGCGGCCGACTGGGCGGCGTCGATCTCCGCCACGACCACGCCGGGATCGGCATGGTCGGCTTCGGCCAGCACGCGGCCCCACGGATCGACGATCAGCGAATGGCCGTAGGTCTCGCGGCCGTCCTCGTGCACGCCGCCCTGTGCGGCGGCGACGACGAAGGCGCCGTTCTCGATGGCCCGCGCCCTGAGCAGCACATGCCAATGCGCCTCGCCGGTCTGGCGCGTGAAGGCGGCCGGCACCGACAGCAGATCGGCACCCGCCAGCGCCTCGGTGCGGAAAAGCTGCGGGAAGCGCAGGTCGTAGCAGATGGCGAAGCCCAGCCGGGCCTCGCCGATATCGGTGACGACAGCCTCCGTGCCCGGCTCGTAGGCCGAGGATTCGCGCCAGCTTTCGCCCTTGTCGAGATCGACGTCGAACATGTGGATCTTGTCGTAAGAAGCGCGCAGCGAGCCGTCAGGCGCGTAAAGCAGCGCCCGATTGGCGAGCTTGCCGTCGGCGCGGCGGATGGCGGTCGAGCCGACATGCAGGAAGACGCCGAGTTCGGCCGCCAGCCGGCCGGCCACGGCAGCGACGCCGTCCTTGTCCTGCGTGGTAAAGGCAGCCTTGCGCGCCTCGGCGTCACGCACCATGGCGCCGGTCATCTCCGGCGTCTGGATGTAGCGGGCGCCCTGTCCCGCCGCCTCGCGCACCATGCGCTCCATGTCGGCGACATTGCGTTCGGGATCGGTGCCCGAACGCATCTGGATTGCGGCAACCTTGAATGCGGCCATGACAGTCTCCGATCTCAGTTGGCCGGCTGGCCGGCAAGCAGAGCGTCGAGCCGGCCTTCGCGCTCGAGGTCGTGCAGGTCGTCGCAGCCGCCGACATGCACGTCGCCGATGAATATCTGCGGGAAGGTCGAGCGGCCATGGGCGCGGCTGATCATCTCCTGGCGCAGTTCGGGCGAAAACGACGCGTCGTGCTCGGTATAGGCGACGCCCTTGCGCTCCAGCAGCCTTTTTGCGGCGGCGCAGTAGCCGCACATCATGCGCGTATAGATCGTCACGTCGGCCATCAGCCAGCCATCCTGTTTCAAGGCTATATAGTCGCGGACTCGTCCGCCCGGAAGTCCCCCCGTCCGGTCTCCCCTTGCCGGAGGTCCCCCGGCAGCACGCGGGCGAAGGTCAGCACCTCCACTGCGCCGGCGCCGCCCCTTTTCAGCGCCTTGGTCACGGCGCGGACGGTCGCGCCGGTGGTGTAGACATCGTCGACCAGCAGCACGCGGCGGCCGGCGATGGTGATCTCGGCCTCGGCCGGCACGCGGAAGGCGGCGCGCACGTTCTCCTCGCGCTGGGCGCGCTCCAGCCCGACCTGCTGGCGCGTCAGCTTGATGCGCCTGACCGCTTCCGGCGCGAACGGCAGGCCGGTGAGATGCGCCAATGCCCGGCCGAGTTCGGCCGACTGGTTGAACTGGCGCCGGAAGAAGCGGCGCCAGTGCAGCGGCACCGGCACGATAACCTCGGCCTCTGCTACCAATTCGGCGCCTGCCCTCAGCATCCAGCGCGCCATCCATGGCGCCAGATCGGTGCGGTCCTGGTATTTCAGCCCCCGAACCATCTGGCGGGCGACGCCCGAATAGGCGACGGCCGCCCGCGCGCGCTCGAACGGCGGCGGGTCGGCGATCGCCTCGGCCGACAGGAAGCCCTCGCCCATATCGTGCGCGAAGGGTGTGCCCATTACCGGGCACCACGGCCTCTCCAGCAACCTGATCTGCGGCCAGCATTGGCCGCACAGCGCACCGGGCTGCGAGACGCGGCGGCGGCAACCGGCGCAGACGGGCGGAAACAGAAACTGTCCCGGCCACGCCAGCGCAGTCCTGGCAAACGTCCTGATCTCCCCCATGCCGATTGCCCGCAAGGCTGGTCCCCGCATGTATGATAGCATATCTACGGTCAGCAAACCGAGTTGTTCGGTGCGTCCTTCGAGACTCGCTGCGCTCGCACCTCAGGATGAGGAAAGTCGGCGCTGTCGCCTTCTACGGGCGAAGTCGCACTGCCAGCCCTCATCCTGAGGTGCGAGCGCGGCGGACCTCGAAGGACGCACGACAGACAGGACCGTAAAAGTGCAGCCGATCATAGACACATCGCTGTGGCTGGCGCGCAAGCGCCGCGCGCTGGCGCGCCCGGTGCCCGGCGCCGATTTCCTCATGCAGCGCGCTGCCGAGGACCTTGAGCTGCGGCTTTCCACGGTCGGAAAGCGCTTCAGCCGAGCCGCCGCGCTGTTTTGCCAGACGGGCGCTGCCGCCGAAGCGCTGGCAGCCAGCGGCAAGGTGGATGAAATCGAGCGCATCGAGGCCGATCCCGCCTTCCTGTCGGATGGCGCCGGCCGCATCGCACCCTTCGAGACGCTGCCGTTCGAGCCGGAAAGCCTCGACCTCGCCGTCTCGTTGCTGTCGATGCAGGCGATGAACGACATTCCGGGGTTTCTGGCGCAGGTACGCCGCGCGCTGAAGCCGGACGGCCTGTTCCTCGCAGCACTCGCCGGCGCCAGCACGCTCGCCGAACTGCGCGAGAGCCTGCTTGCCGCCGAAACCGAGCTTGCCGGCGGCGTAAGCCCGCGCGTACTGCCGTTCGCCGACGTGCGCGATGCCGGCGCGCTGCTACAGAGAGCCGGTCTCGCCCTGCCCGTCGCCGATGTCGAGGATACGACCGTGCGCTACGACACGCTGTTCGACCTGGCGGCGGACCTGCGCGCCATGGGCGAGACGAGCGCGCTCGCCGACCGTTCGCGCCGCCCCGCCAGCCAGCGGCTGTTCGCCCGCGCCGCCGAACTCTACGCCGAGCGCTTCGCCGATCCGGACGGCCGGATCAGGGCGACGTTCTCGCTCGTATGGATGTCCGGCTGGGCGCCGCACGCCTCGCAGCAGCAGCCGCTGAAGCCGGGCTCCGCCAAGGCATCGCTGGCGGCGGTGCTCGACCGGCTGGAAGAAGGCAAGACGCAATAGGACGGTGCCGGCCTTCGCCGGCTGGTCCTGGACTCGACGCCGATGCTTCAGGAGCCGGCGAGGACCTCGCTGATCCGATCGGCGACATCGCTCCACAACGTCTGGAGCGATGCGGCGAAGACGGTGACGCCGCCGACGATGGCCAGCGCGATGAGGCTGGCGACCAGGCCGTATTCGATGGCCGTCGCACCCCGTTCGTCCGTCAGGAACCGCCGCAGCATGGTCATGACGTTCATCCTGCCCTCGAACCATTAAGAAAGGTTAAGACGGCACGCTTAACGGGCGGTGAAAGAGTCCCAGCGCTCAGCAGTCGCCGCTGCGACTTCCGTCGGCGCGAATGATGCAGACCGAATCGGGCGACGGTTGCAGCACCGAACGGCGCACCGTGTAGCTGCTGGAACGGCTGACGGAGCCGGTGCTGGTCATGTCGAGCCCGAAAACGCCGTTGTCGCGCGCATAGATCTGCCGGCTTTCGCGATCGAGCAGCGGCGTGGCGATCAGCGCCAGCGCAATGGCCGCCGAGCCGAACAGCAAAGCGAGCCTGAGCACGCCCATGCCGGCTTGCGAGGCGCGCTGCGACCGGTCGGGCCGGATCGCATCCCACTCCTTTTCGAGGCTCATCGGCTTGCGTCCCCACAGCATTGCACGGCCGGAAAGCGGCGTTTCGTCAATTTTTCATGTCCGGATAAATCTTTTCTTAACGCAGGCCGCCTTTCGCGCGCGGCCGCGCGATCACAAAAGAGCGGCGATTACAGAAGATCGATCAGGAACGGGATCAGCGGCGAGTCGGCCGGCGGCATCGGGTAGTCGCGCAACCGGACAGGCTTCACCCATTTCAACGCCTGCCCCTCGCGCGGCGCGGCGATGCCGGTGAAACGGCGGCAGACATAGAGCGGCATCAGAAGGTGAAAATCGTCGTAAGAGTGGCTGGCGAAGGTCAGCGGCGCCAGACAGGCAGCCTGAGTCTCGACGCCGATCTCCTCGCGAAGCTCGCGGATCAGGCATTCCTCCGGCGTCTCGCCGGTCTCGACCTTGCCGCCGGGAAATTCCCACAGCCCGGCAAGCTGCTTACCTTCGGGACGTTGCGCGATCAGCACGCGCCCGTCCGCGTCGACCAGCGCGCAAGCCGCCACCAGAAGCAGGCGCCTAGCCATCGATGGCTGCTCCCGGCGGGCGGCGGTAATGGTAGGGGTAGACTTCCTCGAAACCGAGCGACCGGTAGAGCGCCAGCGCCGGCTGGTTGGCGGCCTCGACCTGCAGCCAGGCCTGGCGCGCGCCGCGCAGCCGCGCCCATTTGAGCGCCGACAGGACGAGACTGCGGCCATGCCCCTGCCCGCGCACGGCCGCCGCGGTGGCGATCTCGAACAGGCCGGCAAGATCGGCGTCGTGGACGCAGATCAGCGTCGCCAGCGGCTCGGCGCCGTGTTCCAGCTCGAACAGCCCGGTTTCCGGCTGGATGGCGCCGATGATCTCCGACAGGCCGGGCCGGAGCGAAGCATCCGAGCCATGCACCTTGAGGGACGCGCCGATGAAGCGGCCGATGTCCTTGAGCGGGATCTGGTCCTGCGCGCCCTCCACCGCCGCATCGGTCAGCGCCATGCGCATGACCAGCGAGTCGTCGAAGCGCGCCCAGCCTTCGGCATCGAGATGCGCCGACAGCGCCTCGCCCGAGAGCGGCGAAATGCGGAAGGTCAGCGGCCGGCCGTAGGCGTCGAAGCGCCGGGCGGCGCGCGCGATGCGCTCTGGAAGGTCGTGCACGTCGCTGGGATCGAGCGGGTTGACCGAGTTCAGCCGCTTGGCCGGCAGGCCGGCGGTGAGCCGGATCGCCCAGGTGCCGTCATAGTGCACCGTCGCGGCCGGCCATGCGCGGAACCCCGCCGCCTCGAAACGGCGCACGGTGGCGAGCACGCTCGGCGATGGAGCGGCCATCAGCTGCGGTAGTCTCCGTTGATGGCGACGTATTCCTTGGTCAGGTCGCAGGTCCACACCGTCGCCTTGCCGCGGCCGATGCCGAGGTCGGCGCGGATGACAACCGAATCGCGCTTCATGTAGGCGGAGGTTTTCTCCTCCGAATAGGCCGGGTCGCGCTCGCCCTCGAAGGCGAGGCGATTGTCGCCGAACCAGATCGACAGGCGGTCGCGGTCGGCGGGCTCGCCCGCCTTGCCGACGGCCATGACGACGCGGCCCCAGTTGGCGTCCTCGCCGGCCACCGCCGTCTTGACCAGCGGCGAGTTGGCGATCGCCAGCGCCACCTTCTTGGCCGAGCGCGCCGACTTGGCGCCGGTGACGGTGACCTCGATTTCCTTGCGCGCGCCCTCGCCGTCGCGCACCACCTGGCGGGCGAGTTGCTTCAGCATCTTGCCGAGCGCGCGGCGGAACGGCCCGAGCCGCGCGTCCTTGGCGTCGGTGATCGCCGGCGCGCCGCGCTTGGCGGCCGCACCCGTGGCGAACAGGAGAAGCGTGTCGGAGGTCGAGGTATCGCTGTCCACCGTCACCGCGTTGAAGGTTTTTCCCACGCCGCGCGACAACAGGTCCTGCAGGACGGGTGCGGCGATCGGCGCGTCGGTGGCGACGAAGGAGAGCATGGTGGCCATGTCCGGCGCGATCATGCCGGCGCCCTTGGCGATGCCGTTGAGCGTCACCTCGGCGTCGCCGAACTTCACCGTCGCGGTCGCCACCTTGGGATAGGTGTCGGTGGTCATGATCGCCCTCGCCGCCTCGGTCCACAACTCCGGCTTCGCCGCCTTCACCAGATCGCCGAGCAGATGGCTGAACTTCTTTGCGTCGAGCGGCTCGCCGATCACGCCCGTCGAGGCGAGGAAGATCTCGCCGGCCGAGCAGCCGGCCGCCTTAGCCACCGCATCGCCGGTCATCGCCGTCGTCTCGCGGCCCTTCTTGCCGGTGAATGCGTTGGCGTTGCCGGAATTGACCACCAGCACGCGCGCCTTGCCGCCCGGCAGGTTCTGGCGGCAGAAATCGACGGGCGCCGACGGACATTTGGAGCGGGTGAAGACGCCGGCAACCGTCGTGCCCGGCTCGAAGACCATGGCCAGCAGGTCGGTACGGCCCTTGTACTTGATGCCGGCCTCGGCGGTGGCGATGCGCACACCCTCTATCCCCGGCATCTTCGGATATTTCTTCGGCGCCAGCGGGGAAACGGTTGCGGACATGAAGAGCCTCGGCTGCAAAAGCGTGGAAGGAGGCCGGTTTGCCCGATAGCGCGGCCGCGCGCAAGGGCTTCGAAGACCGGCAAGACAGACCTGCGGATAGAAAAAGGGCGGCGCCTCGCGGTGCCGCCCTGTCCAGTCTCGCCGTCTCGCCTACTTGCCGCCCTCGGCAGCATCGACGGCCTTCTTCAGCGCCGCGTCGGGAATCTCGACCTTGGCGGCGGCGCGCAGTTCCTTGACCAGCGCGAAATACTTGTCGCGCAGCACCGCCGAGCGGATCTGGTCCTTCACCTGCTCGAAAGCCGGCGGCTGCTTCGGGCGCTTGTCCTCGACCTTGATGACATGCCAGCCGAACTGCGTCTGCACCGGCTCCTTGGTGTAGGAGCCGGGCTCCAGCGCCATCGCCGCCTTCTCGAACTCCGGCACCATCTGGCCGGGGCCGAACCAGCCGAGATCGCCGCCGCTCGTCTTACCGCTCGGATCGGTGGTGTGCTTGTTGGCGAGGTCCTCGAACTTGGCGCCGCCGTCCAGCTCCTTGATGATGGCGTCTGCCTCTTCCTTCGTCTTCACGAGAATGTGACGGGCATGCACCTCATTGACGGCCGGCTGTGCGGCGATTTCCTTGTCGTAGCGGGCGCGCACCTCGTCGTCGGTGATCTTGTCGACCACCTCCTTCTCGACGATCTCGCCATGCAGCGCGCGTTCCTGCAGGAAGGCGGCGCGGCGCTGGAAATCGGCGTCCTTGTCGAGGCCGTCGGCCACCGCCTTGGCGGCCATCACCTTGATCTCGATGGCGGCCGAAAGGGCCGCGGCGCGGCGCTGCTCGGCCGGCAGCTGCGCGAATTGCTGGGAAAGCTCGCCCTCGGCCATGGCAAGGTCCGCCTCGGTGATCGGCTTGCCGCCGATGGTGGCGACCACGGCATCCGGATCGGCGGGCTTGGCGGCCGCCGCTGCATCCGGCGCGGCGGGGGCGGTTTCCTGCGCCGCCAGCGGCGACAGGACAAGGGCCGACAGGCCGAGCGCCAGGCCAAGGCCGGCAAACGACGGACGGCTGAACGGAAATTGCATGAAGGTCACTCCGGTGGGGGAACTGTCCGGCTGTTGAGATCAACCGAAATGTGGCGGAATTGGGCGCGCTCAAGCCGGCGCACGCAACGTTGACATCGTTTGTGGCCCCTCTTATCTGTCCAGCGACTTTGCGTCCAGAACAAGTTCCGGGCGCTTTTCGGTGTTTTATCCGTTCAGGATCGGCTTGACGGGCCTCGATCGAGCCCGCCGCCACGATCAGGAATACAAGCGAAAGGACCATTTATGGTCAGTCTCGGCTCTCTCGCCCGCAAGGTCTTCGGATCGGCAAACGACCGTCGCGTCAAGTCGACGCGCCCGCGAGTGGAGGCGATCAATGCGATGGAAAACGAGATGCGGGCGCTGTCCGACGCCGATCTCGTCGCCCGCACGCAAAAATTCCGCGACGACCTCGCCAACGGCGCCTCGCTCGACGATCTTCTGGTTCCCGCCTTCGCCACCGTGCGCGAAGCGGCGCGTCGCGTGCTCGGCATGCGTCCCTTCGACGTGCAGCTGGTCGGTGGCATGGTGCTGCACGGCGGCGGCATCGCCGAGATGCGCACCGGCGAGGGCAAGACGCTGGTCGCCACCGCGCCCGTCTATCTCAACGCGCTGGCCGGCAAGGGCGTCCACGTCGTCACCGTCAACGACTACCTCGCCAGCCGCGACGCCGAATGGATGGGCCGCATCTACAAGTTCCTCGGCATGACCGTCGGCATCATCGTCCACGGCCTCGACGACGAGGAGCGGCGCGCCGCCTATGCCTGCGACATCACCTACGCCACCAACAACGAGCTCGGCTTCGACTATCTGCGCGACAACATGAAGTACGAGCGCGCGCAGATGGTGCAGCGCGGCCACAACTACGCCATCGTCGACGAGGTCGACTCCATCCTGATCGACGAGGCGCGCACGCCGCTCATCATCTCCGGTCCGCTGGAGGACCGTTCGGAGATGTACAACACCGTCGACGCCTTCATCGTCCAGCTGCTGCCGGAAGACTACGAGGTCGACGAGAAGCAGAAGACGGCGATCTTCACCGAGGACGGTACCGAGAAGGTGGAAAACATGCTGCGCGGCGCCGGCCTGCTCAAGGGCGAGTCGCTCTACGACGTCGAGAACGTCGCCATGGTCCACCACGTCAACAATGCGCTCAAGGCGCATCGCCTGTTCCAGAAGGACAAGGACTATATCGTCCGCAACGGCGAGATCGTCATCATCGACGAATTCACCGGCCGCATGATGCCCGGCCGCCGCTATTCGGAAGGCCTGCACCAGGCGCTGGAGGCGAAGGAGCACGTGGCGATCCAGCCGGAAAACCAGACGCTCGCCTCCGTCACCTTCCAGAACTACTTCCGCATGTACAAGAAGCTGGCCGGCATGACCGGCACGGCGCTGACCGAGGCGGAGGAATTCGGCAACATCTACGGCCTGGAAGTCACCGATATCCCGACCAACCTGCCGGTCCAGCGCATCGACGAGGACGACGAGGTCTACCGCACGGTCGAGGAAAAGTACCGCGCCATCATCCAGGAAATCCGCGACACCCATGCCAAGGGCCAACCGGTGCTGGTCGGCACCACCTCGATCGAGAAGTCCGAGTTGCTGGCCGAACTGCTCAAGAAGGAAGGCATCAAGGGCTTCCAGGTGCTCAACGCCCGCCATCACGAGCAGGAAGCCTCCATCGTCGCCCAGGCCGGCGTGCCGGGCGCCATCACCATCGCCACCAACATGGCCGGCCGCGGCACCGACATCCAGCTCGGCGGCAATGCCGACATGCGCATCGAGCAGGAGCTGGCCGACATGCCGGCCGGCCCCGAGCGCGAGGCGCGCGAGAAGGCCATCCGCGAGGACGTGGCGAAGCTGAAGGAAAAGGCGCTGGCCGCCGGCGGCCTTTACGTGCTGGCCACCGAGCGTCACGAAAGCCGCCGCATCGACAACCAGCTGCGCGGTCGCTCCGGCCGCCAGGGCGATCCCGGCCGCTCCAAGTTCTACCTGTCGCTTCAGGACGACCTGATGCGCATCTTCGGCTCCGAGCGCATGGACGGCATGCTGACCAAGCTCGGCCTGAAGGAGAACGAGGCCATCATCCACCCCTGGATCAACAAGGCGCTGGAGAAGGCCCAGACCAAGGTCGAGGCGCGCAACTTCGACATCCGCAAGAACCTGTTGAAATACGACGATGTCTCCAACGACCAGCGCAAGGTGGTGTTCGAGCAGCGCATCGAACTGATGGACGGCGAAAGCCTGTCGGAGACGGTCGCCGGCATGCGCAACGACGTCATCGACGAGATGGTCGCCAAGGCGATCCCGGAAAACGCCTATGCCGAGCAATGGGACGCCGCCGGCCTGAAGGCGGAGGTGCAGCAGTACCTCAACCTCGACCTGCCGATCGAGGAGTGGGTGAAGGAGGAGGGCATCGCCGAGGACAACATCCTCGAGCGCATCACCGCCGCCGCCGATGCCGCCGCCGCCGACCGCGCCGGCCGTTTCGGCCCCGACGTGACGGCCTATGTCGAGCGCTCCATCGTGCTGCAGACGCTCGACGCCCTGTGGCGCGAGCACATCGTCAATCTCGATCACCTGCGCTCGGTGGTCGGTTTCCGCGGCTATGCCCAGCGCGACCCGCTGCAGGAATACAAGCAGGAAGCCTTCGAGCTGTTCCAGGCGATGCTCGGCAACATGCGCCAGGCGGTGACGGCGCAGCTGATGCGCGTCGAACTGGTGCGCCAGGCTGCCGAGGCGCCGCCGCCGGAAGCGCCGCAGGCGATCGGCCAGCACATCGACCCCGTCACCGGCGAGGACGACTTCAACGAGGGCGGCGCCCTGCTCGCCGTGCTGGAGAACACCCGCACCGTGCCGGCGGAGGAACGCGACCCGGCCAACCCCGCCACCTGGGGCAAGGTCGGCCGCAACGAGCCCTGCCCCTGCGGTTCGGGCAAGAAATACAAGCACTGCCACGGCGCCTTCGCCTGAGGCAGCGCCTCTCTCGGCAAATCGTTGAGCCGGCCGCCCGGGCCGGTTCCGCTCAGGCCGGTTGCGGCAAGGCCGGCTTCACCCGCGGGAAAGCCAGCGCCATGCCGGCCGCGCCCAGCCCGACCAGCGCCGAGCCGATGAACAGCCACGAATAGCTGGCATAGGCGTCGTAGATCATGCCCCCGGCCAGCGGGCCGAAGGACATGCCGAGCGCCGACAGCATCGTCGCCGCGCCGAACACCGTGCCCATGATGCGCGGTCCGAAATACTCCCGCGCGAGCACCGCATAGAGCGGCATGGTGCCGCCATAGGTGGCGCCGAAGATCACAGCCAGCCCGTAGAACTGCCCGAGTCCGCCGGCCAGCAGATAGGCCGGGATCACCGCCGCCTGGATCAGCAGGCCGGCGACCAGCACCGGCTTGGCGCCCAGCCTGTCGCCGGCGACGCCGAACAGGATGCGTCCGCCGAGCCCCGCTAGCCCTTCGACGCTGTAGATGGTGACCGCCGCCATCGGCGCCACGCCGCACAGCATGGCGTAGCTGACCATGTGGAAGATCGGCCCCGAATGCGCCGCGCAGCAGGCGAAGAAGGTCAGCCCCAGCACCAGGAACTGCGGCGAACGCAGCGCCTGCCACACGCTCATATCCGGCTCGCCGGCGATTTCGCCGCCGGCCGGCGCATCCTCTGCGGGCTGCGGCGGCTGGCGCACGAGCAGCGCGGTCGGCAACAGCAGCACCCAGGCGCCGATGCCGATGACCAGCATGGCCGTGCGCCAGTCGTAGGCGGTGATCAGCCAGCGCGCGAAGGGCGAGACCGTCATCGGCGCGACCCCCATCCCGGCCGAGACGAGCGAGACGGCAAGGCTGCGCTGGCGGTCGAACCAGGCGGTGGTGAGCGCGATCATCGGTGCGAAGAAGGTCGATGCCGCTATCCCCACCAGCACGCCGTAACCGAGTTGGAAAGCCAGCAGCGAGTGAGCCTGGCTCGCCAGCACCAGCGCCAGCCCCAGAAGCACCGCGCCGGTCAGCACCACGATGCGGGCGCCGAACCGGTCCGTCACCGCACCCCAGGCGAAGCCACTCACCCCCATGACGAGGAAGTTCAGCGTCATGGCGCTGGAGATGCCGGCACGCGACCATTGTCGATGGCGATCGGCTCGAGGAAGATGGCCAGCGAAAACATCGCGCCGATGGCCACGCAGCCCATCAGGGCGCCGGCGGCGACGATCATCCAGCGATAGGAATGCGTCATTCTCGTTCCTCCCGGATACGACGCATCGCAGACGAAATGAAAGCGCGCGCGGTCCGTTTATGCAAGGACGACGCGACGCGGCACGATCCGACAGGATTGAAAAAAGAGGCGGACGCCTTCCTGCCACGACCTGCCATCAGGCCGCGGCAGGCAGGAAGAACCGGCAGGAGGCCGCATCAACCGCCGGGGGCGGCGGTATCGGCGGCCGGCGTGCCGTTGTCCAGCATCTCGCCGTAGAAGCCGACGCCGCCCCAGACGGCGAAGGCGAGCAGCAGGGCTGCGACAAGCACGATCAGCACATGCCAGCCCCAGCGCCCCTGACGGGCTTCGTTGTGTGGAATGATCTTGACCATGGTCGCCTCCTTGGAGCGCCGGGTGCCGCAGAGCACAAGGAATCCAACGCATTGATCCTGCATTGGAACGCGGCGCGTTCAGGGGGGCTAACGACGGGTCACCGCGAAGGTTCCAGCCTTCGGACGCCTCAAATGCTGGCCCCGGGATCCGGGTCGTCCGGCCCGGATTTGACGTTCTCGCGGTAGATGGCGTAGGCGAGCATTGCCGCAGCCGGACCGAGGATCAGCCCGAGCCCGCCCTTGCCGCGCGCGAGCGCCGGCAGCAGCGCCAGCGCCGCGGTGAGACCAACCGCGGTCATGTCGGCCTTGCGGCGTCGTTCCCGCTGCCTGGCCCGCGACCCGGCCGACACCCTGAAGACAAGCAGCATCAGTCCGGCGACGACCAGGAAGCCGACGCCGAACCCGGCGGCGGCTTCGATCGAGCCATAGCGCAGCGCCGTCCAGATATAGAGGGCGCCGACGAGGAAGCCGGCGCCGACAAGTGCCGCCGCGCCGGCGAGCAGATAGACGATTGCGGCGAGCTTCGCCCGCTTCAACGCCGCGGCCGTCTCGCCAGAGGCGAGACCCGCGAGCAGCGATGCCAGTGTTCCCATGGCGGCGCCCGGCTAGAGCATGTTGCAGCCAAGTGGAATCACTTGGCATCGCACACATGCGGCAAAATCAAATAGATAGATCATAATGTCGTCCGAAAACCGTTTCACACTTTTCGGCGTCATGGTCTAGCGGCGCGACAGGAGCGCGAACAGGAAGCCGACGCCGGCCGCGATCGCCAGTGACGTCACCGGCTTTTCGCGCACGCTCGCCAGAACCTGTTCCTCCAGGTCGCGCGCATTGGTCTTGAGGCTGTCCATCGCCGCCTCGCCCTGCACGCGCAACTGCTCGACGCCCTCGGCGGCAGCGCGACGCGCCGTGCCGTAGCCCTGCTGGCCGGTCGCCGCCATCTGCTTGGCCAGCTTTTCGATGTCGGCCCTGAGCTGCCGGATATCGGCTTCGAGATCGGCCGTGGCATTGTCGCCGGCGGTGGTCTGGTTGACGGTCTTTGCGGTCGCCATTCTGGTGCTCCTGTGTTTGGTCATTGCAAACGTCCGGTACGATCCATTGTTCCGGCCAGCGTTCGGCCTGCCGGAAACGGCCGCCTCATACCAGCGGCCGGCGCTCCTCGCCGAGCCCTTCCCAATGCGCCAGTTCCTTCAATCCGTCGACATCGAGCACCTCGCAGCCGCCGTCGCGCCAACGCACCAGCCCGCGCGCCGCCAGCTTGCGGATCGTCTTGTTGGTGTGGACAAGCGACAGGCCGAGCGTATCGGCGACATGCTGCTGGGTGATCGGGATGGCGACGGGCTTGCGCGCGATCAGGCCGACGCCGTCCGCGCGCGCGCATATGAAGGCGATGAGATAGGCGCAACGCTCCAGCGCCGAGCGACGGCCGACACTGAGCAGGTTCTCGTCCAGCATCCGTTCCTCGCGCGAGGCAAGCCATGTGATGTCATAGGCCAGTTCGGGATAGTTGCGATAGAGATCGTGCAGTTCGCCGCGCTCGAACACGCAAAGCAGCATCGGCGACAGCGCTTCGACCGAGTGCTGCATCTCGCCCATGACGCTGCCCTGCAGGCCGATCAGGTCGCCCGGCATGGTGTAGTTGAGGATCTGCCGCCGGCCGTCCGACAACAGCTTGTAGCGAAACGCCCACCCGGACAGCACCGTATAGAGATGCGCGCTGTGGCTGCCTTCGACCAACACGGTCGCGCCCCGCTCCACCGCCAGCTCGCCCTTCTTGAAACGGGTGACATAGGCGAGTTCCTTGGCCGTGAATTCGCGGAAGACCGGCAACGGCCGCAACGGGCAGTTTTCGCAAGGATATCGACGCGTGGAAACGGAGCGGCCGTTTTGACCTGACATTCAGACCCCCTCAATGCCAGACAGCAACGCCCCAGCGTCGATCGGGTTCCGCCCGCTCACGCTCAGATGTCGGTCCGCATGTCTTTTTTAAATGACAGGAGCGCCGTCAACGCTCATGAATCGCCGGCTTTTTAAGGACGCGATTCTGCGGTTTGCCGAGGCTCAACGAATGTCTGATTTGCTCGACGGCCTGCGCGTGCTCCTGCTCGAGGATGAACCCTTGATCGCCATGGACGTGGAACAGTTGTGCCTGGACAACGGCGCGGCGGAGGTCATCACCGTGCGCGCGCTGGAGGAAATCGACCCGCAGGCCGCCGTCTCGTCCGTCGACGTCGCCATCGTCGATCTGATGCTCAACGGCGTCTCTACACTCGATTTCGCCCGCCGGCTGCAACAAGGGGGCAAACCGTTCGTCTTCGCTTCGGGTCATTCCGACGCCGACGAAGTCCAGGCTTCGTTTCCCGAAGTCGCCTTCGTCGCCAAACCCTATGCCGGCGCCGACCTGGTGAACGCCGTCGCCGCGGCCTGCGGCCGCCTGTCGCCGGCCTGAACGCAAATCAGGCGGCCGGCTTGCCCATCACCTGGGTGGAGATGGCGTCAGGACCGTACTCGTCCTCGCCGGTGATCTGCAGGATTTCCTGCAGCTTGGCACGGGCCCGCGAGACGCGGCTCTTGATGGTGCCGACAGCACAACCGCAGATCTCGGCCGCTTCCTCATAGGAAAAGCCGGACGCGCCGATCAGGATGATCGCCTCGCGCTGGTCCTCCGGTAGCTGCTCCAGCGCGCCGCGGAAATCCTCCAGGTCGAGTTGGCCGTGCTGGGCCGGATGGACGGCGAGCTTGGCCGTCATGATGCCGTCGCTGTCCTGCACCTCGCGGCCGCGCTTGCGCATCTGCGAATAGAACTCGTTGCGCAGGATGGTGAACAGCCAGGCCTTGAGGTTGGTGCCGGGCTGGAAGGAGGCGTGCTTGTCCCATGCCTTGACCAGTGTTTCCTGGACGAGGTCGTCCGCCTTGTCGGCGTTCTGCGCCAGCGACAGCGCGAACGCGCGCAAGGACGGGATCGAACCGAGCAGATCGGTCTTGAAGCCCTGCGAAACGGCCATGCGTCAGTCCTTCTTGGAGGCAGGTTTTGCCTGCTCCAGCTGCGCCAGCAGCTGGGCGAAGCGATCCGGCACGTCCTCGGAAACCAGGTCGTCGTAATATTGTCGGAGTTTGCGGCCGATTTCAGAGTTCGGCCCGAGCAGGTCGCCGGAACCCTTCCGACGCTGTCGCGCGTCAGCCGTGGAGGTCTTCATCATGTCCTTCATATTTTCCCCGTCCCCGCCGCCGTCCACCATACGTCAAGGCGAGCGGCACCCTTGTCTGGTCACCCCGATTGGAGCCGAAAACGCATGTTGCGGAAAATCGTTCCCTTGCCGCGGAACTTTTTTCACCGGCTGACGTTTTTAGGTCCGGGCCTTGCACCGTGGGGGTTTGCAATCCGCCTGATCCGATCCTAAGCACGTCATCTGAGGGAGACGTTCATCATGAGCTTGTCCGCAACCATCGCTCCGCACCTGCCGTTCCTGCGCCGTTTCTCACGCGCCGTTTCGGGTTCGCAGGAAAGCGGCGATGCCCTGGTGGCCGCGATGCTGGAAGCGATCATCGCCGACGTCGACATCTTCCCCAAGGCGTCCAGCGACCGCATCGCGCTCTACAAGGTCTTCGCCAGGCTGTTCACCTCCGTCGCCATCCGCGTGCCGCAGGAGGAAGCCCAGTCGGCATGGGAACAACGCGCCGCCGCCAACCTCAACGCGCTGGCGCCGCTGCCGCGTCAGGCTTTCCTGCTGGTCGCGGTCGAGGGCTTCAGCGCAGTAGAAGCCGCCGAGATCCTCGACATCGACGAAGACGCCTTCTCCGACCTGCTGGCCGAGGCCTCGAACGAGATTTCGCGCCAGGTCGCGACCGATATCCTTATCATCGAGGACGAGCCGCTGATCGCCATGGACATAGAGGAGATGGTGGAAAGCCTCGGCCATCGCGTCGTCGGCACGGCACGCACCCATGCCGAGGCGGTTGCCCTGTTCGGCCGCGCGCACCCGCATATGGTGCTGGCCGACATCCAGCTCGCCGACGGCAGCTCGGGCATCGAGGCCGTCAACGAGATCCTGTCCTCGACCTCGGTGCCGGTGATCTTCATCACCGCCTTCCCGGAGCGGCTGCTGACGGGCGAGCGTCCGGAACCGGCCTTCCTCGTCACCAAGCCGTTCAATCCCGATATGGTCAAGGCGCTCATCAGCCAGGCGCTGTTCTTCGACCGGCAGGCCAAGGCGGCCGCCTGAGGCGGCGCTTTTCGCGCAATCATGGAACAAACGGCGATGGCCGGCGTTTTCAGCCATCGCTTGAAGGAGATGGACAATGCTCTACTGGGCGCTGGTGTTTCTTGTCGTGGCCATCATCGCCGGCGCGCTGGGATTCGGCGGCATAGCCGGGGCCTCGGCCGGGCTGGCCAAGATCCTGTTCTTCATCTTCCTGGCGTTCCTCGTGCTCTCCCTGCTGGCCGCGCTCTTCAGGCGAGCGTGAATTGACCAGCCGTTCGATACTGGAAGCCGCCCCCCTCAATCGGTTTCCAGTCGCCGCCGGGTTGCGGTCCTTACCGGACAGCAGCCCGGCGGAACCCTTTCGTCACACTTTTCACCGATCATCGCCGGCCTGATGGAACCTAATCCAGCATATGCCGTTGCAACTGCCTGGAGGGGATGCATTGGCACATGAGTTTCGGGTCTACCCCAAAAGGGCAGAGTTCCTATAGCGACGAGACGATAGGCCTGCCGACCGACGAGAAAGACGGACAGCTCGGCCGGGCGCTGATGCACGCCCTGCGCAATGCGGGCGTCGCCGTGCTCTACCAGGATCGCGACCTGAAGATGGTGTGGGGCCGCAACATGCGCGCGCCCTGGGTGTCCAGCGACGGCGAGGCCGGGCAGAACATGCTTCCGGCCGCACAGGCCGAACGCCTCGACATGGCCCGCCGCAAAGTCGTCGCCACCGGCAAGACGGAGCGTTTCGAAATCGGCATGCCGGCCGAAGACGGCATGCGCTGGTTCGAGATATGGGTCGACGCCGACCTCGACGACAGCGGCGCAGTGAAGGGCATCGTCACCACCAAGGTCGAGACCACCGAGCAGAAGCGGCGCGAGCAGACATTGCGCACCTTGCTGCGCGAGGTCAGCCACCGGTCCAAGAACCTGCTTGCCATCATCCAGGGCATCGCCTCCCAGACCGGCCGCTATTCCGACGGCATCGCCGATTTCCTGACGCGCTTCCGCGGCCGGCTGCAATCGCTCGCCTCCTCCCAAGACCTGGTGACCTCGTCGAACTGGCGCGGCGCCCGGCTGCGCGAACTGGTGGCCGGCCAAGTCGGCCGCTACGGCCCAGACCCGGTGAACAGCCTGCGCTTCGAGGGCGCCAACCCGTTCCTCAACCCGAACGCCGCCCTCCACATCGGCCTTGCCATGCACGAGCTAGCCGTCAATTCCGTCAGCTACGGCGCGCTCTCCAGGCCGGACGGCTTCGTCGAGGTCGTTGCCGGGCTTGAGGGCGAGCCGGACGACCTTTCGCTGTCGCTGGCATGGCACGAACGGATCGCGCCGCATAAGCAACCGAAGAACGGCAAGCGCTTCGGTTCGGTGGCGCTGGAACGTGTCGTGCCGGCCTCGCTCAACGGCGCGGCCAAGCTCGATATAGGCAACGACCGTCTGGACTACAGTCTCACCGTGCCGCACGGCAACTTCGAGATCGATTGAGCCCGACGGGCCGGGAGCATCAGGCAGGGCCGGCATGACGATGCATCCTCGACCGGTGCGCGGTTAACCTCTCATTTACCATAGCGGCGCATGGTTCGCGGGGGGGCAGTCGACTATACCGCGAGGCTTCGAAAATGGTGGCCGATATGTACAGGCTCGAGCGCGCCGCCCGGCTGGCCATGGGTCCGATCCCGGACATCGCGCCGGAAATCCTGCCGCCGCAGCCGGCCTTCCGCATGACCCAGCACTTTGCCGTCCTCGCCGCGGCAACGGTGGCCCTGGCGGCCGCGACAGCCTTGCTGCTTTTCTAGAGCGGGATGGGATTACCTTTGGTCATATCCTGAGTTTGCGAAGTAGTTTGAGCACTCGATCGGTGTAACACCGTTGAGGATTTGTCCGATCGCCTGGCAAACGGTTTCGACCGTGCGTCTTGCGGCCTTTCTGAGCCAGTGCTTGAGCTTGGCGAAGAGCTGTTCGATCGGATTGGGATCAGGCGAGTATTTCGGCAGGAAGAAGAGGCGTGCGCCAGCTTTGCGGATGGCGCGGCGCACGGCCTTGGCCTTGTGACTGCCGAGATTGTCCATGACGACGATGTCGCCCGACTGCAGGGTCGGCACGAGTACCTTCTCGACGTAGAGGAGGAACCTCTCGCCATTGATCGGCCCGTCGATGAGCCAGGGCGCCTCGACGCGGTCATGACGCAGCGCCGCCAGAAACGTCATGGTCTTCCAGTGACCATTCGGCACCTTGGCCTTGATCCGCTGCCCGACCGGCGCCCAGCCTCGTAGCGGGGCCATATTGGTCTTGGTCCAGGTCTCGTCGATGAACACCAGGCGGGCGGGGTCGATCCGGTCCTGATACTGAATCCACTGCGCCCGTCGGCGCGCCACGTCCGCACGATCCTGTTCGGCTGCAATCAACGTCTTTTTTTGTGACTGAGCTTCTCGGCGTGCACGAACTCCCAGACCGAGCGGTAGTCGACCCTCAAGCCGCGCTCGCCAAGCTCGGCCACAAGGCCGCGCAAGGTGAAGTCCTTCGTCCGGCAGCGCTCGACCAGCCAATCGCGCCAAGCGCCCGATATCTTCTTCGGCTTGTAGCCGCCGACCTTGAGCGGCGCCACGCTGCCGGTCTCGTCCACCCGCTTCAACCATTCAATCGCCGCGCTGTAGCTGACGCCAAACCGAGCGGCGGCCGCTCGCCGCGAAAGCCCTTCAACCTTGACTGCCGCGACAACCCGCTCGCGCAAATCCATCGAATATCCAGCCATCGATGCTGGCCTCCTGCCCAGCATCGACGTTGAATCAGATCATTGCTGATTTGGGAATCCAACGACTCCTACAAATTTCATCCCGCTCTAGATCAGGTTTGCGCCTATCCCGCCGGGCCGCCCCACGAGCAGCCGGACGAATTCCCGACCTCGCGGAAACAGCGGATCAGCGCGTCGGCACCGGATGCTCGCCGCGGTAGTCGTAGAAGCCGCGGCCCGCCTTGCGGCCGAGCCAGCCGGCCTCGACATACTTCACCAGAAGCGGGCATGGCCGGTACTTCGAATCCGACAGGCCGTCATGCAGCACCTGCATGATCGACAGGCAGGTGTCGAGGCCGATGAAGTCGGCCAGCTGCAGCGGTCCCATCGGGTGGTTGGCGCCGAGCTTCATCGCCGTGTCGATCGCCTCGACGCTGCCGACGCCTTCGTAGAGCGTATAGATTGCCTCGTTGATCATCGGCAAAAGGATGCGGTTGACGATGAAGGCCGGGAAATCCTCCGATACGGTGGCGGTCTTTTCCAGCCGTGCGACATAGCCCTTTGACGCCTCGAAGGTGCGGTCGTCGGTGGCGATGCCGCGCACCAGTTCGACCAGCTTCATCACCGGCACCGGATTCATGAAATGGATACCGATGAACCGCTCGGGACGGTCCGTGGTGGACGCCAGCCGCGTGATCGAAATCGAGGAGGTGTTGGTGGCGAGGATCGCTTCCGGGTTGAGCAGCGGGCAGAGTTGCGCGAAAATCTTGCGCTTGACGGTCTCGTCCTCGGTGGCCGCTTCGATGACCAGATCAGCCCCCGCAAGCCCCGCCATGTCGGGCGCTGCCGAAATGCGCGCCATGGCGTCCTTGCGCACCTGCTCCTCCAGCTTGCCGGAGGCGACCTGACGGGCCATGTTGCCGCTGATGGTGGCGATGCCCGTCTCGATGCGCTCGGCGCCGACGTCGTAGATCAGAACCTTGTAGCCCGCGAGCGCCGACACATGGGCGATGCCGCCGCCCATCTGACCCGCGCCGACGATACCGATGGTTTCGATCTTGCTCATGATGGCATCCCGTTGCCCGCTTTTTGTGCAGCGCAAAATTAAAAGGGCGGGGCGACTTCGTCTACCCCGCCCTTGCAATTTAATATCGGATCGGAACCGCCGTCAAAGCGCCTTCTGGAGTTCCGGCAGGACGGTGAAGAGGTCGCCGACGATGCCGTAGTCGGCAACCTGGAAGATCGGCGCTTCCTCGTCCTTGTTGATGGCGACGATGACCTTCGAGTCCTTCATGCCGGCGAGATGCTGGATGGCGCCGGAGATGCCGCAGGCGATGTAGAGGTCGGGCGCCACCACCTTGCCGGTCTGGCCGACCTGCCAGTCGTTTGGCGCGTAGCCTGCATCCACCGCCGCGCGCGAAGCACCCACTGCCGCGCCCAGCTTGTCGGCCACCGGCAGGATGACCTCCTGGAACTTCTCCGCAGAACCCAGCGCACGGCCGCCCGAGATGATGATCTTGGCCGAGGTCAGTTCGGGACGATCCGATTCCGACAGCTTGTTCTCGACGAAGGTCGACAGGCCCGGATTGGCGGCAGCAGATACGGTCTCGACGCTGGCCGAGCCACCTTCGGGCGCCGCCTGGAAGGAGGCGGTGCGCACGGTCACCACCTTCTTGGCATCGGTCGACTGCACCGTCTGGATGGCGTTGCCGGCATAGATCGGCCGCTTGAAGGTGTCGGGCGAGACGACCTCGATGATTTCCGACACCTGCGCCACGTCGAGCAGGGCCGCGACGCGCGGGGCGACGTTCTTGCCGGTGGCGGTGGCGGGCGCGACGATCGCGTCGTAATTGCCGGCGAGCGAGACGACGAGTGCTGCGGTCGGCTCGGCCAGTCGCTCGGCCAGTTCGTCGGCCTCGGCCAGAAGAACCTTGCGCACGCCCTTCAGCTTGGCGGCGGCATCGGCCGCTGCCTTGGCGCCCTTGCCGGCCACCAGCACGTCGACATCCGAGCCGATCTTGCTTGCCGCCGACAGCGCCTTGGCGGTCTGGTCCGACAGCGAGGCGTTGTCGTGTTCGGCGATGAGGAGAATTGCCATTTTCTTGTTCCTTTCCCGATCGCTTACAGCACGCCGGCTTCGTTCTTGAGCTTGTCGACCAGCTCGGCGACGGTCTTGACCTTGACGCCCGCCTTGCGGCCGCCCGGCTCCTCGGTCTTGAGCACCTTCAGCCGCGGCGCGACGTCGGCACCGAAATCGGCGGCCGTCTTCTCGTCCAGCGGCTTCTTCTTCGCCTTCATGATGTTAGGCAGCGAGGCGTAGCGCGGCTGGTTCAAGCGCAGGTCCGCCGTGACGATGGCCGGCATCTTCAGATCCACCGTCTGAAGGCCGCCGTCGACCTCGCGCGTAACCTTGGCACGGTCGCCGGCAAGCTCGATCTTCGAGGCGAAGGTGCCCTGCGACCAGCCCAGAAGCGCGGCCAGCATCTGGCCGGTCTGGTTGGAATCGTCGTCGATCGCCTGCTTGCCCAGAATGACCAGGCCGGGCTGCTCGGCCTCGACCACGCCCTTCAGCACCTTGGCGACGCCCAGCGGCTCGACCTCGCCGTCGACCTTCACCAGGATCGCCCGGTCGGCACCCATGGCGAGCGCGGTGCGCAGCGTCTCGGCCGCCTGCGCGGGACCGATCGACACAACCACGATCTCCTCGGCCTTGCCGGCTTCCTTCAGCCGGATCGCTTCCTCGACCGCGATCTCGTCGAACGGGTTCATCGCCATCTTGACGTTGGCGAGTTCGACACCCGAACCGTCGGCCTTCACCCGCACCTTCACGTTGGCGTCCACAACCCGCTTCACGGGCACGAGAACTTTCATCTCAATCTCACCTCTCAACGATGTCCGGGTGCGCTCTTACCAGCGCCTGCCCGGCGGGATTTGCCGAATGCCGACATTTGCGGCGAAAATTCCGTTCTTCCGACGCCTCGCGGGTGGCGGAAAGGCTGCCAAAGGCGCGCGGACCCTAGTGGCGCCCGCCCTCACCGTCAATATCGCAGTGCACACCAAATCGGTTGAAAGACCTGCCTTTTCGACCTTACTGGCGACCCCAGCGCGGCGCGGACACCGCCGCCGGCGGCTCCTCGACAGGCACGATCGGCTCGGCGTCGATGGAAGCCGGCGCCACGACAATCTCCTCATCCTCCAGCGGCACGTCGCGACGGCGCAGGATGAGCACCAGCACCGCGCCCGCCACGATGCCGCCGACATGGCAGGCCCAGGACACCTGGTCCTCGCCGCCGGCCAGGAACATGACCACCTGCAGGAAAATCCACAGCGCCAGCACGATATAGGCGGGAATGCGCAGCGGAATGCGGGCGAAGGCGAGGATCCACACCTTCACGCGGGGAAACAGGATCAGGTAGGCGGTGACCACGCCGGCGATCGCGCCCGAAGCGCCGATCAGCGGCTCCTGCGAATCCGGTGCGACGAGGCCGTGGACGAAGGCGCCGGCCACCGCGCAGGCCAGGTAGAAGACGAGGTAGCGGACATGGCCGAGCGCATCCTCGACATTGTCGCCGAAGACCCACAAAAACAGCATGTTGCCGCCGAGATGGAAGATGTCGGCGTGCAGGAAGGCGTAGCTGAGGTAGCTCAGGCTCTCCGGGATGACGACGAATTGCGGAGCCAGTTCCACCGTGTCGTGGACGACCGAGGGGATGAAGCCGAGGCCGAGCACGGCGGCATTGGTGAACTGCTCGCCGCCGAGGCTGGTGCACAGATAGGCCACGACATTGAGCGCGATCAGCCCGAAGGTGACGTATTGCAGGCTGATCGAGCGCAGGTGGTTGGAATCGTAAAGCGGAATGAACATCAGGCCGGTTCCCGGTGCCTTCCGCCTGGCCCTGTTGCATCCAACCCGGCCGTCAGCGGTTCCTGCCCGGCACCCATAGCACGTCCGCCTTGCCGTTGTCATTGACGGCACGCGCGGCAACGAACAGGAAATCCGACACGCGGTTGAGATATTTGAGCGCGTCGCGGTTGACGTGCTCGTCCGGCTCCTGCGCCAGCGCCACGACGAGGCGCTCGGCCCGTCGCGCCACGGTGCGGGCAAGATGCAGCGCCGCCGCCGCCGGCGTACCGCCGTTCAGCACGAAGGAGCGCAACGGAGCGATCTCCTTGTTCAGGAGATCGATGTCCTTTTCCAGCCGCTCGACCTGGCTGGCGACGATGCGCAGCGGCTCGTAGTCCAGTTTCTCGCCGGTGTCGGGCACGGCAAGGTCGGCGCCGAGGTCGAACAGGTCGTTCTGGATGCGCGCCAGCATGGCGTCGATGGCTGGATGCGACGCCCCGGTATGGACCCGCGCCATGCCGACGCAGGCATTGGCCTCGTCGACGGTGCCGTAGGCTTCCACGCGAAGGTCCGATTTCAACCGCCGCTCGCCGGAACCGAGACCGGTCGTGCCGTCGTCGCCCGTGCGGGTGTAGATCTTGTTCAGTCTGACCACGACAAGCCTCCGCTTCCGGCTACTTGCGCGTCATGTAGACGACGATCAGTATCAGCACCAGCGCCACGAACTGCAGCAGGACGCGCGCCTGCATGAGCTTGTTGGAGGTGACGCCGGAACCGCCGCGCATCATGTTGACGAGACCGCGGACGAGCACCGCCACGACGGCGACCATGGCGACGATGGCGAGGGCTTTGACGAAGGTTTCCATGGGACGTTCCCGATTGGTCAGGTCGTGCGGGCGAGGATACGATAAAACAGCGCCGTCGGCAGCACGCGCTTGAGTATGACGCCGAGTCGCGCCGGCATGGTTACCACATAATGCGGCTTCGGGCGTTGCGACAGAAGCGCATGCCTGAGCGCCGCATAGACGACCTGCGGATCGCTCCTGCGGGCTTCGGCGGCAGCCAGCCGCGCCTGCTCCATCTGCTCGCCGTAGCCGGCGCTGTGGACGGAGGCGGCCTTGTCGATGGTCTTCTCGAACAGCGGCCTGCCGTTGGCATGGATGTTCGAGCGCACAGGCCCCGGCTCGATCAACGAGACATGGATGCCGCTGCCGCGCAGTTCCTGCCGCAAGCATAGCATCAGCCCCTCGATCGCGTATTTCGAGGCGCAGTAGGCGCCGCGGAAGCGGGCCGGCATCAGCCCGAGGATCGAAGAGCAATGCACCAGCCGGCCATGGCCCTGCCGGCGCATCACCGGCACGACGCGCCGGGTCAGGTCGTGCCAGCCGAAGACGTTGGCCTCGAACTGGTCGCGCAGCGCCTCGACCGGCAGGTCCTCGACCGCACCCGCCTGCGCATGCGCGCCGTTGTTGTAGAGCGCGTCGAGCCGCCCGCCGGTGCGTTCCAGCACCGCCGTGACCAGCGCCTCGATGGAGGCGCCCTCGCGATAGTCCATGAAGAAGGCTTCGAAGCCCTCCGCCTCAAGGGCCGCTATGTCCGCCGCCTTGCGTGCGGTGGCGAAGACGCGCCAGCCGTCGGCCTTCAGCGCCCGCGCGCAATAGGCGCCGATGCCGGAGGATGCGCCGGTGACGATGATGGACGGCGGCTCGGCCGCGCGATCGGTGGCTGCAAGGCTTGCCATTTGCGGCAAACCCTTCCCATATTCGCGACCGGTACACAATCGCAGGTAGGGACCCTTGCTGCGCAACATCGTCGCCGTGAAGCGCGTCCTCTACGATGCGTTGGGCCATTTCAACAACGATGACGGCTGGGCGATGTCCTCTCACCTGGCCATCACCGCGCTGATGGCGCTGTTCCCGTTCCTGATCTTCGCTACCACGCTGGCTTCCTTCCTCGGCGCGCAGGCCTTCGCCGACACCGCCGTGCACATCGTCTTCGACACCTGGCCCGAGCAGATCGCCAAGCCGATCGCCCGCGAGGTTCTCAACGTGCTGACCGTGCAGCGCACCGACCTCCTGACCTACGGCGTTGTTCTGGCCGCCTATTTCGCCTCGAACGGCATCGAGGCGCTGCGCACCTCGCTCAACCGCGCCTACCGGGTGACCGAAACGCGCGGTTTCTTCTACCGCCGCGCCCAGAGCCTCGTCTTCGTGCTGATCGCCACGGCCGGCATCCTCGCCATATCCGTTCTGCTCGTCTTCGCGCCCATCCTGGCGCGGCTGGCGGAAGCCCATATCGAGTGGATCAAACCCTATATGGGCACCATCACCGTCTGGCGTTACGCCGTCGCCTCGGCGGTGATCGTCGGTGGCCTGTTCGCGGTGCATTTCTGGCTGCCGGCGGGCAAGCGGCGCTTCGTCTCGCTGGTCCCCGGCATCCTGTTCACGCTGATCGGCTGGCTGATCGGCTCGACCGTCTTCGCCAGCTACATCGACCATTTCTCCAGCTACGTGACGACCTATGCGGGACTGGCCTCGATCATGATCGCCGTCGTCTTCCTCTACATCGTCTCGGCGGTCTTCATCCTCGGCGGCGAGCTCAACGCCGCCATCAGCCGCTACCTGGAGGCGCGGGCGCGGGTGACCGGCTGAGGCCCCTTCTGGGCCGTCGCCAGCCCAACGCCCAGCGTGGCGACGGCCATGCCAAATATCTGCACAAGGTTGAGGTCCTCGCCGAACAGCAGCCAGGCCATGACGGCGGTGACGGCCGGCACCAGGTAGAACAGCGAGGCGACCTTCGCCATCGCCCCCTCGCGGATCATCAGCATCAGAAGGAAGATGGCACCGATCGACAGCACTAGGACCAGCCAGGCAAGGGCGAAGACCAGCTCGCCGTTGAAGGTGACCTGGCGCGTCTCCAGCAGAGCCGAGCCGAGCGCCACGGTCGCCAGCCCGCCGACATATTGCCAGAACGTCGCCGCCCACAGGTTGCCGCCGGAGGCGAAACGCTTCTGCCAGACGGTCCCCAGGCTCATGCCGATCACGGAGACGATCGATGCCGTCAGCGTGGCGGCGGTGACGCCGCTGCCGAGCGCGCCGAGCTTCGGCCAAAGCACGATGACGACGCCGACGAAGCCGACGGCCAGGCCGAGCCAGTGGCGCGGCAGGATCTTTTCGCCGAGCAGCTTGCCGGCGATGACGGCGGTGATCAGCGGTTGCAGCCCGACGATCAGCGCCGAGATACCGGCAGGCAGGCCGCGATGGATCGCCCAGAACACGCCGCCAAGATAGACGCCGTGCATCAGAACGCCCGCGATCGCCGCGTGGAACGCTTCGGCCGAAGTCAGGCGTTTCGATGCGAGAGCAGTCATCAGCGCGGCGAACAGGACCGCGGCGATGCCGAAACGCAGCGCCAGGAAGGTGAACGGCTCGGCCCACGGCATGGCATAGCGCGCGCCGATGAAACCGGTCGCCCACAGGACGACGAAGGTGGCGGGAACCAGCCGCTTCAGGCCGTGCATTGCCGGAAAACCTTGTCCGGAGGAATCGGAAGCGCCGATGTAATGCGGTTTGGCTGGCCAGGCAAAACGAAACCGCTGATTCATAGACTAAGGGGAGTTGAAGGGCAGACCGCTATTCCAACCCCACCGCCCGCCGCACGTCGTCCGGCGTGGCACCGGCCTCCCGCAATGCCGCCAGCCCGGTGTCCCTGAAACTCTTGGAAAGCTTGCGGCCGTCCGGCCCGAGGATCAGCCGGTGGTGGAAATGGCGGGGTGCGGGAAATCCGAGCAGTTCCTGCAACAGGCGCTGCACGCCGGTCGCCTGATAAAGGTCCATGCCGCGCACGACATGGCTAACGCCTTGCAAGGCGTCGTCGGCCACCACCGCCAGATGGTAGCTCGTCGGCAAGTCGCGGCGGGCGATCACCACGTCGCCCCAGGCTTGCGGCTGCGCCTCGACCTGCCGGGACGCCGAAAGCGTCTCGTCGGTGAATTCCGTCCAGCAAAGCCCCTCGCCCGCCCGCGCCGTCGCCGCCCGCATATCGAGCCGCCACGAAAACGGCACGCCGTCTGCGATCCGCCTTTGTCGCTCCTTGTCCGGCAGCGCCTTGTCGACGGTCGGATAGAGCGGCGCGCCGTCGGGATCGCGCGGCCAGCTTCCTGCCTTGCCGCTGTCGGCGATGAAGGCGCGGATTTCGCCCCGGCTCATGAAGGCCGGATAGACCAGCCCCTCTTGCACCAGCCGGTCGAGCAGCGCCGCATAGTCGGCAAAATGCCCGGACTGGCGCCGCACCGGCTTTTCCCATTCGAGGCCCAGCCATTCGAGGTCGCGATAGATGCCGGCTTCCAGTTCGGGCGTGCAGCGCGCCGTGTCGATGTCCTCGATGCGTAATAGAAGCCGCCCGCCAGCCGTCCGCGCCAGTTTCTGGTTGAGCAGCGCCGAATAGGCATGGCCGAGATGCAGCGCGCCGTTCGGGCTCGGCGCGAAACGGAATGTCAGCAGCGTCATGATGCGGCAACGGTCGGGCTGTGCGGCATGGCTTTCGATTGCTACCGTGCGGCCATGGAAGTCAAGCCGGCGGGCATCGCCTTCGGCCATGGAGGAAACATGCAGCGCATCGCCACGCTGGACGACGTCGCGCGCGGGCTGGATGCGCTCGTCGCGCTCGATCCGCGCCTTGCGGCGGTGCGCGGCAGGGCCGGCGCGGTGCCGCTGCGCTTGTCCGAGCCGGGTTTCGAAAGCCTCGCCTCCATCATCGTCTCGCAGCAGGTGTCGCGCGCCAGCGCCGACGCCATCTTCGGGCGGCTGACCGGCCTGCTCGACCCGCTGACGCCGCAGGCGGTGCTCGGCGCCGGCGAGGCGGTGTTCCGCGAGGCCGGCCTGTCGCGGCCGAAGCAGCGCGGGCTCCTGGCAGCCGCCCAGGCGGTGGCCGGCGGTCTCGACCTCCATCACCTGTGCTCGCTCGATGCGGGCGAGGCCATCGCGGCGCTGACCGCCGTGCCGGGCATCGGCCCCTGGACGGCGGAGTGCTATCTCCTGTTCTCGGCCGGGCATCCCGACGTGTTCCCGGCGCGCGACGTCGCCCTGCAGAGCGCCGTCGGCCATGCGCTCGGCATCGATCCCCGTCCGCCCGAAAAAACGCTGATCCGCATAGCCGAATCATGGGCGCCCTGGCGCGGCGTCGCGTCGCGCCTTTTCTGGGCCTATTATCGCGAAATGAAGGGCCGCGACGCCACGCCGATCGCCTGAACCGCGAAAATGCGTGAAAATAGCGCGTTTTCGGCGTCTCGCGCGGCTCACAATCCGCTTCACATCGCTGTCATGTCGGGCTTACAGTATCGGCACCGTACGGTTCGAGACACAAGGAGACGAGGAACGTGACGGTTGCCGTATCTCCGGATGCGCTGCCCGCACTGGTGCTGAACGCGGACTACCGCCCGCTCAGCTACTACCCCTTGTCGCTGTGGTCCTGGCAGGACGCGATCAAGGCGGTGTTCCTCGAGCGCGTCAACATCGTCGCCGAATACGAGCACGCCGTCTCCTCGCCGACCTTTTCCATGAAGCTGCCCTCGGTGGTCAGCCTCAAGGCCTACGTGAAGCCGTCCCGGCATCCGGCCTTCACCCGCTTCAACGTGTTCCTGCGCGACCGTTTCCAGTGCCAATATTGCGGGACGGGGGAGGATCTCACCTTCGACCATGTGGTCCCGCGTCATCGCGGCGGCGCGACGACGTGGGAAAATGTGGTAGCCGCCTGTTCGCCCTGCAATCTCAGGAAGGGCGGCATGATGCCTGCGCAGGCCAAGATGTGGCCTTTGCAGAAACCCTACAAGCCGACCGTGCACGACCTCCACAACAACGGCCGCCTCTTCCCCCCCAACCATCTGCACGAAAGCTGGATGGACTATCTCTACTGGGATGTCGAACTGGAGCCGTAAAGCATGTCTCCCGAAAGTGGGACCCGGTTTCGGGACAAAGACATGCGTAAAATCAAGAATCTAAAGCGTGCGGAGCGAATCTGAAAGATCGCGACACGCTTTAAAGTTCCGTTTTCCCCGCGCTTCAATCCCGGCCGAACGCGCCCTTGAAGGCCACCGCGCCGAGGATGAGGGCCGCGATCGCCTGCCAGCCGGCGAGCGACAGGCCAAGGATGCGCAGCGCGGCCTTGTCGCAGGACGGCGGCACGAACTCGTTCAGCGCGTCGAGCACGCCGTTGCCGCCGGTATCGACCGAGACGCCGACCGTGGTGCAGTCGGTCGGCCCCGGCCACCAGCCCCATTCGACGCCGGAATGGAAGACGCCGAGATAGAGGCCGTAGACCATCAGGAGCCCGCCGATGGCAAGCAGGCCGCGCACGGCCCAGGCCGGCGCCCGCATCAGCGAGGCGAGGCAGGCGACCAGCATCAGCGGCGCGCCGATATAGTAGGGCAGACGCTGCTCGTAGCAGAGCTTGCAGGGGATGTAGCCGCCTATGTACTGGAAGGCGAGCGCCCCGCCGACGGTGGCCGCCATGGCGACGGCGAGGAAGCCGGCTATCTGCGTGCGGCGGAGCGATGCGGCAGGGGTGGCGATATCGGTCATGGCAAGGTCATCCGTGATGAAATCTGCTCAGAACACCCATTTGACGACGATGTAGAGCAGAATGAGGGCGACGGCGGCAGCGCCCGCGATCATGCCGAGGCGCTTCTCGATGAAATCCTTGATCTGCTCGCCGTAGCGGCGCAGCAGCCAGGCGAGCAAAAGGAAGCGCGCCCCGCGCGCGACGATGGCGAGCCCGATGAACAGGACAAGGTTGACGCCGATGACCCCCGACAGGATGGTCACCACCTTGATCGGCGGCAGGTGGGCGGCGCCCGAGGTGATCAGCATCAGGATGATGAAGCCGATGCCGGAGGAAGTGCGCAGCGCCTCGAACTCGTCGTACTTGCCGTAGAATTGCAGGATCGGCACGGCGATCGTATCATAGGCGTAGTGGCCGATGAACCAGCCGGCGACGCCACCGAGCACCGAGGCGACCGTGGCGATCAGCGCGTAGCGGTAGGCCCGGTCCGGCCGCGACAGCGCCATCGGCAGGTAGAGCACGTCGGCCGGCACGAGGAACACCGAGCTTTCGACGAAGGCGATGACGGCCAGCCACCATTCGGCGGATTTCCTTGCCGCGAGCGACAAGGTCCAGTCATAGAGTCCGCGAAGCATGGAAGGCCCTCGTGATGCGGAGCTTGTCTAGAAAGTTTCCGCCCGCCGCACAATGGCGCAGGGTTCACGAAATCGACAGCGCGGTAAACCGGCGGGACCAGTTGACGAACAGGCCCCTGACCGTATAGTCCGCGCCCATCCGGACCTGCCCGGTCCGTGCCCCTATGGCGGAATTGGTAGACGCGCTCGACTCAAAATCGAGTTCCGCAAGGAGTGCTGGTTCGATCCCGGCTAGGGGCACCAATTCTCGATCTCACGCGAATTCGCTTCGCTCGCCGCTCCGATTGGCGGCTTGCCAGGCCATCGGACGGTCGTCATCGCGAACCCTGCCGGTATCTGAAAAAGCAACGGGCGCGCCTTTTGGCGCGCCCATCTCCCCCCGTTGCCGGCCTATTGTTTGGCCGGCCCCTCATGCATGATGTCGTCGTTCTTCGGGCCGTCGACGATCAGGTAGCCCGCCAGGCCGCGCTCGGCGCGCGATAGGGCATGGTCGACCAGCACGTAGTGGCCGCCGCGCTCGATCTTGAAATCGACGACCGTGGCGCCGCCCGGCGGCACGCTCACCGTCTGCACGCCCGTCAGCGGTGGCGAAGTCACGCTGCCCATGGAGTAGACGTGGTCGAAGATCTCGCCGATGACATGGAAGGACGAGGTGTAGTTCGGCCCGCCGACACCGAAGAAGATGCGCACCGTCTCGCCGGCATTGGCGTAGAGCGGATGCGCCTTGGTAAGCGCGCCGACCGAGCCGTTGAACAGGAAGTATTCCGGACGCTCGGAGATCAGCTTGTCGTAATCCATCTCCATCTCGCCCTTCGTGCCGAACGGCTCGACCGTATAGAGCTCGCCCTGCATCACGTAGAACTCGCGGTCGACCTGCGGCAGGCCGCCTTCCGGTTCCACCACGATCAGCCCGTACATGCCGCTGGCGATGTGGTGGGCGACGCTGGGCGTGGCGCAGTGGTAGACGAAGACGCCGGGCTTCAGCGCCTTGAACGTCACCACGGCTTCCTCGCCGGGCGCGATCTGGGTGAAGTCGGCGCCGCCGCCGGGGCCGGTCGCGGCATGGAGGTCGATCGAGTGCATCATGACGCTGTCGGCCGCGTTCTTGATATGAAGCTCGACCGTGTCGCCGACGCGCACCCTGAGCATCGGTCCTGGAACCTTGTTGTTGAAGGTCCAGTAGACATAGGAGGTGCCGTCATCCAGCCGGCCCTTGAGCTCGACCGTCTCCATGTCGACGCGCACCACCTGCGGCGGCCGCTGCCCGATCGGACCCGGCAGGTCCGCAGGGTCGCGCACGATGTCGGCCGCATCCGTCGTCATGCCGGAGCGCGGGCCGGGCATCACCTGGATCACGCCCTCCATGCCCGCCGCGCGGTGGCCGGCGATGGAGCAGAAATAGGCGAATTCGCCGACCTTGTTGGCCAGGAACGAGAAGGTCGAGGAGGCGTTCTTGCCGACGACGACCGCCGAGCGGGCGGCGTACTGGTCGAGCACGATGTCGTGCTCGGCGCCCTCGCCGTTGATGAGGTTGATCTGCACCAGCTCGCCCTCGTGAACCATGAGGGTGGGATTGACCTTGCCCTCGATGTCGCCGCCGACGCCGATATAGACCATGCGGCCCTCGGCGATGCCGGTGCGCAGGGTGAAGATGGTGGCGCTGTGATAGCTGACGACACCGCTGGCGTCGGTCGGTGCGTTCGAGGCCGCCGGCGCCGCCGTGTCTTGCGCGGTCTGCGCGTTTGCGTCGTGATTGTGCGTCTGGGTGAAGGCCGGCGCCAGCGGCACGGCAACCGCCATCGTCGTCGCCAAAAGGCCTGCCATGACGCGCCGCGTCACCTTGCCCGCCATAGGCGCGACGCCGATCGACGCGGGGCTGGCTCTGCTCTTGCTTTCCATTTCCAACTCCTTCTTTGCGAAGCTGAGGAAAGTCCTATCAGCGGCCGCCGGGACGCTCGTTGATCTAGCGCAAGCAAATCCGCGTCCGGTTCCCGACTGTCGCGAGGAGGTTGGCTATTCCTTGCCGTCCCGCCCTTCGGCAATGCGCGAAAGCCGGTCGCGGTCGGTGACGGTGACCTTCTGGCGTCCGCTCAGGACCAGGCCCTTGCCTTCCCACGCCGTCAGCAGCCGGCTGACCGTGTGAAGCGTCGTTCCGGTCATTTCGGCGATATCCTGGCGCGAGATGGGAAAATCGATCAGAAGCCCTTCGCTGGTCTGCTTGCCGCTTTGCCCCACCAGCTTGAGCAGCGCATGGGCGACCCGCCGGTCGACCTGCTCGGTCGACATCTCGACGACGCGCGTATGGGCATCCTGCAGCCGGTCGCCGACGGTCTTGTAGGTATTCGCCCCGAAGGAAGGGATCGCGGCGGCGAACTCGGCCCACAGGGCGCCGGGCCAGGCAAGCACCACGCAGTCGACGGCCGCGATCGCGTTCGCCGGGTAGGTGGAGCGGCCAAGCGCCTGGGCGATGCCCATCAACTCGCCCGCGCTGATGTAGCGCACGATGACGTCCTGCCCCTCCGGCGTCGACTTGACGACGCGCACATGGCCGTCGAGCAGCAGGAAAAAAGTGTCCGCGGCGCCGTCCTGTTCGAAAATGGCCTGGTCCTTGGCGACACGCTGCGAGCGCGCCCGGCCGACGATGCGGTCCAGATCGGCGGCACTCATGCCCCGGAACAGCGGCAGGTCGGCGATCAGGGAACGGTCGAGACGGCTCACAGGCTCTCCTAGAGCATGTTGCAGCCAAGTGGAATCACTTGGCGTCGCACACATGCGGCAAAATCAAATTGATAGACCATGATGGCGTCCGAAAACCGCTTCACACTTTTCGGCATCATGGTCTGGATTCGGTCCTGTCAATCGGCCGCACCATCCCATAGGGATGGTGCAAACGGCAAGTCGCGAGGCTTTTGGCCAGTTATGCCTTGATTCGGTTTTGTTTGCGCTGCAACAAAGTGGGCCGGCGGCGATACCCCTACATGACACCCGGCGGGTCGCCGCCGCACCGAGAAAAGGAAAGGCAAGTTCCATGAAACGCGTAGTCGCTGCAGCAACCATCCTCGCCGCCCTGATGCTGGCTGGAGGCGCACAGGCTGCCGATCATCAGATCCAGATGCTCAACAAGGGCGAGAAGGGCACCATGGTGTTCCAGCCGGACTTCGTCCAGGCCGCCCCCGGAGACACCGTCACCTTCGTGCCCACCGACAAGGGCCACGATGCCGAAAGCATCAAGGGCATGATCCCCGACGGCGCCGAGCCCTTCAAGGGCAAGATCAGCCAGTCGATCACCGTCACGCTGGACAAGGAAGGCGTCTACGGCGTCAAGTGCACGCCTCACTACGGCATGGGCATGGTGGCGCTGATCGTCGTCGGCAAGCCGGTGAACCTGGAGCAGGCCAAGGCCGTCAAGCAGAGCGGCAAGGCCAAGAAGGTCTTCGAGGCGCTGCTGGCGGAAGTCCCGGCCGGCAACTGACCGCCGGCATTTCCCAGTCTTTCGAGCTGTCGGCCGGGTGGTATCTCTCTCCCGGCCGAATGTCGTCGTCTCCCGCCTGACGGTCAGCGCCGGCCCAGCAGGCTTCTGACGCGATTGCGCAGGATGCGCGCCATGTTGCGCGTTTCGCGGTAGAGATGCAGCTGCGAGGCCGCCTGGCGTGTGGCGCGGTCGGCCTCCGGCGACAGGCCGATCACGAAGGTGCCGACCTGCCGGCGCTCGCTCCACAGCCGGCTCATCACCGGATGGTCCGGCACCGCGCAGGAATCGGTGACGTCGATATTGGGATCGTCGAGGTGCTGCTTCGTCACCTCGATCATCAGAAGCGTGCCGGGCGAATAGGCCGCAAGCGTCTCGTCGTAGGCCGTCTTCCAGGTGTAGGCGACGCCCGCCTCGACAAATACGATCAGGCTGGCGATGGTGCGCCCGTCGAGCTCCAGCGCGTGGATGCGGCACATGTCCTGCTCGGCCAGCCGGTGCACCGCCTCGCGCGCGAAGGCGGCCCGGTAGCGGTCGATCACCATGGCCGTCCGCTCGCGGCCCTTCCAGCCCGCCGCCTCCAGCGACAGGAAGCGCTCTATGGCGTGGCGGATCTCGTCAGGCCCGCGCGCCACCGTATGTTCCAGTGTGCCGGTATCGGCGAGGCGCCGCTTGAGCCGCCTGAACTCACGGTAGTGATGCGCTTTCAGCGATGCACGCAGGTAGGCCTCACCGTCGAGCGCGCTTTCCAGCACCGGCCGCTCGCTCGCCCCGGTGACGGCAAGCGGCAGCCTGCGCATCTCGGCCACCGTCTTGATGAGTGCGGCCACCGGCCCGTCCATCCGCATATCGGGGAAGACGAAGACCTTGGGCAGGTTGAGGCGCGGCCTCGACAGCATGCCGAGGAAGTCGTCCAGCACACCGACCGGGTCGTCGCGGTCGATCAGCGGCGTGCCCATCGGCCCGAACGGGCTCGACCATGTGCGCATGACCGGAACGCCGAGCGGCACGGCCGGCCGCTCGACCGAATAAGGCACCAGGAAGCGCAGCCGGCTGCGGTAGTCGTCGCCGTCGCGGATGACGGCGAGCCGCACCTCGCGGTCCTCCAGCCTGGGCATCGCCGGCGCCAGGAAGCGCGGGTTGAAGAAGACGTTCGGCTCGACGGTGCGGGCGCTGAGATAGTCGAGTTCCTCGACGAGATCGAATCCGGCCGAGGCCGGGTAGATGGCCAGCCGCCGCTCAGGCCGCCCATGCGCGATGAGTTCGAGCTGGGCAGCGTCCGCCGCATCGCGCGCCAGCCCGGCGAGGCCGGACACCATCGCGCCGGCCGGGCCGCCGCTGCTTTCTTCGATCAGGGGAACGGCGGCCATCAGGCAGGTCTCCGGGCGGGAAGGAAGATCACCATGGCGATGCCGAGACGGCGCCGGACGGTGAAGGAAAGGGCTGCGGCCTCGAAAACCATGGCGAGCGTCGTCGAGGCGGCGGCTCCCCACAGCTCGAACTGCGGGATGAGCACGATGTTGAGGCCGATGTTGAGCACCAGCGCGATGGCGTAGACGGCGGCACAGATATTCTGGTTGCCGCTCATCGTCAGAAGGCTTTCGCACGGGCCGACGGCCGCGCGCGCCACCACGCCGAGCACCAGCAGGAACAGCAGCGGGTAGCCGGCGGCGAAGCCGGGGCCGAACAGGGAAAGCATTGGTTCGCCCAGCGTCAGCACCGCCGCCGCCATCGCCAGCGAGGGCCAGAACGTCCACGACACGGTCTCGCGCGCGAAGGCGGCAAGCTTCTCCGGCTCGCCATGGGTGAACTCGGCATAGCGCGTCGCCGCCCCCGCCTTGACGGCGAAATAGACGAAATGCACCAGCGCCAGCGTCTTGACGGTGGCGAAGTAGATGCCGACGTCGTCGGGCTTCAGGTAGAAGCCGACCATCAGCACGTCGGCATTGGTGAGCAGGAAGAAGAAGCTCTCGACCAGGAAGATCGGCAGCGACACGGCGAACCAGTGGCCGAAGCGGATGGTCGTCGGGCCGCGCGGCAGGCCGGCGTCGATGCGCCGAGTGAGGCCGAGCAACTGGCCGATGCTGGTGGCGTAGGTGGCCGCGATGGCCGCCAGGATGCCCGTGCGCGCATCCGGCGCGAAGCCGGTGGCGAGCATTAGCGCCATGAGGGCGAGGATCAGCAGCGGCCGCACGATATAGGTCGGCAACAGCGCCGACAGCGCCCATGAATGGGCGCGCGCGATGCCTTGCAAGAGATCGGACAGCGCCACCATCGGCAGGCAGGTGATGCCGAGCACGAAAGGCACGACGTAGTAGCTCTCGATCCAGCCGGAAGAGAGCCAGACACCGAGCCCGCCGACAAGCGCGAAGACGCTGGAGATGGTGAGCACGAACAGCCGGCTCGAGACAAGGACGCCGCGCAATTCCGCCAGCCGGCTATGCTGCCGGTATTCGGGGATGAAACGGACGACCGAGGCATGGAAGCCGAGGCAGGACAGGCCGCCGACGATGATCATCGTCGTCCAAACAAGCACCATGATGCCGTATTCGAAGGAGCCCATCCAGCGCGCCATGAGCACTTGGCTGGCGAAGGCGATGACGGCCGAGACGATGCGGACGACGAAGGCGATGACCGACATGCGGCCGGCCTCGCCGCGCGCATCGGCGCCGGACAGCACGGCATCGATGCGGCCGAGCAGCGGCCGGGCGCGCAACGCCAGACGTTGCGGCAGCAACCGTTCGGCCGTGGTCGCCGCGGAAAGACGCACCCTAATTCTCCGTCTGCCCCTGTCGTCCGGTTTTAGGTCCGCACCCCTTAAGAAACGGTTGGGTGAAAGGGTGGCTTTGTTCCTGTCGCCGCTGCCGACGGTTGAAAACGATGCCTTTCCAGCGGTTTGCAGGCGGGGCGGGACGTGGGTTCGCGTCTGGAAATGCGGCAAGGTTCAGTCAAGCTTTGCCGGCACCAGCACGTTGAGCGCGCCGGGGTGGATCCTGAACTCCGTCTCGGCTTCCAGCGCCACCAGTTCGCCGTCCATCACCGCGCGCGGCTTGCGGCGGCCGGCGCGAACGGAAAGCACCACGCGGTCGGCCTGGTGGATCTCGACATGCTGGTTGTCGCGCCAGCGGCCGCGCGCCATGTTGAACGCATGGCGGACCAGTTCTCCCGGCTGGCTGGCGACGTTGACGTAGATGCCCAGCACGCCGCCGGCCGGGTCGTCGGCATAGGGCAGATGGCCCTCGCCGAACAGGTTGTTGGTGACGCCGATGCCGGTGGTGCGCGCCGCAATCTCCGCCTCGCCGACCATGAGCGTGGCGTTGAGCGCCGGCGGGTTGCGCAGCGTCATCCAGGCGGCGCGGGCGGAGGCGCGCATCTTGCCCAGCCGCGAGCCGAAATCCATCTTCTCGCGCAACTGCACCATCCTGGCGTGCATGCCGATGGAGAACTGGTGCACGAACGGCTCGCCGTTGGCGGTGGCGATGTCCACCGCCTTCACCTTTCCTGTGGCAAAGGCCTCGACCGCGCCGTCGAGCGTCTGGGGGATGCCGAGCCCGCGCGCGAACAGGTTCATGGTGCCGGCCGGCAGGATGGCGAGCGCCTTCTTCTTGCCCATCAGCCGCGTGGCGGCCGTGGAGATCGTGCCGTCGCCGCCGCCGGCCAGAACCACGTCAACGCCCCGCCGCGACACTGCCTTGTCGAGGCCGGAGGCGACGTCAGCGCCGCCGACGATGTCGACCTCGACCTTGTGGCCGGCCGCTTCGAGGATGGTGCGCATGCGCTCGGCAAATGCGTCGAGGTCCGTCGTGCGCAATGTGCCGCCATCGCGGTTCAGCACCGCCTGAAATCGCATGTCCCTCTCCATGTGATCGTTTCGTTCAAGCAATTGGAAGCGCCGCGGAAACGGCAGGGAGCGGCAATGGTTCCGATCAAAGATCGGGCGCCGCGCACGCCGCAGGCCACGGAACGGAACCGGCATCACCACGTTGTGAACGGGTAGGACGCCACGCCGTGCCTGTCCGCAACGGGACAGGCCGGCATGGCGCATGAAAACGCACGAGGAGAGACAACCATGACCCGCAAACTTTTGGCAACGACCGCGCTGGCGATGCTGTTGGCCTCCGGCGCCTTTGCACAGGAAACGACGACGCCGGCTCCGGCCGCGCCCGCGACCGAGAACGCCGCGCCGGCGGCTCCCGTCGTGCAGGCCGACGGCAGCCTGATGACCAACATCATCGGCGAGAGCGTCTATAACGGCACCGCCGACGATGCCGAGAGCATCGGCAAGGTCACCGATGTCGTCTTCACCAAGGACGGCCAGGCGAAATCCATCGTCATCGGCGTCGGCGGCTTCCTGGGCGTCGGCGCCAAGAACGTCGCCTTCGACTATGACAAACTGAAATGGGCCGAGAAGAACGGCGACCGCTGGCTGGTGGCCGAGACAAGCAAGGAAGACCTGACGGCGCAGCCCGATTTCGACCAGACGCCCTACCTGCCCGCGCCTCCGCCCGCCGCCGCGGCCGGCGGCACGGCGGCACCTGCGGGCGGCGACACGGCGATGGCACCGACCCCGCCGGCCGAGATCGTCGAGCCGGACGGCACGCTTGCCAGCCAGGTCATCGGCGAAAGCGTCTACAACGGCACCGCCGACGACGCGCAGAAGATCGGCGACGTCAAGGACATGGTGCTGAACAAGGACGGCAAGGCCGAATCGCTGGTCATCGGCGTCGGCGGCTTCCTCGGCATCGGCACCAAGAACGTCGCCTTCGACTACAACAAGGGCAAGTGGGCGGAAAAGAATGGCGACCGCTGGATCGTGGTCGAGGGCGCCTCGAAGGAACAGCTTGAAGGCCTGCCGGACTTCGACCGCAAGGCCTACGACCCGGTGCCCGCGAGCACGGCTGCGGCACCCGACGCCCCGCCGGCGGTGACGCCCGCCACCACGGCTGCCGAGAAGGGTGACGCGGTGACCGACAAGACGGCCGAGGCGCCGGCGGCGGCCTCCGGCACGACCGCGACCGACGACACCCAGACGGCGGCCATCGACAAGTCCACCCTGACCGAGATGCCGGCCGACAAGATCAGCGCCGACAACCTGATCGGCACGACGGTCTACGGCGCCGACGACGCCAATATCGGCAAGATCGGTGACATCGTGCTGACGTCCGACAATCAGGTGGACGCCGTCGTCGTCGATGTCGGCGGCTTCCTCGGCATCGGCGCCAAGCCGGTGGCGATCGGCATGGACAAGCTGAAATTCATGACCGACAAGGGTGGCAAGACGTACCTCTACACCAACTTCACCAAGGATCAGCTCCAGGCTCAGGCCGCCTACGACAAGGGCAGCTACGCCGACAAGCGCGACGAGCAGCGCATGATCCTGCGCTGATTCCTGACGACGAAGTGAAGCGAAGGCCCGCGCCGGCGACGGCGCGGGCCTTCCGGCATGTTTTGCTCAGAGTGAACGAACGCCTATCCATCGTTCACTTTTTCAGCACAGATCATCCTGTGTTTGCCATCTGTGCCGCTCGCTATATCGGCCTCATATTGGCAGGGACAGAGCGGCAAGGGCCGCCGGAACCCGAAGGGAGCAGGACCATGCTCGACCAGATCAAAGGGCTGCATCACGTCACCTCGATGGCGGGCGATGCGCGCCGCAACAACGACTTCTTCACGCACAAGCTCGGCCTGCGCCGGGTGAAGAAGACCGTCAACTTCGATGCGCCGGACGTCTACCACCTCTACTATGCCGATGAGGTCGGCACGCCCGGCTCGGTGATGACCTATTTCCCCTTTCCCAACATCGGCAAGGGCCGGCCCGGTGTCGGCGAGGTCGGCACCACTGTTTTCTCGGTGCCCGAAGGCACGCTTCCCTACTGGGAACAGCGTTTCGCCGAACAGGGTGTCACCGGCCTGGCGCGCGAGGAAAAATTCGGCGAGAAGCGCCTGACCTTCACCGGCCCCGACAATGACAGCTTCGCGCTGGTCGAGGCCAAGGGCGACGACCGCGCCCCATGGGCGAAAGGCGGCGTGCCGGGCGATGACGCCATCCGTGGTTTCCATTCCGTGTCGCTCAGGCTGCGTGACGGCGGCGCCACCGAGGAGCTCCTGAAATTCATGGGCTACGAGGAGGCGGACCGCGCCGGCAACATCAAGCGGCTGGCGATCAAGGGCGGCAACGGCGCCAACGTCGTCGACATCGAGACGCTGCCGGGCGCGAACGTCGCCGGCCTCGGCGCCGGCTCGGTCCACCACGTCGCCTTCGCGGTGGAGAACCGCGAAAAGCAGCTCGAAGTGCGCAAGGCGCTGATGGATACCGGCTACCAGGTGACGCCGGTGATCGACCGCGACTACTTCTGGGCGATCTATTTCCGCACGCCGGGCGGCGTCCTGTTCGAGGTCGCTACCAACGAGCCGGGCTTCGACCGCGACGAGGACACCGCCCATCTCGGCGAGGCGCTGAAACTGCCCGGCCAGCACGCGCATATGCGGCCTTGGCTGGAACAGCACCTGCAGCCGCTGGACGATTGAGGAGGAAGCCATGAGCATCGACGGCTACATCCATAAGGTCCTGCCCGGAAAGCCGGGTGGACCGCTGCTGTTCGTCTTCCACGGCACCGGCGGCGACGAGAACCAGCTTCCCTCGCTCGGCCACGACCTCGTGCCGGGAGCGACGATCGTGTCGCCGCGCGGCGACGTGTCGGAATTCGGCGCCGCGCGCTTCTTCCGCCGCACCGGCGAGGGCGTCTACGACCTCGCCGACCTTGCCCGCGCGACGGCCAAGATGGCGGATTTCGTGGCCGCCCACGTTGCGGCGGCAAAACCGTCGGCCGTCTACGGCCTCGGCTACTCGAACGGCGCCAACATCCTCGCCTCGACTGTCTTCGCGCGGCCGCAGCTGTTCGACGCGCTGGTACTGATGCATCCGCTGATTCCGTTCGAACCCCGGATCGACGGCAGCCTCGCCGGCAAGCGCATCCTTCTCACGGCGGGCCGCCACGATCCGATCTGCCCACCGGACCTGACGGCACGGCTCGACGCCTATTTGCGCGCCGCAAATGCCGATGTCACGGTGGAATGGCACGAGGGCGGCCACGAGGTCCGTCCCAACGAGATAGCGGCGGCCCGGACATTTCTGTCGGCCGCGCCTGTTGAATCTGTCGAAGGAGTGGATCGATGAGCAACACCTTGCCGAAGATCGAACGGAAAGACCTCGGCGGCGGCAAGGGTCGCTACGTCGTGCGCGGCCCTGACGGCGCCGAGGCGGAGATGACGTTCACCAGCATCGGCACGCACCAGATCATCATCGACCACACCGGCGTGCCGGACGCCTTCCGCGGCCAGGGCGTCGGCCTTCACCTCGTGACCCGCGCGGTCGAGGAGGCGCGCGCGGCGGGCAAGAAGATCATCCCGCTCTGCCCTTTCGCCGCCGCGCAGTTCCGCCGCCATCCCGAATGGGCGGACGTGCTGAAGCAATAACCCCGACGGCACCTTAGGCGGGAGCCCGGACGGAACCGAGTCGGGGCGAAGCCGTTTCTGGGGCGGAGGTTTCCGCCATGGAACACATCGCCGCCGTGCTTTTCATCGTTGGCTGTTCGCCCGATCTCGCCCAGTGCCGCGAACTGCCGGCACCGACGCCGATCTTCGAGACGAGTGAGGACTGCACCAGCGAACAGCCCTTCGCGCTGGAGGACCTCGCAGGCCGCGCGCCGCGCGTGCTCGGCACATGCATCGCGGTCGATCCGGCGATGGAGGAAGAGGACGGCGAGATTGTCTGGAGCATCACAGACGGCAGATTGCAGGCCTCGGTCGAGAAGCCGTCCGTCATGATCGCCGCCAACACCCCCTGAGCGCCCGAAAAAAGACTCTCTTAGCCAAGATGGAAGCAGGGCAGACGCAAACCGATCTGTTGTGCTAGAGATCGGCCTGCGCTGCAAAGCGAGGGACTGATTCAGCGAGAGGAGTACTTCATGCGCAAGATTTTGGTGGTCGTGGCAATGGTCGCCGCGGTGAGCGGCTGCACCACGACCGAGCAGGATGTCAGCGTCGGGACAGGCGCGGGCGCGCTCATCGGCGGCGCCATCGGCGGCTGGAAGGGCGCGGCTGTCGGCGCGGTCGTCGGCGCCGGTTCGGGCCTGCTGGTGCGCAACCTGCGCAATGGCTACTGCCAGTATCGCAGCCCACGCACCGGCCGTATCTACACCGCGCGCTGCAACTAAAGCCTCGCCCGGAAACGAACCTGAAGCGCAGCCGGCGAATCCGATAGATCGCGGCGCGCTTCGGGCAGGCAACGAACGAAAAAGGCGGAAGCCGGGGTCCCGGTTTCCGCCTTTTTTCCTGACGGTATGTCAACCTGCGAGCGGAATGTCGATCGTCACCTTCAGCCCGTCGGACTGGAAATCGCGGCTGATGGTGCCATGCAGCTCGCGCGTGATGTTCATGTCGATCAGCTTCGTGCCGAAGCCCACCTTCGACGGCGCCGCGAGCTTTGTCTGGCCCGATTCGCGCCAGTTCAGCACCAGCTTGCGCGTGCCGCCTCGCCCTTCGACCCGCCAGCCCACCTTCAGCCTTCCGACGGCGTTGGCATCACCGTATTTCAGCGCATTGGTCGCCAGTTCGTGGAAGGTCAGGCCGAGCGCCTGCGTCGTTTTCTCGTCAAGCAGCACCTGCGGACCCGTCAGCAGGCCGTCCGGAAGCTCCTTGCCGAACGCCTGGCCGAGCTCGATGCGCAGCAGGTCGCCGAGGTCGGCCTTCTGCCAGCGTGAACGCGTCAGCATGTCCTGCGAGGCGGCCATTGCCTGCAACCGCGCCGAGAAGGACTCCGAGAACTCGTCGATCCCACTCGATCCCGCCGCCGTCTGGCGGGCGATGGCGAGCACGCGGGTGATCGAATTCTTGATGCGGTGCTTCATTTCCTGAAGCATCAGGTCCTTTTCGATCAGATTCATCTCCGACGTCTCGTGCAGCAGCGAAACGGCGTCGTAGGCGCGCTCCTGGTAGCGCGCGATGAGCGCGATCGCGCCGGCAAGCAGCAGGCCGAACAGGCCGAGCATCACCGGGATGGCGCGCGACGACGGCGGCGTGAACGCGCTGGTGGGGCGAAACAGGATCGTCCATTCGCGCCCGGCCACGGTGACGGTGCGCGCCGCGACGAGCCTGGTGCCCAGCCCCGATGCCGGCGGAGTCTCCGAGCGGAACAGCAGCCGCCCCGCCTCCGGTGCGCCGTCATAGACCTCGATATTGACCGGCAGCAGTGGCTCGCGCCGCAGCGCCGCCTGGAAAAGCTGCTGCGCCCGAAAGGAGGCGAACAGGAAGCCGGTCGCCGTCTTGCCCGACGATTCGATGCTGTCCGGCGCGGTCCGCACGTTCAGCCGCACGAAGACGATGAAGCCGGCATAGGCTTGGTCCGCACCTGTCTCCTCGCCCAGCATCGTCAGGCCGCTGGCGTGCTGCTCGTCGTCGGCCGCCGCCTTCTCGATCGCCGCGCGCCGCACGGGATCGCTCATCATGTCGTAGCCGATCGCCTTCTGGCTCGCCGGGTCGAGCGGCTCGAACAGCACGACGGGCGCGCGCCAGGGTGTATTCGAGGCCGGGAAGATGGCGCGGTCGAAGCCGTGATCGCGGCGGATGATGCGCTCCGCCACCGCCTCGTCGCCCGCCTTGACCATCTTCAGAAAGCCGATGCCGCGCAGGCCGGCGAAATTGCCGTCGACGTCGAGCGCGTCGAAGAACGACTTGAATTCGCTGCTCGAAATGTTGCCGTTGCGGGCGTCGAACAGCGCCTGGGTGGAACGCAGCAGTGAAAGATGCAGGTCGACGCGGCTTTCGATGCGGTTCAGCGCGTCGTCCGCCGTTGCCGAGAATTTGATGCGGGCGGCTTCCTGCGTGGCGAAGTAGGCGAACCCCGCCATGATCAGGCTGGCCAACGCAACGGCCACGAAGGCCATGATTGGAAAGAGCTTTTTCAACTGCGGGGTTTCGCGCGCCGTGAAGTCCTGCCTCTTTCTAGCAAGTCCCCGCGTCAACGCAATGGAGGCGACCCCACCGCCGGCCGGAACGGGATCAATCTTCCCTGATCGCGTAGCCGGCGCCGCGTATGGTGCGGATGATGTCGGGCATGCGGCCGTTGTTGACGGCCTTGCGCAGCCGCCCGACATGGACGTCCACCGTGCGCTCGTCGATATAGACGGTCTCGCCCCAGACGTTGTCGAGCAGTTGCGTGCGCGAGAACACCCGGCCGGGATGCCGCATCATGAATTCCAGCAGCTTGAATTCGGTCGGCCCGAGCTTGAGTTCGTTCTTCTTGCGGTAGACCCTGTGCTGCTCGCGGTCGAGCACGATGTCGCCGACCTTCAGCATCGAGGACAGCACTTCCGGCTTGGCGCGGCGCAGCAGCGCCTTGACCCGGGCCATGAACTCCGGCGTCGAGAACGGCTTGACCAGATAGTCGTCAGCCCCGGTGGAAAGCCCCCTCACCCGATCGCTCTCCTCGCCGCGCGCGGTCAGCATGATGACCGGCAGCCGTTCCGTCTCCGGCCGCATCCTGAGGCGCCGGCACAGTTCGATGCCGGACACCGCCGGCACCATCCAATCCAGCACCAGAAGGTCGGGCACGTTCTCCTGCAGACGCAGCTCGGCCTCGTCGCCGCGCGTCACCACCTCGACCTGGTAGCCTTCCGATTCCAGATTGTAGCGGAGCAGGACGCCCAGCGGCTCCTCGTCCTCCACCACCATGATGCGCGGCGCGATCATTGCAACCATCCCGTCTGTGCCTTCACGCGGCCGGTGCCGGCATCGCCGTCTCGTCGGTCTTCGGCCGCGCCGCCGGCAACTGCTCGCCGGTCAGCACATAATACGCGTTTTCGGCGATGTTCGTCACATGGTCGCCGATACGCTCGAGATTCTTGGCACAGAACAACAGGTGCGTGCAGGCGGTGATGTTGCGCGGATCTTCCATCATGTAGGTGAGAAGCTCGCGGAACACCGAGGTGTATTTCACGTCAATGCGCTCGTCGTCGTTCCTGAGCCGCGCCAGCGCCGCGGTATCGCCGGCGCTGTATTCTTCCACGACACCCTTGACCTGGATCAGCACCAGTTGCGCCATGGCGTCGATGGAATGCGAAAGCTCGCGCGACATGCCGCCCTGGCCGACGGCGCCGACGCGCTTGGCGATGTTCTTGGCAAGGTCGCCGATGCGCTCGAGATCGCCCGCCATGCGGATGGCGCCAACCACCGCGCGCAGATCGTCCGCCATCGGCTGGCGCTTGGCGATGAGGGTGATGGCGCGATTGTCGAGCTCGCGCTGGCGCGCATCCATCACCACGTCGTCGGACACCACGCGCTGGGCGAGCCCGGTGTCGCTCTCGATCAGCGCCCGCGTGGCGTCGCCGACCATCGTGCCGGCGAGATCGGCCATCGCGCCGACAAGCCGGCTGATATGGGCGAGATCGTCGTCGAAGGAGGTGACCGTATGTTCAGCCATGATGCTGTTTCCGTATCCGTGCTGGCGGTCAGCCGAAGCGGCCGGTGATGTAGTCCTGCGTGCGCTTTTCGCTAGGCGCGGTGAAGATCTTCTCGGTTTTGTCGAACTCGATCAGCTCGCCGAGATACATGAAGGCGGTCTGCGCCGAGACGCGCGCCGCCTGCTGCATGTTGTGGGTGACGATGACGATGGTGTAGTCAGCCTGCAACTCGTCGATCAGTTCCTCGATGCGCGCCGTCGACAGCGGATCGAGCGCCGAGCACGGCTCGTCGAGCAGGATCACCTCGGGCTTCACCGCCACCGTGCGGGCGATGCACAGGCGCTGCTGCTGGCCACCGGACAGCGAGGTGCCGCTGGCGTCGAGCTTGTCCTTGACCTCGGTCCACAGGGCGGCACGCTTCAGCGCCTGTTCGACGCGCTCGTCCATCTCCGCCTTCGTCAGCTTTTCGTAAAGGCGGATGCCGAAGGCGATGTTCTCGTAGATCGACATCGGGAACGGCGTCGGCTTCTGGAACACCATGCCGATCTTGGTGCGCAGGAGGTTCAAATCCTGCGACCGGTCGAGGATGTTTTCGCCGTCGAGCAGCACCTCGCCGTCGGCGCGCTGCTTCGGGTAAAGCTCGTAGATGCGGTTGAAGACGCGCAGCAGCGTGGACTTGCCGCAGCCCGACGGGCCGATGAAGGCGGTGACGCTGCGCTCCGGCAGGGAGAGCGTGATGTCCTTCAGGGCCTTCGATTCGCCGTAGTAGAAATTGAGGTTCTTCACCTCGATCTTGGTCTTCGGCGTCGCCGCGTTGATGACGTCGGCCGTGATGATTTCGTTGGAGAGCATGGGTTTCATGATCCTTTAGATCCTGCGTCCGGTCAGGCTGCGGGCGAAGATGCTCAAGCCCAGCACGGTGAAGGTGATGATGAGCGCGCCGGTCCAGGCCAGTTGCTGCCACTCCTCATAGGGGCTGAGCGCGAACTGGAAGATGGTCACCGGCAGGCTGGCCATCGGCGCGTTAAGGTTGCCCGACCAGAACTGGTTGTTGAGCGCGGTGAAGAGCAGCGGCGCCGTTTCGCCGGAGATGCGGGCGACGGCGAGCAGAATGCCGGTGACGATGCCCGAAAGCGCCGCCCGGTAGGCGACCGAGCGGATGACGATCCAGCGCGGCGCGCCGATCGCGGTGCCGGCTTCGCGCAATGCGTTGGGCACGAGGTTCAGCATGTCCTCGGTGGTGCGAACCACCACCGGGATGACCAGCATGGCGAGCGCCACCGCACCCGCCAGCGCCGAGAAATGGCCCATCGGCCGCACCATCAATTCGTAGATGAACAGGCCGATGATGATCGACGGCGCCGACAGCAGGATGTCGTTGATGAAGCGCACCACCACGGTGATCTTCGAGAAGCGGCCGTATTCCGCCATGTAGGTGCCGGCGAGGATGCCGACCGGCGTGCCGACGACGACGGCGATGACCGTCATGGCGACCGAGCCGGCGATGGCGTTCAACAGGCCGCCGGCTTCGCCGGGCGGCGGCGTCATCTCGGTGAAGACGGCGAGGTTGAGGCCGGCGAGCCCTTTCCAAAGCAGCGCGCCGAGGATCAGCGCCAGCCAGGCAAGCCCGATGCCGGCGGCGACGACGCACAGCGTCATCATCACCGAATTGCGAGCCTTGCGGCGGCTATAGAGCGAGGAGGCAGCGGACATCTGTCAGGCTCCGGCGCGGCGCTCGATCCGCAACAGCATGTAGCGGGCGGCGGCGAGGATGATGAAGGTCATGACGAACAGGATCAGGCCGAGCGCGATCAGGGAGGAGGTGTAGATCTCGCCGTCGGCCTCGGTGAATTCATTGGCGATGGTGGCCGAGATCGTCGTGCCGGGCGCGAACAGCGAGGCGGAGACCCGGTGCGCGTTGCCGATGACGAAGGTCACCGCCATGGTCTCGCCGAGCGCGCGCCCGAGGCCCAGCATGACGCCGCCCATGATGCCGACGCGGGTATAGGGAATGACGATGCGGCGCATGACCTCCCAGGTGGTGCAGCCGACGCCGTAGGCAGATTCCTTCAGCACCGTCGGCACCGTGTCGAACACGTCCTTGGTGATGGAGGTGATGAAAGGCAGCACCATGATCGCCAGGATCAGCGCCGAGGTCAGCATGCCGATGCCGTAGGGCGGGCCGGCGAACAGCGAGTTCAGCACCGGCACGTCATGGAAGACGGAGATGATAAAGGGCTGCACCGTGCGCTGCAGGAACGGCGCGAAGACGAATAGGCCCCAGATGCCGTAGATGATGGACGGAATGCCGGCCAGAAGCTCGACGGCGATGGCGATCGGCCGGCGCAGCGGCCGCGGGCAGAGTTCGGTCAGGAAGACCGCGATGCCGAGGCCGATGGGCACGGCGATCAGGAGGGCGATGGCCGAGGTGACGACCGTGCCGTAGATCGGCGCCAGCGCGCCGAAATTCTCCGTCACCGGATTCCAGCTTTCGGTGCCGAGGAATGCGGGGCCGAACTTGGCCAGCGCCGGCCAGGCGCCGACGACCAGCGAGACGGCGACGCCGCTGAGGATCAGGAGCACGAGGATGGCCGAACCCTTGGCCACGCCGCGGAAAATGAGATCGGTCAGCGCGAAGCGGCGCACCGTCGCCTCGCGCTCGCGCAGGGCTCGGCTTTCACTCGACGAATTCGCCGTTGCTACCAGGGTCATCCAGCCAATCCCGATCGGTTTGCGCAAGCAAGGTCAGGCAGGCGGGACCGGAAATCCGGTCCCGCCGACCGCGGCTATCAGTTGGTGGCCGGGAACAGCGCCTTGCCGTCCGCGTCGACGATTTCCTTGGCCCAGGTCTCCTCGACGCTCTTCACGACGGAGTCGGGCATCGCGACGTAGTCGAGCTCGGCGGCGGCATCGTCGCCCTTGGCGTAGGCCCAGGAGAAGAACTTCAGCGCCTCGGCCGTGGCCGTGGCATCGTCGGGCTTCTTGTAGAGCACGATCCAGGTGGCGGCGGTGATCGGCCAGGATTCGGCGCCCGGCTGGTCGCCGAGGATCACGCCGTAGCCCGGAACCGAGTTCCAGTCGGCATTGGAGGCGGCCGCCTGGAACGAAGCGGCGGTCGGCTCGACCTTCTTGCCTTCCTTATTAATCAGGTCGGTGTAGATCAGCTTGTTCTGCTTGGCGTAGGCATATTCGACGTAGCCGATGGCGCCGCCGGTCTGGGCGACGTTGTTGGCGACGCCTTCATTGCCCTTGGCGCCGATGCCGACGGGCCATTCCAGCGCGGTGTTGACGCCGACCTTTTCCTTCCACTCGCCGTTGGTGGCGGCGAGGTAGTTGGCGAAGTTGAAGGTCGTGCCCGAGCCGTCCGAGCGGTGCACGACGGCGATGGCCATGTCGGGCAGCTTGGCATCGGGGTTCAGCTTGGCGATGGCCGGATCGTTCCAGTTGGTGATCTTGCCCATGAAGATGTCGGCGAGCGTGGCGCCGTCGAGCACCAGGGCGCCCGGCTCGATGCCTTCGATGTTGACGACCGGCACGATGCCGCCCATCACCATCGGGAACTGCACGAGGCCGGTCGCCTCGAGGTCCTCGCCCTTCAGCGGCGCATCCGAGGCGCCGAACGTCACGGTCTTGGCCTTGATCTGCTTGATGCCGCCGCCCGAGCCGATGGACTGGTAGTTCAGCCCCACGCCCGTCTCCTTCTTGTAGGCATCGGCCCACTTGGCATAGATCGGATAGGGGAAAGTCGCGCCGGCGCCGGAAATGTCGGCCGCCAGGGCCGGGAAGCTGAAGGATGCCGCAGTGATGGCGATCGCGGTGACCGCCGAGCGGGTGAAATGTCTCATCTGGCCTGCTCCTGTTCGGATTGGTCTCTCGACGCCTTTTGGCGGCGCCCGGTGAGGCCATAGACCCGCTGTGTTACAGTCGCATGACAGTTTCGTGTCGGCCGTTTGACACCGCACAAGCGCCCCGCGCGGGTCGCCCCGCGCGGTTTCCGCATCGCGAATGGACTCTGGTCAGGCGCGGCGCTGCGTGTCGGCGCTACCGCCCAGCCACCGCTCGACCTTCTCGGCGAGCGCCTTGGGGCTGATCGGCTTGGGCAGGTAGTCGTCCATGCCGGCCTCGATGCAACGCTCGCGGTCGCCCTTCAGCGCATGCGCGGTGACGCCGACGATGGGAACATGCGTGCCCTCGATCTCTTCGCGCCGGCGGATCTCGCCGGTGGCCTCCAGGCCGTTCATCTCCGGCATCGACACGTCCATCAGGATCATGCGCGGCTTGAGCTTGAAACAGGCCTCCAGCGCCTTGCGGCCGTTGCCGACGATCTCGAAGCTGAAGCCGGTTTCGCCGAGGATCTGTGTGAAGACGAGCTGGTTGACCTCATTGTCCTCCGCCACGAGGATGTCCAGCCCCTCGCCCTCGGCGACGGCCGGACGCGGCCGGGCCGGCGGCGGGGCGAGCATCGCCCGCTCCGTCGCGGGCGCGCGCCGGGGTACGGGTTGCGTCGGACTCGCGGCGGCCGGGGTGGCATCGTCGAACGGCGCCGGCCCTTCCTGCTGCTGGTGCATGGCGACGGCATGATGACGCTGGATGGTGGCGACCAGCGTTTCCAGCAGCGCCGAGGAGCGCGCCGGCTTGATGAGCTGGGCATCGATGCCGAGCTCGCGGTAGCTGGAGCCGGCAAGCGACTGGTCGACCGAGGTCAGCAAGATGATGGGCGTGCCCGCCAGGCCTTCGGTGGCGCGCACGATACGCGCCATTTCCAGCCCCGACATGCCGGGCATCTGGTAGTCGAGCACGATGCAGTCCACCGGCAGGCCGTAAGCGGCGGCGGCCACCAGCACCTTGAGCCCTTCCGTGCCGCTTTCGGCCGCGCAAGAATCGAACCCCCAGGATGCCATCTGCTCGCTCAGGATCGAGCGGTTGACGGCGTTGTCGTCGACGATCAGCACGCGCGCGCCGCTGACGTCGATGGGCATGATGCGGCGAGCGCCCTGTTCGGCGGCGCTCGGCAGCGTCACCGTGAACCAGAAGGTCGAGCCCTTGCCCTCGTCGCTCTCGACGCCGATCTCGCCGCCCATCATCTCCACCAGTCGCGAGGTGATGGCAAGCCCCAGCCCCGTGCCCTCGTGCCGGCGGGTGGAGGAAGCGTCGACCTGGCTGAACTTCTCGAAGATCTGCCGCAGCTTGTCCGGCGGAATGCCGATGCCGGTATCGGTCACCGAGATGGTCAGGCGGGTGCCGGCCGGCATCCTGCGGCCGGTGACGTCCACCAGCACATGGCCTTCGTCGGTGAACTTCACCGCATTGCCGAGCAGGTTGGTGACGATCTGGCGGATGCGCCCGACGTCGCCGACGAACATCGAGTCCAGCCCCGGCTCGACGCGCACGATCAGCTCCAGGTCCTTTTCCTTCGCCCGCGTAGAGACCAGCGTCGCCACGTCCTCGATCGCTTCCGCCAGGCTGAACGGCGCGGGGTCGAGCACGAGCTGGCCGGCATCGATCTTGGAGAAGTCGAGGATGTCGTTGATGATGGTGAGCAGCGCGTTGCCCGACTTGACGATGATGTCGGTGAAGGTGCGCTGCTTGGCGTCCAGCTCCGATTTGGACAGCAGTTCGGCCATGCCGAGCACGCCGTTCATCGGCGTGCGGATCTCGTGGCTCATATTGGCGAGGAATTCGGACTTGGCGCGGTCGGCCAGCACGGCGCGCTGCTCGGCCTGCTGCAACTCCGCCTCGCGCTGCTTGAGCAGCGTGATGTCGGTGGTCGAGCCGATCAGGTAGAGCGAGCCGTCGGAGGCGATCATCGCGCCCTTGCGGGCGAACTGGTGGCGCACGGAACCGTCGGCCGACGTCACCGTCTCTTCCACCTCCTGCGTCTCGCCGGAGCGCAGCACGGCGAGGTCGCCCGCCACGAAGGCTTCGCCGTCGGCGCCGAAAACCTCGATGTCGGTCTTGCCGATCGCCTCTTCCTTGGAAACGCCGGTGAGGTCGCACCAGCCCTTGTTGACGTAGAAAAGCCTGAGGTCCGAGCGCTTGGCGTAGATCGACACCGGCACGTTGTCGATCAGCGAACGGAACACCTCGTTCTCCCGCATCGACTCCCGCAGCGCCTGCTCGCGTTCCTTCAGTTCGGTGATGTCGACGCGCACGCCGATGAAGGTGCCGTCCTCGGTGCGGGCATCGTAGGCCTGATACCAGCGCCCGTCCGGATTGCGCCGCTCCGAAACCCGCCTGGGGCCGTGATACAGCGCCACCCGCCTGTCCAGCCAGCCTTCCGGATCGCTGTCGTAGAGCGCATCGAGCGCAGGATCGCCGCTGTTGCGGAAATAGCCGGCCCGATGCCCGATCTCCATCGCCTGCCGCAACGTCGAGCCCGGCACCCATGCGGCCGTCATTTCCGGCTGCGATTCCTGCAGCTTGCGGTTGGCCAGCACGAACCGGTCGTCGCGGTCGTAGATGATGACGCCGGCCGGCAGCGATTCCAGCACGCTGGCCAGGCGCTGCCTTGCCTCCTCGGCCTCCGTCTCGCGCCGTTTCAGCTCGGTCACGTCGAAGATCGAGGCCGCGAGATAGGCCTTGCCGCTGGCCGACCCGACCCTGTTCTTGCGCACGATGCGATAGACTTCGGCGCCGTTGCGGACGTGGGCCGTCTGGACCTCGTAGATCTCGCCGGTTTCCAGGACCCGCCGCTCGTCGTCCTCGAACAGGCCCTGCTCGTGCGCCGGCACGAGGCTGGCGTCGGTCTGGCCGACGATCCTTTCGGGCGTCGTGTCGAAGAAGTCGGCGAAGGCCTGGTTCACCAGGACGTAGCGGAGGTTTTCGTCCTTGACGAACATCGGGTTCGGCACGCTGTCGATCACCGCCTCGGCGAGCTTGGCCTTCTCCAGGGCCTCGGCGAGTTCGGCCTCGCGCTCCTTCAGTTCGGTGACGTCGTAATAGGAGATGAGTCGCTTGCCGCCGGAAAGCGCCGTCACCGAATAGATCATGACGCAGCCATCGGCCCGGCGGAACTCGCGCGGCGCGACGTCTCCGGCGCGGATCTCCGTCAGCCGCGAAGCGACGTAGATTTCCCAGCGGTCGTCGGCCACGTCGTAGATGCCGTTATGGCGATTGACGTCCATCAGGGCGCGGAACGGATCGCCGATGCCCACCTGCTCCGCCGTCACCTTCCAGATGTCGTAGAAAGCGCGGTTGACGAGTTCCGCCCTGAGGTCGGCATCGAGGATGACGATGCCCATCGTCATGGCATCGATCGTGCGCTGCAGGTCGAACAGGAGGTCGCGGTCGACTTCGCCGGTTGTCGGCGGCCTCTCCCTGCCCTCCCCTTTCAGCTCGCCGAACGCATCCGCCATGGCGGTGACGTTGCGGCCGACGCCGCGATAGCCGATGAAACGGCCTTCCGCATCGAAGCGGGGTACGCCGGACGTCGATATCCAGCGGCATTCGGGCTTGCCGCCGCCAAGCTCGTAGACGAAATCGCGGAACGGCCGGCGTTCCTGCAGATCCTCGAGATGCGCGGCGGCGCTTCGGCTGCCCGCCAGCACGGCCTTGAGGAAATCGAAGCGGAAGCGGCCGATCACCCGGGCGGGATCGATGCCCGTTGCTTCGCGATAATTGTCCGACAGCCAGGAGAAGCGCAATTCCGCATCGGTTTCCCACAGCCAGTCGCAGCCGACATCCAGGAATTCGCGCAACGCTCCGCTGGGGAGCGCATCGCCGCTCGCGACCTTGTCGTCCGCCTTCGTCATCCCATCCCCGCCAATGCACGATCGGGCCTCCCTGCGACCCGACGCAGGAACTGTGCACTACACCTGTTAACGATCGACTAACCTTAACCGATGTCAGACGCGGCCGGGTGCCATCGTGATGCCGCAGTTGCGCTGCATTTTGGCCGCCTCGACAGGGTGCGCCGGAACGCCATCCGGTCCACAGGAACGGACGAATCTCTGGAAATGAAAGCGGGCAGAGGCCGGCAGGCCGCCGGCGGGACAGTCGGGTTGTCGATATTGCTTCTGGGCTGCCTGCTGACGGCAGGCGGCTGCGTGCGCACGCCGGACGGCACCGTCGCCGTGGCGAAGGAACTGGATGTCGGCCGCTATTGGCGCCCCAGTCTCCCGCCGCCGCAAACGCCTCCGGTCCAGAGCGGGACGGAGGTCTTTCCCGTGGCGCCGACGACCGGCTGGTCGAGGCCGGCCCGCCGGCCGCATCGTGCGGCTCACAAAAGCCGGCCGGCCAACAGCGAACTGGCCAGAAGTGGGCCAGCAAGAGTGCTTGCCTGTCACAACGAGGTCCTTCGCGGGCAGCGGGCGCGTGTCGTCTGCGAATAGGCCTGCGCCGCACGGAGCCGAACAGTTACTGCGGAAAGCCCGCTCGACCAGGCTTCGACACGCGGCGGGTCGGCAATTTCCGCTGCGGCAACCATTTCTTAACGGGTTGCGCGGCACCATCGCGGTGCCTCGTGGCGGAATGATACGCGGCGGACCGCAAATCCGTGCATCCCCGGTTCAATTCCGGGGCGAGGCATCCACCTTCCTCCCCCGGTCCATCAGCCGCGCAGAGAGCAGATACAAGGCCGCCCGCCGTCCTGGCGGACCACAAATCGCCGTCATTCATCGTTAAGGCGACGAAAGTGCGGAGGTACGGCGATGCACGTGAGGACGGGTTCGGTGCTTTTCTGTGTGGCACTGGGCGCCTGCGCCAGCCAGCCGCCGGCACCGCACGTGCCGGGAGCCGATTCGGTCGCGGTAGTCGATCATATCCAGGGCACGCCGGTGATGCTCAAGCGAATTACGGTCGCGGCCTGCGCGCCGACCATGGGATCGCCCATGCCGACACAGGCAGAGGCCCTGCCCCTGCTGAAGGAAAAGGCGGCCGCACTCGGCGCAACCGCCATATTGCGGGCAAAGTACAAGCCGGCGGGCCTTTTCGACGGCTGCGGCCTCGTTCCGGCTCTTAGGGCAACGGGCATCGCGTTCCGCGTCGCGCCTTGAGGCGCATTGCCGGCCACGTTTCCTGTGAAAATCAAACTGGTACGCCCTAGGGGAATCGAACCCCTGTTTGCGCCGTGAGAGGGCGCCGTCCTGACCGCTAGACGAAGGGCGCAGCCAAGACCGGCCATATAGGCTGGCCGGATTCAAAAAGCAACTGGCCGGGGACGGCTTTTCCAAGGCTTGATCACAAGCGCATTTCGAGCCTGGCGCAAAGCAAAACGCCACGGACCTGCCGTGGCGTTTCCTTGACCGGCCTGCGGGCGATCAGTTCGAGGGCTGCGGCTCCATGCCGCCTTCCGGCTCGGGACCCTTCTTCTTGCCGCGAGCCGTGCCGCCGGCCTTCGGCACGGCCGAGCCGCGGCTGGTCGGCGTGTCGTCGCCGAGGTCGCGCGAAGGCTTGTTGCCGGCGAGCAGCTGCTTGATCTCCTCGCCCGACAGCGTCTCGTATTCGAGCAGCCCTTCGGCGAGCGCGATCCAGTCCTTCTTCTTCTTGGTCAGGATGGTCTTGGCCGTCGAATAGGCGTCGTCGATGAGGCGGCGCACCTCGGCGTCGATGATCTGCGCCGTCTCTTCCGAGATGTTCTGCTGGCGCGCCACCGAATGGCCGAGGAAGACCTCTTCCTGGTTGTCGCCATAGGCGACATGGCCGAGCTTGTCGGAGAAGCCCCAGCGCGTCACCATGGCGCGCGCCAGCTTGGTCGCCTGCTCGATGTCGGAGGAGGCGCCGGAGGTGATGTTCTCCTTGCCGAACTTGAACTCTTCGGCCACGCGCCCGCCCATCATGATGGCGAGGCGCGAGATCATGTACTTGTAGCTCATCGAGTAGCGGTCGCCTTCCGGCAGCTGCATGACCATGCCGAGAGCGCGGCCGCGCGGGATGATGGTCGCCTTGTGCAGCGGGTCCGCCGTCGGCACGTTGAGCGCCAGGATCGCGTGGCCGGACTCGTGATAGGCGGTCAGTTCCTTCTCCGCCTGCGTCATCGCCGACGAACGCCGCTCGGCGCCCATCATGATCTTGTCCTTGGCGTCTTCGAACTCGGCCATGGTGACGAGGCGCTTGTTGCGCCGCGCCGCCATCAGCGCGGCCTCGTTGACGAGGTTCATCAGGTCGGCGCCGGAGAAGCCCGGCGTGCCGCGCGCGATGGTCTTCAAATCGACGTTCGGGGCCAGCGGCACGTTGCGGACATGCACCTTGAGGATCTTCTCGCGGCCGATGATGTCGGGGTTCGGCACCACCACCTGGCGGTCGAAGCGGCCCGGACGCAGCAGCGCCGGATCGAGCACGTCCGGCCGGTTGGTGGCGGCGATCAGGATGATCGACTCGTTGGATTCGAAGCCGTCCATCTCGACCAGCAGTTGGTTCAGCGTCTGCTCGCGCTCGTCGTTGCCGCCGCCGAGGCCGGCGCCGCGATGGCGGCCGACCGCGTCGATCTCGTCGATGAAGATGATGCAGGGCGCGTTCTTCTTGGCCTGGTCGAACATGTCACGCACGCGGCTGGCGCCAACGCCGACGAACATTTCCACGAAGTCCGAGCCGGAAATGGTGAAGAACGGCACGTTGGCCTCGCCGGCCACAGAGCGCGCCAGAAGCGTCTTGCCGGTGCCGGGCGGGCCGACGAGCAGCACGCCGCGCGGGATCTTGCCGCCGAGGCGCTGGAACTTCTGCGGGTCGCGCAGGAACTCGACGATCTCCTCCAGGTCCTCCTTGGCCTCGTCGACGCCGGCGACGTCCTGGAACGTCACGCGCCCGTGCGCTTCGGTGAGCAACTTGGCCTTCGACTTGCCGAAGCCCATGGCCCGGCCGGAACCGGACTGCATCTGGCGCATGAAGAAGATCCACACGCCGAGGATGAGGATCATCGGCAGCCACGAGATCAGGTAGCCGAACAGCGTGTTGGAGCCGTCCGTCTCGGGGCGGGCGTTGATGGTGACGTTCTTGTCTTCGAGCCTGGACACCAGCGACGGGTCGCCGGGCGAATAGGTCTGGAAGCCGCCGGAGGTGTCGGTGTAGGTGCCGCTGATGCGATCGCCGGCGATGGTCACCGTCTTGACCCGGCCCGCGCCGACGTCCTGAAGGAACTGAGAATACGGAACATCCGTCGATGCACCACGCGTCTGCGGCGTCTGGAACAGGTTGAACAGTGCGATCAGCAGGACGGCGATGATGGCCCAGAGCGCGAGGTTACGGTAGTTCGGATTCATTTAGCGTCCCGTTGAGGCGCGCCAGCGGCACGCCGTAAGAGAGAAGTTGGACCTAACATAGGCAGCCGCCCCCCCCTTGCCAAGCACGACCATCGGGTTGGGTTAAGCCTTCGACCATGGTTTTAGGCCGATAGAGCCCAATGGCGGCGCGGCGATGGCGGTGGCGCCGATGAGTTCGGCCACCGCCCGCGCCGGTGCGAGGTCGAAGCCGGACAGGAAGTGCGCGAAGGGTGCCGCGACCGGCTGGGCCGAAGCCGGAAGGTACCCGCCCATGATCCCTTGTTTTTCCATCGAAAACACCGGCTCGGCGGCGAGCGCGGCATGCACGAGGCTCGCCGGCGCGCAGGCTGTAACCGGCAAAGCGCCGGCCACGGCGGACTCACCTTTGGCCGCGATCAAGAATTCCCCGCCGCCGTCGCCGAGCGTGATCCGGTAGCGGCCGTCCCAGACCGTGCCGTCGCGGACGGGTCCGGCGGGCGGCAGGTCGCGTCCCTCGCGGTGCAGGAACAGGCCGGCGGAGCGCCGGTCGACGACCGCATGCGACAACGTGGCGCGCAGCGGATCGGGCCCGCGCCACCCGCAAATCCGGGAAAACAGCGCCTCCGCGCGAGCAAGGTCGGGCAGGAAGGACGATCCGCCGGCGATGGCGACAAGGATCCGCAGCGCATAGACCGCCGCCGGCCTGTCGGCCGCTGTCGCAAAAGCCGGCGCCAGCCGCAGCAGCCCCGGAGCGGGCCGGCTGGCATGCGCGCGCATCAGCGCGGCCGCGCGTGTGCCGAGGTCGGTGCGTGCGCCGGCGGCGCGGTCGGCCGTGGCGATGGCCCGTTCGAACTGCGTCGCCTCGCCGTCGCCGAGCCGCGCCCGGATGCGCGGGCGCTCGAACGTCCGGTTGTCGTTCGTCGGATCGTCGATCCAGCCGGCGCCCTGTCCCGTCAGCCAGCCGCGCAAGGCGGCGCGGCGCGTGCCGAGCAGCGGCCGCACGATCCAGATTTCGCCGTCGTAGAGTGTCGCCGGCGCCATGCCGGCAAGGCCGCGTCCATCCGCTTCCGTGCTGGCAGCGCGCGCCTGGCGCATCAGCACCGTCTCGGCCTGGTCGTCGGCCGTATGGCCCGTCAGCACCAGTCCGATACCAGCCTCGCGCGCCGCGCGGCCGAGCAGCCGGTAGCGCGCATCGCGCGCCGCCGCGGGCAGGCCGGTGGCGGGCTTGGGTCCGTCCCAGCGGACGGTTTTGTGCGGAATGCCGCGCTCTGCGCAGAGCCGGGCGACCGTATCGGCTTCAGCGGCCGAGCCTGCGCGAAGCGCATGGTCGACCGTGACAGCAAGCAGCCGCACGGTCGGGGAATGTCGCTCGATATGATCTTTGAGAAGGAGAAGCAGCGCCGTGGAATCGCTGCCGCCGGATACAGCGACGATCGCGCCGCCGGAAAGGTCGATGGACGAAAAGAGCCGGTCCGTCTCCGGGCTTTCGATCGTAAGCACGCCCCTGCCCCGAAACCGGTTCCCGTTTTCGGGAGATACGCCTGGGCCGGACGCAGCCGGGTTCAGCACGCCGCGTGGGTCCGTTCCTGCTTGACGCGCTCTTTCATGGCGGCGGAAATGTTGGGATAGCGCTTGCCGACTTCGTTGAAGGTGGCACAGGCGACGTCGCGCTGGTTGAGGCCGACCAGCGACACGCCGAGCTTCAGGAGCATGTCGGGAGCCTTCTTCGCCTTGGGATAGGCCTTGCTCGCCGCCAGGAAGGTCTCGGCGGCGTCGCGGTATTTCTGCTGGCCGAGCAACGCTTCGCCCAGCCAGTAATGGGCGTCCGACGCCTTTGAATCCTTGGGGAAGCGCGAGACATAGTCGCGGAACCCCTGCTCGGCGGTCTTGTAGTCGCCCGACAGGATGAACTGGTAGGAATTGCGATAGAGTTCGTCCGGATTGTCGGTGGCCGGCAGCGAGGCGACCTGCGTTCCCGATCCGGACCCGGCATCGTCGCCCGCCGGCGGCGATGCTCCCGCCGCCGTCGACTGCGTGCCGCCGGCGTCGACGACATTGCCGTCCTTGTCGACGGTGATCGTGCCGAAGGTCTTGGCCGGCGCGCCGGTGATGAGCTTGCCGGGCTCGCCGTTGCCGGAATCGACGATGATGTCGCCGACGGGGTCCGACGGACCGTCGCCTGAAGCCGACGTATCGGCTCCAGGCTGGGTTGCCGGTGCTGCGGCAACGGCCGTATTGCCGCCGCCGGAGGCCTCGGACTTCTTCTGCGGCGCCTGGCCGCCGCCGCCTTCAAGCTGCTGGAAGCGGAACTCGTTGTCTTCCTGCTGCTTGCGGATCTGCTCCTGCATCTGCAGGATCTGGAAATTGAGTTCCTCGACCTTGCCGTTCAATTGACGGATCTGGTCCTCCAGCCCGGTCACGCCGGCGGCATTGGATTGCGCCATCTGGACCTTGTCCTGCCCGCCGCTGCCGAACACGCCGGGCAGCCCGAAGGAAGGCATATGGAACGAAAAACCGCTGTCGGTCCGCTCGGCGCCGGAAACGCCGCTCGCCGGCGCGGCCACCGCTGAGGCCAACAGCACGGCAAGCGTGCCGCTTAGGATGGATCTGAAGTGCATATGTCTCGCCCTGAAATCAACGATTCGTCTGTTTGTCCGGAAGCGGAACGCCTGCGTCAGACGGCAGCCGCGACGCGCCGGCCCGGACGTTTTCGCTTCTAGCAGGGCGCGAGACTTCGGCCAAATTTTGTTTCGGGCCGTCGCGTAACGGCAAAAGGCGGCGTTGCCGCCGCCTTTGTCCGTCCGATGTGGCATTTTTACCGATAGCGGGCTCGCGGCCCGGATCAGCTTCCGGCGCCCGACAGCGTGGTGACGGCGCGGCGGTTCTGCGACCAGCAGGAGATGTCGTCGCACACGGCCACAGGGCGTTCCTTGCCGTAGGAGATGGTCTTGAGCCGGTTGCCGGCGACGCCTTGCGAGATCAGGTAATCGCGGGTGGCGGCGGCGCGACGGGCGCCGAGCGCCAGGTTGTATTCGCGCGTGCCGCGCTCGTCGGCATGGCCTTCGACGACGATGCGGTACTGGCTGTACTTGTTCAGCCACTGGGCCTGGCGGGCGAGCGTCTGCTGCGCGTCGGCGCGGATCGACGAGGAATCGGTATCGAAGAAGATGCGGTCGCCGACATTGACGGTGAAGTCCTGCGCCGAGCCGGGGGTCGCAGCACCCGCGCCGAGACCGAGGTCTGCGGCGCTGTTCGGCGTCTTCTTGGAGGCGCAGCCGGCGAGCGCCAGCGAGGCGACCAGGGCGATCATGACGGGGTTTGCTGCAAGTTTTGCGATACGGCGCATGCCGCCTCTCCTTCGCAATTCGAGTTGTTTCGTTGACAAGCCAGTAACCACGTTTGGGTTAACCGGTGCTCAAGAAACACGGTTAAAATTCGGTATCGGCCGCCGTCCGCGGTCGCTGCCCGATGCTTTGCCCCGATGTTTCTGCCATGGGAGCACCGAACGTCACATTTGGCGCGGACCCTAGGCGTAAATGCGGCCAAAACGCGACCACCCCAAGAAAAACGGGACATTTCGGCCCCGTTTTCTCCGTATTCCCACACGCTATTCGAGCAGCGGCGACCATGCCGGGTCGGAGGCGTAGTTGGCCGTCGGAATCGACTGTTCGTTGCGGCCGGTCAGGTCGATGGTGACCAGCTTCGGCCCGCCGGCCTGGTCGCGGAAGAACATCAAGACGCGCCCGTTCGGCGCCCAGGTCGGGCCTTCCTGCTGGAAGCCGGTGGAAAGAATCCGCTCGCCCGAGCCGTCCGTCTTCATGACACCGATCTGGAATTGGCCGCCCGACTGCTTGGTGAAGGCGATCAGGTCGCCGCGCGGCGACCACACCGGCGTCGAATAGACGCCGTCGCCGAAGGAGATGCGGTGCGGATTGGAGCCATCAGCACCCATGACGTAGATCTGCGAGCGCCCGCTGCCGCCGCCGCGGTCGGAGGTGAAGACGATCTGCGAGCCGTCCGGCGAATAGGAGGGCGAGGTGTCAATGGCCGTGGAGTCGGTCAGCCGCGTGGTGTTGCGGCTCCTCAGGTCCATGGCGAAGATGTTGGAATTGCCGTCGTCGCGCATCAGGCTCATGATGACCTTCTGGCCGTCCGGCGAGAAGCGCGGCGCGAACGTCATGCCGGGGAACTTGCCGACCAGCTCGCGCTGGCCGGTTTCCAGTTGCAGCAGGTAGACCTGCGGCTGGCCGCCCTCATAGGACATGTAGGTGATTTCCTGGCGGCTCGGCGAGAAGCGCGGCGTCAGCACGATCGCCCCGCCGTTGGAAAGATAGCGCACATTGGCGCCGTCCTGGTCCATGATGGCCAGCCGCTTCTTGCGCGCGTTCTTGGCGCCCGACTCGTCGATGAAGACGACTCGGGTGTCGAAATAGCCCTTCTCGCCGGTCAGCCGCTCATAGATGGCGTCGGCGATGATGTGGCCGATGCGCCGCTTGTTGGCGCTGTTGGCGAAGAACTGCTCGCCCGCAAGCTGCTGGCCGGCGAAGGTGTCCCACAGCCGGTATTCGGCACGGATGCGGCCGTCCGCCTCCTGGCTGACGCGGCCGGTCACCAGCGCCTGCGCGTTGATGACCTTCCAGTCGTCGAAACGGGGCGCTGCGTCGGGATTGGAGATCTTCTCGATAAACGCCGCCTTGTCGATGGGCGCGAACAGGCCTGAACGCTTCAGGTCGGCGGTAACGATGCCGGAGATTTCGGCGCCGAGGCCGGCGCCCTCGAAATCGGTGATGGCGATCGGCAGCGGCTCGATCGTGCCCTTGTTGACGTCGATCTCGACCAGGGCATGCGCCGGCAGCGTGACGAGCGCACTCATGCCCGAGGCGAGCGCACCGATCATCATGAGCGTGGTGAGGAGTTTCTTCATGGCTTGGGCCTCGTTTTCTGGCGGGCGGACGGGCGGGCTGGCTGATTGGTCAGAACATGTCGCTCGGGTCGAAATTGACCACGATCTCGGACCATGTGTCGTATTTGTCGGACGGCAGGTTGAACGGCGCGCACTTCTGCACCGCGCGCACGGCCGATTCGGCGGCGGTACGGCCGGGACCCGACGCGGCCCCGCCCTTGACGACCTGCGGGCGGTCCTGCAACTGGCCGGACGGATCGAGGTGGAATTTCACCGACACCTTCAGCGTCTCGGCGTCGTCGACGCCGGCCGGGATGCTCCAGCAGCCGCCGAGCTTCTTGCGCAGCGCGTCCATCTCGTTCTGCGACAGCTTGTCACCGCCGGTGTTCTTTTCGCCGCCGAGCGAGGCCTGCTGGCTCGATCGCTTGGCGCCGCCGCCGGAGGCCTTCTCCTTGTTGAGCAGCGCCGAGATCTTGTCGTCGAGCGACTTGTCCTGCGACGCCTGCTTTGAGGAGGCTTCCTTCACCGGCTTGTCGGAATCCTTGCGCTCCGGCGCCTTGGCCGTCTCGGCCGGCGCGGGCTTGGGCCGGGCGTCCGGCGCGGGCGCCTGGTCCGGCAGCTGGACGTCCTGCTGCGGCTGCTCGGCGGCGATCGCCTCGGCCACCGCATCCGGCTTCGGCGGTGTCGGGTCGGGCTGCTTGACAGGCTCGGGCTTGGCTTCGGCCTGCTTGGCCGGTTCGGGCTTGACCTGTTCGTTCGGCTGCGGCTGCGGCGCGACTTCGGTGGCCGGCGGCGGCTTCGGCGCCTCCTTCGGCTTCGGCACGTCTTCTTCCCTCGGCTTTTCCACCGGGGTGGGCGCCGGCGGCGGCGCGGAGCTGGTCTCGACGGGCTTCGCCTTGGCTTCCGGCGTCGGCGGCTTGTCGGTGTCGACGCTGTTGTCGCCGGTCTTCTGCGCGTCCGCAACGATGTCGGGGCGCTTGGTCGGCGTCGGCGCCGGCTTGTCGCGCATCGTCGCCTTCTTGTCGCCTTCCTGGATCTGGGTCAGCGCGCTGACGGGCACGATGTCGACAGGCAGCGACTCCACGTCGGCGACGTCGAAGGCCGACGGCGCCTTCAGCGACAGCAGGCCGAAACCCAGCGCCACCGCATGCAAGATCACCGATGTGGTGAGACCCGCGCGCATTTGCCTCTTACTGATCCTGTTCCTGTAGCGTCACCAGGCCGATGTTCTTGAACCCGGCGGCCGAGATGCGCGCCATCACCTTCATCACCGTGCCGTAGTCGGCAACCTTGTCGCCACGCACATAGATGCGCTCCTCGTAGCCCGTCTTGGCGATGGCCTGCAGCTTCGGCACCACCTCCTCGATCGGAATCTCGGTCTCCTGCACATAGACCTTGCCTTCCGGATTGATCGAAACTGTGATCGGCTGGGTATCCGAGTTCATCGCCTTGGCCTGCGTGTCGGGCAGGTCGATCGGCACGCCGACGGTCAGCAGCGGTGCCGCCACCATGAAAATGATGAGCAGCACCAGCATGACGTCCACCATCGGCGTCACGTTGATTTCCGACATCAGGCTGTGATGGCGGCCGCGCCGCCTGTGGCCGCGCCCGCCACGTCCCGAGCCGCCCGCGCTGACTGACATTCCCATGATCGTTCCTCAGGCTGCCCTGGCCACGACTTTCTCATCGATTTGGCGCGAGAGTATGGCGGAGAACTCGTCGGAGAAGCCCTCCATGCGCACCGCCAGCTTGCTGGCGTCGGACGACAGCTTGTTGTAGGCGATGACGGCGGGGATGGCGGCGAGCAGGCCGATAGCCGTCGCCAGCAGGGCTTCCGCGATGCCCGGCGCCACCACCGAAAGGCTGGTGTTCTTCGACGCCGCGATGGCCTGGAACGAGGTCATGATGCCGACCACCGTGCCGAACAGGCCGATGAAGGGCGCGGCCGAGCCGATGGTGGCGAGGAAGCCGAGGCGTCCCTCCAGCTTTTCCATCTCGCGCGTCAGCGCCAAGTCCATCGCCTTGTCGATGCGCGTCTGCAGGCCGAGCGGCGACTTGGCGCCCTTCTCGAAGCTTTTCTTCCATTCGCGCATGGCCGCGACGAAGATCGCCCCCATGCCGGTCGTCTTGCGGTCGGCCAGCGTGCGGTAGAGCTCCTCCAGCGACTGACCCGACCAGAACACCTGCTCGAAGCGGTTGAGCGAGATGCGCATGCGGGCATAGGCGATCAGCTTGTCGACGATGATAGCCCAGGTCCAGATCGAGGCCCCGAGCAATCCCAGCATGACCAGCTTGACCACCCAGCCGGCTTGCATGAACAGCGCCCAGATCGACAGCGACGCCGTCGGTTCGGCGAGTGCGATGTTTTCCATTCCTTAAGATCCCTAAGATTTTCCGGGCATGGCTCGCGGCTGGCCCATGGCGCTCTACCTTGTGTGGTCCCGTTCGCCCAAAGCTTTCGGAAACGTCCCAAATGCGCCGTTCGCGGCGTTTTTTAGGGCAAATATTGGTGAAAGGAAGGCGTCGATGCCTTCCATTTTCACCGATCCCTTCATGAACCGTTATGGTTAAGGATGAGTTATGGCGAGAAGCGGTCCGCGCAATCGTATAGGGTGCATCACCCTCAAGGGTGGGGAGCGGAGGCCGGCGGCATGAACGCCTTGATCCATTCCTTCGGGAAGCGTTTCGGACGCCCGCCTTCGCCGACGATGGCCGCCTCGACCTTCGCCCGCACAAGCACCTCGCCGGCACGGCTCAGTTCCTGCGCCATGAAGATTCGCGCGCCGGAAATCCTTTCGGTGCGGGTATCGACGGTGACGATGTCGTCGATGCGCGCCGGCTGGACGAAGTCGATCTCCATGCGCCGCACCACCCAGGCGATGCTCTCGCCGTGCTTGCCGGCAAGGAGTTCCGTGTGATGGACACCCGCCAGCCTGAGGAAATCGGACCGGCCGCGCTCGAGGAATTCGAGATAGCGGGCATGGTAGACGACGCCGGAGAAATCGGTGTCGGCATAGTAGACCCGCGCCATCAGCCGGTGGCCGGTAGAGGTCAGCGCGCCGTTCAGCCCGCCGGTCAGCTCTTCCTCGGTCGGTTCGGGAACGGTGCTCACGACTCTTCCTGGAACAGGCTGATCTGCTGTTGGGCGAGGTCCTTCGGCGCCTCCAGCCCGAGATGACGCCAGGCGTTTGCCGTCAGCACGCGGCCGCGCGGCGTGCGCTGGATGAAGCCCTGCTGGATCAGGTAGGGTTCGATGATGTCCTCGATGGCGTCGCGCGGCTCCGACAGGCCGGCAGCGATCGTCTCGATGCCGACCGGCCCGCCGCCAAAATTGCCGGCAATCATCGAAAGATAGCGGCGGTCGAGCGCATCCAGTCCGAGCGCGTCGACCTCCAGCCGCGACAACGCCTCGTCGGCGACCTTGCGCGAGACGATATCGGCGCCGGCGACGGAGGCGAAATCGCGCACGCGCCTGAGCAGCCGGCCGGCGATGCGCGGCGTGCCGCGCGCCCGCCGCGCGATCTCCAGCGCGCCGTCGTCGCCAAGCGGCATCGACAGGATGCGGGCGCCGCGCCGCACGATCAGGTCCAGTTCCTCGACGGTGTAGAAGTTCAGCCGGACCGGGATGCCGAAGCGGTCGCGCAGCGGATTGGTGATGAGGCCGGCGCGGGTCGTCGCCGCCACCAGCGTGAAGCGGGCGAGATCGATCTTGACCGAGCGCGCCGCCGGCCCCTCGCCGATGATCAGATCGAGCTGGAAGTCCTCCATCGCCGGATAGAGGATTTCCTCCACCGCAGGGTTGAGCCGGTGGATCTCGTCGATGAACAGCACGTCGCGGTCTTCGAGATTGGTGAGAAGTGCGGCGAGGTCACCGGCCTTGGCGATGACCGGGCCGGAGGTGGAGCGGAAGTTGACGCCCATCTCGCGCGCCATGATCTGCGCCAGCGTCGTCTTGCCGAGCCCCGGCGGGCCGACGAACAGCACATGGTCGAGCGCCTCGCCGCGTGCCTTCGCCGCCTCGATGAACACTTTCAGGTTGGCGCGCGCCTGCGCCTGGCCGACGAACTCGTCGAGCGCCTGCGGCCGCAGGCTCTGGTCGGCGTCTTCGCCGCGCTTTTCCGACGAGATGAGGCGGGGGGCGAGCGTCAAGACAGCAGTTCCAAGGACGGGACGCGACGGGCGGCTTCCGCGTCGAAGGTCACGGTCGTCGAGCAGCCTGCACGCCGCGCGGAATACGCAATCAAATGATCCGCAAGGTCACCGCGTTCCGCTTCCGCCACGACGGTTTCCAACATCGTTTCATCTTCAAGGACAACCTCGGCCGCTTCCATAAGCGTTTCGACAAGGGAACGAATGGCCGTTCGATGAAAGCGATAGCGCTGCCGCAAAGCCCAGGCGAATTCGGCCAGCACGACGAGACTCACAAAGGCCGGGTCTTGCGCCGTGCGGGTTCCGAAAAACGCCGCCGCTCTGGCAAACTGATCCTCGTCATCCCGAAGCACGTAGCGAAGCAGGATATTCGTATCGACGGCCTTCATCGCTTTTTGCCGTGGAGTTCGTTCCATTCACGCACGATACGCTCGTCGTCTTCAGCCACGGCCTGACCGATTGCCTCATCGAAATCTTCGAGGGTCGCACCGGCACCGACCGACGGCTTGCCAAGGATTCCGGCCAGATCGGCCACGCTTCTGTTTTTCGGGCGCGCCACCACCTCTCCATCGCGCACCGACACGAAAAATCGGGTTCCTTCGGACAGGTTCAACTGATCCCGGATTTCCTTCGGGATGGTCAACTGCCCCTTCGAGGACATTGTCGCGAGAATACCCATCGCCTTACCTTTGCGTCCTTTCTTACCTTCTTAACTTAGTAAGTCGCGCTGTGCATAGCAAATCCGATCCTACCGCGCCAGTTCCTTCAGGCCAAAGCGGATCAGCTTGGCCGAATCCGCGCCTTCGCCCGCCGCCTTCAAGGCGGCGGCGATGGCGTTGGCGGCGGTGTCGCGCGAATAGCCGAGGTTGGTGAGCGCCGAGACGGCGTCCGCCACCGGCGCCGGCGCGACGCCCTCGCCGAGTTCCTGCTTGAGGCCGATGGTGCCGGCGGCTGCACCCGCGAAGGCCGGTGCCTTGTTCTTCAGTTCGGTGACGATGCGCTCGGCCACCTTCTTGCCGACGCCGGGCGCTCTGGACACCATGGCGATGTCGCGCAGCGCGATGGCGTTGGCGAGGTCGGCGGGCGCCAGCGTTGACAAGACCGCCAGCGCCACCTTGGCGCCGACGCCCTGCACGTTGTTCATCAACAGCCGGAACCATTCCCGCTCGAGCGCGGTCTGGAAACCGTAGAGCCGGATCATGTCCTCGCGCACATAGGTTTCGATGAACAGGACGACGGCTTCGCCCGGGCCGGCAAGCGCGGCAAGCGTGCGCGTCGAGCAATAGGCGACATAGCCGACGCCGTGCACGTCGACGACGCAGTGATCCTCCTCGATCTCTTCCACCGTTCCCTTGAGCTTGCCGATCATGCCTCAGGCCTCACGGATGGGTATCGGGGGAAACGATGCGCAACAGCGGAAAATAAGCGCGGTAGCGGCCCGTATCCCGCGTCAGCAATCGGTAGCCGCGGATCGCGGCATGGGCGCCGATATAGAAGTCCGGCAGCGGCGAGCGCTTCGGGCCGCCGTCGCGGCGGTAGGCAACAAAGGCGTGGCCAGCGGCAAAGGCGGCCTCCCAGGGCAGGTATTCGCGGGTAAAACGCGAGGGCGACAGGGCCGATTCCAGGTCGGCCTCGACCGGAAACCCCGCCGCCATCTCCGCATAGATGATCTGGTTGATTACGATCGGTCCTTCCGACCGCAGCCGTTCGATGGTTCGGCTCGACCAGTCCTCCCACGGGCTGCCCGTATCGAACAGATCGATCAGGACATTGGTATCGACCAGCGTCGGCATCAGTCCCTGAGCAGCTTGAAGAATTCATCGCCGGTCATGCCGCCGAGATCCATCGTTCCCTTGTGGCGGCGGATATGATCCATGAAATCGGCCACCTCCCGACCGGGCCGCGGCGCCGCCGCGTGTCGCAGCAGAGCGCCGTCCTCGCGCAGGTCGAACTCAATCTCGCTGCCCGCCACGATGCCGAGTTTCCGACGAACGTTCTTCGGGATCGTGACCTGGCCCTTCTCGGTGACGCGCATGGTAATACCTCCATGGTATTACTTATCGCGGCCATGAGAACAAGTCAAGAACAAGTCCCTGTCCTACCCCGCCAGTGCGATCCGATACGCCGCGCTCTGCCGGTGATGCGCGTGGCAGATGGCGATGGCCAGCGCGTCGGCGGAATCGGCGCTGTCGAAGGAGGCTTTCGGCAAAAGCACCTTCACCATCAGCTGGATCTGCTGCTTGTCGCCGTGGCCGACGCCGATGACGGCCTTCTTGACCGCGTTCGGTGCATATTCGGCAACGACGAGCCCGGCGCGCGCCGGCACCAGCATGGCGATGCCGCGCGCCTGGCCGAGCTTCAGCGTGGCGGTGGCGTCCTTGTTGACGAAGGTCTGCTCGACCGCAGCCTCCTGCGGCGCCGTCCGCTCGAGCACCTCGGCCAGCCCGTCGTGCAGCTGGCACAGCCGCGCGGCCAGCGCCGCCTTGTCGTCTGACCGCAACGTGCCGGCGGCGACGAAACGCAACGCGTTGCCGGCACTCTCGACGACGCCCCAACCGGTGCGCCGCAGGCCCGGATCGATGCCGATGATGCGAATCGCTTCGTTCATGCCGACGACTCTACCTCTCCGGCGAGGTCATGCCAGCGGAATGTGAACAAATCGGAAACAGAGAGCCCTGGACGGGCGGCAGGCGGTCAGCCGCGCGCGAAGGCGGTGTTGAGCAGCGTGATCTGGTCGGAAACGGGGTTGCTGCGGCCCGCGATCGACGGCAGCACGGCCCTGGCCCCTGCCCCGTAGACCTCCTCATCCATGCGCCGGACCAGCGCCTGCAGGCGCAGCGAGCGCGTGACGAGATCGACGAAATCGGCCGGCAATTCGGTCCAGCCCGCCACATCCTCATGCGCCGAGGCAGTGTCGAGCCTCACCTTGGATTTTTCCGAAGCGACCTGGTCGCGCGTCATCTCGCCCGAATTGGCGGCGCGCTGCAACAGGAGCCAGGAGGCGATCTGCATCAGCCGGGTGGTCAGCCGCATGGATTCGGCGGCGTAGAGGGTCGCCCCCAGCCGCGACAGCCTCTTGGCCTCGGCGCGACCCTGGCCGTCGAGATACTCGGCCGCCTGCTCAACCAGCCCCATGCCTTCGTTGTAGAGTGGCTTGAAGGACTGCGAGAAGACCCGGCGCTCCGCCAGCTTGACCGTCTTGGCACCGTCCTTCGAAACTTCACTCATGTTCAAGCCACCTGAACCTGTATCGGGCGAGCTGATTCGACCGCCCGCCGCGACCTGCACTTTATACGACCGCACCTCGAAAATGCGCCGCACACGCCGCGAAGGCAAGCGTATGTTTAACAGAGGGTTAACGCGCCTCGAGGCAGCGACGGAACGGCGGCGGGCAGCGGCATAAAAAAAGAGCCGCGGATGAGGCGGCTCTCAGGAGTTTAACAGGGAGGCGTCAAACAAAGTGGCTCCAACCACTCGGTAAGAATCCAGATCACTGGATGGCCCCAGTAAGCACCTGTGAAGGTAAATGAAGCCTTAACGGCTTGAAGATTTTTTTACCAAGCCGGGCCATGCCGTGCCGATCCGGCACAGTTCACCTCGCTCTCAGGCGCGACTGTAGACCGCCGGCAGCGCGATGAAAGCGAACAGGAACATCGCCGCATAAAACCCCATCGATCCGATGCCGGTGACGGCCTCCATCGCCTCGTTGCCGGCTAAAAGCAGATAGAGGCCGACGACGAGCGCGACGCCGCTGACCGCCGTCAGCCAGAAATGAACCGTCGCCAGTGTCCTGCCGGCCGCTGCGGGAAACAGGTGGTAGAAGAAGGCGAAAACCGTGGACATGAGCCAGCCCGCCACCATGATGTGCGCATGTGTTGGCATCTGGCCATGATCTTGGCTGATCGCCATGTGGATGCCGAGCGCCATGCCGCACAAGGCGTAAATGATCGCCAGCGTGAAGAAGTTCCTTGCCACCCCTTGCATGTTCGTTCTCCGTTGTCTGTCCGATGGGCAATGAGCCTGTCGTCCGCGCCGCAATGGATGCGGCCTTGCAGCCTGTAAGCCGGCCGTGTTTTCGAGGAATGCCGTGCCGCTCCCCCCTGCGCTTCCGACCTCGTTACATTAGCACAATCTGATGCTGGCGTAACGGCATCCGGCACGTCCTCCGCCTTTTGCCGTCCGTTGCGGAAACGCCCGGTCGAGCTGGCCGGCATCGTTCGGATACACGGCCGGTGCTAGACGCCCGGCCCTCAACGGTATCGGCCGCCACCGATCATCCGCCACAACAACAAGGATGAACGAAATGGACTGGTATTCCCTGGTAAAATTCCTGCACGTCGTCGCGGCCGTGGTGTGGGTCGGCGGCGGCTTCGCGCTGGCGCTGCTGGCGCTCCGGGCCGAGCGCGCCAGCAATGTCGAGGCGATGCTGTTGGCGATGCGCGCCACCGGCGAACTCGGCAATCGGCTGTTTGCGCCGATGTCGCTGCTCACCCTCGCCTTCGGCCTCGTCCTGTGCTGGTTCTGGGTCGGCTTCTCCGACCTGTGGGTCCTCATCGGCCTCGCCGGCTACTTCACCACCTTCACCATCGGCATGACCGTCTTCGGCCCGACGGCCGCGAAGATGGCGGCCCTGATCGCGCAGGAAGGCGTGACGCCGCGGGCGCTCGCTCTCGGCCAGCGCATGCTGCGCTTCGCCCGCATCGACTACAGCGTCATGCTGGTCATCGTCGCCGACATGGTGCTGAAGCCGACCGCGAAGGACCTGGGCATTCTTCTGGGGATGGCCGCGGTACTGGCGGCAGGCATCGCGCTCGCGGCGACGGCCGGAACGCGCAGTTTGACCCCGGCACCAGCCGCCTGAGAGAGGCCGGCGGTTCGCCGCCGGCCATGTTCCCGCTATTTGCCCTTGCCCCCGTCACGGACCATGTCGCGCAGCAGGAACTTCTGGATCTTGCCGGTCGAGGTCTTCGGGATCTCGGCGAAAATCACCGCCTTCGGCACCTTGAAGCGGGCGAGCAGCGAGCGGCAATGGTCGAGGATATCGGCCTCGCTGGCCGTCTTGCCAGGCTTCAGTTCGACATAGGCGACCGGCACCTCGCCCCACTTGTCATCGGCGCGCGCGACCACGCCGCAGGCGGCGACGGCCGGATGCTTGTAAAGCACGTCCTCCACCTCGATCGATGAGATGTTCTCGCCGCCGGAGATGATGATGTCCTTGGAGCGGTCCTTGATCTGGAGATAGCCGTCCGGGTGCATGACGCCGAGGTCGCCGGAATGGAACCAGCCGCCGGCGAAGGCCTCGTCACTCGCCTTGCGGTTCTTGAGGTAGCCCTTCATGACGATGTTGCCGCGGAACATCACCTCACCGATGGTCTCGCCGTCGCGCGGCGTCTCCTGCATCGTCTCGGGGTCCATGACGGTGAGCCCTTCCAGCGATGCGTAGCGCACACCCTGGCGCGCCTTCTTCTGCGTACGAGCCGCCTTGTCCAGCCCGTCCCACTCGCCGTGCCATTCGTTGACGACGGCCGGCCCGTAGGTCTCGGTCAGCCCGTAGAGATGGGTGACGGCGAAGCCGGCGTCGGCCATGCCCGACAGCACCGCTTCCGGCGGCGGGGCGGCGGCGGTGTTGAAGGTGACGGTCTGCGGAAATTCGCGCCGGTCCTCCTCGCGCGCATTGATGAGCAGCGACATGACGACCGGCGCGCCGCACAGATGCGTCACGCCATGGTCGGCGATCGCGTCGTACATCGGCTTCGCCCGCACCCAGCGCAGGCACACATGCGTGCCCGCCTGCACGGCAAGCGTCCACGGGAAGCACCAGCCGTTGCAGTGGAACATCGGCAGCGTCCACAGGTAGACGCAGTGTTTCTGCATCCCGGCATGGATCGTGTTCGTATAGGCCATCAGCGCGGCGCCGCGATGATGATAGACGACCCCCTTGGGATTGCCGGTCGTGCCGGACGTATAGTTGAGCGAGATCGCGTCCCACTCGTCATCCGGCATCGACCAGGAAAAATCCTCGTCGCCGGAAGTGACGAAATCCTCGTAATCGAGACTGCCGATGCGTTCGCCCTTCGCATAGGGCGCGTCCTCGGCATAATCGGGATCGTCGTAATCGATCACCAGCGGCTTCACCTTGGCCGAGGCAAGCGCCTTCTTGACCACGCCGGAAAATTCGCGGTCGACGATCAGCACCTTCGTCTCGGCATGGTCGAGCTGGAAGGCGATGACGGCCGCGTCGAGACGGGTGTTGAGACAGTGCAGCACGGCCTTAACCATCGGCACGCCGAAATGCGCCTCCAGCATCGGCGGCGTGTTGGAAAGCATCACCGTGACGGTATCGCCCTTGCCGATGCCCGTCTTCGCCAGCGCCGAGGCGAGCTTCAGCGAACGCCGCCAGAAGGTGCGGTAGTCGATGCGCTGGCTGCCGTGGATGATGGCGACATGCGCGGGAAACACCTTCGCCGCCCGTTCCAGATAGGTGATCGGCGTCAGCGGCTGATAGTTCGCCGCGTTCTTGTCGAGATCGATGTCGTAGGGACTGGCCATCCCGTTCTCCTGAGAAACGTGTCGCTTCCAGCTGAAGCCGGCTGTTGTCATCATCCTATACTCAGGATGGCATGCCCTAGAAAAGCCCGGCGATGCCGTCTCGCAAAAGCTTGACGGCGACGATGCCCGTCGTCGTGCAGGTAAGGAAGTAGAAGGCTTCCGGCGTGAGAAGTGCGGTCGCCCTCATAACCGGATTCCGCCCGTGCCGCGATAGCAATATGCGTTGGCCCGTTGCCGCGCCTTCATTGCACCTCTATGCAGCACGCAACGGGTCATCGAAGGAGCATCAGCATGGCAGACATCGCCTTTCGCCGGGCCATGCGGGCCGACATACCGGCCATCGTCGCCATGCTGGCCGACGATCCGCTGGGCGCGACCCGCGAGGACCTCTCGACGCCCGGCGCGCCGGCCTATCAGGATGCCTTCAGCGCCATCGACGCCGATCCAAACCAGTTCCTCGCGGTGATGACCCTGGACGGCACCGTCGTCGGCACGCTGCAACTCACCTTCATTGCGGGCCTGTCGCGCAAGGGTGCGCTGCGCGGGCAGATCGAGGCGGTGCGGGTCGCCGCGGGCAATCGCGGCGCCGGGCTCGGCCAGCATCTGTTCGAATGGGCCATCGCCGAGTGCCGCGCCCGCGGCTGCCGCACCGTGCAACTGACAACCGATAAAAGCCGCGCCGACGCGCATCGCTTCTACGACCGGCTCGGCTTCGAGGCGAGCCATATCGGCTACAAGCTCACGCTCTGAGCGCGCCTGTTCAAGCCCGGCACTTTGCTCTATGCCGCAATGCAACCATCTTCGCCTCGCATAGGCGGAAGCCATATCGAGCCGCCACATGACCGAGACAACGCCTCCCAACCGCTGCCGCATCGTGCTGATCGCTCCGCCGGGCGTCGGCGCCGAACGCCTTGCCACCGCCTTTGCCGGCGGCGACGTGGCCTCGCTGATCCTGCCGCGCAACGGGCTGGACGATGCCGCCTTCCAGGCGCTGGCCGAAAAGGTCATACCGGCGGCGCAGGCGGCCGGTGCCGCAGTCATCGTCGAGGGCGACACCCGCATCGCCGGGCGCGTGCGGGCCGACGGCATCCACATCGAATCCGGCAAGGCCGATCTCGCCGAGGCCGTCGAGCGTTTCCAGGACAAGATGGCGGTCGGCACCGGCGGCGCCAAGACGCGCGACGAGGCGCTGGAGCTCGGCGAGGAGCGGCCCGACTACATCTTCTTCGGCCGCTTCGGCTACGACACCCAGGCCGAGCCGCATCCGCGCAACCTCAACCTCGGCCGCTGGTGGGCCGAGATGATCGAGATCCCCTGCATCGTCATGGCAGGCTCCGACCTCGCCTCGGCCGCCGCCGTCGCCGAAACCGGCGCCGAGTTCGTCGCCCTTTCCGCCGCCGTCTACGGCGACGGCATCGATCCACGCGAGGCGGTGGTGCGCGCCAACGCGCTGCTCGACGCGCAGGCGCCGCGCTTCGAGGATTGACGATGCGGCTGCCCCTTGCCGTCCTGTTGCTGCTCGCCGTCGCCGCCCGGGCGGGGGCGACCGAACCGGCAAAGGAGCCGGCGCCGCCAGCCGTTCAGGCGCCGCCCACCCAGTCGATGCCGGCCGCTGCTGCGCCCGAACCCTTCATACCCGACGTCGCGCCGCCCACGACCGCGCCGCCCCCCGGCGAGCAGCCGGACGCGGCCCGCTTCGGCGAGCCGCGCATCACCATCATCAAGCCGATCGCCAATCCGCTGCCGCAGCCGGCGACGACCGACGAGCCGCCGGCCGACACCGTCGATCCGTCGCGCTTCGGTGCCCGCCAGCCGGACGCCGCCTACGGCGCCTTCCAGCGCGGCCTCTACAAGACCGCCTACAACCTTGCCCTGGTGCGGGCGAAGAACGGCGACCCGGCCGCCCAGACGCTGGTCGCCGAGATCCTGTCGCGCGGGCTGGGCGTGCCGCTGAACGCCGCCGAAGCGGCGAAATGGTATCAGCGCGCCGCCGAGCGCGGCGTTCCCGAAGCGCAGTTCCAATACGCGCTGATGCTGATCGACGGCACCTACGTGAAGAAGGACCGCAAGGAGGCGCACGCGCTGATGCAAGCCGCCGCCGAGGCCGGCAACACGCTGGCGCAGTTCAACTTCGCCCAGTTGCTGGTCGAGGAAGACAGCGGCGATGCCGGCCTCGCCCGCGCAGCCCCCTATTACGAGCGCGCCGCCGAGGCGGGTCTGCCCGACGCGCAATATGCGATGGCGCAGTTCTACGCCAACGGCGTCGGCGGCAAGAAAGAGGACGACGTCAAGGCCCGCGCGCTGCTGGCCCAGGCCGCGCGCCAGAACTACGACACCGCTGAGATCGACCTCGCGCAATGGCTGATCGACGGGCGCGGCGGCAAGCGCGACCTCAAGGCCGGCTTCCAGTGGATGAAGCGGGCGGCCGACGGCGGCAACGTCGCCGCGCAGAACCGGCTGGCCAAGCTCTACATGGCCGGCATCGGCGTCGAGCCGGATTCGAACCTCGCCGCCGCCTGGTACATCGTCGCCCGCCGCGCCGGGCTGATCGACGACCAGATGGAGGATTTCCTCGGCGGCCTGACCGAAGAGGAAACCCGGCTGGCGCTGCAAAAGGCCAACCGCTTGCGCTAAGGCGCCAGGTCAGGGAAGCATCCCCACTCCGACCGCTTCGCGGCCACCTCTCCCCCTGCCCGAGGGAGAGGAAGGGAGCCAGCGGTCCGGCCGGTATTTCCTCGCCCCCGTCGAACGGGGGAGAGGTGGCCGCGAAGCGGTCGGAGTGGGGGTCGAACCAACGTCGGTCGGTTCGATGCACAACTGCCCCTTGCTCTCCGCTCTCTTGCCAGTGCGGGCGATTTGTGGTCTTGGAGGCGCCGAAATCGCCGTTTCCGGCGCAATCTCCTTTTTCTCAACCTTTTGCAGCAGGCATCCATGGCCAAGATCAGCGGCAATGAAATCCGTCCCGGCACCGTCGTCGAGCACGACGGCGGCCTGTGGGTGGCGGTCAAGACCAACACGGTGAAGCCCGGCAAGGGCGGCGCCTACAACCAGGTCGAACTGAAGAACCTCATCAACGGCACCAAGCTCAACGAGCGCTTCCGCTCCGCCGAGACGGTCGAGCAGGTGGACCTCGAATACAAGGACTTCTCCTTCCTCTACGAGCAGGGCGAGGCGCTGGTCTTCATGGATACAGAAAGCTACGAACAGCTCGAACTTCAGAAGGATTTCGTCGGCGAGCGCGCCGCCTTCCTGCAGGACGGCATGATGGTGACCGTGCGCCTCTACGGCGAGACGCCGATCGGCGTTTCGCTTCCCGACCAGGTCGTGCTGTCGATCACCGAGGCCGATCCGGTGGTGAAGGGACAGACCGCCGCGTCCTCCTACAAGCCGGCCATCCTGGAGAACGGCATCCGTGTCCTGGTGCCGCCCTTCATCGAGGCCGGCGAACGCATACTGGTCGATACCAACGAGATCACGTATCTGCGCAGGGCGGATTGAGATCAAGACAGTAAGGCAATAGGGCAGTAAGGCAGTAGGGGAAAAGCGGAGCGTCTGTTTCCAGCGCCTCACTCTACACATACTGCCCTATTGCCTTACCGCCCTACTGCCCTAACCTACGAAAGACCCTTCCCATGGCCCGTTCAGCCCTCCTCAACGTCATGGTCCAGGCGGCGATGAAGGCCGGCCGATCGCTGTCGCGCGATTTCGGCGAGGTGCAGAACCTTCAGGTGTCGATGAAAGGTCCCGGCGACTATGTCAGCCAGGCCGACCGCAAGGCCGAGGACATCATCTTCGCCGAACTGTCGCGCGCGCGGCCGGGCTACGGTTTCCTGATGGAGGAGCGCGGCGCCGTCTCCGGCGACGACGACCAGCACCGCTGGATCGTCGACCCGCTCGACGGCACCACCAATTTCCTGCACGGCATCCCGATCTTCTCGGTCTCCATCGCGCTGGAGCGGCAGGGCCAGGTCGTCGCCGGCGTCGTCTACAACCCGGCCATGGACGAGCTCTACACCGCCGAGCGCGGCGGCGGCGCCTTCCTCAACGACCGCCGCCTGCGCGTCGCCGCGCGCACGAAGCTTTCCGACGCGGTGATCGGCTGCGGCGTGCCGCATCTCGGCCGCGGCCGCCACGGCAATTTCCTCATCGAGCTGCGCAACGTCATGGCCGAGGTGTCCGGCATCCGCCGCCTCGGCTCGGCTGCCCTCGACCTCGCCTACGTTGCCGCCGGCCGCATGGACGGCTTCTGGGAGGACGGCCTGTCAGCATGGGACATCGCCGCCGGCATGCTCCTGATCCGCGAGGCGGGCGGCTTCGTCTCCGACCTGAACGGCGGCCAGACGATGCTGGAAAAGGGCGCCCTTGTCGCCGGCAACGAGGCGATCCACCGCGCGCTGTTGAAGACGGTCACCAAGCCGCTGAAGGCATAGGGACCGCACGGGCGCCGGCGGCAACCCGCCGCAGGCGCCGTCGCAATTTTGCAATGCACAACTGGCATGGTCGATGCTTGTCCACCACATGAGGGACGGGCAGGCTCGACATGACCGCAAAAGAGACACACAAAGCACCGCATATTCCCTTCATGGGACGCTGGCACTATTCGCGCGCCGAGATGATCGCCGACGGCATCGTCCATGCGGTGGGTATCGTCCTGGCGATCGCCGCCGGCTCCGCCATGCTCGTGCTTGCCGCTTCCCATGCCGGGCCGGGCGAATACATCGCCGCCGTCTTCTACGTCGTGTCGCTGCTGACGGTGCTCTCCGTCTCGCTCGCCTACAATCTGTGGCCGCTCGACTCGCCGGCCAAATGGGTGCTCAGGCGCTTCGACCATTCGGCCATCTACCTGTTGATCGCCGCGACCTACACGCCCTTCCTCGCCCAGATCGGCAATTCGCCGCTGGCCGGCTGGATGATCGCCCTGGTTTGGGCGGCTGCGGCCGCCGGCATCGCCATCAAGGTGTTTCTGCCCGGCCGCTTCGACCGGCTGGCCATCGTCTTCTATCTCGCCATCGGCTGGAGCGGGCTGGTTCTGGCGGGTCCCTTGGTCGAAACGCTGCCGCCCGCCGCGCTGGCGCTCATCGTCGCCGGCGGCATCGTCTATTCCTGCGGCGTCGTCTTCTTCGTCTGGAAAGGCCTGCGCTTCCACAACGCGCTGTGGCACGGCTTCGTCGTCACCGGCGCCACCTTGCATCTGGTGGCGATGTTCGACGCACTCGTCTTCAGCCGGCTGTAACGCGCTCGCCGGCCTGCCGCGAAGGGCTGAACAGGCGCCGCATCGGGCCGTCCGCCACCGCCGTGCCGAGCCCGATCAATACGGCCAGAAGGCCGAGCGCCGGCAACAGCAGCGGCTGCGGGATCAACGCCGGGCCGCCGGCGGCGACGAAGGCCATCACCACGAGGCCGTGCAGCAGGTAGATCGACAGCGAACGCTCGCCGAACCAGCGCAGCAGCATCGCCCTGCCCGGCACGATGGCCGAGAAGCCGAGCACGGCGGCGGCGCTGAGCGCCAGTATGCCCATGCGGGCCAGCGCCGGATGGGCGGACTGGGCGCCGCCATTGGCGTAGTCGTGGCTGCCGGTCAGCGCCGACGGTTCGAGCCCTTGCGTCCACCACACCATCACCAATGCCATGGCAAGGGCGAACACGAGCGCGAAGACGCCGCCATGCCGGCGCGCCAGCGCGACGAGGTCCGCGCCAAAGAGATGGCCGAGCACGAAGAAGGGCAGGAAATACAGCGTCCGCGAGACGCTGAGCGAATAGCCGATGCCGTCGTCGTAGCCCGCCGCGACCGACAGCGCGAAGGCCGCGACCAGTCCGGCCGGCGAGGCGAACAGCGGCAACAGCAGGCGCCAGCAGATCATGCTGGCGATGAACCACAGCAGCCAGTAGGGCGTCAGCGGCGAGTATTCGTACCAGCCCGTCAGCCGCCCCATGCCGATATAAAGGGGCTGGAACAGCACGAGCGGCAACACCAGCGTCCACACGATCTTGCGGTAGTCGCGCCGGCCCAGCGTCTCGCGGGCGAACGCTCCAGCCAGAAAAACGAAAAGCGGCATGTGGAAACTATAGATCCCGATATAGGCCGCTTGCAGGATCGGCGATTCGGACGACGGCTTCTCGATGAGATGTCCGAAGACGACTAATAATATACCAGCCCCTCGCAGGGCGTCAAAATGCGCGTCGCGTCTCTTGCTTACTTTGTCCATCTGTATAAATGCACGATCTCGTCATTGGTTCTCTCTGCCACGCTTCCGCCGGGAATCAGTTGTTCATGCAATCAACCTATAGGGGCGATATGATGGCATCGAATAGAACGATCGCCGCATACGGCCCGAACGGCTTTCAATTTCGCCGGAATTCCGAGTAGAGTTGCCGCCGAACTCGCTGCGGAATCGGAACGGAAGACGCATGGCCCTTCTCAGATCGTTCGGCATAGGTGGGCGTTCCGACGTCCTCAGCTACGACCCCCACAGGCTGTCCAGCCCGCAGGTGTTCGTGCTGACGATGGTCATCTTCCTCGCCATCGTCGCCTTTATCGGCGTCATCCTCACCCGCCAGATCTCGACGGCCTTCGTCACCAATCCGGGCCTCAACGGGTTGATCCTCGGTGTGCTGGCAGTCGGCATCCTGCTTGCCTTCGTGCAGGTCGGGCGGCTGTTCCGCGAAGTGCGCTGGGTCAATTCCTTCCGCGCCGGCTCCGAGACGACCGAGCCGGTGCTTCTGGCGCCGATGAAGGCGATGATCGGCCGTTCCTCGGCCGTCGCCTTTTCCGCCTCCTCGATGCGCACGATGCTGGATTCCATCGCGACGCGCCTCGACGAGAGCCGCGACACCTCGCGCTACCTCGTCGGCCTGCTCGTCTTCCTCGGCCTGCTCGGCACCTTCTGGGGCCTGTTGAAGACGATCGGCTCGATCAGCGACACCATCCAGGCGCTCGATCCCGGCTCGGGCGACGCCGCTGCCGTCCTCGATGCCCTCAAACAGGGGCTGGCGGCCCCCCTGTCGGGCATGGGCACCGCCTTTTCGTCATCGCTGTTCGGCCTTGCCGGCTCGCTGGTGCTGGGCTTCCTCGACCTCCAGGCCGGCCGCGCCCAGACGCGCTTCTACACCGAGCTGGAGAACTGGCTGTCCTCGGTGACGGACCTTTCCTCCGACATCGCCGTGCCGGAGGCGATGCGCGCCGAGTCCGCCGACGAGATCCGGCTGTTGTCGGAACGGCTGCGCTCGATGCAGGAGAACGGCTCCGCCAACCCGCGCGTCGCCAGCGCCATGGCCAATCTCGCCGACGGCATTTCCGGCCTGGTCAAGAACATGCGCTCCGAACAGCAGATCATGCGCGACTGGGTGGAGGCGCAGTCGGACGAGCAGAAGGCCATGCGCACGACGCTCGAAAAGATCGCCGACGCCTTGAAGAAGCAGGGAGTCCACTGACTTGGCCCTGGCCCGCGCGCGCCGCGCCGACCGCCGCATCGACTACTGGCCGGGCTTCGTCGATGCGCTGTCGACGTTGCTGCTCACCTTCATGTTCCTGCTGTCGGTCTTCGTGCTGGCGCAGTTCCTGCTCAGCCGCGAGATTTCCGGCAAGGACGAAGTGCTGAACCGCCTCAACTCGCAGATCAACGAACTGACGCAACTGCTGGCGCTGGAGAAGAGCAACACCCAGGACGCGCAGGATTCGCTGGCCAACCTGCAAGCGTCGCTGAGCGCCGCCGAGGCGGAGAAAAGCCGCCTGGAACAGCTTCTGGCGAAAGGCGCCGGCGCCGGCGAGGCCGCCAATGCGCGCGCCGACGCGCTGTCGGGCGAACTCGACACCGAAAAGCAGATCAGCCAGCGCGCGCTCAGCCAGGTCGAGATCCTCAACCAGCAGATCGCCGCATTGCGCAAGCAGATCGCCGCCCTCGAAGACGCCCTGCAGGTCTCGGAAGAAAAGGACAAGGAGTCCAACACCAAGATCGCCGATCTCGGCCGGCGCCTCAACGTCGCGCTCGCCCAGCGCGTGCAGGAACTGAACCGCTACCGCTCCGACTTCTTCGGACGGCTGCGCGAGATCCTGTCCGACCGCGAGAACATCCGCATCGTCGGCGACCGCTTCGTCTTCCAGTCGGAAGTGCTGTTCCCCACCGGCTCCGACCAGATCAACGATGCCGGCCAGGTCGAGATGAAGAAGCTCGCCGGCGCCATCATCGAGTTGCAGAAGGAAATCCCGCCGGAGATCAACTGGGTGCTGCGCGTCGACGGCCACACCGACAACATCCCGCTGTCCGGCACCGGCCGTTACAAGGACAACTGGGAGCTTTCCACCGCACGCGCCACCTCTGTGGTGAAGTTCCTGATCGCCAACGGCGTGCCGCCGGAGCGCCTGGTTGCCGCCGGCTTCGGCGAGTTCCAGCCGCTCGATCCCGCCGACACCGACGAGGCGCGCTCGAAGAACCGCCGGATCGAGCTGAAGCTCACCGAGCGTTGACAGCGCGTCCTTCGAGGCTCGCTTCGCTCACACCTCAGGATGAGGGAAGTGGTTCGCTTGGCTTCGCTCTCGTAGCTACAGCAAAAAACAGTCCTCATCCTGAGGTGCGAGCGAAGCGAGCCTCGAAGGACGCACCACAACAGCCCATTTGTAACCCCTCGTTATCCTTAACCCGCACTTAACCTGTATGGTTAACAATGCTCTCGATACGGGCAACCGGCGGCGTGTCACGGACGCCGGCGACTTCGGGAGTGGGTGAAGATGACAACCAAACTGCGCATCGTTCTTGCGCTTGCCGCAGCGGCATCGGCGCTGCCGCTGTCCGGCGCGCTGGCAGCCGACTACGATCCGCCGATCTATGTCGACGAAGCGCCGGAATACGTGCCCGTCGAGGTCGGTTCGGGATGGTATCTGCGCGGCGACGTCGGCTACGTCTTCAATAGCCGCGCCGGCAACATCGATTACCGCACCTTCGATCCAGGCCCGCCCGTCAGCTACTCCGACAACAACTTCGCGACCCGCAGCATGAAGACCGACGTCGCCTTCGGCGGCGGCATCGGCTACCACTTCACCGACTGGCTGCGCGCCGACGCGACGGTGGAGGGCTTCGACGCCAAATTCAACGGAACCACCGTGGGCGACGGACCGTGTACTGGAGCCCAGCCGGCAACGACCACCTGCCGCTCGGAAGATTCGTCGAAATTCACCACCATCGGCATCATGGCCAACGGCTATGTCGATCTCGGCACCTATTCCGGCTTCACCCCCTATGTCGGCGGCGGCCTCGGCTATTCGCTGGTCCACTGGAAAGGGCTCGACAGCAATCTCTACTGCGTCGGCGCCGACTGTACGACCTCGGCTTCCGTCGCAAGCTCGCAGAACGGCGGCGAGAAGGACTGGCGCTTCACCTACGCGCTGATGGCCGGCGTCGCCTACGATATCAGCAAAAATCTCAAGCTCGACGTCGGCTACAAGTACAAGCATATCCAAGGCGGCAATATGTTCGGCTGGGACGCAGGAAGCGCCGCGGCCGGCGCAACCGGAATCCAGGGCCGTGACGGCGGTTTCGACACCCACGAATTCAAGGTCGGCCTGCGCTACGACCTCTGGTAGGCAAACGCTTCGGTTGATTTCAACGGCGGGCTCAGGCCCGCCGTTTGCTTTCGGCATTTTGGAAAACCATTCCACCTGCGACAGAAACTTTCCCCTTGACGCCGCAGGTCGCCAAGCATATCGCCGTCCGTGGGCCACCCCTCCCCAACGAGGGGCTTACTATCTGGAAGGATAGACCACGATGACGACGCTTCCCAAGCCCGGACTCCGTCCGGCGAACCCCAATTTTTCCTCAGGTCCCTGCGCGAAACGCCCCGGCTGGTCGGTCGAGGCGCTGAAGGATGCCGCGCTCGGCCGTTCCCATCGCGCCAAAATCGGCAAGAGCAAGCTGGAACAGGCGATCAGCCTGACCCGCGAGGTGCTTCAGGTGCCGGCGGATTACCGCATCGGCATCGTGCCGGCCTCCGATACCGGCGCCGTCGAGATGGCGCTGTGGTCGCTTCTGGGCGAACGCGGCGTCGACATGGTCGCCTGGGAATCGTTCGGCGCCGGCTGGATCACCGACGTGGTCAAGCAACTGAAGCTGCCGGACGTGCGCCGGATCGAAGCGCCCTACGGCGAATTGCCGGACCTGAAGCAGATCGATTTCGACCGCGACGTGGTCTTCACCTGGAACGGCACCACCTCCGGCGTGCGCGTGCCGAACGGCGATTTCATTCCGGCAGACCGCGCCGGTCTGACCATCTGCGACGCCACCTCGGCGGCCTTCGCGCAACGGCTCGATTTCGCAAAACTCGATGTCGTCACCTTCTCCTGGCAGAAGGTTCTGGGCGGCGAAGGCGCGCACGGCATGCTGATCCTGTCGCCGCGCGCCGTCGAACGGCTGGAAAGCTACAAGCCGGCCTGGCCGCTGCCGAAGATCTTCCGCCTCACCTCGAACGGCAAGCTGATCGAGGGCATCTTCAAGGGCGAGACGATCAACACGCCCTCGATGCTCTGTGTCGAGGACTATCTCGACACGCTGCAATGGGCGAAGGGCATCGGCGGGCTGGATGCGCTGGTCGCCCGCGCCGACGCCAACGCCGCCGTCATCGGCCGCTTCGTCGAAAAATCGGCCTGGCTCGGCCATCTGGCCGCCGAGACGGCGACGCGCTCCAACACCTCAGTCTGCCTGTCCATCGTCGATCCGGACGTCACCGCCCTCGACGCCGACGGCCAGGCAGCCTTCGCCAAGGGCTTGGTCTCGGCGCTCGACAAGGAAGGCGTTGCCTACGACATCGGCCATTACCGCGACGCCCCGCCCGGCCTGCGCATCTGGTGCGGCGCCACGGTGGAAACGTCCGACCTCGAGGCGCTGCTGCCATGGCTCGACTGGGCGTTTGCCAACCAGAAGGCCACGCTGAAGGCGGCGGCCTGATCCCGATACTGGGCCGCCGCCGGCGGCCCATTCCTCTCCCGATTCTCTCGTTTTGACGAAGGAGGCCATCATGGCACCCCGCGTACTCGTTTCCGACAAACTCTCCCCCACCGCCGTGCAGATCTTCAAGGATCGCGGCGTCGAGGTCGACTACCTGCCCGATCTCGGCAAGGACAAGGAGGCCCTTCTGGCGAAGATCGCCGACTATGACGGCCTCGCCATCCGCTCGGCCACCAAGGTCACCGAAAAGCTGATCGCGGCCGCGACGAAGCTGAAGGTGATCGGCCGCGCCGGCATCGGCGTCGACAATGTCGACATCCCGGCCGCCTCGCGGCGCGGCATCATCGTCATGAACACGCCCTTCGGCAACTCCATCACTACGGCCGAGCACGCGGTCGCCATGATCTTCGCGCTCGCCCGTCAGATCCCGGAAGCCAATGCCTCGACCCAGGCCGGCAAATGGGAGAAGAACCGCTTCATGGGCGTCGAGATCACCGGCAAGACGCTCGGCGTCGTCGGCTGCGGCAACATCGGCTCCATCGTCGCCACGCGCGGCATCGGCCTGAAGATGCACGTCATCGCCTTCGACCCCTTCCTGTCGGACAAGCGCGCCGAAGAACTCGGCGTCGAGAAGGTCGAGCTGGACGACCTTTTCGCCCGCTCCGACTTCATCACCCTGCACACGCCGATGACCGACAAGACGAGAGGCATCATCAATGCCGAGGCCATCGCCAGGATGAAGGACGGCGTCAGGATCATCAACTGCGCGCGCGGCGGGCTGATCGTCGAGGCCGACCTGGTCGCGGCATTGAAGAGCGGCAAGGTGGCCGGCGCCGGCATCGACGTGTTCGAGACGGAGCCCGCGACCGAGAACGCCCTGTTCGGACTGGAGAATGTGGTCGCCACGCCGCATCTCGGTGCCTCGACCTCGGAAGCGCAGGAAAACGTCGCCCTGCAGATCGCCGAGCAGATGGCGGACTATCTCATCAAGGGCGCCGTCTCCAACGCCATCAACATGCCCTCCATCACCGCCGAGGAAGCGCCCCGCCTGAAGCCTTTCGTCAAGCTGGCCGAAGTGCTCGGCGCCTTCGTCGGCCAGGTGACGGAAGACCCGATCAAGGAGGTCGAGATCCTGTTCGACGGCTCGACCGCGCAGATGAACACGCGCGCGCTCATCTCGGCCGCCCTTGCCGGCCTGATCCGGCCGCAGGTGTCCGACGTCAACATGGTGTCGGCGCCGATCATGGTGAAGGAACGCGGCATCATCGTCGCCGAGGTCAAGCGCGACAAATCAGGCGTGTTCGACGGCTACATCAAGCTGACGGTGAAGACCGAGCACATGACGCGTGCCATCGCCGGCACCTGCTTCTCCGACGGCAAGCCGCGCTTCATCCAGATCAAGGGCATCAACCTCGACGCCGAGGTCGGCCGCCACATGCTCTACACCACCAATGCGGATGCGCCCGGCATCATCGGCATGCTCGGGACGCTGTGCGGCCAGAACGGCGTCAACATCGCCAACTTCCAGCTCGGCCGCGACCGCCCGGGCGGCGACGCCATCGCGCTCCTCTACCTCGACGCGCCGTTCCCCGAAAAACTGCTGGCCGAGGTGCGCGCCAACGCGTCGATCGATTCGGCGAAACGGCTGCAGTTCGACGTCGGCGAGATTTGAGGCAGCGCAGGCACGGAACACCCGATCGGGTAAACCCGGGCGGCTCAGGCGAAAGGGTTCACACCACCTGCGCCGCCGCCTTGCGGCCGCTGTATTCGGCAAGCAGCACGCCGGCCAGCACCAGAAGCAGCGCCAGCGCGTGGTAGGGCTCGAAGGATTCGCCGAGGATCAGCACCGACAGCAGCGCTCCCCACAGCGGCAGGAAGTTGATGAACAGGCCGGCGCGGTTGGCGCCGATCAGTTCGACGGCGCGGATGTAGAGCGCCTGCCCGGCCAATGACGGGAAGACGACGACATAGACGATGATGGCAAGGCCAGTCGCGTCGGGCAGGATCGTCGCGCCGGCCGCCGCTTCCGCCGCGATGAAGGGAATGGCGCCCAGCGAGGCGCCGAGGCACAGCACCGTCATCAGGCTCATCCAGTGCACCTGCGGCCGCGCCTTGATGGCGGCGGTGTAGATGCCGTAGGCGACGACGGCGAGCATCATCAGGGCGTCGCCGAAGTTGACGTCGAGATGGATCAATCGGTGGATGTCGCCATGGATGGCGGTGACGGCGACGCCGGCGAAGGACAGCACGAAGCCGACGAATTGCGCCGGCCGCGTGCGGGTGCCGAACAGCACGAAGGAGGCGGCGAAGACGAAGACCGGCATGCCGCCCTGCTCGATGCTGACATTGGTGGCGGTGGTGTAGAGGAGTGCTCCGTACATCGCCACGCTGAAGACGGTGAAACCGAGAAAGCCGAGGAACATCAGGAGCCACAGGCGCGGCCTGAGCACCGGCCAGTCCGTCGCCAGGTGGCGATGGCCGAGTGCCGCCAGCAGCGGGATGACCAGCATCCAGCGCAGGCCGGACAGAAGCATCGGCGAGATGTGGCCGACGGCCAGCTTGCCGGCGACCGCGTTGCCGGCCCAGAACAGCATCGTCGCCAGAAGCAGGATGTAGGCCTTGCGGTGCATCGGGCTGCTCGCATGGATTCGCGTCAGCGACGTGGCTATGGCGCCCGCCCGCCCAAGTAAATGATGCGCGGCCCGGAATTTGTTGTACCTGCCCGTCGCCGTCGCGCCAAAGAAGGGTCGCATGGCGCCGCCGTTGCGGTTATAGAGGCTTGAAATTTCATCGTTCCGCCGGCGTCGGCTCCGGCATTCTCGTGCGAAGGAAACAATTATGGCCAATGTGGTGGTCGTCGGCTCGCAGTGGGGCGACGAAGGCAAGGGCAAGATCGTCGACTGGCTGTCGGAGCGCGCCGACGTGGTGGTGCGCTTCCAGGGCGGCCACAATGCCGGCCACACGCTGGTCGTCGACGGCAAGGTCTACAAGCTCTCCCTGCTGCCTTCCGGCGTGGTGCGGGAAGGCAAGCTCTCCATCATCGGCAACGGCGTCGTCTTCGATCCGCATGCTTTCGTCACGGAAGTCGGCAAGCTGAAGGACCAGGGCGTCGAGGTCACGCCCGACCGCCTGAAAATCGCCGAAAACACGGCGCTTATCCTGTCGCTGCACCGGGAACTGGATGGATTCCGCGAAGACGCCGCCTCCAATTCCGGAACGAAGATCGGCACCACGCGCCGCGGCATCGGCCCTGCCTACGAAGACAAGGTGGGCCGCCGCGCGGTTCGGGTGATGGATCTGGCGGACTTGGAAACGCTGCCCTTGAAGGTGGACAGGTTGCTGACACACCACAATGCCCTGAGACGCGGCCTCGGCCATCCGGAGGCGACGCATGAGGCGATCATGGCCGAGCTGACCTCGGTCGCCGACAGGATCCTGCCCTACATGGACCGCGTCTGGAAGGTACTGGACGACCGCCGCAAGGCCGGCGAGCGCATCCTGTTCGAGGGCGCGCAGGGCACGCTGCTCGATATCGACCACGGCACCTATCCCTTCGTCACCTCCTCCAACACGGTGGCCGGCCAGGCCGCCGCGGGCTCGGGCATGGGGCCGGGCGGCGTCGGCTATGTGCTGGGCATCACCAAGGCCTACACGACGCGCGTCGGCGAAGGCCCCTTCCCCACCGAGCAGACCAACGAAATCGGCGAATTCCTCGGCACCAAGGGCCACGAGTTCGGCGTGGTGACGGGCCGCAAGCGCCGCTGCGGCTGGTTCGACGCCGTGCTGGTGCGCCAGGCCGTCGCCGTCAACGGCATCAAGGGCATCGCGCTGACCAAGCTCGACGTGCTCGACGGCCTGCCCGAGATCAAGGTGTGCACCGCCTACCGGCTCGACGGCGAGGTGATCGATTACCTGCCGGCCAGCCAGGGCGCCCAGGCCAGGGTCGAGCCGATCTACGAGACGCTGGAAGGATGGTCCGGCACGACCGCCGGCGCACGTTCGTGGAACGACCTGCCGGCGCAGGCGGTTAAGTACGTCCGCCACATCGAGGAACTCATCGGCGCGCCCGTCGCGCTGCTCTCCACCAGTCCGGAACGGGACGACACCATACTTGTGACCGATCCGTTTCAAGACTAATTATGACCCCCTTTCCGGGCAAAGCGGCTGATTTGCGGGGATTCGGCCCGGAGCAAGACAGGTTCGTTTGAAGCATGGCAGATTTCGTTGCGGTTCTGAGGAAGACGCTCGACGGGCTCGGCGAGACGACGCCAGAGGTGCGCGCCAAGGTCTACGACAAGGCCCGTTCCACCATCGCCGCCAAGCTGGCCGCCATCAACCCGCCGCCGCCGGCCGCGGTGGCTGAACGCCAGAAGCGGACGCTGGAGGACGCCATAGCGACCGTCGAGAGCGGCTACGCCAAGCCCGCTCCGCCGGCCAGCGACCCGCTGGCGGAACTGGAGAACATCTTCTCCTCCATCGACCGCAACAAGAACCAGCCCAACCATGTCAGGCCGCAGCCGACGACGGCACCGGCCACCGCCCGCACCGAGCCGGCCTGGCAGCCGCCGCAACCTGCTTCCGAGACAGCGCGGCCGAAGACGACGCCGACCGAGGCGGATTGGCGCAAATCCGCCGCCACCGAGGTCTCGGTGGCCAAGCAGGCCCAGACCACGCCCAACGGCGGGACCGGCTCTGCTGCCCACAAGCCGTCCGCGGTCGACCCTCTTCCTCCGTTCGACGACCCGTCCGCGGACAGGGCCGATGAAACCTTTCCCGCCGTCGCCGATACGACCGCCGACATGCTGGCCGGCGACGACGGCGAGCGCCGGCGCGGCTATGGAGGACTGATCGCCGCCGTCGTGGCGCTCCTACTGATCGCTGGCGGCGGCTATGGCGTCTGGCTGAACAAGGATGCCTTCAAGGACATGCTCGGCCTCGGCAAGACCGAGGTCGCGGCGAGCGACAAGCCGGCCGAGACGCCGCCGGCCAAGCCGGCGGAGACAGCGGCCGCCAAGCCCGCCGAGACGCCGCCGGCGAACGGCGGCGAAACAAGCGAACCGCAGAAATTCACCCAGCGCCTGACGCCCGAAGGCAAGGAGACCGATCCCGGTCCGGCCGGCGGCGCCAGCAGCATCGGCGAAGGCACGTCGGTGGTCGCGCTGACCACGCCGCCCGTCACCGCGCCTTCCGCCGCGACCCCGGCCACGCCGGCGGCCGGTGAGCCGGCGCCGGACGCCCCGCCGACGGCTGCGGCCAACCCGCCGGCCGCCGAGACGACACCGCCGCCGGCCACCGCTTCATCCGAAACCGCCCTGCCGGTCGGCCAGAAGGCGATCTTCTACGAGGAGCGCACCGCTTCCGCCGAAGGTTCGGCCGAACCCGGCAACATCGTCTGGTCGCTGGTTCAGGAATCGCCCGGCGGCGACGCCCCGCCCGAGCCGGCCATCCGCGCCGAGGCGACCATCCCCGGAAAGAACGTGCAGCTTCGCATGACCATCCGCCGCAACGCCGACCAGACGCTGCCGGCCAGCCACATCGTCGAGATGATCTTCCTCACCCCCGACGGTTTCGAGGGCGGCGGCATCGACAACGTGCTGCGCATCGCCATGAAGGGCACGGAACAGGAAGCCGGCAGCCCGCTGATCGGCATCCCGGCCAAGATCGCCGACGGCTTCTTCCTCGTCGCGCTCAACGACACCAAGGCCGACGAGAACGCCAACCTGACGCTGCTGCGCAACCAGGACTGGATCGACATTCCCGTCGTCTACAAATCCGGCCGCCGCGCTTTGCTGACGATGGAAAAGGGCATCCCCGGCGAGAAGGTGTTCGACGAAGCGCTCAAGGCCTGGCAGGCGAAGTCGTCGGGGTGAGTGCCGTTTAGAACCCGTGGAACAGCATGTCCAGCGCCGCGACGATCTCGTCGTGATGCTTTGACAGGCTGAAGCGGCTTTCCTTCAATTCCGCCGTCGGCACCGCGGCCATGAGATGAGTGGCCATGACCAGCCTGTGCCCGCCGATCTCGAAGACCGGATGCAATTTTTTCACCGGCGGCGGCGTCGCTTCGACGGGCAGCAGCGGTACAACTATTCGCGTCGTCATGCGGTTGATCAGGTCGGTTTGTACATCGAGCAGATAACTGCCTTCGATCGGACCGGAAAAAACCTCGTAGCGCGCCATCAGAACTGACGGAATTCCGCCAACGGAAGTCCATGCTCCTCGACATACGCGTTCCAGGATTCGATCGCCGCCCGGTTCTCGATCTTCCACAACCGCGCCTTTTCGGCGGCGACAGCCTCGGCAATGCCAGCTTCCGCCGCGCGCGACATGTTGACGTCCAGCCCCTTGGCTTCCTTCATGAGGTTGGCATCGATGGACAGGTTCGCCGCCTGACGGGCCGCATTGGTGGACGCTCTTGGCATGGCCGCCTCCAAATCTGCGCATAGTCTATGCGCATCTCTCCATGAAGACAACGACGCAGGGTTATACCGCGCGCAAGCCACTTCCCTTCGACCGGGCCATGGCCTTAGATATACCGGTCGAAGAGGAGCCCCTCCCATGGACATCGTCATCCCGAGCGCCGGCAGTCTCGGCCTGTTCGTCGTCGCCGCCTTGGCTCTGCTGGTCGTTCCCGGCCCGGCGGTGCTCTATATCGTCGCCCGTTCGGTGGCGCAGGGGCGCAGGGCGGGCTTCGTTTCGGACCTCGGCATCCATTCGGCGACGCTGGTGCATGTCGCCGCCGCCTCGCTCGGCCTGTCGGCGCTGCTGGCCTCGTCGGCCATCGCCTTCTCGATCGTCAAATATGCCGGTGCGGCCTATCTGATCTGGATCGGCCTGCGCAAAATCTTCAGCCGCGAGGACAATCCGGACGTCGACGTCGCCCTCAAGCCGCGCAGCCACGCACGGCTGTTCCGCGAAGGCTTCGTCGTCAACCTGCTCAATCCCAAGACGGCGCTGTTCTTCCTCGCCTTCCTGCCGCAGTTCGTCGAGGTCGGGCGCGGCCACGTCGCCATGCAGATCGCCGTCCTCGGCATCGTCTTCACGCTGCTCGGCCTGGTCAGCGACGGCTGCTATGCCTTCGCCGCCGGCACGTTGGGCGACCGGCTGCGCCACAGCCGCGCCTATCTGCGCTTCGAGCGGTATGTCAGCGGTGTCGTGTTCATCGGCCTCGGCGTCACTGCGGCATTCGCCGGCAACCACCGCAAGTAGAACAGCAGGGATTGGGGGCGTTCAGCCCTCCAGCTCTTCCCTGAGCATCTCCAACTCCAGCCACTCTTCCTCGAGCGCCGCCAGCGTCGTGCGCTCCTTGTCGAGCGCGGCGATGGTCTTCTGAAAGCCCGTCGGATCGCGCTCGTAATAGGCCGGATCGGCGATGGCGTCCTCCAGCCGCGAGATGGCGGCGCCCACGGCCTCGATTTTCTTCGGCAGGTTCTCCAACGCGAACTGCTGCTTGTAGGACAGCTTTTTCGTCGGTGCCTTCGGCGCCGCCGGCTCAGCCCTTGTCGCCGCCGGCGCGGCATCCGCCTTTTTGGCCGTCTTGCGGTCGTCCAGCCGCTTGCCGCCGCGCTGCGCCAGCATATCGGAATAGCCGCCGGCATAGTCCACCCAGCGCCCATCGCCCTCCGGCGCGATGACGCTGGTGACGGTGCGGTCGAGGAAATCACGGTCGTGGCTGACCAGCAGCACCGTGCCGGCGAAGCCAGCCACCAGCTCCTGCAACAATTCCAGCGTCTCCATGTCGAGGTCGTTGGTCGGCTCGTCCAGCACCAGAAGGTTGGCCGGGCGCGCCAGCACCCGCGCCAGAAGCAGCCGCGCCCGCTCGCCGCCGGAAAGCTCGCGCACCGGCGTGCGCGCCTGCTCCGGCTTGAACAAAAAGTCCTTCATGTAGGAGACGACGTGGCGCTGTTCGCCGTTGACGACGAGGTTCTCACCGCGCCCGTCGGTGAGGTAGTGCGCCAGCGTCTCATCCGGGTCGGCGGCGTCGCGCTTCTGGTCGAGCGTGGCGATCTCCAGATTGACGCCGAGCCGCACCGTGCCTGCATCGGGCTTGAGTTCGCCGGTCAGCATCTTGAGGAGCGTCGTCTTGCCGGCGCCGTTCGGGCCGACCAAACCGACGCGATCGCCGCGCTGGATGCGGGTGGAGAAGTCCTTCACCACGGCGAGATCGCCGAAACTCTTGGCGATGTTTTTCGCCTCGATCACCAGCTTCCCGGATTCGGCCGCATCGCTGGCGGTCAGCGTGGCCGTGCCTTCGGCGCCGCGATGCGTGCGGAAGCGCTGGCGCATCTGCTGCAATTCGCCGAGCCTTCGCATGTTGCGCTTGCGCCGTGCGGTCACGCCGTAACGCAGCCAGTGCTCCTCGCGCACGATCTGGCGGCCGAGCTTGTGCTGCTCGCGTTCCTCTTCCTCAAGGATCTGGTCGCGCCATTCCTCGAAATGCGCAAAGCCCCGGTCGAGTCGGCGCGTCTGCCCGCGGTCGAGCCAGACGGTGGCGCGCGACACGCGTTCGAGGAAACGGCGGTCGTGCGAGATCAGGATCAGCGCCGACGAGGTGCGGGCAAGCTCCTCCTCCAGCCATTCGATAACCGACAGGTCGAGATGGTTGGTCGGCTCGTCGAGGAGAAGGATGTCCGGCTCCGGCGCCATGACGCGGGCAAGCGCTGCCCGCCGCGCCTCGCCGCCCGAAAGGCTGGCGGGATTTTCCTCGCCGGTCAGTCCCAGATGCTCCATCAGGTAGGTGGCGCGGTGCGGATCGTCGGCCGGACCCAGGCCAGCCTCGACATAGGCGCGCACGCTGGCGAACCCGTCCATGTCCGGCATCTGCGGCAGGTAGCGCACGGTGGCGGTCGGCTGGCGGAACACCTCGCCGTCCTGCGGCTCGACCAGTCCGGCGGCGATCTTCAGCAGCGTCGACTTGCCCGAACCGTTGCGGCCGACCAGCGCGATCTTGTCGCCGGCGGAGGCGGCGAGGTCGGCGCCGTCGAGCAGCGGCGTGCCGCCGAAGGTGAGTTTTATCCCGGCAAGGTTGAGGAGCGGTGGAGCCATGTCAGCCTTCCGGATAAGGATGCGCCAGGAGCATCGCCCGCCCGCCGCCGAGCGCGACTTCCAGTCCGCCGCGCACTTCGTTGGAGATGGTGAGCGAGGAACCGAACGGCACCTCAACATTGTCGAGCGGCCATTTCGCGCCGGCGAGGCTGAGGCCCGTGAGATCGGAAAAGCCGAGGACGGAGAACAGCGTGCCGTCTTCGTAGTCGAAACGGGCGCGTCCGCTGCGCAGCGGCACGCCTTCCTGGGTACCGCTGGTCAGCGTCACGTCGATGCCGGCCTCGGCCAGCCGCATCGCCAGCACCATGTGCAGGAAGGCATGATCGGCACGTGGCCCGCCGAAGGCGCCGGCCAGAACCAGCGCAGTGGCGCCGCGCGCGAACGCCGCCTCCACCGCCAGTTCTCCGTCAGTCTTGTCCTTCTCGGCCGGAAAGGTCATGCGCGGAACCGCCTCCAAGGCGTCCGGCAGGTCGACCGGCACGGAATCGAAATCGCCGACCCACAGTTCCGGCACGACGCCGAGCGCCGTCGCATGGCCAATGCCCGCGTCGGCGGCAATGATCCGGCTATCGGCGATCTGCCGGGCAAGCCGTGACGTGCGCTTCAACTCGCCGCCGAGAAGGATGGTGAAAGTGCTCATCGGGCCAGCGCCATAGCAGGGCGTTCGCCGAAACGGAAGCGCGGTGACGGCAATCTTCTGTTCCTCGCTTTGGTCTTGCCGTGGCTTGACCGGCGCTGCGGTCGAGGCATGGATTCCCGACACTCTCCGGTCGCTCCGCTCCCTCACGAAGCCGGGAATGACGGGCTTCTTTGACTGCTTCCGGTAATCGCCAACGTAGGAGATTAGCCGCAGCACCAAACACAGTCGTCATTCCCGACCTCGTGAGTGACCGAAGGGAGCGGCGAGGGTCGGGAATCCACGCCTCGACGGTTGTGCCTCCGCAAAACCTTTCGCTTGCCTCCGCCGTGCGTCCGCCCTATGTCTCATCCCGCTCTAACGGGGTGCCGGTCCTTGCGATCCGGCTGAGAGGCTTCTCGCCAACCCGCTGAACCTGATCCGGTTTGTACCGGCGGAGGGATTAGACGCTCTAGCCAGGCGCCATTCCCCTGAAACCATGAAGGAGGCGCCAATGCGCAGGCTGTTTTCTCTCCTGTTGTCCGTGGCAGCTGTTGCCGCTTTTGCTGCCCCCGTGGCGGCCGCGGAAAAACTGACCGTCTACACCTATGAAAGCTTCACTTCCGAATGGGGTCCCGGCCCCGTGGTGAAGAAGAACTTCGAGGCCGAATGCGCCTGCGAGGTCGATTTCGTCTCGGTGGCGGACGGCGTCGCACTGCTCAACCGGCTCAAGCTGGAAGGCACCTCCACCAAGGCCGACATCGTGCTCGGCCTCGACACCAACCTGACCGCCGAGGCCAAGGCGACCGGCCTGTTTTCGCCGCACGGCGAAGTCTCCGGCGTCACCGTTCCGGGCGGCTGGAGCGACGACACCTTCGTCCCCTACGACTACGGCTATTTCGCCGTCGTCTACGACACAGAAAAGCTGAAGACCCCGCCAGCCAGCCTGAAAGACCTGGTGGAAGGCGATGCGGGGCAAAAGATCGTCATCCAGGATCCGCGCACCTCCACGCCCGGCCTCGGCCTGCTTCTGTGGGTGAAATCGGTCTCTGGCGACGAGGCAGCAAGCGCCTGGGCGAAGCTGAAGGGCCGCGTGCTTACCGTGACGCCCGGCTGGAGCGAGTCCTACGGCCTGTTCACCAAGGGCGAGGCGCCGATGGTGCTGTCCTACACCACTTCGCCGGCCTACCATATGATTGCCGAGAAGACCGAACGCTATCAGGCGGCAAGCTTCTCGGAAGGCCACTATCTCCAGATCGAGGTCGCCGGCATCACCGCCAACGGCGTCAAGAACCCGCTGTCGCAGAAATTCCTGACCTTCATGACCGGCCCCGGCTTCCAGGACGCTGTTCCGGAGACCAACTGGATGTATCCCGCAGGCAAGACCGACAAGCCGCTCGATCCAGCCTTCGACCGGCTGGTCAAGCCGGCAAAGACATTGATGTTCACCCCCGAGGAAGTGGCAAAGAACCGCAAGGCCTGGGTGGACGAATGGCTTTCCGTGATGAGCAAGTGAAGCGAGCAGCGGAATGAAAGTGCCGCCCCTCACCTGCCTGCCGGCATCCTCTCCCCGTAAACGGGGAGAGGCGCGCAGTTGCAGCGTCGGCGTCCCCCTCTCCCCGTTTACGGGGAGAGGGTAAGGGTGAGGGGCAGCGCAACGATGCACAGTTTTCGCCGAAACGACTCCCGCGTCACCCTCGGCGTCCTCGCCCTCGCCTTCGTCGCCACCCTCATCGGTGGCGCGCTTGTCGGCCTGCTCGCCGCAGGCGCCGGTGACCTCTCTGGCGCCGTCTCGGCCTTCGATCCCTATCTCCTGCGCGTCGCCCGCTTCACCCTTTGGCAGGCAGCGCTCTCCACGCTTCTGTCGGTGCTGCCGGCACTGTTCGTGGCGCGCGCGCTGTCCCGCCATCCGCGCTTTTTCGGCCGCACGCTCATCCTCCAGCTTTTCGCCGTGCCGCTGGCCCTGCCCGCGCTGGTGGCAGCCCTCGGCGTGCTGGCGCTCTACGGCCGCGCCGGCTATTTCGCCGGCATCCTGTCGTCGGCCACCGGCAGCGACTGGCCGGGCATCTACGGCCTGTCCGGCATCCTCGTCGCCCATGTCTTCTTCAACCTGCCGCTGGCCACGCGACTGTTCCTCGAAGCCCTGCAGGCCGTCCCCACCGACCAGTGGCGGCTGGCCAGCCAGCTCGGCATGGGACCGGCCGCCACCTTCCGGCTGATCGAAGGACCGGCGCTGCGGCAGGCCCTGCCCGGCATCGCCGGGCTGGTGTTCATGCTGTGCATCACCTCCTTCACCATCGTTTTGACGCTGGGCGGTGGCCCCGCCGCCTCGACGCTGGAGGTCGCCATCTACCAGGCGCTGCGCTTCGATTTCGATCCGGCGCGGGCGGTGGCGCTGACGGCTCTCCAGATCGCGCTGACGGCGGTGGTCGTGACCCTGCTTGCCCGGCTCGGTGCCGACATGACCGGCGAATCGAGCCTCAGCGTCGCGCCGCGCCGCTATACGACGCCGTCCGTGGCGGGGACCGCTTTCGACGCCGCGCTGATCGTCGCAGCACTCGCCTTCGTCGCCGGGCCGATGCTGGCGACGGTCGCCGCCGGCCTGCAGGCCGATCTCGCGCGACTGGTCGGCGAAGCCTCGGTGCAGAAGGCGGCGCTGACCAGCATCCTGCTCGCCTTCGTCTCCGCCGTGCTCGCGGCGGTGCTGTCGCTGGCGCTTGCCATGGCACGCCGCGCGCTGGCGCTTGCCCGCCGCAACGGCCCCCGTTCGATGCTGGAATTCTTCACCGACACCGGCGCCGGTTTCGTTCTGGTGGTGCCGCCCATCGTCATCGGCGCCGGCTGGTTCCTGGCGCTGCGCCATCTCGGCACCGTCTTCGGCGCGGCGCCCGTCATGGTCGCGGCGGTGAACGCGGTGATGGCCATGCCCTTCGCCATCCGCGCCGTGCGGCCAGCCTACGACGCCGCCAGCGAACGGCACGAGCGGCTCGCCGCCCAGCTCGGCATTGCCGGCTGGAACCGCTTCCGCCTCATCGACTGGCCGGTCCTGCGGCGCCCGCTCGCCACCGCCTTCGCCTTCGCCATGGCGCTGTCGCTCGGCGACCTCGGCGTCATCGCCCTGTTCGGTTCGGATTCCATGCAGACCCTGCCCTATCTTCTGCTTGCCCGCATGGGCAGCTATCGCACGGCGGATGCCGCCGGCCTGGCGCTCATCCTCGGGCTGGTATGCCTGCTTCTGGTGTTTGCCGCCGACCGGCTCGGAAAGGAGCGGACCGCATGAGTGCGAACGAGCACAGGGGCGCTGCCGTGCAGCTGGACGATGTCGCCTTCAGCTACGGCGAGGCGACCTTCCGCTTCGATGCCGCCTTTCCCGCCGGCGCGATCACCGCCGTGATGGGGCCGAGCGGCTCGGGAAAGTCCACCTTGCTCAACCTCGTCGCCGGCTTCGAGGTGCCGCAATCGGGCCGCGTGCTGATCGACGGCGTCGATGTCTCGGACGCATCGCCGGCCGCCCGGCCGGTCTCCATGGTCTTCCAGGAAAATAACCTGTTTTCCCATCTCAGCGTCGAGCGCAATGTCGGGCTCGGCCGCTCGCCTTCGCTGAAACTGACGGCGGAGGACCGCGCGGCGATCTCGGCCGCGCTCGAGCGCACCGGGCTTGCCGGCAAACAGAAGCGCCTGCCGCGCGAACTTTCCGGCGGCGAACGCCAGCGCGTCGCGCTGGCGCGCGTCCTGGTGCGCGACCGCCCGGTGCTGCTGCTCGACGAGCCTTTCGCGTCGCTCGGCCCGGCGCTGCGCGCCGACATGCTCGACCTCGTCGCCGACCTGCACGGCGAAAAGGGCATGACGGTGCTGTTCGTCACCCACCAGCCGCAGGATGCCGAACGCATTGCCGATCACGTCGTCTTCCTCGAGGACGGCGCGATCGCCGCAACGGGGCCGGCGCGCGATTTCTTCGCCGGCACTGGACCCGAGGCGTTCCAGCGCTATATCGGCACGCAAGACGGCCGATCACGCGATGTTGCCCGCAAGCCGACATAATTGAGGGCCAAGGACGGCGAAGCGGCGGCGAAGCGCCGGTCCGGCTACGGAACGGGCTGGAGCCCGCCTCCGAACTGCGATACGCAAGACGGGCCCGGCTGCCTGATTTGCCGAAACGAACCGGAAAGGAAGCCGACCTGCCGACCGGCCTCGATACGCTCCCGACCCAGACCGCGGGCCGCCTGAAGCGGCTGGCGCGTGCGATCGCGCTCGCCTCGCTGGCGGCCGTGCTGGCCGCCTGCCAGTCGATCATGCCGGACCGAGTGGAGGAATCCGGCTTCCAGCCGTCCGACAGGCCGGTCACGGTCGACAACGTCACCGCCAACAGCAAGCTGGCGGAACTCGCCAGGGCGCAGCATCCGCGCATCCTCGCCACCTATGGCGGCGAATATTCCGACCCCAAGCTGGAACGCATGGTGGCCAAGGTGGTCGGCAGCCTGACCACGGTGTCGGCCAACCCGACGCAGACCTATCGCATCACCATCCTGAATTCGCCCAACGTCAACGCCTTCGCGCTGCCGGGCGGCTATCTCTACATCACCCGCGGCCTCTTGGCGCTGGCCAACGATTCGGCCGAGCTCGCCGCCGTCATCGCCCACGAGATGGGCCACGTCACCGCCAACCACGGGCTGGCGCGGCAGAAGCTGGAAGCCGAGGAAGGCCTCGCCACCAAGGTCGTCTCCGACGTGCTGGGCGACAGCCCGACGGCGCGCGCCGCCCTGATCCGCAACAAGCTCAAGCTGGCGCAGTTCTCGCGCAACCAGGAACTGGAGGCGGACGCCATCGGCATCAAGTCGGTCGGCGAGGCCGGCTACGATCCCTATGCGGCGAGCCGCTTCCTGCAATCGATGTCGGCCTACACCGATTTCCGCTCGGTCAGCGGCGCCACCGACCCCAGCCTGGATTTCCTCGCCACGCATCCGAACACGCCGCAGCGCATCGAGCTGGCGCAGCGCCACGCCCGCGCTTTCGGCCCGCCGGGCGTCGGCACCCGCGACCGCGATTCCTATCTCGCCGGCATCGACGGCATCCTCTACGGCGACACGCCCGAGGAAGGCTATGTGCGCGGCAACACCTTCCTGCATCCGAAGCTAGGGGTCGCCTTCTCGGTGCCGGACGGCTTCATCATCGACAATTCGGCGAGCGCCGTGACCGCCACCGGTCCCGGCAACATGGCGATCCGTTTCGACGGCGTTTCGCTCGACCAGAATCGCGCGCTGACCGATTATGTCCGCAGCGGCTGGGTGGCGGGCCTGGACGACGCCAGCGTGCATCCCGAGACCATCAATGGCAACGAGGCGGTGGTGGCCAAGGCCAGCGCCGACGGCTGGCGCTTCGACATCGCCGTCATCCGCGCCGGCGGCCAGGTCTACCGGCTGCTCACCGCCGCGCCCGCCGCCAGCACCACGCTCGATCCGGTGGCGCGCTCCGTCAGCGGCACCTTCCGCCTCCTCAGCGCACAGGAGAAGGCGGCGCTGAAGCCGCTGCGCGTCCGCGTCGTCGCCGTCCGGGCCGGCCAGACGATGGGCACGCTGGCCGCGCAGATGACCGGCGTCGACCGCAAGCTAGACCTGTTCAAGGTGCTGAACGCCATCGGCCCCGCCGGCAACGTCTCGGCCGGCGACAAGGTAAAGATCGTCACCGACAGGTAGGGTGCGTCCTTCGAGGCTCGCCCCATTCCGATTTTCCCGGCATTCGCAGGTCGTGCGGCTCGCACCTCAGGATGAGGCAAGCCGGTTGCAGGGCCAACGAAGGAAGCGGGCACCGGCAGTCATCCTGAGGTGCGAGCCCTCGCCGACGATGAAGATTGTACGCGAAGCCAAAAAGGCGAGCCTCGAAGGACGCACTCACGCCGCCTTCAGGAACTCCGGATTCTGCTCGACCAGCGCCGCCTTGAGCTTTTCCATGGCGCGCGCCTCGATCTGGCGCACGCGCTCCTTGGAGATGCCGAGCGCCGTGCCCAATTCCTCCAGCGTCGCGCCCTCGTCGGTGAGCCGGCGGCGCTCGATGATGTGGAGTTCGCGTTCGTTGAGCGAGGAAAGGGCGGCATGCAGCCAGATCGAACGCCGCTCGACATCGATCGCCTCGCCGGCGATCTCGTCGGGCAAGGGCTCTTCGTCGACGAGGAAATCCTGCCTCTCCTCGCTGCCCTCCTCCGCCAGCGGCACGTTGAGCGAAGAATCGGGGGCCGACAGCCTGGAATCCATCCGCGCCACGTCGGCTTCCGGCACGCCGAGCTTGATCGACACATGCCGGTAGAGCGCCTCGCTGGTCAGCGGCCCGGCCCCGCTGGCGAGCCGCGCCCTCAGCCTGCGCAGATTGAAGAAAAGCGCCTTTTGCGCCGACGACGTGCCGCCGCGCACGATCGACCAGTTGCGCAGGATATAGTCCTGCATGGCGGCGCGGATCCACCACGTCGCATAGGTGGAAAAGCGCACCTCGCGCTCCGGTTCGAAGCGGGCGGCGGCCTCCAGCAGGCCGACATGGCCCTCCTGCACGAGGTCGCCGATGGGCAGGCCGAAATGGCGGAACTTCGCCGCCATGGCGACGACGAGGCGCATGTGCGCCAACGCAATGCGATGCATCGCCTGGCGGTCGGCCTTCTCCTTCCAGCGCAGCGCCAGTTCGTGCTCCTCGGCCCGGCCGAGATAGGGTGCCTGCATCGCCGCACGAATGAACGTGCGTCCGGCACGGTCCTGCATCATCATCCGCGCTCCCGCAAAACCCGTCGCGCCGGCCTTGAAGACAAGCCACAGCGCCCTAGAACGCGTCACAACGCGGAAGACCCGGTATTTGTTCCGCCCGCGCCGTGTCTTGTGTTGCCGTGGCGGCGGGGATGGGCGCGCGCAAATAGTCCACAAACAGGCAAATCAATGGTATCAGATTTCAGAAAGCGCGTTGAATTGAAAATTGATTCCTTAAGCCTGCACCACGCTTCTGCGAGATTGCAGCACCTCACCAGCACCGGCAAACGTCGGTCGAAAAACGGGACTTCAAGACCATGAAAAGGCTCATCACCCTGCTTGCCGCCGGCGCGCTGTCGCTGGCCGCGGTTGCCGCCGCCCAGGCCGGCGCCGACTTCGACAAGATCAAGAAGTCCGGCGAATTCCGCATCGGCACCGAAGGCACCTACGCCCCCTTCACCTATCACGACGCCGACAACAAGCTGGTCGGCTTCGACGTCGAGATCGGCCGCGAGGTCGCCAAGCGCCTTGGCGTCGAGGCGAAGTTCCAGGAGGGCAAGTGGGATGGCCTGATCGCCGGCCTCGACGCCGACCGCTACGACGCCGTCATCAACCAGGTCGGCATCACCAAGGAACGCAAGAAGAAGTACGACTTCTCCGATCCCTACATCGCCTCCAAGGCGGTGCTGATCGTCAAGGCCGACAATGCCGACATCAAGGGCTTCGCCGACCTGAAGGGCAAGAAGTCGGCGCAGTCGCTGACCTCCAACTTCGGCAAGCTGGCCGAGAAGAACGGCGCCGAACTGGTCGGCACCGACGGCTTCGACCAGTCGATCCAGCTCGTGCTCACCGGCCGCGCCGACGCCACCATCAACGACAGCCTGTCCTTCTACGATTTCAAGAAGCACAAGCCCGACGCCGCCGTGAAGATCGCCGCGCAGGAAAAGAACGCCGACTATTCCGGCATCATCGTGCGCAAGGGCGACGCCGAACTGGTCGCCGCCATCAACAAGGCGCTGGCCGACATCAAGGCCGACGGCACCTACAAGAAGATCGCCGACACCTATTTCGGCCAGGACGTTTCCCAGTAGGGGCACGGCGACCCATAAAGTTCATGCGGCGCGCGGTTTCCCGGGCGCCGCTTTTCTTGTGATATCGGCCGTCGTAAGTATCGAGCGCTGGGCGCTGCCCCTCACCTGCCTGCCGGCATCCTCTCCCCGTAAACGGGGCGAGGACAGAAGCGGCGACCGTGCGGCCAATCTCCTTCTCCCCGTTTACGGAGAGAAGGTCCCGGCAGGGGGATGAGGGGTGGCGCGAATGTTCGAGGCAAGGCCTCATCGAGAGCCGCGCTCGAACCCGTGGCCGAGGAGTAAAAAGAGTGCCAGACTGGCTGCAACTGATGCTGGATTCGCTACCCAAGCTTCTATGGGCGGCGCTGCTCTTCACCGCGCCGCTGACGCTTCTGTCCTTCGTCCTCGGGCTCGCCGTCGGGCTGCTGACCGCGCTGGCGCGCCTGTTCGGCCCGAAGCCGCTGGTAGCCGTCGCGCGCTTCTATGTCTGGATTTTTCGCGGCACGCCGCTTCTGGTGCAGCTTTTCCTGATCTTCTACGGCCTGCCTTCCGCCGGCATCCTGCTCGACGCCTTCACCGCAGCCCTCATCGGCTTCACCTTGAACATCGGCGCCTATTCGTCCGAGATCATCCGCGCCGTCATCGCCTCGGTGCCGCGTGGCCAGTGGGAGGCGGCCTATTCCATCGGCATGAGCTGGAGCCAGGCGATGCGCCGCACCATCCTGCCGCAGGCCGCCCGCACCGCCGTGCCGCCGCTCTCCAACACCTTCATTTCGCTGGTCAAGGACACCTCGCTGGCGGCCGCCATCACCGTGCCGGAGATGTTCCAGGCCGCCCAGCGCATCGTCGCCACCACCTACGAGCCGCTGATCCTCTACATCGAAGCCGCCCTCCTCTATCTCGCCATGAGTTCGGTGCTGTCGGCGCTGCAGGTTCGGCTGGAGGAACGGCTCAACCGCTATGGCGGCTTCCTGGAGGCGCGCGCATGATCGAGCTGAAGGATATCGAAAAGCGATTCGGCGACAACGTCGTCCTGAAGGACGTTTCCGTCACCATGGCCGAGCGCAGCGTCACCGCGCTCGTCGGTCCCTCGGGCGGGGGAAAAAGCACGCTGCTGCGCTGCATCAACCTTCTGGAACTGCCCAATGCCGGCACGGTCAAGATCGGCGAGGAAGAACTTACCTTCGGCACCGGCCGGCGCGTCGCCACCGGCGACATCCAGCGCCTGCGCCGCCAGACCGGCATGGTGTTCCAGAACTTCCAGCTTTTCCCGCATCGCACGGCGATCGAAAACGTCATGGAAGGGCTGACGGTCGTGCTGAAATGGCCGGAAGCCAAGGCCCGCGAACGGGCGATGGAACTGCTGGAGAAGGTCGGCATGGCGGCCAAGGCCGACGCCTGGCCGGCGACGCTGTCGGGCGGCCAGCAGCAGCGCGTGGCGATCGCGCGCGCGCTGGCGCCCTCGCCGCGCGTGCTTCTGTGCGACGAGCCGACCTCGGCGCTCGATCCGGAACTCGCGCAGGAAGTGGTCGACGTGCTCGACCGGCTGGCTGAGGAAGGCACCACTATGGTGATGGCGACGCACGATTTGCGCCTCGCCTCCAAGGTCGCCGACGAGGTGATCTTCCTCGAGGCGGGCATCGTCGTCGAGAAAGGCCCGGCCGCCGAGGTCTTCGGCAACCCGCAGCGTGAGCGGACAAAACGCTTCATCGCCACGCTGCGGCACGAGCAGGAAAGCGCCGCGCGGCACGCCTGACAGATTGTGGATATGGATTGTTGCTTTGGAAAAGTGACGATCCACGCAACCGGTGGAGAAGTCGATCCCGGGAACCTACAAAGTAGGTGGGCGCCATATGTCCAAGCCCACGGGCCTGGCCAGGGACAGCTCCCTAGGGATCAATAAGGCCCCGGGGAAATGTCTCTCCTGCCGCGAGGCGCAGACCGTCGGGGTCCAATATAGAGCGTGGCGAAGGCGTTCGCCAGCGGGAAGGCACAGCGCCGTCGAATTTCCCCTCTCCGTCGCCGCTGCGCGGCGCCGCCCCTCAAACGTGCCGGTTGCACCAACCGCCATCTGCTTCTAGACCGGTTGGACGTTGAGAATGGAGTTCAGGAATGCGTTTCGAAGGCACGGCCGCCTATGTCGCCGACAAGGACCTGATGGTGGCGGTCAATGCCGCGATCGCGCTGGAGCGGCCGCTGCTGGTCAAGGGGGAACCCGGCACCGGCAAGACCGAACTGGCGAGGCAGGTGGCGGCCGCACTCGGCCTCGATCTGATCGAATGGAACGTGAAGTCAACCACGCGCGCCCAACAAGGCCTTTACGAATACGATGCCGTCTCGCGCCTGCGCGATAGCCAGCTGGGCGACGAGCGTTTCAACGATATCGGCAACTACATCAAACGCGGCAAATTGTGGGACGCCTTCGCCGCCGATAAAAAGGTCGTGCTCCTGATCGACGAGATCGACAAGGCCGACATCGAGTTTCCCAACGACCTGTTGCAGGAACTCGACCGCATGGAGTTCTTCGTCTACGAGACGGGCGAGACGATCCGCGCCGCCAATCGCCCCATCGTCATCATCACCTCCAACAACGAAAAGGAACTGCCGGACGCCTTCCTGCGCCGCTGCTTCTTCCACTACATCCGCTTCCCGGACATGGAGACGCTGCAAAAAATCGTCGACGTGCACTATCCCGGCATCAAGCAGAACCTCGTGCGCGCCGCACTCACCCAATTCTATGAGATCCGCGAAGTGCCCGGCCTGAAGAAGAAGCCTTCGACCTCCGAAGCGCTCGACTGGATCCGCCTTCTGGTCGCCGACGACGTCGATCCCGCCGATCTGCGCGGAGACCCGAAGAACGCGCTGCCCAAGCTGCACGGCGCGCTGCTTAAGAACGAGCAGGACGTGCATCTGTTCGAGCGACTGGCCTTCATGGCGAGAAGGCAGGGGTGATCGCGCCGCCTTCCCTCTTCGCGTTACCGGTAGGCTATCGCATATTGATTTTTCCTCATTTCAATCGATGCAGACCCCTGTCCCCTCCCCGCAAGGGGGAGGGACTTGCGGTGTTGCTACAGCCTGCCAACCTTGCTGGTTTTAGACAAAACGGCGGCATCAGCGTCTCCCTCCCCCTTGTGGCAGGGCTATCGCCTATGGCGCTCCCCCTCTCCGTCTTGCTTCGCAAGCCACCTCTCCCCCACTTCGTGAGGGGAGAGGATGGGCACCAAGTTGCGGCCGGCCTATCCTCTCCACCCGAAACGGGGGGAGAGGTGGCGCGCCCGCAGGGCGCGACGGAGAGGGGGAGCGCCATATGCGATAGCCCTACTGTAAACGGGGAGAGGGCGACGCCCATGCCGCGCCTCCTTCCGCGAAAAATCTTCCCGAAATCTATCCCCGTCCTTTCCGCCCGCTCTATACTGCCCGTCATCTCCTGTGCGGGAACGCGGGTCGCGAACCGGGCGCTTGTGGCAGGAGACGGTGCCGGGCTGGTCGTCTACGGTAGGCGGCTGGGCGATGAACCCCCAAGTCCGGGCCTCGACCGAGCCAGCGGGCCGCCCGAAAGGCGGCAGCGCCCCTCGGGGAGGCAAGACACCGGCGGGCGCGGGATGCCGCGCCATACCTTAACTTAGCAGGCACGGCCCCCGCGCCCGCTTCCCGACCTCAGGCATAAGAGGTCAGCTCTTTGACAAAGGCCAGGGCCGAAAGGCAGCGTGGCAACGGAAAAGCCTGCCCTGTCCTATCGCCGCCTGCGACCGCGGCCGCTAGAACAGGTCGCCAATCGGGAGGAAAACCATGTCCGCCATCATCGTTCGTCCCTTGCAGGAATCCGACCACGCCGACTGGCGCCGGCTGTGGACGGCCTATCTCGAATTCTACAAGACGACGGTGCCCGAGGAAGTCTATCGGACCACTTGGAAGCGCCTCTTCACGGCCGGTGAGTTCGAGCCCAAGGGCCTCATCGCCCTGCTGGACGGCAAAGCCGTCGGCCTGACGCATTATCTCTACCACCGCTCCTGCTGGTCGCTGGTGAACAACTGCTATCTGCAGGACCTGTTCGCCGACCCGGACGCGCGCGGCAAGGGCGTCGGCGCGGCCCTCATCGAGGCGGTCAAGCAGGAGGCGGCGAAGATCGGCGTCGCCAACGTCTACTGGATGACGCACGAAACCAACGCCACGGCGCGAAAGCTCTACGACTACGTGGCGCGGCGGACCGGGTTTATCGAATACGATCTGTTGTAGGAGAAAAATGTTCCTTCCCTTCTTCCTCGAACTGAAAGCGGCGAAAATCCCCGTCTCGCTCCGGGAATATCTGTCGCTGCTGGAAGGGCTGGAGGCCGGGCTGGTCGACTACGACGTCGAGGGCTTCTACTACCTCGCCCGCTCGGCGCTGGTGAAGGACGAGCGCCATATCGACCGCTTCGACCAGGTTTTTTCGCATGTCTTCAAGGGGTTGGAGGCGCTGTCGGGCGAAGCCGGCGTCGATGTCGCCAACCTGCCGGAAGACTGGCTACGCAAGCTCGCCGAAAAACACCTGACCGACGAGGAGAAGAAACTGGTCGAGGCCCTCGGCGGCTTCGACAAGCTGATGGAGACGCTGAGAGAGCGCCTGGAGGAGCAGAAGGGTCGCCACCAGGGTGGCTCGAAATGGATCGGCACAGCCGGCACCTCGCCCTTCGGCGCCTATGGCTACAATCCCGAAGGCGTGCGCATCGGCCAGCACGAAAGCCGCCACCGTCGCGCCGTGAAGGTGTGGGACAAGCGCGAGTTCAAAAATTTCGACGACACGGTCGAGCTCGGCACGCGCAACATCAAGGTGGCGCTGAAACGCCTGCGCCGCTGGGTGCGCGAGGGCGCGGAGGAGGAATTCGACCTGCCCGGCACCATCCACGCCACCGCCGAGCACGGCTATCTCGACGTCAGGACGCGGCCGGAACGGCGCAACGCGGTGAAGCTCCTGATGTTCTTCGACGTCGGCGGCTCGATGGACGACCACATCAGGGCCGTCGAGGAACTGTTTTCCGCCGCCCGCGCCGAGTTCCGGCACATGGAATATTTCTATTTCCACAATTGCCTCTACGAAGGCGTGTGGAAGGACAATCGCCGCCGCCGTTCCGAGACGCTGCCGACCTTCGACGTGCTGCATAAATACGGGCCGGACTACAAGGTCGTCTTCGTCGGCGACGCCTCGATGAGCCCCTACGAGATCGCCACGCCGGGCGGCTCGGTCGAGCACTGGAACAAGGAGGCGGGGGCGGTCTGGCTTACCCGCGTGCTCGACCAGTGGCCGCATGCTGTCTGGCTCAACCCGACGCCGGAAAAACACTGGGGCTACACGCATTCGATCGGCATGGTGCGCGAACTCTTCGCCGGCCGCATGTTTGCGCTGACGCTGGCCGGGCTCGAAGCGGCGACGAAGGAATTGTCGCGCAGGCATTGAGGCTCTCGCCGCTGGGCAAAGCCGTAACAAATACCTATGTTGAGGCGAATTCCACGATGATACCAACAACAAGCCGCAAAGGCAGGAGACAAGCATGGACACCCACACCTATCCCGTGACCCGCACCGACGCCGAATGGCGCGCCCTGCTGACGCCGGAGCAATACGCCGTCATGCGCGGCCACGGCACCGAGCGGCCGGGAAGCTGCGCGCTGCTGCACGAACACCGCCCGGGCGCCTTCCATTGCGCCGGCTGCGACAGCGCGCTTTTCGAAGCCACGCTGAAATTCGAAAGCGGCACCGGTTGGCCAAGCTTCAACGACCCGGTTCCGGGTTCGGTTGAAACGACGGTGGATCGCAGCCACGGCATGGTGCGCACCGAAGTCCACTGCGCCACCTGCGGCAGTCATTTGGGCCATGTCTTCCCCGACGGCCCGCCGCCGACAGGCCTCCGCTACTGCGTCAACGGTGTCGCGCTGAAATTCGAGCCGGCCGCCTGATCGACAGAACGGCGAGGCAAGGGCACCCCTTGCGGTCACGCCATGCCGAGCGCGGCCTTGTAGAGATCGAGGATCGACTCTTCTTCCTGCCGCTCGGCCTGGTCCTGCTTGCGCAGCCGGACAAGCGTGCGGATGGCCTTGGTGTCGAAGCCCGTGCCCTTTGCTTCCGCGTACACTTCCTTGATGTCGTCGGCGATCGTCTTCTTTTCTTCCTCAAGCCGCTCGATACGCTCGATCAGGGCGCGCAACTGGCCGGCGGCGACCGTCTGGCTGGTTTCGGTGATTTCGTCGGCCATCGTTTTCTCCATATGGGGCACGCCGCGACTCGACTGTCGCCAGCTTCATGTTCGGGCGCTTCGATGCCCGACCGCCGCGCGCGGGTCAAGCCGGACCGGCATTGCAGTTGCCATGCCTGTGACTTGCCCACGCCGGTCTTGACGCTGGATCGGGATTTTCGCCGCCATGCCGCTTGACTGCCGTTTGAATCGATCTAATTTCCGCGCGTCCCCGGCCTCAGGCGAGAACGCCCCATGCAAACGACCAACGTCCTGCAAACCGCCGTTCGCGGCCGCTGGGCGGTCGCCACGATGTTCTTCGTCAACGGTTTCCTGACCGGTAGCTGGGCGCCGCAGATTCCTGTCTTTCTCGAGCGGCTCGCCATCTCGAAATTCACGCTGGGCGTGCTGATCCTGGTCTTCGGCCTCGGCGCGCTCACCTTCATGCCGCTTTCCGGCTACCTGATGTCCCGCAATGGTTCGCGCACGGTCGTGCGCGGCTTCGGCGCCGTCGCCGTCTTCGGCCTGCTCCTGGTGGCGTTGGCGCCCAACGTCGTCCTGGCCGCGCCCGCCATGTTCCTCTTCGGCGGCCTCATCGGCGGCATGGATGTCGCCATGAATGCCAATGCGGTCGCCGTCGAGCGGCGCCTGTCGAAGGCGGTGATGTCGTCCTCGCACGGCTTCTGGAGCCTCGGCGGCTTCGCTGGCGGCGGCCTCGGCGGCATCACCATCCAGGCCTTCGGCCACGTCGCCCATGCGGCGCTCGTGACCGCGGCGGCACTCGTCCTGTTCCTGGCGGCCGCCCGCCACCTGATCGCCGAGGCGAAACCCGCCATTCACGAACACCACAGGTTCACCCTGCCGCGCACGGCCACCGTCTATCTGGTCGGGCTCATGGCGCTGCTGTCGATGATTCCCGAAGGCGCGATCCTCGATTGGGCGGCCCTGCATCTCCAGCAGGAACTCGGCGCCGACCTCGCCACGGCGGGGCTGGCTTTTGCCTTCTTCTCGGCGGCCATGTCTGTGATGCGCTTCGCCGGCGACAGCGTGCGCAACCGTTTCGGCGCCGTGACGACGCTGCGCGTGTCAAGTCTGATCGCCGCCGGCGGCATGCTTGTGGCGGCGCTGTCGCCCTGGCCCTGGCTGGCCATCGCCGCCTTCGCCTTCTGCGGGCTGGGCATCGCTAATATGGTGCCGATCGCCTTCTCGGCCGGCGGCAACCAGCCCGGCATGGCATCGGGCACGGGCATGAGCGTGGTCACCACCATGGGCTATTCCGGCATCCTGATCGCGCCTTCCGCGATCGGTTTCGCCGCCGAACACATCGGCTTTTCGCCGATCTTCATGGCGCTGGCCGGCTTCCTGGTGATCGTGTGCCTGATGGCGAACCTCGCACACACCGCCGACTTCGCGCCTCAGCCGGCGGAGTAGCGCTTCAGCTCCTCGTGGAGAAAATCGGCCACCCGGCGTATGCGCACGCTAGTGCGCACGTCGCGGTGCATGGCCAGCCACACCGGCAGCACCGGCAGCGGCAGGCCGGGAAGCACGATCTCGACGGTTGGATCGCGTCTGGCCAGCGGCTCCTGCCCGATGCCGATGCCGTTTCCAGCACGAACCGCTTCCCACAGCACGATCTGGTTGTCGGTGCGCAGGCCGAACGCGCCGCGCGACAGCACCAGACCGAACCCGGCGAAACCGCGGACGATCTCGTCGCTGCGGTCGAATCCGATCAGACGGTGGCCGCGCAGATCGGCCGGCACCTGAGGGCGGCCGCTGCGGTCCAGATAGGGTCCGGCCGCCGCAAGGCAGAGCGGGATATCCGCCACCTTGCGCGCCACCAGTTCGTTCTGCGCCGGCCGCACCATGCGGATGGCGATGTCGGCGTCGCGCCGCAGCAGGTTCTCGACCTGGTTGGAAGCGACGACCTCGACCTCGATGCCGGGCTCCTCGACGCCGAGGCGGGCCGTGATGCCGGGCAGGACATAGGCGGCCACCACCTCGCTCGCCGCGATGCGAACCGTACCCTCGATCGCCTCGACCGAGCCGAGCGCCAGCATGGAGAAGGCGGCCGCCTCGTCCGACACCGTCTTGCCGCGCTCGTAAAGCATCGCCCCCGCTTCCGTGAGCTGGTAGCCGCGCCGGCCCCGCCGGAACAGCGTGACTCCCAGCGCCGTCTCCAGCTCGGCGATATGACGGCCGAGGGTCGGCTGGCTGGCGCTCAGGCGACGTGAGGCGGCGGACAGGCTGCCCGCTTCCGCCACGGCGACGAAGCTCTTGATGAGGTTCCAGTCGAGATCGGTCATCAATTCATAATTGAATATCTGAAGATCATTCTTCGCCAATTTTCATTCACAGACGACAGGATCATATCGGGGCTCCCAACACAAGAACGGAGCAAGCAAATGACCAGCATCGCCATCCTCGGCGCCAACGGCCGGCTCGGCCGCGTCGTCGCCAAAGCCTTCATCGAAGCCGGCTATGACGTCAGGGCCGTTACCCGCAGCGGCAAGCTGCCGAGGGAACTCGGCAAGACGACCGCCGTGGCAGCCGATGCGCTGGATCGTGCCGGCCTGATCGCCGCGACGGCGGGTGCCGACATCGTCTTCAACGGGCTGAACCCTGTCTATTCCGACTGGAGCACGGCCTTGCCCATGGCTGAAAACGTCATGGCGGCCTGCCGCGCGAACGGCGCGCGGCATCTTTTTCCCGGCACCATCTACAATTTCGGCCAGCCGATGCCGCCATTGCTGAGGGAAGACACGCCGTTCCTGCCGACCACCGAAAAGGGCCGCATTCGCGTCGCCATGGAGGCGCGGTTCCGCGCCGAAGCGGATGCGGGTCACGTCCGCACCGTCCTGCTCAGGGCCGGCGATTTCTTCGGCGGCACCGGCACCGGCGGCTGGTTCGACACAGTGATGGCGTCCAAGGTGACCAATGGCACCTACACCGCTGCCGGACCGGTCGATCTGGTGCATGAATGGACCTATCTGCCGGACCTGGCGAACGCCTTCGTCGCGCTGGCCGAAAACCTCGACAGGCTCGGCGCCTACGAGGCGCTGCATTTCCCCGGTCACCCTGTCACCGATCTCGAGATGAAGGCGGCGATGGAAAAGGCGGTCGGACGGCCGCTGAAACTATCCGCGCTGCCGTGGTGGGTGCTGCGCGCCGGCGGCCCGTTCGTGCCGATGTGGCGAGCGCTCGTCTCGATGTCCTACCTGCGCTTCGAGGAGCACAGGCTGGTCTCCGACCGGCTGGAGGGCATCATCGGGCCGATCCCGCATACGCCTCTGGAGCAAGCGGTAGCGGCGGCGCTGGTCGACCTCGGCATAGAGGTCGACGGAATCGACTACCCCGCGCGAGCCGCCTGAGCAGCAAAAAGGCGGCGCAAGCCCGGCTCGCGCCGCCTTTCGATCCGGTCGAAACAGCCGGTCAGATCCGGCCCATCAGAAGCAGGACGATGACGATCACCAGGATGACGCCGACGATACCGGACGGGCCATAGCCCCAGCCGCGCGAATAGGGCCAGCTCGGCACCGCGCCGATCAGGATCAGGATCAAAATGATGATGAGAAGGGTGCTGAGCGTCATTGAAAGGCCCTCGCTTGAAGTGTTGCAATGGCACAACAATGCGAAAGGCCGTCCGGGAGTTCCCGGACGGCCCTGTCTATCAAGAAGCTCAAGCGTCTATTCCGCGGCCTTGGGGAAGGCCGAAGCCGGCTCGCCCGCAGACTCCTGCGCTTCTTCAGGCGCGGTCGAAACCGCCCCCTTGCCGCGCCTGAACAGCCGGCTCCACAGACTGCCCCGCTCGCCTTCCTTGCGCTTGGCGCGTGTGAACACCATCAGCATTGACGGCGTCACGATCAGCGTCAGCACCGTGGCGAAGGACAGGCCGAAGACGATCGCCGAGGACAGCGAGATCCACCATTGCGTCGACGGCGCATTGATCGTCGTCTCGTGGTGGAAGATCTCCAGCCCGAGGCCGAAGGCGATCGGCAGCACACCGAGGATCGCCGACACCGCCGTCAGCACGACGGGACGGGCGCGCTCGCGGCAGGTCTGCAGCACCGCCTCCATCTTGTCCCAGCCTTCTTCCCGCAACCGGTCGTAGGTGTCGATCAACACGATGTTGTTGTTCACCACCACGCCGGCCAGCGCGATCACGCCGATGCCCGACATGACGATGCCGAAGGCCTCGCCTGTCAGGAGCAGGCCTAGGAACACGCCGATCGTCGCCATGACGACACACGACAACACCAGCCACACACTGGTGAACTTGTTGAACTGGGCGAGCAGCACCAGGAAGATCAGGAAGATCGCCGCGCCGAACGCCTTCGACAGGAAGGCGGACGCCTCCGCGCTGTCCTCGTTCGAACCGGCAAGCTTCCAGCGCACGCCTTCCGGCAGGCCCATGTCGGCCACCGCCTTGGTGACCTCGGCCTGCACGGCCGCCACTTGGCTGTCGCCGGCGACGTTGGCCTGCACCACGACGGTACGCGCCCCGTCGATGCGGTTCAGGATGCCGACGCTGGCCTCCGGCTTGCGGATGACGAAGTTGGAGATCGGCACCGAACCCTGGCTGGTCTGCACGCGCAACTCGTCGAGCGTCGACAGCGTTCGCCGGTCCTCGGGCAGCCTGAGCCGGATATCGACGGCGTCGTCGGCACCGGCCGGCCGGTACTCGGACAATTTCAGCCCGTTGGTCACGAGCTGCACGACATTGCCGACCGCATTCGGGCTGATGCCGTACTGCGCGGCCTTGGCGCGATCGACCTCGAGCGCCCAGTCGATGCCGGGCGGCGGCAAGCCGTCGGAAATGTCGATGACGCCCGGAACCTTGGCGATACCCGCCGCGACCTTCCGCGCTATCTTGTCCAGCCCTTCGGGATTGGCGGCGGAGAGGCGGATCTGGATCGCCTTGCCGGTCGGCGGACCGGCCTCCGGCACGCGCACCTCGACGTCGACGCCCGGAATGCCGGCCATCGCCTTGCGCAGGTCGTCGAGGATCTGGTTGGCGGGCTTGCGCTCGCGCCAGTCGACGAATTCGTACTGGATGACGCCGACGACGTCCTCGGGAATGTCGGCGCCGCCTCCTTGCGTCTTGCCGACGCGCGTATAGACCGACTTCACGCCCGGCCAGCCGAGCAGCCTGTCCTCCGCCGTCTTCGTCGCAGCGTCCATCTCGGCGAGCGACAGGTTGCCGCGCGCATGGACGTAGAGCAGGCCGTAGTCGGGCTCGACATTGGGGAAGAACTCGACGCCCGCGCCATACTTGCCATAGGCCATGAAGACGCCGACCAGCAACGCCACCGTGAGCACGCAGACCGTGATCGGGAAGCGCACCGCCTGCTTGACCACGGCCATGTAGAGGCCGTCGCGGTGCTCTTCCTCGCCATGCGCCGGTGCCTTGGCGAACTTGGCGCCCAGCGTCGGCGTGAACACAAGCGCATAGAGCATGGAGGCCGCCAGCGTCACGATCAGCGTGATCGGCAGATACTTCATGAAGTCGCCGACGATGCCCGGCCAGAACAGCAGCGGCGAGAAGGCGGCGATGCGCGTCATGGTGGCGGCGATGACGGGGCCGGCCATGCGCTTGGCGGCCAGCGCGAAGGCTTCCTCGCGCGGCATGCCCTCGCCCATGCGCCGCTCGGCGAATTCGGTGACGATGATGGCGTCGTCCACCAGCATGCCGACCGCCAGGATGAGCGAGAAGAGCACGATCATGTTGATGGTGAAGCCCATCAGGGTGAGCATCAATATGCCCATCAGGAAGGATGACGGGATCGCCAGCCCGATCAGCAGCGAGGCGCGGCCCGACAGCGCATAGAGGATGACGATGAAGACCAGGATGACGGCGATCATCACATGGTTCTGCAGGTCGGTCAGCAGCTGGTTGACAAAGACCGACTTGTCCTGCGTGTAGGTGACTTCCATCCCCTGCGGCGCGGTCTTGACGAAAGCGTCGGCGACGGCCTTGGCGCCCTCGATCGTCTGGACGATGTTGGCGCCGATGCGCTTCTTCACCTCGATGGCGATAGCCGGCTTGCCGTCGAGGCGCGTGATCGTCTCGGCATCCTTGAAGGTCGAGCGGATGGTGGCGATGTCCTTGGCCTGCACCACTGCGTTCGGCCCGGCGATGACCGGCAGGTTGGCGACATCTTCCGGCGTCTCGATCAGTGACGGCACCTTGACGGCGTATTTGCCCTCCGAGCCCTCGATGTTTCCGGCCGCCACCAAGCTGTTGGAGGCGCCGACGCCCTGCATGAGCTGGTCGAGCTGCAACCCGTAGGACGACAGCTTGACCGGATCGACCACCACTTCGACGAGATCGTCGCGGGCGCCCTGCAAGTCGCCCTCGAGCACGCCCGGCACCTCCTCGATGCGGTCGCGCAACTCGCGTGCGGCCGCCGTCAGCACCCGCTCCGGCACATGGCCCGACAAGGTGACGACGAGCACCGGGAATTCCGAGACGTTGACCTCGTTGACGGTCGGCTCCTCGGCCGCCTGTGGCAGGTCGGCCTTGGCGTCCTGCACCTTGGAGCGTGTGTCCTGCAGGGCGGTCGCCAGGTCAACCGACGGCTCGAACTCGACGAGCACGTAGCCACCACCCTGGAAGGCGGCCGAACGCATCTCCTTGAGCCCTTTGAGGCTCTTGAGCTTGGTCTCCATCGGTCGAAGCAGCAGGCGTTCCGAATCCTCCGGCGAGATGCCCTGGTAGACCAGGCTGACATACATCATCGGGATCGGAACGTCCGGCTCGGCCTCCTTCGGCACCGACTGGTAGGCGAGCGCGCCCGCCAGGATCAGGAACAAAAGGACCGAGATGGTCAGCCGCGCGTTGCGGATGGCAAGTCTGACGATATCCATGGGTCAGATCCGGTTGAGAGCGACGCCCGCTCGAACGGAGCGTCGCTCTGGATTCGGTTTATTGCGTGCTGGCCGCCGCGTCGCCGACCAGCGTCTTGATCTCTTCTGCCGTAGCCTCGACCGGCTGCACCACGTCACCCTCTGCGACCAGCGCCTGACCGGCGACGATCACCTTGGCGTCGGCGGGAATGCCGCCCAGCACGAGGCCCTTCGGCGTGTCGTCGACGAGGTCGATCGGGTAGAAGACGACCTTGTTGTTTTGGTCGACGGCACGAATGCCGAGGTCACCCTTGTCGCCCAGCGTGACGACGGAGCGCGGCAGCACCACGGCATCGGTCGGCTCGGCCGAAAGCGTGATCTCGGCGGTCATGCCGGCGGGAATGGAACCGTCGGCATTGGGAATGGCAACCTCGACGCGGAAAGTGCGCGTCGCCGACGAGGCGTCGCGGCTGATGTAGCGCACGGTGCCCTCGGCCGTGCGGCCGCTGACCAGGCGCACGGCCGCCTTGTCGCCGATCTTGAGGTAGCCGAGGTCGCGCTCGCTCACCTCGCCGCGGGCGATGACCGGGTCGAGCGCCAGGATGGTGGCAACCTCGCCGCCCTGCATGACGGCGCTGCCGAGTTCGACCGGGATACGGTCGACGACGCCGTTGAACGGCGCCTTGACCTCGTTGCGGTCGAGTTCGGCTGCGGCGGCGTCGAGCCCGGACTGCGCGGCGGCGAGGTTGGAGCGCGCCGTGTCGAGCTGCAGCTTCGGCAGGTTGCCGCTCTTGGCCAGTCGCTCGGCGGCGCTGAGTTCGGCCTGGCGCTGGGCAAGCAGGGCCTTGGCGTTGTCGACGGCCGAAATCTTCTCCTCGGCGGCAAGCATGAGGATGAGGTCGCCGGTCTTGACGCGGTCGCCCTGCTTGACCGGCAGCTTGTCGATGATGCCACCGACGCGCGTCGCCAGAACGGCACGCTTGTCGGCTTCGGTCAGACCCGAGATGCGGATGGCGCGGGCATGTTCGTCACGCGGCGGCTTGACCACCTTGACGATGCGCGCCGGCGCCTCCTCGGCCTTCGGCTGCTCTGCCTTCTGGCTGCCCTCGGCGGCCTTCTCGTCGCCGCCAGCGGCGCTGCCGACGGAGGAGAACGTGCCGGTGGCGACCCAGGCAGCGAAGCCGATGAGCACCACAATGGCCGCAAGCTTGTGAAACCTGAATTTCGACATCGTTGTTGTCCGTTGAGTGGCCCCAATGGCCATGCACACGTCGCGGTCATATGGGTTGTGTGCGACGGCATTCAAATCGCCGTGATTGGCGAAGGGCGCCTTCTACAGGAAAGTGACGGCGCTATACAGTCGAAATTGTCGGGGAAACGGCCACAGACTTAACCCGCAAGCCGTTGATCATCGTTCGGTTTGCGCCCGTTCGCCCTAATTTTGCGGCGGCGCGCAAGGCTTTTGTTCCATTTGGCAGCAGCCGTCAGGAATGAGAACACGTACGGCGATTTATGGCGATCTTCGCCACGACCAGTCTCCCTCGGCGGCCGACCGGATGCCCGCAAGATAATCTTGACTGATGTATTCAGGTATTGATAAGGGTGCCGCCACGCCAACGTCGGCGTGCCAAGGAGACCTTGATGAGATCGATCCTTTCCCCCTTCTGCGGAGCCGTGCTCGCCGCAGTCCTGCTCACTGCGCCGGCGAATGCCGACGACGAAGGCATCGTCGTCTACAACGCCCAGCACGAAAGCCTCGCCAAGGAATGGGCCGAAGGCTTCACCAAGGAAACCGGCATCAAGGTGACGCTGCGCAACGGCGGCGACAGCGAATTCTCCAACCAGATCGTCGCCGAGGGCGCCGCCTCGCCCGCCGACGTCTTCCTGACGGAAAACTCGCCGTCCATGGTGCTGGTCGAAAATGCCGGCCTGTTTGCCCCGGTCGACGCCGACACGCTGGCGCTGGTGCCGGAGAACTATCGCCCGGCCAGCGGCAAGTGGATCGGCATCGCCGCGCGCAGCACGGTGTTCGCCTACAACAAGGACAAGCTCAAGGAAGACCAGCTGCCGAAGTCGCTGATGGATCTGGCCGACCCGAGCTGGAAGGGCCGCTGGGCCGCCTCTCCCTCGGGCGCCGACTTCCAGGCCATCGTCTCCGCCGTGCTCGAACTCAAGGGCGAGCAGGCGACCGCCGACTGGCTGAAGGGCATGAAGGAAAACTTCACCGCCTATCGCGGCAACGGCACGGTGATGAAGGCCGTCAACGCCGGTGAGATCGATGGCGGCGTCATCTATCATTATTACTGGTTCGGCGATCAGGCCAAGACCGGCGAGAACAGCAAGAACGTCGCCCTGCACTACTTCAAGAACCAGGACCCCGGCGCTTTCGTTTCGCTCTCCGGCGGCGGCGTGCTGGCTTCGAGCAAGCATCCGAAGGAAGCCCAGGCATTCCTGAAATGGGTTGCCGGCAAGGGCGGCCAGGACATCCTGAAGAACGGCACTTCCTATGAATACGCCGTCGGCGTCGGCGCCGAGTCCAATCCCAAGCTCGTCCCGCTGGCCGATCTCGACGCTCCCAAGGTTGAGCCCTCCATGCTCAACGCCAAGAAGGTCACCGACCTGATGACGGCGGCCGGCTTGCTTTAGCCGGCGTTCCGCCTAAAAGGGCAGCGCAAAGGTAGGTCCGGGAAAACACGAAGCGGGTTTTCACCCGGACCTGCGTCAAGACAAGGAAAACGATCGTTTCGGCGCTTCCGTGGCATTCCGAAACGATCCAGCCACTCCCGGCGGATATCCGCCGGGATAGCCAACCGAGAAACAGATGAGCATTCGCCGCATATCCGGCCGGGTCGTCCGCGCTCACGCCGCCATGGCAGTGCTGCCTGCGCGGACGGTCTGACCTGATGGCGGCGCAGGCGGATTCCATGACGACGGGTTTCGCCGCCTCACCGCCGCGCGCCCGCCGCCCGCTGCCTTGGATAACCGCGGCCGCGGTCTTGGTGTCGGCGCTGGCGCTCGTGCCTCTGGCCTTCATCATCTGGATCGCCATCCAGACCGGCTGGGCGACCACCTGGGCTCTTGTGGTACGCCCGCGCGTCGGCGAATTGCTCGTCAACACCGCCCTGCTGGTTCTGCTGACCGTGCCCGTCTGCGCCGTCCTGTCGATCGCGCTCGCCTGGTTGACCGAACGCACCGACCTGCCCGGTGCGCGCCTGTGGTCGCTGCTGGCGGTGGCGCCGCTCGCCATCCCGGCCTTCGTCCACAGCTACGCCTGGGTGACGATGCTGCCCGGCTTCCATGGCCTGCCGGCCGGCGTGCTGATCTCCGTAATCGCCTATTTCCCCTTCCTCTATCTGCCGGTGGCGGCAAGCCTGCGGCGACTCGACCCGGCGCTGGAGGACGCCGCCGCCTCCCTTGGACTCGGCCCCGCGCATGTTTTCCTGCGCGTAGTGCTGCCGCAGTTGAGGCTCGCCGTCTGCGGCGGCTCACTACTGGTCGGCCTGCACCTTCTGGCGGAATACGGCCTCTTCGTCTTCGTCCGCTTCGATACCTTCACCACGGCCATCGTCGACCAGTTCCAATCCACCTTCAACGGTCCGGCAGCGACCATGCTGGCCGGCGTACTCGTTGCCTGCTGCCTGGCGCTGCTCGCCTTCGAGATGCTGGTGCGCGGCGAGGAGCGCTACGCCCGCGTCGGCTCAGGCGCGGCGCGCCTGCGCCCGCCGAGCCGTCTCGGCCGCATGACGCTGCCGGCGCTCGGTTTGCCCCTTCTGGTCGCGCTCCTGTCCCTCGGCGTGCCGCTCGTCGTCATCGCCCGCTGGCTGGCCGCCGGCGGCATTGCCGTATGGCGTATCGATGAAATCGGCCTCGCGCTCGGCCAGACCCTGTTCCTGGCGCTCGCCGGCGGCCTGCTCGCCACCGTCGCCGGCATCCCCATCGCCTGGCTGTCGATCCGCGCGCCCAGCAAGCTGCAGCGCGTGCTGGAAGGGCTGAACTACACGGTCGGCGCGCTGCCCGGCGTGGTCGTGGCGCTGGCACTGGTGACGATCACCGTCACCGTCATGCTGCCGCTCTACCAGACGCTTGTGACGATCCTGATCGCCTATGCGCTGATGTTCCTGCCGCGCGCCATCATCTCGCTGCGCGCCTCGATCGCGCAGGCGCCGATCGAGCTGGAACGCGCCGCCGCCGGCCTCGGCCGTCCGCCGATGAGGGCCCTGTGGGCGACGACGATCCGCCTTTCGGCGCCGGGGGCTGCCGCCGGCATGGCGCTGGCCGCGCTCGGCATCACCAACGAACTGACCGCCACCCAGATGCTCGCCCCCAACGGCACGCGCACGCTGGCACTCGCCTTCTGGGCCTATAGCGGCGAGATCGACTATGCGGCCGCAGCGCCCTATGCCGCGATCATGGTGGTGCTTTCGCTGCCGCTGACTTTCCTGCTCTATGCACAATCGAAGCGGATGGCCGGACGATGAGCTTCCTCGACCTCGCATCATTGACCAGGAGCTACGGGCCGGTGCGGGCGCTGGCCGGCATCGACCTCGCCGTCGAGGCCGGCACCCGTACGGCGATCGTCGGCCCGTCAGGCTGCGGCAAGACCACGCTTCTGCGCCTGATCGCCGGCTTCGAGGCGCCCGACAGCGGGCGCATCGTGCTCGATGGCGAAACCATGGCCGATGGCGCCGCCTTCGTGCCGGCGCACAAGCGCGGCATCGGCCTCGTCGCACAGGACGGCGCGCTGTTCCCGCATCTTTCCATCGCCGACAACATCGGCTTCGGCATGGCGCGCGGCGAGGCAGGCCGCGCCGAGCGCGTCGCCGAGCTCGCCTACATCGTCGGGCTCGACAAGGCGATCCTGAAGCGACGGCCGCACGAGCTGTCCGGCGGTCAGCAGCAGCGCGTGGCGCTGGCCCGCGCCATGGCCTGCAAGCCCCGGCTGATGCTGCTGGACGAACCCTTCTCGGCGCTCGACACCGGCCTGCGCTCCTCAATGCGCAAGGCGGTGGCCGAACTGCTCGAAAATGCCGGCATCACCACCATCCTGGTCACCCACGACCAGGCCGAGGCATTGTCCTTCGCCGACCAGGTGGCGGTGATGCGCGAGGGCGCCTTTTCGCAGGTCGGCACGCCGCGCGACCTTTACCTCAGGCCGAAGAACCGCATGGTCGCCGAATTCCTCGGCGACGCCATCGTCATTCCGGCGCGTATCGCCGGTGGCTTCGCGCAATGCTCGCTTGGCCGCATCGCCGTCGACAGCGCCGACCGGCGCGACGTGGCGCGCATCATGCTGAGGCCCGAACAGGTGCTGTTGAAGCGCACCTCCAGCGAAGGCATGTCCGGCACCCCCGACATGCTGTTCGCGGAAGTCACGGAGATGGAATTCGCCGGCGCCGTCTGTACGGTGGCGGTCAGGCTGCTCAACAATCCCGATCCGCCCGACGCCGCGGCCATCGGCTCGACGCCCCTCATCTTGAAGAAGCCAGGCATCGAAGCGCCCGCCGTCGGCGAAGTGGTGCGCGTCAGCGTCACCGGCACCGCGCATGTGCTGGAGTGACTGGTGCGTCCTTCGAGGCTCGCTTCGCTCGCACCTCAGGATGAGGGAGGTCCGCGCCCGGCAACTGGCTGAAGGCGTAATCGGTTGTTGTGATGATTTCGGCTCGCGCTATGGACCCTCATCCTGAGGTGCGAGCGAAGCGAGCCTCGAAGGACGCACGACAGATCAGATCCGTTTGCCGGCCTGATCGAACCAGTGCAGGCTTTCAGCCGTAGCCACGACCCGCAAGTTGTCGCCGGGCTGAGCGGTTGCGCGACCGGCTACACGCACGACGATACTTCCGCCGGCGGCGGCGCAATGGAGAAAACTTTCGGCACCCACCGGCTCGACCGCTTGCACGGTCGCCGGTAGCGTCACCGAGCCGGCCGGCACCTCGCCGTTTGCCGCGACGTCGGCATCCTCCGGCCGGAAGCCGATTGTTACGGCCTTGGCCGGCGTGGCAAGCCCGGTCGCGCTGCCGTCGGCGAATGACGTCCCGTCGCCGATCAGGGGCAGCAGATTCATCGGCGGCGCGCCGATGAAGGAGGCGACAAAGGTCGAGGCCGGCTTCTCGTAGACATCGAGCGGCGCGCCGATCTGCTCGACCAGCCCGGCATTCATCACCACCAGCATGTCGGCCAGCGTCATCGCCTCCAGCTGGTCATGGGTGACGTAGACGGAGGTGACGCCGAGCGAGCGCTGCAGGTTCTTGATCTCGACCCGCATCTGGCCGCGCAGCTTGGCATCGAGGTTGGACAGCGGCTCGTCGAACAGGAAGACCTTGGGGCTGCGCACGATGGCCCGGCCCATGGCGACGCGCTGGCGCTGGCCGCCAGAAAGCTCGCGCGGCCGCCGGTCGAGCAGGTGCGAAAGCTCAAGCGTCTCCGCCACGTCCTTCACCCGCCGGTCGATCTCGTCCTTCGGCGTGCCGCGGTTGCGCAGGCCATAGGCCATGTTGTCGTAGACCTTCATATGCGGGTAGAGCGCATAGTTCTGGAACACCATGGCGATATCGCGCTCGGTCGGGCCGATCTCGTTGACTTTCCTGCCGTCGATCGAGCAGGTGCCCGACGAAATCGCCTCCAGCCCCGCGATCATCCTGAGCAGCGTGGACTTGCCGCAGCCCGAGGGGCCGACCAGCACGCACAGCGCCTTGTCCGGAATGGCGATGGAGACGCCCTTCACCGCCTCGACGCCGCCGGCATAGACCTTCTTCACGTCCTTGAGGTCGACTGTCGCCATGAACGCTATTTCTCCGATTCCACCAGGCCGCGCACGAACCAGCGCTGCATCAGCACCACCACCAGAATCGGCGGCACGATGGCGAACATGGCTGTGACCATGACGAGGTGCCATTGCGTGTCGGCGTCGGCGAACGACACCATTTTCTTGAGCGCAATGACGATGGTGTTCATGTCGTTGCGGTTCGTCACCAGCAGCGGCCACAGGTACTGCGTCCAGCCGTAGATGAAGAGGATGACGAACAAGGCCGCGATGTTGGTGCGCGACAGCGGCAGCAGGATATCGAAGAAGAAGCGCCACGGCCCGGCGCCGTCGACGCGCGCGGCCTCCACCAGTTCGCCCGGAATGGTCATGAAGAACTGTCGGAACAGAAGCGTCGCCGTCGCCGAGGCGATCAGCGGCAGGATCAGCCCGGCATAGGTATCGATCAGGCCGAAATCGACCATCACCTTGTAGGTCGGCAGGATGCGCACCTCGACCGGCAGCATCAGCGTGATGAAGATCAGCCAGAAGAACGCCATCCTGAGCGGGAAGCGGAAGAAGACGATGGCATAGGCCGACAGGATCGAGATGGCGATCTTGCCGATGGCAATGCCCAGCGCCATCACCGTGGTGTTGAACAGGAGCGTGCCGACGCCGACCCCGCCGATGCGCCCTACGCCGCCGAACAGGGCTTCCGTATAGTTGGCGAAGAACTCACTGCCCGGCAGCAGCGGCAGCGGCGGGCGCAGGATCGTCTGCAGCGTGTGGGTCGAGGCGACGAAGGTGTAGTAGATCGGGAAGGCGACGACGAGGATGCCGAGGATCAGCACGGCGTGGGCGATGTAGATGCCGGTCGCCGACTGGCCGATCATCAGCTTGTCGTGCCCGCTTGCGGGCGCTTTCCGGTCAGCCATAGTGCACCTTCCTTTCCACGTAGCGGAACTGGATGGCGGTAAGCGCTATGACGATGACCATCAGGATGACGGACTGGGCCGCCGAGGAGCCGAGCAGGAGATTGACGAAGCCGTCATTGTAGACCTTGTAGACCAGCGTCTCGGTGGCCTTGCCTGGCCCGCCGCCGGTCACCGCGTGGACGATGCCGAACGTATCGAAGAAGGCGTAGGTCGTGTTGATGACCAAAAGGAAGAAGGTGGTCGGCGCCAGCAGCGGGAAGACGATCGTCCAGAACCGCTTGGTCTCGCCCGCGCCGTCGATCGCCGCCGCTTCGATCAGCGATTTCGGGATCGCCTGCAGGCCGGCGACGAAGAACAGGAAGTTGTAGCTGATCTGCTTCCACGACGCCGCCACCACCAGCAGGATCATTGCGTCGGTACCGTCGAGAACGGGGTCCCAATGCAACCCCAGCCGCCTCAAAAGCACGGCGACGGAGCCGATGGACGGGTTGAACATGAACAGAAACAGCATGCCGGCGATGGCCGGCGCGACCGCATAGGGCCAGATCATCAGCGTGCGGTAGAAACCTTTGCTGCGCACCACCTTCTCGGCCATGACGGCCAGCAGCAGCGCCACGCCCATGGCAACGGCGGCGGTGGCGACCGAGAAGACCACCGTCACCTTGATGGAATTGACGTAGGCCGGCTGTGACAGGACCTTGGCGAAATTGTCGAACCAGACGAATTTCGATTTCAGCCCGAACGGGTCTTCCTTCAGCATCGACTGGTAGAGCGCCTGCCCCGCCGGCCAGTAGAAGAAGATCAGCGTGATGGCGAGCTGCGGCGCCACCAGCAGATAGGGCAGGATTTTGTTCGGGAAGACGACGCGCGGGGTCATACGTGATCCTCCCCCCTCGAGGGGGAGGTGCACGCGAAGCGGGCGGAGGGGGGCACCGCGAAAGGCACCGCCTCTAGGGCCTCGCCCCAAAAGCGCTGGCACACGTCCACAATGACCCCCTCTGGCCGCTCAGCGGCCATCTCCCCCTCGAGGGGGGAGAAATCGCCGGCGCCGCTCAACCCCCGGTCGCTTCCTTGATCGCGGCGTTGCCGCGCTCGACGGCATTGTCGAGCGCTTGCTGGGCCGTTTCCTTACCGGCCAGCATGTTCTCGAACTCCTCGTTCTGGATGTCGCGCACCTGCGGCAGGTTGGGCAGGCGTACGCCCTTCGAGTTCTCGGTCGGCTCCTTGCCCATCATCTGCAGGATCGGCGTCTCGCGGCCGGGATTCTTCTCATAGAAACCCGACTTTTTGGTCGCCTCGTAGGCGGCCAGCGTGACCGGCAGATAGCCGGACTTCTCATGCAGGTACTGCTGCACGTCCGTCTGCGAGAGATAGGTGAAGAAGGCGGCGATGCCCTTGTACTGCTCGTCGGTCTTGCCGCCGAACACCCACAGGCTGGCGCCGCCCGGCGTCGTGTTCTGCGGCGCGCCCTTGGCATCGCTGTCGTAAGGCAGCTGGCCGATGCCGTAGTTCATGCCCGACTTGACGATATCGCCGAGGCCGCCCGACGATTCGGTCATGATGCCGCATTCGCCGGCGAGGAAGAGCTGCTTGGCTTCCGAAGTGCGGCCGCCGTACTTGAACGTGCCGTCCTTGGCGAGATCGGCGAGCGCCTGGAAGTGGTTGACGTAGATCGGCGCGTTGATCTTCAGTTCCGGCGTGCCGCCTTCGAGGCCGTTCTGATTGGTCGCCCACGGCACGTTGTTCCAGGCGGCGAAGTTCTCCAGATGGATCCAGGTCAGCCAGGTCGAGGTGTAGCCGCAGGCCGCCGCACCGCTGGTCTTGATCTTCTTGGCCATGTCCCAGACCTCGTTCCAGGTCTTGGGCGGCGTGTTCTCGTCGAGCCCCGCCTTCTTGAAGATGTCCTTGTTGTAATAGAGGATCGGCGAGGAGGAGTTGTAGGGGAAGGACAGCATCGTGCCGTCCGGCTTCGAATAATAGCCTACGATGCCCGGCAGGTACTGGCTCTTGTCGAACTTCATGCCGGCGCCTTCCAGCACCTCGGCCACCGGCTTGACCGCGCCTTCGGCAGCCATCATCACGCCGGTGCCGACGTCGAAGACCTGGATGATGTCGGGCGCCTGCTTGGCGCGGAAGGCAGCGATGCCGGCGTTCAGCGCTTCCGGATAGGTGCCCTTGAAGACCGGGACGATCTCATAGTCTTTCTGGCTGGCGTTGAAATCCTTGGAAATCTTGTCGACCACCTCGGCATTGGCGCCCGTCATGGCATGCCACCAGGTGATCTGCGTCGCGGCAAACGCCGTCGTGGTGGAAAACAGGGTCAACGTGGCGGCGGCGGCCGCAAAGCCGTGAAACTTCATGTCTCTCTCCCGATCTGTCATTGGCGAAACGTGTTCGCGACGGCAAGTATCGGCGGATTGTGACAGGTGCGCAATAGTTCTGTTAAGACTGCGTGACCTTTCACACAAAGTTCGGATCGGTTTCGTTTGAGCGGCCGGCAGAGGACCGCTCAGTTTTCGAGCGAGGCTTCGATGAGTTTGCGGGCATCCGGGCTCGCCCATTCCGCGGGGCCGTTCATATGGCCGATGAGGCAACCTTCGCCGTCCACCAGCATCGTGACCGGCAGACCGAGCGCCAGTCCGCGTTGCTTGACGTCGTTGAAGACCCCCATGGAGGCGTCGCGATAATAGCCGAGTGTCTTGATGCCGATGTCGGCGAGGAACTTCTTCGGCTTGGCGTCGTCGCCGGTGTCGACGTTGACGGCGACGACCTCGAAGCGATCGCTGCCCATCTCCTTTTGCAGCGCGTCGAGCGCCGGCATCTCGGCACGGCAGGGAGCGCACCATGTCGCCCACAGGTTGAGCAGCACTGTCTTGCCTGTGTGACCGGCCAGCGTTATCGGCTTGCCGTCCGGTCCCTCGAAGGAAAGGCCCTTCAGCGACTGCGGCGGATCGGCCGGCAGCAGCGCCGCCACCTCCCCGGTGGCCGAGGCGGCCACGGTCTTCGCCCTGTCGGCCTTGGCCGCGCAGGCGGCATCGTCGGGACCGGAAGCGGCGGCGACCGTTTCGAGCGCCGTGTTGCCAGACCCGCTCTCCCTGACATATACCGCGACCGCGCCGGCCAGCGCGCCGGCGACCAGCGCGGCGAGCACCAGGCGCGGGGCCGGGAGAAGGTTTTTGCCGTTTGCCATGGTCCTGATGTCTTCCGAAACGGTTTGGTCGAGCGGGTTATAGCGATGGGTGACGATAAGGCCAGCAACCAGATGTGGGGCGGACGTTTTGCCTCGGGTCCGGCCGCGATCATGGAAGCGATCAACGCTTCCATAGACTTCGACCGCAAGCTCTACGCGCAGGACATCCGCGGCTCGCTCGCCCACAGCGAGATGCTGGCGCAAACGGGCATCATTTCGGCCGCCGATCAAGAAAAAATCGCTCACGGGCTGAACACGATTGCGAAAGAGATCGAGGCCGGCACCTTCGCTTTCTCGAAGAAGCTCGAAGACATCCACATGAACATCGAGGCACGCCTCGCCGAACTGATCGGCCCGGCGGCCGGCCGCCTGCACACGGCGCGTTCCCGCAACGACCAGGTGGCGGTCGATTTCCGCCTCTGGGTGAAGGACGAATTCAACCGCGTCGCCGCAGCGCTCAAGGACCTGATCGCCGCCTTCCTCGACCGCGCCGAGGAACACGCCGCGACCGTCATGCCGGGCTTCACCCATCTCCAGACCGCGCAGCCGGTGACGTTCGGCCACCATTGCATGGCCTATGTCGAGATGTTCGCGCGCGACCTGTCGCGCGTGCGCGACGCCATCGAGCGCATGGACGAAAGCCCGCTGGGCGCCGCAGCGCTCGCCGGCACCGGCTTTCCGATCGACCGCCACAGGACGGCCAAAGCGCTCGGCTTCCGCGAGCCGACCCGCAATTCGCTCGACAGCGTCTCGGACCGAGACTTCGCGCTGGAGTTCCTTTCCGTCGCCGCTATCTGCGCCACCCACCTGTCGCGGCTGGCCGAGGAGATCGTCATCTGGTCGACGCCGCAATTCGGCTTCGTGCGGCTGTCGGACCAGTTCTCGACCGGCTCGTCCATCATGCCGCAGAAGAAGAACCCGGACGCCGCCGAACTGGTGCGAGCCAAGACCGGCCGCGTCAACGGCCACCTGATCGGCCTGCTCACCGTCATGAAGGGCCTGCCGCTGACCTATTCCAAGGACATGCAGGAGGACAAGGAAGCTGTCTTCGACACCGCCGAGACGCTCGACCTGATGCTGGCGGCGATGACCGGCATGGTGCGTGACCTGACCGTCAACGAGGCAGCCATGAAGAAAGCCGCCGGCTCCGGCTACGCCACCGCCACCGACCTCGCCGACTGGCTTGTGCGGGAGCTCGGCCTGCCCTTCCGCGAGGCGCATCACGTCACCGGCCGCGCCGTGGCGCTGGCCGAGAGCAAGAAGATCGGGCTGGAGAAGCTGTCGCCGGAGGACCTGCGGTCCATCCATCTTGGCATCACCGCCGATGTCTTTTCGGTGTTGGCGGTGAAGAACTCGGTCGCCAGCCGCAAGAGCTTCGGTGGCACCGCGCCGGCGGAAGTGAAAAAGCAGGTCCGCGCCTGGAAGAAGCGGCTCGCCAAAGCATGAGGGCGGGGTGCATTTAATTGCAAACTCGGCTATAGCCGGATCGGCCATTGCGCAGCGGCGCATTGCTCACGTGTACAGGCAGAACGGACGGACGCAGCGATGACCGCAGGCAGGATATTCACGGCGCTGGCGCTCGTGGCAACCGTGGCGCTGGTTTCAGCCTGCGGCCGCAGGCCGGGGCAACTCGACACGCCCTACGAGGCGGCCGTGCAGGCCCGCAAGGATGCCGAGAAAGCCAAGAAGCCACTGCCGCCGGAACCCGCGCAACCGGAGACCGACAAGCCCTTCATTCTCGACAGACTGATCCAGTAGCGTTTCCGGACCCTTCCAGTGAACCATTTCGACTATCGCGACGGCGTGCTCCATGCCGAGGACGTGGCGATCCCCGATATTGCGGCGGCGGTCGGCACGCCCTTCTATTGCTATTCGACCGCCACGCTGACCCGCCATTTCCGCGTCTTCTCCGAGGCCTTCGCCGGACTTGACACACTGGTCTGCTACGCCATGAAGGCGAACTCCAATCAGGCCGTGCTGAAGACGCTGGGCAAGCTCGGCGCCGGCGCCGACGTGGTGTCGGAAGGCGAGATGCGCCGCGCGCTGGCCGCCGGCATCCCGGCCGACAAGATCCTGTTCTCCGGCGTCGGCAAGACGGCGCGCGAGATGGATTTCGCGCTGCAGGCCGGCATCCTGTGCTTCAACGTCGAATCCGAGCCGGAGCTGGAACTGCTCTCGGCACGCGCTGTTGCGCTGGGCAAGACGGCGCCGGTCTCGCTGCGCATCAACCCCGACGTGGATGCGAAGACCCACAAGAAGATTTCCACCGGCAAGGCCGAGAACAAGTTCGGCATCCCCCGCCAGCGCGCCCGCGACGTCTACCGGCGCGCCGCCGAACTGCCGGGCATCCGCGTCACCGGCATCGACATGCATATTGGCAGCCAGATCACCGAGTTGCAGCCCTTCGACGACGCCTTCGCCCTGCTGGTCGATCTGGTCGACATGCTGCGCGCGGACGGCCACGCCATCGACCATGTCGATCTCGGCGGCGGCCTCGGCATTCCTTACAAGGCCGACAACAACCCGCCGCCGCTGCCCGACGCCTATGCGGCGGTGGCGCGGAAGCATGTCAGCAAGCTCGGCCTCAAGGTGATGTTCGAGCCGGGCCGCATGATCGTCGGCAATGCCGGCATCCTCGTCGCCGAAGTCGTCTATGTGAAGGAAGGCGACGCCAAGAACTTCCTCATCGTCGACGCGGCGATGAACGACCTCATCCGCCCCACGCTCTACGACGCTTTCCACGACATTCGCCCGGTCGTCCAGCCGGCGCCCGATGCGCCGCGCCTCAAGGTCGACGTCGTCGGCCCGGTCTGCGAAACGGGCGACTACCTCGGGCTCGACCGCGACCTGCCGCGATTGAAGGCCGGCGACCTCATCGCGGTGGGAACCGCAGGTGCCTACGGCGCGGTGCAGGCCGGCACCTACAATTCCCGCCTGCTGGTGCCGGAAGTGCTGGTGGACGGCGACCGGTTTGCGGTCGTGCGTCCGCGCCAGACCTATGACGACCTGATCGGGCTGGACCGGCTGCCGGACTGGCTCTGACAAACGAGGCAGGCGCCATCACGTTTTTGGAACCCGCCTCGCCTTTGCCGTGTTTGCTGGTATTGTCTGCGAAGTGAGGCCGCCCACCCCAAGACCGGCGGCGAACAAGGGCCGATGACGGAACGACCCGCAGTCAGCACCGGAAGGCATCTCGCGGCGCGGCTTGCCGCCAGCCGTACGCTCACGCGCGCCGCCATCATCGTCGAGCGCGGCTGGCCACTTGTACTGCCGTTCGTCATTGTCGCCGTCCTTTTCCTCAGCTTTGCCTGGTTCGGCCTGTTCCCTCGCCTGTCGGATACCGTGCGCCTCGTCGTCGTGACAGGCTTTGCACTGGCCGCGCTGGCCGCTCTCTATCCCTTGCGTTTCTTCCGCCTGCCGACGGCCGCCGAAGTGGACCGCCGCATCGAGGCTGCAAACGCCCTGCCGCACACGCCCTTGCAGGTCCGCACCGACCGGCCGAGCGGCCACGGCTCGGCCTTCTCGCAGGCGTTGTGGGATGAGCACCAGCGCCGCATGGCGGCCCGTCTTAACCGTCTCGGCGCAGACCTGCCGCGCCCGCGCGTGCCGGATCGCGACCCCTGGGCTCTGCGCGCGGTCGCGGCACTCGTCTTCGTTGCAGCGCTTGCCTTCTCCGTCGGCCCGCACGGCGGCAGCATCGCCGATGCCTTCCGCCAGCGGCCGACGGCCGAAGCCGTGCCACCACGCATCGACGCCTGGGTGACACCGCCGGCCTATACCGGCAAGCCGCCGATTTTCCTCACCGCCGACGCCAACCAGGGCGCCAGCGCCTTCACCGTACCGCAGGGCAGCGACGTCACCCTGCGGGTCACCGGCGGCGCAGGCGACGAGACCTTGGGCTATCGGGACACCGGCGGCAACACCCGCCAGATCGAGGCCGCACAACCCAAGGCGACTGCCGCCAACACGCCCGGAGCAGGAAGCACCGGCGCACCCGCGACAGGTCCGGCCGTTCGCCAGTTCGCCGGCAAGCTCAATACGGACGGCGAACTCGTCCTGAAATCCGGCGAGACCGAGCGCGGCCGCTGGCGTTTCGCCGTCGTACCGGACACCGCACCACAAATCCGGTTCGTCGGCGAGCCGAAGCGCGCAGCCAACGGCACGATGGAACTGAACTACCAGATCGACGATGACTACGGCGCGGCCGCGGCACGAGCCGACTTCGCGCTCGCCGATCCGCCGGCGCCGGGTGCACGCCCGCTCTATCCCGTGCCGGAAATGCCGCTTTCCCTGCCGCGCCGCGGCGGCAAGGCCAATGCCGCCCGCACCACCAAGGACCTGACCGAGCATGTCTGGGCCGGCTCGACCATCCGGCTGACGCTGGAGGCGACCGACGACGCCGGCCAGGTCGCCCGCAGCGAGACCAAGACGCTCACCATGCCGGAGCGGCCTTTCACCAACCCGCTGGCGCGCGCCGTGATCGAGCAGCGGCGCCTGCTTGGGCTCGATGCCAATGCCCGGCCGCACGTGCTCGACCTGATGGACGCCATCACGCTGCGTCCGGAGGATACGTTCGACAACATGGCGCATTACCTGGCCATCATGAGCGCCCGCAGCCGGCTCAAGCTGGCCGACAGCGACGACCAGTTGCGCGACGTCGTTTCCTACATGTGGGACATCGCGCTCGGCATCGAGGAAGGCGACCTGTCGGCGGCCGAGAGGAAGCTCAGGCAGGCGCAGCAGAACCTGCAGGACCTGTTGAAGAACGGCGCCAGCGACGAGGAGATCGACAAGGCGATGAAGGAATTGCGCCAGGCGATGCAGGATTTCCTGCGAGAATTCGCCGAGCGCCATCCCAACGACAGGAACGCCCCGCGCATGCCCGACGGCGCCAGGGAACTCAGCCAGCGCGACCTCGAGCGGATGATGGACCAGATCGAGAATCTGGCGAAGTCGGGCGACCGCGACAAGGCGCAGCAGCTCTTGTCACAGCTGGAAGACATGATGAACAACCTGCAGGCCGGCCGTCAGCAGCAGCAGAGGCAGGGCCAGAGCGAGATGCGCCAGCAGATGGACAAGCTGGGCGAGATCATGCGCCGCCAGCAGGAGATGATGAACGAAACCTTCCGCATGGACCGCATGCAGCCCGGCCAGCAGGGCGACGAGCAGGAGTTCGGCGAGAACCAGGGCATGCCTGGCGAGCAGGACCAGCCGCAGAACGGCCAGCAAGGCCAGCAGGGCGGCGAAAAACCGATGACGCCGCAGGAATTCGCCGATGCCTTGAAGCAGCTGCAGGAGGGCCAGGGCAAGCTGCAGAAGGACCTGGAACAGCTCGGCAAGAGCCTGGAAGGCATGGGTATGCAGCCGAACCAGGGTTTCGGCGATGCCGGCAAGGAAATGGGCAGTGCCGAACGCTCGCTCGGCGACGCAGACGGCAACGGCGCCGTCGGCCATCAGGGCCGGGCGCTGGAAGCCCTGCGCAAGGGCGCGCAGGACATGATGCAGCAGTTGCAGGCCATGCAGGGCGACGAGGGCGGCGCGCAGGCAGGCGGCCGCCAGCAGAATGCCGACCGCGACCCGCTCGGCCGTCCCCGCGCCACCGAAGGCCCGGACTTCGGCGATTCGGTGAAGGTGCCGGATGAGATCGACGTGCAGCGCGCGCGCCAGATCCTCGAAGCCATCCGCAAGCGGCTGGGCAACGCGCTCTCACCCGACGTCGAGCGCAGTTACCTGGAACGCCTGCTGGAGTTGAAGTAGGGCGCGATCCGAACCCTGGTCGCTAGGGCATTCTTTCCGGCGATGGTGAACGATGACGAAGCTCGGCAACGTAACGCCCATCCTGCGCATCTTCGACGTGGCCAAGGCGCATGAGTTCTATGTCGGCTTCCTTGGCTTCACGATCGACTGGGAGCACCGCTTCGACGACAACGCGCCGCTCTACGTCGGCATCTCGCGCGATGCCTGCGTCCTCCACCTGAGCGAACATCATGGCGACGGCACCCCGGGTTCCGCCGTTCGCATCCGCACGCAGGACGTGGCGGGCCTCCATCAGGAGTTGATCGGGAAGGGATACCGCTTCGCGCGGCCGGGCTTGGAACACACACCATGGCAGACCAGGGAAGTCACCGTCGCCGATCCCTTCGGCAACCGGCTGACCTTCTGGGAAGAAGCGGACGGACAGGGTGCAGAGGCGGAACCGGCTTCGTAATTCCGGGCAGCGGTTCGATATCCGCCGTTCAGTTCAGCGCGCGACTCACCCGCTCGCGGATTTCGGCGAGCGTGAACGGCTTCTGAACGACGTCGCGGATGATGCCGTTGAGTTCCTCGGCGCGCTCGCGCTGGTCGGCATAGCCGGTGACCAGCATGATGCGCATCGCCGGATAGGCGGCGGCCGCCGCCTTCGCCATCTCGATGCCATCCATCTCCGGCATGCGGATGTCGGAAACGACGAGGTCGTAGCCGCCAGCCGCCGCGCGGATCGAGGCCAGTCCGGCCGCGCCGTCGGCGGCGACATCGATCTGGTGCCCGGCGCGTTCGAGCGCGCGGGCTGCGAGTGTGCGGACGGATTCGTCGTCCTCGACGATCAGAAGCTTTGCCATGGCGCGCACCATGGCGGCTAAGCGTTAAACTTTTGCTGATTCCGGCCCGGCCTCACGGGATTTCACGCGTCGCCGCGCACGATGCCGACAAAGGGTAACTCGCGAAAAGCGTGCCCGACGTCCATGCCGTAGCCGACAACGAAGAAATCCGGGCAGTCGAAGCCGACATAGTCGGCGTTCAGCGTGGTCTGGCGGCGCATGCGCTTGTCGAGCAGCACGGCGATCGAGCAGCTTTTGGCGCCGCGCGACAACATCAGCTCGCGGGTGAACTTCAGCGTCTTGCCCGATTCCAGGATGTCGTCGATCAACAGCACGTCGCGCCCGGCGACCTCGTTGTCGATGTCGCGCAGCACCCTCACCTCGCCACTGCTGGTACCAGCGCCGTAGCTGGAGATGAAGATGAACTCGACCTCCGGCGCAAGACCGGCATCGTGCATGGCGCGGATGAGGTCGGCGGCGAAGATGAACGACCCCTTCAGGACCGAGATGACCAAAAGGTCGTGGTAGTCGCGCGAGGCGATCTCCTTGGCCAGCTCCAGATTGCGCTGGGCGATCGCCGACGCCGAAAACAGCACCTCGATGGACTTGCCGCGAACGACTGGCATGCTGCGTCTTCCCCTATCGCTCAGGGTTTGTGAGATCCGGTTCGGCCAAACCTCGGCCGACCTATTCGGCGAACGTGACCGATACGGTCCCTACGCCGTTCTTAGGCACGTCCAATCGGCTGGAAAAGGCGAATCTTTCGCCGGCAGCCAGAATGCGGCCGGATGTCCCCAGCGTATAGCGCGTCACGCGGCCGTCGGACGCGGCGACACGGATTTCCAGCGGCGGCAGGACGCCAGCCTCCCCGCCCTCGTTGGCGGCCTCGCCGTCGACGAGCAGCACGGGCTTGGTTCCTGACACGTCGAAGCGCGACCTGACGCCGGTCACGCTGAAAGCGGCCTGCACCGCCTGCGGCCCGGAGAACAGCCCCGAATCGCGCACGAGCGCATGCCCGCCCGAGACCCAGAAGGCGGCGAGCGCGATGCCGATGCCGGTGATCCAGAACAGCGGGCCGCCACGAACCGGCGTCCGTCGTTCCGGTTCCGTCTTTTCCTTGCGCAGCATATCCATGCCGACGCGCGGCGATGCCTGCGCAGTCTCGACCTTCACCGCCGGGACAGGCTCCGGCCTGCCGGGCCGCACGATCTCGTAGTCGGCGTCGACGACATCGGCGGGATCAACGGCGCGGCGCGGCGCCACGCCATCGAATGCGGCCGCGGCCATGATTTCGCCGGAAACCGGGCGTGCCGTCCGCCTGTGCGCCCTTGCGCCCGAGATTGTCCCTGATAGTGCCATATTGCGTTTTTCGTAAACGGAATTGGTTAACGCTTCCCGACCGGAGAGACTTTGACGCACCCGCCAGAGCCACAATTTAACCGCCCGTTAACCATGCCGCCCGATGGTCTTTTCGTAGAAACGGGCGGCGCGCCGCCACGCAATCACCCAGGTCGTCGAACGTGATCCGCTTCGAAAATGTCGGCCTCCGCTATGGCATGGGTCCGGAAATCCTCCGCGACATCACCCTGCAGATACCGGAGCGCTCGTTCCAGTTCCTCAGCGGGCCGTCCGGCGCCGGCAAGACGACGCTGCTCCGCCTGCTTTTCCTGTCGTTGAAGCCGACACGCGGGCTGATCACCGTCTTCGGCAAGGACCGCGCCCGCATCCCGCGCTCGGAACTGCCGCTGCTGCGCCGGCGCATCGGCGTCGTATTCCAGGATTTCCGCCTGCTCGACCACATGACGACCTACGAGAACGTAGCGCTGCCGCTGCGCGTGCGCGGGCGCGAGGAATCCAGCTACCGCACCGACGTGACCGAACTGCTGAAATGGGTGGGACTGGGCGAGCGCATGCACGTCCTGCCGCCGGTACTCTCCGGCGGCGAAAAGCAGCGCACCGCCATCGCCCGCGCCCTGATCGAGCAGCCGGAGATCCTGCTGGCCGACGAGCCGACGGGCAATGTCGACCCGCAGCTTGCTCGCCGCCTGCTGCGCCTGTTCATCGAACTGAACCGGCTGGGCACCGCCGTCGTCATCGCCACGCACGACCTCGGCCTGATGGACCAGGTCGACGCGCGCCGGCTGATTCTCTCGGGCGGAAGGCTGGACATCTATGACTGACCTGTCCGCCGACCACCCCGAAGAGAGCGGCGCCGGACGCCTCGAGACGCGCGAGCGCATCCAGCGGCGCAGCGCCCCCATCGTGCCGGCCGGCAACATCGCCGGACGGGCGCTGGTGCTGGTCATCGCCATCATGACTTTCCTGTCGTGCCTCACCTTCGGCGCGGTGACGCTGGTGCGCGACACCGCCTCGGTGTGGGAGAACCAGATCTCGCGCGAGGCGACGATCCAGATCAAGCCGGCCGACGGGCTGGACATGGAAGCAGCCCTCGCCACCGCCGCCGGGATCGCCGCCGCGACGCCGGGCGTGACCGGCACCCGCATCGTCGACCGCGACGCCACCGCGCGTCTTCTCGAACCCTGGCTGGGCGCCGGGCTGGACATCGAGGCGCTGCCGGTGCCGCGTCTGGTCATCGTCACCATCGACGAGGCAAACCCGCCGGATTTCACAGCCTTGAGGACAGCGCTCGCCGGCAAGCTGCCGACGGCGGGGCTGGACGACCACCGCACCTGGGTGGACCGGCTGGTCGCCATGGCGCGCACCACGGTCGCCATCGGCATCGCGGTGCTGGCGCTGATGCTAGCGGCGACGGTGCTGACCGTCGTCTTCGCCACACGCGGCGCCATGGCCGGCAACGGCCACATTATCGAGGTGCTGCATTTCGTCGGCGCCGAGGCGCGCTTCATCGCCCGCGAATTCCGACGCCATTTCCTTTTGACCGGCATGAAAGGCGCGGCTGCCGGCGGCGCGGCGGCGATCCTCGTCTTCATCGTCTTTTCCTGGTGGTCGTCGCGCAACATGGCGACCCCGCAGGCCGACCAGGCGACCGCGCTGTTCGGCCATTTCGCCATCGGCTGGGCCGGCTATCTCGGCGTCTTCCTGATGGTGCTGGTCATCGGCATTTTGACTGCGGCGACCTCGCACGCCACGGTCGTGGCCTTCCTCAGCGACCTCGATGCTCGCCAGACCGATACCGGATAGGGCAGATCGCCGATGGATTTGACCTGGCGCAACCAAACGACGGCTGCGACCTACCAAAGGCCGCAATTCGGAGTTAACCATGTGAGCATGAAGGGGCAGGATTCGATCGACACGGCGGACACCGCGCCGGCGGCGGTCGATGGCGCACGCCTGCCGGGCCGCGCCGTCGTGCGGATTGCACTCGGCTGCATGGTCCTGGTCGCCGCCTGCTTCGTCGTCGGCTTCGGCTGGTTCGCCAGCCATGTCGCCCACCTGTCGACACCGGCCGATCCGCAAAAGGCCGATGCCATCATCGTTCTGACCGGTGGCCAGGCGCGGCTCGACGCGGCGATGGAACTGCTCGAATCGGGCAAGGGACAGCGGCTGCTGATCAGCGGCGTCCATCCCTCCGCCAGCCGCTTCCAGTTGCAGAAGGCGATGGGCGGCGACAAGGCGCTGTTCTCCTGTTGCGTCGACCTCGACCGCACCGCGCTCGACACCATCGGCAACGCCGAGGAAAGCGCCAAGTGGGTGGAGAACCACGCCTATGGCAGCATCATCGTCGTCACCAACAACTACCACATGCCGCGCAGCCTGCTGGAGCTCGGCCGGCTGCTGGGCGGCGCCCGGCTGGAACCCTATCCGGTGGTCAATTCCGATCTCGGCAACGGCAACTGGCTGACCAAGCCGGAGGCGCTGCGCGTGCTGTTCACCGAGTACAACAAGTATCTCCTGGCGCTGGCGCGCGGCATCGTACCGTTGAAGCCGACGCCCGACGGCGTCACGCTGGCCGGCGCAGGCCCCCCTTCCGTCCGATAGCCGTTTCCTTTTTCGCCAGCCTTGGTGTAACGAACGGCAAATCCTACCGGACAGCCCCACCGATGCTCTACCTCCGTTCGCTGGCTTTCAACTTTGCGTTCTATGTCAGCCTGATCGTCCAGATGATCCTCTGGACGCCCTATTACTTCCTGTCGCCGCGCCACCGCGCCTGGTTCGTGCCGAAATTCTGGTCGCGAACCAGCCTGTGGCTCTACCGCGTGATCGCCGGCACGAAAAGCGACATCGCCGGCACGGAGAACCTGCCGGAGGGCTCCTTCATCCTCGCGCCCAAGCATCAGTCGTTCTGGGACGCCATCGCCTTCTTCCCCTACCTGAAAGATCCGCTCTACATCCTCAAGCGCGAGCTGACCTGGATTCCCTTCTTCGGCTGGTACATCCAGAAGATGCGCATGATCCCGGTCGATCGCGGCAGCCGCTCCAAGGCGCTGAAGGCCGTCACCGCCGCCACGCGGGCCGAAATGGCGCGCAACCCGCGCCAACTCATCATCTATCCCGAAGGCACGCGCCGCGCGCCCGGCGCCGAACCCGCCTACAAGTACGGCATCGTCGAGATCTACACGCAGCTCGGCCTGCCGGTGGTGCCGGTCGCCCATGTCGCCGGCCTCTACTGGCCGCGCCGCAAGTTCCTGCGCTATCCGGGAACCATTCGTGCCCGCTTCCTGCCCGCCATCCCGCCGGGGCTCGGCAAGGACGAATTCATGCGGCGACTGATTTCGGAGACGGAGGCAGCCTGCGACGCCTTGCTCGTCGAGGCATCGCGCCAGCCGAACCCGCCGCCGCTGCCGCCGACCGCCGTCAAGCGGCTGGCGGAACTGACGTCCGAGGCGAAGTAGGCAGCGGCAAGGTTCAGGCGCTGGCGTCGTCCAGTTCTCTTGTATCGGCGGCCGACAGCGGCAGCGACGCCGAACGGATCAGGCTCTCCAATTGCTCCAGGCTGGTCGCGCTGGCGATCGGCGCGGTCACGTCCGGCCGGGCGATGATCCAGGCCAGCGCCACCTCCGCCGGTTTGGCCTTGTGCCGGGCCGCCACCGCATCCAGCGCATCGAGGATGCGCAGGCCTCGCTTGTCGAGATATTTCTTCACCCCGCCGCCGCGTGCGCTCTTGCCGAGATCGGCGATCGAACGGTACTTGCCCGACAAGAAGCCGCTGGCCAGGCTGTAATAGGTGATGACGCCGAGCCCTTCGGCCGCGCAAAGATCGGCCAGCGGCCCCTCGTAAGAAGCGCGGTCGTAGAGATTGTATTCCGGCTGCAACACTTCGTAGCGCGGCAGGTCGCGCAGCCGGGCGATGTCGAGGGCCGCACGCAACTGTCCGGCATCAAGGTTCGAGGCGCCGATGTTTCGCACCTTGCCGGCCTTGATCAGTTTCTGGTAGGCGCCCAGCGTTTCCTCATGCGGCGTCGTCGGATCCGGCCAGTGCGACAGGTAAAGGTCGATGGCGTCGATCTGCAGCCGCTTCAGCGAATCCTCGACGGCCTTCTCGATATGGGCGGCGGACAGGTCCTTCTTGCCCTGCCCCATGTCCGAGCCGACCTTGGTGATGACGACGACGCGCTCGCGGTTACCCCGCGCCTTCATCCACTTGCCGATGATGGTTTCCGATTCGCCGCCCTTGTTACCCGGCACCCAGCGCGAATAGGCGTCGGCCGTGTCGACGGCGTTGAAGCCGGCCTCGACGAAGCGGTCGAGCAGGGAAAAGGATGTCCTTTCATCGGCCGTCCAGCCGAACACGTTGCCGCCGAAGACGAGAGGGGCGATTTCGAGGTCTGTTCGACCGAGCCGGCGCTTCTGCAAGATATTTCTCCGTGTTCGTCCATCGAATCGACTGGTTGCCCGCCGACCCTATTGCCTGCCGCCACCCAGTCCAAGCAAAGACGTTCCGTTTTGCCCGGATCGCCGTTTCACGATGGCGCGAGCCGCCGCGCCACGCCCTCCAGCCAGCGGTCGCGGATGCCGAGCGATTCCAGGTGCTCCAGCGTACTGGAAAGATAATCTTCGTTGCGGCCGGACTGGCCGGATGCGCCCTGCACCGCCGCCGCCGCCCTGTCCTCGTCCAGCGCGCCGGCATACTGTTCATGCGCACGGTCGGCGACATAGGTCACCGCCGGCACCGTCTCGCCTGTTTCCAGCCGCACCGCCACCATGCGTTCCAGATAGACGTTGGTAACGAGTTCTCGCGCGCGCAGATAGTCGATCACCTCGTCGTGCCGCTCGCCCCGCACGCGGAAGGCAAGCCCGACGCAGGAACCGCCACGATCCAGCCCCAGCACCAGCCCCGGCCGCTCGCGCGTGCCGCGATGGACGAAGGAATAGATGCAGAGCGAGCGACGATAGCCGTAAAGCCGCGCCCGGCGCGCCTCGACATGCTCGAACCCCGGCCGCCAGATCAGCGAGCCATAGCCAAAAACCCAAAAATCGCCCATATCGCCAAGCCTGTATGCAAGGAAGGGAACGCCGTGCGGAACCGCCGGCACTCCCCGCGTTAACGAGAGCGGCAGCATGACGTCAAGTGAACAATCCCCGCCGAAGACACGCCGTCGCGGCCTGCTCTGGCTGGTTCTGGCGCTGCTGATGGCGTTCGGCCTCTACAGCGCCGGCTGGTTCTGGCTGGCCGACAGGGTCCGCGGCCAGGCCGCCCAGACCATCGCCACGCTGAACGGTAAGGGGATCGACGCCGACTGCGCCAACCTCACGGTCAGCGGCTATCCGCTGCGCTTCGCCGTTTCCTGCGACAGTCTCGCCTATGAGGATGACGCCCGCGCCGTCGCCGCTTCCAGCGGCAAGCTGGACGCGGTGGCGACGATCCTGCGGCCATTCTCGCCATCGGCGGAATTTCGCGGGCCGCTCAGGACCACCGCTCCCGGCATGCCACCGCTGTGGATCGACTGGGATCACCTGCGGGCCGACGCCGGCCTGTCCTGGCCGACGCCGGCCAGCCTGAGCCTGACCGCCGAGGGCCTGTCGGGCCAGACCGATCCGGAAGACGGCGACCCGGTCTCGCTGTTCAGCGCCGGCAAGGCCGACACCGAACTGCGGCCGAGCGGCGAAGATCTCGTCGCCAGGGGTAGTTTCGGTGACGTCGAGATCGATGCCGAGGCCATCGGCGGCCGCATGGTGCCGCCCTTCGACGCCGCCGGCGAAGCGACGCTGAAGAACGGCGTCGCGATGCTGCAGGCAGGCACGAAAAGCCTGCGCGGCCAGTCGATCGAGATCGCCAACCTCGAGCTTTCCTCCGGCGAGGCGAGGGTGTCGCTCTCCGGTCCTCTCTCTGTCGACGCAGATGGGCTGATCGACGCCAGGCTGAACATCAAACTCACCAACCCGAAGGCGGTAGCGACCGTGCTTGCCGGCATCATCCCGGAGCAGAAACGCCAGATCGAGCAGGGCTTCGCAGCCCTTGCCATGCTGGGCTCCTCCCCGTCGATGCCGCTGGTTATCGCCAAGGGCAAGGCGTCGCTGGGGTTCATTCCATTGGGGAAGATCGGGGCGATAGGGGAGTAGGGCAGTAGGGCAATAAGGCGGTACGGCAGTAGGAAGTCCAATACCTACTGCCCTACTGCCCTACTGCCCTACTGCCCTACTGCCCTACTGCCCTACTGCCTTATTCCCCTGTTGCCTTCCCCTGCTCCACACCGTGCCGCCCGAAGTCCGGCGCAGCCGTTTCCTGGCCGGCCTCGATGATCGAGCGACGGATGCCGCGCGTGCGGGTGAACAGGTCGAACAGCTTCTCCCCGTCGCCCCAGCGGATCGCCCGCTGCAGCGAGGCGAGATCCTCGGAGAAACGCGCCAGCATTTCCAGGATCGCGTCCTTGTTGTGCAGGCAAACGTCGCGCCACATCGTCGGGTCGGAGGCGGCAAGGCGGGTGAAGTCGCGGAAACCGGAGGCCGCGTATTTGATGACCTCGCCCTTGGCCACCGATTCCAGGTCGTCGGCGGTGCCGACGATGTTGTAGGCGATAATGTGCGGCAGGTGCGAGACGATCGCCAGCACCATGTCATGGTGTTCGGCGTCCATCGTGTCGATGTTGGAGCCGCAACGGCGCCAGAATTCCGAGAGTTTTTCCAATGCGGCCGGATCGGTGCCGGGCAGCGGCGTGAAGATGCACCAGCGGTTCTCGAACAGTTCGGCAAAGCCGGCGTCCGGGCCGGACTTTTCCGTGCCGGCCAGCGGATGACCGGGGATGAAATGCACGCCTTCCGGCACGAAAGGCTGCATCTGCGCGATCACCGAGGCCTTGGTCGAGCCGACGTCGGTGAGGATCGCCCCCTTCTTCAGCGCCGGCGCGATTTCTTCTGCGACCTCGGCCGAGGACCCGACCGGCACCGAGACGATGACGAGATCAGCGTCGCGCACGGCCTCTCTAAGATCAGTCGAATAGCTGTCGCCGAGGCCGAGTTCCTCGGCCCGCTTCAGCGTCGAAGGACTGCGCGTGGCGATGGCGATATGGCGGGCAAGGTTCTCGCGGTGGATGACGCGCGCCAGCGACGAGCCGATCAGGCCGATGCCGACCAGCGCGATCTTTTCAAACAGGGGTTCAGGCATTGTTCTGGCTTTTCAGGAATTCGGAGAGTGCGGCGACGACGCCGCGATTGGCTTCTTCGGTTCCGACCGTCATGCGCAGCGCGTTGGGAAAACCGTAGCCGGCAACGCGCCGCAATATATAGCCGCGTGCCGTGAGATAATCGTCGGCCTTCGCCGCCGAGTGCTTTTCGGCTTCGGGGAAATGGACGAGGAGAAAATTACCGACGCTGGGCGTCACGCGCAGCCCCAGCCCGGTGAATTCTTCGGTGAGCCAGGCGAGCCACTGCTCGTTGTGGGCGACGCTGCGTGCAATATGCTCGTGATCGCGGATGGAGGCGATGCCGGCCTCGATCGCGGTGGCGTTCACGTTGAACGGCCCGCGCACCCGGTTCACGGCGTCGACGATTGCCGCCGGCCCGTACATCCAGCCCAGCCGCGCACCGCCGAGGCCGATCTTGGAGAAGGTGCGCGTCATCACCACGTTCTCGCTGGAGCCGACCAGCTCGATTCCCGCCTCGTAGTCGTTGCGCCGGACATATTCGGCATAAGCGGCGTCGAGGATCAAAAGCACGTTTGCCGGCAAGCCGGCATGGAGCCTGCGCACCTCGTCGAACGGCAGGTAGGTGCCGGTCGGATTGTTGGGGTTGGCGAGGAAGACGATCTTCGTGCGTGGCGTCACCGCCGCCAACATGGCGTCGACGTCGGCCCGCTCGTTGGTCTCCTTCACCACCACGGGCTTCGCGCCTGCTGCCTGCACATAGATCTTGTAGACCATGAAGGCGTGTTCGGTGAAAATCGCTTCGTCGCCGGGCGACAGGTAGATCTGCGTCAGCAGGCCGAGGATTTCGTCCGAACCGTTGGAGCAGACAATGTTCGCCGGATTGAGCCCATGCACCTCGCCGATCGCCTCGCGCAACCGCCTGGCCGAGCCGTCGGGATAGATGTCGAGCCGACCGGCGACCGCGCGCGCGGCCTCGATCGCCTTGGGCGAGGGGCCGAGCGGGTTTTCGTTCGAGGACAGCTTGAAAAGCTTCACGCCGGCGGGCGCGGTGCTCTTGCCCGGCACATAGGCCTCGATGTCCATGATGCCCGCGCGCGGGGTTGGACGTGCCTGATGCTCAGCCTTGGTCATGTCGGAAATCCGTGGAAGCCGCTGCGGGAATACAGGCCGCCGCCGCCGCTGTCGAGAGGTGGCGGCTGGGCCAAATCGCGCCCGTTGACGACGCCGCGCCGCAGGCATAGATACGGTTTCGAACGTCGTGGTGATTTGCCGGTCGGCTTGCAGCCACGTTAAAGAAGTCGCTAAAGGACCGTGAGGGCAAAAACCCATGGGGCCGGTCGCGATTTCGCCGCCGGTCTTTTTGTTGGAGTGTCCCATGCCAATCAAGATCCCCGATCAGCTTCCCGCCCGCGAAGTGCTTGCCCGCGAAGGCGTGTCCATCATGGACGAGAAGACGGCGCGACGACAGGACATCCGCCCCTTGCAGATCGGCTTGCTCAACTTGATGCCCAACAAGATTCGCACCGAAACGCAGTTCGCCAGGCTGATGGGCGCCACGCCGCTGCAGGTGGAACTGACGCTGGTGCGCGTCGGCAACCACAAGGCCAAGAACACCTCGGAAGAACACCTGATCGCCTTCTACCAGACCTGGGAGGAGGTGCGGGATCGCAAGTTCGACGGCTTCATCGTCACCGGCGCACCCATCGAACTGCTGGCGTTCGAGGAGGTGAACTACTGGAACGAGTTGACCCGCATTCTCGACTGGACGGGGACGAACGTCCATTCCTCCTTCTTCATCTGCTGGGGCGCGATGGCGGCGGCGTGGCATTTCCACGAGGTGCCGAAATACACGCTGGACAAGAAGGCGTTCGGCGTCTTCCGCCACAGGAACAACGCGCCCGCCTCGCCCTATCTCGCCGGCTTTTCGGACGACTTCGCCATTCCCGTCTCGCGCTGGACGGAGGTGCGCAGCGCCGACATCAAGCCCGATACCGGACTGGAACTGCTGATGGAATCGGACAGGACCGGTCCCTGCCTTTTGTCGGAAAAGGCCGGCAACCGGCTCTACATGTTCAACCATATCGAATACGATTCCACCTCGCTGAAGGAGGAATACGACCGCGACGTGGCCGCCGGCACCGCCATCGAGGTGCCGCATGAATATTATCCCGGCAACGATCCGTCGAAGCCGCCGCTCAACCGCTGGCGCTCGCACGCGCATCTTCTGTTCGGCAACTGGATCAACCAGGTCTACCAGACGACGCCGTACGACATCGAGAACGTCGGGCAGGGCTGACGACAGGCGAACAGCCGTCAGACCGATGATGCCGCCTTCTTGCGCTTGGGCGTAGCGGGCGGCGGCTCGATGGCGCCGGCGCGCATGCGCGGCGGCCGCAGCGGCTCGCCGCCCTCGCGCTTGACGATGTCGAGTGCGCGCGGGAAAAAAGCGTGGTTGTGAAGGCCGCGGCCGATGTTGACGACGGCAGCCTCCGGAAGCCGCTTTTCCAGCATGGCGAGAATGCGCTTCACCGTCGCGCCGTCGAACGTATCCAGCGCCTCGTCGATGACGATCCAGCGCGGCTTTTCCAGTCCCAGCCGCGCGAAGGCCAGAAGCCGCTGCTCGTCGTCGTTCAACTCGTGCTCCCAACGTGCCGAACGGTCGAGCGAGCCGGCAAGATGGTCCAGCCCCATCTCGGCGAGAGCCGCCTTGAGGGCCGCGTCGTCCTTGCGGGCCTCGTCGCTCGAACGCACGAGCACCTCGCGCAGCGGCGCCGGCGGGAAATAGGGCGTGCGCGGAATGAACACCGGCGTCTCCCCCTTCGGCATGCCGATGCGTCCGCTGCCCCATGGCCACAGCCCGGCGAGCGCGCGGAAGAACAGCGTCTTGCCGGTGCCCGGATCGCCGCTCACCAACACATGCTCGCCCGGCTTGATGCGCACATGATCCTCGGTCAGCCGCGTGCAGCCGTCGGGCGACTTGATCTCCAACCCCTCGAAGCTCATCGACCCGTCGGCGTTCTCGGCAAGCTCGATATGGCCTTCGGCGCCGTGCAGCGTGTCCGTCTCCGTCAGCGCCAGCCGGAAGTCGGCCACGCGCATCAGCGTCGCGCGCCAATCGGCGATGGCGCCGATGTTGTTGACGAACCATTTCAGCGAGGAATGCACCTGGTTGAAGGCGCCCACCGCCATCATCAGCCCGCCGAACGAGATGTCGCCGGCAAAATAGACGGGCGCGGCGACGAGAATCGGCGCCACCACGGTAATCCAGCCATAGGTGTCGGTAACCCAGGCGAGATTGATCTGCGCCGTATAGATCCGCATCATGGCGGTGAGCACGGCGCCGAGGTCGAGGGAGAGCCGCTTCTTTTCCTGGCCCTCGCCGTCCGCAAGCGCAATGGCGTCGATATGCTCGTTGACGCGCACCATGGAGTGCCGCAGTTCCGCCTCGCGCGTGTAGCGATCGCTGTTCAATTCGATCAGCGGCCGGCCGACCAGCCAGCTGATCAGCGACGCCAGGCCGGCATAGAGGAAGGCCGCCCACACCATGTAGCCCGGGATGGCGATGGAATGGCCGGCGACATGGAAGACGAAGCCGGACGACAGGGTCCACAGCACACCGACGAAGGAGACGAGCAGGATCAGCGCCTGGACGAAGCCGATGGCAAGGCCCGTCGTCAGGTCGGAGAGATGGCCGGCATCCTGCTGCATGCGCTGGTCCGGATTGACGCCGATGGCACCGGCATGGGTCAGGCGGAAGGCACGGTTCGGCCGCATCCATTCCTCGATGAGATCGGTCGTCAACACCTCGCGCAGCCTGAGCTTGATGCGCTGGTTCAGCCATTGCTGCGCGATGTTGAGCAGGATCAGGCCGCCGGCGATGGCTGCGAACACCACGAGCTGGTGCAGGAATTCGGCCACGTCGCGCCGCTGGATGGCGTCGTAGAAGGGCTGGTTCCAGCGGTTGAGCAGAATCTGGCCGAACGACGTGGCGACGATGACGGCGAGGATGGCGGCCGATGCCCAGGCGATCCTGCGGGTGATGGGCGAACCCGCCAGCGCCTGCCGCATGGTCGCGAGTTGGTCGGACAGGCTGCTCGCCTGGATTTCGGTGGTCTCGGGCGCATTCATGCGGGATCGGCTCCATGCCGCGTCGAACGGTTTCCGACACGGCCGAGGCCGGTGACGCCCTGCGGCGACAGCGCCGGCACGAAGACCCTGCGCGAAGCGCGCTGCGCCGCCGGCACCCCCTGATAGAGCCGCTTCTGCGCCGCCACCACCAGCACGCCCGAGAAGATCGGCCAGAACCGCCTGCCGCCGCGCTCCAGCACATTGTGGAAGCGCATCATGAAACGGCGCGGCGACGGCGGAAAATGCAATCCGTCGGCCCAGGCGGCGGGCGTGAAGTTCGCCTCGCGCAGCAGTTCCGCGAGTTGGCCGCGCGAATAGGGCCGACCGGTGCCGAAGGGCGTGTGCTCGAAGCGCGCCCACATGCCGCGCCGGTTGGGCACGACGATGACGACATGGCCGGCGGGCGACAGCACACGCCAGATTTCGTTCAGCGTCTCACGCGGGTTCTCGGTATGCTCCAGCGAATGGACAAGCAGCATGCGGTCCACCGAGGCGTCGACAAGCGGCAGGTCCTCCTCGAACACCAGCGCGGTGGATGTCGGTCCCGTCGCCGGCCACACCACCGCGCCCTGCGCCGCCGGCATGAAGGCGAAGACGCGCTCCGCGTCGGCGCCGAACCGTTCCAGCCAGGGCAGCGTATAGCCCAGCCCGACGAGACGTTCGTTCGGCACGCTCACCCATACCGACGAAAGAGCCATGGTGATGGAATGCTCCGCCAGCCGGCCGAGCGTCGAGGCATAAAAGGAGCGCAGGTCGACGATGTCGGAATGCATGGCGGGACGGTATCCGCGAAGCGGGTGGAGTTCAACAAAGGCGACGACGGCGACATTGGCGGGTGACAGTCGCATCTGTCCGCCCTATCTGTGACTTCGACAGACGAATGCAAGAGGAGAAGGCGGATGGCCGTCGAGATCGAACAGTTCATGTGCCGCGAGGACAATTTCGGCGTGCTGATGCGCGACCCGGTGACCGGCGACACCGCGCTGATCGACGCACCGGAGGAAAAGCCAATCCTGGCAGCAATCGAGCGGACCGGCTGGGTGCCGAAGCTCCTGCTCATCACCCATCATCACGCCGACCATGTCGAGGCCAACCTTGCCCTGAAGAAGCGATTCGGGCTGAAGATCATCGGTCCCGAGGGCGAGAAGGACAGGATTCCCGGCATCGACGACACCGTACGCGGCGGCTCGACCATCGGCTTCGGCAACGAGGAGATCGAGGTGATCGACACGCCCGGCCACACCGCCGGCCACGTTTCCTATTACATGCCCCAGTCCGGCGTCGTCTTCGCCGCCGACACGCTGTTCGCGCTCGGCTGCGGGCGGCTGCTCGAATGCCCGCCCGACGTCATGTACGAATCGCTGAAGAATCTGTCGGACCTGCCGCCGGACACGAAAGTCTATTGCGGCCATGAATACACGCTTTCCAACGCCCGCTTCGCGCTGACGGTCGATCCCGACAACAAGGCGCTGCAGGCGCGGGCGAAAACGGTCGAGGCGCTGCGGGAGGCGGGCCGGCCGACGCTGCCCACCACCATAGGCGACGAACTGACCACCAATCCGTTCCTGCGCTGGTCGGACCCGTCGATCCGCAGGCACCTCGGCATGGAGCAGGCGTCCAGCGACGCCGTCTTCGCCGAGATCCGCCGCCGCAAGGACAATTTCTGAGCCGGCCGTGACCGCGCGCGCCGTCATCGAAACCCTCGGCATGAAGCCGCATCCCGAGGGCGGCTGGTATGTCGAGACGTTTCGCGACGCTCCCGAAGGCGGACGCGGCCATTCCACCGCCATCTATTTCCTGCTGGAGCGTGACCAAGTCTCGGCTTGGCATCGCGTCAGGGATGCCGCCGAAATCTGGCATTTCTACGCCGGCGCACCGCTGGAACTGTCCATCCACGAGGAGGGTCGGCCGGTCGAAAAGCATCGTCTCGGCCCCGACCTCGCTGCCGGCCAGCGCCCGCAGGCAGTCGTCCCCGCCGGCTGCTGGCAGACGGCTAAAAGCCTGGGCGACTGGACGCTGGTCGGCTGCACGGTCGCACCCGGTTTCGATTTTTCTGCCTTCGAGCTGGCCGCCCCCGATTGGCAGCCCGTGGTCGCGTCGGAGCGGTGATCCTGGCCGCCTAGCGCCCCGCCTCCGCGGCCGCGACCTTGCGTCCACCGAACAGCAGCGCCTTTGCCGCCAGCACCGCGCCACCAGTGATCAGCACGCAGGCCGCAAGGATGCGCCAGCTTGGCTCGGCGAAGCCTGCCGCGATCAGCACCAGCGTCGAAAGCAGCGGTGCGGCGTAGCTCGCCGCGCCCAGCACTTGGATGTTGCCGCGCTTGACGCCGATGTCCCAGGCATAGAAGGCTGCCCCCACCGGCATCAGGCCGAGACCGACGACCGCCAGCCACTGGCCGGCGCCAGCGGGCCAGACCGTTTCCTCCAGCAGCAGATGACAGACGAGCGAGAGCACAGCCGTCGCCAGGCAAAACCAGGTGACGATCGTCGTCGGCACCGAGGGGAAGCGCCGAGACAGAAGCGAATAGCCTGACCACAGGAAGGCGCACACCCCTGCCATCGCATAGCCGAAGCCGTAGCGCGCATCGAAGGAAAGCCCGCCACCCTTGGTGATGATGAGCACGGTACCGGCCAGCCCCAGCAGCGCGCCTGCAACGTGGTTCCAGGCTAGTTTTTCGCCCGGCATCAGCGCCGAGCCCAGCACGATCAGCAGCGGCCACAGATAGGCGATGAGGCTCGCTTCCACCGCTGGCGCGTTGCGCAGCGCGGTGAAGTAGAAGAAGTGGTAGCCGAACAGACCGGCGATGCCGATCAGCCACACCTGGGGCGGGATCTTTTCCCGCCGCGCAGGCGGCGCGTAAACGCGCGCGGCAAGCCCGACACAGGTGCCGATGGCAAAGCAGATCGCCGAAAGCTGGAACGGCGGCATGGAGCCCGAGGCGTCTGTCAGAAGCGCCAGCAGCGCCCACATGGCGATGGCCGAAAAGCCGATCAGTGTCGCGCGCGCCATTTGCAGTCCCCCTGGCCTTCGCAGGGCGCGCGGCGCCTTACTGCGTCGTTTCGAAACGTCGCGCGTTGACGGTGAGCGTGCCGATCTCGGTGCCCACCGTGGCGCGGATCGGCGCATATACGCTGGTTTGCCCAAGCGGCGCAAAGGTCACGAGGATATGGCTCTTGGTCCTCAGATATTGCAGTCCCTTGCGTCCCTTGCGGTAGCCCGAGACCGGCTCGAACTGCATCCGGCAGGTCACCGTCGGCCCCTTGTAGCCGGGAACGGCTATCTCGCCCTTGGAGGCAAGGGAGAGCGTCAGGTTGGCGCGCATCTCGCCGTCATAGATCCTGACCGTGCGGCCGCAGACCGAATCGAGATCGGCGGCCGGCACGATCGTGGTGGCGGTCGGGTCGAGCACGCCCTTGAGGTCACTGAGGTCGATCGCCACCCAGTCCTCCGGGTGCGGCTTCGGCGGCGGCAGCACCTTTGTCGAGGTGACGGAACCGCCGGAAAAGCGGATGTCCAGCATCGACGTCTTCTTGCCCGACGTGTAGTCGGCGCGGAAGCTCTGCGGCACGACGCGCTGACCTGTGACCCTGCCCGTCGCCCTCAGCGTGCCGGTGGTGTCGTCGAACAGGCGGGCAAGGCCCGCCGCCGCCACGCGGCCGTCCACGGTGTAACTATCGCCGTCGTAGCGGCTGTCGAAGCTGGCCTTGACGACGGTGAGGCCGAGATAGGAAACCGTGTACTCGCCATGGAACGTGCCCGCATACGCCATCGCGCCCGGCGACACGGCGGCCAGCATGGCAAGCAGGGCGGTATGACGAAACATGCGCGGCTCGATCCTGATGCTCGCGGTTGCAAGATTGCCCTTGATATAGGGGCGATTCCGGCGGCAATGTGAAGCGGCCGGCCTTCGCCTCGCCAGCTTGTGCTTGACGCCCCGGCGAAATGCCACTATGGAACGCCAACTTTTTCCATGAGGCCGCTTGAGCAGTCCGCGCGCCGTCCGGCGCGGCAGCACGATTTGGCCCGAGCAGAACCTGAAGGTAGCAAACATGTCCCGCGCCTGCGAACTCACCGGCAAAGCCGTCCTGACCGGCAACAATGTGAGCCATGCCAACAACAAGACCCGGCGCCGTTTCCTGCCGAACCTCGTCAACGTGACGCTGATCTCGGAAGCGCTGAACCAGAACGTGCGCCTGCGCATTTCGGCCAACGCGCTGCGTTCGGTCGAGCATCGCGGCGGCCTCGACGCCTTCCTCGCCAAGGCGAACGAGAAGGAGCTGTCGCAGCGCGCCCGCCTGCTGAAGAAGCAGATCGCCAAGAAGGTTGCCGAGCAGGCCGCCGCCTAAAGAATTGGGCGGGGGACGACCGCCTCTGCGGGAGCGCGCCTGACGGGCAGGCTCCCACTGGTTCCATAACCCAGGATAAAAAAATGAATTTCCTGTTCCGTTACCTGCCTTTCGTGGCGGCCATGGCGCTTGTCGTCGTCGCCTCCAACATCCTCGTGCAGTTCCCCATGCAGGGCAGCCTCGGCGGTCTGGCCTTGGCCGATATCCTGACCTGGGGCGCCTTCACCTATCCCTTCGCCTTCCTCGTCACCGACCTCGCCAACCGCCGCTACGGGCCGGCGGTGGCGCGCAGGATCGTCTTCGTCGGCTTCATGCTGGCGGTCGTCACCTCCATCGTCGCCCCGCCGCTGCTGTTCAAGGCCGGCTGGATCGAATTCGAGACTCATGCCGACCGGCTGGTGCGCATCGCGGCCTCTTCCGGCGCGGCCTTCCTGACGGCGCAACTGCTCGACGTGACGGTGTTCAACTGGCTGAGGCGGCAAAGCTGGTGGCGAGCGCCGATCTTCGGCACGCTGGCCGGCTCCGTCTTCGACACCGCGATCTTCTTTACGATCGCGTTTTCGGCCACTTTCGCTTTCATCGGACCTGGCGACGCCTTCGCGCTGGAGCCTGCCCCGCTGCTCGGCATGTTTTCCGTCGAGACCATGCGCTGGCTCTCCTGGGGGCTCGGCGACCTGTCCGTCAAGCTCCTGATCGCTGTCTTCGCGCTGATCCCCTACCGGCTGATCGCCGCGCGCTGGATGCAGCCGGCGGTCGCCGCGTGATTCCCTGGGTCCAGTTGGACAGGGCGCCGCTACCGGACGGCGGCGAGCTTCGCCTGAAACGGCGCGGCACGGAATTCTCGATCATGCTCGGCACGAACGAGCTGATGAACAGCCGGCTCTCCGGTTCCGAGGAAGCCCTCGCCGCGCTGGCGTGCGAAAGGATTAACGGCCGCAACGCGCCAAGAATCCTCATCGGCGGCCTGGGCATGGGCTTTACGCTGCGCGCCGCACTGGACGCCCTGGGTGCCGACGCCACGGTCGTGGTGGCCGAGCTCGTTCCGGCCGTCGTCGCCTGGGCGCGCGGCCCGATGGCGACGGTGTTCGGCTCCTGCCTCGACGATCCGCGCGTCAGCGTCCGGCAGACCGATGTCGGGCTGCTGATCCGCGACCGCGCCACCGTCTACGACGCGATCCTGCTCGACGTCGACAACGGCCCCGAAGGCATCGTCCACAAGGGCAACGACGCGCTCTACAGCCATCGCGGCCTTGCTGAGGCCCATGCGGCGCTCAAGCCGGGTGGCGTGCTGGCGGTCTGGTCGTCGGCTCCGGATGCCGGGTTCACGCGACGGCTGGCCGGCGCAGGCTTTGCCGTCGAAGAGGTCAATATCCGCGCCAACGGCAAGCGCGGTGCACGCCATACGATCTGGCTCGCCGTCAGAAGACCCGCATAGCGGCCGGATCAATCCTCGTGCAGGATGAATTCCAGATAGAGGTTGCGCTGCAGGATGGAATGGTTGTCGTCGGACATCAGCGACACCATCAGCGCGTCGTCAGCGCGTCTCCACACGTCCATGCCTTCCATATTGTCGATCTGGTAGCCCATGTCGGCCTGCATCAGCACCGGGCCGTCGGCGACCGCACCGGGCGCGATGCCTTCGGCGAGGATTCGCCTGAGCCGCATCCTGACCCCGGTGGCGATGGAAAAGCTGCGCTCCAGCAGCAGTAGGTCGCCATTCGGCAGGAAAGCGCCGTCGGTGATGTCGAAATCGCCGTCGCGCCTGACCGTGAAGACGCCCTTGCGCGGGCCTTCGAGCACTGCGGCAAAGACGTTGCCAGCCTTGTCCAGGCTCTTTTCTGACACCACCACCAGCGCGCCCTTGAGCGGACCGTCCGCATTGGCATAGGCGACCGTCTCGAAACCGCGGTTCTGGCGCAGTTCCTCGACCGGAACGAGGAAATCGAGCTGGCGGAACGGCGCCTTCATGGCGCCGGCGTCGATGCGGTATTGCGCAACGCGATGGTTGCGCTCGAAACCGACCGTGGCGACATCGTCCCGGACCGCGAGGCCCTCGGCATCGACCTGCCATTTCTTCGCGATCGCCTTGCCGTCCTTGTCCACCATCTGCTGCATGTGGAAGCCGGCGATGCCCGAGGGGCGCCCGCCGGCATCGTGCTCGACCGAGCCGAAGAACCAGAAGCCGGTGTCGGCCACGCCGATGAAATCGCCGCCGCCTTTCAGGAAACGAAAAGCCGACAGCGCGCCGAAATCGCGCACCGGCGCCGTCATCTCCAGCCCGCCGACGAACTCCAGCGGCCCGAAAAACCTGTCGTCGCGGCCGATGCGGAACTGGCTGATCGGGCGCGCGGAAACGGCGACGGGTTCGACGGAGGACGGCCCGGCCAGGACCGGTGGGGCGGCGGCAAGAAACGCCAAAGCCGCCAGGGAGGCAAACCATGTCCTCCTCAACGCCCCCTCACCCGGCGAGCGCGACGGCGCGGAAAGCCTCACGAAGCGCGCCGCAGGCCGCCGCGGCGCGTTTCGCGCGGCGTCTCCTCGCCGAACAGCGAGGCAAGCTGCTCGGTCATGGCGCCGGCCAGTTCCTCGGCGTCGACGATGGTGACGGCGCGCCGATAGTAGCGCGTCACGTCATGGCCGATGCCGATGGCGAGCAGTTCGACCGGCGAGCGCGTCTCGATCAGGTCGATGACGGCACGCAGGTGCCGCTCCAGATAGTTGCCCGGATTGACCGACAGCGTCGAATCGTCCACCGGCGCGCCGTCCGAGATCATCATCAGGATCTTGCGCTGCTCGGGCCGCGCGATCAGGCGCTGGTGCGCCCACAGCAGCGCCTCGCCGTCGATGTTTTCCTTCAAGAGCCCCTCGCGCATCATCAGGCCGAGGTTGCGGCGCGCGCGCCGCCACGGCGCATCCGCCGACTTGTAGACGATGTGGCGCAGGTCGTTGAGACGGCCGGGGGCGACCGGCTTGCCGTCCTTCAGCCACTTTTCGCGCGCCTGCCCACCCTTCCACGCCCGGGTCGTAAAGCCCAAAATCTCCACCGACACGCCGCAGCGCTCCAGCGTGCGGGCAAGGATGTCGGCGCAGGTGGCCGCGACAGTGATCGGCCGGCCGCGCATCGAGCCGGAATTGTCGAGCACCAGGGTGACGACCGTATCGCGGAACTTGGTGTCGCGCTCCTGCTTGAAGGAAAGCGGCTGCATCGGATCGATGACGACGCGCACCAAGCGGGCCGGGTCGAGATAGCCTTCCTCGAGGTCGAAGTCCCAGGAACGGTTCTGCTGCGCCATCAGCCGGCGTTGCAAGCGGTTGGCCAGCCGCCCGACGACGCCCGACAGGCTGGCGAGCTGCTTGTCGAGGAAGGCGCGTAGCCGGTCGAGTTCTTCCTCGTCGCAGAGTTCCTCCGCGCCGACAGTCTCGTCGAACTGGGTGGTGAAGACCTTGTAGTCGATGTCCTTCGACAGCGTGTTGAAGGGATTGTCGTTGCGCTTGGCCTCGCCCGGCGTCTCGGCGTCGGCTTCCTCCTCGTCCGACAGGTCCTCGGAGGTGGCGTCGGTCGCCTCGGCCTCGCTCGCCTGCTCGTCGTCGTCGCTAGCCTCGGCGTCTTGCTGTTGCGTATCCTCGCCGCCGGAATCGTCCTCGCCGCCTTCCTCGCTGTTTTCCTCGCCTTCCGGCTGGTTCTCGGCGTCGTCGTCACTGTCCTCGGCGTCCTGGTCGTCGCCCAGTTCCTCGGCCATGTCCATCGAGGCCAGCATGTCGCGCACGACACGGGCGAAGGCGTTCTGGTCGTCCAGCTTGTCGATAAGCCCGTCGAGGTCGGCGCCGGCCTTGTCCTCGACCCACGGCTTCCACAGGTCCACCAACCGCTCGCCGCTCTTCGGCGCGGCGCGGCCGGTCAGCTTCTCGCGCACCATCAGCGCCAGCGCTTCCTCGATCGGCGCGTCGGCCTTGTCCCTGACGTCGGCGAAATTGGCCTTGGCGTACTTGTCCTCCAGCATGGAGGTGATGTTGTCGGCGACGCCCGCCATCATGCGCGAGCCGATCGCCTCGACGCGGGCCTGCTCCACCGCGTCGAAGATGGCGCGGGCCTGCTTGCCCTCCGGTGCCAGCTTCAGATGGATGCGCTGGTCATGGCAGGCGCGCTTGAGCGCCATGGAATCGCCAAGACCGCGGGTGACGGCGATGTCGTTCGGCGACGGCTTCTTCGGCAGCTCGGGCAGGCGCGCGCGGCTGCCGGCCAGCGCCGGCCGGTCCTTGGCGAAGCCGACTTCCAACTCCTTGTCGCCGGAGATGGCGCGCATGCACACCGTCACCGAGCGCTTGAAGGCGTCGGTTTCCGAGCCGTTCTTCGGCTTGTTGCGCGTGTTGTCGCCGGGTCCGGCCATCGGCGGCCTGCTATCCAAGCACGACGTTGGCGGCGCTTTCGGGCAGGTCCTCGCCGAAGGCGCGCTGATAGAACTCGGCCACCACCGGCCGCTCCAGTTCGTCGCACTTGTTCAGGAAGGTCAGCCGGAAAGCCATGCCGACATTGCCGAAGATCTCGGCGTTCTCGGCCCAGGTGATGACCGTGCGCGGGCTCATGACGGTCGACAGGTCGCCGTTGACGAAGGCCGAGCGCGTCATGTCGGCGACACGCACCATCTTGTTGACGATGTCCTTGCCCTTGGCGTCGCGGTAGTGCTTGGCCTTGGCCAGAACGATGTTCACCTCGTTGTCGTGCGGCAGGTAGTTCAGCGTCGTGACGATCGACCAGCGGTCCATCTGCGCCTGGTTGATCTGCTGCGTGCCGTGGTAGAGGCCGGTGGTGTCGCCAAGGCCGACGGTATTGGCGGTGGCGAACAGGCGGAAGGCCGGGTGCGGGCGGATGACGCGGCTCTGGTCGAGCAGGGTGAGCCGCCCCGACGATTCCAGCACGCGCTGGATGACGAACATGACGTCCGGGCGGCCGGCGTCATATTCGTCGAAGCACAGCGCGACGTTGTGCTGGTAGGCCCAGGGCAGGATGCCGTCGCGGAACTCCGTCACCTGCTTGCCGTCCTTCAGCACGATCGCGTCCTTGCCGACGAGATCGATGCGGCTGACGTGGCTGTCGAGGTTGACGCGCACGCACGGCCAGTTGAGCCTGGCGGCCACCTGCTCGATATGGGTCGACTTGCCGGTGCCGTGATAGCCCGACACCATGACGCGGCGGTTGAAGGCGAAGCCGGCTAGGATCGCCATGGTGGTCGCCTGGTCGAACAGATAGTCGGGATCGATGTCCGGCACATGCTCGGTGGCTGCGGAATAGGCCGGAACCACCATCTTGGACTCGAAGCCGAAAGTGTCCTTCACCGACACCGTCGTGTCCGGCAGGTTGGCGATGTCGCGATCGACCTTGTTCATGAATGCCTCAACGTCTCCACGGGCGAAACGTGCCGTTTCGCCGGCATAAAAAACTGTGCGGGGCGGTCTTAGAGCGTTTTGCGGCGGGAAGAAAGTTGGAAATCGGCCACTTTCGCCGCTGGCTCAACACAAACCCGCCTGCTTGAGCAGGCGATACGCCTGCAACACCTCGCGGAACCGCTCCTCCGAGCCCCGATCACCGCCATTGGCGTCGGGATGATGGCGCTTCACCAGTTCCTTGTAACGCGCCTTGATCTCGGCAGCACCCGCCCGGCCGTCGAGGCCGAGCGTCTCCAGCGCCTTGGCCTCCAACGGCATGGTCTTGCGCTCGCGCGGAGCCGTGCGCTCGCGCCCATCGCCGAACAGGTTGTAGGGATCGCGCATCGAGCGGTAGTAGCCGGCCCGACCCGACCGCTTGTCGGCGAAATCGGGCGCCGAGCGCGTCCCGGCGCCGGCGCTGGTGCCCATCTTCCAGGTCGGGCGGTGGCCGGTCAGCGCCTCCTTCTGGAAGCGCGCGATATCGCTGTCGGCCAGTCCCGAGAAATAGTTGAAGCCCTTGTTGTATTCGCGCACATGGTCGAAACAGAAGCGGAAATACTCGCCCTCCTTCATGCGCCCCACCGGCGCACGATGGGTGCCCGGCTGCTGGCAGCCGTCCCACTGGCAGATCGGCGCGCGCGACTTCACCTCGGCGTCGGGGTCGGGCCGCACGCGGATCTTCTCGAAATATTTCGGGTAGGGTTTCATTCCACCCCATTTATGGGCGCTTCGCGGTTGCGAAACAAGAATTGACATTTTCGCGGCGATGGCCCTACCGCTGAATCGCGGCGCACATGAGACGATCATGCCGGGAACGGCCGCAATGTGGTGACGGAGCGCGGATATGTCCATACAGGCGACGATGGAAGACAAGCTTAACAGGGCTTTTTCACCGGAGCGGCTGAGCGTCGTCAACGAAAGCCATCTGCATGCCGACCATCACCACGTCGAGAACGGCGAGCAGGCCGAGTTCGACGGCACCGGCGAGACTCATTTCCGGGTCCGCATCGTCGCACCCGCCTTCTCCGCCATGAGCCGCGTCGAGCGCCACCGCGCCGTCAACGCCGTGCTGGCCGACGAATTGAAAGCCGGCGTGCACGCGCTCGCTATCGAGCCGGCGGCGCCGGGCGAAAAGGTCAGATGGTGAGGCGATGAACGAACCGCTTTCCAAGAGGCTGGCCGCCGAGGCGCTGGGCTCGGCCTTCCTGCTCGCCACCGTCGTCGGCTCCAGCATCATGGGCGCGGAACTGGCGCAGGGATCGGCGGCCCTTGCCCTGTTCGTCACCTCGACCTCGACAGCCGCCATGCTGGCGGTGCTGATCTGGCTGTTCGGCCCCGTCTCGGGCGGTCATCTCAACCCGGTCGTCAGCCTTGCCTTCGCGGCAACAGGCCAGTTGAAATGGCGCGATGTCGCACCCTACTGCCTGGCCCAGCTTGCCGGCTTCCTCATCGGCGTGTGGGCCGCGCATGCCATGTTCGAACTGCCGATCCTCGAACTCGCCACAGTGGCGCGCACCGGCTCCGGCCACTGGCTCGCCGAAGCCATCGCCACCTTCGGCCTGATCCTGGTTATCCTCGGCTGCTTCGCCCGCACGCCGGCGGTGGTGCCGGCGATGGTCGGGCTTTATATCGGCGCGGCCTACTGGTTCACCGCGTCGACCGCCTTCGCCAATCCGGCCATGACGATCATCCGCGCCTTCACCGCGACGCCCGCCGGCATCCTGCCGCAGCATGTCGCCGGCTTCGTCGTCGCCGAGGTCATCGGAGCCGCGGTGGCGATCGCCGCCGGGCGGTATTTCTGGCCGAAACCTAGTCCGGCCGCGGCGCCGGAGGCTCAACCTCGACGGATACCGGCCTGATCCTGAGCCGCGCGATGCGGTTCTTGTCGCGCTTCATGACGACGAAGCGCTTGCCGTGGAAGGTGAACGCCTGACGCTCCTCGGGGATCGACTGCGTCTCGTGGATGACGAGGCCGGCGATCGTCGTCGCCTCTTCGTCGGGCAGGGTCCAGTTCAGTGCCCGGTTGAGGTCGCGGATCGGCACCGTGCCGTCGACCACCACCGAGCCGTCGGCCTCCTGCTTGACGCCCTGCATATCGATGTCGTGCTCGTCGGCGATCTCGCCGACGATCTCCTCGATGATGTCTTCCAGCGTCACCAGTCCTTCGACCTCGCCGTATTCGTCGACGACGACGGCGAAATGCGCCTTGCGGCGCAGGAACGCGTTGAGTTGTTCCTGCAATGTCGTGGTGTCCGGCACGAACCACGGCCGCGCCGCCACCTTCATCAGGTCGAGCCGCGAAAAGTCGTTGCCGACCTCGTTCAGCGCGCGCAGCAGGTCCTTGGCGTGGACGACGCCGACGATGTTGTCGAGCGAGCCCTTCCACAGCGGCATGCGCGTATGCGGGCTTTGCAGGATCTCGCGCGCCACCGCCTCGGGCGGATCGTCAGCATTGACCGAGCGCATGGCGGTGCGATGGACCATGACGTCCGACACTTCCAGCTCGTTGAGCTCGGTCAGCCTGAACAGCGCGTCGAGGCGCCGGCGATGCTCGCTGACGGCGTCGCCGTCACGATCCGGCGAACCGTTGCCGTTGCGCGGTTCTTCCGGCCGGGGTTCTCCGCTGGGCGGCACATAGCCCGCCGCCCTCGCCAGCCGGTCGCGAAACAGGCCGGCCAGCACGATCAGTGCGGCCAGGCACGCAGCGACGATCCAACAGGCATCGGTCATCCGGGATGATTCTCCTTGAGGAAGGAAAGCACCTCGGAGGCAGGCACGTCGTGGGCGACGAAGGATTTGCCGACGCCATGGGTGAGGATGAAGGTGAGCGTGCCGCGCGACACCTTCTTGTCCTGCGCGATGAAGCCGAGCAGTGCCTCGGCATCCGGCAGGCCGCCCGGCACGTCCGCCATGCGCCACGGCAGGCCGACCGCCTTGAGATGCGCTTCCACGCGCGCCGCGTCGTCGGGGCTGGCAAGGTTCATGCGGGTTGAGAAGCGATGCGCCAGCGCCATGCCGATGGCGACGCCCTCGCCATGCACAAGACGCGCGCCGTCATACTGCACGGCCGCCTCCAGCGCATGGCCGAAGGTATGGCCGAGGTTGAGCAGCGCCCGGTCGCCGGTTTCGAACTCGTCGCGCGCCACCACGTCGGCCTTGGCGCGACAGGCCTCGGCGATCGCCTCGATGCGCGCTGCGCCGCCCGCGAACACGGCCTGCCAGTTCCTCTCCAGCCAGGCGAAGAAATCCGGCCGGTCGATCAGCCCGTATTTGGCGACCTCGGCATAGCCGGCCCGGAACTCGCGCGCCGGCAGCGTGTCGAGCGCCTCGGTATCGGCCAGCACCAGCTTCGGCTGGTGGAAGACGCCGACGAGGTTCTTGCCGCGCGGTGAATTGATGCCGGTCTTGCCGCCGACGGAGGAATCGACCTGCGCCAGCAGCGAGGTCGGCACCTGCACGAACGGCATGCCGCGCCGGGCGATGCCGGCGGCGAAACCGGTCAGGTCGCCGACGACGCCGCCGCCGAAGGCGATCACCGCGTCGCGCCGTTCGAGTTTCGCGGCGAGGATGCCGTCCACCACGGTTTCCAGATGGGAAAAGCTCTTGGTCTTTTCGCCCGGCGGCACGGTGATGACCGTGCCGGAGACGCCGCCGGCTTCCAGGCCTGCCTGCAATGCGGGAAGCTGCGCCGCCGCGACGTTCTCGTCGGTGACGACCGCCACGCGTGCGTCGGGCAGCCGGGCGGCGATCTCGGCACCGGCGCGGGCAAGCAGGCCCGGCCCGATCAGGATGTCGTAGGCCCGTTCGCCCAGCCCCACCTCGACCTTGACCGGCTCGCTCATGAGCGCTCCCCTTCGCCGGCATCCGCCGTCATGTCGAAGTGCCCGGCCAGCGCCTCCACCACCTCGGCGGCGATCACCTCCTTGCGCTCGTCGCGCGTGGTGACGGTGATTTCCGCCGTCGCATAGACCGGATAGCGGACGTCCATCAGCCTTTGCAGGACCGCGCGCGGATCGTCGTTTTTCAGCAAGGGCCGGTTCTGCTTCTTCGACACCCGCTCCATGAGCAGGTCCAGGTCAGCCTTCAGCCACACCGAGACGCCATGCTCGGCGATCGCCTCACGCGTCTGTTCGTTCATGAAGGCGCCGCCGCCGGTGGACAGCACCTGCGGGCCGTTCTCCGTGAGGAGCCGATGGATGACGCGCTGTTCCAGCGCGCGGAACTCGGCCTCGCCATAGCGTTCGAACAGGTCGGGAATGGTCATGCGCGACACAGCTTCGATCTCATGGTCGCTGTCGATGAAGGGAAGGCCGAGCATGCCGGCCACCTTGCGGCCGATCGCCGTCTTGCCGGCGCCCATCAGGCCGACGAAGACGACCGAGCGCGTGCCCAGCCGCTCCCGCAGCGTGGCATGGTCCAGTATCGGCGAAAGGGCGGTTTGCGTGGTCATCCTGCCGGCGTATCGACATGAAAAGGCCGGCTTCGTCAAGCAGAGGCGGCTTGTCGGACGCCGCCCCAACAGCCTTGAAATGGCCGGCGAGGCGTCCCATAACGGCACGACCCTCAAGGAAGGCCCAGCAAGGCGGACGAACGAAACGCGATGCCCACCCTGTTCCGCTTTGTCGTCACCGTGGCCGTGCTAGCTGGCATCGCCTATGGCGCCATGTTCGCGCTGGTGATGTTCGTCAACCCGAAGCAGGCGGAGCTTTCCGTGCGCATCCCGCCGGAAAAGCTCGCCCCGAAACAGTCTCAATGAAGAGCGCCGCCCGCATCGAGGCCTTCCTGGAAATGATGAGCGCCGAGCGCGGCGCGGCCGAGAACACGCTGGCCGGCTATCGCCGCGACCTCGATGACGCAGCCGAAACCATCGCCGGAAACCTCGCCGACGCCTCCTCCGATGCCATCCGCACCTATCTCGACGGCATGGCCGCGCGCGGCTTCGCGCCGACCTCGCAGGCGCGCAAACTGTCGGCGCTGCGCCAGTTCTTCAAGTTCCTCTATGCCGAGGGCCTGCGCGGCGACGACCCGACCGGCACGCTCGACAGCCCGAAGAAGGGCAGGCCGCTGCCCAAGGTCATGAGCGAGGCCGAGACCGGCCGCCTGCTCGACCGCGCGGCACGGGAGGCCGCCGACCCGGAGCAGGCCGACCGGCTGGCGGCTCTGCGCCTGCATGCGCTGGTCGAGGTGCTCTACGCCACCGGCCTGCGCGTTTCCGAACTGGTCGGCCTGCCGGTGACGGTGGCGCAGCGCGACGACCGCTTCTTCATGGTGCGCGGCAAGGGGAACAAGGAGCGCATGGTGCCGCTGTCGGCCAAGGCGCGCGCCGCCATGCGGGCTTGGCTTGCGGCAAGGGCGGCGGTGCCCGCCTTCGCCGAAAGCCCGTTCCTTTTCCCGGCCGCCTCCGACAGCGGCCATCTCGCCCGCCAGGTCTTCGCGCGCGACCTGAAGGGGCTGGCGGCGCGCACCGGCATCGCTTCAGCCAACCTGTCGCCGCATGTCCTGCGCCACGCCTTCGCCAGCCATCTTTTGCAGAACGGCGCCGACCTGCGCGCCGTACAGCAGCTTCTCGGCCATGCCGACATCTCGACCACGCAGATCTACACCCATGTGCTGGAGGAACGGCTGGTGAAGCTGGTCACCGAGCACCATCCGCTTGCCGACTAGGCCTGCGCCCGCTATGTGAGGCCCTCGGAAACGGCTTTTTCAGCTTTCCGCAGCCATTGTCCCGCCGTCCTTCGCGCGCACCGGTCCGTTTGCCAATGTACAATTACCTCGACTTCGAAAAACCCGTCGCCGACCTTGAAGGCAAGATCATCGAGCTGAAGAAGCTTGCCGAAAGCGGCGAGGCCGTCGATGTCGCCGACGAGATCGCCCGCCTGGAGAAGCGCTCGCGCGACGCGCTGCGCGACGTCTACAAGGCGCTGACGCCGTGGCAGAAGGTGCAGGTGGCGCGCCATCCCGACCGGCCGCACTGCCTCGACTACGTCAAGGGCCTGTTCACCGACTTCGCCCCGCTGGCGGGCGACCGTACCTTCGGCGAGGACCAGGCGATCGTCGGCGGCTTCGCCCGCTTCCGCGGCGAGCCGGTCGCCGTCATCGGCCAGGAGAAGGGCTCCGACACCGCGAGCCGGCTCAAGCACAATTTCGGCATGGCCATGCCCGACGGCTACCGCAAGGCCGTGCGCATCATGGAACTGGCCGACCGCTTCGGCATCCCCGTCGTCACACTGGTCGACACCGCCGGCGCCTATCCCGGCGTCGAGGCGGAGGAGCGCGGCCAGGCCGAGGCCATCGCCCGTTCCATCTCCGCCTGCCTGACAATCAAGGTGCCGTCCGTCTCGGTGGTGATCGGCGAAGGCGGCTCCGGCGGCGCCATTGCGATCGCCACCGCCAACCGCGTCTACATGCTCGAACACGCCATGTACTGCGTCGCTTCGCCGGAAGCGGCAGCCTCCATCCTGTGGCGCGATTCGACCCGTTCGAAGGACGCCGCCAACAACATGCGCATCACCGCGCAGGACCTGCTTGAGCTGAAGGTGATCGACGCCATCGTGCCCGAACCGATGGGTGGCGCCCACCGCGCCCCGGACACGGTGATCAAGGCGACCGGCGACCTCGTCGCGCGCACGCTGAAGGAATTCGCCGGCTCCAACGCCGATTTCCGCGAGCAGCGCCGCGAGAAGTACCTGGCGATGGGCCGCACTCTCTAGAGAACAACGTTTTCGCGCCTCGCGTGCGAAATTGTGGCCGCAATGCGTGGCGATGCCACAAAATTGCCGTCGCTTTCGGCACTATGGGGTGACGGCAGGAGCGGGGACGCCGGACCTGCGGTAAGGAAATTTCAAGGTTAACGAGCCTAGGGTTCCGTGGATATCCGACGGAACCGGAAACCCGGCCCGTTGCCTTAGATGAAGAAGACGATCAGCAGACCGATGTTCGCCAAGCTCGCCCGTTCCGCACTTGTGATCGCCGCCCTCGGCGTAGCCGGCTGCACCGAATCGTCCGTGCAGGACTTTGCCCCGCAGCATGCCAACAAGCAGCTCCCGGCCAAGATTATCGCCGAGATGCGGGCCAAGGGCATGAACAAGAACGCGCCGATCATGGCGCGTATCTTCAAGGAAGAGAACACCGTCGAGATCTGGAAGCAGAAGACCAACGGCCGCTACGACATCATCGCCAGCTATCCGATCTGCAAATGGTCGGGCAAGCTGGGGCCGAAATTCACCGAAGGCGACCGCCAGGCGCCGGAAGGCTTCTACACGGTCCGTCCCTCGCAGATGAACCCGCGCTCCGGTTATCACCTCGCCTTCAACATCGGCTATCCCAACGCCTATGACCGCGCCAACGGCCGCACCGGCTCCAACCTGATGGTGCACGGCGCCTGCTCGTCGTCGGGCTGCTATTCGATGAACGACCCGCAGATCGAGGAAATCTACGCCTTCGGCCGCGACGCCTTCCAGGGCGGCCAGACCGAGTTCCAGATCCAGGCCTTCCCCTTCCGCATGACCGCCGCCAATATGGCGCGCTACCGCAACGACCCGAACTACGAGTTCTGGAAGATGCTGAAGGTCGGCTACGACAATTTCGAGATCACCAAGGTGCCGCCGAAGGTGGACGTGTGCGAGAAGCGCTACGTCTTCAACCAGGTGGCGCCGGAAGGCACGACCTTCAATCCGAGCGGCGCATGCCCGGCTTCCGCGCAGCCCGATGCGCTCAAGGTCGCCTATTCACAGTACCAGAGCAAATACGACGCCGCCTTCGCCAGTGCTTTGAACAGCTCCAATCCCGCCCCCAAGCCGACCATTCTCGGCACCAAGGAAGCGGCACTTGTGGCCGACTGGTCGAAGCGCCGCGCACGCGGCGAGCGCGTCACGATGGACCCGCCCTCGCTGAAGTCCGACGGCACCGTGGTCGAGACGACGACACGCATGGGCCGCATCGATTCGCCGCTCGGCCGCAAGATGGCTGCGCTCGATGCCGAGAAGGCCGCCGCGAAGAAGGCCGCTGAGGAAAAGGCTCAGGCGATCGCCGCCGCCAAGGCCGCGAAGGAAGCCGAGAAGCAGCGCATCGCCGAGGAAAAGGCGGCGAAGAAGGCCGGCAAGGCGAACGCCATCGCCGTCGTGCCGCCGGAGCAGGCCGCACCGCAGGAGCCCGTCACCCAGACGGCGTCGAGCGACGGCAACATGGTTTCCAAGGTCAGGAAGCGCCTGCTCGGCCTGTTCGGCGGCTAGTGCATCGGACCGAAAAGTGGGAACCGATTTTCGGGAAAACCCGATGCTCAAACAAAAGGATAGATCGCCACCCTGCATCCGCTAGGATGCACGGCGATCTAGCGCTGCCGCCTTGGCACCGCCCTTTTACTATGACCTCAGGGGGTTGAACTGTCCCCTGCCCGTGCTGAAGGCCCGCAAGAAGCTGGCCGCCATGGCGCCTGGCAGCCTTCTCCAGCTGGAGACGACCGACCCGCTCGCCGTTATCGACATTCCCGCTTTCTGTGCCGAGGCAGGCCACCGGTTGGTCGAGACGACAGCCCAGGACGGCGGCCACCGCTTCCTGATCGAGCGGAGCGCGCTCACTTCCTGAAGCGGCGGCGCCGCCTCAAAAGGGTTCATCCTTCGTAAGTCACCTTGCCGCCACAGATCGTCACGAGCGGCCGCACGTCGTGCAAAGCCTCCGGCGCCGTCGCCTCGATGTCGGCGGACAGCACGACGAGGTCGGCCATGAAGCCGGGTTTCAGCCGTCCCTTGGCGGTCTCTGCGAACTCGGCATACGCTCCCTCGACCGTATAGGCGGCGAGCGCCTCCATCAGCGAGAAACTCTGGTCGGGATCGCTTTCGGCCCACCGCTTGCGCAGCATCGCCGCCTGCATGCCGCGGATCGGATCGATCGGCGAGACCGGCCAGTCGGAAGCGAAGACGACGTGCGCGCCGGCATCCTTCAGCGTGCGCCAAGCGTAGGAGAGCGGCCAGCGCGCCCGGCCGATGCGCGAAACGGTCGGCTCCAGCGGAAAGCCCATCGCGCCCGGCGGGTGCGGCGGCTGCATGGAGGCGATGGCTCCAAGTTCGGCAAAACGCGGCACGTCGGCGGCGGAAATCACCTCGATGTGCTCGACCCGGTGGCGACTGTCTCGCGCGCCGTTGGCCTTGCGCGCCGCCTCGTAGCCGTCGAGCACCGCGCGCACCGCGCCGTCGCCGATCGAATGCACGGCGATCTGCAGGCCGCGCCTGTCGATCGCGACGGCAAGCTCCTTGAAACGTTCGGGCGAGAATAGCGGCTCGCCTAACCAGTCCGGCCGATCGGCATAGGGTTCCAGCATCACCGCCGTCCAGGAATCCAGCACGCCGTCGAAAAACACCTTGACCATGCCCGAGGCCAGCCATTCCGAACGGTACCGCTCGGCCATCATGGAGGCCTTATCGAGCATCGACAGGTCCATGAAGTTCTTGAAATGGAACGGGATCCTGATCCGGCAGGGCAGTCCCTCCTCGGCCTCGATCTCGGCCAGAAGCTCGAGCTGGTAGAGATTGCCGTCCATGTTCTGGATCGAAGTGATGCCGTGCCTGGCGCACCACGCCAGACCGCGCCGCATGATGTCGCGGTCGGCGGCCCGTTCCGACGCCGACGGCGCCGGATCCGGCTCGCCGCCGGTCGAAAGGCCCAGCCGCACGCGCTCCTCGCCGGCCAGCGCCAGCACCGGCCCGAACGCCTCGCCCTCGCGCAGCTCGCCATTGGCCAGCCCGTCCTCGCCGATGACGATCTCGTTTCCCGGCCCGAGCGTGCGCCCGTGCAGGATGCCGGCCGCTTCCAGGGCCTTCGTGTTGGCCCACACGGTATGATGGTCGGGAGCGGCCATGCAGAATGGCCGATCCGGCAGGATAGCATCGAGATGGTGGCGCGTTACCCGCTCGGCGCCGAGCACGCTGTAGTCGACGCCTTGCCCGACCAGCATCGGAGCGTCCGGTCGCTCGGCGGCATAGGCGCGGATGGCGTCGCGCAGGGCATCGAAACCATGCAGACCGGCGAGCTGGAGGTGTGCGAGTTCCGCCGCGCCCGAGAAAAGGTGCATGTGCGCTTCGATGAAACCCGGAACGACCGAGCCGCCCTGCGCGTCGATGACCCGCGTCGCCGGCCCCTTGAGCGCCGCGATCGCCTTGCTGTCGCCGACCGCCACGATCCGTCCGTCGCGGACGGCAATCGCTTCGGCGGCCGGATGGTCCTCGTCCATGGTCAGCACCCGGCCGTTGACGACGATCAGGTCCGGGCTTCCGCTCATGGCTGTTTCCTTCGCTGGTGGAGACCGGGATGAGGCTAGACGAGCCAAAGCGGGTCCAGCAAGCCTCCTGCGCTTGGCCCAGCGGCTTGCCCACGGCACCGCCCTGCGGCTAGGCTCCGGATAACAACGCACGGAAGGATTTCATGAAGACCGTCTATTCGCCGCTCCACGCCGGGCATGCCGGCACCATGGAACTGAATTCCGGGGAACTGATGCCCGGCTTCGAGAAGCCATCGCGTGCCGAGATCATCCGTGCCCGCGTCGAAAGCGAGAAGCTGGGGCCGATCCTGGCGCCCGAGCCGCACGACCTCGCCGCCGCCAGGCGCGTGCACCGTGCCGACTACATCGACTTCCTGCCGACGATCTATCCGGCCTGGGAGGAATCGGGCCGGTCCGGCTCGGCCATTCCCTTTACCTGGCCGACGCGCGGCCTGCGCGGCGACGTGCGGCCCGAGACCATAGACGCGCTGCTCGGCTTCTATTCCTTCGATGCCGGCGCGCCCTTTGTGAAAGGCACCTGGGATGCGATAAAATCCTCCTACGAGGTGGCGCTGACGGCCGCGGCGCTGGTCAAGAACGGCGAGCGCACCGCCTTCGCGCTCTGCCGCCCGCCGGGCCATCACGCCGGCGACACCTTCATGGGCGGCTATTGCTACATCAACAACGCCGCAGTCGTCGCGCAATCGTATCGCGACCAGGGTGCTGCGCGCGTCTCCATCCTCGATGTCGATTACCACCACGGCAACGGCACCCAGCAGATCTTCTATGCGCGCGGCGACGTGCAGGTGCTCAACCTGCACGCCGACCCGATGGTCGAATATCCCTTCTTCCTCGGCCACGCCGACGAGAAGGGCGAAGGCGCCGGCGAGGGCTTCAACCTCAACTATCCGATGCCGTTCGGCACGACGTTCGAGACATGGAGCGCCGCGCTCGACGACGCCTGCGGCAAGCTCGCGGCCTACGCGCCGGACGTGGTGGTGGTGTCGCTCGGCGTCGACACTTTCGAGAAGGACCCGATCAGCCAGTTCAAGCTCAAGAGCGCCGACTATCCGGCGATCGGCCGCCGCATCGCGAAACTCGGCCTGCCGACGCTGTTCATCATGGAAGGCGGCTACGCGGTGGACGAGATCGGCGTCAACGCCGTCGGCGTGCTGACCGGCTTCGAGGATGCAAGCCGGAGATAGCGACAGGGCCGACATTTTTCGCGCGCATCGCATTCGGATTTGCGCTAAAGGCGGTGTTGGTCGGACCAGCGCCCGCTGCGGAAGTGCCCCGCCGGCCATCGTCGGACGCAACGGGGCCTTTCGCTTTTCATGACGCCAGATACCGAGACGACATCCGCCGCCCGGTTCGCCGCCTTCAGCCATCGCCCGTTCAGGGCCTACTGGGCGGCGCGCTTCCTCACCACCTTCGCCGCGCAGATCGTCTCGGTCGCCGTCGGCTGGCAGATCTACGACCTGACCCGCGACCCCTTCGACCTCGGCATCGTCGGCATCATCCAGTTCCTGCCTTCGCTTCTGCTGGTTCTGGTGACGGGCGCGGTCTCCGACCGCTTCGGCCGCCGCCTCGTCATGGGTATAGCTTCGGCATTGGAGATGGGCTGCGCGCTTGTCCTGCTGGTCCTGGTGTCGAGCGGCGAGCTGACGAGCCCGTTGCCGATCTTCGCCGTGCTGGCGGTATTCGGCATCGCGCGCGCCTTCTACGGGCCGGCGTCGTCCTCGCTGGTCGCCAATCTCGTCCCGCCGCAAGACTTTGCTAACGCCGTCGCCTGGAACTCCTCCGCCTGGCAGACGGCCAACATCGTCGGCCCGGTCGCCGGCGGCCTGCTCTACGGTCTGTCGGAGAGGGTCGCCTACGGCAGCGCGGCCGCCCTCATGCTCGCCGCCACGCTGCTCATCTTCGCCATTGCCAAACCCGCCCAGCGCAACCACACCGAAAGCCCCGAACTGGAGACGCTGTTCGCCGGCTTCCGCTACATCTGGAGCGAGAAGGTGGTGCTCGGCGCCATCTCGCTCGATCTATTCGCCGTTCTCCTGTCCGGCGCCACCGCACTCCTGCCGGTCTATGCCCGCGACATTCTCGTCCTCGGTCCATGGGGGCTCGGCCTGCTGCGCTCGGCGCCGGGCCTCGGCGCCGTCTTCGTCGCGGTGTGGCTGGCCGGACACCCGATCCGCAACCATGCCGGCGTCCTGATGCTCATCGCCGTCATACTGTGGGGGGCGCTGACCGTCGTCTTCGGCGTCTCGGCCATTCCGTGGCTGTCGATCGCGGCCCTTGCGCTGATGGGCGCGGCCGACATGATCAGCGTCTACGTGCGCGAGACGCTGATCCAGCTGTGGACGCCGGACGAGGTGCGCGGCCGTGTCAACGCCGTCAACCAGGTCTTCGTCGGCGCCTCCAACGAGGTCGGCGAATTCCGCGCCGGCACGCTGGCCGCCCTCATTGGCACCGTGCCGGCGGTGGTGATCGGCGGCGTCGGCGCGGTCGCGGTCGCCGGCCTGTGGGCGGTGCTGTTCCCGCACCTGCGCAAGGTGCGGCGGCTGGACGGGAGAGAACACGAGGAGGGCAGTAGGGCGGTAGCGCAATAAGGCAATAAGTGAGAAGCGAGCACCTACTGCCTTATTGCCTTATTGCCTCACCTTCCCGAACACCGTCGTCAGCAGGTCGCCCAGCCAGCGTTTCAGGTGCATGTCCCAGATCAGCCGGCCGCCGAGGTGGTCGCGGCCGGGCTGCGCGCCGGGCAGGGTGAAGCGATGGGCACCGCGCACCACCCAGCGATGCATCATCAGGCGCGTCAGCTCGGCGTGGAACTGGATGCCCCAGGCATTGTCGCGATAGCGGAATGCCTGGTTGGGATAGGTCTCGGCGGTGGCAAGCAGCGTCGCGTCCTTCGGCAGGGAAAAGCCTTCGCGATGGAACTGGTAGACCATTTCGGGCCAGGGCATGAGCGCCCGGCCCGCCTCCGTCGCCTTGATAGGATACCAGCCGATCTCGACCAGTCCCTCGCCGTGGCCCTCGACCTTGCCGCCGAGATGGTTGGCCAGCATCTGCGCGCCGAGGCAGATTCCGAGAAACGGGCGGTTCTCCTTCAGCGGCACCGCCAGCCAGTCCGTCTCGCGCTTGACGAACTCGTCGCCGTCGTTGGCGCTCATCGGGCCGCCGAAGACGACGGCGCCGGCATGGCCGTCGAGCGTCTCGGGCAATGCGTCGCCGAGCGGCGGGCGGCGGATGTCGAGGTCGAAGCCGCCTTCCACCAGCATCTGCCCGACCCGTCCGGGGCTGGAATTTTCCTGATGCAGGACGATGAGGATTTTCGGTCGGCTTGAGGGCGGCATGATCGTGGAATTGTCTGCAAATCTATTCGTCGCTGGACGCACCTCTGGCGACCGGCATCCTCGCGGCGACTTCCTGCCGCGCCGCGATGCGGTCGCGCCGCTCGACGCCGATCAGCTCGGCGACCCGCCACACGACATTGTCCTCCAGTTCGTGCAGCTCGCCGTCGGCATAGACCATCTCCCACAGCAGCGTGACGAACGCCCTGCGGCCGTCAGCGTCGAGATGGCGCTTGAGCACGCTGGTGAAGGCATAGAGATCGACGGCCTCGTTGTCGGCCTTCTCGCCGGCTCGGGCCAGACGGTCGAGATCCTCGCCGCGCACCGCATAGGTCTCGCCCAGAATCTGCTTGAAGCGTTCCCATTCGGTATCCTGGCGAATGCCGTCGGCGTCCATGACGTGAAAGAGCAGGGCGGCGGCGGCGATGCGGGCGTCGTCGTCCGCACGCGGCCCGGCGCCGCCTCCGGGCAAATCCTTCAGAAAAGACAGCACGCGTTCGAACATGGATCGTTCCCGTTCAGGCCGAAAGGAGAGCGAGATGAAGTGTAGTTAGCGCGATGGTTGCAGGAAAATCAAAATAAACGGAACCGGCGCGGCGCCTTTTCCGCTTCCTCCTCGGGCTCCACCCCCGGATCGTCGGGCGCGCGCGCCTGATCGTCGCGCCTGTCGGCGGGAGCATCCGGCGCGACCGCGACGGCCGCCGCAGCCGCCTCGCCTGCCGATCCGGGCGAGGTTTCCGCCTGCTTTTCGACGACGATCTCGGCCGCATGACCGTCGATCGGCCTATCCCCGCCGCTCGCCTTGGATGGCGGCGCCAGCACCGGCTTCGCAGCGTCTTCGCCGTCCCCGGCCTCGATGAGACGGCCGAGACGTTCCGCCGGCGCGCGCCATTCGAACGCGTCGAGGCGCCCGGTGACCGGCGATACCGGCGCCCAGCGCTCCGAAACCACCCCGTCGGCGACCCAGGCGGGATCGCGCGGCGCCCTGACGGCCTTGCCGAGAAGCTGTCGCACCTTGCCCTGGTCGCCCGTCTCGGCTTCCTCGATGTCGGCAAGCAGCAGATAGGCGCCCTCGCGCCGGTCCATGCGGATGGCCGCCTCGGCCTCGTGCCGGGCAGTCGCGAAATCCTGCGCGTCGAGTGCCGCGCGCGCCACGGCAAGCGAGGATTCGGCGTTGTTCTTCTTCATCTCCTGAAGCTTGCGCGCACGCGCCAGCCGGTCGTTGACCGCATCGCCGGGCCGGGCATGGATGTAAAGCTCGGCGACCTCGGGATGCGGCTCGGCCTGCCAGGCCGCTTCCAGCACCTTCGAGCCCTTGCGCACGTCGTTGTTCCGGAACAGCGCCCGGGCCGCGACGGCCGCCGCCGGCGCGAAGTCGGGCGCCAGCCGGTTGGCCTCTAGTGCCGCCGCCTTAGCTGCATTGAAGTCGGCGTCGAACAGCGCCTCGGCCTTGGCCGTCAACAGCACGGCGCGGCGCCGGTTGGCGACGGCGGGCTCGATCTGCCGGGTCGATTTCTGCGCTTCGACGATCTTCAGCGCGGCGTCCCAGTCGCCGCGCTGGGCCAGTTCCTCGACGGTCGAATCGGCAGCCCAGCCGAGTTGCGGTGCGGCTGCGGCCGCACGCCCTGCATAGTGGCGCGCGGCATTGCGGTCACCCAGCCGCTCGGCTTCGAGGTAAAGCCCGCGCAGGCCGAGCAGCCGCATCTCCGGATCGTCCAGCATGGCCTCGAATTTTTTCCGCGCACCGTCGTGGTCGCCTTCCAGCAGCGAGGCTTGTGCGTCCAGCAGGTGGATCAGCGGCTCCTGGTCGGAGCGGATCAGTTTGGCCGCTTCCTTCGTCTTCTTGCGCGCCAGTGCGGCGTCGCCCGCGCCGGCGGCGATCATGCCGGTCGACAGCGCCTGGTAGCCGCGATCGCGCCGCCGCACGCGGAAGTAGCGCGTGATCGTATAGGGGCTGTTCCACAGCGACTTCAGCAGCCACCACAGGATCATCGCCGCCGCCACCACCGCGACCACCGCCACGGCGGCGACCATCAGGCTGACCTGATACTGATAGCCGGCGAAGGTCACGACCATCTGGCCCGGCCGGTCGGCCAGCCAGGAGAAGCCCAGCCCCAGAGCGAAGACGACGATGAGGAAGAACAGGATGCGGATCATATTCTACGCCTTCATCGCGCCGGAGATCAGCGCGTCGAGCTGCGCTTCGACATCGAGCCGCGCCTTGAGCTTGCCCGCGAAACCGGCGCCGGCGGCCTTGGCAGCTTCGGGCAGCGTGTCGTATTCGGCCAGTGCCTTGGCATAGTCGCCCTGGTTCACCGCCACCTCCAGGCGCGCCACCGTTTCCGGCACCCCCTTGCCCTCGACCGCGCCGATGGGCCTCACCTCGACCAGTGATTCGGCGCTGGACATGAGCCGCTGGAAGATGCCGGCATTCGGATCGACGGGCTTTGCGGCCGCGACCATGGCATTGGCGGCCGCGTCCACGTCGCCGGCAATCGCCGCGCGGGTCGGAACACCCTTGTCGGCATAGGCGCGCAAGGCGGCGATCTCGGGTGCATCGGGCGCGATGGCGGCGAAGGTGTCGAGTTCGGCCGCGAATGGCGCCCCGCGGTCGAGCGCCGACTTCAGCGCGGCGGCGGCGATGGCGAGCGCGATCTTGGGCTGCGATGCCTGCGCCTCAACCTTAGCCGAGAGTTGCGAGAGAGATTGTTCGAGCGCGGCGAGTTTCGATTGCTGTTCGCCGGCCACATCGCCGGTCGATTTGAGCTGGGCTTCCAGTTCGCCCAGCTTCTGATTGACGGGCCCGAGATCCACCGGCTGGGCATCTGCGCCCTGGCCGAGCCCCGCCACCGCCTTCTCGAGGCCGGCTACCTTGTCGGACAGCGCGGCAAGATCGGCGTTGTCGCCGCCCTGGCCCGAATCCAACGCCGCTTTCAGCGTCACGACGTCGGCCTTCACCTGGTCGAGCGCGGCCGACAGGCCGTCGATGCGGGTGCCGGTGCCGTTGCCCCCGCTGTTCTTCAGGGCAGCGAGTTCCCCCTTCAGCGCCGCGATCTGGCCGCCGAGATCACCGCCGGCATTGCCGCCCGGCGCGCCGAGCAGGCCCGCATATTGCAACGCCCCGGCGCCGAGAAGCGCGATGAGGCCGCCGATCACGCCTGCGCCGACACGGCCGAGCGCACCGTCGCGCGGCGAAGACGGCCCGGCCCGGCCGGCGGGCCTGTCGCCGGTGCCCCCCTCCTCGCCGTTGCCCGCCAGTTCCTCGGTCGTCTCTTTCGTCGGCTGCTCTGCGAAACCGTAGTCGGAGGCATAACGTGACGCGGGCTCGTCCGGCGCGGCCGTCCGGTCTGCCTCGGGCGAGGCCGTCTCCTTATGCTCCCAAGGCTCGAAATCGGCTGATTCGGCGCGCGGCGTTTCCTGTTCCGGCACGTTGTCAGGCGCCTGAACATCGGCCGTGTCCTTGTCGCCGTCGTCGACGCGCGAGACTTCGCCCGGCTCCAGTTCGATGGTCACCGGCTGGCGATGCTGCTTGGAATGGCGCGTTTTCGGCGTCTTGACCATGCTCGGGCTCCGCTTTCGTCTCGGCCGCCAGGCGGCAGGGATGGCTTGTCAAAGGCAATAGCACACCACCAAGCGGTGAAAAGGGGCGGCGTGATGACCAGCCCTATCCTTTCGCCCGCAACAGCGCCATCAACGCCTCCTCGTCGGGCGTCGCCGCGACATGCCTCGCGCCCTTGCCGTCGCCGCCGGCAACCCGGAAAGCGGCGTCGATGCGGGCCGACAGGGAAAACACGGCGGCATTCGCCAGAACCGGCATCAGGGCGGTATGGCGCACGAGCCTCGCCGCCGCTTCTGCCGCCTTGACCGAATAGAGCAGGACGGCATCGGCCGGCCGCCCGCCAAGCAGGGAAAGGGCCGTAGCGTCCGGGGGCTCGACCGCGACCGTATCGTAGGTTTCGATCGCCGTGATCCGCACGCCGGCCTCCGCCAGACGGTCTTCGAACAGGGGAAACCGCTCGCGCCCGCAAAGATAGACAAGCCGTTTGCCGGCAAGCTGGGCTGCGATCGCCTCGGCCAGCCCTGCAGCGTCGCCCGGCCCGGCTTCCACGGCATGAAAGCCGACGGCCTGCGCGGCCGCCGCCGTCCGCTCGCCCACCGCATGGCAGGCAAGCGCCGCCAGCCTGCCGATCAGCTCGGGCGGCGCATGACGCAGCGCATTGGCACTGGTGACGGCGACCGCCGCCGCATCGTCCGGCACCGCCGCGCCGTCCACGGCCAGCGGCTTCGTCGCCGAAAGCGGCAGGACGAGCGGTTCGAACCCCAGTTGCCTGAGCCGTCCTGCGGTACGCGTCGCGCCCGGTTCGGGCCGCGTCACCAGGACCCGGCGCATGTCAGGTTCAGCCTTTCAAAGAAGGCGGGACCGGCCTTGGCCCGCACCTCGGCTGCGGCCGCAGCACCGGTGGCGGCGGCATCCTGCGCCGGCCCGGCAGCGGCGACGGCGTGTTCTTCGCTGCCGTCCGGCATGGCGATCAGGCCGGAAAACGCCAGTGCGCCGTCCGTGACCGTCGCATAACCGGCGATCGGCGTGCGGCAGGAACCGTCGAGCGCGGCGAGGAAGGCCCGTTCGCAGGCCAAAGCCTGCCCGGTCGGCACGTCATGGATGGCCGCCAGCAGATCGATCGTCCGCGTGTCGCCGATACGGCTTTCAATGCCGATGGCGCCCTGCCCGGGCGCCGGCGGAAAGGCGTCGAGCGGCATGACGTCGGTGGCGATATGCGCCAGCCCAAGCCGCTTCAGGCCGGCGAGCGCCAGGATGGTGCCGTCCGCTACCCCCTCCTCCAGCTTGCGCAGGCGCGTCTGCACGTTGCCGCGGAACAGCACCACGTCGAGATCCGGCCGCATGCGACGGATCAGCGCCTGGCGGCGAAGCGACGACGAACCGACCTTCGCGCCGGCGGGCAGGTCGGCAATGCGCGCCGCCGCCTTGCCGATGAAAACGTCGCGGGCGTCCTCGCGCGGCAGGAAGGTGGAAAGCTCCAGCCCGTCCGGCAACACCGTCGGCATGTCCTTGGAGGAATGCACGGCGATGTCGATGCGGCCGGCAAGCAGCGCCTCCTCGATTTCCTTGGTGAACAGGCCCTTGCCACCGGCCTCCGCCAGCGCGCGGTCCTGGATGCGGTCGCCGCTGGTGGTGATCGGCACGATCTCGAACGCGTCTTCGGCGAGGCCGTGCGCCGCCATCAGCCGCGCCCGCGTCTCGTGCGCCTGCGCCAGCGCCAGCAGGCTGCCGCGCGTTCCGATCTTCAAGACAGTTTGCATGGCTCGCGGTCCATGGTAACCCCCGGGATGCTCGGCCTGTCCTATCGGGGATTGCCTTGCCGGGCAATCATCGAGGGTAGCGACGAATTGATCCGCGTTCTGGGCATCGAGACGAGTTGCGACGAGACGGCGGCCTCCGTCGTCACGTTCGACAGCGGCGCGTCCGAAATCCGCTCTAACGTGGTCCTGTCGCAGATCGCCGAGCACGCGGCGTTCGGCGGGGTCGTGCCGGAGATCGCCGCGCGCGCCCATGTCGAGGCGCTGGACGGCATCGTCGAGGCCGCCCTTGCCGACGCCGGCACGGACCTCTCCGAAATCGATGCCGTCGCCGCCACCGCCGGTCCCGGCCTCGTCGGCGGGCTGATCGTCGGCCTGATGACGGCCAAGGCCATCGCCGCCGCCGCCGGCAAGCCGTTGCTGGCGATCAACCATCTGGAAGGCCATGCGCTGACGGCGCGCCTGACCGACGGACTGGAATTCCCGTACCTGCTGCTGCTCGTTTCGGGCGGTCACACCCAGATCGTGCGCGTCGCCGGCGTCGGCGACTACCAGCGTTGGGCGACGACCGTCGACGATGCGCTGGGCGAGGCTTTCGACAAGACCGCCAAGATGCTCGGCCTGCCCTATCCGGGCGGCCCGAACGTCGAGAAAGCGGCCGAGAAGGGCGACGCCGCCCGCTTCACCTTCCCACGCCCGATGAAGGGGGCGGCGCAACCGGATTTCTCCTTTTCCGGCCTGAAGACCGCCGTGCGGCAGGCCGCCAGTGCCATCGCGCCGCTGACGGACCGCGACGTCGCCGACATCTGCGCTTCCTTCCAGGCCGCCGTCGCCGACGCGCTGCAAGATCGGGTACGCCGCGCGCTGGAGCGTTTTCGGGCCGAGTTTCCGGACATGAAGGCACCGGCGCTGGTCGTTGCCGGCGGCGTCGCCGCCAACCGCACGATCAAGGCGACACTGGAGGCGCTGTGCCGCGACGCCGGCTTCCGCTTCGTCGCGCCGCCGCTGAAACTGTGCACCGACAATGCCGCCATGATCGCCTGGGCCGGCATCGAGCGGTTGCGCGCCGGCCTTGCCGACACCGACGACGATGCCTTCGCTTTCGTGCCGCGCTCGCGCTGGCCCTTGGACGGCGTCTCGACGCCTGTCGTCGGCTCGGGTCGCCGGGGAGCCAAGGCATGAGTGACGGTTTTCGCGTTGCCGTGCTGGGCGGCGGTGCCTGGGGCACCGCGCTGGCGCTGGCCATGCTGCGCGCCGGCCATGCCGTCAGCCTGTGGGCACGCGATGGCGAAACCGTCGAGGCGATAAGCCGCGGCGAAAACCCTCGCTACCTGCCCGGCATCCCGATCGAGCACGGCATCGCCGCCACGACCGACATCGGCACCGCCCTGGCCGGTGCCGATTGCGTTCTGGCGGTGGTGCCGGCGCAGTCGCTGCGCGGCGTGCTGGGCAAGGCGAAGCCGCATATGCCGGCGGACGTCCCGCTGGTTCTGTGCGCCAAGGGCATCGAACGCGAGACCGGCGCGCTGCTCTCCTCCATCGTCACCGAGATATTACCAGGCAATCCGGTGGCCGTCCTGTCCGGCCCGAGCTTCGCCACCGACGTGGCACGCGGTCTGCCCACCGCCGTCGTCGTCGCCGCCGGGCAGGAGAACCTTGCCGTCGATTTGGCGCAGCGCTTCTCGGCGCTCAACCTGCGCTGCTATTCCAGCGACGACGTCACCGGCGTCGAGATCGGCGGGGCGCTGAAGAACGTCTTCGCCATCGCCGCCGGCGCCGTCACCGGCGCCGAACTCGGCGCCAGCGCGCAGGCCGCCATGGTGACCCGCGGCTTCGCCGAGCTGCGCCGCATCGGCGCCACCTTCGGCGCCCGGCCGGAAACGCTGATGGGCCTGTCGGGCCTCGGCGACCTGCTTTTGACCTGTTCCTCGGTCCAGTCGCGCAACTTCGCCTACGGGCTGGCGCTGGGACGCGGCGAGGCGCTGACCGGCCGGCCGCTGGCCGAGGGCGTGCCGACCGCCGCGATCGCCGCCCGCATCACGGCCGAGCAGGCCATCGATGCACCGATCATCGCCGCCGTCGCCGCCATCCTGGACGGCGCCGTCAGCATCAACGACGCCGTCGCCGCGCTGATGAGCCGGCCGCTCAAGACAGAGGACTAGGAGCAAGGAATGCTGTTCGCACTGATCTGCAAGGACAAGCCCGGCGCGCTCAACGTGCGCATGGAGACGCGGCCGAAGCACGTCGAGTTCATCAACGGCTTGATCGCCGACAGGAAGCTCGCCTTCGCCGGGCCGTTCCTCGATGCCGAGGGCAAGTCGATCGGCAGTCTGGTGATGATCGAGGCGGCGGGTCAGGCCGAAGCGGAAGCGGTGGCCGCAAGTGATCCCTACGCCAGGGCCGGTCTGTTCGACAGCGTCGAGGTCCTGCCGTGGACCTGGGTGTTCAACAAGCCGGCCGATGCCTGAGGGGACGCTATTCGCATGAACTACTGGCTGTTCAAGTCCGAGCCGTTCAAGTTCTCCTTCGATGCACTGAAGAAGCTCGGCGCCAAGGGAACGCAGTGGGATGGCGTGCGCAACTATGCCGCCCGCAACAACATGAAGGCGATGCAGGTCGGCGACCTTGGTTTCTTCTACCATTCCAATGAAGGGCTGAACATCGTCGGCATCGCCGAGGTGTGCGCGCTGGCCCATCACGACACCACGACCGACGATCCGCGCTGGGAATGTGTCGACATCCGCGCCGTGCGCGACGTGCCGAACCCGCCGACCCTGGCCGACATCAAGGCCAATCCGAAGCTCCAGGACATGGCGCTGGTGCGCCTCGGCCGGCTTTCGGTGCAGCCGGTGACGCCGGAAGAATGGCGCGAGGTCTGCCGCATGGGCGGCGTCGATCCGGGGTAAGGCGTCGCAAGGTTATCCCTTGAACCCCATCCGCTTCAGCCAGTCGCGGCCGACGCCGCGATCGCGGATGATCGGCAACGGGTCTTCCGCGTCGAGCCGCGAGCAGATGCGGTAGACCTCCAGCGTCTCGGCATTCATCTCGCCGCGCTTGTAGAAGACCATCGCCGCCGCATAGCGCGCCCGGCCGGACCACGGCTCGCCCAGCGGCGTGTTGACCAGCGCCCAGTTCTCGGCGGCTTCCGCATCCCTGTCCGGCCCGTCCGTCACGATCAGAAATCCGCCGGCGGATTGGCGGTGCGGCGGTCGAGCTTGATGAAGGGGCGCGGCACCACCTTCGCCCTCTTCATCAGCCGCTCGTATTTCAGTTCGCGCATGGCATAGATCTCGACCCACAGGTCGTCGGTCACCGTATCGCCATAGGGCAGGTCGAGCGAGGCGATGGCGATGTTGCGCTTGGCCATCGGCGACCACATGGCCGCGCTCACCAGTCCGACCTCGCGGTTCTTGCGGTGGTAGACGATGGCATGCTCGGCCGGCACGTTGCCGTCGATCTCCAGCCCGACCAGCACATGCCGGAATTTCTTCCTCGCCCGCGCTTCGAGAATGGCGCGGCGACCGTTGAAATGGCCCTTGGCCGGATCGATCATGAAGCCAAGGCCGATCTCGTCCGGCATGCGGGTGCGGTTCGAGCGGATGGCGTGTTCGGCGGTGACGAAATCGGCATTGGCGACGATCAACCCCGCCTCCAATCGCGCCCGGTTGAGCGCGGTGTAGCCGATGGCGCGGATGCCGTGCAGTTCTCCCGCCTCCATCAACCGGTCCCACAGCGAAAGCGCCAGATCGCGCCCGATAAAGAGTTCGTAGCCGAGGTCGCCGGTGAAGCCGGTGCGCGAGATTGTCACAGCTCCGTTATCATGCGGAAATTCGGCGAGATCGAACACTTTCAGTTTTTCTACCCCGGCGAAGCCGGCCGCGCGCAGGCAGGCGAAGGCCGTCGGCCCTTGCAGTGACAGCCCTGCGACCGCTTCCGTTTCCTCCTCCACCACAACATCGAAGCCGATGGCGGAATCCAGCAGCCAGGGCAGATGCCGTTCCTGAGAGCAAAGCCGGAAGCGCGTGGCGGACAGGCGAAACAAGGTGCCGTCGTCCAGCACAAAACCCTCGTCGTCGCACCAGGCGGTATAGTGGACGCGGCCGGGCTTCAGCTTCGTCACGTCGCGCAGCGTCACCTTGTTGCAGAAGGCCTCCGCGTCCGACCCCTCGATGCGATATTTCGTCATCGGCGAGATGTCGAAAAGGGCGCACTGGCTACGGATGGCGAAATACTCCAGTTCCTCGTCCCACAGCGAATGCGGCGCGCGGTAGCCGGCCCAGTTGTACCAGTCGCTGGTCTTCGCCAGCGCGTCGAGACGCGGCTGGAACGGCGTGCCGAGCCGCAAAGTGCGGAAATGCGACGGCGCATCGAGGGGGGCGTTTCCGGCGGTCATCGCGGTGGCGACGGTCATGACGCCTTCCTCCATTCCGCACGTTCCGCCAGGATACGCCGCGCCGCGTTCAGGCCCGGCGCGCCGGAAATGCCGCCACCCGGATGCGAGCCGGCGCCGGCGAGGAACAGGCTTTCGATCGGCGTGTCGTAACCCGACCAGCCGGAGACGGGGCGTGAAAACAGCATCTGGTCGGCCTGCAACTCGCCGTGGTACCAATGGCCGCCGGGCATCCGATAGCGCGCCTCGATGTCGGCCGGCGTCAGAAGCTCCGCATGGCGCACGAGTTTCCCGATGCCCGGCGCATGGGCTTCCAGTTGCGCCATGACGGCGGCAAGGAATTTCGGCTTGCCCGCATCCCAACCTTCTTTCAGCGCATAAGGCGCGTACTGCACGTTGGCCGAAAGAACGCAGCTGCCGGCCGGCGCCAGTGCCGGATCGGTGAGCGACGGCAGCACGATCTCCATCACCGGCTCCGGCGAGAATTCGCCGTACTTCGCCGGATTGAAGGCGCGTTCGACATGGTCGGCCGACGGCGCGATGACCAGCCGCCCGCGCAAATCCGCCTCTTCCACGCCGGCGAAACCCGGCACGCCGTCGAGCGCCAGATTGAGCTTGGCGACATCGCCCTTCATGCGGATGTTCTTCACCTTGCGCACAAAGCCCGTGTCGAGCAGCGGCGCGCCGACCAGGGCAAGGAAGGTGGTCGCCGGGTTGATGGCCGAGACGACCGTGCCGGCACGAATCTCTTCGCCGTTCGCCAGCACGACGCCGGTGGCACAGCCTTTCTCCACGACGATCTTCGCGACTGGGGCGCCGGTGCGGATCGCCACGCCAACATGCTCGGCTGCGGCGCGCATAGCGGCAACGACGGCGCCCATGCCGCCCTTCGGCACGATCTGCGCGCCCGGCGCGCCGCCGCTCTCGCCAGTCAGGCGATAATAGAGGCCAAGCAACGAGGTCGGCGAGCGCGGGCCGAGATGCGATCCCAGCACCGCGTCGAAGGCGAGCAGGCCCTTCAGCCGGTCGTCGGTCAGTTGCTCGTCGAGCAGGTCGTAGACGCTCATCAAAAGCACGCGCAGGAAATCGCGCATATCTTCCTTACCGAGCCTCTTCACCGCCAGCGCGGCCTGTCCGAGCGCGGCGATATCGCCGAACGACCCACCGCCAAGCTGCGGCGGCCGTCGCGACAGGAACGGTTTCAGGATAGCGGCATGACGGAAAAGCTGCGCGCGCAGGTCCTTCCAGGCGGATTGTTCGGCGGCGGACGCACCGGTGAGCGTCTCGCCATAGGCACCGTACAGGGTGAGGGGATTGCCGTCGCGCGACAGGGTGACCGTCGGGGCAAAGGCGCTCCACGAAACGGTCAGCCCGAGGTCTTCCAAATCCAGCGCACGCACCACTTCCGGATGCAGACGGTTCAGCACATGCGCCGTCGAGACACGAAAACCGGGGAGGAATTCTTCCGTCCGCGCCGCGCCGCCCACCTCGGCTTCCGCCTCCAGCACCAGCACATTGCGGCCACCCTTGGCCAGCAGAGCCGCACAGACGAGGCCGTTGTGCCCGCCGCCGATGACGATTGCATCAAATGACGTCATGGGCCGCGCTCATGTGATGGTCCAGCTTTGCCAGGTCGCGCAGGATTTCCCTGGCCGCGTTGCGGCCAGGGGCGCCCATGACGCCGCCGCCGGGATGGGTGGAGGAGCCGCACATATAGAGGCCGCCCACCGGCGAGCGGTATTGCGCGTAGCCCGGCACCGGGCGGTTGAACAGAAGCTGGTCGAAGGTCAGTTCGCCCTGGAAGATATTGCCTTCGGTGAGGCCGACCTCGGCCTCGATCTCGCGCGGCGTGCGCACCTCCATATGGACGATGCGGTCGCGAAAGCCAGGCGAATAGTCGGCGATCTGCGACACCACCGTCTCGGCGAAGGCGTCGCGGTCGGCGTCGGTCCAGTCGCGTCCCTCCACCTTCGGCGGCGCATACTGCACGAAGCAGCTCATGAAATGCTTGCCGGGTGCGGCCATCGTCGGGTCGAGCGTGGTCGGGATCATCATGTCGAGGAAGGGATCGGCGGACCAGCGGCCGGCCTTCCAGTCGTCATAGGCGCGCTCCATGCGCTCGACCGAATCGGTAAAATGCAGGTCGCCGCGCAGGCACGGCGAATCCTTCGGCAGCGCCGGGAATTCCGGCATCGAATCCAGCCCGATGTTGACCTTGCCGGACGAGCCCCTGATCTTGAAGTTCTTCACCCGGCGCAGGAAGGTGTCCGGCAGGTCCTTCTCTTCCACCAGCTTCAGGAAAGTGCGTTTCACGTCGGCATTGGATACGACCAGCTTGCCGAAAATCTCGTCGCCGCCAGCGAGCACGACGCCTTTGGCCTTGCCGCGCTTGACCAGCACCTTTTCCACCTCGGCGCCGGTGCGGATCGTGCCGCCGGACGCCTGGAACGAGGCCGCGAGCGCCTTCGTCACCGCGCCCATGCCGCCGCGCGCATAGCCCCAGGCGCCGACCGAGCCGTCGACCTCGCCCATATAGTGGTGCAGCAGCACATAGGCCGTGCCCGGCGACATCGGCCCGAGCGCGGTGCCGATGATGCCGGAGATGGAGAAGTTCGCTTTGATGACGTCCGTCTCGAAATATTCGTCGAGGAAATCGGAGATCGACATGGTCCAGAAGCGCAGCGTCAGCGCCATTTCCTCGGGCGTCAGCCCGGCAAATTTCTTGCCGAGGTAGAGAAGTTCGCCGAGGTCGCGCGGCTTCCAGCTCGTCGGGTCGGGCGCCGTGCGCATCAGAAGCGGCTGGATGAAGCGGCATTGCCGCGTTACGTCGCGGGCGTAACGGTCGTACGCTTCGGCGTCGCGCTTGGAGAAGCGGGCGAATTCGCGCCGGTGCGCGTCGTGGTCGCGGTAGTTGCCGAGATAGTCGCCGTCCTGCGTCAGAACAGCGCCGCCCTCGTAGGCGATCACCTGCAGGCCGAAGCGCGGCAGCTCCAGATCGCGCATGATCTCGGGCCGGAACAGCGAGCAGACGTAGGAGCAGTTGGAGTAAAGAAAGCCGGGCGTCAGTTCCCGGCTGGTGGCGGCGCCCCCAACCCAGCCGTTCTTCTCCACCATCAGCACGTCGAGCCCTGCGCGCTGCAGGTAGCAGGCGTTGACCAGTCCGTTATGGCCGCCGCCGATGACGATCGCGTCCCAGGTCTTCATGCACGTACCGTTTTCATGCCAGCGCAATCCGGTTCCGCTTGATCCCAAGCCTGCCATGAGGACGCCTGCCATGTCCAGAGATTTTGAATGAATGTTCAACAAATGAGTTGCGTTTTGCGATGCGTGCGATACGCTTCGCATCCGACATTGCCTTCTGCGCCAAGGCAGCGCATCGGGACAGGATCGATGGTCGAGACGGCAGAAGCCGAGCCCGAATACGACGACACCACCATCCGCTTCCTCGAGGCGCTGTGGGGCGAAGGGTACCTGTCGCCCGGCGGATCGGAAGAAGTGGACCGTATCGTCGAAGGGCTCGATCTCGCCGGCCGAACCTTGCTCGACATCGGCTGCGGCACCGGTGGCGTCACCCTGCATTTGGCTCGGAAACATGGACTGGCCCACGCCACCGGCTTCGATGTGGAAGGGCCGGTGGTGGAAGCGGCGCGGCGGCGGGCGGAGGCGCGGGGGCTCGCCCGCCGCGTCGTCTTCGTGCAGGCGCCGCCCGGCCACCTGCCCTTTGCGGACGCTTCGTTCGACGTGGTGTTCTCGAAGGATGCCTTATTGCATGTGCCCGACAAGGACGCGCTGTTCGCCGAAATCTTCCGCGTCCTGAAGCCGGGCGGCGTTTTTGCCGCGTCGAACTGGATGATCGCGCATGACGGCGAGCCGTCGCGGGAGATGAAGGCCTATGTCGCGGCGGAAGGCCTGTCCTTCGCCATGGCCTCGCCGGCGCGCTACGCCGCGGCGATGCGTCAGGCGGGCTTCGCCGATGTCGAGACGCGCGACCGCAATCCCTGGTACCGGGAGGTCGCGCGCGGCGAACTGGCGCGGCTGAAAGGGCCGCTTCGCGACACCGTCGGCGCCGCCTATGTGGAGAAAAACATCCGCACCTGGGAAGCAATGCAGACGGTGCTTGACTCGGGCGAGCACCGCCCCACTCATCTGCGCGGATGGAAGCCGGAGCCGATCGGATAGCCGGCGATGTTGGAGACCAGCCCGCCCATGAAGACACCTGAGCCCGAAGAGCCGCAGCCTGCCGCGCGCAAGGGCGAGCCGGAAAAGCGCGGCCGCAAGCAATCCAAGGAAGTCCGCCGCCTGCAGCTGATCGAAGCGACCATCGATTCGCTGGCCAAACGCGGCTATTCCGAGACGACCATGGCCGATGTCGCCGACGGCGCCGGCCTGTCGCGCGGCATCGTCAACTTCCACTTCGAAAGCAAGGAAAAGCTGCTCGTCGCCACGTTGCAGTTCATGGCCGACGAATACGCCGCGCATTGGCGGGCCGCGCTGCACAAGGCCGGCGACGATCCCGCCCGCCAACTCGCCGCCGTGGTGGCCGCGGATTTCGAGCGCTCGATCTGCAACAAGCGCAAGCTCGCCGCCTGGTGCGCCTTCTGGGGCGAAGCGAAGTCGCGGCCGACCTATCAGGCGCTGTGCGGCGCGCGCGACGCCGCCTACCAGAGCGTCATCGTCGATCTTTGCCGCACGCTGAAGGAAGACGGCGGCTATGCCTTCGAGCCGCAGGGGACGGCACTGGCGCTTTCGGCGATGCTAGAGGGCCTGTGGCTCAGGCTGATGATGGGTACGGAGGACGTGACGCGCGAAAGCGCCTTGCAGGCCGCCAACGAATTCCTCGCTTTGGCCTTTCCCCGCCACTACGCGCGGCAGGCGACGTAAGCGAGGTCCGACAGGGGAAAACCACAAAGGGAAAAAGGGAGGAGAAACGATGAAGACATTGACCCGGCGGCTCACCTTGACGCTGGCGCTGGCCGGCACGCTTGCGGCTTCGGCGGCGGCGCTTGCCGTGGCAGAGGACCAGGGCCTCACCATCTTCGATTGGGCCGGCTACGAGGACCCGAGCTTCCATCCGAAATATGTCGAGAAGAACGGAGATTCGCCCACCTTCGCCTTCTTCGGCGACGAGGACGAGGCGTTCGAGAAGATGCGCTCCGGCTTCAAGGCCGATCTCGGCCATCCCTGTTCGCAGAGCGTGGTGAAGTGGCGCGAGGCAGGCCTGCTGCAACCGCTCGACACTTCGAAGATCACCGGCTGGAACGACCTCAACCCCGGCATCATGGCGATGAAGAACCTCGCCACCGACGACAGCGGCAAGGCGTGGTTCATGCCGTGGGACTGGGGCGATACCCAGCTCACCTACAATTCCGACAAGATCGACGAAAAGGACGTGCAGTCGTTGAAAGCCTTCGCCGATCCCAAGTTCAAGGATCGCGTCTCGATTGGCGATAACGTCGACGACGCCTATGCATTGGCCAGCCTCGCCATCGGGCTGAAGGACTGGACGCAGATGACCGACGACCAGTTCAGCCAAGCCTCCGACTTCCTGCGCCAGGTGCACAAGAACGTCCGCCTCTACTGGACCGACACGACGGACATCGTGCAGGCGCTGTCGGGCGGCGAGATCGATCTTGCCTGGGCCTGGAACGACGCCACCGTCCAGTCGGTCGCCAACGGCGCGCCGATCAAGGCGAAGAAGGATACCGACGAAGGCATGTCGACCTGGGTCTGCGGCTACGTGCTGTTCAAGGACGCGCCCGGCAACATCGACAAGGCCTACGACTACCTCAACGCCGTCAACGATCCGGAAGTCGCCAAAGTGCTGGTCGGCGACTGGGGCTACGGCCAGGCCAATACCAAGGGCATGGCCGGCGTCGACCAGGCGGTGCTGAAGGAGAAGGGCTATGACGACGTGCAGAAATTCGTCGACAAGACGCTGTTCCAGTCGCCGGTGCCGGCCGACCTGAAGCTGAAGATGATCGCCGAGTTCGAGAAGATCAAGGCGGGGTACTGAGTCCCGAGCTCCCACCCGGTTGCCGCAGCCGCAACCGGGCGGGATTCCGGCTCGCCTGCTACCTGCCCGGAAGGCGGGTGGACGCGGGGGGAAACGCAAGGGAAGCCGCGCTTTCGGCAAGGGTTTGCGACGTCCCGGCCTGACGACGCACCAGCAGATAAAACGCCACGACATGCGTGATCATCAGCGCGGGCACGTAGAGGATGGGGATCCAGTAGGTCGCCGCCAGCTCTCCCGCCTGTTCGGGAAGCCCGAACCGGGCGCCGTGATAGTAGTTGATGAGGAGATCGGCCGTTCCGACGCCGTTGAAGGCAACGACGAACAGCCAGAACAGCGGACGAATGCGGACGGTTGCCAGCGCCAGCATGGCCAGCACGCCGGTTGCGAAATCGCCGTAGGCGGCGGACGGCGCGAAACCGGCCGGCAGATCGGGACCGACGACCCCCGGAAGGATGAAGGCGAGCCCGAAAAAGCGGAAGCTGTGCAAGGTGGCGATGACGCGCTGCGCCTGGACGGCGTCCATCGTCTTCAGCCGGGGCCAGCCATAGGCACCGAGGAAAAGAAGCCACGGCACGTAGCCGAGGACGAGCTGTATCGAAAAGATGGTCGAGGGAGACATGCGTACCTCCTGTCGGAGCTATGCCGATCGGAATTGATGGTGTATTAAGCTTGGTACCGATTGGTACCAATGTCAAGGAACAAGCGATGACAGCCGCATCCGAAGGTTCATCATTGTCGACAGGCTCGCAGGCATCCCCCGCCCGGGCACGCATCCTGGACGCCGCGTTTGCGGCCTTCAGCGCGCAGGGCTATGCGCAGACCAGCATGCTGGAAATCGCCACCCGCGCGAAAGTCTCCAAGCGCGAGCTCTACGCCCTGGTCGGCAACAAGCACGACATGCTGGTCGCCTGCATTGCCGAGCGCGCTGGTCGCATGCGTTCTGCGGCGGACACGCCCGAACCACGCGACCGCGAAAGTCTTGCCGACGCGCTGGCGGCCTTCGGGGAGCTGCTGCTGCGCGAGGTCACCGACCCGGTCGTCGTCGGCGTCTTCCGGCTGGCGATCGCCGAGGCCGAACGGGCGCCCGAGATCGCGCAGGCGCTGGACTCGATAGGCCGGGCAGCGGCGCGCGACGAGCTGGCGGCGATGCTGGCGAAGGCACAGGCGCATGGACTTCTGCAAGGGCTTCCCGCCGAGCTGGCGAGGCAATTCCTGGTGCTGCTGTGGGGAGAACTGATGATGAATTTGCTGCTTCGTCTCGTCGAGACGCCGACGTCCGAAGAGGTCGGTGAGCGCGCCCGCGACGCCGCATCTGCCTTCCTGCGTCTGCACCCGGCCGGAGAGTCAGCCGGATGAAAACAGCCTCGCGGGAAACGCCACAAAGGCCGCAGGGCGAAGTTTCGAATCGGACGCCATTGGAATTTCCACCCTCTCGCCAATTCCATGGAATTCTCATAACGTCCGCTCGAGCCATTCGGCGCTTGGGGGTAGCCAATGAATTGCCTGCTTCGTCGCCTTGCCTTCGCAGCCGCTTGCGCCATCCCCGCCATCAGCGCCGCGCTCGCCGTTGCGGCCGATCCGAAGGACCTGATCGTGCTCGACTGGTCCGGCTATGAGGACCCGCTGCTGCATCCTGCCTACACCGCCAAATACGGCGGCGAGCCGAGCTTCTCCTTCTTCGGCGACGAGGACGAGGCCTTCGAGAAGGTGCGCGCCGGCTTCAAGGCCGATATCGGCCATCCCTGTTCGCAGAGCGTGGTGAAGTGGCGCGACGCCGGCATCATTCAACCGCTGGACACGTCGAGGATCGCTGGCTGGAACGACCTCAACCCCGACATCATGAAGATGAAGGACCTCGCCACCACCGCCGACGGCAAGGCCTGGTTCATGCCGTTCGACTGGGGCAACACCTCACTGCTCTACCGCACCGACCACGTCACGGTCGACGAGGCGAAGTCGCTGAAGATCTTCGCCGACCCCAAGTTCGAGGGCCGCGTCACCATCGGCGACAACGTCGACGACGCCTATGCGCTGGCTAGCCTCGTCATCGGGCTGAAGGACTGGACGAAGATGACCGACGACCAGTTCAGGCAGGCCTCCGATTTCCTGCGCCAGGTGCACAAGAACGTCCGCTTCTACTGGACCGACGACACCGATCTGAACCAGGCTGTGTCGAGCGGCGAGGTCGACCTCGTCTGGGGTTGGAACGAGACGTTCGTGACGCTGAAGGGCCAGGGCGTGCCGATCGCCATGAACCGCGACACCGACGAGGGTCTCTCGACCTGGGTCTGCGGCTACGTACTCTTGAAGGACGCGCCGCATCCCGACCAGGCCTACGATTTTCTTTCGGCCGTCAACGCCCCGGAGGTTTCCGGCTATATGGTCACGACGTTCGGCTACGGCCACGGCAACGCCGCCGGCATGGCCGCGACGGACCACACGCTGCTTTCCGAGCGCGGCTTCGACAATCTCGACAGGTTCCTCGACAAGACGCTGTTCCAGCAGCCGGTGCCGCCGGAGCTGAAACAGCGCATGGTCGAGGAATTCGAGAAGATCAAGGCGGGCTATTGAGCGGCGCGCGGCACAAGACCGGCGTCGTCATCGTCGGTGCCGGCTTCGCGGGCCTGTCCGCGGCGCACGCGCTGAAGCACGCGGGCGTCGATTTCGTCGTGATCGAGGCGCAGGACCATGTCGGCGGCCGCGTCGAATCGCGGCTGAACGGACAGGGCGAGCGGGTCGACACCGGCGGCCAGTTCCTGTGCGACGACATGCCGGAATTCCTGGCGCTGGCAAGGACCTATGGCAGGCAACTGGTCGAGACGCGGTTCGACGGCGCGCCCGTCCGCCAGCCGCCGCTGTCGGTCGCCGAGATCGAGCGCTCCTATGCTGGCGCGATGGCGATCCGCGACCGGCTGAACGGCTTTTCGCCGGACGATCCGTCGCTCGCCGGCCTGACCGTGGCCGACTGGCTGGCACGCCAGCCCGACGATGACGATGCCAGGGACGGCTTCCGCTCGATGATCGAAGGCCTCTGGTGCCTGGCGCTGGAGGATCTGCCGGCCTGGTATCTTGTGTCCAACGACCGGCGTGTCACCAACGAAGCGTCGGAATTGCAGTATTTCATCGCCGGCAACACGCATTCTCTGGCCAAGGCGATGGCGCGGGAGCTTGGTGATCGTATCCGGCTCGATACCGAAGTTACCGGCATCCGGCATGGGACGGCGGGCGTACAGGTAACGATGGCGGGCGTTGGGGACAGGCCTCTCGCGATTGATGCCCGCGCCGTGCTGATCTGCCTGCCACCGGCGACGGCGGCAAAGCTCGATTACGCGCCCGTGCTGCCAACCGGCCTTGCCGGCGCGCTCGGCGCGTGGCGCAGCGGCGCGGTGATAAAACTGTTCCTGCGCTATCCCCATGCCTTCTGGCGCGAGCGCAACCTTTCCGGAGTCGTCATGTGGCGCGACCCGGCCGGCCTCTTCGCCTTCGACGTCAGCCCGGATGAGGCGCATCCGACGCTCGGCTTCTTCATCGGCGGACCGCTCGCGCAGGAAACACGAGCACTCGGCGAGGCCGGCGTGAAGGAAAAGACGATCGCCTGGCTCGTCGCCGCGATCGGGCCGGAGGCGGGCGAACCGCTCGACGTCATGCTGCGCGACTGGACGAACGATCGCTGGAGCGGCGGCGCCTATTCGGATATCGTCGTCGACATGGGCGCCACCGACGCCGAAGAGGTGCTGCGCGCGGGTGCGCCGCCGCTGTTCTTCGCCGCCTCGGAACTGTCGCCGTCCTTTCCGGGCTATATCGAAGGCGCCATCGTGGCGGGGCGGGAAGGAGCAAAGAAGGTCGTCGCGACCCTTCAATCCGCCATCGCCACCAGCGCCTCGGGATCGTAGGCCAGCCGTACGGCCGAGCCGACCGGAATGTCGTCGGCCCCGAAGTCGTTCGTCTCGGTCACCGACAGCGGCTTTTCCAGCCCCGGTATCTCGACCACGAGATGGGTGATCTCGCCGAAGTAATGGCGCTCCACCACCGTGCCGGTCACCTGGAACCGGGATGTCTCGTTATCCCACAATACGCGCAGCCGTTCCGGCCGGATGCCGAGCGTCGCGGCGCCGCCGTTGCGCACGAAAGCGGTCGGCTTCTCGGTGCTGACGCGGCCGAATCCCAGCGTGTCGAGTGTGAGCGAGGCGCCGTTCTCCTCGACGATCTCGCCCCTGACGAAATTCATGCCGCCGAGGAAGTCGGCGACCTGGCGGTTCACCGGCCGCTGGTAGATTTCCTTCGGCGAGGCGACCTGCGCGATGCGGCCGCCGAACATCACGGCGATGCGGTCGGACATGGCGAGCGCCTCGTACTGGTCGTGGGTGACCAGCACGAAGGTGATCCCGACCGCCTGTTGCAGGCGGCGCAGTTCCACCTGCATCTGCTCGCGCAGCTTCTTGTCCAGCGCCGACAGCGGCTCGTCGAGCAGCAGCACCTTGGGCCGCATCACCAGCGCGCGGGCGAGCGCGACACGCTGGCGCTGGCCGCCGGAAAGTTCCGTGGCGCCGCGCTTGCCGAGACCCGTCAGCGACACCTGGGCCAGCGCCTCCTCGACGCGGCGCCTTTCTTCGCCTGCCTCCAGCTTCAGCCGCTTCAGCCCATAGCCGACGTTCTGCTCGACATTGAGGTGCGGAAAAATGGCGTAGGACTGGAACACCATGTTGGTCGGTCGCCGGTTGGCCGGGATGCCGGCCATCGGCTGGCCGTCGACGGCTATGGAGCCGGTCGTCGGATTGTCGAAACCGGCGATCATGCGAAGCAGCGTGGTCTTGCCGCAGCCGGACGGGCCGAGCAGCGAGAAGAACTCGCCCTCGTTGATGGAAAGGTTCGCCTCGTCCAGCGCCTTGAAGGCGCCGTAGCTGCGCGTGACGTTCCTGATCTCGATCATCGGCCTGATCTCGCCCATCGACCGCCCGTTCTGTTCAGGCATAGAGCCCTCCCTCGGATTGGGTGCGCCGTGCCGCACGGCGGCGCAGCACCTCGGCGATGGACAGCAGCACGAAGGACGCGACGAGCAGCAGCGTGCCGAGCGCCAGCACGCCCGGCAGCTTGGCGGCGAAGCGCAGCTGGCCCCAGATGTAGATCGGCAGCGTCGCCTCCGTGCCGGTCAGGAAGAAGGCGATGATGAACTCGTCCAGCGAGATGGTGAAGGAGACCAGCAGGCTGGAGATGATCGTCGGCGTCACCATCGGCAGCGTCACGCGCCGGAACGTGCCGAAGGCACTTTCGCCGAGATCGGCCGAAGCCTCCTCGAGCGAACGGTCGAAGCCCTCGAAGCCCGAGGTCAGCACCGTCATCGAATAGGGGATGCAGACCAGCACATGGCCGAGCACGACGGTGAACAGCGACAGCGACAGGCCGAGCTGCAGGATGACCAAAAGCATGGAGATGGCGACGATGATTTCCGGCAGCACCAGCGGCGCCATGATCAGCCCGTTGATGGGGCGCCGGCCGGGAAAGCGGTAGCGGGTGATGGCGCGCGCCGCGAGAATACCGAAGACGGTGGAGAGCACCGAAGCCAACAGGCCGACGATCAGGCTGTTCCAGGCGGCGTTGAGCAGTTCCGGCGTATGCGGCAGGCCCTCGTACCATTTCCAGGTGAAGCCGGAGAGCGGGAACTTCGGCGTCGCCGCCGTGTTGACCGAAAAGACCGGCAGGAACAGCACCGGCACGTAGAGGAAGGCGACGTAGAGCACCGCGTAGACGGAGAGCCAGCCGCCCGGGACGAGATGCTTCAGCCCGTTCATCGCGCCAGCCTCGCCGCGCGGCGGATGATGAGCACCGCCGCCCCGGCCATCGCCGTCACCACGATCATCGTGGTGACCGAAAGTGCTGCGCCCAGCGGCCAGTTCGACGCCTTGCCGAACTGTGCCTGGATGGCGTTGGCGATCATGACGCCGTCCTTGCCGCCCACCAGCTTCGGCGTGACGTAGTCGCCGACGGTCGGGATCATGACGATCAGCAGAGCCGAGATGACGCCGGGCGCCGACAGCGGCAGGGTGACCCTGAGGAAGGAGCGCAGCGGCCCGTCGCCGAGATCCTTGGCCGCCTCGATCAGCGTGCGGTCGACCTTTTCCAGCGACACGAAGATCGGCAAGATGGCGAAGGCTGCCCAGGCATGCACCAGCGTGATGATGACGGCGTTGGAATTGTAGAGGAGCGCGGTGATCGGCTTGTCGATGATGCCCAGCCCCATCAGGCCGGAATTGAGCACGCCGTTGTAGCCGAGGATCACCTTCCACGACATCACCCGCAGCAGATAGCTGGTCCAGAACGGGATGGTGATGAGGAACAGCCACAGGCCCTTGCGATGCCCGCCGTGGAAGGAAATGTAGTAGGCGATCGGATAGGCCAGCACCACGGTGGCGACGCTGGTGACAAGCGAAATATACAGCGAGCGCCACAGAAGATCGCGGTAGATCGGCTCGGTCAGCGCGATGCGGTAGTTCTCCAGCGTGAAAGTGCGGTCGATGGTGAGATAGTGCTGCGTCCAGAAGGAGTGCGCGATCACCACCAGGATCGGCAGGACCAGGAGCACCAGCGCGTAAAGGAAGGTGGGGGTTATCAGGGCAAGGCCCTGTGCCGATTCCGACTGCAGAAGGGGCTTTCTCCCAGGCCGCGATGCGGCAAGCGGGGCCGATCCTTCCGCCGCCGCCGTCATGGCCTGGCCTCGGATCGCATTCCGGTCGCTGGCCTGGATCGTCCCGCCACGCTGCCATCCCGTTTGCCGCCGGTCTGTTCCCCATTCACCCGCGGCGTCCAGCTTCCGGGCTAGCGTCCAGGCGGACCGGCTTTGTTTCATCATGAACGCATCCGCAGATTGAAATCAAGCGGTATTTCTGCGATATTGATTGAACGACCATTCAAAATGAAGGGAAGAACGCACCGCTTCCGAGCGGTATGGCGTTCCGGTGAAGCGGCGGATTCGGTCGTTGCAGGAGGCGAAGATGGCGGCATTGCGCGACACGAAACCGGCAGGTGATTTCGGCCGCCACGGCGACGATGCGGTCGACCTCGCAACGCGCCACCTCATCCAGCCCTGGCCGGTCGCCGGATCGGCTGGGGCGGAGGCGCGCGCGCTGATCGGTGAAGGCGACGGCATCCACATCACCGACGGCGACGGCAAGCGCCTCATCGACGGGCCGGCGGGCATGTGGTGCATCAATGTCGGCCACCGCCGCGAGGAACTGGCGCGGGTGATGTACGAGCAGGCGATGCAGCTCTCCTACAACACGCCGTGGTACACGATGAACGCGCCCTCGGCGGAGCTGGCGCGGCGTATCGCCGACCACGCGCCGGGCGACCTTTCCCACGTCTTCTATACCACCGGCGGTTCTTCCGCCGTGGAGACCGCGCTACGCTTCATGCAGTTCACCAACAACGTGCGCGGCCGGCGGGAGAAAAAACTGATCCTGTCGCGCGGCGGCGCCTATCACGGCTCGACCTACCTGTCGGCCTCGCTCAACGGGCGCCCGCGCGACCGCGACTGGATGGACGGCGCCGACGGCCTCGTGGTCAAGCTGACCGCTCCCAACCCGTTCCGGCGACCCACGGGAATCAGTCGCGAAACCTTCGCCGATTTCCTCGTCGAGGAATTCCGCCAGACGGTGGAGGAGATCGGCGCCGAGCGCATCGGCGCCTTCGTCGGCGAGCCGATCCAGGCCTCCGGCGGCGTCATCGTGCCGCCGGACGGTTACCTGAAACGCATCCGCGAGATCTGCCGCGCCAACGACATCCTCTACATTTCCGACGAGGTGGTCACCGCCTTCGGCCGGCTGGGCCATGTCTTCGCCTCGGGCGAAGTCTTTGGGCTGGACCCGGACATGATCACTTTCGCCAAGGGCGTCACCTCCGGCTATTTCCCGCTCGGCGGCGTCGTCATCTCCGGCCGGCTGCTGGAGGAACTGCGCCGGTCCAACCATCCCGACGCCATGTTCGCCCACGGCCTGACCTATACAAGCCATCCGGTCGGCTGCGCCGTTGCCCTGAAGAACCTCGACTTGCTGGAAGACGGGATTCTCGCCCATGCCCGCGAGGTGGCGCCCTATTTCCAGGCCCGGCTGAAGACGCTGGAGGGCCTGCCGCTGGTCGGCGAGGTGCGCGGCATGGGCCTGATGGCCTGCGTCGAATGCGTCGCCGACCGCGACAGCAACAACCCGCTCGAACTCGACAATGCGGTGGGCAAGCGCATCGACCGCCACTGCCACGAACTCGGCCTGCTGGTGCGCCCGCTCATCAACATGTGCGTGATGAGCCCGCCGCTCATCATCACGAGGGAGCAGATCGACACGATGGTGGCGATCCTGCGCGAAGGCATCTCGCGGACGATGGACGACCTCAGGAAAGAAGGCGTGTGGGACGGCTGACGGCCGGCAGCTACCGCGTGAAGCGGTCTTCCTGTGCCGGAGTGGCGACACCGCAGACGAGATCGCCCGCAATGCGCAGGCCGCAGCTTTCGACCATCCGACGGGAAGCGATATTCGTGGCTCCGACCAGTTCATAGACATGGTCGGCGCCGAGTTCTCGCGCGGCTGCATCGAGCAGCATGGCGTTGACAAGCCGGCCTAGCCCGCTGCCGCGTTGAGATGCCGCCACGGCGATCAGGCCGATCCAGGCGTAGCGGCTGAACCGGCTGTGACGGTTGTGTGGAAAATAGGCATGCCCGCAGGCGACGATGGCGCCATCGGCATTCTCCAGCGCGATCGTCCTGGCGACCGGAGGAGTGCCGGCCAGCATCGTGCCGGAAAACGGCGCCATGCCGTTGTCGGCCAGGAATTGCTGCAGACGGCGCGTATCGTCGCCTTCCGGTTCGGATAGTGGCGGGCAGGCGCGAACGCCTGCGGGCAGGCTGGAGGACAGGATGCTTGCCACCCTGTCGGCGATATCGGCGACCGCTGCGGTGAAAATGTCCCAGGTGTCGATCCGGTAGCCTCTGGCTTCCAATCCCGGAAAGAAGCGAGATGCCTGATCCCGCGTCACCATGCGCAGGCCCAGGATGCCGTCGCGATCGAGTATCGTTTCGAGATCGCTCCATACCGCCCTATCCGGATCGTCCGTGCCGATAAAACGCCCGGCGTTGTAGATGCCGGGCGTCTCCGCCATCCAATCCCTGAATGTATGCGTGCGCTCCTGGAGCAACTGTTGGCGCTGCGTTCCGAAATAGCCGGCCATGTCCAAGCCCCCGCTTGCCTGCCGGTCAGTATGTTCCTCGGTCGTATTGCCGGCAAGCGGGGCACCGACCGGCGCTGCTCGAGAAATGGGACCGGACGTGGATTCTTCCCTGAACTCGACTCAGCCCCGGCTCGCCAACGCCTCGTTGAGCGCTCCCATATCCTTCTCGTCCGGTGCCGCCGCAAGGTTGAGCACCGGCAACTGCCGGCGCAGGTGGTCGTGATGGGTGCGCACGCCGTATTCCAGGTCCGAGAGGAAGAAGCCGGCGAAGGCCTCCGACAGCATAGATTCGTTCGACCACACCGAAAGCTGCACGTCCTCGGCCATGGTGTCCCGGTCGATACGGTAGGCGAGATAGCGGGCGGCGGCCTGCTCGCGCATCTCGTCGCGGTAGCGGTAGATGGCGCCGCGCAGCAGCGTCTCACCGGTCGACAGCGGGAATTCCTGGTAGAACTGCGCCGTCTCGGGCGTCAGCGCGATCACCGCATTGGGGAAGATGCCGTAATAGATCCAAGCCTCGCGCAGGCGCTCCGGCAGGCGCTGCGGCCGCGGCGCGATCTTCACATATTGCCTGACGCTCCAGCGCCGCCCGGCATGCGGATTGTAGGTAGCGAAGGAACGCGACACGCCGTTGACGAAGGGCTCGTCGTAGTAGGTGGTGCCATAGAGGTCCTGCAAGGCCGGATGCGCCATGGCGACGTGGTAGCCTTCGTTGTCGACGTCGCGCACCGACTTCCAGTTGACCGGCGTCTTCTGCGTCCAGATGCCCCAGGACGGCACCATGTCGGCAACGCGGTAATGGGAAATCTCCGCCTCGATCGGCTTCAGAAGCTCCGCCACCGAAGCCTGCGGCCCGCCATTGCGGAAGCGGATGAAAATGAAACCCATCCAGATTTCGAGGTCGAGCGGGACGAGGCCGAATTCCTGCTTGTCGAGGTCGGGAAAGGACCGCGGGCGGGCGGCCCCCCTCAGCGTGCCGTCGAGATTGTAGACCCAGCCATGGAAGGGGCACACAAGCGCGTTCCTGCAGGTACCCTTCTCGTCGGCCACGACGCGCGAGCCGCGATGACGGCAAAGGTTATGGAAGCCGCGCACCACGCCGTCCTTGCCCCGCACGACAAGTGCCCGTTCGCCGACCACGTCCATGGTCAGATAGTCGCCGGCGTTCGGCACGTCGCTGATATGGCCGACGATCTGCCAGTGATTGCGGAAGACGTGCTCCTTCTCCAGGTCGAGAAGCGCGTTGGAATGGTAACTCCAGCCCGGCAACCCACCGCGATCCCAATCGTTGGGAACAGCCACGTCACGCAGGTGCGGGTTCATCGTCATGCTCTTATTTGTTGAATGATCATTCAATAAAAGCATATTTTTCGTTCAAAGGCAATTATTTGCGGCAAATCCGTCAAACATCGACGGTGCTGCACCGCAAAACCGATCTGGCAATATCGATCCCGCGCGAGTGAAAAACCCGCCGTTTCCGCATCTTACACAGGAGATCGAAGCACGGTGCCGGCCGACACGCCCTGCCCTATCCGCGCCGGGTGTAGAGCACGTCCGGCAGGCCTTCTTCATTGGCTGAGCCGGCAGAGAAGGCCGAAGCGCGAAAGCCGTGCCGTTCATAGAAACGGCGGGCGCCGGCATTGGCCTGGAAGCAATAAAGTTTCGTCTCGCCCGCGCCTGCCGTCGCCGCTTCAAGCAGGCGGCCGCCGATACCCCGCCCGGTCCATTCGGGGCTGAGATAGAGCAGATTCAGCCATCCCTCATGCACGGCGACGAAGCCGACGATGTCGCCGCCGGCCTCGGCCACCGTGACGGACTGCCGCGGCAGCACCGTGTCGCGGATGAAGGCGAGGTCTTCGTCCGGCGTATGCAGCTTCGGCATCCAGACGAGTGACTCCAGCGATAGCCGCAGCACCCGCGCGATCGCCGGCGCGTCGAACATCGTCGCCCGACGCAGTTCGACAATTTCGACCGAACTAGGGGCCATCAGCAGTGCGAAAGAGCGAACGGCCAAAGGCCGCAAGCGCGACCGCGCGTCGCGCCTCGTGGCTCACCCCGTCCGGAGCGAGCCGCAAGCGGCGACAGCGTGAGGACAAATCAAGCCGCCTGCTTCTTCGGCTGGATCAGGCCGCGCGCAATCAGCAATTCGGCGATCTGGAGGACATTGAGCGCAGCACCCTTGCGCAAGTTGTCGGAGACGATCCACAGGTTCAGCGCGTTGTCGAGCGTCGAATCCTCGCGGATGCGGGAGATGTAGGTGGCATCTTCGCCGGCGCTCTCGATCGGCGTGATATAGCCGCCGTCCTCGCGCTTGTCGACGACAAGGCAGCCAGGAGCCTCGCGCAGGATGTCGCGCGCCTCGTCGGCCGAGATCGGCTTTTCAAACTCGACGTTGACCGCCTCGGAATGGCCGATGAACACCGGCACGCGCACGCAGGTGGCAGTGAGCTTGATCTTCGGGTCGAGCATCTTCTTCGTCTCGGCCACCATCTTCCACTCTTCCTTGGTGGAGCCGTCGTCCATGAAGACGTCGATATGCGGGATGACGTTGAAGGCGATGCGCTTGGTGAACTTCTTGGCCTCGACCGGATCGGCGACGAAGACGGCACGCGTCTGCGTGAACAGTTCGTCCATGCCTTCCTTGCCGGCGCCGGACACCGACTGGTAGGTGGAGACGACGATGCGCTTGATGGTCGCCGCGTCATGCAGCGGCTTCAGCGCCACCACCATCTGCGCGGTCGAGCAGTTCGGGTTGGCGATGATGTTCTTCTTCGAGAAGCCCGTTATGGCGTCCGGATTCACTTCCGGCACGATCAGCGGCACGTCCGGGTCATAGCGGAAGGCCGAGGAATTATCGATGACGACGCAGCCCTGCCTGCCGATCTTCGGCGACCATTCCTTGGAGACGTTGCCGCCGGCGGACATCACGGCAATGTCGGTATCGGAAAAGTCGTAGGTGTCGAGCGCCTTCACCTTCAGCGTGCGGTCTCCATAGGACACTTCCGTGCCCTGGCTGCGCCGCGAAGCGAGCGCCACCACCTCGTCGGCGGGGAAGCCGCGTTCTTCCAGAATATTGAGCATTTCGCGGCCCACATTGCCCGTGGCACCGACTACCGCAACCTTGAAACCCATCGAAATCTCCTGTCGCTCTCCGCTTGGTTGCTTCGAGAGAACCCGCCGGCCGGTGCGGGTCCCGCCTCCCTCGGGCCGGACCCGGGGAGAGGGCGAGCTGGCCAAGGGAGATCAGACCGTGGTGACGGTCGCTTTTTTGGCCGTGGTTTTGGTCGAGGACAGGCGCGCGACGGTGCCGCCGGCCACACGGTGGCCGGGGAAATCGAGGGCAAACAGCGCCATCAATATGCCGCGCATCGGGAACGTTCCTGTTCGGCGGTGGCTTTTACGCGCTTTGCGTACGGAGTCAATCGACTTGACCTGCGGTCGCCCGCCGCATGAGGCCATTTCGCCGCTGGCTCTTGCAGGACGGCCGATCTTTGCACATCGTGCGGCATTCGAGGCGGGGGCGGATATGCGCGGTGAGGTTCTCCACTACGACGAGGCGCAGGGCTTCGGCTTCATCCACGGCGCGGACGGCAACCGCTATACCTTTGTTGCCGAGGACCTGCGCCGGCAAGTGCCGATGGAAAAGGGCGCGACCGTCGAGTTCCAGCCGAACGGCGACAAGGCGCGCGCCATTTTCACGATCCGCGCTGCGGCGGCCGACGACGCCCCGGCAACACCGTGGCAGCCGGGCCCGACACCGATGGAACCGGCTGCCACCGCGCCCACGGCGCCGCCGCATCTCGGCCGGCTCGCCGTCGCGGATGCCGGCCGGCCCCGCTCGACCGGCCTGTGGGCCTATTTCCGGCGCGGCCTGACGGAAAACTACGCCACCTTTCGCGGCCGCGCGCGCCGCAAGGAATATTGGGGCTATTTTCTGTTCTGGACCGTCGCGGCACTGGCGATCTGTTTCATAGGCCTGATCGTCGACGGCGCGGCCGGCAATCTGGACAGCAGCGACGGACCGCTGCTCACTATGGCCGCCCTGGGCCTGTTCGTGCTCGCGACCCTCCTGCCGGGAGTGGCGATCACGGTGCGCCGCATCCACGACATGGGCCTGTCGGGCTGGTTCTACCTGCTGGTGTTCGTACCCTATATCGGCGCGCTGATCGTTTTCGTCTTCACGCTGCTTCCCAGCCAGAGACAGGACAACAGATGGGGTTCCGTGCCGGAAGGCATCCGGCTCTGACAGACCGGGGAGCAGGGCAGCATGACGGCCGCCGGGAGCCATGAGGACGCCGACATCGCCGCCGTGCGGACTTGTCGGCACCGTTGTTTCAATCGAGGCGGATGGCGATGGGGAACCTGAGGATGTGGCTTGCGAGCCGGTGGGTGGCGGCGGCCGGGTTCATGGCGGCGGCGCTTCTGGCCCTATGGCCTCTTATTCACGCGGCCTATGCCTTGCCGCTCGCGCTGATCTTCCTTCACAGTCCGGGCTACATGCTCCACCAGGTCGAGGAGCATACGGGGGACCGCTTCCGCACCTTCGTCAATCGGCACGTCTTCGGCGACCGCAATGCACTCAGCGTCGCGGCAGTCCTTGTCATCAACATTCCCGTCGTCTGGGGCCTCAATCTGGCCGCGCTCTATGCTGCCTATCTGTGGGGTGCCGGCTATGGGCTGGTGGCGCCCTATGCGATGCTCGTGAACGGCGTCACCCACATTGCCGCCGCCATACGCTTCCGCCGCTACAATCCCGGACTGGCGACATCCCTGCTGATATTCCTGCCGCTCGGCATAGGAACGATACTGGCGACCGGTCCGGTCGAGGCCGGCTTTCACTGCGCAGCGCTGGGTCTGGCGCTCCTGCTGCATGCCCTCATCGTCGCCGATGTTCTCCTGCGCATCAGGCGCGGCACGGCCTGACGCTGCCTCCGCTGCGGATGACGTCGCCCGAAAGCAGGAAGCTGCTCCCGGGCGAGCCACATGCGAATGGGGCTTCGGCCGGTTTTCAGGCGAAGAACCTGGCGATGATGGCGTCGCCCATCTCGGCGGTGCCGACTTCCTTCGTCCCGGCCGAGGCGATGTCCCTGGTGCGCAGGCCGTCGTCGAGGACCGCGGCAATCGCCGCCTCAAGAGCGTCGGCCTCCTTCACCATGCCGAAGGAATAGCGCAGGCACATGGCGAAGGACGCGATCATGGCGATCGGGTTGGCGATGCCCTTGCCGGCAATGTCGGGTGCCGATCCATGCACCGGCTCGTAGAGCGCCTTGCGCTTGCCCGTTTTCGCGTCCGGTGCGCCGAGCGAGGCCGACGGCAGCATGCCGAGCGAGCCGGTCAGCATCGCCGCAACGTCCGACAGCATGTCGCCGAACAGGTTGTCGGTGACGATGACGTCGAACTGCTTGGGCCAGCGCACAAGCTGCATGCCGCCGGCGTCGGCCAGCATGTGGTCGAGCTTGACATCGGCATATTTCGCCTTGTGCGTCGCGGTCACCACCTCGTTCCACAAGACGCCCGACTTCATGACGTTACGCTTTTCCATCGAGGTGACGTGGTTCTTGCGTGTGCGCGCTAACTCGAAGGCGACGCCGGAAATGCGCTCGATCTCGAACGTGTCGTAGACCTGCGTGTCGATGCCGCGCTTCTGGCCGTTGCCGAGATCGATGATCTGCTTCGGCTCGCCGAAATAGACGCCGCCGGTGAGTTCGCGCACGATCAATATGTCGAGCCCTTCGACCACTTCCTGCTTCAGCGACGAGGAGGCGGCGAGCGCCGGATAGCAGATGGCAGGGCGCAGGTTGGCGAACAGTTCGAGGTCCTTGCGCAGGCGCAGGAGACCGGCCTCGGGGCGCACCTCGTAGGGCACCGGGTCCCATTTCGGGCCGCCGACGGCGCCGAACAGCACGGCGTCCGCGGCCATCGCCTTTGCCATGTCGGCGTCGGAGATCGCCACGCCATGGGCGTCATAGGCGCAGCCGCCGACCAGGCCCTCGTCGGTGACGAAGCCGGAGCCCAGTTTCTCGTTCATGGCGGCGATCAGCTTCTTGACCTCGGCCATCGCCTCGGGGCCGATGCCGTCGCCAGGAAGGAGGAAGAGCGTTTTGGAAGCCATGGGATACCGTCCGGAACAAGCGGGAATTGCACAAGCGCGGCCTAGCTAAACGCCACCACGTCAGGACGCAAGCCATGCGTAAAGTCAAAACGCCCCGGCGCACGAAGCGAAGGCAGCAGGACCGGCGTCCGATCACCTGGAAAACGACAGGGAATCTGCACAGACAACCCGCCGAATGGTGGAGCTGAGGGGGATCGAACCCCTGACCTCGTCATTGCGAACGACGCGCTCTCCCAGCTGAGCTACAGCCCCGTTCGGCGGATGGCGCATTTATGGGGCGGGGCCGTCCGCTGTCAAGCGAGCAAATCGCGGCCGGTACCGTCCGCTTGGGCGGTCGTCGGCTCGCCCTGGCAGGACGGCCGGAGCTGGCCTTAGCTCCGACTGGCATCCGAAGCCTGTCGTGCGGCCGACGATCTCTCTTGCCTCGTCGGCGGCTACTTGCCCGTCTTCGCGTCAATGGCTACATGTCGTCGACACGCGGAGACCGGCATGATCGCCCTTATTCAGACCCTCGTCCTGGCCCTCGACCTCTACTGGTGGATCATCATCGCTTCGGCGATCTTTTCCTGGCTCTACGCCTTCAACGTCGTCAACCCGCGCAACCAGTTCGTCGGCGCGGTCGGCAACGCGCTGTTCAGGCTGACCGAGCCGGCGCTGAGGCCGATCCGCCGCTTCATGCCAGACCTCGGCGGCATCGACATCTCGCCGATCATCCTGCTGCTCGTGCTGTTCTTCCTGCGCCAGTTCCTGATCACCACCGTGGCGCCGATGATCGGCTGACTTGTCGTCATGAGCGGGCCGGTCAGGCCGCGTGACGACGGCATCGACGTGTTCGTGCGGCTGACGCCGAAATCCTCGATCGACGCGCTGGAAGGGGTGGCTGAAGCGGCCGACGGCAGCACCCATCTCAAGGCGCGCGTGCGCGCCGTACCGGAAAAAGGCGCGGCCAATGCGGCGCTGGAAAAACTCCTGGCCAAGGTGCTCGGCGTCCCCCTCTCCACCGTCAATGTCGTCGCCGGCGGCACCTCACGGCTGAAGACGATCCGCATTACCGGCGATGCCGCCACCCTCGCTCACGCTGTCGGGCGGTTGACGCTCGGCTAGAGCGATTGCAGCCGGACGGAATCGTCTGGCATCGCACAAATGCGGCCAAAACAAAGAGATAGATCGTTACGCCGTTTCCGTGAAACGGTGAACCGATCTAGCTGACCACCGCCTTCGGCGATAGACTGGACGCGTCCGAAACGGAGACGTTCCATGCGCGCCCTTCTCGCCGTCGCAGCCGTTGCCGCCTGCGCCACCGTCCGTCCTGCCTTCGCCGGCGAGATTTCCAGCGCCTACACCGATCTGGACTGGAAGGCCGATTGCGTCACGTATGGACAGGCAGCGGAAGGCGAAGGCGACTGGGCCGATCTCGCCTGCTCCGGCTACCGTGGCTATCCGGTGCTGATCGCCTATGACGATGCGCGCGAGTCGATCTATTACGGCTTTCCCGCCGCCGACATGACCGGCGTATGGGAGAGCTTCGTCGCCTTCAACGAATCGGCCGGCAAGGTGGAATGGCGCCTTGAGACGGAAGGGGACGTCGCCGTTCCCTTTGCCGCCATCCATCGCCGCTCGGTCAACGACAGCCACGACGGAACCACAAAAACGGATGTGCTCGTCGTCTCCAGGGTCGGTCAGCCGGGCGGCGAACACGGCTGCACGGTCGGCCTCGTCGCCGTGGAAGGCAATCCGAAAGCCAACGAGGAAGCCCGCAAGATCGCCGACGAGAAAGCGAAGGCTTTTCAGTGCGGCAAGGACCAGCGCATGACCAGCGGCGCCGTGCCCGCCTTCGGCCGCGTCGACAACTGACGGTGACGCGACTGAAACGGAAGAACCCCGCCTACTTGCCCTTAGCGCGCTCGATCGCCTCAACGATCATCTTCCTGGCATGGGCGGCATCGTGCCAGCCGCCGATCTTGACCCATTTGCCGGGTTCCAGATCCTTGTAGTGCTCGAAGAAATGCGCCACCTGGTCGAGCGTGATCTGCGGCAGGTCGGTGTAGTCGACCACGCCTTCGTAGCGCTTGGTGATGTGCGGAGAGGGCACCGCGATCACCTTTTCGTCCTGCCCGGCATTGTCTTCCATGATCAGCACGCCGATCGGCCGCACGTTGATGACGCAACCGGGCACCAGTTCGCGCGTGTTGCACACCAGCACGTCGATCGGATCGCCGTCGCCCGACAGCGTGTGCGGCACGAAACCGTAATTGCCGGGATAGCGCATCGAGGTGTGCAGGAAGCGGTCGACGAACAGCGCGCCGGCTTGCTTGTCCATCTCGTACTTGATCGGCTGGCCGCCGATCGGCACCTCGATGATGACGTTGACGTCCTCGGGCGGGTTGTTGCCGGTGGCTATGGCGTCGATGCGCATGGCTGTCTCCTTTTGTCGGCCTCACCGATAGAGGCACGCGCGAAGCTGTGCAATGCGACGAATCGGGTAGAAACGGGCAATTTCCGGAGCAAGACCCAAACTCTCGTCCGAAATCGCGGGAAACAAGGAACCGGGCGTCTACGCCCGGCAAGCGGCAAGGCTTCCGGCCGCGCCGTCTATTCCCAGACGAAGGCGACCTTCTTCAACGCCTTGTGCTCGAACACCTCGACGCCTTCGGCGACATCGCGGCCGCCGGCACCGGCGTAGAAGGAAAGGGCGTTGTTGTTCTCCTCCAGCGCCCACACCACCATGCCTTTCAGGCCATGGTCGGTCAGCGTGCGGCGCGCCGCCGAGAACAGCCGGCTGCCCAACCCGATGCCCTGATATTCGGGCAGCATGTAGAGTTCGTAGATCTCGCCTTCCTGGCTGAGTTCGCGGGCGCGGTTCTTGCCGATCGTTGCGTAGCCGGCGATGGCGCCGCCGATCTCCACCACCAGCACCGTTGCGGCACGCCGTATGGCGTTCGCCCACCAATCGGCGCCACGGCGGTTGATCATCGCCGTCAGCGCGCGATGCGGGATGATGCCCGCATAGGCGTTGCGCCAGGCTTCGAGATGCACTTCGGCGATCTCGGCCGCGTCACGCGGTTCTGCCTTGCGGATGTCGATGGTCAGCGTATTCATGATTTGTTAACCATAAACACGGCTGTCGCGATTGCAAGAACCGAAGCAGGCGCCGCGAGCGCCGTTCATCAATCGTGAAGACGAGCGGACAGGCAGCCTTCCGAAGCCGCGCCCTCAGATTTCGACTAGATGGTCGTCCAGTTCGTTGACGTCGCCCGGCGTCACCGGAAAATGCTCGGCCAGCACCGTTCCGACCACCTCGACCGCCTGCACGAAGCCGTCCGCCAGCCGGTCGCGGGCGGCATGCCCGGTCAGGTCGCGGACCACGCCGTCCCACACATGCTGGCCGACGCGCGCATCGATGCCGGAATCGGCCAGCACGACGGCATAGCGCTCGGCCAGAGAGACGAAGATCAGCACGCCGGTGCGCGCCGCCGTGACATGCACGTTGCGGGCGAGGAATTGCCTGAGCGCATTGGCGTGCGCCGCCTGGTAGCGCAGCCGGCGCGGCACCAGATGGATGCGCAAGGCCGGTACGAACCAAAGCAGCGCCAGCATGCTGGCGCTGGCCAGCATCTGGGCCATCACGAAATGCGGCAGGCGGATGCTGATCCACCAGTGCTCCAGCCCCCAGGCTACCGTCAGGCTGGCGATCAGCATGGCGATCAGGGCGGTGAACGCCGCCGGGAAGAAATAGCCGTCGCTGGCGCGCGCCACCACGCAATAGATCTCGCCGTCCGTCTTCGCCTCGGCGATGCGGATGGCGGCGGTGACGCGGGCGTGTTCTTCAGCCGTGATCGGACGGGTCGCCATGTCTCACCAACCTCCCGAAGCGCCGCCGCCGCCGGAGGAGCCTCCGCCGCCGGAAAACCCGCCGCCACCGGACGACCAGCCGCCACCGCCTCCGCCAGACCATCCGCCGCCGCCCGAGGTCCACGAGCCGCCGGAGGAGGACGAGCGCCGCCGCTGGTCGAAGGTCATGCCCAGCCAGCGATAGCGGCCGGGGCCGATCTTGGTGCCGAAGATCGGCGGCAGGATCGCCATCGCCATGCCGCCGAAGAAGATGGTCGCCCAGATGGCGAGGAAGATGAAGAAGATCACCGTGTCGGGATCGATCGGGCTTTCCTGTTGGTTGCGTTTGCCGCGCGCCTCCAGTTCCTCGGGGTTGCCCTCCAGAACCATGACGATGTCGTCGACAGCCTTGGAGATGCCGCCGGAATAGTCGCCGGCGCGAAAGGCCGGCACGAGGTCGTTCTCGATGATGAGCTTCGAGTGCAGGTCGGTCAGCGTGCCTTCCAGTCCATAGCCGACCTCGATGCGCATCTTGCGGTCGTCGCGCGAAATCAGCAGGAGCACGCCGTTGTTCTCGCCCGCCTGACCTAGCCCCCAGGCACGGAACAGTTTGTTGGCGTAGGATTCGATGTCGTCACCGCCAAGGCTCGGCACGGTGGCGACAACGATCTGGTCCGATCCCTTCTTTTCGAAGTCGGCCAGTTTTTGCGTCAACGAGGCTTCCGTCGCCGCATCGATCATGCCGGCACCGTCGACCACCCGGCCGGTGAGCTTCGGCAGTTCGGCGGCGAAGGCCGGAAAAATCAGGAAGAGAGCAAGCAGAAGCGCAAGAACCCCTCTCCCTCGAGGGGAGGGTGGCCGCGTAGCGGACGGGAGGGGTCGCCTCCACCCCGCCAGCACAAAGAAGAACCTCCGGCACTGCCGAGGTGCCCCCTCTCGCCTCGCTTCGCTCGGCACCCTCCCCTCAAGGGGGAGGGATCGCGACGCGCCGATCCTTGCGAACATCACGAACAGTCTTCAGCCGCCCTGCCCGTTGCCGCCGGTCGTCGTCCCGCCGCTGGTATTGCCGCTGCCGAAATCCACCTTCGGCGGCTCCATCTTGTCCTCGGCCACGGTGAAGTTCTGGAACGGCTGGTTGGAGCGGAACCACAGGGTCGCCCACAGGACCGACGGGAACGTTCGCAGCGTCAGATTGTAGTCCTTGACCGCCTGGATGTAGTCGCGGCGCGCCACGGCGATGCGGTTCTCGGTGCCTTCGAGCTGCGCCTGCAGGGCCAGGAAATTCTGGTTGGCCTTGAGATCGGGATAGTTCTCGGTGATCGCCAGCAGACGCGACAGCGCGCCGGTCAGGCCGGACTGGGCCTCCTGGAACTTCTTGAAGGCCTCCGGATCGGACAGCGTTTCCGGGCTCACCGTCACCTGCGTCGCCTTCGAGCGCGCCTCGACGACAGCCTCCAGCGTGCCTTTCTCATGCGCGGCATAGCCCTTCACCGTTTCCACCAGGTTGGGGATCAGGTCGGCGCGGCGCTGGTACTGGTTCAGCACTTCGCTCCAGGCCGCCTTGGCGTTTTCCTCGGCCGTGGGGATAGTGTTGTAGCCGCAGCCGGCGAGCAGCGGCATCAGCGCCGCCATCACCAGGAAGGTGAGCAGGTTGCGCAGGGAAGGAAGCGGTGCAAGACGGTCTGCGTGCATCGAAAGGCCCTCATGGGATCGGATGCCGAAGCAATAGCACAAACCGCGGCCAAGGAAACGGCAGGTCGCGCGTGGCATGGCCGCAGCGCTTCGGCAGGCCCTGTGCAGGCTTGCCGCGACCGGCTAAGCTGGCCACGAAAACGGGAGCGACGATGGCTGGCAGGCAGAACGGCGACGGCGAGGCCGAGTCGCAGCGCATATTGCGGCGCCTGGCCGCGGAGAGCGAGCCGGGCGGTACGTTCGTCGCCCGCATGACCGACCGCGCCCGCGATCATCTGTCGGCGGCCGACGTCGATTCGTCCGACCGCATCGAGCAGATCGGCACCCGCATCGGCCGCTGGCTGGCCGCCGCCATCACCGTCGCCGTGCTGGTCGGCTTCGTCCTGTTCCTCATGCAGCGCGGTTAGACATCCATGGACGAGAGCATTCCAGGCGGCGGCGCACGCGCGGTCATCGTCGTTTCCAGCCATGTCGCCCGCGGCTCGGTGGGCAACCGCGCCGCCGTCTTCGCGCTGGAGACGCTCGGCTTCCCGGTCTGGGCGGTGCCCACCGTCATATTGCCCTGGCATCCCGGCCACGGCCGCGCCACAAGGATCGTTCCGCCGACGGAACAGTTTTCCGCGCTGTTGGCCGACCTGGCCCGCGCGCCCTGGCTGGGCGAGGTCGGTGCGGTTCTGTCGGGTTATCTTGGCGAGGCAGGACAGGCCCAAGCCATCGCCTATCTCGTCAAGGCCGTGAAGGCGAAGAACCCCGCCGCACTCTATGTCTGCGACCCGGTGATGGGCGATTCGGGCGGTCTCTACGTGCCTGAGGCGACGGCGGTGGCGCTGCGCGACCGGCTGATGCCGTTGGCCGACATCGCCACGCCGAACCGCTACGAACTGCAATGGATGGCAGCGGTTGCCCTCCCCGACATCCGCTCGACGATCGCCGCCGCGCTCGACGCCGGCCCGGCCACCATGCTGGTGACCTCGGCGCCGGCCATGATGGCGGGCGGTACCGGCAACATCCTGCTCGACGGCAACCAGGCGCTGATGGCCGAGCATCGCCTGATCGAGCGGCCGCCCAACGGGCTGGGCGACCTGACCGCCGCCGTCTACCTGGCGCGCATCCTGTCCGGCCAGTTGCCGGCCAAGGCGTTGCAGACGACCACGGCCGCCGTCTACGAGATCCTCGCCCGCACCGCCAAGCGCGGCGGCGACGAGTTGCAACTTGAAACGGACGCGCAGAGCCTGTCGCATCCCATGGCCATGGTGCAGCTGCGCCACCTGCTGCATCCGGGGCGGGACCGCCGCGCGTGAGTGCGACCCGCGCCGCGACGCTGGCCGGCGTCGACGGCTGCAAGGCGGGCTGGATTGCCGTTTGCGCACAACCGGGCCAGGCGCCGTCCGTTTGCGTCATGCCGAGCTTCGCGGCTCTTCTGCAATCGCTGCCCGAGGATACCACCGTCGCCGTCGATATGCCGATCGGCCTGCCGGATTTCACGGCCAAAGGCGGGCGCGGACCGGAGACGCTGGTGCGGCCGCTTCTGGGCGAACGTCAGTCCAGCGTCTTCTCCATCCCTTCGCGTGCCGCCGTCTACGCCGAGCCGGGACCGTTCGCCGATGTCGAGGCCTGGTATGCGGCCCACCGGCGCGCCAGCGCGGTGGCGATCGCCACCTCCGACCCGCCGCGCGGCGTTTCGATCCAGGCTTTCGGCATCTTCGCCAGGATTCGTGAGATCGACGCACTGCTGGTGGCGCAGCCGCACTTGCGCGAACGTGTCTTCGAGAGTCACCCGGAAGTCGCCTTCTGGCGGCTGAACGATGGACGGGCCATGCGCCTGCCCAAGAAGGTCAGGGGTGCGGTGAACCCCGCCGGCATGGAGGAGCGCAAAACGCTGCTTGCCCGCCATGGCTACGATCGCGCCTTTCTCGACCAGGTGCCGCCGCGCGGCGCGGCCGCCGACGACTTCCTCGACGCGGCTGCCATGCTCGTCATCGCAGTCCGGATCGCGCGCGGCGAGGCCCGTCCCTTCCCGGAGCCTCCCGGAACCGACCGCTTCGGCATTCCCGTGGCGGTCTGGACCTGAAGCGCTGGCGATCGCCTGTAATTCGTCGTTGATCCGGGGCGTCGTTTCCCGCTACAGCCTTTGGCGACAGGATCATGATCCCTGCCAGAAAGGTTTCATATCTCCGATGCCCCTGCTTCCCGATCACCTCATCGCCGGCTACCGCAACTTCATCACCGGCCGCTATGTCAGCGAAAGCGATCACTACCGTTCGCTGGCGCGAGAAGGGCAGGCTCCGGAGACGATGATCATCGCTTGCTGCGATTCGCGCACCGCGCCGGAAACCGTGTTCGACGCCGGGCCGGGCGAACTTTTCGTGCTGCGCAACGTCGCCAACCTCATTCCCCCTTATGAGCCGGACGGCGAATACCATTCCACCTCGGCGGCGCTGGAATTCGCCGTGCAGAGCCTGAAGGTGAAGAACATCGTCGTCATGGGCCATGGCCGCTGCGGCGGCATCAAGGCGGCGCTGAGCCACAACAGCGCGATGCCGCTGTCGCCCGGCGATTTCATCGGCAAGTGGATGAGCCTGATCTCGCCGGCCGCCGATACGGTCGCCGCCTCGACCATGATGACCACGGGAGAGCGGGCGACGGCGCTGGAACGCATCTCGATCCGCTATTCGATCGCCAACCTGCGCACCTTCCCCTGCATCAAGATCCTCGAGGACAAAGGCAAGCTTGCCTTGCACGGCGCCTGGTTCGACGTTTCGACCGGAGAACTGTGGGCGATGAACAAGGCGACCGGCGACTTCGAAAGGCCGGAGATCGGCTGAGGCGGGCGCACGGTTGCGCCGCCTGCCTCATCATCCTACATCGGCCATGGTCCCCCTTCTCCGCAACCGTCCCGGAAAGTTCCCGCCATGCCCGCCTCGACCGACCTCGCCGCCCATCCGCTGACGCACTGGACCGGGCCGCTCGGCCTGCCCGATTTCACCCGCATCGGCGACGGCGATTTCGCGACCGTCTTCGATGCGGCGCTCAAGGCGCACGAGGCCGAGATCGCGGCGATCGCCGACAATTCCGAGGCGCCGACCGTCGCCAACACGCTGGCCGCGCTGGAACTGTCCGGCCAGGCGCTCGACCGCGTGTCCTCGATCTTCTGGTGCAAGGCCGGCGCCAACACCAACGACACCCTCCAGGCGCTGGAGCGCGAGGTGTCGCCGAAGATGGCGCGGCATTTCTCCGCCATCTCGATGAACGAAAAACTGTTTGCCCGCATCGACGATCTTTACCAGCGCCGCGAAAAACTCGGCCTCGATGCCGAGACGCTGCGCGTGCTGGAAAAGACCTGGAAAGGGTTCGTCCGTTCCGGTGCGAAACTCGACGCCGCCGGCAAGAAGCGGCTCGCTTCGATCAACGAGGAACTCTCGTCGCTGGGCACGAAATTCGGCCAGAACGTACTGGCCGACGAGCGCGACTGGGCGCTGTTCCTCGACGCCCCTGACCTTGCTGGCCTGCCGGATTTCCTCAAGAGCGCCATGGCAGAGGCCGCCGAAATGCGCGGCCAGAAGGGCCGCTACGCCGTCACCCTGTCGCGCTCGATCTACGAGCCCTTCACCACCTTCTCCGAGCGGCGCGACCTGCGCGAAACCGCCTGGCGTGCCTTCACCATGCGCGGCCAGAACGGCGGCGCCTCCGACAACACGGCGGTGGTGCGGGACATGCTGGCATTGCGCGCCGAGAAGGCGAAGCTGCTCGGCTATGACAGTTTCGCGGCGCTGAAACTCGACGACACCATGGCCAAGACGCCGAAGGCGGTGCACGGGCTGCTTGATCCGGTCTGGCAGAAAGCGCGAGAAAAGGCGGCCGCCGACCAGGCCGAAATGGAGCGGCTGGCTATCGCGGCCGGCAGCAACGAGAAATTCGCCGCCTGGGACTGGCGCTTCTGGCAGGAGAAGCTGCGCGCCGAAAAATTCGCCTTTGACGAGGCGGAACTGAAACCCTACCTGCAACTTGACAACGTCATTGCCGCCTGCTTCGACGTGGCGACGCGGCTGTTCGGCATCACCTTCGAGGAAAAGAAGGGAATCGCCGCCTGGCATGACGACGTGCGCACCTTCGTGGTGAAGAATGCGGACGGTTCCGAGCGCGGCCTCTTCCTTGCTGACCATTTCGCCCGGCCGTCGAAGCGGTCCGGCGCCTGGATGAGCAGCCTGCAATCCGGCTACCGGCTGGGCGATGGCGCCGCGCCCGTCATCTACAACATCATGAACTTCGCCAAGCCGCCGGCCGGCGAGGCCGCTCTGCTTTCGGTGGATGAGGCGAAGACCCTGTTCCACGAATTCGGCCATGCGCTGCACGGCTTGCTCACCGAGGTGACATGGCCGTCGGTTTCCGGCACCTCGGTCAGCCGCGATTTCGTCGAACTGCCCTCGCAGCTCTACGAGCACTGGCTGACGGTGCCTGAGGTTCTGGAAAAGCACGCGCTGCATGTGGCGACCGGCAAGCCGATGCCGAAGGCGCTGCTCGACAAGATGCTGGCCGCCCGCACCTTCGGCGCCGGCTTCGCCACCGTCGAATTCACCGCGTCGGCACTGGTCGACATGGCCTATCACGCACGCGCGGAAGCGCCGGCCGAGCCGCTTCGTTTCGAAGCCGAAACCCTGGCGAAGCTGGAAATGCCCGACACCATCGCCATGCGCCACCGCACCCCGCATTTCGGCCATGTCTTCGCCGGTGACGGCTATTCGGCCGGCTACTATTCCTACATGTGGTCGGAAGTGCTGGACGCCGACGCCTTCTCCGCATTCGAGGAAACGGGCGATGCCTTCAATCCCGCACTGGCGAAGAAGCTGAAGGACAACATCTACGCCGCCGGCGGCTCGAAGGACCCGGAAGAGCTTTACAAGGCATTTCGCGGCAAGATGCCGACGGCCGACGCGATGATGGAGAAGCGGGGGCTGGTGTAGGTTCGCGCCGTATCTCCCCTTGAGGCTCCCTGCCGCCCCTCACCTGCCTGCCGGCATCCTCTCCCCGTAAACGGGGCGAGGAAGGCTGGCCGCACCCTCGGCTCCCACTCCGCAACGTCGACAATTAGAGCGGGATGGGATTACCTTTGGTCATATCCTGAGTTTGCGAAGTAGTTTGAGCACTCGATCGGTGTAACACCGTTGAGGATTTGTCCGATCGCCTGGCAAACGGTTTCGACCGTGCGTCTTGCGGCCTTTCTGAGCCAGTGCTTGAGCTTGGCGAAGAGCTGTTCGATCGGATTGGGATCAGGCGAGTATTTCGGCAGGAAGAAGAGGCGTGCGCCAGCTTTGCGGATGGCGCGGCGCACGGCCTTGGCCTTGTGACTGCCGAGATTGTCCATGACGACGATGTCGCCCGACTGCAGGGTCGGCACGAGTACCTTCTCGACGTAGAGGAGGAACCTCTCGCCATTGATCGGCCCGTCGATGAGCCAGGGCGCCTCGACGCGGTCATGACGCAGCGCCGCCAGAAACGTCATGGTCTTCCAGTGACCATTCGGCACCTTGGCCTTGATCCGCTGCCCGACCGGCGCCCAGCCTCGTAGCGGGGCCATATTGGTCTTGGTCCAGGTCTCGTCGATGAACACCAGGCGGGCGGGGTCGATCCGGTCCTGATACTGAATCCACTGCGCCCGTCGGCGCGCCACGTCCGCACGATCCTGTTCGGCTGCAATCAACGTCTTTTTTTGTGACTGAGCTTCTCGGCGTGCACGAACTCCCAGACCGAGCGGTAGTCGACCCTCAAGCCGCGCTCGCCAAGCTCGGCCACAAGGCCGCGCAAGGTGAAGTCCTTCGTCCGGCAGCGCTCGACCAGCCAATCGCGCCAAGCGCCCGATATCTTCTTCGGCTTGTAGCCGCCGACCTTGAGCGGCGCCACGCTGCCGGTCTCGTCCACCCGCTTCAACCATTCAATCGCCGCGCTGTAGCTGACGCCAAACCGAGCGGCGGCCGCTCGCCGCGAAAGCCCTTCAACCTTGACTGCCGCGACAACCCGCTCGCGCAAATCCATCGAATATCCAGCCATCGATGCTGGCCTCCTGCCCAGCATCGACGTTGAATCAGATCATTGCTGATTTGGGAATCCAACGACTCCTACAAATTTCATCCCGCTCTAGCGAAAGCGGCGATGACAGCTCGCCTCGCCCCGTTTACGGGGAGAGGATGCCGGCAGGCAGGTGAGGGGCAGCGCAGACGGTGAAGAAAACCTAACCCTTCACACTCGCCCCGATCAGCAAATCCGCATTCAGTGCCACCGCCTTCGACGGCCCGCCGGGACCGAAGAGTTGCGCGGAAATATAGGCACCCTCGATCAACAGCAGCAGCCCGTCTCCCAGCACGTCGGGATCGCGCGCGCCCATCTCGGCTGCCATGGCGCGCAGGCGCCGGCGCAGTTCCTTCTTGTTGTCCTCGCTGACGACGCGGGCGGGATGGCCTTCTTCCGGGTATTCGACCGCCGCGTTGGTCATGCCGCAGCCGCGATAGCCCTTCTTCTGCGAGCGACGCCCGACGCCTTCAAGGAAATCGACGATCTGGCGGCGCGCGTCGCCGGGATGCCGTTTCACGGATTCGTCGAAACGCGCCCAGAAATCGCGATCGTATTGCCTGAGATAGGAGGCCGCCAGCTCGTCCTTAGAAGGAAAAGACCGGTAGAGGCTGGGTTTCGTCACACCCGCCTTGCGGACGATCTCGTCGACGCCGATGGCGCGGATGCCTTCGCGGTAGAACAGCTCGCGCGCCACGCCGAGGATCTTTTCAGCCGCCTTCGGAGCGGTCGCATGCGTCTCGCTGATCTTCGCATCAATATTTTTGTCAGCAGACATTCCACCGCTCGCTTGACAATGTTACTGACCGGTACGTATGTCATGCGGCCAAAGATTGCAACGTACCGGTCAGTAACATGAACAGTGCCATCGCTCAATCCCGTCCCTTCGGCCAGCGCTACGCCTTCGTCGTGGTCGGCGTCATCTTCGTCAGCCTTTTGATCGCGGCCGGCCTGCGCTCGGCGCCGGCCGTCATGATGGTGCCGTTGGAGGAAAGCCTCGGCTGGCGCCGCGACGTCATCTCCTTCGGCGCCGCCACCGGCATCTTCCTCTACGGCCTCGCCGGTCCCTTCGCCGCCGCACTGATGGAGCGCATCGGCCTGCGCCGCACGCTCGTCGGCGCCTTCGTGCTGATGTCGGGCTCGACCGCGCTGTCGCTGTTCATGACAGAGGCCTGGCAGTTCGTCGTCACCTGGGGCGTTTTTTCGGGCATCGGCTCAGGCGCGGTAGCGACCGTGCTCGGTGCCACCGTCGTCAACCGTTGGTTCAAGACCAATCGCGGCCTCGTGATGGGCCTGATGTCGGCCTCCAGCGCCACCGGCCTGCTGGTCTTCCTGCCGCTGCTCGCCTCGCTGGCTCAGTCCGGCGGCTGGCGTCCGGTAGCGCTCGCCGTCTCCATAGCCACCGCCTGCTTGATTCCGCTGGTGTTCCTGCTGGTGCCGGAGCGCCCCTCCTCCATCGGCACGGTGCGCTTCGGCGCCGAGGCCGACGACGTGCCGCCGGTGTCGCCGGCCTCTGAGGGCAACTTCATCGCCCACACGCTGGGCACGCTGAAGCGGGCGGCCGGCACACGGGTGTTCTGGTATCTGTTCGCCACCTTCTTCATCTGCGGCTTCACCACCAACGGGCTGGTCGGCACGCATCTGATCGCCTTCTGCAGCGACCAGGGCATCGGCGAGATCCAGGCTGCCGGCCTTTTGTCGCTGATGGGCATCTTCGACCTGATCGGCACCACCTTTTCCGGCTGGCTGACCGACCGCTTCGACCCGCGCAAGCTGCTCGGCGTCTACTATTCGATCCGAGGCCTTGCGCTGATCTACCTGCCCTTCTCGGGCTTCTCCGGCACGGCCCTGATCGTCTTCGCCGTCTTCTACGGGCTGGACTGGATCGCCACCGTGCCGCCGACGCTGCGCCTCACCAACGAGGCCTTCGGCGACCGCAGCGGGCCTATCGTCTTCGGCTGGATCGTCGCCGGCCATCAGGTGGGTGCGGCCGCCGCGGCCTATTTCGGCGGCGTCATGCGCGAGATGCAGGGCGACTACCAGCTCGCCTTCGTCATCGCCGGCATGACCGGCATCATCGCCGCCTGTCTGGCGCTGCTCATCAACACCGACCGGCCGAGCTTCGATCCCGAGCCCCAAGCGGCGTAATGAGCCGGCATAATCAGGCATAACGGCGGGCGAAGGCGACGCAGACGACCACCACGGCGGTCGCCGCGATCATCGTCCAGGCGATCGGCTCGTGTAGCAAAAGGCCGGCCAGCAGCAGCCCGAAGAAGGGCTGCAGAAGCTGCAGTTGGCCGACGCCGGCGATACCGCCCAGCGCCAAGCCGCGATACCAGAAGACGAAGCCGATCAGCATCGAGAACACCGAGACATAGGCGAGACCGAGCCAGGCCGGCATACCTATCGCCTCCCATGTCGCCGGCAGGGTAGCGAGCATGATCGCCAGCATGACCGGCAGCGACAGGGCAAGCGCCCAGGAAATGACCTGCCAGCCGCCGAGCCGCCGCGACAGGGTAGCGCCCTCGGCATAGCCGAGCCCGCACAGGAGGATCGCCGCCACCATCAGGAGGTCGCCTTCCAGCGAGCCGGAGCCACCACCCGACAGCGCGAAGCCGACGACTGTGGCGCTGCCGATGCCGGAGAACAGCCAGAAGGCCGGCTTCGGCCGCTCGCCGCCGCGCAGCACGCCGAAGATGGCGGTGGCGAGCGGCAGCAAGCCGACGAAGACGATGGAATGCGCCGCCGTGATGTGCTGGAGTGCCAGCGCCGTCAGCAACGGGAAGCCGACCACGACACCGAGCGCCACCACGGCGAGCGGCAGGATATCCTGCCGCCGCGGCCAGGTCTGGCGCAGCAGCAGAAGCAACAGCGCGCCGAGCGCCGTGGCGATCACCGCGCGCGCCGAGGTGAGAAACAGCGGCGAGAAGCCGTCCACCGCAACCCGTGTCGCCGGCAGCGATCCGCTGAAGATCACCACGCCGAGCATACCGCTGCCCCAACCGTCCGTCGTTCTCATCGCACATCCCGCTCTGTCGGATATCGCCGCAGTGCTAGCCGAGGACCGCTGGTGCGAACAGAGATGGTTCGATACAATTCAGGAAAACTGTATTGGTTCGATCATCTGTACGGATTGGAACGATGAACGACGAGATAGCGACACGCACCGGCGCTGTGATGGCGGCGATCCGCGCCCGCATAGCCGGCCGCGCGCTCGGTGCCGGCGACCGGCTGCCCTCGATCCGCCGTTTCGCCGCCACCATGGGTGTCTCGCCGGCGACGGTGGTAGAGGCCTACGACCGGCTCGCCGCCGAGGGGCTGATCCGTGCCCGCCGAGGTTCCGGTTTCTATGTCGCGGCAACCGCGCAGGCGCCGCTGGCACTGGCGCCGGCCGGCCCGCTGATCGAGCGCGCCGTCGATCCGTTCTGGGTGTCGCGCCAGTCTCTCGACGCCGATCCCTCGATGCTGATGCCGGGTTGCGGCTGGCTGCCGGCCGGCTGGATGCCGCACGAGGCGCTCCGCCGCGCCATGCGGGCGCTGGCGCGTGCCGACGACCATATCCTCTCCGACTATGGCGCCACGCGCGGCTCGCCGGCGCTGCGCCGGCTCCTGCTGTCGCGCCTTGCCGAGGACGGCATCGAGGCATCGCCCGAGCAGATCATGCTGACGGCCTCCGGCACGCAGGCGGTCGACCTGATCTGCCGCTTCCTGCTTTCGCCGGGCGACACCGTGCTGGTGGACGACCCCTGCTACTTCAATTTCCGCGCCCTGCTGCGCGCGCATCAGGTCGAGCTTGCCAGCGTGCCCTATACGCCCTCCGGCCCGGATGTCGCCGCCTTCGAGGCGGCCGTCTCCGAGCGGCGGCCACGCCTCTACATCACCAATTGCGCCCTGCACAATCCGACCGGTGCGACGCTCTCGCCGCAGACCGCGCACCGCCTGCTCAACATCGCCGCCACGAACAAGCTGACCATCGTCGAGGACGACATCTTCGCCGATTTCGAGCCCGAACCCTCGCCGCGCTTGTCCGCGCTCGACGGGCTGGAGCGCGTCATCCGCATCGGCTCCTTCTCCAAGACGCTGTCGGCCTCGGTGCGCTGCGGCTACATCGCGGCACGGCGCGACTGGATCGACGGCCTGATCGACCTGCAGGTCGCCACCGCCTTCGGCGGTCCGAGCCCGGTCGCCGCCGAAATGATCGCCGGCATGCTGGCCGGCGGCTTCTATCGCAAGCATATGGAGGAGCTGCGCCGGCGGCTGGCGCGGGCACGGCGCGACGTCGCCGGGCGATTGCAAACTCTCGGCATCGAACCGTGGCTGATGCCGCGCGGCGGCTTCTACCTGTGGTGCCGCCTGCCCGGCGGCCACGATGGTGCCGACCTTGCGCGCGCCGTTCTCGCCGACAAGATCGTGCTGGCGCCGGGCAACGTCTTCAGCGTCTCGCAATCGGCACCGGATTTCCTGCGCTTCAACGTCGCGCAGTCGGGCGACCCGCACATCATGGCCGCACTCGCACGGGCGATGCAGCGGTAGACACCGGCGCTGCCTTTCCAGTGCTTCGCCTGCCCACGTGCCTTTCCGGCGCTCCACGTGCCGTTCCGGCACAGGGCGCGCTGTATCGCTTCAGGACGCTGACGCCCCGCCACCCACCCGGCCGTTCCATCGTGGCGAGGTTTTCGTAAAACGCGGATGCCGGCTGGCTGGCCGCTCACCGATCATTCACCATATTGCGCAGCATGGTCCAATGAAACCAACAGGTTAACGAAAGGTCCGGTTTCCGGCGTCGTGTTTGAGCGGATACGGCCGGATTCCTGCATCGGGCCTTTCGAAAGGAACCTCATACCCACGCCGCGCCAACCCGGCGGCGTGTCCATTTCTACCAGGCAGCTTGCGGCACCGAACCGGATGCCGCTTTCCAGGCGATCGCCCGCATCATCAAGCGGCTGGCGCAGGCCTGGCAGAGCCCTCGTCCTCGGCGCCGGTTCGCCGGGATCTTGCGGTCCGTCCCGCGGCGATCGATTCGCGATCGCCGGCCGGCGCCCGAGGCGAGGGTAGAGAGGCGGGGGAGACAACGAAAAGGCCGCCGCTTCTTGCGAAGCCGGCGGCCTTCCCGTGTCTTTCGTCCAGTGCGCGGCCCGTGGCACGATCCCGATTGCCTGAGGCTTGGGATCAAGCGCCGCGCGTCACGCGCTTCAGCGGAGAGACTGCTCCCCGTGAAGGCGATCCGCCGGGACCACGCTCTGGAAAACGAAATCACTCGACATCGGATCACCTCCTTTCGATTGGTTGAACACACCCCTACGATGGGGTGCCAGAGCGTGATTTGCAAGGAGGGGCACCGCGCATGAAGCCGCCGCTGTCAGCGCGCCGGATCGCACTGGCGCTTTTGGTCATCGCCGTCGGTGCCGCGCAGCCGTCTCACGCCTTCGCCGCGAGCTGCAAGCAGGCCAGCACCTGCGAAGAGGCTGTTGTCATGTGGTGCGGCGGCTACAGCCGCGCCGACGGCGATGGTGACGGCATTCCTTGCGAAAACGTCTGCCATTCGCTGGAGCAGGTTCAGAAGATCAAGAAAGAGATCGGCTACTGACTGGCGGTGGGGGGCCTCAGAGGAAGCGCAGCGTGTCGCCCTCGCGGATGCGTCCCGGCCGGTCGACGGTGCAATAGACGCCGATGTTGTGCGCGTTGTGGCGCACCAGCGTGCGCAGGATGCCCGGATCGTTGTCGAACCCGTCCTGGGCGATGACGGTGAAGCCGCAGCGCCGGCACGGTTCCGAAACGGTCAGTTCCAGATCGCCGATGGCGAGCCGGCGGCCGAGCCAGGCCGACTCGGGAAACTCGCCTTCCACCTCCGGCATGGCGACCACGATGCTCGGGCGAAAGCGCCGGGGGTCCGGGTTGCCTTCGGGATGCAATGCCTTGAGGCGAGCAAGAGACGCAGTCGTCAACAGATGCACGGGCGCCTTGCGGTAGCGTGGCGCGACGGTGGAACCGTCGGCAAGCTGCGGCGCGGCGTCGGTGTAAGGCCGCACGGCGACCTCGAAGCCGAGGTAGTCGCCGATCTCCGCATCGCTCGCCGCGTCGGGTGCGGTCAGCCATTCGCCGTCGGGCGTCCTCACTTCCAGCCCGCCGCCCTCCGACAGCCGCGTACGGACGCGGGGAGCCCGGTCCCATTTCGCAGGATTCCGGTCGGGAGCGGCGACGATGCCGCTCGCGACGTCGAATAGCCCGTAGCTGCGGTCGCCTTCGGCCCCGTCGGGACCGAAGGAAAGAGCCTGCATCGGCTGTCCGGCGAGCGAACTGACCGGATAGCGCCACAGCGCGGCCACCTGTCCAAGATCGGTCATCGCAGCCAGCCGAATCGCCTCACGCCCGCTTGTTCTGCCGGTTGGCGATCAGGTCGTCGACGACGCTCGGATCGGCCAGCGTCGAGGTATCGCCCAGCGCGCCGAATTCGTCCTCGGCGATCTTGCGCAGGATGCGGCGCATGATCTTGGCCGAGCGCGTCTTCGGCAGGGCCGGCGCGAACTGGATCTTGTCGGGCGTTGCGATGGCGCCGATCTCCTTGCGCACATGGGCGATCAGGTCCTTGCGCAAGGCCTCGCTGCCCGTCTCGCCCTCGTTGAGCGTGACGTAGCAGTAGATGCCCTGCCCCTTGATGTCGTGCGGATAGCCGACCACGGCTGCCTCCGACACCTTGTCGTGCGAGACCAGCGCCGATTCCACTTCCGCCGTCCCCATGCGATGGCCGGAGACGTTGATGACGTCGTCGACGCGGCCGGTGATCCAGTAGTAGCCGTCCTCGTCGCGGCGGCAGCCGTCGCCAGTGAAATACTTGCCCTTGTAGGAAGAGAAGTAGGTCTGCACGAAGCGTTCGTGGTCGCCGAAGACCGTGCGCATCATGCCTGGCCACGGTTCCTTGATGCACAGATTGCCGCTGCCCTCGCCCTCGATGGTCTTGCCGTCGCCGTCGACGATCTCCGGCACCACGCCGAAGAACGGCCTGGTCGCCGAGCCGGCCTTGAGGTCGGTCGCACCCGGCAGCGGCGTGATCAGGATGCCGCCGTTCTCGGTCTGCCACCAGGTGTCGACGATCGGGCATTTCTTCTCGCCGACGACGTTGAAATACCACTCCCAGGCTTCCGGGTTGATCGGCTCGCCGACAGAGCCCAGCACGCGCAGGCTCTTGCGCGACGACTTCTTCACCCATTCCTCGCCGGCGCCCATCAGCGCACGGATGGCGGTGGGCGCGGTGTAGAAGATGTTGACCTTGTGCTTGTCGACCACCTCCCAGAAGCGCGACGGCGTCGGATAATTCGGCACGCCCTCGAACATCAGCGTCGTGGCGCCGTTGGCGAGCGGCCCGTAGAGGATGTAGGAGTGGCCGGTCACCCAGCCGACATCGGCCGTGCACCAGTAGATGTCGCCGTCATGGTAGTCGAAGACATACTGGTGCGTCATCGACACATAGACGAGATAGCCGCCGGTGGTGTGCAGCACGCCTTTCGGCTTGCCGGTCGAGCCGGAGGTATAGAGGATGAACAGCGGATCCTCCGCCTTCATCTTTTCGGGCGGGCAGGCGGGCTTCACCGAGGCCGCTTCCTCGTGCAGCCACACGTCGCGCCCTTCCACCCAGTTGATCTTGCCGCCGGTACGGCGCACCACAACGACCTTGTCGACCTTGACGCCGGCCTTGCCCGCGATCTCGATCGCCTTGTCGGTATTGTCCTTCAACGGAATGTGCTTGCCGGCGCGCAGGCCCTCGTCGGCGGTGATGACGAAATTCGACTGACAGCCTTCGATGCGGCCGGCCAGCGCATCCGGCGAGAAGCCGCCGAAGACCACCGAATGGATGGCGCCGATGCGCGTGCAGGCGAACATCGCATAGGCCGCCTCCAGGATCATCGGCAGGTAGATGGTGACGCGGTCGCCCTTCTTGACGCCGTGTTTCTTCAGCACGTTGGCGAAGCGGCAGACCTGCTCGTGCAATTCGTTGTAGGTGACCTTCTTCTCGTCGTAGGGGTTGTCGCCTTCCCAGATGATGGCGACCTGGTTGCCACGCTTCTTGAGATGCCGGTCGATGCAGTTGTAGGAGACGTTGGTCAGCCCGTCCTCGAACCACTTGATCGACACCTTGCCGGTGAAGGAGGCGTTCTTGACCTTTGTATAGGGCTTGAACCAGTCGATGCGCTTGCCGTGCTTGCCCCAGAACTTGTCCGGGTTCTTCACGCTATCTGCGTACCACTTCAGATAGGTCTCATTGTCGATCAGCGCGTTCTTCTTCCACGCCGCCTGGACCTTGTGAACGTGAACCTCGGACATTTCCAGTATTCCTCCTCAATCAGCCGACCGCATGAGGCGGCCGCCGCAGCGGCGGGACCGCTGCGTTCGGTGGCATTATTAACAGTTCCGCCCCGAGGGCAATATTAGACGTTCGGTTTGCATGAGGCGTTGCGGTGCACGACCGGCGATCCCATCTCATTAGCCGGCGGTTAACCATCCCGGCGCACAGTTTTGACCGGGAGGAACGGCTCGAAGCTGACGAGGCAGCCATGCGCGAGCATTCCGAGATGGACCTTTTGCTGAAAGGCTACGGCCTGACGACGGCGAAGATCCTCTATCACTATCCGGACCATCCCCACCTGCTGCAGACCTATGTCTGGCAGGATTACGACCTGGCGCCGAAATTCCCGGCGCTATTTGCCTTCATCGATTTCTGGAAAGCCAGGCTCGACGGTCCGCTGCATTCGGTCGTCTATTCGCACCAGCGGCTGATTTCGCCGAGCGAATGGCGCAAGATCGACGGCGAGTTCGTGCTGCACTGAACGGAGCTAGGTAACCAGAACCGGGGTGCTGTGAACGCGCCGCGCCTTTGGCTATGATGCTGCGAGCGACTGCGGGTGGAGCGGCGAGGCGGCGATGCCCGACAACTGGTGCCTGATCTTTTCCGACGGTACGGGCCAGCGCGGCGTGCGCAACGACGCCGGCGTGCGCAACACCAACGTCTTCCAGATGTTCGCCGCGGCGGAAGGCAAGATCTATCTCGACGCCTTCTACGATCCCGGCCTCGGTGCGCCGGAGGAAGGCGAGAACAGTTGGGGCCGCACCTTGCGCAATCTGTGGTCCAAGGCCACCGGCTGGGGCATCAGCGCCAACATCGCCGACTGCTACGAGGCGTTGATGCTGCGCTGGAGGCCGGGTGTGAAGATCGGCCTGTTCGGTTTCAGCCGCGGCGCCTATACGGTGCGCTGCCTGGGCGGCGTGCTGGCAACCTGCGGTATCGCCATGACGGACGGCGGCGCGCCGATCCCTGCCGACAAGGAGGGCGAAGGCGCCAAAAGGCGGCGCGCCATCGCCGAAGCCGCGGTGAGCGCCTACAAGATCCGCAACGAAAGCGAACGCAAGGCGGCGGGCAAGGCCTTCGCACGCAAATACGGCGCGGCGCCGGTGATGCCCGACGTGATCGGCGTCTTCGATACCGTCAAGGCGCTCGGCCTGCCCGGCGTCATGGACCTGGTCAACCCCTGGCGGCACCAGTTCCACGACAACGAGTTGTCGGTGCGCGTTCCGGTCGGCCTGCAGGCGCTGTCGATCGACGAGGACCGCAAGGCTTTCCTGCCGGTGCCATGGGCCGATGTCGATGCGGAGGGCCGGGCCGCCGGGCAGGTCATCGAGCAGGTCTGGTTTCCCGGCGTCCATTCCGATGTCGGCGGCGGCTATCAGGACGACTGGCTGCTGGCCGACCTCGCGCTCGACTGGATGCTGTCGCGGCTGCGCGACGTGGCGCGCCTGCACATTCCGCTGACCGTCACCATGCGCGACAACCTGCTCGGCCGCCAGCACGACGAACGCACCGGCCTCGGCATCTTCTGGCTGCCGGTCGAGCGCAGCGTCCGCGGCGAGAGCGTCGATATCGATCCGCTCTGCCGCAAGATCGAGGACCGCTTCGAGCACTACGCGCCGCCCTACCGGCCGGTGCCGCTCAGGCGTCATCCGCGTGTAAAGCGCTTCTATCGCTCTTAAGACGCTATCTGTGACCGAAGATGGCCGAACCGACGCGCACCGACGTGGCGCCGAAGGCCACCGCCGTCTCGTAGTCGCCCGACATGCCCATCGACAGCTTTTCCACGCCCGCCTGCCCGGCCAGCTTTTCCAGCAGCGCGAAATGCGGGCCGGGATTCTCGTCGGCCGGCGGGATGCACATCAGCCCCTCGACGGCGAGGCCGTGCGTCTCCCGGCAGCGGGCGACGAAGGCGACCGCCTCCGCAGGCTCGATGCCGGCCTTCTGCGGCTCGGAGCCGATGTTCACCTGAACGTAAAGCCGCAGCACCTTGCCCTGTTTCTTCATCTCCTTGGCAAGCTCGGCGGCGATCTTGTCGCGGTCGACCGTCTCGATGACGTCGAACAGCGCAACCGCTTCCTTCGCCTTGTTGGATTGCAGCGGGCCGATGAGGTGCAGCTCGCTGCCGGGAAACTCGTTCCTCAGCGCCGGCCATTTGCCTTGCGCTTCCTGCACGCGGTTCTCGCCGAAGACGCGCTGGCCGGCAGCGAGGACGGGGCGGACGGCATCGGCATCGAAGGTCTTCGACACGGCGACCAGCGTGACGGCGCCGGCCGGACGCCTGGCCTCGCTCTCGGCAGCGGCGATCCTGGCCTTGACTTCGGCAAGGCGTGAGGGCGCATCGTTCATGTCCGGCTCCAGCGTGTTTTTGTCCGGCGGCGCGGGCCTTGCGGTTGACGGGTCTGTCAAACCATGGTGAAGACCGCAGCGGTCGTCCTCCCCGTGCTTTTAAGTGAAATTCGTCCCATGGCAACCGAACGATACAATCCACGCGCATCCGAGCCGAAATGGCAGAAGGCCTGGGACGCCAAAAAGCTCTTCGAGACGAAGAACGACGACCCGCGGCCGAAATATTACGTGCTGGAGATGTTCCCCTATCCGTCCGGGCGCATCCACATGGGCCACGTGCGCAACTACACGATGGGCGACGTGGTGGCGCGCTGGCGCCGGGCTTGTGGCTATAACGTGCTGCATCCGATGGGTTGGGACGCCTTCGGCCTGCCAGCGGAGAACGCAGCGCGGGACAACAAGGTGAACCCGCGCGACTGGACCTACAAGAACATCGCCACGATGAAGGGCCAGCTGAAGACGATGGGCCTGTCGCTCGACTGGTCGCGCGAGATCGCCACCTGCGACGCCTCCTATTATCGGCACCAGCAGAAGATGTTCCTGGACTTCTGGAAGGGCGGGCTGGTCGAGCGCAGGGCGGCCAAGGTCAACTGGGACCCGGTCGACATGACCGTGCTCGCCAACGAGCAGGTCATCGACGGCAAGGGCTGGCGCTCCGGCGCGCCGGTCGAGCAGCGCGACCTGACGCAATGGTTCTTCAAGATCACCTCGGCCAGCCAGGACCTGCTGGACAGCCTCGACACGCTGGAGCGCTGGCCCGACAAGGTCAAGCTGATGCAGGCCAACTGGATCGGCCGTTCCGAGGGCCTGCTGATCCGCTGGAGGCTGGATGCCGCCACCGCGCCGGCCGGTGAGAGCGAACTGGAAGTCTACACCACCCGGCCCGACACCATTTTCGGCGCATCCTTCATGGCGATCGCCGCCGACCATCCATTGGCGAAGAAGGCGGCCGAGAGCAAGCCGGAACTCGCCACCTTCATCGAGGACACCCGCCACCGCGGCACCTCGGCAGCGGAACTGGAGACGGCCGAGAAGCGCGGTTTCGATACCGGCATCCGCGTCGTCCACCCCTTCGATCCGGACTGGACGCTGCCGGTCTACGTCGCCAACTTCGTGCTCATGGACTATGGCACCGGCGCCATCTTCGGCTGCCCCGGCCACGACCAGCGCGACCTGGACTTCGCCAACAAATACGGCCTGCCCGTCATCCCGGTCGTGCTGCCCGACGGCGCCGCCGCCGACGGATTCCAGATCACCGAAGAAGCCGTCGTCGACGAGGGCGCGATGATCAATTCGCGCTTCCTCGACGGCATGCGGTTTCGCGAAGCCTTCGACCAGGTCGCCGATCGCCTCGAGGCAATCACCGTCGGCAATCGCCCGCAAGCCGAGCGCAAGGTGCAGTTCCGCCTGCGCGACTGGCTCATCTCGCGCCAGCGCTACTGGGGTTGTCCGATCCCGGTCATCCACTGCGAAGCCTGCGGCGCCGTTCCGGTGCCGGATTCGGCGCTGCCGGTGGAACTGCCGACCGACGTCTCCTTCGAAAAGCCGGGCAATCCGCTCGACCATCACCCCACCTGGAAGCACGTCGCCTGCCCGCAATGCGGCAAGCAGGCCACGCGCGACACCGACACGATGGACACCTTCGTCGACTCGTCCTGGTATTTCGCCCGCTTCACCGATCCGTGGAACGAGACGGCGCCGACGACGCTCGCCTATGTCGACGGGCCGAACGGCTGGCTGCCGGTCAACCAGTATATCGGCGGCATCGAGCATGCCATCCTGCACCTGCTCTATTCGCGCTTCTTCACCCGCGCCATGAAGGCGACTGGCCACCTGAACGAGGTGAAGGAACCGTTCGAGGGCCTGTTCACTCAAGGGATGGTCGTGCACGAGACCTATCGCAACCTGAACGGCTGGGTGACGCCGGCCGAAGTCAAGGTCGAGGACTTCGATGGCACGCGTAAGGCCTTCATGCTTTCCGACGGCGCGCCGGTCGAGATCGGCGCCATCGAGAAGATGTCGAAGTCGAAGAAGAACGTCGTCGATCCCGACGACATCATCGGCAGCTACGGCGCCGACACGGCGCGCTGGTTCATGCTGTCGGACTCGCCGCCCGAGCGCGACGTGATCTGGACGGAGGCCGGCGTCGAAGGCGCACACCGCTTCGTGCAGCGCGTCTGGCGGCTGGTTTCGGAAGCTGCGCCGGCCGTCGCCGGTGTCGCGGGCGCGGCTGCGTCCGGCGGCGAGGCCGCGGCGCTGTCGAAGGGCGCACACAAGATCCTGAAGGCCGTCGGCGAGGATATCGGCCGGCTGCATTTCAACCGGGCGGTGGCGCGCGTCTATGAACTGACCAACCTGTTGTCGCCGCAGGTGGCCGAGGTCGCGGCCGGCAAGGCGGTCGACCTGCCGGCGGTGCGGCAGGGGCTGGATTTCCTCGTCGCCATGATCGCGCCGATGATGCCGCACCTGGCCGAGGAATGCTGGGCGGCGCTGGGCGGCAAGGGTCTCGTCGCGGAACGGCCGTGGCCGGCTTTCGATCCCGCGCTTGTGGTCGACAACGACGTCACCTATCCGGTGCAGATCAACGGCAAGAAGCGCGGCGATTTGACAATCTCGCGCGACGCAGACCAAGCTGCCGTCGAAAAAGCAGTGCTGGCGCTCGATTTCATGATAAAGGCGCTGGACGGCAAGCCGCCGCGCAAGGTGATCGTCGTGCCGCAGAGGATCGTCAATGTCGTTGCCTGACGCCGAACCATCGAACCGCGCCGGCAGCGCATTCCTGCGCCGGCTCGTCATTGCCGGCGCCGCCGCTTCGGTGTTGCTTGCCGCCGGCTGCACGGTGCGGCCGCTCTATTCCGACGCACCGCTCGGCAATTCGACCGTCAGCGCCAAGGCGGAGCTGGCCTCGATCGCGGTCAAGCCGGTGAGTTCGCGCTATGCCCAGCAGGTCCGCAACAACCTGATCTTCGGCCTTTACGGCGGGGCGCAGGCACCGGCCGCGCCAACCTATTCGCTGGCGCTCAACGTCTCCGAACTGGTCCAGTCCGCGGCGACCATCCAGGTCACCACCGATGTCGACCAGCCGACCGCCGGCACGGTGACGCTGACGGCGGCCTATGTGCTGACCGACGCCCAGACGGGCAAGACGGTCGCCACCGGCACGCGCTCGATCTCGTCTTCCTACGACAAGCCGTCGCAGGAATTCGCCAACTACCGGGCACAGATCGACGCCGAGAACCGTGCCGCGCGCGAACTCGGCGAAGTGTTGCGTCTGGCGCTGGCGCAGGACCTGGCGAAGAAGGCCCGCTGACACGCCGGGCGACCGATCCGATCGCCCTCCAGCCTGTCCCGCAAAAGAGAGCGGTCGTGCAAAAACCCGGCCGCCCTTCGCAATCAGTCGATGGTCTGGCCGGTCTTGGCCCAATCGGCCAGGAACTGCTCCAGGCCCTTGTCGGTCAGCGGATGCTTGACCAGCGCCTTCAGCGTCGCCGGCGGTACGGTCGCCACGTCGGCGCCGATCATCGCCACTTCCTTGACGTGATTCACGGTGCGGATCGAAGCGGCCAGGATCTCGGTCTTGAAGTGGTAGTTGTCGTAGATGGTCCGGATTTCCGAGATCAGCTCGACGCCGTCGATGCCCATGTCGTCGATACGGCCGATGAAGGGCGAGATGAAGGTGGCGCCGGCCTTGGCGGCGAGCAGCGCCTGGTTGGCCGAGAAGCACAGCGTCACGTTGACCATGCGGTCCATGTCGTTGCGGATGGAGCGGCAGGCCTTGAGACCGTCCCAGGTCAGCGGCACCTTGATGGCTATGTTGTCGGCGATCTTCGACAGCACCTTGGCCTGCTGCATCATGCCGTCGTAGTCGGTGGCGGTGACTTCGGCCGAGACGGGACCTTCGACGATGTCGCAGATCTGCTTGGTCACATCGATGATCTTGCCGCCGGATTTCATGATCAGCGACGGGTTGGTGGTGACGCCGTCGAGCAGGCCGAGATCGTTCAGTTCCTTGATCTCCTTGATGTCGGCGGTATCGACGAAAAACTTCATGACGATCTCCTTCGAATTGTCCGGGTGTCGGGAGGGCACGCTCGGCGTTGGGCTTTGCTCTAGACCAAAGTCGGGGCAAGGTCACGCGCGATGAGCAAAGATTCGCCTTTTGACGCGGCCGCCCCGGTGCTGGTTCCCATGCCCGCTGAACGCCCCTACACCTACGCGGTTCCTTCAGGAATGCGTGTGGTGCCGGGCTCGATCGTGCGCGTGCCGCTGGGGCCGCGACAAGTGGCCGGGATCGTCTGGGACGGCGGCGCCGATGCGGTCGATGCTCGCAAGCTCAGGGCCATCGAAGAGGTATTCGACTGCCCGCCGATCGCCGAGCCGATGCGCCGCTTCGTCGACTGGGTGGCGCACTACACGCTGTCGGCTCCGGGCATGGTGGCACGCATGCTGTTGCGCGCGCCGGAAGCCTTCGATCCGGAACCGTGGACGGAAGGTATCGTGCGCACCGACGCCCTGCCGGACCGCATGACGGCGGCCCGCGCGCGGGTGCTCGAAGCCGCGGACGGCGGCCTGGCCTGGACCCGCACCGGCCTCGCGCATGCCGCCGGCGTGTCCTCGACCGTCATCGACGGATTGAAGGCGCAAGGCGTGTTCGAAACGGTGATGATCCCGCCGCGCCCTGTCGTGGCCGCGCCCGACCCCGCCTATGCAAGGCCGCAACTGGCGCCCGACCAGCAGGTGGCGGCCGACATGCTGCGCGCCGGGGTTTCGGCGGAGGGTTTCGGTGTCACGCTGCTCGACGGCGTCACCGGCTCCGGCAAGACGGAAGTCTATTTCGAGGCGGTCGCGGAAGCGCTGGAGAAGGGCAGGCAGGTTCTGATCCTGCTGCCGGAGATCGCACTCACCCACGCCTTCCTCGAACGCTTCCAGGATCGCTTCGGCGCCAAGCCTGGCGAGTGGCATTCCGACCTTGCGCCCCGCATGCGCGAAAAGGTGTGGCGGCAGGTGGCCGAGGGCATGGTGCGGGTGGTGGCCGGCGCGCGCTCGGCGCTGTTCCTGCCGTTCAGGGAACTCGGCCTGATCGTCGTCGACGAGGAACACGACCCCGCCTACAAGCAGGAGGACCGCGTCTTCTACAACGCCCGCGATATGGCCGTGGTGCGCGGCCATCTCGGCGGCTTCCCGGTGGTGCTGTCCTCGGCCACGCCCTCGGTGGAAAGCCGCGTCAACGCCACGCAGGGGCGCTACCGCCATGCGGTGCTGTCCGGCCGCTTCGCCGAGGCGGCACTGCCCGACCTCAAGGCGGTGGACATGCGCCGCGCCCCGCCGGCGAAGGGCAGCTTCCTGTCGCCGCTGCTCACCGAGCAGATCGGCGCGACGCTGGAAAAGGGCGAGCAATCGCTGCTTTTCCTCAACCGGCGTGGCTATGCGCCGCTGACGCTGTGCCGGGTTTGCGGCCACCGCTTCGGCTGCCCGGTCTGCTCGGCCTGGCTGGTCGAGCACCGTTTTCGCGGCCAACTCGTCTGCCATCATTGCGGCCACGCGGAAAAACGCCCGGAAGCCTGCCCCGAATGCGGCACCTTCGACCACCTCGCCGCTTGCGGGCCGGGGGTGGAGCGCATCGCCGAGGAGGTGGTGGCGACTTTTCCGGAGGCGCGCACCATCGTTCTGTCCTCCGACATCGTCGGCGGCGTGCGGCGCCTCAGGCTCGAACTGGAAGCCATCGCCAAGGGCGACGCCGACATCGTCATCGGCACGCAGCTCGTCGCCAAGGGCCACAACTTCCCCAACATGACGCTGGTGGGCGTCGTCGATGCCGATCTCGGCCTCGCCAACGGTGATCCGCGCGCCGCCGAGCGCACTTTTCAGCTTCTCAGCCAGGTCACCGGCCGCGCCGGCCGCACCGGCAAAAAGAGCCACGGCCTGTTGCAGACCTACCAGCCCGACCATCCGGTCATGCAGGCGATCGTTTCCGGCAATGCCGAGAGTTTTTACGCCCGCGAAATCGCCGAGCGCGAACGCGCGGGACTGCCGCCATTCGGCCGGCTGGCCGGCGTTATCGTCTCGGCCGCCACCCGCGCCGAGGCGGAAGGCCATGCACGCGCCCTGCGCCGCGCGGCACCGGAGGCCGCCGACATCTTCGTCCTCGGCCCGGCCGAAGCGCCGCTGGCGCTTGTTGCCGGCCGCCACCGGTTCCGCCTGCTGGTGCAGGGCGAGCGGCGCTCCGACATGCAGGCCTTTGTGCGAGCCATGCTGGCGAACGGGCCGAAACAGCGCGGCTCGGTGCGCGTGCAGGTCGACATCGACCCGCAGAGTTTTTTGTGACGACACGCTGCGATCCAGAAAGCTTCCCTCCACGGAAACTTTCTCTTGCCTCCCCGGTACCGCCGGGATAGTTTCCTTGCAGAGAAACTATTTCGAGACCAACATGGCGCTGACGCTCTACATCCACCCGCTCGCCTCGTTCTGCCACAAGGTGCTGATCGCCTTCTACGAGAACGCGGTGCCGTTCACGGCCGAGACGGTCGACCTCATGGACCCCGGCGAAGCGGCGGACCATCTCGCCCGCTGGCCAGTCGGCAAGATCCCGGTTCTGTATGACAGCGACCGCGATCGCATCGTGCCGGAAACCACCGTCATCATCGAATATGTCGACGAGCGCTACCCCGGCCCGGTGCGGCTGTTGCCGGGAGATCCCGAGGCGCGGCTGGAGGCGCGACTGTGGGACCGTTTCTTCGACCTCTATGTCAGCCAGCCGGTGCAGAAGATCGTCACCGACCGCATCCGGCCGGAAGGCAGGAACGATCCCCATGGCGTCGCCGATGCGCGCCGGACGCTGGATACCGCCTACGCGATGATCGAGGACCGCATGGCCGGCCGGACATGGGCTTGCGGCGAGGCCTTCACCCTCGCCGACTGCGCCGCCCTGCCCGGCCTGTTCTTTGCCGGCATCGTGCAGCCGTTTCCGGCGGGTGCCGCCAACCTATCGGCCTATTTCGAGCGGCTGCTGGCGCGGCCCTCGGTCAAGCGCACGCTGACCGAGGCGCGGCCGTTCTTCTCGATGTTTCCCTATCGGGATGCTATGCCGGAACGGTTTCTTCGCGACTGAGGATGGAGGACCGATGCAGGAAGCCCAGCCGCTCGACCGTCTTTTCCTGGCACTGGCCGATCCCGGCCGGCGCGGCATGGTCGAGCAGTTGAGCCGCGGCCCGGCAACGGTCAAGGAACTGGCCGGCCCGGCGAACATGCGCCTGCCCTCGGCGCTCAAGCACCTCAAGGTGCTGGAGGAGGGCGGCATGGTGGTCTCCCGCAAGGTCGGCCGCACCCGCACCTACGCCATGCGGCCGCAGGCGCTGGCGCCGATGCGCGCCTGGATGCGCGAGCGGGAGGCGGCGCTGAATGCGGCGTTCGACCGGCTGGCGCAGGCGATGGCCGCCATGCCCGAGGAGGATGAGCGATGAGCACGGTCGAGCACACCACCTTCACCATCGAGCGCGACCTGCCGGGCAGCCCGCGCCATGCCTTCCGCTTCTGGTCGGAAAAGGCGCTGAAGCGGCGCTGGACCGATTGCCATCCCGACTGGACGGTGCTGGACGACCGCTTCGATTTCACGGCCGGAGGCGAGGAGGCGGTGCGCTGGCGCACCGCCGAGGGCATCGAACAGACCTTCACCGCCCGCTACCTCGATATCGTTTCCGGGCACCGCATCATCTACGCCTTCGAGATGAGTTCGGCCGGCGCGCGCGTCTCGGCCTCGCTGGCGACCGTCGAATTCCGTCCCGGCGGCAGCGGCACGCGCATGCTCTACACCGAGCAGATGGCCTTCCTCGCCGGCGCCGAGGCGATGCAAATGCGCATCGCAGGCACCGGAACCGGCTTCGACCGGCTGATCGACGCCATCGCGATGGACATTTCCGGCGTGCATTGAACGGGGCGGGTGCTTCGCCCCAACCGCTTGACTTCGCCGCCTCGCCGCCTTCAATGCGCAAACCGCAGCGGACGCAGATCGTAGAGGGGACCGGCGATGGAGTTTTCCTTTCCCTGGCCGATGAGCCAGGGCGAATGGCTGGCCTGGTCGAGCGCGGTCGTCACCGTGCTGCTCGGCCTCTTCTTCTTTCTCGCGCCCGGCCTCGCTTTCCGGGCGGTGCGGTTGCAGGCCAAGGCCGAGAAACCGGAGGCGGTGGCCGAGGGGCGCTCGCGCGTCGCCGGCTTCTATCTTGGCGTCGGCCTGTGCTGTCTGCTGCTCGCACAGCCGCTGCTCTACATGGCGCTCGGCTTCTCCTGGGCGTTCAGCGCCTTCGGCCGGCTGCTCGGCATGATGTCGGACGGCGCCAACACGCCCTACAACTGGGGCGCCATCGTCGTCGACCTCGTCCTGGCCGCCCTGCCGCTCGCCTTCGCCCTCGGTTTCGTGCCCTGATAGGCCCGCCTTCCGCAAGGGCATCGGCATGCATGCGACAATAGTGCAAAAAACCATGCCAGCAGACGCATTGCGGTCGGCAAAGCCGTGTGCTAGACGGCAGGCGACTTTCGGCCGGGGGATGCGGAAGCCGCTCCCTTGTGCTTGAAATAAATTTAGCAAGGTCAAAGATTTAGCCAGAGTTTTTACTCGCGCCAACAATCTGCGGCCTGTCAGTTGAGAGAAAAGACGGACCGTGGCCCAGTCCTCCTCGCCAGTTTCCGGTGTCGCAGAGCGCTACGCAGGCTCTCTGTTCGACCTCGCGCTCGACGCCAATTCGGTTTCCAAGGTCGAGGCCGACCTCGCCAGCTTCGAGCGGATGTTCGAAGCGAGCGACGACCTCAAGCGCCTCATCAACAGCCCCGTCTTCACCGCGGACGGCCAGGAAAAGGCGATCGGCACCATCGCCGACCGCGCCAAGATCACCGGCCTCGTCGGCAACTTCCTGCGCGTCGCCGCCCGCAATCGGCGCCTGTTCGCCGTGCCGGGCATGATCAAGGCCTTCCGCCGCATCGCCGCCGAACATCGCGGCGAGGCTTCCGCGGAAGTCACGTCGGCCCATGCGCTCACGCCCGCGCAGCAGACGGAACTCAAGGCCACGCTCAAGAGCGTCGCCGGCAAGGACGTTTCGATCGCTGTCACCGTCGATCCCTCGCTGCTCGGCGGCATGGTCGTCAAGATGGGCTCGCGCCAGATCGACACGTCGCTCAAGACTAAACTCAATTCGCTCAAGCTTGCACTGAAAGAGGTCGGCTGATGGACATTCGCGCCGCTGAAATCTCCGCGATCCTGAAGGATCAGATCAAGAACTTCGGCAAGGAGGCCGAGGTCTCCGAAGTCGGCCAGGTGCTGTCGGTCGGCGACGGCATCGCCCGTGTCTATGGCCTCGACAACGTCCAGGCCGGCGAGATGGTCGAGTTCCCCGGCGGCATCCGCGGCATGGCGCAGAACCTCGAAGCCGACAACGTCGGCGTCGTCATCTTCGGCAACGACCGCGACATCAAGGAAGGCGACACCGTCAAGCGCACCGGCGCCATCGTCGAAGTGCCGGTCGGTCCGGCCCTGCTGGGCCGCGTCGTCGACGCCCTCGGCAACCCGATCGACGGCAAGGGCCCGATCAAGGCGACCGAGCGCCGCCGCGTCGACGTCAAGGCGCCCGGCATCATTCCGCGCAAGTCGGTGCACGAGCCGATGTCGACGGGCCTCAAGGCGATCGACGCGCTGATCCCGGTCGGCCGCGGCCAGCGCGAGCTGGTCATCGGCGACCGCCAGACCGGCAAGACCGCCATCATCCTCGACACGATCCTGAATCAGAAGTCGGTGCACGAGACCGGCCCGGACAAGGAAAAGCTCTACTGCGTCTACGTCGCCGTCGGCCAGAAGCGCTCGACCGTCGCGCAGTTCGTCAAGGTGCTGGAGGAGCGCGGCGCGCTCGAATACTCCATCGTCGTGGCGGCCACTGCCTCCGACCCGGCGCCAATGCAGTTCCTGGCGCCGTTCGCCGGCTGCACCATGGGCGAATATTTCCGCGACAACGGCATGCATGCCCTCATCGGCTATGACGACCTGTCCAAGCAGGCCGTCGCCTACCGCCAGATGTCGCTCTTGCTGCGCCGCCCGCCGGGCCGCGAAGCCTATCCGGGCGACGTCTTCTACCTGCATTCGCGCCTGCTGGAGCGCGCCGCCAAGCTCAACGACGACAACGGCGCCGGTTCGCTGACCGCGCTGCCCGTCATCGAGACGCAGGCCAACGACGTGTCGGCCTACATCCCGACCAACGTGATCTCGATCACCGACGGCCAGATCTTCCTTGAGACGAACCTGTTCTTCCAGGGCATCCGCCCGGCCGTGAACGTCGGCCTGTCGGTGTCGCGCGTCGGCTCCGCCGCGCAGATCAAGGCGATGAAGCAGGTCGCCGGCTCGATCAAGGGCGAGCTCGCGCAGTACCGCGAAATGGCGGCCTTCGCGCAGTTCGGCTCCGACCTCGACGCTTCCACGCAGCGCCTCCTGAACCGCGGTGCCCGCCTGACCGAACTCCTGAAGCAGCCGCAATTCTCGCCGCTGAAGACGGAAGAACAGGTCGCGGTGATCTTCGCTGGCGTCAACGGCTACCTCGACAAGCTGACGCTGCCGCAGGTCGGCAAGTTCGAGCAGGGTCTGCTGACCCACATGCGCACCACCGGCAAGGCAGTGCTCGACGCCATCCGCGCCGAGAAGGCCCTGTCGGACGACCTGCGCGGCAAGCTGAAGGCCGAGATCGACGCTTTCGCCAAGACCTTCGCCTGATCGGCGAAGGACGGGATCGGAAGCGGAAACAGAGTTTGAAGCATGGCGTCACTGAAAGACCTTCGTAACCGCATCGCCTCGGTCAAGGCGACGCAGAAGATCACCAAGGCGATGCAGATGGTCGCCGCGGCGAAGCTGCGCCGTGCCCAGGAAGCGGCCGAGGCTGCGCGTCCCTATTCCGAGCGCATGGGGGCGGTTCTCGCCAACATCACCCAGGCGGTCGGCGGCGGTGGCGATGCGCCGGCGCTGATGACCGGCACCGGCAACGACGACGTGCACCTGCTCGTCGTCTGCACGGCCGAGCGCGGCCTGTGCGGCGGCTTCAACTCGCAGATCGCGCGCCTGGCCCGCGACCATGCCCGCAAGCTTCTGGCCGAGGGCAAGACGGTCAAGATCATCTGCGTCGGCAAGAAGGGCTTCGATATCCTGCGCCGCGACTTCGCTTCGCAGATCATCGACCGCGTCGACCTGCGCGAAGTGCGCCAGCTCGCCTTCACCCATGCCGACGGCATCGCCCGCAAGGTGATTTCGCTGTTCAACGAGGGCGGCTTCGACGTCTGCACCCTGTTTTATTCGCAGTTCAAGTCGGTGATCTCGCAGATTCCGACGGCGCAGCAGATCATCCCGGCCGCGGCACAGGCCGATACGGCCGACGCCGGAACCGGCGGTGCCGTCTACGAATACGAGCCGGAGCCGGGCGAGATCCTCTCCGACCTCATCCCGCGCAACATCTCGGTGCAGATCTTCCGCGCCTTGCTGGAAAACGCGGCCGGCGAGATGGGCGCCAAGATGAGCGCCATGGACAACGCCACGCGCAATGCCGGCGACATGATCAACCGCCTGACGATCACCTACAACCGTCAGCGCCAGGCGCAGATCACCAAGGAACTGATCGAAATCATTTCGGGCGCCGAGGCGCTCTAACGCGGACGGCGGGCCGGCGGCCCGCGCGTCTTGCGCAAAACGAAGGACGAAAAGGGTAGAGACGATGGCGAAAGCAGCGACTCCTAAGACGGCGGCCGCGAAGACGGCTCCCAAGGCCGCGGCAAAGACGGCTTCGGCTGCGAAGGCGGCTCCGGCGAAGAAGGCAGCGGCTCCTGCCAAGGCGGCCGCGGCCAAGCCGGCGGCGAAGGTGCAGACCACGGCCAACAAGCCGGCGATGCGCGCCACCGGCCCCAAGGGCAAGGTACGTCAGGTCATCGGCGCCGTCGTCGACGTGCAGTTCGAGGATCACCTGCCGGCCATTCTGAACGCGCTGGAGACCGACAACCAGGGCCATCGCCTCGTCCTCGAGGTTGCCCAGCACCTCGGCGAGAACACCGTGCGCTGCATCGCCATGGACTCCACCGAGGGTCTGGTGCGCGGCCAGGACGTCACCGACACCGGCGCGCCGATCTCGGTGCCGGTCGGCCCGGGTATGCTCGGCCGCATCATCAACGTCATCGGCGAGCCGGTCGACGAGGCAGGCCCGGTCGACGGCGTCGAGCTTCGCGCCATTCACCAGCCGGCCCCGGCCTATGTCGACCAGTCGACGGAAGCGGCCATCCTGGTCACCGGCATCAAGGTCATCGACCTGCTGGCCCCCTACGCCAAGGGCGGCAAGATCGGCCTGTTCGGCGGCGCCGGCGTCGGCAAGACCGTGCTGATCCAGGAACTGATCAACAACATCGCCAAGGCGCACGGCGGCTATTCGGTGTTCGCCGGCGTCGGCGAGCGCACCCGCGAGGGCAACGACCTCTATCACGAGTTCATCGAATCGGGCGTCAACAAGAAGGGCGGCGGCCAGGGCTCCAAGGCCGCCCTCGTCTACGGCCAGATGAACGAGCCACCGGGCGCCCGCGCCCGCGTCGGCCTCACCGGCCTGACGGTCGCCGAATACTTCCGCGACCAGGGCCAGGACGTGCTGTTCTTCGTCGACAACATCTTCCGCTTCACCCAGGCGGGTTCGGAAGTGTCGGCGCTGCTCGGCCGCATTCCCTCGGCGGTGGGCTACCAGCCGACACTCGCCACCGACATGGGCGCGTTGCAGGAGCGCATCACCACCACCACCAAGGGCTCGATCACCTCGGTGCAGGCCATCTACGTGCCCGCCGACGACCTGACCGACCCGGCGCCGGCGACCTCCTTCGCCCACCTCGACGCGACGACGACGCTGAACCGCGCCATCGCCGAAAAGGGCATCTACCCAGCCGTCGACCCGCTCGACTCGACCTCGCGCATGCTCGACCCGATGGTTGTCGGCGAGGAGCACTACGCAGTCGCCCGCCAGGTCCAGCAGACCTTGCAGCGCTACAAGTCGCTGCAGGACATCATCGCCATCCTGGGCATGGACGAGCTTTCCGAAGAGGACAAGCAGACGGTCGCCCGCGCCCGCAAGATCGAGCGCTTCCTGTCGCAGCCGTTCTTCGTCGCCGAAGTCTTCACCGGCTCGCCGGGCAAGCTGGTCGACCTCGCCGATACCATCAAGGGCTTCAAGGGCCTGGTGAACGGCGACTACGACCACCTGCCGGAAGCCGCCTTCTACATGGTCGGCTCCATCGAGGAAGCCGTCGAGAAGGCGCAGAAGCTGGCGGCGGAAGCAGCCTGATCAGGGCCGTAAGGCAATAGGACAGTAAGGCAATAGGGAGAGCGGACGAGGGAAGACGGCGGCTGAGCATAGGGATTCCTCCCCTACTGCCCTACTGCCCTACTGCCCTACTCCCATGAAACCATGGCTCAATCCTTCCAGTTCGAACTCGTCTCCCCCGAGCGCCTGCTTGTCTCGGACCAGGTCGAGTCCGTCATCATCCCCGGTGCCGAAGGCGAAATGACCGTCATGGCCAGCCACGCGCCGGTGATGACCACCATCAAGCCGGGCGTCGTCACGGTGAAGTCGGCCTCCGGCACGGAGGAACGCTACGTGGTGTTCGGCGGCTTCGCCGACGTCCTGCCGTCCGGCTGCACGCTGCTCGCCGAATCGGCGGTGGCGGTGAAGGACATCGACCGCGCCGACATCGCCCGCCGCATCCAGGAGGCGAAGGAAGACGTCGCCGACGCCAAGACCGACGAGCACCGCACCAAGGCCGAGGCGTTCCTGCACCAGCTCACCACGCTGGAAGGCGCTCTGCTGCCGGCCTGACGGCACACGGAATCCGCTCCATCGAAAAGGCCGGCAATGCCGGCCTTTTTCTTTGTGCGTTCCATGTTGGCATGACCACTTCCGTACAGCCGAACAAGCCAGGGCGATGGTCGACCCCCACCTGCCTCATACCTGACCTCGTCGACGCAGCGACTCGTTGAATTGTCGTCTGGCGCCAGCCGGAAACCGGCAATCGAGAGCTTTCGCGCGGCCTCTTGGCGCCAGGTGCACGAAAACAAACCGGAATCGAAAAATATTGGGAATCAGTCCGTTATCGAATATGAATGGCGGAGAAGGAGGGATTTGAACCCCCGATGCCCTTGCAGGCATGCCGCATTTCGAGTGCGGTGCATTCAACCACTCTGCCACTTCTCCGCATATGGTTGGGCCGTTGCCGACGCGGCGACTAGATAACGGTTGGCGTCGCCGGATACAAGGCCCAAAATAGGTTCCGATCCGGTCGCGATCCCAGTGCTGTTCCAGCGTGGTCATGGACCTCGTCGCCTTGACTCTGCCTGACCCTTCGGCTAGGGAGGCCGCGCAATCGGCGTGGGAGCTTTCCGCGCCGCTTGTTTTTTGAACCCGCAGACTGACAAAAAGACGGCCCTGCCGCCCCGTTCTCCCGAACGCCAGGTGGCTCCACGAGGCCGACCGAACAGCGAAAGGCAAAAAATGTTCGCAGTCATCAAAACGGGCGGCAAGCAGTATCGCGTTGCCGCCAACGACGTCCTGAAGATCGAGAAGCTCGAGGCTGAGGTCGGCGAGATCGTGCAGATCGGCGCCGTGCTGGCCTATGGCGAAGGCGACAAGGTCACCTTCGGCGCCCCCTTCGTCGATGGCGCTTCCGTCGCCGCCGAGGTTGTGGAGCAGGGCAAGTCGCGCACCGTCATCGCTTTCAAGAAGCGCCGCCGGCAGAATTCGCGCCGCAAGATCGGCCATCGCCAGTTGCTGACCACCGTGCGCATTTCCGAGATCCTGACCGACGGCGCCAAGCCCTCGAAGAAGGCGGCCGCCAAGGCCGAGACGAAGACCGAAGCCAAGGCCGACGCCGCACCGAAGGCTGCCAAGGAAGAGGCCGCTCCGGCTGCCGCAGCGCCGCTGTTCAAGGCGCCGAAGGGCAAGGCCGACGACCTCACCGTCATCAAGGGCATCGGCCCCGTGGCGGCCAAGGACCTCAACGAGCAGGGCATCACCACCTTCGCCCAGCTCGCCGCCCTGACCGATGCCGACGCCGACAAGATTGACGCGGCGATGCCCTTCAGCGCCGACCAGATCAAGGACTGGCGCGAGCAGGCGAAGGAATTGGCCCAGTAATTGGAACAAGCCAAGTAATTCGCCCGGACCTTACCGGACAGGCTTGAAACGGAACGCGAACGCGTTCATAGAGATCGCAGGCGCCGAACGGCGCAAAGGAGTACTACCATGGCACACAAGAAAGCTGGCGGTTCGTCGCGCAACGGTCGCGATTCCGAATCCAAGCGCCTTGGCGTGAAGAAATTCGGCGGCGAAGCCGTGCTCGCCGGCAACATCCTCATTCGTCAACGCGGCACCAAGTGGCATGCCGGCACCAATGTCGGCATGGGCAAGGACCATACGCTTTTTGCCCTCGAAGCCGGTGCCGTGTCGTTTGCCAAGAAAGCCAACGGCCGAACCTACGTGTCGGTAAACCCGATGACCAAAGCCGCGGAGTAGCCGGTTCCGCACTAGAACACCGGCGCCCATCTCGGGAACCGGTGTCTGGCCAGGCCAGGAAAAGGATCAGGGGAGATGGGCGACCGTCTCCCCTTTTACTTTGCCTGGAGGACTGACCATGGTTGCCGAAGAAGCCTTCTTTGAAGAAAGTTCTTTCATCGACTGCCCGACGCTGACCACCGAACGTCTGGTGATGCGCCCGCCGCACGAGGTCGATATCGCGCAACTCATCGAGCTTGCCGACAACCGTCACGTTGCCGAGATGCTGGCGCGCATGCCGCATCCCTATGGCGAGGCCGAGGCACGTGCCTTCCTCGCCATGGCAGCCGCTCCTCGCTCTGGTGTCGTCTATGCGCTGACATTGAAGGAGAACGGCGCCTTCGTCGGCTCCGCCGGGCTCAACGCCACCGATCGCGGACTGGAACTGGGCTACTGGATCGGCGAACCTTACTGGCGGCAGGGTTATGCGACCGAGGCCGCGCACGCGCTGGTCGATCTTGCCTTCGCCCGCACGTCGGTCCAGGTGCTCCACGCCTCATGCCGCGTCATCAACCCGTCCTCGCGGCGCGTCATCCACAAGTGCGGCTTCCAGTACGCCGGCCAGGGCATGCTGAACTCCATCGTCGCCGGCCAGGTGCCGGTCGAGCGCTACCGGCTCGACCGGCGGACATGGGCGAGCCTGAGGAACTGGGCGCGGTTTTGAGGGGCGGCGTGCGTCCTTCGAGGCTCGCCCTGCCATGTCTGCGCTTGCTCGCAACCGATGAAGCGGGCTCGCACCTCGGGATGAGGATCGTTGTCGCCGGTCATTGGCCTACGCCTGTGCATGTCAGGACGCGCGCATCAGCGGCCCTCATCCTGAGGTGCGAGCCCGCACAAGGTCGAAATGCGCGCTTCGATCGCGGCGGGCGAGCCTCGAAGGACGCACTCGAGCCCTACCCCAGCTCCAGCCACACCGGCCTGTGATCCGATCCGACCGCTTCCGCGTCGACCCAAAGGCGTTTCAGGTTGCCGGCCAGCGATACGTTGGTGAAGATGTAGTCGATGCGCTTGTGGCGACTGGCGTCCTGCGGTCGCTTCGGATCGACCCAGGTGACGAGGTCATCGCCGGATGCCTTCAGCCACGCGGCGGCATCGACCGCGAGGTCGGCGGCGAGCGGCATGCCGAATTCGTGGTCGGGCAGGCCGGCCAGCTCGACATATTCGGGCAAGCCGGCCAGCATGTTGAAGTCGCCCATCAGCACGAAGGCCTCCGGCGCCGGCGGTTCCGGCAGGCCGACCTCCGACAGGCCGGTCAGGCCGCCGCCTTCGAGCGCATGATTGAACAGGCGCTCACGCAGGAAACGGATCTGCCGGGCGCGCTCCACGGGATTGCGATGGTCGAGATGGGTGGAATAGAAGCGGATGAAGCCGAGCGGTGTCTCGATCAGCGCTTCCAGCGCGCCGCGCTGGAAGTTGAGGGCCGAGATCGAGCGGCTGCGCGGCAGGAGAAGATTGCGCGAAAGCTGGATCGGCGCCTTCGACAGGATCATGTTGCCGAGCTGGAACATGGTCGTGACGGCGCGGCCGCCGTTCACGTGCGAGCCGACATTGGCCTCGAAATTGGAGCCGTAGACGAAGAAGTAGTCGGGCAGCAGGGCGGTCATCTCCGCCACCATGTCGCGCCCGCCGTTCTGCGGATTGTTGCGTGAGACCTCCTGCAGGGCGATGACGTCGGCGCCGCGCACGGCGTCCGCGATGCGCTCGGCGTCGTAGCGGCCGTCGAGGCCGACGCCGTACTGGATGTTGTAGCTCACCACCTTCATTGCGGCATCCCTTCGGCAATCCGCCCGATTCGACCGTGACGGCCTCGCGCTTACGCGCATCTTGCTCTAAGACCGCTCGATCCGTTCCATAACAGCACGACAAGCCACACGCATGAAATTCCTCGATCAGGCCAAGGTCTATATCCGCTCCGGCGACGGTGGCGCGGGTTCCGTGTCGTTCCGGCGCGAGAAGTTCATCGAGTTCGGCGGGCCGGACGGCGGCGACGGCGGCCGCGGCGGCGATGTCTGGGTGGAGGCCGTCGACGGCCTGAACACGCTGATCGACTACCGCTACCAGCAGCATTTCAAGGCCAAGACCGGCGTCCACGGCATGGGCCGCAACCGCGCCGGCGCCAAGGGCGCGGACGTGTCGCTGAAAGTGCCGGCCGGCACCCAGATCTATGCCGAGGACAACGAAACGCTGATCTGCGACCTGACCGTGGTCGGCCAGCGCTTCCTGCTCGCCAAGGGCGGCAATGGCGGCTTCGGCAACCAGCATTTCAAGAGCTCGACCAATCAGGCGCCGCGCCGCGCCAACCCCGGCCTGCCGGGCGTGGAAATGACCATCTGGCTCAGGCTGAAGCTGATCGCCGACGCCGGGCTGGTCGGCCTGCCCAACGCCGGCAAGTCCACCTTCCTGGCAGCGGTCACTGCGGCCAAGCCGAAGATTGCAGACTATCCTTTCACCACACTGCATCCGGGCCTCGGCGTCGCCCGCATCGACGCGCGCGAATTCGTCATCGCCGACATTCCGGGCCTGATCGAGGGCGCGCACGAAGGCGTCGGCATCGGCGATCGCTTTTTGGGCCATGTCGAGCGCACGCGGGTCCTCCTGCACCTCGTCTCGGCACAGGAGGAACATCCCGGCAAGGCTTACAAGACCGTGCGTGGCGAACTGGAAGCCTACGGTCATGGTCTTGCCGACAAGCCGGAAATCGTCGCGCTCAGCCAGGTCGATACCCTCGATGCCGACGCCCGCAAGAAGAAGCTCGCGGCGCTGAAGCGCGCCTGCGGTTCTACGCCGCTGGCGCTCTCGGCCGTCACCCGCGAAGGTGTCGAGGTGGTGCTGCGCGCGCTGATTTCGGTTGTCGAGGAAGCACGGACCGGCGAAACGCCGGTGCAGGACGACCGGTGGGTGCAGTAGCCGCCATGCATGCACCGTCCCCCGTCCCCCTCTCCCTCAAGTCCTACCGCCGCATCACCGTGAAGATCGGTTCGGCACTGCTGGTCGACCGCGCGGCCGGCCTCAAGCGCGACTGGCTGGAGGCGCTCGCAGCCGACATCGGCAGGCTGGCTCAAGGCGGCGCCGAAATCCTCGTCGTTTCGTCGGGCGCCATTGCGCTCGGCCGCACCATCCTCGGCCTCAGCCGCAAGGCGCTGAAGCTGGAGGAAAGCCAGGCCGCCGCCGCCGTCGGCCAGATCGCACTGGCCGGCGCGTGGTCGGATGCGCTGGGCCGCCACGGACTCAAGTCCGGGCAGATCCTGCTGACGCTCGGCGACACCGAGGAGCGCCGCCGCTATCTCAACGCCCGCGCCACCATCTCGACGCTGGCCAAGATGAAGGCCGTGCCGGTCATCAACGAGAACGACACCGTCGCGACGTCTGAAATCCGCTACGGCGACAACGACCGGCTGGCCGCTCGCGTCGCCACCATGATGGGCGCCGACCTGCTCATCCTGCTGTCGGACATCGATGGGCTTTACACCGCGCCGCCCGCGCAAGACCCGAACGCGACCTTTCTGCCGCTGGTCGAGCGCATCACGCCCGAGATCGAGGCGATGGCCGGCGGCGCAGCTTCGGAACTGTCGCGCGGCGGCATGCGCACCAAGATCGACGCCGGCAAGATCGCCACGGCGGCGGGCACAGCCATGATCATCACTGCTGGCCAGCGCATGAATCCGCTGTCGGCCATCGAGCGCGGCGAGCGCTTCACCCTGTTCAAGCCAAGCAGCCATCCGGTGAAAGGCTACAAGACCTGGATTGCCGGCCAGCTCGAACCGGCAGGCCGGCTGACCGTCGACGACGGCGCGGTCAAGGCGCTGATGTCGGGCAAGTCGCTGCTGCCGGCCGGCGTAAAGCTGGTAAGCGGCAATTTTTCGCGCGGCGATACGGTGGCGATCCTGTCGCTGGGGGGCCGCGAGGTGGCGCGCGGGCTGGTTGCCTACGATGCCGTCGACGCGTTAAGGATCGCCGGATTGAAATCGGCCGAGATCGACAGCGTTCTCGGCTACCATGGACGCTCGGCGATGATCCACCGCGACGACCTGGTGGTGGGCGACGCCGACCAAGCCGACGGAGGGTGAACCGTGCTGAAACCGCATGAATCCGCCGACGACACCGTCTCGTTGATGGCCGCTCTCGGCCGCCGGGCGCGCGCGGCGGCACGGCCGCTGGCCGTCGCCTCGACCGAGGCGAAGAACGCAGCACTTACCGCCATGGCCGATGCCATCCGACGCAACGAGGCGGCGATCCTCTCAGCCAACGCCATCGACCTGAAGAACGGTGAGGAAGCCGGCCTTTCCGCCTCCTTCATGGACCGGCTGAAGCTGACGCCGGAACGCATCGCCGCAATCGCGCAGGGAATCCGCGAGATCGCCGCCCTTGCTGATCCGATCGGCACCGTCATTGCTGCTTGGGACCGCCCGAACGGCCTCCATATCGAGCGCGTGCGCACGCCGCTCGGCGTCGTCGGTGTCATCTACGAGAGCCGGCCTAACGTCACCGCCGACGCCGGCGCGCTCTGCCTGAAGGCCGGCAATGCCGTGATCCTGCGCGGTGGCTCGGATTCCATCAATTCGTCGTCCGCCATCCACGCCTGCCTGGTCGAAGGCCTGAAGGCGACCGGATTGCCCGAGGACGCGATCCAGCTCGTGCCCACCACCGACCGCGCCGCCGTCGGCGAGATGCTGAAAGGGCTTTCCGGCAATCTCGACGTCATCATTCCGCGCGGCGGCAAGAGCCTGGTCGCGCGCGTGCAGAACGAAGCGCGCGTGCCGGTCTTCGCGCATCTGGAGGGCATCGTGCACCTCTACATCGACCGCTCCGCCGATCTTGAGATGGCGAAAAAGATCGCGGTCAATGCCAAGATGCGGCGCACCGGCATCTGCGGCGCGGCCGAGACGCTGCTGGTCGACCGTGCGGTGGCCGGCACCCATCTCGTGCCGATCCTCGCCGCGCTACGCCATGCCGGCTGCACGATCCGCGCCGATGCCGAGGTGCTGAAGGCATTCCCCGCCGCCGAGCCGGCGACCGACGCCGACTGGACGACCGAATATCTCGACGCCGTCATTTCCGTGAAGCTGGTGGACGGGATCGGCGAGGCCATCGATCACATCGAAACCTTTTCCTCGCATCACACCGAGGCGATCGTCGCCGAGGATGCGGCGGCGGTGGAGCGCTTCTTCAACGAGATCGATTCCGCCATCCTGCTCCACAACGCCTCGACCCAGTTCGCCGATGGCGGCGAGTTCGGCATGGGGGCCGAGATTGGTATCGCCACCGGCAAGATGCACGCGCGCGGCCCGGTCGGCGTCGAGCAACTCACTTCCTTCAAGTACCGCGTGCGTGGCGCAGGCCAGGTGCGGAGCTGACTTGCCGTGACACGCGATTGTGCTAAATTGTGCACATGAGCACACAATCCGAGACCGTCACCGTTCGCCTGAGCCCCGAGACCAAATCGCGGCTTGAAACGCTGGCTGAGCACACGCGACGGACGAAGTCCTTCCTCGCCGGCGAGGCCATCGCCGACTATGTCGAGCGCGAACTGGCGATCGTCGAAGGCATAAAGCGCGGGCTTGCTGACATCGAGGCAGGACGGGTGACGCCGCACAAGGAAGCAATGCGGCGGATCAGGGCAACAATCGACCGCGCTCAGAAATCGTAATGCGAGACGTCGTCTGGTCCGACGAAGCATTGGACGACTTCGATTCGGCGATTTATTTCGTTGCTAAAGACAGCAAGAGATCGGCTGATCTAATCGCCGACCGCATCGAGCGAGCCGTCGACTTTCTCGCGGATATGCCGACCGGGCGGCTGGGCAGGGTCCATGGGACTTACGAGCGGGTGGTTCAGAAGACACCCTATATCATTGCCTATACTTTGTCGGATGCGGCGGTCAGGATCGTGCGCATCATCCACAGCGCGCGCGACTGGCCGGAAGGCGAGTGGCCGGCCGAATGATCGCCCCCGACGTCCATTCCCGCTATCTCCGCATGCCCTATGTCGAGAAGGGCATGCAGGTCGGCCTGTTCGGCGGCTCTTTCAACCCGCCGCATGCGGGCCACCGGCTGGTGGCCGAGATCGCGCTGAGGCGATTGCGGCTCGACCAGCTCTGGTGGATGGTAACGCCCGGCAACCCGTTGAAATCGACGCGCGAACTGGCGCCGCTAGCCGAGCGCATCCGGCTTTCCGAGACAGTCGCCGAAGACCCCCGCATCAAGGTTACCGCCTTCGAGGCGGCGCACCGCATCCGCTACACCGCCGACACGCTGGCGCTGGTGCGCGCGAAAAATCCCGGCGTGGAATTCGTCTGGATCATGGGAGCGGATTCGCTGCGCGATTTCCACCGCTGGCAGCGCTGGCGCGAGATCATGATGACCTTCCCGATCGCCGTCGTCGATCGTCCGGGCTCGACCCTGTCCTTCCTGTCCTCGCGTGCGGCCAAGACCTTCGACTATGCCCGCGTCGACGAACGCGATGCGCCGCTGCTGGCGCACATGCGGGCGCCCGCGTGGACTTTTATCCACGGTCCGCGCTCTTCCCTCTCTTCAACGGCACTGCGGCTGGCCGAGAAGCGCTAGCCTCTTGCCGGTCCTATCTCGGCACCCGCCGTCGGCGTGTTCATCGCCCGCGCATAGCTTGCCGGCGAGACCCGCCAGTAAAGCACCGCGACGACGATGGCCGAAGCCAGGTGCAGCAGCCAGCCGGCGACGAAGCTGCCGGTCGCCTCGTGCAGGGCCGCGACGATCCAGGGCGGCAGCGCGGTGATCAGGAAGCCGCCGCCCTGCATCAGCGCCGACAGGGCGCCTGCCTCGGCCGGGTCCGGCAGATGGTCGAGCGCGACGATCATCGACAGCGCGAAACAGCCGCCCAGCCCCGCGCCGAGCATCATCGCCGATGCCAGCGGCGCGGCCTCCGGCCGGAACGCCAGCGCGGCAAAGCCAGCCGCCTGCATGACGAGCGTCAGCCACAGCCATGGCCTCAGATCGTCCTTGCCTTTGGCCAGAACAGGCAGCACCAGTGCCGCCAGCGCCTGGCACACCGCCAGGATCGCCAAGAGGCTGCCGCTGGCCGCCGCACTCCAGCCATGCTCACGGTAGAAAGGCGCGAGCCACGCCACGACGGTCGAGTAGCCGCCGTTGACGAGGCCGAAGCAGACCATCAGCAACCAAACCCTCGGGCGCTTCAGAAAGGCGATGGCGCTGGTGCGCTTCTGCACCGACACGCCGTCGCGCGGGAGATAGAGTGCGGCCAACGCCAGCGCCAGCACCGCCGGAACCGCCATCCAGGCAAGGCCGACGTGCCAGTTCCCGGTCGCCGCGGCGATCAGAGGTGCGGCCTGCGCGCCCAGCGCGCCACCACCCATCAGGGTCGCCGAATAGAGCCCCATGACGACGCCGACATGGCGCGGGAACTGCTTCTTGACGATGCCGGGGAACACCGCCTGGATAACGGCGACGCCGAGCCCGAGCAGGGCCGCCGTTCCCACCATCTGCCAGCCTTTCGCCGCGAACAGCCTGAGGGCGGAACCGAGGACGAGCACGGCGAGAGACGCAAGCGTCGAGCGTCGCGCACCGACACGCGATTGCAGGAAGGGACCGGCAAAGGCGAACAGGCCCATCAGCGCCATCGGCACCAGCGTCAGCAGCGAAATGCCCTTGAGGTCGAGGCCCGTCTCGGCGCCGATATCGGCCGCCAGCGGCCCGATGCCGGTGATGAACGGCCTGAGGTTCAGGCCGACCAGGGCGACGGCTGCAAGCAGCACCGCGTTTGCCGCGCGCGAGGGCGCTTCCGACTCCACCCTTCTTGCCTATGCCCGCCCGCCCGGGGCCTGCTTGCTCCCGGTCCATTCGGCATAGAGGTCCGCCTTGCCTTCCGGGCGCACCGGCACATAGCGGATCGCCATGGACTGCTCGGCGAAAGGCTTGGCCAGGTCCTCGTAGATCGTCGCGGTGGAGAGCCCGAACGGCGCGCCGTCGTCGTTGGAATAGGCGTAGAAGACCTTTTCGACGCCGGCCAGCCGCATCGCGGCCATGCACATGGGGCAGGGATGGCCGCTGGCATACACGGCGCTGCCCTTGAGGTCGGGCGATCCGAGCTTGTGGCTGGCGGCACGGATGGCGTTCATTTCCGCATGGGAGGTCGGATCGTTGGTGACGTGGATCTCGTTCACCGCCGTGGCGACGACCGCGCCGTCGCGCACCAGCACGGCGCCGAAGGGACGGCCGCCCTTGCCGATATTGGCGCGGGCGAGTTCGATCGCCTCGCCGAGGAAACGGTTTTCATCGGTCATGGCCGGATTCCTTTCTTCAACGCATCCGCCCTTCAGCGTGCGCCGGCTGCCGCCAGCGTCGCCTCGATTTCCTTGTAGCCGCCGGCACGCGCATGCTGGAGCGGCGTAACGCCCTTGCCGTCGGCCAGGTTGACGTCGGCGCCGGCCTTGACCAGCAGGTCGACGATCTTCTGGTGGCGTTCGCCGCCGTCGCCGAGGATGATTGCCTCCAGCAGCGCCGTCCAATGCAACTTGTTGACGTGATCGACATCGACACCGGCCGCGATCAGCGTGCGCACCGTCTCGACATGGCCGCGCTCCGAGGCCGGGATCAGGGCGGTGCCGCCATAGCGGTTGACGCTTTTCAGGTCGGCGCCGTGCGCGAGCGTCATTTTCAGGATTTCGAGGTGCCCGCGCGCACCGGCGTAGAGATAGGGACTGTCCTCGATATTGTCCTTGGCGTTGACGTCGGCGCCGGCATCGATCAGCGCCCTGGCGGCCTCGACCTGGTTGGCGTGAGTGGCGGCCAGCAGGGCGGTCGCGCCCGAATTGTCGCGCGCGTCGATGGCGGCGCCCGCCGACAGAAGTTTCTCGATGGCGGCAACGTCGCCGCTGGTCGCAGCGGCATGCAGGGAGGTCTCGCTCATGGTTTCTCCTGACGCGGTAAAGGGAACGGATGCCGAAAGCAGGGCAACGAAGGCCAATACGGCCGAAAAGTATCGCATATTTCGCTCCTGTCGCTGAATGGCGACCTGCCCTTCCACGCAGGCGCGAGGGCACAGGCTCCAGATAGGGCTAGAGTCTTTCATTTGGAAATTAAATATCGTAATAGGTACCATCCTATTCTTTAATGAAGATACGAGCCGGTCACGCCCGTCGTCCTCAGGGAAAAGATGTACGATCCGCGTCTCCTGCGCTCATTCGTCACGATTGCCGACAGCGGCAGCTTCACCCGCGCGGCGGAACAGCTGCATATGACCCAGTCGACGATCAGCCAGCAGCTCGCGCGGCTCGAAGAAGCCGTCGGCCACACGCTGGTCGAGCGCGCCGCCCGGCCAATCCGGACCACGGCGGCTGGCGAACGCCTGCTCGGCTATGCGCGCCGCATCCTCGATCTTCAGCAGGAGGCCCAAACGGCGCTGGCCGATCCCGCCGGCACGACGTCCCTGCGCATCGGCGTCGCGGAAGACATCGCCGGCAAGGCGATGGCGAAAGTGTTCGGCACATTTTCCAGGCATCGGCGCGAAGCGCAGCTCGACGTCACCGCAGGGCTGAGCCGCGACCTGATGCGGCACTACCGCGACGGTGAGCTCGACATTGTCGTCGCCAAGGAGACCGTTCCGGCATCCGACTGCCGTGCCAGCTTCCCCGAGCCGATCGCATGGTTCGAGGCTGCCGACGCCTCCGGCGACTGGACCGATCCCTTGCCCCTGGTCGCCTTTCCGCCCGGCGGGCTCTACCGCGACACCATGCTCGAGCGCATCGAGCGGGAACATCGCCGCTGGTACATCGCCCTGTCGGGCAGCAGCCTGCACAATGTCCTGGTCGGCGTCGAGGCCGGCATCGGCCTCTCGCTTCTGCCGGTCGCGGCGGCAGCCGGATACCAGGTGCGCCGCTATGCGCCCTTCGGTTCGGAGCCGGCGATTACCGTCTCCCTCTATGCCCGGGAACAGGCAGGCCCCGTCGCGGAACTGGTCCGGCAGATGAGCGCCGTGCTCGCCGCAAGGGCCGGCATGGCCAGCAGGGACCTGTGACGCCGCCGGCCGCCTCCTTTCGCTGGACAGCCTTCGCGCGGACAGCGAGGATCAACCCATGACGCGCGCCGACCATAGCTTTCTCGCAAGCCCGCCGAGGCTGCTCGCGGTCTGGTGCCTCCTCCTGCTCGTCGCCTGCGCAGCGCTGACGGCCTTCCAGCACCGGGCGCTGGTCGCCGAGCTTGAGCGCGAAAGCACGGCCCTGCACGCGCTGGCCTCGCAGCGGGCCGACCAGCACGACGCGCATATGACGGCCCTGTCGGCGGTCGCCGTGGCAGCCGGTGGAGAGCGGCAGGATCTGTTCCTCGACGTCGCCGCGACGATCGCGCGCTTTTATCCGCGCATCGACGAAGTGCAGCTCGTCCCGCTCGATCCCGCCGGGCCTGTGATCGGCACCGGACCGCTCGCCCCGCAAACGGCCGAGGTCGTGCGTGCGGCCGCCAAGGCCTCCGACGGCCGCATCATGCTTTTGCCGCATCCTGAGCGGCCGGACCATTACATCATGGTCAAGCGCAGCCCCAACAACGATGCGGCCATCTATGGGCTGATGCTGGGTATCGATGCGCACAAGCTGCTCGGCGAGGCCGGGCCGTTCTGGTCGCGGCCCGGTGTGGCGCTTCGCCTCTCGCTGCCGGACGGCCAACCCCTCGTCGGCCATTCCGGCTCCGGCGAGAGGGTCCGCTTTTCCAGCCCCCTTGGCAGCGCGTCCCAGCCGCTCATTCTCGAAACCGGGATGCGGATCGGCCTGCCCGACCTGCTTCCCGTCCTGCCGACGGCCCTTATGCTCATCGGCGTCAGCCTCGCCTACCTCGCCGTCCTAATAGCGCTGCGCCAGCGGGCGCGCACACGCGCCGCGGTCGAGCAGGCACGACTCAGCGCGCTGGAGACGCGGCTTGCCCACGCCTCGCGCGTCAACGCGTTGGGCGAGATGGCGAGCGGTCTCGCGCATGAGCTGACGCAGCCGCTCACCGCCATCCTGGCGCAGGCGCAGGCCAGCCGCCGTATTCTCGAACGCGGCGACGCGGCCGCCCTTGCCCCGGTGCTGGGCGACACCGTTGCACAGGCGCGCCGCGCCTCGGCGATCCTGGAACGCTTCCGCAACTGGTCGCGTCCGCAGCGCGCGCCGGCATCGGCCGTCGATCTGCGCGAGGCGTTGGCGAATGTGCAGGCGCTTCTGACGCCGCAGGCGACAACGCATGGGACACGACTGGCTTTCGACATCCCGCAATCTCCGGTTCCCGTCATGGCCGATCCCGTCGAGATGGAACAGGTCGTCTTCAATCTCGTGCGCAACGCCATCGAGGCGACCGACGGCGCCGCCGGCAACGCGCAGGTGCGTGTCATGCTGAGGCAGGACGCCGACCAGACCGTGCTGGAGGTCGCCGACAACGGCCCCGGCGTGCCGGCGGACCTGCGTGCGCGCCTGTTCACGCCCTTCACGACGACACGGGCCAACGGCACCGGCCTCGGCCTGGCGCTGAGCCAGCGTCTGGTGGAAAGGGCGGGCGGCGAGATCGCGCTGGTCGGCGACGGCCCGGGCGCCACTTTCCGGGTCACGCTGCCGCGCAAGCAGAAGCCGGAGGAAACGCCGCGATGAACCGTCCCGTCTATCTTGTCGACGACGACGAGGCGGTGCGCCGCGCGCTCGGCCTGCTTTTGTCCACTGTCGGCATCGAGGCCACCGGCTTCGGCGACCCGCAGGCGTTTCTCGCCCAGGTCCCCAAGCTCGCGCCCGGCTGCCTCATCGTCGATATCCGCATGCCGGTTCTTTCCGGCCTGAAATTGCAAGAAAAGCTCAACGAGCAGGGCATCGACTGGCCGACCATCGTCATTTCCGGCCATGGCGACATCGAGGCCTGCCGCCGCGCCTTCCGCAACGGCGCCGTCGATTTTCTCTCCAAGCCGGTCGACGAGCAGGACCTGATCGATGCCATCCAGAAGGGGCAGGACGCGCTGGAGCGCATGCTCGACCGCCGCGCCGAGAAGGCGGAGACGCTGGCGCTGCTGGCCGCACTGACGCCGCGCGAGCACGAAGTGCTCGACCGCATCGCCGCAGGCTTCACCACCCGCCAGATCGCCGAGGGGCTGGGTCTGTCGCCGCGCACCGTGGAAAGCCACCGCGCCGCCATCGGCGCCAAGCTCGGCACCACCTCGCAGGCCGAGATGACGCGTCTGTGGCTCGAGGGACGCGCATCTCCGTAGAACTACGGAGGCGGCCGCAAGGCCTACGAATACCGAGCGGGCGGCAGACGGCCTAATTCCCTTCCATCAAACTTGGAAAGGAAGACACCATGATCCGCAACCTCGTTCTCGCCGCCACGCTGCTGGCTCCGCTCGCCGCCACCGCGCAGGAGCTGCCGACCGCTCCCTACCTGCCGCTCGATATCGCCACCAAGGCCGCCGATGCCGCGCTCAAGGCCTGCGTCGCCGAGGGTCACAACGTCAGCGTCGCCATCGTGGCGCGCGACGGCTCGACCAAGGTGCTTTTGAAGGCCGATAATTCCGGTCCGCACACCGGCACGAGCGCCACCGGCAAGGCTTTCACCTCGGCCGCTCTCGGCCGCGACACCGCCGGCCTCGCCGAATTCATCGCCTCCAAGCCGGCGAACGAGGGCCTGCGCGACATGGACCCGCGCATGGTCATCCAGGCCGGCGGCCTGCCGATCAAGTTCGGCAAGGCGCTGGTCGGCGGCATCGGCGTCGGCGGCGCGCCCTCGGGCGACATCGACGCGGGTTGCGCGGTCGCCGGCCTGAAGGCCGTCGGCGCCGCCGAATAAAAGCTCGTCTCATGGCACGGAAGCGGCCCGCCTTGCGCGGGCCGCTTTTCGTTTCGATGACAACCGCCACAGAACGGATTCTTAACGGTAATGGAGCGTAATCCCGGCCATTAAAATGGCGCGTATGGGTTTGGGGTTACGCATGCCTGAATATTCGACCTTCATCCGTTCGATACGGATACGGTATCTGTCCGGTCTGGTGATCTTCGCACTCGCCTCCGGCTCGGTGATGCTCGCACTCAACAAGATCAGTTCGTTCCGCCGCGACGTGGATTCGCTGAGCAGCAATCTCGTCGAACTGACCAAGGATCTGCGCAACGCCACCGACTTCGCCGAAAAGGCTTCCGGCAACTGGCGCGCCGGAACGCGCGGCGAACTCGCCACGGTCGCCCGCGACTATGTCAGCCGCATCCAGGGCAAGATAGAAACGCTGGAAGCGCAGACCGGCACGCTCATGCCACGCCTGTCCAAGGCGACGCAGGATGTTCTCGGCAGTTCCTCGGTCAACGGCGACCTGTTCTGGAGCGCCAAGGACATGGTGCGCAACCTCAATCTCATGGCGGCGGCGATAACGGTCGACGACTGGAGCCCTCGCCCCATCCGCAACCAGAACGACCTGTTCGTCCAGCCCATGCTCATCAAGGCTCGGACCGTGATGGACAGCGAGCGCCATCAGGCCGACGCCGCGTCCGACCGCTTGCTGGCATGGGCGGGAGCCTTGCTGTCCGTCGTGCTCCTCATCGTCGCCTTCTGGATTTTCCGACCGATGGAAAAGGCGATCCGCCGCGCCTTCACCGAAACGACGACGGCGCTGTTCAAGGCGGAGGCCGCCGACCGCGCCAAGTCGGAATTCCTCGCCAATATGAGCCATGAGATCCGCACGCCGATGAACGGCGTGCTGGGCATGGCCGAACTGCTCGCCAAGACCGAACTGACGCCGCGCCAGAAGACGTTCACCGACGTGATCGTCAAATCCGGCAATGCGCTGCTCACCATCATCAACGACATCCTCGACTTCTCCAAGATCAATGCCGGCCAACTCATGCTCGATCCGGCGCCGTTCCGCCTCACCGAGGCGGTCGAGGACGTCGCCACGCTGGTATCGGCGCGCGTCGCCGAGAAGAACCTCGAACTGATCGTGCGCGTCGACCCGTCACTGCCCGCCTTCGTCGTCGGCGACGCCGGGCGCTTCCGCCAGATCGTCACCAACCTGCTCGGCAACGCCGTCAAGTTCACCGAGAAGGGGCATGTGCTGATCGACGTCGGCGGCGAGGTGGCCGACGGCATCGCCCACCTCAAGGTGCGCGTCGAAGACACCGGCATCGGCATTCCCGCCGACAAATTGCAGAACGTTTTCGAGAAATTCGCCCAGGTGGACGCATCTTCGACCCGCCGGCACGAGGGTACGGGCCTCGGGCTCGCCATCGGCGCGCGTCTGGTCGACCTCATGGACGGCAAGATCGGCGTTGAAAGCGAAATCGGCCGCGGTTCGGTCTTCTGGTTCTCCGTGCCGCTGCCCGTGCATGAGGCGAAGGCGGACGACAAGGCCGTGCCCGGCGACGTGACCGGCGCGCGCGTGCTGGTCATCGACGACAATCCGGTCAATCGCGAGATCCTCCTGGAGCAGCTGCGCAGCTGGGGCTTCGACTGCGCGGCCGCCGAAAGCGGCGCCGTCGGCCTGGCTTTCCTCGACCGCGCCTGCCAGCTCGGCGCGTCGGTGGACTGCGTCATCCTCGACTACCAGATGCCCGGCATGAACGGCGCCGACGTGGCCAGGGCGATCGCCTCCGACCATCGGCTCTCCTCCATCCCGATCCTGCTGCTGACCTCCGTCGACCAGGTGGATTTCGGCAAGCTCATCATGGATTACGGCATCACCGCGCACCTGACCAAGCCGGCCCGTTCGGCGGTGCTGTTCGGCACCGTCATCTCGACGATCCAGAAGGCGCGCGCCCAGGCCGGCAGGCCGGCGCAGTTCGTGCGCGAGCCGGTCGCCGCCGCGATCCCGCAGCAGCCGCACCCGGCCTTCACCGTCATCCGCGGCAACCCCCAGCCGCAGGCCAAGGAAAGCGCCGGCGACCCGGCGCGCCCGATAGACATCCTGATCGCCGAGGACAACGAGGTGAACCAGCTCGTCTTCGGCCAGATCCTCAACGGGCTGGGCTTGAGCTACCGCATCGCCGGCAACGGCCGCACCGCGGTGGAGATGTACCGGACGCTGAACCCGCGGCTGATCCTCATGGACGTCTCGATGCCGGAGCTGAACGGCTACGAGGCGACCCGCGCCATCCGCGCCGCCGAGGCAGGCAAGGAAGTCCGCATCCCGATCATCGGCGTCACCGCCCACGCGCTCAAGGGCGATCGCGAAAAGTGCATCGAGTCGGGCATGGACGACTATCTTTCCAAGCCGATCTCGCCCGACCGCCTCGGCGCCAAGATCGGCACCTGGCTGAGCGAGACCGTGGCGAAACGGGCGTGATCAGCCGCGCAGACGACCGATCGGGATGATCTCCGGCGCATCGCCCCGCCAGGGGCCGCCCTGCCAGTCGCCCAGCCACCGGTCGACGCAAAGCCCGGCTTCGTCGATCAGCGCCGCCACGTTCTCGCGCGCGGGAAAGGCGATACGCGACGAGGCCCTGAACAGCCTGTCGTCGGACAGCGCGCGATAGACCGTCTCATAGGTCACGACGCCCGTCGCCTCGTCGCGCTCGATGGCGTTCCACGCCTCGATGCGGCCGAGCACCGGGTGATCGAAGTTCCGGCGCGATGTCTCCGGCACCCATTCTTCCCATTCGCGCACCGCCGGGTTGCGCGTATCGAAGATGAAGCGGCCTTCCGGCTGAAGGTGATGCGCGATCGTCCGAAGCACCGCCAACTGATCCTCGCGGGTCAGGAAAACCTGGAAGGCATGACCGGTCAGCACCACAAGATCATAGCGCCGGTCCAGCCGCAGGGTGCGCGCATCCGCTTCGATCCATTCCGCCGCAACGCCGCCTGCCCGGCGCCGCGCCACGTCGAGCATCGCGCCGGCTGGATCGACGCCCGTGACATGGCGCCCGGCCGAAAGTGCAGCGGCGAGCTGGCCGGTGCCGCAGCCGAGGTCTAGCACCGAGCGGGCATCGCCCGCCAGTTCGCTGCAGAAGGCGAAATCCGCACCGCCCTTGTTCTCCAGATCGTAGAACTGGACGAGTTCGGGATCGTGATAGAGACGGTCGGGATCGGTCATGCTTTTCGTCGGCTTCCCATCACTCTAGAGATGGAACCAGTCCCTGATACGGCAGGCGCATTCCTGCGGCGTCGCCGAATCGGTATCGAGCCGCAGATCGTAGTCGATTCCGTCATGGACGCGGTCGAATTGCCAGCGCGCCAGCCCTATCGTCCGGTCGCCGCGCTGCCGCTCCCGCTCCTCCAGGACGTCCAGTGAAGCGAAGACGCCGACGACATGAAGGCGGAAGCCGGAAAGCAGTCCGCGATATTCATCGATGCGGCCGTTCAGCATCACGTCGTCGACGATAAGGTTGTTGCCCGCGGCGGCCATGGCGGCGATGGCCCCGTGCATGCCGGCCAACAGCCGCCGAGCCGTCGGTCCGGTGCGAATGGCGACTGTGGGCCGCTCCGCGCCGTCGACCGAAGCGAAGGAGATGCCGTCCGGATGCCCCAGAAGAGAGGCCGGCAGCATATCGATGAACGCATCCATCTGGACATGCAGGAACGGCTCGCGCGTGATCTCTTGCAGCGCTCTGGCGATCGAGCCCTTGCCGGCGCTGCCGACGCCGTTGAGGAGGATGATTGTCGTCATGCCCTGTCTTTCACCGGTTGCGCATGACCACGCAGGCGCCGCCCACCTGCCGCACCTTGCCGCAGACGTCGTTGGCGGCCTGCCGGCTGTCGGCGCCGATGCGCACAGCATAGATTCCGCGCCGTGCATAGTTGACCCGAACGCGGCTGACCACCGGCTCGTAATCCCCCAGCGCGGCCGGGAAACGGCCCTTGAGCCGCTGCCACTGCCGGATCGCCGCCGCGCGGCGGAAGGAGCCGGCCACCTGAACGCCCCAGGGCTTGGTCGGGATGGTCGCCATGGCGACGACCGAGGCTTCGAGCACCGGTAATTTGCGGCAGGCTACGCCGAACGGCATTTTCCCGTCAAGCGGATGGATCGTGCCCTGATAGGCGCTGTCGGTGAAAACGTCCGATGCCTCGCCCATGATCTCCTGCACGTAATCCTCCGTCTCCAGCGGCAGGAAACCACCGGAAGACAGCCAGCGCGAGACGCGCGCCTCGCCGGCATTGTAGGCCGCAGCCGCAAGCCCTAGATTGCCGTAGCCGGCGCGCATCTCGGCAAGGTAGGCGGCCGAGGCGGCGAGCGCCTGGCCGACGTCGAACGGATCGGCAAGATTGCGCATTTTCGCCGTGCCCGGCATGAACTGGGCGATGCCCTCGGCGCCCGCCGGGCTGACCGCGTTGGGATCGAAACGGCTTTCCTTCCAGATCAGCCGGGCGAAGAAATCCTTCGGCAGCCCGTTATAGTCGGCCTGCGCGGCGATCAGGTCGCAAACCCGCCCGATGAGCCGTTCCTTCGCCGAAAGGGAATGCGGCGGATCGGCGTATGCCGGTGCGCTCCCCGCCAGCCAGGCAAGACCGAACCATGAAAAGCAAAGAAGACAGGCGGCGAACGCCCTTCGCATCGCCTATTCGGCCGCCCTGGCACCGGTGCCGAAGCGCTGCTCGATATAGTCGGCGACCATCTTCTGGAAGTCTTCCGCGATGTGCGGCCCGCGCAGGGTCGCCGCCTTTCGGCCGTCGATGAAGACCGGCGCGGTCGGCGTCTCGCCGGTGCCGGGCAGGGAAATGCCGATATCGGCATGCTTGGATTCGCCGGGGCCGTTGACGATGCAGCCCATCACCGCGACCTTCAGTTCCTCGACGCCCGGATAGCGCTCGCGCCAGAGCGGCATGTTGATGCGGATGTCCTCCTGGATCGACTGCGCCAGTTCCTGGAACACAGTGGAGGTGGTGCGGCCGCAGCCGGGGCAGGCGGCGACGATCGGCACGAACTGGCGGAAGCCCATGGTCTGCAACAGTTCTTGCGCCACCTGCACCTCGCGCGTGCGGTCGCCGCCGGGTTCCGGCGTCAGCGAGATGCGGATGGTGTCGCCGATGCCTTGCTGAAGCAGGATGCCCATCGCGGCGGAAGAGGCGACGATGCCCTTGGAGCCCATGCCGGCCTCGGTCAGGCCGAGATGCAGCGCATGGTCCGAGCGCTTGGCAAGTTCGGTGTAGACGGCGACAAGGTCCTGCACCCCGGAAACCTTGGCCGACAGGATGATCTTGTCGCGGGAAAGGCCGATCTCCTCGGCCATATGGGCCGACAGGATCGCCGACTGCACGATCGCCTCGCGCATCACCTCCAGCGCCGTCATCGGCGAGCCCTTGGCCTGATTCTCGTCCATCAACCGGGTGAGCAGGTCCTGGTCGAGCGAGCCCCAGTTGACGCCGATGCGCACCGGCTTGTCGTGGCGGATCGCCATTTCGACGATGTCGGCGAACTGGCGGTCGCGCTTGTCCTTGAAGCCGACGTTACCGGGATTGATGCGGTATTTGGCCAGCGCGGCGGCACAGGCCGGATGGTCGGCCAGCAGCTTGTGGCCGATATAGTGGAAGTCGCCGACCAGCGGCACGAAGACGCCGAGCCGCTCCAGCCGCTCGCGGATCTTCGGCACGGCCGCCGCACTTTCGTCGCGGTCGACGGTGATGCGCACGATCTCCGAGCCGGCGCGATGGAGCGCCGCCACCTGCGCCACCGTCGAATCGACATCGGCCGTATCGGTGTTCGTCATCGACTGCACGACGACAGGCGCGGTGCCGCCGACCATGACGCCGCCGACATCGACGCCGACCGAGGTGCGGCGCGGGAAAGGAGAAGAAAAATATCCGGTCATGCCGGCGGTCCCGATTGAGGGCGAACTGTGCCCGGTTCGGCGCCCGGCCGTAAAAGGGATGGCCGTCCGCGCACATGGAAATCCGCGCATGAGGTGACGGACGAAATGCGGCTTGTCAATGCCGATGACGGGGCAACGGCCGGATGCGATGGCAAATTAGGCTATAGGTCGCATGCAGGCGGGAGAACCTCGACCGCCGCGCAAAACGCTGTCGTCGCGTCAGACCAATCGCCGCGATCGCACGGAAGGCTTGAAATCAACCGCAAAAGCCATCCTCCAGCGACGGCTGCCGCTGGAGCCGGTTTTCGCGTCGCCCCGGGGCGTTCGCGTCTATGGCAAGGATGTTGTCAGTGGGTCGTCGGCTCTATCCTGAGTTTCTCAATCTCGTCCTTGATGGCCAGCTTGCGTCGCTTGAGGTTGGCGATCTCGAGATCGTCCACCGAGGGGTGCAGCATCGCTTCATCGATCTCGCGCTCGATGTCGCCATGCTTCCTCTTCAGCTCATCAAGATGGGATGCAAGAGACATGATTGGTTCTCCCTTTCATGGTTTCCTCGATTGCAACCGCCGAAGGCGTAGTCCACCGCAGGGCCGCCTTCATGACGGCTGGATGACAGTCTGCCATCATCGTTCCCGGATGTCGAATACAGCTTGGTAGCATTTCCCGACATTGTGAAATGTGATAAGGCGTTCGCGCCGGCGGGGAGATGCTTCGGGCCGGTCCCGCCCTGGATGCCTTCCGGCATCCGCAGACTGCAGAACGGTGGCCATGTCGGAACAGGAACAGGCCGAGATTCGTCTCGAATTCGCGCGGCTGAAACAGGAACACGCCGATTTCGACGCGGCCATCAACGCCATGATCGCGACCGGCTGCGACCCGTTGCAGATCCAGCGCATGAAGAAAAAGAAGCTCGTCCTCAAGGATCGGCTGAGCGCGCTGGAAGACCGGATCATCCCCGACATCATCGCCTGACCAGAGCATGTCTCCCGAAAGTGGGAACCGGTTTCGGGACAAAGACATGCGTAGAATCAAGAAGCTAAAGCGTGCGGAGCGAATCTGAAAGATCGCGGCACGCTTTGGGCGGCAGGCGACGCCTGCCCCGTTTTCAACGGGAAAACGACGAACGGTACTGACGCGGCGACATGCCGCGCAGGCGCCGGAATTGCCGGTTGAAATTGGCGAGCGAGGCGTAGCCGACTTCCGCCGCGATGTGCTGGATGGGCTGGTCCGTGCCCGACAGGCGCGAGCACGCCTCACCGATCCGCAGGCCGATCAGGTAGTCCGAAACGTTGGCCTGCGTGTGCTTGCGGAACATGCGGTGCAGGCCGGACGGGCTCAGCGCCGCGACCTTGGCCAATTCCTCAATGGAAACCTGCCGGTGATAGTGCTGGTGGAGATGTTGCAGGACGCGGTCCAGGCGGATGCGGTCGCCCTCGACATGCCGGGGCACCGTCGCCGACAGCGGCCTGCCGTCGTCGGCGTCCGCGATTCGCAGCAGGATATCGATCAGGCCGAGGAAGCGCCCGGCGGGCGAACGGGCGAAGATCGCCTCGAAATCGGCGGCAAGCGCCTGCCCGAGGCGGCTGTCGAACGCCAGGCCGGTCGCGGCACGGCCGACGAGACGCCCAATCGGCCGCAGTTCCACCGAACCGCCGATCAGGCCGTCGATCCATTCCCTGCGGAACCAGAACACCAGCGCGACGTGCGGAACGGCCGGATCGACCTTTTCGCGCGAAGCCCATGTATGCGGAAGGTTCGGCCCGACCAGGACGAGGTCGCCATGGCCGTAGTCGCCGACATGATCGCCGATGAAGCGCTGGCCGCGCGAATTGAGCGTCAGCGTCAGCTCGAATTCGGGATGATGATGCCACTCGAACGGGATGGCGTCGTCGAGCCGGCGGTTGAGCAGGCTCCATGACGCATCCGGTGGCGGCGACAAGTGCTCAAGATAAGGCTTCATCCGGCATCGATCTCATTCAAGACGCCGGAATAGTATCGGAATTTGCCAGCCTTCGACAACATCCCGGTGCCGGACCACCTATGCTGCCGCCATTGCCTGATGTTCAGGAAGACCACGATGGGAGACCGACATGCAAGCCACCGCAGCCCTCAAGCGCGACAGCCATCCGACCACGACCGCCACGACGCAGTTGAAGGATATCCGCAAGACCTTGCCGCTGCGCGTCCTGTCGAAGGCCGACTGGGAGCACTGGACGACGAAGGGCTATGTCATTGTCCGTCAGGCGGTGCCTGCGGCGAATGTGGAACGCCTTGCCGATCTGCTGTGGAAGTTTGACGAGAAGGACCCCGAAGACCCTTCGACCTGGTATGCGCCGCAGCGCCGCGAGCACAAGATGAAGGAGCTTAACAACACCGGCATGCTGGAGATCTACAATCACCAGTATCTCTGGGATAACCGCATGGAGCAGCGCATCTACGACACCTTCGTCGACATCTGGGACCGTGAGGACCTGTGGGTCACCATCGACCGCGCCAACCTGAACCCGCCGAAGAAGGTCAAGGGCAACCCCAACGGCTTCATCCACTGGGACGTGGATACCTCGATCCGGCCGCTGCCGATCGGCGTGCAGGGTGTGCTGAGCCTCAGGAAGCAGGATGGCGACGTCGGCGGCTTCCAGTGCGTGCCCTACCTTTTCGAGCACTTCGAGGAATGGGTGAAGACGCAGCCGGCCGACCGCGACCCGATGCACCCCGACATGACCGGCCTGTCGGTCGTCAACATCGACATGGAGCCGGGCGATCTGATGATCTTCAATTCGCTGCTGGCGCATGGCGTGCGGCCCAACCATTCGGACAACCGGGTGCGCATGGCGCAATACATCTCCATGCACCCTGCCGAGTGGAACGACGAGGCGGCGCGGCAGGAGCGCATCCGGCTGTGGCGCGAACGCGACCACCCGAAGCGCGACGCCTTTCCCGGCGACCCGCGCGAGTGGGAAAAGCACAATGCCCGGACCGCTCAGCTGACACCGCTCGGCGAGAAGCTACTCGGCCTGACGCGCTGGTAGAGCAGGCGACTTCGGCCGCCCATCCTTGCGACGACGGCCGATTTCCGCTAAGGCGCGGCCTTTCTGGACAGGAGGCCGGCCTTGACCGATCAGCGTGCCGACGTCGCCATCATCATGGGCAGCCAGTCCGACTGGGCGACCATGCGCCACGCCGCAGAGACGCTCGACCTGCTCGGCGTCTCCCACAAAAGCCTGATCGTCTCGGCCCACCGCACGCCCGAGCGCCTCTACGACTTCGCCAGGGGCGCCAGGGCCGCCGGCTACAAGGTGATCGTCGCCGGTGCCGGTGGTGCTGCCCACCTGCCCGGCATGACGGCCGCGCTTACTCCGCTGCCCGTCTTCGGCGTGCCTGTGGAATCGAAGGCGCTGTCGGGACAGGATTCGCTGCTCTCCATCGTGCAGATGCCGGCCGGCATTCCGGTCGGCACGCTGGCCATCGGCAAGGCCGGCGCAGCCAACGCCGCCCTGCTCGCCGCCGCCGTGCTGGCCCTTTCCGATACCGCGCTTGCCGAGCGGCTGGACGCCTGGCGCGCCGCGCAGACCGCGAAGGTGGCGCTGGAGCCGGGAGACGAGGCGTGAGCGCAGCACTGCCCGCCGGCGCGACGGTCGGCATCGTCGGCGGCGGCCAGCTCGGCCGCATGCTCGCCATGTCGGCCGCCCGGCTGGGCTACCGCACCATCGTGCTGGAACCGCAGCCGGACTGTCCGGCCGCGCAGGTCGCCAACCGGCAAATCGTCGCCGCCTATGACGATCCGGCAGCCCTTGCCGAGCTTGCCGCCGCTTCTTCCGTCGTCACCTACGAGTTCGAGAACGTGCCTGTCGCCGCAGCGCAATCTCTGGCCGCAAGCGTTCCGGTGCAACCACCGCCGCGCGCGCTGGAAATGGCGCAGGACCGGTTGGTGGAAAAGACCTTCCTGAACGATATCGGCATCGCCACGGCGCGCTTCCATTCGGTCGATGACGACGCGCAGCTGACGCAAGCGCTTTCCGCCTTCGGTGGCAGCGGTGTGTTGAAGACCCGCCGCCTCGGCTATGACGGCAAGGGCCAGCGCGTCTTCCGCAACATGGAGGCCGGCGGCTATTCCGGCACCTGCGAGGCGATGGGAAACGTGCCGCTGATCCTCGAGGAGCTGGTGCCCTTCGAGCGCGAGATTTCCGTCATCGCCGCACGCGCCGCAAGCGGCGCGGTCGTCGCCTACGATCCGGCCGAGAACATCCACCGCGACGGCATCCTGCACACCTCCACGCTGCCTGCGACGATCGCGCCGCAGACCGCCGCCGCGGCGCACGAAGCCGCCCGGAAAGTCCTCGCAGCACTCGACTATGTCGGCGTCGTCGGCGTCGAGTTCTTCGTCCTGGCCGACGGCTCGCTGCTCGCCAACGAACTCGCCCCGCGCGTCCACAATTCCGGCCACTGGACGGAAGCCGCCTGCCTCGTCTCGCAGTTCGAGCAGCACATCCGGGCCGTCGCCGGCCTGCCACTCGGCTCGGCCGCGCGCCATGCCGACTGCGTGATGGAAAACCTGATCGGCGACGACATCCTGCGCGCGCCGGCGCTGCTGGCCGAGCCGGACGTCATGCTGCACCTTTATGGCAAGGCCGAAGCGCGGCCCGGCCGCAAGATGGGCCATTTCACCCGCATCGCCCGGTCCTAAGGGCCGCGACCGCCATGCCCGACCGGCGTTTTGGCGTGCATGCGGTTGACACGCACGAGCTTACTCGTCTATGAGCCTGCCACGGAACGGGCGTGCTTTCGCGAGCGCGCCTTTTGGTTGGCCCGAACGGGCACGAACTGACGGGCAAGACCATGAAGATCAAGAACTCGCTCAAGGCGCTGAAGGCGCGGCACCGGGACAACCGTCTGGTCCGCCGCAAGGGCCGCATCTACATCATCAACAAGACCGACCCGCGCTACAAGGCCCGCCAGGGCTGAGCGCGCCGCGCGGCCCTCACGGCCGCGCCGCGTCTTTCACGCGAAATTCAGTTTGACGATCCGGTGCGCGGAGCTAGATTCCTGCGCATGCGGATCGTTCTTGCCGTCTGCGCGGCCCTTTTGTTTTCCACAGCCATGCCATCCGTCGCCGCGACACCGGCGCAGGACGGCGCACCGGCAAGCCGTGCGCCGCAGACCCGCGAGCAGCGACTCGATACGCTGTTTGCTAATCTCAAGCGTGAGCGCAACGAAAAGGCCGCCGAGCGGACCGCAGCACGGATCTACGACGAGTGGAACCATTCCGGCAGCGCTTCCATCGACCTGATGATGCAGTGGTCGCAAAAGGCGATCGAGGACAAGAAATATGCCGTCGCGCTGGATTTCCTCGACCAGGTGGTGACCTTGCAGCCCACTTATGCCGAGGGCTGGAACCGCCGCGCCACGCTGCACTACATCATGAAGAACTACGGCAAGTCGATGGCCGACATCGACCGCACGCTGCAACTGGAACCGCGCCATTTCGGCGCCATATCCGGCCTGGCGCAGATCATGGCCGACACCGGCCGCAAGGAACAGGCGCTGCAGGCCTGGCAGCGCGTGCTCGACATCTACCCGATGCTGCGCAGCGCCCAGAACCAGGTGGTGACGCTGTCGGAGGAACTGGTGGGGGAAGGAATCTAGGAGGGTAAGGGAATAGGGGAATAGGGGAGTAAGGCAATAAGGGAATATGCCTGCTTCGCGGCGGAACGTTATTCCCCCATTCCCTTACTCCCCTATTCCCTTAACCCACTTATCTCCCGCCCTTCCCGTCCGTACCGATATAGGCAATCCGCAGCATGTTGGTGGAACCCGGTGTCCTCAGCGGCACGCCGGCGGTGATGATGATGCGGTCGCCGGGCTCGCCGAAATCCTGCTCGATGGCGATGCGGCAGGCGCGATTCACCATGTCGTCGAGGTCGCGGGCGTCTTCCGTCACCACGCAATGCGTTCCCCACAGGAGCGACAGCCGCCGCGCCGTGTCGAGGATCGGCGACAGAGCGATGATCGGCACTTGCGGCCGCTCGCGCGCGGCGCGCAGGCCGGTGGTGCCGGAGGCCGTGTAGGTGACGATCGCCGCCAGTTTCAGCGTCTCGGCGATCTCGCGTGCCGCAAGCGAAATGGCGTCGGCACCGGTTGCTTCGGGCACCGAACGCTGGCCGTTGATGACGGCGGCATAGGTCGGGTCGCGCTCGACCTGTTCGGCGATACGGCTCATCGTCGCCACCGCCTCGACCGGATAGGCGCCGGCGGCCGATTCGGCCGACAGCATGACGGCGTCAGCGCCTTCGAACACAGCCGTCGCCACGTCCGACACCTCGGCGCGCGTCGGCACCGGCGCGGAAATCATCGATTCCAGCATCTGGGTCGCCACCACCACCGGCTTGCCGGCTTTGCGCGCGGCGCGGGTGATCTGCTTCTGGATGCCGGGCACCGCCTCCAGCGGCATCTCCACGCCGAGGTCACCGCGCGCGACCATCAGCGCGTCCGACAATTCCATGATCTCGTCCAGCCGCGCCACCGCCTGCGGCTTTTCGATCTTCGACAAAAGAAGCGCCCGGCCGCGCGCGATCTTGCGCGCCTCGGCCAGATCCTCGGGCCGCTGGATGAACGAGAGCGCCACCCAGTCGACGCCGGCGGCCAGCACCGCGTCGAGGTCCTTGCGGTCCTTTTCCGTCAGCGCGCCGACCGGCAGCACGGTGTCGGGCAGCGACACACCCTTCTTGTCGGAGATCGCGGTGCCGGCAACCACCGTGCAGACGATGCGCTTGCCGTCCGTCTCGACCGCCTTCAGCGCCAGCTTGCCGTCGTCGATCAAAAGCCGGTGGCCGGGCTCGACGGAGGCGAGGATTTCCGGATGCGGCAGGAAGACACGGGTGGAATCGCCGGGCTCGGGATTGTCGTCCAGCGTGAAGGTCTGGCCGACCTTCAGCGCCTCCCGGCCGTTGGCGAACTTGCCGACACGCAGCTTCGGCCCCTGCAGGTCGGCGAGGATGCCGATAGGCCGGCCGACCGCCTTCTCGACCTTGCGGATGCGGCCGACCAGCGTGCGCATGAGATCATGGTCGGCATGGCTCATATTGATGCGGAACACGTCCGCGCCGGCCTCGAACAGCTTCTTCAGCATCGCCTCGTCCGAGGAGGCCGGACCGATGGTGGCGAGGATCTTGACCTTGCGGCTGCGTCTCATGGACCTTCAATTTCCCGGCGCGGCGGGCGCGCCGTCGGTTGCGGGCTGGTCGGTGAGCTGGACCATCCAGCTCGACTGCTCGCCCGTGTCGTATTCCTGGAAGCCGGCGCGCTGGAAGCCGCGCGCCACGCAGTCGGTGACGCCGGCGATCTTGAATTCCTTCTCCGCCACGCACATCGAGATCGGACCGTCCCAGCGGCCGCCGCGCTCGGCGTCCTCGGCGTAGAGATAGTAGAAACGCGACGACAGCGGCCCCTCGATCAGCGTCTTGCAGGTCGAGCCTTCGATGTGCCACCAGCCCTCGGTGATCCAGCCCGCTTTGGCCCGGTAGCCGATGCCGACGCCGACGAGGTTCTGCGTGGCGTTGCAGACGCGGAAATCGGCCCGCGCCGGCGAGGCGGCGAGAAGCGGAAGCGCACAGGCGGCTAGCAACGGAAGCGTCAGGGGAAACACCCCCCGCGCGCGCAGCCTGCCGGCGAGAACCATCCTCAAACCTCTCGGGAACCACGTCACCATGTTCTGTCGCCCCTTTTCGGCAAAGTCCCGACCCATGTCAACGCGCCCGCCGGTCCAATTCCAATCGATTTAGAAGGCAAACGGCGCGATTCTCGGTTAGCGCGAAACAGTTTCTTGCAAAAACCGTGGCCAAACAACGGCGTTGCGCAAGAGTAAGCTTCGTGAAAAGACGGACAAGCCGCATCGCCAACGAACGAACCCTGCCCCGATAGATCTGCCGATGACCCGATCGACCGCCTTTTCGCCCTTCGACCTGATCGAAGGCGACCGGACAAAGGGGCTCGTGCTCGTTGCTGACCACGCGCGCCGCACCTTGCCCGAAGACTACGGCGATCTCGGCCTGCCGGCGACGGAGTTCGACCGCCACATCGCCTACGACATCGGCGTGGAGGCCGTGACGCGCGAACTGGCGGCCCTTCTCGACGCGCCGGCGGTGCTGTCCAATTTCTCGCGCCTGCTCATCGATCCCAACCGCGGCGAGGACGACCCGACGCTGATCCGCCAGCTCTATGACGGCACCGTCGTGCCGGGCAACTATCCGATGGCGCCGCAGGAGCGCGAGCAGCGGCTGGACCGCTTCTACCGGCCCTATCACGACGCCGTGGCGGCGATGGTCGCCTCCGTGGCGGAGGCGAGCGGCAAGGCCCCCTTCATCTTCTCCGTCCATTCCTTCACGCCGGTCATGCAGGGGATCGTACGGCCCTGGCATGTCGGCATCCTGTGGGACAAGGACGATCGCGCCCCGCGCCCGCTGATCGAGGCGCTGGCGGCGGACAAGAGCCTCGTCGTCGGCGACAACGAACCCTATGACGGCGCGCTGCGCGGCGACACCATGTTCAAGCATGCCATCGTCAACGGCTTTGCCCACGCGCTGATCGAAATCCGGCAGGACCTGATCGCCGACGAGGCCGGCGCGCTCGACTGGGCAGCGCGGCTGGCGCCGATCGTTGAAGCGATCAACGCCCGTGCCGATATACACGAGGTCAAGATGTACGGCTCGCGCACCGGTCCGCTGTGAGCGGCCGGCGGCGCAGCGAAAGGAACAACGCCATGGACAAGCTCACCCCTAGGCTTACCCCGGAGCAGCAGCGCGATTTCGAGGCCGCCGCCTTCCGCCGGCTTATCGATCACCTGCGCGAGCGCACCGACGTGCAGAACATCGACCTGATGAACCTCGCCGGCTTCTGCCGCAATTGCCTGTCCAACTGGTATCGCGAGGCGGCGGAGGCCGAAGGCGTCGCGCTCTCCAAAGACGAGTCGCGCGAGATCGTCTACGGCATGCCCTACGCGGAATGGCAGGCGCTACACCAGACCGAGGCGTCCCCTGAGAAGAAAGCGGCCTTCGAGGTGAACAAGCCGAAGGACCATTAAATCCTAACGCCCGCCACCCCGCCCGAGCCGTGCGCTTTCGGCGGCAATCGCCAGCAATGCCTGCCTAGCCAGCGGCGTCGACAGGTCCGGCCGGCGGCGCGTCTGCAACACCGCACCCTGCAACCGTTCCAGCGCGCGCGCGAGACCTTCGCCGCTCCAGCGCTCCAGCACCTTCTCCACCAGCTTGCGGCGGGCGAAGAACACCGGCGGCTTGTGGCCGGCGACGATGGCCGCAGCGTTGCGGCCCTCCGCCTCCATCTTGGCGCGCATGACCTGGATCGCCTGCAACTGCCGCATGGCGGCCGACAGCGCCACGAAAGGATGGGTGCCGGCCTGGCACTGCCGCGTGAAGGCGGCGTCGAACGCGTCGATCCGGCCTTCGAGCACGGCGTCCACCGCATCGTCGAAGGATTGGCCCGAGACGTCGCCGGCCAGCGCCCGCACGTCCTCCAGGCCGATCGCGTCCTGCCCGTGGCAATAAAGAACCAGCTTCTCGATCTCGCCACGCGTCGCCAACCGGTCGCCGCCGAGATTGCGGCGCAACGCCTGCCGCGCCTCCAGCGAAATCGTCATGCCGGCCTTTTGCAATTCGGCATCAATGACGCCGTCCACGTCGCGCGCCTCGTCGGCATAGCAGGGCAGCGCCATCGCCAAGGCAGCACCTTCCACCGCGCTGCGCAGGGCTGCACCTTTTTTCAGGTCGCCGGCCTCGATCAGCACGATGGCGTCGCGCGGCGGCTCGGCCACCAGCACCTTGACGTCTTCCGCCAGGCTTTTCTGCGCGCCCGCATTGCGCACCCACAACAACCGCCGGTCGGAGAACATCGAGACGGTGCGCGCCTCGTCCAGCAGCCGGCCCTCGTCGCGCTCGGCCTCGCCCGCGTCCAGCTTCACCACGGTGAAGGGGTCGTCGAGTGGCAGGCCGGTCTTCTCGGCAAAGCCGCGTGCGCGTTCCGAGACCAGCCCGCGATCCGGCCCGTAGATCAGCACGATGGTAAAGCGCGGGTCCGGCCGCGCCAGCCACGAATCGACCTCGAATGCCTTTTTCTGCGCCATGGCTTCGCTCTACCACAGGGGTCGGTCATGTCGAGGGCTGGGCGTGCGTCCTTCGAGGCTCGCTGCGCTCGCACCTCAGGATGAGGACCGTTTGTACCGCGCCACCTGTGAAAACACCAAGGCGCTGCTCCCGCTCAGAATGAGAACAGCACCAACCTCCCTCATCCTGAGGTGCGAGCGCAGCGAGCCTCGAAGGACGCACGGCATTTTCATGCCGGAGCAGCCATACGCCGAGCCGGTTTATTGCCGCAAGCCTCATGCGAAAGACGGGAAATTACGTCTGTTTCCTGTCACATTCGGCGCTCACGCTGACGCCTGCGGGCGGCAATGGATTGCCGCTGCCTTGGCGGTCAGGATGTGCGAAGATCGCGCCGACGGGAGGAGGACGGTCATGACTGACGCTTTGCGTTTTCACGTTCCGGAGCCGGAGGTGCGCCCCGGCGGTACGCCCGATTTCTCCAACGTTCCCATTCCCAAGGCGGGCTCGGTGCCGCGCCCGCCCATCGACGTCGATCCGCGCGACATCCGCGACCTCGCCTTCTCCATCATCCGTGTGCTGAACCGCTCCGGCGAGGCGGTCGGCCCGTGGGCAGGCCTGTTGACCGACGACGAACTGCTGGAAGGCCTGCGCCACATGATGACGCTGCGCGCTTTCGACGCCCGCATGCAGATGGCGCAGCGGCAGGGCAAGACCTCTTTCTACATGCAGCATCTGGGCGAAGAGGCAGTCAGCACCGCGTTCCGCAAGGCGCTTTCGCCGGGCGACATGAATTTCCCGACTTATCGACAAGCGGGGCTGCTCATCGCCGACGGCTACCCGATGGTCACCATGATGAACCAGATTTATTCCAACGAGGCGGACCCGCTGAAGGGGCGGCAACTGCCGATCATGTATTCCTCGAAGGAGCACGGCTTCTTCTCGATCTCCGGCAACCTCGCAACGCAATACGTTCAGGCGGTCGGCTGGGCGATGGCTTCGGCGATCAGCGGCGACACGAAGATCGCCGCGGCCTGGATCGGCGACGGTTCGACCGCCGAGAGCGACTTCCATTCCGCGCTGGTTTTCGCCTCCACCTACAAGGCGCCCGTCATCCTCAACGTCGTCAACAACCAGTGGGCCATCTCGACCTTCCAGGGCATCGCCCGCGGCGGCGCCGGCACCTTCGCCGCGCGTGGCCTCGGCTTCGGCATTCCGGCGCTGCGCGTCGACGGCAACGACTACCTCGCCGTCCATGCCGTGGCGAAGTGGGCGGCCGAGCGCGCCCGCGCCAATTTCGGGCCGACGCTGATCGAGCACGTCACCTACCGCGCCGGCGCGCATTCCACCTCCGACGACCCATCCGCCTATCGGCCGAAGGCGGAGTCGGACGCCTGGCCGCTCGGCGACCCCATCGTGCGGCTGAAGAACCATCTCATCTATCGCGGCGTCTGGTCGGACGAACGCCACGCGCAAGCGGAGGCCGAAATCCTCGACACAGTGATCGCCGCCCAGCGCGAGGCGGAAAAGCACGGCACGCTGCATTCCGGCAACAAGCCCTCGGTGCGCGACATGTTCGAGGGCCTCTATGCCGAGATGCCGCCGCATCTGAGGCGCCAGCGCCAGCAGGCGGGGGTGTGAGGATGACGGGCGCTGATGCACGCACTTCCTTCTCCCCGTTCACGGGGAGAAGGTGTCACGAAGTGACGGATGAGGGGCAGCGCCAGCATTGGCGGCTTTCACGCCGCCCCTCATCTGCCTGCCGGCATCTTCTCCCCGTAAACGGGGAGAAGGACGCTCTCACGTCCGTTGGAGCCCAATAATGCCCCGCAAGACGATGATCGAGGCCATCCGCGACGCCATGGACGTTTCCATGGGACGCGACGAGAAAGTGGTGGTGTTCGGCGAGGACGTCGGCTTCTTCGGCGGCGTCTTCCGCTGCACGCAAGGCCTGCAGGCGAAATACGGCAAGAGCCGCTGCTTCGACGCGCCCATCAACGAAAGCGGCATCGTCGGCACCGCCATCGGCATGGCCGCCTACGGCTTGCGGCCATGCGTGGAAATCCAATTCGCCGACTACATGTATCCTGCCTACGACCAGCTTACCCAGGAGGCTGCCCGTATCCGTTATCGTTCCAACGGCGACTTCACCTGCCCCATCGTGGTGCGGATGCCCACCGGCGGCGGCATCTTCGGCGGCCAGACGCATAGCCAGAGCCCGGAGGCGCTGTTCACCCACGTTTCCGGCCTGAAGACGGTCGTGCCGTCCAATCCCCACGACGCCAAGGGCTTGCTGATCGCGGCGATCGAAGACCCCGATCCGGTGATCTTCCTCGAACCGAAGCGGCTCTACAATGGCCCCTTCGACGGCCATCACGAACGGCCGGTGACGGCGTGGTCCAAGCATGAACTCGGCGAAGTGCCGGACGGCCACTACACCGTGCCGCTCGGCAAGGCGGTGGTGCGGCGGCCGGGCGCAGCAGTCACCGTGCTCGCCTACGGCACCATGGTCTATGTGGCGCAGGCGGCAGCCGAGGAAACCGGCATCGACGCCGAGGTGATCGACCTCAGGACGCTGCTGCCGCTCGATCTCGACGCCATCGTCGCCTCGGTGACCAAGACCGGCCGCTGCGTCGTCGTGCACGAGGCGACGATGACCTCCGGCTTCGGCGCCGAGCTGGCCGCACTCGTGCAGGAGCACTGCTTCTACCATCTCGAAGCGCCGGTGGCACGCGTCGCCGGCTGGGACACGCCCTATCCGCACGCGCAGGAGTGGGACTATTTCCCGGGCCCCGCGCGCGTCGGCCGGGCGCTGCTCGAAACCATGGAGGCATAAGGCATGGGCGAGCATGTGATAAAGCTGCCGGACGTCGGCGAAGGCGTCGCCGAGGCCGAGTTGGTCGAATGGCACGTCAAGGTCGGCGACCTTGTCCGCGAGGACCAGATGCTGGCCGCCGTCATGACCGACAAGGCGACCGTTGAAATCCCCTCGCCCGTCGACGGCGAGGTTCTGTGGCTCGGCGCCGAGATCGGCGACACGGTCGCCATCGGCTCGCCCATCGTGCGGCTGAAGGTGGCCGGCGACGGGAATGTGAAGGAAGGCGATGCTACGCCGGCGGGGGCGGAAGCCAAGCCTGCTGACAATGCCAAAGATACCCCCACCCCTAACCCCTCCCCTCAAGGGGGAGAGGAACATGCCCCGACATCGAAAGTCACCATTGAGCCGGAAGTGTCGTCTTCGCGCGAAGTTTCGATTGGGAGCGCATCGCCGACAGAGTCCCCCTCCCCCTTGAGGGGAGGGGCTAGGGTTGGGGGTAAACCCACCTCCGACATGAAAAGCACATCTCGCACCACCGGCTCCCCTCGTCCCGAGGGCGAAAAGCCGCTCGCCTCGCCCGCCGTGCGCCTTCGCGCCCGAGAAGCCGGCATCGACCTGCGCCAGGTCACCGGTAGCGGCCCGGCCGGCCGCGTCACGCATGAAGACCTCGACACCTTCTTCGCCCGCGGCCCGCAGGCAGCGCCTGCGACCAGCGGCAGCCTCGCGCGCAACGATGCCGTCGAGGAAATCAAGGTCGTCGGCCTTCGCCGCAAGATCGCGGAAAAGATGCGCATCGCCAAATCGCGCATCCCGCACATCACCTATGTCGAGGAGGTCGATGTCACGGCACTTGAAGACCTGCGCGCCGCGCTCAACAAGGAAAAGCGCGCCGACCGCCCGAAGCTGACGCTGCTGCCCTTCCTGATGCGGGCGATGGTGAAGGCGATCGCCGAGCAGCCACAGTTGAACTCCCTGTTCGACGACGAAGCCGGCGTCATCCATCAGCATGGCGGCGTCCATATCGGCATCGCCGCGCAGACGCCGGCCGGGCTGGTGGTGCCGGTCGTCCATCACGCCGAGGCGCTGGACCTGTGGGGCTGTGCTGCCGAGGTCAACCGGCTGGCCGAAGCGGCCAAGGCAGGGCTGGCGACGCGCGAGGAGCTTTCCGGCTCGACGATCACCATCACCTCGCTCGGCGCCATGGGCGGCTTGGTGACGACGCCGGTCATCAACCATCCGGAAGTCGCCATCGTCGGCGTCAACAAGATGATGGTGCGGCCGGTCTGGGACGGCACGCAATTCATCCCGCGCAAGATGATGAACCTGTCGTCGTCCTTCGACCATCGCGTCATCGATGGCTGGGATGCGGCGGTTTTCGTCCAGCGCATCAAGGCGCTGCTGGAAACGCCGGCGCTGATTTTCGTGGATTGAGAAGCGATGTCTAGCGAATTGCCTGCCTCTCTAGCGGTTGCGCCGCCCCTCACTGTCCTGCCGGACATCTCTCCCCGTAAACGGGGAGAGAGAAGACGGCCGCCCGGGCTTCGCCAATTGCAGGCGTTGCAGGACAAGGAGGTAGGCAGGCAAGGGCGTTCTTCTCCCCGTTTACGGGGAGAAGGTGGCGGCAGCCGGATGAGGGGCAGCGCCGACAGACCAAGATTTTTTACCCTGACAGGAGAAGTCGTATGAAAGAAATCTCCTGCAAGCTGCTTGTCATCGGCGCCGGACCGGGCGGCTATGTCTCAGCCATCCGCGCCGGCCAGCTCGGGCTGGATACTGTCATCGTCGAGGCCGGCAAGCCCGGCGGCACCTGCCTCAATGTCGGCTGCATTCCCTCCAAGGCCCTGATCCATGCGGCGGAAGAATTCGAGAAGGCGCTGCACGCCGCTTCCGGCAACAGCCCGCTCGGCATCTCGGCCGCCAAGCCCGCCCTCGATTTCGGCAAAACGGTCGGCTGGAAGGACGGCATCGTCAGCCGGCTGAACAGCGGCGTCGCAGGCCTGCTGAAGAAGGCCAAGGTTAAATACGTCCAGGGATGGGCGACGTTCCGGGACGGCAAGACCGTCACGGTGGAAACCGAGACCGGCGAACAGATCATCAAGGCGGAGACGGTCGTCATCGCTACCGGCTCGGCGCCGGTCGAATTGCCGTTCCTGCCCTTCGGCGGACCGGTCATTTCGTCGACCGAAGCTTTATCTCTGTCGTCCGTGCCGGAAAGGCTGGTCGTCGTCGGCGGTGGCTATATCGGGCTGGAACTCGGCACCGCCTTCGCCAAGATGGGCGCGAAGGTGACGGTGGTCGAGGCGCTGCCGCGCATTCTCGCGCAATACGACGCCGAACTGACCCGGCCGGTGGCCAAGCGGCTGGCGGCGCTCGGCGTCGAGGTGTTGACGGGCGCCAAGGCCAAGGGTCTGTCCAAGAAAGGCGACGCGCTGCTGATCGAGACGGCGGATGGCACCGAAAAGAAGATCGCCGCCGACCGGGTGCTCGTCACGGTCGGCCGCAAACCGGTCACCGACGGCTGGGGCCTCGACCAGATCGACCTCGACATGGCCGGAAAATTCATCCGCATCGACGACCAGTGCCGCACATCGATGCGCGGCGTCTACGCCATCGGCGACGTCACCGGCGAGCCGATGCTGGCGCACCGCGCCATGGCGCAGGGCGAGATGGTGGCCGAGATCGTCGCCGGCCACAAGCGCAGCTGGGACAAGCGCGCGATTCCCGCCGTCTGCTTCACCGATCCGGAGATCGTCTCGGTCGGCCTGTCGCCGGAGGAGGCGAAGGCGCGTAACATCGAGGTCAAGACGGGCTTGTTCCCCTTCGCTGCCAACGGCCGAGCCATGACCTTGCAGGGCGAGGACGGCTTCGTCCGCCTCGTCGCGCGCGCCGACAACCATCTTGTGCTGGGCGTGCAGGCGGTCGGCACCGGCGTGTCGGAACTGTCGGCGGCATTTTCCCTCGCCATCGAAATGGGAGCGCGGCTGGAGGACATCGCCGGCACCATCCATGCCCACCCGACGCAGAGCGAGGCTCTCGCCGAAGCGGCGCTGAAAACGCTCGGCCACGCGCTGCATATATAGCAAAAGGCTCGTTCCGTTGCCGGAACGAGCCTTTCTTCTCCCCCTCTTATTTTCTGTTCGGCGCGAAAGGTGCCGCTCAGCTCGCCAGCCGGGTCAGGCCCTCGTGCTGCGCATAGGCGTGGCCGAAGCGGTTGGCGAGGAAGGTGTCGAGCGCAATGTCCTCCTGCCTGACGAAACCCTTCGCCGGCAGGCTGCCGTCGGCCAGCATGTCGAGCACAGCGCAGATGCCGGAAGCCGTGGTGATCTGGATGGCGCTGCGCACCGAGGCGCCGACGCGCTGCGAATAGACCTTGTTGGCGTAGGTCTCCTGTAACAGCCGGCCGTTTTTGCGGCCCGAGACGGTGACGAAGACGATGACGACGTCCTGCATGGTGGCCGGCAGCGCGCTCTCGAAAATGTCCTTCAGCACGTCGCGGCGGTGGCGCAGGCCGAGGTCGTTGAGCAGCGCCTTCATGATCGCGGCATGGCCGGGATAGCGGATGGTGCGGTAGTTCAGCGTGCGCACCTTGCCCTTCAGCGTCTCGGCCAGCGTGCCGAGCCCGCCCGAGGTGTTGAAGGCCTCGTAGGTGACGCCGTCGAGCGAGAATTCCTCACGCTCCTCCAGCGGCGGCACCTCGACCAGCTCGCCCTCGACGATCGCCTCGCAGGGCTCGCAATATTCGTTGATGACGCCGTCGGTGCTCCAGGTCAGGTTGTAGTTCAGCGCGTTGGATGGATACTGCGGCAGCGCGCCGACGCGCATGCGCACGCTCTCAAGCGTGTCGAAGCGGCTGGCAAGGTCATTGGCGACGATGGAAATGAAGCCCGGCGCCAGCCCGCACTGCGGGATGAAGGCGGTTTTCGCGCCCTTCGCCAGTTCCTTGACGCGGCGGGTCGAGGCGACGTCCTCGGTCAGGTCCATGTAATGCACGCCGGCGGAAGCGGCGGCCTCGGCGATGCGCGTGGTGAGGTGGAAGGGGGCGGCGCTCAGCACCGCGAACTTGCCGGCAAGCACCGCTTCCAGCGCGCCGGCCGCCTCGATGTCGATCTCGCGCCGCTCGACGGCGGCCGGAACCTCGAGCGCCGCAAGCTGGGCGGCGGAGCGGTCGACGATGGTGACGCGATAGTCGCCCGTGGCGGCCAGCATGTCGGCGATGGTCGAGCCGATCTTGCCCGCGCCGACGACAACGATATCCTTCATGGCATTCTCCCTCAAAAGGTTCTGCGGCCTCGCGGTAGTCCACGGGCACGCTCTGTCTTTTCGATTCTGCCACCTTGCCTGACGAAAGGAAGCGTGCGATTCGTCGTTATGAAGCAGGTTTTTAGACGATATGACGAGCAAAGCCTACGAAACGCCGACAGATGCCGACCAGGCGCTGATCGCCCTGCTGCGCGAGAACGCGCGCGCCTCGACAGCCGAGCTGGCGCGCAGACTGGGCGTCTCACGCACCACGGTGCAAAGCCGCATCGAGCGGCTGGAGGCACGCGGCGTCATCGCCGGATACGGAGTCAGGCTGTCGGCTGCCTACGAGCAGGGCCTGGTACGGGCGCATGTGCTGCTCACCGTCACGCCGAAGAAGGCGGATGCGGTGGTGCGCAGCCTGCGCGCGCTGCCGCAGGTGCGCACGCTGCATTCCGTCGGCGGCAGCTTCGACATGATCGTCATCGTCGAATCACCGTCTATCAGCGACCTCGATATGCTGCTGGATAAGATCGGCGCCATGGAAGGCGTGGAGCGCACGCTGTCGTCGATCATCCTGTCGACGCGGATCGACCGGTAGAGCATTTTGCAGCTCGACGGAATCGTCTGGCGCCGCACAAATGCGGCTAAAACAAAGAGATAGATCGTTTCACCGTTTCTGTGAAACGATCTTGCGGCCGTTAAAAGTCCGAAGTGAGCCCCTTGACCTCCCAGTCGCCATAGCGGCCGGGCTCCAGCCCGCCGCGCCCGCCGCGCTCCTTCGGCAGCGCCGCTTCCTTCTCCCGATAGGCCTCGCGGCGCGCCGCCGCCTCGGCCAATGCGCGCTCGGCCGCCGGCGTCAACGGCTTCTTCGCACGCACCTCGGTAACGCGGTAATCCGGCAGGGGTTCTTGTCCGCTCATCGCGCTTGCCTCCATGGATTGAAACGGCTGCGATCTCTTACCATCATATAGCGGACCTGCGGCGCGGGATCGACCCTCGCCGGCCCGTTACGGAGCAGACGATGAACACGATGCGCACCGCCATGCTTCTCGCCGTCATGACGGCGCTGTTCATGGCCGTCGGCTATGCAATCGGCGGATCGGGCGGCATGATGATCGCGCTGGCCATCGCAGCCGCCACCAACCTGTTTTCCTACTGGAACGCCGACAAGATGGTGCTGGCGATGAACCGCGCCGTCGAGGTCGATGAAAGGTCCGCGCCGGAATATTACGGCATCGTGCGCGATCTCAGCCAGCGCGCCGGCCTGCCGATGCCGCGCGTCTACCTGATCGACAATCCGCAGCCCAACGCGTTCGCCACCGGTCGCAACCCCGAACACGCGGCGGTGGCCGCCACCACCGGCCTGTTGCAGCGCCTCTCCTACGAGGAGGTGGCGGGTGTCATGGCGCACGAGCTTGCCCATGTGCAGCATCGCGACACGCTGACGATGACAATCGTCGCCACGCTCGCCGGCGCCATCTCCATGCTCGGCAACTTCGCCTTCTTCCTCGGCGGCAACCGCAACAACAACGGCGCCGGCATGCTCGGCACGCTGGTGGCGATCATCGTCGCGCCCTTCGCCGCCATGATCGTACAGATGGCGGTGTCGCGCACCCGCGAATACGCAGCCGACCGGCGCGGCGCCGAGATCACCGGCCGGCCGCTGTGGCTGGCCTCGGCGCTGGCGAAGATCGCCCGCAACGCCGAAGCGATCCGCAACCCGGACGCCGAGCGCAACCCGGCCACCGCGCACCTGTTCATCATCAATCCGCTGCACGGCGAGCGCATGGATTCGCTGTTCTCCACCCACCCGGCCACCGAAAACCGCATCGCCGCCTTGCAGGCGATGGCCGAGGAGATGGACCGTGCCCCCGCGCAGCCGAACCCACCGCGCACATCGCGACCGTCAGCACCGAAAAGCCCGGCATCCGGAGAGGCGGCGCCCGCCGGCCCATGGGGCAGTGCATCGGCCGGAAGCGCATCCGGCGAAACCGCCGAACCCGAAGTGCCGCCGGCCGAACCGAAACCCAATCCCTGGGGCCGCAACCCGACCGGGCCAAGGCGGAGATAGCCGCTATCGCGGCAGGCCGGCGATGGCCAGCGGATTGTGCTCCAGCACCGCGCGGTCGGGCGTATCGACGCGAGGCCTGTTGGTCAGCGCCGCGAACAGCCGCTCGACATAATCGGCCGGCATGTCGAGCGTAATCAGCACCAGCCGCGTACCGCGCCGCTCGTCTGGCCAGGCCGACAGCCGCGCCGGCGGATGCAGCAGCCGCTGCACGCCATGAATCACCAGCGGCCGCGACGGGTCCTCCACGAGCTCGATGACGCCCTTCATGCGCAACAGCTTGTCGCCGTGCTGCGAGCGCAGCAGGTCGAGGAAAGCCTCGATGGCCGAAAACGGCACCGCGCCGTCATGCACCAGCGCATGCGTCTTCACGCGCTCGTCGTGGCGATGATGGCGATGGTCGTGGCCTTCGTGAGCATGGTCATGCCCATGATGATGGTGGTCGTCGCCATGCGCGTGCCCATGGTGCTCGTCGGCCGCCTCGCCCAGCCAGCGGCGCACGTCGGCACTCTTGGTCGCCGGATCGTAGAGGCCGCAATCGAGCAGGTCCGCCGCGTCGGCCTTCCTGGCGTCGAGGATGCGGGCGCCGGGATTGATCGCCTTCAGCCGTGCCTTGAGCACCTCGATCTCGTCCGCACCGGCAAGGTCTGTCTTGGTCAGCACCAGCCGGTCGGCCACCGCCGCCTGCTTCAGCGCCTCGACATGGGCGTCGAGCGAGGCGGCGCCGTTGACGGCGTCCACCAGCGTGACGACGCCGTCGAGCCGAAAAGCCTGCACCAGCGCCGGATGACCCATGATCGATTGCAGCACCGGCGCCGGATCGGCGAGCCCGGTGGTTTCGATGACGATGCGCGCCAGCTTCCCGATACGGCCGGTCTGCAAACGATCGACAAGGTCGGCCAGCGTGTCGACCAGTTCGCCCCGCACCGTGCAGCACAGGCAGCCGTCGGACAGCTGGATGATGCCGTCGGATGCCTGCTCGACCAGCAGATGGTCGATGGCCACCTCGCCGTATTCGTTGATGATGACGGCTGTGTCGGCCAGCGCCGGGTCCTTCAGCAGCCGGTTGAGCAGTGTCGTCTTGCCGGCGCCGAGGAAGCCCGTCAGCACAGTGACAGGAATGGGGAACACGGCCATCGTCGTCAGTTCTTCGCCGCCTGGTCGCCTTCCGCGGACACTTCTAAGCCCACCGGCGGCGGCAGGTCCGGCCGCCAGCCGGGGACGGGCACGTCGGCATACTGGTTGCCGGCCGCATCCAGCATCGCCTTCGGCACCGGGCCGGTGGCGCCGCCGATGCTCACCGCGACCAGCGTCGGATGCACCAGCTTCTGCTGGTAGGGCGATTTCGGCTTCTCCTCATCCGTCTTGGCCGGCGGCGCTTCCGACTGCTCCGCCGCCGTCTTCTTGTGGCAGACGACGTCGCGCAGGTTGGTCGCCGTCTCAGTGTCGCCATAGGGCTGCAGCGAGGCCAGCGTCGTCGAGCCCTTCGTCGGCACGGCAAAGCCGACGTCGAGCAGACGCGCGGCCGCCTCCGCGCGGCTGATCGCCGTCTGTTCGCCCAGCACCACGGCGACCAGCGTGCGGCCGTCGCGCGTCGCGGAGCCGACCTGGTTGAAGCCCGACGGGCAGACGAAGCCGGTCTTCATGCCGTCGGCGCCGTCGTAGCGGCCGATCAGAAGATTGTAGTTGGGGATCGTCTTCTTGCCGAAGGCGAGGCCCTCGATGGAGAACCACGGCGCATATTGCGGAAAGTCGCGCCTGAGCGCCGCCACCAGCACGGCGATGTCTCGCGCCGTGGTGTACTGTTCGGGCGAGAACAGGCCGTTGGGGTTGACGAAATGCGAGCCGACCATGCCGAGGCGCGCGGCCTCGGCATTCATGCGCTCGGCGAAGGCGGCCTGCGAGCCGCCGATGTTCTCGGCCACCGCCATGGCGATATCGTTGGCCGACTTCACCAGCATCATCTTCAACGCCGTGTCGAGCCTGAGCACTGTGCCGGGCTTGAGTCCCATCTTCGACGGCGGCTCGGCCGCCGCGTGTTTGGTCACCTTGATCGGCGAATCGAGCTCCGCTTCGCCGGCCTGAAGTGCCCGGAAGGCGACGTAGGCCGTCATCAGCTTCGACAGCGAGGCCGGATACCAGCGCTTGAAGGCTTCCTCGTGCTCGATCACCTGGCCGCTACCGAGGTCGAACAGGATGGACGGATTGGCCAGCGCCGGACCGGAAGCGGTCAGCGCCACCGCCGCCAAGGCGCCGGCAACCGCCAACCGGCGCGAAAAGGTAAGGGAAATGCCTTGGCTCATAATCAAATCCGAAATCGCTCTTGCCGTCCTTGCCCCGCTCTCCGTAAGATTTCGAAACGGGATCGCCGTCAGGCGGCCACCCTCCCCGTCGGACCGCCGCGCGACGGTGCTATTTAGCCTATGTGACCTCACGATGGCAAAGCGCGGTCCGATCACGATTGCAACCTGCCGGCCATCGCGCCGGCCAAGAGCGAGCTGAGACAGATGCCGATCCTGAACCGTGCCGCAGAGATGCAGGAGGAAGTCGCCGGCTGGCGCCGTCACCTGCACCAGAACCCGGAACTGAACTTCGACGTGTTCCAGACCGCCGCCTTCGTCACCGACAAGCTGAAGGCGTTCGGCTGCGACGAGGTGGTGACGGGGCTCGGCAAGACCGGCGTCGTCGGCATCATCCGGGGCAACCGCGGCGAAGGCGGCACGATCGGCCTGCGCGCCGACATGGACGCCCTGCCGATCAACGAGATCACCGGCAAGCCCTATGCCTCGGTGACGCCCGGCAAGATGCACGCCTGCGGCCATGACGGCCACACCGCCATGCTGCTGGGCGCGGCCAAGTATCTCGCCGAGACGCGCAATTTCGCCGGCTCCGTGGCCGTCATCTTCCAGCCGGCGGAGGAAGGCGGTGGCGGCGGCAACGAGATGGTCAAGGACGGCATGATGGAGCGCTTCGGCATCGAGAAGGTGTTCGGCATGCACAATATGCCGAGCCTGCCGGTCGGTCAGTTCGCGCTGCGTCCCGGCCCGATCATGGCGGCGACCGCCGAGTTCACCATTACCGTCAAGGGGCGCGGCGGCCATGCGGCGATGCCGCACGGCACCATCGACCCGATCGTCATCACCAGCCAGCTGGTCGGAGCCTTGCAGACGATCGCCTCGCGCTCCACCGATCCGGTCGAATCGGTGGTGGTGTCGGTCACCAAGTTCCATGCCGGCGACGCCTACAACGTCATCCCCGAAACGGCCGAGATCGCCGGTACCGTGCGGACGCTGAAGAAGGAGGTGGCGAAGCTGGCCGAGGAGCGCATCCGCGCGCTGTGCGCCGGGCTCGCCGCCGCCAATGGCGCCGAAATCAACCTCGATTACGACGCCAACTATCCCGTCACCTTCAACCACGCCGAGGAAACCGTGTTCGCGGCGGACGTGGCGGCGACGGTGGCCGGCGACAGCCATGTCCATCGCAACATGCCGCCGGTAATGGGCGGCGAGGATTTCTCCTACATGCTGGAAGCCCGTCCCGGCGCCTTCATCTTCATCGGCAACGGCGACAGCGCCGGCCTGCACCACCCGGCCTACGACTTCAACGACGAGGTCATCTCCCACGGCATCAGCTATTGGGTGAAACTGACCGAGACGGCACTGCCGGCGGCGTGAGCCGCCGCGCCCGGCGCGCCGGAGCAGCGGGATTGTGTTCATCGGCGCTCACGCCGCTTCCGCCACCTTCGCTCTTGGCGCGAAGCTCAGAAGCGGTTATGTGTCGGGCCGCGTGGTCCCGTAGCTCAGTAGGATAGAGCGGCAGATTCCTAATCTGTAGGTCACAGGTTCGATTCCTGTCGGGATCACCAGCAAAGTCAGGCGCTTAGCTGACGACAGCTCGTCGAACGGGCAGTTGGTATGAAGCACGCTTCTCACGAAGCCTCTGCGCGCCGTCTCCATTTGTGACAGAACCGATCCCGGTGTTGCCCACTTTAAGCGTTGGAAAGAGCGCTTTCAAAAGGAGCACCAGATGAACGATCCCAAATTCGATCAGCCGGTTTCCGTCTTCGTCGGTCTCGGCTTCCCGCGGGAGGTTTCGACCGTCCTCGATGCCTACGATATCCTGATCGAGTGGAACGGCATCCCCGATCTGGATCACGCCGGCGCCATCGAGGTCTGCCGCAAGGCGCTGAGCGGCAAACGCGACGGCGAGGATGCCCGCAAGGCGTTCGAGGATTTCGCGCTCAACAAGGGCATCCTGGCCGAAGAGGCCTATGACCGCGCCGTCGACAATCTCGCCCATGAATGGTCGATCCCGCGCGCTCACTAGCTCAAAGGAGACGCAACGAAGGCCGGCGCTGATTCGGCCGGCCTTGCAGGGTATGGGAACGCCGATCCGGCGTTCCGCTCACGGCCGGCTGCCGACGATCCTCAGCCACGGCGCCAGGTGGAAGGCGCTCATCAAGAGGTACATCGCCGCCATGCCGCTCAGCGGCGAGGCGTCCTGCGCCATGCAGGCGCCGCTTCCCGACATGATGGAGAACAGCGCCATCGCCGCGAAAGTGGGCGCGGCCGCGAGACCGAGCCAGCCGGCGAGGAAACGGGCGGCGGCATGGCCGCCCGTCTCGTTCGGTGAGGATCCGATACCGCGCACGGCCACCGCTCAGGTCCGCCCGTATTCGTCGTGGCGGCGCCACCAGATGCCCGTCTCGTTGCGCCCCTTCGGCGCGCGGTCGAGCCAGGGATACATGCCCCAGATACCGTCGACGCCGCGCGCATAAGCCGAATAGGTATGATAGATCGCGCCGTCCTCGAGCGCGAAGGCGCTGAGGCCGGGCCGCTCGCGCGTGAAGGTCGCAACGTCCGTTCCCGTCGTCGCCGCGATCTGCTCGACAGGCCCCGCGCCGCCCTTCGTCAGTGGCGGAACCGGCATCGCCGGCTCGCGCCGGTAGTTGTATTCGATGCCGCCGTCGCGCTGCTGCTCCGGCGAGAACCAGACGTTGAAATCGGCGTTGAAGTCGCTGTCGAAGGACGACGCCCAGTCGAAGCTCCAGCCCATCCGCTCGCGATAGGCAAGAAGCTTGGCTAGCGGCGCCCGCGACACCGCCGAAAAGGCGACGTCATGGTTCTCCAGATGAACGACGCTGCCGTTGAAGCCGTCGGCGATGGAGGAGCAGGACGGGCAGCCGGCCGTATAATCCGGTCCGAACATGAAATGATAGATAAGAAGCTGCGAGCGCCCCTTGAACAGGTCCTTCAGCGAGGCAGGCCCATTTGCAGTGTCGAAGGTGTACGGCTTGTCGATGCGCACCCACGGCAGCGCCTGCCGCTGCCCGGCCAGTTCGTCGCTGCGCCGCGTCAGAGCCTTTTCCTCTTCGAGCAGCGCGAGCCGGGCCGCCAGCCACTCCTCGCGCGTTCCGGTGGTGAAATGTGTCATGACCTTTTCCTCTTTTGCTTTCACACGACTTGCCGGTTGGCTGTCATGACGTAGGCTAGGAGCCGGCGCCGGCAGGCGTGAGTAACAAGTGTGACGGGATTCGGCCGGGTGACGAACTAGGATGGACTCGCTGATCACCGCCGCCGCCCGCGCGCTGGCCGCCGGCGACGCCCTCGGCGCCCTGAAGCGGGTCGCCTTGCGCGAGGATGCGGCCGCACTGGCCTTGCGCGGCATCGCCATGGCGCAGCTCGGCGACCTGGAGCGGGCCAGGGGGCTGCTGCGGCGTGCCGCGCGCGCCTTCGGTCCGAAGGAGAAGGTGGCCCGCGCCCGCTGCGTCGTCGCGGAAGCGGAGATCGCGCTCGTCTCGCGCGACGTCGGCTGGATCGGCAATGCGCTCGATCAGGCGGGAGCGGTGCTTCAGGCGCATGGCGACCGGCTGAACGCCGCGCATGCCCGCAATCTGGAGGCCCGCCACCTGCTGCTGATCGGCCGCCTCGACGAGGCCGAGCGCCTCCTTTCCGACAAGGATGCCGCGCCGCTGCCACCGGTTCTGCGCACCGCGCGAGAACTGGTGACGGCCGGCATCGCCATCCGCCGCCTGCATACCGGTGCGGCGCGGGCCGCCATCGCCAATGCGGGCCGCGCGGCGGAGCAAGCCGGCATTCCGGCGTTGGCGGCGGAGGTCGAAAGCGCCGCCCGGCTTCTGGAGGCGCCGGCTGCCCGCCTGATCGCCCGGAAGGAGGAACGGCTTCTTCTGCTCGACGAGGTGGAAACGCTCCTCGCCTCCAATACGCTCGTCGTCGATGCCTGCCGCAACGTCGCCCGCATCGGCCAGACGGTCGTCCCGCTCGCCACCCGCCCGGTGCTTTTTGCGCTCGCCCGCACGCTGGCCGAAGCGTGGCCGGGCGACGTTTCCAGGCAGACGCTCGTTGCGCGCGCCTTCCGTGGCAAGGACGCCGACGAATCGCACCGCGCGCGGCTGAGGGTCGAGATCGGCCGGCTGCGCGGCGCGCTCCATGCGCTGGCGCAGATAACCGCCACCCCGGAAGGTTTTGCACTGGTACCGCAGGAGGCACGGAGTGTCGCGGTACTGGCGCCGCCCGCGGAGGAGCGGCATTCGGCGCTGCTCGCCCTTCTGGCCGACGGCGAGGCGTGGTCGAGCTCGGCGCTGGCCATGGCGCTCGACACCAGCGCGCGTACCGTCCAGCGAGCGCTTGAACAGCTCGCTGAAGAGGGCAAGGTGCACTCCTTCGGCCGTGGCCGCGCGCGCCGCTGGCTGACCCCGCCGGTGCCCGGTTTCCCGACGCTATTGTTACTCCCGGCGCCGCTGCCGAACGCTTAGGGTGCGGCAATCGAAACAGGCTGAACGGAGCAGAGCGATGAAACGGAAAGCAGCCGAGATCATCCGGGAATACGGCCCCTTCCCCGGCGTCGAGGCCATCCACGGCCTCACCTTCGACGGCAGGCATGTCTGGTTCGCTTCCGGCGACAGGCTGAATCGCCTCGACCCTGACGACGGCACGATCGCCCTGTCGATCGAGGTGCCGGCCCACGCCGGAACCGCCTTCGACGGCCGCCATCTCTACCAGATCGCCGAGGACCGCATCCAGAAGGTCGACCCGGCGACGAAAACCGTGCTCGCCACCATTCCCGCTCCGGGCGTAGGCGGCGATTCGGGTCTCGCCTGGGCGGAAGGCTCGCTCTGGGTCGCGCAATATCGCGAAGGAAAGATCCGCCAGGTCGATCCCGAGACGGGCAAGGTGCTGCGCACCATCGAATCGACGCGCTTCGTCACCGGCGTCACCTGGATCGACGGCGAGTTGTGGCACGCTACCTGGGAAGGCGACGAGAGCGGCTTGCGCCATATCGACCCCGACACCGGCAAGGTGCTGGAGGTGCTGGACATGCCCGCCGGCACCGGCATATCGGGCATGGAAGCCGGCGGCGACCGCTTCTTCTGCGGCGGCGGCAGGAGCGGCAAGATACGGGCCGTGCGCCGCCCGCATTGACAAAGCGGGCCGGGATCCATTGGTTGGCGTTCTACCCAAAAGGATGCCGCCATGTCCCGCCTGCCGCTCGCTCCTCGCCCGCAAACGTTCCTCGGCCTGCCCGCCGCGGCGGCGCCTGTGGCAGGCTCGGCGGCGATCTTCGGCGCCGTCCACGGCACGCCCTATGTGTCCGATCCCGTCGAGAGCGCGACAGAAACCGGGCCGGATGCGGTGCGGCGCGCCGTCACCGCCGCCTGCCTCGATGCCGGCCACTGGGATTTCGACTTCGACGGGCCGCTGCTGAACGACGGCGCACTGGAAGCCCTCGATCTCGGCGACGTCGCAACGGTGCATGACGATGCGCCCGGCAACCGCAAGAACATCGAGACCGTCACCGGCGCGGTGCTGGCAGCGGGCGCCACGCCCATCCTGATCGGCGGCGACGATTCCGTCGCCATTCCCTTCATGCGCGCCTTCGACAGGGGCGAGCCGCTGCATCTTCTCCAGATCGACGCCCACATCGACTGGCGCGACGATATCGGCGGCGAAAGGCTCGGCTATTCCAGCACCATCCGCCGCGCCTCGGAGCTTGGCTGCATCGCGTCGATGACCCAGTGCGGCATTCGCGCGGTCGGCAGCGCCCGTCGGCAGGAAGTCGAGGCGGCCCGCGCCTGGGGTTCGCGCATCGTCACCGTCGCGGAGGCGCGCCGGCAGGGCCTGGCGGCGGTCGCCGCCGCGCTGCCGCGCGACAAGCCGCTGCTCATCCACATCGACTGCGACGCCATGGACCCCGGCACCTGTCCGGGCGTCAACGCGCTGTCGCCAGGCGGCTTCACCTTCCCCGAGATGACGGAACTGCTCGGCGCGGCGATGCGGGGCCGGCGGCTGGCCGGCTTCTCCATCGTCGAGTTCCAGCCAAAGGCCGATGTCAACGATATCGCCGCGACCGTCGTCGGCCGCCTCGTCTGCCACGTCCTCGGCCATCTGGCGCGTGCGGCCTGACACGTTACGATTGTGCTGGCGCCGCCGGTGCTTTGGCTGAATACTGGGTGCGGCGGCTCGGCGCACCGGCCATGCCGCCGGTCCGATCGAACCGGGAGGCAATCCATGGCAGACGACAGGCATGAACGCATCCGCCAGCGCGCCCATGCGATCTGGGAGCGCGAAGGTCGCAGGGACGGCGATCACGAACGACACTGGCATCAGGCGGCGGGCGAGATCGACGCCGAGGATGCCGCGGCCGCCAAGCCCGGACGCAAGGCCGCCACGCCGCGCAAGCCTGCCGCCGCCAAGCTCACGACGGCGCCGGCAAAGGCAACTGCGGCGAAGGCGGCAAAGCCTGCCGTTGCAGCGAAACCACGCACGCGCAAGGCCAAGGCCGAGTAGCCGGCCTTACAAGCCTGTCACTCGACGATGACGATGCTGGTGTTGGCAGCGCCGAACGTCTCGACGAGCTGGTAGAAATCGGCCGCCGCGGCCGGATGCAGGCGCACGCAGCCATGCGAGGCCGGCGTGCCCAGCCGCTTGATGTGATTGGTCGCATGCACGGCATAGCCGCCGTGGAAGAAGACCGAATGCGGCATCGGCGCGTTGTCGTATTTGCGCGAATACCACATTTCCTCCAGACGCGTCGGCTTGTAAGAGCCCCTTGGCGTCGCGTGGCCCTTCGCTCCGGTCGAAACCTTCCACTCGAAGGCCGGCCGCCCGTCCACCAGAACCTGCATGCGCTGCTGCGAGATGGACACCTGCGCCACCAGTTTGTTGGCGGCATGCGCCGTGCCGTTGCCCGCGCCGAACAGCATTGCGGTGCCGACACAGGCGATGGCGGCGATATTGATGAGTTTCGTGGAAACGGTAGCGATCATGATGTCCCTCCATGGCCGGACGAGACCGGCGTCAATTCGATGGCGGGCTTATCGGGGCGTCGTGTTTCGATCTGATTTCGCTTAACAGGCATTTTCGTTTCGATATGGTTTCTAATTTATCGCCACAGACAGTTTTCGGAACCGAAACCGCTTCGCTCCCCTCCTGATTCTCCAGGAATCGTCGGTTTCCGGTCAAAGCAAAAAGGAGTTTCCCGCCAAATCACTTTCGCTACGAAACAAAAAACATCGATACCGAAACCAATCTGCAACAAAAGAAACACCGCGCGGCATGAAGCCGATACAGGGGCCGGCCAATCTGGCGACAACGAGAACAGCCGATTGGACCGTCCATGAGCATCTCCTTCAAGGCCGTATCCCGGTTGGCCGGCGCAGGCATCGCCATCGTCGTGGCGGTCGGCGTCGATGCCGTGGCGGCTCATGGCGATGCCATGGCGGCGATGGCCGGCATGACGGCGGGAGAAATCTCGACGCTGCATGCGGCGCTGTTCCTCGCCACGGTCTGGATCGTCTCCAGCCTGCGCATCCACCGTCTCAAGGCCCTCTGGCGGGTTGGCCTCGGGCGGAAGGCTTTGCGCGGCGCCTCCGGCAGCTTGCAGCCGAGAGGACCGAAGGCCCGCGTCGCCGCGGGGGGCTCCGTCGGCGGCGCGGGTGCTTCGGGAAATCCCGGCAGCATACGACGAGCGGGTGACCGGCGTCGCCATGCGGTCTTCGCCAATGACAACGACAATGGCGCGGCGCATCAGTTGCTCGACAATTTCAGGGGTTGACCATGAACAGAAGGAAGTTCGCCGCAGCCGTGCTTTCGACCCTGCTCTACGCGCAGGGCCTGCTCGGCTTTGCCGGCCTCGCCACCGTGCTCATGAAGGAGCACGCCCACGCCGCGACGGCTCCTGTATCGACGGCATCTGCACCCGCGGCCTTGCCGGCGGCGACGCGTTGACGCGGCAGCATGACCGGCATCGCCTCAATCGCTGCCTGTGTCGGCGCTGGCCGCATCGGCGCCCCTGGTGTCGGGCGGATCGAACCGATAGCCGGCGCCGCGTATGGTCGTGATCGCCTCGGTGTCGAGCTTGCGCCTCAGCCTGACGATGCGCGAATCGATCGAGCGATCGAAGGCGTCGGCATTCTCGGCGGGCGCGGCGGCGATGATGTCGTCGCGCGTCAGCACCTTGCGCGGGCTCGACGTGAACAGCCGGAGCAGCGCCACCTGGCCCGGCGAAAGCTGGTCCTCGCTGCCGGAACGGTACATGACCATGGCCGAGCGCAGGTCCACCGTCGCATTCTCCAGCACCACCAGTTCGGATGTGCCGCGGCCGCGCCGCGCCAGGAGGCCGCCGATGCGGGTGGCGAGCTCGCGCACCACCAGCGGGCTTTCGACGACGTCGGCCGCGCCCAGTTCCAGCGCCAGCACCTTGTCCACCAGGTCCCTGGGCCGGCAGATCAGCACGAAATCCGGCCCGCCCTCGCCGCTATGACGCTTGAGAAGGTCGCGCCCCTCGCCCGGGGTCAGGCCGTCGCCGACCACGACGACGTCGACGCGTTCGCCCGCCAGCAGCGCGTCCGCCTGCCAGACCTGCGTGACCTTGCGCACGTCATGGCCGCGCCGCTCCAGGTGGTCGGCGAGATCCTGCGCCACCACCTCCGCCACGCAGACCAGCGCCACCATCGCTCGTGCCATGCGTCACCCCCGAAACCCGCCAACATGAGCCCTAGCAATATGTTTATACCCAATCTACTTTCCCCTGAAAGCGGGAACGAGGCGGCCGTGCGCGCCAGGATCATTATCGTCGAGGACGAGCCGGACCTCAGGGACGCCGTAGCCGAATATCTCACGGCCAACGGCTATGAGGTTGCGACGGCCGAAAATGCCGCCGTGGCCCGGCCGATGCTGGAAAGCGGAAGCTTCCACATCGCGCTGCTCGACATCGCCATGCCGGGCGAGGACGGGCTGTCGCTCGGCCGCTGGCTGCGCTCGAAGATGTCGACCGGCATCATCTACGCCACCGCCGCCGGCGCCCCGCTTGACCGCATCGTCGGGCTGGAACTCGGCGCCGACGACTACATCGTCAAACCATACGAGCTGCGCGAGGTGCTGGCGCGCGTGCGCTCCGTCCTGCGCCGTGTGCCGCAACCTTCGGCGCCCCGGCCGGCCAGGGCCGATGCGGGGCAGGCCCGCCGCTCGATGAGCTTCGGCCCCTTTTCGGCCGACCTCGACGGCCGCCTGGTGACCGGGCCGGGCGGCGCCGTCATCGACCTCGCCCGCAGCGAGTTCGACGTGCTGGAGGTCTTCCTGACGCGGGCCAACCGGGTGCTGACGCGCACGGCGATTTCCGAGGCGATCGGCTTTGCCGAAGACCCCGAATCTTCGCGCGCCGTCGACATCCGCATCATGCGGCTGCGCAAGAAGATCGAGGCCGATCCGGCCAACCCGAAATTCCTGCGGACGGTGCGCGGCGAGGGCTATATTTTCTCGCTGCCGGCCGACGACGGCGCCTGAAGCCGGGGACGGGATCGACCGTTATGGACCGGCCGCTGCGCAGAACCGAAGCGACACTGCCTTCCAGCGGCACCGCGGCGAAGGAAGACAGCCCGGCCGTGGCGGCCGCGCGCATCGCGCGCTGCCTGCGCGAGGCCGACGACTGGCGCCGCGAGATCGGCTCGTTGCTCGAACTCCTGGGGCGTTCCTGCGCCGGCCATCGCGCCATCCTGTTCAGCCTGGAGGACATGCCCGGCCAGGGCCTCACCCAGTCCGTGGCGGCCTACTGGGTCGACGATTCGGTGGCCGGCAACGCCTCGCCTCCCTCGGTCATTCCCCAGGCCGTCGTCCATATGGACCCGCTGCTCGGCAAGGTCGCCCGGGAAGGTCGGCAGGGCAAGATGTTCGCCGGCCTGACCCGAGACATCGAGGGCTTCCTGCGGCGGGATTTCGAGAACCAGCACATCGTCTCCTTCCTGTCCGTGCCGGTGTGGGCCAACGGCACGCCATGGGGCTCCCTCGCCGTCAACGACTGCGTCGAGGAGCGCGCCTGGAGCGACGAGGTGAAGGCGGCGATGGAGATCGTGGCGCTCGCCGTCGGCGACGCGATCGAGCGCCTGCAGTCGGAAGCGCACATCAGCGAGGTGGTCCGGCGCACGATGATCCAGGCCTCGCTCGATGCCATCATCGTCATCGACGAGACCGGCGCCGTCATCGAGTTCAATCCGGCGGCCGAGAAGATGTTTGGCTATCGGCGCAGCGACATCCTCGGCCGCGACCTCCTGCACATGATCGTGCCCGACTATTACCGCAAGGGCTATTCCACCGGTGCCGAATACATGGCCGGGCGCGGCGCGCCGATGATTGGCCAGCGGCTGGAAACGGTGACGCAGAACGCCGCCGGCGAGGTCTTCCCGATCGAACTGACGGCGACCGAGATCAAGGTCGGCGACCGCCGGCTGATCTTCGGCTCCATCCGCGACCTGCGCGAGAAACTGCGCGCCGAGGAGGAAATCCACCGCCAGCGCGAGAAACTGCACCAGAACGAGAAGATGGCGGCGATGGGCTCGCTGCTGGCAGGCGTCTCGCACGAGCTCAACAACCCGCTCGCCGTTGTGGTGGCGCAATCCACCCTGCTGCATGAGTTCGCGCCCGACTCGCCGACCAAGGTGCGCGCCGAAAAGGTGCGCGCGGCGGCGGAGCGCTGCGGCCGCATCGTCAAGAGCTTCCTGTCGATGGTGCGCCTGCATCCGACCGCGCAGGTCGAGACGGACCTGAACCAGGTGGTGCGGGCAGCCCTCGAACTGACCGCCTATGGCGCGCGCTCCAGCGGCATCCTTATCGACACCGACTTCGCGGCCGGCCCGCTGCCGATCATGGTCGATGCCGACCATGTCACGCAGGTGGTCGCCAACTTCCTCATCAACGGCCAGCACGCGCTGGCCGGCGCCAGCGGCGACCGCGTCATCAAGGTGCGCACCTACCGCGCCGCCAACGGAGACGCCGGCTTCTATGTCGAGGACAACGGAGCGGGCATACCCGAGGTGATCCGCCACCGCATCTTCGAATCCTACTTCACCACCAAGCCGGTCGGCGTCGGCACCGGCATCGGCCTGTCGATCTCCAAATCCATCGTCGAGCGCCATGAAGGCCGCGTCTGGTTCGAGGAAGCGAAGCCGCACGGCGCCCGCTTCGTCGTCGAGTTTCCGGCCGTCGCCGGCCTCTCCTCGGGTGCCGGGGACGGCCGCATCCAGTCCTCCGCCATCCGCCACGCCCTCGTCGTCGACGATGAGCCGGATGTCGCCGCCTCGCTGTCGGACATACTGGAACTGATGGGCATCAAGTCGCGCATCGTCGCCGGCTGGCAATCCGTGGTCGAGACGCTGGCCGACCATCAACGGCCCGACATCGTATTTTCCGACCTGCGCATGCCCGGCACCAGCGGCATGGCAGCCTACCGGCAACTGCTTGTCGAACGGCCGCGACTGGCGCGCCGCTTCGTGCTGGTGACCGGCGACCTCGTCGGCGCCCGGGCCGAGATAGAAGCCTTGCCGGCGGGCCAGCGGCCGCAGATCCTCGAAAAACCCTTCTCGACGCTCGACGTGCGCGACGTACTGGCGGCCATCAGCGATCAGGCTTAGAACCATCGACATGATCGAAATGACGCCCGAGCCCGGCTTGATGGCCTAGAATCATTCGGATTCCTAAACTTGTTCAGCCGGTATGGAGAGTTGTTCCACCGTCCCGACGACAAAATCGAAAATGGCGGTGTCTTCCAGCAATGCCATGTCGATAGACCCGCTCCTGAGCCCCTCGAGCAGCTCTTGCTTGAAGGCGGCCGCATCTTGCGGGCTCTCGGCGTCCGCTATGTGCCGAAGGGCATGTTGCAGACAAAGAGCCTGCGTGTTCAGCGCAATGTTCACCAGGTCCAGGCTTACCCCGGTCGGAATTTCCGGTCGCTCGGTCATCTGACTGCCTCCTTCCTGGATTGGGCATAACCGCGCGGCGGCGCCTTTGGTTCCGGCCGGACCAACGCAATAAAAAGCTCCCGCCAAACGGGATGGCGGGAGCAAGTAGCGCCGTGACGGCGCGGGAGGATCACAAAACGCCAGGCCGCCGCGTGCGGACCCGGCTACGATCACACATAGGCTACCGGTTGCCTGCGCGCGGGACCGGCCGGCGGCGGCGTGCAGGCATTCGCTCCTTCCACCGCTTGAGGTCTGATCCTGGCGGGAGAAACCGTCGCAATCCTTGGCAGGCGCGAGGTTTTCGCCGTGGTGTGGGTGCTCACGGCGACGTTGGCCGGCGGATCGAGCGAGGCGAAAGCGGAACCGCTTTCCGGTGCCAGCATCATGCCGGCCAGTGCACCGACGGCGAGCGTCGTGACAAGCGTCATCGGATGGCCGCCGGTCTGCCGGCGCAGTTCCAGGCGACGATAGAACGGCAGGCCGGTCCTGACCGGCCGGGCGGTTTGCAAATGGCGGGAAGAAAGCATGGCAGTCATCGCCACGTCCTTTCGTTTATCTTCATTTCTTGATTGAAACGAAGATAAACGCAGAGCGTAACCGGTCCATGGTGGACGGCCGCGCCCTTGTAACCGCCCGGAAACACGGCGGCGATGCGCGTCCGCACTATCCCGCGGCCTTGCCATGAAAGCCCGCCGGGAGGCGGACATCAGGCGTAGACGATCAGCAGGTCCTTGGCGTCGATCTGGTCGCCGGCGCGCACCAGCACCTCGGCGATGGTGCCGTCGCGCTCGGCATGCAGCGCCGTCTCCATCTTCATCGCCTCGATGGAGAGAAGCACGTCGCCGGCCTTCACCGCCTGCCCGGCCGATACCGAAACGCCGGAGACCACGCCCGGCATCGGCGCGCCGAGATGCGCCTCGTTGCCGGCATCGGCCTTCGCCCGCGCCTTGCCGGCCGAAGCGCCATGCACGCGGTCCGGCACCTTGATGCGGCGCGGCTGGCCGTTCAGCTCGAAGAAGACGGTCATCATCCCCTTCTCGTCGGTGTCGCCCATGGCAAGGCAGCGGATGACCAGCGTCTTGCCCTTCTCGATATCGACGAAGATCTCGTCCTCCGGCTCCATGCCGTAAAAATAGGTCGGCGTCGGCAGCACGCTGACGGGACCGTAGGTTTCCTGCGCGGCGGCGAAGTCGGCGAACACCTTGGGATACATCAGCCAGGAAGCGAACTCCTGCTCTGACAGCGCGCGGCCGACCTTGTCCTCGATCTCCTTGCGGCTCTTCGCCAGGTCCGCCGGCTTGAGCAGCGAACCCGGCCGCGCCGTATAAGGCTTGTCGCCCTTCAGCGCCTTCTTCTGCAGGGCCGCCGGCCAGCCGCCCGGCGACTGGCCGAGATCGCCGCGCAGCATGGAGACGACCGAATCCGGGAAAGCGATGTCCCTGGCCGGATTCTCGACATCGGTGACCGTAAGGTCCTGACTGACCATCATCAGCGCCATGTCGCCCACCACCTTGGACGACGGCGTCACCTTGACGATGTCGCCGAACATGAGATTGACGTCGTGGTATGCCTGCGCCACCTCGTGCCAGCGCGTCTCCAGCCCCAGCGAGCGAGCCTGCTCTTTCAGGTTGGTGAACTGGCCGCCCGGCATCTCGTGCAGATAGACCTCCGATGCCGGCCCCTTCAGGTCGCTCTCGAAGGCGGCATACTGGTTGCGCACGGCTTCCCAGTAGAAGGAGATTTTCCGGATCCAAGCCGGGTCGAGACCGGGATCGCGATCCGTGCCCTTGAGCGCCTCGACGATGGAGCCGAGGCAAGGCTGCGAGGTGTTGCCGGAAAAGGCATCCATGGCGGCGTCGACGGCGTCGACGCCCGCTTCTACGGCGGCCAGCACTGTCGCCGCCGACAGGCCCGAGGTGTCGTGCGTGTGGAAATGGATCGGCAGGTCCGTCGCCTCGCGCAGCGCCTTGAACAGCACCCGCGCCGCACCCGGCTTCAGCAGGCCGGACATGTCCTTGACGGCGATGATATGCGCGCCGGCCGCTTCCAGTTCCTTTGCCAGGCCGACATAGTATTTCAGGTCGTACTTGGCGCGCTGCGGATCGAGGATGTCGCCGGTGTAGCACATCGCCGCCTCGATCAGCTTGCCCTCGGCGCCGACCGCGTCCATGGCGACGCGCATGTTCTCCACCCAGTTCAGGCAGTCGAAGACGCGGAAGAGATCGATGCCGCCGCTTGCCGCCTGCCTGACGAAATGCTGCACCACATTGTCGGGGTAGTTGGTGTAACCGACGCCGTTGGCGCCGCGCAGGAGCATCTGCAACAGGATGTTCGGCGCCTTCTCGCGGATCAGCGCCAGCCGCTCCCACGGGTCCTCGGTGAGGAAGCGCATGGCGACGTCGAAGGTCGCCCCGCCCCAGCATTCCAGCGACAAAAGCTGCGGCAGCGCCCGCGCATAGGTGCCGGCTATTGCCGCGATGTCGTGCGTGCGCACGCGCGTGGCGAGCAGCGACTGGTGGCCGTCGCGCATGGTGGTGTCGGTCACCAGAACACGCTTTTCGGCCCGCATCCACTGGCCGAACTTTTCCGGTCCCAAGGCGTCGAGCCTGTCCTTCGTGCCCTCCGGCACCGGCGCCGTATACCAGGGGATGACGGGCGCGGCGGCATCCGGATTCGGGCGCGGCCGGCCGCGCGTTTCCGGATGGCCGTTGACCGATACATCGGCCAGGTAGTTGAGCAGCTTGGTGGCGCGGTCCTGCCGCTTGACTTGGCTGAACAGTTCCGGCGTCGTGTCGATGAACTTCGTCGTGTAGGAATTGTCGGCGAAGGCCCTGTGGTTGATGATCGCTTCCAGGAAAGTCAGGTTGGTCGCCACGCCGCGGATGCGGAATTCGCGCAGCGCCCGCGTCATACGCGAGATCGCTTCGCGCGGCGTCGGTGCCCAGGCCGTCACCTTCTCCAGCAGCGGATCGTAGTAGCGAGTGATGACGGCGCCCGAATAGGCCGTGCCGCCGTCGAGGCGGATACCGAAGCCGGTGGCGCCGCGATAGGCGGTGATGCGGCCGTAGTCCGGAATGAAATTCTGCTCCGGATCCTCGGTAGTGATGCGGCATTGCAGGGCATGGCCATTGAGCCGGATGTCGTCCTGCGCCGGCACGCCGCTCTCCGCCGTGCCGATGGCGAAGCCGTCGAGGATATGGATCTGCGCCTTGACGATGTCGATGCCGGTGACCTGCTCGGTCACCGTGTGCTCGACCTGGATGCGCGGATTGACCTCGATGAAATAGAACTTGCCGCTGTCGGCATCCATCAGGAATTCGACCGTGCCGGCGCCGATATAGTCGGTCTCGCGGGCGATCTTCAGCGCATGGCCGCACAGTTCCTGCCGCTGCGCGTCGCCGAGATAGGGCGCGGGCGCCCGTTCGACGACCTTCTGGTTGCGGCGCTGGATCGAGCAGTCGCGTTCGTAGAGATGCACGACGTTGCCGTATGTGTCGCCCAGAACCTGCACCTCGACATGGCGCGCGCGCTCGACGAGCTTCTCCAGATAGACCTCGTCCTTGCCGAAGGCGGCCTTCGCCTCGCGCTTGCCTTCGTTGACCTCGCGGGCGAGGTCGGCTTCCGAGCGGATGGCGCGCATGCCCCGTCCGCCGCCGCCCCACGAGGCCTTCAGCATCAGCGGGTAGCCGATCTCCGCCGCGAGCTTCTTGACGGCCTCCATGTCGTCCGGCAGCGGATCGGTCGCCGGCACCACCGGCACGCCGACCTCGACGGCGAGGTTGCGCGCCGCCACCTTGTTGCCGAGCCGCCGCATCGTCTCCGGCTTCGGGCCGATAAAGGTGATGCCGTTGGCCGCGCAGGCCTCGGCGAATTCCGGGCTTTCCGACAAAAGCCCGTAGCCGGGATGGATGGCATCGGCACCCGAGAGCTTCGCCACCCGCATGATCTCGTCGATGGAGAGATAGCTTTCGATCGGCCCCATGTCCTTCGCGAGCCACGGCCCGCGCCCGACCTGATAACTCTCGTCGGCCTTGAAGCGGTGCAGCGAATATTTGTCTTCCTCGGCCCAGATGGCGACGGTCTTGATGCCCAGTTCGCTCGCCGCGCGGAAAACGCGGATGGCGATTTCGGACCGGTTGGCGACGAGGATCTTGCTGATGGCCAAGAACGCGCTCCCGTTGGGGAAGATTTGAAGGGGGCTAATGAATAGCGGGAAAATGCTGCAGTGCAAACAAAATTGCACCCGTCATATTAAATCGATTGAAAGTGAAGGGCGGATCGTCAGTTGCGTGACCAGTACGAAAAAGGCCCGGCACAGAGCGCCGGGCCTCGTTCCAATCGAAGAAAACGGTAGGGCTTACTTCTTCTCGAAGTAGCCGATCTTGCCGTCGTCGCCCTTCTTCCATTCGTAGATGACGTAGTTCCGGCCGGTGGTGTCGCCCTTCTCGTCGAAGCTGATATCACCGATGACCGTCTTCCACGGACCGTCCTTGTGGATGGTCTCGGCAACCTTCACCGGGTCGTTCGTGCCGGCCTTGTTGGCCGCCTCGACCATGACCTGAACAGAGGCATAGGAATAGAGCGTGTAGGCTTCCGGCTCGAAGCCGGAAGCGCGGAACTTCTCCACCACTTCCTTGGCGTTCGGATTGTTGCGCGGGTCGGGCGCGAAGGTGTTCAGCGTGCCGATGACGGCGTCGCCGGCGATGGCGGCGAGCTCGTTCGAGACGATGCCGTCGCCCGAGAACAGCAGCGCCTTGAGGCCCTGGTCGTGCGCCTGGCGGATGATCAGGCCGGCTTCGGTGTGCAGGCCGCCCCAGTAGATCAGGGTGACGCCGGCTTCCTTCATCTTGGCGATGAGGGCCGAGAAGTCCTTGTCGCCGACGTTGACGCCTTCGTACATGACCTCCGGATGGCCGGCGGCTTCCAGCGCCTTCTTGGTTTCGTCGGCGAGACCCTGGCCGTAAGGCGTCTTGTCGTGGATGACCGCGACCTTGGCGTCCTTGAAGTTCTCGGCGATGTACTTGCCGGCGATGCCGCCCTGCTGGTCGTCACGACCGCAGATACGGAAGACGTTGGTCATGCCGCGCTCGGTCACCTGCGGGTTGGTGGCGGCCGGGGTGACCATCAGAAGGCCGTTCTCGGCATAGACCTCAGAGGCCGGAATGGTGACGCCCGAGTTGAAGTGGCCGTCGACGAACTTGACGCCGTCGGCGACGAACTTGTTGGCGACGGAGATGCCCTGCTTCGGATCGGACTGGTCGTCGCCGATCGACAGGACGATCTTCTCGCCGTTCATGCCGCCGGCTGCGTTGAGGTCGGCCACGGCCTGCTCGGCGCCCTTCTGCAACTGCGCGCCGAAGGCGGCGTTCGGGCCGGTGATCGGCGCACCGACGCCGATGAGGACATCGGCCCATGCGCTGCCGCTGAACGCGACCAGCGCGGTCAGGGCCACGGCCGACAAGAGTGATTTCTTCATAGATACGCTCCCATTCAAGGAGTGGGCGTGAATAAAGCCTTCGTGCGATGCCCACCCTTATCGCAGAAAGTGTAGTTTGCCCATTTCAGGGCGGTTGTCACGCCGTTTCGTCCCGAAAACGGCGTCTTGGTGAACGTCAACCTTTCGGTTTCCAGCTCAACAGGGAGGCTCTTTCGTAGAGCCAGTTGTACTGCGTCACCATCTGGTTGGTGCGCGTGTATTGGTAGCCGACGAAGCCGACGATCATCAGCACGATGGTGTCGACGACATAGTATTGCAGCGAGAACATCGTGGCGTCGAACAGCGCATGGTGGATGAAGCGCACCGCGATCCCCAGCCCCAGCATGTAGAAGAACAGCGTGGTGAAGGTGCGCCAAGTCTGGGCGCAGGCCTTGCCCGTCATCCAGGCCGCCCAGCCGCCGAGCAGCACGGTGATGAACAGGAACTGCCAGATCGAGCCTTCTTCGTAGAGAATGCCTTGCATGTCTTAATCTCCCCGGCTCAATGGTGGCCGCCTTCGAGATAGGCCGCGCGCACTTCGGGATTGGCCAGAAGCTCCTTGCCGGTGCCGCTCATGGTGACGTTGCCGTTGACCATGACATAGCCGCGGGTGGCGAGCTTGAGCGCGCCGAAGGCGTTCTGCTCGACCAGGAAGACGGTCAGCCCCTGGCTGCGGTTCAGTTCCTTGATGGCGTCGAAAATCTGCTTGACGATCAGCGGGGCGAGGCCGAGCGACGGCTCGTCGAGCAGAAGCAGTTTCGGCCGTGCCATCAGCGCGCGACCGATCGACAGCATCTGCTGCTCGCCGCCCGACAGCGTGCCGCCGCGCTGGCCGATGCGCTCCTTCAGGCGCGGGAACAGCGCGAACACCTTCTCGACGTCCTCGTCGTAATATTTGAGGTTGTCGAGATTGGCGCCCATCTGGAGATTTTCCATCACCGTCATGCGCGGGAAGATGCGCCGGCCTTCCGGCGACTGCGCGATGCGCAGGCGTGCGATCTCGTGCGTCGGCAGCATGGTGATGTCGGTGCCGGCGAAGGTGATGGTGCCCCGGCGCGCGCGCGGTGCGCCGAAGATGGTCATCATCAGCGTCGACTTGCCGGCGCCGTTGGCGCCGATCAGCGCCACCACTTCGCCTTCGTTGACGGAGACGTTGACGCCGTTCAGCGCCTTGATGTTGCCGTAGTAGGTCTCGACGCCCCTGATGTCGAGCAGCGGTGCGCCGGCCATTATTTACGCCCTCCACGCTTGCTGGCGGCACTTTTGGCCGCGCCGGCCTTGGCGGCCTGTTTTGCCAGAGCCTTGGCCTGGCCGATCCAGTCCTCGCGGGCGATGCGCCCGTCGAAGGCCAGATAGGCCTCGACCGCTTCGATGTCGGCCTTCTTCCAGGCGGCGATCTGGTCGAAATGGAAGATGCCGTGCTCGTTGAGCTTCTTCTTGTTGACCGGGCCGATGCCCTTGATCACCAGAAGGTCGTCCTCGCGGCCGCCGCGCGGCGCGGCGAGCCGGTTCGACACGCCGGCAGGTTTCTTGGCGGGCGCCGCCGGCTTTGCAGCGTCCGGCTTTGCTGTGGTCGATTTCGCAGTAGCCGATCCGGCAGCCGCAGGCTTGCCGGCGGTGGCCTTCGGGGTTGCGGCCTTCGGCGTAGCTGCCGCGCGCGAGGACGCCTTGGCGGACGAGGCCGGCGCGGACTTGGCCGATGCCTTGGCTTCGGATGTCTTGCCCTGTGCCTTGCCGGCAGTGCTCCTGGCGGGAGTCGATGCCTTGGCGCCCGTCCCGACCCGTGCTGCTCTGGACGCGCCCTTCGACACCGTCACCCGCTCGCCCTCGTCGCCGTGCTCGACCGAGTCGGACACCGGCCCGGCCAGCATCGAGGCCGAGCTTTGCGGGCCATGGTCCGGGCCGGGGCCGGTGTCGAGCTGCTCGATCACCTCCTCGTCGCCGACTTCCGTCAGCACAGTCTCGACCTCTTCGTCATCGACGCCGAGATAGGCGGCAATGACCTTCGGGTCGGTGCGCACCGCTTCGGGGTCGCCGTCGGAGATCTTGCGGCCGTATTCCAGCACCACGACGTGGTCGGAAATCTGCATGACCACCGACATGTCGTGCTCGATCAGCAGGATCGACGTGCCGGTGTTGTCCTTGATGTCCATCAGCAGCGTGTTGAGCGCCAACGATTCCTTCGGATTGAGACCGGCCGCCGGCTCGTCGAGGCACAGAAGCTCCGGTCCCGTGCACATGGCGCGCGCGATCTCCAGCCTTCGCTGCGCGCCGTAAGGCAGGTCGCCGGCCGGATCGTCGGCGCGGTCGGTCAGGTCGGCCTTATCCAGCCAGTGCTTGGCAAGCTCGATCGACTCGGCCGAGGCCTGCCGATAGCTGGAAAAGCCGAACAGGCCGAGGAACGTGTAGCCGGAGGCCTTCATCAGCTTGTTGTGCTGCGCCACCAGAAGGTTCTCCAGCACGGTCATGCCGGAGAACAGGCGGATGTTCTGGAAGGTGCGCGCCACCTTGGCGCGTGCCGGGATCTCGTGGTTCGGCAGCCGCTCCAGCAAGTAGGTGGAGCCGTCGCGGCGGGCGAGCGTGATCATGCCCTCGGTCGGCTTGTAGAAGCCGGTGATGCAGTTGAACACCGTCGTCTTGCCGGCCCCGTTGGGGCCGATCAGCGCGGTGATTTCGCCGCGCCGGGCCTGGAACGACAGGTCGCCGATCGCCACCAGGCCGCCGAACTTCATCGACAGGTGTTCGACGTTGAGGATGGTGTCGGTCATGGACGTATTCGCGCTCGCGTTCATCAGCCGTGACCTTCCTTGGTGAAGGAGGTGGACACGGCTTTTCGTTCCTTCAGGAAGGCGGTCGGTTCACGCGATCCGACGAAGCCGCGCGGCTTCCATATCATGACGATGACCATGGCCATGCCGAACAGCAGCATGCGGTAGAGCTCGGGCGTGAAGTCCGGCCCGAAGACCGCTTTCAGGAACTGCAGTTCGCGCAGGATCTCGGTGCCGCCGATCATCACCGCCGCCGCCACCGCGATGCCGCCGAGCGAGCCCATGCCGCCCAGCACGACGATGGCGAGCACGATCGCCGATTCCAGGAAGACAAAGGATTCCGGCGACACGAAGCCCTGGCGGGCGGCGAAGAAGGAGCCGGCGAAGCCGCCGAACATGGCGCCTGTGGCGAAGGCCGTCAGCTTGGTCGTGGTGGTGTTGATGCCGAGCGAGCGGCAGGCAATCTCGTCCTCGCGCAGCGCTTCCCAGGCGCGTCCGACCGGCAGCCGGCGCAGCCGGATGGTGACGAAGGCGGTGAGCAGGCAAAGCAGCAGGATGAGATAGTAGAGGAAAATCTTGTAGTAGACGCCCGACGTCGCCAGCCCCAGCACCTTGGCGATGTAGTTCGGGTCCGAGACGTTGAACGACATCAGCCCGAAGAACGACACCTTCGGAATGCCGGAGATGCCGGCCGAGCCGTTGGTGACCTCGCGCCAGTTGATCAGCACGAGGCGGATGATCTCACCGAAGGCCAGCGTCACGATGGCGAGGTAGTCGCCGCGCAGGCGCAACACCGGGAAGCCGAGGATAACGCCCCACATGGCGGCCATGATGCCGGCGCAGGGCAAAAGGATCCAGAACGACAGCCCGTAATGCGAGGCGAGCAGCGCATAGGAATAGGCACCCACCGCATAGAAGGCGACGTAGCCGAGGTCGAGCAGGCCGGCCAGGCCGACGACGATGTTCAGGCCCCAGGCCAGCATCACGTAGATGAGGATCTGGATGCCGAAATTATCGACCCATTTCAGCGAGCCTTGAAGGCCGAACGCCATAACCGAGACGATCGGGAACAGGAACAGGATAACGATGCCGATCTTGTTGGAGTTGCGGCGGATGAAGCCCGGCTCGCTGACGACGACGGGCGCCTTGGCGCGCTCGGCCTTGGCCCGCGCCATCGCCGGCGCGATGAAGCCGACATAGAGGAAACGGCCGAGCATGGTCAGCGCGACCACCGCGGCCAGCAGGCCCCAGCGCGGCTCGAGAACGAGTTCGTTGCGGATGTTCTGGTCGGTCTTGAGGCCGATCAGAAGAACGAACATGCCGAACGAGATGACGCCGGCGAAGAGGGACTCGCGCACGGCCCGCGCGAGGGGATTTGCGGCGGGGCGCGAAGCGGAAACGGTGACGGCCATCAGCTCAGACCTTTTCGACTTCGGGCCGGCCGAGGATGCCGGAGGGCAGGAAGATCAGCACGATGGCCAGGATCGAGAAGGCGGCGACGTCCTTGTAGTCGATGGAGAAATAGGCCGACCACATGCTCTCGATGAAGCCGATCAGAAGCCCGCCGATGACGGCGCCCGGCAGCGAGCCGATGCCACCCAGCACCGCGGCCGTGAATGCTTTCACGCCCGGCACGAAGCCATCCGAGAAGGATACGACGCCATAATACATCAGGAACAGCGTGCCGGCGACGGCGGCAAGTGCTGCACCCATGATGAAGGTCAGCGAGACGGTGCGGTCGACGTCGATGCCGAGAAGGGCCGCCATCTTCTGGTCCTGCTCGCAGGCGCGTTGCGCGCGCCCCAGCGGCGTTCGGTTGACGACGTACCAGAAGATCGCCAGCAGCACCGCGGTGACGAGCACGATGATGATCTGCTTCAGCGACACGCTGACGCCGCCGATGTTGTAGACCTGGCTGACCATCGGCGGGATCGGCTTGTTGCGCGGGCCCTGCGTGACCTGGACGAAGTTGGACAGGGCGATCGACATGCCGATCGCGGTGATCAGGGGCGCCAGCCGGAAGGAGCCGCGCAAGGGCCGGTAGGCGACCTTCTCGATCACCCAGTTGTAGAGGCCGGAAAGCAGCATCGCCACGATCATCATGACCAGCAGCGCGACCACAACGGGGACCGAGTAGAACATCGCCGTCAGGATCAGGAACACGATGAGGGCAATGAAGGCGCCCACCATGAACAGATCGCCATGGGCGAAGTTGATCATGCCGATGATGCCGTAGACCATCGTATAGCCGATCGCGATCAGCCCATAGATCGATCCCAGCGTCAGCCCGTTGATAAGCTGCTGGATGAAATACTGCATGGTAAGAAGGCTCCCCTTGAGCGTCGCCGCCAGGGCGCGCCCTTTTTTGGTATTTCCCCTAGTCCTAAGGGTTCAGGACCGGATTGCAACGTGATTTTTCATTCGCCGACACGACCTTGCATCGCGCCGCCCGGTAACCCCGTCCGTTGCATCCGCCCCATGGACCACGGCGGACCCTATCATTGGCATACCGCAATGTCTTTGACGATTCAGGGAAAGATTGCATCACTTATCGAAGAATCTTCGGTCAAAAGAATTTGAAAGGACGGAAGATTGCGCCGCCGCCGAGCCGCCATTTGAGCTGGCGAAGGGGCGGCGCAGGCCCGGTTTCCCTACTTGACGACGAAGCCGTGGGCGAACGGATCGCGCTCGTCGATGAAGATGGTGTTGAAGCCGGTCTGCCGCGCCCAGCCGCCGATCGAGGGAATGATCGCCGGCCTGTTGCCGACGCCGACTTCCTTTTCCACGCGCCCCTTGAACAGCGAGCCGATGATGGATTCATGCACGAAATTGTCGCCTGCCTTCAGCTTGCCCTTGGCGTGAAGCTGCGCCATGCGCGCTGACGTGCCGGTGCCGCAGGGCGAGCGGTCGATGGCCTTGTCGCCGTAGAAGACGGCGTTGCGCGCATGCGCTTGCGGGTCGCGCGCCGCCCCGGTCCACAGCATATGCGAGAGCCGGTTGATGTCGGGATTTTCCGGATGCACGAACGTGTACTTCTCGTTCAGCCGCTGGCGCACCACCGGGCTCCAGGCGACCAGTTCGCCGGCCGAATAGTCGGCCATGTCGGAATAGTTCTTCTGAGGCTCGACGATGGCGTAGAAATTGCCCCCATAGGCGACGTCGACGGTGATCTCGCCGAGCACCGGACACTCCACCGTCAGCCCCTCCGCATAGAGGAAGGATGGCACGTTGGTGATGCGCACTTCCTCGACGAGGCCGTTCACTTCGCGGTACTCGGCCTTCACCAGCCCGGCCGGTGTATCGAGGTGGAGCACGCCCGGCGTCTTCGGCTTCACCAGCCCGTTCTCGATGGCCATGGTGACGGTGCCGATCGTGCCGTGGCCGCACATCGGCAGGCAGCCCGACGTCTCGATGAACAGGATGGCGATGTCGCAGTCCGGCCGCGTCGGCGGATAGAGGATGGAGCCCGACATCATGTCATGGCCGCGCGGCTCGAACATCAGCCCTGTGCGGATCCAGTCGTATTCGGCCAGGAAATGCGCCCGCCGCTCCATCATCGTCGCGCCGTCGAGCAGCGGCCCGCCGCCGGCGACGAGCCGGACCGGATTGCCGCAGGTGTGACCGTCGATGCAGGTGAAGGTGTGGCGAGACATTTCGATGCGATCCGATGGTTGAAGGAATGACTGGAGCGAAATAAAGGCTAGAACCGCTGCGCGCGGAACGGCCGAATGTCAATTGCCGGGGCCTGGCACGCAATCAGGTCGCGGATCAGCCGGCCGGTCGCTGCGGCCTGCGTCAGGCCGAGATGGCCATGGCCGAAGGCGTAGAAGACGCCGGGCGCGCGGGCAGCGCCGATGACAGGCAGCGAATCCGGCAGCGACGGACGGAAGCCCATCCATTCGCGGCCGCCCTCGGCCTTGAGGCCCGGCAGGAACCGCTTCGCCTTTTCGAGCATCGCCCTGGAGCGGGCATAATTCGGCGGCCGCTTCAGGCCGGCAAGCTCGACGGCGCCGCCGATGCGCAGGCCGGTGGACAATGGCGTGATGACGAAGCCGTGGCCGGAGAAGGTCAGCTGCCGCTTCACGTCGAAGGCGTCGGCGGGAAGCGTGGTGTTGTAGCCGCGCTCGGTTTCCAGCGGGATCGCCTCGCCGAGTTGCCCGGCCAGCAGATGCGACCAGGCACCGGCGGCGATCACCAGCTTTGCGGCCTTGCGCGACGAACCGTCGGCAAGATGAAGCGTTGCGCCACTCGCGCCGGCCTCGGCGCGAACGACCTCGCCGCGCTCGAAGCGAGCGCCCTTTTTCTCCGCATAGGCCCACACCGCCTTGCCGAGCAGCTTGGGGTCGGCCACCGTCTTCCATCCGGGCACGAACGTGCCCTTGACGAAGCGCGGCGCCAGCCCCGGCTGCAGGCCGGCGAGTTCCGCGCCCTCGACATGGCGATAGACGATACCGAAACGATCGCGCGCCACCCAACCCGGCAGGGAAGCAGCAAATTCGGCCTCGCTCTCGTAAAGTTCGAGCGAACCGTCCTCCCGCAGCATCGTTGCGGTTCCGGAACGATCCATGAGTCCGGCCCATTCCGCCTCGGCGAGACGCATCATCGCAGCTTGGGCGACGAGGCTCGCTTCGCGGTTCTTCGCCGCGCCGGCCCGCCAGAAGCGCCACAGCCACGGCGCCAGATGGGGCAGATAGGTTGGCGGCACCGAAAGCGGCCCGAGCGGATCGGCCAGCCACCTCGGCAGGTTGCGCATCATGCCCTTCTGCGCCAGCGGCAGCACGTCGGAGAAAGCGAAGGCCGCAGCATTGCCCGAGGACGTTTCCTCCGAGATCCCGGTGCGGTCGATGACGGTGACGGCGTGGCCGGCCTCGACCAGATGCGCCGCGATGCAGATGCCGACAATCCCTGCTCCGACGATGACGACGTCGTCCGAGGACAAGGCAGCATTCATCGACGGGAACCCCACACTGTGCCGTTCCCCTTCACCTTCGCCTCGACGCCTTGCCGGGCTTTTCGCGAAAGAGAGCCGGCCGCACTCGGCCTGCTTCAAGTGGTTGCAGACCGGATGCGCCCGCTTGACCCGCTTGATATATCAGGTGAATATCTGCCGAAAAATCAATTGTCAACGTGGCATTCGGCTCGATATATCAACGCGATTCCAGAGGAGGCGACGGCATGGATGCTTTGGTGACCCAGCGGGACCCGTCGACCGAACTGGCCAGCGCCAAGGCCTATCGCGGGCTCGAGAAGATGATCGTCACGCTCGAGCTGGCGCCCGGCGCGGTGGTCACCGAGCGCGTGCTGATCGAACATCTGTCGCTCGGCCGCACGCCGGTGCGCGAGGCGATCCAGCGGCTGACCTGGGAGGGCCTGTTGGAAGTCAGGCCGCGCGCGGGCATCGTCGTCGCTCCCCTCAACGCCGCCGACTGGCTGCGCGTCATCGATGCCCGGCGCGGCGTCGAGACCGTGCTTGCCCGTTCGGCGGCACGCTTCCTCGCCGCCGATGCCGCCCCCCACTTCCAGGCGACGGCACTGGCCATGCACGACGCGGTTCTGGGCAACGACGTGCTCGGCTTCCTCGAAGCCGACAAGTCGCTGGACGAGGCGCTGACGCGCGCCGCCGACAATCCCTTCGCCGCGCGCCTGGCGGCTCCCCTGCAGACGCACAGCCGGCGTTTCTGGTACCGCTTCCAGAGCGGCACCGGGCTCGCCGAATCGGCCGCCAACCACGTCGCCCTGATCGGCGCTGTCCTCGACCGCGACGAGGAGCGCGCCGGCATCGAGGCCGACCGGCTGATGTCGCTGCTCAGGCTGCATGCGCAGGCGGCCGCCATGCGCTGACCGCACGGCGCGGGGCCGGCGCCGTTCAAGCCGTTTTGAGAAAATTTCCATGCCATGTCGGAACCGTCCGCCGTGAGCCGTCCTTGCCGCATCGCTGACGATCGATGAACAAGGAGGGACACGATGAGCGAGACCGCAAGAACAAGGATCGGCTACGGGCTTTCAGGGCTTTTCGTCCTGTTCATGCTGGGCGCGTCGGTCGCCCCGAAACTGCTCGGCATGCCCGTCGCCGAGGAAACCATGGCGGCGCTCGGCTGGCCCGCCGGCTATACGGTGCCGATCGGCATCCTCGAACTCGTGCTGACGTTGCTCTATATCGTTCCGCGCACCAGCGTGCTGGCCTCGGTGCTGTTCATGGGCCTGTTCGGAGGCGCGATGGCGACGCAGATCCGCATCGGCAATCCGCTATTCAGCCATGAACTGTTCGCCGTTTATCTCGGCGTCTTCATGTGGGGCGGCCTGTGGCTGCGCGACCCGGCCCTGCGCGCGCTGTTTCCACTGCGCGGCAAAACTTCGCCCTGAACCGGACCCGCCCGCTTTCGCGGCATCAAAAGGAGGAAAATCCCATGGGCAAGACCATCGCCATTCTCGTCGCCCGCCTGATCTTCGCCGGGGCCTTCGCCATGGCCGCAGGCTTCAAGTTCGCCGGCATGCAAATGACGGCGGATTACATCGCCGCCGCCGGCTTCCCCTTCCCGCTGTTTCTTGCCTGGGTAGCGGCGGCCTTCGAAGTATTGCTGGTGCTTGCCTTCCTCACCGGCGCCTTCTTTTCGGAGGCTGCGCTGCTTGCCGCCGTCTACGTGATCTTCCTCGCCTTCGCCTTCCACGGCCCATCGCACTGGCAGGGCAACCAGGCTGAATTCGGCTTCTTCGTCGACCACTTCACCTTCCTCGCCGGCCTGCTCTTCGCTGCTGTGCACGGGCCGGGCGAGAAGTTAGCGATGAAGGCGGGATTGATCTGGAAGTAGCTATGAGAAACGGCACCGACGCCAAATTCGTCTCAGGCTGAGTCGAAAATGGCGCGGACTGGAGCACCGAAGCGGAGCGTACTTAAAGTACGTGAGCATCGGAGCGCACAGCCGCGCCATTTGCAGACCAGCCTCAGGCGAATTTTTACTTCATCGTCGGCATGGCGAATTCGGCGCCTTCCTTGACGCCCTGCCCGCGCGCCCGCAGCCGAAGGCGAGGACGCGCAAACAAGGAATCCGTCGGGCTATTTCATCGTCGGCATGGCGAACTCGGCACCTTCCTTGACGCCCGACGGCCAGCGCTGGGTGACCGTCTTGGTCTTGGTGTAGAAGCGCACCGAATCCGGACCGTACTGGTTGAGGTCGCCGAAGCCGGACTTCTTCCAGCCGCCGAAGGTGTAGTAGGACACCGGCACCGGGATCGGCACGTTGACGCCGACCATGCCGACATTGACGCGGGCTGCGAATTCGCGCGCGGCGTCGCCGTCACGGGTGAAGATGGCGACGCCGTTGCCGTATTCATGCTCGGAGGGCAGGCGCACCGCCTCCTCGAAGTCGTGCGCGCGCACCACCGAAAGCACCGGGCCGAAGATCTCTTCCTTGTAGATGCGCATGTCCGGCGTCACGTCGTCGAACAGGCAGCCGCCGAGATAGAAGCCGTTCTCGTAGCCCTGCATCTTGAAGCCGCGACCGTCGACGACCAGCTTGGCGCCTTCCTCGATGCCGAGGTCGACATAGCCGCGCACGCGATCCAGTGCCTGCTTGGTCACCAGCGGGCCGTAGTCGGCGCTCGGGTCGGTCGACGGGCCGATCTTCAGGCTCTCGACGCGCGGGATGAGCTTTTCGACAAGCTTGTCGGCGGTCGCCTTGCCGACCGGCACGGCGACCGAGACGGCCATGCAGCGCTCGCCGGCCGCACCGTAGCCGGCGCCGATGAGGGCATCGACCGCCTGGTCCATGTCGGCGTCGGGCATGATGATCATGTGGTTCTTGGCGCCGCCGAAGCACTGCACGCGCTTGCCGTTGGCGCAGCCGCGCGCATAGATGTACTGCGCGATCGAGGACGAGCCGACGAAGCCGACGGCGGAGATGTCCTCATGGTCGAGGATGGCGTCGACCACTTCCTTGTCGCCGTTGACGACGTTGAGGATGCCCGCCGGCAGGCCGGCTTCCAGCATCAGTTCGGCGAGCTTCATCGGCACGCCCGGATCGCGCTCCGACGGCTTCAGGATGAAGGCGTTGCCGCAGGCGATGGCCGGCGCGAACTTCCACATCGGGATCATCGCCGGGAAGTTGAACGGCGTGATGCCGGCGACGACGCCGAGCGGCTGGCGGATCGAGTAGAGGTCGATGCCGGGGCCGGCGCCCTCGGTGTATTCGCCCTTCATCAGGTGCGGGATGCCGAGCGCGAACTCGACGACCTCGACGCCGCGCTGGATGTCGCCCTTGGCGTCGGGAATGGTCTTGCCGTGCTCGCGGGCGAGCAGTTCGGCGAGCGCGTCGTTGTCGCGCGCCACCAGTTCGAGGAACTTCATGAAGACGCGCGCGCGGCGCTGCGGGTTGGTCGCGGCCCAGGCCGGCTGGGCCGCCTTGGCATTGGCCACCGCCGCGTCGAGCTCCGCCTTCGAGCCGAGCGCCACCTTGGCGCGCACCGTGCCGTCGAGCGGCTGGAAGACGTCCTGCTCGCGCCCGGAGGTGCTCTTGACGGCCTTGCCGCCGATGAAATGTCCGTAGTGATCCATGCTATCGCTCCCTGGAATTCGATTGCCGCATTGTCCGCCTTCACGCGGCGGAAGGCAACGCGAGCCGAAACGCAACCGTTGTGCAGTAAATGTACACCGATGTTGTCCGGGACATTACTTTCTGCATATAATTCCCGCATGAACTGGGATGACGTCCGTATTTTCCTCGCCGTTGCCCGCGCCGGGCAGATCCTCGGCGCGGCCAAGCGGCTGGAACTCAACCACGCCACCGTCTCGCGCCGCTTGGCAGCGCTGGAGACGGCACTTCGGACAAAGCTGTTCCGGCGCCTCACCACCGGCTCGGAGCTGACGCCGGCCGGCGTGCGCTTCATGGAAATCGCCGAGCGCATGGAGGCCGACATGATCGCCGCTCGCGCGGCGGTGGCCGGCGAGGGCGAGGAGATATCCGGGCCGGTGCGCATCGGCGCGCCGGACGGTTTCGGTGTCGCCTTCCTCGCTCGCCGGCTCGGCGAACTGACCGCCCAGCATCGCGAACTGACCATCCAGCTCGTGCCGGTGCCGCGTTCCTTCTCGCTGTCGCGCCGCGAGGCCGACATCGCCATCACCGTCGAGCGGCCGAGCGAGGGCCGGCTGGTCGCCGGCAAGCTGGTGGACTATTCGCTCGGCCTCTTCGCCAGCCGAGCCTATGCCGAACGCCACGGCCTGCCGAAGACGGCGGCGGAACTGGCGGCGCACACGCTGATCGGCTACGTGCCGGACCTGATCGTCAGCCCTTCACTCGACTATGCCGCCGAGTTCAGCGCCGACTGGCGTTCGGCCTTCGCCATCTCATCGGCGCTCGGCCAGGCCGAGGCGGTGCGGGCCGGCGCGGGCATCGGCATCCTGCACACCTTCATTGCCCGTTCCATGCCCGATCTGGTGCCGGTGGAGGCGGTGCAACCGATCCGCCGCGCCTACTGGCTGGTCTACCACGAAAGCGTGCGCCCGCTGCGCCGGGTGCAGGCGGTCGCGGATTTCATCGCCAGGGCGGTCGAGAAGGAACGGGCGCTGTTCCTGTAGCGGCCGGCCTCAGTTGTAGCGGCTGACCGACAGCGCACCGGCGTCGACGTCCGGCTTGCGGCCGGAGATGATGTCGGCCAGCACGCGGCCCGATCCGCACGCCATCGTCCAGCCGAGCGTGCCGTGGCCGGTGTTGAGATAGAGGTTGGAATATTTCGAGGCGCCGATGATCGGCGGCCCGTCCGGCGTCATGGGGCGCAGGCCGGTCCAAAAGGTCGCCGCGCCGAGATCGCCGGCGCCGGGGAACAGGTCGCCGACGGAGTGCTCCAGCGCCTCGCGCCGTCCCTGCTGCAAGGACAGGTCGTAGCCGGCGATGGCCGCCGTGCCGCCGACGCGGATGCGGTCGCCGAGCCGCGTGATGGCGATCTTGTAGGTTTCGTCCATCACCGTCGATTCGGGTGCGGCCTTGGCGTTCACGATCGGCACGGTGATCGAATAGCCCTTGATCGGATAGACGGGGATCGGCTGGCCGAGCTTGCGCATCCAGACCGGCGAATAGCTGCCCATCGCCATGACATAGGTGTCCGCCGTCTTCTCGCCGGCGCTGGTGGAAACGCCGGTGACACGTCCCTTGTCTGTGTTGATCGCCTTTACCGTGACCCCGTACTCGAACTTGACGCCGGCGGCCGTCGCGATCTCGGCCAGCCGCGTGGTGAACATCTGGCAGTCGCCCGTCTCGTCGCCCGGCAGTTGCAGGCCGCCGACGAACTTTTCGCGCACGGCGCCGAGCCCCGGTTCGGCGGCGATGCAGCCGTCCTGGTCGAGCACGTTGAAGGGAACGCCGTACTGCTTCAGCACCTCGACGTCGCCGCCGATACCGTCGAGCTGGTACTGCTTGCGGAAAAGCTGAAGCGTGCCCTTGGCGCGGTCGTCATAGGCGATGTTGGTGGAAGCCCGAAGCGCCTTCAGCACGTCGCGGCTGTATTCAGCGATCGGCACCATGCGCGACTTGTTCACCGCATAGCGCTCGGCCGTGCAGTTGCGCAGCATCTTGAAGACCCAGCTCCACATATGCGGGTCGAGCGCCGGGCGGATGATCAGCGGGCCGTATTTCATCAGCAGCCACTTCACCGCCTTGACCGGCACGCCGGGGCCGGCCCAGGGCGAGGAGTAGCCGGGCGAAACCTCGCCGGCATTGGCGAAGCTGGTTTCCAGCGCCGGGCCCGGCTGGCGATCGATCACCGTCACCTCATGGCCGGCCTCAGCCAGATACCATGCCGACGTGACGCCGATGACGCCGCTGCCCAGCACCAGAACTTTCATGATCAATTCCCCTTGGAAACCCCGTCAGGCGGCCGAAGGACCGTCGTCGTCGCCCCCTCTGTGCCGGATTTTGGCAGGGCCGCCAAGGGGGTTCTCCGGCGGTTGCCAATCGTCACCGGCGTTGTGGACCAGTACCAGGCGACGGCTCTCGGCCGCCTTCGGCAGGACATGCCGGGAGCGTCGGGCCGCCTCGGGCTGGTAAAGTACCTTGTCGAGCACGATCCGCTCCGGCCGCACGCCGGGCCGCTCGAACAGCACCGTCTCGCCTTCGCTGAGCCCGAGCAGGGCAAGGCCGAGCGGCGTCGTCACCGGCAGGCCGAGGCCGACCATGCCGCGCACTTCCTGCTGGATCAGCGTGCGCGTCTGCGCCGGCGCATCGCCGACACGGAACAGCACCCGGCTGTTCAGCGTCGCCACGCCCGGATCGACGCCGTCGACCAGCACGACGCGCGCGTCGGCAAGCTTGCGCTCCAGCGCCGGCACGATGGCGTCGCCGAAGCCGCGCCGCCGCTCCAGCATGACCTCGAGGATGGAGTAATCCTTGGCGGTGAGGCAGCAACGGCCATGCGCGCTCATCACACCCTCTCCTGCTCGGACGGCAGGGCTACGGCGGCGATATGCGCCGCAAGCCGACGCCCGTCACGCGTCGACCAGGTGATGGACTGGCCGGCCCTGGTGCCGATCAGCGCAGCGCCCAGCGGCGTCAGCACCGAGATCCGCCCGGCGGCGATGTCGGCCTCGGCCGGATAGACGAGCACGATCTGCTGCGGCCCCTCATGGCCTTCCAGCGTGACGGAAGACCCCATTCGTACCACGTCCGCGGGCAGCCTGCCCGGCGTGGTGACGACGGCGCGATCCATTCCGGCGAGCAGGCCGGCAGCGGCCGGCACGCGCTCGAGCGCTGCTTCCGCCAGGCCGGTCAGGCGGTTGTAGTCGGCCTCGCTGACGACGATCTTCGGCGGCGGCCTTTCCTTGATGGCATGTTGCATGTCGAACTCCTTTGATTGCGTTGTGACATGGGAAGGATCGACGCGCGGCCGGGGCGATCCGGGTTGCCTGCGACGTCGATGGCGATCCGTCTTGCGGACCGTTTCGGTTATGGATGGAAAGAAAAGACGCCCCGGTTCATACAGCCACGCACGGCCGTGCCGGGGCTACGCTCCCGCGATGGGGCAGACCCTGAAAAAGGTGCTGTTGGCGTGTCTGTTCATGATCCGAACGTGGGTGACGGGGCGCGGTTTGTCAAGCTGGCCGGCCACGGCCCTCTTGTCTCATGTGCCGAGATAGCGGCGATGGAAGCGATGGCCGAGGCTGGTCAGCACCTCGTAGGCGATGGTGCCGGAATAGCGGGCTACCTCGTCCAGCGTCTGCGAAGGCCCGATCATCTCCACCATGTCGCCCGCCTCGAGGCCACCTTCCGGCAGGTCAGAGACGTCGAGGATGATGGAATCCATCGACACCCGGCCGATGAAGGGGAGCCGCACGTCCTTGAAATGCGCGAAAGCGGCGGCGCGGCGGCGCCAGCCGTCGGCGTAACCCAGCGAAATGGTCGCCACGCGAAGCGGACTGTCGGCGATTGCCGTGTGGCCATAGCCGATGCCGACGCCCGCGCCGATCGTGCGTGTCTGGATGACCTTGGCCTCCAGCCGCACCACCGGGTGCATCGGATTGTCGACATCCGGCGTCGGGTTGATGCCGTAGAGCGCCGCGCCCGGACGGGCCAGGTCGAAATGCCACTCAGGCCCGAGGAAGATGCCGGAAGAATTGGCGAGCGAGGCGGGGGCTGCCGGCAGCAGCCGGCGCAACCGCTCAAATGCGGCAAGCTGGGCGCGGTTGGCCGCATGGTCCGGTTCGTCGGCGCAGGCGAGATGGCTCATCACCAGGACAAGGTCCAGACCTGTGAATGCTTCGGCATCGGCCGCTACCGCCTCGACCTCCACCGGGGGCATGCCGAGCCGCGACATGCCGCTGTCCACCTGCACGGCGACGGGCAGCTTGCGGCCGAGCCGCCGCGCGGTGGCGCGCCATGCGGCGAGCTGGTCGGTACTGTTGGCGACCGGGATCAGGCCGGCCGCCGCCGCTTCGCCCTCGGCGCCCGGCGGCAGGCCGTTGAGGACATGGATCGCCGGTCCGGTCCCGAGCGCGGCGCGCAGATCGATGCCCTCGCTGGCATTGGCGACGAAGAAGCTGTCGCAGCCTTCCTTCTGCAGGGCACGCGCGATCACGGCGGCGCCGAGGCCGTAGCCGTCGGCCTTCACCACGCCGGCGCAGCGCGTGCTGCCGAGCCGCGTCTTCAGCCGCCGGTAGTTCTCGCGCACCGCGCCAAGGTCGATCGTCAGCACCGCGCCGGCGGTCACAAGATCCGGCCCGTCCGCCTCGTTCAATCGCTCGACAATCCCGTCCACGTCAGTCTCCAAACCGTTGCTCATGAGGCAACGCCCTTCAAGAGATAACACGGATGCCGCGCACGATCCTCGCGAAAGCCTCCGCTTTCCGGGAGGCTCCGTCAAGGAAACACGGCGTTTGCAAGCAAGATCGCACGGAACCGCGACCGCCCGGCTTTATGCGCCGGCCCGGTTCGCCGACGCTCAGCCGGCGAGGTGCCGGAACGCCGCGACCACCTGTTCGTAGACGGCGCGCTTGAACGGCACGATCAGGTCGGGCAGGTCGGCCATCGGCCTCCAACCCCATTCGTCGAATTCGGCCGTATGGCCTCCCGGTGGTGGATTGATGCGGATTTCGTCCGCATCGCCATGGAAGCGGAAGGCGAACCATTTCTGCGTCTGGCCGCGATATTTGCCCTTGAAGGCGACGCCGACCAGATGGCGCGGCAGGTCGTAGTCGATCCAGTCCGCCGCTTCGGCAAGCAGCGTCAGGCTCTGCATGCCGGTTTCCTCGAAAATCTCGCGCTTTGCCGCTGCGAGCGGTTCTTCGCCCTTGTCGATGCCGCCCTGCGGCATCTGCCAGAGCTGCGTGGTGCCGGAGAACTCGCTGTCGGGCTCTGCGATGCGCCTGCCCACCCACACCAGCCCGCCGGCGTTGAGCACCATCACGCCGACGCAGGGGCGGTAGGGCAGGCTTTCGGGATCGACGGGCTTTTTCGTCTTGCCGGACATCGGACTTCTTTCCGTTTTGGGGAGACCAGTCTTACTGATTCTCGGGATCGGCGGCGACGGCCGAGAACGGCACGATCTCGATGCCGCGCCGCTTCGCCTCGCCGACCCAGGAGGCGACGGCATCCACCGTCACGTCGAAGGCCGAGCCGGTGCCCAGCGCAAAGCCCTTGGCACGCGCGGTCGCTTCGAGCTGATCGAGCTTCTTCAGGATGGCGCCGCGATCCTGCACGTCGTCGATGACGGTGTCGCCCACCGCCAGCGGCACGCGGTCGGCCGCCGCCAGTTGCGGGGCGAGGCTGCGCGCCGACGAGCCGTCGTCGAGATAGCCGAGGCCGCGCTTGGCCAGCTCAGCCATCACCGGCGCAAGCGCTGCCTGATCGGCCGAGAAGCGCGCGCCCATATAGTTCATCACGCCGGTGTAGTTGGTGGTGCGCGCCAGCGCCCAGCGCAGCCTTTTCAGATTCTCGTCCGGTGACGCATCGACGGTCAGCGTGTTGCGGCCGGGATTGACGTTGGGAAAGTCGAACGGCTCCAGCGGCACCTGCATCATGATCTCGTGGCCGGTGCGGCGTGCTTCCTGCATCCAGCGGCCGATGGAATTGCCCTGCGGCGCGAAGGCCAGCGTCACCTCGCCCGTCAGCCGCGCGATCGCCGCTTGCGTGCCGGTCTGCGACACGGCGAGGCCTCCGATGACGATCGCCACCTTGGCGCCGCGCGCGCCCGACCACGGCCGGGCATAGACGTCGAAAGGTCGCCGTCCGTCGGCCGCGCGCACCGGCAGCGGGCCGCTCTCGGCTAGTTCGATCAGCGCCTGGTCGGGCACATGGGCGACGGCGAGGTTCTGCGTCAGCGCCGAGGGATCGCGCACGACGATGCCGGCCGGACCGCCGGTCTCGGTCGGCTGCACGTGGATGATCTGCGGTCCGTCCTTCTTCGGCGACGCCGGTTCGGCTTTCGGTTGCACCGCGACCGGCTGTGCCGGCGCGGCCTCCACCGGAGCCGGCGTCGTCACCGCCACCGTCGCCGGATTGCGGAACGGCTGCTTCCTGAGCGCGATCACGCCCGAGATGCCGACAAGAGCTACGGCGACGAGCAGGGCGGCGACCTGGCCCGCGCCGAAGCGCCGGCCCGGCTCACGGCGGGGCTTCAGCCCCTGCCCAAGCGGACGCTCGATCTCCTTGCCCAGTTCAGCCAACCCGCAAACCCCTGCCGCAGAATCCAGCCCCGAATCAAACTGCCGGAACCTCGCGGCCCCGGCAGGATGGCATTGCTCCGCTCCTGCGGCCAGAGTTTTGGCCGGCCGCGCGGACGGGGAGCGGACTTACTGGTTCATCACCGCCTTGTCCGGATTGGGCGGGAAGGCCGGATCGGTCTTCTGCCCGCGCAGCAACTCCTCGGCGTATTTGAGCTGCAGGTCGTCCTTCGGGTCCGGCGGCACGTAGGCGGCCGAGCCGGAGCCCTGGTCGCTCTCGTCGGCGCCTTTGATGTGACCCTTCAGGTCCGATTCGCCGCGCGTCAGGTCGCGACCCTGCAATTCGGCCGGCACCGGCTGGTCGACCTTGATGTCGGGCGTGATGCCCTTGCCCTGGATCGACTTGCCGGACGGCGTGTAATAGAGCGCCGTCGTCAGCCTCAGCGCACCGTTCTCGCCGAGCGGAATGATGGTCTGCACCGAGCCCTTGCCGAAGGACTGGGTGCCGACGACCGTCGCCCGCTTCAGGTCCTGCAAGGCGCCTGCGACGATCTCCGAAGCGCTGGCCGAACCGCCGTTGATGAGGACCACCAGCGGCTTGCCGTCGATGTCGTCGCCGGCGCGCGCGTCGAAGCGCGTCACGTCCTTCGGGTCGCGGCCGCGCGTCGAGACGATCTCGCCGCGGTCGAGGAAGGTGTCGGAAACGCTGACCGCCTGGTCGAGCAGGCCACCCGGATTGAGCCTGAGGTCGAGCACGTAGCCCTTCAGCTTGTCCTTCGGCACCTCTTTCTTGATGTGGTCGATGGCGTCCTGCAGGTCGTCGTAGGTCTTCTCGGTGAAGGAGGTGATCTTCATGTAGCCGACGTCGTTCTCGACCCGGTACTTGACCGCCTTGACCTTGATGATGTCGCGCACCACCGTCACCTCGATCGGCTTGTCGGCCCCCTGGCGCAGGATGGTGAGCTTGATCGGGTCGCCGACCTTGCCGCGCATCTTGTCGACGGCGTCGTTGAGCGTCATGCCGTTGACGTCGGTGCCGTCGATCTTGGCGATGTAGTCGCCGGCCAGCACGCCGGCCTTGGCGGCGGGCGTGTCGTCGATCGGGGTGATGACCTTGACGAGGTTGTTTTCCATCGTCACCTCGATGCCGAGCCCGCCGAACTCACCCTTGGTCTGCACGCGCATGTCCTGCGCTTCCTCGGCGTTCATGTAGGAGGAATGCGGATCGAGCGAGGTCAGCATGCCGTTGATGGCGTTCTCGACCAGCGACTTGTCGTCCGGCGGGGTTACGTATTGCGCCCTCACCCGCTCGAAGATGTCGCCGAAGATGGCAAGCTGCTTGTAGGTTTCGGAGCCGGCCGCGTTCGCCGTCGAGCCGGGCGCACCGTAGACGAGGCTCATGGCTGACGCGCCCATAAGCGCGCCGGCAAGCAAGAGCGACAGTTTCCGCATCGTTTCAGGTCCTTCCAGAAAGACGGTCCGCCCACCACGGGGCCGGATCGACGGGTTTTCCATCCTTGCGGAACTCCACATAGAGTTCCGGCACGACATTTCCATCCGGCCGGGCCGCGGTGCTCGCCACCCTCGCCTCGCCCATCGCGCCGATCGGCTCACCCGCGAGCACGGACTGACCCGACGCGACGTTCAATTTGCTCATTCCCGCCAGCACGACATGATAGCCGCCGCCGGCATTGAGGATCAAGAGTTGGCCATAGGAGCGAAACGGCCCTGCATAAAGCACATTCCCATCCGCCGGCGCGGTGACGATGGCGCCCGATTGTGTCGCAACCATGTCGCCCTGCATCACGCCGCCGTTGCCGTCGTCGGCGCCGAAGCGGCGCTTGAACGTGCCGATCACCGGCAGCGCCATCTGCCCTTGCAGCGCCCGGAAAGGCACCGGCTGGACAAGCTGATTCGCTTCCGGCAAGGACAGCGAGGCGACCGCGTCGTCCTTGTCGTCCTGGGCCGCCGCCTTGGCGGCCGCTTTCGCCTCGGCGTCGCGCTTTTGCGCCTCGCTTTGCAGCGAGGCGATGAGGTCCTTCAGGCTGGCCGCCTTTTCGGCGAGCGCCTGCGACTTCTTCTGCTCGTCGGCCAGCGCCTGCTCGGTCTCGGCCTGCACCTTGCGCTTGACCTGCAGCAGCATCGTCAGCCGCTCCTTCTCGGCTACCTGGTCGGCCACCGCCGCCGTCAGCCGGGCCCGCTCGGCCTCGATCGAGGTGCTGACCCGCGTCAGTTCCTTCAGCTCCGCCATCAGCACGTCGGTCTGCTGGCGCAGCTCCGGCACCACCGCGCCGAGCAGGATGGCGCTGCGCACCGACGACAGCGCGTCCTCCGGCTTGACCAGGATCGCCGGCGGCGGGTTCAGGCCCATGCGCTGGAGCGCGCCCAGCACCTCGGCCAGCACGTCGCGGCGCGCATTCAGGGAGCCCCGGATGGTCTTTTCCTGGTCCTTCAGCCCTTCCAGCTTCGAGCCGATGTCCTCGATGTCCTGGCCGAGCTTCTGCTCGGTCTTGGCCGACTGGATCAGCGCCGCCGTCACCGAGGCGTGATCCTTCTTCACCGTCGCCACGTCGGCGGCGAGCTTGGCCATGCGTTCGGCCGACAGGGTGATCTCGTGCGAAACCTGCTCGTATTCGGCGCGGCTGCGGTCCGGATCGGTCGCGGCGTCCTCGGCCCGAGCGGTGCCGGCCGGACCGATGCAGGCGAAGGCAAGCAGCGCCGCCGCCAGAAGGCCGCGACGCCCGGACATTTCCATGCGGAAGACGGGCCGTTCAGACATGCACCGGCGACTGTATGCGGGGCTTCGTTAAGGAATCATCAACCATGTTCGGCCGGCCTGTGCGTCGACGCCTGACTGCGTCGGCCCAACTGCATCGACAATGGGGCGAAAATCGGCCCGGCTGCTTTCCGCGCGCGAATCAGGATCGATGGTAGGGATGGCCGGACAGGATGGTCGCCGCCCGGTAGAGCTGCTCGCCCAGCATGACGCGGACAAGCTGGTGCGGCCAGGTCAGCGCGCCGAACGACACCACCAGCTCTGCCTGGTCGCGCAGCGACTGGTCATGCCCGTCGGCGCCGCCGATGGCGACCACCAGCGCCTTGCGGCCGTCGTCGCGCATCAGGCCGATGCGGCCCGCCAGTTCCTCGGAGGTGAAGGCACGGCCGCGCTCGTCCAGCAGCATCAGCGCCGCGCCCGCCTGGAGCTGGCCCTGCAGCGCCCGGCCTTCCTCGCGCTTGCGCTCCGTTGCGGTCTGGGCTCGGCTTTCCGGCGTCTCGACGATGCCGGCGAAATCCAGCCCGACGGCCGGCCCGCTCTTGCCGAACCGGTCGAAATAGCGGTCGGCGAGTTCCCTTTCGGGGCCGGCTTTCATCCGGCCCACGGCATGTACGATGATCTTCATCCCGGTCGGGAGACGCTAGTGCAGCGTCTCCTCCTCGAGGTCCGGCGCCAGCCACATCTTTTCGAGATTGTAGAAGTCGCGGACTTCGGGCCGGAAGACGTGGACGATGACGTCGCCCGAATCGATCAGCACCCAGTCGGCGCTGGCCAGCCCCTCGACGCGCGCGGCACCGAAGCCGGCATCCTTGAGCGCCTTGAGGAGATGGTCCGCGACAGCCGCCACATGGCGATGGGAACGGCCCGACGCGATGACCATATGGTCGCCGAGCGAGGATTTTCCCTGGATGTCGATGGGGACGATGTTCTCGGCCTTGGAGTCTTCCAGACTGGCAAGAACCGTGTTGAGGGCGCGGGACGAGGCGTCGAAACCGCTGATCCCGGCCGGCGAAGGCACGACGTCGGCCTTCTTCCGCAGTGCTGTTCTCAGTGTCTTTCCTTTCGCAGCAAGAACAACCAAATCACCTGAGCAAATCAGGCGACACCACTTAGATAGGCAGAGTTGCGTTGCAGTTTCAAGACGCCGCCCGAAGGTAAGGTCCATCTTCGGTTCGCACGCGGGTTTTCACGGCTGGCGTTGCTCGTCCTCGCCGGCGAAGGCCAGCTCCACCGGCAGCGGCGCCTGCGCCGTCATCGGCTGGAAGGAGCCCGTCTCGGGCATCGGCACCGGCCGCGCCCGCACGGTGCGCCAGGCGACGAACAGCGCGTAGGCGAGCGCCAGCACGACCGAGACGTAGATGAAGGTCTGCGTGCCGTAGAACGCCGACAAGACAGTGACGATGGCCGGCACGACGAAGCCCGACAGCGACCAGGCGAACAGGAGTGACGACGACAGCGCCACCATCTCGCTCTTGTCGGCACGGTCGGCGGCGTGCGCGCTGGCCAGCGAATAGACCGTCTCGGTCGCGCCGTCCCACAGAAGGTAGATGACGATCAGCGCACCGAGCGCGCCGCCGTCGAAGCCGAGCGCGAAAAGGCCGGCCGCCGCCGCGAGCAGCGTCGCGCCGATCAGCACCTTGCGGCGGTCGGTGCGGTCCGACAGCCAGCCGAGCGGGAACTGCAGGATGAGCGTGCCGAGCGGCATCGACGCCATCAGCAGCGCCACGTCCTCCTGGCTGTAGCCCTTGGCGGTGGCGTGGATGGGGGCGAAGCCGGCCAGCGACATGGAAAGCCCGCCCACCGCCAGCATGCCGGCAAGCCCGACGGGCGAGGTGCGCCAGGCGCGGCCGAGCGCCACCGAGGCCGCGACCGGGGCCGGCGGCTGGGCAAGGCGCGTCAGGCCGACCGGGAGGATCGACAGCGCGGTGAAGGCAACGCCGATCAGCGGCACGGCGGCGGTGTGGATGTCGACCAGCGCCAACAGCATGTAGCCGATGCCGAGGCCGGCTATGTAGGCGATGTAGAAGGCGGCGAGCACGCGGCCGCGGATGGTGTTCTCCACCGCGTCGTTGAGCCAGCTCTGCGCCACCACGAACAGGCCGCAGATGGCGAAGCCATAGAGCGCCCGCGCCGCCAGCCACACGAGCGGATAGGCGCCGGCGCCGATCGCCGTGTTGGACAGCGCGATCAGCGCCGACAGCACCATGAAGGCGCGCGCGTGGCCGACGCGCCGCACCAGCGGCCCGGTCAGCACGCAGCCGGCGAGACCGCCGCCCGAAAGCCCGGTGACGATCAGCCCGGCCCAGGTCGGATCGATGCCCTCGACGCCGAGCCGGACGGGGATATAGGCGAACATCAGCCCGTTGCCGACAGCCACCAGTGCCATCGACAGGATGACGCTGGCGATCGCCACCAGCGGTGCCGGCGCGGCAGGCGCCGGCTCAGCACTTTGCGGATCCATCCCGGTGGCCTGGATATCGGTTGCGGTCATGGCGCGAGATTGCCTTGGCGTGCACGCCGCCGCCGCCGTAAAAACGACATGGCCGGGCGTGGCGCGACAGCCAGCAGCCCGCCTTGCCCCACGCCAGAAAAGAGCCGGACAACCCTATTGCGACTGCCGTGCCGCCTCCGCCACCAGCCGTTGCGCCCGGAAGGCGCTCCACTGCTGGTCGATCATCACCCCGAGCAGGATGACCCCGCCCATGACGGCGAAGTTGAGCGAGGAAGGAATGCCGAGCAGGTTGACGAGGTTCTGCAACTCCTGCAGCAGCACGGTGCCCAGCACCGCGCCGACCAGCGAGCCCTCGCCGCCACGCAGCGAAAAGCCGCCCAGAACCGCCGCCGCGATGGCGTAGAGCTCGTAGAACTGGCCGTGGCTGGCCGGCGAGATCGAGCGCGTGTACATGGCGAAATAGATCGCCGACAGCGCCGTCAGCACGCCGCAGATGACATAGGCGGCAATGACGATGCGGTCGGTATGGATGCCCGAATATTTCGCCGCCTCCTCGTTCTTGCCGATGGCGTAGAGATAGCGGCCGAACACCGAGCGGTGCAGCACGATCCACATCACCGCGGCAATGACGATCAGCGCGATGAAGGAGTTGGGAACGCCGTGGAAGCGGCCGGCGGTCAGGAACTCCAGCGACGGGAAATTCTGGCCGAAGGCGAAACCCGCCGTGCCGTCCTTGGTGTAGAAGCGCGCCACGCCGCGATAGATCAGAAGGCCGCACAGCGTCACCACGAAAGGCTGCAGTTTCAGCCTGGCGATCAGCCAGCCGTGCACCAGGCCGACGACGCCGCCGAGCACGATGATCAGCGGCAGCGCCACCGGCCATGCCATGCCGCGCGTCGCGATCAGGTCGATGAACAAGACGCCGAACAGCGCCACCAGCGAGCCGACCGAAAGCTCGATGCCGCCGGTGATGATGACGAAGGCCTGGCCGATCGACAGGATGCCGAACAGGCCGATCAGGTTGGAGGTGTTGGCGAGGTTGATCGGCAACAGGAAGCGCGGATTGATGGCGGCCACGACGACGCCGACCGCAAGGATCAGGATCAGCAGGCCCAGGTCCTTCTTGCTCATGCTCAGCCTCCCTCGCCGCCGCCGTCACAGCGGCCTGTTCTCCTAAAGGCGGCCCGTTCCCGCGCCGCCCCTCAGGCGACCGGAAACGCCGCCCCTGCGCTTTCCTTGCCTGCCGGCTTGCCGATCGCCAGCAGCAACACGTTCTCCTGGCTGAAATCGTCGCGGTCGAGATAGCCGGAAATGTTTCCCTCGTGCATGACGGCGATGCGGTCGGACACGCCGATCACTTCCTCCATGTCGCTGGAGATCATCAGCACGGCGACGCCGGCATCGGCCAGGCCGCGCATCAGCGCATAGATCTCGGCCTTGGCGCCGATGTCGATGCCGCGTGTCGGCTCGTCGAGGATCATCACCTTCGGTTTCATCGCCAGCCATTTGGCGAGCACGACCTTCTGCTGGTTGCCGCCCGACAGCGTGCCGGTGAGCGTGGCGACCGACGGCGCCTTGATGGCGAGGTTCTTCTTCTGCGCTTCGGCCGTCTCGGCCTCGCTGCGTGGCGAGACGAGGTAGCGGCGGGCATGGCGCGGCAGGTCCGGCAGCGAAATGTTCTGCGCGATCGGCAGGTCGAGCAGGATGCCGGTCGCCTTGCGGTCCTCCGGCACCAGGAAGATGCCGTTGGCGACGGCGTCGTTCGCCGCCGACAGTGCCAGCGGCTTGCCATCCAGCGCGACCGACCCGCCGAGCCGGCGGTCGATACCGAACAGGACGCGCGCCAGTTCCGTGCGGCCGGAGCCGACCAGCCCGGCAAGGCCGAGGATCTCGCCCTTGCGCAGGTCGAGGTCGACGCGGCATCCCGGATAGGCCGGCGTGCGGACGCCGCGCGCCGACAGCGCCACCGCGCCCGGTTCTCGCGCCGGCGCCAGCGCCTCGCGCGCCTTCAGCGCCCGGCCGATCATCAGCTTGACCATGGCGTCGTGGCCGATCTCGTCCCGGTCCAGCGTTCCGACCAGTGCGCCGTCGCGCATCGCCAGAACCCGGTCCGCCGCCCTCTCGATCTCGTGCAGCCGGTGCGAGATGAAGATGACCGAGATGCCCTGCGCCTTCAGCCCGGCAATGACGGAAAGCAGCCTGTCGGTCTCCGCCACCGGCAGGCTGGAGGTCGGCTCGTCGAGGATGACGAGGCGGGCCTGCATCGACAGCGCCTTGGCGATCTCGACCATCTGCTGCTGGGCGAGCGACAGCGAGGCGACCGGCGCATCGGCGGAAAAGTTGGCGCCGACCTGTTTCAGGTAGGGTTCGCAGGCGGCGCGAAGGGCTGCCCGGTCGACCAACCGCAGCGGTCCCGCGCGCAGCGGCTCACGGCCGAGAAAGACGTTGGCGGCGACGTCCAGATTGTCGAACAGGTTGAGTTCCTGATGCACGAAGGCGATGCCCGCCCGCATGCTGGAACCCACCGTCAGCCGGTCGTGCGGCACGCCGTCGACGGTGATGGTGCCCTGATCCGGTGCGGTGATGCCGCCGAGGATCTTCATCAGCGTCGACTTGCCGGCGCCGTTCTCGCCCACCAGCCCGATCACTTCGCCGGGCGCCACGCGCATGGAGAAATCCGCCAGCGCGATCACGCCGGGATAGGTCTTGCGGATGCCGTCCAGCGCCAGGAAATGCGCCCGCGCGGTCAACCCGGAAGGATCGGATGCCTTCAGCATGCTTTGAGTTTGACGTCGTTTGACAGCATGGCGCAAGCCGCTTGCTCGAACGACGGGCGGAACCGGTCCGGGGCTGCGGGCCCCGGACCAGGGCTCAGGCCCGTGCTCAGTTGCCGGCCATCGCCTTCAGGTTGGCCGCATAGGCGTCGACGTCATCCTTGCCGATGATCTTGGTCGGCACGATGATCAGCTTGCTTTCCGGGATGCCGGACTTGTCGCCCTTCACATAGGCGGCCATCAGTTTCATGCCCTGATAGGCCCATTCGAACGGCTGCTGAACGACGGTGCCGGCGATGTTGCCTTCCTTGACGCCGCCCAGCGTGATCGGGTCGTCGTCGAAGCCGACGACGGTGATCTGGCCGAGCTTGCCGGAATCGCGCAGCGCCTCGTAGATGCGCGGCGTGTTGTAGGAATAGAAGCCGACCATGCAGGTGATGTCGGGATTGGCGACCAGCGCATCCTCGACATTGGCCTTGGCGCGCGTCTGGTCGATATCGTCGCCGCGCACGTCGACAAGCTCGATCTTGGAACCGGCGAGGCCGTCCTTCATGCCCTGGATGCGCTCCTTGGCGTTGTCGGCGCCGAGCAGGCCGACGAAGCCCATGCACTTGCCGCCGTCCGGCATCGCCTTCTTGGCGATCTCGGCCGCCTGCTTGCCGGCGTCGACGTTTGAGGAGCCGATATAGGCGACGCGGTTGGTCTGCGGCGCGTCGCTGTCGGTGGTGAACAGCGCCGTCTCAGAAGCGATCTTGTTCAGCCCCTCGGTCGAGGTCTTGGGATCGACGGCCGAGACCATGATCGCCTTGACGCCGGCGGTGACGAGATCATCCATCAGCCGCTGCTGGATGGCGACCGAAGCCTGCTCGGGATATTTCAGCTCCATGTTGAAGTCGGGCAGCTCGCCCTGCGCCTTCTTGACGCCGGCTTCGGCCGCCTTCCAGAAATCGGAGGCGCCGTTGACGACGAAGGCCAGCGTCGGCTTGTCCTGCGCCGACGCCATTGTCGTGGCCGACAGACCGACCAGCAGGGCGCCGATGGCGACTGCGGTGCTGCACAGAATGGATTTCATGCTCGATAACCTCCCTGTTTCATTCAGCGCACGTCGCTGACCCGTTTTCAGTTCGCAGCCTCGATGCTTCCTCCCGCGGGCCCGTGATGGTCCGGACCCTGCCTTGCAAGTGCCGCAGCGTAAAACGGCGCCTCTCGCGAGTAAAGGTATTTGTCAGACAAATAGTGGATCACCTCATGCGTTCCCATTTGTGCCCGACACCTCCCGCAAGCGGCGACGCCTCCGCCCGCCCGGCCCTGCTGCCGCGATGAGATTGACACTACCTGTTGAATTGATATTAGTAAATATAATTAGTAATCACAGGGAAATTTTGTGCCGTCGGCCTGGAACAAGACGTTCCTCCGCAACCATGGAAATCCTTGCACACAAAGGATTACACGGCCTCCTGGCGACAGAAAAGCAGCTTCGAAGGTGCATTTATAACGTCGATTTTCTATAAATCGAAACCGCTTCCGGCTCTTGTCGCGCCGCACAGGGCTGCGCTAAAGACGCCACGACGAGGGGTGACGACGCCATGAACGATCCGGACAGTCCTGCCGCAACCGCGCCGGGCCGCCGCAAGGCGGGTCGCGTGAAGGCCGCAGGCGGACGCGTGACGATGACCGACATCGCCAGGGCCGCCGGCTGCTCGCAGGCGACGGTGTCCTTCGTGCTCAACAACACGCCCGGCATAAAGCTGTCGCCGCAGACGCGCGAGCGCGTGACGGAAGCGGCCCGCAGCCTCGGCTATCGCCTGCCCGCCGCCAATACCAGCCGGCAATCCTCCACTGCCACGATGCTCGACGGCGTTATCGGCTTCATGGTCGACCAGCTCGCCACCAGCCCGGAAGCCGTCGTCGCCATCGAAGGCGCGCGCCAGGCGTCATGGAACGCCGGCAACGTGGTGCTGGTGACGCAGACGATGAACGATCCGGTGATGGAGCCGCGCGCCGTCGAGGCCCTGAAGGCGCAGCGCCTCTCGGGCCTGATCTACATGACCATCTTCACCCGCGAGATCGACGCCCCCGCCTTCCTCTACGAGCTCGACATCCCGGTCGTGCTGCTCAACTGCCACACGGCCGACTACGCCTTCCCCGCCGTGGTGCCGAGCGAGATCGCCGGCGGCCAGACGGCGACGCGCCACTTGATCGGCCACGGCCACCGCCGCATCGCCACCATCACCGGCGAGCCGTGGATGCAGGCCGCGCAGGACCGCTTGAAGGGCTATCGCCGGGCGCTCGCCACCGCCGACATCCCTTTCGATCCCGATCTGGTGATCGAGGGCGACTGGTCGGCCAGCGCCGGCTATGCCGCGACCGTCAGGCTGCTGGCGCTGAAGGAGCGCCCGACCGCCATCTTCTGCCAGAACGACCGCACGGCGATCGGCTGCTACGAGGCGCTGAAGGAAGCCGGCCTGCACATCCCACAGGATATGTCCGTCATCGGCTATGACGACGAGGAGATCGCACGCCACCTGTTCCCGCCGCTGACGACGTCGATCCTGCCGCACTTTGCCATGGGACAATGGGCGATCGAACAACTGGAAACGCCGCCCGCCGCCGGCGGCCGGCATCCGATCGTCAAGCTGGAATGCCCGCTGGTCGAACGCCAGTCTGTAGCCGCCCCGCCGAAGCGGAAAGGCTAACACCGGACGAACGACAGGGAGCCCGGCTCGCCGGGCTCCCGTCAAAGACGTCTACTTCTGCAGGTCGGTCCAGATGCGCGTATAGAGCTGCTGCACGTCGGGTTCGCAGGTGGCGAGGAACTCGCCCGCCTTCTCGAACTCGGGCGGCACGACGAGTTCCGGCGCGTCCTGCATTTCCTTCGGCATGAACTCCTTCGAGCCCTTGATGCCGTTGGCGTATTTGGCGAAGGCCGATATCAGCGCCGCATTGTCCGGCTCCATGATGAAGTTCATGAACAATTTGGCGTTGTCGACGTTCTTGGCGTCCTTCAGGATGGCCACGCTGTCCATGAAATAGGGGAAGCCCTCCTTCGGATAGCCGAACTTGATATCGGGGTTCTTGATGCGCGAGCGCATGATGGCGCCGTTCCAGTAGTAGACGCCCGCATAGTCGCCCGCCGGCAGCTTCTCCACCACGCTGTAGTCCATGGCCAGCCATTTCGGCTTCGCCTCGACCAGCTTGTCGCGCACCTTCTTGAGCAGTTCCTTGTCCTGCGTGCACCAGTCGCCGCCGAAATACTTGATGGTGGCGAACAGCACGTCGTTCATTTCCGGCGCGACGTTGATCTTGCCGACCAGTTCCTTCGGCGGATCGAGCCAGATCGCCGAGGTGTTGATGTCGCCGCCATAGACCTTGGTGTTGACGCCGATGCCCGTCAGGCCCCACTGCCACGGCACGGTGTAGTGGCGGCCTTCGTCCCACGGCACGTTGACCCAGCGCTCGTCGACGTTCTTGAAGTTCTCCATCTGGTCGGGGCGGGCCTCGAGCAGCAGGCCTTCCTTCACCCAGATCGGCACGTAGTTGGCCGAAGGCACGACGATGTCGAAGCCGTGGCCGCCGGCGCGCACCTTGGCGAGCGCGGTGTCGTTGGAATCGTAGTCGGTGATCGTCACCTTGACGTTGTATTTTTCCTCGAACTTCTTGATCAGGTCGGGGCTGGTGTAGTCACCCCAGTTGAAGATGTTGAGTTCGCCGTCCGCGGCGGCAGTGCCGGTGAAGGCGAACGCCGCGAGCGTCGCCGCAAGGGCGGTGGTCTTCCATCTCATTTTCGGTCTCCCATTGTGTTGCGATTGTTCATGGCTTGCGCCGGTTGACGAAGAAGAACACGGTGACGAGCAGGACCGACAGGGCCAGGAACACCGTGGCGATGGCGTTGATCTCCGGCGTCGTCTCGCGCCGCAGCTGGCCGAGCATGTAGGTCGGCAGCGTGTCCTGCCCGCCCGACTTGACGAATTCGGTGATGACCACGTCGTCGAGTGAGATGACGAAGGCGAGCATGAAACCGGCGATGATCGCCGGCCTTAGCAGCGGCAGCGTCACATGGCGGAACGTCCGCCAGGGGTTCGCGTAGAGGTCGGCCGCCGCCTGTTCCAGCTTCAGGTCCATGCCTTCCAGCCGCGCCCGGATCGGCAGATAGGCGAACGGGATGCAGAAGGCCGTGTGGGCGAGGACGAGGTAGCCGAGGCCGGAATAGCCGGTCCACACCTTGATGCGCGAGAACACGATCAGGAGCGCCACGGCGGTGACGATCTCGGGCACCATCAGCGGCTGGTTGATGAACGCATATTTGAAGGTCAGGCCCGGATAGGGCGGCGTGCGCGTCGTCGCCAGCGCGGCCATGGTGGCCACGACGGTCGACAGGGCAGCGGCCCACACCGCCAGCACCAGCGAACGGATCGACGCGTCCTGCACGGTCGAGTTCTGCCAGGCGGAAATGAACCAGCGCAGCGACAGCCCGTCCCAGCGCGACAGCGAATCCGCCGCGTTGAACGAATAGGCGACGAGTGCGGCGATCGGCAGGTAAAGCGCGAAGAAGGTCAGCAACGCCACGAAGCCGAAGCCGGGCTGCGCGCGGATGTCGAAGGGCCTTTTAGCCATGGCCGGCCTCCGAGCGAGAGACGTTGCGCACGTAGAACAGCAGCGCCACCATCACCAGCGCCATCAGCGTTATAGAAATGGCGGCGCCCAGCGGCCAGTTGCGGCCGGCGCCGAACTGCAATTCGATCAGGTTGCCCAGCATCATGTTCTTGCCGCCGCCGAGCACGCGCGGGATGACGTAGGCGCCGAGCGACGGGATGAAGACGAGGATCGAGCCGGCGATGACGCCGGGCTTGACCAGCGGCAGGATGATGCGCCGCAGCACCTGCCAGCGCGAGGCATAGAGGTCGTAGCCTGCCTCGATCAGGCGGAAGTCCAGTTTTTCCATCGAGGCATAAAGCGGCAGCACCATCAGCGGCAGGTAGACGTAGACCATGCCGAGCAGGATGGCGGTATCCGTGTTCATGATCTGCAACGGCCGGTCGAGGATGCCGAGCTGGATCAGCGCGGTGTTGACCAGCCCCTCGTTGCGGATCACCTGCTGCATGGCGAAGGTGCGGATCAAAAGGTTCGTCCAGAACGGGATGGTGACGAGGAAGACCCAGACCTCGCGCGTCTTCGGCGGCCGGGTGGAGATGAAATAGGCAGTCGGGAAGCCGAAGATCAGCGTCAGCACGGTGGTGTAGAAGGACAGCCGGACCGACCGCCACAGGATCGTCAGATGGGCGTCGGCGAGGCCGAGCGTGTCGTCGAAGATGTCGCGCTCGAACAGCACCGAGGTCCAGCCGTCCAGCGAAAAGGTGCCGAATTTGACATCGCCGTAGTCGCCTTTCACCATGAAGGAATAGGCCAGCATGACGAACAGCGGGCCGATCGCGGCGACGAAGATGATGATGAGCGCCGGTGCCGAAAGCAGCCAGCGGTCGCGTATGTCCTTGCGGTCTGCGGCTCGGGCGATTTCCTCGGCGCTCGCCATCGTCAGTCCTTCAGGACCTGCGCGGCGTCGGCGCCGATCAGCACCCCGGCGCGGCTGCCCTGCGTCAGTCCCTCGCCGCCGCCACGGCTGTTCTGCCGCCGCACGATGAAGGGCGAACCGTCGTCGAGCCGCAGGTGGAAATGCGTATCCGTGCCGAGATAGACGACGTTTTCCACCGTCCCGCTGAGCGAGGCGTCACCGTTCGCGGCGGCGAGCTGCGCATGCTCGGGGCGCACGACGATCGTCACCGCGCCGCTCGGCGAAAAGCCCTCCGGCAGCGAGGCGGGGATTTCGGCGCCCGACGACAGCCTCACCGTCGCACGCCCGCCTGCCGTGCCGGCGATTTCTCCCTTGAGGAAATTGCTCTCGCCGATGAAGTCGGCGACGAAGCGCTCGGCCGGGCGGTCGTAGATGTCGCGCGGTGCGCCGACCTGTAGAATTTTGCCCGCCGACATCACCGCGATGCGGTCGGACATGGTCAGCGCTTCCTCCTGGTCATGGGTGACGAAGATGAAGGTGATGCCCGTCTCGCCCTGCAGCCGCTTCAGCTCGATCTGCATGTCCTTGCGCAGCTTGTAGTCCAGCGCCGAAAGCGGTTCGTCGAGCAGAAGCACCTTGGGCTGCGGCGCCAGCGCGCGGGCCAGCGCCACGCGCTGCTGCTGGCCGCCGGAAATCTGGCTGGTGCGGCGGTTGGCGAGCTGTTCCATGCGCACCAGCTTCAGCATCTCGGCGACGCGCGCCTTCACCTCGGCCTTCGGCCTGTCCAGCATCTCCAGCCCGAAGCCGATGTTCTCGGCCACCGTCATGTGCGGAAACAGCGCATAGGACTGGAAGACGGTGTTGACCGGCCGCTTGAAGGGCGGCAGCGGCGCGATGTCGTCGCCGTAGAGCAGGATCTCGCCGGCGCTCGGATAGTCGAAGCCGGCGATCAGGCGCAGCAGCGTGGTCTTGCCGCAGCCGGACGGGCCCAGAAGCGTGAAGAACTCGTTCTCGCGGATGGGAACGGACACGGTGTCCAGCGCCACGACCGCATTTTCCCCTGCACCGAAGACCTTGCGGACGCCGCGGATTTCGATGGCATTCCTGTCGGGCACACTCCACCCCATTGCTGCGGGCCCGCTCTTGCCGGCGGATCCTGTTCCCTCTCCCGATTGTCACCACAAGCGGCGGAGCTTGGCAACCGGGCCGATCAAAATGACGACGCGCATTTGCAGGCATGTCCATGCTCCGGCCGGACGCATCGAAGACGGCGGGGCTTTGACAGTTCGGCGCGGCGCTGCTCAAAGACGGGGCATGTCGAAAGTCTTCGCCGTCCTGATCCTCGCCATGATGGTGGTCCATCTTTTCAAGCCGCTCGGCCTGCCCGGCCTCAGGCGGCGTGCCGATTTCTGGAAACTGGCGGTGCTGGCGCTGGCGGCGATCTCGCTGACGGCGGCGCTCAGCCACTGGACCTGATTCGGCTCAGAAACCGTCGCCGAGGACGAGCGGCGCCAGGTGCTCGGCCCAGGCACGGTAGCCGGCGGCCGAGGCATGGAAGCCGTCATCGGAAAACCCCGCCTGCGGATCGGTGATCGGCAGGCGCGGCACAGGCACCGCACCGCGTTCGTTGCACAGGCGCGCGCCCATGCGGTTCATTTCCTGAGCGCGGACTTCGAGGATTTTGCCGAGCAGGCCGGGCATCGCCGGCGCGCGGGTGAATTCCAACACCGGCGACCACACCAAGCGCGCCTCGGGCCACTTGGCCCTGAGCGCGTAGAGAAGCCCGCCGAAGTCCTTCTTGAAGCGCGGCGCGGAATGGAAATTCTTGGTGTCGTTGGTGCCGATGGCAAGCACGATGTGCGTCCATGGTTCGGGCGCCAGATTGGGCAGGACGAAATCGCGGATCTGGCCCGACGTCGCCGAATTGAAGCCGGCGGCGCGCCAGCGCACGGCACGTCCGGTCCGCTCGTTGAGAAGTTGGGCGAGATGGCTGGCAAGACCTTCCTCGGTGCGATCGATGCCGACCGAGGCGGCGGAGGAATCGCCCAGCACCAGAAGCGCAAGCATCGGTTCGGCGCCGGCGAGCGCATGCATCACCGGACCTTCAGCCGGCAGCATGCGCGCCGTGCGGCGGCGCACGCCAAGCCCCTGCCAGGCATAGACGGGAAAGGCGAGCCAGGTGAGCGCGGCGGCGAGGCGAGACATGAGGGCGGCGCGTCCGTTGCGGAGAACGCCGCAGCCTTACCCCATCGCCGCGCCGAGGTGAACCGCAGTCGCGACCGCACCCGGCCTCAGTGGCAGCAGCTTTCGCCGGAGCCGCTGTCGTCCTCGTACTCGTCGTGCAGCCGCACCCAGGCCATCATGCCGCGACCATCCTCGTTGCGGCCCTTGGGCACCATGTCGAGATAGTCGTAGGCGGTGATCAGCGGTTCGCCGCCGCGCGCCCGCGTCGTGAAGGTGAGGAAGATATTGCCCTGGTCGTCCCTGAAGAAAACGCTGGCGCCCGGCAGGTCGCGCGAGGTGAACGCCTTCTTCTCGAAATTGTAGACCGTCTCGCCCTCGGCGATCTGCCCGGCGGTGAAAGACACCTGCAAGTCGAAGTTGAAGTCGCTGGCATAGGACGACACCCAGTCGAACTTCCAGCCCATGCGCCGCTTGTAGGGCAGGAGTTCGGCCAGCGGCGCGCGCGCCGCAACGACCAGCGACACGTCGTTGTGCCTCAGGTGCTGCTCGGCGCCGTCGATATGGTCGGCCAGCAGTGAGCAGCCCTCACAGCGGTAGTCGGCACCGGGCGGAAACATGAAATGGTAGACGATGAGCTGGCTGCGGCCCTTGAACAGGTCGGCCAGATATTCGGGACCGCGTTCCGTCTCGAACACATAGTCCTTGCGGATTTTCAGCCACGGCAGGGCGCGCCGCTCGGCGGCGATCCTATCGCGCAGGCGCGCCAGTTCCTTCTCGCGCTTGAGATGCTCCTTGTGTGCGGCGAACCATTCGGATTGGGGAACGATCTTGTTCTTCGACATCGAAAACTCCTTCCTTTGTCGTCATGACGTTCGGGAAGGGCGATTTGCGACAATGGAACGAAAAAATTCGGGATGCTGGAAAAGAAAAAGCCGGGCGCAAGGCCCGGCTTCGTCATGCTGCATTCGCTCGTCGGCGCGAGCGGCTATGCCTTCACGCTGGAGGCGTCGAAAATGCTGTCGATCGCCGACGCCAAGGCCGCGTTGAACTCGGCGTCGCTCTGCTGCGCAGTCAACCCCTCGGTCAGCGCGCGCGAGAAGGAGGCGATCATGCCGACATTGTGCCTGAGCTTGTCGTTCGCCTCGTCGCGGGAATAGCCGCCCGACAGCGCGACCACGCGCATGACGCGCGGATCGTCGATCAGCGGCTTGTAGAGGTTCGGTTTCGTCGGCAGCGTCAGCTTCAGCATGACCTGCTTACCGGCCGGCACCTCGTCGAGATGCTTCTTGATCTCGCCGAGCAGGATGTCCTCGGCTTCCGCCTTGTCGGGGATCGAGATCGTGACTTCCGGCTCGATGATCGGCACGAGACCATGCGACAGCACCTGCCGGCCGACCTCGAACTGCTGGGCGACGATCGCCGCGATGCCTTGTCGGTTCGCCGCGTCGATGACCGAACGTTCCTTGGTGCCGAAGATTCCCTTGGCGACGGCACGCTTCAAGAGCGCGTCGAGGTCCGGCATCGGCTTCATCAGCTTGACGCCGTCCTTCTCGTCGGCCAGGCCCTTGTCGATCTTCAGGAAGGGCACGACGTGGCGCTTTTCCCAAAGGTACTGCGCGGTCGGGATGCCGTCGATGTCGCGGTCCATCGTCTGCTCAAACAGGATCGCGCCCATGATCTTGTCGCCTGTGAAGGCGGGCGCCTTGATGATGCGCGTGCGCATCTGGTGGACGAGGTCGAACATCTCGGCGTCGCTCGACCAGGCGCTCTGGTCGATGCCATAGAGCTTGAGCGCCTTCGGCGTCGAGCCGCCCGACTGGTCGAGCGCCGCAATGAAACCGTCCTTGTGTGCGGCCTGCGCGGCCATGTCCTTGTTCATCTCGTTCTCCCGCATTGTCTGTCTGGCGCTTAACAGAAGAAAATTTTCGATGGAATGCCAGCAAAAACCTTGAATCGATTGAATGATATCACTTGCGATGTGGAAGTGTTTCATCCTGCCCTGCGACCGGCAAGATGAACATCGCCGCTAGGCCTTCAGCACGTCCACGCCCGGCAGCGGCTTGCCTTCCATCCATTCGAGGAAGGCGCCACCAGCGGTCGACACATAGGTGAAGTCGTCGGCCACGCCGGCATGGTTCAGCGCCGCCACCGTGTCGCCGCCGCCGGCGACCGACACCAGCTTGCCCGCTTTCGTGCGAGCCGCCGCGTGCTTCGCCGCGGCAACCGTCGCGGCGTCGAAGGGCGCGATCTCGAAGGCGCCGAGCGGACCGTTCCAGACCAGGGTGGCGGCGCGGTCGATCCACTGGTTGACCGCCTCGACGGTCTTCGGCCCGACATCGAGGATCATGGCGTCGGCCGGCACCTCGGCGATGGCGACCGTCTCGCTCGCCGCGCCCGCCTTGAACTCGCGCGCCACCACGCCGTCGACAGGCAGGATGAGGGCGCAGCCCGCTTCGGCCGCCTCGATCATGATCTGCTTGGCGGTGCCGGCGAGATCGTGCTCGCACAGCGACTTGCCGACATCGGTGCCGCGCGCGGCCAGGAACGTGTTGGCCATGCCGCCGCCGATGACCAGCGCGTCGACTTGTCTCACGAGGTTCATCAACAGGTCGATCTTGGTCGACACCTTGGCGCCGCCGACGATGGCGACGACCGGCTTGACCGGATTGCCGAGGCCCTTTTCCAGCGCCTCCAGTTCGGCCTGCATGGTGCGACCGGCGAAGGCCGGCAGAAGGTGCGCTAACCCTTCGGTCGAGGCGTGCGCCCGGTGCGCGGCCGAGAAGGCGTCGTTGACGTAGAGGTCGCCGTTGGCGGCCAGCGCCTTGCTGAAATCGGGATCGTTCTTTTCCTCGCCCTTGTGGAAGCGGGTGTTCTCCAGCAGCAGGATATCGCCGTTCTTCATCTTCGCCACGGCGTCGGCGGCCTCCTTGCCGATGCAGTCGGCGGCGAAGGCGACCGGCCTGCCGACAATGGCCTCGACGGCGTTGACGATGGGATCGAGCGAGAATTCCGGCGACGGCGCGCCCTTCGGCCGGCCGAAATGCGCCAGCAGGATGACCTTGGCGCCCTTCTTCGACAGTTCGTCGAGGGTCGGCACGATGCGCTCGATGCGGGTCGTGTCGCTGACCTTGCCGTCGGCGACGGGCACGTTCAGATCGACGCGCACCAGAACGCGCTTGCCGGCGATGGCGCCGATGTCGTCCAATGTCTTGAAACCAGCCATTTCCGATCCTTCCTGAAAGCCGCCGGACCATACAAGGCCCCGCGCACGATGCAAGATCGTGTCCGGCGGTTGACGAAAATCGCTCAGGCGGCGGTGCCCAGCGGCGTGTCGGACGGGTCTTCCGGCGCATCGTCGTTGGACGGCTGGGGCCGCTCCGGCGCCGCCTCGCGTGCCGGTCCCGGCGGCGCCTTGTCAGACGCAGCCGCCTTCAGCTGCCTGCGCGCGGCAAGCCAGGCTTTCAGCCGGTCCCGGATCTCGCCGGCGCTGAGGAAGACCGGCACGCGCGCCACCGGCGCGGTCGGCTCGAAGGAGAGGCCGAGCGCCGTGATCCGGCCCTTGTCGTCGACGTCGCGCACGATCAGCTCGACCGGGCCGATGGAGACGCGGTCGGCATACTCTGCCTTGCCGCCCAGCCGTTCGAGCACCAGCGCCGCGACCGTCAGCTTGCGGTCCTCCTCGCCGAGGCCGACGGAATAGGCGCTGTCCAGTTCCGCCGCCGGCCGTGCCGGATCGACGGCGAAGGCGCCGAAGAAATCGGCGTCCTCCGGATCGACCGCCGCCCGGCTGGCGAACAGCTTGTCGAGCAGTTGCGGATAGCGGTCGGGCACGAAGATGTAGACATAGTCACCGGCCGTCACCCGGCCGACGTCCTGGAAGCGCATGGCGCGCCCCTCGCGCACCACCAGCGAGGGTCGTGCCCAGCGCGGAATGCGTTCGCCCCGCGCCACCGGGCTGCCAGGCACGATCCTGTAGGCGAGCAGTTCGTGGCGGGCGGCGCCCGGCAGTTCGAGCTGAACCTTGTCGAGCGGGCCGATGCGGGCCGGCACGATGAGGCCGAGGCGCCGCGCCAGCGGCCCGACCGTCCAGCCCTGCACCACCAGCGACACCAGCACGATGATGAAGGCGGAATTGAAGATCAGCCGTCCGTGCTCCAGCCCGCCGAGCAGCGGCGTGATCGCAAGCAGGATGGAGACGGCGCCGCGCAGGCCCACCCACGACACGAAGGCGACTTCCGGTCGCGGCAGGCGGAAGGGCATGAGACAGAGCCAGACGGCGAGCGGGCGGGCGACGAACATCAGGATGAGCCCCAGCGCCACCGCAGGCAAAAGCAGCTCGGGAAACTGCGAGGGCGTGGCGAACAGGCCGAGGATCAGGAACATGATGATCTGCGCCAGCCAGGATATGCCGTCCTGGAAGCGCTTCAGCACGGTGACGGCGCGGATGTCGGAATTGCCGGCGACCATGCCCGCGAGATAGACGGCGAGGAAGCCGGAACCGCCGATGGCGCCGGCCGCGGCGAACACCATCAGCGACAGGGTGATGACGAAGATCGGCAGCAGGCCGGAATCGAGCTGCAGCCGCTCGACCAGCCTGACGATTCCCATGCCACCGAGCAGGCCGACGACGGCGCCGAGCCCCATCGAGACGAAGAAGCCGAGGATCAGGTCGGTGACCAATACCTTGGCTTCCGGGTTGGCGCCGGCGGCGATCACCTCGACCAACGTGATGGTGAGGAAGATGGCGATCGGGTCGTTGGTGCCGGATTCGACTTCGAGGATGGAACGGACGCGCTCGCGCAGGTTGATCTCGCCGGCGCGCAGCAGGAAGAACACGGCCGCCGCGTCGGTGGAGGCGACCGAGGCGCCGAGCAGGAAGCTCTCCAGCCAGCCGAGATGGAGCAGGTAGAAGGCGGCGACGCCGAAGATGCCGGTGGTGAGCACGACGCCGACGGTCGCCAGCGACAGCGCCGGCCCCGCCGCCTGCTTCATCACCTTGAGCGGCGTGCCGAAGCCCGAATCGAACAGGATGACCGCCAGCGCCAGCGAGCCGGCAAAATAGGCGAAGCGGGCGTTGTCGAACTCGATGCCGAGGCCGTCGCTGCCCGACGCCAGGCCGATGCAGAGGAACAGAAGCAGCAGCGGGGCGCCGAAACGGAAGGCGATCAGGCTCGAAAACGCGGCGGCGACGACCAGGCCGGTGCCAACCAGCGTGACGAGATAGATCGCATGTTCCATGCGCTATGGGCCCCCTCCGAAATCTGCGCTTGTGGATTTACTTCAGAGTGGGGCGAAGGCGTGGCCAGTGCAAGGCGACGTTATGTTTTTTGTTTCCGAACGCCGGATTTTTTGCAGGGAACACAAACGAAAACGCCCGGCAAATTGCCGGGCGTCTCCCATTCTCGAAAACTTCAGCCCGTTCAGGCGATGGTCTTGGCGAAGGTCGCCGTGACGTCAGCCATGCGGTTCGAAAAACCCCATTCGTTGTCGTACCAGCCGAGGATGTTGACGAAGTTGCCGTCGATCACCTTGGTCTGGTCGAGAAGGATCGTCGCCGAATGCGGATCGTGGTTGAGGTCGCTCGAAACCAGCGGGGCGCGGGTGTAGGTCATGACGCCCTTGAGCTTGCCGTCGGAAGCGGCGATCAGCGCGTCGTTGACCTCCTGCACCGTCGTGTTGCGGCCGGCGACGAACTTCAGGTCGACCAGCGAGACGTTCGGCGTCGGCACGCGGATGGAGATGCCGTCCAGCTTGCCCTTCAGTTCCGGCAGGACGAGGCCGATCGCCTTGGCAGCGCCCGTCGAGGTCGGGATCTGCGAAAGGGCGGCGGCACGGCCGCGGTAGAGGTCCTTGTGCATGGTGTCCAGCGTCGGCTGGTCGCCGGTGTAGGAATGCACCGTCGTCATCATGCCCTTCTCGAGGCCGACGAGGTCGTTCATCACCTTGGCCATCGGCGCCAGGCAGTTGGTGGTGCACGAGCCGTTGGAGATGACGATGTGGTCCTTGGTCAGCTTGTCCTGGTTGATGCCGTAGACGACAGTCAGGTCAGCGCCGTCGGCGGGAGCCGAGACGATGACGCGCTTGGCGCCGGCGGTCAGGTGGGCGGAGGCTTTTTCCTTGGACGTGAAGATGCCGGTGCATTCCAGGGCGATGTCGACGCCGAGGTCCTTCCACGGAAGCTGCGCGGGATCGCGCACGGCGGTGACCTTGATCTTGCCCGAGCCGATGGAGATGGTGTCGCCGTCCACCTTCACCTCATGCGGGAAGCGGCCGTGAACGCTGTCGTAGCGCAGCAGGTGCGCGTTGGTCTCGACCGGGCCGAGATCGTTGACGGCGACGATGTCGATGTCCTTGCGGCCGGATTCATAGACGGCGCGCAGGATGTTGCGGCCGATGCGACCGAAACCGTTGATGGCAACTCTGACAGTCATGTGCTTCTCCTGGGCGGCGGTAACCGCCGGTTCTGTGCACCGGCCAGGCCGGCGCGGGTTTCAACCCTGTGGCGCCGCGGGCCGAGGCCTCACGGCGCCGGAACTCACTTGCCGGCGAGCCGCGCCTGCGCCGCCTTGGCAGCCGCTTCCGCCGTGATGCCGAAATGCGGGTAGAGCTGCTCGATGGTGCCGGAGGCGCCGAAGCCGGTCATACCGACGAAGATGCCATCGGTGCCGATGATTTCGTCCCAGCCCTGGCGGATGGCGGCCTCGATGCCGACTTTGACGCGCGCCTTGCCGAGGATCTTTTCACGGTAGGCCTTGTCCTGCGCGAAGAACAGCTCGAAGCAGGGCACGGAGACGACGCGGGTCGGGTGCCCCTTCTCCTGCAGGAGCTTGCGGGCACCGAGCGCGATCTCGACCTCCGAACCGGTGGCGAAGATCGAGACCTCGGCTTCGCCGCCCTCGGCCGAAGCCAGTTCGTAGGCGCCCCTGGCGCAAAGGTTTTCCGCCACGAACTCGGTGCGCAGCGCCGGCAGGTTCTGCCGCGTCAGCGCCAGCGTCGACGGCGTCTTCTCGCTTTCCAGCGCAAGCTGCCAGCATTCGGCCGTCTCGGTGGCGTCGGCCGGGCGGAAGACGTTGTGGTTCGGAATGGCGCGCAGGGCCGCCAGATGCTCGATCGGCTGGTGCGTCGGCCCGTCTTCGCCGAGCCCGATGGAATCGTGCGTCATGACGTAGATGGAGCGGATGCCCATCAGCGAGGCGAGCCGCATCGACGGCCGCGCATAGTCGGTGAAGCACATGAAAGTGCCGCCGTAGGGGATGATGCCGCCATGCAGCGTCAAGCCGCTCATGGCCGCCGCCATGCCGTGCTCGCGGATGCCGTAGTGGACGTAGCGCTGGCCGTAGTCGTCCGGCGTGATGTTCTTGGTCTGGCTGGTCTTGGTGTTGTTGGAGCCGGTCAGGTCGGCCGAACCGCCGATCGTCTCGGGCAGGAAGCCGTTGATGACCTCCAGCGCCATTTCCGACGACTTGCGGGTGGCGACCTTCGGCTTGTCGGCGGTCAGTTTCTTCTTGTAGTCGGCGATCACCTTGTCGAGGCCGGGAAGCAGCTTGCCGTCCATGCGGCGCTCGAACTCGGCCTTTTTGTCCGACTTGGCGAGGCGGCTTTCCCACTCGGCGCGCGGCTTGGAACCGGCCTTGCCGGCCTCGCGCCAGGCGGCAAGAATATCGGCCGGGATCTCGAAGGGAGCGTCGGTCCAGTTGAAGAATTTGCGCGCGCCGGCGATTTCCTCCGCACCCAGCGGCGAGCCGTGCGCCTTGTTGGTGCCGGCCTTGGTCGGCGCGCCGAAGCCGATGGTCGTCTTGCAGGCGATCATCGTCGGCTTGTCGGAATGGCGGGCCGCCTCGATGGCGTAGGCGATGGCTTCCGGGTCCATGCCGTCGATATGCGTGGCGTTCCAGCCCGACGCCTGGAAGCGGGCGACCTGGTCGGTGTTGTCGGCGAGCGAGACCGGGCCGTCGATGGAGATGTTGTTGTTGTCCCAGAAGACGATCAGCTTGTTGAGCTTCAGGTGCCCGGCCAGCGAGATCGCTTCCTGCGAGACGCCTTCCATCAGGCAGCCGTCGCCGCAAAGCACATAGGTGTAATGGTCGACGAGGTCGTTGCCGAAGGCGGCGTTCATGATGCGCTCGCCGAGCGCGAAGCCGACCGAATTGGCGATGCCCTGGCCGAGCGGCCCGGTGGTCGTCTCGATGCCGGCGGCATGGCCGTATTCCGGGTGGCCGGCGGTGCGCGCGCCGAGCTGGCGGAAATTCTTGATATCGTCGATCGTCATATCCTCGTAGCCCGTCAGGTAGAGCAGCGAGTAGAGCAGCATCGAGCCGTGGCCGGCCGACAGGATGAAGCGGTCGCGGTCGGCCCAGTGCGGCGCCTTGGGATCGAATTTCAGGAAGCGCGTGAACAAAACGGTGGCGATGTCGGCGCAGCCCATCGGCAGGCCCGGATGGCCTGAATTCGCCTTCTCGACCGCATCCATGGACAGAAAGCGAATGGCGTTCGCCATCCGGTCGTGTTGTTCGCGCGAAACCATGGTTTCCTCCATGTAGACGGGTCGGGGCAGACGATAGGGAAGGCTGGCGCGACACATAGCAGGCCGGCGGCCTGAGTCAATAAAACCTAAATCGATTTAAATAAGGATCGCGCCGGTAAACTTGTCGCATTGTCCGCTCAATTCGGCCTTTGCGGGGGATAGTGGACGCGGCTTGATTGACGTTTGTTTCATCCGCCGCCTAATGTTTCGCACTTAACGCGTTCTGAACACGCGCGATTCGGTGATGGGGAGAGGCCCCGACGGAACCATGACCGGCGAAACCACGCTCAAGGAAGTCATCGCAAGGCTCGGCAAGGCCATGGAAGGCCTGGAAAACGTCGTCGCGGAACGGCTGGAGCACGAACGCGACTATTCCGAGGCCGAGGCGGAAGTGCAGCGCATGAACGCCGACCGTTCGCGGCTGGCGCAGGAACTCGACAATTCCGAAGCGCGCGCCGAACGGCTGGAAGACGCCAACAAGGAAGTGTCGCGCCGGCTGGTGACCGCCATGGAAACCATCCGCGCCGTTTTGGACAGGTGAGGTCATGGCGCAGGTTACCGTTTCCATCGACGGCAAGCAGTACCGCATGGCCTGCGACGAGGGGCAGGAAGAACACCTGATCGACCTCGCCCAGCGCTTCGACCGCTACGTCTCGCACCTGAAGGATTCGTTCGGCGAGATCGGCGACCAGCGGCTCACCGTCATGGCCGGCATCATGGTCATGGACGAACTGTCGGAACTGCAAAAGCGCATCAAGGGCATGGAGAGCGAGGTCCAGACGCTGCGCAAGACGCGCGACGACGCACTGACCAAGGCCGACAAGAACGACGCCGCGCTGACCGGCGCGCTGGGCGCGCTCGCCCAGCGCATGGAGGACCTTGCCGGCACGTTGGCGGTGCGCAAGGCCGCCCAGTAGCGTCTCGACCGCGATAAATTTTCACGGATCGTCGCTTTCCCGGAAATCCATACCGGAAACAGCCCTTGCCGCTGTCGGAAATTTCCTTCCGTCGGCTTTTGCGCTAGTCTTATGATCAGGGTCGAGCGATGCCGCCGGCATCCGCGTCCTCTTCACATCCAGCAGCGGGGAAGTCCCATGAGCCTTCGTATCAACGACATCGCACCGGATTTCACGGCCGACACCACCGACGGCCCGATCCATTTCCACGACTGGATCGGCGACGGCTGGGCCGTGCTGTTCTCGCATCCCAAGGATTTCACGCCGATCTGCACGACCGAGCTCGGCACCATGGCTGGCCTCAAGGGCGAGTTCGACAAGCGCAACGCCAAGATCGTCGGCATCTCGGTCGACCCGGTTGAAAGCCACGTCAAATGGAAGGGCGACATCCAGAAGGCGACCGGCCACGCCGTCAACTACCCGATGATCGGCGACAAGGAACTCAAGGTCGCCAAGCTCTACGACATGCTGCCGGCCAATGCCGGCGACAGCTCCGAGGGCCGCACGCCGGCCGACAACCAGACCGTGCGCTCGGTCTTCGTCATCGGCCCCGACAAGAAGATCAAGCTGATCCTCACCTACCCGATGTCGACCGGCCGCAACTTCCAGGAAATCCTGCGCGCCATCGATTCCATCCAGCTCACCGCCAAGTTCCCGGTCTCCACCCCGGCCGACTGGAAGCCGGGCGAGGATATCGTCATCGCCGGCTCGGTGTCCGACGAGGACGCGGTCAAGCGCTTCGGCGCCTTCGAGACCATCCTGCCCTATATCCGCAAGGCCAAGCAGCCGAGCGCCTGAGCCTCCTGCGACCGGCCGCGCGAAACCGCGCGGCCGGCTCGTTGTGCGCCGCACCATGGAATGGAGCCGGCGCCCCTTCCCGTACGTCATAAGGCATCGAGCGCCCGCTTTTGGCTGTTTACGATCCTTTAATGTTGCAATGCACAAACGCATTGCCGCTATGCAAAAGCATCTCTTCATCTCTCGATCGGGACCGCCTATCTGAGCGGCATCGAATTGATCCCAACCCGATGGAGAGAACCATGAACCTGATCCGCAGCTACAAGAACTGGCGCCGTTTCAACCAGACCGTCCGCGAGCTGAGCCGTCTCGACAACCGCGAGCTCAACGACCTGGGCATCGCCCGCGCCGACATCGAGCGCGTCGCCCGCGCCTCGATCTGAGCCGGTAACGCCGGAAAGTAGAGCCGACGCCTGGCGCGCCGAAAGGCGGCGCCGCTGGCTCCGAGCCCGCTGGACCCTGTCCGGCGGGTTTGTTTTTGCGGGGTCGATCAATCTTCCCGCCGCACGAATTCGTGAAATTCCTCCCGCTGTCCGGGCCGGTCAGCAGCGACAACCATCGCCAGCCGCGCTTCGTCGAATACTCTGAACCATTCGTCCCACTCGACCAGCTCATAGCCGCCGGCATTGGCCGGGCGCTCGGGCCGGTCGGTATCCTCATAGGCATGCTGGCCGAAGACGATGCGCAGCATCGGCTGGGTCCCGGCTTCCGGCGAAACGTCGACGACCGCCGGCGCGCCCGCACGCGCGGCGGCCCAGTCGCGGATGGTCTGGTGGTCGGTCAAAGTGACGGTTTCGGCCATGGTCTCTTCTTCCCTCCGGCTTGCCATGGGAAACGCCGGCAACGTCCGCCGGTTCCGGCGCTCCTGCCTTAACGCGTTGTTTGGGCTTGAGGTCTAGGCTGCTTGACGCGACGGCAACCGGCCAGGGCGTTCCATTGGACTCAAGACTCCTCATCGCTCTGCTCAACCCGTCCATCGCGCTGGTGCTGGCGACGGCCTTTTCCGTGCTCTGGTTCTATCAACGGCAACGGCGCTATCTCGCTGTCCTGGCGACAGGCTATGTCTGCGCGGCGAGCGGCTTCCTGCTGCAGTATTTCATCCTGCCGTTCGGCTTCACGGCCACCAAGCTCATCTCCAACATGGGCTTCCTTGCCGCGGGAAGCTGCATCGCCGGGGCCATCATCGCCCGCAGCGGCCGGCGCGTGCCCTTCGCGGCCATCGGCGTGCTTGCCCTCGGCGGACTGGCCAGCCTTTGCTGGTTCATGTTCGTCTTTTCCAACATCACCTGGCGCATCTTTGCCATCAATTTCGCCCTCGGCGGCATCAGCCTGCTGGCGGCGGCAGAACTGCGGCATGTGCGCCGCAACGGGCCGATCGAAACAGCCCTTCTGGTTTTTTCGCTCGTGGCCAGCGCCAACTTCTTCGTCCGCACGGTGCTGGTCATCGGCCTGCACGGCGCTTTCGCCGACTACGAGGATTTCTACCGCTCGACCTACTGGACGACGGCGCTGCTGTCGCACGCGGTGCTGTCCCTGCTGCTCGCGCTCACGCTGCTCAGCGCGGCCGCGCTCGACGTGGTGACGACGCTGTCGAGCGATGCGCGCACCGATCCGCTGTCCAAGCTGCTCAACCGGCGCGGCTTCGAGGAACGGGCCACCCTGCTGCTCGACCGCTGCGACCGGGCCGGCATGCCGGTCGCGCTGGTGCTGGCGGATCTCGACCATTTCAAGGCGATCAACGACATCTACGGGCACCAGGCCGGCGATCGGGTCATCGCCGACTTCGCCGGGCGCCTGCAACAGGCGGCGGGCACCCGCGGCATCGCCGGGCGGCTGGGCGGCGAGGAATTCGCGTTGATCCTGCCAGGCGTCGATCTCGCGGCCGCGCGCATGCTCGCCGAAGCCGTTCGCGTCGCCTTCTCGTCGGGCATGGTCGGAGGCCTGCCGTCCGGCGTCAGGATCACCGCCAGCTTCGGCGTCGCCTCGCGTTCGGGCAACGAGCCGCTGGAACCGATGATGCGGCGCGCCGACGAGGCCCTCTACAAGGCCAAGCAGAACGGCCGCGACAGCGTGCGCATATCCTACGAGCGGCCTCATACCGCGCCCGAATTGAAGCTGGCCGGCTGACTGCGCGAACTTCCGTCGCGTTAACCTGATCTTCGCCGCTCGATGGTTTGGTACCGTCTCGACGGGACAGACATGAGCGGCGCCAGCTTCATCCTCAGCATCAACATTGCCGTCGCCGGCTTGCTGGCGGCGGCCTTCATGGCGGTCGCCGCCTATGACGGGCGCCGCCTCGCGGCACGCTGGATGGCCGCCGCCTACCTAATCGGCATGGGCTACTATATCGTCGAACTAGCGATCCCGACGCTGCACGACGCCATTCCCGCGGTGGTGGTGGCGTTCGCGGTGCTGCTCGTCGCCACCGCCGTCTTCAACGCCGGGCTGGCGGCCAAGTACGCGGTCACAACGCCATGGCTGACCATGCTCGCCTTCGTCGCCGCCGCCACCGTCACCGTCGCCATCGTGCAGGACCTGCCGCGCCAGTCCCCGGCGCGGATGATGGCCTATCAGTTTCCCTATGCCGTCATGCAGCTGATCGGCCTGGCCATCGTCTGGGTTGGAAACAGGAAGCGCGATCCGCTCGCCCGCCTGCTGATGACGGTGCTGGCGCTGAGCGCGGCGCAGTTCGTCAGCAAGCCATTCCTTGCCGCGGCGCTCGGCGGCTGGGGCGCCAATCCGCAATCCTACAACGGCACCGTCTACGCGATGGTCTCGCAGTCGCTCGGAACGGTGTTCGCCGTGGCGATCGCGCTGCTGATCCTCGTCATCCTGGTGCGCGACGCGCTGGGCGAAGCGTCCGCGCGTTCGGAAATCGACGCGCTGTCGGGCCTGCTCAACCGTGGCGGCTTCGAACGGCAGGCCGAAACCGTCCTGCTCCGCGCCGCGCGTCACGGCATGCCGGTCTCGCTGGTGCTCACCGATCTCGATCACTTCAAGGCGGTCAACGACACCTACGGCCACGCCAGCGGCGACCGCGTCATCGAAAGCTTCGCCGCCTTCCTGCGCGAGACCGGGGTGTCCGGTCATATCGCCGGGCGCATCGGCGGCGAGGAATTCGCCGTCCTCCTGCCCGGCACCAATCTCGCCGCCGCGCGCCTGTTCGCCGAAGGCACGCGCAGTTCCTTCGGCGCCCTGCCGATCGATTCATTGCCGTTGAACCACCGCTGCACCGCGAGCTTCGGCGTCGCCGAGCTGCAGCCGCTGGAGAGCTTCCGCGACATGATGCGGCGCGCCGACGCCGCGCTCTACGAAGCCAAGAAGGCCGGCCGCGACCAGGTCAGGATCGCGGGCGAAGCAAGCGCCTTTCCAAACGGCAACGGCAACGGCGCGTCGCGAAGCGTCAGCGGCACGGGCTGAGTTCGGGCATCTCGCCGTCGGAAAGGCCGTACATGTAGCTGCGGCCCTTGACGAAGACCGGCGGCCGGTAGCAATCCCCGCCGTAGAAAGCCGCCGAGCGATCCAGATATTCCACCTTCGGCCGGCCGGCATCGACATAGGCCGAAAGCTCCCTGGCCAGCTTGCCCTCGCCGACGATGATGCGCTTGTAGCCGGCGGCGCTTTCGATCACCAGGTTGCCGAACGAATCGGCATAGACGTGGTCGCGCTCGTGAGCCGAGGCCGGCAGGACAAAGCCGGCGACGGCGGCGGCGAGCAGGGGCATTGCGAGGCGCAGGCAGATTTTCGAACGCATGGCGCGTCATCCTTTCGGGTACAGGCAGCCCCTTCGGCCCAAAGGCCGGCAGGGGAAAGCCTCCTCGAATCGACACGTTAACCTTTTCTTAACCTTTGTTAAGCGCCTGGCCGCTGCTCCGGGGCGGCTTCGCCGAATATGGTTAACGGCGGCTGCCGGCCCCGGCCGCGGCCTTGCCGGCGCCTTTTTCGTCCAGACGATGATCCGCCAGGCGTCCGGCAATCGCCCGATAATCGCTTGAGGAAAAGCCGCGCGGCCGCCTTGATCTTGCGGCGGGCGCCCGGCAATCTCGCCTTGGGAGACAGGATATGGCGATGCGCCGCACAGTCCGGGTGACGCTCGCCCTTTCGCTTATCGGCGCGCTTTCGGGCTGCGTATCGGGGTCCGGCGCGCCCGCCTCGACCGGCGCCGTCGTACCCGGACCCGGCCGGCCTCCCGCCACAGTGCTGCAGGACAATGCCTCGCAGCCGCGCACCGCCACCTACAGCTGCGCCGACGGCGGCATGATGACTATCCAGAACCTCGGCACCTCGCTGAGGCTGCTCGGCCCCGACGGGGTGACCGAGGAACTGCCGGCCTCGCCCGCCGGCCAGACCAGCCGCTACGGCCAGTCGCACGACGCCATCGTCATCGACGGCAACGAGGCGCTGGTGATGACCGGCGGCCATCCGCCGATGCCCTGCACGCGCTGACAGCGAACCGTTTCGGATATGCCAGGAGCGCCGGCAACGCCCGCGCCCGCGGCGGTTTCCACTTCAACCGTTTGAAAGCGGGCGGCGCCGTTAAATCAGACTAAATGAGCATTCCGGAACGATTTTCCGACTTTGACGCGGTGCAAAAAGAGTTCTAGAAAGCCGCTGTCCAATGTCGCGTCCGGAACGGCGATGCCGTTTTCCGCATGGCGCGGAAGGGCGCCGAACTGGGGGAGCCATGAGCCGATCACCAGCCACCCAAGGCCCTGTTTTGCGAGAGAGGCCGCTTTCGCCGCATCTGACGGTCTATCGATGGCCGATCACCATGACGATGTCGATCCTGCACCGCATCACCGGCGGCGCGCTCTATGTCGGCACGTTGCTGGTCGCCTGGTGGCTGGCCGCTGCCGCGACGTCGGAGAGCTACTTCACCTTCGTCGACGGCATCGTTCACTCGTGGTTCGGCCTGCTCGTGCTGTTCGGCTTCACCTGGGCGATGTTCCATCATCTTCTCGGCGGTATCCGGCATTTCATCTGGGATACCGGCGCCGGCCTCGAGAAGCACACCGCCTCGAAGCTCGGCTGGGCGACGATCATCGGCTCCGTCCTGCTCACGCTCGCCGTGTGGGCGGTGTATTTCGCTATCGGATGACCTGACATGCGCGACATGGAAACCCCTCTCAAGAAGGTGCGTGGCCTGGGTGCGGCGCGCGAAGGCACCGGCGGCTTCTGGCGCCAGCGCGTCTCCGGCCTTGCGCTCGCGGTGCTGACGCTGTTCGTCGTCGGCTGGATCTGGTCGCTCAAGGGCGCCGGCTTTGCCGAGGTCCGCGCTTCGCTGGCGCATCCGCTGGTCGCCATCGCCATGGCGTTGTTCATCGTCATCAGCCTCGACCACATGCGGCTCGGCATGAAGGAAATCATCGAGGACTACGCCCACAGCCAGGGCAACCGGCTGGGCCTCTCCATCCTCAACACGTTTTTCACCGTGGCGGTCGGCGGCGTCTGCCTGTTCGCCCTCGCCAAGCTTGCATTCGGAGGCTGAGCCGTGGCCCAGACACAGAACACCAAGGGCTCGGCCTATACCTATGTGGATCACAAGTTCGATGTGGTGATCGTCGGCGCCGGCGGCGCCGGCCTGCGCGCCACGCTGGGCATGGCCGAGCAGGGCCTGAAGACCGCCTGCATCACGAAAGTCTTCCCGACCCGCTCCCACACGGTCGCGGCGCAGGGCGGCATTGCCGCTTCGCTGCAGAACATGGGCGCGGACAGCTGGCAGTGGCACCTCTACGACACCGTCAAGGGCTCCGACTGGCTGGGCGACGTCGACGCCATGGAATACATGGTGCGGCAGGCGCCCGCAGCCGTCTACGAGTTGGAACACTACGGCGTGCCCTTCTCCCGCACGGAGGAAGGCAAGATCTACCAGCGGCCGTTCGGCGGCCACATGATGAACTATGGCGACGGCCCGCCCGTGCAGCGCACGTGTGCGGCCGCCGACCGCACCGGCCACGCCATTCTGCACACGCTCTACGGCCAGTCGTTGAAGAACCATGCACAGTTCTTCATCGAGTATTTCGCCCTCGACCTCATCATGGACGAGGATGGCACCTGTACCGGCGTCGTCGCCTGGAATCTCGACGACGGCACCATTCACCGCTTCTCGGCGAAAATGGTGGTGCTGGCGACCGGCGGCTACGGCCGCGCCTATTTCTCCGCCACCTCGGCGCACACCTGCACCGGCGACGGCGGCGGCATGGCCGCACGTGCCGGATTGCCGCTCCAGGACATGGAATTCGTGCAGTTCCACCCGACCGGCATCTACGGCGCCGGCTGCCTGATCACCGAAGGCGCGCGCGGCGAGGGCGGCTACCTGGTCAATTCCGAGGGCGAGCGCTTCATGGAGCGCTATGCGCCGTCGGCCAAGGACCTCGCCTCGCGCGACGTCGTCTCGCGCTGCATGACGCTGGAAATCCGCGAAGGCCGTGGCGTCGGCAAGAACAAGGACCACATCTTCCTGCACCTCGACCACCTCGACCCGGCCGTGCTGCACGAACGCCTGCCCGGCATTTCGGAATCGGCCAAGATCTTCGCCGGCGTCGACGTCACCAAGGAGCCGATCCCGGTGCTGCCGACGGTGCACTACAACATGGGCGGCATCCCGACCAACCACTGGGGCGAGGCACTGAACCCGACCGCCAGGGAGCCGGACCGCGTCACGCCGGGCCTGATGGCGGTGGGCGAAGCGGGCTGCGCCTCCGTCCACGGCGCCAACCGGCTCGGTTCCAACTCGCTGATCGATCTCGTCGTCTTCGGCCGTGCCGCCGCCATCCGCGCCGGCCAGGTGATCGACCGCAACAGTGCCGTGCCCTCAGCCAACGAGGCGTCGGTGGAAAGGATCATGGACCGTTTCGACCGGCTGCGGCACGCCAACGGCGGCACACCGACCGCCGTTCTGCGCGAGAAGATGCAGCGCGCCATGCAGGAGGACGCGGCGGTGTTCCGCACGCAGGACTCGCTGGAGAACGGCTGCAAGCGCATCTCCGAACTGTGGGGCGAGTTGAAGGACCTCAACGTCACCGACCGCTCGATGATCTGGAACTCCGATCTGGTGGAGACGCTGGAGCTGGAGAACCTGATGGCCAACGCCATCGTCACCGTCTACGGCGCCGAGGCGCGCAAGGAGAGCCGCGGCGCGCATGCCCGCGAGGATTTCTCCGCCCGCGACGACAAGACTTGGCGCAAGCACACGCTGGCCCGGCTTTCGCCTGACGGCAAGGTGAAGCTCACCTATCGCCCGGTGCATACCGAGACGACGCTGCCGCTCGCCGAAGGCGGCATCGACCCGAAGAAGATCGCGCCCAAGGCGCGGGTGTATTGAGGCGCTGACGAATGGTCGAACTCGCTCTCCCCAAGAACTCGCAGATCCGGCAGGGCAAGACCTGGCCGAAGCCCGAAGGCGCCACGAACCTGCGCGAATACAAGATCTACCGCTGGTCGCCGGACGACGGCGAAAACCCGCGCATCGACACTTATTTCGTCGACATGGACGATTGCGGGCCGATGGTGCTGGACGCGCTTCTGTGGATCAAGAACAAGATCGATCCGACGCTGACGCTGCGCCGCTCCTGCCGCGAGGGCATCTGCGGCTCCTGCGCCATGAACATCGACGGCTCCAACACGCTGGCCTGCACCAAGGGCGCCGACGACATTTCCGGGCCGGTGAAGATCTACCCGCTGCCGCATATGGCCGTGGTCAAGGATCTCGTGCCGGACCTGACGAACTTCTACGCCCAGCACGCCTCGATCGAGCCGTGGCTGCACACCGTCTCGCCGGAGCCGGCCAAGGAATGGCTGCAGAGCCATGAGGACCGCGAGAAGCTCGACGGGCTCTACGAGTGCATCCTGTGCGCCTGCTGCTCCACCGCCTGCCCGAGCTACTGGTGGAACGGCGACAAGTATCTCGGCCCGGCCGTGCTGTTGCAGGCCTATCGCTGGCTGATCGATTCCCGCGACGAGGCGACCGGCGAGCGCCTGGACAACCTGGAAGATCCCTTCCGGCTCTATCGCTGCCACACCATCATGAACTGCACGCAGACCTGCCCCAAGGGCCTGAACCCGGCCAAGGCGATCGCCGAGATCAAGAAGATGATGGTGGAGCGGAGGGTCTGATTATATGTGCGTCCTTCGAGGCTCGCTCCGCTCGCGCCTCAGGATGAGGAAGGTCGTACATCGAATTTGAGGCGCCGTAGACCGGAGCGCCATACGGTCCTCATCCTGAGGTGCGAGCGGAGCGAGCCTCGAAGGACGCACCTACAATGTAGAGACGGAGCGAGAGTGGGCCAAGATGACTGACACCGACCTCCCTGTCCTCTCTCCCGCCGAAGCGCGTGTGCTCGGCTGCCTGATCGAGAAGAAGGAGCTGACGCCCGACGTCTATCCGATGACGTCGAACGCGCTTCTCGCCGCCGCCAACCAGAAGACCTCGCGCGAGCCGGTCATGGCGCTGGAGCCCGTCGATATAGCCCGCGCGCTTTCCACGCTTCAGACCAAGGGGCTGGTGCGCCAGCAATTCGCCTCGCGCGTCGAGCGCTACGAGCACCAGATGGCGCAGAAATTCTCGCTGACCCGCAACCAGGGCGCGCTCATTGGCCTGCTCCTGCTGCGCGGCCCGCAGACGGTGCACGAACTCACGGCTCGCGCCGAACGGATGGCGAATTTCGCCGATGCCGACGCCGTGCGCGGCGAACTCGACATGCTGATCGGCCGCCGTCCGCCGCTGGTGCAGGAAATCGGCCGCGGCCCCGGCCAGCGCGAAGACCGCTTCGCACATCTGCTTTCCGGCGAGGTCGACGTCTCGGCAATTGCCGCAGGCCGTGCGCCGAGCTCCGATCCGTCCGCGCTTTCCACCCTTGAGGAGCGGGTCAGGGTTCTGGAGGAGGAAATCACGGCGCTCAAGGCGCGGCTCGACGCCGTCGGCGGATGAGTTCGTGAGCGAGCAGGAGCCGGCGCCTTCAGCGGCACAGGCGAGCGCGGTCTTCAGGGCGGATATCGTCGTCATCGGCGCCGGCCAGGCCGGCCTGTCTTCAGCCTATCACCTTGGCAGGCTGGGCCTTGCTGCGGGACGGCAGTTCGTCGTCCTCGACAGGAACCCGACGCCGGGCGGCGCCTGGCAGCATCGATGGCCGTCGCTCACCCTCAGCACCGTCAACCGGGTGCACGATCTGCCGGGCATGCAATTTTCCGAGGCCGTCGATACGAGCGCGGGCGAGGCCAGGGCATCCGAGGCGGTGCCGCAATATTTCGCCAGCTATGAACGCAGGTATCGCCTGCCCATCTACCGGCCCGTCACCGTCAAGGTGGTTTGCGAGCGGTTCGGGCGGCTGCGGATCGAAACGGATCACGAGGCGTTCTCGGCGCGCGGCATCATCAACGCCACGGGAACCTGGGAGACGCCCTATATCCCCGCCTATCCGGGCAGCGAACTGTTCAAGGGAAGGCAGCTCCACACGCGCGACTATCGTAGCGCAGAGGAATTCGCCGGAAAGCACGTCGTCATCGTCGGAGGCGGAATATCGGCGCTCCAGCATCTCGACGAGATCTCGAAAGTCACCGGCACGACCTGGGTAACGCGCAGCGAGCCACGCTTCCGCGAAGGCTCCTTCACGCCGGAAGACGGACGCGCGGCCGTCGCCATCGTCGAAGACAGGGTCCGGCGCGGCCTGATCCCGGGCTCGGTCGTTTCCGTCACCGGCATTCCACTCACGCCGGCCTTGCAGGCCGCCCGGGATCGCGGCGCGCTGAGAAGGCTGCCGATGTTCAGCGAAATCACCGAACATGGTGTGCGATGGCCCGACGGCTCGGAGCAGAAAGCCGATGTCATCTTGTGGGCGACCGGCTTCCGCAGCTCGCTCGATCATCTGGGGCCTTTGCAGCTCCGCGAGGACGATGGCGGCATCGTCATGACGGGCCGACTGGCGACGCAGGTGAAGAAAGACCCCCGCATCCATCTGGTCGGCTACGGCCCGTCGGCGTCCACCATCGGGGCCAACCGGGCCGGAAGCGCCGCCGCGCGAGAACTCGCGACTTTTCTCGGCTTGATCTGATCGGCGTTTCCGGCTTCGGGTGGCGGACAGCCGTTATGCCAGCTTGGCGTCGAGCGTCACCTTGATGGCGCCCAGCGCCTTCGACACCGGGCAGCCTGCCTTGGCCTTGTCGGCCAGTTCCTTGAACTTGGCGGCGTCGATGCCCGGCACCTTGCCGGTGAGCTTGAGCGCGCTTTCGGTGATCTCAAAGCCGCCGCCGGCGGCCGGCCCGTAGGTGACGACAGCCTCGGCGTTCAATTCGGACGCCGGCGTGCCGTTCTCCGCGAGGAAATGCGAAAGCTGCATGGCGAAGCAGCCGGCATGCGCCGCCGCGATCAGCTCTTCGGGATTGGTGCCCGACTTGCCGCTCTCGTCCTGGAAGCGGCCCTTGAACGAATAGGGCTGCTTGGCGAAGGCGCCGCTTTGCGTGTCGAGGGTGCCGCTTCCCTCGGTCAGCGTGCCCTTCCAGATGGCGGTGGCGTGACGATTCATGGCGATCTCCTTCAATGCGGCCGGCCCGATGCCGGCAGTCGTCATGACTATAGCGCGGCACGGCGCGAAGGCCATCGCGCGTTCGGCCGCAGAGTTGACAATCGATGCGGGAAAAATGTCGGCTTCGCCGATGCGGCACCGTCCTTGGGCTGTCAACCGACGGAGGAACCGGAAAAAATGAAATATATCTGCCTGGTATATCACGCGGAAAGTGCGCTTCACGGCCTGTCGCCAGCGGAAGCCGTGAAACTGGACGCCGACTCGCTCGCCTATGACCGGAAGCTGGAGGCGCAAGGCCATCTGGTCGCGGCGGAGGCGCTGGAGTCGGTCAGGAAAGCCAGGACCGTGCGCAAGCGCGCCGGCAAGGTGCTGGTCAGCGACGGCCCGTTCGCCGAAACGAAGGAGCAGTTGCTGGGCTTCGTCATGATCGAGGCAAGCGACATGGACGCGGCGGTCGCCATCGCCGCCGACATCCCGCTGGCAGCGATGGGCATGGTCGAGGTGCGCGCGATCCACGATATACCAGAGCCGGATCAATAGGTTCTGGCCTGACAGCCGTTCCCTACTGGGTGCCCTGTCCGAACGGATCGTCGATCGACGGCGACGGCTCGGTGAACCAGTGCGCGCCGTCGTCGGCCATGTAGATGTGGTCCTCCAGCCGCACCCCGAACTCGCCGTAGACGCAGATCATCGGCTCGTTGGAGAAGCACATGCCGGCTTCGAGCCGCGTGGCGTTGCCCTCGACGATGTAGGGCTCCTCATGCACGTCCAGGCCGAGCCCGTGGCCGGTGCGGTGCGGCAGGCCGGGCGTTGCGTAGCCCGGCCCAAGCCCCGCCGCCTCGATGGTGCGCCGAGCGGCGCGGTCCACCGCCTCGCAGGGCGCGCCGAGTTTCGCGGCGTCGAAGGCGGCCTGGGTCGCCCGTTTGGCGATGCTCCAGATTTCGCGCTGGCGGGCGTTCGGCTCGCCGAAGACATAGGAGCGGGTGAGATCGGAATTGTAGCCGTGGAAGGCGCCGCCGACGTCGACCAGCACCATGTCGCCGCTCTTGAGCGTCTGCGGGTAGGGCACGCCGTGCGGATAGGCGGTCGGCTCGCCGAACAGCACGATGCGGAAGGCGGGCGCGCCGTCGAAGCCGAGCGCCAGATGCGCTTCGGTGAGGAAAGCGGCCACCTCCGTCGTGGTCATGCCCTCCCGCAGGATGCGCGCAGTAGCGCGCTGCACGTCGAGCGTCAGGTTCATCGCCGTCCTGATGATGGCGATCTCGTTGGCCGACTTGATGCGGCGACAGGCGTCTGTAATCGTCGCGCCGTTGACGAAATCATAGCTATTGCCGGCCCGGCGCAGCGCGTCGGCGCGGAAGAAGGGCGTCATCGGGTCGATGGCCAGCGTGCCGCCGGCAAGCCCCATGCCGTCGAGAATGTCGATGACGAGGGCTGCCGGGTCCTCGTTCTCCTGCCAGCAACGCACCGTTGCCGGCCCGGCTCCCGCATCCTCGATCAGCGCGCGCAGCTTGGCCTCCTCGAAGGCTGGGCTGATATGCACCGGCTCACCCTCGGCGGGAATGACGACGCCGTGCATGCGCTCGCTGCCGTGGAAGCGCAGGCCGGTGAAATAGAAGGTTGAGGTGGAGGCGTCCAGATAGAGTGCGGAAATGCCCTGCTCGCGCATCAGCGCCTGGGCGCGTGCCACCCGCTGCCGCCGCTCGTCCTGCCCGATGGGAGCCACGCTATCGCGCTTCGACGTCAGCTTGCGCAGTTCTTCTTCCGGGCTGGAACCGCCCACGCCGATGGTCATGCTGTCACCTGTTCCGTTGCTCGATTGTCTGGAATCAGATCGCCTCGCCGCGCAAAAGGCGCGGCGTATCGCCCGAAAGCCCTGACGCCTGGCGGATGAAGAAGCCTTTCAACCGCGGCATCCTCTCGACCAGCCCGAGGCCGAGGTCGCGCGCGGCGCGCAGCGGGCCGATGTCGTTGGAAAACAGCCGGTTGAGCACGTCTGTCGTCACCCCCATGGACAGCGTGTCGAAGCGCCGCCACTGCTGGTAGCGCTCCAGCACGTCGAGCGCGCCGATGTCCTGCCCCAGCCGGTCGGCCTCCACCACCACTTCGGCGAGCGCCGCGACATCCTTGAAGCCGAGGTTGAGGCCCTGGCCGGCGATGGGATGGATGCCGTGCGCGGCGTCGCCCGCCAATGCCAGCCGCGGCGCCACGAAGGCGCGCGCCAGCGTCAGGCCGAGCGGCCACGCGCGCGGTTTGTCCAGGACCCGGATTTCGCCGAGCTTCAGGCCGAAGCGGCGTTCCAGCTCCATTTCGAAGACGAGGTCGTCGCCAGAAACCAGTGCATCGGCGTCGGCGCTGCGCTCCGCCCACACGATGGAGGAGCGGTTGGTGCCGTCCTCGGCCGGCTTCAGCGGCAGCGTGGCGAAGGGGCCGGCAGGCAGAAAATGCTCCTCGGCGCGGCCGTTGTGCGGCCGCTCGTGGCCGACCGTGCAGACGATGCCGGACTGGCCGTACTCCCACCGCACCGTCTTGATGCCGGCCATGTCGCGCAGCCGCGACTTTACCCCGTCGGCGGCGACCAGCAGCCGCGCCTTGAGCGTGGCGCCGTCGGCCAGATGCACGGTGACGCTGCCGGCGCCGGTGTCGAAGCCTTGCACGGCCATGCCCTCGATCAGGTCGATGCCGAGCTTTTCGGCCTGCCGGCGCAGCGCGCCGTTGAGGTCGCGGTTGGCGACCATGTGGGCGAAGGGCTCGCCCGGCGCCACCTCGCCGTCGAAGGTCAGGAAGGTTGGCCGCACGGGATCGGCGGCGCGCGAATCGGTGATGACCATGTCGGTGATCGCCTGCGCCTGGCTGGCAAGCTCGGCCCAGACCCCGAGCCGGTCGAGCATGCGGCTGGCGGCGGCGGCGATGGCCGAGCAGCGCCCGTCGCGCTGCCAGGCACCCGCCGGCGCGGCATCCACCACGGCGATTTCGAGGCTCGGCCGTGCCTGCTTCAGCGAAACGGCCGCGGCGAGCCCGACATAGCCGGCGCCCGCCACAAGGACGTCCAGCACCGCGCGATCATCCGTCGACTGCCTGGCCATTCCGCTCCTCTTTTCCGGCTTCGTTCCGCCGCTTCGCCGCCCTGTCGAACTTGACTGCCCGTCCATCCTGTTCGAAACCGGCCTGATATCCCGGAGGGGCAAGCCATGACAGCCATGAACGAGCTGCTCGACATTCTCGACCTCGAGGAGTTGGAGCACAACCTGTATCGTGGTCGCAGCCCCCAGGTCGAGTGGCAGCGCGTGTTCGGCGGCCAGACCATCGCCCAATCGCTGGTGGCCGCGCAGCGCACCGTCCCGGCCGAGCGCCACGTCCATTCGCTGCACGGTTACTTCATGCGGCCCGGCGACATCAAGGTGCCGATCGTCTACGAGGTCGACCGCATCCGCGACGGCGCCTCCTTCACCACAAGGCGTGTGACGGCCGTGCAGCACGGCCAGGCGATCTTCTCGCTGGAAACGTCCTTCCAGGTGCGGGAGCAGGGGCTCGACCACCAGATTCCCATGCCGCCGGACGTTCCGATGCCCGAGACTCTGCTGTCGCAGCGCGATCTCTTGAAGACCATGGAGCACATCCCCGAGGTCATCCGCAAGTTCTGGGCGCGCGAACGGCCGCTGGAGATCAGGCCCGTCAACCTCAAGCATTATTCCAGCCGCGACAGGCTGCCGCCGCGCCAGAACGTCTGGATCCGGCTGACCGGCCCGGTTCCCGAAGGCGACCCGCGCCTGTCCTCGGTATTGCTCGCCTACCTGTCGGACATGACGCTGCTCGACACCTCGACCTTCGCGCACGGCCGCGGCCTGTTCGATCCCGACATCCAGGCCGCCAGCCTCGACCATGCCATGTGGTTCCACCGCGCGCATGCGCTCGACGACTGGCTGCTCTACACGCAGGACAGCCCCTCGGCGTCCGGTTCGCGCGGCTTCAACCGCGGCGCGCTCTATGCGCGCGACGGCACGCTGATCGCCTCTACGGCGCAGGAAGGTCTGATCCGCCTGAGGCGACCGCACAAATAAAAGGCGGTTTTCTGCAGCTGCCTATTTGATAGGCGTTCGTTATGCTGCGCGTGCGAAGGCGTGATTTGTCGCGCTTCGCGATTTCCTTCATCTTCAATGGTTTAGCGCTCATGCCACGCAACTGGCACGGAGCTTGAATCCCTTTGTCCGATCTCCGGCGCGCAGCAAGCCGGCGACATCAAGCGAACGCGGGAACCCGCAAGAGCGAAAGGGTGAAACCTGATGAAGATCGTGATGGCAATCATCAAGCCGTTCAAGCTCGACGAGGTGCGCGAGGCGCTCACCGCCGTCGGCATCCAGGGCCTGACCGTCAGCGAGGTCAAGGGCTACGGACGGCAGAAGGGACATACCGAAATCTACCGCGGCGCCGAATACGCGGTGAGCTTCCTGCCCAAGATCAAGATCGAGATCGCCGTCGCCACCGACATGGCCGACCGGGCGGTGGAGGCGATCGCCGCCGCCGCCCGCACCGGCCAGATCGGCGACGGCAAGGTCTTCGTCTTCGGCATCGACCAGGCCGTGCGTATCCGCACCGGCGAAACCGACACCGACGCGCTCTGAGCCGCGAAACGACATCCCAATGGAGAGATCGATGACCTTTTTTTCGACCTTGAAGAAGACCGGGCCGGCGGCGCTGGCCGGCGCCTTGGCGCTCGGCCTGTCCGGCACGACGGCGGCGCTGGCACAGGACGCAGCACCCGCCCTCGACACCGGCAACACCGCCTGGATGCTCGTCTCCACCGCTCTGGTGCTGATGATGACCATTCCGGGCCTTGCGCTGTTCTATGCCGGCATGGTGCGCAAGAAGAACGTGCTCGCCACCGTCATGCAGAGCTTTGCCGTCTGCTGTCTGGCCACCGTCCTGTGGTTCGTCGTCGGCTATTCCCTCGCCTTCTCGGACGGCGGCGGCGCCAACGCCTATGTCGGCGGCCTGTCCAAGGCCTTCTTCGCCGGCATCACGGTCGACACGCTGTGGGCGCCGGGGGTGGCAAACATTCCCGAATATCTCTTTGCCGTCTTCCAGATGACCTTCGCCATCATCACGCCGGCGCTGATCGCCGGCGCCTTCGCCGAGCGCATGAAGTTTTCCGCCATGCTCCTGTTCACCGGCCTGTGGCTGCTGGTCGTCTATGCGCCGATCGCGCACTGGGTATGGGGCGGCGGCTTCCTCGGCTCGGCCGGCGTGCTCGATTTCGCCGGCGGCACCGTCGTCCACATCAATGCCGGCGTCGCCGGCCTCGTCTGCGCGCTCGTTCTCGGCAAGCGGCAGGGCTACGGCTCGGTCAACATGGCGCCCTACAACCTCGTCTATGCGGTGATCGGCGCCGCACTCCTGTGGGTCGGCTGGTTCGGTTTCAACGCCGGCTCGGAACTGGCCGCCGACGGACTCGCCGCCGCCGCGATGGTCAACACCCAGGTCGCCGCCGCCACGGCCGGCCTTGCCTGGATGTTCACCGAATGGCTGGTGGCGAAAAAGCCCTCGGTGCTCGGCATCATCTCCGGCGCCGTCGCCGGCCTCGTCGCCATCACGCCGGCCGCCGGCTTCGTCAATCCGACCGGCGCCTTCGTCATCGGCATCGTTGCCGGCATCGTCTGCTACTTGGCCGCAGTCAAGCTGAAGCACGCGCTGGGCTACGACGATTCGCTCGACGCCTTTGGCGTGCATGGCGTCGGCGGCATCGTCGGCGCGATCCTGACCGGCGTGTTCGCCGACAAGACGATCAACAGCCTCGGCGAGAACGCCTCGGTGGTGACGCAGCTCTACGGCATCGTCTTCACCATCGTGTGGACGGCGCTCGCCACCGCCGCGATCCTCTACGCGGTCAAGGCGCTCGTCGGCCTGCGCCCCTCCGGCCAGCAGGAGATCGAGGGCCTCGACGTCAGCCAGCACGGCGAAGTGGTGCAGTAGGAAGCCCGCTTCCGGAACGGCAACAGGGGTTCGCCCGTTATTGCGAGGCGGCCCCCTGCGCGTTCACGAAGGGTTCAGCTTGAAAGACATAGTGTTTCGACTTCGGCGGCGGGTCGTGTTCGATTGAAATGCAAGCAGGAGGTTTCCATGGATCGACGATTGTTCCTGACCGGATTGCTCGGCCTTGCCGGCGCGGCGACCGTGGCGGGCATGGCCCGTCCCACGCAGGCCGCAGCAGGCGTGCTCAAGGGAAACGGCATCCTCGATGAACTGGACGGCGCCGACGCCGTGCCGCTCGGCGAAGCCGACGTCGTCGACGTCCAGTACCGGCATGATCGCCATCGTCCGCCGCATCACCGGCCGCGGCGTCGTCGCCGGCGGGTCTGGCGGCGGGTCTGCCGGCGCTATTGGCGCCATGGCCGCCGCGTCGTGCGCTGCCACCGCGAGCGCGTCTGGGTCTGGTACTGGGGCTGAAACCGCCCTTGATTACGGGTGAATTGCCCCGGCACCCGTGCCGGGGTTTTCGCGCCCGACTGCCCGCAAGCGCAAAAAGCCCGCCCCGGTGAGCCGGAACGGGCGATGATGCGGCAATGCCGCAAAACCCAGGCATCATGAGGATGCGGGGCGATCTGCGGTTACATCGCGGGCATTCCCTCGTGCACCGCCTTTCGAATCTCCTTGCGAAATTCAGGCGTATCCTTTTCGCCGTGAACGGAAACGGCGTGTTGCACCGCAGCTTCGATCAGTTCGTCTTCCCGATCCGCTGAAATGGCGATGCTGCATTGCATCTCGCTCGGGAATTCGCGGCAGTCTATGTACCTTCTTGCCATGGCCTTTCTCCCGATCTGGAGGCAGCCCCTCGAGGCGCCATTATAGGCCCTCGCCTTCGCGCCTCGAAATCACAAAAGGCCCTCCCCGCCGAAGGCGGTAGACGCTTCATCCGAAGTACTGCCTTGACGATCGCCATCGACCTGCGGGGTTCCCGCCGGGCGTCCGGCACGGCAAACGACCGGACCGTCCGAGTATCGATTCGCTGAGGCCAACGGCCGGCCGGCAAGGCTCCCCACGGCGGCGGCACGGTGCCGCCCTCTGCGCCTTGCGGAATAAGGGGCAGCCGCTTCGGCATAGTTAATGCGCCCTTAACCCTCGGGCCAATAATCTGCCGCAACGATTCCACCGGTATGCGCACGCGACCGGCTCAGGCACTTATAGGCGGAGAATAGAATGCGTTCAGGGGCATCGGTACCGCTCACGCTGACCGATACGGGCCACGGCATCCGCGCCTTCGCGCGCCGGCAGGTCGGGCGTCTGGTCGGCGCCGGCCTTTTTGCCGCCGTCGCCTTCGGCATCGCCAGCCTCGCCACCTGGAACGTCGCCGATCCGAGCTTCAGCCACGCCGTCGACAACCCCGTCACCAACGCGATGGGCTATGCCGGGGCGGTCTTCTCCGACCTCGCCATGCAGTTCTTCGGCCTGTCGGCGGTCGCCGCGCTGGTTCCGGCGGTTGCCTGGGGCTTCTTCCTGTTCACCGCGCGCGGCGTCGACAAGCTGCCGAAGCGCGGGTTTGCCTGGTTCGGCTTCGCGCTGCTGGCCGCTTCCATCGTCGGCTGCGTCGCGCCGCCGCCGACCTGGCCGCTGCCGACCGGCCTCGGCGGCGTCTTCGGCGACATGGTGCTGAAAATTCCCGGCGCCTTCGCCGGCGGTTATCCCACCGGCCTGCTCGCCGGCGTGCTTGCCGTCGTCTTCGCCGTCCCGGCGCTGTGGCTGTTCGTCTACGGCTCGGCGCTGATTGCGCGCCGCAACGGCTTCGCCGTGATGGAGGATGAGCCGGCCCGGCCCGAACCGGCCGATACCGACCAGATCCTGTTCGAGGAGGAAGACGACGACGACAACGAGGGCATTCTGGCGCTCGGCGCCATCACCCACTGGTGGCTGTCCTTCCGCGCCTTCCTGCACCGCCGCGCCGCGCAGCGCCGCAGCCGGCAGGACGAGTTCGGCTTCGAAGAAGAAGCCCCTCAGCCCTCCAGCAGCGCCTGGCGTAGGGCCGCCGAGCGCGTCGAGGTAGCGGAAATGGAGGAGGTGCGACTGAGCCAGGCCGGCCGCGCCCGCGTCGAGCCGGAATTCTTCGCCTCCATGGTCGGCGGCCGCGCGCCCGCGCTCGATCCCGCCGATACCGATTTCTACGACGAGGGCGAGGACGAGGACGTCAACGATTTCGCTCCGGAGCCCGCCGCGCATGTGCCGCAGGCGCCGGCAACCGAGGTGCGCGCCTTCCGCTCCGACGCCGCCACCCGCGTCGAGACGCCGGCGCCGCGCCCGCAGCCGGGCGTGCGCGCTCATCGCGAAGCGCAGACCTCGATGCTCGCCAGCGGTCATTTCGAAATGCCGTCGCTGCATTTCCTGTCGGAGCCGAAGAACGTCGTGCGCGACGCCTCGCTGTCGAAGGAGGCGCTGGAGCAGAACGCCCGCCTGCTGGAAGGCGTGCTGGAGGATTTCGGCGTCAAGGGTGAGATCATCGCGGTCCGCCCCGGCCCCGTCGTCACCCTCTACGAACTGGAGCCGGCGCCGGGCATCAAGTCGAGCCGCGTCATCGGCCTGGCCGACGACATCGCCCGCTCGATGAGTGCCATCGCCGCGCGCGTCGCCGTCGTGCCCGGCCGCAACGCCATCGGCATCGAGCTGCCCAACGCCAAGCGCGAGATGGTGTACCTGCGCGAAATCCTGGCCAGCCGCGATTTCGAGCAGACCAAGGCGAAGCTCGCGCTGGCGCTCGGCAAGACCATCAATGGCGAGGCCGTCATCGTCGACATCGCCAAGATGCCGCACGTGCTGGTCGCCGGCACCACCGGCTCGGGCAAGTCGGTCGCCATCAACACCATGATCCTGTCGCTGCTCTACCGGCTGAAGCCCGAGGAATGCCGCCTCATCATGATCGACCCGAAGATGCTGGAACTGTCGGTCTACGACGGCATCCCGCATCTTCTGACCCCCGTCGTCACCGACCCGAAGAAGGCCGTCGTCGCGCTCAAATGGACCGTGCGCGAGATGGAGGACCGCTATCGCAAGATGTCCAAGGTCGGCGTGCGCAACATCGACGGCTTCAACCAGCGCGTCGCGCAGGCCGAGAAGAAGGGCGAGCAGATCCAGCGCACCGTGCAGACCGGCTTCGATCGCCAGACCGGCGAGGCGATCTACGAGACGGAGAACCTCGACCTCGAGCCGATGCCCTACATCGTCGTCATCATCGACGAGATGGCCGACCTGATGATGGTCGCCGGCAAGGATATCGAAGGCGCCGTGCAGCGCCTCGCCCAGATGGCGCGCGCCGCCGGCATCCATGTCATCATGGCGACGCAGCGTCCGTCGGTGGACGTCATCACCGGTACCATCAAGGCCAACTTCCCCACCCGCATCTCCTTCCAGGTGACGTCGAAGATCGATTCGCGCACCATCCTGGGCGAGCAGGGCGCCGAACAGCTGCTCGGCATGGGCGACATGCTCTATATGGCCGGCGGCGGCCGCATCCAGCGCGTCCACGGCCCGTTCGTCTCCGACGACGAGGTGGAAAAGATCGTCCAGCACCTGAAATTGCAGGGCGTGCCGGAATATCTCGACGCCATCACCGAGGACGACGAGGCAGAAGACGACGACGCGCCTTCGGGCAAGGGCGGCTCCGGCGGCGGCAATTTCGACGAGTCCGACGATCCCTACGATCAGGCGGTGGCCGTGGTGCTGCGCGACGGCAAGGCCTCGACCAGCTACATCCAGCGCCGACTCGGCATCGGCTACAACAAGGCCGCCTCGATCATCGAGCGCATGGAGAAGGAAGGCGTCGTCGGCCCGGCCAACCACGCCGGCAAGCGCGAGATCCTCGTGCCGACCGAGGACGACAAGTTCTGATCACTCCACAGGGAACCCGAAGCCGCGGCAACGTGTTTCTTCAGGCGCCAAACTTCAGCCCAACTGGGGGACCAGACACTGTCGCACAGCAAATAAGGACGTGAGAGCCATGACCACAGATCGCCTTGCCCGGACAAGCACGTTCGCCCCGACGCGCCGGCACCTGCTCGGCCTTGGCCTCGCGCTCGCCGGTGCGGCCGCGCTCGACCTCGCCCCCAGCCTGCGGCTGCTCGGGCCGGCCGAGGCCGCCGCGCCCGACGTGGCACAGAAGATCGCCGACCATTTTTCCGCCGTGAAGACGATGACCGGCGAGTTCGTCCAGTTCGGCCCCAAGGGCGAGCAGACGGGCGGCAAGTTCTTCCTCGAGCGGCCGGGCAAGATTCGCTTCAACTATGACGGCGCCTCCGATTTCCGCGTCATCTCCGACGGCCAGTCGGTGGTCATCCTCAACAAGAAGCTCAGGACCTCCGATCTCTACCCGCTGTCCAAGACGCCGCTCAAGCTCCTGCTCGACGACCGCATCGACCTGTCCGGCGGCAAGGTGACGGGCATCAAGCAGGAAGACGACCTGACCACCATCCAGCTTGCCGACAAGCAGGTGTTCGGCAATTCGAAGATCACCATGATGTTCGATCCGAAGACCTACGAGCTGCGCCAGTGGACCATCACCGACGCACAAGGCAAGGACACCACGGTGATGATCTTCAACACCAGGGAAGGCGTCAATTTCGCCGCCGACACCTTCAAGATCGACTACACGGCCAACCGTGAGCTGAACGCGAAGAAAAGCAACCGTTGACCACCGCGTAACGCCTGTGGAAATCAGCCGGCAACCGGCCGGCGGGCAGCGGACGACTTGTCTTTGAACGCAACGGCTGGCAGGGTTCGCCGTCTTTTTCTCACGCCTGCCTCAACCGAATGCCCTTCACCCTCGCCACCTGGAACATCAACTCCGTTCGCCTGCGCATGCCTCTTGTCGAGCGGCTGCTTGCCGAGCGGGCGCCGGACGTGCTGTGCCTGCAGGAAACCAAGTGCCCGGACGACCTGTTCCCGTTCGATGCCTTCCGTGGCCTCGGCTACCAGCACATCGCGATCTTCGGCCAGAAGGGCTATCACGGCGTCGCCACAGTTTCGCGCCGCCCGCTGGAGGTGGTGGAGAAGCGCCGCTTCTGTGGCATCGAGGACAGCCGCCACCTGTCGGTGCGCGTATCGGCCGGCGGCCGGTCGATCCTGTTGCATAATTTCTACGTGCCGGCCGGCGGCGACGAGCCGGACCCGGAGATCAACTGGAAGTTCAGGCACAAGCTCGATTTCGTCGCCGAGATGAACGCGGTTCGTGCCGAACAGGACGACTTTTCCTCCTCGATCCTGGTCGGTGACCTCAACATCGCGCCGCTCGAACACGACGTCTGGTCGCATAAGCAGCTGCTCAAAATCGTCTCCCACACCCCGGTCGAGACGGAGAGCTTCGAGGCGATGCGCAAGGCCGGCGAATGGGTCGACCTGATGCGGCTCAACGTGCCTTACGAGCAGAAACTCTATACGTGGTGGAGCTACCGGGCGCAGGACTGGCAGGCCTCCGACCGGGGCCGCCGGCTCGACCATGTCTGGTCATCGGCCAATCTGGTGCCGCCCTTTGCCGGCTACGAGATCCTGCGCGAGGCGCGCGGCTGGGAGCGGCCGTCCGACCATGTGCCGGTCATCGCGCGCTTCGACCTGGATTGACGGGACCGCCGCGCGCCTCACTCGGCGAAGCGCGGCGCCACCTGCTCTATGCGCTCGATCAGCGCCTGCAATTCGTCGGCGATGCGCTGATGGAGCTGGACGGCGATATCGGGATATTCCTCGAGGATGCGGCGGAACATCTTGCGGTTCAGCCGCAGGATTTCGGAATCGACCGCCGCCGAGGCGCTGGTGAGCCGTCTCGTGTCGGCGATCAGCGCCAGTTCGCCGAGGATGGAGCCCGATTCGGCGAAGCCGATGGGCACATGCGCGCCGTCCGCCTCGCGGTAGAGCACGATGCGGCCGGCGACCACGACATAGGCCGAATCGGCCTCGTCGTCCTCGCGGTAGAGCTTGCGCTCGGCCGGCAGCGCCGTCGTCTCCGCGCCGAAGGCAAGCAGGCGCAGCTGCTCGGGCGTGAAGCCCTCGAACAGCCCCACGCGCGAGAGGATGCGAACGTCGTCATCCAGCGCCATTTGCGATCATGTCCCCGGCCGTCAGGCCATTCCCTCCTCGCGCGCCCCCGCCGATTCGGCATTTGACCAGCAAGCTGGTTAACAATGTAGCGCCTTCCCGTGCCAGGCGCTCATTCTCAGGGAACCAGTTTGTAGCCGCCGCTTTCTGTCACAAGAATTTCAGCATTGGAAGGATCGCGCTCGATCTTCTGGCGTAGGCGGTAGACATGCGTTTCCAGCGTGTGGGTGGTGACGCCGGAATTGTAGCCCCAGACCTCCTCCAGAAGCACGTCGCGCGTCACCACCTTCTGCTCGGCGCGGTAAAGGTACTTGATGATGGAGGCTTCCTTCTCGGTCAGCCGCACCTTGCCGCCGCGCTGGTCGATGAGCAGCTTCTGGCTCGGCTTGAAGGTGTAGGGGCCGATGGCGAAGGTGGCGTCCTCGCTCTGTTCGTGCTGGCGCAGCTGCGCCCGGATGCGGGCGAGCAACACGGCGAAGCGGAACGGCTTCGTCACATAGTCGTTGGCGCCGGCCTCCAGCCCGAGGATGGTGTCGGAATCGGTGTCGTGGCCGGTCAGCATGACGATGGGCGCCTTATAGCCGCCCTTGCGCAACAGCTTCACCGCCTCGCGGCCGTCCATGTCGGGCAGGCCGACGTCCATGATGAGCAGGTCGACCATGCCGGCGCGGGCCGCAGTGATGCCCTTGGCCGCGGTCGTTTCCTGCTGGATGTCGAACTCCTCGTAGAGCGACAGCTGCTCGACCAGCGTCGAGCGCAGGTCATCGTCGTCGTCGACAATCAGGATGGTGCGTGAGGTCATGGATCAATCCGTTGTTTCGCAATAAAAAAACTGTCTTGCCGAGTGCCGGCGGGTTGACCGTCGCCCGTTTATGCGGAAGCTGACCGCAACAACAGGCGTTCACAGTGATTTGTTCCGTGAAACGATCATACCCGAAAAACGGCGCGAGCAAGATCGGCAATGGAAAATCGCCTGCCGCGCTCTCGGCCATCGTCGTGCGCCCCCGCCCGGGACATCCGACGCAGGGGCTGATGAAGGCCGGACAACTGGTCATTCCCTGCGCGCTGGGGCGTGGCGGCATCGTGGCGAACAAGCGCGAAGGCGACGGCGGCACGCCGCTGGCGGCGATGCGCATCCTGTCGGGCTATTTTCGCGGCGACCGGTTCGCCGGCGCGCGCCGCACGCGGCTCGAAATGCGGCCGATCGGCGCCGCTCTCGGCTGGTGCGATATGCCGGACGACCGCAACTACAACCGGCCGGTCAAAATCCCGTATCGCGCCGGTCACGAGCGCATGAAGCGCGACGACCGGCTCTACGACGCCTGCCTGGTGCTGGACTGGAATATTTCGCCGCGCCGGCGCGGGCGCGGCAGCGCCATCTTCTTCCATCTGGCGCGGCCGGGTTTCACGCCGACCGAGGGCTGCGTGGCGGTGAGCCCGCGCGCCATGGCGCGGCTTCTGCCGCATCTCGGCGCCGGCACGGTGCTCAAGGTGGTGCGTTAAAGCATTTCCAGCAAAAGCGTGAAACGGTTTTGCGTCCGGAAAATGCGGCTAAAACAAAGAGATAGAGCGGCTCTGCCGATTCTGTTAAAATCAGAACCGCTCTGAAGATCAGCGCCGGCCCGGTATCCAGCCGCGCTCCGAGAGTCCGAGACTGACGGTCGCTTCGTGCGAGGGGCGCGGCACGCTGCGCGGATCGATGCCGATGTCCTCGAGCAGGCTGTCGCTCAAGCCCTCGATCTCCTGGATCGGCACCACGGGAACGTTTCCGGCGGCTGGGCGGCGATCGACGAGACCGTCGAGCAGCCTTTTCCAGAGGGGAACCGGACGGGTCAGGATATAGCTGGTCATGGCCTTGTTCCTTTCATGGCCCGGTATCAAGCCAGGCTTTTTGTTTCTGCGATGAGTGAACAATGACCCATTGAAGCAAAAGAGAGAAACGAGTAGTTCTTGTCAGATCATCAAGTATTCCTTGAAGGATGAGATGCACCCGATACCCGGAACACGCGCGCTGAGGACGCTGGAGGCGGCGGGCCGCCACCTCAATTTTACCCGCGCGGCGGACGAACTCGGGCTGACGCCGGCGGCGGTCAGCTACCAGATCAAGGAAATCGAGGACCAGCTCGGCCTGGTCCTGTTCACCCGCACCAGCCGCTCGATCCGGCCGACCAAAGCCGGCGAGCTCGTGCTGGAAGCCTCTGCCGAGGCGCTCGACGTGCTCGGCCGCGCGGTGGCGCGGGCGCGCAGGATGGAGCGCGGAGCGAGCCAGCTCCGGGTCAGCGCCGACGCGCAGTTCGCCGCCAAATGGCTGATGCGGCGGGTCGACTCCTTCCGCGAGGCCCATCCCGACATCGAATTGCGCTTCGATGTCTCGTCCGACCTGCGCGACTTCGAGCAGGACGACGTCGATGTCGCCGTGCGTTTCGGCGCCGGCAAATATGCCGGCCTTGCCGCCCACCGGCTGTTCGACGACGTGCTCGGCCCCGTATGCAGCCCGACGCTGCTGCGCTCGGGACCGCCGATCCGGGAGCCGCGCGACCTGCTGAACTACACGTTGGCGCATATAGAATGGTCGCGCCAGGGCATCACCTGGCCGAACTGGCCGATGTGGATGGCGGCCGCCGGCATCGACGATTTCGACGACAGCCGCACCGTGGTTTTCGGCACGTCTTCCGAACTGTTGCAGGCGGCCCTCGAAGGCAGCGCCGTCGTGCTGGCCGAATCCGCCATGGTCGCCGGCGATCTGGCGGAAGGTCGCCTCGTGCGGCCGCTCGAACTCAGCCTCAGGCTCGCGCCGGAATTCGCCTATTTCCTCGTCTATCCGCAGGGCGCAGCGGACGATCCGCGCATCGCCGCCTTCCGCGAGTGGATTCTGGCGGAAGCGGCGAAGACGCAGGCCTGACCGGCGGCTGCCGTCAGCCGAAGCGCCACACCGTCGTGCGCTTCACCTCGGCGTCTTCCAGCGCGCGGGTGACCGGCACTTCGTAGACGGCGAGCTTTTCGAGCCCGGTTTTCGGCAGGTAGGCGCGGCCGGGATCGCCGATCAGGATTTCGGCGCCGCGCGCATGGAGCGCTGAAAACCACGGCAGCAGGCGCTCGGCGAAGGGCTTGTCGTAGAAGACGTCGCCGGCCAGCACGACGTCCCAGCCGCCGTCGCGGCCGATCCAGTCCTCGTCCGAAAAATCGGCCGCCACGCCGTTTTGGGCCGCGTTCAGGCGGATCGCCGCTTCGCAGAAAGGGTCGATGTCGGCGGCAAGGATTTTGGCCGCGCCGGCCTTGGCGGCGGCGATGGCGACCAGTCCGGAACCGGAGGCGAAGTCGAGCACGTTTTTGCCCGACACCGTGCCGGGATGATCGAGCACGTAGCGCGCCAGCCCCTGCCCGCCGGCCCAGGCGAAGGCCCAGAATGGCGGCGGCAGGCCGATCGCGGCCAGCTCTTCCTCGGTGCGACGCCACAGATCGTGCGCCTCGTCGGCAAGGTGCAGGCAGATTTCCGGCACATGCGGCGGTGCCGTCAGCGCGGTGTTGGCAAGGATGAAAGCGTCACGGGAGGCGGTCATGGGGGCGTCCATGAGAATCACACATGAGGTTCGCCCCCCTCTCCGTCGCGCTTCGCGCGCCACCTCTCCCCCCGTTCCGGGTGGAGAGGATACGCCGGCCTCAGGCTTGGCACCCATCCTCTCCCCTCACGAAGTGGGGGAGAGGTGGATCGGGCGTAGCCCGAGACGGAGAGGGGGTAATGCGTGCTATGCGACAGTCATGCCCTCAAGAGAGAGGGCTACGTCTGCGCGCTTCACCGCTGCCCGGCCGGGGGCCCGCTGCTTCGCAGCTCCCCGGCGTTCGAAGCTTTCCGTCGTGCCACCGGCACGACGGATCGCCTTCGGCGACCAGCTTCTCACCCGATGGATTTTTCCAAAGCGCCGGCCCAGTTCTTCCAGGCGATTTTCTCGATCAGCTCGCGCCCGTAGCCGTGTCGGGCGAAGGCGTCGATCAGTTTCGGCAGGCCGGACACGTCGCCGATCGGCGCCGGGATCATCGCGCCGTCAAAGTCGGACCCCAGGCCGACATGGTCTTCGCCCAGCGCCGCCAGCAGCGCATCGACATGGCGCACCATGAGGTCGAGGCTCGTATCGGCGTTCATGGTGCCGTCCTCGCGCAGGAAGCCGGTGGCGTAGTTCAGGCCCACCATGCCGCCGCTGTCGCGGATGGCGCCGAGCTGCCAGTCGGTCAGGTTGCGCGAATGCGGGCAGATGGCGTGCACGTTGGAGTGGGTGGCGACCAGCGGCGCGTCGGAGAGCTTCGCCACGTCGCGAAAACCCTTCTCGTTGAGATGCGACAGGTCGATCTGGATTTTCAGCCGGTTGCATTCCTTGACCAGCGCCTTGCCGGCGTCGCTCAGGCCGTCGCCGATGTCGGGCGAGGAGGGGAAGCGGAACGGCACGCCGTGGCCGAAGATGTTCGGCCGGCTCCAGACGATGCCCAGCGAGCGCAGGCCGGCGGCATGCAGCACCTCCAGCATGGAAAGGTCGGCGCCGATCGCTTCCGCGCCCTCGATGTGGAAGACGGCGGCGAGCACGCCCCTGGCGACGGCGGCGCGCACCTCGGCGGCGTTGCGGCAGACCGTCAGTGCGCCGGCGCGCTCCAGCTTGAACAGGATCGAAGCCATGCCGATGGTGGAATCGATCGCCGTCGCGCGCGGCAGTTGCGGCGGCAGCGGCTCGTCATGGCTCAACATATCGCCGCTTCGGCGCTTCTCCGGCGAAGGCGGGAAGATGGCGAACATGCCGCCGGCGAAGCCGCCCTTGCGGGCGCGCGGCAGGTCGATGTGCCAGTCGGCGGGAGACCCGTCGATGAACAGCTTCTCCTTGTCGGCCTCCTTGGCCTTGTAGAGCTTGAGCAACGTGTCGTTGTGGCCGTCGAAGACGGGGACGAGGGTCTGGTCGGTCATGGTCGGCTTTCGGCTTGGCTGGGACGCCTGCGGCGGCCCGATTGCAGGATGCGGGGCTAGGTTAGGCGGGAGAAAGGCTGCATGCAAAGGCCAGATGGCATGCCGCGCTTGTGACTGGCCCGTCCGGATTCGCCCGGGCGGCCAGGACCACTGCCTACGACATGCGGTCGAGCTTGCGCTGCATGGCGGCGATCTGTTCCTTCAGTTCCTGCAGGTCGTCGGATTTCTCCGGCGCCTCCGTGCCTTCCGCCCCGTCTTTCCTTGCAGGTTCCGGCGCGCCGGCGGCCGGCGTCGCGCTTCCCGCCGCCGGGAAGGGCGTGAACATGCGCATGGCGTTCTGGAACATCTCCATGTTGCGGCGCGTCTGCTCCTCGATCGCCTTCATCGGCGTCGCCAGCTTCATCATGTCCATCGGCGACTTCATCTGCTCGCGGAAGCGTTCCTGCTCCTTCGAAAAGGCGATCATCGACTGTTCGAGGAAGCTCGGCACGATCATCTGCATCTGGTCGCCATAGAAGGCGATGAGCTGGCGCAGGAACGGGATCGGCAGCATGTTCTGCCCGTCCTTGTTCTCCAGCTCGAAGATGATCTGGGTCAGCACCGGATGGGTGATGTCCTCGCCCGTCTTGGCGTCCTGCACGGAAAAGTCCTCGCCGCGCTTGACCATCTCGGCGAGGTCCTCGAGCGTGACGTAGGTGCTGGTGCCCGTATTGTAGAGGCGCCGGTTGGCGTATTTCTTGATCACCACCGGTTCGTCTTTTGCCGCCATACCATCCTCCCCGGATTTCGGCGCGTAAGCAGCCGGCGACGAATTGAACTAAGGTCGAGGATAGACGCAAAACCGGCGTGAATCCAAGACCTTTGTGCGGTGCGGGAGCGCGCAAGCCGGCAAAATGCTGCGCAGCAATCGCCTCGTTGTGCGATGCAAGGGCCGAAGCGGCCGATTTCCGGTTTGACTCGAAGGCGTGAAAGGTCAAGAAAAGTCGTCAGGATAGCCAACGTTCCCGGAGCCTGGAGATAAAAATGCCCGCTTCCAATGCCATCGTCGTGGCCAGCGCCGCCCGCACCGCGGTCGGTTCGTTCAACGGAGCCTTCGCGGCCACCCCCGCCCATGAACTGGGAGCGGCGGTCATCCGCGAGCTGTTGGCGCGGGCCGGCGTCGAGGCGGGCGAGGTGAACGAGGTCATCCTCGGCCAGGTGCTGACGGCGGCGCAGGGCCAGAACCCGGCGCGCCAGGCTTCCATCAATGCCGGCCTGCCGAAGGAGACGACCGCCTGGGGCCTCAACCAGGTCTGCGGCTCGGGCCTGCGGGCCATCGCGCTCGGCATGCAGCAGATCGCCACCGGCGACGCCAAGATCGTCATCGCCGGCGGCCAGGAGTCCATGTCGCTGTCGCCGCATGCCGAGCACCTGCGCGCCGGCGTCAAGATGGGCGACTACAAGATGATCGACACCATGATCAAGGACGGCCTGTGGGATGCCTTCAACGGCTACCACATGGGCACCACCGCCGAGAACGTCGCCAAGCAGTACCAGATCACCCGCGACGACCAGGACAAGTTCGCGCTTGCCTCGCAGAACAAGGCTGAAGCCGCGCAGAAGGCCGGCAGGTTCAAGGACGAGATCGTTGCCTTCACCGTCAAGGGCCGCAAGGGCGACACGGTCGTCGACCAGGACGAATACATCCGCCACGGCGCCACCATCGACGCCATGCAGAAGCTGAAGCCGGCCTTCGAGAAGGACGGCACGGTCACGGCCGGCAATGCGTCGGGCATCAACGACGGCGCCGCCGGCGCGCTTCTGATGACCGAGGCCGAAGCGGTGCGCCGCGGCCTCACCCCGCTGGTGCGCATCGCCTCCTGGGCGACCGCCGGCGTCGATCCGGCGATCATGGGCACCGGCCCGATCCCGGCCTCGCGCAAGGCGCTGGAAAAGGCCGGCTGGGCGGTCGGCGACCTCGATCTCGTCGAGGCCAACGAAGCCTTCGCCGCGCAGGCGTGCGCCGTCAACAAGGACATGGGCTGGGACCCGTCGATCGTCAACGTCAACGGCGGGGCGATTGCCATCGGCCATCCGATCGGCGCTTCCGGCGCCCGCATCTTCAACACCCTCGTCCACGAAATGAAGCGGCGCGGCGCCAAAAAAGGCCTGGCGACGCTGTGCATCGGCGGCGGCATGGGCGTGGCGATGTGCGTGGAAGCGATGAACTGAGGCAATAAGGGAATAGGGCAATATGGCAGTAGGGGAATAAGGGAAGAAGAAGCGGAACCGACCGCTCTCCCCTATTCCCTTACTCCCGTATTCCCCTGAATTTGGGAGGAGAACCATTCATGACCAAAGTCGCACTCGTCACCGGCGGATCGCGCGGCATCGGCGCCGCCATTTCCATCGCGCTGAAAAATGCCGGCTATGCGGTGGCGGCGAACTATGCCGGCAACGACGAGGCGGCGAAAAAATTCACCGCGGAGACGGGCATCAAGACCTACAAATGGTCGGTCGCCGACTACGACGCCTGCGCCGCCGGCGTCAAGCAGGTCGAGGCGGACCTAGGCCCGGTGGCCGTGCTGGTCAACAATGCCGGCATCACCCGCGATGCCATGTTCCACAAGATGACACCGCAGCAGTGGAACGAGGTGATCGGCACCAACCTCAGCGGCGTCTTCAACATGACGCACCCGGTCTGGGGCGGCATGCGCGACAGGAAGTTCGGCCGCGTCATCACCATCTCCTCCATCAACGGCCAGAAGGGGCAGGCAGGCCAGGCGAACTATTCGGCAGCCAAGGCCGGCGACATCGGCTTTTCCAAGGCGCTGGCTCAGGAAGGCGCGCGCGCGGGCATCACCGTCAACGTCATCTGCCCCGGCTACATCGCCACCGAAATGGTCAAGGCCATCGACGAGAAGGTGCTGGCCGAGCGCATCATCCCGCAGATCCCGGTCGGCCGCCTCGGCGAACCGGAGGAAATCGCCCGCTGCGTGGTGTTCCTCGCTTCCGAGGAGGCCGGCTTCATCACCGGCTCCACCATCTCAGCCAACGGCGGGCAGTATTTCGCCTGAACCGACGGAAAGCCGGTTAAGAAACGGGTCGCTTCGGCGGCCCGTTTTTCGTTTCCGCTGTGCCGATACGGCACGCGAACGTTAACGCCGGCGGTGGAGATCGCGCCGTCACCGTTACCCAAGCTGTGAATCCTCGGTGGATAGCCTGTGGACAACACAAGATGTTGGGGTGAACGAAACGGGAATATCGTTCCATCTCTGATTCGTCGCCGATTCGTTCCGGCTTTGGTCGAAACGTTAACGACGGCAGGCTTTCCGGCCTCGGCTTCCGTTAATTCCCGTTAGGAAAAATCAACGAATCCATAATCTTACTTGGCGACCCGCACCTGCCGCCGGGTCGCCGGCAGAAGCACGCCGGCAAAGGTTAACGCCGACAGCGGATTCCGGCCGGCCGGCCGTTCCGCTGATTCAGCATGTGGTACGGACCACTTCGCCGCGATCCACATCTAGCCGTGAACGAAGCGTGAATCCGCCTGAGTCAGCGATTCGTCGCTGATTCGTTCCAGACTCGTTCCATCTGTTAACTCCGACGCATAGAGAGGCCGTTTCAAAGGTCGTTTTGCACCGCCTGTTGAACATTGCGCTTTCACCCGCCGCCGCGAATGCCTATGTGTCGCCTGTCACGGCAGTCCGCCCCGTACGACCATGAGGCGATCCCCCGAACCGATGAACATTCGCCCGCAATCCACCGAGCCGCTGATCCTGTCGGGACGCGACGTCACCGCCGTGCTCGGCCCCACCAACACCGGCAAGACGCATCTCGCCATCGAGCGCATGGTGGCGCATGAGAGCGGCGTTATCGGCCTGCCGCTGAGGCTTTTGGCTCGCGAGGTCTATGCGCGGCTCTGCGAGAAGGTCGGCGCCCACAAGGTCTCGCTGGTCACGGGCGAGGAGAAGATCCAGCCGGCCGGCGCGAAATATTCGGTCTGCACCGTCGAGGCGATGCCGCGCGAGACGGACGCCGCTTTCGTGGCCATCGACGAGGTGCAGCTTGCCGGCGACCTCGAACGCGGCCACATCTTCACCGACCGCATCCTGCACCTTCGCGGCCGGCAGGAGACGCTGCTGCTGGGTGCCGCCACCATGCACGGCATCCTGCAAAAGCTGTTGAAGGGCGTTTCGGTGGTGACAAGGCCACGCCTGTCGCATCTCGCCTATGCCGGCTCGAAGAAGCTGACTCGCTTGCCGCGCCGCACCGCCATCGTCGCCTTCTCGGCCGACGAGGTCTATGCCATCGCCGAACTGATCCGCCGCCAGCAGGGCGGCGCCGCCGTGGTGCTGGGCGCGCTGTCGCCGCGCACCCGCAACGCCCAGGTGGCGCTCTACCAGTCCGGCGACGTCGACTATCTGGTCGCCACTGACGCCATCGGCATGGGCCTCAACCTCGACGTCGACCACGTCGCCTTCGCCCAGAACCGCAAGTTCGACGGCTATCAGTACCGCCAGCTCACCGCCGCCGAGCTCGGCCAGATCGCCGGCCGCGCCGGCCGCCACATGCGCGACGGCACCTTCGGCGTCACCGGACGGGTCGATCCGTTCGACGAGGACCTCGTCCAGAAGCTCGAGGCGCACGATTTCGAGCCGGTAAAAGTGCTGCAATGGCGCACCGCGCGGTTCGACTTTTCCTCGCTCGACGCGCTTATGCGCTCGATCGAGACCAACGCGCCGGTCGAAGGCCTGGCGCGGGCGCTGCCGGCGGTGGACGCGCAGGCGCTCGACTTCCTGTCGAAGGACGGCGAGATCCGCGCGCTGGCCACGAACCCGAAACGGGTCGAGCTCCTGTGGGAAGCCTGCGCCCTGCCCGACTACCGCCGCATCGCGCCGGCCCAGCACGCTGACCTCATCGCCTCCATCTACATGGACCTTGCCCGGCATGGTCATGTCGACGAGAATTACATGGCCGAGCAGGTGCGCCGCGCCGACACCACCGAAGGCGACATCGACACGCTGTCGCATCGCATCGCCCAGATCAGGACCTGGACCTTCGTGTCGAACCGCCCCGGCTGGCTTGCCGATCCGACACACTGGCAGGAAAAGACCAGGGAAATCGAAGACAGATTGTCGGATGCGCTGCATGAGCGCTTGACGAAACGCTTTGTCGACCGCAGGACTTCCGTCCTCATGCGGCGCCTTAGAGAAAACACCATGCTTGATGCCGAAATCAATCCGAACGGAACGGTCCTCGTCGAGGGCCACCATGTCGGTGAACTCCAGGGGTTCCGCTTCACCGCCGACGCCAGCGCCGGCGGCGAGGACGCCAAGGCGGTGAAGACCGCCGCGCAGAAGGCGCTGGCGGCCGAGTTCGAGGCGCGTGCGGAGCGTTTCGCCGCTTCCGGCAACGGCGACATCGCGCTCGCCTCGGACGGCACGCTGCGCTGGATCGGCGCACCCATCGGCACGCTGGTCGCTGGCGAGGATGTCTTGAAGCCGCGCGTCATCCTTTTGGCCGACGAGCAGCTCGAAGGGGCTGCCCGTGACAAGGTACAGGCGCGCGCCGAACGCTTCGTCAATTTCCAGGTGGAAAGCCTTTTGAAGCCGCTGGCCGACCTGAAGACTGCCGAGCAATTGACCGGCATTGCGCGCGGCATTGCCTTTCGTCTGGTCGAAAGCCTCGGCCTGATCAACCGCCGCGAGATCGCCGAGGACATCCGCTCGCTCGACCAGGAGGGGCGCGCAGCACTTCGCCGGCTCGGCGTGCGCTTCGGCGCCTACCACGTCTTCATCCCGGCGCTGATCAAGCCGGCGCCGGCCGGGCTGGTGACGCTTTTGTGGGCGCTCCAGAACGACGGCAAGGACAAGCTCGGCTTCGGCGACGTCGTCCATGCGCTCGCATCGGGGCGCACCTCGATGGTGGTCAACCAGTCTTTCGACAAGGATTTCTATCGGCTCGCCGGTTATCGCAACCTCGGCCGCCGCGCCGTCCGCGTCGATATCCTCGAACGCCTCGCCGATCTGATCCGTCCGGCCACCATGTGGAAGCCCGGCACCGGCCCGCGTCCCGACGGCGCCTATGACGGCCAGGCCTTCGTCGTCACGCCGCCGATGATGTCGATCCTCGGCGCCACCGCCGACGACATGGAAGAGATCCTGAAGGGCCTCGGCTACCGCGCCGAACCGAAGCCGGCCGAAGAGGTCAAGGCCAAGCTCGAAGCCATCGACGCCGCCGCACAGGCGGCCGCTGAGGCGAAAGCGGCGGCGGATGCCGCCAAAGCGGCTGAAGCTGCTGCGGCTGAAACGACGGAAGCGTCGGTATCAGCGGAAGTTTCGGCGGACTCAGCCGTGCAAACCGATGAGGCCGCCGAAGACGGCGCCGTCCTATCCTCCCCCCTTGAGGGGGAGGTGCCCCCGCAGGGGGCGGAGGGGGTCGGTGCGGAAGTGCTCGACGTTCCTTCTGCGGAATCTGCGGAGATTTCTGATCAGACGTTGCACAATGAGGATGTCGGAGCGGTTGAGGTGACCCCTCCCGGCCCTTCGGGCCACCCTCCCCTCAAGGGGGAGGACGCAGCGGCCACCGCCGTCGAGGCGAAGGATACCGCTACGGCTGACGAGACTGCACCTGCCGAAGCCCAGCAAGCCGAAGCCGCCGAGGCGGAGGCGCCCAAGCCGATCCTTCTGTGGCGGCAGCAGCGCTTCGACCGGCCGCGCGGCGGCCAGCGGCACGACCATCGCGGCCGTGGCGGTCCACGGCATGGCCGGCCGGGCAACGCACAGGGCGATGATCAGAAGCCCGGCGAAAAGCAGGGCGGATGGAAGAGAGGCGGCAGGCCGCAGGACGGACAGGGCGAGCAGGGCGAACGCCGTCACGGACGGCCACAGGGCGAGCGGCCGGATCATCGCCGCGACGGCCGACCGGACCGCAAGGGCAAGCCCGACAACCGCCGCCATGACAGGGCAGCGGGCGGCAAGGACGGCGGACCGGGCGGCAAGCCGGCCTTCCAGCAAAAGCCGCGCGAGGAACGCCCCGCCCGCTTCGATCCGGATTCGCCCTTCGCCAAGCTCGCCGCCCTGCGCGACCAGTTGAAGAAGTAGATGCCGGCAGCCGCGTCATCGGCCGCTGCGGCCGGTCTTTGACGGCATGGTCGCCGAGGGCCGCCAGCGCATCGACAAATGGCTGGTCTTCGCCCGTGCGGTGAAATCGCGCTCGCTGGCAGCCAAGCTGGTCGTCGCCGGGCGCGTGCGCGTCAATCGCGACAAAGCGGCGCAGGCTTCCGACACGGTCAAGGCCGGCGACGTGCTCACCATCGCGCTCGACCGGCGCATCCTCGTCTGGAAGGTGCTGGCGCCCGGCATCCGGCGCGGCCCCGCCGAGGAGGCGCGCACCCTCTACGAGGATATCTCGCCGGCGCCCGCCGCGCACGACCCCGCCCTGCCGGATGCGGTCGCGCCGATCCGCGAGGCGGGCAGCGGCCGGCCGACGAAGAAGGAGCGCCGGCAGACCGACCGTCTCATCGGCGACGAGTGACCGCCTCTTCCCGGTAAAGCGCTCCGGCACGCTTTTCGCGATCCCGTTCGGGAGGTCCCAGCGCGGTTCTGGCGCAAAAACCATTCGCGGCTGGGCCGCGCCTGCGACGAGACACGGCCTTGCAAGGCGCCGGCAAAGACGTTACCTCACCGCCGAAAACATTGAAAAGACGGCGTTCCGGAGCCGACCCATGACCTATGTCGTGACCGACAACTGCATCAAGTGCAAGTACATGGACTGCGTCGAGGTCTGTCCGGTCGATTGCTTCTACGAAGGCGAGAACATGCTCGTCATCCATCCCGACGAGTGCATCGACTGCGGCGTGTGCGAGCCGGAATGCCCGGCAGACGCGATCAAGCCCGACACCGACGGCGGCCTCGACAAATGGCTCCAGGTCAACGCCGAATACGCCGACAAGTGGCCCAACATCGCCACCAAGAAGGACGCGCCGGCGGACGCCAAGCAGTTCGACGGCGAGGAAGGCAAGTTCGAGAAATACTTTTCGCCCGAGCCCGGCGGCGGCGACTGACGGGGCGCCGTGCAGGCGCCGAATTGACGCAACGTCACCACGGCGGCGGGCTGGTCGTTTTGCCGACGATCCGCCCGTCCGCTCTTCGCGCATGCAGCAAATTCTTGATTCTTCCGACTTTTTGTGCTACCTATAGCCATCATGCCGGTGACACACGTCGATTGATGGCGCCAACGCCTAATCACTGAAAGGTGGGTTTCAGAGTCCGGGCCAGAGTGATCTGGGTCAGGCCGTTGCCTTGCAACATGCCGGCCCTGTCTTCCCCGGAACACACCTGTCATGCGGCAAGGCCGGAACGAAACCGGCCCGCTTGAGTTCAGTCGGCAGCCCCGCCGGCGCCACAACAAGGAGTTCAGGGCGTAATGGCAACAGCAACCCCGCAGAAGAAGTCCGCAGCATCGGCCGTCCGCCACGGCTTCAAGACCGGCGAGTTCATCGTCTACCCCGCCCACGGCGTCGGCCAGATCGTCTCCATCGACGAGCAGGAAGTGGCGGGCATGAAGCTGGAACTGTTCGTCATCGACTTCCAGAAGGACAAGATGCGCCTCAAGGTGCCGGTCGCCAAGGCGACCTCCATCGGCATGCGCAAGCTTTCCGAGACCGATTACGTCGACCGCGCGCTGAAGGTCGTGCAGGGCCGCGCCCGTGTCAAGCGCACCATGTGGTCGCGCCGCGCGCAGGAATACGATGCCAAGATCAATTCCGGCGACCTGATCTCCATCTCGGAAGTCGTGCGCGACCTCTACCGCGCCGACAACCAGCCGGAGCAGTCCTATTCCGAACGGCAGCTCTACGAGGCCGCGCTCGACCGCATGGCGCGCGAGATCGCAGCCGTCAACCGCATGTCGGAGACCGAGGCCGTGCGCCTCATCGAGGTCAACCTGAACAAGGGTCCCAAGCGCGGCGCCAAGGCCGACAACGAGGAAACCGAGCAGGAAGAAGCCGCGTAAAGGTTTCCTGTCCGCAGCGAGTTTGAAAGACCCGGCCGAAGCGCCGGGTCTTTTGCTTTTTAGGATCGAGGAATGGCGTGGCATCGATGAAGCGCGCCACCGTTGCGGAACAACCGCGGATCGCGGCATGGTGGAAACCGACACAGCGAGCACGGCGAGAACATCATGACCTCCCTGAAAGACCTGAAAAAACATCTGCGCATGGAAGCGCTCGGCCGCCGCGATGCGCTCGATCCGGCCTGGCGCATTGAAGCCTCGCTCGCCATGGCCGAGCATGCGCCGGCGATCGACCTCAGCCATGGTCCGGTGGTTTCCGGCTTCCTGCCGATCCGCTCGGAGGTCGACCTGCGCCCGCTGATGGCCGCACTTGCCGACCAGGGCGCGCGACTCTGCCTGCCTGTCGTGCTCGACCGCGAGACCATCGTCTTTCGCGAACTGGTGCGCGGCGTCGAAATGGTGTCGACCGGCTTCGGCACCTCCGGGCCGGGACCGGAGGCGGCCGTGCTCGATCCCGACATCATGCTGGTGCCGCTCGCCGCCTTCGACCGGCGCGGCCACCGGCTGGGCTATGGCGCCGGCCACTACGACCGGGCGATTGCGCGCCTGCACGACAAGGGCCGCAGGCCGCATCTCGTCGGCGTCGCCTTCGACTGCCAGGAGGTCGAGCGCGTGCCGGACGAGCCGCACGACGTCATGCTCGCCGAAATGCTGACGGAGAGCGGGTTGCGAAGCTTCCCCTCCGCTGGCTAAAAGGAAGGTGGGATGCGGCTCCTATGCCAAGCGGCGGCGAGGTCGCGAGGCTTGGCTTCAGAGTGACGGCATGAGACTTCTTTTCCTCGGCGACATGGTGGGCAAGACGGGCCGAACGGCGGTGTGGGAGCAATTGCCCGGCCTGATCTCGGATTTCCGGCTCGATTTCGTCATCGTCAACGGCGAGAACGCCGCCGGCGGCTTCGGCATCACCGAAGAGATATTCCGCGCCACGCTGGACGCCGGCGCCGACGTGGTGACGACCGGCAACCATGTCTGGGACCAGCGCGAGGCGCTGACCTTCGCGCCGCGCGAGGAGCGCTTCCTGCGCCCGGCCAATTTCCCGAAAGGCACGCCGGGGCGCGGCTCGGGCGTCTACCTGGCGAAGAACGGCGCGCGCGTGCTGGTCGCCAACGTCATGGGCCGCGTCTTCATGCACCCGGAACTCGACGATCCCTTCCATGCCGGCGAACGCGAACTCGCCGCCTGCCCGCTCGGCGAGCAGGCAGACGCCGTGGTCATCGATTTCCACGCCGAGGCGACCAGCGAGAAGATGTGCTTCGCCCATTTCGTCGACGGCCGCGCTTCGCTTGTCGTCGGCACGCACACGCACCAGCCGACCGCCGACCACCAGATCCTCAACGGCGGCACGGCCTATATTTCCGATGCCGGCATGTGCGGCGACTACGACTCCTCGCTCGGCATGGACAAGGAGGAACCGCTGAACCGCTTCCTCTCGAAAGTGCCGAAGGGACGCTTCGAGGCGGCCAACGGGCCGGCGACGCTGTGCGGCGTCGGCATCGACATTTCCGACCGTACGGGGCTGGCCGAGCGCATCGCGCCCTTCCGCCGCGGGCCGCGGCTGGAAGAAACTGCGCCGTCCTTCTGGTCGTGAACTTGAAGTTTTCCGGCGGCGTACCTAATTGCCGGCAACCAAAGCCTGTCTGACGCCGCCACCTCCTGACCGGGACGACGCCATTGCCGCTAATCGATTTCCTCGGCCCCTATTTCGCCTTCGTTCACGATCCCACCGCATGGGCCGCGCTTCTGACGCTGGTGGTGCTGGAGATCGTGCTCGGCATCGACAATCTGATCTTCATCTCCATCCTCACCAACAAGCTGCCGAAGGATCAGCAGGTGCCGGCGCGACGCCTCGGCATCTCGGCCGCGCTCGTCATGCGGCTGATCCTTTTGGCGACGATCTCGATCATCGTCCAGCTCACCACGCCGGTCTTCACCGCCTTTGGCCACGGCTTCTCGTGGCGCGACATGATCCTCGTCGCCGGCGGCCTCTTTCTCGTCTGGAAGGCGACCAAGGAAATCCACCACACCGTCGATCCGGCCGAGCATGACGATCCGTCGCTGGCCAAGACGCTTCAGCTTTCGCTTGCCGGGGCGATCGCCCAGATCCTGCTGCTCGACCTCGTCTTCTCGATCGATTCTATCATCACGGCGGTCGGCATGACCGACGAGATCGCCATCATGTACATCGCCGTCATCGTCGCGGTGTCGGTGATGATGCTGGCGGCGACGCCGCTCGCCAACTTCATCGAGAGGAACCCGACCATCGTCATGCTGGCGCTGGGCTTCCTGCTGATGATCGGCATGACGCTGATCGCCGACGGTTTCGGCTACCATGTGCCGAAGGGCTACATCTACGCCGCCATGGGCTTTTCGGCGCTGGTCGAGGGACTCAACATGCTGGCGCGCAACCGCAAGGCCAAACGCGGCGGGCACTGAAAGCCGGGACTGCCGTCAGCGAGGCTTCCACCCCTCGACCAGCATGTCGGGGTGACGATCCTCGACAAGCCGCAGCTTGAGGCCATGCTCCAGCCAGGCCTTGGCCCCTGCGACGACGAGCGAGAAGCCATCGGTGCTATCGACCAGTTGCTGCACCTGCTTGTCGGGCTCTCCGGTAAAGCCGTGGTTCCGGATATCGACGAAGGTCGCGCCGTCGGCCCGTGGCACGAACAGCCATTCGACGATGCTGGCATGTTCGGTGCCGGCGTCCCAGTCGATGACGATCCTATGGCCGGGCACCAATTCCTTGACGTCGACCGCGGAGGAGACTCCGTACATGCCCCAGGTCCAGATCACCTGGCGGCCGGCATCCAGCCGGTCGCTGCCGGCGGAGAACCAGAATTTCGAGGTGATGGCGGGGTCGACGAAGGCCTCGTAGCAATCTGGCGGCGGCCGGCGGATCAGCATGGCGGCACGGGCGACGAGTGGCTGCGTGACTTCCATTTTCTCCTCCGATCTTTCCAATTCAGGGCAGGTTGATCTGCCACGACACGCCAAAGCGGTCGTTCACCCAGGCGAAGCGGCGGCTGAAGCCGTAATTGTCGAGCGGCATGAGGGTTCCGCCGCCTTCGCCCAGTGTCGCGACGAGCCGCTCCTGCTCGGCCTCGGACGCGCAGTCGACGAACAGCGAAAGCGCCGGCGTGAAGGTGAAGGCGTGGTGGACCGGGCTGTCGAAGGCCATGACCTTCAGCCCGGCGATCTCGGCGCGCGCCATGCTGACGCTGCCTTCCTTGCCCGGCCCCTTCGCATCGTAGCGCTGCAGGTCGAGGATGCGGCTGCCGGGAACGGTCTCGCAATAGAAGCTCAGCGCCTCCTCGGCCCTGCCTTCGAACATCAGGAACGGTGTCGCGGTCGTCATGCGTATCCTCCCTCAGATCGGGTCCGGAATCCTCAGAGATTATCGGGGGTCGCCTTCTCGCCCTTCATCTCCGAGCGGTAGTAGCCGTCGCGCAGGTTGATGCCGTATTCGACATAGGCCTTCATGCAGGACAGCATCTGCGACCAGCCCTCGCAGTTCATGTAAGAGTTCTTGCGGCCGGTCTCGTCCTCGTGCCAGCCCGTCTCGGCGATGGTGATGAAGGTGCCGCCGTCGTCGAGCGCCTCGAAATTCATCTCGATGCGGGTCTTGTAGGGCGGCTTGGCGTCGTGGGCGTCCCAGCGCAGCACGATGCGCTCGTTCTGCACCACCTCGTCGACCTCGACCGGGACTTCGCCCCACCACGTTACCGTCGTGTCGGCGACCAGCGGCGCGCTGGCGCCCTTGATGGTGGTGAAGTAGCCGGAAAGCTTCTTCGGATTGACGACGGCGTCGAACACTTCTGCGGCCGGCTTGCCGATGCGGCCGGAAACCCTGATCCCGATGGACATATCCACAGCCTCCTTGCTTGATTGCAACAATCTTATGTTATAAAAATATAACATGTCAAGCGAAGCGCAAGACGACCGCATTTTCAAGGCCTTGGCGCATCCGCGCCGGCGCTTGATGCTGGACGAACTGAAGGACGGGCCGAGGACCACCGGCGCGCTGTGCGAGACGTTTTCCGACATGGACCGCTGCACGGTCATGCAGCATCTCAAGGTGCTGGAGGAAGCGGGACTGGTGGTGGCCAGGCGCGAGGGGCGCGAGCGCTGGAACCATCTCGACGCATTGCCGATCAAGCGCATCCACGACCGCTGGATCGGCGAATACGCAACGCATGCCATGAGCATCCTCGACCGGCTGAAGGCCGATATGGAAGCCTGACCGGCAGGCGTCTCCGGCGGCGGGGCGCGATGGCCGCTGTACTTGCGTAACGGCCGCGACTGGACGTTTTGAGCCGATTTATTTATAAGCCCGTCATTCCCAGCATCGGATCGCATGAAGAATCCGCTGCCCAACCAACATACCAGGCTGTTTTATCTGCGCCCTCGCGGACGCTCGGCGGCTTGGTAGCCGCGAACAGACCATAGGGGTTTCATGGCCGGCCATTCACAGTTCAAGAACATCATGCACCGCAAGGGTCGCCAGGACGCCATGCGGTCGAAGCTCTTCTCCAAGCTGGCGCGCGAGATCACCGTCGCCGCCAAGCTCGGCTCTCCCGACCCGGCGATGAACCCGCGCCTCAGGCTCGCCGTGCAGGCGGCCAAGGCCGAATCCATGCCGAAGGACAACATCCAGCGCGCCATCAACAAGGCCTCCGGCGGCGACGCCGAGAACTACGAGGAAGTGCGCTACGAGGGCTACGGCCCCGGCGGCGTGGCGCTGATCGTCGAGGTGCTGACCGACAACCGCAACCGCTCCGCCTCCAACGTCCGCGCCGCCTTCACCAAGGCAGGCGGGGCGCTCGGCGAAACCGGCTCGGTGTCGTTCATGTGGGACCGCGTCGGCGAGATCTATTACCCAGCCTCGGCCGGCGATGCCGACAAGGTGATGGAAGCGGCGATCGAGGCGGGCGCCGACGACGTCGAGAGCGACGAGGAAGGCCACACCATCTATTGCGCCTTCGACGCCATCGGCGATGTCTCAAAGGCGCTGGAAGCCGCGCTCGGCGAGGCGGAATCGGTCAAGGCGATCTGGAAGCCGCAGAACAACGTGCCCGTCGACGAAGAGCGCGCGCAGTCGCTGATGAAGCTGGTCGCCACGCTGGAAGACGACGACGACGTGCAGAACGTCTACGCCAACTTCGAGGTCGACGAGGCGACGCTGGCCAAGCTCAGCGCGGCCTGAGGCTTTCCGTGGCCGAAGACAAGCCGCGCATCGTCATCACCTACTGCACGCAGTGCCAATGGCTGTTGCGGGCCGGCTGGATGGCCCAGGAACTGTTGTCCACCTTCGGCGCCGACCTCGGCGAAGTGGCGCTGGTGCCCGGCACCGGCGGCATCTTCGCGATCGAATGCAACGGTGAACCGATCTGGGAGCGCAAGCGCGACGGCGGCTTTCCCGATGCCGCCGAACTGAAGCGCCGCGTGCGCGACCGGGTGTGGCCCGAGCAGGAGCTCGGGCATTCGGATAAGAATGGCTGAGGTGCGGTAAGCGCGGCTGTTCGCTACTCAACTTATCACGCGAGCGGAAGGGCAGTCGCATAAGGCGCATGGCCCCCTCTCCGTCGCCGCTTCGCGGCGCCACCTCTCCCCCACCTTGTAGGGGAGAGGATGGGCGTCAAGCCCTTGCGGCCGGCTTATCCTCTCCACCCGGAACGGGGGGAGAGGTGGCTCGGCGAAGCCGAGACGGAGAGGGGGACCTACGCTGGCGGCCTGCCTCCCTCGCACTAAGAGGGAACCGGCAGCGGGATGAGGATAGCGTCGGCGCTTCGCCCTTTTGCTTGTCTCCGAACCGCCTCACTCCGCCACCGGCGTCCAGATCACGTCGTCGATACGCGCCGCGCCCGTCGCCAGCATGACCAGCCGGTCGAAGCCGAGCGCGATGCCGCTGGCTTCCGGCATGACGGCCAATGCCGCCAGGAAATCGTCGTCGATCGGATAGCGCTCGCCGTAGATGCGCTCCTTCTCGTCCATCTCGAGGCCAAAACGCCGGCGCTGCTCGGCGGCGTCGGTCAGTTCGCCAAAACCGTTGGCGAGTTCCACGCCGCAGCAATAAAGCTCGAAGCGCTCGGCGACGCGCGGGTCGCGGGCGCTCGGTCGCGCCAGTGCCGCTTCCGAAACGGGATAGTCGCAAAGGACGGTCGCCCGGCCCTGCCCCAGATTCGGCTCGACGCGCTCGACCATGACGCGGCTGAACAGGTCGGCCCAGCTATCATCCGGCGCGCTACGGATGCCGGCGCCGTCAAGCGCCGCGCGAAGTGCGGCGCCATCGGTCGAGCCGTCGGCGGAAACGGTGGCCAGCAGGTCGATGCCGGCGTGGCGCGAAAAGGCTTCCGCCACCGTCAGCCGTTCCGGCTCGGCGAAGGGGTCGGCCTCGCGCCCCCGGAAGGTGAAGCGCTTTGAACCGGCGATCTCGGCGGCGAGCTTCAGAAAGGCGGCGCAGTCCGACATCAGGCTCTCATAGGTCTCGCCGGCGCGATACCATTCGACCATGGTGAATTCGGGATGGTGCAGCGGCCCGCGCTCGCGGTTGCGCCACACCGGCCCGAAGGAGAACAGGCGCTTCTCGCCGGCCGCCAGCAACTTCTTGCAGGCGAATTCCGGCGAGGTGTGCAGGTAGAGCGGCTTTCGCGCGCCGTCCGTCGCGATCGCCTCGGTGGCGAAGGCGGCGAGATGCGCCTCGTTGCCGGGCGAGATCTGCAAGCCGGCCGTCGTCACTTCGACGAAATCGCGTTCGGCGAACCAGCCGCGCAAGGCGGCGGCGATGCGGTTGCGCGCCATCAGGCGGGGGCGGCGATCGGCATGGACATGCGGGGTCCACCAGGGGGAAGCTTCGGTCATCGGTATCCGGAATCTGCGGGGAAGACTGGCGATAGGCTTTAAGATGCGCTAAGGGCCTGCGCAACAACGAACGCTTCGGGACATTTCATGGTCAAGGTCATTGCCAGCTCGCTCCGCAAGGGCAACGTCGTCGACAAGGACGGCAAGCTCTATGTCATCCTGTTCGCCGAGAACATCCACCCCGGCAAGGGCACGCCGGTGACGCAGCTCGACATGCGCCGCATCTCCGACGGCGTGAAGGTGTCGGAGCGCTACCGCACCACCGAACAGGTCGAGCGCGCCCATGTCGAGGACCGCGAGCACACCTTCCTCTACAGCGATGCCGAAGGTTTCCACTTCATGAACCCGGAAACCTACGACCAGATCACCGTCGCCGAGGACGTGATCGGCGACGCCGCGCCCTATCTGCAGGAAGAAATGAAGGTTTCGCTGTCCGTACACGAAGGCGTCGGCATCGCCATCGTGCTGCCGCAGCGCGCCGTCTTCGAAGTGGTCGAGACCGAACCGGTGACCAAGGGCCAGACGGCCTCGTCGTCCTACAAGCCGGCCGTCCTGTCGAACGGCGTCAAGACCGCGGTGCCGCCGCACATCTCCGCCGGCACCCGCGTCGTGGTGATGACCGCCGACGGCTCCTACGTCGAGCGCGCCAAGGACTGACTTAAAGCGTGTCGCGATCTTTCAGATTCGCTCCGTACGCTTTAGTTCCTGTCTTTCGCATGTCTTTGTCCCGAAACCGGTTTCCACTTTCGGGAGACATGCTTTAGTCCCTCACTGCCGCGCCATGGCGAAGCAGGCCAGCGCGGCGAGGCCGGCAAGGGTGCGGACGTGGTTCCACGGCACCCATTCCGCAAGATAACGTGACCAGACCTGCGCATCGCCGGGCGCGGCCGCCAGCGCGTCGTTGAGCGGCACGTTGAAGGCGGCGGTGACGCCGAAGATCCCGACCAGATAGCAGACGCTGCCGGCGAGCAGCCACGCCGATCCCGGCTGGCTCCAGCCAAGGACGGCCCTGGCTCCGAGCGCCAGCGCGACAACCGTCATGCCCATGAAGACGGTGAGGAACACCGGGTTCAGGATCACGACATTGACGGCGTTCATCGCCGCCGCGCCCTGCCCGTCCGGCAGGCGGGCGAGCGCGGCCATCACGGCCGTCGAGAAGGCGAAGAACAAGCCGGCCATCAGCCCGCTGCCGAGGATGGCGGCCAAGGTGAGGGTGGCGAACAGCGATGCGAGCATGACTGGTTTTCTCACAATATGAGTAATGTTCATATTTGATAAACGTGATAAACTCTCATATTCTGGAAGTCAAGCGGCGAGGCTCCCATGGAAGACAGCGACGTCAACGCGCATCTGCCGGCGCAGGCAAAGGCAGAGGCGCGCCGGTTGCCCAGCCAGCAGCGCAGCCGCGAACGCGTCGAGCGGATGCTGGCCGCGGCTTCCGAGCTGATCGCCGAGCAGGGCAGCGACGCGCTGAAGATGCGGGACGTGGCGGAGCGCGCAGGCGTGCCGATCGGTTCGCTCTACCAGTTCTTCCCGGACAAGAGCGCCGTCATCCGCGCGCTGGCGGAGCGCATCACCACGGAAGGCCGGGCCTGCATCGCCGAGGCGCTGGCGCCGGTCAGCACCGCCGATGAACTGCGGAAAGCCTTTTGCGACCTCGTCGATACCTATTATGCGCTCTTCCTGGCCGAGCCGGTCATGCGCGACGTCTGGTCGGGAACGCAGGCCGACAGGACGCTGCGGACGCTGGAACTGGCCGACAGCCGCGCCAGTGCGGCACTTCTGGTCGAGGCGCTGCTTGCAGCCCAGCCCGGCCGCGACCGCGAGGCCGCAGGGCAGACGGCGTTCTTCGTCTGGCAGCTCGGCGAGGCGGCGGTGCGGCTGGCCGTTTCCGTCGGGAGGCAGGAGGGAGACGCGATGGTCGAAACCTACAAGCGCATGGCACTGCGCGAACTGCTGGGCGACTGAGACAGGTAGAAGGCGGCAGTGCCGCCAACAAAAAACCCGCCACAAGGGCGGGTTTTTTGTGTCCGAAGTCCGGTCCGGCTCAGATGCCGAGATTGGCGAACTTGTTCTTGAACTTGGTGACGCGGCCGCCGCGGTCGAGCAGGGTCTGCTGGCCGCCGGTCCAGGCCGGATGCGTCGAGGGGTCGATGTCGAGGTTCAGCGTGTCGCCTTCCTTGCCCCAGGTCGAGCGCGTCTCGTACTCGGTGCCGTTGGTCATGACGACCTTGATGACGTGGTAGTCGGGATGGATATCGGCCTTCATCGGTTCTGTCCTGCTGGCACGGCGGCGACGGCCTGCGTCGATCTCGCCTCTTTCTAAAACTCGAAGCCGCAGCTATGGAAAGCCACGGCTTCAAAACGGTCAGCCGGCCTATACATCAGGCGGATTTGAATCACAATCCCGTTTGGGACCGCCAGTCAGGAAAAGGATCGATGGCGCAAACCGGCGCAAACGACCGCAGGCGTTCGCTCGGACCGCTTCGCCGCCTGAGCCCCTATATCGGCCGCTACAGGGGCCTCGTCGCGGGCGCCGCCGTCTCGCTGGTGCTGGCCGCCGTCACCACGCTGGCGCTGCCGGTCGCCGTGCGCCGCATGATCGACCACGGCTTTTCCGCCTCCGATTCCGTCTTCATCGCCAGCTACTTCTCCATGCTGGTGGCGATGGCGGCGGCGCTGGCATTGGCTTCGGCCGGCCGCTACTATTTCGTCATCACGCTCGGCGAGCGCGTCGTCGCCGACCTGCGCCGCGACGTCTTCTCGCATGTGACGACGCTGTCGCCTGCCTTCTTCGACGCCGCGCGCTCCGGCGAGATCGTCTCGCGGCTCGCCGCCGACACCACGCAGATCAAGTCGGCCGTCGGCGCGACTGCCTCGGTGGCGCTGCGCAACATCATCCTCGGCCTCGGCGCCGTCGCCATGATGGTCGTCACCAGCCCGAAGCTGTCGGGACTGGTGCTGGCCGCGATCCCGGTGATCGTGCTGCCGCTGGTCGCCTTCGGCCGTTCCGTGCGCCGCAAGTCGCGGCAGGCGCAGGACACGCTGGCCGACGCCACCGCCTATGCCAGCGAGCAGATCGGCGCCGTACGCACGCTCCAGGCTTTCACCAACGAGACACTGGTCGTCGGCCGGTTCGCTTCAGCCGTCGAGGCCGCCTTCGCGGCGGCGAAATCTTCGGTGCTGGCGCGCGCCGTGCTCACCTTCTTCGCCATCTTCCTGATCTTCTCCTCGGTGGTGGCGGTGCTGTGGTTCGGCTCGCGCGACGTTTTGTCGGGTGCGCTGTCGCCGGGCACGCTCGGCCAGTTCCTGCTCTATTCGGTGTTCGCCGCCGGCGCGCTGGGGGCACTGTCGGAAGTGTGGGGCGAGCTCAGCCAGGCCGCGGGTGCGGCCGAGCGGCTGACCGAGATCCTCGACGAACGTCCGGTAATCACCACCCCCGCCGATCCACAGAAGCTGCCGGACGTAGCGCAAGGCGCCGTCGCCTTCGAAAACGTCTCCTTCTCCTATCCCGCGCGGCCCGACCGGGCGGCGGTCCACGGCCTGACCTTCACGGTCAGGCCCGGGAAGACGGTCGCCATCGTCGGCCCGTCGGGTGCGGGCAAGAGCACGATCTTCTCGCTGCTGCTGCGCTTCTACGATCCCGAGACGGGCACGGTGCGCGTCGACGGCGTCGACGTGCGCGCGACCGATCCGCACGATCTGCGCCGGCGCATGGCCATCGTGCCGCAAGACGTGACCATTTTCGCCGCCAGCGTGCGCGACAACATCGGCTTCGGCCGGCCCGGCGCCTCCGATGCCGAGATCGAGGCGGCGGCGACAGCCGCGCTCGCCGACGAGTTCATCGCCCGGCTGCCAGACGGCTACGCCACCGAGGTCGGCGAACGCGGCGTCACCCTCTCGGGCGGCCAGCGCCAGCGCATCGCGATTGCCCGCGCCATCCTGCGCGACGCACCGATCCTGTTGCTCGACGAGGCGACCTCGGCGCTCGACGCCGCCAGCGAGACGCTGGTGCAGGAGGCGCTGGAGCATCTCATGCAGGGCCGCACGACGCTGGTCATCGCCCATCGGCTCGCGACGGTGTTGAAAGCCGACCGCATCCTCGTCATCGAGGATGGCCGCATCGTCGAGGAAGGCACGCACAAGAGCCTTGTCGCCAAGGGCGGCACCTATGCCACGCTCGCCCGGCTCCAGTTCGAAAGCGGCGCCGACGCCTTCGACCGCGCGGCGGAATAAAATCTATCCCAAAAGATTGCGCGCCGTGCGCATGAAAATTCGCGCGCCAAGCGGAATGAGGTCATCCGGAAAGTCATAGTCGGGATTGTGCAAAGCGGGATGCCGCTCGCCGGCGCCGAGGAAGAACATCGCAGACGGCGCGCTGCGGCCAAAAATGCCGAAATCCTCCGAGGCGCGCATCGGCAGCGCCTCCTCGCTATGCGCGACGCCCTCCTCGTCCAGCGCGGCGCGCAAATGGTCGACCGCCGACGGCGCGTTCATGCTGGCGACGAAGATCTCGTGATAGTCGACCGCGAACGTCAGGCCGTGCTCGCCGGCGACGCGTCCCACCAGCGCCTCGGCGGCGGCGACGAGGCCAGCCATGCGCTCGTCGAGCCGCGTGCGCAGCGTCGCCCAGACTTCTGCGCGGCCGGGCGCGACGCCGAACACCGCTTCGCCCATTTCGGCATGGGTGACGGTGATCATGCCGAAATCGTCGTCGCTGAAGGCGCGGCCGCCGAGCTTGGCCAGCGCCGGCATCAGTTGGCTCACAGCCAGCATTGGCGACGTGCCGGTCTCCGGCATCGAGGAATGCGCGGTCTTGCCCTCCAGCACGATGCGCATGCCACGCGAGGCGCAGTTCACCACGCCGGGCTTCAGCCTGACCTCGCCGAACGGGATGCCGGGCAGGTTGTGCAAGGAGAAGGAAAAATCCGGCGCTATGGCCGCGAAGCGCGGGTCCGCCACCACGCCGGCGGCGCCGTCGCCGGTCTCCTCCGCCGGCTGGAACATCAAGACGACACGGCCGCTCGCCGGGCGCTGACGCCCGAATTGCCGGCCGAGGGCTGCGAGAATGGCGGTGTGCCCGTCATGGCCGCACATATGCGACTTGCCGGGCACCTCAGAACTGTGCGGCACGCCCGACAGTTCCTCGATCGGCAGGGCGTCGAGTTCGGAGCGGAACAGCACCGTCGAGCCCGGCCTGCCACTGTCGTAGATCGCGGCGACGCCATGGCCGCCGAGGCCGGTCAGCACTTCGTCCGGCTTGGTGTCGGCAAGGAAAGCGACCACCTCGCCGGCCGTCTTCTCCTCCTCGTTGGAAATCTCCGGCTGCCGGTGCAGCTTGCGCCGCCAGGCGACGAGTTCGATCAGGTCCTGGTTGGTCAGGGACAAGGCGGCCTCCACATCGGGTCCATGGTCGGCAACCATCCTGTCCCGTGTCAACGGCCGAAAGATGCAGCCGCCGGAAATCGACCGTCCAGCGGCGCGTCACCTCACAGGAAGGTCGCGATCTCGGCGAGCGGCTTCTTTTCCATCGCATGCGCGGGAATGGTCGCGCCGTCCTTCGGATAGCCGACCACCATCAGGATGTAGGGCTTGTCGTGCGGATCACGGCCACAGATCTCGTTGAGGAAGCTCATCGGGTTCGGCGTATGCGTGAGGGCGACGAGCCCGGCGCGATGGACGGCGGCGACCAGCAGGCCGGTGGCGATCGAGACCGATTCCGGCACGTAGTAGTTCTTGCGCTTGACGCCGTCGGCGGAGCGGCTGCGGCGCTCGCCGAAGATGCAGATCAGCCACGGCGCCTCTTCCAGGAAGGGTTTGTCGGCATCGGTGCCGAGCGGCGCCAGCGCCTGCAGCCATTCCTCGCCGGCGCGGCCTTCGTAGAAGGCGCGCTCCTCGATCTCGGCGGCCTCGCGGATGCGCTTCTTGATCGCCGGGTCGCCGATGACGGCGAAATGCCAAGGCTGATGGTTGGCGCCGTTCGGCGCGGTGCCGGCGGCCAGGATGCAGGTCTCGATGATGTCGCGCGGCACCGGCCGGGTGGAGAAATCGCGCACCGTATGGCGCGCCCGCATCTCGGCATAGAACGCCTCGGCATTGGCGCGCATCTCTTCAAGCGGAAGCTCGCGGTAGTCCGGCAGCGGCACGGGCCGGTAGCTGGTGGTGACGTCCATGGTTCATCTCCATGATTGTCCGACAATCCTGTCAGACAATAAGCAAAGGCGCAAGCCTCATCCGGCGAAATGGCTGTCGGGCAACTGCTGGACCAGTTTTCGCGATCCATCGACATGCGTCCGCATGGCCTCCTCGGCCGCCCCCGCGTCACCCGCAAGAATGGCCGCCACGATACGCCGGTGCTCGGCATGGCTGTCGAACACCTGCCGGCGGTCGACCAGCATGCGGAATTGCAGCCAGTAGATGGAATTGGACAGCCGCGTCAGCGTTTCCGACAGGAGGGCGTTGTCGGCGACCTCGGCGAACAGCGCGTGGAAGGCCGCGTTGGCCGCCGAGAAGGCCGGCATGTCGTTGTCGGCGACGGCGCGGTCCATCTCGGCCAGCAGGGCGAGCAGCCGCTCGGGCGCCGCCTTCAACGCAGGCAGGGACAGCCGCACGGCCAGCGCCTCCAGCGCGCCGCGCACGGCGAACAGATTGTCGATCTCGCGCCGCGAAAGGATGCGCACGGTGACGCCGCGATTGGGTTCGAAGGCGAGCAGCCCGTCGGCCGTCAGGCGGCGGAAGGCCTCGCGCACCGACGAGCGCGACACGCCGTGGCGGCCGGCGAATTCGGTTTCCGTCAGGCGCTGGCCCGGCGCCAGCCGGCCGTCGCGCACGGCCTCGGTGACCGCCTCGGCGATCCTGTGGACGGTGGGGATGCTGTCAGGCTCGCTCACGAGGCGACATTCCGGCACTGGCGACGGCGCGACCCTATCACGATTTGCCGTAGCGCTGCTTGAGATGGCGGATGAAATGCCCAGCTTCCAGCTTCTCCCCGGTGGCGCGCTCGATCAGTTCGGGCGTCGACCAGCGCGATCCCTGCGACCAGATCTTTTCGCGACGCCAGCCGTTGATCGCCGTCAGGTCGCCTGCCGCGAGGTCGGCGTCGGCGGCCGGATGGTCCTTCACCAGCGCCGCCCATTGCTGCGCCGCCATCATGGCGCCCAGCGTATAGGACGGGAAATAGCCGAAGGCGCCGCCTGACCAGTGGACGTCCTGCATCGGCCCATCGGCCGGATTGTCGATGGTGGAAAGGCCGAGATAGGCGCGCATCCCGGCGTCCCACGCCTCGGGGATATCGGCCGCCTCCAGACGGCCGGCGACGATATCCTGTTCCAGCTCGAAGCGCAGGATGACGTGCAGCGGATAGGTCACCTCGTCGGCGTCGACGCGGATCAGGCCGCGTTCGACATGGTGGACATGCGGCAGCATGTCTTCCAGCGTCCAGGCTTCGCCGAGATGCTTTTCGACCACCGGCAGCGCCCAGCGCCAGAAGGCCGGGTTGCGGCCGACCTGCTTTTCCACGAACAGGCTCTGGCTTTCATGCACGGCCATGCCGCGCGCCTTGCCGAGCGGCCAGTGCGACCACTCTTTCGGCAGGTTCTGCTCGTAGAGCGCATGGCCGCTCTCGTGCAGCACGCCCATCAGCGCCGACAGGAATTCGCCGGTGCGGTAGCGCGTGGTGATGCGCACGTCGCTCGGCACGCCGCCGCAGAACGGATGATGCGACACCGACAGGCTGCCGTGGGTGAGGTCGAAGCCGACCGCCGCCATCATGGCCAGCCCAAGTTCGCGCTGCTTTTCGACCGCATAGCTGCCCGTCAGCTTCTTCAGCGGGCGCTTCGCCAGCCGCTCCTCCTGCACCGCGAGAGCTTCCGGGACAAAATCCTTCAGGAAAGCTTTCAGCTTGGCGAACACAGGCGCGATTTCGGCAGCGCGGTTGCCGGGATCGTATTGCTCCATCAGCGCGTCGTAGGGTTGGAGCCCGAGCGCCTCGGCGCGCATGGCGGCTTCCTCGCGCACCAGCGCCACCACGCCCTCGAGCGCCGGCAGGAAGCCCGCCCAGTCGTTCTTCGCCCGAAGGTCCCGCCACAACTGCTCGCAGCGCAGCCGCGCCGCCGTCTGGCGCTCGACGAAGTCCGCCGGCAGGCAGGTGAGATTGGTGTGCTGGCGCTTGAACTCGCGCAGCGCAGCTGCCTGGTCGTCGTTCAGGGCCTCGCTCTCGGCCGCCGCGATCCAGTCGGCGATCTCGGGCGCCGTCGCCTGCCGGTGATAGAGGCCGGCGAGAGAGGCCAGCGCCTCGGCCCGCTTCTCGCCGCCGCCGACTGCCATGTGCGTCGCCTCGTCGGCGCCGAGGATGGCGATCGCATGCTCCAGCGCCTCCAGCCTGTGGCCGAGTTCGTCGAGTTTCTGGAAAGACATCGCGGGCTCCTGCTCGAGAAGCCCGGAAGGGAGCGCGATTCGCCGGCAATCGCAAGCCGGCCGAAACCGATTGAGCGTTTTGCAATCGTGCAGAATCGTCCGGCGTCACACAAATGCAGTTAAAACAAGAAGATAGATCGTTTCACCGCGGAAACGCGGCGGGCCGAAGCCCGCCGCGGCATAATTTCAGGGCCGTGCGCAATCAGCCGCTCGGATAGTGCCCTGTATCGCCACCGTCGCCGATGGCGAAGCCGCTGCCCGTATCCATGAGGAGCCGCTGGTCGATATTGTCCAGCCGGCGCAGGACCTGCTTGTAGCTTGTCGCGGGCATCCGGCCATGGTTCTCCGCCGCGACCCGCTCCGCCGTCCTGATGACGCCGCCGGTCCGGCTCTCCAGCATCCGGGCCTCGCTGGCGCCGATCTCGCGGCCTCTATGGGCGTCGGTGATGGCATCGCGGACGCCCCCCGCCTGATTGAGCACGGCCGACAGCCGCGACCCTTGCATGGCAGCGGGATTCGGGTAGTCGCCGCCCCCCGAACTGGCATAGGCCGCGCCGAGAGGCAGGGTTGCAAGAAGCGAAGCGATGAAGATGGTCTTGGGAGTGAAAGAGCGCATAGCCGCGTCTCCTTGGTGAGAGGACGGCTCGCCGCCGTCCGTCGCATGCGCGAACCGTCCGGTTCCGTCGTGTCGCGATACCCCCGACGATCGCCGGCAGTTCCCAGTCCGCGCAGGCAGGCTAGCGCCGCCCGAACGCGCGGCTTAGTTAAAAAAAGATAATTCTGTCCGCCCTTGCCGGCAGAGGGCGGCGCACTATGCGGGTGTCCCCCCCCCTCTGCGAGACGGCTTCAGTATTCCCGCAGCAACGCCCCGAGCGCGGCGGCTTCGCGGTCCGGACGCCGCCAGCCGAGCCGGGCCTCGATACGCCGGGCGCTTTGCCTGACCAGCCCCACCAGGTCCGGGTCCTTCTGCCTGACCTTCACGTCCGGCACCACGATGGAGACCGTAGCCCGGCAGGCACCCTGCGAGTCGCGGATGGGCGCCGCGATGCAGGCGACCGAAAAATCGGACTCGCCGGCCTGGATTGCCAGCCCATGATCGAGCGCGGCGGCGGCGCTGTGGGCAAGCCGCTGCCTGTCGGTCTCGGCGCGGCCCGTCGGCGAGGCGGTGGCCGAGCGGCCGAAAACCTCCAGCCGCTCCGTTTCGGGCAGGTGGCCGACCAAAAGCCGGCCCGACGCCGTCCAGTTCAGCGGCGTGCGCGTGCCGACGCGCGAGGTGACCTGGAAATGGTCCGACCCCTCCTCCATGGCGAGCACGACCATATGGTCGCCGTCGCGGCCGCAGATCTGCACCGTCTCGCCCGAATTGCGCGCCAGTTCGTGCATCTCCCGCACGGCGACGTCGAGCAGGTCCAGCGAGCGGGCATAGGTCAGCCCGTAATGGTAGAGCCGCGGCCCGAGCCAGAGCAGCCCGCCGTCCTTGCGGTCGAGCATCTCCTTGTCGACCAGGTCGTCAACAATGACGTAGATGGTCGACAGCGGCGCGCCGACGGCGCGGGCGATCTCGTAGGCGGTGGCCGGCCGGCCCTCTCTCTGCAGGTGGTCGAGGATCTGCAGCGCCCGGTCGATGCCGCTGGTGCGCGAACGGCGCGGCGTCCGCACCGCCTCGGCCCTGCCCGCTTCAGGATCGGCTTCCGTGGTCGACATGGCTCCGGTCAGGCTCTTTCGTCGTGGCGGATGCAGGCCACATGGTGCCCGTCGCCGATCTCGACGACGGGCGGAACGGTCTCGGCGCAGGCGGCGATCGCCTCCGGGCAGCGGGTGCGGAAGACGCAGCCGGACGGCGGCGCGATCGGGCTCGGAATATCGCCCGTCAGCGCCACATGCGTACGCCGGCGCGTCGGGTCGGGCACCGGCGCGGTGGCGAGCAGCGCCTTGGTGTAGGGATGGCGCGGCGCGGCATAGACCAGCTTGCTCGGGCCACGCTCCATGACCCGGCCGAGATAGAGCACCACAACCTCGTCGCACAGGTACTCGACCACCGAAAGGTCGTGGGCGATGAACAGCAGCGTCAGCCCCAGCTTCTTCTGCAACTCGCCGAGCAGGTTCAGCACCTGCGCCTGCACCGACACGTCGAGCGCCGAAACCGGCTCGTCGGCGACGACGAATTCCGGCTCCACGGCGAGCGCACGCGCAATGCCGATGCGCTGGCGCTGGCCACCGGAGAACTCGTGCGGATAGCGCGTGGCGTGGTCGGGCGACAGGCCGACCAGCGTCAAGAGCTCGGCGACGCGTTCCCTGCGCGCCTTGCCGCGCGGGAAGCCGCAGGCGTCGAGCGCCTCGCCGAGGATGGCCGCGACGCGCAGGCGCGGATTGAGGCTGGAGAAGGGGTCCTGGAAGACGATCTGGAGTTTTCGGCGATAGGCGCGCATCTCGGCCGCCGACAGCGAAAACAGGTCGACGCCGTCGAACAGCGCCTTGCCGGCGGTCGGCTCGATCAGGCGCAGCACGGCGCGGCCGGCAGTCGTCTTGCCGGAGCCGCTCTCGCCGACCAGCCCGACCGTCGAGCCGCGCTTCACCTCGAAGCTGACGTCCTCGACGGCATGGACGATGCGGCCGTTGCGGGCCGGAAAATGCTTGGTCAGGCCCTGCACGACAAGCAGCGGCTTCGTCTCGGTGCGGCGGTCGATCTCGATGACGGCGCTCACAGCTCCGCGCTCCTGATGCAGCGGGAAAATCCGTCGCTGCCGGCCGGCATCAGCGGCGGAGGTGCTGCCTTGCAGGGCGGGATGGCGAAATCGCAGCGCGGCTCGAAGGCGCAGCCGGGCGGCAGCGCCGTGATCGGCGGCACCGAGCCCGGAATGGAGTAGAGCGCGCGGCGCTCGCCGGTTGCGTCGATGTCGCGTCCGGCGTTCGGCGTACAGGCCAGCAGCCCCTTCGTATAGGGATGGCGCTGATGCGCGAACAGGTCGTTGACCGGCGCCTGTTCGACGACGCGGCCGGCATACATGACCACGACGTTGTGGGCGATCTCGGCGACGACGCCGAGGTTGTGGGTGATGAACAGGATCGACATGCCGAATTGCTGTTGCAGCCGGCGCAAGAGGTCGAGGATCTGCGCCTGGATGGTGACGTCGAGTGCCGTCGTCGGCTCGTCGGCGATCAGTAGCGAGGGATTGCAGGCCAGCGCCATGGCGATCATGACGCGCTGGCGCATGCCGCCCGACATCTGGTGCGGATAGTCGTCCAGGCGGGAGGCCGCGTCCGGAATCTCGACGTGCTTCAGCATCTCGAGCGCACGTTTGCGTTTCTCCTCGCGGCTGACTTTCTCGTGCAGCGCGATCATCTCGCCGATCTGGTCGCCGACCGTGTAGAGCGGGTTGAGGCTGGTCATCGGCTCCTGGAAAATCATGGCGATCTCGCGGCCGCGAATCTTGCGGAAATCGGCAGGGCCGAAAGCGGCGAGGTCGTGCACCTTTCCGGCGCGGTCGCGAAACAGGATCCGGCCGCCCTCGATCCTGCCGGGGCGCGAAAGCAGCCCCATGACCGACAGGCTTGTGACCGACTTGCCCGAGCCGCTTTCGCCGACCACGGCCAGCGTCTCGCCGCGCTTCAGGTCGAAGGTCACGCCATCGACCGCCTTGGCGGTGACGCGGCGGGTGACGAACCAGGTCTTCAGGTCCCGGACGGAGAGGATCGTGTCGGCGGCCAGCGTTTCGCTCATGACTTCCATCCGCAATGCGGGCAGACATGGCCCTCGCCTGTCGCCCCCTCGGCCGGGACATAGCGATGCGCGGCGACCGCTTCGGCGCCGAGGATGGCGTGGCGCGGCTCGAACAGGCGGTGCAGCGTCGAGACGGCGCCTTGCGAATCCTTCACCGTCACATCGGAATCGACGAGATCGAAGAGGGTAAATTCCGCCGGCTTGCCTTTTTCCAGAAGCCTGTCGGTCGGAAGTTTGATCGCCTTTCGCGGCGCGATGGTGGAAGCCGCGACGACATCCTCGAATTTCATGCCGAGCGACAGGACCTTCGACATGGTGGTGGCCATGTCCCACACCGACGTGTCCATCGAGCGGTTGTGCAGGTCGGTCGAGATCGTCTTCGGCGGCAGGCCGCGCGAAAGGGCCGCCTTGGCGACGTCGAAGGAGAAGGAGGCGCCGCCATGGCCGACGTCGAGCACGATGCCGCGCGCCGCCGCGTCCTCGGCGAGTCGATAAAGGTCCTCGTCTTCAAGAATAGAGCCGCCGGCCTTGCCGTTGAAGCAGTGGGTGACGATGTCGCCTTCCGACAGCAGCGGCAGGATGTCGTCGTAGAGCGGCGGCGGCTCGCCGACATGCACCATGATGGGAAGCTTGAGGATCCGGCTGAACTTCTTCGCCAGCCGGACCGGCGTGAGGTCCCAGCCGCCGGTGATGACGTGGCTGGCGCGCACCTTGAGGCCGATGATGACATCGCGGTTGGCTTCGACGGTGGCGATGGTGCGGTCGATGTCGATCGAGCGCATGTCGATCAGTTCGGAGACGCGGTTGCAGGCGACCAGCCCGATCGAGCCGATGTTCAGGAAGGCGTAGATGTTTTCCTTCGCCGGCTCGATGACGTATTCGCGAAAGCCGTGGAAATTCGCCTCGCCGGCCGAGCCGGCGTCGACCATGGTGGTGACGCCGTGCGAGGCGCCGCACTGTTCGGGACGCAGCGAGATGTCGGTGCCGCCGTACCAGACATGCACATGCAGGTCGGTCCAGCCCGGCGACATGTAGGCGCCGTTCGCCTCGATCACCTTCACCTCGTCGCCGGCAGCGATCATCGATCCGATCTCGGCGATACGGCCGTCCCGGCCGACCAGCACATCCAGCTTTTCAGGCAGGCCGGAGCCGAAGCCGACAGGTTTTGCCCCGCGAATCAGCAGCGGGCGTTCTGCTTGCGGGAAGCGATTGGCGAACATCATATGTCCTTTGCCAGACGAGGGTCGAGGAGATCACGCAGGCTGTCGCCGACCAGTTGCAGCGCCAGCACGGTGATGACGATGGCGGCGCCCGGAAACATCATGATCCAGCCGGCCTGGTCCATATATTGCCGGCCGACGGCGATCATCGTGCCCCAGGTCGGGATATCGGGCGAGATGCCGACGCCGAGGAAGGAGAGACCCGCCTCCGCCAGGATGGCGTTGGCGAAGATGAAGGTGCCCTGCACCAGGATCGGCGAAGCGACGTTGCGCAGCACATGCCGCACCAGGATCACCGGCGTCGGCACGCCGAGCGCGCGGGCGGCCTCGACATAGGGCAGTTCGCGGATCACCAGCGTCGAGGCCCGCACCACGCGCGCCAGCCGCGGCGCATAGACGATGCCCAGCGCCATCACGACGTTGACGGCGGTGGGGCCGAGCGCGGCGACCAGCGCGATGGCGAGCAATATGTCGGGGAAAGCCATCATGGCGTCGACCAACCGCGACACCGGCGTGTCGAGCTTCTTGAAGAAGCCTGCCGTCAGACCCAGCACGATGCCGACGATGGAGGAGAAGACGACGACGGCGAGCGCCACCGACAGCGAGGTGCGCGCGGCGTAGAGCATGCGGGAAAAGACGTCGCGGCCGAGATCGTCGGTACCGAACAGATGTTGCAGCGTCGGCGGCTCCAGCCGGTGCGCGACGGACAATTTCGCCGGCGCATAGGGAGCGATCCATGGGGCCAGCAGGGCGGCCAGCGCGATCAGCACCAGCACGACCAGGCCGACGCCCGAGGTCGGCCGACCCATCAGCCGTGCGACGAGGCCGGGTTCGCTTTGCAGGGGTGCGGAGACGGCGGCCATCAGTAGCGCACCCTCGGATCGATGGCGAGATAGAGCATGTCGATGGCGAAGTTCACCAGCACGTAGAGGCCGGCGATGACCAGCAGCGCCCCCTGGATGACGGGATAGTCGCGCCGCAGCACCGCCGACACCACCAGCGAACCGACGCCCGGGAGGCCGAACACCGTCTCCGTCACCACCGCGCCGGAGATCAGCAGCGCCGCTGTCAGGCCGATGACGGTGAGGATCGGGATCAGCGCATTCTTCAATGCATGCTTGAGCACAACGCGCCACTCGCTCATGCCCTTGGAGCGGGCGGTTCGCACATAGTCGTCGTTGAGCACGTCGAGCATGGAGGCGCGCGCGAAGCGGGTGATCAGCGCCGACGAGACAAGGCCGAGCGCCAACGCCGGCAGGACGAGGTGGTTCAGCCGCTCGAGGAAGGAGGCGCCCGGCCCGCCATAGCCGGACGTGTCGAACCAGCCGAGTTTTACCGCGAAGAACTGGATGAACAGCAGGCCGAGCCAGAAGCTCGGCACGCTGGCGGCGAACATGGCCAGCGTCGTCGCCGCCTGGTCGAAGGCCGAGCCGCGCTTGTAGGCCGAAAGGATGCCGACCGGCAGCGCGATCACCGTGGCGATCAGCAGCGAGAAGACGGTGAGGAAGAAGGTCGGCTCGGCGCGCTGGGCGAGCGCCGTGGTCACCGGCTGGTTGAGGAAGATCGACTGGCCGAAATCGCCCTGCACGACGCCCAGCACATAGCGGCCGAACTGCACGACCATCGGCTGATCGAGGCCGAGCCTCGACCGAAGCGCCGCGACGTCGGCGGCGGTGGCGTCGGGGCCGAGCATGACGGCCGCCGGGTCGCCCGGCGTCACGCGCACGATGACGAAAACGATGGTGACGACCAGCGCCATCACCGCGATCATGCCGAACAGCCTGTTGAGAATGGAGCGCAGCATCGGCTCACGATCCTTGCATCATCGCTGGGACCATGCCGGGCGCCGGCACTTTTCGGCGCCCGGCAGCCTCTCCCGCGAAGGCACGGGAGAGGCGGGAGGAACGGCTTATTTCTCCAGCCAGGCGTTCCAGAAGAACGGCCACGGCGCCGGCGTCACACCCTCGAGGTTCGGTGCCTGCGCGGCGAGCGCGTTGAAGTCGCCGACCTTGTAGATGGGTGCCTCGTCGTAGATCACCTTCTGCACGTCCTCATAGAGCTTGGCGCGCTTGGCCGGATCGGACTCGGCGTTGAAGGCCTCGACCGCCTTGTGCTTGGCGTCGGTCGCCCACCAGCCGGGCGTCGTGTCCGACATGAAGCCGTTGAGCGACGGCTCGGGCAGGAACGGGCTGTGGGTGATGTAGATGTCCCACAGCTTCGGATCCTGGCGGTTCTTGGTCAGCGTCGCCCATTCGACGACGTCGAGCTTCACCTTGAAGCCGGCCTGTTCGAGATAGGCCTGCGCCACCTGCGCCATCTTGTAGTGGAACTCGTACTGGCGGCTGGTGAGGATGCGCAGCGGCTTCGAACCGTCGTAACCGGCTTCCTTGAGCAGCGCCGCGGCCGCCTCGGTATCGCCGTCGGGCTTGTAGGCGTCGATGCCGACCGTGTTGTGCCAGGCGAAGCCTTCCGGATACATCGAACCGTCGACGGCGAAGAAGTCGGTCGAGCCGAAGGCGGCGGTCAGCATGTCGTTCGGCGCCAGCGCCGCCTGCACCGCCTTGCGGATGCGGATGTCGGAGTTCAGGCCTTCCTTGGTGTTCATGACGAAGACCGGCCAGCCGAACGGCTTCAGGATAACCGGCTTGGTCTTGCCGCCGGAAATCTTGTCATAGGCTTCCACCGGCAGCGCGTCCGCATAGGCGAACTGGCCGGCCACCGCGCCCTCGACGCGGGTGTTGGGATCGGGCACCGGCACGAAGCGGATCTCGTCGAGATACTGCTTGCGGGCGCCGCCGTAGAAATTCGACTCGCCGTCACGCGATTTGTAGCCGTCGAAGCGGGCGAGCTGGATGAACTGGTCGGGCTTGCGGTCCTTCAGCAGGTAGGGGCCGGTGCCGACGAATTTGGTGAGCGGGTCCTCGCCGGCGTTTTCCGACGGGATGATGATGGCCGCCGCGTTGTTGAAGGCAAGCAGCGACAGAAGCGGCGCATAGGGCTTCTTCAGCGTGATCTTGACGCTGTTGGTGTCCGGCGCCTCGATACCGGCGATCACTTCCGCCGCCTGCTTGCCGCGCGTGGCGATCTTCTCCCAGCGCTCCAGCGAGGCGACGACGTCGGCCGAATCCATGTCGGAGCCATCGTGGAACTTGATGCCGGTCCTGAGCGGGATGGTGTAGGTCAGCCCGTCCGCCGAAATCTGCGGCATGTCGGCGGCCAGCAGCGGCGTGACGGCCCAGTCCTTGCCGAAGGTGTAGAGCGTCTCGAAGATATGCTGGGTGACAATGCCGACGAGATCGGCGGTCGAGGCCATCGGATCCAGCGTCGGCGGCTCGCCGACGGTCGCCACGTCGATCACCCCGCCCTTGACCGGATCGGCCCAGGCTCCGTGTGCCGCAGGCAGCACCATCGCCGCAACCAGCGCGGCGACATTCACCAGACGTCCCATATTCGTCTCCCTGTTCCCTTATTATGAAATATATGCTTTATTTGTGTATGACTATCCCATCGTGTTTCCGTTTCGTCAAGCCGAGATGGAAGGCGCCCGTCACCGTAATCCGCTTAGCGCCATCCCCAAATGCGAAAACGCCCGGTCGAGCCGGGCGTTTCCTTTGTCGATGATAGGAGAGAAAGCGTTCTACTTGGTGTAGATCGGCTCCGGCGCCGGTTCGTAGGCCACCTGCGGCGCGGCGCAGCCCGTATTGCCGCCGAACTGATAGCGCAGGCCACCGCGCACTTCGTGGTTGTCGAGGCCGCGATCGTAGCCTGGGCCGGCGCTGGAAGCGTCCCATTCGAACATGCGGCCGCCCTGGATGTGGGTATAGCGATAGCCGGCGTCGAAGATGAGATTGTCGGTCAGGCAGTAGGACGCGCCGGCCATCAAGGCGTAGGCGAAACGCCAGTTGGAGGCGCCCGGATTGTGCTCGGGCGTATTGGGGTCGTAGACCTCGTCCCACTTTACCTTCGCGCCGCCGATGCCGGCGCCGACATAGGGCGTGATACCGTGCCAGGTGCCGATGTCGACATAGGCGTTGGCGAGCAGAAGGAGCGCGCTCATCTTCGACTTTTCGGTCGATTCCGAGACGAAGTCGGACGTATGCCCGTCGAAATTCGACTTGAACCAGTAGTCGGCGGTCAGGTCGGTGCGGAAATGCTCGCTGACCTTGTAGCCAACGCCGCCGCCGAAGGAGAAGCCACCCTTGAGCTTGGCCCAGTCGAAGGATTTGCTGCCCGGTACGATGATGCAGTTGCAGTCGTCGAAGCCGTAGGTCGTGTAGTCGACGCCACGCAGTTCCGACTTGCGGTAGGCGAGGTCGCCGCGGATATACCAGCCGCCGAAATCCACCGGCTCATAGGCCGGCGCCTCGATCACCGGCGCCTCCTCGACGGGCGGTTCGTAGAGATCGGCCGCGAACGCGGGCACCGTCAGACCGGCGACCGCGCCGGCCAGCAGCAGTTTCCTTGTCAGGTAAAACATCCTTGCCACCCTGGGAGACGTCGGGAGACCGGCCCCCGGACGCGATTGACTTCGGATGTGGATAATGAATTGCAAAGGTTAAAAGGCGTTTAACCCTGCCAATTAACCAAGAATAGCTAAAGTTCGAAGGTTTCGCGCCGCTTCCGCCGGCTGTCATTGCGGCCAGGCGCGCATGAAAAAGCCCGCCGGCCGGCGGGCTTTTCAAGAAAAGGAAATGGAGCGGATCAGGCGGCGCTGCGGGTCTCTGAAATGATCCCGATGAGGTCGTCCACCACCGCCTCGACCAGCCCCGAATCGTCGCCTTCCGCCATGACGCGGATCAGCGGCTCGGTGCCGGAGGGGCGGATGACCAGGCGGCCGGTATTGCCGAGACGGCTGCGCGCATCCTCGATCGCCGCCTTGACCGGCTCCTCCTCCAGCGGCTTGCCGCTGGAGACGCGCACGTTCTTGAGCACCTGCGGAACCGGCTCGAAGGTCCGCGACAGCTCGCTGACCGGCTTGTTCTGCCGTTTGACGCAGGCGAGCACCTGCAAGGCGGACACCAGGCCGTCGCCGGTGGTGGAGAAATCGGACAAGACGATATGGCCGGACTGCTCGCCGCCGACGTTCAGTCCGTGCGCGCGCATATGCTCGACCACGTAGCGGTCGCCGACCTTGGTGCGGTGAAGCTCCAGGTTGAGGCCGGACAGGAAACGCTCGAGGCCGAGGTTGGACATGATGGTGGAAACGACGCCGCCGCCGGCCAGCCGGCCGCTCTGGTGCCAGGCTTGGGCGATCATCGCCATGATCTGGTCGCCGTCGACGACCTCGCCCTGTTCGTCGACGATGACCACGCGGTCGGCGTCGCCGTCGAGCGCGATGCCGATGTCGGCGCGCACCTCGTGCACCTTCTTCTGCAGGCCCGCCGGGTGGGTGGAGCCGCATTCCTTGTTGATGTTGAAGCCGTTGGGCTCGACGTTGATGGCGACCACGTCCGCGCCCAGTTCCCAAAGGGCTGCGGGCGCCACCTTGTAGGCCGCCCCGTTGGCGCAGTCGACGACGATGCGCAGGCCCGACAGCGACATCGAGCGCGGCAGCGTGCGCTTGGCGAACTCGATATAGCGGTCATGCACGCCGTCGACGCGCTTGGCGCGCCCGAGCGCGTCGGAATCGGCAAGCGCCATCTCGACATCGGTGTCGAGCATGGATTCGATGCGCTCCTCGATCTCGTCGGAAAGCTTGTAGCCGTCGGGGCCGAACAGCTTGATGCCGTTGTCGTAATAGGGATTGTGCGAGGCCGAGATCATGACGCCCATGTCGGCGCGCAGCGAACGCACCAGCATGGCGACGCCCGGCGTCGGGACAGGACCGAGCAGGAAGACGTCCATGCCGGCCGCGCACAGGCCCGCCACCAGCGCGTTCTCGATCATGTAGCCGGACAGGCGCGTATCCTTGCCCAGCACGACGCGGTGGCGATGGCTGCCCCGCTGGAAGGAAAGGCCGGCGGCCATGCCGACCCGCATGGCGATTTCCGCGTTCATCGGAAACTTGTTGGCGCGCCCCCGGATGCCGTCGGTGCCGAAATAACGTCCAGACATGGACTTGACCCCTAAATGGTTTGCCCGCGGCACCACATGCCACAACTGCCCCACGCGCGGGTATCACAATATATGATCTTCTGTCACCAATCCTTAGGAAAGAGTTGTTTCGCCAAAATTATGTCGAAAAATGCGAGAGCTATTCAGTCCGTGCAGGGACCGTGCATGTCGGGGCTGGTGCGCTACCCCGTCGGGCGGTATGTCTTGCGAGACTATTGGCGGGCGGCTTTAACGGAGAGACCTATGTTCATCCATCGATTGGCCACATTGACGGGTCTCGCCGTCGTGGCGTTGTTCCTGGCCTCGCCGGCCAGCGCGCTGACCATGGCGGAGTGCAGCGCCAAGTATAACGCCGCCAAGGACGCCGGCACGCTGTCCGGCCAGACCTGGAACCAGTTCCGCAAGGCGGAGTGCGGCTCGGACGCGGCCGCCACCGACAGCAAGCCCGCCAAGAAGACCAAGGCTTCGGCGAGCGACGACAGCAAAGCCAAGAAGACGAAGAAGTCCTCCGACGCGGCGAGCAACGACGACGCTAAGGGCCTGACCATGGCCGAGTGCAGCGCCAAGTACCAGGCTGCCAAGGACGCCGGCACGCTGAACGGCATGAAGTGGAACGACTTCCGCAAGAGCGAATGCGCCGCCGGTGCCACCGCCGCCGCTGCAAAGCCGGCGAAGAAGACCACCAAGGCCGCTGCCAGCGCCGACGACGATTCGGCCGGCAAGGGCCTGACCATGGCCGAATGCAGCGCCAAGTATCAGGCGGCCAAGGACGCCGGCACGCTGAACGGCATGAAGTGGAACGACTTCCGCAAGAGCGAATGCGCCGCCGGCGCCACCGCCGCCGCTGCAAAGCCGGCAAAGAAGACGACCAAGGCCGCTGCCAGCACCGACGAGCAGGCCGGCAAGGGCCTGACCATGGCCGAGTGCAGCGCCAAGTATCAGGCCGCCAAGAGCAACGGTTCGCTGAACGGCATGAAATGGAACGACTTCCGCAAGGCCTCCTGCGGCGCCGGCGCGGCGGACGACGACAGCGTTCCCAGCATCGACGAGGCCAACTACTCGGGCGATCCCGAGACCCCGACGGTCAAGGCGCCGCGCGGCGTGAAGTTCCCGACCGGCATCTCCAAGAAGTATTCCGACGAGTCGGCCGGCAAGGCACGCATGCACACCTGCCTCGACCAGTACTACGCCAACAAGGACTCCGGCTCGCTGAGTGGCCTGCGCTGGATCCAGAAGGGCGGCGGCTACTACAGCCTCTGCAACGCCAGGCTGAAGGGCTGAGGCCAACGCCGCGCATTTTCAAGAAGGGGCCTGCGGAACGATCCGCAGGCCCCTTTTTCTGTCCTCTCCGATACGATAGCTGTTGGCAAGACGGCGTGCAGTCGCCGGGACGCGGGACCGACGAACATGGATCTGCCGGCCTATATCGAGTGCCGGGCCGACGTGGCCAGCTACAACGGCTTCGCCTTGCGGGTGGCGGGCGAGCCGGATTTTGCCGCGGGGCTGGGCTGGAAGGCTGTTGCCGGCGAAAATCCGTTCCTGCAGCAATACCGGCTTCCCGCGCCGATCGAGGCCTTCGGCCATTCGACGGATTTGATAGCGTTCACGTCCACCGGCCCGATGGCCGTCCTGGAAGGCGTCGCCGCGCCGGAGCTGGCGGAAAGGCTCGGCATCGTGCCGGTCGTCTCGACCCCGGAAAAATTCCTCGGCGAAAAGATCATCCACGAAGTCAGCGAGGATAGCGGCGGCGTCACCTACGTGACGCGCATCTCGCTCAATGTCTCGACGGTGGAGGGCCTGCCCGGCAAGATCCTGGCCGGCTGCTCCTACGCGCTCGACGTGAAATGAAAGAGCCCGGCGGTGCCGGGCTCCCGAAAGGTGGATCGCCGCGCTGTCAGTTGGCGATGCGCCGCGCGAACTCCGCCAGCGCCTGCTGGTAGATCTTGGCGCGGTTCCAGTCGGCCCAGACGCCGTAGTTGGTCTGGCCCGGTCCGTAGCCGCCGCCCGCGCTCCAGCCGTGGCCGCGCAGGAAGTTGGCCGTGGAGGCGAGCACGTCGGCGCGCGAATGGATCAGGTCGCGGCGGCCGTCGCCGTCGAAATCGACGGCGAATTGCAGGTATTTCGACGGCAGGAACTGCGTCTGGCCAAGCTCGCCGAAGCCGGCGCCGCGCATCTGGCTGGCGGAAATGTAACCCTTCTGGGCGATCTCCAGGGCCGAATCCAGCTCGTTGGTGAAGAAGGCGGAGCGGCGGCAGTCATAGGCCAGCGTCGCAAGCGGCGCGAAGACGCTCTTGTTGCCGGAATTGGCGCCGAAGCCCGTTTCCATGCCCCAGATCGCCAGGATGACTTCCGGCTGCACGCCGTAGCGGGCCTCGATCTTCTTCAGGAGCCCCGCCTGGGACTTCATGTAGCCCTTGGCCTTCTTGACGTAGGAGGCAGGCGCCCGCCGCGCCATGAACTGCTCCAGCGTGCCGGAAAAGGCCTTGTGCTGGCTGCGGTCGATCCGGATCACGCCGCGATCGTAGTTCACGCCGGCCAGCGGGCCGGTGTCGATGCCGCGCGCTTTGGCGTCCGCCTTGTAGGCGTCCACCCAGGCGTCGAAACCGCCACCGTCCTTGCCGCATTTGCCGGCGGCCTGGGCGTTCGTCACCAGCGCAAGTGCCGCGACAGCGGCGGCGGCGAACACGATCTTTCCTTTGGCAAGCACTGCCATGCTTTTCTCCTGATTGCCTGAATCACGTCCCTGAGGCGAATTTGCCAGCGAAATGCGGGCTTGTCACCGCCTGCCCGCATCGCCGTCATTGGTCGCGACGCGGCAACTTGCCCAAGATCAAGGGATATTTGTGAGGGTGGCCACATTTTACGTCCGCCGCCGCAGACGGGCAGTGCCGGCAATCACTGGTTTACCGATCGATGCGCATATGGTGCGGAACGCCCGGCCGCAGCGACGGTTGCGGGACCATGAACGGAATGAGGACAGCTTGAGCATCGATCCCGCCGCATTCGAAGCTTACCGGCGCTCGGCCGGCGAGAGGGCCACCCTGCCCAGGCTGATCGCCGGCACGCTGATCATCGTCATCTTCTGGGCGCTGTCGTCGCTGCTCGTCATCGTCGGCGGCATCTTCCTCGTCTCACGCTGGCAGGGCGGCGAGGCAGGCATGCCCGACATGGCATCGTTTTCCGCCACGCCGACCGGCGTGCTGACCGTGCTCGCCTCCTTCTGCGGCATCTGGATCGGCGCCTGGATCGCCATGCGCCTCCTCCATCGCGAGAGACTGTCCGCCCTGTTCGGCAACAGCCGGCGCATTTCCGCTTCCGGCTTCTGCAAGGGCGCGGTGGCGGTGCTGCTCACGTCGGTCGTGTCGGAGGTGCTGATCTACCTGCTGCACCCGGAAATCGGGCGCGGCGCCATCGGCGTCTCGGCCTGGCTCGCAGCACTCGTCCCCATCGCCGCGCTGGCCTTCGTGCAGACCTCGTCGGAGGAGTTGCTGTTCCGCGGCTACCTGCCGCGCGGCCTGGCGAAGCGTTTCAGGAGCCCGCTTGTATGGGCGCTCCTGCCGCTGATCGCCTTCACCGCGCTGCACTGGAGCCCGGCGAACTCGCTGGCGATCAACATCTGCGTCATGATCTCCATCGGCGCCTTCGCCATCGTACTGACGCTTCTGGTCTACGCCACCGGCAACCTCGGCGCGGCCTTCGGCGCCCATCTCGCCAACAACCTCTTCGGCTTCCTGCTCATCTCGCACCAGCAGAGCTTCAACGCCTTCGCCCTGTTCACGGCGCCGCCGCTGGAAGGGCCGGGCTGGACGCCGCTCGACGCTTTTCTCCTGTCGCTGATCGGCATCGTCTCCTCCGGCCTGACGGCGCTGCTGCTGCTGCATCCGCGTTCGCCGCTGAAGGTCGAAGCCGACCGGGGATAGAAGCCCTAGACGTGCACCTCGCCGAAGCCGCTCTGGTCGGCATCGTCGAGCGCGCGGCGTGAGGCGAAGAACAGCCAGACGTAGAAGACGGCGACGGCCAGCACCACCGCCCAGCCCGGGATCGGGCCGAGCCGCGTGTTGGCGACGATCTCGCTCAGCGAATGGACAAGCGTCGAGCGCGCGCCCTCGGCCTGCAGGCCCGGCGTCGAGATCTTCAGCACCCAGGCGAGCAGCAGGATCAGGAACATCCAGATGTAGTTGCGCCTGAGCCGCCGCGAGAAGGCGTCGCCGTAGGAGATGAAGAACTTCGGCTCGCGCAGGTTCTGGCCGACGATCTGCAGCCAGTTGGCGGAGAAATCCGGCACGGGCGAGAACACCTGCGCGAAATAGTGCCGCTCGAACTGGCGCACCCGGTAGCGGTAGACGTCGAAGAACCGGTAGCGCCGCGCCTCGATCATCAAAAGCAGGTAGACCAGCACCATGGCGAACAAAAGCACGCCGTGATGCGACGACGGCGTCGACAGCGACACCGACAGCAGCGCGGCGACGACGGTGATCGCCCAGTTGGAGGTCTGGTCGATGCGCTCGCGCCAGCCCGCCATGCGCGCGATCTCGGCGCGGTAGTAATGGACGATCGCCGTAACCGTCTCGGAATGGTTGGACGGCAGGAAGGACGGCTGGATTTTCGCAGTGTCCTCGGCCATGACATCTCCTCCCGTCGCCTGTTTGCTCGGCGCACTATAGCGCCGTTTCAGCCGCCCGCCGCCGTCCGGCCTTGACTCAGCGGCGTTTTTCCTGTCTAGACGCCGCAACTTTCCGCGACGATCTTCTCGCGAAAGCCGACCGGGGCGCCCTTTCAGGGCCTGAGACGATCCCGGAGGCCAACACCCGGCAGCGCGATGCGCCCCCGGGTGCTTTTTGGTTTTGGGCTTTGCCCGCCGGCTTTCGCTTGGACCTTTGGCGTGGGGACACTACCTCTCGGGTTCATTCCCGGGACTGAAGGACGAAGAATGTTTGAATCGCTACAGGAACGCCTCGGCTCGATCCTGAACGGCCTGACCGGCCGTGGCGCGCTGTCGGAGGCGGACGTCTCGGCGGCGCTACGCGAAGTGCGCCGCGCCCTGCTGGAGGCGGACGTCGCGCTGGAGGTCGTGCGCTCCTTCACCGACAAGGTACGCGAGAAAGCGGTCGGCGCGGCCGTCCTGAAGTCCATCAAGCCCGGCCAGATGGTCGTCAAGATCGTCCATGACGAGCTGGTCACCATGCTCGGCGAAGAGGGCGTCGCCATCGACCTCAACGCGCCGGCGCCGGTCGTGCTGATGATGGTCGGCCTGCAGGGCTCCGGCAAGACGACGACCAGCGCCAAGATTGCCAGGCGGCTCACCGAGCGCCAGGGCAAGAAGGTGCTGATGGCCTCGCTCGACACGCGCCGCCCGGCCGCGCAGGAGCAGTTGCGCCAGCTCGGCGAGCAGGTGAAGGTCGCCACCCTGCCGATCGTCGCCGGCCAGTCGCCGGTCGATATCGCCAGGCGCGCCGTGCAGGCGGGCAAGCTCGGCGGCCACGACGTCGTCATCCTCGACACCGCCGGCCGCACCCACATCGACGAGCCGCTGATGGTCGAGATGGCCGACATCAAGAAGATGTCGGCGCCGCACGAGATCCTGCTGGTGGCGGATTCGCTCACCGGTCAGGATGCCGTCAACCTGGCGAAAAGCTTCGACAGCAGAGTCGGCATCACCGGCCTGGTGCTCACCCGCATGGACGGCGACGGCCGCGGCGGCGCCGCCCTTTCCATGCGCGCCGTCACCGGCAAGCCGATCAAGCTGATCGGCACCGGCGAGAAGATGGACGCGCTGGAGGAATTCTATCCCAAGCGCATCGCCGACCGCATCCTCGGCATGGGCGACATCGTCAGCCTCGTCGAGAAGGCGGCCGAGAACATCGACGCGGAACAGGCCGCGGCGATGGCGAAGAAAATGCAGTCGGGCAAGTTCGACCTGAACGATCTCGCCCAGCAGATCCAGCAGATGTCGAAGATGGGCGGCATGGGCGGCATCATGGGCATGATGCCGGGCATGGGCAAGATGAAGGACCAGCTTGCCGCCGCCGGCCTCGACGACAAGATGTTCAAGCGCCAGCTCGCCATCATCTCCTCGATGACCAGGGCCGAACGCGCCAATCCCGACATCCTCAAGCACAGCCGCAAGAAGCGCATCGCCGCCGGCTCCGGCACCGACGCCGCCGAGATCAACAAGCTCTTGAAGATGCATCGCGGCATGGCCGACATGATGAAGGCCATGGGCGGCAAGGGCAAAGGCGGCGGCATGATGCGCGCAGCCATGGGCGGGCTGGCCTCGAAGATGGGGCTTGGCGGTCTGGCGGGCGGCATGATGCCCGGAATGGGCGGCATGCCCGACCTGTCGAAGATGGACCCCAAGCAGCTCGAAGCCTTGCAGAAGCAGGCGGAAGCCGCTGGCCTCGGCAAGGGCGGCATGAAGGGTCTTCCCGGCGGATTTCCCGGCCTTGGCGGCGGCGGACTGCCCGGTCTTCCGGGGGGCATGAAACTACCCGGCCTCGGTGGCCCCGGCGGGCTCCCGGGCGGGGTCAAGAAGAAGTGAGCCGACGATGAACGAAGAACAGGACATGGCCGAAGCGCGCAAGACGCTGGCCGGCTACCGCGCCTCGATCGACAATTTCGACGCGATCCTCATCCACACGCTGGCCGAGCGCTTCCGCTGCACCCAGGCGGTCGGCGTGCTCAAGGCAACGCACGGCCTGCCGCCGGCGGACCCGAACCGTGAAGCCCAGCAGATCGAGCGGCTGCGCCGGCTGGCGAAGGACGCCCATCTCGATCCGGATTTCGCGGAGAAATTCCTCAACTTCGTCATCAGGGAAGTGATCCGTCACCACGAACAGATCGCCGCCGACGCCAACGGCGGATGAAGAATACCGGCCGCACAATCCGGCGGCCGGCGCAGCCAACCGTCAATCATGACTTTCTAGGAGACAACCAATGGCACTGAAGATCAGACTGGCCCGCGCGGGCTCGAAGAAGCGTCCCTACTACCACATCGTCGTCGCCGACGTGCGCTCGCCGCGCGACGGCCGCTTCATCGAGGCGGTCGGCGCCTGGAACCCACTCCTGTCGAAGGACGGCGACCGCATCAAGCTCGACGAGGACCGCGTCAAGCACTGGCTCGGCAACGGCGCCCTGCCGACCGACCGCGTCGCCCGCTTCCTCGACCAGGCCGGCATTTCCAAGCGCGACGCCCGCAACAACCCGTCAAAGGCGCAGCCCGGCAAGAAGGCGCAGGAGCGCGCCGCCCTGCTCGCCAAGGCGCAGGAAGATGCCGCCGCCGCTGCCGCGGCTGCTGCCGCCGAACCGGCTCCGGCCGAGGCGAGCGCCGAGTAGGCACCCGGCTCAGGCCGAAACACCAGAACGGCGGGCTCAGGCCCGCCGTTTTCCTTTCTGCCTGCGCTCGGTCAGTAGCCGCGCGGACAGCGGGCGACATAGGTGCGGCCGTAACGGTCGCGATAGCGGCACTGGCCGCGCTCGCTGGCATGGCCAATCAGGGCTCCCGCCACCGCGCCGACGGCACCGCCGATCACGGCGCCTTCGACCGGATCGCCGGCCACCGCAGCACCCACGGCAGCACCACCCAGGCCGCCCACGGCAGCCCCCTGTTCGGTCTGCGAGCACGCACCGAGCGGCAGCAGCAACGCCATCAGAACCACCATCTTTTTCATGTCGAATTCCTCTCTCGAAAGTTCACCGCCTGCCCTGTAACGATTGAGAGCGGGATTCGATCCAAGGGCAGGACGGCCGCCAAGCGCGGACCGCCGCCGAAGGAAGGCAACGATGACGGGTGAAACCGACCTCAAGACCCTGCTCGGCTCGATGCAGCCGGCGCTTCAGCCGGAGGTGCTGGTGTTCGCAACCGTGCCGCTGTCGCAGGGCCGACCGGAGGGGTTCGACCCCGTGATGACGTTTCGCGAAAACGAGGCCCTGACCTTCATCTTGACCGAGGACGCCGCACGAAAGGCCGGGCTTGCCGACACGTTCCGCTGCCGCATGATTACGTTGAACGTCCACTCGTCGCTGGAGGCTGTCGGCTTCCTCGCCGCGATCACCACGCGGCTTGCGGCGGCCGGCATGGGCGTCAATCCGGTCTCCGGCTTCTATCACGACCATCTGTTCGTGCCGGCCGAACGCGCGGCCGAGGCGATGACGATCCTCAGGGAAATGGCGAAGGAAGCGCGCTGAGCGCGCGGTTCAGTTCGGGTAGCAGGCAGCAGGCACGTTCGGCCAGACGGCCTCGTCGCAGCCGGCGTCGGCCTGGCGCTGCCTGAACGAAACGCTGACCGGGCCGGTCACCACCGGGTCGACGCCGTCGGGAGCGTCGGGATAAAGCGCTTCCGCCTGCGTGGCCGCGGCGATTTTCGGGACATCGGCGCGCGTCGCGGCCGAATGGGCAACCCCCGCGACCAGAACCAGCGCCAGCGCGCCGACGACGAGGCGTGGCGAAAGCAGTCTGCCGACGATTTCGATCCTGCGTTCCATCTTGCCCTCAATGCCCCGGCCGTGTGCCGGTTCCGCAATTGGTTAATGAAAGTTTCGCATCAAGCGTTTAACAATCGGTAACCGTCATTTGGGTTGCGAGGTCCCCTTTCGCAATTGCGAAAAAACCTGTATGAGCCGCGCAACCGAAAAAAAGCAGCGCTTTGTTCCGTTTCCGTGGCTCCATGCATGCATGGGGGGAAAACGCCACCGGGAAGCGACGGCTGGGCGCCGCGGCAACGCTTCCGAGTGACCTTATGGATATCCGCAACATCGCGATCATCGCGCATGTCGACCATGGCAAGACCACGCTTGTCGACGCGCTTCTCAAACAATCCGGCGCCTTCCGCGAGAACCAGCGCGTCGCCGAACGCGCCATGGACTCGAACGACCTCGAAAAAGAGCGCGGCATCACCATCCTCGCCAAGGCGACGTCGGTGGACTGGCACGGCACCCGCATCAACATCGTCGACACGCCCGGCCACGCCGACTTCGGCGGCGAGGTGGAACGCATCCTGTCGATGGTCGATTCGGCCATCGTGCTGGTCGACGCCGCCGAAGGCCCGATGCCGCAGACCAAGTTCGTCGTCGGCAAGGCGCTGAAGGTCGGCCTGAAGCCGATCGTCGTCATCAACAAGATCGACCGGCCGGACGCCCGCGAGACCGAGGTCATCAACGAGGTGTTCGACCTGTTCGCCGCCCTCGACGCCACCGACGAGCAGCTCGATTTCCCCATCCTCTACGGTTCCGGCCGCGACGGCTGGGTTGCCGAGAAGCCGGAAGGCCCAAAGGACCAGGGCCTTGCCCCGCTGTTCGATCTGGTGCTGAAGCACGTGCCGGCGCCGGCCGTCGAGCCCGGCCCGTTCCGCATGATCGGCACCATCCTGGAAGCCAACCCCTTCCTCGGCCGCATCATCACCGGCCGCATCGCCTCCGGCACGCTGAAGCCCAACCAGGCCGTGAAGGTGCTGCATCACGACGGCACGCTGCTGGAAACCGGCCGCGTCTCGAAGATCCTTGCCTTCCGCGGCCTCGAGCGCCAGCCCATCGACGAGGCGCAGGCCGGCGACATCGTCGCCATCGCCGGGCTCCAGAAAGGCACCGTCGCCGACACCTTCTGCGATCCCTCGGTGAGCGAGCCGATGGCCGCCCAGCCGATCGACCCGCCGACGGTCACCATGTCCTTCCTCGTCAACGATTCGCCGCTCGCCGGCACCGAAGGCGACAAGGTGACCAGCCGCGTCATCCGCGACCGCCTGCTCAAGGAGGCCGAGGGCAACGTCGCGCTGAAGATCGAGGAATCGGCCGACAAGGATTCGTTCTACGTTTCCGGCCGCGGCGAGTTGCAGCTTGCCGTGCTGATCGAGACGATGCGCCGCGAGGGCTTCGAGCTCGCCGTGTCGCGGCCGCGCGTCGTCATGCAGAAGGACGAGGCCGGCCAACTGCTGGAGCCCGTCGAGGAAGTCGTCATCGACGTCGACGAGGAGCATGCCGGCGTCGTCGTGCAGAAGATGAGCGAGCGCAAGGCCGAGATGATCGAGCTGCGCTCTTCCGGCGGCAACCGCCAGCGCCTCGTCTTCCATGCGCCGACGCGCGGCCTGATCGGCTACCAGTCGGAACTGTTGACCGACACGCGCGGCACGGCGGTGATGAACCGGCTGTTCCATGCCTACGAACCCTACAAGGGCGAGCTGCCCGGTCGCGTCAACGGCGTGCTGATCTCTAACGACCAGGGCGAGGCGGTCGCTTACGCGCTGTTCAACCTGGAGGATCGCGGCCCGATGGTCATCGACGCCGGCGTCAAGGTCTACCAGGGCATGATCATCGGCATACACTCGCGCGACAACGACCTCGAAGTGAACGTGCTGAAAGGCAAGAAGCTCACCAACATCCGCGCCGCCGGCAAAGATGAGGCCGTCAAGCTTACCCCGCCGGTGCGCATGACGCTGGAGCGTGCGCTGGCCTGGATCCAGGACGACGAGCTGGTCGAGGTGACGCCGAAGTCGATCCGGCTGCGCAAGCTCTATCTCGACCCGAACGAGCGCAAGCGCTTCGAAAAGCAGAAGGTCGCCGGCGCGGCATAAGATAAGCCGATGGTTTCGGATTACAGGCCCTGAACGGCCACGCCTTCGGATTCGGCGGCGTTCGCGAGATCGCGATCCAGCGTGGCCAGCGGCAGACGTCGCCGCTGCGCCAACTCCAGATAGGCGGCATCATAAGGCGTCAGATCACGACGGTCGGCCAGTTGCAACGTCGCATGCCAGGCATGGGTGTTGGTCTCCGGGTCGACCTTGATCGACAATTTAGCCAGTTGGACGAGAGCGGCGTCCCTGAACGACGGCGATATTCTTTCGCGTCGTATCGCTATCCGAAGGCCGTTGGCCACCTCCAGCGGCCACAGGGATGGGACGAATGCGCTCGACGAGCCCACCTTATTCATCACGGCCACGACGGCCGACGTCCGCTCATCCTCGAAAAACGACGCGAGCACTATCGAGGCGTCGAGAACGATCATTTCCGGCCCTCGTTAATCAAGTCCTTGATCGACAGGCCGCCAAGGGTAACGCCTTTGCTCATCCTCTTGATCTCCTCTACCGCCTTCAGCGCATCGCTGCGATCGATCTTCTCGACAGGCGCAACGAGTCGCGCAACCGGCTTGCCGTGGCGGGTGATGGTGATCTCCTCTCCCCGCTCGACCATGTCGAGCAGCGAGCCGAACGTGTTCTTGGCATCGAAGGCGGCAACGGTGCGCATGATAGGAACTCCAGATAAGCTAGCTTAAGCTAGATTTAATACTCTACGCTGGTTTGTGCAAGGCCCGGTGGGGATGGTTACGCCATCACCTCTGAGCCACCCTCTCTGGCCCTTGGGTTTGCCTCGCCTGCATCCTTGGCGCGGCATCGGTTTGCCTCTAGCGGCTGATCCGTTCAGCCGGATCGCCATCGTGACAAGCATCAAGACCGCGCCTTCGCCCCTGCCGGCCGTCCTGGTCTGCACACTGGGCATCTTCCTGCTGTCGGCGATGGATGCATCGGTCAAGGCGCTGGTCGTCGTGATCGGCGCCTACAACGCCCTTCTGTGGCGCTCGATCCTGGCGACGGCGACGGCCGGCCCGATCTGGGCGGCGCTATCCAGCCGCCGGCCGAGCGCCAAGGCGGTCAGGCTGCATGCGGTTCGCGGCGTCATCGTCAGCTTCGTCGCACTGGCATTCTTCTTCGGCCTGGGGCGGTTGCCCCTGGCCGAGGCGATCGCGCTTTCCTTCGTCGCCCCGCTCGTCGCCCTGTTCCTCGCCGCACTCATGCTGAAGGAGAGGATCAGCCGCACCGCAGTGGGGGCCTCGCTCATCGGCATGGCCGGCGTCCTGGTCATCATATTCGGCAAGCTCGGCCAGAGCGGCTATGCGCCAGACGCCCTGCTCGGCATGGCCGCCATCATCGCCTCGGCGGTTCTTTACGCCTATAACCTGATCCTGGCGCGACAACAGGCACTGGTGGCGAAACCGCTGGAGATCGTGTTCTTCCAGAACCTCGTCGTCGGCATCACGCTGGGCCTGGCCTCGCCATGGCTGGGCACCGGCGTGCCGCACGATCAGTGGCCGCTGCTGGCGGGGGTGACGGCGCTTGCCCTCGCGGGCCATTTCCTGATGAGTTGGGCCTATGCGCGCGCCGAGGCCCAGTATCTGATCCCGACGGAATATTCGGCCTTCGTCTGGGCGATCGTGCTCGGCTGGGTCTTCTTCCGGGAAAGCGTCACCTGGTCGACCATGACAGGCGCCCTCCTCATCATCGCCGGATGCCTGATCGCCTCGCGGGCCAAGCCGAAACTGGCCGCCGAACCGATCGAGGCGGCTGCGGTCTGACGGCCTGGGCTCTTGCCGGGCCGGCTTGCGCGAACGCCGGGAGCCGGCGTAGATTTGCCGCATGCACCTCACCTCGCTCCTCATCTTCGCCGGCGCGCTGCTCGTCGCCGCCGGCTCGCCCGGCCCCTCGATCGCGGCCCTCGTCGCCCGCGTCATCTCGAAGGGTTTTCGCGACGTGTTTCCCTTCCTGCTCGCCATGTGGATCGGCGAGGGCATCTGGCTGTCCTTCGCCGTCTTCGGGCTGGCGGTCGTGGCGCAGACCTTCCACCTCGCCTTCATCGTCGTGAAATGGATCGGCGTCGCCTACCTCGCCTGGCTCGCCTGGAAGATGTGGACGGCGCCGGTCGAGGCAAAGGCGGGCGACCTGCCGAAGGAGGATTCGCCGCTGAAACTGTTCTTCGCCGGCATGGCCGTGACGCTCGGCAATCCGAAGATCATGATGTTCTACCTGGCGCTCCTGCCGACCATCATCGACCTCGGCTCGGTCACCGTCGTCGGCTGGCTGGAACTGACCGCGACCATGGCCGCCGTGCTGGTCGCCATCGACCTTTCCTGGGTGCTGGCGGCGGCGCAGGCGCGCAAGCTGCTCAAGAGCCCGCGCGCCATGAAGATCGCCAACCGCATCAGCGCGGGCACCATGGGCGCCGCGGCTGCGGCGATCGCGGCGCGGTCGTAAGCTTGTTTCAGCGGAAAAACAGCCTATTGTTATCGACAGGTAATACCTTGGGATAACAATGGCCATTTCAGTCAAGATCGACGACGACCTGAAAAGCCGCGTGCAACGACTGGCGGAGAGCCGCCGGCGTTCGTCGCATTGGATCATGCGCGAAGCAATCGAACAGTATGTCGAGCGCGAGGAGGCGCGTGCAAGCTTTCGCGCCGAGGCGCAAGAGTCATGGGTCGCCTATCGTGAAACAGGGCTGCACCTGACGGGACAGGAAGTGCGTGACTGGCTAGGCAGCTGGGGCACCGAAGAGGAAACGGAAGTCCCCACGTGCCACGAGTGATCGTGACTGCCGGCGCAGCGGCCGGCCTTGAACGGTGCAGACGCTTTCTGGTCGATAAGAATCCTTTCGCCGCAAGGCGCGCCGCCGAGACCGTAGGCAGGCATTTTTCGTTCCTCGAAACACATCCCGAAATCGGGCGTCCGGAGCCTGACGAACCGCAATTGCGTGAACTGCTCATCCCGTTCGGGGATTCCGGCTACGTCGCACTCTATCGCTTCATTGCCGAGGAAGATTCCGTCTTCATACTCGCGTTCAGACACCAGAAAGAAGCGGGCTACTGAACGCTACCGCGCCATGGCGTGGTATTCGGCGTTCGGCCGCATGTCGATGGCGGCGGCAAGCCGGTTCGACATGTTGAAGAAGGCGGCGGTGGCGGCGATATCCCAGATGTCGCGGTCTGAAAAACCGGCGGCGCGGAGCGCCTGCCGGTCCTCTTCCACCATCTTGGCCGGCGCTTCCGTCAGCTTGACGGCGAATTCCAGCATCGCCCGCTGCCGCGGCGAAAGCGCCGCGGCGCGCCAGTTCATCGCCATCATCTCGCCGAAGGCGGGATCGCCGGAGAGTTGCCGCACCGCCGCGCCATGCGCGGTCAGGCAGTAGTAGCACTGGTTGATGGAGGAGACCGCGACCGCGATCATCTCGCGCTCCAGCTTGGACAGGCCCGATTGGCCCAGCATCAGGTCGTTATAGGTGTCGGTGAAGGCGCGCAGCTTCTTCTCGTCGAAGGCGTAGGAGAGCAGCACGTTCGGCACCAGCCCCAGCTTCTCCTCACATTTGGCGAAATAGGCCTTGGTCGCGTCGCTGAGATCGCCCGTCGGCAGGTCGAGGGCGGTGATCTTTTCGGCCATGTTTGTCTCCTTCACGTATCGCCCGAAAAGGGCGGTCGGGTTTGAATCGGTTTTATTTTCGGCGCGCCGTCAAACCACGGTCGCAAATTCCGGATCATCTGGCTACGATACCGCCAAAGCATTGTGACGGGAGGGATTTTGCGCCATGGCCAGCCGGAAAGCCGTAGCCAAGCCGAAGAAAACCGCTGGGACAGCCAAGGCTACGGCAAGGACGGGCGAGGGAACCGGCGGGCTGGCCGAACATCTGCTCAGCCGCGCGCCGGTCGAGGACGTCGCCGCCTACGATGCGGCTGACCTGAAGAAGGCCGCCGACCTCGTCGCCGGCGCCGTCGCCCGCCACAGGAAGGGCGAGAGTGTCGTCGCCATCGATGCCGATGCCGGCATATCGCGCCAGGGGCGGCCGCTCTCCGTCATCACCGTCGTCAACGACAACATGCCGTTCCTGTTCGATTCGATCCTCGGCGAAGTGGCCGAGATGGCGGGCGAGCCGACGCTGGTCACCCACCCGGTGCTGGCGGTCCGCCACGGCAGGGCCGGTGTCGAGGAAATCCTCGGCGAAGGCGGCCTGGTCAGGGAGGACGGCACGCACGACCGGCTGAGCGTGGTGCACGTCCATGTGCCGCGCCTGGGCGCCGGGCAGGCCGAGGAACTGTCCGCCCGCCTCGCGACGACGCTGGCGCAGGTGCGCGCCGCCACGCGCGACTGGAAGCCGATGCTGGCCCGCCTCGACCAGGCCATCTCCGAATTCCGCTATGCGCCGGTGCCGCTCGACAAGAAGAGCGTCGCCGAGGCCATCGCCTTCCTCGAATGGCTGCGCGACGACAATTTCACCTTCCTCGGCATGCGCGAGTACAAATATACGGGCGGCGAAAAGAGCGGCGAGCTGGAGCTGAGCGACAGCCCCGGCCTCGGCATCCTCACCGATCCCAACGTGCTGATCCTCAGGCGCGGCACCGAGGCGGTGACGACGACACCCGAGATCCGCGCCTTCCTGCATGGGCCGGAGCCGCTCATCGTCACCAAGGCCAACGCCAAGTCGGTCGTCCACCGGCGCATCTATCTCGATTACATCGGCGTCAAGACCTACACCGCCAAGGGCGTGCTGTCGGGCGAGCTGCGCATCGTCGGCATGTTCACCTCGACCGCCTATACGCGCTCGGTGATGAAGATCCCCTACCTGCGCTCCAAGGCCGAGACGATCATAGCCAAGTCGGGCTTCAACCCGCACGACCATTCCGGCAAGGCGCTCATCAACGTGCTGGAGAGCTATCCGCGCGACGAGCTGTTCCAGGTGCCGACCCCCATCCTAAGGAAACACGCCGAGGCGATCCTGGCCCTGTCGGAGCGGCCGCGCGTGCGCGCGCTGGTGCGCGTCGACCAGTTCGACCGCTTCGTCTCCGTCCTCGTCTTCGTGCCGCGCGACCGCTACGATTCGGTGGCGCGCGAAAAGATCGGCACCTATCTGAAGACCGTCTACCAAGGTCGTTTGTCGGCTTACTATCCGGCCTTCCCCGAAGGCGGCCTGGCCCGCGTCCACTTCATCATCGGCCGTTCCGGCGGCAAGACGCCGAAGGTCGAGCAGGCCGCCATCGAGGCGGCGATCCGCGGCATGGTGCGCACCTGGGACGACGCGCTGGCGGAAGCCGCCGAAACCGGCGGCGCCGATCCGACCCTGCGCGGCGTGGCCGCGCGCTTCCCCGAAAGCTATCGCGACTCCTTCACCGCCGCGCAGGCGCTGGTCGATGCCGGCCGCATCGTCGGCATCGACGCCGCCAACCCCATCGCCATCGACTACTACCGCGACACCGGCCAGAGCGCCGAGCAGGCGTCGCTGAAGATCTATCATCATGGCGCGCCGGTTGCGCTGTCGCGGCGCGTCCCGGTGCTGGAGAACATCGGCTTCCGGGTCATCTCCGAACGCACATTCGAAATCGGCGAGAACGGCGACGAAAAAGTCTTCATTCACGACATGGAGCTGGAGAGCGCCGACGGCAAGCCGATCGACCTTGCCGACGACGGCGCCCTGTTCGACGACGCCTTCCTCGCCGTCTGGCGCGGCGACGCCGACAATGACGGCTACAACAGGCTCGCCCAGACCGCCGGCCTGTGGTCGAACGAAATCCTCGTCCTGCGTGCCTACGGCCGCTACCTGCAGCAGGCCGGCATCCCGCAGGGCCAGGAGTTCATCGCCGCGGCGCTCAACCGCTATCCCGACATCGCGCGCGGCCTGCACGCGCTGTTCGTCGCCCGGCTTGGCCCGGACGCCGAGGGCGAAGGCGCCGTCACCGCCAGGCACCTCAAGGCCAAGATCAAGGATGCGCTGGAGGAAGTCCCCAATATCGACGACGACACCATCATCCGCCGCTATCTCAACCTGATCGAGTCCTCGCTGCGCACCAACCACTTCGTCGACGGCAAGCAGGAACGCGGCCAGTCGCTGGCCATCAAGCTCGATTCGCGCGCCGTCGAAGGCCTGCCCGAGCCCAGGCCGTGGCGCGAGATCTTCGTCTACGGCTCCGAGGTCGAGGGCGTCCACCTGCGCTTCGGCCCGGTGGCGCGCGGCGGCCTGCGCTGGTCGGACCGGGCGCAGGACTACCGCACCGAGGTGCTCGGCCTGGTCAAGGCCCAGCAGGTCAAGAACGCCGTCATCGTGCCGGTCGGCGCCAAGGGCGGCTTCTACCCCAAGCAGCTGCCCGTCGGCGGCAGCCGCGACGCGGTCTTCGAGGCCGGCCGCGCGGCCTACGTCAACTTCGTCTCCAGCCTGTTGTCGATCACCGACAACATCGGCCTCGACGGCATCATTCCGCCCGAGGGCGTGGTGCGGCGCGACCCCGACGACCCCTATTTCGTCGTCGCCGCCGACAAGGGCACGGCGACCTTCTCCGACACCGCCAACGCGATCTCGCAGAAGCACGATTTCTGGCTGGACGACGCCTTCGCATCCGGCGGCTCGGCCGGCTACGACCATAAGGGCATGGGCATCACCGCCAAGGGCGCGTGGGAGGCCGTCAAGCGCCACTTCCGCGAGATGAACCGCGACATCCAGACGAGCCCGTTCACCACCGTCGGCGTCGGCGATATGTCCGGCGATGTGTTCGGCAACGGCATGATGCTGTCGGACCAGACGCGGCTGGTCGCCGCCTTCGACCATCGCGACATCTTCATCGACCCCGACCCGGATCCGGCGCCGTCGATGGCCGAACGCAAGCGCTTGTTCGCGCTGCCGCGCTCCAGCTGGCAGGACTACGACAAGGCGCTGCTGTCGGCCGGCGGCATGATCGTGTCGCGGGCGCAGAAGTCGATCACGCTGACGCCGCAGGCGGCTTCCGCCATCGGCATCGCCAAGACGGTGGCGACGCCGGCCGAGATCATGACCGCCATCCTCAAGGCGCCTGTCGACCTCCTGTGGTTCGGCGGCATCGGCACCTATGTGAAGGGCACGAGCGAGACCAATCAGGAGGTCGGCGACCGCGCCAACGACGCCATCCGCGTCAACGCCGCAGACGTCCGCGCCAAGGTCATCGGCGAAGGCGCCAATCTCGGCGTCACCCAGCGCGGCCGCATCGAATTCGCCCTCAGCGGCGGCCGCAACAACTCCGACGCCATCGACAATTCCGGCGGCGTCAACTGCTCCGACGTCGAGGTCAACATCAAGATCGCGCTGGCGGCGGCCATGCGCGCCGGCTCGCTGGCACGACCGGCCCGCAACAAGCTCTTGGCCGAGATGACCGGCGAGGTGAGCGGCCTCGTTCTCGCCAACAACTACGAGCAGACGCTGGCGCTGTCGCTGGCGCGCAAGCGCGGGCTGGCCGACATCGCCCATCAGGGCCGCTTCATGGCGGCGCTCGAAGCGCGCGGCCTGCTCGACCGCACGGTGGAGACCCTGCCCTCGCCGGCCGCGCTCGCCGAGCGCGAGGCGCGCGGCGAGCCGCTGACGCGGCCGGAGCTCGGCGTGTTGCTCGCCTATGCCAAGATCGTGCTGTTCTCCGACATCGTCGCTTCCGACGTGCCGGACGAGCCGCATTTCGATCGCGACCTGATGGGCTACTTCCCCGACCGCATGGCCAAGAAGTATTCCGCCGAGATCCACGGCCACCGGCTGCGGCGCGAGATCATCGCCCGCGTCGTCGCCAACGACCTGGTCAACCGCGGCGGCCCGTCCTTCGTCAACCGGCTGATGGAATCGACCGGGCGCAGCGCCGCCGACGTGGTGCGCATCTTCTCCGTCATCCGCGACGGCTTCGCACTGCCCGCCCTCTATGCCGAGATCGACGCGCTCGACAACCGCATCGACGGGCAGACCCAGCTCGATCTCTACCAGATGGTAAGCCGACTCATCTTCGTCACCGGCGGCTGGTATCTGAAGAACGAGACCGGCAATGCGCCGCTTTCCGAGCGCATCGCGACCTTGCAGGAAGCGCGCAAGGCGCTGGAGCCGAAGCTCGCCTCGCTGCTGCCGGCCTATTCGCGCCAGCGTCTCGACGAGCACCGGCTGGAGCTTGCCGCGGCCGGCGCGCCGGAAAAACTGGCCGAGCGTCTGGCTCTGTGCGAACCGGCGGCGCTGATCCCCGACATCGCAGCCGCCGCACGGCTCGCCGGCGCCGACATCGTCGCGGCGGCAAAGGCCTTCTTCGCCGCCGGCGAAGCCTTCCGCATCCCGCGCATCGAGGAGGCGGTCGGCACGATCTCGGCGTCCGACTATTACGACCAGTTGGCGCTGGCGCGCGCCGCCGACACCATCGGCTCCGCCCGGCGCGGCATCGCCGTGGCGGCGCTGACGGCGCACGGCACGGCCGCCGACCCGGTCGCGGCCTGGCTGGAAGCCGGCGGCGAGCGCGTGGCCCGCATCCGCGAGCGCCTGCAGGCGCTGACCGAAGGCGGCGACCTCACCGTCTCGCGCCTGTCGGTGGCGGCCGGCCTGATGAATGACTTGACGGCGGGGTGAGAGCCCGGTTCGCCGAAGGCGGATTGAAGGGTCCGGTGGACCCTTCAAAGGGCTCGAACGCCCGAGGCCGTAGCCGAGGGCCGGGCGGTGATCTTCCTTCTCCCCGTTTACGGGGAGAAGGTGGTCCGGAGGGCCGGATGAGGGGCAGCACCAGCTCGCGAAAGTTCGCGCCGCTCCTCACCTGCCTGCCGACACCCTCTCCCCGTAAACGGCAGGGCAATCGCATATGGCGCAAATCACCCCCACTCCGTCGCGCTACGCGCGCCACCTCTCCCCCTCAAAAGGGGAGAGGAAGGGAACCAAGCCTGCAAACGGCGCTTCCTCTCCCCCTTGAGGGGCAGTGTTCACACTGGACTCAGAATGTGCCTGTTGAAGAACAGGTCGAGGGTAATGGCGAGCATGTTGTAGGTCTTAGAGAAGCGCTTGGAGCGTCTGTTGAAGCGGGCGAGGTTGTCACGGATCGAGGAATTGGAGGCTTCGATCAGGTGCGTCTGGGCCTTGGTCTGGGTATGCGGCTCGGGCACGCCGTGGCGCTCGAAGGCGAGCCTGTAGCAGGAGTTGGCATCGGTATAGATGATCTCGATGTTGCCCACAGCCTGCTTGGTCAGCCGGTAGATGGCCATGGCGCTGGCGACGCCCTTGTCGCCGATATGATAGGCCACCACCCGGTTGAGGCACCGGCTGAAGGCGGTCCAGATCACCGCGCGCTGCTGTTTTTTTGGACGAAGGTGTAGATCTCGTCCATCTCGATGATGTCCGCTGCCGCACCGGCATGGGGTGGCTCGGCCGTGGGCATGCGCGCCTGCAGCCGGTCATGCTCCTTGCGGATCCAGCGCAGCACCCCGGCCGGCGACGCGCCAACGAACCTGGCGATCTTCCGGATGCCGACATTGTTGAGATACATGTCGACGGCCCTGGCTTTGATCTCGGGGCCGAAGCGCGGCGGCTTGTCGGTCATGTAGCGCCGGCACTGCCTGCACTGGTAGCGCTGCGCTCCGTTCTTGGAGCCGCTCCGGCGCAAGTCGCTGCTCCCACACTGCGGACAGATCATGCAAACCTCCGGGCAAATCACCTCTACCCAGAAGAATCCAATCACAGTCCATTGTAAACATTGCCCCGTCGAACGGGGGAGAGGTGGCTTGCGAAGCAAGACGGAGTGGGGGTCGAATTCCATATGTGATCGCCCCGCCGCAAGCGCGGTAGATGCGGACAGCTTTGGCGTCGCACTCAAAAAAACTTCCCGAAATCTATCCCCGTCCTTTCTACCCGCTCCATACTGCCCGTCATCTCCTGTGCGGGAACGCGGGTCGCGAACCGGGCGCTTGTGGCAGGGGACGGTGCCGGGCTGGCAGCGTAACGGTGCGCTGCTGGGTGATGAGCCCCCAAGTCCGGGCCTCGACCGAGCCAGCGGGCCGCCCGAAAGGCGGCAACGACCCTCGGGGAGGCAAGACACCGGCGGGCGCGGGATGCCGCGCCATTACTTAACTTAGCAGGCACGGCTCCCGCGCCCGCTTCCCGACCTCAAGCAAATGAGGTCAGCTCTTTGACAATGGCCAGGGCCGAAAGGCAGCGTGGCGGCGGCGAAACTCGCACCCAACGATCCCCTCGATCACAGAAGCCACCCCTTTGCACCGTTCTCAAAAACATGCAGACATGGCACCGCCGCAACGGGGCGCGGCCGGAGGGAGCATGACCGAGGCAGCCGTTCAGCGCGCATCCGGACGCGGCATCTGGGGGTGGATGTTCTTCGACTGGGCGGCACAGCCCTTCTTTACCGTCGTCACCACCTTCATCTTCGGCCCCTATTTCGTCTCGCGCCTGTCGAGCGATCCGGCCATGGGGCAGGCCGTGTGGGGCTATGGGTTGGCGGCGGCCGGCTTCGTCATCGCCATCCTGTCGCCGGTGCTGGGCTCCATCGCCGACCAGACCGGCCCGCGCAAGCCGTGGATCGCCTTCTTCGCCGCCGTCAAGATCATATCGCTCTGCACGCTGTGGTTCGCGGCACCCGGCTCGAACCTGTGGTTCGTCGTGCTCGCCTTCTCGCTGGCCTCGGTGGCGGCGGAATTTTCCACCGTCTTCAACGATTCCATGATGCCCAGGCTGGTGCCGAAGGCTCAGATTGGCCGCATCTCCAACGTTGCCTGGGGGCTCGGCTATCTCGGCGGCATGATCGCGCTGATCTTCGTCGTCGCTTTGCTCGCCGGCTCGCCCGAGACCGGCAAGACCATCGTCGGCGCAACGCCCCTGTTCGGCCTCGACCCGGCGCAAGGCGAGGACGCACGCGCCACCGGCCCGCTGTCGGCCCTGTGGTACTTCGTCTTCATCCTGCCGATGTTCTTGTGGACGCCGGACGCGAAGCGCGGCATGCCGGTCGGCCCGGCGGTACGTGAGGGCCTGGCCGAACTGAAGGCGACGCTCGGCGAGGTGCGCAAGCGCGCCGGCATCTTCCGTTTCCTCGTCGCCCGCATGATCTACCAGGACGGCGTCAACGCGCTGCTGTCTCTCGGCGGCGCCTTCGCGGCTGCCATGTTCGGCTGGTCGATCACCGAGATCGGCGTCTACGGCATCATCCTCAACGTGGTGGCGATCTTCGGCTGCTGGGTCGCGGCAAGGCTGGACACCGGCCTCGGCTCCAAGGCGGTGGTGATGATCTCTCTGGTGCTCTTGGCGCTCGCCACCGTCGGCATCGTCTCGACCGGGCCGGGCTTCACCCTGTTCGCGCTGCCGCTGTCGGGCGCCGATTCCGGCGGCCTGTTCGGCACGGCGGCGGAAAAGGCCTACATCGTCTACGGCCTGCTCATCGGCGTCGCCTTCGGCCCGGTGCAGGCCTCGTCGCGCTCCTACATGGCGCGCTCGGTGACGCCGGAGGAATCCGGCCGCTACTTCGGCATCTATGCGCTGGCCGGCCGCGCCACTTCCTTCGCGGCGCCCTTCCTCGTCGCCACCGTCACCGCGCTGTCGGGCTCGCCGCGCCTCGGCATGGCCGTCATCATCCTGTTCCTCGGCGCCGGGCTGTGGATTCTGGCCGGAACGCCCTATCCGGCGGACAAGAAGAGATAGCCCGATCTCAATGCCGGAAGTGCCGCGTCCCGGTCAGCACCATGGCAATGCCGTGCTCGTCGGCGGCGGCAATCACATCCTTGTCGTTGACCGAGCCGCCCGGCTGGATGACCGCCGTGGCGCCCGCCTCGACCGCCGCCAGGAGCCCGTCGGCGAAGGGGAAGAAAGCGTCGGAGGCAACCACCGAGCCGCGCGTCAACGGCTCGGACAGGCCCGCTGCGTCGGCCGCGTCCTCGGCCTTGCGGGCGGCGATGCGCGAGGAATCCACCCGGCTCATCTGGCCGGCGCCGATACCGACAGTCGCCAGCCTCCGGGCATAGACGATGGCGTTGGACTTGACGTGCTTGGCGACGCGGAAGGCGAATTTCAGGTCGGCGAGCTCGGCATCGCTCGGCGCACGCTTCGTCACCACTTTCAGGTCGAGGTCGTCGACCACGGCGCCGTCGCGGCCCTGCACCAGAAGCCCGCCGGCGACCGACTTCACCATCGCCCCGGCGGCACGCGGATCGGGCAGGCCGCCCGTTACCAGCAGCCTGAGGTTCTTCTTGGCCGCCACGATCGCCGCCGCTTCCTCGGTCGCGTCGGGTGCAACGATGACCTCGGTGAAGGTTTTCACGATCTCCTCCGCCGCCTCCGCGTCGAGGATGCGGTTGAGCGCGACGATGCCGCCGAAGGCCGAGACGGGATCGCAGGCCAGCGCCTTGAGATAGGCGTCCCTCAGCGTCGCGCCTTCGGCGACGCCGCAGGGATTGGCGTGCTTGATGATGGCGACGGCGGCCGTGCGCGCGGGATCGAACTCGCCGACCAGCTCGAAGGCCGCGTCCGTGTCGTTGATGTTGTTGTAGGAGAGCTGCTTGCCCTGCAACTGCCGCGCCGTCGCCACGCCGGGCCGTTTCTCGCCAGTGACATAAAAGCCCGCTTGCTGGTGCGGGTTCTCGCCGTAGCGCATCACCGTTTCCAGTTGCCCGCCGAAGGCACGCCATGCCGGATGCTCGATCTCCAGCGCCTCGGCGAACCAGCCGGAAATGGCGGCGTCGTAGGCGGCCGTGCGAGCAAAAGCCTTGGCGGCGAGCTTCTTCCTGAAATCCAGCGACAGGCTGCCGGCGTTGAGGTCCAGCGCGTTCAGCACGGCGGCGTAGTCCTCGGGGTCGGTGACGACGGCGACATAGGCGTGGTTCTTGGCCGAGGCGCGCACCATGGCCGGACCGCCGATGTCGATGTTCTCCACCGTCGCCGCATAGGAGGCGCCGGAGCGGCGCACCTCCTCGAACGGATAGAGGTTGACGACGACGAGGTCGATCGGCTCGATGCCGTGCGCTTCCATGGCCGCACGGTGTTCGGCATCGTCGCGGATGCCGAGCAGGGCGCCGTGCACGGAGGGGTGCAGCGTCTTGACCCGGCCGTCCATGATCTCGGGAAAACCGGTCAGGTCGGAGACGTCGCGCACCGTGATGCCGGCTTCGGCGATCGCCTTGGCCGTGCCGCCGGTCGACACCAGCTCGACGCCGGCATGGAACAGCGCCCTGGCGAAATCGACGAGGCCGGTCTTGTCGGACACCGAAAGCAGGGCGCGGCGGATCGGCACAAGGTCGGGAGCGGGAATGTTCTTCGTGGCGACGGCCATGGCGGGGCCTTTCCGGAGCGATGGGAGCAGGGCCGCGCCGTAGCACATGGGAGCCATAATTCAAACGCCCAAGCTGGCCCCAAGCCGGCCGATGGCGATCAGCCGCGCTCGCGCAAGCCGGCAAAGGCGACCCGGTCGAACCGCCAGCGCACCTCCGGCAATTCCGAAGCGCGGAAGGCGAGCACGATCTGGCGGCTGCGGCGGGGGCCGCCGAGGCCGGCGAAGAAGATCGATTCCTCGATCTCCGGTTCGACGTCCTCGCACGCAAAGGCAAAGGCGTCGGCTCCCTCGGCGGCCAGCACCAGCCGGTCCTGCCCGTCGCGGAACAGGCTCGTATCGGGATGGATATGGAAACGCACGGCGATGGCGTCATGGCCCCGGTGGCCACTGTCGTCGCGGACCGGCCTGCCGTCCGGCCGCAGGAAGCGGTCGTGGCCGACGAGCTGGTCGCCGTCGGCCGAAAGCGTCAGCTCGCGTTCGTGAAGGATGCCGAAGCGCCGGACGTAGCCGTCATGGCTGGCGACGAAGCCCTGCCGGCCTCCAGCGTCGAGACGCTGGCTCACCACATGCTCCGGCCCTGCGATCAACGGTGTGCCGATCAGGTCGCGGATACGGGAAGAGTGGCTGAAACGGGCCGACGACGTATCCTCGACCGTCGCGGTGGAATGCGCGGCGGTGGCGCGCGCCAGCGGCCGGAACTCGGTCGCGCCGTAGGTGTCGACGCCGGCGTTGACGATGTAGTGCTGGCGCCCCGACGACAGTTCGAACGACAGGCAGCCGGCATGCGCGGCTTCCGACACCTCGGTCGGCGGCGGCGGGCCGGTGTCGGCGATGACGGTCACGCCGCCCGCCGCGAGCCGCTCGTAGCCGGAATGCGGTGCGTGCAGCAGCGGCTGGCCGTCGGTATCGTCATGGCGCAGGATGGCGGCGATACGGTCGTGGATGGTGGCGCCCATGCCGTTGAAGCGGGCAAGGCTACCGTCGCTGTGACGGAAGAAGCGCAGCGCCGGCAGCATGCGGTCGATGGCGCCGATGAGGGCGGCGGGCGGCTGCTCGGCCTGGTTGGCGTAGGTCTGGCGCAGCGGCAGGAGATCGGCCAGGATTTCCAGCACGGCAAGCGGACTACGCGAGATGTGGCCGCCGTCGGGCAGGATCTGGCGATCCAGTTCTTCCGCCAGATGGCGCGTGGCGGCGCGCAGCGCCGAGGCCGGCGCCGGCAACGAAAGCGCCGCGAAAGCCAGCGCCACGCGGGCGCGCAGCCGCTCCTTGCCGTCCGGCATGCCGGGTGCGGCCGAGCGCAGGTAGCGGATTTGCATGGCAAGCGACTTCAGGAAGGCGCGATAAAAGGGAAATTCCGCCCCTTGCAGCACGACAGAGGAATGCTGCAGCCAGGCGATGATGCGCTTTGCCGTCGTGCCGGGCTCCCAGGCCGGGCCACCCATGCGGCTGCCGTGGATGGCGATCCAGTCGGTGACCAGCGCACGCGCATTGGCGGCGGCGAGCTCGGTGCCGGCGGCGCGCATGTGGCGCAGCCAGCGGAAGCCGTGCAGCGACTTTTCCCAGCCGCGGCTCGCCACCTCCATCTGGAACGGCGACTGGCCGCCCGTCTCGACCAGATGTCCCGCCAGCGGATAGCGGCCGTAGTAGATCTCGGAGGCGATCTGCGGATCGGCGAGCCGAAGATCCGGCGGCGCGATCAGCACGCGCTCGGGCGTCCGCCCGGCATAACGCCAACGGAAAACCGGCCCGACGCGCATGCGTCGGCGGGTCTTGCGCCAGAATTCCCGTGCGACAAGCGCCCACAGACGCGTCATGTTGCCGGCTGCGAGCGCCAACATCCCTCCAAAACTCTTTCGCCCACAAACAAGTTTATATGATTCAACGCTTTATGCGAAGGCGCGCGGCGAAGAATCCGTCCAGTCCGGAAACGCCGGGCCGGCCGAGATCGAGGTCGGCCGGCGTGGTGCGAAGGGTGCCTTCGGCGGTCAGGAACGGATCGATGCCGGCGAATTCGCCCGGCCGTACCGGATCGAGCGCGATCCCGGCATGGTCCGAAAGAAAGGCGGCAAGCAGCGCCTCGCCCTCCTGCGGATCGAGCGAACAGTTGGAAAAGACGACCGCACCGCCCGGCCGCACGAAACTCACCGCGCGCTCCAGCAGGCGCCTTTGCAGATCGGCCAACTTGGCGATGTCGGCCGCCGTCTTGGTCCACGGCACGTCGGGATGGCGGCGCACCGTGCCGGTCGAGGAGCAGGGCGCGTCCAGCAGCACGGCGTCGAACGGCGCCGCCGGCTGGTATTCCAACAGGTCCGCCTGCACCGTTTCGGCGCCCAATCTCAGCCGGTCGAGATTCTGCCTCAGCCGCGCCAGCCGGTTGCGCGAGGTGTCGATGGCGGTGACCTCGGCGCCGGCGAGCACGAGCTGGGCGGTCTTGCCGCCCGGCGCTGCGCACAGGTCGGCCACGCGCATGCCACGCACGTTCCCCAGCAATCGCGCCGGCAGCGCGGCGGCGGCGTCCTGCACCCACCATTCGCCCTCGGCGAAGCCCGGCAGTTCGGTCACCGGCGCGGCAAGCCGCTCGACGCGGACCGAACCGGTCGGCAGGACGACGCCGCCGAGCCGCTCGGCCCATGGCGCGGGATCGCCCTTGACGGTGAAGTCGACAGGCGCCTCGTGCCGGTGCGCTTCGAGGATCTTTCCAGTCGTTTCTTCCCCGTAGGCCGCCGCCAGCCGCTCGGCGAACCAGTCCGGCGCGTCGGCCGTCGTGGCCAGCGCCTCGGGCAGTTCCGCATCCTTGGCTCGCGCCAGCGCTCGCAGCACGCCGTTGACCAGCCCGGAAAAGCGCGCCGTACGCGGGTCCTCCTTGGCGTGGGTGACGGCGAGATCGACGGCGGCGCTGTCGGGCACGTCGAGGAACAGGATCTGCGCCGCCGCGACATGCAGGATGTGGGACAGCGCGGTGGCATTGGCCGGCAGTGGCTTTTCCAGCCGCCGCGCCAGGAGCGCCGCGATGGTGCGCCGATGACGCAGCGCCGTGACGACGATGGCGCGCACCAGCGCGCGGTCGCGGCCGTCCAGCACCCGGTATTGCGGATGGCCATGCTCGGCGTCTGTCATGCCGTCGAGCGGGGTGTGGGCGTCGATGACCGCCGCCAGCAGCCGCGCCGCCGCCTTGCGCGCGGCAAGGCCCGGAGCGGACGAGGGGCGAGAGGGACGGGCCGCCTTTGACTTGTTCATAGGCCGCCCATGTCACGGAGCCGGACGCTTGTCGAGGGGCAGCGGCAGGCAAAGGACGAACGCGGCCGCCGTCGACGGGCATCCAGGCCCGGCACATCAGCCCATAGTCAGATGGACGCCTTCGCCCTCGCGGCGCTAAGCTGGGGCGAAAGCAGCATTCGGGAGGAAAGAGATGCCGTCGCGCTATCATGAGGTTTACGACAGTTGGAAGCGCGACCCAGAGGGTTTCTGGCGCGAGGCGGCGAAGGGGATCGACTGGTACCAGCCGTTCGATACGGTGTTCGACGCGGCTGACGGCATCTATGGCCGCTGGTTCGCCGGCGGCGTCTGCAACACCTGCTTCAACACCGTCGACCGCCATGTCGCGGACGGCCGCGCGGACCAGCTCGCGCTGATCCACGACAGCGCCATGACCGGCAAGGTGCGCACCTACACCTTCCTGGAGCTTCAGCGCGAGGTGGTGGCGCTGGCGCAGGTGCTGTGGCACCACGGCGTGCGCAAGGGCGACCGCGTCATCATCTACATGCCGATGGTGGCGGAGGCGGCCATCGGCATGCTCGCCTGCGCGCGGCTCGGCGCCATCCATTCCGTGGTCTTCGGCGGTTTTGCCGCGCGCGAACTGGCAACCCGCATCGACGACGCCCAGCCCAGCGTCATCGTTTCAGCCTCCTGCGGGCTGGAGCCCGGCCGCACCGTGCCCTACAAGCCGCTGCTCGACGGCGCCATCGAGCTTGCCCGCCACAAGCCGAAGCATTGCCTCGTCCTGCAGCGCGAGCAGCTCCCCTGCGATCTCATCCCCGGCCGCGACGTCGACCTCGGCGACGCGATGGCGCGCGAGAAGGCGGCCGGCGCCTGGGTGGACTGCGTGCAGGTCGAGGCGACCGATCCGCTCTACGTGCTCTACACTTCCGGCACCACCGGCCAGCCGAAGGGCGTCGTGCGCGACAATGGCGGCCACATGGTCATGCTCCACTGGTCGATGGAGAACGAATTCGGCATGAAGCCGGGCGAAGTGTTCTGGGCGGCCTCCGACGTCGGCTGGGTGGTCGGCCATTCCTACATCGTCTACGCGCCGCTTCTGGCCGGCTGCACCACCGTCATGTACGAGGGAAAGCCCATCGGCACGCCGGATGCCGGCGCCTTCTGGCGGGTCATCGCCGAGCACGGCGTCGCCGCCCTGTTCACCGCGCCGACCGCCTTCCGCGCCATCAAGGGCCAGGACCCGCAGGCGTCCTTCCTGCCCAAATACGATCTGTCGAAGTTCCGCACCCTGTTTCTCGCTGGCGAGCGCGCCGACCCGGAAACGATCAAATGGGCGGAGCGGCACCTGAAGGTGCCGGTCATCGACCACTGGTGGCAGACCGAAACCGGTGCGCCGATCACCCATAATCCGGTGGGGCTCGGCCTGCTGCCGGTCAAACACGGCTCGCCCGGCGTGCCGATGCCGGGCTACGACATCCGCATCCTGAGCGACGCCGGCCATGAGGTGCCGAACGGCACGCTGGGCAACGTGGTGGTGAAGCTGCCGCTGCCGCCGGCCTGCCTGCCGACGCTGTGGAACGCCGACAGGCGTTTCCGCCAAGCCTATCTCGATGAGTTCCCCGGCTACTACAAGACCGCCGATGCAGGCATCCTCGACGAGGACGGCTACTTGTTCGTCATGGCCCGCACCGACGACATCATCAACGTCGCCGGCCACCGCCTCTCCACCGGCGCCATGGAGGAGGTGTTGGCCGAACATCCCGACGTCGCCGAATGTGCCGTGGTCGGCGTCGCCGACGAGCTGAAGGGACAGGTGCCGCTCGGCTTCGTCGTGCTCAACGCCGGTGTTTCGCGCGACACCGCCGCGGTCGAGAAGGAAGCGATCGCGCTGGTGCGCGAGCGCATCGGCCCGGTCGCCGCCTTCAAGACGGTGGTGACGATCAAGCGCCTGCCCAAGACACGCTCCGGCAAGGTGCTGCGCGGCACGATGCAGAAGATCGCCGACAAGGAGGAATGGAAGATGCCGGCGACCATCGACGATCCGGCGATTCTCGATGAGATCGGCGTCGCCCTGCACGCCAGAGGCATCGGGGTCTGACCCGCAACGGTCTTTCCTTTCCGGCAACGGTCGGCTAGAGCGTCCGCTTCCCAAGAAAGCGCATCCCAGCACCGGCAGGTCATGCGCCGTCCATTGCGAGCTTCCGACCATGGCAGAAGCCTTCTGTGGTGTCGATTTCGGCACCACCAACTCCACCGTCGGCCTGTGCGAACCGGGCGGCGCGCCTGTTCTCGTGCCGCTCGAGGAAGAGAACCTGACCATTCCCTCGGCGCTGTTCTACAGCCTCGAGGACGGCAGGACCTATTTCGGCCGCGCCGCCGTCTTCGAATATATGGATGGCGCCGAAGGGCGCTTCATGCGCGCACTGAAATCCATCCTCGGCACCAGCCTCATGAAGGATACGACGCAGGTCGGGCGCGAGCGCCTGCGCTTCGAGGCGATCATCGGCCGCTTCCTGCGCCATCTGCGCGGCCGGCTCGAGGCCGAAAGAGGCACGGCACCCGAAAAGGTCGTTCTGGGCCGGCCCGTGCGCTTCGTCGACGAGGATGACGAGGCCGACCGGCAGGCCGAGGCGCAGCTCCAAGCGGCGGCACGCATGGAAGGCTTCCGTCACATCGAATTCCAGTTCGAGCCCGTCGCCGCGGCCCTGAGCCACGAAAACGCGATCGACGCAGAACAGCTTGCGCTGGTGGTGGATATCGGCGGCGGCACTTCGGACTTCTCCGTACTCAGGCTGTCGCCCGAACGCGCCAAGCGCGCCGACCGCCGCGACGACATCCTCTCCACCACCGGTGTCCACATCGGCGGCACCGATTTCGACCGGCAGCTCAACATCGCCAAGGCGATGCCGCATTTCGGCCTCGGCTCCTCCACCGCCGACGGCAAGCGCAGGCTGCCGGTCTGGTACTTCAACGACATGGCGACGTGGCATCGCATCAATACGCTCTATACGCGCAGGAATGCCGACGACATCCGCATGCTGATCAGGGAAGCGGCCGAGCCGGAAAAACTGGAGCGCTACGCCCACCTGCTCAGGCATCGCTCCGGCCACCGCCTTGCCGCGGAAGTGGAGAAGACCAAGATCGCGCTCACCGACGCGGACACCGGGACCATCGCCCTGCGCGAACCCGGCTTGGCGCTCGAAGTGCCGGTGGCCAGGGCCGAATTCGAAGCGGCGAGCCACGATCTCGTCCATCGGATCGGCGCTTCCATCGACGATGCCCTGATCCAGGCCGGCACCAAGGCCGATGCGATCGAAACCGTGATCCTGACCGGTGGCGGCGTCCAGGTGCCCGCCGTGGAAAAGGCCGCCACGTCGCGTTTCCAGCGGGCGCGCATGTCCCGTTCCGATCGATTCGGTTCGGTCGGCCTTGGTCTGGCCATCGACGCGGCGCGGCGCTTCGGCTGACGCCGCACAGAAGAATTCCATTCGCCCCGGCGCCGTCCTGACAGACTGCTGTCAGGAGCCCTGTGCGATACTGCCTCCATCAAATCGACAGGAGGTTGTCATGAAAGAGAGCACGCTGTTTTCCGGTATGAGGACCTATCTGGGCAAGATCCGCACGCTGCGCAACGAGAGCCGCACGCGCCGCCTGCTCTGCAACCTGCCGCTCAGCGTCCAGAAGGACATCGGCTGGCCCGATCGCGACGACGATCGCTTCCGCCGCAATTTCCGCTAGATCAAACCTTGGCAAACCGCTCGCCGCAACCCAGATAAAGTCCCCGGCGAGCGAACAGGAGGACAGCTTGTCAGAACCGAAGAAGATTGGCTTCGTTTTCATCCCCGCTTTCGCGGATTGGGAATTCGGCATGCTGTCGGGTCCCGCCGCGGATTGGTTCGGCCAGAAGACGGTCGCGCTGACGCCCGGCGGCGAGCCGGTGACATCGATCGGCGGGTTCCGCCTGAGCGGCGCGCGTTCCCTGGATCCTGCCGAGAATGCCGATCTCGATGCCGTCGCGGTCATCGGCTCCGACACATGGCCAAGCGCGGATGCGCCCGACATTTCCCCGCTGCTGCACGCCGTCGCGCAACGCGGCGGGCTTGTCGGCGGCATCTGCGGCGGCACGCTGGCGCTGGCGCGCGCCGGCCTGTTCGATGGCGTCGAACACACCAGCAACGGACGCGACTGGATTCTCAAGCATCTGCCGGACTATGCCGGGCGGGATCGCTACCGCGACGTGCCGCATGCGGTTGCCGACGGCCGCATCGTCTCGGCGCCGGGCTCCGCGCCCGGAACATTCGCACTGGAATTCCTAGCCGCGCTGCTGCCCGGACAACAGGCCCAACTTGCCGAAATGCGCGCGCTGTTCGGCAGGGAGTACGGCCAAGCCTCCTGACACGATGTTGTCAGGAGCGCCATGCCATAACAGCGCGCCTTGGGCAGGGGGCCGGAAGGACGTTTGTCACGATTGGCCGGGCGGTTCGGTTGAACACGGCCGGCTTCGGCGGTATCAAGCCCGCCCGGCGATGCCTGTGCCGATGGCTGGAACCATAAGGACCGGGGATACGAACGATGCGACGTGCCGACAGGCTTTTCCAGATCGTCCAGCATTTGCGCGGCGGCCGGCTGGTCACCGCGCAGAAGCTCGGGACATGGCTGGAAGTATCCGAACGCACCATCTACCGCGACATAGCGGACCTGCAGTCGACCGGCGTGCCGATCGACGGCGAGGCGGGCGTCGGCTACATGATGAGGGAAGGGTTCGACCTTCCGCCGCTGATGTTCACGCGTGACGAGATCGTGGCGCTCGTGGCCGGCGCGCGCATGGTGCGTGCCTTCGGCGGCGCGGCGATGGCGCGCGCGGCCGACGAGGCGCTGGTCAAGATCGGCGCCGTGCTGCCGGACGCCGAGAAGGACCGCATCGCCCGCACGGAGATCCACACACCGATGTGGGTGGTCAGCGATACCGACCGCGCCAACATCGACCTGATCGAGCGCGCCGTGGAAAAGCGGCAGGTGCTGACCATCGACTATCGCGATGAAGCCGGCCGCGGCTCGGAACGCGATATAAGGCCGCTCGGCCTGTGGTTCTGGGGCAAGGTGTGGACGCTCGTCGCCTGGTGCGAGATGCGCGGCGATTTCCGCGCCTTCCGCATCGACCGCATCGGCGCGGTCGTCATCGCCGGCCGCATCTTTAAGCCGGAGCGCGGCAAGCAACTCGCCGACTTCTACCGCGCGGTCGAGCGCAGCGAAGCCTACGGCATGAGCCCGACCGCCAGGGGCGCGTAAGCACCCGGCGGTTTATTCCTCGTCGGTGTCCTCGTCCTTCGACTTCAGCGCCGACAGCTTGGCGAAGACAGCGTTGGCGTCGAGTTCCTCGTCCTCGTCGCGCGGCTTCGGCTGTTCCGGCGTCAGGCGCTCGGTGAGCGCTGCCGGCAGCAGCGTGTCGCCGGTCGGCTGCGGCGCCTCGCGGCCGCGCGAGGCGCGCTGCACTTCGAGGTCGAGGTCGATCTGCGAGCACAGGCCGAGCGTCACCGGGTCCATCGGAACCAGGTTGGCGGCGTTCCAGTGCTTGCGCTCGCGGATCTGCTCGATGGTCGATTTGGTTGTGCCGACGAGGCGCGAGATCTGCGCGTCCTTCAGCTCGGGATGGTTGCGCACCAGCCACAGGATAGCGTTCGGCCGGTCCTGCCGCTTCGACAGCGGCGTGTAGCGCGGTCCCTTGCGCTTGGATTCGGGCACGCGCACCTTCGGCTCCGAAAGTTTCAGGCGATAGTCCCCGTCCTTTTCGCCGCGCGCGATCTCCTCGCGGGTGAGCTGGCCGGTGATGACCGGGTCCATGCCCTTGATCCCTTGAGCCGATTCGCCATCGGCGATGGCCTTCACCTCGAGCGGATGCAGCGAGCAGAACTGCGCGATCTGGTCGAAGGAGAGCGCGGTGTTGTCGACCAGCCAGACGGCGGTCGCCTTGGGCATGAGCAGGGTGTTGGCCATCAGATAAATCCTTCTCGTTCGCCCGCGTCCCGGCGCGGGCGGTGGTACAAGGCCACCAGTAAGGGAAATCGCGGCGTGTATAACCGCTCCTGTCCCGTTTCGCAACGATTTTGGCCGAGAACCCTCAAGAAGGCGGATGCAAACGAAACGGGCCGGCTGGGAGCCGGCCCGTCCGGGTCAATGCCGGCGAGACTATTTCCAGTCCCGGATATCGACGAAGTGGCCGGCGATCGCCGCCGCCGCCGCCATCGCCGGCGAGACGAGATGCGTGCGACCCTTGAAGCCCTGCCGGCCCTCGAAATTGCGGTTCGAGGTCGAGGCGCAACGCTCATGCGGGGCCAGCCGGTCGTCGTTCATGGCAAGGCACATGGAACAGCCTGGCTCGCGCCAGTCGAAGCCGGCCTCGATGAAGATCTTGTCCAGCCCCTCGGCCTCGGCCTGCGCCTTCACCAGGCCGGAGCCCGGCACGATCATGGCGTTGACCGTCGGCGCAACCTTCTTGCCCTGAGCGACGGCCGCCACTGCCCTGAGGTCCTCGATGCGGCCGTTGGTGCAGGAACCGATGAAGACGCGGTCGAGCTTGATGTCGGTGATCCTCGTGCCGGCGGTCAGGCCCATATAGTCGAGCGCGCGCTTCTTGGAATTGCGCTTGTTCTCGTCCTCGATCTCTTCGGGATCGGGAACCACGCCGAGGACGGAAGCGACGTCCTCGGGCGAGGACCCCCAGGTGACGATGGGCGGCAGCTTGGCGGCATCGAGCACCACGACCTTGTCGAAATGCGCGCCCTCGTCGGACTTCAGCGTCTTCCAGTATTCGACAGCAGCGTCCCACGCCTCGCCCTGCGGTGCGCGCGGCTTGTCCTTGACATAGGCGAAGGTCGTCTCGTCCGGCGCGATCAGGCCGGCGCGTGCGCCGCCTTCGATCGACATGTTGCAGATCGTCATGCGCCCTTCCATGGAGAGCGAACGGATCGCCTCGCCGGCATATTCGATGACGTAGCCGGTGCCGCCGGCGGTGCCGATCTCGCCGATGATGGCGAGGATGATGTCCTTGGCGGTGACACCGACCGGCAGCTGGCCGTCGACGCGCACCAGCATGTTCTTGGCCTTGCGCTGGATCAGCGTCTGCGTCGCCAGCACGTGCTCGACCTCGGATGTACCGATGCCGTGCGCCAGCGCGCCGAAGGCGCCATGCGTGGAGGTGTGGCTGTCGCCGCACACGATGGTCATGCCGGGCAGGGTAAAACCCTGTTCCGGGCCGATGATGTGGACGATGCCCTGGCGGCGGTCCTTCTCGGAATAGTATTCGACACCGAAATCGGCGGCGTTCTTCGCCAGCGCCTCGACCTGGATGCGGCTTTCCTCGTTCTTGATGCCGTTGACGCGGTCAGGCGTGGTCGGCACGTTGTGGTCGACCACGGCCAGCGTCTTTTCCGGGTGCCGCACCTTGCGGCCGGCCATGCGCAGGCCCTCGAAGGCCTGCGGGCTGGTGACTTCGTGGACGAGGTGGCGGTCGATCCACAGGAGACAGGTGCCGTCGTCCTGGCGGTCGACCAGATGGTCGTCGAAAATCTTGTCGTAGAGGGTGCGCGGTGCGCTCATGTGCGTAAATCCGTCGATTTGAGAATGGAAAGAGCCCGGCAAATGCCGCCGGAAGGCCGGAAAATCAGCCGAGCAGGCAGGTCAAGGCGCCGCAAACCTGCGCGAAGAAGCGTGCCGGCAGGCGCTTGCGGTCCTGCAGCACGAACTTCTTGTAGGCGGGATCGCCGAAAAGCTCTTCCATGGCAGCGTCCATAGCAATCTTTTGCCGGAACGGCAATCGAGACGCCGTCCTCAAGCCGCCTGCTGCTCCTGGCAGATCTGTCCGGCCTCGGCATCTTCCAGCGGCTGTTCCAGCAGCCGGCAGAAATGCGCGCCAGGCCCGCGTGCGTCCCATGCGAAATGGCGGCAATCGCGGCAGATGCCGAAAGCACGTCCACCCCGCGCCACAAGGGCGACCTGCATCAGCGCCGCCAACCCTTCGCGCAACGCCGCCTGCCGTTCCGGCGCAAGTCCGGCCAAGGCCTGCCGTATCGATGCCATGCCGTCCAGCGCCAGCAGCGCCCGGCCCTTTGCCGACAGGTCGAGCCGAACTGAGCGCCCGTCGCCGGGATTGGCGGTCTTTTCGACCAGGCCTGCGCGCTCCAGCGCCATCAGCGTCTGCGAGACCGTGCCCTTGGTGACGCCGAGATAGGCGGTCAGTCCGCCCGGCGTGCGCGAGAAGCGGTTGGCGCGTGCCAGATAGCGCAACGCTTCCCATTGCGCCGGCTTCAGCCCGTGGGAATGACCCTCGTTGGCGATCAGCCGCGCCAGCCGCTCGACCAGCTCAATGGTTTCGTCGGAATCGGTCATGGCATTTAGTATCGTAACTATACCACTCTTGCAACGGTCCGCCGACCCTGCTAGTCCATAAATGTATCGACTCGATACTATTGGAGGAAATCATGAGAACCATTCCCCTCGCCGCTGCCGGCTTTTTCGCGCTGGCCGCAACCGCCACGGCGCACGACATCACCAGCGCCGTCGATCCAGCCAGGCCCGCCGCCTTCGACATCACTTCGGCTTCCGCCACCACCGACGGTCGGCTCGCTACCTTCATGATGGAGGTCGCCGGCGAGGCCGGGTCGGTGAAACCGGAAGCGACAGGCAAGCTGCCGGGCGCCAAGGTCGCGGCCTATGTCTGGCCGACCCGCTTCGACCCGTCCGTCGTCGGCTTCGCCGAGAAGTCCGGCATCCTGGCGCTCGCCATCACCGCGCATCCGGACTTCGACGACACGCCGCTCTACGACGAGAACGGCGACGGCGACCCGGCCAACGACGGCGCCGGCTGGCATTCGCACTGGGTCGTTCTGGAAAAGGCCGAAGCCTGCGGCGCCGGCCTGAAGGTGCGCGACGTCTCGCCGGGCGTCGACGTGCTGCCGGCAACCGCGCCGATGCTGCCGTTGGCGCTCGACAGCCCCGGCATGTCGCCGTTGCTGAAGGGCAAGGTGGCGAAGATCACGGTGCCGGTGAAAGGCGGCGAAGGCGTCTCCTTCGATGCAGTGACGGCCGAATTGCAGGTGAACGCGGAAGGCAAGGCGCCGCTGCTGTGCGTGACAGGAGTGCACGATGTCGCCTCCGGCGATCTTTCGCTGCCGGGCAAGATCGTCAAGGAGTGATCGCGGGTCGAAACAATGCCGTGGCCGGCCACGGCGAGAGGCGCCGCGTCAGCAGACTTCAAACACGAAGGTCCTCACCTGCGCTTCCGGTTCGACCACCGCATAGCAGCGGAACCACGGGCTTTGCTCGACCGGCCGCCATTTGCCAGCGGCTTCCAGCCCGTCGAACACGGCCTGGAAGCCACCGCTATCGAAAACCTGGTCGCGCACCGTGAAGATGGCGTGGCCGCCTTTCTTCGTGATGCGCACGAGGTCACGCAGGCCGGCGGCCGGCGCATGGCCCATGGTGAACACGCCGGTGGAGAAGAAGGCGCGGAAATGCCCGTCCGGCCACGGCAGCCGCTCGCCCAGCGTCGCTTGTTTCAGTTCGGCGTAGCTGTCGCGCCCGGCGGCTATTCCCAGCATCTCTTCGGAGAGATCGAGCCCCGCAAGGTCGTCGTAGCCCAGCGCCTTGAGCTGCGGGCCGGAAAGCCCGGTGCCGCAGCCGGCGTCGAGCAGCGGCCCGCCACCGGGCTGAACATAGCGCGCCACCCACGCCGGAATCAGGAACGGCAGCAGATAGCCGAGTTCGGCCGTTTCGCGGTCGTAAGTCGCCGCCCACCCGGCATAGGCGACAGAGACTTCGCGCGGATCGCGGGCGGAGTAGACGGCATCCAGTGCCGCATTGGCCTTTTCGACGGTCATCGGCTTCCTCCCATACCAGTCAGCGGCCGGCGTCCCCGTATTGGCTCTCCGGGCTGCGCAGGCGCTTCTCCAGCCCTCTCAGCGCCAATGACAAGCCGACCGTCAGGAACAGATAGATATAGGCGACGATGGAATAGGTCTCGAAGAATCGGAATGAGCCGGCCGCATAGACCTTCGCCATCTGCGTGATGTCGGCGACGCCGAGTATGGAGACCAGCGAGGAATCCTTCACCATCGCGATGAAATCGTTGCCGTATGGCGGCAGGATGGTGCGGAAGGCCTGCGGCCAGACGATGTGGCGGAAGCGCCGGTAGCGGCCGAGCCCGAGCGCCTTCGCCGCCTCGATCTGGCCGAGGGCGACGGACTTGATACCCGCCCGGAAGATCTCGGCGATGAAGGAGGAATAGGCGATGGTCAGCGCGATGACGGCGCGCCACAGAAGCGAGACGTCGCGCACGACCAACGCGTCCATCAGGCCGGCATCCTGCAACGGCGCGGTGATGAAGTTCCACGCCGTCACGAACAACGGCACACCGACGAAGGCGATCCAGAACAAAAGCACCAGGATCGGCACGCTGCGCACCATCTCCACATAGAAGCGCGCCGTCTGCCTCAGCCATATCGACTGCGACAGGCCCATCAGCGCCACGGCAAGGCCGAGCAGGGAGGCCATAGCGAAGGCGATCAGCGTGACGAAGACGGTCACGCCGATGCCGGCGACGACGGTGGAGAACACCTGCCGGTAGAGATCGCTGGCGGCAATCGCGAGCGCCGCCGCCGCAGCAATGGCGACGGCGGCGGCAAGCCACCAGGGGAAGTCGGGTTTCGAGGCGGGTCCCATCGTCAGCGGGTGGCCGCGCCGCCGGGCCTATGGAACGGGTCGCACGCCAAGATGAACGTCTACTCGCCCATCTTGTAGTCGAGGAACCACTTCTTGTTCAGCGCCTCGATGGTGCCGTCTGCCTTGAGCGCCGCGATCGCCGCGTTGACCGGCACCACGAGATCGGACCCCTTGGCGAAGATGAAGCCGAAATCCTCGGTGCCGAGCGGGCCGCCGATCAGCTTCAGCTTGCCGTCGGAGGCCGCGACATAGCCCTTGCCGGCGGTGGAGTCGGTCAGCACCACGTCGACGTCGCCCACCTTGAGCGCCTGCACGGTGGCACCGAACGTCTCGAACAGCTTGATGCGCGGGTTCTGCTCGTTGCCGTCGAGGACCGAGTAGACGGCGGTATAGAAGGGCGAGGTGCCGGGCTGGGCGCCGATCAGCCCGTCCTTGAAAGCGGCGAAGCTCTTGGCGTCGGTGAAGCGGGTCTCGTCGCCGCGCACCAGCATATACTGCTCGTTGCGCATATAAGGGTCGGAGAAATCGACCTTGGCCTTGCGCTCGTCGTTGATGGTGATGCCGGTCATGCCGATGTCGTACTGCTTGTCCGACACCGCCTGGATCATCGCGTCCCATGAGGTGTTCTGGTACTCCACGGCGAAGTTGAGCCGCTTGGCGATCTCATTCATCGCGTCGTATTCCCAGCCGATCTGCTTGCCGCTCTTGGGATCGACGAATTGCAGCGGCGGATAGGCATTCTCCGTCACCACCACCACCTTGCGGCCCTGGAGGTCTGGCAACGCATCGGCGGCGAGCGCCGCCATCGGCGCGACAAGGCAGGCGAACAGTGCCGCCAGATAGAGCTTCGATTTTGTCATGTGCCTTCCCCGAGCTTGGTGCGCCCGCAAATGCGGAACCGCGAAATCGCCGAGACTTTAACCGTCCGCCGCAACCTTGCAAGCGGCTACGATGCGCACCGCGCAGCCACGATAAAATGCGTTTCCAGGCAAATCTCGAAAACGGCAATGAAAAAGGCGGCCGAAGCCGCCTTTCGCAACAGATACCAGCGTGAAGCTTACTCGGCAGCCTTCGCGGCTTCTTCCGCGGCCTTAGCCTCGGCGGCGTCCTGCGCGGCCTTCTCGGCAGCCAGAGCCTGCGCAGCGGCGACCTTCTCGGCCTCGATGCGGGCCTTCTCGGCGGCCAGCGCCTCGCGCTCCTCGTCGTTCAGCTTGCGGGCGCGCACGCCGGTGTTCTCGGAAATGCGGGCCGACTTGCCGCGGCGGTCGCGCAGGTAATAGAGCTTGGCGCGGCGCACCTTGCCGCGGCGCACGACCTCGACGCCCTCGACCATCGGCGAATAGACCGGGAAGACACGCTCCACGCCCTCGCCGTAGGAAATCTTGCGCACCGTGAAGTTCTCGTTGAGGCCTGCGCCGGAACGGGCGATGACGACGCCCTCATAGGCCTGCACGCGGGTGCGCGAACCTTCCGTGACGCGCACGCTGACGCGAACGGTGTCGCCGGGCTGGAATTCGGGCAGCTTGCGCTTGGCTTCGATCTTGGCGGCCTGCTCGGCCTCGAGCTGACGGATGAGATCCATCTCAAAAATCCACTTCTTGTTCTTCCGACAGTCAGAGCGCCCGCGCTCGCCTCGCAGTTCATAAGACCGCTCGGCTATGCCTCGATCGGATCGATCTCGGCAGGGGCGATTGCACCGTCCTTGTTGACGGGCCCGGCAGTTTCACCGGTTCGGGCGGGCACATACAGGGAATTTTCGCGCTTGTCACGCACCAAAGCGAATTTCGGCCTGCGATTTGCGGCGCGGACCGCAGCCGCCGGGTTGCAAGGCCTGTCACTGGACCGGTAAGTAGGCCGCAATGTGGCTTGTGCGGTCGGGCGCTCCTTCCTAATGCCTTGGCCTCAATCGGGGATCGACGCGCCTTGGATATTCTCACCATTGTTCTTCTCTTCGTCGCCGGCGTGTTCACCGGCATGATCAATGCGGTGGCCGGCGGCGGCACGTTTCTGTCCTTCGGCGCGCTGACGCTGATCGGCGTCCCGCCGGTGGTCGCCAACGCGACATCGTCGATCACGCAGTTTCCCGGCTACATCACCTCGACGCTCGCCTACTGGGAGGATTTCAAGACCTTCTGGCGTGGCGCGATCGCGCTGTCGCTCGCCTCCATCGCCGGCGCGCTGCTGGGCTCATGGATCCTGCTTCAGCTCGACAATCCGCAGTTCCGCACGCTGGTGCCGTGGCTGCTGCTGGCCGCCACCGCCTTGTTCGCCGCCGGTCCCTATCTCAAGCCGAAGCCGAAGCCTGGACAGGAAGCCTCGGTCGGCTCGTTCTTCGGCACGGCGATGCAGTTCGTCACCGCCATCTACGGCGGCTTCTTCGGCGCCGGAATGGGCGTGATGATGCTGGCCTCGCTCGGCCTGTCGCAGGCCGGCGACTATCACCGCCTCAACGCCCTGAAGAACATGCTGGCCGTGGTGATCGCCGCAGTCGCCATCGTCGTCTTCGTCTCAGGCGGCGTGGTAGCGTGGCCGCAGGCCATTGTCATGATCCCCGGCGTGGCGCTCGGCGGCTGGAGCGGCGTGTGGGTGGCCAAGCGCGTGCCGCAGAGCATCATGCGCTGGGTGGTGATCGCCGTCGGCCTGCTGCTGGCGGTCTATTACTTCGTCAAGTAGCCCGCTTCGGCGGGTCGGCGAGCAGGTCCGGCCGCCGCTCGGCGGTCAATCTCTCCGCCTCGGCGCGCCGCCATGCGGCGATCTTCTTGTGGTTTCCCGAGGTCAGCACCTCGGGGATCGACCGGCCTTCCCACTCCTGCGGCCGCGTATAGTGCGGATGTTCGAGCAGGCCGTTCTCGAAGCTCTCCTCCTCGCCCGACGCCTCGTTGCCCATGACGCCGGGCAAAAGCCGCACCACCGCGTCGAGCAGCACCAAGGCCGCCGGCTCGCCGCCCGACAGGATGAAGTCGCCGATCGAGACTTCCTCCAATCCGCGCGCTTCGATGACGCGCTGGTCGACGCCCTCGAAGCGCCCGCACAGGATGACCGCGCCCGGCCCGGCGGCAAGTTCGCGCACCCGCTCCTGCGTCAGCGGTTTTCCGCGCGGGCTCATCAGCAGCCGCGGCCGCGGATCGCCCTCCGGCGAGGCATGGTCGATGGCGCGTGCCAGGACGTCGGCGCGCATCACCATGCCGGCGCCGCCGCCGGCCGGCGTATCGTCGACGGTGCGGTGGCGGTCGGTGGCGAAGTCGCGGATCTGCACCGCCTCCAGCATCCAGGTACCCGCCTCCAGCGCCCGGCCGGCCAGCGACAGGCCGAGCGCACCGGGAAACATCTCCGGATAAAGGGTAAGGACGGTGGCGCGGAACATCAGTTGTCCATTGTCAGGCGCGTGTCTTGCGCCGCGTCTCACGCTCGATCTCGTGCTTTGCAGCGCGAGCAAGGAAGCCGGACCGCGTGTAGCCCGTGTCTTGTGCAAACAGATCGATCTGCCTCAACACATCCTCGGGAAAGGTCACGTTGACGCGGATGGAACGCTGGTCCGCATCGGGCACCTTTACCAGTATGGCGACGCCGTCACGGTTGTCGGGGTCGGCCATGACGGCCTCAAGGGAGGACGGCTCGGGGATAGAATCCCCGTCCTCGATCATACCCTCGATGTGCAATGCCAATGCCTCCTCCGCGCCGGCACGGGCATCGTCGAGCGTCGGACCCGCTGAAACGCATCCCGGAAAATCAGGAAAGGAGACACCGTAGTCGCTGTCGATGTCCTTGTGGATGAGACCGATGTAATTTGCCATGTCAGACCAGCTTCACACCCGATTGCTTCTCGATGCTGCGCAAGGTGCCGATGGGAATATCCCGTCGCGGATCGGGAACCGTAACCCGCCCCGCCTTGGTCGGATGCTTGAACTGCGCATGACTTCCCTTGCGCGCCACCTCCCGCCATCCGTCAGCCTCAAGTCGCCTGATGACGTCACGGCTACGCATGATGTGTATCTATACACACAGAAAAATTTTGCAAGACTTCACCGGTTGCCTCCCGCGCCCTTCGGGCCGCGCGGCCGGCGTTTGGCGTCGAAGCCCGTGCGGTCGGGCGCCGTTTCCATATCCGGTTCGCCGTCACCGTCCTCGTCTTCCACCAGCCCCGCCGCCACCGGATCGACGCGGATATAGCCGCCGGCGACGGAGACTTCCGGCACAGCGGCTTTGGAGAACGGAATCAGCACGCCTTTGGCGTGGCCCAGCGTCAGGTCGAGGATATCGCCGCCGCCGAAGTTCTGCACCGCGACGACCTTGCCGATGGCAGCACCCTTATCGTCGCGCACGTCGAGGCCGATCAGGTCGGCCTGGTAAAAATCGTCTTCGTCGTCGTCATCCGGCAGCGCCGAGCGATCGACGAACAGTTCCGTTCCGGTGAGCGCTTCGGCGGCGCTGCGGTCGGTGACGCCCTTGAAGCGCACCACGACGACCGTGCCGGCGGGACGGATATCCAGCATCTCGAAGGCGCGGCCGTCCTTCGCGTAAAGCGGCCCATAGTCGCCCAGCGCGAGCGGATCGCCGGTGAAGGTCTTCACCCGCACCTCGCCCTTGATGCCGTGCGCGGCGCCGACCACGGCCATCTGGATAGGATTTTTCAGCTTGGGCATTGGAGCTTCACCGCTCGCTAACTTCGATCGTTCAGCATTGCCTTATTCAATCGGATGCAAACTGCCAATGCAGGAATTCCTCATCCCGGCCAGGCCCGACCTTCAGGCCGCGCGCGAAAGCTGGCTGAAGGCACTGGCCGGCGAGCGGCGCCTGTCGGCGCTCACCGTCGAGGCCTATGAGCGCGACAGTCGCCAGTTCCTGCAATTCCTGACCGGCCATTGCGGCGGTGCGCCCGGCCTCAAGGACATTGCCGACCTCAGGCCGGCGGATCTGCGCGGCTTCCTCGCTTCCCGCCGCAACACCGGCGCCGGTCCGCGCACGCTGGGGCGCGGGCTGGCCGGCGTGCGCTCCTTCCTGCGTTTCCTGGAACGGCGCGGCCTTGCCAATGCGGCGGGGGCTGCGGCGCTGCGCGCGCCGAAACAGCCGAAATCGCTGCCCAAGCCGCTGACGGCGGGCGATGCCCGGCGCGTCGTTTCGGCCGATGAGCAACTGGCGGAGGAACCCTGGATCGCCGCCCGCAACGCCGCCGTGCTGACACTGCTCTACGGCTGCGGCCTGCGCATTTCCGAGGCGCTCGGCCTCACCGGCGCCGATCTTGCCTCGTCGCGCGAGACCGTGCTGCGCATCACCGGCAAGGGCGGCAAGACGCGGCTGGTGCCGGTGCTGCCCGTCGCCTTCGCGGCGGTGGCGGAGTATCGCCGGCTTTGCCCTTACCATCTCGACATGGAAGGTCCGCTGTTTCGCGGTGCGCGCGGCGGATCGCTCAACCCGGCCATCGTCCAGCGTGAAATGGCCAGGCTGCGTTCGGCACTGAATCTGCCGGACACCGCCACCCCGCATGCGCTGCGCCATTCCTTCGCCACGCACCTGCTCGGCCGTGGCGGCGACCTCAGGACCATCCAGGAACTGCTCGGCCACGCCAGTCTGTCGACGACGCAGATCTACACCGGCGTCGACACCGCCCGCCTGCTCGATATCTACGAGGCGGCGCATCCACGCGCCTGAATGCCGCCATGCCTGATCGACAAGTTGTCGGGCGGCGTTAACCGTTTCGCTGTCTTTTGTCCTTAGACAGGACGGCATGAAACCGCTCGTCGCCCTCGCCGACCGCGCCTCGCTCCCAGCGTTCAAGCTGCTGGTCGCGCTCAATGGGCTGGCATTCCTGGCGTTTCTGGCCGGCCTCCTCGTCGCCCTGGGCAGGATTTAGCACAGCCTATCCCACCAGACCTGGCCACTCCGTCCGGCCGCGTCGTCCGCTCCTCTTTCACGGTCTTGTGAAACCCAATCGCCTTTCGCGCGTTTGGTTGCTGCCGAACCAGGTTTCACGGAGGACGACATGGCCAATCCCGGCAATCTGGATCCCAACGATCCGCGCCTGACCGACCCGCTCAACCCCACCCCACCGCGCGATACCGACCCGGTCATCGACAACAGGGTCGTCAACCAGCCGAGCGGCAGCGGCGGCACCTGGCTGATCGTCCTGGTGGTCGTCATCCTCGCCGTCGTCGCTTACTTCCTGTTCGGCCGCAGTGCCGAAGCGCCGGCGCCGGGAGAGCCGCCGGCCGCGAGCGAGACTGCGCCGGCCCAGCCCGCACCCTCGGATGGCGGCACCATGAAGCCGGCCGAGCCGGCACCGGCTCCAGCAACGCCGCCGGCCGACAATTCGACGGCTCCGGCCAATCCGCCGGCAAACGGCGGCACGACCGAACCAGCCCCGGCGACACCGCCCGCCAACAACTCGACGACACCGGCTCCGGCACAGTAAGCCGGTACAGAATCCGCAAACGAAACGGCCCGCCATTGGCGGGCCGCGCTCTTTAATTCAGGCGAGATGGCTCAGATGTGGATCGGCTTGAAGAAGGTGGCGAGCGCCGCCTCCTTCACCGCTTCCGACATGGTTGGATGCGCGTGGCAGGTACGCGCCAGATCTTCCGACGAACCGCCGAACTCCATCAACACCGCCGCCTCGTGGATCATTTCGCCCGCGCCGAAGCCCAGGATGTGGACGCCGAGCACCTTGTCGGTCTTCTTGTCTGCCAGGATCTTCACGAAGCCGTCCGTATGCAGCATGGCGCGCGCGCGGCCGTTGGCGGTGAAGGGGAACTTGCCGGCCTTGTAGTCGACGCCGGCCTTCTTCAGCTCCTCCTCGGTCTTGCCGACAGACGCCACTTCCGGGCTGGTGTAGACGACGCTCGGGATGACGTCGTAGTTCACGTGGCCGGCCTGGCCGGCGATGCGCTCGGCCACCGCCACGCCTTCGTCTTCGGCCTTGTGCGCCAGCATCGGCCCGGCGATCACGTCGCCGATCGCCCAGATACCCGGTACGTTGGTCTGCAAGTGTCCGTCCGTCTTTACACGGCCACGCTCATCCACCTCGACGCCTGCCTCCTTGAGGCCGAGATTGTCGGCATAGGCGCGCCGGCCGGTGGCGACCAGTACCACGTCGGCCTCGATGGTTTCGGCCGCACCGCCCTTCACCGGTTCGAAGGTGACGGAGGCGCCCTTCTTGCCCTTGGCGACGGCCGTCACCTTCGATCCCAGCTTGAACTCGAAACCCTGCTTGGAAAGCAGGCGCTGGAACTGCTTCGCCACCTCACCGTCCATGCCGCCGAGGATCGAGTCGAGGAATTCCACCACCGTGACCTTGGCGCCGAGCCGCGCCCAGACCGAGCCAAGCTCCAGCCCGATGACGCCGCCGCCGACAACGATCAGCTTTCCCGGCACCTTGGCCAGCGACAGCGCACCGGTCGAGGAGACGATCACCTTCTCGTCGATATCGACCTTGACGCCGGGAATGCCGGCGACCTCGGAGCCGGTGGCGATGACGATGTTCTTCGCCTCGATCTCCTGGCTCTTGCCGTCCTCGCCGGTGACGGAAACCTTGCCGGCGCCAAGCACCTTGCCGGTGCCGCGGAAGGCGTCGATCTTGTTCTTCTTGAACAGGAAGGCGACGCCATTGACGTTGGCCGAGACCGTCGTGTCCTTGTGCGCCATCATCTTCTTCAGGTTCAGCTTCGGCTGCACCTCGACGCCCAGCGTGTCGAAGGAATGGCCTGCCTCGGAAAACATCTCGGAAGCGTGCAGCAGCGCCTTGGAAGGGATGCAGCCGATGTTGAGGCAGGTGCCGCCGAACGTCTCGCGCTTCTCCACCACGGCCACCTTGAGCCCCAACTGCGCCGCCTTGATGGCGCAAACATAGCCGCCGGGGCCGGAGCCGATCACCACAACATCATATGCCATTTCGCAAATCCCTGTCCGATGCGGCCCGCGGGCCGGTCCCTCAATACGATCTTCAGTCCGGCAATGCCACCGCCGGACGGTTCATTCCTGGCAACCCTTCAGCGCGAAAACGTCCCACGGCACTTTCGTGAAGCCGCTCTCGCCATAGGCCGTCGAAAGCCTGAGCGACGGGCCGAGGTCCGGAAAGATCAACGCCTTCGGCGCATCGCCCGTTTTCGGCAGCAGGTCGATCGCGCCGGCATCGTCCACCGCATAGATGACGCCCTGCCAGACGGTGCAGGCTTCCAGTTCGGCGCCGGTAACGTCACCGTCCGGGCATCTGTAGGTGAGCGTGCCGTAGGGCCGCTCCGTTCCTTCGCTCCACATGACTATTCCGTCCAGCATGGTGCCGTTGTCGAGGTTCATGCGGAAGGTGTTGGTCACGGCGGCGAGATCGATGGCCGGACGGAAGTCGATGCCGGCCGCGTCGTCGCGGTCGCCGTAGACGGCAAGCTCGACCGGACAGGCCGCGAAAGCGGACGCCGCGGCAAGGATGGCCGCGCAACCCACGAGCATGCCGGCCGATCGTCGGACCAGGGAGTCCGGCATGGTCAGGCCATCAGCCGGAACAGCATCATCACGAGGCCGACCACCGATACGCACCACGCAAGGGTTCGCACCGCCGGCACGCCGAAGGCATAGAGCGGTACGTAGACGATACGCGCGATCAGCCAGATCCAGGCGCCGGTCGCGGCGATGCCGCCGGTCTTGCCGGTGACGGCGAGCGCCAGCGCCAGCGCGACGAAGGCCGGGTAGGTTTCCAGCAGGTTTTCCAGCGCCCGCTTCAGCCGGCCGGCCCAGACGTTGCCGGACTGGCGGTTGTCGTCGCGCGGCCCCAGCAGATAAGGGCCGAGATCGTAGGTCGAGATGGCCTGCAAAATGATCTGCACGAGCAAGAGCACGACGCTCCATCCGAGCACGACGATCTCGGTCGATGCTGCTGCGGCTTCCATGACGGCCTCCTTGGCGAACGCGGCCCGTGCCGGTCGGCTACAGATCCAGAACCAGCCGCTCCGGATCCTCCAGGCTTTCCTTGACCCGCACCAGGAAGGTGACGGCTTCCTTGCCGTCGACGATGCGGTGGTCGTAGCTGAGCGCTAGGTACATCATCGGACGGACGACGATCTGGCCGCCGACCACCACCGGCCGCTCCTGGATCTTGTGCATGCCGAGAATGCCGGACTGCGGCGCATTCAGGATCGGCGTCGACATCAGCGAGCCGTAGACGCCGCCGTTGGAGATGGTGAAGGTACCGCCCTGCATGTCCGCCACCGAGAGCTTGCCGTCGCGCGCGGCGATGCCGAGGCGGCCGATCTCCTTCTCGATATCGGCTATTCCCATGGCGTCCGCGTTGCGCACAACCGGCACGACGAGGCCCTTGTCGGTGCCGACCGCCACGCCGATATGGGCGAAGTTCTTGTAGATGATGTCGGTGCCGTCGATCTCGGCGTTGACCGCCGGGATTTCCTTCAGCGCATGGGTCACCGCCTTGGTGAAGAAGCCCATGAAGCCGAGCTTGACGCCGTGCTTCTTCTCGAACACGTCCTTGTATTTCGAGCGCAGGTCCATCACCGCCTTCATGTCCACCTCGTTGAAGGTGGTGAGCATGGCGGCCGTCGATTGCGCTTCCTTCAGGCGGCGCGCGATGGTCTGGCGCAGCTTGGTCATGCGCACGCGCTCTTCGCGCGGGGCATCGTCAGGAGACGACGGCGCACGCGCGGCAGCCGGAGCGGCGGGCTCGCGCGGCGGCTCGGCCGGCTGCGAGGGCGCGCCGCGGGCGATGGCGTCCAGCACGTCGCCCTTCAGCACCTGGCCGCGCTTGCCGGAACCGGACACCTGGTCGGCCGAAAGGTTCTGCTCTGCGAGCAGCTTCGCGGCCGACGGCGCCGGCGGCATGCTGCGCTGCTCGATCGGCCCCTCGCCTGCGGTTCCGGCCTGCTGGGCGGCTGCTTCCTTCGTGCTCGCAGCGGCGGTAGGCGCCGACGCCTGTGCCACCGCCGCTTCCTGCTTCGGCGTCGGCTGGGCGGCAGGCTTGGCGGCAACGCCGCCGGCCGAGATCGAACCGAGCAGGGCGCCGACATTGACCGTCTCGCCTTCCTTGACAACGATCTCGTCCAGCGTGCCGGCGGCCGGCGCCGGCACTTCGATGGTCACCTTGTCGGTTTCCAGTTCGACCAGCGGCTCGTCGGCGGCGACGGCGTCGCCGGCCTTCTTGAACCACTTGCCGACGGTCGCCTCCGTCACGGATTCGCCGAGGGTCGGAACTTTGATTTCGGTGGCCATGGATCGTTTCCGTTGTTGGAGGTCTGTCTGCGCCGGCGGCTCAGCCGCCGAGCGCGTCTTCGAGCAGGGCGGCGAGCTGGGCGAGGTGCTTCGACATCAGCCCGGTCGCCGGCGAGGCCGCCGCCGGGCGGCCGGTGTAGCGCACCCGCTGATGCTTGGCGTCGATATGGGCGAGCACCCATTCCAGGTATGGGTCGATGAACGACCAGGCGCCCATGTTCTTCGGCTCCTCCTGGCACCACACCATCTCTGCATTGCGGAAGCGCGACAGTTCGGTGATCAGCGCCTTCGCCGGGAACGGGTAGAGCTGTTCGACGCGCAGGAGGTAAATGTCGTCGATGCCACGCTTCTCGCGCTCCTCGTAGAGGTCGTAATAGACCTTGCCCGAGCACAGCACGACGCGACGGATCTTGGAATCCTTCACCAGCTTGATCGGCTGATCGCCGAGATACTGCGCATCGTCCCACAACAGCCGGTGGAAGGTCGATTCGCCCGCCATTTCCGACAGCGTCGACACCGCCCGCTTGTGGCGCAGCAGCGACTTCGGCGTCATCAGGATGAGCGGCTTGCGGAAGTCGCGCTTCAGCTGCCGGCGCAGGATGTGGAAATAGTTGGCCGGCGTCGTGCAGTAGGCGACCTGCATGTTGTCTTCCGCGCAGAGCTGCAGGAAGCGTTCCAGACGCGCCGACGAATGCTCAGGGCCTTGCCCTTCGTAGCCATGCGGCAACAGGCAGACGAGGCCCGACATGCGCAGCCACTTGCGCTCGCCCGACGAGATGAACTGGTCGAACACCACCTGCGCGCCGTTGGCGAAGTCGCCGAACTGCGCTTCCCACAAGGTCAATGCCTTGGGTGCTGCCAGCGAATAGCCGTATTCGAAACCGAGCACGGCTTCTTCCGACAGCATCGAGTTGATCACCTCGTAGCCGGCCTGTGCCGCCGAAAGGTTGTTCAGCGGGATGTAGCGGGTCTCGTCGCGCTGGTCGTAGAGCACGGAGTGGCGCTGCGAGAAGGTGCCGCGCTCGCTGTCCTGGCCGGAAAGCCGGATCGGGTTGCCGTCGAGCAGGATAGAGCCGAAGGCGAGCGATTCGGCGGTCGCCCAGTCGATACCCTCGCCCGTCTCGATGGCGTGGCGGCGATTGTCGAGGAAGCGCTGGATCGTCTTGTGAACCTCGAAATCCTTCGGCACGTCGGTAAGCTTCTTGCCGACCTCCTTCAGCACCTTCAACGGCACGGCGGTCTTGCCGCGGCGCAGTTCGTCCTGGCTGTCGGCCGTGCGCAGGCCCGACCACGCGCCGTCGAGCCAGTCGGCCTTGTTCGGCTTGTACTGCTGGCCGACCTCGAACTCGGATTCGAGATGCGCGCGCCAGTCGGCCTTCATCTTGTCGACCTCGTCCTGGCTGATGAGACCCTCGGCGATCAGCTTGTCGGCATAGAGCTGCACCGTCGTCTTGTGGCCGCGGATCGAGCGATACATGATCGGCTGCGTGAAGGCCGGTTCGTCGCCCTCGTTGTGGCCGAAGCGGCGGTAGCAGAACATGTCCACCACCACCGGCTTGTGGAACTTCATGCGGAACTCGATCGCCACCTTGGCGGCGTGGACGACCGCTTCGGGATCGTCGCCGTTGACGTGGAAGATCGGCGCCTCGATCATCTTGGCGACGTCCGACGGATAGGGCGAAGACCGCGAGAAGCGCGGATTGGTGGTGAAACCGATCTGGTTGTTGATGATGAAATGCAGCGTGCCGGCGACGCGATGGCCGCGCAGGCCCGACAGGCCGAGGATCTCGGCGATCACACCCTGGCCAGCGAAGGCGGCGTCGCCATGCAGCAGCAGCGGCAGCACCTTGGCGCGATCCTCCAGCGGCACGATCTCCTCGCGGCCGCGCCCGAACAGCTGGTCCTGCTTGGCGCGCGCCTTGCCCATCACCACCGGGTCGACGATTTCCAGGTGCGAAGGGTTGGCCGTCAGCGACAGATGCACCTTGTTGCCGTCGAACTCGCGATCCGACGAGGCGCCGAGGTGGTATTTGACGTCGCCCGAACCCTCCACGTCGTCGGGCGCGTAGGAGCCACCCTTGAACTCGTGGAAGATGGCGCGGTGCGGCTTGGCCATCACCTGGGAGAGCACGTTGAGGCGGCCGCGATGGGCCATGCCGAGCACGATGTCGCTCATGCCGAGCTGGCCGCCGCGCTTGACGATCTGTTCCAGCGCCGGGATCAGCGATTCGCCGCCGTCGAGGCCGAAGCGCTTGGTGCCCTTGTACTTGACGTCGATGAACTGCTCGAAGCCCTCGGCCTCGATGAGCTTCGACAGGATCGCCTTCTTGCCCTCGGCGGTGAAGGAGATCTCCTTGTCGGCGCCCTCGATGCGCGACTGGATCCAGGCCTTTTCTTCCGGATCGGAAATGTGCATGAACTCGACGCCCAGCGTCGAGCAATAGGTGCGGGTGAGGATTTCCAGCATCTGCCGGACGGTACCGAATTCCAGCCCGAGCACGTTGTCGAGGAAGATCGGCCGGTCGTAGTCGGCTTCGGTGAAGCCGTAGTTCTCGGGCGACAGCTCGTTGTAGTCCTCGAGCTGTCCGGCGATGCCGAGCGGATCGAGATTGGCGTGCAGGTGGCCGCGCATGCGGAAGGCGCGGATCATCATGATGGCGCGCACCGAATCGCGCGTCTGCTGGTGAACGTCGGCTTCCGAGATCGCCTTGCCGGTCGCAGCGGCGCCGTTGGCGGCCTTTTCGCGGACCTTCTTCTCGATGACCTTCTCGACGAGGCCCCAGTTGCCGTCGAGCGCCGAAACCAGCTCGCCGTTGGCGGCCAGCGGCCAGCTCGGCCGCGACCACGAGGCACCGCGTGCGTTCTTGCGAACGTCGTCGGCATTGTCCTTCAACGCGGCGAAGAAATCCTGCCACTCGGGATCGACCGAAGCGGGATCGTCCTCATAGGCGGCATGCAGCGCCTCGATGTAGTCGGCGTTGCCGCCATAGAGGAAAGAAGTAAGGGAGAACTGGTCGTTGGTTTGATCTTGTCGTGCCATTGTACGCCTCGGAGTTTCCGCTCCATCTCCTTGGTAGGAAGGGAATAGGTGAATAAGGGAGTAGGGCAGTATGTTGGCGATCCCTGTTCCCCTACAGCCCTATTCCCATACTCCCTTAACCTTTAATCGCTTCCACCAGCGTCGTGCCGAGCCGCGCCGGCGAGGGCGAAACCTTGATACCGGCCGATTCCATCGCCGCGATCTTGTCTTCGGCGCCGCCCTTGCCGCCGGAAATGACGGCGCCGGCATGACCCATCGTGCGGCCGGGAGGCGCCGTGCGCCCGGCGATGAAGCCGGCCATCGGCTTCCTGCGGCCGCGCTTGGCCTCATCCTTGAGGAACTGTGCCGCGTCTTCCTCGGCAGAGCCGCCGATCTCGCCGATCATGATGATGGACTTGGTCTCGTCGTCGGCCAGGAACATTTCGAGCATGTCGATGAATTCGGTGCCTTTCACCGGATCGCCGCCGATGCCGACGGCGGTGGTCTGGCCGAGGCCGGCATTGGTGGTCTGGAACACAGCCTCATAGGTAAGTGTTCCCGAGCGCGAAACAACGCCGACGGAACCTTGCCTGAAGATGTTGCCGGGCATGATGCCGATCTTGCACTGGTCGGGCGTGACGATGCCGGGGCAATTCGGCCCGATGAGGCGCGACTTCGACTTGTCGAGCTTCGCCTTGACCTTGACCATGTCGAGCACCGGGATGCCCTCGGTGATGCACACGATCAGCGGGATTTCGGCCTCGATCGCCTCGATGATGGCCGCAGCCGCGCCCGCCGGCGGCACGTAGACGACGGACGCCGTGGCGCCGGTCTTTTCCTTGCCTTCGGCCACGTTGGCGAAGATCGGCAGCTTTTCGCCCTTCGAGCCTTCCCAGGTCTCGCCGCCCTTCTTCGGGTGGATGCCGCCGACCATCTTGGTGCCGTGATAGGCCAGCGCCTGCTCGGTGTGGAAGGTACCGGTCTTGCCGGTCAGGCCCTGGACCAAGATCTTGGTGTTCTTGTCGATGAGAATGGACATGCCGGACCTTCTTGCTCAGAGGGTTGTTTGGGACGGCGAAACGCGCCGGAACGCGCCCTTCGCCATGTCTTGCCAGTTTTCGGAACCGGCGGGTTTGAATTCCAGGTGAGTGCGGTAACCGTCTGGACCATCGATCATGTAGGTGACGCGAGCCGCTCCGCGCGGCGACAGGCGCTCCAGCACAAGCCGGTCGCCCTCCCATGAGCCGCTGGCCGGACCGGCCGGGAAGAAGCCCATCGAATCGAAGGCGAACATCTTGGTCAGCCCGTCAGCCTGGTCGAAACCGAAGACGTTGTGCGAAGCGAAGCTCTCGCGACCGTCGCGCGTCTGCCGGTAGCGCTGGGTGACGAACAGGCCGCCGAATTCGGCCGCCGCCTCGACTTCCGCCGAGGCCCGGCCGGCCGGCGCCCATTGCGTCGCCGACATTTCCTCCTCGCCGCGCCAAGCGCCGACCAGCGCCTGCAGGCGCCGGTGGTCTGGGGTAAGGGAGGGGGCGGCACTCATGGTCACACCTTGGCCGGGCCGGGGAGGCCGGCCCAACCTTTACTTGCCGACGGCCGCGACGATCTTCTTGGCGGCGTCGTCGAGATCGTCGGCAGGTTGAACATTCAGCTTGCTGTCGCGCAGGATCTGCTTGCCGAGCTCGGCATTCGTGCCTTCCAGCCGCACCACAAGCGGCACCTTCAGGCCGACTTCCTTGACCGCCGCAACCACGCCCTCGGCGATGACGTCGCACTTCATGATGCCGCCGAAGATGTTGACCAGGATGCCCTTCACGGCCGGATCGGCGGTGATGATCTTGAACGCCGCCGTGACCTTCTCCTTCGAAGCGCCGCCGCCGACATCGAGGAAGTTCGCCGGCTCGGCGCCGTAGAGCTTGATGATGTCCATCGTCGCCATGGCGAGGCCGGCGCCGTTGACCATGCAGCCGATGTTGCCGTCCAGCGCCACATAGGCGAGGTCGTACTTCGACGCCTCGATCTCCTTCTCGTCTTCCTCGGTCGTGTCGCGCAGGTCGACGACGTCGGGATGGCGGAAGAGAGCGTTGTTGTCGAACGACACCTTGGCATCGAGCACGCGCAACCGGCCGTTCTTCATGACGATCAGCGGATTGACCTCGAGCAGGCTCATGTCCTTCTCGACAAAGGCCTTGTAGAGCACCGGGAACAAAAGCGCGCCGTCATCGGCCGCACCGCCCGTCAGCTTCAGCGCGGCGTTGAGCTTCTCAACGTCGGCATCGGTGACGCCCTTGTCCGGATCGATCGCCAGCGTGACGATCTTCTCCGGCGTGTCGTGCGCCACCGTCTCGATGTCCATTCCGCCTTCGGTGGAAACGACGAAGGCGACGCGGCCGACCGTGCGGTCGACCAGGATCGACAGGTAAAGCTCACGGTCGATGTCGGCGCCGTCCTCGATATAGAGGCGGTTGACCTGCTTGCCGGCCGGGCCGGTCTGCTTGGTCACCAGCGTGTTGCCGAGCATCTCGTTGACGTTGGCGATCACCTCGGCGACCGACTTCGACAGCCTGACGCCGCCCTTGGCGTCCGGGCCGAGTTCCTTGAACTTGCCCTTGCCGCGGCCGCCGGCATGGATCTGGCTCTTCACCACATAGAGCGGGCCGGGCAGCTTCCTGGCGGCGGCTTCCGCCTCGCCTGCCTTGAACACCGGCACGCCTTCGGCCACCGGCGCCCCGAAACCCTTCAGAACCTGCTTCGCCTGGTATTCATGGATGTTCATGGCGCCCGCTCCGCTTACTTCTTGGCCAGTTGCGGCGCGATGCCGACGCAGGCCTCGGTCAGACCCTGCACGGCGGCGACCGACTTGTCGAACATCTTCTGCTCGGCCTTCGAGAAATCCAGTTCGAGGATGCGCTCGACGCCGCCGGCACCGATCACCACCGGCACGCCGACATAGGTGTCCTTGACGCCGTATTGGCCGTTGAGATGCGCCGCGCAGGGCAGCACCCGCTTCTTGTCCTTCAGGTAGCTCTCGGCCATGGCCACCGCCGAGGACGCCGGCGCGTAATAGGCAGAGCCGGTCTTGAGCAGCGCGACGATCTCGCCGCCGCCCTTGCGGGTGCGCTCGACGATGGCGTCAAGTCGCTCCTGCGAGGTCCAGCCCATCTTGATGAGGTCGGGCAGCGGCACGCCGGCCACCGTCGAATAGCGCACCATCGGCACCATGTCGTCGCCGTGGCCACCCAGCGTCATCGCCGACACGTCCTCGACCGACACCTTGAACTCCTCGGCGAGGAAATAGCGGAAGCGTGCCGAGTCTAGCACACCGGCCATGCCGACTACATGCGTCTTCGGCAGGCCGGAGAACTTCTGCAGCGCCCACACCATGGCGTCGAGCGGATTGGTGATGCAGATGACGAAGGCCTTCGGCGCATACTTCCTGATGCCGGCGCCCACCTGCTCCATTACCTTGAGGTTGATGCCCAGCAGGTCATCGCGGCTCATGCCGGGCTTGCGCGGCACACCGGCGGTGACGATGCAGACGTCCGCGCCCTCGATGCCGGCATAATCGTTGACGCCAGTCAGCCGCGCGTCGAAACCTTCAACCGGCGAGGACTCGGCGAGGTCGAGGCCCTTGCCCTGCGGGATACCCTCCGCGATGTCGAACAGCACCACGTCGCCAAGTTCCTTGAGACCGATCAGATGAGCGAGCGTGCCGCCGATCATGCCCGAGCCGATGAGCGCTATCTTGTTGCGTGCCATGTCAGGATTGTTTCCTTTAGCTGTGGCGCCGGAACGGCGTCGAGAAGAGCGGAACTGTGCGGGAACCCGCGCGAATTCGCCGCACCCATTACTGCCATCGGCAAAAATACTCAACGGTTATTTTCGCCCCAGCAATTTCAATCGGTTATACTAATTTTGACTTACGTAAACGTCAAAGTTTTTTGCACCTTTCGAGGAGTCTTACACCCAAGCTCCAGGTTTCAGAAGATAGCCGTTCGTCGATGACACGCTTGTGATGGCGGGCCGGTGTCAGCCGCCCGACGCGACATCCTGGCGGGGTGGCGCGGCCTCGCGTGCATGCCGCGCGGCCCATTCCTCCAGCCAGTCCTTGCTCTGCATCTCGATCAGGCGCGAGGCGGTGCGATCGAACTCGAAGGCCTCTGTGGTGCCCGTACGCCCGGCATAGAGCTTGTCCGGCGCGGCCTCGGCGCTCATCACCACCCGCTTTTTCGTATCGTAGAGCGTGTCGACAAGCAGGATGAAGCGCTTGGCCGGGTTGCGCCGGGTCTGGTCGAGCACCGGGACATGGTCGATGAAAAGCGTATCGAAATGCTCGGCCAGCGCCAGGTAGTCGCGCGCCCCGAGCGGTGCGTCGCAAAGCTCGGCGAAGGAAAAGCGCGCGGCGCGGCCGGCCGCATGCGGCACCGTCACCTTGCGTCCCTTGACCGTGACTGTGGTCTCCACCGCCTTGCCGCCGGTGATCTCCGTCCAGGCCTCGTCCATCTGGCGATCGGCATCGGCATCGGCCGGCATCAGGTAGACCGGCATGCGGTTCATCTTATCCTGCCGGTAGTCCTTGTCGGAATCGAGCGCCAGCACCTCGGCGTTGCGTTCGAGAATGGCGATGAACGGCAGGAAAAGCTGTCGGTTCAATCCGTCGCGATAGAGATCGCGCGGCGCGACGTTGGACGTCGCCACCAGCACCACGCCATTGGAAAACAGCGCCGAGAACAGGCGCGACAGCACCATCGCGTCGGCGATGTCGGTGACCGTGAATTCGTCGAAGCACAGCACCCACGCTTCCTCGGCGAGCGTCCGCGCCACTGGCGGAATCGGATCGTCCTCCTTGACCGTGCCTTCCCTGCGCGCCTGCCGGTGCTTCTGGATGCGGTCGTGCACATCGGCCATGAAGTCGTTGAAGTGGACGCGGCGCTTGCGCCGCACCGGCACGAGCTCAAAGAAGAAATCCATCAGCATCGTCTTGCCGCGCCCGACGCCGCCGTGGATGTAGAGACCCTTCACCGGCTCCCTGGTCTGGCGCTTCGAGGCGAACAGCCAGCCTAGCGCGCTCGACTTGCGGGCGATGCGCTTGTCGGCGATCTCGCCGATCAGCCGGTCGAGGCGGTCGGCGACCGCCTCCTGCGCGCCGTCGCGCTGCAGCGTGCCGTTGTCGACCAGGTGGTCGTAGCGCTGGCGGACGGTCGCGTGGGTCTGGAGGCCGTCGCGCAGGTGCATGGTTCGGTCGCTGGAAACGTCGGCCTATCGGGAGAGCGAGATCGGCAGGCCGTTCGACGTCTGGCCGTTGAACTTCTCACCGCCCGAGGAATAGAGCCGCGCCAGCGTGCCGCCGTTCTGGTCGTAAAGGGTGAGCTGCTTGCCGCCGACGTTCCACGACTTCACGCCATCGACGGGAGCGGGGCAGCGCAGCGGCCCGGCCCGGTAACCGGCGCCGAACTTGGTCTGCGGCGTCGCCACCTTGCAGGTCTGGCCGCCGACATTGACGGTCCATACGCCGGCGACGCTGGACGGCGTCAGGTCGGCGGCACCTGCCGGCGCTGAACCGTCGGGCGGCAGGGAGGCGACCTGGGTGTTCTGCGGCGCCTGCGGGAACTGCGACGGGTCGTTCGTCCCCGGCTGCGCCGGCGGCGGCAGCTGGCTGGAAGACACGGTGCCGGCCGGAGCGGCCTCGAGCGGCGCCGGCTGGGTCGAATCCATGGAGGAAAAGCGCGTGCTCGAGCAACCGCTTGCCAGAAGCACGGCCAGGGATGCGGCCACCAGGCCGGTTCTTGCAAAATTCATGTGCACACCTCTGCGGGGCATCGCGCCTAGAACGAAGCCTTCCCGTCACCAAAATGGTGACCGTGGCAGAATTTCAACCCGATATGGTTAAAATAGGGTTTTGCCGTCCCATTGTTGCAATTTTGCCGCGCTGCGGTCGAAGAAGGCCGGTTGGCAGCAGGATCGCCGCGAACCGCAAGGAACCGCCGACGCCGGGCAAGCGTTGTTGCGCCATTACCCACAGCATCAGTCCGAGGTTCCCCATGATCAAATGGATCGTCATCCTGCTCATCGTCGCCGCTGCCGCCAGCCTGCTCGGCCTGCCGGCGCTGGCAGGCGCCGCCGCCACCGGCGCGCGCATCCTGATCGGCATCGTGCTGATCCTGTTCCTGCTCGTCGTCCTCGGCCTCTTCGCCGTCACCTGAGGCGGGCGAGGCGAAGGCCGGCTGCTGCCGCAACACTGGTAATTGCCGGCCGTTTCCGCCATATAGCGGCGAACGGACAAAGGAATTTCGGGTGCGATGGCAGCCACTGCCCCCTTCGCCAAGATGAACGGTGCCGGCAACGAGATCATCGTCGCCGATATGCGTGGCCGCGCCGATCGTGTGACGGCGGCGGCGGCGATCGCGCTCAACGCCGATCAGGCGACGCGCTTCGACCAGATCATGGCGATTCACGACGCCCGCACGCCCGGCACCGGCTGGTTCATCGACATCCTGAATTCCGACGGGTCCGGGGCGCAGGCCTGCGGCAACGGCACGCGCTGCGTGGTGCAGGCACTTGGTGCCGAGACGGGGCTCAAAACCTTCACGCTTGAGACGGTCGCCGGCATTCTCAACGCGGTCGAACATGACGACGGGCTGATCTCGGTCGACATGGGCCGTCCGCGCTTCGGCTGGCAGGACATTCCGCTGGCCGAGGAGTTCCGCGATACCCGCATGATCGAACTCCAGATCGGCCCGATCGACGCACCGGTGCTGCACTCGCCCTCGGTCGTCTCCATGGGCAACCCTCACGCCATCTTCTGGGTGGACGGGGACGTCTGGTCCTACGACCTCGACCGTTTCGGCCCGCTGCTCGAAAACCATCCCATCTTCCCCGAGCGCGCCAACATCACCATCGCTGAGGTGACCTCGCGCGATTCCATGGTCATCCGCACCTGGGAGCGCGGCGCCGGGCTGACGAAGGCATGCGGCTCTGCCGCCTGTGCCGCCGCCGTCGCGGCCGCCCGCACCAATCGCACCGGCCGCCGTGTCGCGCTGACGGCGCCGGGCGGCCAACTGGCAGTCGAATGGCGTGACGACGACCACGTCGTCCTCACCGGCCCGGCCGAATGGGAATTCTCCGGCCGTTTCGACCCCGTGAGCGGCGCCTGGCAGCGCGACGCCGAAAGCGCCGCCTGATGGCCGCCGACCCGAAAGGCGTGGAGGTCGTCACCTTCGGCTGCCGGCTCAACACCTACGAGTCGGAGGTCATGAAGCGCGAGGCGGAGGCCGCCGGCCTCGGTGTGCTGAAGAATGGCGCCATCATCTTCAACACCTGCGCCGTCACCGGCGAGGCGGTGCGGCAGGCGAAACAATCGATCCGCAAGGCCCGCCGCGAAAACCCGAATGCGAGGATCATCGTCACCGGCTGCGCGGCGCAGACCAAGCCGGACGATTTCGTCGCCATGGACGAAGTGGACCTCGTGCTCGGCAACGAGGAAAAGCTTCAACGCCACAACTACCGCGCTTTGCCGGACTTCGGCGTCAACGCCTTCGAGAAGGCGCGCGTCAACGACATCTTCTCCGTGCGCGAGACGGCCTCGCACATGGTCGACGCCATCGAGGGCCGCGCCCGCGCTTTCATACAGGTGCAGAACGGCTGCGACCACCGCTGCACCTTCTGCATCATTCCCTACGGACGCGGCAATTCGCGCTCCGTGCCGATGGGCGGCGTGGTGGAACAGGTCAGGCGGCTGGCCGGCAACGGCTATGCGGAGGTGGTTCTATCGGGCGTCGACATGACCAGCTACGGCCCCGACCTGCCGGGCGCCCCGCGACTCGGCAAGCTGGTGAAGGCCATTCTGAAACAGGTGCCGGAACTGAAGCGGCTGCGCCTCTCCTCCATCGATTCCATCGAGGCTGACGACGACCTGCTCGACGCCATCGCCACCGAGGCGCGGCTGATGCCGCACCTGCACCTCTCGTTGCAATCCGGCGACGACATGATTTTGAAGCGCATGAAACGCCGCCACCTGCGCGACCAGTCGATCCGCTTCTGCGAGGACGTGCGCAAGCTGAGGCCCGGTATCGTCTTCGGCGCCGACATCATCGCCGGCTTCCCGACCGAGACGGACGCCATGTTCGAGAATTCTGTCCGAATCGTCGAGGAATGCGGGTTGACCCACCTGCACGTCTTCCCCTTCAGCCCACGCGAAGGCACGCCGGCGGCGCGCATGCCGCAGGTGCGGCGCGAGGTGGTCAAGCAGCGCGCCGCACGCCTGCGCGCGGCCGGAGAAACTGCCTATCGCAAGCATCTCGCCTCGCTGGCCGGAACGTCTCAATCGATCCTGGTCGAGCGCGAAGGCCTCGGCCGCACGGAAGGCTTCACGCTGGCGGCCATCAAGGCTGGCCAGCCGGGCGAGATCGTCGAGGCGGTCGTCACCGGCCATGACGGCGGCCGGCTTCTTGCAACACCCAACGCCGCACGGGCGGCATAGGGCGCGCGCATGGCATTCGGTTTCATCAAGAAGGTCTTTTCCTTCGGCAGGAAGGAAGTCGTCGAGGAAAAGCCCGACGAGACGGCCCCGCTGCCGCCGCTGAATTTCGACGCGCTGAAGCCGGCGGAAGACACCGCACCGGACGCCCCCCTCCCCCTTGAGGGGGTCCGAAGGACGGCTGCGCAGCAGCCGGGAGGGGTCGGCGAAGCGTCGGGGGGCTTGGAAGCTCCGAGCCCGGCCGAGGCGACCCCCTCTGGCCTTTCAGGCCATCTCCCCCTCGAGGGGGGAGATGAGCTGGCGCCAACCGAACCGACACCGGAAATCCAGCCCGAGCCCGCCCCGGAAACCGAGCCCGCGCCACCACCCGAACAGCCGGTAGCGACGCAGCCGGAAACGCCGCCGGCGGAGCCGCAGGAGGTCCCGCCGGAACCTGTCCGTCCGGAACCCAAGCCTGAGCCGACTCCGGAAGTTCCTCCGGCGCCCGCGCCACAGCCCGAAAAGCCCGAGGTTCCCGCACCCGCCCCGGAGGCACCGACGCCACCGGCGGAAGTTCCGCCTCCGCCGCCGCAGGAGGAACCTGCGCCGCAGCCGGTCGAGATTCCAGCTACGCCTGAGCCGACTCCGGCCGAAGTGCCGGTGGAGGTGCCGGAGCAAGCCGCGTCGCCTGCCCCCCTCCCCCTTGAGGGGAGGGTGACCGCGAAGCGGTCGGGAGGGGTCCACGAAGCGGCGAGGGATCCGGCAATGCCGAGCCCGGCCGAAACGACCCCCTCTGGCCCTTCGGGCCATGTCCCCCTCAAGGGGGGAGAGAAGCCGGCGCCGGACAAGGTCACCGTTTCGAAAAAGGTCGAGCAGAAAGCCGAGCCCGTCGCTGCTCTCGCGCCGGAACCGAAAAGATCGTGGTTCCAGCGCATGCGCGAGGGGCTGGCGCGCTCGTCGCGCGAGCTGACCGGCAACATCGCCGGCGTCTTCACCAAGCGCAAGCTGGACGAGGAGACGCTGCAGGACCTGGAAGACATCCTGATCCGCGCCGACCTCGGCGTCGAAACCGCCTTGCGCGTCACCGATTCGCTCGCCTCCAGCCGCTATGGCAAGACCATTTCCGACGAGGAGGTCCGCACCGTGATGGCCGACGAGATCGGCAAGGTTCTGACCCCGGTTGCGCTGCCGCTGGAACTCGACCTGTCGCACAAGCCGCACGTCATCCTGGTCGTCGGCGTCAACGGCACCGGCAAGACGACCACCATCGGCAAATTGGCTGCGAAGCTTTCGGATGGCGGCCTGTCGGTGATGCTGGCGGCTGGCGACACTTTTCGCGCCGCCGCGATCGAGCAGTTGAAGATATGGGGAGAACGGACCCGTTCGCCGGTCATCGCGACAAAACTCGGCGCCGACGCCGCCGGCCTCGCCTACGACGCCTTCGAGAAAGCCAGGGAAGCGGGTTCCGACGTTCTCATCATCGACACCGCCGGGCGCTTGCAGAACAAGACCGAACTGATGGCGGAGCTGGAAAAGATCGTACGCGTGCTCGGCAAGCTCGATCCGGAAGCGCCGCACACAGTTCTCCAGACCGTCGACGCCACCACGGGCCAGAACGCGCTCAACCAGGTCGAGATCTTCCGCAATGTCGCCGGCGTCAACGGGCTGGTGATGACCAAGCTGGACGGCACGGCGCGCGGCGGCATTTTGGTCGCAATCGCGGCCAAACATAAACTGCCGGTCTATTTCATCGGCGTCGGCGAACAGGTCGACGACCTCGAACCGTTCTCGGCGAACGATTTCGCCAGAGCGATCGCCGGGGTGGCGTAGCCGTCCCCGCCGCAATACGAACAGGAAGCCATGAGCAACCCGATCCTCGAACGCGATCCCGCCGACCCGCAGAAGGCAAAGAAGGAAGCCCTCAACCCGCTGCTCAAGCTGGTGCTGGAGCTCGGACCGCTGATGGTGTTCTTCTTCGCCAATGCGCGCGGCGAATGGCTGGCCGGAAAATTCCCGGCGCTGGCCGAACTCGGCGAGCCGATCTTCATCGCCACCGGCCTGTTCATGGCCGCGACCGTCATCTCGCTGGCGGTGTCATGGCTCTTGGTGCGCCGCCTGCCGGTGATGCCGCTCGTGTCCGGCATCGTCGTGCTCATCTTCGGCGCGCTGACGCTCTATCTGCACAACGACGTCTTCATCAAGATGAAGCCGACCATCATCAACTCGCTGTTCGGAGCGGCGCTGCTCGGCGGCCTCGCCTTCGGCAAGTCGCTGCTCGGCTACGTCTTCGACGAGGCCTTCCGGCTCGATGCCGAGGGCTGGCGCAAGCTGACGCTGCGCTGGGGCCTGTTCTTCTTCTTCCTCGCCATCGTCAACGAGGTGGTGTGGCGCAACTTCTCGACCGATTTCTGGGTCGCCTTCAAGGTGTGGGCGACGATGCCCATCACCATCCTGTTCACGATCAGCCAGATGCCGCTCATCATGCGCCATTCGCTGGAGGAACAGGCGGAAAAATAGCGGCGCTGCGCCGCCATCCGCGTATGCGTTCAACGCAATGCTGCATTGCGACATATTTTATTGCAGCGCAAAATACCCATGTCATGGTGCGTAACGGCCAGGGAGGAACAACCTGTCGCCCGCAAGCACGGCGCCCATGGCCCGGCGCGTGGCGGCAAAGCGAAGGAGTTCGCCATGTTCGACACCCTTGTTTCCCGCGCCCGCGCCTCGATCGCCAAGCGCAAGCGCTACAATCAGCTCGTCAATGAGATCAACAGCCTGAGCGAGCGTGACCTTGCCGACATCCGCGCCAGCCGCTCGGACATGCTGCACCACGCGCACAAGCAGATCTACGGCTGATCGATCCACTCGATCCAACGCCCGTGGTAGTCGCAACGGGCGAGGCGGCGCGTGACGCCGCCCTGCCTGCTTGTTCCCGGCCCTCGTATTCCGGACCATTGCGTCAGCGACAGCGTCGCAAAGGGGCCGCCGCTCGACAACGGCTCCATACGCAGCCAGAAGACAGGCGCGGCTGGCGTGGCGGCGGCGCCGGCCTCTTCCATATGCGCCGTGATAGCCGCCCTCGCAGCATCCGGCAGATATTGCCACATGATCGAATGGCCGAGCACGAAGCTGCCGCCTGCGGTTCGACCGGCCAACGCCTGGGCAACGAAATCGGCGGCATCGGCTTTTACCAGTTGCGGCGGGAATTGCGCGGCGATGGCGAGTGCGGCATCGAGCCGGGCCAGCCGCGCCGCCTGATCCGCCCAGACATAGGAGCGCAGCCGCAACCGTGCGATGGGATCGCCGCTATCGATCGGCGCGATGTCGCAGCCGGCGCGCGACCGCACCGTCAGTGTTCCTGCCAGCGGCGGCACGGTGCCCCGCACCTCCGGCGCCAGCCTGACCGGCGAATCCAGATCGCCCCACTCCGCATCGGCGTAGCGGTAATGGAACCGGTCGAACAGCAGGTTGAGCCCGGCGCTGGCGCCGATCTCGCACAGATCAAGCGGCAGCCCGCTTTCGCGCGCGATCGTCAGCAGCCCCGGCAGCAACATGGCGGAACGGGCGATCTCGTTGGTCTGCGGCGCGCTGGCGAGACCGGCGACGAGGCGGTCGTCGAAGCGCCGCATCGTACCCGCCACCGCCGTCGCGATTTCGTCGTCGCCGGCATCATGAGGCGGATAGACGGCCGCCAACTCGGCGTCGGCGCCGGTCAGCACCAATTGATGCAACCCGCCGCACAACCGCAACGACACGGCATCGGCGCGCACGTCGCCCGGCCAGCCGAGCACGGTCCGCCCCGTGCGCGTGCTGGCGTCGAGATGCTGCGCCAGTATCCGGCACAATCTGGCGGTGAAGGGCGAGCCGAGGCCGTCGCAGGCCTTCGCCTGGGCGAGAAAATGGGCCCGGATCTCATCCATCTCCGATTCCCCTCGGCATGACTTGGTCGTGATTCCGGACGAGCGGGCTCAACCCGGCGCGGCCAGCGCTTTCTCGATTTCGGGAAGCAGCGACGCGCGCACCGACTCAGGCGTCAGCGGCCCGACATGCTTGTAGGCGATCCTGCCGTCCTTGCCGACGATGAAGGTTTCCGGCACGCCGTAGACGCCCCAGTCGATGGCGGTGCGGCCTGTCTCGTCGACGCCGATGGCGGCGAACGGATTGCCGAGTTCGCCGAGGAAGCGGCGGGCATTCTCGGGCTTGTCCTTGTAGTTCAGCGCGGCCAGCCGGTAGCGCTTGTCCTGCGACAGCGCCAGCAGCACCGGATGTTCCTCGCGGCAGGGCGCGCACCATGAGGCGAAGACGTTGAGCAGCGTCACCTTGCCGGCGAAGTCCGCCGTATCCAGCCCCGGAAGACCGGACCCGTCCAGTGCCGGCAGATGCGTCTGCGGCGCCGGCTGGCCGATCAGCGCCGACGGAATGGCGGTCGAGTCGCGGCCGGACAGAAGCTGCATCAGGAAAAGGCCGGCCAGCCCGATGAAGACCAGCAGCGGCACCAGAAGCATCAGGCGTCGCCGGCCAACCCCCGGCACCGCGGCCCCAGCGCCGCCGTTCCGGTCCACGCTCATGGCCTGCCCGCCCTGTCGGAGCGTCGCCGGATGCCGGCAGCCTCCAGTTCGGCAAGCTCGCGCTTGCGCGCCTTCAGGCCAAGCAACACCCAGCCGATCAGCCCGGCGAGCACGATCGCCGTCACGGCATAGGCCGCTGTCACGTAAAGCGCATGTGCGCTCATGCCGTTTCGCCTCGGCCTGCGATGGCGGTCCAGCCCGGCCCTGTACGCGTCGTCTCGCTCATGCGCCTTCCATAGCGAGACGGCCAAAGCTCGGCAATCGGCCGCGCTGCCGCAGGCCGGCCCGTTGACCGGATCGTGATCAATCCGTGCCGTATTTGAGCGCCACCGCCGCCGCCACCGGCCCGACCACGGCCGAGAACAGCGTCAGCGCGGCCAGGATCAGGAACGGCGGCAGGAACGGTTCGGGGTCGTTGACCGCGCCGTAGCTCGCCGAGACGCCGAAGATCAGCACCGGTATGGCGAGCGGCAGCACCAGAACAGAGATCAGCACGCCGCCGCGCGGCAGCGCCACCGCCACCGCCGCACCGGCGGCGCCGATGAAGGCGATGGCCGGCGTGCCGGCAAGCAGGGTGAGAGTGGTGGCGCCGATGCCGGCCGCCGGCATGTTCATGAACAGGCCGAGCAGGGGAGAGGCGACCACCAGCGGCAGCACGCTCGCCGTCCAGTGGGCGAGGCATTTCACCAGCACCGTCAGCGCCGGCATGTGGCGGTCGGCCTCCAGCACCAGCAGGTCGAGCGAACCATCCTCGCGATCGGCCTGGAACAGCCGGTCGAGGCCGAGCAGGCAGGATAGCAGGGCGCCGATCCACAGGATCGCCGGGCCGATGCGGGCGAGCAGGTTGAGGTCCGGCCCCACCCCGAAGGGAATGGTGGCGATGACGGCAAGGAAAAAGATGACGCCGGTCAGCGCTCCGCTGCCGGCACGGAAGGCGAGACGCAGGTCGCGCAGGTAGAGCGCCCACATGTCAGCCGCCCATCCTCAGTTCCACCGTCCCTTCAAGCCCGAGCGGCAGGTGCGTCGCCGCCACGATAATGCCGCCGCCGCGCAAGTGCTCGCCCATCAGTCCGGCGAAGCGCCGTTCGGAAGCCTTGTCCAACCCGGCAGTCGGCTCGTCGAGCAGCCAGACCGGGCGGCGGCAGACCAGAAGCCGGGCAATGGCCGTGCGGCGGCGTTGGCCGGTGGAGAGATAGCCGAAGGGCAGATGGCCGATGCCACCGAGTTCGACCGCCTCCAGCGCTTCGTCGACGCCCAGCCCCGACTTTGTCTCGGCGTCCGCCGAAAAATCGCGCCAGAAGCCAAGATTCTCTGCCACGGTCAGCGCCGGCTTCATCGCGTTCTGATGACCGAGATAGTGCGAGGCGGAGGCGACGGTGGGAAACGCCTCGCCGCCCCCCTCCAGCCTCACCGTACCGGCGGTCGCCGGCAAAAGCCCCGCGATGACGCGCAGCAGCGTCGACTTGCCCGAACCGTTCGGCCCGGTGACGATGCAGGCCGCGCCGTCCTCCAGCGCAAGCTCGATGCCGGAAAACACCGGCTCGCCGCCCCGTTCTCCCGCCAGCCCTTCGGCAATCAGCCGCATTCCGTCCCCTTCGCCGAAAGTTGCATCGCCGCACCGGCACGGCGCGGCAAAATTGCCCAAACACCGTCTAGAACTATTCCAGGAACTTCTCTATATCCGACATACCAACCCCAGCGGTCGGGGAAGGCAAACTTTATTGCGCCGGACCAGCGCCTGCCGCACATACGGCTGGGACGCTTGGGAGCGGACAGCGGAAATGACCGTACCCGCACCTTTGCGCGTGATTGCATGCCATCGGAGTCCGTTCCCCCGCAGAACAGACCAAAGGTGGTAGCCCCATGGCCAAATCTCTCGACAGTTTCAATTGCCGCCGCACCCTGACCGCGGGTGGAGCCGAATATGCCTACTACAATCTGGTTGAAGCCGAAAAGAACGGCCTCGCCGGCATTTCCAAGCTCCCCTATTCGATGAAGGTGCTGCTGGAGAACCTGCTGCGCAACGAGGACGGCCGCTCCGTCACCAAGGAATCGATCCAGGCAGTCGCCGCCTGGCTGACCGACAAGGGCACCGCCGGCGTCGAGATCGCCTATCGCCCGGCCCGCGTGCTGATGCAGGACTTCACCGGCGTTCCGGCCGTGGTGGATCTGGCCGCCATGCGCGACGGCATCAAGGCGCTCGGCGGCGACCCGGAAAAGATCAACCCGCTGGTGCCGGTCGACCTCGTCATCGACCACTCCGTCATCGTCGACGAGTTCGGTTCGCCGATGGCGTTTTCCCGCAACGTTGAGCTGGAGTACCAGCGCAACGAGGAACGCTACAAGTTCCTGAAATGGGGCCAGCAGGCATTCCGCAACTTCCGCGTCGTGCCGCCCGGCACCGGCATCTGCCACCAGGTCAACCTCGAATATCTTGGCCAGGTGGTGTGGACCAACACCGAGGACGGCGAAACCACCGCCTATCCCGATACCTGCGTCGGCACCGATTCGCACACCACCATGATCAACGGCCTCGGCGTGCTGGGCTGGGGCGTCGGCGGCATCGAGGCGGAGGCCGCCATGCTCGGCCAGCCGGTCTCCATGCTTTTGCCGGAAGTCATCGGCTTCCGCCTGACCGGCAGGCTGAAGGAAGGCGTCACCGCCACCGACCTCGTGCTCACCGTCACCCAGATGCTGCGCAAGAAGGGTGTCGTCGGCAAGTTCGTCGAGTTCTTCGGCCCCGGCCTCTCCAACATGACGCTGGCCGACCGCGCCACCATCGGCAACATGAGCCCCGAATACGGCGCCACCTGCGGCTTCTTCCCGGTCGATGCCGAGACCATCCGCTACATGACCATGTCTGGTCGCGCCGAGGACCGTCTGGCGCTGGTCGAGGCCTATTCGAAGGCGCAAGGCCTGTGGCGCGAGGATTCCTCCGCCGATCCGGTCTTCACCGATACGCTGGAGCTCGACCTCGGCGACGTCGTGCCGTCGATGGCCGGCCCAAAGCGGCCGGAAGGCCGGCAGGCGCTGGAAGACATCCCCGCCGGCTTCGCCAAGGCGATGGAGACCGAGTACAAGAAGGCCGCCGAGATCCACAAGCGCTATCCCGTGGAAGGCACCGACCACGATCTCGGCCATGGCGACGTGGTGATCGCGGCGATCACCTCCTGCACCAACACCTCCAACCCGTCGGTGCTGATCGGCGCCGGCCTGCTCGCCCGCAACGCCAACCGCCTCGGCCTCAAGCAGAAGCCGTGGGTCAAGACCTCGCTGGCGCCGGGCTCGCAGGTCGTTGCCGAATATCTGGAGAAGTCGGGCCTGCAGAAGGAGCTCGACCAGATCGGCTTCAACCTCGTCGGCTTCGGCTGCACCACCTGCATCGGCAATTCCGGCCCGCTGCCGGGACCGATCTCCAAGACCATCAACGACAAGGGCCTGATCGGCGCCGCGGTGCTCTCGGGCAACCGCAACTTCGAGGGCCGCGTCTCGCCCGACGTGCAGGCGAACTACCTCGCCTCGCCGCCGCTGGTCGTGGCGCATGCGCTCGCCGGCACGGTGACGAAGGACCTCACCAGGGAGCCCCTCGGCGAGGACAAGGACGGCAAGCCGGTCTACCTCAAGGACATCTGGCCGACCACGGCGGAAATCCAGGAGTTCATCGAGAAGAACGTCACGCGCGAGCTGTTCGCCCGCAAATATGCCGACGTCTTCAAGGGCGACGCCAACTGGCAGAAGGTCAAGGTGCCGGCAGGCCAGACCTATGCCTGGGACGACGATTCCACCTATGTGCAGAACCCGCCCTACTTCGCCGGCATGGGCAAGAAGGCCGGCCATACGTCGGACATCAAGGGCGCGCGCGTGCTCGGCCTGTTCGGCGACAAGATCACCACCGACCACATCTCGCCGGCCGGTTCCATCAAGGCGGCCTCGCCCGCCGGCAAGTACCTGATGGACCACGGCGTCGGCGTCGCCGACTTCAACCAGTACGGCACGCGGCGCGGCAACCATGAGGTGATGATGCGCGGCACCTTCGCCAACATCCGCATCCGCAACCACATGCTGGGCGAGAACGGCAAGGAAGGCGGCTACACCATCCACTATCCGTCCAAGGAGGAGATGTCGATCTACGACGCCGCCATGGAATACCGAAAGGAAGGCGTGCCGCTGGTCGTCTTCGCCGGCGTCGAATACGGCAACGGCTCGTCGCGCGACTGGGCGGCCAAGGGCACCAACCTGCTCGGCGTGCGCGCCGTCATCGCCCAGTCCTTCGAGCGCATCCACCGCTCGAACCTGGTCGGCATGGGCGTCATCCCCTTCGTCTTCGAGGAAGGCACCTCCTGGGCCACCTTGAACCTCAAGGGCGACGAACTGGTCGAGATCGACGGGCTGGAGGCGATCAAGCCGCGCCAGAAGATGACGGCCAAGATCACCTACGGCGACGGCACGGTGAAGAACGTGCCGATCCTGTGCCGCATCGATACGCTGGACGAGCTGGACTACTTCAAGAACGGCGGCATCCTGCAATACGTGCTGCGCGATCTCGCGGCGTAGGCGGCAGCGCCTTCCTCCACCCGGGCAAAATGGCCAGCCGTGACAAACGGCTGGCCATGACAGGACGCCGAATACCTGCCGAACCGGCCTTGTAAAGGCGCCGGAAAGACCGCCGAAACGTCGAGCGCGATGGCGCGGAGCCTCGTTCGGCGATTGACGTCTTCGTGCGGGAATGTCACATTAGCCTCCGCTTACATTCCGGAGGCATGATGATGCGCAAGGTCATCGACTGCCGTGGATTTCCAAGCAAGTCGAACTGTTCCGAGACAGTCATGACCGAGGCCGAGGTGCCGGCAGCGCGGCGGCCTCGCCATGGCACGCGCCGGAAAATATAGCGCGCACATAGAAACTGATCGGACGGAGAGCCAGCCATGAGTGCGTTCAACGCAGTGCGTTTTCGCGTGAAAGCCGGGCAGGACCAGAATTTTCTCGACGCCCACAAGGGCATCGCCGGCTGGCCCGGCCTCACGCATGCCAACATCATCAAGACAGGTGAGCAGACCTACTGCATCATCGCCGAATGGACCGACATGGAGGCGCTCGCGGCAGCGCGGCCGGGCATGATCGCCACCCTCGACAAGTTCCGCTATACGCTCGAAGATCTCGGCGATGGCCTCGGGGTGACCGATCCGGTGTCCGGACCGGTGGTGATGAGCCTCAGATAGGGCAGCGCCGCACCGACCCTGCCTCACCGGCGGCGACGGTGGGTTCGATCCGCACGACGGATGAAGGGAGAACGCGTGCGTAAAAATTTCACCGCAACGTGACTTCCGCTTGACCGCCGCTTCTGCCAAGAATTTCGGCCACGGTGGGCCGGCAATGCCGGCCGTAGATGGAATGGTCATGGTATTTCGAGGTCTATCCCGGCTGGTGGCTGCGACGCTGGCCACATCGGCGGTCGCCGGCGGCACGGTTGCCGCCGGGGCCGGCGATCAGGCGTCGGAAAAGCCGCTCGGCGTCGTCGAGCTGTTCACCAGCCAGGGCTGCAACTCCTGCCCGCCGGCCGACGAGTTCTTCGCCGAGCTGGCGGCGAATCCCAATCTGGTCGCGCTGTCCTATCACGTCGACTACTGGGATTATCTCGGCTGGCGCGACACGCTCTCGCGCAAGGAAAACACCGAGCGGCAATACGACTACATGCGCGCCTTCAACAGCCGTTCCGTCTATACGCCGCAAGCCGTCATCAATGGCCGCGCCCACGTCAACGGCGCCAGCCGCGGCGCTGTGGACGGTGCGCTCGACACCATGGCGAAGGCAGGCGAAGGCATGCTCGTCGCAATCCGTGTCAGCCGTTCGGGCGACGGCGTCATGATCGACGCCGGCGACGCCGCCGCGGGCTCCGGCAACGCGAACGCCCATGTTGTCGTCGTCTATTTCGACCCGCCGAAGACCGTCGCCATCGGCAAGGGCGAAAACGACGGCCGCAACCTGACCTACTGGAACGCCGTCTCCGACATCCAGACCGCCGGCATGTGGCACGGCAAGGCGCAGCGCTACGAACTGCCGGTAAGCGAGATTTCCAGGAAGCAGGGCGGTTCGGCCGTGCTTTTGCAGGCAGTCGGGCAGGACGGCTTGCCCGGCCCCATTCTCGGCGCCGCCTTCATCCAGAAGCCCGAGTAGGATCTCGGCCTCTACGGCCTCATTCCGTTCCTGTCACCTCAACGAAAAAGCCGACGTCAGCTTGCTTCTGACGCCGGCCATTCAGGATTTTCTTTTGGGATTGTCGCACCCGATCTTCCTTCTGGAAGACCGAGGTTGGTTCGATCCGACGCAGACCCGTGGGCGGGGGGCTTGGGGTTTACGAGCCGGTGCCGGACCGAACCGTCTCAGGCAACGGGTGTAAGTTCGGCGGACATTGGGGCGACAGCGCGGATAAAAGAGGGCAGGAATAAGGCAGAGGCATCACCAATTCCAACATGCGATATATAAACGTGAGTGGACGTATCGGAAATCGCGAGCGCACGGCGAATCGCCGGAAGGGCTAGGATCCGCTCAAATCGGATCGCCGTGGCGCCGCCCGGCGGCAAGACGCCGGCCTTGCAATTGCCCAACGAACGCGCGACCTTTGGCCGGCGCAGGAAATCGCCTGCGATGAAACCGGTGAGGATCATGGCATGACCGATCGCGGCGGCACGGAGGATGGGGACGCATCCGCAATATTGATCCCGCTGGCGGAGGCGCGGCGCGAACGCCTCAACCAGCCGGTCGCCTTCGACAGGCGCGAACTCGACATGATCCTCAGGCTCTATGGCCGCATGGTCGCCGCCAACGAATGGCGCGACTACGCCATCGATCATCTGGCCGACCGCGCCGTCTTCTCGGTCTTCCGCCGCGCCCACGACGTGCCGCTCTACCAGATCGTCAAGGACCCCAGGCTGGCACGCAGGCAGGGCGCCTTTTCCGTCGTCGCCGCTGGCGGCCGTATCCTCAAGCGCGGCCACGAACTGGCGCGCGTGCTCAACGTGCTGGACAACAAGCTGACGCTAGTGAAGGCGTAACCTCATGCGCTATTGAATTGCCGCTCCGGCCATGAGTCCGGGTCCGGCGGCAGGGACGTGCCGCCGTTCAGCTCAAGCTGCATGAATGCCGTATCCAGCCAGCGCCCGTGCTTGTAGCCGGATCCAGCCAGCCGGCCGGCATGGGAGAAACCCAGCCGCTCGTGCAGCCTCACCGAGGCGCTGTCGGCGCGGCCGTCGCCGATGACGGCGACGATCTGCCGGAAACCCAGCGCCCGCACGGACTCGATGAGCCGCTCCATCAACAATCGGCCGACGCCGCGCCCCTTGGCTTCGGGCGCCACGTAGACCGAATCCTCGACGATGAAACGGTAGGCAGGTCGAGGTCGAAAGGCGCCCGCATAGGCGTAGCCGACAACTTGGCCCGCTTCGTCCACCGCAGCCAGATAGGGAAAGCCGCCGGCCTTCAGGCTGTCGAAACGCACGGCCATCTCCGCCCGCGACGGCGGTTCCAGTTCGTAGCTGGCCGTGCCGTGCCTGACCGCATCGGCATAAATCTCCGTGATCCGATCGAGGTCGGAAGGGGCGGCATCACGGATCGTTATATTGCTCATTTTTTGTGCAGCAGCCTTTGCTGCACACCATAACAGCAGGGCGCGCGGCAAAAGAAAAGGGCGGCCATTGGGCCGCCCTTCGAAACTCTATGGTCCAGCCGTGTCGCCTTTAGCGGCGGTCGCCCATGAACTGCAGCAGGAACATGAACAGGTTGATGAAGTCGAGATAGAGCGTCAGCGCGCCCATGATCGACTTGCGACCGGCGACCAGTTGATCGTCGCCCTCGTAATACATCTCCTTGATCTTCTGCGTGTCGTAGGCGGTCAGGCCGGCGAAGACCAGCACGCCGATCGCCGAAACGGCGAAGGCGAGCGCCGACGATTGCAGGAAGATGTTGACCAGCATGGCGATGATCAGGCCGAACACGCCCATGATCAGGAACGAGCCCATCGCGGTCAGGTCGCGCTTGGTCGTGTAGCCGTAGAGCGACAGCGCGCCGAAGGCGGCGGCCGTGGCGAAGAAGGTCTGCGAGATCGACGCGGTGGTATAGACCAGGAAGATCGACGACAGCGACAGGCCGACCAGTCCAGCATAAACCCAGAACGTGGTCTGGGCGGCCGACACACTCATCGACTGCACGCGGAAGGACAGGAAAAACACCGCGGCCAATGGCGCCAGGATGACTACCCATTTCAGCGGCGAGGCGAAGAGGGCGTAGCCGAAACCGGTGAGATAGGTGCCGTCGGCGATCTGGTAGGCGGTCGGGGTGGACGTCGTCGCCAGCATGATTGTGGCGACGGCGGCGATGCCGGTAATCAGCAGGCCCAGACCCATCAGGTTGTAGACCTTGATCATATAGGCGCGCAGGCCCTGGTCGATCGCCGCGTCGGCGTGGCCTGCGGGCACGGCGCGGGTTTGATAGTTGCGGAAGTCAGACATGGGATCCTCTATCGCTTCTGCCCCGTCGGGTGTCGGGCCACCGGCCCAGGCGCCGCTGGCGGAGCTCCAGCATGCCTGGGGCAAATATGAGCACTATTCCGGTCGAGAACAAGACCATAACTGATTGTAATATCTCGTGATACGATAGAAACAGGCCGAATCCGGCGTTCAGGCGCCGAATCTTACGCAAATTTAACCAAGCCGGCGGCCGCGACGGCTCCCGGACTATAGTTCGCGCAGCACCGGCGCGGCCTTGTGCCCCAAAACGCGCCACGTCCCGGCAAGACCGACGCCGACCGTGACGAGGAGCGCGGCCGCAACCGTCGCCAACGCCACCTCGGGCTGGACATGCGCCGGCAGCTTCATGATGCGGGCGGTGACGAACCATGCCGCAGCGCTGCCTGCGGCCAGTGCGAAGACCGCCGTCGCCAGTCCCAGCAGCGCATATTCCAGCGCGAAAGCCGCCATCAGCGTGCGCCGCGTGGCGCCGAGCGTCTTCAGCACCACCGCATCGCGGATGCGCGCCCGGTTGCCGGCGGCCAGCGCGCCGGCCAGAACCAGCACCGACGACACCAGCGCGACCCCAGCGGCGACACGGATCGCCGTGCCGAGTTGGCCGATCAGCCGGTTGACGACGTCCAGCGCATCCTTGACGCGCACCGCCGTGACAGTGGGAAAGGCACGGGTGACGGCATTGAGCAGGCGCGCGTCGTCCGCCGTGGTGGAAGCCTTGTCGGCCAGCGTCGCCAGCCAGGCATGCGGCGCCCCGGCGAAGGTGTTGGGCGAGAACACCATGACGAAGTTGATGCCCATCGTCTCCCACTGCACCTGGCGGAAATTGGCGACCCTGGCCGTGACATTGCGGCCGAGCACATTGACGGTGACGGTATCGCCGAGCTTAAGGCCTAGCGCCTCGCCCTCCTCGGCCGAAAACGATACCAGCGGCTCGCCGGCATAGTCGGTCGGCCACCATGTGCCTTGCGTCAGCGTCGCATTGGCCGGCTTTTGCGCATCGTAGGTGAGGCCGCGGTCGCCGCGCAGCACCCAGGCGCCGTCCGCCGCGACCTTCGCCTTTTCCGCCGGCACGCCGTTCAGCGCCATGATGCGCCCGCGCAGCATCGGCACCTTGGCGAGCACCCCTTGCGGCGCCTCCCTGGCGATCAGCGCCGAGAACGCGTCGACTTCGGCGCCCTGGATATCGACGAAGAAGAAATTCGGCGCGCGTTCCGAAAGACTGCCGGAAATCTCGCGCCTGAGGTTACCGTCGATCTGCGCCAGCGTGACCAGCAGCGTCAACCCGAGGCCGAGCGACAGCACCACCGAAGCCGTCAGCGCGCCGGGCCGATGGATGTTGCCGACGGCCAGCCTCAGCACCGTGGAGCGAATGCGGGGCGCTCGTCTTGCAAGCCATTGCACCACGAAAGCGACGACGCGCAGGACAACGAAGGAGGAGAATGCGGCGGCGACGAAGATCGTCGCCAGCCGCCGGTCGTCAGCCGTCAGCACGGCGAGCGCGGCAAGGGCCAGCGCAATGGCGGCCGCGGCCGCCAGATAGCGGAAGCCGGGCAAGCCACGGCTCTCAAACCCCGCCTCGCGGAACAGCGCCGCCGCCGCAACGTCCCGGGCCCGGCCGAGCGGCAGGATGGCGAAGGCCAGCGTCACCAGAAGGCCGAACAGCGCGGCCAGCGCCAGCGCGCCTGGATAGACACCGCCTTCGGCCGGCAACGGCACCAGCGAGCGTAACGCCCAGTCCGCCGCGAACGGCATCAGCGCGCCGAGCGCCAGCCCGGCAACGATGGCCATGCCGGCTATGAGCAGGATCTGCGTCAGATAAACGGCGAAGACGAATCCGCCGGAAGCACCGAGGCTCTTGAAGGTGGCGATGACGGCACGCTTGCCGTCGAGATAGGCACGCACGGCGTTGGCCACCCCGACGCCGCCCACCACCAGCGCCGTCAGGCCGACCAGCGTGAGGAACTGCGAGAAGCGCTCGATATTGGCCGACAGCGCCGGGGCAGCGGCGGCACGCGTCCGCACCGACCATCCCGCCTCGGGAAATTGTTCCGCCGCGCTCTGCTTGGTCGCCTCGATGCCGGCATCGCTCGTGGCCGCCGGCAGCCTGAGCTTGTAGACGTGCTCGACGAGACTGCCCGGCTGCACGAGGCTGCTTGCCTTCAGTCCGTCCAGGGAGACCATCAGCCGGGGCGCGAAGCCGAAGCCATCCGACAACGAATCCGGTTCGCTCACGATCCGCGCCCGCAGCTCGTATTCGGCGTCGCCAAGCTTCAGCCGGTCGCCGAGCTTCAGCCCCAGCCGCTCCAACAGAAGGTCCTGCGCGGCCGCGCCGAAAACGCCGTCCCTCTCCGCGAACAACGCCTCGCTCGGCAAGGCCGGTTCGGTTTCCAGCGCCCCAAAGAGCGGGTAGGCTCTGTCCACTGCTTTCAGTTCGACCAGCGCCTGATCCGAGCCGTCCGGCAGGCGCGCCATGGAGCGCATGCCGGCGCTTTCGGAGACTTGGCCGAGCCCGGACAGGAAGGCGCGCTCCTGCGGCGTCGCCTCACGCTGGTTGAGCTCGAAGCGCATGTCGCCGCCGAGAAGGACCTGACCCTGGTCGGCGACGCCAGCCGCAATCGACCGCGCCACCGAATTGACGCCGCCGATCGCCGCCACGCCGAGCGCGATGCAGGCGAGGAAGACGAAGAAACCGGACAGGCCGCCGCGCATTTCGCGCAGCGCGAAGCGGACGGCGAGCCGGAAGGCGCGGAAAGGCGACATCGCTCTACGCCCGGCCGGTCATGCGCTCGCCAGCCTGGCCGGCGCCGCATCCTCGACGATCCGCCCCGAGCGCATGGCGACCTGCCGGCCGCAGCGCGCGGCAAGCGCCGGATCGTGGGTGACCAGCACCAGTGTCGTGCCGCGTTCGGCCGCCTTGGCGAACAGGAGGTCAGCCACCTGCGCGCCGGTCGCCTGGTCGAGATTGCCGGTCGGTTCGTCGGCGATCAGGATATGCGGCGCCGGCGCCAGCGCCCGCGCGATCGCCACGCGCTGCTGCTCGCCGCCGGACAACTCGCCCGGATAATGCGTGAAACGGCCGGCGAGGCCGACCGCACTGAGTTCGGCTGCGGCCAGGCCGAACGGATCGGCATGGCCGGCAAGCTCCAGCGGCACGGCAACATTCTCAAGCGCCGTCATGTTGGGGATGAGATGGAAGGACTGGAAGACGATGCCGATGTTTCGTCCCCGAAACGATGCGATCCAGTCTTCGTTTTTCCCGGCAAGCGACTGGCCCGCAATCCGTATCGTGCCCGAATCGATCCGCTCCAGCCCGGCCAGGACCATCAGCAGCGTCGACTTGCCGGAACCGGACGGGCCGACGATGCCGACCGCCTCGCCGGCGGCAACTTCCAGGCTGACGCGGTCGAGCACCTTCACGGCGGACGCGCCCTCGCCCAGGGTCAGCGAGACGTCGCGCATCGCGATCGCGGCGTCCTTCACGGCGCGACAAGTCCCGAGCGGGGTGAAACTGAATTGAACATTCTGCCGGAACCCGCCCTATATGGCCAACATCGACGCAAGAAACGCCTCGCTCATATGGGTCTGCCGACATGGCTTTCAAACATCTTCTTCACGCGCTCGCGCTCCTCGTGCTGGGCCTGATGCCGCAGTCGGCCGGCGCCGGACCGTTGCAGATCGTCGGCTTCGGCGACAGCCTGATGGCGGGCTATCAGCTGGCGCCGGGAGACCGCTTCACCAACCAGCTGGAAAAGGCCCTGCGCGACAAGGGCTTCGACGTCAGCGTCGCCAATGCCGGCGTGTCCGGCGACACCACCAGCGGCGGGCTTGCCCGACTCGACTGGTCGGTGCCGGATGGCACGGCACTCGTCATCCTCGAATTCGGCGGCAACGACATGCTGCGCGGCATCGATCCGGCACTGGTCGACAAGAACCTGGACGCCATGCTGGCGCGGCTGAAAGAGCGCGACATCCCGGTGCTGCTCGCCGGCATGGTGGCCGCGCCCAATCTCGGCCACGCCTACGGGGAGGCCTTCGGCACCATCTATCCACGCCTCGCTGAAAAATACGGCGTGCCGCTCTATCCGTTCTTCCTCGACGGCGTCGCCGGCAATTCCGCCCTGCAATTGGAAGACGCCATGCATCCCAACGCCGCCGGCGTGAAGCGGATCGTCGAGGGCATCCTGCCGATGGTCGAGAAAGCGGTGTCGACCTTGCAGACGAAGTCGTGAGCGGGCGGAACCGTCCGGCCCTTTCGCGATTGTTCTGATGGCGGGCGGCGGCGCCCGTGCAAAAAACAAACCGCTTGCTCCCGCCGGCCATCGGTGATTCGCTGTCGGACAAGATTTCGATTCGAGGACAGGAGGCTTGCCATGCCGCGTCTTTTCACCGCCCTCGAAATCCCGCGCGACGCCGCCCTTTCGCTGTCGCTGCTCAGGGGTGGCCTGCCGGGCGCCCGCTGGATCGACGTCGAGAACTACCACATCACGCTGCGCTTCATCGGCGACGTAGAAGGCCACGTTGCCGACGAGATCGCCGATGCGCTGGACCGTGTGCGGCGGCCCGCCTTCTCGCTGACCCTGTCGGGCGTCGGCGCCTTCGGCGGCAAGAAGCCGCATGCGGTGTGGGCGGGAGCCGCCGCCTCGCCCGACCTGGCCGCGCTGCAAGCCGAGATCGAGCGCATCTGCCAGCGGCTCGGCCTGCCTTCCGATCCGCGCAAGTTCATGCCGCACGTCACGCTGGCCCGGCTGCGCAATTCCAGCCCGCTCGACGTGGCACACTATCTTTCGGCGCGCGGCAATTTCGCCGCCCAGCCCTTCCGTGTCGGCCGCTTCGTCCTGATGTCGTCGCGCGATTCGGTCGGCGGCGGTCCTTATGTGATCGAGGAAGCCTGGCCGTTGCTGGCCGGCGAAGGGCGGTTCGCGGATCGGCACGACGACGCGCGCGACCTGTCGGGGGTCATGCGCTGATGGCACGCGAAAAGCTCTCCTCGGCGGCGGTGGACGAAGCACTCACACGGCTGAATGGCTGGACGCTTGGCTCTGACGGCGGGTCCATTGCCCGTACTTTCGAGTTCCGCAATTTCTCCGAGGCCTTCGCCTTCATGACGCGCGTGGCGCTGGCGGCCGAGAAGATGGACCACCATCCCGACTGGTCGAACGTCTACAAGACCGTTCACATTCGCTTGAACACCCACGATGCGGGCGGCCTGACCGCGCTCGATATCGAACTGGCGGGAAAGATCGACCGCCTAGCCGGCGGTTCGACCGGCCGCTGACCGCGAGGTCTTGCACCGGCCGCGCACTTTCCCCACATTTCCGTTGAACGGCCTTTCGGGGCCGGCGAAAGGAGATGGCAATGGCGAAGCAGACCGGCTTCGATTTTTCCCGTTTCGGCAAGCCTGGCGACGAGACCGAAGTGCGTGCAAAGTTCTGGCGTACCGCCAAAAAGGCCGCGCGGCACATCCCCTTCATGGAGGATGTCGTGGCCGCCTATTATTGCGCGCTCGACAAGAACACGCCGCTGCGCGCCAAGGGTATCCTGTTGGCTGCGCTGGGTTATTTCGTGCTGCCGACCGACGCCATTCCCGATTTCGTCTTCGGCCTCGGCTTCACAGACGACGTTGCCGTGCTGACGGCGGCGATCGCCGCCGTGCGCGCCCACATCACGCCCGCGCATCGGCTGGCCGCCCGCGAGGCGATCGCCGACGAAAGCTGATCCGGGGCGGATCGACGCACCGCTCCCTGCGCCGCCCGTGGCAGGCGCAGTCAAACTCTCGCCGCTTTCCTATTTTCCAAGTCGGTCAGGGACATCGCGCCGCCGCTCTCGGGTTGCGGCGCGGAGATGGCGGCGGTTTCCTTTGGTGGGGGTTCCTTTCCCGGAAGTTCACCCTTTGGTAACCCAGATTAAATCAAAATGAAGCGAACGGGCTGGGCGGGATCCGGCCTGGCTTTCGAACCATTTGAGAATACGGGAAAAGCGATGCGCGGATTGATAGCCACAGTTGCGAGCCTCATCCTTGTCGCGGGCGCAGCTCCGGCGCTCGCCCAGCAGGCGACCAAGATCGGCCAGCACAGCGCCTGGGGCACCTACAGTTACAAGACGGCGAACGGCAAGGTCTGCTACGTGCTGACTGTGCCGACCGACAAGCAGCCGCCCAGCCTCGACCACGGCGATATGTTCTTCTTCGTCAGCCAGCGGCCGGGCCAGCAGGTATCCTACGAGCCACAGTTCATCGCCGGCTACAACTTCCAGGAAGGCTCGAAGGCCACCGTCACGATCAACGGCAAGTCCTTCTCGATGTTCACCAAGGGTAAGTCGGCCTGGGTCGAGAACGCGGCCGAAGAGCCGGTGCTGGTCGCCGCCATGAAGGGCGGTTCCGACATGAAGGTCGAGGCCAAGTCCGGCCGCGGCAACGCCACCAGCTATACTTTCTCGCTCAAGGGCATCTCGGCGGCGCTCGATTCGATCAAGAGCTGCAAGTAGGTGCTCTCACGGCTGCTTGCCGGTCGACGGCGGCCGCCGGATTGACGGCTCAGCCTTCGGCGCCCGGTGCGGCCTCGGCGCGATGCCTGCGGATCGCCTCGGCGATGAAGATGCGCGACAGGGCGTGGTAGAGCGGCTCGTGCGAGACGATGCGCGCCGTACCGTAACCCAGCATTGACGCCAGCATCAGCGCGATGACGTTGTCGTGATTGCCGGTCATCTCCAGGATGATGACGAAAGCCGTCATCGGCGCCTGCACCACGCCGGCGAAATAGCCGGCCATGCCGAGCAGCGAGGCGATGCCGATGCTGGAGCCGAAGGCCATGCCGAGCGTGCTGCCAAGTCCCGCTCCCACGGCCAGCGACGGCGCGAACAGACCGCCCGGGATGCCCGAGACCGTCGACAGCACGCCTGCCGCCAGCTTGGCGCCGAAGAAATACCACGGCAGCGGAGCGCCTTCGATGGCGCCGCGCGCCTGGCTGTAGCCGGTGCCGAATGTCAGCCCGCCGGCTGCCAGCCCGATGACGGCGACGCCGAGCCCGCATAGCGCGGCGACGACCAGCGTCCGTTTCAACGGCCGCAGCGTGTTCCAGCGCCGGATACGGCGCGTCGCCTTGAGCGTCAGCCACGAGAACAGCGCGCCGAACCCACCGCCGACCACGCCGCAGGCGATCACCAGCGGCCAGTCGGCAAACGACACGCTGTCCTTGGCGACGCCGAAATAGGTGTAGTTGCCGACCAGCCCCAGGGAGGCAAGGCCGGCGAAGATCACCGCTGTCAGCACAAGCCCGTTGGTGCGTGCCTGGTAGGTACGCCCCATCTCCTCGATGGCAAAGACGATGCCGGCGAGCGGCGTGTTGAAGGCAGCCGCCACGCCGGCAGCCGAGCCGGCCAGGATGAGCCCTCGTTCCTGCGCGATGCCGCCCCAGCGCGCCGCCTGCAACATCACGGAGGCTCCGACCTGCACCGTCGGTCCCTCGCGACTGATCGAGGCGCCGCAGAGCAGTCCCAGCAGGGTGAGGCCGATCTTGCCGACCACCATCTTCAGCGAGAGCAGGCGGCTACGATCCTCGTCGGAACGAAGATGCCGTGCCGCGATCGCCTGAGGGATGCCGCTACCCTGCGAATTGGGGAAGCAGGTGAAGGCGAGCCACGCGCAGGCGACGAAGCCGAGCGGCGTGACGACCAGCGGCAACCAGCCGCGCCAGCCATGGCCGTCATTCACCAGCATCTGGAAGCCGAGTTGCGCCAGATCGGCCAGCTTCGCGAAAAGGACGCTGATAAGGCCGACGGCGATGGCGCCGCTCCAGAACACCAGGCGCGGCTGCCAGACGCGGCGCGAGCCCCAGAGCACGCGCGTGCGACGCAGCATGGGATATTTGCGGGGCGGGACTGCCATCGTCGAAGCTGCCTGTTTCGGCGAGCGGTAACACAGCTCGAAAGCGCGTTGAACCCATGAACGGCTCGCGACGGCTGACGCCGCCGGGACCGCCGCTTCCTCCAACCGGTCGATGACTCTTCCGCCAACCTGTGCTATGCGCCGCGTTTTCCGTGCGCCCGATGCTGAAATCGGCCGCAAATCGCTTATATTGGGCCGGCCATGTCCCTTTCCCTCGATCTTACCAGCCCGGACGCGCGCGCAGCGCTTGCCTGTCCCGTCGCTGCCGAAAAACCGCCGCTGATCGGCCTGACCCGGCCCGAACTGGCTGAGGCTCTCGTTGCCGCCGGCATCGTGCCGGAAAAGCAGGCGAAGATGCGCGCCAGCCAGCTCTGGCATTGGCTCTATGTGCGCGGCGTCTCCGACTTTTCCCTGATGTTCAACATCTCCAAGGACCTGCGCACCGCGCTTGACCGGCATTTTTCCATTGCGCGGCCGGAAGTCGTCGAGGAGCAGAACTCTACCGACGGCACCCGCAAATGGCTGTTCCGGTTTCCGCCGCGCGGCGCCGGCCGGCCGGTGGAAATCGAGACGGTCTACATCCCCGAGGAAGGCCGCGGCACGCTGTGCATCTCCAGCCAGGTCGGCTGCACGCTGACCTGTTCCTTCTGCCACACCGGCACACAGAAGCTGGTGCGCAACCTGACGGCCGAGGAGATTCTTGCCCAGCTGCTTTCCGCCCGCGACCGGCTGGGCGACTTCCCCGACCGCGACACGCCGGCCGGCGCCATCGTACCAACCGAGGGGCGGAAAGTGTCCAACATCGTCATGATGGGCATGGGCGAGCCGCTGTATAATTTCGAGGCGGTGAAGAAGGCGCTGCTCATCGCCTCCGACGGCGATGGGCTGGCGCTGTCGAAGCGCCGCATCACGCTGTCGACCTCAGGCGTCGTGCCGGAAATCTATCGCACCGGCGAGGAGATCGGCGTCATGCTGGCGATCTCGCTGCACGCCACCAATGACGACCTGCGCGACCTCCTGGTGCCAATCAACAAGAAGTTCCCGCTGAAGGACCTGATCGCAGCCTGTCGCGCCTATCCGGGCCTGTCCAACGCCCGCCGCATCACCTTCGAATACGTCATGCTCAAGGACGTCAACGACAGCCTCGACGACGCCCGCGCGCTGGTGGCGCTGTTGAAGGGCATTCCGGCCAAGATCAACCTCATCCCCTTCAATCCCTGGCCGGGCACCAACTACCAGTGCTCCGACTGGGAGACGATCGAGCGCTTCGCCGACTTCATCAACAATGCCGGCTACGCCTCGCCGATCCGCACGCCGCGCGGCCGCGACATCCTCGCCGCCTGCGGCCAGCTGAAGTCGGAATCGGAGCGCATGCGGAAAGTGGACCGGCTGGCGCTCGAAGCGATGATGATCGCGGGGCACGGCGAGGCGTGAGCGCCGGCGCCGCCGGAGAGCAGGGCGGCAGGCCCGGCCGGCTGCGGTCGGCCCTCTTGAAACTGTTGCTGATCGCCGCCGGCTATGTCCTTGCCGTCGCGGTCGCCACCGTAGTGACGGTGGCGTTGCTGTTTGCACCGTCGGCGATGTCGAGCGGAACGCTGGCGGGTGTCCGCTTCGCGCTGACCGACGCGCCCGTCATCGTCTTCGTCGCCTTCTTCTGGACGTTCTTCTGCGCCCTGCCGGGCTTCATCGTCGCGATCGCGCTCGGCGAGCGGCTGGGCTGGCGGCGCTGGCGCAGCTACGCCTTCGCCGGGTTGGCGGATGTCGTCCCGTCCTTCCTCATCTTCGGCATCTACAGCGGCTCGCTGTTCGGCATGATCGAGCCGTTCCTTGCCGCCCTTCCCGGCGGCTTCGCCGGCGGCGCGGCCTATTGGGCAGGCGCGGGACGCTTCGTCGCCGCGCGTAGGCGAGCGGTGGAAACATGAGCGGCGTCCTCGCCTGCCTGCTGCGCCTCGTCGTCATCCTGGCCGGCTATGTCGCGGCCTCGCTGGCGGCGAGCGCTTTCCTGCACGTCATCGTCTTCGCCTGGGCCGGTTTCGAGCCCGGGGACGCGCCGGCTTTCGTGGCCGGGTCGCTGATCTTTTCGGTCCCCTTCGTCGCCCTGTTCGTCGCCTATCTCGGCTTCATCCCGGCGGTCGCGGTGGTGCTGGTCGGCGAGCTGCTGGCGCGGCGGGACTGGCTCACCTACGCGCTCGGCGGCGGCGCGGTCGCCGCCGTCTTCCTCGCCTTCCTGTACCAGGCACCCGATCCCGGCCTCGAGGCCGCCAGCCCTCGCATGATGGCGACGATCCTCGGCAGCGGCATCGTCGGCGGCATTTTCTACTGGCTGGTCGCCGGCCGCACGGCCGGGTCGTGGCGTGCGGGCGCCGCTACTTCGCCTGGGCCGTGAGGATCTTCAGCGCGAAGGCGGAAAACACGCCGGCGAACAGATAGTCGACCACGCGGGTGACCCGCGGGCTCGCCTTCATCGCCGCGGCGAAGCGTTCGGCCGCCAGCACCATCGGCGCCGTTACCACGATCGACACCACCACGAACAGGGCGCCTAGGAAGAACAGCTTGCCCGGCGCATGCGGGTCGTGCGCGGAGACGAATTGCGGCAGGAAGGTCATGAAGAACAGGATGACCTTGGGATTGAGCAGGTTGACGCCGAGGCCGGCCATCCAGCTCCTGAACAGCGAGATGCGCGGACCGGCCTTTGCCTCCGGCGAGAAGGCCGAACCCTTCGTCAGCGCCTGCCAGGCGAGAAAGACGAGATAGCCGGCGCCGAAGATCTTCAGCACGAAAAAGGCCATCGGCGAGGCGACGATCAGCGCCGAGATGCCGACCACCACCAGCGTCGTGTGGACCAGCGTGCCGAACAGGGCGCCCGACATCGAGGCGAAGCCCGTGGCGCGGCCCTGGGAGAGCGTGCGCGAGACGAACAATGTCATGTCCGGTCCCGGCGTGATTGCCAGGATGACGCTGGCGATGGCGAACTGGACGAGAATGGAAAGGTCGGGAATGAAGGTCACGGGAGGTAACCGGAATTGGAGCGAGCGCCGGATCGGCGCCCGCTTTCTCTAGCCGAAAATTGCTAGCTGATGAAGTAGCTTTGCGTACCATGCGCCTCGATGGCCTCGGCCAACCGGCTCAGCGCATGCACATAGGCGGCCGTGCGCATGGTGATGCCGCGCGACACCGAAAGCTCGCGGATCGCCCGCCCCTCGCGCTCCATAATGGTGCGCAGCTTGGTGTGGATTTCCTCCAGCTCCCAGTAATAGCCCTGCTTGTTCTGCACCCACTCGAAATAGGAGACGGTGACGCCGCCGGCATTGGCGAGGATATCGGGAAGCACCACCACGTCGCGCGAAGCCAGGATCGCGTCGGCCTCCGGCGTCACCGGCCCGTTGGCCAGTTCCAGCACCAGCCTGGCCTTGACGGTCGCGGCATTGTGCTCGTGGATCATGTTTTCCAGCGCGGCGGGAACGAGGATGTCGCAATCGGCGCCGACGATTTCGTCGGCGGCGATGGCCTCATGGCCGTGCCTGCCGGCCGTCGTCACCACCGAATGGCCTTCGGCCTTGGCGGCCAGCAGCGCCTCGACGTCGAGCCCGCCGGCAGCGGCCACGGCACCGCCGGAATCCGAAACCGCCACGATCGAATGGCCGTCTGCCGCGAACAGCGAGGCGATATGCTGGCCGGCATTGCCGAAGCCCTGGATGGCGATGCGCAGCTTACCCTTGAGGCCGAGGTCGCCGGAGAGATGCCGCACCAGATAGTAGCCGCCGCGCGCGGTGGCGTCGCCGCGCCCGAGCGAGCCGCCGAGCGCGATCGGCTTGCCGGTGATGACGGCCGGCGAGGCCTGCCCGACGATCTCGGAATATTCGTCGGCCATCCAGCCCATGATCATGGCGTTGGTGTAGACGTCCGGCGCCGGAATATCGCGGTCCGGCCCGATGATGCGCGAGAAGGCCTGCATGTAGGAACGCGACAGGCGCTCGAGCTCGGCCTTGGAGAGCTGGCGCGGATCGACCTGCACGGCGCCCTTGCCGCCGCCGTAGGGCAGGTTCATGACCGCGCATTTGAAGGTCATCCAGAAGGCCAGCATCTCGACTTCCTCGACGGTGGCGTCGGGATGGAAGCGGATGCCGCCCTTGGTCGGGCCGCGCGTGTCGTCATAGCGGCATCGCCAGGCGAGGAACGATTTTCGCGACCCGTCGTCCATGCGGATCATCAATCGGACCTTGGTGGTTTCGCGGGCGTATTTCAGCTTCTCGATGACGTCGGGATCGACGTTGATGTGCTTGGCCGCCTCGTCGAGACGGGAGAGGGCGCTGTCGAGAAGGTTGCCTTGCGACATGGTCATTCCTTGCGTGATTTCCTGCTTTTCATGGCGAGGGGATGAGGCGGCCGGACGGCCGCGCCCTGAATTGCACACAAGCCGCGCCCTTAACAATGCCTCAATCGCCTCTATTGGACCATTTGCGTAATTTTCCGGCTGTTTGCGCATCCGTGGCGCAACTTTCGATGCCGGCCCGAACGCTTGCCGCGCGGCGCTTTCCTGCTATGAAGTGCGCCATCCAAACACGCGCTGAACGGTAACGGACTTCCCATGGCCAAGCTGAAAGACGTCAAGAAGGTCGTGCTCGCCTATTCGGGCGGCCTCGACACCTCCATCATCCTGAAATGGCTGCAGACCGAGCTCGGCGCCGAAGTCGTCACCTTCACCGCCGACCTCGGCCAGGGCGACAGCGACCTGGAGCCGGCGCGCAAGAAGGCCGAGATGATGGGCGCCAAGGAGATTTATATCGAGGACGTGCGCGAGGAATTCGTGCGCGATTTCGTCTTCCCGATGTTCCGCGCCAACGCCGAATACGAGGGGCTCTACCTGCTCGGCACCTCCATCGCCCGGCCGCTGATCTCCAAGCGACTGGTCGAGATCGCCCGCGAGACCGGCGCCGACGCCGTCGCCCATGGCGCCACCGGCAAGGGCAACGACCAGGTTCGCTTCGAGCTTTCGGCTTATGCGCTGAACCCCGACATCAAGGTCATCGCGCCGTGGCGCGACTGGTCGTTCAAGTCACGCACCGACCTGCTCGACTTCGCCGAAAAGCATCAGATCCCGATCGCCAAGGACAAGCGCGGCGACGCGCCCTTCTCGGTCGACGCCAACCTTCTGCACTCCTCCTCCGAAGGCAAGGTGCTGGAAGACCCATGGGTCGAGCCGCCGGAATTCGTCCACCAGCGCACCATCTCGCCGATGGACGCGCCGGACACGGTGACGGAAATCGAGATCGAGTTCCTGAAGGGCGATCCCGTCGCGCTGAACGGCAAGGCGCTCTCGCCGGCGGCGATGCTGGCGGCCCTCAACGACCTCGGCCGCGACAACGGCATCGGCCGCCTCGACCTCGTGGAAAACCGCTTCGTCGGCATGAAGAGCCGCGGTGTCTACGAGACGCCCGGCGGCACGATTCTGTTGCAGGCGCATCGCGGTATCGAGTCGATCACCCTCGACCGGGGCGCGGCGCATCTCAAGGACGAGCTGATGCCGCGCTATGCCGAACTGATCTACAACGGCTTCTGGTTCTCGCCCGAGCGACTGATGCTGCAAGCCCTGATCGACAAGAGCCAGGAAGACGTCGAAGGCACGGTGCGCCTGAAGCTCTACAAGGGCAACGCCATCGTTTCCGGCCGCAAGTCGAAGAAGTCGCTCTACCGCAACGACCTCGTCACCTTCGAGGACGATCGCGGCGCCTACGACCAGAAGGACGCCGAAGGCTTCATCCGGTTGAACGCGCTGAGGCTCAGGACGCTGGCGGCCCGCAACCGCGGCAACTGAGGCGGCACGAAGCTGCCTTTCCTTTGCGGCAGCCTTTATGTTAATCCGGGGTCATCCCCGCAACCCAAGACGGGCATCAGGCCATGGAAAAATTCACCAAGCTCACCGGCGTCGCCGCACCCTTGCCGATCGTCAATGTCGACACTGACATGATCATCCCCAAGGACTATCTCAAGACGATCAAGCGCACCGGCCTCGGCACCGGCCTGTTCGCCGAGATGCGCTACAACGAGGACGGCTCGGAGAACCCGGATTTCGTCCTCAACAAGCCAGCCTACCGCAAGGCGCAGATCCTCGTCGCCGGCGACAATTTCGGCTGCGGTTCGAGCCGTGAGCACGCACCGTGGGCGCTGCTCGACTTCGGCATCCGCTGCGTCATCTCGACCTCGTTCGCCGACATCTTCTACAACAACTGCTTCAAGAACGGCGTCCTGCCGATCACCGTCAGCCCCGAGGATCTCGACAAGCTGATGGACGACGCTTCGCGCGGCGCCAACGCCACCATCTCGGTCGATCTCGAAGCCAAGGAAATCCGCGGCCCGGACGGCGGCGTGGTCAGGTTCGACCTCGACGACTTCAAGCGCCACTGCCTGCTCAACGGCCTCGACGACATCGGCCTGACCATGGAGAAGGCCGGCGCCATCGCCTCCTTCGAGAAGCGCAACGCGGAAGTCCGCCCCTGGGCGTGATTTTCGGCGCGACACGGCGTGCCGGCCAAGTCTAGGAGACGTGTCATGACGCGGTTGTTTCTTGCCGGAACCTGCGCGGCGGCGCTTTTCGTCTTCTCGGGCATTGCTGCGCATGCCCAGCAGGCGGCGGACCCGGCGCCCGCCGCCGAGCCCGCGCCAAACGACGCCGTGGCCGGAGGCGAGCCGCCGACCTCCATCGATTTCGAGGGCGGCAAGCTCACCATCACCCAGCAGGAAAAATACGGCGAAAAGACCCTTGCCTATGACGGCAGGGAACTGGCGAAGAACTACCAGGTGAATTTCGACAAGGTCGTCACTGTCGGCGGCGTCAACGTGGCGCTGGTGGCGGTCGGCAACGGCGGCAATGCCTGCGGCCCGGCCGAAGTGCTGGTCTGGAAGCCGAAGGGCGACGAAATCCAAAGCATTGCCATCGGCGAGGAAGAATGCGGTGCACCGCCGGCCTCCGTGTCGGACGATCGCATCGTCTTCCTGCCCTACCTGTTGCCCGGCGACACCGCGCTGGTGCAGACGTGGTCGCCTGACGCCGGGCTGACCACAGCGGGAGAGCTCTCCTTCTCGCCCGAGCCCAATACCGGGTGGAAGAACTTCAGCCCGTCGAAGCTGGCCAGCATGCTTGACGCTTTCAAGAATGCCGAAATCTACCGGATGAGCCGCAAGCTGCTCGGCGACCATATGTCGGAGGTCGTCGTCGGCCTCAGCGTCAGCGGCGCGCCCGAGACGACCAAGATGGGGATCGTCTTCGGCAACGGCTGCACGCCGCACGCCTGCGGCGTCGCCGATTCCTTTATGGCGGTCGATACGAGGAACAAGGCCGTCTATTTCGCGCATCAGGGCGAAAAGGACGTCGATACATGGCCTGCATTGAAGCGCTGGCCGCCCGCCATTCGCGGCTTGATGACCACCGCGCTCACGCCGCCGAACTGACGCGATGCGCAAGCTGATCTCCACCGGCTCGCCGTTCGAGAAGACCGCCGGCTATTCGCGCGCCGTGGTGCAAGGCGACTGGTGTTTCGTCTCCGGCACCACAGGCTATGACTACGCCACCATGACCATGCCCGACACGATCGAGGCGCAGACCCGCAACTGCCTGGACACGATAACCAAAGCACTGAAGGAGGGCGGCTTCGAGCTGGCCGACGTCGTGCGCGCGCACTACTACATCACCGACCCGGCCGACGTGGACACGGTCTTCCCCATCCTGGGGGAATATTTCGGCGACATCCGCCCGGCCGCCACCATGATAACCTGCCAGCTAAACAAGCCGGAAATGAAGATCGAGATCGAGGTGACGGCCCTCAAGAGGGGCGCGGCATGACGGTGCGCCGCATCGTCGCCAATGTGGCGACCGGCGACATGGAAGCCGCGAAGCGCTTCTACGGCGATGTGCTCGGCCTCGATGTCCTCATGGATATGGGCTGGATCACCACCTGGGGTTCGGATGAAAGGATGACGGTCCAGCTGAGCTTCATGGAAGAGGGTGGCTCCAGCACACCGGTGCCTGACCTTTCCATCGAGGTGGACGACGTCGAGGCCGCGCTGAAAGGCATGAAGGATGCCGGTTTCCGGATCGAATACGGCCCGGCCGACGAGCCATGGGGCGTGAAACGCTTCTACGTGCGTGACCCGTTCGGCCGACTGGTCAACATTCTCTCGCACGCCTGAAGCAGGTCCCCCGAAAGTGAGACCGGATTTCCGTTCGGAATTGCGTTAAAATAAGAAGATAGATCGGGCCGGCCTCTATCTGTCGCGCGCGGCCACGAAGGAAGCGGCGTCCGCCAGCATCGCCGCGCGTGCGCCGTAAGGTTCGAGCAGCGCGTGCGCCTGCGCGACCAGTCCGGCAAGCTGGCGCCGCGCCCAGTCTTCCCCATGCAGGGCGGCCAGCGTCGCCTTGCCGGCGGCCGCGTCCTTGCCCGTCGCCTTGCCCATGGTCCCGGCGTCGGCGGTGAGGTCGAGAAGATCGTCGGCAAGCTGGAAGGCCAGTCCGATCGCCGAGCCAAACTCGGCCAGCCGCTCGCGCTCGGCTGCCGGCGCGCCGGCGACGATGGCGCCGGCCTCGCAGGCGAAGCGGATGAGTGCGCCGGTCTTCATCGCCTGCAGGCGGATGATGCCGGCTTCGTCCGGCGGCGCGTCGGCTGCCTGCAGATCGAGCATCTGGCCGCCCGCCATGCCGCCGGCCCCGGCAGCGCGCGCCAGAGCAAGCACCAGCGCCGCCCGGCGCTCGGCCGCAAGCTGCGTTGCCTCGTCGGTGACGATATCGAAGGCCAGCGTCAGCAGCGCATCGCCGGCCAGGATGGCGGTCGCCTCGTCATAGGCCTTGTGCACGGTCGGCTGGCCACGGCGCAGGTCGTCGTCGTCCATCGCCGGCAGATCGTCGTGGATGAGCGAATAGCAATGCACGCATTCGAGCGCCGCCGCCACGCGCGCGGCCGCCTCGCCGTCGGCTGAGAACAGCGCAGCACTTTCCATCACCAGGAAGGGGCGCAGCCGCTTGCCGCCGGCGAGCACGCCGTGCTGCATCGCCGCCATCAGCCGTTGCGGCCGGGCGATTTCGCCGGCCAGCGGCCGCTGCTCCAGCACCTGCCGAAGCACCGCCTCCACCGTCCGGGCGCGCCGCCGAAGCGCCTCATCGAAGCCCGCCTGATCGAATGCCGTGTCGTCGTCTTTCGCCATGGCCGCGAGCGGTAGCCGACACTCAGACATTGCGCAAGCAGCCAACCGCCTTTATGCCGGTAGGGGGTTTGATCGAGGTTGAACGGGTTGGCGGAACCGATCAGCGACCAAGGGGCCGAAGGGCTGGAAATGGCGTCGAGAGCAAAGCGCGGCAGCCGCGTCGGTGCCCGGCGCTGGGTCAGGCGCATCGTGATGACGGCACTGGCACTGGCGCTCGTTCCCGTGGTTCTGACCGTTCTCTACGCGCCGTCCTTCGTCCATCCCGTTTCGACGCTGATGCTGAAGGACCTCGCCACCTTTTCCGGCTACGAGCGGCGCTGGGTGTCGCTCGACGATGTGGCGCCCGTGCTCGCCAACTCCGTCATCATGTCGGAGGACGGCCAGTTCTGCTTCCATCACGGCATCGATCTCGGCGAGTTGAGGGGCGTGGTGGATGACGCGCTGGCCGGGGAGGCGACGCGCGGCGCCTCCACCATCACCATGCAGACGGTGAAGAACCTGTTTTTGTGGTCGCGACCGCTGGCAAGCCTGCGCAAGCTGGCGGAACTGCCGCTGGCCGTCTATTTCGACGCCGTGCTGTCGAAGCGGCGGATCCTGGAAATCTACCTGAACATCGCAGAATGGGGGCCGGGCATCTACGGCATCGAAGCGGCCGCGCAATATCATTTCGGCGTTTCGGCGAAGAACCTGACGCGCCGGCAGGCCGCCCTTCTGGCCGTCACCTTGCCCAATCCCTATGAGCGCAACCCGGCCAAGCCCGGTCCGGGGCTCAGGCGGCTCGCCCACCTGATCGAGCGACGGGCGGCGAAGTCCGGCGGCTATGTCGGCTGCCTGCAATAGGCTGGCGCTTCGCGGTCAAAAAAATTCGCGCCGGCGCTGGCCAAAACGGCGCAGGCCGTGTATAGGCACGCCACTTTCTTCTGGAAATCCGGCCCGAAAGCGGCCCTTTCACGAGGGCAATGACGGGCTTTGACCGAATTGATGGAGCATATCCATGGCCGTTCCGAAACGCAAAACCTCCCCCTCCAAGCGCGGCATGCGCCGTGCGGCCGACGCCCTCAAGGCGCCGACCTATATCGAGGACAAGAACTCCGGCGAGATGCGCCGCCCGCACCACATCGACCTGAAGACCGGCATGTATCGCGGTCGCCAGGTGCTGGAGCCGAAGGAAGGCTGATAGCCTCCTTTCAGGACTGGATAGCGCGGGACCGGCCCCTGGCCGGTCCTTTTTGCGTTTCCCGCCATGTGCCGTGCGGCACGGGTTCGCCATAGAACATCTTGACGCCGGCCGGTGCCGGCGGTCTACAGGGCCGACCAAACCGGAACCTTCCGATGCTCGCCAGTATCCCGCTGCTGATCGTCCCCTTCATCCTCTACAATCTCGGGCTCGCCGGCCTGTTCGGCGGCGGCGACGATCCGTGGGCGAACGAAATCTTCTCCATTTCCATGATGTCTGGCGGCGTCTTCTCCATGACGCTCGGCGACCTGATGGTGCTGATCGGCCTTGCCTTCTTCTTCGTCGAGATCCTGAAGTCGACGCGCACTTCGAACGCCTCGATCCTCGACCATCTTCTGTCCACCTTCGTCTTCGTCGCGTTCTTGGTGGAATTTCTGCTGGCCAGGGGCGCCGCACACTCCGTCTTCTTCATCTTGATGGTGATCGCGCTGATCGACGTGCTGGCCGGCTTCTCGGTGTCGATCCGCTCGGCCGGACGCGACGTCAATCTGAGCTGAGGCAGGCCGCTGCCGGGCTCAACCCGGATCGGCCGTGAATCCGGCCGCCTCGATGCCGGCGATCGCGGCCGCCTCGTCGTTCTCCGAGGAATCGCCGGATATGCCGACGGCGCCGAGGATCGTGCCCGCGCCGTCGCGGATCAGCACCCCGCCGACAACGGACAGGATCTTGCTGCCCGACACGTCGGAAATGCCGGCCATGAGATGCGGCCGGTCCTTGGCGAAGGCTTCCAGGCGGCGGCCGCCCATGCCGATCGCCACCGCGCCGTAGGCCTTGCCGGCCGACATCTGCGGCCGCAGGAAGGATGCGCCGTCCTGGCGCTGGAAGGCGACGAGGTGGCCGCCGGCATCCAGTACGGAAACGCCAAGCGGCCGTAGCTCCAGTTCCTCGCCCTTGGCGAAAGCGGCATCGATGATGGTCTTGGCGGCGGCGAGGGTCAAAGCGGTCATGCAAATATCTCCGTTGCAAAGCGATGATTGGATATGCCGGTGAGATAGGTAAGTGTCGCCGGCATTGAAACAGCTTCGCCTGCGAGACGGCTGAAGCTTTGCGGAAATATGCTGCCGGCGCGTCGCCTCAGGCCGTGACCGCCGCCGTCTTCCGGGCAACGACGGCTTCATAAGCGGCCTGCAACTCGGCGCGCACCGTCTCCCCGACGGGCTTCTGCGCACCGATACCCAGATGTTCGTGCCGCAATTCGTCCATGAACCGGTCCCACAGCGCCGGCCCACCCTTCTCCAGCAGTTCGGCGCGGATCGACAGCTCCTCGCTGACCGGCAGCCAGACCCGGCCCCAGGCGCCGAGCTGCGCCATGATCGGCACGAGCTGGATCGACATTTCCGTCAGGCTGTAGATCGCCTTCTGCTTGTGCGTGGGATCGTCGGCCTTGGTCAGCATGCCGAGCTCGAGCAGGCGCCTGAGGCGGTCGGCCAGGATGTTGGAGGCGATGCCCTCCATCGAATGGTTTAGCAACTCGCGGAAATGCCGCCGGCCGCCGAAGATCATGTCGCGCAGGATGATCAGGCTCCAGCGGTCGCCGAACACTTCCAGCGACAGGTTGATGGGGCAGCCGGAGCGTCGGTCAAGCGGCATCGATGCATCTCGCGGGAAAACCAGTTGCAAGATAGGATCGGTGATCGAATGACGCAAGCCGCGGTGGCGTCACCCTTCCCAGAACTGATCGAGCCAGATGTTGAGCTTGAGGAATCCGGGGCCGCTCACTGCATAGAGGCGGCGCGTGCCCTGGCTTTCGGCGCTGACAAGGCCTGCATCGAGCAACACCTTCAGATGCTGGGAGACCGCCGGCCGCGATACGGGCAGGCCCGACGCCAGCTCACCCACCGTCTTCGGGCCGCGCCGCAATTCCTCCAGCAGGTAGCGACGGTGGGGATCGGCGATGGCGACGAAGGCATCTGGCGTCATGCCTCATTTGTGAGGCAAAGTTACGGAAATCTCAACCTCCGGTTTCGGGTTTCGTACGCGGGTCGAGACGCGCCGCTTCCGGCGTCAGCGTCCGCTCGGCAGGCTGGGTCTTGAAGGCGTCGCGATCCTCGATCGGCACCGGGGCGCGGGCCTTGATGCGCAGGAGCGTGTAGCCGGCGAGTGAAAGATGCGCCAGCGCCGTGGCCAGGAACAGCCCTTCGGGCCGGACCCGGTCCATCAGCCCGGCAGCCAGCATCGGCCCGATCATGGTGCCGAAGCCGTAGAGCAGCAGCAGCCCGCCGGACACCTTGACGAAATCCTGCGCGTCGGCGTGGTCGTTGGCATGCGCGACGGCGACGGAATAGAGCGTGTAGGCGAAAGCGCCGTAGCAGGCCGCGAAGGTGAGCACCAGGGCGCCCGTCCGCGGCTGGAACAGGAAGATGAGAAGCGCGAACAGCGCCGCACAGAAGGCGGCGCCTGCCAGCACGTAGCGCCGGTCGGTGCGGTCCGACAGGCGCCCGGCAGGCAGTTGCATGACGGCGCCGGCGATCACCACAAGGCTCATCATCAAGGCGATCGCTGGCGTCGAGATGCCGACGCGCGCGCCGTAGACGGCGCCCAGCGTGCCCCAGGCACCGTTGGCGACGCCGATCAGCAGGCAGCCGACAGCCGAGACCGGCGAGTTGGCGTAGAGGCCCTTGAGGTCGAGCTTGACGTCCTGCAGGGGCTGCGGCGTCGACTGGGTCGACACCGCCGTCGGGATCAGCGACAGGCAGAAGAAGATGCCGGTGATCATGAACAGCGAGGCCGAGTGCACGTCGCCGCCAGCGACGATCATCTGGCCGCCCATGATCGAGGCGTAGGTGACCATCATGTAGAGGCCGAAGACGGTGCCGCGGTTCTCGTTGGTGGCCTTCTCGTTCAGCCAGCTCTCGATGATCATGAAGGCGCCGGCCATGGTGAAGCCGGTGAAGGCGCGCAGCACGATCCAGGCATATTCGTCGATGATCAGGCCGGTTAGCAGCGCGATGATGGCGCCCGAGGCGGCGAAGGTGCCGAAGGCCCGCACATGGCCGGCGCGGCGCACGATGCGCGGCGCGAAGAAGCAGCCGGCGACGAAGCCGCTCGCCCAGGCGGTGCCCATCAGGCCGAGCGCGGCGGTGGAAAACCCCTCCACCTGGCCGCGCAACGGCAGGAGCAGGCCGTGCAGGCCGGAAGCGGCGAGCAGGAAGGCGGTGCCGCGAAGGAGGGAAAGGATCGGTCTGTAGGCTGCGAGCATCGGAGGTCCGTCTGGAGAATCGGTGCACCCACGTCACAATAGGCGGTTTGGGGCTTTTCAGCGGCGGCGATACGACACCTGGAATTCGTTTTTGACGTATGGTGTTTTCCGAAAAGTCTGCAACTTTTCGGCATCATACTCTAGCGGCGAAACAGCGCCTCGGCGGCCGACTTGGTGGCGCCCTTGGCCTGCAGTTCCGCCTCCAGCCGGGCGATCTCCTCGCGCAGCAGGCCTATGCGTTCGTTGAGATCGGCGACGGACAGCAGCGACAGGTCCTGGCCGATTTCATGCGCTTTCGGCTTTTTCCTCGGTTCGTCTTCAAAGATCGCCATCGCGGCTCTCCGATTGCCTGTTTGCCTGACGCGCCGGGCAGCATACATAGGGCGTGGGCCCGGTGCAAAAGACCAAGCGAAAGACGGCGAAGGAGACAGAGGAAAACATGGCAGGCGCACAGACAATCCCGGCGAAGATGACGGCGGTGGCGATTTCCCAACCCGGTGGACCGATGGTGCTGAAACCGGAAAAGCGCGACGTGCCGCAGCCGGGACCGGGCGAGATCCTGATTCGCGTCCATGCCGCCGGCGTCAACCGGCCCGACCTCCTGCAGCGCAAGGGCGCCTATCCGCCACCGCCCGGCGCCTCCGACCTGCCGGGCCTCGAAGTGGCCGGCGAGGTGGCGGCGCTCGGCGAGGGCGCCGCGCGCTGGCGCGTCGGCGACCAGGTCTGCGCGCTGACGCCGGGCGGCGGCTATGCCGAATACGTCACCGTGCACGGCTCCAACGCGCTGCCGCTGCCGCCGGGCTTCACCCTGACCGAAGCCGCGGCCGTGCCCGAAACCTTCTTCACCGTCTGGCACAACGTCTTCGAGCGCGGCGGCCTGAAGGAAGGCGAGACACTGCTCGTCCACGGCGGCTCCTCTGGCATCGGCACCACCGCGATCCAACTTGCCAAGGCCTTCGGCGCCCGCGTCGTCGCCACCGCCGGTTCGGCGGAGAAATGCGAGGCCTGCGTGAAGCTCGGCGCCGACCGCGCCGTCAACTACCGCGAGGAAGATTTCGTCCGCGCCGTCAAGGACGCCACCGACGGCCGGGGCGCCAACGTCATCCTCGATATGGTCGGCGGCGATTATGTCAGCCGCAACTACGACGCCGCCGCGATGGAGGGCCGCGTCGTCCAGATCGCCACCATGGGCGGGGCCATGGCCAATGCCGACATTTCAAAGCTGATGGTCAAGCGGCTCGTCCACACCGGCTCGACGCTCAGGCCGCGCACCGTCGAGTTCAAGGGCGCGGTGGCCGCCGCCCTCGAAGCGCAGATCTGGCCGCTGCTCGCCACCCGCCGCGTCGCCCCCGTCATGGACATGATCTTCCCGCTCAAGGAAGCCTGGCGCGCGCACGAGCGCCTCGAGGAAGGTGAGCATGTGGGGAAGATCGTGCTGGATGTCGGGTGAGAGCGTCAGCGCTCCCCTCCCCCTTGAGGGGAGGGTGGCCGCGCAGCGGCCGGGAGGGGTCGTCGGCCGTAGAGCGAGGGCTTTATAGCGATAACGTCGGAGTGGTTGAGGGTACCCCTCCCACCGCCCTTCGGGCGGCACCCTCCCCTCGAGGGGGAGGGGGAAGTCGGCGCACTTCCTCATCGCCACGCCCGGATTTTCGTCCGTCTGGCCATTGTCAAAGAGCTGACCTCTTATGCTTGAGGTCGGGAAGCGGGCGCGGGAGCCGTGCCTGCTAAGTAAGTATATGGCGCGGCATCCCGCGCCCGCCGGTGTCTTGCCTCCCCGAGGGTCGCTGCCGCCTTTCGGGCGGCCCGCTGGCTCGGTCGAGGCCCGGACTTGGGGGCTCATCGCCCAGCAGCGTACCGTTAACGCTGCCAGCCCGGCACCGTCTCCTGCCACAAGCGCCCGGTTCGCGACCCGCGTTCCCGCACAGGAGATGACGGGCAGTATGAGGTGAGCGCGGGAGACGTGGATAGATTTCGGGAAGTTTTTTTGAGTGCGACGCCAAAGCTGTCCGTATCTACCGCGCTTGCGGCGGGGCGATCACATATGGAATTCGACCCCCACTCCGTCTTGCTTCGCAAGCCACCTCTCCCCCGTTCGACGGGGGAGAGGAAGCGCCGTTTGCAGGCTTGGTTCCCTTCCTCTCCCCTTTTGAGGGGGAGAGGTGGCGCGCGTAGCGCGACGGAGTGGGGGTGATTTGCGCCATATGCGATTGCCCTGCCGTTTACGGGGAGAGGATGCAGGCTCCGCCACTTGAAGCCAGGCGTTAGGGGTACTACGACGCCATTGCCGTGCCGTTTACGCCAAGCCGTCACCTATGATGCAAGACACCCGCATACAGTAAAGCCCGCCTCCTGCCGGAAGCGGGCCTCGCAAATGTCTGCACCGTAAAGCCGTATCAGGCCGCCGGCTGCGCCTCGATGGTGCGCAGCGACTGCGCCTGCCGCCTGGCGGCGGCCTTGACGGCGTCCTGCACCTTTTCGAAGGCGCGCACCTCGATCTGGCGCACGCGCTCGCGGGAGATGTCGAACTCGGACGACAGTTCCTCCAGCGTCAGCGGCTCCTCGGCGAGGCGCCGCGCCTCGAAGATGCGGCGTTCGCGATCGTTCAGCACCGACAGGGCACCCGACAACATGCCGCGCCGGTTCTCCAGCTCGTCCTGCTCGATCAGCATGGTCTCCTGGCTGTCATGGTCGTCGACCAGCCAGTCCTGCCACTCGCCGCTCTCGCCCTCGGTCGCGCGGATCGGCGCGTTGAGCGAGGCGTCGCCCGACAGGCGGCGGTTCATCGACACCACCTCCTCCTCGGAGACGTTGAGGCGCGTGGCGATCTCGGCGATCTGGTCGGGCTTCAGGTCGCCGTCGTCGAGCGCCTGGATCTTACCCTTCACCTTCCTGAGGTTGAAGAACAGGCGCTTCTGGTTGGCGGTCGTGCCCATCTTGACCAGGCTCCACGAGCGCAGGATGTATTCCTGGATCGAGGCCTTGATCCACCACATGGCATAGGTGGCCAGCCGGAAGCCACGCTCCGGCTCGAACTTCTTGACGGCCTGCATGAGGCCGACATTGCCTTCCGAGATCACCTCGCCGATCGGCAGGCCGTAGCCGCGATAGCCCATGGCGATCTTGGCGACGAGCCGAAGGTGGCTGGTGACAAGCTTGTGCGCGGCGCTGGTGTCGTCATGCTCCTGGTACCGCTTGGCGAGCATGTACTCTTCCTGCGGCTGCAGCATGGGAAAGCGGCGGATTTCTTCCAGGTAGCGGGACAGGCCGCCTTCACCGGAAACGATACTGGGTAGTGTCTGGGCCATGATGAGCGCCCTCCTCTCGTGAGATAGCCCCCAAAACGCGGCGGGCTTATGACGCGGCACCCTGAAATGCGTGCGCGCGACGAACCGGACTATACAGGAACAAAACCAGAAAAGACAGCTTTTGTTCAACGTGAAACAATCTGTCACGCCAAAGTGAACAAAGCGAGTCAAGTTTATTGATGGCGGGTTCAGGAATTGCGAAAGGCGCCGGCCAGTTCCTCCATGTCGTCCGGCAGCGGCGCCTCGAACCTCATCGTCAGATGGGTATCGGGATGCGAAAATTCAAGGAGGCGGGCATGCAATGCCTGTCTGGGAAACGCCTGCACCGTGGCGCGCAACGGCTCGGGCAGGCGGTTCGCCTTGGTGCGGAAGGCCTGGCCATAGTCGCGGTCGCCGACCAGCGGATGGCCGATATGGGCCATGTGGACGCGGATCTGGTGGGTACGGCCGGTCTCCAGCCGGCATTCGACCAGGCTTGCCGGGGCGAAATCCTTGCGGCCTTCGCCGAACCGTTCCTCGACCGCGTAGTGGGTGACGGCATGGCGGGCGTCGTCGCGCGCCTCGGGCACCACGGCGCGCCGGATGCGGTCGGCGGCACGGCCGAGCGGCGCGTCGATCGTGCCGACGGCGGGGGTCGGGACGCCCCACACCAGCGCGACATAGGCGCGGCGCAGGTCGCCGGTGCGGCCGTGGTCGGCGAAGGCTTCCGACAGCGCGCGATGCGCATGGTCGGTCTTGGCCACGACCATGACGCCGGACGTGTCCTTGTCCAGCCGATGCACGATGCCGGGGCGCTTCACCCCGCCGATGCCGGACAGGCTGTCGCCGCAATGGTGGATCAACGCGTTGACCAGCGTTCCGGTCCAGTTGCCGGCGCCGGGATGCACGACCAGCCCGGCCGGCTTGTTGACCACGATCAGCGCGTCGTCCTCATAGAGGATGTCGAGAGGGATCGCCTCGCCCTGCGGCTCGGCCGGCTCCGGTTCCGGCACCTCGACCGTGACGGCGTCGCCGGCGGCGAGCTTGTGTTTCGGCTCGAAGACGGTCTTGCCGTTGGTGGAGACGGCCCCCTGCTTGATAAGCGCCTGCACGCGGCTGCGTGACAGGGCGGGGGCAAGCTGTGCCGCCAGCCACTGGTCGAGCCGCTGGCCGGCCGCGCCGGCGTCAGCCGTCAGCGTCCTCGGCACCCCTATCAATTCGTCCGGTCGTTCGTTATGAGCGCTCATCTTTTAAGAACCGCTGGATATGCCATGGCCCGGCCCGCCGCCGACGATGAAGACGAAAAGCCGCTCGATCCGAGCATCGACAGGCTGCGCCGCAAGCTCATCCGCTTCATGGGCATCAACCTCGGGCTGATCTTCCTCGCCCTTATGGTGGTGGTGGGCGCCCTTGTCTACAAGTCGTACAGGACGCCGCCGGCGTCAGCGCCGGCAAGCGATATCCCGACGCCGGACGGCCAGCCGGCCAGCGGCGACATCGTTTTGCCGGTCGGCGCGAAAATCGTGTCGCAGTCGATTTCCGGCGACCGCATCGCCATCGACGCCGAACTGGCCGACGGCAGTCGCGCCATCTTCGTCTACGACATCGGCGAGAAGCGCATGATCGGCCAGTTCGCGCTGCGCACGCAGTAGGGCAACGACCAGGCACAAACCGAGAAAAATCGTCAGGCCGGAGCGAAAGCGGTGACTCGGCGAGCACCGGAGCGGAGCGTACATGAAGTACGTGAGCACCGGAGTGCAGCCGAACGCCGTTTGCAGCCCGGCCTCACGATTTTTCAGATGACGTTCAGCTCGCGGAACGCCCGCCCCTCGGCCACCCGCTCGTAACCGAAGGCGGAGCAGTCGATGCTGCGATAGCCGCCGTGCAGGACGAGCTCGGCCAGCGCCTTGCCGACCGCCGGCGCCTGCTGCAGGCCGTGGCCGGAAAAGCCGTTGGCGAACAGGAAGTTTTTCACCTCCGGATGCGGGCCAATCACCGCGTTCTGGTCGAGCGTGTTGTAGTCGTAGTGACCGGCCCAGGCGCGCGTCATCTTGATCGCCTCGAAGGCGGGCACGCGGGTGGCCAGCACCGGCCAGATCTCGTTCTCGAACAGGCCCCACTCCGGCTCGAAATCGGCCGGGTCGGCGGCCTGCTCTCCATCCTCGACCTCGGCGCCGCCGGTAATGTAGACGGAGCCTTCCGGCCGCCACCACACGCCCGACGGATCGACGGTGAGCGGCATGTCGTCGAAGCGGTCGCGCGATTCGAAGACGAAGACCGTGCGCTTGCGCGGCTCCACCGGCAGCGCGATGCCGGCCAGCGCCGCCACCTTGCCGGCGTTCGGCCCGGCGGCGTTGACGATGGTGCCGGCTGCAAGCGTCTCGCCGTTGTCCAGCGTCACGCCGGTGACGCGGTTGCCGTCCCGCGTGATGGCGGTGACGGAGGCCGTGACCAGGTCGACGTTCATCGTCCTCAGCGCCTTGCGGAACAGGGTGAGGTAGGCGTGGGCGTCGAACCAGCCCTCGCCGCTCAAGCCATAGGCGCCGGCCGCGATTTCCTCGCCCGACAGCCAGGAAAAGCGCCGCGTGAGGGCCGCCGCATCCTCCAGCACGATGTCGGCGCCTTCGGCGACCTGCGCGCGATGGTTGGCCTCAAGGATCGGCAGGCCTTCCGCGCCGGCGAGGATCAGGTAGCCGCCCTCGCGGAAACCGATGTCGGCATCGGCACCGAATTCCTCCTTCAGCCGCCTAAACAGGCCAAGCGTGAACTGCGACAGGCGGATGTTCTCGGGGATCGAGAACTGCTGGCGGATCGAGGCGGCCGACAGCGTGGTGGCCGAATGGGTGAACTGCGGGTCGCGCTCGACCAGCGCGATGGAGCCCGAAAAGCCCTCCTTGCGCAGGAAATAGGCCGTCGAGGCGCCGACGATCGCCCCGCCGATGATGACTATGTCGTAATTGGCCATGGCCGCCTGTCCGTTTGCGAAAAGATCGCCGCTTCACTGCCTGCGCGGCCCTCTCTTGCAAGAGCCAGGCTTCAAAGGCAAGAAGACCAGATGACCGAACAGACCCTCTACCGGCCGCGCCGCTCGGCCCTCTATATCCCGGTTTCCAACGACAAGGCGCTGGCCAAGGCCCCAGGCCTCGACGCCGACGTTGTCATCTTCGACCTCGAGGACGCGGTGGCGCCCGCGGACAAACCGGCCGCGCGCGCCAAACTCGCCGCCGTCTTCGCGGCCCCTGCCGGTCGCGCCGAGCGGGTGATCCGCATCAACGCGCTGGCGAGCGAATGGGGCGCCGATGACCTTGCCGCCGCACTTGCCTGCCAGCCCGACGCCATCCTGCTGCCAAAGGTCGACACCGCCCGTGACATTCTCGAAGCCGGCGACGCGCTGGACGACGCTGCCGCCCCTGACGAAGTGAAACTGTGGGCGATGATCGAGACGCCGAAGGCGCTTTTGAATATCGGCGCGATCGCGGAGCTCGGCCGCGACCCTGCCTCCCGGCTTGCTTGTTTCGTTGCCGGAACGAACGATCTCGCCAAGGAAACCGGCGTTTTCGACCGCCGCTACCTGACGCCCTGGCTGATGCAGCTCGTGCTCGCCGCCAAGGCCGGCGGCCTCGACCTGCTCGACGGCGTCTACAACGATTTTCGCGACGCGGACGGGTTTGTTCGCGAGTGCGCCGAGGGCGCCGCCATGGGCTTCGACGGCAAGACCGTCATCCATCCCTCGCAGATCGGCCCGGCCAACGCCACTTTCGCGCCGTCGGAACAGGCTTTGGCCGAGGCGCGCGCCATCCGCGATGCCTTCACGAAGCCGGAAAACGCCGACAAGGGCGTGATCGGATTGAACGGAAAGATGGTAGAGCGCCTGCATCTGACACAGGCCGAAAAACTGCTGGCGAAGGCGGCCGCCATCGGCGCATGATCGCCCCCGATACGACCCAGCCGACTCTGAACAGGATCAAGCCATGCGCCTCTATCGTTTCCTCACCGAAGTCGACGACGCCAAGTTCTGCCACAAGGTAACAGTGGCCCTGAACAAGGGCTGGCACCTCTACGGCTCGCCCACCTACGCCTACGACAAGAAGGAAAAAATCATGCGCTGCGGACAGGCGGTGGTGAAGGACATCGACGGCCAGGAATACAAGCCCGGCGAGACAAAACTGGGCGACTGGTAAGCTGCGGACCGGCCCCTGCCGGGCATGGAAGCCTTGCCCTTGTCCTCGGGACAGCCTGGGACCAACCGTGACGATCGATCTGTCGCGGCGATTGCGCGACACCGCAACGGCAGCTTTCGCCTCAAAGGACATGGCCGGCGCGGCCTGTAATCAGGCGGGAACGTAGGTCAACCTGATGACCTCCCCGCCGATTCGCTCACTGGCCACAAGGCGGAGCGGCGGCCGGGGACCGGCAAAGAAGGGCTTGCCGCGACCGAGCGCCACGGGGTGAAGGTAGAGGCGGTATTCGTCGATCAGACCCATGTCGGTCAGGCTTTGCGCCAACTCGGGTCCGGAAGCGGAAATCTCTCCCGTCAGCCTGGCCTTCAGCCCGCGTATCGCGACCTCGACGTCATCCGCGACAAGCGTGGCATTGGGACCGACCGACTTCAACGAGCGCGATACGACCCATTTCGGCTGGCGTCGCCACGCTGCCGCGAAGTCTCGTTGTTCCCGGGTCCAGTCAGGGTGGTCGTCGTCCCAATAGCGCATGTCTTCGTACATACGGCGGCCGTAGATGCTGCCCGTCAGATCGCGAACGTGCTCGGTCCAGTGACGGAAGAGCGCGGCATCGGGCGGCGGCAAGTGCTGATGATCGACATAGCCGTCGAGGGAGAGGTTCATTCCGAATACGATCTTCGCCACGTCGCAAGATCCCTCGTCATGTCGGATAGCCTGACCCATACAAGACGAAGGACAGCGAGGCGGCCCGACATATGGCCGGAAATTTTCTCCGGCAGGGGTCGTTACCCGGTTCCCGTCGTAAAATTCCCGAAACCCGCAACGCATTTCAGGCTCGACGAGCGGCGGGTCCTCAAATCTTCCGTCTCGGTCGAACCCTGCCCGAGGATGGCGGCGGTGAAGAATGCCGGAACCTTATTCCGCCGCTTCCTCGATCCGCTCCATGTCGTCGTCCGACAGGCCGAAATGGTGGCCGATCTCGTGGATCAGCACATGGGTGACGATTTCGCCCAGCGTCTCCTCGTTCTCGGCCCAGTAGTCGAGGATGGCGCGGCGGTAGAGCGTGATGCGGTTCGGTCCTTCGCCGGTGGCCGGGTTCCAGCGCTCGGCGATGCCGCGCCCCTCGAACAGGCCGAGCAGGTCGAACGGCGTCTCCAGCGACAGGTCGTCCATGATCTCGTCGGTCGGGAATTCCGTCACCTGGATGACGATCTCGCCGGTCAGCGTGCGGAATTCCTCCGGCAGGTGCGCATAGGCCTCCAGCGCCAAAAATTCCATTTCCTCCAGCGACGGCGACAGTTCGCCATGCCAGGTGCGGGTCTTGTAGATGCGGGCCATGCTTTATCCTTGCGCTCCGCGGCATATAGGCTTTTGCACCGCGCTCGGCAAATGAGCGCGGCAGGACGGGCCGGATGCTTCCCTTCGGCGAGGAATAAATTCTTTTCGGACTCCGCTTGACTCTCGTTCCGCTCTCTGGAATCCATAAGAACATAACAGGAACATATCGGACGGAACTGACCGCCATGGCAACGCCTGCCGTGGCGCGGGACACTGTTTTTGCCCTGCGCCGGGAAATCGCGAGGATCGAAGGGAGGCTGGCGGAACGGCTCGCCCCTCCCGGCGACGATGCGGTGGTGGTGCGCGGCAGCGGCCGGGTGCTCGGCGCGGCCGACAGGCTGGCCACCGGCGTGCCGACGCTGGACGCAGCGCTCGGCGGCGGCCTGCCCAGGGCGGCGCTGACCGAGGTGCACGGCCGGCAGATGCGCGATGCCGGCGCCGGCGCCGGCTTCGTACTGGCGCTGGCCGCCCTGCTCATGAAGCAGGCCGGCGCGAACCGCCCGCTTCTGTGGATCGGCACCGGCGGCATGTTCGCCGAAGCGGGCCTTCCGCATCTGCACGGGATTGCCCGGCTTTTCGGCATCGCGGCGGGTTCGCTGCTCTTCGCCGAGGCGCCAAAGCCGGTGGACGCGCTGTGGATCGCCGAAGAGGCGGCCGCGCTGAAATCGCTGGCGGCGGTCGTCCTCGAGCTGCCCGGCAACCCGCAGCGGCTCGACCTCGATGCGACGCGCCGCCTTCACCGCCGCGCCGCCCTCGCCGGCCGGCCGTTCTTCCTGCTGCGGCATTCGGCACAAGCCGGACCGACGGCGGCGCCGCTGCGGTTCGTCGTAGCACCCGCGCCGGCAGCGCCCCGCCACATTCTCGGCCGGCCCCTTGCCGGCTCGATCGGGCCGCCGGGCTTCACTGTCACGCTCGCCAAGAACCGGCTGGCGCCGCCGACGCGCCTCGTCCTGGAATGGAACCCCGATGCCCTCAGTTTCGAACACCGCCCGGCCCTCTTCGAAGACGGAATGCAGGATCCTGTCGCTCTGGTTTCCCTATCTCGCCACGGAGCGGATATGGCGGCAGCGGCTCGGCCACGCATGGCGTACGGCATGCTCCGCTTTCCCGCCGCTGGTCGTCAGCCATAACGACAGGAACGCGCAGCGCCTGGCCGCGCTCGACCGCCGCGCCGAGGGGCTCAACCTCAGGCGCGGCATGGGCCTGGCCGACGCGCGCGCCATGCACCCCGGCATCGACGTCGTCGAGGCCGACCCGGAAGCCGACCACCGCCTGCTGGAGGCGTTGGCCGACTGGTGCGACCGTTACACGCCGCTGGTGGCGCTCGACGGCGCCGACGGCCTGTTCCTCGATATTTCCGGCTGTTGTCACCTGTTCGGTGGCGAACAGGCGCTGCTTGAGGACATGCTGCGGCGCTTCCGCGAGCAGGGTTTTGACGCCCACGCCGCGATCGCCGCCACCGCGGGAGCGGCATGGGCGGTCGCCCGCTTCCACGGCAGCGCCACGGTGCCCGGCGGCATGGAGGCCGAATGGCTGGCTCCGCTGCCGCCGGCGGCGCTCAGGCTGGAACCGGACACCTGCGCCGCGCTCGCCGGTGTCGGTCTGCGCACGGTGGGCGCCGTCAAGGCCGCGCCCCGCGCGCCGCTGGCGCGGCGCTTCGGCAAGGCGCTCATCCTGCGGCTCGACCAGGCCCTCGGCCATATCGAGGAAGCGCTGTCGCCGCGCCTGGCGGTGCCGGAGCTTTCAGCCGAGCGCCGGCTGGCGGAGCCGATCATGGCGATCGAGGATGTCGAACGCATCGTCCTTGTCCTGGCGCAATCCTTGCGGACAAGCCTGGAGCGGCGCGACGCCGGCGCACTCGCCCTGCAACTCCTGCTGTTTAGGGTCGACGGCGCGGTCGCCCGCCTGCCGCTCGGCCTGTCCTCCCCGACACGCGCGCCGGAGCGGATCGCCAGGCTTTTCCACGAGCGGCTCGACGCGCTCGGCCAAGGTCTCGATGCCGGCTTCGGATTCGATCTCGTCAGGCTTTCGGTCCTGACCGCCGGTACCCTGCCGCCGGGACAGGCCGACCTCGGCGAGCAGGCCGCCGACACCGGCGAGACCCTGTCCGAATTCGTCGACCGCGTCGGTGCGCGCCTCGGCCGCGCCGTTATGCGCCGGTCGGTCGCCGTGGCCAGCCATGTGCCGGAGCGCGCCGTCGCTTTCCTGCCCTTCGCGCCGGACATGCCGGCCGGCCCGGCCGAGGCCACTCCGGCGCCGGAGCGGCCGCTACGCCTGCTCAGGCAACCCGAGCCCGTCGATGTCATGGCCGAGGTACCGGACGGCCCGCCGCTGAATTTCCGCTGGCGCCGCGCCCGCTACCGCATCGTCAACGCCGAAGGGCCGGAGCGGATCGAACCCGAATGGTGGCGGGAGAGCCTGCCCGTCGTCGCAAGACAGGAAAACGAAGAGGAACGGACTTACGAAGGCCGCCGCAAGGCCGCCGCCGCAGAAAAACTAACGCAGCGCAGCCGGGATTATTTTACCGTCGAGGATGCCGAGGGGCGGCGTTACTGGCTCTACCGCCAGGGCCTCTACGGCCTGTCCGGACAAGTGCCGCGCTGGTTCCTGCATGGGCTGTTCGCATGAAGACGGAACCGTCCTCCGACACGCCGCCCCGCAACATACCAGCCGAGCCGCGCTACATCGAGTTCGGCGTGCAGTCGAACTTCTCCTTCCTGCGCGGCGCCTCGCGGCCGGAGGAACTGGTGGTGGCCGCCTGCCGGCTCGGCCATGCCGGCATGGGGCTGGCCGACCGCAACACGGTGGCCGGCGTGGTGCGCGCCTGGAGCGCGTCGAAACACATCCGCATCGAGGCCGGGGAAGGAGATGCGGACAAGAACGAGGCCGAACCGAAGAAACCCTTCGGACCGTTTCATCTGCCCTATCATCCCGGCTGCCGTCTCGTCTTTTGCGACGGCACGCCCGACATCCTCGCCTATCCGCGTGACCGCGCCGGCTGGGGACACCTGTGCCGCATGCTGACCCAGGCCAACCTTCGCGACGAGACCGAAAAAGGCGCCACGCTTCTCAGGCGCGCCGACCTGCTGGAATGGGGGGATCGCCTCTCCCTCGCCGTCCTGCCCGATCTTGCCGGCAAAGAAGAGGAGACGCTGGCCTTGCTGCGCGGCCTTCGCCATCGCTTCGGTGCGGCGCTGCGGCTGGCCGTTGCTCCCGCCTATGGCGGCGGCGACCGGTTCCGGCTGGAGCGGGCGGCGGCAATGGCGGCGGCGGGGATGCCGCTGATGGCGGTCAACGACGTGCTCTGTCACGCGCGCGAGCGTCGTCCCTTGCAGGACGTGCTGACGGCGATCCGCCTCAACGTTCCCGTCGCCGAGGTCGGACTGGAGCTTGCCGCCAACGCCGAGCGCCACCTGAAGTCCGGCGCCGAGATGGCGCGCCTTTTCCATAAATTCCCCGAGGCGATTGCCGAGACTGAGCGCTTCGCGGCGGAACTCGGCTTTTCGCTTGGCGAACTCAAGCACAACTATCCCGACGAACCGACCCGCGACGGCGCAACCCCCCAGCAGGAACTGGCGCGGCTCGCTCGCGAAGGCGCGGCGGAGCGCTATCCCCCCGGGGTCCCGCAAAAGGTTTCGCGGCGCATCGAGGAGGAGCTGGCGCTGATCGAGAAGATGGGCTACGCGCGCTACTTCCTCACCGTCCACGACATCGTCCGCTTCGCCCGCAGCAAGGGTATATTGTGCCAGGGCCGCGGCTCGGCAGCCAACTCGGTCGTCTGCTACTGCATCGGCATCACGCCGGTCGGCCCGGACCAGATCGACACTCTGTTCGAGCGCTTCATCTCCGAGGAGCGCAACGAGCCCCCCGACATCGACGTCGATTTCGAGCATGAGCGCCGCGACGAGGTCATGGCCTATGTCTACGAAAAGTATCAGGAGAAGCACACCGCGCTGACCGCCGCCGTGACCAGCTATCGCGGCCGTTCCGCCCTGCGCGAAGTCGCCAAGGCGATGGGCCTGTCCGACGATGTGCGCGGCGCCCTGTCGGGCTCCATCTGGGGCTGGCATTCTTCGACGCTGGGGGCGCGGGAGGCGAAAGCCGGCGGGTTCGACCCGAAAGACGACCTTTCACGGCACGTCATCGACCGCGCCAACGAGATCATGGGTTTTCCCCGTCATCTCACCCAGCACGTCGGCGGCTTCGTCATCACCAAGGACCGGCTCGACGAGATCGTGCCCATCGTCAAGACGGCGATGGACGAGCGCAAGATGGTCGAATGGGACAAGGACGACCTCGACGCGGTCGGCCTGCTCAAGGTCGACGTTCTGGCGCTCGGCATGCTGTCGTGCATCCGCCGCGCCTTCGATCTTCTCACCAGCCATTACCGACCCGTCCGCGAAGACGACGGCCGTCCCATCGTCGATATCGCCACGATGCCCAAGGAGGACGGCCGCGTCTATGACATGATCTGCCGCGCCGACACGCTTGGCGTCTTCCAGATCGAGTCGCGGGCGCAGATGTCGATGCTGCCGCGCCTGAAACCGAAGGAGTTCTATGACCTCGTCATCGAGGTGGCGATCGTGCGGCCCGGCCCCATACAGGGTGACATGGTGCACCCCTACCTGCGTAGACGTACAGAGAAAGAAGACGTCGAATATTACAAACCGGAACTTAAGCAGATTCTTAGTAAAACCTACGGCGTGCCTCTGTTTCAAGAACAGGCAATGAAAATCGCTATGGTGGCAGGTGGCTTTGAAGCGTGGGAAGCAGATAAACTGCGCCGTGCGATGGCGACATTCCGGCGTACAGGCGAGGTTGGGAAATATCGCGACCGGCTAATTACAGGAATGAAAAAAAACGGCTATCCGGAGGAATTCGCCAAACGGTGTTTTCGTCAAATAGAAGGTTTCGGCGAATACGGTTTCCCCGAAAGCCACGCCGCCTCCTTCGCCATCCTCGTCTACGCCTCCTGCTGGTTCAAGGCCTTCTATCCCGACGTCTTCTGCGCGGCGATCCTCAATTCGCAGCCGATGGGTTTCTACCAGCCGGCGCAGCTGATCCGCGACGCCCGCGACCATGGCGTCGAGATCCGGCCGGTCGACATCAACCATTCGGACTGGGACTGCACGCTGGAGCCGGCCGCCTTCGATCCCGGCCGCATCGTGCCGCGTCATGGCGAAATGCGAACCGTCATCCGCACACGCCATGCCGTGCGGCTCGGCCTGCGGCAGATCAAGGGCCTTGCCGAGGCCAGGGCAAAAACCTTCGTCGAACGGCGCGGCACCGGCTACAGGTCGATCCGCGACGTCTGGCTGCGCTCCGGCCTCGATGCCGACGAGATCGAAAGGCTGGCGGAGGCCGACGCCTTCCGCTCTCTTGGCCTCGATCGCCGCGGCGCTGTGTGGGCGGTGCGGGCGCTGGCGAAGGGCGCCGGCAAGCTGCCGCTGTTCGACCGCAGCGAGATCCGCCTCGCCGACAGGGAGCCGGCGACGACGCTGCCCGCCATGCCGGCGGGAGAGCATGTCATCCACGACTACCGTTCGCTCGGCCTGTCGCTGAAGGCGCATCCCGTCGGCTTCCTGCGCACCCGGCTCGACCGCTTGGGCGTCACCCCCAGCGAGCGCCTGTCCACGGTGCCGGACGGCAGGCGCGTTTCGGTCGCCGGCCTTGTCCTGGTGCGGCAGCGACCGGGCAAGGGCAACGCCATCTTTCTCACGCTGGAGGACGAAAAGGCGATCGCCAACGTCATTATCTGGCCGCGCATATTCGACCGCTACAGGGCCGTCGTCATGGGCGCGCGCTTCATCCGCGTCAGCGGAAAGCTGCAATCGGAGCAAGGCGTCATCCACATCGTCGCCGACCGCATCGACGACCTGACGCCCTGGCTGACGGTGCTTCTGGAAGAAGCAGCACCCCGACCGGATGCGCGCCCGAGAACCGGCCCCGACATGAACCAAGAAGATTCCACAAACGAGCCCGGCGCGTGGCGAAACGACAGCGACGGACTGGCTCGGCGCGCCCGCGAGGTGATGCCGAAAGGCCGCAATTTCCAGTGAAGGGCAGGTGCGAGATCGAAACCGAAAGGCCGCGCCGGGCAGAGCGGCGGCATTTGCAGCGTCTCCGAGGTCTTCAGCTCTCGTCGTCGGAAAGCGCACGCGCTTCCGAGGACAGCATGATCGGAATCCCGTCGCGGACCGGATAGGCGAGCCGTGCCGCCTTCGAAACCAGTTCGCCGCGGTCGGCGTTCCAGACCAGCGGCCCCTTGGTCAGCGGGCAGGCCAGCAGTTCCAGCAACCGCATGTCGACGTCCCTGCCGCTGTCGCGTCCCGCCGTCATCCGCCCGTTCCTATCCTTGACGCATGTCTCCCGAAAGCGGGAACCGGCCCCGAACTACGGAAAACGGTCATGTCTGTCCCCAGCTGCATCATTGCAGGCTGGAGCCGAAATCGTCGGCCTCGCGCGCCAGCGTCATCTCCGTTATGGCGATCAGCGTTTCGGCGCGCGCCTTGAGATCGGGCGCCTCCAGCAGCGCCTGCTTTTCGGCCGGCCCGTAAGGCGCCATCATCGACAGCGCATTGACCAGCATGGCGTCGTCGGCGCGGCTGACGCTTTCCCAGTCGGCATCCAGCTCGTTGGCCCTCAGATAGGCCCGGAACGCCTTGAGCAGGGCCGGGCGGTCGATCCCGGCATCGGCCTGTTCCGGCAGGTCGGCAAGAAAGGGCGCGATGCGGCATTGCCGGAACGCCGTCCGGACGGCGATCTCGTCGAGCACGCGAAAACGGCAGACCCCTTGCAGGGCAATCAGATAGCGGCCATCGCCGGTTTCGGTGAAGGAGGCGATGCGGCCGAGGCAGCCGACCGCGCACAGCTCCGGCTCGCCGTCCGCGCGCGCCGAACCGTCCAGCGCCGGCTGGATGATGCCGATCAGCCGCGTGCCGGCGACGGTCTCGTCGACCATCTGCAGGTAGCGCGGCTCGAAGATGTTGAGCGGCAGCCGGGCGCCCGGCAAAAGCAGCGCGCCGGCGAGCGGAAACACCGCCACCTGCGTCGGCACATCCGCTTTGGTCCGGTAATGCGCGTTTCCGGCCTGCATTGCGCTCCCAATCCTTGTCGGGACGAACCGCGCGGCCGGTCGTTCGCCTGCGGTCGATCCTCAACGATTGCCCGAAGCCGGCGGCAGGGCCGGCCTCAGGAAAACAGCAGCGACGACAGCTTGCGCCGCGCGGCCAGCGTCGCCTCGTCGGTCATGCCCCACGCCTCGAAGAACTGCAGAAGCTGGTTCCGCGCGCCATCGTCCTTCCAGCCGCGGTCCGCCTTGACGATGGCCAGCAGGCTGTCCGCCGCCTTGTCGCGTTCGCCAAGCGTATTCTGGATCATGGCCAGGTCGAAACGGGCCTGATGGTCCTTCGGGTCCTTCGCCAACCTCTCCTCGAGTTCGGCGGGATTACCCAGCGAGGCAGCCTGTTCGGCCAGCGCCATCCGCGCCCGCACGGTGGCCAGCGCCGGCGCATCCTTCTTGGCTTCCGGTACGGTGGCAAGGGCTGCCTTGGCGCCGTCCATGTCGCCGGCCTCCAGTAACAGCTCCGCCAGGCCGGCGATGGCTTCGACGGTCTCCGGCGCTTGTTCCAGCACGGCCTCGTAGATGGCGGCGGCCGTCTGCGCGTCACCAGCGTCGCGCGCTTCGGTGGCGGCAGCCAGCGCTTCGGCGATCTGCGCGGCGCCGTTGTCGGCACCGCCGAGCTTGCGGATGAACTCCTGCACCTGGCTTTCCGGCACGGCGCCCATGAAGCCGTCGACCGGCTGGCCGTCGCGGAAGGCGATGACCGCCGGGATCGACTGGATGCCGAGCTGGCCGGCGATCGACGGATGCTCGTCGATGTTCATCTTGACCAGCTTGACCGCGCCGCCCGCGGCCTTCACCGCCTTTTCGAGCACCGGCGTCAGTTGCTTGCAAGGCCCGCACCAGGGCGCCCAGAAGTCGACCAGCACCGGCTGGCGCCGCGATTCCTGGATGACGTCGGCGGCGAAGCCGGCCGTCGAGGTATCCTTGACGAGATCGCCGGCCGCAGGCGCGGCCCCGCCGTTGCCGACGGTGACCTGCGGCGACCCCATGGAATACTGGTTGCCTGTCGCGAACGGATTGTTTTCTGTCATCTGCCGCCCTTCCGCGCCGCCTTGCCGGCAGCGCCTGTCCTGTCCTTTTGCCGCGCATCCAATGTGGCGATCATGCCGAGACTTTCAAGATGAGAGGCCGATGTCCGGTCGCTTCGACGAAGCGCAGCAGATCGGTTTTGGCGATCGACGTGGTCGCCTCGTTGGTGAGGGGATGGGCATTGATCGTGTCGTTTTCCATTAGCGCCTCGTCGAGCACGACGCGGACACGGCCCTCGGTATCGTTGACCAGCCCGAAAACCGTCACCGCGCCGGGAACGACGCCGAGCAGTTCCATCAAAAGCTCCGGCTTGCCGAACGACACGCGCCCGGAAGCGCCGATCAGCGTATGGATCTGCTTCAGGTCGACCGTCGCGTTCTCCTCCACCGTGACCAGAAAGACGTTGTCCTTCTTGTCCTTGAGGAACAGGTTTTTGGTGTGGCCGCCGGCGATCTCGCCGCGCAGCGCCTGCGAATCGGCGACCGTGAACAGCGGCGGATGCCGCCGGGTGGACGTTTCGATGCCGAGTCCCGACAGGAATGCGGACAATTCGGCTTCGGTTTTGGGCATCGCGGCGCTCCGGCGTTCGGCTTGCCGCAGCTTTTGCGGCAAGCCGGCGCCAAAGACAAGGCCGCTCCCGCCGGATGGCGGACGGATGACCATCTTCGCGCTTCGCCGCAGACCTTGCGGCGAGCCGGTCGCAGGCCACAGTTCTCCTGCGGTGCCGGAACGCGAAAAAACAGTCGAATTCCCTGTTGCAATCGTCCGGCGCTTCGGCCATATAAGCGCGGCTTGCGGCCTCGGGCCGCGCGAGCGGGTGTAGCTCAGGGGTAGAGCACAACCTTGCCAAGGTTGGGGTCGAGCGTTCGAATCGCTTCACCCGCTCCAAAAGTTTTTACTTTTGAATAGCTTAGAGGCTCGGATATCCGGGCCTTTTTGCTGTTTGTCAGCCGGGCGGTCGATGCGCGGCTTCTGCCTTCCGCCGTCCTTGCAGCAGATCGTCAACAAACGCTGCGGAAACGCTCTACGCAGACATCCAGCACCTCGCCGGGATCGCGCTTCCACCAGTTTCCGGCCGAAAAGATCTCGACCTCGCACACGCCGTCGTAGCCGGCACCCTCGACGGCCGCGCGAATCGCCTTCAGGTCGGCCACGCCGTCGCCCATCATGCCGCGGTCGAGCAGGACGTCGCGCGTCTCGGCCAGCCAGTCGCACAGGTGATAGCCGAGAATGCGATGCCTGCCGGCGCGCCTCAGTTGGTCGGCCAGCATGGTGTCCCACCACACGTGATAGACATCGACGGCGATGCCGACATTGGCGCTGTCGATCCAGTCGCACAGGTCGAGCGCGTCGCGCACGGTGACGAGGCAGGAGCGGTCGCCGCCATAGACCGGATGGAGCGGTTCGAGCGCCAGGCGCACCCCGCGTTCCGCCGCATAGGGCGCGGCTGCGGCAACCCGTTCCCCGACCCGCTTCAGGCTGTCCGCCATGCCCTTCGTCTCCGGTTCGACGCCGCCGACGACGATGGTGAGCACAGGCGCCTCAAGCGCCGCCGCCATGTCGATCGACGCATGGAAATCGTCCATCAGCGCCGCGAGCGGCCGCGGCGCCAGCGGGCCGACGAGAAACGGCGTGCGGCAAAGCCCGGCGACCGCGAGGCCGGCGGCGCGGGCGCGCCGGCCGATCGTCACCGCGTTCTTGCCGATCTCGCGCCGCCAGAACACGATGCCGCCGAACCCGCGCTCGGCGCAGGCATCGATCACCCGCTCGACCGGCCAGCCGGCGCCCTGCCCCTCGACATTGTGGCCCAACGTCGCCGTGTTGAGGGCGAGGGCGGAATGGTCGTGACGGAAATCGCGCATCGTCGCCTCAGGCGCCGTAGAGCGCCAGGAGCTTGCGCATGCGCTGGATCGCGAGGTCCGGGTCGCGCAGCAGGCCACAGCCGTCGGCCAGCTTGAACGCCTCGACGAAGTAAGGCAGCGGCCGCATCGCCTGCGCGCCGCCGAGCATGATGAAATGGTCCTGGAAGCCGTTCAGCCAGGCGAGGAAGACCACCCCGGTCTTGTAGTGCTGCGTCGGCGCCCGGAAGATCAGTCGCGCCAGCGGCACGGTCGGGTCGAGCGTATCGCGAAAAGCCTTGCCGTCACCTTCTCCCAGCTTGGCGACTGCATAAGCGGCCGCCGGCGCCAGCGGATCGAAGATCCCCAGCAGGGCGTGCGAATGGCCCTGCTCGTCGCCGGCGATCAGTTCGGGATAGTTGAAGTCGTCGCCCGTATACATCTTCACGCCGGCCGGCAGGCGGCGGCGCATGGCGATTTCCTTGTCCTTGTCGAGCAGCGAAATCTTGATGCCGTCCACCTTGGCGGCATTCTCCGCGATCACCGCCAGCGCCGTCTCCATCGCCGGCTCGAACGCATCGGCGCCCCAGTAGCCGGCCAGCGCCGGGTCGAACATTTCGCCCAGCCAGTGCAGCACCACCGGCCGGTCGCAGCGCGCCAGCACGTCGCTGTAGACGCTGACATAGTCGTCCGGCGAAGCGGTGACGGCGGCGAGCGCGCGGCTCGCCATCACGATGAGCCGGCCGCCGAGCTTCTGGATCGCCTCGACCTGCTCGAAATAGGCGCGTCGCACGTCGTCCAGGTCACGGGCATCGGCAGGCGCCAGCTGGTCGGTGCCGCAACCGTTGAACACCAGCGCGTCCGGCAGTTCAGCTTTTGTACGGCGGATGAGTTCGAGCGCGCCGGGCCAGTCGAGGCCCATGCCGCGCTGCGCGGTGTCCATCGCCTCGGCAATGCCCAGGCCGAGACTGTCGAGATGGCGCCGGAACGCCATCGTTGCCGTCCAGTCCACCGCCGCCGGCCCGGACGGTTCGCAGGCCGCGAACGGATCGGCGACCACATGCGCGGCCGAAAAGACGATGCGGGCGGCGTCGGCGGGCAACCGCGCCGACGGAATGGTCCTGCCGCTCAGCCGGTAGTCGGAGAATTTACCCTTCTCGTCGGGAAGCCGGATCGTCATGGTTGGTCCTTTTGAGCAATTCCAGGAAAAGTGTGAAACGGTTTTCCGTCCGGAATTGCGTTGTAACAAAGCGATCTAGAACCTCGGCACCAGCATGCCGGCGTCGACCGCGATCACCTGGCCGGTCGTGTAGGGCAGGTTGCCGGATGCCAGCGTCGCCATCACCCTGCCGACATCCTGGGGCTGGCCGAGCCGGCGCATCAGCGTCAGCCCTTCCTCGTCGATCCGCCGCTGGTAGGTGGCCGAGACCGGCCTGGTCATCGCCGTCTCGATCAGGCCCGGACGGATGTCGTAGACGGCGATGTTCTCGCGACCCAGCCGCACGGCGAACACCTTGCTCACCATCGCCGAACCGGCCTTCGACACGCAGTATTCCGCCCGCGATTCAGCCACCGCGTCGGCGTTCGAGGACGACACGTTGATGACGGCGTAGAAGCGGCCGTCGTCGCGCCGGCGCGGCAGCACGCGGCGCGCCCACGCCTGGCAAAGAAAGAATTGCGCCTTGGCGTTCACCGCCTGGCAGCGGTCGTAGCTTTCCTCGCTGACGTCGAGCGGATCGCCACGGGCGAGCACCGACACGCCGGCATTGTTGATGAGCGTCGACAGCGGGCCGATCGCGCGTTCTGAACGGTCGAGCATCGCATCGTGCGCGGCGATGTCGGCGACGTCGCCGGCGACCCGCACCACCGGCACCCCGAGCGCGGCGACGGCTGCCTCGGCGTCCTTCAGTTCGGCATCGTCAGCCGGGCCATTGAGCGCGACGGCGAAGCCGAGCCTGCCCAGTTCCAGCGCTGCCGCCAGCCCGATGCCGCGGCTCGATCCGGTGACGAAGACCGCCTGCCGCGCCGTTCCGCTCATGCCTGCGCCCCGTGCTTCAAGAGTTCGCGCGCGATGATCATGCGCTGAATCTGGTTGGTGCCCTCGTAAATCTGCGTGATCTTGGCGTCGCGGTAAAGCCGTTCCACCTCGAAGCCGCGGATATAGCCGGAACCGCCGAACACCTGCACGGCATCGGCGGTGCGGGCGACGGCCATGTCGCCGGCGAAGCACTTTGCCATCGAACAGGCCTTCGTCGCCTCCTCGCCGCGATCGATCTTGACGGCGGCGCTGTGCACCAGCAGGCGGGCGGCCTCGATGTCCTTGGCCATGTCGGCCAAAAGCCACTGCACGCCCTGGAAGTCCGAGATCGCCTTGCCGAACTGTCTGCGCTGCCTGGAATAGTCGACAGCCGCTTCCAGCCCCGCCTGGGCGATGCCGACGGCGAGCGAGGCGATGCCGACGCGGCCCTTGTCGAGCACGCTCATCATCATGTGGAAGCCCTTGCCGGCTTCGCCGAGCAGTGCCTCCGGCCCCAGCTTGACGTCGGTAAAGGTCAACGCGCCGACCTGGCTGGCGCGCTGACCCATCTTGTGCTCCTTCGGGCCGCGCTCGACGCCTTCGGCATGCAGGTCGACGATGAAGATGCTCATGCCGCGATGCCCTGCGGCCTTGTCCGTGCGCGCCAGCACGAAGCCGACATCGGCGACCGGCGCGTTGTGGATCCAGATCTTGCCGCCGTTGAGGCGCCAGCCCTCGCCGTCCGGCTCGGCAGTGGTGCGGATGCCGGAAACGTCGGTGCCGGCTTCCGGTTCGGTGATGCAATAGGCGGCGCGCTTCGCAGCCCGCATCACCGGGCCGAGCCAGGCGTCTCGCTGCGCCTCGGTGCCGTGGCGCACCAGGAGCGTGCTGATGAGTTCGACCAGCCCGCACTGGTCCGCCACCGAGGCATAGCCGCGCGACAGCTCTTCCATGACCAGCGCGTAGGTGAGCGTGTCGAAGCCGGGGCCGCCCATCGCTTCCGGCACGCCGATGCCGAACAGGCCGAGCTCGCCCATCTGCTGATAGAGCTCGGCGGGAAAGCGCTCGTCGCGGTCGAGGCCCTCGGCCGCCGGCCGGATCACCTCCTCGGCGAACTGGCGCGCCATGTCGCGCACCTGAAGCTGCGTCTCGTTGGCGTACATGGCGTCCTCATTTGTAACTATCTAGTTACTGCTATAGCGCAGCATCGCACATGCGGTCAAGCGTCTCCGCGGCGGCGACGCCGGGCGGCGGCACGGCTTGCCGAAAGACTTTGGTCCGTGTAAGAAATAACCGGATGGTTACAAGGGAGGACAGCATGGACCCGTCGCAGAAGCGCAAGTTCGGACGCAGCAACATCGAGGTCACCGCCTTTGCTTTCGGCACCGCGCCGATCGGCAATTTCCTGCGCGAGATCGACGAGCCCACCGCCGACGCGATGGTGCGGCATGCCTGGGACGCCGGCGTGCGCTTCTATGACACGGCGCCGATGTACGGCCACGGCCTGTCGGAACTGCGGCTGGGCCATTCACTGCGCTGGAAGAAGCGCGACGACTTCGTCCTCGCTTCCAAGGTTGGCCGCGTGCTGAAGGCCGGCAGGCGCTCGGAAATCGACTTCGCGCCGTGGAACAACGCGGCGCCCAACACCATGGCCTTCGACTACAGCTACGACGGCACCATGCGCTCCTTCGAGGATTCGCTGCAGCGGCTGGCGCTGGAGCGCATCGACATGCTGTTCATCCACGACATCGACCGCTTCACGCGCGGCGACGAGCAACCCGAAGTGTTCCGGCAGGCGATGGACGGCTGCTGGCGGGCGCTGGAGCGGCTGCGCTCGGAAGGCGTCGTCAAGGCCATCGGCGTCGGCGTCAACGAATGGGAGGTCTGCCACGAGGCACTGAAGCAGCGCGACTTCGACTGTTTCCTGCTCGCCGGCCGCTACACGCTCCTGGAGCAGGAGGCGCTGGACGGCTTCCTGCCGCTGTGCGAGGAGCGCGGCGCGGCCGTGCTGGTCGGCGGCGGCTTCAACTCCGGTATCCTCGCCACCGGCGCCGTTCCGGGCGCCAAGTACAATTATGCCCCCGCCCCGGCCGCTGTCATGGACAAGGTGGCGAAGATCGAGGCCGTGTGCCGCGAGCACGGCGTGCCGCTGCCCGCAGCCGCCCTCCAGTTCGTCGTCGCCCACCCCGCCATTCCGGCCTTCTGCGCCGGTACGCGCACGGTCGAGCAGTTGGAGCAGAACCTGAAATGGTTCAGCCACCCGATCCCGGCCGACTTCTGGGCCGACCTGAAGCACAGGAAGCTGCTGCGCGAGGACGCCCCGGTGCCGGCATGACCGGCGAGGGTGGCCGAAACCTGGGCGGGGCCGCCGAGCTTTCCTACGAGGATGTGGAGGCCGGCGACTGGTTCGAGACGCCCCGCCGCACGGTGAGCGCCGACATGATCGACGCCTTCGCCGCGCTGACCGGCGACCGCTTCGAGATCCACATGGACGAGACCGCCGCCCGCCGCCACGGCTTTGCAGGTCGCGTCGCCCACGGCCTGCTGGTGCTGTCGCTGGTCGACGGACTGAAGAACCAGGCTGAGGCACGGTTTCGGGCCATCGCATCGCTTGGCTGGGATTTCCGCTTCGAACGGCCTGTTCTGGCCGGCGACGCCATTCGGGCGCGCATCGCCGTGGCCGGCAAGCGCGTTACACGCAAGCCGGATCGCGGCATTCTCACCCTGCGGTTCGCCGTCGCCAACCAGAACGGTGACATCGTGCAGTCGGGCGATAACCGGCTGATGGTCTATCGCCGGTAGATCGTTTCGCCGGCTAAATACCAGTTCGTCAGAACTCGATGTCGACGACTGTCACGCCGTCGATCCCGCCCACCGTGTTGGCGACGATGCGCGCGCCGATCTCGCGATGCCTGGCATCGACGAGATAGGCGTCGCGCGCGGCGCTGTCGGCGAAATCGACCCAGAACGCATCGTGGTTGCCACGGATCAGGTCCGTCTCGACGCTGACATTCGCTCCGGCGTGGAAGCCGACGATGCCGGGCAGGTGATCGCGCAGGCCGCTCAGATCCTTGTAGATCAACGCCTTGGTTTCGGCATCGACGCTGTCGAGAAAGCGCAGGAGAACGAAATGCCGAATCATGCCTTGGTTCCTTTGGAGTTACGGGACGGCAATGGGGAGAAGCGGTTCGCCCGATTGCGGCAATCGTCAGAAACGCGGCGGCCGCTTGGCGCGGAACGCCGCAAGCCCTTCCTTGAGGTCGTCCGATCCCGCCACGGCGATACCGGCCAGGGCATCGAGGACCCGTTCCGTCTCCTCGCCCTCGGCCGCATTGACGAGCATCTTGGTGAGTTCGGTGGCGAGCGGGCCGCGCGCGCGGACCCGGGCGGCGACCTGCCGGGCGTGCTCGAGCCCCTTGCCGCTTTCGGTCACCGCATCGACCAGCCCGAGGCGAAGCGCCTCGTCGGCGCCGAACACCTCGCCGAAGATCGCCATGCGCCGCACCAGCCGGGCGCCGAAGCGGCGCACGGCGCGCTGCGTGCCCGACCAGCCGGGAATGACGCCGAGGCCCGTTTCGGGCAGGCCGATCTTCACATGTGCCTCGGCGATGCGGAAGTCGGCGCAGGCCGCAAGCTCCAGCCCACCGCCCAGCGTATGGCCGTTCAGCACCGCGATGAGCGGCTGCCGCAACCGCGCCAGCGCGTCGAAGGCGGCATGGCCCTCGCGTACCCAGAAGCGGCCGAAATCTTCCGGCGTCTCGCCGCTCCACGCCTCGATGTCGCCGCCAGCCGAGAATGCCTTGGCGCCGGAGCCGGTGAGGATCGCGACGCGCACGGCGGCATCGTGCTCGATCGTGGCGCAAGCCAGCGCCAGCTCGCGGACCATGCCGGCGTCGAGGGCGTTCAGCTTGCCTTCGCGCCGAAGCACGATCAGCGCCACGCCGCCCTCGACTTCCAGATGCACACCGCTGTCGGACATTATTCGGCCGCCTCCTTGCCGGCGGAGCGTCCGCCGCTGCCGCCGGGCAGAAAGAGGTCAGCTTGCATCGGCTTGAGCGACGGCGCAACGGTCAGCGGAAACGCCGCGCGGTCGAGCACGTCGCGCTGCAGGTCGATGCCGGGGGCGATCTCGGTGACCGTCACCTTGCCGTCGATCAACCGCAGCACGCAGCGTTCCGTGACATAGGTGATGTCCTGACCCTGCGCGGTTGCCCGCTTGCCGGAAAACGACACCTGGTCGACCTCGGGCACCAGCTTGGCGACCTTACCCTCCTTGTCGATCGATACCTTGCCGTCGGCGATGGAGAGCTTCGCGCCGGCGTTGAAATAGCCGGAAAAGACGATCTTCTTCGCCCGCGCCGTGATGTCGACGAAACCGCCGGCGCCGGCGGTGACATGCGGCCTCACGGCGAGTTTCGAGACGTTGACCGACCCGTCCGCGCCGATCTGCAGGAAGGACAGCAGCGAGGCGTCGAAACCCGCCGCCTGGAAATAGGTGAACTGGTGCGGCGACGGCACGAAGGCCTCGGCATTGGAGGAGCAACCGAACTTGAAGTCGAGCAGCGGGATGCCACCGACCGCGCCTTGTTCGATCACCCACGTCACCTCGCCGTGACGGCCTTCCTCGAGGAAGATGCGCGGCACGTTGGCCGAGATGCCGAAGCCGATATTGACCGCCCAACCGGGCTCGAGCTCGGCCGCGACGCGACGCGCGATGACCTTGGCGGGATCGAAAGCTGGCGTGCGGAAGGTATCGAGCGGCCGGAACAGCTCGCCGGAAATCGCCGGGTCGTAGGCCGTGGCGGTGGTCTGCAACTGGTCGGGCGCCTCGACGATCATGTCAACCAGGATGCCCGGCACCCGCACGTCATGCGGCCTCAGGCTGCCGGCCTGCGCCACCCGCTTCACCTGGGCGATGACCAGTCCGCCGCAGTTGTGCGCGGCGAGCGCCAGTTCCATCGCGCCGAGATAGGCGCCTTCGTGCTCGAAGGTGAGGTTGCCGCGTTCGTCCGCCGTCGAGGCGCGGATGATAGCGACGTCCGGCGCGATCGTCGGAAAATAGAGCCAATCCTCGCCCTCGAAATCGATCTTGCGCACGATCGCCTTTTCCCGCGCGCGCTCGTTCATGGCACAGCCGTCGAGATCCGGATCGACAAAGGTGTCGAGGCCGACCTTGGTGATGACGCCCGGCCGCTTGCCGGCGGCTTCGCGCAGAACGTCGAACAGGATGCCGCTCGGCACATTGTAGGCCGCCACCTTGTTCTCGCCCAGCATCTGCCAGATCAGCGGCGGCTCCGCCGAGGAGGGGCCGGAAGGGTAGGAGCCGGCGATGATGGTGTCGATCATGCCGTCCTGTGCGAGATGGTCGATGCCCCTGGTGCCGAACATGTCGCCGGCGGCGATCGGATGCACCATCGTCAGCCGGCCGGGATGCCGCTCGGCGCGATAGCGCTCGCCGAGCGCCTGCAGGACATGATCCGGACAGCACAGGCCGCTCGACGAATTCACCGCGACGACGGCGCCGTCGGCGATGCGTTTGACCGCATTTTCAGCGCTCGTGATCTTGGACATCGGCATCCTCGCTGTGATTCTTCACGGCTGCATTTCCATGTCGCCGGCACCTGTTTCGGACCGGACAAGGAACCGTCTTGCAGCCTGACCATGCTCATATTATAAGTAACCATCTGGTGCAATAGCGGATTCGAACGGAGAGTGGGGAACGGCCGAATGAGCATCTATTTCCAGCAGACATACCAGCGCGCTTTCGGCACATATCCGCTGCGCGGCGAGACTTGCAGGCAGGCCGTCGCGGCGGCGCTGGCGACCGGCTACCGCGCCTTCGACACCGCGCAGATGTACGAAAACGAGAGCGAGGTCGGCGAGGCGCTGGCCGGGGGCGGCGTGCCGCGCGCCGAGCTTTGCATCACCACCAAGGTCGGCGTCGAGAACTTCGCCGACAACCTGTTCCTCGCTTCGGTGGAGCGCAGCCTGAAGGCGCTGCGGACCGACTATGCCGACGTCCTTCTGCTGCACTGGCCGGCGGTGGACGGCAACATCGCGCCGCCGCTGCGCCAGCTCCAGAAGGCCCAGGAAAAGGGGCTGGCCCGCCATATCGGCATTTCCAACCACACGGCCCGGATGATGCGCGACGCGAAGGCCATCGTCGACGTCCCGCTGGTGACCAACCAGGTCGAATTCCATCCCCTGCTCAACCAGGATGTCCTTCTGGCGGCCGCCACTGAGACCGGCATCCCGCTGTCGTCCTACTGCTCGGTGGCGCGCGGCAAGGTGTTCGAGGTCCCGCTCTTCGCCGAGATCGGCGCGCTCTACGGCAAGTCGGCGGCCCAGATCGTGCTGCGCTGGATCCTGCAGAAGGGGGTGTCGCTGAACACCATGTCGACCAAGCCGGACAACATCCGCGCCAATTTCGACATCATGGATTTCACCCTGTCGAGCATCGACATGGCGCGGATCGAGGCGCTGACCCATACCAACTATCGCATCGTCGGCCGCGACCTGGTGCCCTATGCGCCCGAGTGGGATTGAAAGCGAGCGAAGCTGAAATGCTGGCGGCGATCCGCTGAGGATCGCCGCCGGACCGCAACGCTGCGGCTTATTTGTTGCCGCGGATGAGATCGGACGCCTTTTCGCCGATCATGATCGTCGCCGCATTGGTGTTGGAGCCGATCAGGCTGGGCATCGTCGAGGAATCGCAGATGCGGATGTTGTCCAGCCCGCGCACCCGTAACTGCGGGTCGACCACCGCCATGGCGTCAACGCCCATCTTGCAGGTTCCCGTCGGGTGATAGGACGTGCGTCCGTAGCGGCGCGCATAGTCGGCGAAATCGGCCTTCGTCTTCACCTCTTCGCCCGGCACGTGCAGGCGCTTGATGTATTTCTGCAGCGACGGCTGGCGGAAGATCTCGCGGCTGATGCGCACGCCTTCCGCGGATATCCAGACGTCGTCCGGCTCGGCGAGGAAATTCGGGTCGATGACCGGCAGCGCCTCGGCGTCGGCCGAACGCAGCCGGACCGTGCCCCGGCTTTTCGGCCGCAGCGTATAGGAATTGAGCGTGATGCCGGAGCCCGACGGGACCGTCGGAACGCCTTCCTCCGCGCCCGCCCCCGCCAGGAAATGGAATTGCAGGTCGGGAACTTCCCCGTCCGGCCGCGAGTGCCAAAAGGCGCCACCCTCGACAACGTTGGAGGTCACCGGTCCGGAATTGAAAAGCACGTACTGAATGCCGGCCCACAGCATCCAATGCAGCTTGTTGTACTTGTCGAGGCTGGTCGGCCCCTTCAGTTCGGCGACGATGTCGACACCGAAATGATCGTTGAGGTTCTCGCCGACACCGGGCAGGTCGTGCATCACCTCGATGCCGTGCTGGCGCAGGTGCGCCGCCGGGCCGACGCCGGACAGCATCATGATCTTGGGCGAGCCGATGGCGCCGGCCGTGACCAGCACTTCGCTATCGGCTCGCGCCAGGACGGCGCGGCCGTTCTTCGCATATTCGACGCCGACGGCCCGCACGCCTTCGAAGACGATGCGCCGGACGAGGCAACCCGTCTCGACCGTCAGGTTAGCGCGCCCGCGCGCCGGTCGCAGGTAGCCGACGGCGGCGGAGCAACGGCGGTTGTTCCTGATCGTCGTCTGGTAGATGCCGGCCCCTTGCTGCGTGCGGCCATTGAAATCCGGATTGTAGGGCATGCCGTATTCCTGGCACGCCTGCACGAAGGCGCGCGACGTGCGCTGCGGATCGGGCAGGTTGGAGACGCCGAGCGGTCCGTCCGTGCCGTGCCATTCCCCCGACAGGATGGTGTTGCCTTCCGAGCGCAGGAAGTAAGGCTGTACCTCCCTGAACGACCAGCCGGCGGCACCTTCCTCGTTGGCCCAGCGGTCGTAGTCGGATGGGTGGCCGCGCGTATAGACCTCGGCGTTGATCGACGAGCCGCCGCCGATCACCCTCGCCTGTGCATAGGGGATCTCGCGATTGTGGGCATGCCGCTGCGGTGCCGTCTTCAGCCCCCAGGTGAAAGGCCCCGAAGTCATCTTCGAAAAACCGACCGGCATGTGGATATAGGGATGGCGGTCGCGGCCGCCGGCCTCCAGAAGGAGCACGCGCACGGCCGGATTCTCCGTCAATCGCGCGGCGAGCACACAGCCCGCCGACCCGCCGCCGACAATCACATAGTCGTAGCCGCTTTCCCGCATCATCCTACCCAGGGCTGTCGCTTGCCGATCTCGATATGGACGGACTTGACCTGCGTGTATTCCTCCACGCCGTAGATCCCGGCCTCGCGGCCCCAGCCCGATTGCTTGAACCCGCCGATCGGCAGTTCGGGGCCGCCGGCCAGCGTGGTGTTGACCCAGAAGCGTCCCGCCCGTACCCGCCGCGAGACGGTGAGCGCCTTATCGATGTTTTTCGTCCAGACGCTCGCGGCCAGACCGTAGACGGTATCGTTGGCGATGGCGATCGCCTCTTCCATCGTGTCGAACGGCATGACGGCGAGCACAGGTCCGAATATCTCCTCGCGGGCGATCGCCATCGTGCCGGTAACATCGCCGAACAGGGTCGGCGCGATGTACTGGCCACGGCCGAAATCGAGCCTGTCGCCGCCGCACACCAGCCGCGCGCCTTCCTGCTTGCCCTTGGCAATATAGCCGAGGATGGTGTCGTTCTGCGCCGTCGTGGTGATGGCGCCGATCTGCGTTTCAGGGTCGAGCGGATCGCCGACCTTCACTTTGGCGAGCTTGGCGGCGACCATCGCTTCGAAATCGCGCGCCACCGAGCGCTCGACGATCAACCGGCTGCCGCTGACGCAGCACTGGCCGGTGTTGAAGCCGATGCCGAAGGCGACGCCGTCCGCCGCGTCTTCCAGGTCGGCGTCGGCAAAGACGATTTGCGGGTTCTTGCCGCCGAGCTCGAGCCCGAGCTTCTTGAAGTTGCCGGCGGCGGCGGCGACGCAACGGCGCCCCACGGCGGTCGAGCCGGTGAACGACACCATGTCGATGTCGGCATGCTCGGTCATCGCCTGACCGACCGTGCTGCCGGAGCCGGTGACGACATTATAGCAGCCGGCCGGGAGCCCCGCCTCGGCCAGCACTTCGGCCAGAAGCAGCGTCGTCGCCGAGGTGACCTCGGACGGCTTGGCGACGATCGTGCAACCCGCCGCTAGGATGTAGGGCACGCGCTCGCACAGGATCAGGAACGGGAAGTTCCATGGCGTGATCAGGCCGACGACGCCGATCGGCTCGCGCGTCACCACGCCGAACATGCCTTCGCCCAGATTGTTGAAGGCGTCGCCGTGCAGGGCGCGCGCAGCGCCCGCCGCATATTCGAACATGCCGGCGCAGCCGCCGACCTCGGCGCGCGCCTGGCTGATCGGCTTGCCGTTCTCCAGCGTCTCCCAGTAGGCGATCTCTTCGGCGCGGCGCCGCAGGATCTGCGCCGCGCGCAGCAGCACGTCGGCGCGCTCGACGGCCGGGATGCGCGACCAGCGGCCGTCCTCGAAGGCGCGACGCGCCGCAGCAACGGCCATGTCGAGATCGGCCGTCGTGCATTTCGGCATCCGCGTGACCGGCACGTCGTGGCCGGGGCTCCGCCGCTCAAAATGACCGCGTGGTCCCGCCTCGATCGTCTGGCCGTCGACGAAGAAGCCGAAACTTCTCGGTGTCGCCGGCAATGCCAGTGTTGCTGTCCGTTGATCCATCTTCGTCCTCCGCACACTTGCGGTTACACAATGGGTAAAGACCCGCTCATCCTGATTGCAAGCGCGTCGCGGCTACATCTCGATCTGCGTCTTCAGCACGCCGGGGCGATCCTTCAACGTCTCGAAGGCCTCCTGGATGGAATCCAGCGGATAGGTCGAACCCGTGAACGGCTCCGTATCGAAGCGCTTGTGCGCCAGCAGGGTCAGTGCGTCGTGCATGTCCTCACCCATGCCTGCGACCGACCCCTTCACCGAATTTTCCCTCAGAACCGTGTCGAGCAGCTTGAGCGGCACGCTGTCCTGCGGCCCGGTGATGCCGAAGGCGGCGACATGGCCGCCCGGGCGGATCAACTCGAAGGCCCTGGCGTAGAGCGCCGCATTGCCGACGCTCTCGATGACGATATCGGCGCCGCGTCCGCCGGTCATCGCACGCACAGTCGCCTCGGTCGTCGCCGGATCGCTGACGACGCGGTCCGCGCCGGCCAGCTCGGCCAGTGTGGCGCGCTCCGGCGTCAGCTCGACCGCGATGATCGGTGCGGCGCCGATCAGTCGCATCATCTGGATATGCAGGTTGCCGATCGGCCCGGCGCCGAGCACGACGACGGACTGGCCGAAGCGCACATCGGCCTTGCGCGCTGCCCTGACGACGCAGGCGACCGGCTCGGTCAGCGCCAGCATCTGCGGCGCGACGTCGTCGGGCGCGGGAATGACCAGCCGTCCGGGCACGGCGACATATTCGGCGAAACCGCCGTCGCGATGGATGCCGACCTGGCGCACCTCCGCGCAGTTCAGCACCTCGTGGCGGCGGCAGAAAAAGCAATGGCCGCAGCCGATGTTGATATCGGCGACGACGCGCTGTCCCGGCTGCAGGTTGGCGACCCGCTCGCCAACGCGGTGGACGGTGCCGGTGAATTCGTGACCGGGGATCAGCGGCAGCATGTCGGCGGCATAGTGGCCGTTGAACATATGGATGTCGGTGCCGCAGATGCCGCAGCGGTCCACCCTGATCAGGACATCGTCCGGCCCGAGCGCCGGCACGGCGACCGCCCTCACTTCGAAGCGCTTCGGCGCAACGAGCACCGCCGCCTGCATGGTCTCCATGCCGTCCTCCCGCCGCGCTACTTGACGATCCGCATCTTCGAGCGGTCGATGGTCAGCGCGATCGCGACGATCAGCACGATGCCGAAGAAGATCTGCTGGCTGGTCGCCGGAATATCGAGATAGAGCATGCTCGCCCGCACCACGGCGACGATCATCGCCCCGATCAGCGTGTTGAGCACGCCGCCGACGCCGCCGGTGAGCGGCGTGCCGCCGACCAGCACCGCGACGATCGCCGGCAGCAGGAAACCTTCCGCCAGCGTCGGTGAACCGCCTGACAGCTTGACCGAGAACAGCAGACCGGCAATCGCCGCGAACATACCCGACAGCGCGAAGGCCAGGATCTTGTAGCGATCGACGCGCAGGCCGGACGCGACCGCGGCCAGCTCGCCGGCGCCGACCGCCTTCAGGATGCGGCCCGCCTTCATCCTGTCCTGGATGAACCAGGCGAAGGCGAGCAGGACCAGCGACAGCACCAGTTCGTGCGGGATGCCGGCCGTGTTGCCGAGCATCCAGCCGAACGCCCGGTCGCGCTGTCCGGCATCCATGTAGAGCGCCCTCTGTCCGGACGCGAACTGGCCGACCGACAGCGCGATGCCGCCGACAGCGAGCGTCGCGATGAAGGACGGCACCTTCAGCCGCGTCGTCACCAGCCCGGACACCGCGCCGAACAGGAAGCCCACTGCGATCACCACGAGCGCCGAGAAGACGCCGAAGAGCGGCAGCGTGATCGTCGCCAGCACCGTCGTCATGTTGGCCACCGACTGCGCCGACAGGTCGATGCCGCCGATATAGATGGCCAGCGTCATGCCGAGCGCCATGATGAACAGCGGCGCGATGTCGCCTGCCAGCTCGACGAGGTTCTGCGGACGCAGGAAGTTGGGGTCCATGGCGCCGACGATCAGGACCAGGACGACGAGCGTGATCCAGGGGAAATGATGCTTGAGCCGATCGAGCGACATGCCGGTGCGCCTCAGATCATGTAGTGGATCAGGTCGTAGAGGGACGGCTTCGCGCCGGGCGGACAATTGTACCATTTCTTGATCTCGCCATCCTTGACAACGGCAATGGTGTGACTGAGGCCGATGGCCTCCTCCAGCGTGTCGGCGACCAGCACGACTCCGACGCCCGCCGCCGACATTTCGCGCACCATGTCGTACACATCCTCCTTGGCGCCGATGTCGAGGCCGCGTGTCGGATGGTCGAGCAGGATGATGTCGGAGCCGCCGCTGCGCCATTTTGCGAGCACGACCTTCTGCTGGTTTCCTCCCGACAGGTTGCCGCAATCGGCATTCTCCGAAGACGCCTTGATCGACAGCCGCTTGATCCAGTCGCGCGCCAGCTTGCGTTCGGCAGCGATGTCGAGCACGCCGGCCCTGGTGTATTTGTCCATCTGCGAGAGCGTCATGTTCTCGAAGACGCTCATGCCGCTGACGATGCCTTCGATCTTGCGCTCGCGCGGCACGTAGCCGATGCCGTGCGCCACGCGCTGCGAGGCGCTGACGGCGCCGGCCGGACTGCCGTGGATCGACATTTTTCCGGTCTGCGGCGCAAGCAGGCCGAAGACCGTGCGCAGGATCGCCTCGCGCCCGGCGCCTTCGACGCCGACCAGGCACAGCACTTCGCCGGCATGCAGTTTGAGCGATATATCCTTGTAGCGGCCGGGCAGGCTGATGGCGTCGAGTTCGAGCAGCACCTTGCCTTCGTCGTAGGGCCGCTGCTTTTCCTCGCGGTAATATTCCCGGTTGATGTCGCGGCCCACCATCTTGCGCTGGATGGCTTCCACCTCGGCCTTGCCGCTTTCGACCGCGTCGACCACCGCCCCGTCCTTCATGACGTAGATGCGGTCGGACAGTTCGATCACCTCGTCGAGCCGGTGCGAGACGAAGATGAAGGACGCCCGCTTGCGCAGGTCCCGCATCAGGGTGAACAGCAGCTCGATCTCCTCCTTGGCCAGCACCGACGTCGGCTCGTCGAGCAGGATGACGAGGTTGCCGTCCACCCGCTCTTCCAGCGTCAGCACCTTGGCGAGTTCGACGAGCTGCCGCTGCGCGAAGGACAGTTTCGAGGTGACGGTGGCCGGATCGATGGCGAGCTTCACCTTCTCGAGCTGGTGGCGCGTCGCCTCGGCCATGCGTTTCCAGTCGATCTTGCCGAAGCGGACGAACTGCTTCTCGTAGCCGAGGAAGACGTTCTCCATCACCGTCAGGTTGGGGATCAGCGACTGTTCCTGGAACACCATGCCGACGCCCCGGTCCATCGCCTCGCGCGGGCTGTGGAAACGGACCGGCTTGCCGTCGACCAGCACCTCGCCGCCGTCGTGCTGGTAGGCGCCGTAGATCACCTTCATCAGCGTCGACTTGCCGGCGCCGTTCTCGCCCACCAGGCCGACGATCTCGCCGCGGCCGATCTTGAAGTCGATGCCCTTCAGCGCATGGACGCCGGGGAATCGCTTTTCGACTTTGCGGAGCTCGAACATGGCGCCCTACTTCACGAAGGATAGCGACCGGCGGTCGGTTGACAGGTAGACCGCGGTGATGACGAGCAATCCCAGCACGCCGTCCTGGACGTAGCTCGGCAGGCCGATCACCACCATGCCGTTGCCGATGACGTTGACGATCAAGACGCCGATCAGCGTGTTCCACACGCCACCCGAGCCGCCCCACAGCGCCGTGCCGCCGACGACGACCGAGGTGATCGAGACGAACATCAGGTTGCGGCCAGTGACCGTCTCCGCGATGCCGATCTGCGCCACCGCCAGCATGGCGCCGAGCGCGTAGAATACCCCGGCGATGAGGAAGCAGATGACGCGCACCTTGTTGACGTTGAGGCCGGAGGCATGCGCCAGGTCCTCGCCGCCGCCGACAGCGTAGAAATTACGGCCGATCGTCGTGTGGTTCTGGATGAACCAGCCGGCGAGCAGCGCGACGATCGCCACGTAGGTCATCAGCGGGAACCCACCCAGCCGGACCGTCAGCAGCGAACGGAACAGCGGGTCCTCGACCAGGATGCGATCGCCGCCGGTGATCAGCAGCGACAGGCCGATGCCGACGAAACCCATCGACAGGCTGGCCATGAAGGAGGGTATGCGCAGCTTGACGTGGACGAGGCCGTTGATGGCGCCGAACACCGCGCCCACCAGCAGGGTGGCCGGAACGGCGAGCAGGCCTGGCCCGGCGAGCGAACCGCCAAGCGCCGCGAAGAAGGTGGCGAACAACACCGCGCACACCGCGACCGAGCCCTCCATGGAAAGGTCGATCGATCCCATCAGGATGACGAAGGTAACGCCGACCGCGATCATCAGCGCCGGCGTCGAGGCGATGGCGATGCGGGCGAAGTTGCGGATCGACAGGAAGTTGGGATTGACCGCCGTGAAGAACACGACGAGCACGACGAGCACCAAGAGCGGCGCCCACTTCTGCAGATTGTCCTGCGTCAACATGTTGGCCATATCCGGTTATCGCGGCAAAGGCGGGCGACGGCAGCGTCGTCGCCCCGTGTTGCGATGCGGCCGGTGAACAGCCGCATCCGTCCGAGATCAGGACTTGTACTGGATCGGGCCGTTGCTCGGACCCCAGAAGTCCTTCCAGTCGTAGGTCGGGTTGGTGTCGAGGTACTTGGCCTTGAAGTCGAGCGCGTCCTTGGGCGTGACGAGGATCGTCGGCCCGTAGAATTCGCGATGCTCGTGCGGCTCGTCCGACGGCTTGAAGGCGCCGATGGTGGCATAGTAGGCCAAGGCCGCCGTGATGCCGCCGCCCCAGTAGGGATTGGTGAAGACCGTCGCCAGGATCTCGCCCTTGGCGACGAGCTCGACCGCCCGCTCGTTGCCGTCGTAGGAGACGACGGGCATGCCCTCGATGCCTTCGGCGCGCAGCGCCTCGAGGACGCCGTAGGCGATCGTGTCGTTGGCGCAGTGGACGCCCTTGATCTCGTCGCCGTAGCGGGTGAGGAAGCTCGCCATGATCTGGTTCGCCTTCTGCGTGTCCCAGTCGGCCGGCTGCGCATCCAGAAGCTGGATGTCGGGATAATCCTTCAGCGCGTTCTTCAGGCCGTTCAGGCGCTCGACGGCGGGGTTGTTGGAGGCGATGCCGCCGAGATGGACGACGCCGCCCTTCTTGCCCATCGCGTCGAACAGGATGCGGGCGGTCTGCTCAGCAGGACCCTCGTCGGACCAGGTCATGTGCGACACGTAGTTGTCGCCGAAATCCCAGGGATGCAGGTCGTCGGTCTTGTTCCAGATGGTCGAGACATGCGCGCCCGCAGCGGCGACGGCCTCGACCACGGGGCGGCAGTTCGGCGCGTCGTTGGCGTCGATCGCCAGCGCGACCTTGTTGCCGTCCTTGGCGAGCAGCGCCTTGACGTCGGCCAGCGACTTCTCGCTCGACCCTTCGTTGATGAGATTGACCAGCGCGCTTTTCGGCAGGCCGAGACTTTCGACAAAGGCCTCGCCGCCGGACACGATATAGTTCCAGTACGGATTGGTGCGGTCGCGATAGCTCCACGCGATCGTCGGGTTCTCCACCGCGGCATGCGCGGCGCCCGCGCCGAACATGCGCAGCGCCGCCGCGCCGCTGAGGCCATAGGCCGAGGCCAAGAGCAGGTTGCGGCGGTTGATCGTCTCCTGCTCGATGAATTTCTTGATGAACGACATGCCTTCCTCCCGGTTCGTCCGCGCCCCGCCATCGAAGGAAATCGCTCGATTTACGTCTTCGCCGGAGCTTTATTGCACTATCTAGTTACTTCTTTATCGAAACAGTGTCAACGCCGTTTCCAAGAACCTATGAAGAGGCCCAGTACGAACGGCCCTTGCGCGGCAACGGGTACGGGCGGAGACGACGGCACTGGCGCGCACGCCAAGTAACCAGTACGTTATCTCCAGTGCGGAGTGATTCCGGCGGCCGGATGGCCCCGTTGTCGGAATCAGACGGAACGTGTCGGAAGGTCAGCTGCCTTCCGGCCATGGCGACAGGAGGCGGCGATGACGGTGAAGAGCGCACCCAGACCGAGGATCCGCGACGCGGAGGCGACGCAGGCGAGGATCCTCGCCGCAGCCAAGAAGGAGTTCGCCAAGAGCGGACTGGCCGGCGCGCGCGTCGACGTCATCGCCGAGCGCGCGAAGGCCAACAAGCGCATGATCTATCACTACTTCAACAGCAAGGAGGACCTGTTCCAGCGCGTGCTGGAGGATGCCTATGTCGACATCCGCACCGCCGAGCAGAAGCTCGACCTCGACCGGCTTGAGCCGCGCGAGGCGCTCGAGCGGCTGGTGCGTTTCACCTGGGATTATTATCTGAAGAACCCCGAGTTCCTGACGCTGGTCAACAGCGCGAACCTGCACAAGGCAAGGCACCTGAAGAAGTCGCAGACGATCGAGCAGGTCAGCCGCCGGTTCGTCGGCATGGTCGGCGCACTGCTCGATCGCGGCGAAAAGAGCGGCGACTTTCGCGCGGGCATAGACCCGGTGCAGCTCAACATCACCATCGCCGCGATCGGCTACTATTATTTCACCAACCGCTTTTCCGGTTCGATCATATTCCAGCGCGACCTGATGACGCCGGCGGCCCTGGAGGAGCGCCTGCGCTTCAACGTGGAAACCATCCTGCGCCTGGTTTGCAAGACCGAGCCGCCCGCCGGCAAATAGGCTCGCCCGGTTTCGCGCAGCGGCGCACGAATCTGCTAGGGAGTGATTCGTCGCCGAATTCCCATGTCTTCAAGCAGCCCGCCTTGTCCGCCGATCCCCTGCATATCCTGAAAACGGTCTATGGCTACGACGCGTTTCGCGGACCGCAGGCTGACATCGTCCGCCATGTGACGGCCGGCAACAACGCCTTCGTCCTGATGCCGACGGGTGGCGGCAAATCCCTGTGCTACCAGATTCCGGCGATGGCGCGCCCCGGCATGGGTCTTGTCGTCTCGCCGCTGCTGGCCCTCATGGCCGACCAGGTGGCGGCCCTGCGCCAGGCGGGCGTCAAGGCCGCCGCCTTCAATTCCGACCTGCCCAGCGACGAGCGGCGCGCTTTGTGGCGGGATGTGGCCACCGGCGGGCTCGACCTGCTCTATATGGCGCCGGAGACGCTGCTCAGACCGGAGATTCTGGAACGCCTTAGCCGGGTGCCATTGTCGCTGATCGCCATCGACGAGGCGCATTGCCTGTCGCAGTGGGGTCACGACTTCCGCCCCTCTTACCGGCAACTCGACGCGCTGGTCGCGGCGTTTCCCGACACGCCGCGCATGGCGCTGACGGCCACCGCCGATGCGCCGACACGCGCCGAGATCCTCGCGCATCTGCGGATTTCCGAAGGCGACGCCTTCATCGCCGGCTTCGACCGCCCCAACATCCGTTATGAAATCCGCGAGAAGGACAACCCGCGGGCGCAGTTGGCGCGCTTCCTGAAGGACCACGCCGGCGAAAGCGGCATCGTCTATTGCCTGTCGAAACGGAAGACGGAAGAAACCGCCGCCTGGCTTTGCGCCCAGGGCTACGACGCCCTTCCCTATCACGGCGGCATGGACAGGGCGGAGCGCCAGGCCAACCAGACGCGCTTCCAGAACGACGAGGCTGTCGTCATGGTGGCCACCATCGCCTTCGGCATGGGCATCGACAAGCCGGACGTGCGCTTTGTCGCCCATATCGACCTGCCGGGCAGCATCGAGGCCTACTATCAGGAGACGGGACGCGCCGGGCGTGACGGCCTGCCCTCCGACGCGCTGATGCTCTACGGCTCCGAGGACGTCGCGCTGCGCAGCCGCTTCATCGAGGAGTCGGAAGCGCCCGAGCAGCGCAAGCGCATGGAGCGGCAGAAGCTCGACGCGCTGCTCGGGCTTGCCGAAACGGCGACCTGTCGCCGCCAGGCGCTGCTCTCCTATTTCGGCGACCGCTGCGAGCCTTGCGGCAACTGTGACACCTGCGCCGAGCCGCCGCGCCTGTTCGACGGAACCATCGCGGCGCAGAAAGCGCTTTCCTGTATCCACCGGACTGGCGAACGCTTCGGCCAGGCCTATGTCGTCGACGTTCTTCTGGGCGTCGAAGATGAGCGCATCCTTCGCTTCGGCCATGACGGCATTTCCACCTTTGGCATCGGCAAGGAGCACGACAACCGCACGTGGCGGGCGATCCTGCGCCAGCTGGTCGCGCTCAGGCTGATCGATGTCGATCTCGCCGGCCACGGCGGCCTGTCGATTTCAGAGGCGGGCCGGCGGTTCCTGCGCGAAAAGCAGACCCTCATGCTGCGCGTGCCGGCGGCACCGCGGGCGCGGCAGGGGAAAGTTTCGCGCCAGCAGGCGTCGGCCACCCTGCCCGACACCGATCGCGCGTTGTTCCAGGCGTTGCGGGAAAAGCGCATGGAGATCGCCCGCGCGCAGAACGTGCCGCCCTACGTGATTTTCCATGACAGGACGCTAATTGAAATCGCCGCCGCGCGTCCTACGTCGCGCCGCGAGATGGCGGCCGTTCCCGGTGTCGGCGAGGCCAAGCTGGAGCGTTATGGTCCTGCTTTCCTGTCAGTGATTACCGAGCATGCGGACTGACCGGCGCATGCCAGTACTTCCGCATTTAGCCGGCTTATTATAGATTGGCGAATTGAGAGACAAAGACGGCGGGGAGGCATTATTCCTCCGCGAGCACTCTGAAAAATCGCCTGCTTTCAGTCCTGCTTGAGACGCCGACACAACTCGTCGAGCTGCTCCAGCGTGCGGTAGCCGATGCGGACCTCACCGCCCCGGTCCTTGTGCGCCACCTGCACCTTCATGCCGAGCGTGTCCGACAGGAGCTTTTCCAGGGCCAGCGTGTCGGCATCCTTTTCGGCCGGCGCGCCGGGCTTGGCTTCGCGCTGTGCGGCAGCTGGCATCTGCGCCAACGCTTCCGCCTGGCGCACGGACAGGCCCTCCTCGACGATCCGCTTGGCCAAGCCTGCCGGGTCCTCCGCCGTGACCAGCGTGCGGGCATGGCCGGCCGACAGCGCGCCGTCCACCAGCATGTCGCGGATAACGGGCGGCAGCTTCAGAAGCCGCAGCGTGTTGGCAACATGGCTGCGGCTCTTGCCGATCACCTGGCCGAGATCGGCCTGGCTGTAGCCGTGCTCGTCGATCAGCTGCTGGTAGCCTTGCGCTTCCTCGACAGGATTCAGGTCGGCGCGCTGGACATTCTCGATGATCGCCAGTTCGAGCGCCGTCCGGTCACTGACCTCGCGAACGATGATTGGGATCTCCGTCAGCCCGGCGCGTTGCGCCGCGCGCCAGCGCCGCTCACCAGCGATGATCTCATAGCGCCCGGATTGCGACGGGGAGGGGCGTACCACCACGGGCTGGACGATGCCGTGTTCGCGGATCGACTGCGCCAGATCCGTCAGATCGGCCTCGGCGAAGCTGCGGCGCGGATTCTTCGGGTTCGCCGAAACGAATTCGATCGGCGCCTTGCCATCGGCCGCCGCGCGCTTTTCCGGAGCGGGAGCAGGGCGGTCCATTTCGCCGATCAGCGCGGCAAGGCCTCGCCCAAGCCGCTTTCTGGAAGGATCTTCATTCATTCTTGAATCGTTCCGGTATCGAATCGTTTATGCGGCACGCAACCGGCGCTCGCGGCGGATAACCTCGGACGCCAGTTGCAGATAGGCTTGGCTGCCCGAGCATTTGAGGTCGTACAGGATCGCCGGCTTGCCGTAGGACGGCGCTTCCGAGACCCGCACGTTGCGCGGAATGACCGTCTCATAGACCTTGTCGCCCATATGCGCGCGCACGTCCTGCACCACCTGGTTGGCGAGATTGTTGCGGCCGTCGAACATCGTCAGAACGATGCCCTGGATCGTCAGGTCCGGATTGATGGAACCCCGCACCTGCTCGACGGTTTCGAGCAACTGGCTAAGGCCCTCGAGGGCAAAAAACTCGCATTGCAGTGGCACCAGCACCGAATCGGCAGCCGCCATGGAATTGAGCGTGAGCAGGTTGAGCGAAGGCGGGCAGTCGATCAGCACATAGCTGAACATGCCCGACCGCTGGGCCGCGTCGCGCAACGCGTTGCGCAGCCTGAGCACCCGGTCTGGTGCCGAAGCGATCTCCATTTCGATGCCAAGAAGATCGAGCGTGGACGGCACGATCGACAGACCCGGGACAGCCGTCGGCATCGCCGCGGCCTCGATATCCAGTTCGCCCGTCAGCACATCATAGGAGGAAACCGTCCGGTCGCGGCGATCGATGCCGAGGCCGGTACTGGCGTTGCCTTGCGGATCGAGATCGACGATCAGCACGCGCTCGCCGATCGCGGCCAGCGCCGTGGCGAGATTGATCGCCGTTGTCGTCTTGCCGACGCCGCCCTTCTGGTTGGCGACAGTGATGATCCTGGGTGCGGTCATGCTCATCATATATCAGAACTGCATATATCAGGACTCGACCCGGTGAAGATTGGATATCTCGAGGATAACGCCGTCCGGATCGATCAGACTCGGATGTTGTAACAGATCGAAGGACCAGCGGTGAACGCTTTCTTCGATCTCGCGCCGGTAATCCCGGCCTTTGTGGAACAGGGCCGTGGCGCCTGCCGAAAGCCACGGTGAAGCAAGGTCCAGTAGGACATCAAGGGAAGCCAGCGCGCGTGCTGTGACCACCTGCGGCTGGGTCACCGCAGCCGGGGCGTCCTCGATTCGAAGCGGGACAACGCGCGCGGGCAGGGCGAAATGGCTGATCGCGGCCTGCAGAAACCCCGCTTTCTTCCGATTGCTTTCAACCAGTTCGACGAAGCCGCCGCGTTCCTTTTCAATGAGCGCGACAATCAGACCGGGAAAGCCGCCACCGGAGCCAAGATCCAGCCATCGCTGCGCTTGCGGCCGCAATACCGCCAGCTGCGCACTGTCGAGGATATGCCGCGACCAGAGATCCGATTCGGAGGATCGAGCGGCAAGATTGATGCGCTGGTTCCATTTGCGAAAAAGCGCTTCGAATTCGACAAAGCGGTCGAATGTTTCACGTGAAACGGGACCAGCGACCCTTTGCAGCCCTTCAAGAGACTGCAGGCTCACGCCGCGCCCCTATCGGCCAGTTCACTGGCGCGCACATGCGCGACGATGAGCGCCAGCGCCGCCGGCGTCATGCCCTCCATGCGTTGCGCGTCCGCCACCGAGCGCGGGCGCCGCTCGCGCATCTTCTGTCGCAATTCGTTGGATAGGCCGGGCACGGTCGAAAAATCCAGTGAGGTCGGGATGGCACGCGCCTCTTCCTGCTGCAATTGCGCGACGTCGGCCTTCTGACGCTCCAGATAGACGGAATATTTCGCTTCTGTTTCAAGAGCTTCCGCCGTCTTGGCATCGATCTTTGCGAAGGCAGGATCGACGCCGGCAAGCCAGGCGACGTCCACACCGGGCCGCGTAAGCAGATCGTAACCGGAACGACGCACGCCATCCTGGTTAATTTCCAGTCCGTGGCGCGCCGCTTCATTGGGCGTCAACTGCAAGGACAGCGCCAGCGACCGCGCCTCATCGATCCGCGCCTTCCCTTCGCCGTAACGTCTCGCCCGTTCGCTTGAGACAATACCCAGCGCGATCGCCTTCGGCGTCAACCGTTCGTCCGCATTGTCGGCGCGCAGAGACAGCCTGAACTCTGCCCGCGACGTAAACATTCGATAGGGCTCCTTGATGCCACGGCTTATAAGGTCGTCGATCATCACCCCGATGTAAGCTTCGCCGCGGCCGATCAGGACCGGTTCCGACCGGGACGCGGAGTTTGCCGCGTTGAGGCCGGCGAGCAAACCCTGCGCGGCAGCTTCCTCATAGCCGGTGGTGCCGTTGATCTGGCCAGCCAGAAACAATCCCCGGACTTTCGCAGTCTCCAGCGTCGGTTCCAGCTCGCGCGGATCAATGTGGTCGTACTCGATGGCATAGCCTGGCTGCAGCATGACGGCCCGCTCGAGCCCCGGTATGGTCTTGAGCAATTCGAGCTGCACGTCCTGCGGAAGCGATGTGGAGATGCCGTTCGGATAGATGGTGTGATCGTCGAGGCCCTCAGGCTCCAGGAACACCTGATGGCCTTCGCGATCGCCGAACTTGACGATCTTGTCCTCGATCGACGGACAATAGCGCGGACCGATGCCTTCGATAGACCCCGAATACATCGCCGACCGGCCGAGATTGGCGCGGATGACTGCGTGGGTATCAGACGTCGTCCGCGTTATCCCGCATTCGACCTGCGGGGTCGTGATCCGGTCCGTCAGCAGGGAGAAAGGTACGGGCTCGTCATCCCCCAGCTGCATGTCGAGCGAGGCCCAGTCGATGGTGCGGCCGTCGAGGCGAGGGGGCGTGCCGGTCTTCAGACGGCCCAGCCGAAAGCCGGCCCCGGCCAACGTTGCCGACAAGCCTTCGGAGGCCTGTTCGTTCATCCGCCCGGCAACGATCTTGCGCTCCCCTATGTGGATCAGCCCGCGCAGGAATGTCCCGGTGGTGAGCACGACGGCGCCGCAAGACAGCCTCCGACCGTCGGCCAGCATGACCGCTGCGACCTGTCCGCCAATGATCTCGAAATCGACCGCCTCGCCCTCTATAACCTCAAGGCCTTCCTGTTCTTGAATGGCAGCCTGCATTGCCACACGGTACAGCTTGCGATCCGCCTGGGCACGCGGGCCGCGCACAGCCGGCCCCTTCCGTCGGTTCAGCAAGCGAAACTGGATTCCGGCGGCATCCGCCACCCGGCCCATCAGCCCGTCCATGGCATCGATCTCCCGCACCAGATGGCCTTTCCCAAGACCACCGATCGCAGGGTTGCAGCTCATCACGCCGATCGTATCGAAGCGCAGCGTCACCAACGCCGTCCGCGCGCCGGAACGCGCTGCCGCGCTCGCGGCCTCGCAACCGGCATGCCCGCCACCGATGACGACGACGTCGTAGTTTCTGGTCATGGTCCTTCCATCCTTGGGCGCGACACTTGGGCGTCGGCCACGCTCCTGTCAAGCCAGCCGTTTCACGTGAAACAATCTCGACCGCGATGTTTCACGTGAATCATCGCTCAATAGCGCAACGCTGTTTCACGTGAATCACTTGCCGATGCAGAACTGCCCGAAAATCACGTCAAGAAGATCTTCCACGTCGACCGCCCCAACAATCCGGCCCAACCGATCCGTGGCCAGGCGCAGCATCTCGGCCTGCACATCGCGTTCCTCATATCGCTCCACCGCCTGGCGTAGAAACCCAAGCGTATCCCTGAGCAATTCGACATGCCTGAGGCGCGACGGAAGGATGTCTCCGGCGCTTTCGACCTGAGCTTTCGCGCGGCGCGCGATCTCATCCGTCAGCTCGGTCAGGCCGGCGCCGGTTCTAGCCGATAGGACGAGTTCGTAGGGCTTGTCCCGGCCTGAGGGTTCGAGGTCCGCTTTTGTCCCGATGTGCAGGACTGGCACGGATCCAACCCCTGCTGGATCGATCTGATCGGCCCCGGCCATATCATGCAGCAACAGCACCAGATGCGCATCGCGGGCGCGGGTTTTCGCCCTTTCGATACCGATCGCTTCGACCGCGCCTGCGGCTTCCCGCAATCCTGCGGTATCGACAATGCGTACATAAAGTCCGTTCAGGTCGAGCGAAACCTCCAGCAGGTCGCGCGTCGTGCCGGGTTCGTCCGTGACAATCGCCACGTCACGCCGGGCCAATGCGTTGAGAAGGCTGGATTTGCCGGCATTGGGTGGGCCTAGAATCACGACCTCGAAGCCGTCGCGGATGATCTCGGCAGCCCGAAACCCCTCGATATGCGATCCGATCTCACCAGTCAGGATGCCAATATCCGCCATGACCGCATCGGCGACCGAACCGGGCACATCGTCTTCGTCGGCGAAATCGATCTCCGCTTCGATCATCGCGCGCGCGTGAATGAGCCGCTTGCGCCAGCTCTGGTAAAGGCGACCCTGTGCGCCATCGGCATTGCCCACCGCGAAACGCCGCTGCGCTTCCGTCTCGGCATTGATGAGGTCGGCAAGCGCCTCGGTTTGCGGAAGATCGAGCTTTCCGTTCAGAAAGGCGCGCCGGGTGAATTCGCCGGCCTCCGCATGGCGGACCCCCTCAAATGCCGTCAACCGATCAAGCAGAGCGGAAACAGACGCCTTGCCACCGTGAACCTGGAATTCCGCTACATCCTCGCCGGTAAAACTGTTGGGTCCGGGGAAGAAAAGGACAATCCCATGATCGATAGTGCCACCGTCGGCATCACGCAACCGGCGAAAGACGGCGACGCGCGGTTCAGGAAGGATTCCAGCAATCGTTTCGATAACGAATCGAGTTTCGGGACCGGAAACGCGGACGACCGCGACGCCCGCCGGCAAGCGGCCGCTCGACAATGCGACTATGGAACCAGAGAAGATCATTTGCCTGCCCGGCTGGTCCGCCCTACGTTCAGTTCCCAGCGGAGATAAATATCACTCATGCCCCTGCCTCCGGAAAACCTGCTGGCCCGCGAGGCGAGCCCCTACCTGCGCCAGCATGCCGACAACCCCGTGCATTGGCGGCCCTGGTCGCGGCAAGCCCTCGCCGAAGCAGAGGCGACCGGCAAGCCCGTTCTCGTTTCGATCGGCTATGCCGCGTGCCACTGGTGCCACGTCATGGCGCACGAAAGCTTCGAGAACGCCGAAGTTGCTGACGTCATGAACCGGCTGTTCGTCAATATCAAGGTCGACCGGGAGGAACGGCCGGACATCGACCAGATCTACATGGCCGCGCTTGCCGCCATGGGAGAGCAGGGCGGCTGGCCGCTCACCATGTTCCTGACCCCGCAAGGCAAGCCATTCTGGGGCGGAACCTACTTCCCGCGCGAACCGCGCTACGGCCGGCCGGGCTTCATCCAGGTGCTGGAAGCGGTCGACAAGGCATGGCGGGACAAGGCCGAAAGCCTTACCCAAAGCGCCGACGCGCTGATCGCGCATGTCGATGCCCAGCTATCGGCAAACGCCGGCAAGACGCAACTCGGTTCCGGAAGCCTCATCGCTTTGGCCGAGGGCATAGGCGGCATGATGGATGGCGAACGTGGCGGCTTGCGCGGCGCGCCGAAATTCCCGAATGCGCCCTTCATTCACACGCTTTGGTTGTCGTGGTTAGCTTCCGGCAACCACCAGCATCGCGACGCCGTCCTGATCAGCCTGGAAGCCATGCTTTCCGGCGGCATATACGACCATATTGGCGGCGGGCTCAGCCGATACTCGACCGACGCCGAATGGCTGGTGCCGCATTTCGAGAAAATGCTCTACGACAACGCACAGCTGCTGCGCCTGTGCAACTGGGCCTATGCCGCGACCGGAAAGAAACTGTTCCGGACCCGAATCGAGGAAACCATCGATTGGCTCTTGCGCGAAATGCGAACCGATGACGGTGCCTTCGCCGCCAGCCTGGACGCCGACAGCGATGGAGAAGAAGGGCTTTTCTACACCTGGACGCGGATGGAGGTCGCCGCGACAGTCGACCCGGCCGATTTCGACCGATTCTTCTCGCTCGCCAGCCCGCCTGGCTGGGAAGGCAATCCCATCATCTTCCAGACCGTCGACCAGCGCGAGCGCAGCCTTCAAGAGCCAGAGCGCGTCCGGACGTTGAAAAGCGCGCTGCTCTCGGCGCGCCAACCCCGTGCCAGGCCGGGTCGCGACGACAAGATCCTGGCCGACTGGAACGGGCTCGCCATCGTCGCCCTTGCCGAGTGCGGCCGCAGTCTCGATCGGCCGGACTGGATCGAAGCGGCGCAAGCGGCATTTGCCCACATCCTCGCTGCGCGCGCGCAAGATCGGCTACCGCATTCCATCCTGGGTCCGGCGCGATTGTATCCCGCCCTCTCCAGCGACTACGCCGCCATGGCCAACGCCGCCATCGCACTATTCGAGGCAACCCTCGAGCAGGACTACGTCGCAGCGGCAGGTGCACTGCTCGAACAGCTCGATGCCTGGTACCGCGACGAGGAGGGTACAGGGTATTATCTGACAGCCTCAGACAGCATGGATGTACCGCTTCGCGTTCGCGGCGACGTCGACGACGCGATCCCGTCGGCGACGGCGCAGATCATCGAAGCGCAAGTCCGCTACGCCAGCCTGACCGGCGACGCCGCTTTGGCCGAGCAAGCCTATCTGATCGCCGAACATGCGGCGGGCCGCATCGCCAGACAGGCCTATGGCCAGGCCGGCATCGTCAACGCCTGCGCCATGGCGATCGAACCGATGAAACTCGTCGTGATCGATACACCAGAAGCACCAAGGCTCGTTCCGGTGGCGAATCGGAATCCGGATCCGCGCCGCGTCGATATCCTGCTTGCAGTTGGAACGGAGGCGAATCGACCGATTCTGCCGGGAAACATGCTGCCGCCCGTGGACAGACCCGGCGCTTATCTGTGCACCGGACAGGTTTGCCTGCCGCCGGTCACCGATCCGGGCGAACTGAACGACCTCCTGCGCCGCCGGTGACGTCCAACATCTCGACCCACGCATCAGGAACCAAAACAGAAACGGCCGCTTGCGCGGCCGTTCTTCATTCCGAGATGCCGTGCCTCGCGGCGCGGTTCAGGTGTTCATCGAATCGAAGAAATCCGCATTCGTCTTGGTCTGCTTGAGCTTGTCGATGAGGAACTCGATCGCATCGGTCGTGCCCATCGGCGCCAGGATGCGGCGCAGGACGAAGATCTTCTGCAGGTCCGCGCGGGGAACGAGCAGGTCTTCCTTGCGCGTGCCGGACTTGAGGATGTCCATGGCCGGATAGATGCGCTTGTCCGCCACCTTGCGGTCGAGCTGGATCTCGCAGTTGCCGGTGCCCTTGAACTCCTCGAAGATCACTTCGTCCATGCGGCTGCCGGTGTCGATCAGCGCGGTGGCGATGATGGTGAGCGAGCCGCCTTCCTCGATGTTGCGCGCCGCGCCGAAGAAGCGCTTCGGCCGCTGCAGCGCATTGGCGTCGACACCGCCGGTCAGCACCTTGCCGGAGGAGGGGACGACGGTGTTGTAGGCGCGGCCGAGGCGCGTGATCGAATCGAGCAGGATGACCACGTCGCGGCCGTGCTCGACCAGGCGCTTGGCCTTCTCGATCACCATTTCAGCGACCTGCACGTGGCGCGCCGCCGGCTCGTCGAAGGTCGAGGAAATCACCTCGCCCTTGACCGAGCGCTGCATGTCGGTGACTTCCTCCGGCCGCTCGTCGATCAAAAGCACGATCAGATAGCATTCCGGATGGTTCGTCGTGATCGAGTGCGCGATGTTCTGCATCAGCACCGTCTTGCCGGTGCGCGGCTGCGCGTTGATCAGCGCGCGCTGCCCCTTACCGATCGGCGCCACCAGGTCGATAACGCGCGGCGAAATATCTTTGCCAGCCGGCACTTCCGTTTCCATCTTCAGCCGCTCCGTCGGGTAGAGCGGCGTCAGGTTGTCGAAGTGGATCTTGTGGCGGATCTTCTCGGGATCGTCGAAATTGATGGTGTTGACCTTGAGCAGCGCGAAATAGCGTTCGCCTTCTTTCGGGCTGCGGATCGGTCCTTCCACCGTATCGCCGGTCTTCAGCGAGAAGCGGCGGATCTGTGAGGGCGAAATGTAGATGTCGTCCGGACCCGGCAGATAGTTCGCATTGGCCGAGCGCAGGAAGCCGAAGCCGTCCTGCAGCACTTCCACCACGCCGTCGCCGATGATCTCGACGTCCTGCGCCGCCAGTTTCTTCAGGATCGCGAACATCAGCTCCTGCTTGCGCATGACGCTGGCGTTTTCGACCTCGAGCGATTCGGCGTAAGCGATCAGCTCCGGCGGCTTCTTGTTCTTGAACTCTGCGAGTTTCATTTCCTGCATAGGCGGACTCTGAATAGGCGATGGGAGAAAGATCGGCGGAATGCGACGATTGCCGACGCGGCCGCAAGCAGACAAAGGCGGGCGCATGGCGGGAGGAAGACCCGTCTTTTATCGCTCGCCCCGGCAAAGAGCAAGCGGGCTTTTCATCAGGGTCGCGGCGCTCAGAACGGCTTCACGATTACCAGGATGACGATGACGATCATCAGCAATGTGGGGATTTCGTTGACGATCCGCCAGTGCCGCGCCGGCTTTTCGTTGCGATCCTGCGAAAATTTCCGCACCGCCGCCGACAGATAGCCATGCACGGCCGACAGCGCGATGACGGCGGCAAGCTTGGCATGCAGCCAGCCGTCGGAGAACCAGTGTCCCTTCCAGGCGAGCCACAGGCCAAACGCCCAGGCAACCACCATGGCCGGATTGATGATGCCGCGCAGCAGGCGCCGTTCCATCACCTTGAACGTCTCGGACTGCACCGAGCCCTTCTCGGCCTCGGCGTGGTAGACGAACAGCCGTGGCAAATAGAGCATGCCGGCCATCCAGGAAATGACGGCTATGACATGGATCGCCTTGGCCCAGGGATAGAAATCGTCCGGGCCGAACAGGAAGAGCAGCCCTGCCAGGACGAGGAAGATGACGATGGCAATCGCCGCCCGCTTCAGCGCGGTCGCTCCGCTGTCCGCCGTTCCGCTGCCGCTCGTCATCGCACCGCGCTCCGCACCTGCCTTACCATCGTCTCAACATGGGCGATCGGCGTCTCCGGCACGATCCCGTGACCGAGATTGAAGATCAGCGGACCATTGCCGAGCGCCTTCAGGATGGCATCCACCCCGTCTTCGAGCGCCCGCCCGCCGGCCACCAGCCGCAACGGATCGAGATTGCCCTGCACTGCGCCTTCGCGCTGCAAGGCCTGCGCCGCCGTCAACGGAACGGTCCAGTCGAGCCCCAACCCGTCTACGCCGGTCTTTTGACGATAGGAGGCATAACCGGCGCCGGCGCCCTTCGGGAAGCCGATCACCGGCACATCGGGATGCGCCGCCTTCACCCGCGCCACGATCTCCCTGACCGGTTCCACGCAGAAGGCCTCGAACGAAGCCTCGTCCAGCACCCCCGCCCATGAATCGAAGATCTGCACCGCATCGGCGCCCGCCTCGATCTGCCGGATCAGATAGTCTGCCGATTGCGCCGCAAGCAGTCCGAGCAACTTGCGAAAGGCTTCCGGCTCCCGATAGGCGAACAGCCTCGCCGGCGCCTGGTCCGGCGTGCCGTGGCCGGCGATCATGTAGGTCGCCACCGTCCAAGGCGCCCCGCAGAAGCCGATCAGCGTCGTCTCGGCCGGCAATTTCCGCCGCAGCCGCCGGACCGTTTCATAGACCGGTGCCAGATTCACGTGAAACGCTTCCGTCTCCAACGCGTCGATCTCGCGTGCCGTTATCGGCGTCATCTGCGGGCCGCGGCCTTCCTCGAAGCGCAGCATCCGGCCCAGCGCATGCGGCACGACAAGGATATCGGAAAACAGGATGGACACGTCGAAGCCGAAGCGCTCGATCGGCTGCAGGGTCACCTCGACGGCCAGATCCGGATCGTAGCAGAGATCGAGGAACGATCCCGCGCGCCTGCGGGTCTCGCGATACTCGGGAAGATAACGGCCGGCCTGCCGCATCATCCAGAGCGGCGGCGGAAACACCGTTTCGCCCTTCAGCACCCTCAGCACTGTCCGTTCCGGTGCCATCGCGCTCGCTTTCACAAGGTGTCCTTAAATCAAAGAAAAGAGATTTTAAGGAATCTTCTGATTCTAAGAGTCTGTTTGAATCGGGAATGCGCAGCTGTCCAGTTCCGGCGCCTTAAAGTCCAGTCGCCATAGTGTCGCGACCAGTATTTCGCCTTCGGGAAAAGACGGTGGATGGCCAGGAATCACAAAGAAAATACAAAGCCTTGAGCTCGCCTCCATAGGCTGTGGCCTGTGGATAGTGCAGGAACGGTTCGGCTCGTCCCCGAACTTGTCCCCACCCAGCCGGAGGATACCGATCCGGCCTCGATTGTGGACAAATCGGCTTCTGATACAGTCGCCTTGGCGGCGGCCGTCCGGCTCTCCCGCTTTGTCCACACCGGCCCACAGGGTGCAAAGAAGATCGTGAACAAACCGCAAAGCTTCTTCCATCTGCACCTGATTTCGGATGCGACCGGCGAGACTCTGCTGGCCGCCGGCCGCGCCGCGTCGGCGCAGTACAAGGATGCGCGCGCCATCGAGCACATCTATCCGCTGATCCGCACGGACAAGCAGTTGATGAAGGTGTTCGAGGATATCGAGGAGGAACCGGGCATCGTCCTCTACACGGTGGTCGACCAGGCCTTGGCGCATCGCATCGACGAGCGCTGCGCGGCCATGGGCCTGCCCTGCGTTTCGGTGCTGGAGCCGGTGCTGACGGTCTTCCAGTCCTATCTCGGCACGCCGGCCGGCCGCCGCGTCGGCGCCCAGCATGTGCTCGACGCCGACTATTTCCGCCGTATCGATGCGCTGAACTTCACGATGGAGCACGACGACGGCCAGCTCCAGCACGATCTCGACGAGGCCGACATCGTGCTGATCGGCATCTCACGCACGTCGAAGACGCCGACCAGCATCTACCTCGCGAATCGTGGCATCAAGACCGCCAACATCCCCATCGTGCTCGGCGTGCCGGTGCCGCAAAGCCTGATCGAGCTGAAAGGCCCGCTGGTTGTCGGCCTCGTCGCCACCGCCGAACGCATCTCGCATGTGCGCCAGAACCGCTTGCTCGGCACCACGCCGGGCTACGATTCGGCGACCTATGTCGATCGCGCCACGATTGCGGAAGAACTCGCCTATGCCCGCCAGCTTTGCAGCCGCCATGGCTGGCCGCTGATCGACGTCAGCCGCCGCTCGATCGAGGAGACGGCGGCCGCGATCCTGGGACTGCGCAGCAAGGGGCGGTAGCGGCCGGAGCAATTCCAGGAAAAGTGGGAACCGGTTTCCGTCCGGACTTGTGAGGAAAGAATCTATTCCGCCGCCAATGCCGTCACTTCCCGCCTGAACGGCAGGGCGTCGCCGATGTCCGGTTCGTCCAGCTCGCGCGCGAAGCGGTGGCCGGCATAGGTGGCCCAGGCGATGGGTCCGGGCGCCTCGGCATCGCCGATCACCCTGATCGTGCGGATGCCGTTGTCGGCCCATTCGCCGCGGCGGCCCTTCAGCTCCTGCCACAACGCGTCGTTCTGTTGGCGCGAGGCCACCAGCACCACCGCATCGGCATCCATCTCCCGTTCGGTGCCGGTATAGACGCAGGCCGTCTTGACGCCGCCGCCGGCGATCCGCGTCACGGAGCGGTTCAGCACGATCTCGACGCCCAGTTCGGCCAGCCTGCGATGGATGGCGCCCTGTTCCAGCGTGTTGCGGGTCCAGTCCGAGACATAGGCGGAAGGCGTCACCAGCGTGACCTTCGCACCCTGCCGCGCCATCAGTTCCGCCAGCACGCCGCCCATATAGTAATGGTCGTCGTCGAACAGCACGACGTCGCCGGAAGGCACCTTGCCGTCCATCAGGTCGTCGGGGGTGTAGACAGGCATGGCGGGGTCGATCGGCATCGGCACGACATGGGCGCGTGCAACGCCGTCGCGTCGCCATGTCGAGCCTGTGGCAATCGCCACGTTCTGGAAGCCGAAGGCGAGGATGTCGTCGGCGGTGAGCCGGCTGTCGAAATAGACGTCGACATTCGCCATCTTGCCGATCTGAAACTGGCGGTAGTCGCGCACGCGGCCCCAGGCCGAAAGGCCGGGCAGCCTGCATTCGCGCGCCACGCGTCCGCCGAGCTCGGCGCCGGCTTCGGCCAGCGCCACCTGGTAGCCGCGCAGGCCGAGCGCGCGCGCCGCTTCCAACCCGGCCGGACCGGCGCCGACGATCAGCACGCTTTCGCTGTCGCCCTTGGCCTGCATGCGTTCGGGGTGCCAGCCCTTGCGCCATTCCTCCATGAAGGTCGGGTTCTGCGTGCAGCGCGAGATCGACATGGTCATGTCGCCGGTGATGCACATGTTGCAACCGATGCACTCGCGGATGTCCTCGATACGGCCTTCCTCGACCTTCTTCGGCAGGAACGGATCGGCGATCGAGGGCCGGGCGCAGCCGATGAAGTCGAGCGTGCCGGATTTGATCATCCGGACCATGACGTCCGGCGAGGTGAAACGGCCGACGCCGACGACCGGCTTTGACGACAGTTCGCGGATGCCCTTGACTAGCAGCTCCTGCGCAGCCTCTTCCTTGAAGCGCGAGGGGCCGGAGCAATCCTCCCAGGCGCCGTGGGCGAGATCCCAAAGGTCCGGAAGGTCGGCGTTCATTGCGACGAACTCGCGGACCTCGGCGTTGGAAAAGCCGAGTTCGCCGATCGTCTCGTCGAGGCTGACGCGCATGGTGATCGCGGTCGTGTCGCCGACGGCTTCGCGGATATCGGCCACCACCTCGCGGGCAAAGCGCGAGCGGTTTTCCAGACTGCCGCCGTATTCGTCGGTGCGCTGGTTGGTGGCGCGCGACAAAAAGTGCTGGAAGATGCCGAAGCCGTGGGCGCCGTAGAGGCAGATCAGGTCGAAGCCGGCGATCTTCGAGCGTTTCGCCGCGTTGACGAACCAGCGGCGGAGATTTTTGATGTCGGTGAGGTCGAGCGCGCGCGCCTGCACCGGATCGTTGGTGAAGGTGCGGATCGGCAGGGCGGAGGGGGCCAGCGGCACTTCCTTGGTATAGAAATTCGGGCCGTTGATGCCGGAATAGGCGAGCTGGATGCCGGCGAGCGCGCCATGCACCTTCATGGCGTCGGACATGCGGCGAAGGCCGGGGATATCCTGGTCCTCCCACAGGCGCAGCTCGATGAAGGGCGTGATCTCCGAGGTGTGGTGCATCTCGGTCTGCTCGGTGAAGATGACACCCCAGCCGCCCTCGGACTTGATGCCGCGCATGGCCGCTGCCGCGGAAGGATCGCGATAGCCGCCGCCATTGCAGTGCGGCACCTGGTAGAACCGGTTCTTCGCGACATGCGGGCCGATCTTCATCGGCTCGAACAGGATATCGTAGCGTGCGTCGCGCATGGAAACTCCTCCTGCTGTCGCGGCGGGTCCGGCACGGCGAAGCCGTGGCCGCGGACGTGAAGCCGGATGGCGCCATCACTCTTAGATCGCGCGACGGGGCGGGAAACAAAAGTTTTCTTCTGCATCGATTAGGAGGGTCCTAATGGGTGTCACCGGCGGTGTGGATTAAGACGCGGCGATGCCGCGCGTCGTCAAAAGCGAGTTTCGGATCGCCGTGGCAGGATGCTAGACATGACCGGAACAAAGAGGTCGCGAGCATGGACAGCATCGAAATCCTTGAAAGGCTCATCGCCTTCCCGACGGTGAGCCGGGACTCCAACCTCGACCTGATCTCCTACGTGGCCGGCCTGCTCGAGGCCCATGGCATCGCATCGCAGATCATCCACAGCGAGGATGGCCACAAGGCGAACCTCTTTGCCACGATCGGACCGGCGGGTGGCGCCGGCGTCATGCTGTCCGGCCACACCGACGTCGTTCCCGTCGACGGGCAGGACTGGACGCTGCCGCCGTTCGAGATGACCGCGCGCGACGGCAAGCTCTACGGGCGCGGCGCCGCCGACATGAAGGGCTTCGTCGCCAGCGCCCTCGCGGCGGCACTCAAGGCCGCGAAGATGGAGCTGAAGACGCCGCTGCATCTGGCGCTTTCCTATGACGAGGAGATCGGCTGCATCGGCGTGCGCAGCTTGGTCGAGATGCTTCGCGCCGCGCCGCGAAAGCCGGCTTTGTGCATCGTCGGCGAACCGACGGCGATGCAGGTCGCCACCGGCCACAAGGGCAAGATCGGCGCGCATGCGATCTGTCGGGGGAGGGAAGGCCATTCGGCGCTGGCGCCGCTCGCTCTCAACGCCATCCACCTCGGCTGCGATTTCGTCGCCGCCTTGCGCAAGGAGCAGGACCGGCTGGCCCGCGACGGCGCGCGCGACGGCGACTACGACGTTCCCTACACCACCGTGCATGTCGGCAGGATGAATGCCGGCGTTGCGCTCAACATCGTTCCGAATCTGTGTCGGATCGATTTCGAGATCCGCAACATCGCCGCCGACAATGCCGAGGCGATCCTTGAACGGATCAGGAAGGAAGCCGCGCGCATCGCCTCCGAGGCGTCTTCCATCGCGCCAGAAGCGGCGATCGATATCGAGGTCTTCAACACCTATCCGGGTCTCGACACGCCGACGAATTCCGAGGCCGTCGCCTTCGTGAAATCGCTCATCGGCGCGAACGGCACCATCAAGGTCGCCTTCGGCACCGAGGGCGGACTGTTCAGTCGCGATGTCGGCACGCCGACCGTGGTGTGCGGGCCGGGCTCGATGGCGCAAGGCCACAAGCCGGACGAGTTCGTCAGCGTGGAACAGATGCAGCGTTGCGACGCCATGCTGGACAAGCTCCTGGAGCGGCTCGTCGCCGGTATTGCCTGAAGCATGTCTCCCGAAAGTGGGAACCGGTTTCGGGACGAAGACATGCGTAGACTCGGGAAGCCAAAGCGTACGGAGCGAATCTGAAAGATCGCGACGCGCTTGGGCGGGCAGGGCGGCTGGCCTACCTCACCACGCGCTCGATGCCGAACACGCCCTGCTCGGCGACGAAGCGGCGGCAATGGTCGATGAAGGCCTGCACGGTTTGCGTGCGGTGCTCGGCATTGGGCAGGAGCACGCCCATGGTGAGGGGTCGGATATCGCCCTTGATCGGCACGAACACCAGCGGCTTGCCGTCGGGCGACATGGTGTTGAGCGGGCGCATATTGGCGATGCCGTAACCGAAGCCGTTGGCCACCATCGAGCGCATCACCGCGATATCGCCGGTGCGCTCGGCGATGTTGGGCCGCAACCCCTTCTGCTGGAAGGTGGAGAGGAAGTATTCGCGGCTGAACGGCAGGTCGAGCAGCACCATCGGCTCGTCTACCAGTTCCTCCGCGGTCAGCACCGTCTTGCCGGCGAAGCGGTGGTTGGCGGGCAGCATGGCGTAGGCGGGCAGCACCATCAGCGGTTCGAAGGTGATATCCTGCGACAATTCGAGGTCGTAGGTCAGTGCCGCGTCGATCTCGCCGGTCTGCAGCATCTGCAGCAACTGGCCCTGGTCGCGCTCCAGCTGCCTGACGCGCACGTCCGGATAGGCCTGCTCGAACTTCAGCCGCAGCGCCGGCAGGACGATCTGCGCGAAGGTCAGCAGGCAGCCGATGGCCAGCGGGCCGCGCACCTTGTCGGCGATGTCGCCCGCGATGTCGTGTAGCGCCTCGGCGTCGGCGAGCAGCCGCGCCGCCTCCTTCAGGAACACCCGCCCGCCGGCCGTCAGCGACAGGCCGTGCGAATGCTTGCGCACGAAGAGCTGGACGCCGAACTCGGTTTCCAGCTGCGCGATCGAGGCCGAGATGGACGGCGGCGAGACGTTGACCTGCTCGGCCGCCTTGGCGATGGAGCCGGCTTCGCCCACGGCGACGAAGTATTCCAGTTGTCTGAGGGTGAAACGGAGCGGCATGAGCCGCACTCTTGCCGCTTCGCGGGGCGGCAATCAAGCCGTGGCGGCCGTCAATACTTGATCCAGGTCGTCTTCAGCGCCGTGTATTTGTCGAAGGCGTGCAGCGACAGGTCGCGGCCGAAGCCCGATTGCTTGAATCCGCCGAAAGGCGTCATCGGGCTCAAGGCATCCACGGTGTTGACCGAAACCGTGCCGGCTCTCAGCCGCTCGGCGATGCGGTGGGCGCGCGACAGGCTGTCCGTCCACACGGATGCGGCCAGCCCGTAGACGCTGTCGTTGGCGATGCGGATGGCCTCGTCCTCGTCGTCGAAGGCGACGACGGCAAGCACCGGGCCGAAGATCTCGTCGCGGGCCAGCACGTCGTTGGGCGCGACGTCGTCGAAGATGGTCGGCTGCACGAAGCTGCCGCGCCCGTTGACGCTGATTTGCTCGCCGCCGGCAACCAGCCGCGCCGTCTTCCGGCCGGCCTCGATGAAGCGCATGACGTTGGCGGTGTGGGCGGCGTCGACCATGGCCCCCATCTTCGAGGCCGGGTCGAGAGGATCGCCGGGCTGCATGCTTGCGGCGCGCTGCACCAGCTTGTCGACCAGCGCGTCCTTGACGCTCCGCTGCACGAGCAGGCGCGAGTTCGCCGAGCAGACCTCGCCCTGGTTGAAGAAGATGCCGAAGGCCGCCATGTCGGCCGCCGCATCGAGATCGCTGCAATCGGCGAAGACCAGGTTGGGGCTCTTGCCGCCCGTCTCCAGCCAGACCTGCTTCATGTTCGACTGGCCGGAGTATTGCAGGAACATCTTGCCCACCGCCGTCGAGCCGGTGAAGGCGAGGCAGTCGACGTCCATATGGCGACCGAGCGCTTGGCCGGCGGTTTCGCCCAGGCCCGGCACGACGTTGAGGACGCCGGCTGGCAGCCCCGCCTCCATGGCGAGTTCCGCCAGCCTGAGCGCCGAGAAGGGCGACTGCTCGGCCGGCTTCAGCACCACCGAATTGCCGGCGGCGAGCGCCGGCGCGCATTTCCATGTCGCCATGTCGAGCGGGAAGTTCCACGGCACTACGGCACCGACGACGCCGAGCGGCTCGCGGCGCACAAGGGCAAGATTGCCGGTGCCAGTCGGGGCGACCTCGTCGTAGAGCTTGTCGATGGCCTCCGCGTACCACTGGAAGATCGCCGCCGAGCCCGGCACGTCGACGGTGGCGGCGTCGTTGACCAGCTTGCCCATGTCGAGCGATTCCAGGAGCGCCAGCTCATGCAGGTTTTCGCGCAGCAGCCTGGCGAGCCGCAGAAGCACCTCCTTGCGGTGCGCTGGCGCGGCGCGCGACCAGACGCCGCTTTCGAAGCTGCGCCGCGCCGCGGCGACGGCAAGGTCGATGTCCTCCTCGCCACAGGAGGCGACTTCCGCCAGGATCTCGCCGGTTGCCGGGTTGATGCTGGCGAAGGTGCGGCCCGAGCGCGCGGCGACCGGTTTGCCGTCGATGAAGGCCTTGTCGCGAAAGCGGATCGTTGCCGCCTTGCCGATCCAGTCCTTGTGGCCGAGTTCGCTCATGACGGCTCCTGCTCGCTTGGTGTCGTCGGCTATTCGTCGCCCGGCACGCCGTAACTCGGCGCGTCGGAAGGATTGAGGGCGCGGGTCACATAGGCGTCGAGCTGCGGCTTGTAGATCTCCCAGATCGTCGCCAGTTCCTCGATCGGGCAGCCCTCGGTCCAGTCGCAGCGCAGGTCGGCGACCGGCCAGGCGACATCCCGCACCAGCTTCATGCCGGCCGAGCGCACCGGCCCGGCCTCGCCGCCGGCCTTCAGCGCGGCACGCATGGTGGCGACGATGCGGTCGCCGAGATGGCCTTCGGAGGCGAGGAACGCCTCGACCATGGCTTGCGGCACGCCGTCATGGGCAAGCAGGTTGCCGCCGCAGGCGACGTTTTCCGCCCGCGCCTCGGCCCAGGTGCCGAGCGCCTTCGGGCCGGAATGAATGGCGCTGATGCCGTTCGCGTCGACCGCCAGCACCTGCCGGTATTCGGGATAGGCGCCGGTGCGTTTCAGGATGGCGACGGCCTCGGTGGCGGACGCGCCGCGCGCCATCAGCTCCAGCCCGCGCGTCCCCAGCGTCGGGTCGGTGACGTTCTGGCTGGCGACGGCACCGACTTTCGCCTGCGCATAGGCGCAGCGCGCCGCAACCGCCGGCGAGGAGGAGGAAACGGCGACACCGAACATGCCGGTCTTGGCGCAGCGCGCGACGATCGAGAAGGTCATGGCGTGGAGACTTTCCGTGTCATTGTGAAACGTTCAAGGGGTCGATTTCCACGCATGTCTTTGTCCCGAAACCGGTTCCCACTTTCGGGAGACATGCGTTAGTCCGGAATGACGGCGGTGCCGTCGATCTCGACCAGCCAGTTGGGACGGGCGAGCGCGGTCACCACCAGCCCGGTCGAGACGGGATGCACGCCTTTGATGTATTCGCCCATGGTGCGGTAGACCGCCTCGCGGTGGCGTACGTCGGTGATGTAGACCACCACCTTGACCAGGTGTTCCATCTTGCCGCCGGCTTCCTCGATGAGCTGCCTGATGTTCTGCATGACCTTGTGGGTCTGCTCGACCGGATCGTGGCTGCCGATGTCCTTTGCGGTGTCGAGGTCCTGCGGGCACTGGCCGCGCAGGAAGATCGTCGTGCCGCGCGCCACCACCGCTTGGCACAGGTCGTTGTCCAGCTTCTGCTCGGGATAGGTGTCCTTGGTGTTGAACTTGCGGATTCTCGTATGCGCCATGGTGCTCTCCGTCGGGGTGGATCGGGCATGCGCCATGCTGCGCATGCCGTGAAAGGGTTTCGGCTCGCCTTGCCGCTCAGCCGTTCGCGGCGCGGGCCAGGTCTGCGTCCTTGCGGTTCGCGGCCGCGTGATAGGCCAGATACTTGCCCTGCGTGGAAATGCGGTCGGCGAGATGCTTGGCGTCGTGCCAGACGCCCCAGATGAAGCTGGAGCCCCGGCGCGACTGCCACGGCAGGCCGAGGAAATAGATGCCGGGCTCGGCCGAGACGCCGCGCTGGTGTTTCGGCCGGCCCTTCTCGTCGAAGGCGTCGACCTTCAGCCAGCCGTAGTCGACCGCGTAACCGGTCGCCCAGATGATCGAGGTGATGCCGGCCTCCTTGATGTCGAGTTCGAGGATGGGGTTCTTCAGGCAGTCCGGATCCGGCCCGATCGTGCGTGCCTCGGGTTCTTCCGGCAGGTCGATGCCGTTGCGGGCGACATAGGCGTCGGCCTCGTCGAGCAGCGACATCAGGTTGGCGTCGCCGCGCGCGACGTTTTTGCCAAGGTCGGGCGCAAAGCGCATCAAGCCGTCCTTGTAGGATTCGGTGAGGCCGACGAGCGTCATTCCCTGCTGAGCCAGGCGGCGGAAGTCGATCGTCTCGCCGCCGCGCGCGCCACTCACGGCGATCGTCACATGCTCGGTTCCGGGACCTGGTGTCTCCATGTCCCATTTGCCGAGCACGCCCAGCCACCAGCAGAAGTCACGCCCGCGATAGGCGCGGGGCGGGCGGTCGTGGGGTCCGACTGACAGATAGACGCGCTTGCCGGCGCGCAGCAATTCGTCGGCGATCTGCACGCCCGAGGACCCGGCGCCGACCACCAGCACCGCACCCTCGGGCAACTGGCCGGGATTGCGGTAGTTGTTGGAGTGCATCTGCGTCAGGCCCGCCGTCTCGGGAACGAGGTTCGGCCAGACCGGGCGCTGGAACGGGCCGGTGGCGGCGACGACGTTGCGGGCCTCGATCACGCCCTGCGAAGTCTCGACGCGGAAGCCGGCGCGGCCGACGTTGCGGCGCACTTCCTTCACCTCCACGCCGCAGCGGATGGGCGCGCCGATCTTTTCGGCATAAGCGACGAAATAGTCCGCCACCTCTTCCTTCGGCGCGAAGCCGTCGGCATCGGTGCGGGGGAACTCCATGCCGGGGAAGCGGTCGTGCCAGGCCGGGCCGTTGGCGACCAGCGAATCCCACCGCTCCGAGCGCCAGCGCTCGGCGATGCGGTGCCGTTCGAGCACGAGGTGAGGCACGCCGCACTTGCTCAGGTGCTCGCTCATGGCCACACCCGCCTGGCCAGCGCCGACAACGAGCGTGTCTACCGTTTCAACCGACATGTCTGCGTCCTTTTCTGGCTCCCCGCGAGGCGTCGCGGGTGCGGCGGAGGTCTTCTTGCTGGTTTACCGGAGGGCCCGGATGGCGAAAATTACGATTTCACGTGTCAGTGGTTAGCCTGTCCCTAAATGCCGGCCGGAGCGAAAATCCCGGTCCGGACTAAAGGTAGAGGCTGCGGGCCGTCCGCGACGACAGAAGCTCCCTGGCCGGTCCCTCCTGCGCCACCTTGCCCTTGACCAGCACGTAGCCGCGGTCGGCGATGCCGAGCCCCATTTCAGCGTTCTGCTCGATCAGAAGCACGGTGGTGCCGCGACGGTGGATTTCCTGCGTGATCTCGAAATATTCGCCGATCAGCTTGGGCGAAAGGCCGAGCGACGGCTCGTCCATCACCACCATCTTCGGTTCGCCGATCAGCGCGCGTGCCAGCGCCACCATTGCCTGCTCGCCGCCCGAGAGCGTGCCCGCCGCCTGGCGCAGCCGCTCGCGGATGCGCGGGAACAGCGCGCACATCTTTTCCAGCTGCGGCTCGAAATCGGGTCCCCTGCCGGAAACGGCGTCGTAGCCGAGGCGCAGGTTCTCCTGCACGGTCAGGCCGGGGAACAGCCGCCGCCCTTCCGGCACAAGACCGACGCCGAGCGCCGCGAGGTTTTCCGTGCCCAGCGCGGCGATGTCCTTGCCCATCACCTCGACCTTGCCGCGCTGCGCCTTGACGACGCCGCACACGGTCATGAAGGTCGTCGTCTTGCCGGCGCCATTGGGGCCGAGCAGGCAGACCAGTTCACCGGGCCTGACGCTGATGGTGACGCCGCGCAGCATCGGCACCGCGCCATAGGCGGTGTCCACGTCCTTCAGCTCAAGCATCGGCCGCCGCCTTTCCGAGATAGGCTTCCTGGACACGCGGATCGCTGCGGACAGTGGCGAAGCTGCCTTCGGCGATCTTGCTGCCGTAGTCGATGCACATGACGTTGTCGGGGAAGGCCTCGACCACCCGCATGTCGTGCTCGATCAGGATCACCGCCAGCTCCGGATTTTCCACCCGCAGCCGCCTGATGTCGGCGACCAGGGCGTCCGTCTCTGTTTCGTCCATGCCGACGGAAGGCTCGTCGAGCAAAAGCAGCTTCGGTTCGGAGGCCAGCGCGCGGGCGATCTCCAGCCGCCGCCGGTCGGCCTGCGCCAGCGCGCCGGCAGGGCGGTAGCGCTGGTCGTAGAGGTCGCCGGAGCCGGCCTTGAGCAGCGCCTCGGCCTTGGCGACGCAGGCGGCCATCTCGCGCTTCGATGCCGCGGGACGGAACAGCGCGTCGAGCACACCGGTGAGGGTGCGCGTGTGCATGCCGATGATGACATTGTCGAGCACGCTGAGGTCGCCGAACAGGCGCGACGACTGGAAGGTGCGGGCGATGCCGCGCTCGACCACGTCGTAGGCGGGCTTGCCGGTGATCTCGGCGCCGGCGAACGTCACCGTGCCGGCGGTCGGCTTGTAGACGCCGGTAATGACGTTGAACAGCGTCGACTTGCCGGCACCGTTCGGGCCGATCACCGAAAGCACCGCGCCCTTCGCTAGCGAGAAGCCGACGTTGTTGACCGCCACCAGCCCGCCGAAGCGCATGGTGACGCCCTCGACCGTCAGAAGCGCGCTCACGAACGGCCTCCGTAGCTGCGCATGCGCTGCGGGAACAGGCCCTGCGGCCGGATCATCAGGAAGCCGATGATGACGACGCCGAAGAACAGCAGCCGGTAGTCGGAGAAGGCGCGCAGCTTTTCCGGCAGGATGGTGAGCAGGAAGGCGCCGACGATGACGCCGAAGATGTTGTCCATGCCGCCGACGATGACCATCGTCATGATGGTGACGGAGACGAGGAAGGTGAAGTTGTCGGGCGAGATGTAGGAGACATAGAAGGCGTAGATGGTGCCGGCGAAGGCGGCGAGGAAGGCATCGACCGCGAAGGCCAGCACCTTGAACCAGGCGACGTTGATGCCTTGCGCCCGCGCCGCGATCTCGTCGGCGCGCAGCGCGTTCCAGGCAAGTCCGATGCGCGAGCCGTGCAGCCGGTGCGCGGTGACGATGGCCACCACCACCAGCGCCGCCGAGAGATAGTAGAAATTCGCCTGGCTGGGCAGCTTGTGGCCGAAGATCACCAGTGGGTCGGCGAAGGAATGGCCGAACAGGCTTGGCGCCGGAATGCCGACCAGCCCGTTGGGACCGCCGGTGAAGTCGAAATTGTTGAGAAGCTGCTGCACCACGACGCCGAAGGCGATGGTGACCAGCGCGAGATAGGTGTCGCGCGTCCGCATCGAGGGGATGCCGATGACGAAGCCAAACAGCGTCGCGGCAAGGGCTGCGAGCGGCAGCGTCAGCCAGAAGCTCAGGCCGAAGTTGATGGCGAGCAGCGCCGAGACATAGGCGCCGATGCCGTAGGAGGCGCCGGTGGCGAAATTGGGAATATTGGCGCTGCCGAGCTGGAAGTTGAGCGCCAGCGCCAGCACGGCGTAGAGCTGCGCCACGATCAGAAGGTGCAGCATGTAGGTGTTGGAGCCGACGGCGAACGGAAACGCCACGACCACCACGGCCGCCACCACCATGGCGAGAAGCGGCAGGCTGGCGAGGCTCGCCCTGGCGAACTCCGCGACCTGCGGGAATTTTTCCAGAAGAGTGAAGCCAAGCCCGAGCACGGCGAGCAGGCCAACGACCTGCCAGCCGCCGTCGGCCTTCAGCAGGAAATAGAGGAACGCCGCGCCGCCGAGTTGCGAGAGGACGACGAAGGCGGCGGCCGCCGCCTTGCTTGGCGTTGCCGGGGAAGCCGCGACGGCGGAAGCTTCGGCCTGCATGCTACACCTTTTCCATGAGGGGGCGGCCGAGCAGGCCGGCGGGGCGGAAGACCAGCACCACGATGACGAGCACGAAGACGAAGACGAGGCGGTAGGAGGCGCCGTCCGGCACGAAGGTCTGCGCCAGCACCTCGATGCCGGCGATGATGAGGCCGCCGAGGATGGCGCCCGGCATCGAACCCAGGCCGCCGATCACCGCCGCCGAAAAGCCGAGCAGGCCGGCCATGATGCCGAAATCGAAGCGCGTCACCCCGGCGTAGCTGGCGAACAGCAGCCCGGCGATGGCACCGATGGCGGAGGCGATGAAGAAGGTTGCGCGAAAGACGCGCCCGTCGCGGATGCCCATCATGCGCGCCACCACCCGATCCTCGGAGGCGGCCCGTATGCGCAGGCCGAGCGGCGTCATGCGCAGGAAGACGAACAGCAATCCGATCAGCACGACGGTCAGCACCGTCACCAGCAGCGCGAACCAGTTCACCGGCACGCCGGCGATCTCGAAGGCGACGCCCGAGACCAGTCGCGGGAAGGCATGCGGGTTCGAGCCTTCCGGATAGAGGTGGCGGATCGATTCGCGGATGACGATGCCGAGCGCCACCGTCGACACCAGCGCCATCATCGCCGGCGCGTCGCGGAACTGGCGGATGACGACCCGGTCGAGGACAACGCCGATGATGCCGACGGCGAGGATCGCGATCACCAGCGCGAGAACCAGCCAGGTCGGGCTCGTCGCGCCGAAGGCGGTCGCCAGCGCCAGGCAGATGAAGGGCGCCGTCATGGCGACGTCGCCATGCGAGAAGTGGATGACGTTGAGCACACCGAAGATCAGGCTGAAGCCGATCGCCAGCAGCGCATAGATGCAGCCGAGGGTGATCCAGTTCAGGCCTTGCTGGATGAGCAGTTCCGCCATGCGCCACATTTCCGATTGGAGCCGGCAGGAATACCAGCCGTGCATACGGGCGCACATAATGAATCTCCGAAGTCACGGATCGCAATTTCCGAATTTCGCATCCCCGCGCCCGCCCATACTTTAGCGTCAACCGACATTCGGGATCGGACGGGCCGCTACGCTGGCGGCGATAATCTAAAAAGAGGTGGAACTATGCAGAACCGGAGAACCGTGTTCATTCGTGTCTCGTCGATGCTGGCCGGCGCCGTGCTCGCCGTCTCGCTGGGCGCTGCCCAGGCCAGGGCCGACCAGATCAAGCTCGGCTTCATCGGCCCGCTTTCGGGCGGCAACGCCCAGCAGGGGCTCGGCGCCCGCAACGGTTTCCTGCTCGCCATCGACCAGGCCAACGAAAGCGGCTACCCGCACCAGGTGGAAGCCGTCGTGCTCGACGACGCTTCCGATCCCGCCGTCGGCGTCTCGGCCGCGCAGAAGCTGATCAACGATCCGGCCGTCGTCGCCGCGACCGGCCACTGGAACAGCCCGGTGGCGCTGGCGACGATGCCGATCTTCAACCGCGCGCAGATGCCCTTCATCGTTTGGGGCGCGGTCAGCCCGAAGATCACCGACCAGAACATGCCCAACGTCACGCGGGTGACGCCGACCCTCGTGAACGAGAACAAGCCGCTCGCCGAGGCGATCGCCAAGGAGGGCAAGGTCAAGAAGATCGCCATCATTTCCGACACCACCGACTATGGCGCGGCCAACACCAAGTGGTTCGGCGACTTCTTCAAGGCCGCCGGCGGCGAGATCGTCTTTTCCGACGCGGCGGCCGTCGGCACCACCGATTTCCGCGCCATGCTGACCACGGCCAAGGCGGCTTCGCCCGACGCCGTCTATTTCGGCGGCGTGGTGACCGAAGCAGCTTTGGTGCGCAGCCAGATGGCCGATCTCGGCATGGGCTCGCTGCCGATGTACGGCATTTCCGGCATCTACGATCCGAAGTTCATCGAGATCGCCGGCAAGGCGGCCGAAGGCACCATCGTCGGCATCCCGGCGGACCAGAACAACCCCAAGCTCGACGCCTTCTACAAGGCCTATGAAGCCAAGAAGTATGCCGAGCCGGCCGGCTCCTATGCGAAATACGCCTACGAGGCCGCCCAGATCCTGCTCGAGGCGATCAAGGAGAAGGGCATCGAGGACAAGGAGGGGCTGAGCAAGGCGATCCGCGAGATGCATCACGACGGCATCCTCGGCAACATCTCCTTCGACGAGAACGGCCAGATCGAGATGAACGTCGTCATCGACACCTACGCCGTCAAGGACGGCAAGTGGGTCAAGCAATAACCTGCCAGCAATCGAAACCGCGCCGCCCGACAGGGCGGTGCGGTCCGTTTTTCGGGCCGCACCTCCTGGGGCGACCCCATCCCTGCCGGGGGCAACCGCATGGACAACAACGGCTCGTCTGAGCAGGCCAAGGCCATCGAGATCAGGGGCGTGTCGAAGAGCTTCGGCGGCTATCAGGCGCTGAAGCCGGTCACCTTCGACATCCGCGAGAACGAGTTCTTCACCTTGCTGGGGCCTTCCGGCTGCGGCAAGACCACCTTGCTGCGCATGATCGCCGGCTTCGAACAGCCTTCCGGCGGCGAGATCCTGCTACGTGGCGCCGACATCAGGGGCCTGCCGCCGCACAAGCGGCGCGTCAATACCGTGTTCCAGAGCTACGCGCTGTTTCCGCACATGACGCTCAGCCAGAACGTGGCTTTCGGGCTGGAGAATCTCGGTTGGGCGAAGGAACGCCGCGAGGCGCGCGTCGCCGACATGCTGCGTCTCGTGCATATGGAGCAGTTCGCGGCGCGCAGGCCACAGCAGCTCTCGGGCGGCCAGCGCCAGCGCATCGCGCTTGCAAGGGCGCTGGCCCCAGAGCCGGAAGTGCTGCTGCTCGACGAGCCGCTGTCGGCGCTGGACCTCAAGCTCAGGCAGGCGATGCGCGACGAGTTGCGCACGCTGCAGCGCCAGACCGGCATCACCTTCGTTTTCGTCACCCACGACCAGGAAGAAGCGCTCGACATGTCCGACCGCATCTGCGTGCTCGGCGACGGCGAGGTCCAGCAGATCGGCACACCGGCCGCGATCTACGAGGAGCCGTCCAACCGCTTCGTCGCCGACTTCATCGGCGAGACGAACTTCCTGGAAGCCGGCGTCCTGTCGGTCGACGGCGATAACGCCACGGTGTCGACGCCGCTCGGCGTCACGCTGAGCGCGCCGCAGAAACGGGCGGCGGCGGGCGGGCAGGCCTGGATGTCGATCCGTCCGGAAAAGATCAGCCTGCCGGCGCGGCCCGGCCAGATCGCTGTCGACGGCACCATCGAGGGCGCCAACTATCTCGGCGGCTACACCCATTATCTCGTCGATGCGGGTGCCGCGAAGCTGCGCGTCTCCAAGCGCAACGCCGCCTCGCGCGGCCGCATGTTCGAAGTCGGCCAGCCGATCAAGGTGAGCTTCGCCGCCGAATCCGTCAGGATCCTGGGAGCATGAACGCCGAGGCGAGAAACGCCCGCTGGAACGTCCTCGGCCTGCTGCCGGCGCAACTGATCATGCTCGCCACGCTGATCGTCCCGGTCGGTATCATCGTGCTCGTCTCGTTCTCGACGCGCGGCCCCTATGGCGGCTTCGACTATATCTTCACCACCGCGCCCTACCGTCAGATCCTGTTCAACGAGGGCTGGACCGGCGAGCTGGAGTTCAACCCGCAATATCTGATCGTCGTCGCCCGGACCATGATCCTGGCCGCGGCCACGACCTTCATCTGCCTGCTCCTGTCCTTTCCGGTGGCCTATTTCATCTCGCTGCAGAAGGCGACGGCGAAGATGCTTTTGATCTATCTGGTGACGCTGCCCTTCTGGGTGTCGATGATCGTGCGCGTCTATTCCTGGATCATCATCCTCGGCAACGACGGCGTCATCGCCAAGACCCTGCATGCGCTGGGACTGGTCGACAGCATGGGCAGCCTGCTGTTCACCGACACGGCCATGCTGATCGGTCTCGTCTACTCCTATATCCCGCTGATGATCCTGCCGATCTTCGCCTCGATCGAGAAGCTCGATCCGGCGCTGGTCGAGGCCTCGCACGATCTCTACGGAAGCCGGCTGACGACCTTGCGCCGGGTCATCCTGCCGCTCTGCCAGCCGGGCATGATGGCCGGCTCCATCCTGGTCTTCGTGCCCTGCCTGGGTGCGGTGCTGGAGCCGATTCTGCTCGGCGGCGGCAAGACGATGATGATGGGCAACCTCATCCAACTGCAGTTCGGCGCCGCCCGCAACTGGCCGCTGGGCGCCGCTATCTCCATCGTGCTGATGGCGGCCGTGCTCGTCTTTCTCGTCTGGCGCGGCTTGCGCGCGATCCGCAGGGAAAGAGCGGAGGCTGCGGCATGAGCGGCAATTCGGACGTGCGGCGCTATCCCGGCTTCGGCCCGCTGAGTGTGCTCTTCTTCGTCTATCTCTACCTGCCGATCGCCGTGGTGGTGTTCTATTCCTTCAACGCCAACCGCATCGTCGCCAACTGGGGCGGTTTCTCGCTGCACTGGTATTCGACCGCCCTGTCGAACGCGGCCCTCGTCGGCGCGGTCAAGACGTCGCTGCTGGTCGCCGCCGTCGCCACCACCTTGTCGACCGTCGTTGCGCTGATGGCCGCCCTTGTGATTGTCCGCGGCAGGCAAGTGCGTTTCCGCCGCGCCTCCGAGACCATCGTCAATCTGCCGCTGCTGTTGCCGGAGATCGTCGTCGCCGTCGCCGTGCTGATCCTGTTTTCCGAGCTCGGCCTGACCAGCGGCCTGCTGAAGCTGATGATCGCCCACACCACCTTCTGCATCCCCTTCGCCTTCCTGCCCATCCGCGCGCGCCTGCAAGGCATGGACGCCGACCTGGAGGAGGCGGCGCGCGATCTCTACGCGTCCGGCTGGGTGGCGTTCCGGCGCGTGACGCTGCCGCTGATCATGCCCGGCGTGTTCAGCGGGGCGATGCTCGCCTTCGTCATCTCGATGGACGATTTCATCACCAGCAACCTGTTGAATTCCGGCGGCGCCACCACCTTGCCGGTCTACATCTTCTCGCTGATAAAGCAGGGCGTGTCGCCGCAGCTCAACGCCATATCGACGCTGATCATGATCGTCTCCGTCGTCCTGGCGACGGTCGCCTTCCTGGTGCAGCGCCGGCGTTGAGGAGCGAGCTTTTTCCTAAGCAGCGCGTCGGGCAATTCAAATTTATCGATGCAAGGCGTTTGCTATCGTCCCCTCCGGGACAAGAACTTCCAGGGGAAAACCATGACCAGAAAAACCTCCATCTCGTTGCTCGCGGCCGTTGCGGCGGCAGGCCTCGCCTTTGCCGGATCGGCGCGGGCCGACGGCAGCCTCTCGATCTATGCCTGGGCGGATTCGATCTCGCCCGACATGGTGGCGAAGTTCGAGAAGGAAACCGGCATCAAGGTCACCGTCGATGCCTTCTCCTCTAACGAGGACCTTCTGACCAAGCTGCAGGCCGGTTCGTCCGGCTACGACATCGTCACGCCCTCGCAGCATTTCGTGAAGATCATGGTCGACAGCGGCCTGCTGGAGGACATCGGCGCGTCCTCGCTGCCGTCCTTCGAGCGCATCCTGCCGGACTGGCAGAAGCAGTGGTGGGACCCTACCGGCAACTATTCGGTGCCGCTCGCTTTCGGCAATGCCGGCTTCACCGTCAACCGCGACCTCTACAAGGGGCCGGTCGATAGTTGGAAGGTCTATTTCGAGCCGTCCGACGAGTTGAAGGGCAAGATCGCCAGCCTGGCGCAGCCGGACGAGGTGATCCCGGCGGCTGAAAACTATCTCGGCATCCCCTATTGCAGCGAGGACCCGCAGGAGATGAAGAAGGTGCTGGACCTCCTGCAGGCCCAGAAGCCCTTCGTTGCCGCCTATTCCAGCGACAACATCGAGAACCGCGTCGGCAGCGGCGAGGTGGCGGCGCATTTCTGGTGGGACGGCAACACCATGCGCCTGCGCCGCAACGACCATGCCAACGTCGAATATGCGATGCCGAAGGAAGGGCTGGTCGGCTGGCTGGATTCCTATGCCGTGCCGAAGGGCGCGGCCAATCTCGACAACGCCAAGAAGTTCATCGACTTCATGACCCAGCTCGACAACGCCACCGAGCAGTACAACTATTACGGCCATTCCTCGCCGATCAAGGTCGATCCGGCCAAGGCGCTCTACAACAAGGAGAACGCGCCTGAGCTGTTCCCAACGGTGCCGGTCAAGATGGGGCAGGCCTGTTCGCCGGCGGCGCAGGAACTCGTCACCAAGGTCTGGACGCAGCTTCTGCAATAGCGCGTGTCGGCCAGGATCGTCCGCGCTCCCGGCTTCTGCCTAGGCGAAGCATCGAACTGGTGAGGGCCGGGTGCCAAGCGATAGCTATGACTATATCGTCGTCGGCGCGGGGTCGGCCGGCTGCGTGCTGGCCAACCGCCTCAGCGCCGATCCGGCCGCGCGCGTCTGCCTGATCGAGGCGGGCGGCAGCGACGACAGCCTGCGCGTCAGGGTCCCGGCCGGCATCCTGTCGCTCTACGGCAATCCGAACTACGACTACTGCTATTTCGGCGTACCGCAGCCGCACCTGAACAACCGCTCCATACCGGTCAACCGCGGCAAGGCGTTGGGCGGCTCGTCGTCGATCAATTCGATGGTCTATATCCGCGGCGCGGCACAGGACTACGACGAATGGGCCGGGCTTGGCTGCGCCGGCTGGGCCTATGACGACGTGCTGCCCGTGTTCAAGAAACTGGAGCGCAACCTGCTTGGCCAGGACCCGCGCTTCCACGGCACCGGCGGCGAGCTTCTGGTCGACAACCCGCGCGACCCCAACGTGCTGTCGGCCATGTTCGTCAAGGCCGGCGCCGATGCCGGCCTTCCGGAGAATCGCGACTTCAACGCCGAGAGCCAGTTCGGGCTCGGCGTCTACAACGTGACGCAGGATCGCGGCCAGCGCTTCAGCAGCTATACCGCTTTCGTCCGGTCCGTCCTCGACCGGCCGAACCTGACCGTGCTCAGCGGCTGCGAGGTTGCCGGGATCGTCGTGGCGGACGGCCGCGCGACCGGCCTGCGCGTGCGGCAGGACGGTGGCGAAAGGGCGCTGACCGCCACGCGCGAGATCGTGCTGTCGGCGGGGGCGATCAACTCGCCCAAGCTGCTGCTCGCCTCCGGCATCGGACCGGCGGCGGAGCTGCGGCAGATCGGCATCGAGCCGGTGCTCGACCTGCCCGGCGTCGGCAAGAACCTGCGCGATCACGTCGACGGCATGATTACCGTGCGGTCGTCGAGTGCCCTCACGCTCGGCCTGTCGGTGCAGAACCTGCCCAGGATGCTGGCGGCGCCCTTCAGCTATTTCGCCCGGCGCAAGGGCATGCTGACGACGAACTACGTCGAGGCCGGCGGTTTTGCCCGCACCCGCTATGCCGACGGGCTCCCCGACATCCAGTTCCATTTCGTGCCGGGCTATCGCAGCCATCGCGGTCGGCTGGTCGAATACGGCCACGGCTATGCGATCCACACCTGCGTGCTGCGGCCGAAAAGCGTCGGCGAAATCCGCCTTTCGGGCGGAGACGGGCGTAAGGTCCTGATCGACCATCGCTTCTTCTCCGACGAGCAGGACGCCAGGGTACTGGTTGAAGGCATCAAGGTCGCGCGCCGGATCTTCGCTTCGCCGGTGTTCGATGCCATACGCGGCAAGGAGATGCTGCCGGGCAGGGACGTTCGCACCGACGACGAGATCCTCGCCTATCTGCGCGCCGAGGCGCTGACCGTCTACCACCCGGTCGGCACTTGCAAGATGGGCACCGACGCCATGGCGGTCGTTGATCCCGCGACGCTCAAGGTGCGCGGCATCGACGGGCTGCGCGTCGCCGATGCGTCCATCATGCCGACGCTGATCGGCGGCAACACCAACGCGCCGTCGATGATGATAGGCGAGCGCGCCGCGGAAATGATCCTGAGCCGTTGAGCTGCGGGTTGCGCCTATTCCCGCGCCATGAATTCGAAGCACTGCAGGAACGGCTCCCGCTCGGTGGAAATGTCGGGCTTTTCGCAGACACCGCGATGGTGATACGGAGCCGGCCTGTGACAGGGCTCGCACCGTGAAACGGCAGTTTCAATCTCTGGCCGAAATGCTTTAAGGAGCCATGGCAGGGAGCCCAAGCCGGCCCCACGCAGCCGAACCGAGCCAAGCGGAGCGCATCATGGCCGAAACACTCATCCTCGCCTCGGGCAGCCCGTTTCGCCGGGTCATGCTTGAAAACGCCGGCGTCGCGGTCGAAGCTGAGCCCGCCAATCTTGATGAGCGCGCGCTGGAGGCGCCGCTGAAGGACAGCGGCGCGTCGCCCGAGGACGTCGCGCTGGTGCTGGCGGAGGCGAAGGCGGTCGCCGTCTCGGAAAAGCATCCGGGCAGCCTGGTGCTCGGCTGTGACCAGACACTCTCGTTGGGCGATGAAATCTTTCACAAGCCGGCCGACATGGAAGGCGCCCGCCGTCATCTTCTGGCGCTGTCCGGCAAGACCCACCGCCTGAACAGCGCTGCCGTGCTGGCGCGTGATGGCGTCGTGTTGTGGCGTCATGTCGGCGTCGCCGCGCTGACCATGCGCAAGCTCGATCCCGCCTTCATCGGCCGCCATCTGGCGCGCGTCGGCACCAAGGCGTTGCAAAGCGTCGGCGCCTACCAGATCGAAGGCGAGGGCATCCAGCTTTTCGACAAGATCGAGGGCGACCATTTCACCATCGTCGGCCTGCCGCTGCTGGCGGTGCTCGGCGAACTGCGCCGCCTCGGGGCCATCGATGGCTGAGCCGGGGAAAAGGGCCTTCGTCATCGGCCATCCGATCGCCCATTCACGCTCGCCGAAAATCCACGGCCATTGGTTGGCCGCCCATGGCATCGCCGGCAGCTACGCGGCCATCGACGTTGCGCCGGCGGACCTCTCCGCCTTTCTCGTCGGTTTGCGTAAGAACGGCTTCAGCGGCGGCAACGTCACGCTTCCGCACAAGGAAGCTGTATTCGCCGGAGCGGGGCGCCGCGATGAGGCGGCCGAGTTGATCGGCGCCGTCAACACCTTGTGGTTCGAGGACGGTCTTTTGACCGGTGGCAACACCGACGCCTACGGTTTTGCCGCCAACCTCGACGAATACGCCCCCGGCTGGACCGGCAACGGCGCGGCTGTCGTGCTCGGCGCCGGCGGTGCTGCGCGAGCCGTCATCCACGCGCTGAAGACGCGCGGGGCGAACGACATCCGCATTGCCAACCGCACCCTTGCCCGCGCCGAGGAGTTGCGCGACCGCTTCGGCGCCGGCGTCACGGCTCATCCGCTGGAGGCGGTGCCGGAATTGCTCGGCGATACCGGCCTGCTCGTCAACACGACCTCCGTTGGAATGGCGGGCAAGGGCAAGGAAGAATTGCCCGCCGATCCGGCGCTTCTGCCCGCCCATGCCGCCGTCACCGACATCGTCTACGTGCCGCTGGAGACGCCGCTGCTGGCCGCAGCACGCGCTCATGGTCTGAAGACGGTGGATGGGCTCGGCATGCTGCTCCATCAGGCCGTGCCCGGCTTCGAGCGTTGGTTCGGCATTCGGCCGAGGGTGACTCCGGAATTGCGGGCATTGATCGTCGCCGATCTCGGGGCCGCCGCATGATCGTGCTCGGCCTCACCGGTTCAATCGGCATGGGCAAGTCGGCGACGGCGAGGATGTTCTCTGAGGCCGGCGTGCCGGTGCACGATTCCGACGAGGCGGTGCATCGGCTCTACGCCAGCAAGGCAGCCCCGCTGATCGAGGCGGCCTTTCCCGGCGTGGTTGTGGATGGCAGCGTCGACCGCACCCGCCTCGCGGCCCGCGTGCTTGCCGACCCGACCGCCTTGAAAGCGCTCGAAGCCATCGTGCATCCGCTGGTGCGCGCCGACGCTGACGCCTTCGTCGCGCGCCATCGCGCCGCCGACACGCCGCTGGTCGTGCTCGATATCCCGCTGCTGTTCGAGACGGGCGGGCGCGGGCGCGTCGACAAGGTCGCTGTCGTCAGCGCGCCGGCCGCCATGCAGCGCGAGCGCGTTTTGGCCCGGCCCGGCATGACGGCGGAGAAATTCGAGGCCATCCTGGCCCGGCAGGTTCCGGATGCCGAGAAGCGCCGGCAGGCGGATTTCGTCATCGACACGAGCCGTGGCTTCGACGTCGCGCGGGCGGAGGTGGAACGGATCGTCGCCGCGCTGACGAGCGGGCAGCCGGCTTGACGGCTGCCGTGGACAAATCCTCATCGATCTTGCGTCCGACAGGCCGAGACTCCATCTTGGGCCGGGAGCGATTCGATGCGTGAGATCATTTTCGACACCGAAACCACCGGCCTCGACGCCCGCGAGGACCGCATCATCGAGCTTGGCTGCATCGAGCTGGACAACCGGTTCCCGACCGGCCGCACCTTCCATCATTACATCAATCCGCAGGGCCGCGCGATTAACCCCGAGGCGCAGGCCGTGCACGGCATCGGCCCCGAGCAGCTGGTCGGCAAGCCGACCTTCGGCGATCTGGCTGAAAAATTCCTCGCCTTCATCGACGGCGCCAAGCTGGTCGCCCACAATGCCGGCTTCGACATGGGCTTCATCAATGCCGAGTTTGCCCGCCTCGGCCATCCGGCGGTGGGTCAGGAGCGCGTGGTTGACACGCTGGCGCTGGCGCGCCGCAAGCATCCGATGGGACCGAATTCGCTCGACGCGCTGTGCCGGCGCTATGGCATCGACAACAGCCATCGCACCAAACACGGCGCGCTGCTCGATTCGGAACTACTGGCCGAGGTCTATATCGAGCTGATCGGCGGCAAGCAGGCCGCGCTCATCCTGGATAGCGCCGCTCGCCCGGACGCCGTTGCCGTGCAGGCGACAGTGGAAATCGTCGTCGCCGCGCGGCCTGTGCCGCTGCAGTCTCGCCTCAGCGAGGCCGAGCGCGCTGCGCACGCCAAAATGGTCGAGACTCTGGGCGAAAAGGCACTCTGGCTGCGGCAGTAAGGCACAAGCCCGAACGGGAGCCTTCCGCTTTTGGACTATTCCGATGTCCAAGACAAAAACCCGGCGCGAAGCCGGGTTTTTCTTTCGTCGGTCGAAGAGCTGTCAGCTCGCCTTGACCTTGGAGGCCGCTTGGTCCTCGGCCAGCTTCTGCTGGAACATCTGCGCGAAATCGATGGGGTCCAGCATCAGCGGCGGGAAACCGCCGTTGCGGGTCGCCTCGGCGATGATCTGGCGCGCAAAGGGGAACAGGAGGCGCGGGCATTCGATGAACAGCAGCGGCAGCATGTGCTCCTGCGGGAAGCCGTCAATGTTGAAGACGCCGCCATAGACCAGCTCGACGTTGAACAGCACATCCTTGTCGAACGAGGCCTTGGCGTTCAGCGTCAGGTTGACGTCGAACTGCTTGTCGGACAGCGGGTTAGCGTTGACGTTGACGTTGATGGCGATGCCGGGAGCCTTGTCGCGGCCGCGCAGCGAGTTGGGCGCGCCGGGGCTCTCGAAGGAAAGGTCCTTCACATACTGCGCCAGCACGTTGAGCGTCGGCTGCGTTCCGTTGCCGTTGGCTGCGGCGCCCGTCGGTGCTTCGTTGGTTTCGGCCATGAGCCCTTTTCCTTGTCGAACGTGGTGTATACGGGCCGAAAGACCCGGTGAATCCGGGGGTTCGCTATCACGCCCGGCCTGACAACACAAGGTTCGGCCGCTACTGTCGCCGAACGGGCGGCGCTCACTCGTCGCCGAGGCGGCGCCAGGGCGAATCCGGGTTCGGCTTGCGCGAGAACTCGTCGCTGTCGAGATCGATCGTCCGTTCCGGCCGCCGGCCGGGGCCGCCCCCGCGTCCCGGCCCCATGCCGAAGCCGCCGACCACGGTGATGCGGTCCTTGAGCCGGCGCCAGGCGAGGTCGCGCACCGGCGGCAGGAACAGGAGAAGGCCGGCGATATCGGTGATGAAGCCCGGCACGATGAGCAGGATCGAGGCGACCACGATCATCGCGCCATGGGCGAGATGGCGGCTGGGGTCGCGGCCGGCTTCCGTCTCGGCCCGGATGCGCGCCATGACGCCGAAACCCTGGTGGCGCAGGAGCAGGCCGCCGGCGACGGCGGACAGAAGCACCAGGCCGACCGTCGCCAGCGCGCCGATCTGACGGCCGACGACGACGAAGCCGGCGATCTCCATCAGCGGCAAAGCCAGCAGGAAAAAAGGGAGGAAGGAAATGCGCACGCTCTGTCCGCTATCGCTTGTTGTGCCGAAAGCCGCTTGCTGCCGGCGTCGAAGCCGTTAGATAGGCATATCCGGCTTTGATTTGAATGATTGTGAGCCGCGTTCTATATGCTTTGTTGAATGGACGCCATGCCGGGCGCTCCACGGATTGATTGGCGCAGAGATGGAATTTTTCGACATCGGCACGATTTTCTTCCTGGTCGCGGCGGTCGTGATCTTTTTCCAGTTGCGCAACGTGCTGGGGCGTCGCACCGGCAATGAGCGGCCGCCTTTCGATCCCTATTCCGCCCGCCGCGACGCGAAGGACGCCAAGGATGCCCCCCAGGCGCCCGAAAACGTCGTCGCCCTGCCGCGCAAGCGCCCGCCGGGCGAGCCGGCGCCCGATGCATACGCCTCCATCGATGCCGTCGCTAAGCCGGACACCGATCTCAATCGCGGCCTGCGCGCCATCAAGGATGCCGAGGCTTCCTTCGAGCCGAAGGGTTTCGTCGACGGCGCCAAGATGGCCTACGAGATGATCGTGATGGCCTATGCCGACGGTGACCGCAAGACGCTCAAGAATCTCCTGTCGCGCGAGGTCTATGACGGTTTCGTCGCGGCAATCGGCGAGCGCGAGGCTAAGTCGGAGAAGGTGCAGTCCTCCTTCGTCGGCATCGACAAGGCCGACATCGTCGCCGCCGAGATGAAGGGCTCCGAGGCGCATGTGACGCTGCGCGTCGTCAGCGAGCTGATCTCGGCCACCCGCGACAAGGCCGGCACCGTCATCGACGGCGATCCCGAGACGGTCGCCGAGGTCAAGGACGTGTGGACCTTCGCACGCGATACCCGCTCGCGCGATCCCAACTGGAAACTGGTCGCCACCGAGGAAGAGGACTAGCCGGGCACAGGGGAGGGCCGCAACCATGCCGCTCTCCGAGGCTTTCCGGCCCGTCTCCTTCGCCGATCTGCCCGGTTGGGCGGACGACGATCTCCTTCCCGCTTTCGAGGCTTTCCGCCGCTCGGCCTTCCAGGTCCTGACCAAGCCCTACAGCACGGGGGCGCTCGGGGTCGATCTTATCGCCTTTGCCGAAAGCCATGCGGCGGCAAGAGCCGTTTCGGCGCCGAATCGGTCGCAGGCGCGTGCTTTCTTCGAACGGCATTTCGTACCCGCGCTGGTAAGGCCGGACACTGGCAATCGGGGGCTGGTCACAGGTTTCTACGAGCCGGAAGCGGAAGCTTCGGCGGTCCGTACGGCCGAATTCACCGTGCCGTTGCTGGCGCGACCGGCCGATCTGATCGACATCGACGATACCAACCGGCCGCAAGGCATGGACCCCTATCTCGCCTTCGCCCGCCATACCCAGCCGGGGCCGGTGGAGTATTTCGACCGTGCTGCCATCGAAGGCGGCGCTCTGGCCGGGCGCGGACTGGAGATCGCCTGGCTCAGGGACAAAGTCGATGCCTTCTTCATCCATGTGCAGGGTGCGGCACGGCTTGCCATGACCGACGGGCGGCGGCTGCGCGTCACCTATGCGGCGAAATCCGGCCAGCGTTTTTTCGGGCCGGGCCGAATCCTGGCCGATCTCGGCGAAATCCCGCTGGAAAAGGTGACGATGCAGTCGATCCGCGCCTGGTTTCGGGACAATCCGAACCGCGTCGACGAGATCCTGCAGCAGAACCGCTCCTACATCTTCTTTCGCGAGGCGCCGGTGGACGATCCGGCGCTCGGCCCGGTCGCCGCCGCCAAGGTGCCGCTGACCCCCGGCCGCTCGGTCGCCGTCGACCGGCTGTTGCACACCTTCGGCACGCCATTCTTCATCGTTGCGCCGGCCTTGCAGGCTTTCGGCGATGGCGGTTTCCGCCGCCTGATGATCGCGCAGGACACAGGCTCGGCCATCGTCGGCGCTGCGCGCGGCGACCTGTTCGCCGGTTCGGGGGATGCCGCCGGCGAGATCGCCGGCGTCGTGCGCCATGCCGCGGATTTCTATGCACTGCTGCCGCGCCCGCTTGTTGCGAGGGCCGAAGGATGAGCCGCCGGCCGGCAAAAAATCTGACGGATGAGGATCGGGTTCTGTGGTCGCTGGTGGCGCGCAGCGCGACGCCGCTGCGGGGCAAGCGCTCGGTCGAGGTGCCGGATGTCGTACTGGAACCGGAAAAGGCGCCTCCCAAGTCCGAGCCCGTACCGCAGCCGGCATCGAAACGGTCCGAAAAAGCCGGCGCCGGCCACGCTATCCACGCGCTCGACAGGCCGACGCACGACAAGCTGGCCAGAGGCCGCATGCCCATCGAGGGGCGTGTCGACCTGCATGGCCTGACGCAGGACGAGGCGCACGCGCTGCTCTATTCCTTCCTCAGTCGCGCCCATGCCGGCGGCGTGCGCTATGTGCTGGTCATCACCGGCAAGGGCTCGTCCTCGGGCGGCGACGGCGTGCTGCGACGCTCGGTGCCGGCATGGCTGTCGACGCCGCTGTTTAGGCCGCTCGTGTCCAGCCACGACCACGCCGCGCGCAACCATGGCGGTGCCGGCGCGCTCTATGTGCGGCTGCGCCGCGTCAAGGCGTGAGGAGAAGGCCATGACGCCGCTCGGCGAACGCATCCGGGAACTCCGCCGCGAGCGCGGCGTCAGCCAGAAGGACATGGCCGCGGCCATCGGCGTCTCGGCCGCCTACCTGTCGGCGCTGGAACACGGCCGGCGCGGCATCCCGACCTGGACGCTGATCCAGAAGATCATCGGCTACTTCAACATCATCTGGGATGACGCTGAGGACCTGCAGCGGCTGGCCGAAGCCTCGCATCCGCGCGTCCGGCTGGATACGTCCGGCCTGACGCCGGCCGCCACCGAACTCGCCAACCTTCTGGCGGAAAACATCGGCAGGCTGGGTGAGGACGACATAGAGCGGCTGACGCTCTCCGTGAAACGGGCGCTCGCCGACCGGCGGTCCTGAGCGGCGCGGCGGCGTCAGTTCAGCACATGCACCAGCCAGAGCGAGAGGGCGGGGAAGGCCGTCAGGAGCGCCAGGCGGATGAGGTCTGCCAGCACGAACGGGATCACGCCCTTGTAGGTGCTGATGATCGGTACGTCCTTGGCCACCTTGTTGACGACGAAGACATTGAGGCCGATGGGCGGTGCGGCAAGGCCGATGGCGACGACGACAAGGACGAGAATGCCGAACCAGATGGCGACGTCTTCGCTGGTCATGCCGAAATCCAGCGTCAGCACGATCGGCATGAACACCGGCAGCGTCAGCAGGATCATCGCCAGTTCGTCCATCACCGCGCCGAGGATGATGTAGGCGACCAGCATGCCCCACACCACTGCGTAGGGCGACAGGCCCGAATCGCCGATCATTTCGGCTAGGCCCATCGGCATCTGCGTCAGTGCCAGGAAGGCGCCGAAAACTTCCGCGCCGAGCAGGATCAGGAAGATCATGCCGGTCGTCTCGGCTGTCTGGAGGAAAGCCACCTTGATGCGTTTGCGGTCCAGCGACCCTTGAGCGACGCCGATCGCCAGCATGATCGCCGCGCCCACCGCAGCCCCTTCCGTCGGCGTGAACACCTCGCCATAGATGCCGCCGACCACGATGATCGCCACCGCCGCCGCCGGGATGATGGCGAAGTCGAGGAGCAGGAAAACCAGGCCGACGATGCCGAGCAGCAGCGCGCCGACGGTGTTGGCATAGCCGACCGACCATAGACCGATGGCTGCGATCACCGCGATCGCTCCCAATGGCCGTGCCCAGACCGGGCGGGGCGTCGCCTGCGGCGGCGTGATCTCCAGCGGCGGCGCCAGTTCGGGCTTTCGCCGCACGATGATGGCGATGGCGATGCAGTAGAAGGTCGCCGCCATCAGTCCGGGGATGAGGGCTGCCTGGAACAGCTTGGCGATGTTCTGCTCGGCTGTGATGGCGTAGATGACCAGGATAACCGAGGGCGGGATCAGGATGCCCAGCGTGCCGCCGGCGGCGATGGTGCCGGTGCCGAAACCGGGATCGACCTTGGCGCGGCGCAGTTCCGGCAGCGCCGCACGGCCGAAGGTGGCGGCGGTGGCCACCGAGGAGCCGCAGATGGCGCCGAAACCGGTGCAGGCTGCGATCACCGCCATCGGCATGCCGCCGCGCACGCGCCCCAACCTTCGTTCCGCCGCACGGAAAAGGGTCGAGGCCATGCCCGATCCCTCCGCCAGCGCACCCATGAGGATGAACAGCGGGATGACCGACAGCGTATAGCTGGCGAACTGGCTGTAGGCATTGACGCGCAGGTAATAGATCAGCGCATGCATGCCGTTGAGATACGCATAACCGGCGGAGCCGACGACCAGCATGGCGAGCGCGATCGGCATGCGGATGGCGATCAGCACCAGCATGGCGCCGAAGCCGATCAGCGCGATGGAGAACCCGCTCATTCGCGTACCTCTGACGATGTATGCACCGCGGGCGGGAGCCGGTGGATGATTTTGAGGATCGCCGTCGCCACCGCGATCAGGCAGGCGAGCCCGGCAAGCACGGAGCACAGCAGGTAGACCGGCCACACTGGCCACGGGAGCTGGATCAGCGTCAGCCCGTTCGTGCGCGCATCCATGCCGCCGGCGAACAGGCCCCAGGCGAAGAAGCCGAGGAACGCCGCCAGCACCAGATCCCAGACGCCGTCTATCGTCGCGTTCACCCTGGCCGGCAGCTTGAGCGTGAAGGTATCGACGGCGATGTGGCCGCTGCGCGCTTGCGTCTGGCCGAGGAAGGCGAAGACGGATACGCCCACCGCGATCTCGACCATTTCGTAGTCGGCGGGGATCGGGCTGTTGAACAGCCAGCGGCCGACGACGCTGACCGTCACCAGCGCGGCGGCGAGGCATGTCAGCGTGCCGCCGGCCACCGCAAGCGCGGCGGCCAGCCGGTCGATCCACCGCACGTCTGGCGCGCTGTCAGGGGGTGCCGGTGTTTCCATGGTCAAACCCCTGCCGCCTGGCGCTCAGGACGGCATCGCCGCCGCCCGGTTTGGCGCGCCGTCACGCTGTTCGTCACGCCTTGCCGTATTTCGCGATCAGCTCCTGCGCGGTCTTGATCAGTGCGTCGCCGTCGAGCCCCTTGGCCTTGACGTCCTCGACCCATTTGACGTGGACCGGCTTGGTGGCCTCGATCCAACGGGCTTTCTCTTCCTCGGAAATCGAGGAGACGACACCCTTGCCGTCGGCCTTGATCTTGTCGCCCACTTCCTTGCCGACAGTGTCCCACATTTCACCGGCAAGGTTGGCGAAATGCATGCCGCTCAGCTTGTCGAGGACGCCGCGCTGGTCGTCTGACAAGCGCTCGTAGCTGCCCTTGTTCATCGCCAGGAAGAAGGTCGTCGTATAGAGCGTCGGCGAGCCGGGGATGGCGGTGTGGAACTTGGTCAGCTCGTCCACCTTGACCGAAGGCACCACCTCCCACGGAATGACGCAGCCGTCGATGGCGCGCTGCGCCAGCGCCTCGGGCACCTGCGGCACCGGCATGCCGACCGAGGTGGCGCCGAGCGCCGTCAGCGCCTCGCCGGCCAGCCGCGTCGGGTTGCGCAGCTTCAATCCGGCAAGGTCTTCCTTCGTCTTGATTTCCTTGTTGGTGTGAATCAGGCCGGCGTCATGCGCCCAGAAGCACAGGATCTTGGTGTCGGCCGTCTCCTTGGCGATATGCGTCTCGCCGAATTCCTGGCAGGCCGGCGCATTGGCCTTGGCCTCGGCCGCTGCCACGAAAGGCAGCTCGAACACCTCGGTGGAGGGGAAGCGGCCGGGCGTGTTGCCCGGCAGCGTCCAGACGATGTCGACAACGCCGTTGGCCGCCTGGTCGTAGAGCTGCGGCGGCTTGCCGCCGAGCTGCATGGCCGGGAAAATCTGGATCTTCAGTCTGCCCTGGCTCTCGTCCTCGATCGATTTCGCCCAGGGCGTCAGAAGGCGGGCGTGCACGTTGGAGACCGGCGGCAGGAAATGGTGCAGCTTGAGCGTTACCGTATCCTGCGCGCGGGCGATGCCGCTCTTGAGCAGAGCGGGCGCAGCCAGAAGCGCGCCGGTGGTTTTCACGAAGCTGCGGCGAGATAGTGTCATGGTTTCCTCCCTGGAAAACGGCAAGGCGCCGCCATTTCGTTGATAGCCCGGACGAAGCGCCGGGTTTTGTTGGCCGGTTGCCCGGTTGTCCTCCCTCGACGGCTGCCGCCGTTCAAGCAGCCTGCATCATCCTTTCCGGACGATCAACCGGCATGGGTTGCGGCTTCGAGCGTCGTTTGGTGCCACAGACGACCCCCGCCGGCAACCCGGATGCGATCCCGTCGTCCTCCGATGACGGTTTGCATCTTGCTTCACACGTTAATTTTAGCTGGCCGGCGCTGTCAAGGCGCGGGATCGGCTACGCCGCTTCCCGCACCTGATAGTCCTTGATCGCGGCGAAGCGGATGGCCTTCCAGCGTTCGGCCTCGTAGTTGAGCGAGAACTCGTGCTGGGCCAGGAAGACCGGATCGCCGTCGAGGTCGCGGGCGATGTCGCCGCGATGCCCCTCGACGAAGCGGGTGAGTTCCGCACGCTCGTCGGCCGAGATCCAGCGGCAGACGGAAAAGCGCGACATTTCGAAGTCCACCGGCAGGCCGTATTCGACGGAAAGCCGCTCCTTCAAAACGTCGAGCTGCAGAGCGCCGACGACGCCGACGATGGCCGGCGAGCCGTCTTCCGGCTGGAAGAGCTGGACGACGCCCTCCTCGGCCATCTGCTGCAAGGCTTCCTTCAGCTTTTTGGCCTTCATGGCGTCGCCGAGACGCACGCGGCGCAGGATTTCCGGCGCGAAGTTCGGCACGCCGCGGAACAGGATTTCCTCGCCCTCTGTCAGCGTGTCGCCGATGCGCAATGTGCCGTGGTTGGGAATGCCGACCACGTCGCCGGCATAGGCCTCGTCGGCGGTGACGCGCGAGCGCGCGAAGAAGAATTGCGGCGCCGAAAGGCTCATCGGCTTGCCGGTGCGCACAAGCTTGGCCTTCATGCCGCGCTCCAGCGTGCCGGAGCAGACGCGCACGAAGGCGATGCGGTCGCGGTGGTTGGGGTCCATATTGGCCTGGATCTTGAAGACGAAGGCACTCATGCCCGGCTCGGTCGCATGCACCGTGCGCGTGTCGGCTTCCTGGTCACGCGGCGGCGGGGCGAAGGCGCCGAGCCCCTCGATCAGGTCGCGGACGCCGAAATTCCTCAGCGCCGAGCCGAAGTAGACCGGCGTCAGGTGGCCTTCGCGGAAGGCATCAAGGTCGAAAGGTCGGCAGGCTTCCCGCGCCAGCTCCAGTTCCTCGATGAAGGTCGGCCGCTCGTTGTCGGGCAGCAGGCCGGCGACGCGGTTGGAATCCGGCCCGTTGACCGGCGTGCGCCCGGTCTCCGTGTCGGACCGCCGCACGGCGTTGTCGGCCAGGTGGTAGGTGCCCGAAAAAGTCTTGCCCTGGCCGATCGGCCAGGTGATCGGCGCGGTGTCGAGCGCCAGCTTCTGTTCGATCTCGTCGAGGATCTCGAAGGTGTTGCGCGCCTCGCGGTCCATCTTGTTGACGAAGGTGACGATCGGGATGTCGCGCAGCCGGCACACCTCGAACAGCTTCAGCGTGCGCGGCTCGATGCCCTTGGCGGCGTCGATGACCATGACGGCCGAGTCCACCGCCGACAGCGTGCGGTAGGTGTCGTCGGCGAAGTCCTCGTGGCCGGGCGTGTCGAGCAGGTTGAAGACGTTGTCGCCATACTCGAAGGTCATCACCGAGGTGACGACCGAGATGCCGCGCTCGCGCTCGATCTTCATCCAGTCGGAGCGCGTCTGGATGCGATCCTTCTTGGCCTTGACCTCGCCTGCGAGCTGGATGGCGCCGCCGAACAGGAGCAGCTTTTCCGTCAGCGTCGTCTTGCCGGCGTCGGGGTGGGCGATGATCGCGAAGGTGCGGCGGCGCGAAACCGCCTGGGAAATCGTCTCGGCCATGTGAGGAATCCGTTGTCGCGCGGCTTATAGCGGCGGGGCGCTGGCCTGTCGAACAGGAATTTTCGGCCGTCGGCTCCGCCAGCTTGACAATGGCATAAGTCTTTACTTATGATAAGCTATGGCTAATAGCAGTGCACAACTCACCGCACTCGGCGATCCGACCCGCAGGCAGATTTTCGAGCTTGTCGCCGAGAAGCCCCGGTCGGTGGCGGAGATCACGCGGGCGATGACGGTTTCGCAATCGGCCGTTTCCCAGCATCTCAAGGTCCTGCGCGAATCCCGGCTGGTCCGCGCCGAGCCCCGGGGGGCTTCCAACGTCTACCAGATCGACCCGGAGGGCCTTGGCCAGATGCGGGCCTGGCTCGATCGGTTCTGGAGCCGGACGCTGGCGGCCTACAAGATCGCCGTGGAGCAGCCCGGCGAACGGCAACCGCAAGAGGAGCAGACATGAACACGCATGTGCCCATCGCAACCGTGAGGCAATCCGTCGTCGTCGAAGCGCCGATCGAGCGAGCCTTCAAGGTTTTCACCGAGGACTTCGGCAGCTTCAAGCCGCCCGAGCACAACCTGCTTGCCGTGCCGATCGCCGAGACGGTCTTCGAGCGGCACGTCGGTGGCCATATCTATGATCGTGGCACTGACGGCAGCGAATGCCGCTGGGCGCGCGTGCTGGCTTATGAGCCGCCCGACCGCCTGCTGCTGAGCTGGGACATCAGCCCGCGCTGGCAGATCGAGATGGACCCCGACAAGACGAGCGAATGGGAAGTGCGCTTCACCGCCGAGACGCCGAGCAGAACGCGCGTCGAGATCGAGCATCGCAACCTCGACCGCCACGGTATGGGCTGGGAAAGCGAGCGCGACGGCGTTGCCGGCGATCAGGGCTGGCCGCTCTATCTCAGCCGGTTTGCCAAACTTTTCATATAGGCTGACGATCCAGGGCGATACCGCGCCAGTTACACAGGAAAGGTCGGCAGCCGCGCCTATGCCGGCTGCCGATCGCGTCGTATGCCAGTGGAACTGCCGCATCAGGCCACCGCGGCTTTGTGCTCCCTCGCGGCAATTGCCGGGACCCAGTCGCGCAGGGCGGCGCCGATCATGTCGGGATGGTCTTCCTGCAGGTAGTGCGCGCCGGGGCCGAGGTTTATCACCTTGCAGTCGGTCAGGGTGGCCGCGAAGGCATTGGCTGCGGCGGGCGAAACCAGCGCGCCAGGCTCGCCGTGGAACAGGATTTTCGGGTAGGTCGAAAGGTGGAGCGCCCGGTGGTCGTGCGCGCTGATGGCCGCGACATCGGCGGGCAGACCTCCGATCGGCATTTCGTTGGGCATGCTCAGGATCGGCTTGCGTGAGGCCGGCGTCGGGAAGGGCGCACGGTAGGCGTCCATCTCCTCGGCGCTCATCTTGCGCATCACCGAAGCGGGCAGCACCCGCTCGATGAAGATATTGTCCTCGAGAACGAGCTTTTCGCCTTGGCCGGGCGTGCGGAACGCCTTGAACAAGGCGCGCGCCTCGTCGCGCTGGTGAAAATCCTCCCAGCGGTCGAAGGGCCGGATGAATTCCATGAAGGCGAGGCCGAGAATGCGGTGCGGCCGCCGCGACGCCAGGTGAAAGGCGAGCGCCGTGCCCCAATCCTGCGCCACCAGCACCATGTCGCCGATGCCCAGCTTTTCGATGAAGGCGTCGAGATAGCGCACCTGGTCGAAGAAACGGTAGGCGATGTCGGGCTTGCCGGACTGCCCGTAGCCGATCAGGTCGGGCGCGATGCAGCGGCCGACCGGTGCGACGTGGGGAATGATGTTGCGCCAGATATAGGACGAGGTCGGGTTGCCGTGCAGGAACAGGACGGTCGGCCCGTCTCCGCCCGCCTCGACGTAGCTCATCGTCGAATCGAGTACGTCGATCTCGTGGCGCTGCTGCTTCAAAGTCTGGTCGGCACTCATGACGGAACCTTTCCAAATGTTGTTGCGAAGATGATCCTCTTGAACCGCTCCAGCGGTTCGGGGCTGCGCTCCACCTTCATGCGCAGCATCGCCCCCTGCCACGACGACAGAAGGAAATCGGCGAGGTCGTCGGCTTCGAACCGGTCGTCGATCTCGCCCGACGCCTGGCCTTCGCGGATGCAGTCGGCGAAGGGCTGGCGCCAGCGCTCGAAGATGGACACCAGTTGCTGCCGCAGCGGCTCGCTGTGCACGACAGTCTCCAGGCTGAGGTTTCCGATCATGCAGCCGCGCGCCCAGTCGGCGGCCTCTAGCTTCGAGGTGATGACGTCGAGATAGCGCTTCAGGCGGCCCACCGGCGGCGTGCCGTCGGCGGCAAGGGCCGTTTCCACCAGTCCGGAGACATAGGCGAAGTAGCGGTCAAGCACCTCGCCGACGAACGCTTCCTTGGACGGGAAGTGGTTGGTGAAGGAGCCCGGCTTTGCCCCTGCCGCCGCGACGATGTCGCGGACGCCTGAGGCGGAGTAGCCGGCGTCCCAGAGGGTGCGGAAGCCGGCGTCGAGAAGTGTTTCACGGAGCGATTGTCTAGCCATGAACGGAATAATACGTACGTACGTATTGAAGTCAAGTATGAAAATTCACGTAGGCGTCAGCGACATCGGCGCTAGGGCGGATAGGAGCTTTTCGCCAGATCCCGAGGCGGGGAAATGCAGCCGGAACAGCAAGGAACCCGATGCTGCGGCTCCGGCGAGGATCGGCACGCCACGACCGCTGCAAATGGGAGCGCGCAGCCGTCTCACATCGCCAGGATGGCGCCGCCGCCGTGGCGGATACGGCGGGATCGCCAGGGGGCGAGCGGCGCCGTCAGCCGGCCAGCGCCAGGTCCTCGCTTGCCGGCTCGAACGGCCGCACCGTCATGCCTTGCCGGGTCAGCGTGACGAAGCTGCCCGGCGGCACTGCCTGCCAGTCGCAACCGTCGCGGTCGAGCGGTTCGGACATGATGCAGCGGCCCTCGCCGAAGGCCGACGCATAGAGTGTCGGCGCGGTGGCGTGCGTGGTGTAGCGCACGGCGTAAAGCGTCTGCCCGTCGGCCAGCGCTGCGGTGAGCTTGAAGGACGGCTCGATGCCGGCACCGCGTTGTGCCGCGATGACGCGCCGGGTGGCGCGTTCCATCGCGCCCTGCGGGTCCTGTTCCAACCCCTCGGCAAACAGGAGAAGAAAGAAGAGTTCCGAATCGGTACCGCCTTCGAGCCGTTCATAGAGGTCGTCGGTCAGGCCGGCCTCAAGGGGGCGCCGGATCTTCTCGAAACCGCCGATCTGGCCGTTGTGCATGAAGGCCCAGCGACCGAGGATGAAGGGATGGCAATTGGCGCGGCTGGTAGCGCCGCCGGTCGAGGCGCGCACATGCGCCAGGAACAGCCGGGACCTGATCTGCCGGCACAGGCTTTTCAGGTTCGGGTCGGACCATGCCGGCAGGATGTCGCGGTAGAGGCCGGGTTCCGGCCGGTCGCCGTACCAAGCGACGCCGAAGCCGTCGCCGTTGGTCGGTGTCTTCGCCTCCAGCGCGTGGTGGCTCTGCTCGATCAGCGAATGGCAGGGCGCGGTGACGATGTCTTCCAGGAAGACCGGTTCCCCGAGATAGGCCGCCCAACGGCACATGATCGCCTCTCCTTGGCTCGCGACGCCTGCACCAGAATCGCCGATCATGGGTAAAAAAGCGTGAACACGGCATTTTTCCGCCTCCTTTGTCGGCAAGCTGCAACCAACCTGCCGGCATGTCATGACGGGTATTGAGAAAAGCCGTTGAAAGCGACCGCCCGCCGATTGACCCGCGCCGTCCCCTGGCCGATAGGATCGCCGCCATGTCCGCTCCCTCCCAGCAATCCGTCATCCCCCTGATCGGCTTCGTCCGCTTGCCGCATGGCGAGGGTCTGCCCCTGCCCGCCTATGAGAGCTCGGGTGCGGCCGGCATGGACCTGCGCGCCGCCGTGCCGGAGGATCGGCCGCTATTGATCCTGCCCGGCCGCCGGGTGCTGGTGCCGACCGGGCTGGTCATGGAAATCCCCGAGGGCCTGGAAGGTCAGGTCCGGCCGCGCTCCGGCCTGGCGCTGAAGCACGGCATCACCTGCCTCAACACGCCCGGCACCGTCGACAGCGACTATCGTGGCGAGGTGAAGGTGCTGCTGGTCAATCTCGGCGACGAGGATTTCACCGTCGAGCGCGGCATGCGCGTGGCCCAGATCGTCTTTGCGCCGGTCGTGCAGGTCCGGGTCGAAGAACGCAGCCTCGCCAACGGCACCGCGCGAGGCGCCGGCGGCTTCGGCTCGACCGGGACGGCGTGAGTATGGCAGCGCCGAAGCTGGTGATCTTCGACTGCGACGGCGTGCTGGTCGACACCGAGAATATCGCCAACGAGCGGCTGGCCGCCTGGCTGACCGAGGCCGGCTATCCGGTCACCTTCGAGCATTGCCGCAAATATTTCTCCGGCCGCTCCATGGTGTCCGTGCAGCAGGAGGTGGAGGCCGCCGGCGCCAGCCTCGGCGCCGATTTCGTCGAGCGCTGGAACGCCGGCCTGCCGGAACTCCTCGGCGGCCGGGTCGAGGCCGTGCCGCATGTGCGCACCTTCATCGATACCGTGCGCACCGCCGGCATCCCCTATTGCGTCGCCTCTTCCGCGCGGGTGACGAAGATGCACATCACGCTCGGCGCCACCGGCCTACTGCCGCTGTTCGAGCACGCCATGTATTCCGCCACGATGGTCGGCCGGGCGAAACCGTTCCCGGATCTTTTCCTCCATGCGGCACAGTCGATGGGCGTGGCGCCGATGGACTGCGTCGTCATCGAAGACAGCGTCGCCGGTACGATGGCTGGCATCGCCGCCGGCATGCGCGTGTTTTCCTATCATGGCGACGCCTATGCCGATCCCGACGGGCTGGAACTGGCCGGCGGCATCCTGTTCGACGACATGCGCAAGCTGGCCGGACTCATCCCCATTTCCGCCTAGGGCTGCTCCCGCATCTTTCGCTGTCGCGGCGCGCTACGAACCCGATTCCGATGCTTTCGCGCGGCTCGCCGAAGAGAACGAGAAGCACTTTCGGGCAAATGGCAGGAGCCTGCGTCTGAGCCAATCGCATTCGTTTGCCCGGCCAATGCCGGAAGACTACCTTGCATCAAATTCAGCTTCTAGGAGACGTTCCATGGACAAGGGCAAGGTTTTCCGCGATCTGCACGCTTCCACTTTCGTCATCCCGAACCCCTGGGATATCGGCACCGCCCGGCTGCTCGCCTCGCTCGGCTACAAGGCGCTGGCGACGACGAGCGCCGGCTATGCCTTCTCGCGCGGCCTGGCCGACGGCGCCGTCGGCTTCGAGGCGATGATCCATCACTGCCGCGAACTGGTCGGCGCCACCGACCTGCCCGTGTCGGCCGATCTCGAAAAGGGCAAGGGCGACAGCCCCGAGCGCGCCGCCGAAACGATCTTCGCCGCCGAGGCCGCCGGTCTTGCCGGCTGCTCCATCGAGGATTTTTCCGGCGACGAGAGCCAGCCGATCTACGAGTTCTCGCATGCGGTCGAGCGTGTCGCCGCCGCCGCCGAGGCCGCGCGATCGCTGAAGCGGGATTTCGTCTTCACCGCCCGCGCCGAGAATTTCCTGCATGGCCGCCCCGACCTCGACGACACGATCAGGCGTTTGCAGGCCTTCGAGAAGGCGGGCGCCGACGTTCTCTACGCGCCCGGCCTTTCCAGCGTCGAGATGGTGCGCACCGTCTGCTCGTCCGTGTCGAAGCCGGTCAACGTGCTCGCCGTGCCGGGCTTCTCGGTTTCGGAACTGGCGGCGGCCGGCGTCAGGCGCATATCGGTCGGCTCGAAGCTGACGACGGCGGCGTTCGGCGCCGTGCGGCGCGCGGCGGTCGAGATGCTGGAGGCCGGAACCTTCGACTATGCCAGGGAGGCGATGGCCTTCGGCGACCTGCAGGGGCTGTTCGCCGGCAACAAGGCCTGACGGCGGCGCCGGGTTGCAAATCCGGTGCAAGCGGCTAGAACCGCCCGCGGTGAGCAGCACCGCGCGGGGAGCCCGATGAGCCAATACGACGTTCTGTGCATCGGCAATGCCATTGTCGATATCATCGCCCAGTGCGACGAAGCGTTCCTGGAGACGAACGGCATCGTCAAGGGCGCGATGAACCTCATCGACACGCACCGCGCCGAACTGCTCTATTCGCGCATGGGGCCGGCGATCGAGGCATCCGGCGGCTCCGCCGGCAACACGGCGGCCGGTGTCGCCTCCTTCGGGGGCCGCGCCGCCTATTTCGGCAAGGTCGCAAAGGACCATCTCGGCGAGATCTACGCGCACGACATCCACGCCCAGGGCGTCGCCTTCGACACCATGCCTCTTGAAAGCGGTGCCCCGACCGCGCGCTCGATGATCTTCGTCACCCCCGACGGCGAACGCTCGATGAACACCTATCTCGGCGCCTGCGTCGAGCTTGGCCCGGAGGATGTCGAGCCTGAAAAGGCGAAAGGTGCTGCCGTCACCTATTTCGAGGGCTATCTGTGGGATCCGCCGCGCGCCAAGGAAGCGATCCGCCAGACCGCGGCAATCGCCCACGCCGCCGGGCGCGAAGTGTCGATGACGCTGTCGGACTCGTTTTGCGTCGACCGCTATCGCGGCGAGTTCCTCGACCTGATGCGTTCTGGCACCGTCGATCTGGTGTTCGCCAATTCGCATGAGATCAAATCGCTCTACCAGACGGCTTCCTTCGACGAGGCGCTGGCGCAGATCCGCAAGGATTGCCGCATCGCCGCCGTCACCCGCTCGGAAAAGGGTTCGGTGATCGTGCGCGGCGGCGAGACGGTCGTCATCCAGGCGACGCAGATCAGTGAACTGGTCGACACCACCGGCGCCGGCGATCTTTATGCCGCCGGTTTCCTGCACGGCTACACCAAGGGGCTCGACCTGAAGCATTGCGGCGATCTGGGCTCGCTTGCCGCCGGACTGGTTATCCAGCAGATCGGCCCGCGTCCCCGCCAGAATCTGCGCCACGAGGCCGAGCGGGCGGGCCTGCTGTAGGGGTTGGCCGTCTATCCGCCGTATCGCGCGGCGAAGTCGGAGATGCGTTGCACCACCTCCTTCGACACTGTGAGGCCGCGCGCCGCTGCCTTTTCGGCTGCCTCCGCGCCGCTGCGGCCGGGAATGTGCACGCCATAGCGTCGCCTCAGCCGCTCGATCTGTTTGCCGAGACGATCCTCGAAATCGGCATCGAACAGAACAGGAGAAATGGCGACGACGAACAGGCCGGAGCCGGGGCTTTCGGCGCCTTCGGTGAAACCGGGGGCATCGAGCGACCAGTTGGCGCCCGACAGGCCGGCCGCCAGCACCTCCACCATCAGCGCGACATTGGCGCCGCGATTGCCGCCGAAGGCAAGCAACGCGCCCTTCATCGCCTCGGCCGGATTGGTAGTCGGGTTGCCGTGGACGTCCACAGCCCAGCCATCGGGGATCGCCTTGCCGGCCTCGGCCGCTTGGCGGACCTTGACGAAAGCGGTGGCGCTCGACGCCTGGTCGATGACCAGCGGTGCGCCGCCGGCGACGGGCGCCGCGAAGGACAGCGGATTGGTGCAGTAGACCGGCTTGATCGAGCCGCCGCCGGCCAGCAGCGCCGGCCCGTTGGTGGCGGCCAGCGCCACCAGTCCTCGTTCGGCCAGCCGGCGCGTGAACCAACCCAGCGCCCCGCACGTATACGCGTTCTTCTGCGCGAAGACGGCGATGCCGAACAGCCGCGCCGCCTTGGCGACATCGTCCAGCGCACGCTCGAAACCGGTGTGAGCGACGCCGCGCCGGGCGTCCGACAGGAAAACGGCGAGCGCCGGCCGGGTGATGGCGGGCTCGGCATGGCGGTCGATGCGGCCGGCCGCAAGCGATTCGAGGTAGTCGAGATGATGCGACAGGCCGACGGCGGCGTTGCCTTCGGCTTCCGCCGTCACGGTGGCGCGCGCCAGCAGGTCGGCCACCTCCTCGCCGGCGCCTGCGCCGAGGGCGGCCATGCGGCAAAGGGCGGTCGCCTGTTCGAGGCTCAGTTGCATGGTTTCGGTTCCGGTTCGAAATCCGTCATGCTGCCTGCGCCGCTGTCAGCCGATGCGCGTCGGAATGCGCGCTTCGAGCTTGCGGAACAGGAAGACGATGACGCCGGTTATCGCCATATAGACGGCGGCCAAGAGCAGCAAGGGCTCGTAGGTGACGAACAGGTCCTGCCGCACGCGAGAGGCGACGGCATAGATGTCGACCATGGTGATGGTGGCGACCAGCGGCGTCGCCTTGAGTTGCAGCACCGTCTCGCCGGCCAGAGTTGGCAGCGCCCGGTGCAGCGCCTGTTTCAGCCAGATGCGGCGGAAGATGGTGAAACGGCTCATGCCGAAGGCGCGGGCCGCTTCCAGCTGGCCGCGCGGCACACCGGCGAAGGCGCCGCGCATCACCTCGCCCTCGTAGCCTGCATAGGACAAGGTCAGCGACAGCACGCCATAGGGCCAGGCCTGCCTGAGATACGGCCACAGGAAGGAGTCGCGAATCCACGGGAATTGCGGGAACAGAGAACCGAGCCCGTAGTAGAGCAGCCACAGTTGCAACAGAAGCGGCGTGCCGCGGATGATGGTGCAGAACGTCTTGGCGGGAGCGGCGAGCCAGACCGGCCCTGCCGCCTGCGCGAGGCCGAGGGGTATGGCGAGCGAGATGCCCAGCACCGACGTCACCACCAGGAGCCAGATGGTCCGCCAGATGCCCTGGATCGCCAGCGGCATGTATTGCGGCAGCCAGTCCCAGCGCATCAGGAAGATCGACGCCAGCACGATCGCCAGGCCGATGGCGATCAGCACGATGCGGTGCGGCTTCAGCCAGTTCGTCGCCGTTCGCTTCGGCCTGACGTCCATCAGCGCTTCGCTCATCGGCCGGCTCCCGCGACCGAGGGCATGCCGCGCCGCGCCCAGCGCTCGATGCGGCCGATGAAGGCGCCGGAGAACAGCGTCAGCGCCAGATAGATCGCGCCGGCGGCCATGAAGAAGGTGAAATAGGCCTTTGTCGCGCCGGCAGCGGTGCGCGTCACCTGCGTCAACTCGTTGACGCCGACGATGGCCAGGAGCGCTGTATCCTTGGTCGCGATCAGCCACAGGTTCGCCAGTCCCGGAATGGCGAAGGGCAGCATCGCCGGCAGGGTGATGCGCCGCATGATCAGCGACGGCGACATGCCGTAGGCGCGGGCTGCCTCGATCTGGCCCTGCGGGATGGCGAGGATCGCGCCGCGCAGCACCTCGGTCGAATAGGCGCCCTGCACGACGCCGAGCACGAAGATGCCGGCCGCGACGCCTGGGATATCGGTCGGCGGGTAGCCGAAGGCGGCCAGTGCCTTGTTGAGCAGGTCGGCGCCGGCGAAATAGAGGATCAGGATCAGCACCAGTTCCGGCACGGCGCGCACGATGGTTGTGTAGACGGCGGCGAGGTCGCGCGCCACCGGCCCGCCGTAGAGCTTGCACCAGGCGCCGCAGACGCCGAGGCAGAGGCCGACGACGGTGGCGCCGACGGCGATCATCACCGAATTGAGGAAGCCGGCGAGCAGGAAGGAACCACGCCCCGGCGGCTCCAGCGCCAGGAGCCCCAAAGTGCCGTTGCCGAACAGGCCTGCCAGAGCGTCGATCAGGTCACGTCCCCCGCATCGTCACCTCCGGCACGGTCCTGCCGGGCCGGAGGCAAAAGGACGCCGGCCATGCCGGAGTGCATGACCGGCCGTCGCCGTCAGTTCGACTGGGCGTCGTCGCCGTAGATGTCGAAGTCGAAGTACTTCTTGGTGATCTCGGCGTATTTGCCGTTGGCGCGGACCGCCTTGATGGCGGCGTTGATCTTGTCCTTCAGCTCCGTGTCGCCCTTGCGCACGCCGGCGCCGACACCGGGGCCGAGCACTTCGAGGTCGGGCGCGACGTAGCCCTTGAGGTCGCAGCAGGCCTTGCCCTCGTCCGATTTCAGGAAGGCGTCGAGCGCGATGGAATCGGCCTGCGTGGCGTCGATGCGGCCGGCGACCAGATCCTGGTTGGCCTCATCCTGCGTCTGGTATTCCTTGATCTCGGCGGCGATGCCGCCGAAGTGCTTCTTGGCGTAGGCGGCATGAACCGTCGAAACCTGGACGCCGAGGATCTTGCCCTTCACGCCGTCCGGCGTGGCGTCGAATTTCTGGTCCTTCGGCCCGATGATCGCGGTCGGCGTGTTGTAGTACTTGTCGGAGAAGTCGATCTCCTTCTCGCGCTCGGCGGTGATCGACATCGAGTTCATGATGGTGTCGATCTTCTTCGATTTGAGCGCCGGAATGAGGCCGTCCCACGGGATCGGCGTCAGCACGCAGTCGAGCTTGGCCTCGGCGCAGATCGCCATGGTGATGTCGACCTCCCAGCCGCCCCATTTGCCGGAGGCGTCCTGGCTGTAGAAGGGCGGATAGGCTTCAGGCGAAAAGCCGACCTTGATCTCCTCGGCGCTGGCCGACCATGCGCCGGCAAGCGTCAATGCTGCGGCCGCGAAAGTCATCTTGAAAATTGTCTTCATGTTCGTTCTCCCGTTCTTGGCGGACGTTTCCCGTCCTGTTTCAACCCTGTTGCCGGTTCATCCCACATTGCGCAGGAACTGTTTGAGCCGCTCGGATTTCGGTGCGCCGAAAAGCTGGTCGGGCGGCCCCTCCTCCTCGACCAGCCCGTTGCAGAGGTAGACGACATGGCTCGCGACCTCGCGGGCGAACTTCATCTCGTGCGTCACCAGCACCATGGTGCGACCCTCGCGCGCCAGGTCGCCGATCACCTTGAGCACCTCGCCGACCAGTTCCGGGTCGAGCGCAGAGGTCGGCTCGTCGAACAGCATGACGCGAGGCTGGATGGCGAGCGCGCGCGCGATCGCCGCGCGCTGCTGCTGGCCGCCGGACAGGAAGGCGGGATAGACGTCGCGCTTGTCGGCGAGGCCGACGCGCGCCAGCAGCGCCTCGGCGGTGCGGATCGCCTCCTCGCGCTTGACGCCGAGGACATGGATGGGAACCTCGATGACGTTTTCCAGAAGCGTCATGTGGCTCCACAGGTTGAAGCTCTGGAACACCATGCCGAGCCGCGAGCGGATGCGCTCAATCTGCCGGCGGTCGGCCGGCACGCTGTTGCCATGGCTGTCGGCCTTCAGCCGGATTTCCTCGCCGTTGACGCGGATGATGCCGCTGGTCGGATTTTCCAAGCAGTTGATGCAGCGCAGCAGCGTCGACTTGCCGGAGCCGGAACCACCGATGATGGCGACCACCTCGCCGTCGCGCGCCGACAGCGACACGCCCTTCAGCACATGCAACTCGCCGAACTTCTTGTGCAGGTTCTCGACATGGATGGCTTCGGCGGGGGCCTGTCCACCTGAAGACCGTGCCTGGGATACCTGCGTGCCGGCCGTCAAACCGCCGCCTCCGCGTGGCGCCTGCCCCGTTGTCGGATACTCGTCCGGCTGCGCATATCCCGTCACCGACTGCGCCTTTGCGGCCCAAGAGCCGTCGGCGCGCTCCCCATTTTTGCGGCATATTACGGCACTTGCGGCGGTCGGATGCAAGTGTATAAATGCCGGTACATGAAATTTTCTCTTATTTTTTCAGGAATGAGGCGCGCGTGAAAGCTTACGGTTCGCAATCCATGGCCGCACCGCTCAGGCGCGTGCTGATGCGCTCGGCCGCCAGCGCCATGCCGCGCGCCAGAGCGTCGGAATGGCACTATGGGCCGGGCTTCGAGGCTGGCAAGGCGGCGCTCCAGCATGAGGAACTGGCGAAGCTGGTCGCCGCCAACGGCGCCGAAATCGAATGGCTGACCGATGCCGACGACGGGCTGGCGGACTCAGTCTTCACCCACGATCCCTCGCTGATGACCGACCACGGTGCCATCGTCCTGTCGATGGGCAAGGTGCTGCGCGAGCCGGAACCGGCGCTGCACGCCGCCGCCTACCGGCGCATGGGTATTCCGGTTCTCGGCAGCATCGAGGCGCCGGGCCGGGTCGAGGGCGGCGATTGCGTGTGGGTTGACGCCAAGACGCTGGCCGTCGGTCGTGGCGTGCGCACCAACGAGGCCGGTATCCGTCAACTCGCCGGCCTGCTTGAGCCGAAAGGCGTCTCCGTCCTTGGCTTCGACTTGCCGCTGTGGCAGGGCGAGGAAGCCTGCCTGCATCTGCAATCGGTAATCTCGCCGCTGGCCGACGATCTGGCGCTGGTCTATGCCCCGCTCCTGCCGGCTGCTTTCTACCAGCTCCTGCGCGAGCGCGGCATCGCGCTCGTCCATGGCGACGCCGACGAATTCGCCGCCTCGAACGGGCTCAGCCTCAACGTGCTGGCCACCGCACCGCGACAGGTGATCGCCGTCGCCGGCTTCTTGAAGACGGCCGCCGCCATGCGGGCTGCCGGCTGTGCGGTCCAGACCTTCGAGGCCGATGCGCTCTGCATTGCCTGCGAGGGCGGCCCGACCTGTCTGACGCGGCCGATCCTCAGGCAATGACCACCCTCGGCGAAGCCCTCATCACGCTGCTGGAGGCCCACGGCGTCGACACCGTGTTCGGCATTCCGGGCGTCCATACGGTGGAGCTGTATCGCGGGCTGGCGCGCTCGAAGATCCGCCACGTCACGCCGCGGCACGAACAGGGCGCCGCCTTCATGGCGGACGGTTACGCCCGCGCTTCGGGAAAGCCCGGCGTGGCCTTCGTCATCACCGGGCCGGGCCTGACGAATGCCGTCACCGCCATGGCGCAGGCGCGCGCCGATTCCGTGCCGATGCTGGTGATCTCGGGCGTCAACGCCATGCCGACGCTCGGCAAGGGACTGGGCCACCTGCACGAGATGCCCGACCAGCGCGGCATGACGGAGAAGGTGGCGCTCACCTCCACCCGCATCGCCGAGGCGCGCGCACTGCCCGGCGCATTGGCATCCGCCTTTGCACGGTTTGCCTCGTCCCGGCCGGGACCAGTGCATATCGAGATTCCCATCGACGTCATGACAGTGCCGGCCGACGGGCTGGTGCCGTCGCGGCCCAATACGGCGCCGGCAGACCCTGATACGGCCGCTATCGCCGAGGCGGCACGGCTTGTGGAAGCTGCGCGGCGGCCGCTCATCCTGGCCGGTGGCGGCGCGAAGCGGGCGGAAGCGCAACTGCGCGCCCTGGCGGAGCGGCTCGACGCACCGGTCGTCCAGACCGCCAATGCGCGCGGCCTGATGCACCGCCATGCGCTCACTGTGCCCGCCAGCCCCAGCCTCAAGGCCGTGCGCGCGCTGATGGCAGATGCCGATTTCGTCGTCGCCGCCGGCACCGAGTTCGGTCCGACCGACTACGATATGTATGGCGACGGCGGCTTTGCCCTGCCGGCCAATCTGGTGCGCATCGACATCGACGCGGCGCAACTGGCGCGGCGGTCAGCCACGGTTTCCATCCAGGCCGATTGTGCAAGAGCGCTGGAGGCGTTGATGGCGGAACTGGACGAGACCGGCCACCATGCCTCCTCACAACAGGTCGCCGCGAGAGCCGATGGCGGCGGAGCGCGACCGGCCACCCCTGGCGTCGCCCGTGCCGCCGCCACGCGTGACGCCGCATGGGCGGAGATCGATCCGGCCGCGCAGGCACAGGTGAAAGTCGTGGAAACGATCCGCGACGCCCTGCCCGGCGCGCTCATCGTCGGCGATTCCACTCAGCCGGTCTATGCCGCCAATCTTTATTACGACCATGACCGTCCCGGCGGCTGGTTCAGCGCCGCGACCGGCTTCGGTGCGCTGGGCTACGGCCCGCCGGCGGCCATCGGTGCGGCACTCGCCGTTCCGGACGCGCCGGTCGTCTGCCTCACCGGCGACGGCGGCTTCCAGTTCACTTTGCCGGAGATCGGCGCGGCACTGGATTCGGGCGCCAATGTCATCTTCGTGGTGTGGAACAATCGCGGTTATCGAGAGATCGAGACATCGATGCGCGACGTCGGCGTCGAACCGGTCGGCGTGTCGCCGATGCCGCCGGATTTTCTGAAGATTGCCGAGGCCTACGGCATCGAAGCCGAGCGTCTGGCCGGCCCGTCAGAGCTGGGCGAGGCGTTGCTGCGCGCCCGGCTCGCGCAAAAACCCCGCCTCATCGAGATTTCGGTTGAGTGACAACCGAAAAGGCGCGACGGTCCTATCGGGGTGAAAACGGGATTGAAGTGAGAATGACTGCGACTTTGGCAGGCAGGCATGTTGTGGTGACGGGCGGCACCGGCGCGCTCGGCACGGCGGTGGTGTCGCGGCTCCTCGATGAAGGCGCGATCTGCCATGTGCCGAACAGCCACGCCGCCGCACCCCCCGGTTTCGGTTTCGAGGGGCACGAACGCGTCCGCCTCGTCCACAACATCTATCTCGCCGATCCGGCGGTGGTGGACGAGTTCTACCGCGACGTGCCGGAGCTGTGGGCATCCATCCACATCGCCGGCGGATTCGCCGCCGCCCCCCTGGACAAGACCGAATCCGCGTCCTTCGCGGAGATGATGGAAACCAACGTACGCACAGCCTTCCTGTGCTGCCGCGCGGCGCTGCGCGCCATGCTGGCTGCCGAAACCGGCGGCCGCATCGTCAACGTCTCGGCCCGTCCCGGCCTCGATCCGCGCCGCGGCGCCGGCATGGTCGCCTATGCCGCCAGCAAGGCGGCGGTGGCCGCGATGACCGTGGCGCTGGCGGAGGAGGTCAAGGCGAAGGACATCCTGGTCAACGCCATCGCGCCCTCGACGCTCGACACGCCGGCCAATCGCGCCGCCATGCCAGACGCCAATCCCGCTCGCTGGGTAGCGCTCGACGCGGCGGCCGAGACGGTCGTCTATCTCGCCTCGCCGGCCAACCGGGCGATGAGCGGCGCGCTGGTGCCGCTCTATGGGCAGGCCTGATACAGACAGCTCTTTCCCGTCGTGAAACGAAAGAACCCGCCGGAGCGATCCGGCGGGTTCTTTTTATTCCTGTCGGCCGCGCCGCGGAAAACGGCGCGACCGGATGTCGAATAGACCTTAGTTGCCCTGCTTCTTCAGCGCGGCCCCCAGGATGTCGCCCAGCGAAGCGCCGGAGTCGGTCGAGCCGTACTGCGCGACGGCCTCCTTCTCCTCGGCGATTTCCAGCGCCTTGATCGAGACCTGCAGCTTGCGGGTCTTCTTGTCGTAGGCGATGACGCGGGCGTCGACCTTCTGGCCGACGGTGAAGCGCTCGGGGCGCTGCTCGTCGCGGTCGCGCGACAGGTCGGAGCGCTTGATGAAGGTCTCCAGACCGCTCTCGACCAGCTTGACCTCGAGGCCGCCGTCCTTGATGCCGGTCACTTCGCACGTCACCACGGCATTCTTGCGCAGTTCGCCGGAAGCTGCGGCATCCCCGGCCGCGTCACGCGAAAGCTGCTTGATGCCGAGCGAGATGCGCTCCTTCTCGATGTCGACGTCGAGCACCTGGGCCTTGACCATGTCGCCCTTGTTGTACTCCTCGATGACCTGCTCGCCCGGACGCGTCCAGTCGAGGTCGGAGAGGTGCACCATGCCGTCCACGTCGCCGTCGAGGCCGATGAACAGGCCGAACTCGGTCTTGTTCTTGACCTCGCCTTCGACCTGGCTGCCGACCGGATGGCTGCGGGCGAACGCTTCCCACGGGTTCTCCAGCGTCTGCTTGAGGCCGAGCGAGATGCGGCGCTTGGCCGGATCGACCTCCAGCACCACCACGTCGACCTGCTGCGAGGTCGACAGGATCTTGCCGGGGTGCACGTTCTTCTTCGTCCACGACATTTCTGAGACGTGGATGAGGCCCTCGATGCCCGGCTCCAGCTCGACGAACGCGCCGTAGTCGGTGATGTTGGTGACCGTGCCGGTGATCTTCTTGCCGATCGGGAACTTGGTGCCGATGTCGTTCCAGGGATCGCTCTCGAGCTGCTTCATGCCGAGCGAGATGCGGTGCGTTTCCTGGTTGATGCGGATGATCTGCACCTTGACCGTCTGGCCGATGTTGAGGATCTCGGTCGGATGGTTGACGCGGCGCCACGCCATGTCGGTGACGTGCAGCAGGCCGTCGATGCCACCGAGGTCGACGAACGCACCGTAGTCGGTGATGTTCTTGACCACGCCCTCGACCACCTGGCCCTCTTCGAGGTTCTGGACGATCTCCGAGCGCTGCTCGGCGCGGCTCTCTTCGAGCACGGTGCGGCGCGAGACGACGATGTTGCCGCGGCGGCGATCCATCTTGAGGATCTCGAAGGGCTGCGGGTTGTGCATCAGCGGGGTGACGTCGCGGATCGGGCGGATGTCGACCTGCGAACGCGGCAGGAAGGCCACGGCGCCGTCCAGATCGACGGTGAAGCCGCCCTTGACCTGGTTGAAGATGACGCCTTCGACGCGCTCGCCCTTGGAGAACTTCTCTTCGAGGCGCACCCACGACTCTTCGCGGCGTGCCTTGTCGCGCGACAGCATGGCTTCGCCCAGCGCGTTTTCGATGCGCTCGACATAGACTTCGACAGTGTCGCCGACCTTGAGGCCGCCTTCCTTGGCGTCCTTGCCCTTGGCGCCGAATTCCTTCAGCGGCACGCGGCCTTCGACCTTGAGGCCGACGTCGATGATGGCCATGTCCTTCTCGATCGCGGTGACGAGACCGCGCACGACCTGGCCTTCGCCCGAATGGCCGGGCGAGAATGATTCTTCGAGCATGCTCGCGAAATCGTCGCGAGTGGGGGTAGCTACTGACATATGGTCTCCTGAAAAGCCTCCTCATGGAGGCGGGCGCCGTGGGTTAGCGTTGCGGTTGGCCTGCCGGCGTTCCGGGTTTCCTTTGGAAGCCCTAGCCGCATAAGCGGCAAAAAACTCGGCGCATGAAGAATGCTGGCAGGCTGGTTTCACCTGATATGGATATTCTGCCTGCCGTCACCAACGGCGTGAAGCAAAAAAGCCGATCAGGCTGTGTCCCGTTTGGCGAGCGCATCGTCCACGATGGCGCGCGCGGCGCGGAACGCGGCCTCTATATCCATTTCCGACGTATCGAGCAAGTGCGCGTCGGCAGCGGGCTTCAGCGGCGAGTCTGCGCGGCCCATGTCGCGCTCGTCACGGCGCTCGATGTCGGCGAGGATGGTGGCGAAATCGCCCGATCCGTCCTTGGCCTCGATCTCGGCCAGCCGCCGCCGCGCCCGCACCTCGGCGCTCGCCGTGACGTAGAGTTTCACGCTGGCATCCGGACACACCACCGTGCCGATGTCGCGGCCGTCGAGAACGGCGCCGCCGGGTTGCGCGGCGAAGGCGCGCTGCTTGTCGACCAGGATCTTGCGCACCTCGGGAATGACCGCGACCTTGGAGGCAGCCTCGCCTACCGCGTGCGCCGACAGCACCGAACGGTCGAGCGCGGAAAGATCGACCAGCTTCGCCGCCTCGATGGCGTGCGGGGCGTCGCCCAGCGGCCAGCCCCTGGCGATCAGCATATGCGCGACGGCCCGATAGGTCAGCCCGGTGTCGAGATGCGGCAGGTGATAGTAGTCCGCCAGCCTCCTGGCCAGCGTGCCCTTGCCCGCGCCTGCCGGGCCGTCGATGGCGATGAGGAGGCGGGTCATACCGACCGCATCAGCCCGCCGTCGACGCGCAGGTTCTGGCCGGTGATGTAGGCCGCGCCGTCCGAGACCAGGAAGGCGATGGTCGCGGCGATCTCTTCGCTGGTGCCGTAGCGCTGCATCGGCACGCTGTCGCGGCGTTCGTCGAGTGCGGGCAGTGAGTCTATCCAGCCCGGCAGCACGTTGTTCATGCGCACATTGTCGGCCGCGTACTGGTTGGCGAACAGCTTGGTGTAGGCGGCGAGCCCCGCCCGCGCCACGGCCGAGGTGGGGAACAGCGCCGTCGGCTCATCCACCCAGGCGGTCGAGATGTTGACGATGGCGCCCTTCTTCTGGGCGACCATGATCGGCGCGACGAGACGCGTCGCCCGCACGACATTCATGAAATAGGTGTCGATGCCGGTGTGCCACTGCTCGTCGGTGATCTCGAGAAGCGGCGCGCGCGGCCCGTGGCCGGCGCCGTTGACCAGCGCGTCGATACGGCCCCATTTTCCGATGGTCAGATCGACGAAGCGCTTGAGGTCGTCGTTCGACTGGTTCGAGCCGGTGAAACCGATGCCGCCGAGTTCCTTGCCGAGCGCCTCGCCCTTGCCGGAAGACGACAGCACCGCGACGGCGAAGCCGTCCGCCGCCAGCTTGCGTGCCGCGGCCGCGCCCATGCCCGAGCCACCGCCGACGATCATCGCGACTTTCGTATCAGCCATGTCAGTCCTCCTGTTCGATCTCTGCGCCAAGGTCTTTCATGAGCCCCATGAATTCGGGGAACGATGTGGCGATCATGGTGGCGTCGTCTACCGTGACCGGCTTCTCCGCCGCCAGACCCAGGACAAGAAAGCTCATGGCGATGCGATGGTCCAGATGGGTTTCGACCGCATCGCCCTTGCCGGCACCGCCCAGGCCCTTGCCGCCGGGGATGCCGCGTACTGCAAGCGTCGCCTCGCCTTCGGTGCAGTCGACACCGTTGAGCTTCAGGCCGCTGGCAACGGCGGCAAGCCGGTCGCTTTCCTTGACGCGCAACTCCTCCAGGCCCTGCATCAGGGTCTCGCCTTCGGCGAAGCCCGCCGCCACCGCCAGCACCGGATATTCGTCGATCATCGACGGCGCGCGCTCCGGCGGCACCGTCACGCCCTTGAGGTCCGAGTGCCGCACGCGCAGGTCGGCGACGTCCTCGCCGCCCTCGCTGCGCGGGTTGATGACGTCGATCCGGCCGCCCATCTCCATGAGCGTGGTGATGAGTCCGGTGCGGGTCGGGTTCATCAGCACGTTTTCGATGACGATGTCGGAACCCGGCACGATCAGCGCCGCCACCAGCGGAAAGGCGGCCGACGACGGATCGCCCGGCACGGCGATGACCTGGCCGGTGAGCTTCCCCTGCCCCTCGATGAAGATGTGGCGCACGCCGCGCTCGTCAGTCTCGACATCGAGATTGGCGCCGAAACCTTTCAGCATCTTCTCGGTGTGGTCGCGCGTCATCACCGGCTCGATCACCGTGGTGATGCCGGGCGTATTGAGGCCGGCCAGAAGCACGGCCGACTTCACCTGCGCCGAAGCCATCGGCACGCGATAGGTTATGGGCGCGGCGTGCTTCGGGCCACGCAGCGTGATCGGCATGCGGTCGCCGGGCGCGGCCTTCAACACCTGCACGCCCATCTGGCGCAGGGGGTCGAGCACGCGGCCCATCGGCCGGCTGGACAGCGAGGCGTCGCCGATGAAGGTCGTTTCCATGTCGTAGGTGCCGACCAGGCCCATGGTGAGGCGCGAGCCGGTGCCGGCGTTGCCGAAGTCGAGCGGGCCTTCAGGCTCCAGCAGCGCGCCGTTGCCGGTGCCGCGGATGATCCACTCGGCGCCTTTCTTCTCGATCTGCGCGCCCATGGCTTTCATGGCGGCGCCCGTGCGCAGCACATCCTCGCCTTCGAGCAGGCCGGTAATGCGGGTTTCGCCGGAGGCGAGGCCGCCGAACATGAAGGAGCGGTGCGAGATCGACTTGTCGCCCGGCACGCGCGCGGTGCCGGAAAGCGCTTGCGACCGCCGCGCGGTCGCGGGGATTTGTTTGGCGTCGTGCGCCATCGTCTTGTCCTGGATTTAAGTGGGCCGAGCCTTGTTGGTCGAAACCGGGCTCCAGGCCGGGTGGCGTTTTTGCGCGGCTTTCCTATCATGGAGGGCCGGTCGCGTCATCCCGAAAACGGACCGCGAAGGTGGCTTTTGGGAGCCGGTTTTTGGCTTTGACAGCGCCATGAACAGCGGTTAAGGGGACCATTCTTTCTTGACGAGGCTTGCCGTGGCAAAACCTGAACTTGGCACCAAACGCATCGACCCTGAAACGGGCCGCAAATTCTACGATCTGAACAAGGATCCGATCGTCTCCCCCTACACGGGCAAGAGCTATCCGCGTTCCTATTTCGAGGAAGGCAAGGGTTCTTCCGTCGAAGAGGAGGATGAAGTTGAGGAGAAGGAAGTCGACTCCGAGGAGGAAGGCGCCGAAATCGTTTCGCTCGAAGAGGCCGATGACGAGGCCAAGGGCGGCGACGATCTGCCCGATCTCGGCGACGACGACGACGATGTCGAACTGGACGATGACGACGACGACACCTTCCTCGAAGACGAGGAAGAGGAGAATGACGACGTCTCCGACATGATCGGTGTCGGCGACGACGACGACGAGGTTTGACGGCGTGCCGGCGCGGCTTTCGCGCCGGTTCTCAGGCCCGATGCGAAAAAGCCTCTTTCTGAGGCTTGCCATCGGGCAAAGGCGGCGCTAGAAGCCGCCTGCATTGACGGTCGGGTTCCCAAGCCTTGCCGAACTATACGCCGGAAACGGCGCCGGTCTTTGCCGGAACGTGGGGCCATAGCTCAGTTGGGAGAGCGCTTGAATGGCATTCAAGAGGTCGTCGGTTCGATTCCGATTGGCTCCACCAGTTTCCTCCCCGACAACGAAACTATCGATCCGGGCGGGCCTTCGGGCCGGGCCGGAAGCGACCTGACATACGTCAGAGCGGATTGCCGAGCGCCTTCTGTCGCCTTGATGGCGGAAAGAACGATCGGAAGCTTTCCGCCCGGGCAGGCCGGCCGACGTGGAAACCCTGGGCCAGGTCGATGGCGAGTTTCCGAAGCAGGTCCATCTGCTCCTCGCTCTCCACCCCCTCGACCAGGATTTTCTGACCGCGGTTGCGTAGCAGCCCGACAATATCGCGGAACATGGCCTGGCCGCGGGGCGAGACGCAATCATGCAGGAAGGAACGGTCGACCTTCACCACGTCGAAATCGATCAGCCGCAGCCAGGACAGGCCGGCGAAGCCGGTGCCGAAATCGTCGAGCCAGATTTTTATGCCGAGCAGCTTCAGGTCGCTGATGCAGCGCAGCACGTCCGAGTGCATTTCCATTTCCAGCCCTTCGGTGATCTCGAAGGCCAAACGGCTGCCGGGTACGCCCGCTTCGCCCAAGGCTGCGGCCACCGAGGCGGCGAAGCCCGGCGCCTTGAGCTGGACGGGGGACACGTTGACGCTGATCGTGCGGATATGCTCGTTAGCCATGAGCTCGCCGCATGCCGTCCTGATCGCCCAGCGGCCCAGTTCCAGGATCGCCCCCGTCCGCTCCGCCACCGGGATGAACAGGCTGGGCGGCACGGCCGTGCCGTCCGGCATGGTCAGCCGCATCAGGGCCTCCAGCGCTTCCACCTGGCCGGAACGCACGCTGAGGATGGGCTGAAAGACGAGCGAAACGAGATCGCGTTCGATGGCGATCTTCAGAAGCGCCGCGATATTTTCGCTCTCGTCGCTGCTTTGCGGATCGTTCGGGTCGAAAAGACGCGCGCAGTTGCGGCCATTGGCCTTGGCCAGGTAGAGCGCCCTGTCCGCCTCGTGGATGATCTTCTCGAGCTTCGTGCCGGCCTGGTCGCGCGTGAACGCCGCGCCGACGCTGATCGTAACCACCTGGGTGCCGTCCCGGCGCTCGTTGTGAGTGATTCCCAGCACCTCGACGGCCTCCCGGATTTCCTCCGACAGTCTTGCGACGTCTTCGAGCGTCTGCAGCGGGGACAATACGATGAATTCCTCGCCGCCGTAGCGGCCGATCGAGGCATTGCGCATCTCCACCAGCCGGCGAAGGCTGTCGGCGACCAGCGTCAGGCAGCGATCGCCTTCCTGGTGGCCGTAGTGGTCGTTGAAACGCTTGAAGAAGTCGACGTCTATCAGCAGAACCGCAAAGGTGCTGCCGTGAAGCTGCCAGGCGTTCCAGAGGTCCCTCAGCCGTTCGTCGACGGCACGCCGGTTCTCCAGTCCGGTCAGCGGATCGGTCCGCGACAGCCTGAGCAGGGCCTTGCCGCGCTCGGTGGCTTCCTTGTGCTGGTTCCGGGCCTCGAGCGCATTCAGGAAGACGTTATAGCGCTCCCGGTTCAGCTTCCAGTTGATGTAGGACGTGAATACGAAGCAGGATATGTAGAAAGCGCCGAAAACCAGCTTGTAGTTCGAGCTCGACGGCACGAAATAATTCACGACGTACAGTATGGACAGTATGAGCAGCGACGTTACGACCGAAAACCGGAACCGGAACGTGAAGAAAAGATTGGCGCTCATCATGAATATGGTTCCGAAGACCATATAATATGAGACGCTTTCGTGATTGACGCTGGCGGCTGTCGGCAGCAGCCAGCCGATATAGCCGAGAATGATCGCGCCCGCGCAGGTCGCGTCGAGCCACTCCGTGCGGGCGTCGAAGCGGAGCAGGGTTTCCAGAATGGCCAGCGCGCTCACGCCGACCGCGAAGCGCACCGTTATGGTGTAGATGGCGACGTCCGGCACCAGCAGGAGATCGGCGACTGCGAAGAACAGATAGACGACGACGGCGATGTAGAGCCCGGGCCGCGCAGCGGCCCTGCGCGCCGCTTGCGATTGCTCGTGGAAAAGCCTGCGCAATTCGGCGGCCTCGGGCAGCGCCTGGGCCTGGGTGACCGGTTCCATCGGCGCAAGATCGCCCAGCGCGGATATCGCATAGTCGCTCATCGCCGAGAGACTTCTCAGGAAGGGCTTTTGCGGCCCGCTTGTTGCTTCCGCCCTCAACGCACAACAACTCCAACGTGCGACGGCGATCTCTACGCCTCGCAAACAATGGGGCCAGGGGCCACAAGGTTGGGTTAATCGCACAGGGAATCCGGCGCGAAATGCCCCGGTGCGCTCAAAGTGGGTTAATCAGACGTCAAGGAAATCGTTAGAATGCTACCGGGCGCGAAACCTGGTGGGGAGGACCGGTGACGCTGTTGGCGAACCGTTAACCATGGGGATTCTGGTGGCTACCGCTCTTGACGGAAAAAGTCTGATTACGGACGAAACGATCGCTGCCGGCCTTGGACGGCGGCTTGATAACCGAAGCGAAGCTTTCGACAAGGCGCGCGCCGAGCTTGCGCTCATCCTCCATGCCACCCAGCAGCAGATCCACCTGCAAAAGGCGCCGGCCGAGATCATACAGCCGCTGATGGCGCGTCTCGAAGCGTTGCGCCTGCGGCTTCATGCCGATGTCTGGAACGCTCTTGCGCCCATTATCCAGAATCACCCCGTCCTCGACTATTTTCTTGAAGACCCGCTGACACGGTGGTCGTTCGACAAGCCGCGAGGCTATTCCGGCGACGCCGAGTTGCTGGACTATATCTATTGCGATCCGCACGTCGCCGACAGCGTCGCAAGCGCTTCCGAAGTCGGCAGGGCGCTCTACGGCTATACCCAGAATGTTCCCTCTTGCGTGGCGGCGCGCGAGCGACGGGATCTGCTCGCCCGGTATGTCGACGAGATCGCCGCCACGAAAGGAAGCGAGACCGAGGTGCTGGCGATCGCTGCCGGCCATTTGCGGGAAGCGAACCGGTCTGTCGCGTTGCGCGAGGGGCGCCTGAAGCGCTGGGTGGCGCTCGACCAGGATCCGCTGAGCGTCGGGCTGGTCGCGCGCGATTTCGCCGGCACCGCGGTTGAGACGATCGACGGCTCCGTGCGCACGGTGCTGGCGAGAAGCCACAAGCTCGGCAAGTTCGACTTCGTCTACGCCTCAGGCCTCTACGACTATCTTCAGGACAAGGTGGCGGTGAAACTGACCAAGACCTGCCTCCAGATGCTGAAACCCGGGGGAACCTTCCTTTTCGCGAATTATGCCGAGGGCAATCCGGATGCCGGCTACCGGGAAACGTTCATGAACTGGGTTCTGCTGCTGCGTTCCGAAGCCGACATGTGGAACATCGTCAATGCCAGCGTCGACCGCAATTCCGTCGAGGCGCGGGTATTCTTCGGCGAAAACCGCAACGTCCTGTACGCGGTGATCGAAAAGCGCGACTGACTGCGCTGAGGTTGGGCTCCGACCGGTAGGCCGGCGTCCTGCCCTCAAATGTCCGTGCTGCCGGCTCTTTTCGTCTCGTTGGGAAGGCGGGACTTACAGGAAAATCTTGGCGGCTATGAGCACGATGGCGGTGAAGCTTATCAGCGCGATCCAGCCGGCCGCCGCCTCGCGCCGGGCTGCCCGGACCTGCTCGGGCGTCCTGTGGTCTCGCGTGAACAGGTATTCGTTGTGCGTGTACTGCATCGTCCGTCTCCAGTCGGCGTGACGTAATCACCAATGGTGCCGACGGGCAAGGGAAGACTTCTGCCGGCGCCCGGTCCTATCCGGTGTCACGAACAAAAACCGTCGGCAGGGCGTTTGTGATGGAAAGTGTCCTTCGGTTGCCGGAAAGCCGGCTCATGTGACGGATCGATGTCGATTCTGTTACAGGAGGATGACAGTGGCACAGGCGTTTTCCCCGGACCATGCAGCAAGCCTGAAAGGCGCGACGCAGCGGACGGTCGGCCAGCTTCCCTTCCTGATCGCGGCGTTGGTTGTCATCGGCGCGATCACCTGTGTCTCGGCCCTTGCCGCGATCCTCGATCCCGGCATCCGACCTCTCCTTTTGCAGGAGGATGGTATCATCGAGATGGCGAGCGCCGTTGTCCTGTTCCTTGTCGTCGTGGGATCGGCTTACGCGATCTGTCGATGGGGGTTGCGTCTGCCCTTCGCCATTGCCGGGCTCCTCGGCTTTGCCGAACTGATGGACGAGACCAGCTTCGGGTCGCGGATTTTCGGGTTCGACCCTCCGCCGCTTTACGGCGGCGGACAGTTGGACGGTTTCCACGACCTGCTGATCCTCGTCTTCCGGCTGGCGCGGGATTTCAATGCCGACCTTGCCTGGCTGTGGGTGGGTATCCTGCTGGCGGGGTCGATCGCCCTCGTCGCCTTTGCGCTGTTCCGGTTCTGGCAAGGCATCAGCCTTAAGGCGCTTGCTCCGGCGGACCATACGTTGCTCGTCCTGCATGTCGGCCTGATCGGCTTGGCGCAGGCAATCGACGTCGCCACCCATTCGCACATCCTGTCGGCCATGGAGGAAGTGTTCGAACTGAACGCCGAAATCCTGCTGGGCTTCTATCTCGCGCAGCATGCCTACCTGGCGTCCAGGCCCGGCGAAGGCTACGCCGCAACGGCGTAAGGCGCGTCGCGGGGCGACGGCTTTGTGACCCTGCGGGTAACGCACGGTTGAAGCGTCCCTTTCACATTCTACTGGCATGAAGCCTGCGGTTGAGGGATTGTCGCGGCCATTGCTTTCATGCGTGGATGCGGCGGGCCACGTCGAGGACAGGAGAAATCATGCAGATCGGAATGATGGGATTGGGCCGGATGGGCGCCAACATGGTCAGGCGCCTGATGCGCGCCGGCCACCAATGCGTCGTCTACGACATCAACGCCGACGCCGTGGCAGCCCTCGTCAAGGACGGTGCGATTGGCGCCTCGACGATGGAGGAATTCATCTCCAGGCTTTCGAAGCCGCGCACCGCCTGGCTGATGCTGCCGGCCGCCATCACGCCGAAGATCGCCGATCAGGTAGCGGCGCTGATGGAAGACGGCGACACCGTCGTCGACGGCGGCAATTCCTATTATCACGACGCGGTCGACCAGGCCGCCGAACTGGCGAAGAAAGGCATCGATTTCGTCGATGTCGGCACCAGCGGCGGCGTCTGGGGGCTGGAGCGCGGCTACTGCCTGATGATCGGCGGCCCGGACCGCGCGGTGAAGCGGCTCGACCCGATCTTCGCCGCGCTGGCACCCGGGGCGGATCCCGGGGCCACGCCGGACAAGGCCGCCGGTACCGCGCCCTTCGGCTACCTGCACTGCGGGCCGAGCGGTGCCGGCCATTTCGTCAAGATGGTGCATAATGGCATCGAATATGGCGTCATGGCCGCCTATGCCGAGGGCATGAACATCCTGAAGGCCGCCAATGCCGGCAAGGAAAAGCGTGCTGCCGACGCCGAGACCAGTCCGCTGCCGACGCCGCAATATTACCAGTTCGACATCGATCTGCCGGCGGTGGCCGAAGTCTGGCGGCACGGCTCGGTGATCGGCTCCTGGCTGCTTGATCTCACCGCCGGCGCGCTGAAGGACGATCCGGCGCTGGCGAAGTTCGGTGGCCGCGTTTCCGATTCGGGCGAGGGGCGCTGGACGCTGAAGGCGGCCATCGACACCGGCGTGCCGGCGCCGGTGCTCTCCTCGGCACTGTTCGACCGCTTCTCCTCGCAGGGTGAGTCAGCCTTCGCCGACAAGCTCCTGTCGGCCATGCGCTTCGCCTTCGGCGGCCACGTCGAGAAGAAGGGCTGAGGGGGTATGAGCGAACAACGATCCGACGTGCTGGTGCTGTTCGGCGCCACCGGCGACCTCGCCCACAAGAAGATCTTTCCCGCGCTCTATTCGATGGTGCAGCGCGGCATCCTCACCGAACCTGTGGTCGGCATCGCCTATGACGACTGGACGGTCGAACAGCTCGTCGAGCGCGCCCATGACGGCATCAAGGCTGCCGTCGGCAAGGTCGACGAGAAGGTGTTCAGGAAGCTCGCCGGCCTGTTGCGCTACGTCAGCGGCGACTATCGCAACCAGTCCACCTTCGACAAGCTGACCGAAGCGCTGCAAGGCTTCCATCGTCCGCTCTACTATCTCGCCGTGCCGCCCTCGATGTTCGAGCCGGTGGTGCAGGGGCTGGAGCAGTCGGGCGGCGCCAGGGGCGCGCGGCTGATGGTGGAAAAGCCGTTCGGCCGCGACCTGCAATCGGCGCGCTGGCTGAACCGGGTGCTGCATCTGGTGTTCGAGGAAAAGGCGATCTTCCGCATCGACCATTATCTCGGCAAGGAAGCGATCCAGAACCTGCTTTATTTCCGCTTCGCCAATTCCTTCCTCGAGCCGATCTGGAACCGCAACTATGTCGAGAGCGTGCAGATCACCATGGCCGAGAATTTCGGCGTCGAAGGGCGCGGCAAGTTCTATGACGAGGTCGGCTGCATCCGCGACGTCGTGCAGAACCATCTGCTCAACGTGCTCCTGCTGCTCGCCATGGAGCCGCCCATCAGCCAGCAGGCCGACGACCTGATCGACGAGAAGGTGCAAGTCTTGAAGGCAGTGCGCACGCTGACCAAGGACGATGTCGTGCGCGGCCAGTTCGACGGCTATCTGAAGGAGCCGGGTGTCAAGCCGGGCTCGACAGTGGAGACCTTCGCCGCCGTCCGCTTCTTCGTCGATACCTGGCGCTGGCAGGACGTGCCCTTCTTCATCCGCGCCGGCAAGAACCTTCCCGTTCGCGCCACCGAGGTGGTGGTGCAGTTCCGCCGCCCGCCGCTTGCCGTCTTCGACCAGTTCAAGCGCAACCAGGGCAACTATGTGCGCTTCCGCATCAGCCCCGAGGTGGCGATCGGCATCGGCGCGCGGCGCAAGGCGCCCGGTGACGAAATGGTCGGCGAGCAGGTCGAGCTGACCGCGCTCGATGACGCTCGGGGTGACATGGAGCCCTACGAGCGGCTGATCGGCGACGCCATGAACGGCAACAGCCAGCTCTTCACCCGCCAGGACGCCAGCGAGATCGCCTGGCGCATCGTCGGCCCGGTGCTGGACGAGGCGGCCGCCCCCGCCGTCTACAAGCCCGGCACCTGGGGGCCGGCCGAGGCGATGAAGGATTTCGCGCCGCCCAACGGCTGGATCGACCCGGAGAAGTGACGGCGATGGCGAAAAGCGCCCGGTCCGGCGGCGAAAAGGTCGTGCTGGCCGTCGATGTCGGCGGCTCGCATGTCAAGATCCGGCTGAGCAGCGGCGGCGACGAACGGCGCGTCGATTCCGGCCCCGACATGAGCGGCCCCCAGATGATCGAGGCGGTGCAGAAGATGGTCGGCGATCTCGCTTTCGACGTCGTCTCTATCGGCTATCCCGGATCGGTAGTCCGCAACCGCATCACGCTGGAGCCGCACAATCTCGGCAAGGGCTGGGTCGGTTGCGACTTCCAAAAGGCTTTCGGCAAACCGGTCAAGGTCGTCAACGACGCGCTGATGCAGGCGGCCGGCTCCTACGAAGGCGGGCGCATGCTGTTCCTCGGCCTCGGCACGGGCCTGGGTGCGGCGATGATCGTGGAGAACGTCGCTCTGCCGATGGAGCTGGCGCACCTGCCCTACAGGAAGGGGAGGAGCTTCGAGGCCTATGTCGGCGAGCGCGGGCTGAAGAAGCGCGGCAAGAAGAAATGGCGCAAATACGTGTTCGACGTGGCCGAGCGCCTCTCGTCCGCCCTTCAGGCCGACTATGTCGTCATCGGGGGCGGCAATGTCGATTTCCTCGACGCCTTGCCGCCGAACGCCCGGCGCGGCGACAACGAAAACGCCTTCAAGGGCGGCTTCCGGCTCTGGCACGAGCCGGCTCTGGTGGTCTAAGCCTCCAGTGAAAAAAGGCCGGGCGCGTCGCACCCGGCCGACAGGCATGAAGCCACTCAGAGGAATCGTCCGGTCGCAACGGGAAGCGAATGGACGATTTTTGCATCATCGCCCCATATGCCAGTGTCGGCCAAGCATGGCATTCCAAAATACCGGACCCTGAAGCCAAATCTTTGCGTCGACTCCGATCCTGATTTGGCGGCAGCCGCCGTCGTCTTGCCGCCGTACGGCCGCCGCTGCTATGCCCGCGCCACGATGACCATTCGCGCCCTTCCCGAGCTTCCCGTAGCGGCTGCGCTGCCGGCGCTCCTCGACGCGCTTGCTGCTGGCAACGCCGCTGTGCTGGTGGCGCCGCCGGGCGCCGGCAAGACGACGCTGGTGCCGCTCGCTCTGCTCGATGCGCCATGGCTCGGAAATGGCCGTATCGTCCTGCTCGAACCGCGCCGGCTCGCCGCCCGCGCCGCCGCCCGCCGCATGGCCGAACTGCTTGGCGAGGAGGTCGGCGGCACCGTCGGCTATGCCATGCGCATGGAGAACCGCACCTCGGCACGGACGAAGATTCTCGTCGTCACCGAAGGCGTGCTGGCGCGCATGATCCTCGACGATCCCGAACTGCCCGGCGTCTCGGCCGTGCTCTTCGACGAATTCCACGAGCGCTCGCTGGACGGCGATTTCGGTCTCGCGCTGGCGCTCGACGTCCAAGGCGCGCTCAGGCCGGACCTGCGTCTGCTGGTGATGTCGGCGACGCTTGACGGCGCGCGCGTGGCCAAGCTGCTTTCCGGCGCGCCGGTGGTCGAGAGCGAGGGACGCTCCTTCCCTGTCGATATCCGCTACCATGAACGGCCGCCGGGAGAGCCGATCGAGGACGCGGTGGCGAGAGCCATCCGGGAGGCGCTTGCCGAGGAGAGCGGCAGCGTGCTTGCCTTCCTGTCCGGCCAGCGTGAGATCCAGCGCACCGCCGAGCGGCTGGACGGCCGCATTGGCGCCGACGTGGATGTGGTGCCGCTTTACGGTCAACTCGACGGCAAGGCACAGGACGCGGCGATCCGCCCGGCGCCGCCCGGCCGCCGCAAGGTGGTGCTGTCCACCGCGATCGCCGAGACCTCGATCACCATCGACGGTGTGCGCGTGGTGATCGATTCCGGCCTGTCGCGGCTGCCGAAATACGAACCCGCCTCCGGCCTGACACGGCTGGAGACGGTGCGTGTGTCGAAGGCCTCGGCAGACCAGCGCGCCGGCCGCGCCGGCCGCACGCAGGCGGGCGTCGCCATCCGGCTGTGGCGGGCCGAGCAGACGGCGGCGCTGCCCGTCTTCACGCCGCCGGAAATCCTCGAAGTCGACCTTTCGGGGCTGATGCTCGACTGCGCCGCCTTTGGTGTCGCCGATCCGGCGAGCCTGGCCTTTTTGGACCCGCCGCTGGTCCCGGCGCTCGCTGAGGCGCGCAGCCTGTTGCGCACGCTGGACGCCATCGACGAGGCCGGCCGGCTGACGGAATCCGGCGCCGCCATGCGCCGGCTCGCTCTGCCTGTCAGGCTGGCGCATATGGTGGCCGAGGCGGCGCGAGCGGGTGCCGCACGGCCAGCGGCCGAGCTTGCCGTGCTGCTCACCGAGCGCGGATTGGGCGGCGACGCCGTCGATCTGGAACGACGGCTGATGCGTTTTCGAAGCGAGAGATCGCCGCGCGCCAATGCGGCGCGGCAATTGGCGGAGAGACTGGCAAGAAGTGCTTTGTCGGCAACGGGCTTGAAAGAACCCCCACCCCTGATGCCTCCCCTCAAGGGGGAGGGGGACTTGGCGCGCGGTAGCTTCCCCTCCCCCTTGAGGGCAGGGGTCAGGGGTGGGGGTATGCTGCCCTACGCAGAAGCGAACCGCTCCGCCACTTCGCTCTCAAGACAAGAGGCCAGCCCCGGCGCCCTCCTCCTCCACGCCTGGCCGGACCGCGTCGCCAAGGCACGTGGCGAGCGCGGCCGTTTCGTTCTCGCCAACGGTTCGGGCGCGGCGCTAGACGCTGCCGATCCGCTGGCGGGCGAGCCGTGGCTGGTCGTCGCCGATCTCACCGGCAAGGCGAGGGAAGCGCGCATTACCGCCGCGGCGGCGGTAGACGAGGCCGACGTCCGCGCGACCCTTGGCGAGCGCATCGAGATTAGCCGCGAAACGGCCTTCGATCGTGAGCGCGGCGCGGTCAGGGTGCGGGAGACGGAACGGCTCGGTGCCGTCACGCTCGCCGAGCGCATGCTGCCGGCGCCCGCCGGTGCCGATGCGGACCGCGCCATCCTCGACGCCGTGCGCGCCAACGGTCTCGCCATCCTGCCGTGGAACAAGGAGACGGAGGCGCTGCGCAATCGGCTCGCCTGGTTGCATCACGGCCTCGGCGCGCCGTGGCCTGATATGGGCGACGCGGCACTGCTCGACCGACTCGACGACTGGCTGGCGCCGTTCCTGACCGGTGCCGCGACGCTGGCCGTCATTTCGCCGGGCGTCCTGTTTTCCGGCCTGCTGTCGCTGGTGCCGCACGACCTCCAGCGCAGGGTGGATCAGCTCGCGCCGACTCATTTCGACGCGCCGTCAGGCAGCCGCGTGCCTGTCCGTTACGACCGGGGGGCGCCGGTCCTGGCGATCCGCGTGCAGGAGTTGTTCGGCCTCGACCGCCACCCGTCCATCGCCGGTGGCACCGTGCCGCTGACACTGGAGCTTTTGTCGCCGGCGCATCGGCCGATCCAGACGACGCGCGACCTGCCCGGCTTCTGGCGCGGCTCCTGGATCGACGTGCGCGCCGACATGCGCGGCCGCTATCCGAAGCATGTCTGGCCCGAGAACCCGCTTGCAGCGGCGCCGACCAGCCGCGCCAAGCCGCGCGGCGGCTAAAGGTCATGCCGCCGGCCATCTGGAGGCTGTCGGCCACTTGCGGTAAGGCTTTGCCATGATGGACATACAGCGCTCGCCCGATTTGCAGCAGAGCCACGGCCTGCGGCTGAACACGCTGATCAGGCTGCGCTGGCTGGCCATCGTCGGCCAGAGCGCCACCATCATCGCCGTCGCCTACGGGCTGGATTTTCCACTGCCGGTCAGCCTGTGCTTCGCGCTGCTGGCCGCCTCCGCCTGGCTGAACCTGTTCCTGGCGTTCCGCTTTCCGGCGGCGCACCGGTTGAAGCCCCTGGCGGCGATGGGCATCCTCGTCTTCGACAGCCTGCAACTCGCCGGCCTGCTCTACATGACCGGCGGGCTGACCAATCCGTTCTCGCTTTTGATGAGCGTGCCGGTCATCATCTCGGCCACCTCTCTGCCGATCCGCTTCACCGCTTTTCTCGGCACGCTGGTGATGGTGCTGGCGACGCTGCTGGTCTTCTTCCATCTGCCGCTGCCCTGGTATGAGGGCGTGCAGTTGCTCATGCCCTTCATCTATGTCGCCGGCATGTGGATGGCGGTGTTTTCCTCCATCGCCTTCACCGCCATCTACGCTTTCCGCGTCGCGCAGGAGGCGCGCCTGCTCGCCAATGCGCTGGCGGCGACCGAACTGGTGCTGCAGCGCGAACAGCACCTGTCGGCGCTGGATGGGCTGGCGGCAGCGGCGGCGCACGAACTCGGCACGCCGCTTGCCACCATCACGCTGGTGGCCCGCGAGATGGAGAAGGCGCTGGGCGACGATCCGAGATACCGCGACGACGTCACCTTGCTGCGCTCGCAGGTCGAGCGCTGCCGTGAAATCCTGAAGCGCCTGACCAGCCTGTCGAGCGCCGGCGAGGAGCATCTCGCCCGCCTGCCGCTGACCTCTCTGGTCGAGGAAGTGACGGCGCCGCACCGCGATTTCGGCATCGCCATCCGGTTGAAGGCGGACGAGAGCGTCGGCCCCGAGCCGGTCGGCCGCCGCAACCCGGGCGTCCTCTACGGACTGGGCAACCTGGTGGAGAACGCCGTCGACTTCGCCCGCGAGGCCGTCACCGTGCGCTGGAGCTGGAACGAGGATCAGGTCACCTTCACCGTCGTCGACGACGGGCCGGGCTTCACGCCCGAAATCCTCGACCGTATCGGCGAGCCCTACATGTCCACCCGTTCGGGCGCCGAGAAGGGCGGCGGCGGTCTGGGCCTCGGCCTGTTTATCGCCAAGACGCTGCTCGAACGCTCGGGCGCCGCGCTCGAATTCCGCAACTCCGGCGGCCTGGGCGAAGGCGCGGTGGTGCGCGTTGCCTGGCCGCGGGCGGCCTTCGTCAACCCGGAGGCGACCGCCGACACCATGTTCGACATCGCATAGAATCTTGGCGCCGCATCCGATCGTTGGACATTCGGGCCGCGCGGCTATATCTGCGTCATGAAAGACACGGGATCGAAATCATGACCGGTGACGAAGCCAACAGCGCAGCCCTGATCGGCGAGGATGCCTCGCTGCTCATCGTCGAGGACGACAAGCCTTTCCTGACCCGGCTGGCGCGCGCCATGGAGACGCGCGGCTTCGCCGTCGAGACGGCCGAGAGCGTCGAGGAGGCGGTGGCCAAGGCGCGCGCCAATCCGCCGGCCTATGCGGTGGTGGACATGCGCCTCGGCGACGGCAACGGCCTCGACGTGGTGGCGGCGATCCGCGAGAAGCGCGAGGACGCGCGCACCATCATCCTGACCGGTTACGGCAATATCGCCACCGCGGTGACGGCGGTGAAGCTCGGCGCCATCGACTACCTGTCGAAGCCGGCCGATGCCGATGACGTCTTCGCAGCGCTGACCCGCACCTCGGGCGAGCGCGCCGCGCCGCCGGAGAATCCGATGTCGGCCGACCGCGTGCGCTGGGAGCATATCCAGCGCGTCTACGAAATGTGCGACCGCAACGTCTCGGAAACGGCGCGCCGTTTGAACATGCACCGCAGGACGTTGCAGCGCATCCTGGCCAAGCGGGCGCCAAGGTGAAGGGGAATAGGGAAATAAGGGAGTAGGGGAGTACGAGGCTTATTCCCATATTCCCTTACTGCCCTATTCCCCTGTTGCCTTCCCTATTCGCTCTCCCCCTCGATCGCCGCCACCGGCACGCCGGCGAGCTCCGCCGCCAGCAGGCGCGCGGCGCCGGCGCGGGCTATCCTCAGCATCAGCGCCTTGCGCGTGGCGGCGGCGATGCGGTGTTCCGGCGCCTCGCGCATCACCTCCGCGCCATAGCCGTCGGAAAGGATGAAGCCGCATTCTTCCGGGAAGATGTCGGCCGGCACGCCCGGATGGGTGGCGAAAAAGAAGCGGTCGCAATGCAGCCGGTAGTCCGGCCATTTGCGGTCGACGCGGAAGTCCTCGATCGAGGATTTGATCTCGATGATCCAGATGTCGCCCTGCCGGGTGAGCGCGATGAGGTCGGCGCGCCGCCCGGTGGCGAGCGACAGTTCGGGCAGCACATGCGCACCCATCTGCGAGAGAAGCCGCTGCACGCCGCGTCGCACCAACATGGCGCGCTCCGACTGGCGGCCGTCGATCAGCGGATTCTGGGCAAGTGGAGAAACAATGGGCATGGCCCAGTATGGCCGATTCTGTTCACGGTTTGAACCCGTAGCTTGCCCGTCGTTTCAGGAAACGCCCTCGCCCGCGATCTCCTCCAGGATCGGGCAGTCCGGCCGCTGGTCGCCGTGGCAGGCGTGGATCAGTGTTTGCAAGGTGGCGCGCATGGATTGCAGCTCGCGCACCTTCTCCTCGATGGTGACGACATGGGCGGCGGCGATGGCGCGCACGTCCTGGCTGGCGCGCGAGCGGTCCTGGTAGAGCGCCATCAGCTGACGGCAGTCGTCGATGGAGAAGCCGAGATTGCGGGCGCGCTTCAGGAAGGCGAGGCGGTGGATGTCGTCGCCCGAATAGTCGCGATAGCCGTTGCCGGCGCGCGCCGGGTCGATCAGGCCGATCTCCTCATAGTAGCGGATGGTCTTGGCCGGCAGGCCGGAACGGCTGGCGGCGGTGCCGATGTTCATCGCTTGATCCCTCCGATAGCGGGTGCGCGAAAGCGGGTCATTGATTTTGTTCACCAATCCGTGAAGGGCTGTTGCCGAAATGTCGCAGCATCTGCCTTACAGTCGTAGGTTGAACACGTATGAAGCGGCTCCGCGCTTGGCAAGCAAAAGAAATGCCAGCATGAATGCGACAAAATACGGTCCGAATCGGGCCGGGAGAAGGATCTTCAGGCGGGGCGACAGGTTCTCATGCGGGTGAAATCGATCATTCTTGCTGCCGCGTTGTCGGCCGTTCTGGCCGGGTGCAGCACCGTGGGCCTCGGCCCGATGCAGGTGTTCTCCAACGACTACGGAGCCCGCACCGACGCCGGCTACGCCCTCCCGCGCATCCCGATCGAGAAGGTGCCCTACAAGTATCGTCGCCAGATCGTGCGCTACGAGACGAGCGAGAAGCCGGGCACCATCATCGTCGATACCAACCAGAAGTTCCTCTATTTCGTCCTCGATAACGGCAAGGCGGTGCGCTACGGCATCGGCGTCGGCCGTGAGGGCTTCGAGTGGCACGGCACGGCCCGCATCGCGCTCAAGCGCGAATGGCCGACCTGGACGCCGCCCGGGGCGATGATCAAGCGCCAGCCGGAACTCGCCAAGTGGCGCAACGGCATGCCGCCCGGACTTTCCAACCCGCTCGGCGCCCGCGCCATGTACCTCTTCAACAAGGGCGGCGATTCCGGCTATCGCCTGCACGGCAGCCCCGAGTGGAATTCCATCGGCCATGCCATGTCGTCCGGCTGCATCCGGCTGATGAACCAGGACATCATCGACCTCTACGACCGCGCCGAGGTCGGCGCCAAGGTCATCGTCATGTAGGGGCGAGCCGGCCGGGCGCGGCGGCGCTGGCCGGGAGACAGAGTTTCGTACGCGGACCGTCTAGGCAACAACGGACGTCCCAACGAGAAACCGGGCTCCAAAGGCCCGGTTTTTTGTTGTCCGCGGATGCGGAAGCGCGCGGCGCGCGTCAGGGCAGGAGATGCAGGGCGTGCCGCGACGGCGTCAGGAACACCGTCTCGCCGACGCGGTGCAGTGGCGCCTCGGCCGGATTGGCGCTGTCGACGATCCATGAGCCGACACCGTCCACCTCGACCAGATATTCCGCGATGTTGCCGAGGAACATGACGCGCCTGACCATTCCCTTGAAGGGGCCGGCGTCGGGCGAAAGGTGGATGGCCTCTGGCCGCAGCACCGCGGCGACGGTCTCCCCCGGCGAGCGGGTCGGCATTTCCGCGACGGGCAGGCGCACGCCGGATATCTCCACCGTTTCGCTGTCTGCGACGGTCGCGGTGAGGAAATTCGCCTTGCCGATGAAATCGGCGACGAAGCGGCTGGAAGGCCGCGCATAGATCGCATGCGGCGTGCCGACCTGCTCGACCACGCCGGCGTTCATCACGACGATCTCGTCGGAGATGCTCATCGCCTCGACCTGGTCGTGGGTGACGTAGATCGAGGTGATGCCGACGCGCTGCTGCAGCTCGCGAATCTCGACGCGCATCTGTTCGCGCAGCTTGGCGTCGAGGTTGGAGAGCGGTTCGTCGAACAGCAGCACGCGCGGTTCCATGACGATGCAGCGCGCCAGCGCCACGCGCTGCTGCTGGCCGCCGGAAAGCTGGCTGGGCGAGCGCCGTGCATAGCTGGCGAGCCCCGTCTGCTCCAGCACCTTGTCAACGCGCTGCTCGATCTGTGCCTTGCCGAGCTTGCGCAGCCTCAGTCCAAAGGCGACGTTCTCGAACACGTCGAGATGCGGGAAGACGGCGTAGGACTGGAACACCATGGCGGTGTCGCGCCGGTTCGGTGGCTCGTCGTTCATGCGCTTGTCGCCGAAGAAGATGTCGCCGGAGGTCGGCTCCTCGAAGCCGGCGATCATCCTGAGCAACGTGGTCTTGCCGCAACCGGACGGACCCAGCAGCGTTACCAGCCTGCCGGCGCCGATCTCCAGATTGATGTCGCGAACGGCGGCCACCGTGCCGCCGTCGGGGCTGGCGAAGGCCTTGTTCAGGCCGACGATGCGGATGCTGTCGGTCATTGTTCTAGAACCTCACCATGGATGTATGCCGGCTCCAGCGGTTGACGAGGCGGCTGATGATGACGATCGCCACCAGCACGATGACGATGACGACCACGCTGAAGGCGGCGGCCACGCCGAGCCGGCCGGAGCCGACCTGGTTGAGGATCTGCACCGTCATCAGGTTCCAGTTGGCGGAGACGAGGAAGATCGCCGCGCTGATCGCCGTCATGGCGCGCACGAAGGCGTAGACGAGGCCGGAGAAGAAGGCCGGCGCGATGAGCGGCAGCGTTATCTTGCGGAAGGTGGTCAGGCCGGTGGCGCCGAGGTTCTGCGCCGCTTCCTCGATCGCCGGGTCGATCTGGCGCAGCACCGCGATGCCGGACTGGATGCCGACCGGCACGTAGCGGAAGACGAAGCACGCCACCAGGATCGCCAGCGTTCCGGTGAGCACCAGCGGCGGTGCGTTGAAGGCCATGATGTAGCCGATGCCGACGACAGTGCCCGGTACGGCGAAGGACAGGATGGAGCCGAACTCCAGCGCGGCGCGTCCGGGAAAGTTCCGCCGCACGACGAGGAAGGCCACCAGCATGCCGAGCAGGCCGCTGACCGGCGTCGTTACCAGCGCGACGACGAGCGTATCCTTGACCGAGTCGAAGCCGACGTCGAAGACGTAGAGGAAATGCGCGATCGTCGGCGTGTAGTTGAAGCCCCACACCTTGGTGAAGGCGCCGACCAGGATGACCGCGTAGAAGGCCGTCACCAGCAGCGCGAACAGAAGGGTAATGCCGTAGAGCACCCATTTCGCGGCCGGGCTGACGACTTTCGAGGTTGAGGCCGTCGGCTTGCCGGTGACGGTGATGTACTGCCGCTTCGACAGGTAATAGCGCTGGATGGCGAAGGCGGTCATCGAAGGGATGAGCAGCACGATGGCCAGCGTCGCGCCGCGCGACAGATTGAACGAGCCGGTGATCTCCAGATAGGCCTGCGGCGCAAGCATCGGGAAGGCAGCGCCCGCCAGCACCAGCGGATTGCCGAAATCGGCCATCGATTCGATGAAGACGACGAGGAAGGCGCTGGCGATGCCCGGCAGCGCCAGTGGAAAGGAGACCTTCCAGAACGCCTGCCAGCGGGTGGCGCCGATGTTGAGCGCGGCGTCCTCCAGCGTCGGACTGAGCGAGGCGAGCACGCCGCGCAGCGACAGATAGGCGATCGGCGCGAAGGTGAAGACCTGCGAAAGCACCACGCCGTGGAAGCCGTAGATGGAAAAATCCTGAAGGCCGAGCAATTGGCGCGTCACCAGCCCGTTGAAGCCGAACAGGAACAGGATCGACACCGCGCTGACGAAAGGCGGCGAGATGATCGGCAGGATGGTGAGGTAATGCAGCAGCGTCTTGCCGGGCACGTCGAGCCTCGTCAGTACGAAAGCGTTGACGAAGCCGATGGCGACGCCGATCACGCCGACGAGAACGCCGACGCCGAGGCTGTTGATCAGCGCGTTGCGGTAGAGTTTCCGTTCCGCAAGCTCGGCATAGCCGGCAAACGACCAGGCTCCGTCGACCTGGAAGCTCGCCAGCAGGACCTTGATCAGCGGATAGACGACGAAGATGGCGATCGACACGGCGATCGCCATCAACAGGACAAACAGCACCGGATCGCGCGCAAGCTGCCGCAATTGCGCGCGCGCGGTGCCGGACAAGGCCGCCATCCTACTGGCCGAGCACGTCCTTGGTCCAACGCTCGACCAGCCGCTTCTTGTTCTCGGCGGCGAACTTGGGATCGCTCGATACCAGCTTGATCTTGTCGAGCGCCGGCACGCCGGTGCCGCCGCTGACGTCGCTGCGGATCGGCAGGAAGTAGGTCTTGGTGGCGCTGAGCGCGCCCTGGCCGTCGGCCGAGGTCATCCAGTCGACCAGCTTCTTGGCGTCGTCGACGTTCTTGGCGCCCTTGAGGATCGACATGGCGGCGACTTCGTAGCCGACGCCTTCGCTGGGAAACACCACCTGCACCGGATAGCCCTCGTCGGCGAGCTTCAGGAAGCCGGGCGTGAACTGGATCGCCAGCGGCGTCTCGCCGACGCCGAGCGCGCCGGAGGGTGCGGTGCCGCTCTGCGTATAGGTCTGCACGTTCGGATTGATCGCCTTCAGGTAGTCGAAGGCGCCGTCCTCGCCGCGCTCGTCGATGAGCGTCAGGATGAGCGCATAGGCGGTACCCGACGACTGCGGCGACGGCATCTGGATCAGCCCCTTGTAGGCGGGGTTCTTCAGGTCCTCCCACGAGGTCGGCACCGGCGCCTTGCGGCTCTCGAGGATGTCGGTGCGCACGCCGATCGCCAGCGGGTTGGTATAGATGGCGTGCCAGTAGCCTTCCTTGTCCTTGAACTCGTCGGAGAGTGCGGCGGCGTTCTGCGAGACGTAGGGTTCGGTCAGGCCGCGCTCCTTCGCCAGGATGTGGTTCTCGCTCGGTGCGCCGAACCAGACGTCGGCCTGCGGATTGGCCTTCTCGGCCTCGATGCGCGACAGGGCGGGGCCGGACGACAGGAACACCATCTGCGTTTCCACGCCGGTCGCCTTGGAGAAGGCATCCAGCAGCTTCTTGGCGTTCTCTTCATCGACGCTGGAATAGACGGTGAGCGCGTGCGCCGAACCGATCGCCAGCAGCGACGTGACCGCCGCCGCCGCGACGCGAACCAAGAACCTCATGATGGCCTCTCTTTCCCCGGATGGTGTTGCCGAATTGATAGTCGGCAAAACTATCGCGCGGGAAAGCGCCGGGTCAACCTTTGGCAGCCCGGGAATCGGTTGTACCTGGCACGGGCTCGGGCAGCAGCGCGGCCGGCACGTTCTGGTAGGCGACCGGGCGCAGGAAACGGCGGATCGATAAAGTGCCGACGCTGGTCGCGCCGAAATTGGTGCTGGCCGGGTAGGGGCCGCCATGCACCATGGAATCGACCACTTCCACCCCGGTCGGGAAGCCGTTGACCAGCACGCGGCCAGCCTTGCGCTCGAGGATCGGCATCAGGGCGCGCGCGGCGTCGAGGTCGGCGTGGTCCATGTGCAGCGTCGTCGTCAGCTGGCCTTCGAGGCCGAGCGCCAGCGTGCGCATTTCGTCGAGCGAGCCGACCCGCACCACCAGGCCGAGCGGGCCGAACACCTCCTCGCCCATCGTGTGGTCGCGCAGGAACTGCGCGCCGGTCGTCTCGAACAGGTTGGGCGAGGCGTTGCGCCCCTCGGATTCCGTCACCAGCACCGGGCGGATCGAGTTGCGGGTGGCGAAACGCTCCTGGCCGGCGCGATAGGCGGCGGCGATGCCGTCGGTCAGCATGGTCTGCGCCGGCACCTTTTCCAGCGCCGCGCGGGTCGCGCCGACGAAGCGGTCGGCATCTGCGCCGTCGATCACCACGGCGATACCGGGATTGGTGCAGAACTGGCCGGCGCCCATGGTGAGCGAGCCCGACCAGCCCTGGCCGAGCGTCTCGGCGCGGTTGGCGACGGCATGCGGCAGCACGAACATCGGGTTGACGCTGCCCAGTTCGCCGAAGAAGGGGATCGGTTCCGGCCGTGCCGCGCACAGGTCGAACAGTGCCCGCCCGCCGGCGAGGCTGCCGGTGAAGCCGACCGCCTTGATGTGCGGGTGCTGCACCAGCGCTTCGCCGACAGAGCGGTTGCCGCCCTGGATCAGGCTGAAGGTGCCCTTCGGCATGCCGGTCTTCTCGATGGCCGCCTTGACCGCTTCGGCGACGATCTCGCCGGTGCCGGGATGCGCCGAGTGGCCCTTGACGACCACCGGGCAGCCGGCGGCCAGCGCGGCTGCCGTGTCGCCGCCGGCGGTGGAGAAGGCGAGCGGGAAGTTGGAGGCGCCGAACACGGCGACCGGGCCGATCGGGCGCTGGATCATGACGATATCGGGACGCAGCGCCGGCTGGCGCTCGGGCAGGGCCGCGTCGTGGCGGCGGTCGAGATAGTCACCCTTGCGGATATGGCTGGCGAACAGGCGCAGCTGGCCGGTCGTGCGGCCGCGCTCGCCCTGCAGGCGGGCGACCGGCAGGCCGGTTTCCTGCGTGCCGATTTCGGTGATCGCCTCGGCACGCGCCTCGATCTCGTCGGCAATGGCGTCGAGGAAGGCGGCGCGCGCCTCGCGCGATGTGGCGCTATAGGTCCAGAAGGCGTCCTCCGCCGCCTGGCAGGCGCGGTCCACCAGCTCCGCCGTGCCGGCAAAGAACTCATGCGAGGAGCCATGGGCGGGCGAAGAGGAAAACCGCGTGGCGCTTTCCACCCATTCCCCGGCGATCAGGTGTTTGCCATGTGGTGTGAAGGTCATAGGAATGCTCCTGTTCGTGGGGAGGGCAACGCACTATAGCGCAGGATGCGGGGTTGCCATTCTGTCGGCAGTTTAAATACAATATGTATGCAGATATGCAACCATCGGAATTGGAAAGAAGCTGCGATGAATGAAACCGTGGTCCTGAGCATCGAGGCGCTGACCGGGCGGGTCGAGACGATTTTCCGCAGGGCCGGCTTGTCTTCTATGCATGCGACGGCCCTTGCCCGCGTCATCGTCGCCGGCGAACGTGACGGCTGCAAGTCACATGGCGTCTATCGCATCGAGGGTTGCCTGCGCACGCTGAAGGCTGGCAAGGTGTCGGCGGATGCTGTGCCTGTCTTGGACGATGACGGCACGGCCGTGCTCAGGGTGGCGGCAGGCGGCGGCTTTTCCTGCGCGGCGTTCGAGCTTGGTGCTCCCATCCTCGCCGAGCGGGCGAAGCGGCTCGGCCTTGCGGCGCTGGTCATCAACGACTGCACGCATTTTTCGGCGCTGTGGCCCGAAGTGGAGGTGCTGACCGGGATGGGCGTGGCGGCTCTCGCCATGTGCCCGAGCTATTCGACCGTCGCGCCGGCCGGCGGGACCCGGCCGCTGCTCGGCACCAATCCGATGGCCTTCGGCTGGCCGCGGCGAGGGCAGCCGCCCTACGTCTTCGACTTCGCCACATCCGTCGCCGCGCGCGGCGAGATCGAACTGCATCGCCGGGCGGGCCGGCCCTTGCCCGAAGGCTGGGCGCTCGACGCCGAAGGCAGGCCCACGACCGGGCCGGAAGCGGCACTGGCCGGCGCCATGCTGCCCTTTGGCGGCCACAAGGGATCGGCCATCTCGACCATGATCGAGCTTCTGGCCGGCGCGATGATCGGCGACCTGACCAGCAGCGAGGCGCTGGATGTGCTGGGCAGCACGGCGCTGGCGCCGCGGCATGGCGAACTGATCCTCGCCTTCTCGCCCGAGCGTTTCGCCGCCGGTCGGCCGGGTGATCCATTCCAGCGCGCCGAGACGCTGTTCGAGGCTATCGTCGGGCAGGGTGCGCGGCTGCCCTCGCAGCGGCGCTTCGCTGCCCGCCGGCGCACGATGGCGGAGGGCATTGCGCTCACCGCAGCAGAAGCGGACCAACTGCAGCGGTTGGAGGCGCTCGGAATGGACGCCGTTCCCTGATCCATGAAAAAGGCCCTCCCGCCGGGAGGGCCTTGCGTTTCGCATGGGGACGCTGGACGTCAGGCGGCGTATTTCTGCACCGCGCCGGTCTGCCTCGACCAGTTGGCATACCAGGTGTCGAACAGCTTCAACTGCGCCTCGACATAGCCGCGCTGGCTGTCGGACAGCGCGTCGGTCTCGTTGAAGTGCAGCGTATATTCCGGATTCCCCTTCAGAACCATCATGTGCTTGAAGTAGAGGACGAGGTCTGGGCCTTCGTCGAAGGAGGAGAGCACGCCCAGCGCGGCTTCCAGTTCGAGCACCCGCTGGCGAGCCTCGACGTCGCCCTTCGCCGCCGCCTGGCTGAGGGCGACGAGGTGCAGGACCTCCTTCGGCAGCACGCAGCCGATGCCGGTAATGGCGCCGCCGGCGCCGCAATTGACGAAGCCGTGGACCACGCAAGTGTCGACGCCGATCATCAGCACGACCTCGTCGTCGCGGCTGGTGATGTTCTCGGCCGCGTAGCGCAGGTCGGCATGGCCGCCGAATTCCTTGAAGCCGACGAGGTTCGGATGCTCGGCGCGCAGCGCGAAGAACAGGTCGGCGCGGGTGGCGAAGCCGTAATAGGGGCTGTTGTAGATCACCGCAGGCAGGTCGGGTGCGGCGGCGAGGATCGCCTTGAAGTGGTTCTTCTGGGCGGCGATGACCGAGCCGCGCGACAGGACGCGCGGGATGACCATCAGGCCGCGGGCGCCGACCTTCTGGGCATGCGCGGCGTGCGCCACGGCCGAGGCGGTGTTGACGGCGCCGGTGCCGACGATGACCGGCACGCCGGCCTTCACCAGCCGCTCGACGCCTTCCATGCGCTGCGCGTCGGTCAGTAGCGGCCAGTCGCCCATCGATCCGCAATAGACGACGGCCGACATGCCGGCGGCGATCAGTTCCTTGCCCTTGCGCACCAGCGCGTCGAAATCGGGGCTGCGGTCGTCCTTGCAGGGGGTCATCAGGGCCGGCATGCAGCCGGAAAAGACCTGCGCGCTCATTCTCGTCTCCTCGGGTCGGTGTTGGGTGGCGTCCAGTCAGGTTGAACACATAATACCATTTGTATTTTATTTGTCGACAAGAAAATTCGAGACGAAAAATCCTTTCCGGAGCGGCGGCAGCCACCCGGCCCGATAGCGGTTTAAAGCGTGATCTGCTGGCGGCGGTCGCGCGCGATCAGGTCCTGGATCTGGCGCACGATCTGGTCGGCATGGGCGCTGGCCAGCCGGTCGGCCGCCTCGATGTCGCGCGCCTCGATTGCCGCGATGATGTCCTCGTGCTCGATCACATAGCGGCGGGGCAGCCGGTCGTCGAACGACGAATAGTAGATGCGCAGGATACGCCGGCCCTCGTCGAGCAGCCGGCAGAACAGGCCGGTGTAGTAAGGGTTGCGTCCCGCTTCGGCGATCCGGGCGTGGAAGTCGCGATTGGTGGCGATCATGGCGAGCGCATCATGCGCCTCGACGGCGCGGGCGAACTCCGCCTGCCTGGCGCGGATGGCCGCGAGGTCTGCGTCGGTGCGGAACTGCGCCGCCAGCCGCGTCGTCACGCGGTACATCAGCGTCATCGCGTCGAAGAAGCTGTGCAGGTTGAGGAAGTCGATGTTCGACACCACCGTGGAGCGGTTGGGCAGCGTCGTCACCAGTCCTTCGCCGGCCAGCCGCACCAGCGCCTCGCGGATCGGCGTGCGCGACATCGAAAGACGCTCGGCCAACTGCACCTCGTCGATAGGGCTGCCGGGCGGCAGGACGAGGTCGAGGATGTCGTCGCGCAATATGTCGTAGACGAACTTGACCCCTTCGCCGCGCTTACGCTCCGCCTGCGATGCCGTCGCCTTGTCGCTCATGCCGATATCCTGTTGTCGACATGATGAATACAGGCTTCTCCCAACGGGATCAATCGCCGGGATTTTACCCAACGGCGGACGGGGCCTTCAGCGGATTTCGTTGATGTAGCGGTGATTCGCCGTGGTGGCGTGATGCAGCGCCAGGATCATCGGTGCGTTGGCCTGATCGTATGCGATTTCCTCGATCATCAGCACGGGGGCCGTGGCCGCGATCTCCAGCGCCGCGCCGACGGTCTCGCCGGCAAGCTCGGCGCTGATCTTTTCGCGCACGGCGGCGATGCGGATACCGTAGCGGTCGAGCAGGTGCTGATAGAGCAGCGGCGGCGCCTCCTCCGGGCGCGAGGCGAAGCCGGGGACCCTGTGCGCGGGAAAGACGAAGAGGTCGAGCATGACCGGCTTGTCGGCGACGCTGCGCAGGCGCCTGAAGCGGATGACCTCGCCGCCCTCCGCCAAGGCCAGTCCCTCGCGCTCCTCGGGCGTCGCGAGCCCTCGCTCCAGCGACAGATTGATCGAGCGGGATTCCTGCAGCGCGCCGTCGGCGCCGTGCAGCCGGAAATAGCGGAACAGGAAGCGCAGGCTGTGCTGGGGCGTGCGCCCGGTCACCACAGTGCCGGTCTTGCGCCTGCGGCTGAGCAGGCCTTCCTGGGTGAGGTCGGCAAGCGCTCGCCTCAGCGTGCCGACGGCGACCCCGAAGCGGTTGGCGAGCGCGATCTCGTTCGGCAGCACCGTGCCGGCCGGCCAGTGGCCGAGCAGGATCGCGTCGGTGATCTGCTGCTTGACCACCTGGTAGAGCGGAAAGGCCGTGTCCGACGCGCGGGCCGGGGCGCCGGGAGCGCTCGCGGCAAGGTTCTCGCGGCCGTCCTTCTGGTCCTGCATTCGTCTCTCCCTTGAATTACTATATACTATATAGTAATAGCGGAAATCTGTCCTGCCCCGACGACAAAACGAGGAGTCTACCGTGAAGCAGATCAAGCTCGGCCTGTCGATGTGGCGGATGGGTTATCATATCGCCGCATGGCGCCATCCGAACGTCCGACCCGACGGGTCGATGGATATCCGCTACTTCCTCGATATCGCGCGCGCGGCGGAGCGCGGCAAGTTCGATCTCGTTTTCATGGCCGACGAACTCGCCATCAGGGGCGCCGACAACCCGCCCGGCGCCCGCACCCGCCAGAGCAACGGCGCCGAACTCGAGCCGATCACGCTGCTTGCGGCGCTGGCGCCCAACACCAGCCGCATCGGCCTCGTCTCCACCGGTTCCACCACCTACAGCGAACCGTTCAACCTCGCCCGGCAGTTCCTGTCGCTCGACCATATCAGTGGCGGCCGCGCCGGCTGGAACGTGGTCACCTCCTGGGGCACGGAGGATGCGTTGAATTTCGGCCACATGAATTTTCCCGACTACGACCTGCGCTACGAGCGGGCTGGCGAGTTCGTCGACGTGGTGCGCGGCCTCTGGAACAGCTGGGAGGCGGATGCCCTCCTGCGCGACAAGAAAAGCGGGCTCTACTACGACGAGGCGAAGCTTCACACGCTCGGCCACAAAGGCAAATATTTTTCCGTGCGTGGCCCGCTCAACGTGGCACGCTCGCCGCAGGATGAGCCGGTCATCTTCTTTGCCGGTGATTCGGAGCCGGGCCGTGAGATCGCCGCCAAATCGGCCGATGTCGTCTTCACTGCCAAGCAGGATCTTGGCAGCGCGCGCGACTTCTATGCGTCGATCAAGGAGCGGCTGCCGAAATACGGCCGCGCCGACGACGATGTCTTGGTCATGCCCGGCCTGCTGCCGGTGGTGGGCCGCACGCGCGCGGAGGCGCAGGCAAAGTATGACGAGCTGATGGAGCTTATCGATCCTGTGGTCGGGCTGGCCTCGCTCTACGACCGGCTCGGCGACCTGTCGGACTATCCGCTCGATGGGCCGGTGCCGGAGCCGAAGGACCCTGTCTTCAAGAGCCGGGCGGAGACGATGTACAAGCTTGCGCAGCGCGAGGGCTACACGATCCGCCAGCTTTACATGACCCAGGCGCTGGGGCGTGGCCACCGCATCGTCATCGGCACGGCGGCCGACGTGGCCGACGAAATGGAGCAGTGGAAGACGGCGCGCGCCGCCGACGGCTTCAACATCATCCCCTCGCACCTGCCTGACGCGATCAACGCTTTCGTCGAACTGGTCGTCCCTGAAATGCAGCGCCGTGGCCTCTACCGTACCGACTACGAGGGCGCGACGCTCCGCGAAAACCTTGGTGTCTTCAAGGGGCGGCGTTGACGCTCCTCCATCCTTTCGGAACAGTCATGAGGAACGGTGATTTCGGGCGTAGACAGTATACTGATTTCGCCGTCACTTTCACCTGAATGCCCGGATATGCCGGCCCTTTCGGGGTAAGGGACGAAAAGCCCCTATCGTTCACGGCATTTTCAGAATACAGATTCCCACGTTTAACTTGACACCGGCTTCGTCGACGGTACTTTATGCTTAAATAAATCCGCGGCCATCAGGGAGGTCGGCTTGTCGTGGGTCTGTGAGGTTGCCGTCACGGGAAGCCCGGATCGAACTGCGCCGCTGGCCGCATGGCTGTCTCGGGCCGAGCGTCCGCTGTTGACCGCTCTGCCGTCGCTCGATCGGCTCGACGCCTATGTCCCGACCGGGGAGGAAAGCCGCGACCCCTACAACCGCAAGGAAGAAGCGCCGCTGCTCCTTCTCGTCGCGGCTTTCGCCAGCGAAGCCGGGTTGAGGGCGGCCTTCGCGGCGCCGGCGCTGCGCGAGGCGCTCGAAGCGCTGCCTGAGGGCGTCGAAGCGACGGTCAGCGCCCTGAGCCGCACCTTCTATGCCCCTTCGCAAGACGGCCGCCTCGATGCTCCCGTCTCCTATGTGGTGCGCTATACGCGCCCGGCTGCCGACGAGGCGCTGTTCGTGCGCAACTATGTGGACAGCCACCCGTCCACCCAGGCGCATCTGCCCGGCATCCGCGCTGTCATGTGCTATTTTCCGCTGCGCGACCTTGCGCTCGCTGGTTGGCCCGCCAGGGATTACCTGATCGGCAACGAGGTCGCCTTCGACAGCGTCGAGGCCTTCAATGCCGCCATGCTCTCGCCGGCCCGGGAGGAATTGCGGGCGCATTTTCGCGAGTTCCCAGCCTATTCGGGCATCAATTCGCATTTTCTGATGCGGCGCCGGCGTCTTGGCGCTGACGTTGGCGAGGCCTGACGCCGTGGCGGCGGCAGGTGTGAAAGCGGCCCGGCCACCGGTCCGAAACCATATGATGCCGTTGCTTCCGGCGTGACGCCGACCGACAGGGGAGAGAGACATGACGTTTGAAATCAATCGCAGAAATCTGCTTCAACTCCTGGCGGCGGGCGCCGCCGGCGGCAAGCTGCTGGCGGGCAGCTCGATCGCCTTTGCACAATCGGCGGATTCGGTCACCATAGGCTGGCCGTCGGACGTCCCCTCCTGGGACCCGAACCAGCGCACGGTGCCGGATGCGCAGCCGATCTACAAGCTGGTGTTCAACCAGCCGATCGGCCAGAACCCGAAGCTGGAACTCGTCCCCGAACTGCTGACCAAATGGGAGCTAGCCGCCGACGGGCGCTCGATGACGGTCGAGCTGCGCGACGACGTCACCTTCCATGATGGCTCGAAGATGACGATGGCGGACTTCCGCTACACCTTCCTCGAGCGCAAGCTGGCCGGGCACAAGCTCGATATCGTCAACACCTGGCGCAACATCGAGGAGATCGAGGTTGCCTCGCCGACCACCGGCACCATCCGCTTCAGCGCGCCGTCGCCGACCGCTCCGCAGTGGATGGCCTTCATGGCGAGCTTCGTGGTTCCCAAGGCTTATGTCGAAAAGGTCGGGCCGGACGGCTTCCGCGACAAGCCGATCGGCTCCGGCCCCTACAAGCTCGTCGAATACCAGATGAACTCGCGCGCCGTTTTCGAGCGCAACGACGCCTACTGGGGCGAGAAGCCGGCCCTCAAGCGCATCACCGTCGACGTCATCAAGGATTCCTCGGCCCGCGTGGCCGCGATCCAGTCCGGGCAGGTGGACCTCACCACCTCGGTTCCGGTGCGCGAGCTGGAGCGGCTGGGCAAGCAGGAGGGCCTTGCCGCCGAGGCCAATCCGTTCACCCGTCTCATCCTCCTGCAGATGCGCAACGATCTCGCCTTCGCTGACGAGAACGTGCGGCTGGCCGCTCACCACGCCATCGACAAGCAGGCTTTGTCGAAGGCCTTCTACAACGGCGCCGCCGTGCCGCTTTCAGTGCCCGCAACACCCGGAACGCCCGGCTTCGTCGAAGGCTTCACCTTCCCCTACGATCCCGACAAGGCGGTCGAGCTCCTGGCCAAGGCCGGCTATTCCAAGGACAAGCCCGTCAAGTTCAGGTTCGCCACCTTCAACGGCCACTTCCCGAGCGACTACGACATCGCCCGTGCCATCGCGCAGATGTGGAAGAAGGTCGGCATCGAGGCCGATCTGGAGGTGATCGAATACACCAAGTATTTCGAGCTCAACCGCGGCCACAAGCTGCCCGAGGCGACGCTCTACATCTGGGACAACGCGACGGGCGACCCGGAAATCTTCGCCGGCTATATGCTCAGCCCCAACCTGCCGTTCTCGTCGTGGAAGGGCGAGGAGCCGGGCAAGGAACTGAAGGCGCTGTTCGCCGAGCCCAACTACGAAAAGCGCATCGCCGGCTACCAGAAGGTCAACCAGATGGCCGTGGAGATCGGCGCGACGATTCCGCTCTTGCAAAGCGTCCAGACGCTCGTGCGCAAGAAGGATCTGGAGTACACCAAATATGGCAACGGCTGGCTGCTCGGCAGCACCATGAAGTGGGCGTAACAGGCGGCGCAACGCATCGGCGGGGTCGGCGGCAGCCGGCTCCGCCCGCCACACCGGCAGCATAAGGGTCCTGATGTTCGCAACGATTGCCAAGCTTCTGGCCAGGCGGATCCTCGTTTCGATCCCGATCCTGCTGCTGGTTTCGATGCTGCTGTTCATGATCCTCAGGGTGCTGCCGGTCGATCCGGCGGCCATGTCGCTGCCGCCCAACGCAACGATCGAGGAGATCGAGGCCAAGCGCGTCGAGATGGGCCTGACCCTGCCGCTGCCACAGCAATATGCGATCTGGCTCTCGCAGGTCGCGCACGGCGACTTCGGGACCTCCATCCAGTTGCGCACCAGCGTCACCAGGCTGATCGGGCAGACGCTCCCCGCCACGATCGAACTCGCCGTGCTGGCCATGGCGATCGCTTCCGCGCTCGGCATCGCCGGCGGGCTTCTGCTTTTCTATCTGCGCGGAACCCGCTCCGAGACGGTGCTCGACGTCGGGTCGATCGCCCTGCTTTCGCTGCCGGAATTCCTCTGGGGCCTGTTCCTGATCCTGCTGTTCGGCGTCTGGTTCGAGTTCTTGCCGTTCACCGGCGTCCTCAGCGCCGGCTACCAGAAGCCCGACATCACAGGTTTCCTGCTCGTCGATTCGCTGATCACCGGCCAGTTCGCCACCTTCTGGAACGCCGTCCAGCACCTCATCCTGCCGGCCTTCGCGCTCGGCGTGTCGTTCTCGCCGCCGATCATGCGCGTGCTGCGCTCCAGCCTGCTCGACGTCTACCAGGACGATTATATCCACCAAGCGCGGCTGCGCGGTCTTTCGGAGCGGCGCATCCTGATCGGCCATGCCTTGAAGAACGCCATCCTGCCGACGCTCTCCCTCATGGGCGTGCAGTTCGGCTTCCTGTTCGGCGGCACGCTGCTGATCGAGATCATCTATTCCTATCCCGGCATGGGCAACCTGATGGTCGATGCGATCCGCAACACCGACCTGCCGATCATCCAGGCGGTCGGCCTGACCTATTGCGTGGTGGTGCTGGTCATCAGCATCCTGGTCGACAGCCTCTACCTCATCCTCAATCCCAAGCTGAGGACGCGATGACGTTAGCCGCCTTGCCCCGCTGGCTGCGATCGGGCCGGGTCCTGATCGGACTGCTGATCCTGCTGTTCGTCGTCGCCTGCGCGCTGTTTGCGCCGTATCTCGCGCCCAACGATCCCAACGAGCAGAACCTGATCGCCACGCTCCTGCCGCCGGCATGGGCCGACGGCGGCGACCCTGCTTTCCCGCTCGGCACCGACAGTCTCGGCCGCTGCGTGCTCTCGCAACTGATCTACGGCGCCAGGCTGGCGTTGACGGTGGCCCTGATCGCCTCCTTCGGTGCCATGATCATCGGCGCGGTGCTTGCCCATGTCGCCGGCTATTTCGGCGGCTGGGTCGACTGGCTGATCGGCCGCATCGTCGATATCTGGCTGTCCTTCCCGCCTGTCATCCTGTCGCTGATCCTGATGGTGGGGCTGGGCACCGGCGTGCAGAACGTCATCCTGGCCATCGTGCTGGTCGACTGGACCCGGTTTTGCCGAGTGCTGCGCTCGGAGGTCATCGTCGTCACCCGGCGCGACTATGTGGCGGCGGCGCGCCTGCTCGGCTTCTCGCACTGGCGCACGGTGACGCGCGAGATCGCGCCGGCCACCTTCCCGCTGCTCATCACCCTGCTCAGCCTGGAGATGGGCGTCGCCGTGGTCGTCGAGGCGATTCTGTCCTTTGTCGGCATGAGCGTCGGCGCCGACATTCCGGCGTGGGGGCAGATGGTCGCCGACGCCCGCCAGAACATCTACCAGGCGCCGTGGAACCTGATCTGCCCGATCCTGGCGATCTTCATCACCGTCTTCGGCTTCAACGTTCTCGGCGACGGTCTGCGGCGCACCCTCGATCCTCGCCTCAGCCAGACGGAGCGCGGCTGATGGCCCTTCTTGCGGCAAACAACCTGTCCGTCGCGCTGACCAGGGGCGGCAGCGCGTTCCCGGTGATTTCCGACCTCTCCTTCCAACTGGAACCCGGCAAGATCCTCGGACTGGTGGGCGAATCCGGCGCCGGCAAATCGATGATCGGCCGCACCATCGCGCAACTGCTGCCCTCCGGTTTCTCGGTCACCGGCGGCACGCTCGATTTCGCCGGGGAGGACCTTGTCACCATGGCGCCGGAAAAGCGGCGCCGGCTTCTCGGCCGCGACATCGCCTTCATTCCGCAGGAGCCGCTTTCGGCGCTCAATCCGGTGCTCACCATCGGCCAGCAGATGCGCGAGCATCTCGCGCGCATCGGCAAGACGGAGCCGGCGCGCTGGCGTGAACATGCGCTTGCCATGTTCGCGGCCGTGCACCTGCCACACGGCGCCGAACTGCTCGACAAGTACCCGCACCAGCTGTCCGGTGGCATGTGCCAGCGCGTGCTGATCGCCATGGCTTTTGCCAGCCGGCCGCGGCTCCTGGTGGCCGACGAGCCGACGACGGCGCTCGACGTCACCATCCAGGCGCGTATCGTCAAGCTCATCGAGGAGATGCGACAGCGCGAGGATACGGCCGTCGTCTTCATCACGCACGACCTCAGGCTCGCCGCGCAGATCTGCGATCAGGTGCTGGTCCTCTATGCCGGCCGCCCTGCCGAATACGGTCCTGCGCGCGACGTGTTCGCTCGCCCCGCCCATCCCTATTCGCGTTGCCTCCAGCTCGCCAGCCCGGGCATGGGCAGCGAGCGGCGCGGTCTTTTCATCCTGCCCGAGCGCATGCCCGGCCTGCAGGCCATCAAGACGCTGACCGGCTGCCGCTTCGCCGACCGCTGCCCCAATGTCGTGGCGCAATGCCGTACGAGCGAACCGCCGCTGGCGAAGGTCGACGGCGAGCGCGTCGCGGCCTGCATCCGCCCCGAGGCGACCGCCGCCATTGAAGCGCCGCCGGCGGCTGCGCATGCCAAGGTCACCGGTGAAACCGTGCTCGAGGCCAGCGGCGTCTCGAAGGATTTCGTCACCCGCAGGCGGCTGTTTCGGGCACCAGCGACGTTCCGGGCCGTGGACAAGGCCGACTTCGTTTTGCGCGAGAACGAGTTCGTCGGCATCGTCGGCGAAAGCGGCAGCGGCAAGAGCACGCTGGCGCGCCTCGTCGTTGGGCTGGAAAACCCGTCGCAAGGCCGGCTCACCCTGCTGGGCAGGGACGTGACGGCGAACCGGACGTCGGAGCGGGCGTTCCGGCGCGAGCATCTGCAGATCGTTTTCCAGGACCCGCAATCGGCGCTCAACCCGCGCCGCAGGGTGGCCGGTATCGTCACCCAGGCGATGGAGGCGGCGGGCGGCGGCACCGGCACGGAGCGTTTCGAACGCGCGCGCTCGCTGCTCAACGAGATCGGCCTAGCACCCGAGACGGCGCTGCGCTATCCCTCGCAGCTTTCGGGCGGCCAGAAGCAGCGCGTCAACATCGCAAGGGCGCTGTGCGCGCTTCCTCGGGTTCTGGTGGCCGACGAGATCGTTTCCGGCCTCGACGTGTCGGTGCAGGCGCAATTGCTCGACCTGCTGCTGCGGCTGAGGCAGGAGCGCGGCTTCTCCATGCTGTTCATCTCGCACGACCTGTCGGTGGTGCGCTATCTGTGCGACCGGGTGCTGGTGATGTATCGCGGCGAGATCGTCGAGAGCGGCCCGACCGAGACGGTCTTCGCCGCGCCAAGCCATGCCTATACGCGGGCGCTGCTCGCTTCCGTGCCGCCGGACGATGCCGATGCAGCGTGGAACCGGGACGACGCCGGCGATCTTGCTCTGGTGGAAAGGACCTGACCATGCGCGCTGTCCGCTTCGCCCGCCATGGCGGTCCCGAGGTGCTGGAGATGGTCGAGGTGCCGCATCCCGTCGCCGGACCGGGTGAGGTCGTGGTCGCGGTCCGTGCCGTGAGCGCCAATCCGGTCGACGGCAAGATTCGTCGCGGGATGCTGGGTGCCAACCTTGCCGCCCTGCCTTCGGGCACCGGGCGCGACGGCGCCGGTGTCGTTGTCGGGACGGGCGAAGGCGTGCCGGCCGACCTCAAGGGCCGGCGCGTCTGCTTCCTGGCGCCGCGCGGCGTCGGCAGCTGGGTCGAGGAGATCTCCCTGCCCGCCGCAATCGTGGCGCCGATCCCCGACGACCTCTCCTTCACCGACGCCGCGAGCCTGCCGCTCGCCGGGACCAGCGCGTGGATCGGCCTCATCGATACCGCCGGCGTGAAGGCCGGCGACCGTGTGCTTGTCCATGCGGCGGCCGGCGGCGTCGGCGGCATGGCCGTGCAGATCGCCCGCGCGGCCGGGGCACAGGTCTTCGCCACCTGTTCGGCCCGCAACGCGGCCTATGTGCGCGGCCTCGGCGCCGACGAGGTCGCCGCCTACGACGAGGTGGCGTTCGAAACCGTCTTCCGCGACATGGATGTCGTCTTCGACCTGATGGGCGGAGAGGTCCACCAACGCAGCTATCCGGTGCTGAAGCGCGGTGGCACCATGGCCTATCTCAACGCCGCGCCGTTCGAGGATCGCCACGAGGCTTTCGGCGTCACCGTGAAGGTGGCGCAGGTGTTTCCGGATCGGGCCGTGCTTGACGCGCTGCTCGACCGGGTCCGCTCAGGCGTCATCCGTCCGACCGTCGAAAAGGTGCTCCGTTTCGAGGATTATGCCGAGGCGCAGCGCCTTTCCGATACGGGTCATGTGCGCGGTAAGATCGTGCTTACGCTGCTGTAGCCGCACCTACCAGCGGATCGACGGATCGGGGATGGGAATGGCATCCAGCAGTTCGCGCGTATAGGCGTGCTGCGGCCGCTCGAACAGGTCTGCGGTCGCAGCATCCTCGACGATCTCGCCCGAGCGCAGCACGATGACGCGGCTGCACAGCCGGCGGATGACCGACAGGTCGTGGCTGATGAAGACCAGCGTCAGGCCGAGCTCGGCCACCAGTTGCTCCAAGAGCATCAGCACTTGCGCCTGCGACGACACGTCGAGGCCCGAGACGATCTCGTCGGCGAGGATGAAGTCCGGCCTCATGGCGATGGCCCGCGCGATGCCGACGCGCTGGCGCTGGCCGCCGGACAGTTCGTGCGGGTAGCGCCGGGCGAAAGCCGCCGGCAGCCCGACCTGCTCCAGCGCGGCCTTGACGCGCGGATCGCCCGCCCCGGCGCTGAGGGGCGCAGCGATGGTGCGGCCGACCGTCAGGCGCGGATTGAGCGACGACATCGGGTCCTGGAAGATCATCTGGATGCGCGGCCTGAGCGCCCGCATGTCGGTATCGGAAAGATGCGCGATGTCCTGCCCATCGAACAGCAGGCGGCCGGCGCTCGGCTCGATGAGCCGCACGAGCGTGCGGCCCAGCGTCGTCTTGCCCGAACCGGAACCGCCGACGATGCCGAGCACCGCGCCGCGCGGAATATCGAAAGAAATGCCCTTGAGGATTTCCAGCCGGGGTGCGGCGCCGAACAGCGGCTTGCGCGTCATGTCGGGCACGTCGACGCGCAGGTCGGAGACCTGGAAGATGGTGTCAGCCATGCGCGCCTCCCTGCGGGCGCCAGGCGGCATCGTCGGCCGCGACCTCGGCCATCGCCGCGTCGATCACCGCCTGCGGCACCGGCTGGAGCGAGGCCGCCGGATCGGTGTGGCGCGGCGTCGCGGCCAGCAAGGCTTGGCTGTAGGGATGCTGCGGCGCGGCGAAGAAGTGCTGGACCGTGGTGTCCTCCACCACCTTTCCGGCATAGAGCACAGACAGCGTGTCGCAGACTTTCGAGACGACGCCGAGGTCGTGGGTGACGAACAGAAGCGCCGTGCCGTGGCGCGCTTGCAAGGCGGATATCAGCTTGAGGATCTGCTTCTGCACGGTCACGTCGAGCGCCGTCGTCGGCTCGTCGGCGACGATCAGCTTCGGCTCGGCGGCGAAGGCGGAGGCGATCAGGATGCGCTGGCGCATGCCGCCCGACAGTTCGTGCGGATAGAGCCGCATGACGCGCTCCGGCTCGGGAATGCTCACTTCGGCCAGAACCTCGAGCGCTCGGCTGGCTGCGCGCGCCTTCTCGCAGCCGAGGATGTCGACCAGCCGGTCGGTGATCTGCGGGCCGATGCGCCGCGACGGATTGAGCGCCGTCAGTGGATCCTGCGGGATCAGCGCCGCCTTGGCGCCGATCAGCCGGCGCCGCTCGGTCGGCGGCACCTTCAAAAGGTCCTGCCCGTCGAGCAGGATCTCGCCCTCGACGATCTCGACGGCCTTCGGTAGCACGCCGAGCACCGCCTTGCCGATCATGCTTTTGCCGGCGCCGCTTTCGCCGACGAGGCCGCGCACGGAGCCGGCGGGAAGCGAAATGTCGACCGAGCGCAGCAGCCGCTGGCCGGTGCCGGCGAGCCTTGCCGACAGGCCGCGGATTTCGAGGAAGCCGCTCATCTCAGCACCGGGTCGAAGCGCTCGCGCAGGCCCTCGCCGAACTGCGCGAAGGACAGCACCGTGAAGAACAGCGCGATCAGCGGGAACACCAGCACCCACCACGCCTGATGGATGGAGGTGCGGCCTTCGGCGATCATGCCGCCCCAGGTCGGCTGGTCGGTGGAGATCGACAGGTTGACGAAGGACAGGATCGCCTCGACGATGACGGCGATGCCCATCTCCAGCGTCAGTAGCGCGACGATGGTCGGCAGCACGTTGGGCAGGATTTCAGCCAGCAGCGTGCGCAGACGGGTGAAGCCGGCGACCTTGGCGCTGTGGACGTAGTCCATCTTCGACTGGTTCAGCGTCTCCGCCCGCACCACCCGGCAGAACCGCGTCCAGTCGATGATGACGATGGCGAGGATGACCGAGGACAGGCCGGTGCCGAGCACTGCGATCAGCAGGATGGCGAACAGCACCGGCGGGAAAGCCATCCAGATATCGACGATGCGCGAGATGATGCGGTCGGCCCAGCCGCGATAGAAGCCGGCGACCAGCCCCAGCGCCGAGCCGATCAGGCAGGTGGCAAGGCCGGCGACCAGCGCCACGGCAAGCGCCACCTGCGCGCCGTAGATGATGCGCGTGAGCACATCGCGGCCGAGGCTGTCGGTACCCAGCCAATAGCCCGGTTCGGAACCCGCCATCCAGGCTGGCGGCAGCCTTTCCAGCATCAGGTCCTGCGCCAGCGGGTCCTGCGGGCTGATCAGCGGCGCGAGGACCGCGGCCAGCACGAACAGGGCGAGCCACAGGCCGGAAAGCCAGAGCCGCGCGCCGGCGCGCCGGCGGATCAGGCCGCGACCGTCAAGCATGACGCAGCTTCGGGTTGAGGAAGGCGTAGGTCATGTCGACGGCCAGGTTGACGAAGGTGAAGAGGATGGCGAACAGGATGACGATGCCCTGGATCAGCGGCAGGTCGCGATTGATGACGGCGTCGATCGCCATGTTGCCGAGCCCCTCGTAGGAGAACAGCCGCTCGACGATGATGGTGCCGCCGATCAGGAAGGTGAACTGCACGCCGACCAGCGTCAGCGTCGGCAGGATCGAGTTCGGCAGCGCTTCGGACAGAATCACCCTGGTCTCCGAATAGCCCTTGGTGCGCGCAAGCACGGAATAGTCGAGATTGACCGTCTCCTTCAGCGACTGCTTGAGCAGTTGCGAGATGATCGCCGCCAAGGGCAGCGCCAGCGCCAGCGCCGGCATGAACATGTGGCTGAGCAGGTCGGCGGTGAGGTCGAAGCGCAGCCGCATGATGCTCTCGAACAGGTAGAACTGGCTGGTGAAGGGCAGGTCGAGGCTGGGCGACACGCGCCCCGAAATCTGGAACACCGGCCAGATGACGCCGAACAACAGGATCAGCGCTAGCCCCCACAGGAAATCCGGCACGGAGAGGCCGATGCCGTTGGCGACGTCGATGCCGGCTTCCGCCTTGCGGCCGCGCAGGCGCGTGCCGAGGATGGCAAGCGTCACGCCGATAATGACGGCGATGACCAGCGCCATGATCGACAGCTCCAGCGTCGCCGGCAGCCGGTCCAGCACCAGCGACAGAACCGGCTGGCGCGTCGTGATCGAGGTGCCGAAATCGCCGTGCAGCACGTTGCCGAACCAGATGAGGAACTGCTCGGCGATGGACTTGTCGAGTCCGTAGAGCGCCTTCAGCCGGTCGATATCGGCGGCCGAGGCGCCGGGCGGCAGCATCATGGCGATGGGATTGCCGGGCACCACGCGGATGACGACGAAAACGATGACGGCCACGCCGATCAGGGTGATCAGCGTGGTCAGGAGCCGCGAGAAGGTGAGGCGAAGAAGCAGCATGGCTTGATGACCTCCGGCCCGGCATGAACCGGACCGGAGCCGTCCGCGATCAGGCGGGCGTCATCAGCGCCGGCAGCAGCGCGCCGGACTTGTGCTGCACCACGTTGACGCCCTTGGCGTGCACGATCGGCTGCGCGTACTGCAGCAGCGGCAGCACATAAGCGTTGTCCGCGACCAGCTTGGACACCGCCTTCCAGCCGGCGATGCGCTTGGCCTCGTCGGCCTCGCCCCACAGCGGGTTGATGGCGTCGATGACATCCTGGCTGTCCCACACCGAATGGGGGCTCGGCCCGTACATGGCGAAACCCGTCGAGGTGGTGGGGTCGCCGACGGCGTTGCCCCAGTTGTAGAAGGCTGCCGGCGCCAGCTTGTCGGCAGCGCGCAATTCGAAGTGCTTGGCGATCTCGTAGACCTCGATCGTCGCCTCGATGCCGACCTTGCGCCACATGCCGACGATCGCCTGGATCATCTCGTAGTCCTTGGGCTTGAAGCCCTTGGTCGTCTGGATGGTGAACTTGACCGGCTTGTCGGTCGAATAGCCGGAGGCGGCCAGCAGTTCCTTGGCCTTCTCCGGATTGTACTCGACCTTGATCGACGGATCGTAGGCCTCGTATTCCGGCGTCTCCAGCGTGTCGAGCGGCAGGCCGTAGCCGCGCAGCAGCCGGTCGACCAGGAGCTTCTTGTCGACGGACATAACGGCGGCGTGGCGCACATTGGCGTCGAGCATGACATCGATGTCGTTGAAGAAGATCATGCCGATGTCGGACACCGTCTCGCAGGAGCCGGCCAGCCCGTCGTTGGCGATCAGCCGGTCATATTCCTCGTAAGGGATTTCCAGCGTCACCTGCGAGTTGCCGGATTCGAGCTCGGCCACGCGGCTCGCCGCGTCGGTGACGAACTTGATGGTGACGTTCTCGAACGCCGGCTTGCCGCCCCAGTAGTTCGGATTGGCCTTGAGCCGCATGAAGGCGTTCTGCTCGAACTTCTCGACCATGTAGGGGCCGGTGCCGATCGGCGCCTTCTCGAAACCTTCCGGACCGACCTTCTCGTAATAGGCCTTCGGCAGCACGTAGCCGGTGAGGAACGACATCCACTTGAAGATCGTCGGCTCGAATTCCAGCACGTCGGCGGTCACGCGATTGCCGTCGGCCTTGATGTTGCCGATCTTGGCCCAGACGAACTGGATCGGGTTGCCGGTCTCGGCCTTGCCGGCGCGCTCCAGCGACCAGGCGATGTCCTCGGCGGTGAAGGGACTGCCGTCATGCCAGGTGACGCCGTCGCGCACCGTCATGTGGATCTGCTTGTGGTCGTCGCTCCAGCCCCATTCGGTGAGCAGGCCGGGCGCGAAGGACAGGTCCGGCTTCTGCAGGATGAACTGGTCGAACACCGACTGGTAGAGCCCCTGGATGGTCGGGTTGACCGCCGACGGTCCGGTGGTCGGGTCCCAGGAGGGCAGGTTGACGTTGTAGGCGATGGTGAGCTCGTCCTTGCTCTGGGCGATGGCGAGGCGCGGCAGGCCCGCGGCTATGGCGCTGGCGCCGGCAAGTTTGAGAAGCGTTCGTCTGTCTGGATGCGGTTTCATGCTGTTGTTCCCCTTGCATTGACCTGTTGACGATGAGATGGCCGGCTCTTTCTCAGAGAGCCGCGATGGCCTCGATTTCCACCAGGAAGTCCGGCAAAGCGAGGGCCTGAACGCCGATGAAGGTGTTGGCGGCCGGAAGCGCGTCGCCGTAGAAGGCAGCGATCTCGGCCGTGACCGGCCCGAGTTTTTCAGGCGAATGATTGACGACATAGGTCCTGAGCCGCACGACATCGGCCGGCGTCGCGCCGACCTCGGCCAGGACGACCTTCAGGTTGGCCAGCGCCTGCCGTGTCTGGGCGACGAGATCGCCCGCGCCGACCAGTCTGCCCTCGCCGTCCCAGGCGACCTGGCCGGAGAGGTGCAGCGTGCGGCCGCCGTTCTGCTCGACCGCATGGGAAAAGCCGAAGGGCACCGATTGGTAGAGGCTGCTGGGATTGATCGCCTTGCGTTTCATTGCCTATTCCTTGCTGATCCGTGCGTTGGAGGCCGGGCGACCGCCCGGCATCGTCATCCGCCGGCGAGTTGCCTTGCAAGCAGGAAGCCCGATCCGGCGCCGACGCCGGCGCCCGGCCAGGTGGCGGCGCCGGCGAGATGGAAGTTCTTCACCGGCGTGCTCCAGTCGGCGAAACCCGGCGCGGGGCGGAACAGGAAGTTCTGCGCCAGATGGTGGCTGCCGCAGATCTGGTCGCCGCCGACCAGGTTGGCGTTGCCGCGCTCGAGGTCCAGCGGGCTCATCACTGTACGCTTGATGATTTTTGCCGAAAGGCCCGGCGCATGGCGTTCGATGATGGCGATGGCCCGGTCGGCATAGGTCTCTCGCACCGCTTCCCAGTCGCGCTCGCCGATGACGCCGGCCGCGTCGCCCTTGATCTCGGCCGGCACGACGCGCGTCTGTAGCCAGAGAATATGTTTGCCGTCCGGCGCGCGGCCGGGATCGATGGCCGTCGGCTGGCCGACGACGATGACCGGCTCCGCCGGCAGCAGCCCGGCCTGCGCCTCCTGATAGGCGCGCGCCATGACGTCGAGCGACGGCGCCACATGGACATAGGCGAAGCGCTTCAGTTCGGGATCGAACCAGTCCGGCAGCGAGTCGACCGCCAGATGGATCATCATCGTGCCCGGCGCGTGGCGGAAGGCGCGCATCTTGTCGTCGAAGCCGGCCTCGCCCGAGCCCTGCGGCAACAGTCTCGTCAGGGCGCCCGGCGCGACGGTGGCGACGACGGCGCGGCCGGCCTCGATGCGGCGCCCGTCGGCCAGCATCACGCCGGTTGCCCGGCCGCCCTCGGTCAGCACGCGCTCGACGCGGGCGTTGCATTCGATCGTGCCGTCACCGGCTTCCACCATGGCGGCCAGCGCCTTGACCATCGTGTCGGCGCCGCCCTTGCCGAGCACCATGCCGAAGCTCTGGTTGGCCATGCCTTCGAGGTAGGGGAAGACGGCGCCGCCGGCGATGTCGGGGGCGAAATCGAGATGCAGGCCCCAGGCGCCAAGCAGCGCCTTCACCTCCGCGCTCTCGAACGTCTCGTCCAGCCACGCGCGCGGCGAGGACAGCAGGAAACGGCCCAGTTCAAGCGCGCCTGACAGTCCCGCCTTTCGCCACAGCGAAAACAGGATACGTGCAAGTGCACGCTTTTTCATCGGTCCGCCGAGGATCGAGAAGATCAGTTCGGCGCGCGCCGGGAACACCGCAACGAGGCTTTCCCACGTGTGCGCATCGCGCTCGGAAAAGGCACGGATGCGCGCCACAGTAGTGGCGAGATCGGTCGACACGCCAACCCAGCGCCCGCCGGCAAACACAGAGGCGAAACAGTCCTGCACGGGGGCGAATTCCAGCCCGTGTTTCGCCAGATCCGCGCCGTAAACCTTGTTGAAAGCAGAGCCCGCGAACAGGCTGAGGTTCATGGCGGCAAGGTCGTGGCGGAAGCCCGGCTCGGTCAGTTCCAGCGTCTTGACGGCACCGCCCGGACGGTCGGCGGCCTCGAACAGCCCGACCTTCCAGCCGCGCCTGGTCAGATGCGCGGCACCGGCGAGCGCGTTGTGTCCCGCGCCAATGAAAATGGCATCGAACTGGGCCATGGAATTATTTTACCCCTAAAATGATATTTGCATATGCATCTAAACTCGTCTAGCCTTCTCGTGGAGGAAAACCGGCGCGAACGGCAAGCATCGCCGAGCCGGCGCAGGGTCCGCACGACACGCAATCAGGAGGAAAATCCATGACCGCAGCAAGCGCGCTCGCCAGCCTGGCCGAGCTTTTGTTGAGTGGAAAGGTCGAGGTCGTCGACCTGTCGGCGCCGCTCGGACCGGACACGCCGCTTTTGAAGCTGCCGCCGGAACTGGCCAAGGACACGCCGAAGATCGAAATCCATTCCATCTCGGAGTACGACAAGGACGGGCCATTCTGGGCCTGGAACTGGCTGAAGATCGGCGAGCATTCCGGCACGCATTTCGACGCGCCGCACCACTGGATCACCGGCAAGGATTATTCCGACGGCTACACCGACACCATCGCGCCGCGCAATTTCGTGGCGCCGGTCAACGTCATCGACTGCTCGGCGGAATCGGCGAAGAACCATGACTTCCTGCTGACCGCCGACGGCGTGAAGGCCTGGGAAGCCAAGCACGGCGCCATCGGCAAGGGCGAATGGGTGGTCATGCGCACCGACTGGGACAAGCGCAACGGCTCGGAAGAAACCTTCCTCAACGCCGATGCCAACGGTCCGCATTCGCCGGGCCCGACGGTGGACTGCATCGAGTACATCATCGAGCGCGGCGCCATCGGCTGGGGCACGCAGTGCATCGGCACCGACGCGGGCGCGGCCGGCGGCATGACGCCGCCCTTCCCGGCCCACAACATGATGCACAAGGCCAATCGTTACGGCCTCGCCAGCCTGTGCAACCTCGACAAGTTGCCGGCCAAGGGCGCTATCCTGATCGCGGCGCCGCTGAAGATCGTCCACGGCACCGGCAGCCCGATCCGCGCGCTCGCACTGGTGCCGCGGGCCTGATCGCGGGCCGACGACCGTGGCCCACGATCACGTCATCATCGGCAGCGGCATCAACGGACTGGTGGCGGCAGCGATGCTGGCCAGGCAGGGCGCGTCGGTGCTGCTCTTGGAGCGTGAGGAGCGTCTCGGCGGCTGCATGATGAGCAGCGCCGCCACGCTTCCCGGCTTCACCCATGACGTGATGGCGGCCACCTTCGTGCTGTTCCTGACCGGCCCGGCCCATGCCGCGCTCGGTCAGGACCTTGCCCGCCACGGGCTCGAATTCTGCCATACGCCGCATCCGACGGCGGTGCTCAGGCCGGACGGCTCCAGCGTCGTGCTGACGATGGATCGCGCCGCCAACGTCGCGGCCTTCAACGCCCTCTCAGTCGGCGACGGCGACCGCCACGCCGCCGACGTCGGCTCGATCGAAGCGAACGCGCCGCTGTTGTTCGGCCTGCTCGGCGGGCAGTTGTGGAGTTTCGCCACGGCAAAGCTTCTGGCGCGCGAGGCCTGGCGGCGCGGCCTGCGCGGGCTGGTCGATTATTTCGGCACTGCGCTCAGGCCTGCGCGCGGCTGGCTGGAGGCAGGCTACGCCTCGCCGCAGATCCAGGCGCTCTACGCGCCCTGGACGCTGCATTGCGGCCTGTCGCCGGAAGACACCTATTCGGCCGAGATGGGCAAGGTCGTCGCCTTCGCACTGGAGGCGGCTGGCGCGCCGATCGTCAAGGGTGGCGCCGGCAAGGCGGCGGATGCCTTTCGCGGCCTCATAGAAGAGCACGGCGGCGAAATCCGGACCGGAGCCGACGTCGAGCGCATCCTGGTGCGCGGCGGCAAGGCGGTCGGCGTGCGGCTTTCCGGCGGGCAGGAGATGGAGGCGAAAAAATCCGTCATCGCTTCGGTCCCGCCAAGCCAGCTTTACGGCCGGCTCCTCGGCGATGACGCACCCGCCCCCGCGCGCGAGGCAACGCGCGCCTATCGTCACGGTCGCGGCGACTTCCAGCTCCATTATGCGCTCGACCGCGCGCCACGCTGGAAAACGCAGGGGCTCGAAAAAGTCGCGCTCACCCATCTTACCGACGGCATCGACGCCGTCTCCAAGTCCCACAACGAGGCGACGCGCGGCATGCTGCCCGAGACGCCGACGCTATGCGTCGGCCAGCCGGCGGCGCTCGATCCATCGCGCTGCCCCGAAGGCAAGGCGATTCTGTGGATCCAGGTGCCGGACGCGCCGCGCGCCATCAAGGGCGATGCGGCGGGCACCATTCCCACGCAAGGAACGTGGGATGAGCCCATTCGCGAGGCCTTCGCCGACCGTATCGAGGCGATCCTCGCCAACCACATCGAGGGTTTCCGCGAGACCGTGCTGGCGCGGCGCGCCTATTCTCCTGCCGATCTGGAGGCGATGAACGTCAATCTCGTCGGCGGCGACCCGTATGGCGGCGCCTGCACCATCGACCAGTTCTTCGTCTGGCGTCCCCTCGCCGGTTCGGTCAACCACCGCACGGCGATCCGCTCCCTCTATCACATCGGGGCCTCCACCCATCCGGGTCCGGGCCTCGGCGGCGGCTCGGGCTTCCTCGTTGCCAAGGAGTTCGGATGAACGACCGCGCAACCATCGGCGAACAGGCGGAAGGCCCGCGCCTCGGCGAGATCGGCCTGCAACAGTTCGCGCCTTACCTGATGAACCGCATCATGGGCCGCTACAACGCCTCGCTGCGCCACGACCTTGCCAAGCTCGGCCTGACGACGCCGAAGATGCGGGCGCTGGCGGTGCTGTCCGTCATCGAGGGGCCGACGATCTCGCAATTGGCGGTCTATGCGGTGGCCGAGCAATCGACGCTGAGCCGCGCGCTGGATTCGCTGGAGGCCGACGGGCTGGTGCGCCGCATCGCCGATCCGGCCGACAACCGCGCCACCCGCGTCTCCGTCACCGAGGCGGGGCGCGCCGCCTTCGAGACGCTGTGGCCGACGATGCGCAAGAGCTATGCGCGCATGTTCAAGGGCATCGACGCCGAGGAACGTGCCGCTTTCGTGGCGACGTTGCAGAAGATGCTGCGCAACATCCGCAAGCACGACTTCTGAGGCGCCGGCACAAATCTGAGGAGATGACCCAATGGCCGAGAGATCGTTCGCCAAAGAGGTGAAGAAGCTGAAGCTCGGCGCCGGCGAGGAATTCACCGGCGAAGGCATTCTCGCCATCACCAAGGCGCTGCTGCAATGCGGCGTCGGCTATGTCGGCGGCTACCAGGGCGCGCCGATCAGCCACCTGATGGACGTGCTGGCCGACGCGCAGGAAATCCTCGGCGAACTCGGCGTGCATTTCGAGGCGAGCGCCTCGGAAGCCACTGCCACCGCCATGCTGGCGGCCTCCGTGCACTACCCGATCCGCGGTGCCGCCACCTTCAAGTCGACCGTCGGCACCAACGTCGCTTCCGACGCGCTCGCCAACCTTTCGTCCGGCGGCGTCACCGGCGGCGCGCTCATCATCGTCGGCGAGGATTACGGCGAAGGCTCCTCCATCATGCAGGAGCGCAGCCATGCCTTCGCCATGAAGAGCCAGGTCTGGCTGCTCGATCCGCGGCCGAACCTGCCCTCCATCGTCGCCGCCGTCGAGCACGGCTTCGAGATGTCGGAAGCCTCGAACACGCCGGTCATGCTGCAGGTGCGCATCCGCTGCTGCCACGTGCACGGCTCCTTCACCGCCAAGGACAACAAGCGCCCGACCATGACGGTGGCCGAGGCGCTGGAAAACCCGCGCCGCGATACCCAGCGCATCGTTTTGCCGCCCGCTTCCTTCCTGCACGAGAAGGAAAAGATCACCAAGCGGCGGCCGGCGGCCATCGACTACATCAGGCGCCATAAGTTGAACGAAACGTTCGGCGGCAATGGTCCGGTCGGCATCGTCATGCAGGGCGGCATGTATAATGGCGTCATCCGCGCCCTGCAGCGGCTCGGCCTCGCCGACGCCTATGGCGACACCGAGGTGCCGCTGCATGTTCTCAACGTCACCTATCCGCTGGTCGAGGACGAACTGGTCGGCTTCTGCGCCGACAAGGAAGCGGTTCTGGTCGTCGAGGAAGGCCATCCCGACTATCTCGAGCAGGAACTGGGCTCCATGCTCTACAAGGCCGGCGCCTCGGTGAGGCTGGAAGGCAAGGGCCTATTGCCGATGGCCGGCGAATATACCGGCCAGGTCATGCTCGACGGCATCGGCGCCTTCCTGCGCCAGCACGCCGGCGACATGCTGGCGCCGGAAATCCGCGCGCCCAACGTGCCGGCGCCGCCGATCTACGACGACCTCGCCAGGACCGTGCCGGCGCGGCCGCCGGGCTTCTGTGTCGGCTGCCCGGAGCGGCCGATCTTCGCCGCCACCAAGCTGGCCGAACAGGAACTCGGCCAGCACCACATCGCCTCCGACATCGGCTGCCACCTGTTCTCGATCATGCCGCCCTTCGAGCTGGGTGCGACGACGATGGGCTATGGCCTCGGCCCGGCCTCGGCTTCGGCCTTCAATTCGCCCGACGCCAAGCGCCGCTCCATCTCCTTCGTCGGCGACGGCGGCTTCTGGCACAACGGCCTGACGTCCTCCATCGGTAACGCCGTCTTCAACAAGAACGACGGCGTCATCGTGGTGGTGGACAACTACTATTCGGCCGCCACCGGCGGGCAGGATATTTTGTCTTCGCGCGCCAACAACCGGACGAAATCGACCAAGCATCCGATCACCGAGGCGATCAAGGGCATGGGTGTGAACTGGGTGCGCCACATCGAGCGCACCTACGATGTCGGTGCCATGCGCGCGGCGCTGAAGGAGGCGCTGACCACCGAGGAGAAGGGGCCGAAAGTCATCGTAGCCTCCTCCGAGTGCATGCTGAACCGCCAGCGCCGTGAGGCGCCGCTGAAGAAGAAGATGGCGGCCGAAGGCAAGCGCATGGTGAAAACCAAGTTCGGCGTCGACGAGGACGTCTGCACCGGCGACCACGCCTGCATGCGGCTGTCCGGCTGCCCGTCGCTGACGGTCAAGCACCTCGACGACCCGCTGCGCGACGATCCCGTCGCCTCCATCGACGAGAACTGCGTCGGTTGCGGCAATTGCGGCGAGGTGGCGGACGCAGCCGTGCTGTGCCCCTCCTTCTACCAGGCCGACGTGGTGTCCAACCCGACCGGCTGGGACCGCTTCCTGTTCGGGTTCAGGCAGCGGGTGATCTCGGCCTTGCAGCGGCGGCGCGAACGCGGCCGGCCCGTATTCGGGGAGCAGGCGGCATGAAACTCGGTCTGCCTGAAGGGCCGGACACGACCGGCCGCATCATCAAGATCTGCATCCTCGCCGTCGGCGGCCAGGGCGGCGGCGTGCTGTCGGGCTGGGTGACTGACGTCGCCCAGCGCGCCGGGTGGCATGTGCAGTCCACCTCCGTCGCCGGCGTGGCGCAGCGCACCGGCGCCACCATCTACTATGTCGAGATGATGCCGCGCGATCCGGCTCGGCCGCACGACGAGCCGGTGCTGTCGCTCAGCCCCTCGCCGGGCGACGTCGATATCCTCATCGCAGCCGAGCTGGCGGAAGCCGGCCGCGCGGTGCTACGCGGCTTCGTCACGCCCGAGCGCACCACGCTGATCGCCTCAAGCCACCGCATGCTGGCGGTTTCTGAAAAGATCGTGCCCGGCGACGGCCGCGCCGATTCCGATACGGTGATCCGCCGTTCCGGCGACGCTGCCAAACGCTTCATCCATTTCGACATGGAGACGATGGCGAAAAAGGCCGGCAGCGTCGTTTCGGCCAGCCTGTTCGGCGCTCTCGCCGGTTCCGGTGAACTGCCATTTTCGCGTGAGGCGTTCGAGGCCACGATCGGCGCCGGCGGCAAGGGTGCGCAGGCAAGCCTCGTGGCCTTCGCACTGGCCTATGATCGGGCGGCCGGCACCACCGGCGATGGCGAAGCCGCAGCCAAGCCCACTGAAGCGCGCCCAACCGTCATTCCGCAGCGGTTGGCGCAGGGCTGGCAGGAATTGCTCAGCCGCGCCGCCGCGCTGCCTGGACCGGTTCGCGACATGGCCGAGCCTGGCCTGCGCAAAACGGTGGACTTCCTGGACCTCGCTTACGGCGAGGAATACCTCAAACAGATCGAGCGCATCGTCGCCACAGACAGCGCCGAGCACGACTTCGCCTTTTCTCGCGAGGCGGCGAAGTACGTCGCCAACGCCATGGTCTATGACGACATCGTGCGCGTCGCCGACCTGAAGACCCGTGCGGGCCGCGCCGACCGCGTGCGCGCCGAGGTGAAGCTGGCCGACAGCCAGACGCTCGCCACGACGGAATATTTCCATCCGCGCATGGAGGAGATCGTCGGCCTGATGCCGGCGGGCTTGGGCGCGGCCATCGAGGCGCGGCCGGGGCTGATGAAGACGCTGAACCGTTTCGTCGATCGCGGCCGGCGCATCCGCACCGATACCATCCGTGGCTTCGGCATGCTGTGGGTCATCGGTGGCCTGCGCCGTTTCCGCCGCAGCCTTTTGCGCCACAAGGTCGAGGCCGCGCACACGAAGGAGTGGCTGGCTCTGGCCGAAGCCGAGCGCGCGCGCGATTACGCGCTCGGTGTGGAAGTGCTGAAGTGCCGCCGCCTCATCAAGGGTTATTCCGACACCCATGCGCGCGGCCAGTCGAAGTTCGATCATGTGCTGGCCTGCCTGCCGCTGCTCCGGGGCCGGCAGGATGCGGCCGACTGGCTGCGTCGGCTGCGGGAGGCCGCCCTTGCCGACGCCGAAGGCAAGATGCTCGACGGTGCTATCAAGACCGTCCATTCGTTTACCGACGGCCCGGCGCAGAACGCCGGCTGATCCGCCGGCACCGGGCAGGCGGCCAGTCCCCGATGTGTGGGGCCGCCCTTGCTCGGCCAGTCGTGCGGTTTGTTTATTCGCCGTAAGGCACCCAGATGTTTTTGACCTGGGTTGCTTTGGCGAGGAAGTCGGTGCCTTCGCCCTGGGCGGGCGAGAACCAGTCGCGCTGCACCGTTTCGGTCCAGACCTGCTTGAGGTTTCCGGCCGAAGCCTTTTCAAGGTTGCCGGCGGTGGCGGCGCTGCCGAACCACCACAGCCCGTCGACCTCCTCGTGTTTGGCCAGTTCCAGTGCCAGAGCGGCCCGGTCGCCGGTGACGATGTTGACGACGCCGGCCGGCACGTCGGAGGTCTCCAGCACCTGGTAGAAATCGGTGGCGGCCAGCGCCTGCGATGCGGACGGCACGACGACAACGCGGTTGCCCATGGCAATGGCCGGCGCGAAGGTGGAGACGAAGCCGAGCAGGCCGGGTTCCTCCGGGCAGGCGATGGCGAGGATGCCGAGCGGCTCGTTCATGGCCAGCGCCACGCCGCGCAGCGGCGGCTTGTGCACGGCGCCCTCGAACTTGTCGGCCCATGCACCATAGGAGAACAGGCGCGAGACGGAGGCCGCCACTTCCCTTGCGGTGTCGGCCTTGCGCCTGCCGGTCATGGCGGCCAGCCGCTCGGCGAACTCGGCCGCGCGTGCCTCCAGGTTCTCGGCGATGTAATAGAGGATCTGCGCGCGGTTGTGCTCGCTGGCCGTTGCCCAGCCGGCCGCCTTGCGCGCGGCTTCCACGGCGTTGCGGATATCCTTGCGGTTGCCCTCGCCGACCTCGCCGACCAGCGCGCCGGCGGGTGAAAGCACGGGCCGCGAATAGCCACCGTCCGGCCGCGCCTGCTTGCCGCCGATGTAGAGCTTCGCCGTGCGGTCGATGAAGGAGGTGGAGAGGATGTCGCCGCTCGCCTGCGTCGCCGGCTTGTCGGCGATGGGCTTGGCCTTGGCCAGCCATTTCGGCCTGGAATAGGCGGTCAGGCCTTCGCGCCCGCCCTCGCGGCCGAAGCCGGACTCCTTGTAGCCGCCGAAACCGACGCCGGCGTCGAACATATTGGTGCCGTTGACCCACACCACGCCGCATTTCAGCTTCGGCGCGATGTCTAGGGCTAGGCTCAGCGTCTCCGACCAGACGGAGGCGGCAAGGCCGTATTCGGTGTTGTTGGCAAGCTCGACCGCCTCGGCCGGCGTGCGGAAGGTGGTGGCGATCAGCACCGGCCCGAAGATCTCGACGCGCGAGACGGTCGAGGCCGGATGCACGTTGGTCAACAGCGTCGGCGGGTAAAAGCAGCCCTTGGCCGGCAGTCCGGCCTTGGGCTGATGCAGCTCGGCACCTTCCTTGACGCCGGCGTCGACCAACTCGCGGATGCGGGCAAGCTGCACCGGATGGACGATGGCGCCGATGTCGATGGCCTTGTCGAGCGGATCTCCGACGCGCAGCGTCTCCATGCGCGCCGTCAGCTTGGAGACGAAGCGGTTGTGGATGCTTTCCTGCACCAGGAGCCGCGAGCCGGCGCAGCACACCTGGCCCTGGTTGAACCAGATGGCGTCGACGACGCCTTCCACGGCCGCGTCCAAATCGGCGTCGTCGAAGACGATGAAGGGCGACTTGCCGCCGAGTTCCAGCGTCAGGCTCTTGCCGGTGCCGGCTGTTGCCTCGCGGATTTTGCGGCCCACGTCGGTCGAACCGGTGAAGGCGATCTTGGCGATGCCGGGATGGTTGACGATTTGCTCGCCGGTCGCGCCGTCGCCGGTGACGATGTTGACGACGCCCTCAGGAAGCCCCGCTTTCTGGCACATTTCGGCAAACAGCAGTGCTGTCAGCGAGGTGTATTCGGCCGGCTTCAGCACCACCGTGTTGCCGAGCGCAATCGCTGGCGCGATCTTCCACGACAGCATGAGCAGCGGGAAATTCCACGGGATGATCTGGCCGCAGACGCCGAGCGCCTCGCGCCCGGCGAGTTCGGTGTCCATCAGCTGCGCCCAGCCGGCGTGATGATAGAAGTGGCGGGCGACCAGCGGGATATCGATGTCGCGCGTCTCGCGGATCGGCTTGCCGTTGTCGAGCGCTTCCAGAACGGCGAACAGCCGGCTGTGGCGCTGGATGAGACGGGCCAGCGCGTAGAGATAGCGCGCCCGCTGGTGGCCGGAGAGCGCGGCCCAGCCCGGTTGCGCCTTTGCCGCCGCCTTGACCGCCGCGTCGACGTCGGCGGGACCGGCCTGCGCGATCCTCACCAACACTTCGCCGGTCGCCGGCGACGCCGTCTCGAAACTTTCGCCGGACTTCGCCTTTTTCCACTGGCCGCCGATGAACAGCTTCGTCTCGCCGCCGAGGGCGGCGATCCAGGCGCGCGCTTCCTTGTCGCTCTCGGGCGCCGGTCCGTATTCCATCGTATCCAGTATCTCAGCAATCGACATTTTTTCTCTCTATCTCAGCCGGCTCTCTGCTTTGGCATGATCTTGTCCGCAAACCAGTTCCCACTTTGCGGGATCATGCCATGGCATGATGGCTGAAGGCCGCGTAGCGGCCGGTGACGTGGTGCTCCAGCTGCCGCTCGATGTCGGCCAGCAGCGATGACGCGCCGAAGCGGAACAGGTTCGGCTGCAGCCAGTCGTTGCCCAGTTCCTCCTTGATCAGCGCCAGGTAGGCGAGCGCGTCCTTGGCCGTGGAGATGCCGCCGGCAGGCTTGTAGCCGACAACATGGCCGGTCATCTCCCGGTAGTCGCGGATGGCGCGGATCATCGTCAGCGTCACCGGCAGCGTCGCGTTGATGCCCTCCTTGCCGGTCGAGGTCTTGATGAAGTCGGAGCCGGCCATCATCGCCACCCACGAGGCGCGCGCGACGTTGCGCAGCGTCTGCAGGTCGCCGGTGGCGAGGATGGTCTTCATGTGCGCCGGCCCGCAGGCCGCCTTGCAGGTCTTCACCTCGTCGTAAAGGGCTTGCCAGTTGCCGGTCAGCACGTGCTCGCGGGTGATGACGATGTCGATCTCCCGCGCCCCGTCGGCAACCGAAGCCTCGATCTCCTTCAGCCGCGTCGAAAGCGGCGACAAGCCCGCCGGGAAGCCGGTGGAGACGGCGGCTACAGGGATGCCCGAGCCGTCCAGCGCCTCCACCGCCGTGGCGACGAAGCGGTGGTAGACGCAGACCGCACCGGTGGTGATGCTGCGTCCGCCTAAGCCCAGCGCCTCCTGCAGGTCCGGCCGCAAGGGTTGGCGCGCCTTGGCGCACAGCCGCCGCACGCGGCCGGCCGTATCGTCGCCGTTCAGGGTGGTGAGATCGATGCACTGGATGGCGCGCACCAGCCACGCCGCCTGCCAGTCCTTCTTCACGGTCCGTCGCCCGGCCAGCGCCGAAGTCCGCCGCTCCGCCGCAGACAGGTTCACACGGACCGAATCGACGGGATCAAGCGTGAGAGCAATGCCGGGATTCGACGGCTGGGGCAGGTTGGTCCCGATTCCGTGGCTGGACGCCGAGACACCCTCGATGACAGCTTCGCTCGCACCCACCTTGCCGCTCCCGATTTGATCTGAATCGCGCATTCCGATATCCGTAGCGTCGTGCGGCAGGCCCTGCAATCGTTTGCCCACGCCAGCCTGATCGAGACGGAGCGCGGCCGCCCGCCGGCACACGTCGCCAAGCAGATCGGCGAGCATGACGCGATCTTCCTCGAGCGGCTGTGCTACGCCGACGGCATCGTCTTCCCCTTGGTTCGCAACTACCTCCCCTATTCGCGCTTTCCCGATCTGTTGCAGTCGAACGAACTGGAGACTGTGTCACTCTACCAGTATCTTGCCAAGCGCTATGGCGCCGTGGCGACGACCGGCAAGCGACAGGTGGAGCTTGCCCGCATCGGCGACGAAGCCATAGCCTCCCAGCTGCAGGTCGAGATGAACAGCTACGTCCTGTTCAATCGAGAGGTGACCTACGACCAGAACAGGCAGGTGCTCGAATATTACGAGTCCTGGCATCGCCCCGACCGTACACGTCTGACCATCGACCTGCACCGGACCTATTGAGCGGACGGGACCGGCTCAGCCCTGCCTGTGGCCGCAATCAGAACGCCAACGCCTTCCTCGGCGGACTGAAACAGTTGAGGCCACCGCTGATCGGCGCAATGCTGCAGCCTCAACTGCCCTGTCCCATGAAGTGGAATGGCGCCGGGCCTCTTCCTTGAGTCCGGTTCATCCGTACGGGCGCACTGCCTGCCGTGGCGTCACGCCGAGATCGGCCGGTGGTCGAGAAGTTTGCGGATCGGTCCCAGCACCGTCGCTAGCGGCACCAGCCGCACGGCGAGGTCGCGGATAACCGCCAGCGCTCGGCTGTGGCGGAACATCAGCTTCGCCAGTTGGCGCGAATTGTCCTGCGCGGCCTCGGCCCGTGGCCGTTGTGCGTGCTCATAGGCTTGAAGCGCCTCGCCGACGTCTTCGGGGCCGGCGTCGAGCAGGTGGCGGGCGAGGACGGTCGCCGATTCCATCGCCATGCCTGCACCGATGCCGGCGGTCGGCAGGAAGCCGGCTGCGGCGTCGCCGACCAGCGCCACGCGACCCACAACCCATGTGTCTGCCCGGCAGTCGGTCAGCTTCCAGAAGTAGAGGTCTTTCCCGGCCTGGACCGTCGCCAGCGCCCGCTCGAACCACGGATCGACGGTGGTCAGCTGGCTGCGGATATGGGCGATGAAGGCGGCCGGTCCTTCACGCATGTCGGCGCGGTCGCCGCCGACGAACACGCCGGCCCGGCCCTTGACGGGATAGATGCCGACGAAGAAATCCGCCCCCCAGATTTCGTCGCCCTGATCGGCGTGGGCGGCATCGGTCTCGGTCCAGGCGACCCACCCGGCCCAATCCGTGTCATAGGTCGTCACCTGGCTGGCATCGAGAAGCATGGCTCGGCTTTCTGAATGCAGGCCATCGGCCAGCACGACGGCGTCGAAGGTTGCCTCGACGGTGCCGTTGCCATCCTGCAGCACCGTTTCCACGGCCTTGGCCGTCTGCTGAATTGACTTCAGCGTGGCGCCACGGCTGATCGGCGCGCCGTGCGTCGCCAGCACCTCCAGCAGTTCGCCGCGTGCGAGGCCCCGGTAGTCGCCATAGGCATCCAGCAGCGTGTCGATCTCGTACTCGCGCAGCAACGGTCCGTTGTGACCGTGCAGGCGATAGTGATGGAAGGGAACGCTTCCGGCGCGATACTCGTCCTTGACGCCGAGCGCCTGCATGGCCGGATCGACGAGCGGCATGAGCGCCAGCATGTAGCCTTCGTCTGCATTGTCCGAGGCGCGCTCGATCAGCACCGGGTTGAGCCCGCCCCGCCGCAGCAATTGCGCCAGCGTCAGCCCGGCAACGCCGGCGCCGACGACGAGCACGCGCAGCCGGTCGGCGCGCTGCTTCTCCACCTGTTCCTTCAACGAAACTTTCACGAACATGCCGCACTCCTATTCTTTGGACCGGTCAGTCCAAAACTCATAGTGCGTCTGGACCGGTCGGTCCAGTCTGCTATTCTACACAGATGAGTGAACGAACGACTGAGCGGGTTCCTGGCGTGATGGCGCCGCAGCGCTACCGGCGCCTGCTGGCGACGGCGGCCGGCGAATTCGCGGCCCACGGCTTCGAGCAGGCTTCGCTGAATGCGATCATCCGCGCCTGCGGGATGAGCAAGAGTTCCTTCTACCACTACTTCGGCTCCAAGGAGGCGCTGTTCGACCGCGTGGTCGAGGAAGCGTCCGCGGCGTTGGCGCGCGACCTGAACGCGCCCGACCCCGAAACGCTGGCCGGAGCGGATTTCTGGGCTCGCGTCGAGGCGTTCCTCGTGCAGGCGCTGGCGGCTTCGGCTAGGCAGGACTGGTATGCCGACCTGGGCAGGCTTTTCTACCTGCCCGACCTGTCGGCCGAACGAAGCGCCGCATTGCAACGGGTATTGGCAGGCGTTGCCGATTGGCTCGGCCGCGTGCTGGCCGTCGGCCGCGCCTGTGGGGCGGTGCGCGATGACCTGCCGGCCTCGCTGCAGGCCGAACTGGTGTTCGCCCTGCTGCAGGCGATGGATCGCTGGTCGCTGCGCCATATGAATGAATTCGACGAGGCCGCCATCGCTGGGCTGGCCCACCGTCAGTTCGTGGCGATGCAACGCCTGCTCGCCACCGATGCGGCCATGCCGTGAACAGGCCACTGGCTCCATCCGATGGGAAGCGCGATATCCGGCTTGAACGGTCTTTGCGAAGGCTCCGCCGCGGATCAGGCCGTTGTCAATCGGTTCGGGCCTGTTCGTCGCCGATGAGGCCGCGCAGCAGGTCGCGTGTCGCCTCGATGTCGGCGACGATGGCGGCACGCGCCGCCGCCACGTCCCTCCCCTTCAGCGCCGCGACGATCTCGCGGTGATGGATCGAATAGGCGCCGGCGCTGTCGGTCTTCAGCAGCGGCTCGATGTGATGCGTCAGCATGCGCATATAGGGGCCGAAGCGCAGCCACAGCGTCTCGATGAGCTGGATCAGCACCTCCGAGCGCGAGGCGCCGTAGAGATGGAAGTGGAACTCCTGGTTCTTGTCTAGCATGGCATAGACGCTGTCGGTCAGGCCGATCGTCTCGTGCTCGCGGATGGTGTCTTCCAGTTCGACGATGTCGCGGGCGGTGACGTTGGGCACGGCAAGCTCGGTCGCCAGGCTTTCGACGGCGATGCGCGCCCGGCACAGGTCGTCGAGCCTCGCCCGGCTGGTGGCGGGAATGCGGGCCGAGCCGTTTGCCGCCAGTTCGAGCGCGTTCTCTGCCACCAGCCGCCGCAGCGCCTCGCGCACCGGCATGTGGCTGGTGCCGAAGGATTCCGACAGCGATGCCATGGTCAGCGTCTGGCCAGGCTCGAAGCGGCCCGTCATCAGCGCATAGCGCAACTGGCGGTAGACGCCGTCCTGGATGGTGCTGCGCGACGCTATCGGGGCAAAGACGTCGACTGACACGGAGATATCCCTATCGTTCCAATGCGGCTGCATCCCGGTCAACCCGACCAGGCCAGCCGGCCGACTGGCCGACCTGTCCTAGTCATCTGTGCCCCGTCATACAAGGGGACGAGAAACGTCGGTTCCATCGAGGGCGGATTGACCGGAAGGCTATAGGTCTGGCCGAGAGAAGCAGGGGCGTGCCGCCTTCGCCCGCCCTTGTTGTCGTATGCCGATGCTGCCGAGAGCAAAATTTACGACAAATCCCTTGACGCTGGGTCAATTTCGGTTTGTGTTGAACCAATAGCGAATTGGTTCGAACCATTAAGCGCCTCGATGCCGTCTGACGAACCGACAGGGAATTCCAACTACGCGCTGGAGAGGCTGCGCAGCCTGCTGCGCTCGGGCACTCTGGAGGCCGACGGTCGGTTGCCGACCGAGCGTGAGCTTTCCACGACCCTCGGCGTCAGTCGCCGTGCCGTGCGCCGCGCGCTCGAGGTGCTGGAGGCGGAGGGTCGCGTCTGGCGTCGGCAAGGATCGGGAACCTATGCCGGTCCGCGCCCCGACATGTTGAGCGAGCATGTCGGCTCGCTTGTTGCCGGGACGAACCCGATGGAGGTCATGGAGGTGCGCCTGCGCATTGAGCCGCAGCTGGCGCAGCTGGCTGCCGTGCGGGCCGGGACCAAGGACGTCGAGCGCCTGTACGAGCTGGCCGGCAGGACGGAGCAGAGCACCGATGCCGACAGCCACGAGCTTTGGGACGGCGCCCTCCACCGCCAGATCGCGAGGTGCGCGGGCAACCAGTTCTTCCTCGCCATCTTCGACGTCATCAACCGGGTGCGACAGGATTCGACATGGCAGACGATCCGGCAGCGCGCCCGCACCGCTGCGGGGACCGCCCCACTCATCAACGCCCAGCACCTGGCCATCGTCGATGCGATCGCCGCCCACGACCCGGTGCGTGCCGGCGAGGCCATGCGCCGCCACCTGCTGACGCTGCAGGAAAGCCTCGTGCGCATCACTTCGCTGGATCGCCAGGAAGCCGACGCGGAAAAGGAACTAACCTGACGAAAACAAGGCGTCACGACAGGCGCCATTGCACAAACATAGGGAGGAGAAAGACATGAAGATCGCTAAATTCTTGCCTGCGTTGATGGCGGGGGCGCTGCTCGCGCTTCCGGCCACTGCCGCCGAACTGAAGATCGGCCTGCAGGACGACGCCGACATTCTCGATCCTGCACAGTCGCAGACCTTCGTCGGCCGCATCGTCTATACGGCGCTGTGCGACAAGCTGGTGGACCTGTCGCCGGACCTGAAGATCGTGCCGCAACTCGCCACCGAATGGGCGTGGTCGGACGACGGCAAGGTGCTGACCATGAAGCTGCGCGAAGGCGTCAAGTTCCACGACGGCACACCCTTCAATGCCGACGCCGTGGTTTATGACGTGACCCGCTCGATGACGCTGCCGGAATCCAAGCGCAAGAGCGAATTGAAGTCGGTCGAGAAGGTCGAGGCGAACGGCGAATACGAGGTCAAGTTCACGCTGAAAAGCCCGGACGTGACCCTGCTCGCCACGCTCTCCGACCGCGCCGGCATGATGATCTCGCCGACGGCGGCCAAGGCGGAGGGCACGAATTTCGGCAACAAGCCGGTCTGCTCCGGCCCGTTCAAGTTCGTCGAGCGCGTGCAGCAGGACCGCATCGTGCTGGAGAAGTTCCAGGACTACTGGAACAAGGACAACATCTTCATCGACAAGGTGACCTACCTGCCGATTCCCGACACCACCGTGCGGCTCGCCAACCTGCGCGCCGGCGATCTCGACATGATCGAGCGGCTGGCGGCGAGCGACGCGGCCGCCGTCAAGGCCGACGCCAATCTATCCTATCAGAGCGTCGTCAACCTCGGCTGGCTCGGCATCTATTTCAACGTCGGCGACAAGGCCACCACGCCGATCGGCAAGGACAAGCGCCTGCGCCAGGCCTTCTCGCTGGCGATCGACCGGGAGGCCGCCAACCAGATCGTCTATGAAGGCACCTCGGTCGCCGGCAACCAGCCCTTCAACCCGCAAAGCTCATGGTTCGACAAGGACTTCCCTGTTCCCGCCCGCGATATCGAGAAAGCCAAGGCGCTGGTCAAGGAGGCCGGCTTCGACCGGGTTCCGGTGGAGATGATCGTCACCAACAATCCCGTCGTCATGCAGATGATGCAGATCGTCCAGTCGATGGTGGCGGAGGCCGGCTTCGACGTCAGCCTCAAGGCGACGGAATTCACCACGCTGCTCGACGAGATGACCGCCGGTAACTATCAGGTCGGCCGCGCCGACTGGTCGGGCCGCGCCGATCCGGACGGCAACATCCACCAGTTCCTGACCTGCAAGGCGGCGCTGAACGATTCCAAATATTGCAATCCGGAGGTGGACAAGCTGCTGAACGCGGCGCGCGAGGCGCCCGACGAGGCCGTGCGCAAGCAGAAATACGATGCCGCCATGGCCATCATCCAGGACGACATGCCGATGACATGGATTGGTCATCAGTCGTGGATTTGGGCGATGAACAAGAAGGTCACCGGCTTCGTGCCCTATCCCGACGGCATGATCCGGCTCGCCGGCGTGAAGAAGGCCGACTGACCTTTCGTATCGGCGGCGCCGGGCATTTGCCGGCGCCGCTTCCCCGGAACCTCGCACTCGGGAAGACCATCATGTACAGCTACATCGGCAAGCGCGTGCTGGTCGCCATCCCGACGCTGCTGATCATCTCGATCTTCGTCTTCTCGTTGCAGAAGCTGCTTCCGGGCGACCCGGTGCTGGCGCTTGCCGGCGAGGATCGCGACCCGCAGACCATCGAATACCTGCGCGAAAAATACCACCTCAATGATCCGGTGCCGGTGCAGTACATCCGCTGGGTCGGTTCGGCGCTGCAGGGCGACCTCGGCATTTCGCTGAAGACCAACCAGCCGGTACTGAAGCTGATCGGCGACAAGCTGCCGGTCACCATCCAGCTTGCGGTGATGTCGATCATCTTCGCCTTCGTCATCGGCATCCCGATGGGGATTCTGGCGGCGGTGAAGAAGAACACCGCGCTCGACTACATCGCCAATGTGGTCGCGCTGTCCGGCCTGTCGATCCCCAACTTCTGGCTCGGCATCATGCTGATCCTGCTGGTTTCGGTGAAGCTCGGCTGGCTGCCCGCCTCCGGCTACCAGCCTTTCTTCGACGACCCGCTGCGCTCGATCCAGACGATGCTGATGCCGGCTTTCGTGCTCGGCAACGCGCTCGCCGCCACCTTGATGCGCCACACCCGCTCGGCCATGCTGTCGGTGCTGAGCGCCGACTATATCCGCACCGCCCGCGCCAAGGGCCTGTCGGAATGGGCGGTGGTGCTGGAACATTCTTTCCGCAACGCCGTGCTGCCGATCGTGACGCTGAGCGCGTTGCTCTTCGGCGAGTTACTCGCCGGCGCGGTGCTGACGGAACAGATCTTCACCATCCCCGGCTTCGGCAAGCTCATCGTCGATGCCGTCTTCACCCGCGATTATGCCGTGGTGCAGGGCGTGGTGCTGTGCACGGCGGTCGGCTTCATCGTCATGAACCTGATCGCCGACGTACTATACGTGCTGCTCAACCCGCGCATGAGGGCCGCCCTTTGACCGCGCTCGAACAGGTCGATCTGTCGGCCACCGGACAGCGTTCGCCGAGCCGCGCCTGGCGCAAGCTGAAGGCGAACAAGGGCGCGCTCGTCGGGCTTGTCATCATCGCCTTCTTCACGCTGCTCGCCGTTCTGGCGCCGCTGCTGCCGATCCCCGACCCGAATGCGACCAGCTGGTCGGCGATCCGCAAGGCACCGTCAGCGATGCACTGGCTGGGCACCGACGACATCGGCCGCGACATCCTCTCGCGCATGATCTGGGGCGCGCAGGCCTCGCTGCTGGCCGGCGTCGTCTCGGTCGGCATCGCGGTGGCCATCGGCGTTCCGTTCGGCCTGATCTCCGGCTATTTCGGCGGCTGGACCGACCAGATCATCTCGCGCGTCACCGAGGCGTTCCTGGCGATGCCCTTCCTGATCACGGCCATCGCGCTCGCCGCCTTTCTCGGCCCCAGCCTGATCAACGCCATGATCGCCATCGGCCTGTCGGCGATGCCCGTCTTCATCCGCCTCACCCGCGGGCAGGTGCTGTCGGTCAAGACAGAGGACTATGTCGAGGGCGCGCGCTCGATCGGCCTCAGGCATTCCTCGATCATCCTGCGCTACATCCTGCCCAACGTCTTCGCGCCGATCCTCGTGCAGGCGACGCTGACGATCGCCACTGCCATCATCGCCGAAGCGAGCCTTTCCTTCCTCGGTCTCGGCCAGCAGCCGCCGGCGCCAAGCTGGGGCTCGATGCTCAACGTTGCCAAGAACTACCTGTCGCAGGCGCCCTGGATGGCGATGTGGCCGGGGGTGGCGATCTTCCTCGTCGTCATCGGCTTCAACCTCCTTGGTGACGGCCTGCGCGACGCGCTCGATCCGCGCGAAGCGTGAATTTCTGAAAAGGACAATTTGAGAATGCCAGCCTTCACCACCCGCCCCGAAATCCTCGGAACCTTTGGCGTCGTCGCTTCCACCCACTGGATCGCCTCGGCGGTCGGCATGAGCATATTGGAGAAGGGCGGCAACGCGTTCGATGCGGCGGTGGCGACGGCTTTCGTCCTGCAGATCGTCGAGCCGCATCTGGTCGGGCCGGGCGGCGACATGCCGGCGCTGGTCTACTCGAAGAAGAAGGACAAGGTCGAGGTCATCTGCGCGCAGGGGCCGGCGCCCGCCGGCGCCACTATCGAGCACTATAAGGCGGAAGGCCTGTCGATGATCCCCGGCGACGGGCTGCTCGCCACCGTCATTCCCGGCTCCTTCGACGGCTGGATGCTGATGCTGCGCGACTACGGCACGATGAGCGTGCGCGATGTGCTGGAGCCGGCGATCTATTACGCCGAGCAAGGCCATCCGGTGCTGCCGCGCGTCGCCGCCACCATCGCCGGCATGGCCGAGTTCTTCCAAAAGGAATGGCCGACGTCCCACGCGACATGGCTGCCGGGCGGATCGGCGCCGGCGCCGCACTCCAACGTGAAGAACCCGGTTCTTGCAGAGACGTGGAAGCGCATCGTCGCCGAGGCGGAGGGGAAGAAGGGGAGGGAGGCCGGCATCAATGCGGCGCGCGACGCCTTCTATCGCGGCTTCGTCGCCGAGGCGATCCAGACCTATCTCGACAAGGCGGAAGTGATGGACGCCAGCGGCAGCCGTCACAAGGGCGTGTTGAGCGCCGAGGACATGGCGGGCTGGTCGGCGACGATCGAGGAGCCGCTGACCTACGATTACCACGACTGGACGGTGGCAAAGGTCGGGCCGTGGGGGCAGGCGCCGGTGCTTTTGCAATGCCTGTCACTGCTGAAAGGCTTCGACATCGGCGCGATGGACCCCGCCGGCGCCGACTTCGTCCACACTGTCACAGAGACGATGAAGCTCGCCTTCGCCGACCGCGACGTCTACTACGGCGACCCGAACTTTTGCGACGTCCCGATCAGCCACCTGCTCTCCGACGCCTATGCCGATGAGCGCCGCAAGCTGATTACGGGCACCGCTTCGCTCGACCTGCGCCCCGGCACGGTGCCCGGCTTCGAGAAACAGGTCGCGCTGACGATGAATCTGCTCAATGCGGATTCGGCCACCGGCGCGGTCTATGAGCCGACCATGGCGCATCTGTCGGAAAAGCGCGGCGATACCGTGCATATCGACGTCATCGACCGCGAAGGCAACATGGTGTCGGTGACGCCATCCGGCGGCTGGCTGCAATCCTCGCCGACCATTCCCGGCCTCGGTTTCTGCCTCAACACGCGCGCCCAGATGTTCTGGCTGACACCCGGCCTGCCGACCTCGCTGGAGCCCGGCAAGCGGCCGCGCACGACGCTCACCCCGTCGCTCGGGCTTTACCAAGGCCGGCCGACGCTCGCCTTCGGCACACCGGGCGGGGACCAGCAGGAACAGTGGCAATTGTCCTTCTTCCTGCGCCATGTCCATCACGGCCTGAACCTGCAGGAAGCCATCGACCTGCCACTGTTCCATACGGCCCACTTCCCGGCCTCCTTCTATCCGCGCACCCGTGAGCCCGGCAGCCTGATCGCCGAGGCGAATTTCGGCGAGCCGGTGCTGGATGCCCTCAAGGCCAAGGGCCACCGGCTGACCGTGTCCGACCCGTGGACGATCGGCCGGCTCACCGCCGCCAGGCGCGACGCCGACGGGCTGCTGCGCGCCGCGGCGACGCCGCGCCTGATGCAGGCCTATGCGGTGGGGCGGTAGCGATGACTTGGTCCATTGTCGCCCGCGACCCCGCCACCGGCCATCTCGGCATCGCCGTCGCCAGCCGCTTCTTCGCCGTCGGCGGCATCGTGCCCCACATTCGCGGCGGCGTCGGCGCGGTCGCGACGCAGGCCTTCGTCAATCCGCTCTACGGCGTCGACGGACTGGCGGCGCTGGTAATGGGCAAGGAGCCGAAGGCCATCGTGGCGGAACTGACAGCGCGCGACGAAGGCCGTGACCAGCGGCAGATGCACCTGATCGACGCGACCGGGCGCAACGCCGCCTTCACCGGCGCGCAGTGCATCGACTGGGCCGGTCATCTGGTCGAGGAGGACATATCGGTGGCCGGCAACATGCTGGCGGGGCCGCAGGTCATTGCGCAAACGCTGGCGACCTACCGCAAGGCAGCGTCGAAACCTTTCGCCGAGCGCCTGCTCGAAGCCATGCAGGCGGGCGAGGATGCCGGCGGCGACAAGCGCGGCCGGCAGTCGGCGGCCCTCGTCGTCTATCGCGACCAGGATTATGCCTGGCTTCGCCTCCACGCCGACGACCATGCAGACCCGCTGGCGGAACTGCGCCGGCTCTATGCGGTCGCGCAGGAACGCTATCTTCACGTCGCCGAGACGATGGCGACGCGGCGCAATCCGAGCGGCCTGATCGACCGGCGCGAGATCGACGAGAAGATCGCCGCGCTCGAAGCCGAACGCATCGCGACGGGGCGGCCTTCGGCCTCCTTCGCCACGCCGCCGAAAACATGAGGGCCCCTATGGCATCGGAGCCGGAACGGATGGTGCGATGAGCGACGTACTTACGAGCAGGGTTTCGGCCGCAGGTGCTTCATCCTCAGCCGCTGAGCCAGTCCTCTCGGTGCGTGGGCTGACCACTGCCTTCCGCATCGACGGCGACTGGAAGGCGGTAGTGAAGGACGTCTCCTTCGACGTCATGCCCGGAGAGACCGTCGCCATCGTCGGCGAAAGCGGTTCGGGCAAGAGCGTGACTTCGCTGTCGGTCATGCGGCTGCTCGCCAAGGGGTCGAGCCGCATCGAGGGCTCCATTTTGCTCAACGGCAGGGACTTGCTGGCGCTGTCCGACAAGGAGATGCGGCAGGTGCGCGGCAAGGACGCCGCCATGATCTTCCAGGAACCGATGACAAGCCTGAACCCGGTCTTCACCATCGGCCGGCAGATATCCGAGGCGCTGACCTGCCACGGCGACATCGCCAAGGCCGAGGCGCGGGCCGAGACGGTGCGGCTCTTGGAGAAGGTGCGCATCCCAAATGCGGCTTCGCGGTTCGACGACTATCCGCACCAGTTCTCTGGCGGCATGCGCCAGCGCGTCATGATCGCCATGGCGCTGGCGAGCCGCCCGCGCCTGCTGATCGCCGATGAGCCGACCACGGCGCTCGATGTCACCATCCAGGGCCAGATCCTCGACCTGATCAAGCTTCTTCAGGAAGAGGAGGGCATGTCGGTCTTGTTCATCACGCACGACATGGGCGTGGTCGCCGAGATCGCCGACCGCACCATCGTCATGTACAGGGGCGAGGCGATCGAGACGGGCGCGACGGAAGACATTTTCCGCAACGGCCGCCAGCCCTACACCCGCGCGCTGTTGTCGGCCGTGCCGCGACTCGGCTCGATGGCGGGCCATTCATGGCCGCTGCGTTTCCCCATCGTCGATGTCGAGACGGGTCGGCGCAGCGAACCGTCGGAAGTGGCCGATACGGTCGAGCGCGGCGCCCCGGTTCTGGACGTGAAGAACCTGACCACCCGCTTCGACGTGCTGGGCGGGGTGCTGGGGCGCAAGGTCGGCGCCGTCCATGCAGTGGAGAACGTCTCCTTCGATCTCGCGCAGGGTGAGACGCTGTCGCTCGTCGGCGAATCCGGTTGCGGCAAGTCGACGACCGGCCGTTCCATCACCCGGCTTGTCCAGCCGAACGCCGGCACCGTCCGGCTGGACGGGCAGGATGTGCTGACCCTCGATACGGCCGCCATGCGGCGGACCCGTCGCTCGATCCAGATGATCTTCCAGGATCCCTTCGCCAGTCTCAATCCACGCATGAGCGTCGGCGCGACGGTGGCCGAGCCGATCGTCGAGCACGGGTTGGCGAGGGGGCCAGAGGCGCGCGAGAAGGCGGCGGACCTTCTGAAGCGCGTGGGCCTCAGCCCCGACATGATGAAGCGCTACCCGCACGAATTCTCCGGCGGCCAGCGGCAGCGCATCTGCATCGCCCGGGCGCTTGCGCTCGATCCCAAGGTGATCGTCGCCGATGAAAGCGTGTCGGCGCTCGACGTGTCGATCAAGGCGCAGGTCTGCAACCTTCTGATGGACCTGCAACAGAGCCTGAAGCTCGCCTTCTTGTTCATCTCGCACGACATGGCGGTGGTCGAGCGCGTCAGCCACCGCGTGGCGGTGATGTATCTCGGCGAAATCGTCGAGATCGGCCCGCGCGAGGCGGTGTTTTCCAACCCCCGGCATTCCTATACGAAGAAGCTGATGGCAGCCGTGCCGGTGCCTGACCCCGCACGGCGCGGCATCAGGCGAAACCTCAGCGTGGACGAACTGAAAAGCCCCGTGCGGCCGCTCGGCTATGTTACGCCGACGCGTCGCTACGACGAGGTGGCGCCCGGCCATCTCGTTCGCGTCGACGACGGCATGTAGCGCAGGCAGGTGATCGTTTCGGGTCAGGCGTAGGCCCGGTTGGCCTGCGCGGCGTCCTTTTCCGGAATCCGCGTGGGGAACGGCTCGACCTGCCCTGCCGTCTTGTCCAGATACTGCATCAGCGCGGTCACCAGGTGATAGAAGATGCTCGCCGGCACCTCGGTCGCCGCCGGCCTACCGCGCTCGTCGATCCTGTCCATCCACAGGCCGATGGGAGCGGGATCGATATGCCACCTGAACAGCCGCGCGACGCGCGCTTCGATCTCCGGCTTCAGGTCCGGTCCGCCGATGCCGTCGAGCGCCGCGGCGGCCTTGACGGCTTCGCATTGCGGCCAGCTCCGGGAGATGCGGTCGAGCGGGGTGCCGTTGCGCGTCACCGCGCCGTAAGCCAGGCCGGTGGCGCGGTTCAGCCCGCTGGCGATGGCGGAGGAATAGAGTTTCCTCGCATAGGGCACCAGGTCCTTCTGGCCGCTCGCCAGCGAAAAGGCGACGAGCAGGGAGGCCCATTCGAAATGGTGCCCCGGCTCGGTCCATTGCCCGTCCTCTCCCGGCAGGGGCTGCCACTCGCCGTTGAAACGCTCGCTGAGCGTCCAGCTTTCCTGGTCGAAGAAATGGCAGCGGAAGAGATCGATGATGCGTGCCGCTCGGCGCAGATAGGCGCGCTCGCCGGTGATCGCGTGCCAGGCGAGGAAGGCTTCCAGCATGTGCATATGCGGATTGGAGAAGTGCATGTCCTCGCCGCCGGGGACTTCGAGGAAGCCGTTCAGGCTGTTGTCCTCCAGATGGGTGTCGATGAACTGGAAAGTCTCGCCGGCCAGCCGCAGGGCATCCGGGTGGCCGCAGCGATGCGCGTGGGCAAGCGCGAGCAGCACGCAGGAATGGTCGTAGGCGTCCTCCGCGGGGTCGGCCACGCGGCCGTCGGTGTGGAGGGTGCGAACCCAGCCGCCGCGGCCGCTGCGGCCATGTCGGGCGATGAAGCCGATGCCGTGGTCGAGCAGACTGTCGGCCGGCCCGCTCCAGCCGCGCTCTTTAGCCACCGCGAACGCATAGATCTGGCGCGCCATGGTGCGCATGCGCTTCGGCTTGCCGAGCGGTCGTGCATCGAACCCGAGCGCCTCGTGGAAGCCGCCATGGACGTGGTCGACGCCCGCCGTCGACCATAGCGGCAGTGTTTCGTCGAACAGCCAGTGCTCGACGCGCTTGCGCCATGAGCCGCTGACGACGACGCGGTCTTCGGATGCCGTGAACTTCGTTTCGAGGCGCCCGCTTTTCTCAAGCTGCTCGACGACCTTCTTGACGTTCTGGCTGTGACTGACGGGTGCGACGAACACCGCGTCCGGCGTCGCCACCACCGCCGCGTCCTTCATGCCGATGACGGTGAGCAGCCTGCCCTGGCTACGGAGGTAACAGCTGTCGCAATCCATCGCCACGATGTCGCCCATCATGACGTTGCCGGCGTCGTCGGCCGGGCTCGCCTCGAGCAGCGATTGCCACGATCCGAGATCGTTCCAGCGGAAGGAAGCCGTGACCATGGCGATATCGCGCGCCTGTTCCATCACCGCGTAGTCGATCGAGGTCGAGGGGATGGCGGCATAGAAGCTTTGCGGCAGGTAGATTCCGGAGACATCGGTTCGCGCGGCGGCGAAAGCCCGCTCCGCAGCCTCCCAGATGTCCGGCCGGAACTCGACGAGCGCGTTGCGCATCGTCCCGGCACGGAACAGGAAGATGCCGGCATTCCAGTAGAACCGTCCCGAGGACACGTAGCGTTGCGCCGTTTCGATATCGGGCTTTTCGACGAAGCGCGACACGGCCGCCACGCCGCCGCCTTCTGCCGTTACCTCGATATAGCCGTATCCGGTTTCGGGATGCGTCGGCCTGATGCCGAACACGACGATATTTCCGCGCTCGGCGGTGGCCTTGCCCGCCTCGACGGTTTCCCAGAATTGAAGCTCGGTCGATATCTCGTGGTCCGAAGGGACGACGAGCACGAGCGCGTCGCTGCCGTGTTCATGGATCGCCTGGAGCGTCGCCACGGCGACTGCCGCAGCGGTATTGCGCCCGACCGGTTCGAAGATCGGCCGGCCGCCGTTCAGGCCGAGGGGGGCGATGTCGGAGATGACACGGTCGGCATGGCGTTCCGATGCGATGAGGTAGATCGGCGTCTCGCCGCCCGGCCACGCCTTCAGCCGCCGCACGGTCCTGGCCAGCATCGAACCGTTGCCCGAAAGGTCGTGGAACTGCTTGGGATTGTCTTCGCGCGAGAGAGGCCACAACCGCGAGCCCACGCCCCCGCTCATGATGAAACTGACGATCCGGTCCGGCATGGGTCACCCTCTCAGAATGTCTGGTTGTAGGCTCCGACTTCCGGATTGCGGCGCAGCACCGCGTCCAGCGCCTCGAACACTTCCCGGCGCCGTTCCGGCGAAACCGGGCTCTCCACCACGACGACGATTTCAGGCTTGTTCGACGAAGCGCGGACGAGGCCCCAGGTGCCGTCCGGCGTCGTGACGCGCACGCCGTTGACGGTGACCAGGTCGGCCAGCGGCTGGCCGGCGAAGGCGATCCCGTCTCCCTTCATCTTCGTGAAGGCGCCGACGACCTTGTCGACCACGTCGTATTTCTCTTCGTCGGGACAGTACGGCGACATCGTCGGTGTACCGAAGGTCGGCGGCAGGTCGCGATAGAGATCCGCCATCGTCTTTTTCGGGCTGCGGTCCAGCATTGCGCATATGGCGATGGCGGTTATGAGCGCGTCGTCGTAGCCGCGCCCGATCGGCGCGTTGAAGAAGAAGTGCCCGGATTTCTCGAAGCCGGCGATGGCATCGAGTTCGGCGACGCGCCGCTTGATGTAGGAGTGCCCCGTCTTCCAGTAATCCGTGACCGCACCGTTCTTCATCAGCACGGGGTCGGTCATGAAAAGGCCGGTCGACTTCACGTCGGCGACGAAGACGGATTTCGGGTGCAGGGCGGAGATGTCGCGGGCCAGCATGACGCCGATCTTGTCGGCGAATATCTCGTTGCCTTCGTTGTCGACCACGCCGCAACGGTCGCCGTCGCCATCGAAGCCGAGCCCGATGTCGGCGCCCGTTTCCAAGACCTTCTGCCGGATTGCATGCAGCATATGCATGTCCTCCGGATTGGGGTTGTAGCGCGGGAAGGTATGGTCGAGCTCGGTGTCCAGCGGGATCACCTCGCAGCCGATGCGCTCGAGTACTTCGGGGGTGAACGCGCCGGCGGTGCCGTTGCCGCAGGCGGCCACCACCCTCAGCGTCCTGCCGATCTTCTTTCCGGCGGTCAGGTCCTCGATATACCTGTCGCGGAATCCCGGCACGAATTCGTAGCTTCCGCCGCCCACCAGGTCGAAATCGCCGGCAAGCACAAGTGTCTTCAGGGCCGTCATCTCCTCCGGGCCGAAGGTCAGCGGCCTTTGCGTCCCCATCTTCACGCCGGTCCAGCCGTTTTCGTTGTGTGAGGCCGTGACCATTGCCACCGACGGCGCGTCGAGCGCGAACTGGGCGAAATAGGCCATGGGGGAGAGCGCCAGGCCGATATCCTTGACGCGCGCGCCCGCTGCCATCAGCCCCGAAACGAGCGCCATCTTGATGCCCATGGAATAGCTGCGGAAGTCGTGGCCGGTGACGATTTCCGGGGGCAGGGCCTTTCGGTGGATGAAGGTGCCGAGCCCCATCCCGAGCGCCTGGGCGCCCATCAGGTTCAGCTCGGGTTCCTTCTCGGACCCCGGATGTCCGAACCACCAGCGCGCGTCGTACTCGCGAAAGCCGGTGGCCTTGACGAGGGCGCTGGTCTCGAAGGCCAATGTGTTCGGCCTGGCCTGGCCGACGATGTTCAGGCTCACGGTGTCTGCTCCCCGTTGTCGAACCAGTCCTAGCACGCGGTCGGACACCGGCCTCTTCATGAATTCGGATAACTCCGCTCCGCGGCACGTGCTCCCTCATCCGATAGAGGCATGTCGGCCGCCCGCCGAATGGCCATCTCGTCCGGGCATCGGAGGGTTCTATGTTCTATCCTGAAAGACCGGCATCCCGTTCCGGTCGAAGGTGGCCTGCACTATGCCGAATACTGTATTTCGCGAGACTGTCGACGCACGACGACTCGGGTGGCTCCGGACGGAGCGAAGGCGGGACTGTCCCGCTTTTCCCGTCCCCTAAGGTGTAGACCCTTACGCCGATTGGCTGCGTTTACCTCCCCGAGGCCGGGCGTAGTCTCCTCCCCCGGGCGGTCCGGGATAGGGTTTCGGTCAACGGCATCCTGCCTGTGCGCCCGCAATCGTGGGATACGCCCGCAGGAGGAAGAATGGACCGCGCGTTTCCGCACAGATGGCCCTCCGCGATCGAGCAGCTGCCTGCCGCCGACCAGGAGTTCATCGGTCTTTCCGACATAATAGGGTTTCTCGGGCGCTATGTCGGAACGATTGCCGTCTCGCTGGCGGCAGCCCTGCTGATAGCGCTGTTTTACGTATCGACGACCGATTCGACCTACACCGCCAGCACGCAGATCCTGATAGAACCCAGAGTGTCGCAGCACCTCCAGGACGCAGGCGAGGTGAACCTGTCGTTGGACACTGCCCAGATGGAGAGCCAGATCGCAGTGATGCAATCTGAAAAGATCGCCACGATGGTCATCGACCAGCTCAAGCTCCTTGACGATCCCGATTTCAATCGCCCGCAGAAACTGCCCTTGCTGCAGAGGGTCAGGAGGTTCGGGGCGACCTTCGTCGAGGCTTTGGGACTGCGGGACAAGATGTGGTTCGCCTGGCTTCGGCGGCATCTTGGCTTCGTCCTGCAAGCCGCGCCGGCAAATCCCAGCGAATACGAGAAGAGCCGGCTCGCGATGCTGACCTTTCGTGGTGGCCTCGACGTCCGCCGGGTGGGCGTTTCCTACGCCATCGACATCTCCTTCACCTCGCTCAATGCAGAGGCCGCGGCCCGGATTGCCAACGCCACGGCCGATGCCTTCGTGCGCGAGCAGCTTGAAACCAAGGCGGACGCCGCCAAGCAGGGCGGCGCGTGGCTTGAGACCCGTCTCGAGCAGCTGCGCGACCAGATGAACAAGGCCATGGCGAAGGCGCAGGAGTTCCGGTCGCGGCACGACTACAGCGTCGGCGACGAGGCTGGGGCCAAGGGCGGGGGGAGCGGCGTTCCGACCCTGGAAGAGCTGGAGACGACGGCCGAAACCTACCAGAAGATGTATGAGAGCTTCCTGCAGGCCTACACCAATTCGGTGAGCCAGCAATCGTATCCGGTTGCCGACGCGCGTGTGATCACCGAGGCGACGGCGCCGCTCTCCCCGAGTGCGCCGAAGCCGAAGCTGGTATTGGCCTTCGCGGCGGTCGCCGGACTGGCTTTCGGGATCGGCCTGTCCTTCGTTAGGCATATGTTCGATCGGACAGTCGGGTCGGCGCGGCAGATCCGTGAAAACCTGGGGGTCGAATGTGTCGGCGAACTGCCGCGCATTGGCAGGCGGCGAGAGACCGGCCGCATCGACGAAGTGCTCAGGAAACCCCATGCTCCATACACCGGCAGCCTTCGGAAAGCGCGCACCGAAATCAGTCTCGCGGAGACGGACCACCCCATCAGGTTCCTCGGCATGACCGCAGCGTCCGATGGCGGCTCGAAAAGTTCGGTCGTCGGCAATCTCGCCGCTCTCTATTCGATGTCCGGCCTGAAGACGCTGGTGATCGATGCCGACGTTCAGCACACGATCACGGCCAGGCTTCTTGGCCCCTCAGGCACCCATGGTGGACCGTGTCAGGATCCCGCCTGGCTGAATATCACGAGTTGTCCGGGTCGGTCGTTCGACCTGCTTCCAGGGCCGGTGATCGACGCAAGAAAACTGTTGATGCCGAAAAACATGGAGGCCTTCCTGTCGGAGCTGACGGCCTGCGACCTTCCCTCCTGCGCCTACGATATCGTCATCCTCGACATGCCGACGCTCGCCTCCGGTGCCGACCTGCTGAAAATCGGATCGATCCTGGACGGCGTCGTCATGGTCGCCGAATGCGGCGAGACGCACCTGGACACCTTGCGGGACCTGACGAGAACGCTGCAAACCAGCCGGAGCCCCATCCTCGGCGTGCTGCTGACGAGAGCCCGTGCGGCGACGTTCCTGCAGCGCCGGACCTGAACACATCGCTCCGGCCTTCCTGCCGGAACCCCCAAAATCGCCAAGAGGATCATTCCTTGGGATTAGGGAGGATAGAGTTGGAGATTTCCGCTACCTCCTTTGCTGTTCTTGCTCCAATGCCGTGGCCTTGGAAAAGTGGGGAGACCGAATTCGAACGGGCCTCGTCCCATGACAAACGCCTTCGAAAAACATCTGCATCCACATGCCCCGATCTGGGTGCACTCCTTTTCTCTCGACGATGCAGAAAATCGGACGGCGGCAGTGAACGCCATATCCTCGTCCGATTTCGGCAATGCCGGCGTCATACTGGACGATCTGACGCCCGCGCCCGGGCCAGGCATGGTCAATCCGGTTGTCGGCGGCCTCTCGAAGCGCTTCATGGATCTTGTCATCGCCACCACCGCGCTGGCGCTGGCGGCTCCCGTGATGATCCTCGTCGCCCTTCTGATCCGGTTCACGATGGGTGGCCCGACCGTGTTTTCCCATACCCGCGTGGGGCGCGGCGGAAAGCCGTTTCGGTGCTACAAATTCCGGTCGATGGTCTGCAATGCGGACGAGGTGCTGAAGACCTGTATCGAAACCGACGCGGAAATCCGCCTGGAGTGGGAAAACACCCACAAGATCAGGAACGATCCCCGCGTCACGCGGCTCGGGCGGATGTTGCGCAAGTCCAGCCTCGACGAGCTCCCCCAGCTCTTCAACGTCATTCGCGGCGATATGAGCTGCGTCGGCCCTAGGCCGGTCGTGAAGGACGAGCTGCCGCAATACGGCGATCATCTCAGCGAATACCTGCAAGGCAGGCCGGGATTGACCGGCCTTTGGCAGGTGAGCGGGCGAAGCAGCGTCGATTATGCCAGCCGCGTCGCGCTGGACAGCCAATACGTCCGGAACTGGTCGATCTGGCTGGACGTCTCGATCCTGTTCAGGACCATCTTCGCCGTGATGCGCTTCGACAGGACGTCCTGACGTTCCCTCGCTGTCCGGGTTCGATTTTCACCCTTAGGGCATTTTGCAGCCAGACGGAATCGTCTGGCGTCGCACAAATGTGGCTAAAACAAAGAGATAGATCGTTGCGCCGTTTCCGTGAAACGGTGAAACGATCTAGGGTCGCCGCCCGCGTGTCGACAAAAGCAGGCCGACGACATAGGCGCAGGCCAGGGCGAAAACCAGTATCAGGAATCTTGAAATCGTCACGTGGCCCGGAAAGCCGAGGCCGTTCCAAACAAGGCTTCCAGCCAGGAGCACCGCCGTCGTGGCGATCAGGGCGGGCGCCTTGAACCGCAATCCCACAAGAACGCCCGCCGCCGCTACGGCGATCACACTCAGGAGCACGGATACCTCCAGTTTGTGACACGACAAGGATCGCTGCAATTCGGCGGGACGCGGCCGACGGTTTCTGGGGCCGGGCGAATCGCCGTTGAGCGGATGCGCAAGCGATCGGATCGCACTGATATGCGGCCCTAAAATTCAAGGCAAGGGCCAAGCCCGAACGATCCCCTGTGCATTGGGCGCGGGCCAGTGCTTTTCCAGTGGCACGGGCGATAGCAGTTCGTCACCGCTGCCGCTCTCGGACGTGCTCGATCAGTTGGTATCCTGAGCCGCCGGCATCTCCGCATGCATGCCGCTGGCCGCCGGCAGGACGGCCATACCCGATTGCGGCTCGGGAATTTCGATCTTGATCGTATCGCCCGGCTCGACCGGCGTCGTCTCGTCGGCATCGATCTCTTCGGAGCCGGTGGCCGTCGCCCTGACGATCTTGAAGACCGGCCTGGCCCTTTCGGAGCGTTCCTGCATGGCAAGCAGCGCGGGGGCTGTCACTTCGGTCTCGTGAAGCAGTTGCACGGCCGTGTCGGTCTTGCTGGCCATCTCGTTCAGCTGCTGCTGCGTCTCACGCAATGCCTCCGCGATCTCGTTGGCGTTGCGGTTGTTGAGATTGAGGATCTCGATGTCGGTCTTGCTGATCTCCTGGCGGACCCGCAGCAGCGACGTCTCGGCCGCCAGCCTGTCGCCCTGCATCCGGGCGACCGTGCCTTCGAGGGAAAGCTCCCGCGGCGCAGCCGCCAATCCCTTCCCGACAAGGGTCGACACACCTGCCAGTTCCTTCTGGACGAGTTCAATCTGCTTGTCGTGGAAAGTCAGCTGCTGCTCCAGCGAGTCCAGTTCCTTTTGAAGGAAATCCTTGAGCTCGTTGAGTGAGCGGAGCTGCGTGGTCATCGCGTCCCTGCGGACCGTGAAGATCTTGCGCTCCTGCTCCATCGCCACCGCGACCGTCCGATTGGAGGCCCTCTGCGTCAGTTCCGCAGGAAAGGAGATATCGTCGCTGCCGGCCTGCTCGGACTCCAGCCGCGCCTTGCGGGCGAGCAGGCTGAAGCTGGACTGCGACAGCAGGTCGATATCACCCTGGCCGGTGATCATTTCACGTTCCAGCCTCGGGAGGTCCTCGTCGCGCGTCCTCAGGCCGCCGGCAATTCCCATCGCCTGCAGGATCGTCAGTCCGGGCCTGAAGGGGAATTCGCCCGGCTGCGCGACGTTGCCGACAATGTAGAACGGCCGGTACTGGGCGATCTCGACGGCGACGTCCGGCGGCCGGCTGAGCCCCATCTGCTGCATCAGGCGGTCGCCGATCGCCCGGGCGAGCTCGCCGGGAGCGGTTCCCTGTGCCCGGATCTGGCCGACGAACGGAACGAACAGCGTCCCGTCTGCGCTGACGGTGAAATCATCGTTGAGCGCCGTCCACTCGAAAATGACGTCGCGCGATGCCCGCCACTCGTAGACCTTGAGCCTGACCTTGTCCTGTGGGCCCAGGAGATACTCGGCGGCGGTCGTCGGCAGGCTGCAGGCGGTCGTTGCCGCCAGCGCAGCCGCCATCGTCACAAGCCACTTCCGCATGGTCTTTCCACCTCAGATTTTCAGGATGTATTCGGGTTCGATTCGTCCCGTCGCGACATGGTAGATCGCGAGCAGGTTGCCCATCAACCTGCCTCGCCTGTCGACATACGATTCCGGCTTCAGGCTTTTCGCCAGATTGGCGGCGATATTCCTGAACATGAGGGGAAGTGCGAAGGAGGCGGGAACTGTGCCCTTGCGGACCAGGTAGATCGCGTTCGCGACCTGTGAATAGCCGAACTGCTTGCCGCTGACGCGCCCCGACTTGATGCCGAGGTGGACGCCCCTGATCGAGGTCACGCACACGACCCGCCCCCTGGAGCGCATCTGGCTGGTGAAGTCGATGTCCTCCTGCCAGCCGTAAAGGACGAGGCGTTCGTCGAAGCGCAGGTCGCCGATGAGGGGGGAACGGAAGGACATGTTGCAGCCGTAGGCGCCGACATGGTCGACCACCGGCGGGCCGTCATACCTTTCGGTGCCGGATTCCCGCAGGGCGGCCTCCGCCTCCTCCCAGCCGAGGCCGGCATTCGTCGCGCCGTCCCTGACGACCCTGCCCATCACCACCGCCCAGTCCGCGTTTTCCGTGAAGGCCGTCTCGACCTGTTCCAGGTATTGGCCCGACGGCACGAAATCGTCGTCGAAGAACGTGATGATGTCGAAGCGCCTCATCGCGGGTGCCAACGCGGTGTTCCGCTGCGCGGCAAGCCCCTTTGGCCCGGAAACGAGGGAGACGGGAAAGGGAAGGTCCGCAGGCAGGTCGACATGCGTTGCCTCGGGCACCGTCAGTATGACCTCGTCGGGAAGCCGCGTCTGGTCGCCCAGATAGTCGACGAGGCGCGCCGCCTGGCCGTTGCGGCCGAGGGTCGGGATGATCACTGCAAGCCTCATGGCCGGTCCCTGTTGGATCCCGCCAAACCCTAGACCTGCGAGAGGGGGCGAAGCAGCCTGCATAAAGGGAGACGGCGCAGCCCCGTCCTACCTCCCGGCACCGGCTTTCGGGGTATCTCCGGCAGCCGGCTGCATCCATAAGGATGAGACGGCTTGCCGCCTTCGGCACCGTCTAGCCGATCGGACGACTTGCCGGCATGCCGGCATGGCATGGAGAGTGCAGGCTTCCAGGGCCGGGCGACAACCATGCTCCACGAACACTCTTCCGATCTGGCGCTCGCGTCCAGGGTCGACATGCCTGCCGGGGCGCTGTCGCCCGTTACGGAGCCAAGTGGCGGCAGCGACGCCAGGATAGCGGTCGTCCACGACTGGTGTCCCAATTTCCGCGGTGGCGAGCGGGTGCTGGCGCAGATTTGCAAGCAGTTTCCAAACGCCGAGGTTTTCACGCTTTTCGATTTCCTTCCGGCCGAGGTGAAGGAGCAGTATTTCCGCGACGTGGAATTCCACACGTCCGCCGCCAACCGCCTGCCCATGGTGCGGAAATTCTATCGATCCCTCTTTTTCTTCTGCCCCTTCCTGATCGAGCAGTTCGACGTGACGGGATTCGACGCGGTGATCTCGTCTTCGGCCGCCTTCTCGCGCGGCGTGATAACCCGGCCGGACCAGCCGCACCTCTGCTATGTGCACAGCCCCGTCCGCTACGCCTGGGACGAGCAGTTCTCCTATCTCCAGCAGGGCGGACTCGGCTTCGGGCCGAAGGGCATGCTCTACCGCTACATGCTGCATCGCCTCAGGACATGGGACACGCGCACGGCGCACGGTCCGGACCTGATGCTGGCGAATTCCAACTATGTCCGCTCCCGCATCCGCCACATCTACGGGCGCGACGCGCGCGTCGTCTTTCCTCCGGTCGCGCTGGAGGAACTGCCCTGTGTCGAAGACAAGGACGGCTACTACGTCTGCGCCTCCTTTCTCGCTCCATACAAGCGCACGGATCTCGTCATCCGCGCTTTCAACGAGATGCCGTCGCGACGGCTGGTCATCGTCGGCGAAGGCCAGCAATCGGCCAGCCTGCGCGGGCTCGCCGGCCCCAACATCAGCTTTTCGGGCTACCTGCCCCGGCGGGACTATATCGACGTCGTCGCGCGGGCGAAGGCCATGGTCTTCGCCGGTTGCGAGGACTTCGGCATCGCGCTGGCCGAGGCACAGGCCTGCGGCACGCCGCTGATCGCCTTCGGCCGCGGCGGAGCGGTCGACATCGTGCAGCGCCTTGGCGCGGCGCCTGAGCCGACGGGTGTGCTTTTCAAGGCCCAGACGGTCGGCCAGCTCAAGGAGGCGGTCGAATGGTTCGAGCTGAACAGCGACAAGATCGCGCCATGCGCCTGCTCCAGGAACGCCGAACGCTTTTCCGAGCGGAATTTCGACTGTGCCATTCTGGAATCGCTCGCGGCCGTCCGCGAGCTTCACGACATGGCGTGAGGTTCGCGAACCCTGACGATAGTCGCTTCCACATCGATGCCGTCTGCGATGCTCATGGCCTGGAGATAGCGCATGGCTGTGGTTCTCCAGCTATAGGCGGAAGCTCTCGCCCTCCCCTTCGCCGTCATCCGCAGCCGTAGAGGCTCGGAAGCGGCGAGCTGCATGAAGCGGTCGAACCAGGCCTCCGGATCGTCAGGAGGCGCGAACAAAGCGGCGTCTTCGCAGACTTCCGGCAGGCAGGCCCGGTCGGAAACCACCACCGGGCAGCCGATCGCCATGGCTTCGAGGGCGGGAAGGCCGAACCCTTCCGTCAGGGAGGGGAAGGCCAGGCAGAGCGAGTCCCTGAGCAGCGCCGCCAGCTCGTCATCGGAAACGCGGCCCAGCCAGTGGATGTTCCGTGCTTCGGCCTTAGTCGGCGCCGATCGGAAAATACGAGAGTCCGGGATGCCTACGACCGCGATCCTGAAGCCGTTCTCGGCGAGACGGCCCGCCATTTCGAGGACGAGTTGCACATTCTTGTGCGGGGCGGCGCTGCCGATCATCACGATGGTCTTGCGCGTGGCCGCCAGTCGTGTCGCCTCAGAATGTCCGGGCGTCCATCGCTGGACATGCTCGTGCCCGTTCGGGGCGACGAACGCCCGCCGCGCGAGAACGACGCCACGGCCGACCAACTCGCCTAGTGAATAGTTCGATACGGTCGAAACGCCCCATGCGGTCCTGCCGAGGCATGGCAGCAGGGCCTTGTAGAAACTCCTGAAGGCAAGCGAATAGCTTTGTGGGGCGTTCCAGACGTTCGCGTCGTGGATGCAGACGATCTGCTTGCGGCAGGCAAGCGGTCCGGTGTTGCAGAACGAGAGCAGCCCGCCGTCGACGGACAGGGGAAGCTGCACCTGCTCCCAGACGTGGCCGCCTGCTCTGCCGACCTCGCGGCGTACGATGCGGGAAAGCGGCAGGTCGCTGGCGCCGGGCGGACAGCACAGGTCGAGTTCGAGGCCGCGCGCCAGCGGCACGCCTTCGGCGACCAGCATATCGAGCGCAAGCGCGACCTCGCGGGCATAGCGCTGCACGCCTGTCGTCGGCTGGCAAAGAAACCGTCCGTTGATCGTCCAGCGCCGCGCCATCGCGCACTCCTTCGCGCCGGCAGTGTGGGGCTATGGGCGAGCCGCGTCACCATGGCCATCGTGCTGTCCCGCGGGTGGTCCGTCATCCGGAAAGGCGAGATCGAATCGCGGATTTACCCCAAACGTCTGAGGATCGTCGTGCCTGCCGCGATGCTAGTGTGCCCCGGAATGCCGAGAGACCGGGAAGATAGACATGGGCAAGCCCGAGGTCAGGGCAAAGTCGATGCCGCTGGGAATGCCCTCGGAACTGAACGGGCATCACGGCGACACCCCGCTGGTGGATTCGTTCGTGGCAAAAGCCAAGGTGTTGATCGGCCATCCCCGACCGGCGCGGACGGAGCGGGAAGTGCAGCGGCGGCGCTGGACCATAAACGGCGACTTCACGACGCTCAGGCCGACCGGCGTGGCGCGCTATGCCCGCGAAGTCACGATGGCGCTCGACACCCTCATCCTGGAAGGCCATCCGCTCGCCCGCGACCTCGATATAGATATCGTCGTGCCGCGGCCGCTTTCCGAACCTCTGCCTCTCGACACCATTCCCGTGCGGCTCGTTCCCGAGTTCAGCAGGCCGCGGCTGCCGCAGTTCTGGGTGCAGGCGCAACTGCCCCGGCATGTGCCGGGCGGGCTGCTGAGCTTCTGCAACCTCGCGCCCGTGGCGGTCAGACACCAGATCGCCTGCATCCACGACATGCACACGAGGCTGATGCCGGCAAGTTACGGCTGGGGGTTCCGATGGGCGCATCGCCTGATCCTGCCAGCGCTCGGTAGACGCGCGGCCCGCATCACCACCGTCTCGCAGTTCTCGCGCAGCCATCTGGTGGCGTTCGGCATCGCGCCCGAGGACAACATCGTCGTCACCTATAACGGAAGCGAGCACGCGCAGCGCTGGAACGCGGAAGGATCGTCGTTGAACGTCGCCGGTGGCAGGCCCTATGTCCTATGCCTCGGCAGGCGGGACCAGGACTACAAGAACACCGAGTTGCTCGTCAGGCTGGCTCCGTTCCTCGACGAGATCGGCCTCGACCTGTGGATGATGGGTGATGTCGACGAGGCCACGATTCGCCGCTACGTGCCGAACGTGCCGGACAACATCGTCCTTCTCGGCCGCATCGGTGATGACGACTTCAAGAAAGCGCTCGAGGGCGCGCTTTGCTTTCTCTTTCCGTCCCGCATCGAGGGTTTCGGCCTCCCCGCCGTCGAGGCGATGGCCTCGGGCTGCCCGGTGATCGCCTCGACCTCTCCGTGCCTTCCCGAAATCTGCGGCGACTGCGCGCTCTACGCCGACCCCGACGACCTTCCTTCGTGGGCCGAGAAGGTTCGCCTGCTCATGCTCGCCCCGACCTTGCGCGAATGGTTGATATCCAAGGGGGAAATCCGCGCGAGCCGTTATTCCTGGCGATGGATCGCCTGGAAATACCTCGAACTCATGGTGGAGGTCGACGCCGATTTCGGTGTGTTCGATCTGCGATGAGGCCGGATATCGATCGCTGAGAACCAAAGGTGCCGCCATGTTGAAACCCGTGTTGACCATAGCCGCCTGCTTCCTGGCTTTGGCTTCGCCCGCCACCGCCGACCTTTTGTGGGGGGCAAACGGCCACCCCATCACGGCCTATCCGGGCATCTCGATCGAGCGTCAGTTCGATTACCTCGAAGACCTCGGCATGAAGTCCTATCGCGTCAACGTCTCCGACGCTTCGTCGGCGGATAGCCTTGCCACAGTCCTGGCGCAGGGCAGGGAGCGAGGGATAGAGGTTCTGCCCGTCATCACGCCCGGTGACATCGACCTCGACAAGGACAGCGTCGAGGACCTCTACGGCAAGGCGCGTACGCTCGCCGTCGCGCTGGGCTCCCGGTTCAAGGGCGAGATCCGGACCTGGGAGCTGGGCAACGAGATGGAGAACTACGCCATCATCAAGCCCTGCGAGAAGCGCGACGACGGCACCACATATCCCTGTGCATGGGGCCTGGCCGGCGGAGCCGACGCACTGGATTACTTCGGTCCGCGCTGGGCCAAGGTCAGCGCCGTCCTGAAGGGACTTTCCGACGGCATGACGGAAGTCGACCCCGGCATCCGCAAGGCGATCGGCACCGCAGGATGGGGCCATACCGGCGCCTTCGAGCGGATGAAGCGCGACGGCATCGCGTGGGACATCTCGGTATGGCATATGTACGGAGAGGACCCCGAGCCCGCCTTCAAGGTGCTCGCCGGCTACGGCAAGCCGATCTGGGTCACGGAATTCAACAATCCATACGGCAGCCGCTCGGGCGAGCAGCAGCAGGCCGAGGGGCTGGCGCAGTCGATGATGCGGCTGCGCGCGCTGCAACGCAGGTACAAGGTGGAAGCCGCCTATGTCTACGAACTCCTGGACGAAACCTACTGGGCGCCGGACTTCGAGGCGTCGATGGGGCTGGTACGCCTCGTCGGCTCGGCCGAACACGGGTGGCGTGCGGCGGGACCCAAAGCCGCCTACGTCGCCGCCCGCGACCTGATCCGCGGACCGCAGCCCATGCGTGAGCCGCGGCGCGACTGTGACCTCGCCGACAGCGACGGGATCGTCACCTTCACAATCCGCAAGGTGAGTTTCTCCCATTGCCTGATCCTCGGGCGCAAGGCGAGTGCCGAGGACATCGAACGCTGGTCGGCGGCGCTGGACGAGGGTAAGGTCAACGTTCCCAACATGATGGTCCAGCTCATGCAGACGCGGGAGTTCATGGAGAAATACGCCATCGTCGGCCTCGCCGACCGCGCCTACGTCCGTTTCGTCTACCATCTGCTTCTGGGCCGCGAGGCCGATGGAGCGGGGCTCGATGTCTACTCCGATCAGCTGAGAACCGGAGTGATGACGCGCGAGTCCGTCGCCCTCGGCCTCGTGACGTCCAGCGAGTTCGCGACGAAATATTCCACCTATCTGGCCGAGAACACGAAGGCGGTCCCCGAAGCCCAGGCGGCGAACTAGGCCAATGCCGGCGACGGCCTGTCTGCCGCCGCCCGGCTATCCTTGCCGAGCCAGGACAGGAACGGGCCGTAGCATGCGTCGCAGGAAAAGAGCTCGGCAAAGACACGCGCTGTTCCTTCGGATTTCCGGCGCCGGAGGTTCGCATCGCTCAGCAGCGCGATGACCGCTCGCGCGAAGTCGGCGGCGCCGTCCGCCACGATCGCTCCTTCGTCGAGTTGATTGGCATCGCCCGCATCGACCCCGATCGAGGTCGTCACCAGCGGGCGGCCGTAGGACATCGCCTCGGCCACCTTGACCTTGACGCCGGCCGAGCCGGAGACGAGCGGAGCCACGACAAGCCGGGCGCGCCGGTATTCGGGAGCGAGGTCTGGGAGCGGCCCCACGCGCTCGAAACCGTCCACCGACGCGATCTCGGGCGCGAGGGCTGCGGTTCCGACTGCCCGGAACCTTGCCGGCGGGCATGCGGTCCGGACGGACGGCCAGACCTCCGACAGGAACCACGACAGCGCGGCATGATTGGGCATCGTCGCGTTTCCAACGAAGAGGACGACGGGTTCGTCGCTGTCGGACTGCTTCCTGTAGGCGCCGTAACCCATGCCGAGCGAGATCACGCGCTTTATGCCGAGTCGGTCGTGGGCATACGATACATCGTCCATGCTGTTGAGGCCGACACAATCGGCCGCCTTCAGCGAGCGGACCAATCCCGTTTCCCCTGCCGCGGTCTCGTCTGCCCTGCGCTGCGGCTTTCGATGCGAGGTGCCGTGGCGTTGCTTGAGGTGGCCGACGAGCGAGAAGATCCGGTGGCCGTTGCGCGCGAGGGAAGGAGCGAAATGCACGGCGTCGTGAAACAGGATCACCGCGTCCGGCCCGAGCGCCTCGATGCGTTCCTCCACCCACCGGATTTCCGCTGCCGGGAAATCCTGCTCGGTCATCCCGGCGGCCGGCGCGGCGCGCTTTCCAAGAAGCAATCCGGCCAGATTTGCCGGACCAAGCTGCTCCGCCGCGAGGAACGTCCTTCGGTTCAATCGGAGGCTGTTGCGGACCTGCCACGAAGAATATTTCTCTATTTCGTAGACGCTCCTGCCGATCGGATTTCTTCTCCCGCGCGTCATGTCGGATACCAACCCGTGGACCTCGTGGCCCGTTCGCAGGAGATACTGTCCGAATGCCTGGACGTAGGCTCCGTCGCCGCCGAAGAAAGCGTCGTAGGGATAGCTGTGGACGATTGCCAGGACTGCCATTTCTCCCCCGGAGAGTTCTGATTTCCCAACACCGGGCGATGCCTGGCCGCGGTGACCTGGGCGGCTTCAGGCGCCCGCCCGCGCCTCCCGCCGAAAGCTCAGCAGCACGTCCCGGAACAGGGTCAACTGTCCCAGCACGAAGAGCAGGACGAAACCGTATATGCCGGCCAGCACCGTGCCTCCCGCAATGAGCCGCAGAAGCGTGGGAGATTCCGGACCGAGATAGTGCTGGACGGCCAGCGCGCCGGCCGAGGCCGCCATTCCCGCTATCCACGGCTTGACGATCGTTCCGAGCAGGTCCCCCACCGAGACCGGCGTGTTATGCAGGCTCCAGACCAGGTGCGGATAAAGCCACAGCACCAGGGCCGTTGAGTAGCTCAGGGCCACCCCTTCCGGGCCGAAGGATATCCCGATGCAGTAGGACGTGATGACGAGCGGGGCGATGACGAAGGCCATGTAGAGGCTGCGCTTCTGCTTGCCGGTCGCGATCAGCAGCCAATAGGTGAGGTTGATGATCCCGAACACCAGGATGGTCGGGGCGAGCAGGCGAAAGATGGTCGCCGCCTCCGTCCATTTCGGGCCCAGCACGATGGTGACGATCTCGTGCGCGAACACGAAGGAGAACATCGTGATCGGCACGGTGAACGCGATGACGATCGAGTAGCCTTTGAGGTAGAAGCTCCGCAGGCGTGCGGGATCGTTCTGAATGCGCGACAAGGCGGAGAACAGGACAGCGCCGACGGCGCTGTTGATCGTGGCCGTCGGAATGCCGATGAGCTGGAAGGCGCGAGTATACAGGCCGAGCGGGCCGGCGCCCCAGAATCGCCCGAGCAGGACCTTCTCGGCGTTGTAGCCGACATAGACGACAAGATTGTTCAGCGTGACGACCCCGCCGAAATGCAGGAGCGAGCGGATATCGGCATCGCGCCGGGGCAGGCCGGGGATCCATCCCGTTGCGATCCAGCAGCCAAGGCTGCTGACAGCCGGGGAGACGAGGGTCGGGGCGATCAGCGCCCAGTAGCCGTAGCCGCTCAATGCCAGCAGGACGGCCGTCACCACGCCCGCGCACAGCGCGCCGGTTTCGATCCCGCTCAAGGTTATGTAGCGCAGATTGCGCTCCAGCAGGGCGGCATGCTGCACGCCTGCCGCGTTGAGCAGGAAACCCGGAGCGATCGCGACGGTGATCCAGATCAGGCGCGGGTCATGGTAGAAGCCGGAGATGAAGTAGGCGCTTGCAGCGCACAAAAGCATCAGCAGGGTTCCGACGAGTATGTTGACCCAGAACAGCGCCGAGACCTCGGCATGTGAGATCTCGTCCTTCTGGATGGTCGCTGAGGAAAGCCCGGCCGTCGTGAAGACGTCGAAGATGCCGGTGAGCGCAACCACCATCGCGACCAGGCCGAAATCGCTGGGGCTGAGCAGCCGCGCCAGTATGGCGATATAGCCCACCCGCAGCATCAGGTTCACCCCCTGGCTCACCATACGGGCGAGGCCGCTTTGAACGGCTTCGCCCTTGAGGCTGTGGTGGCCGCGTTTGGCGGACAGGATGTCGTCCTTCATGAGGCGCTCGCAACAGGCGTGCGAGTCTCTTCCCGGTCCGCCCGCGCCTGACTTGCTGTGTTGGATGTGTCGCCGGTCACCCTTTCAAGCCATATCTCGCGCCACCAGGGGAAAATTGCCCTCGGGCACTGCATGCGGCAGTCGCTGTAGCGTGAATTGCACCAGACGTTGTCCAGTATGACGGCCGGTCCCCGGAGCCTGTTGATCAGCCCGGTCTTCTCGTTGACGAAGGTGGTCACGCGCGAGCGGACCCGGAAGGTCCGGCCGCAATAGGGAACCATCTCCGCATCGAAGGAGAGGCCGCGGTTCCTGTTGTTCACGTCGATCGTGCTGAGGATGTCCGCATAGGATTTGACCCTGACCAGTTCGCCGGGCTGGAGATCCAGCGTGGCGCTCGGGGCCGGCTGGTCCGCCGGGATGGTCCCCCGATAGCGCGGAAAGGGAATGCCGCCGTAAAGGCGTTGGGCTGCGTCATAGGCGCGGGTGAAGCGCTTCGCCTGGCCGCCGAGGCCGAAACTGGGCAGGTAGCAATACAGGGTAAATACCGCGGCGTAGATGGACCCTGTCAGCAGGCGCCACGCGCTGGCGTTTCCGGATGTGAGATCCTCCGCGTATTGGCGCACGTCCCACCAGGGAAGGCGGGTCGTCGCCTCCAGGACCTCGGTGGCCTGGCATGAATATCGCGGGCCGCCGACCGACGGCTGGTCCGCGGCAAGCGTGCCTGCAAGCAGGTCGGCTTCCGTACAGCCCGTCGCCGCCGGCATGACGGCTGCGTCGTCCGGCTGGTCGGCCGGCTTCAGCCATGCCTCCTTCCAGAAGATCAGACACGCCGCCTGGCAGCCGCCGAAGGCGGCGCCGTCGCAGCGCAGGTTTTCCAGGTGGATACCGCCCGGCAATCTGCGCCCGCCGGCGAAGTTTATCGTATCGCAGGTCTTGTGCGCGCGCTTGTAGACGCGAAAGCGCTTGCCGCAATATTGAAGCATCTGCGGCATGAAAGGAAGGTTTTCAAGCCGGCCGTTCCTGTCGAGGGTGCTGAGGATTTCTTCTCTGGATCTTACTTCCACCCAGTCGCCGGCTCTCAGTGACATGCATTCCCCCGTTTTCCAGCACGTTCGGGAACTCATCGCGATTTCATATGCCGGACGATACCACCCCTGGATTCGGCTGACCGATCCCGAAATTAGCGGTAACCCCCATCCACCTTTGACGGAGTGGACGGACGGTCTCGGCGTCTCTACGACAGAGGTCAGTCGGCGCATCGACGTCCGCACGCCAGCGCCACCGGCAGACGATCCGCGACAGGGAGGAGCGTGCCAGTGTCCAGCATCGACGTCATCATTCCGAACTATCAATACGGGCGCTACCTGCCCGCCTGTATCGGGAGCGTGCTGTCGCAGGATGTCGAAAACATGCGGGTGCTTGTCATAGACAACGCATCGACCGACGACAGTCTCGCCGTGGCCAATGAACTGGCGGCGAGGGATGGTCGGATCCGGGTCATCGCCCATCCGGTCAATGTCGGAGTTATCGCCTCTTTTAACGAAGGTATCGATGAGGCGCAGGCCGACTATTTCACGATACTGTGCGCCGACGACATGCTCACGCCCGGCAGCCTCAAGCGCGCCATCGCCATCCTGGAAGAAAATCCCGCCGTGTCCGTCGCGCAGGGCAGAGGGCATATCGTCAGCGCTGGAAATGCGGTGCCGGATGAACTGTCCGCCGCGAAGCCTGCAGTCTGGACGGTCGTTTCCGGTCCGGCATTCATCGAGAATATCTGCCGCCACCCCCGGCAAGGTTTTGTCGACTTTACGGTGGTCCGCACCACCATCCAGAAACGCGCCGGCCACTACAGGAAAGATCTGCCGTTCACCTGCGATCGCGAGATGCTGATGCGGCTGGCCGCGCTTGGAGATGTCGCCAGGACGGACGCCGTCCAGGGAATCCAGCAGGAGCACAGCAACAATATTTCCAGCGCTTACTGGCAGGATTTCAGGCTCTTTCTGGAATCCCTTTACGGTGCGATCGACAAGTTCCTGTCGACCGGGGCCATGGACGGGCGCCAATCCGACAGGCTGCGTGCGCTCGCGCGGGCGAGCCTCGCGCGCGACGCCTATTGGTCCGCCATGTCGCACCTCGTTCGAGCCAAGTATCGCGAGGCTGCGGGCCTGTTCCGGCTTGCTTTCGGTCTCCTGCCGCGTCTGGCGATCCTGCCTCCGATCGGCCACCTGTTCCGGACGAAGGGCGTTCTTTCCCGGGCGCGAGAGATTTTCGTCGAAGCATCCTGGCGGAGCTGACGCGCGATTCCAGCGCCGCTCACGGTGCCTGCCGTGTCGGGATTGTGGTTCCCTATGGAATGGGGATCGGCAAGTTCCTCTGCCTTGAACCTGTTCATCTCATCGCTGTGTCACGTCCGGCAATTTCTCCACTTCCGAAATGCCATCGACGCTCAGGCTGTGAATCCGTCCGGCCGGATCAGCACGGCGCCGTTCTTGCCGGCAAGAATTACGGCGATAGGCTGAAACCATTGCCGAAGTGCTCGGCAGCGTGAGACTTGTCCGTCGCGGCAGAGGTTAGCGAGGCATTCAGTTCGTCAACGGGCGGTCTCGCCCCGCTGGCGCACGACGACATCGACGGTGATGGCCGCGATCAGCACAAGCGCTGTTGCGATCAGTTGCACCGCCGCGCTCAGGCCGAGCAGCGCCATGCCATTGACGATTGCGGCGATGACGATGCCGCCGAGCACGGCGTGCAGCGGGTGGCCGCGACCGCCGAACAGGCTGGTGCCGCCGATGACGGCCGTCGCCACGACATAGAGAACGATCGTGCCGCCATCGAAACTCGTCGACATCGAGCGCAGGCGCGAGGCATAAACGATGCCGCCGATGCCTGCCGTCAGCCCGGCCAGCGTAAAACCGGCCGTCCTGCTCCAGCCAAGGCCGATGCCGGCGCGGCGAGCGGCTTCCGCGTTGCCGCCGATGGCGTAGATATAGCGGCCGAAGCGGGTGCGGGTCAGAAGAACCGACCAGACGAACAGCACGCCCAGGACGATCGGCACCACCCACGGCATGCCGCTGAAGGGGAAGGCGGGGACGCCGCGCTGGGTATTGCAGATCAGGACGATGACGACCCCGGCCACGGTGGCGGCGGCTATCTTGACGACGGTCAGCCCGGCCGGTGGCGTGATCAGCCCGCTTTTCTGCCGCTGCCGGTGGCGGATGGTCGTGATCGCGGCAAAGATCGCCACGACGGCAATCGTCAATGTCCAGCCGGCGGCGTTCGACAGCGTGCCGTTGGCGAGGTTGTTGATCGTGTCGTCGGGGATCGGGATCGTCCCGCCTGTTCCCAGCAGCAGGATCATCAATCCCTGGAAGCCGAGAAGGCCGCCCAGCGTCACGACGAAAGAGGGGAGCCTGAGCCGGGTGATCAGAGTGCCCTGGACGAAACCGATGAAGGCGGTGACGAGAAGGGCGGCGGCGATGGCGACCCACCACGGCCAGCCGGCGTCCGGCTGGACCAGTTCCGTCACCACCACGCCGCCGATGCCGGCGACGAAGCCGAGCGACAGGTCGATCTCGGCCAGCAGCAGCACGAAGACCTCGCCCATGCCGATCAGCATGAAGACCGAGCCCTGCACCAGCAGGTTGACGAGATTACCCGGCGACAGGAAGTTGGCGTTCTGCGACTGGAAGATGGCCGAGATCAGGATCAGGCCAAGCACGACCGGCAGAATGCCGCTCTGACCGGCACGGATTTTCGACCATGCTGCGTGCATGTAGTCGCCGAAGCTCTGTGTGCCGGTCGGAATCAGGGTCTCGACCCGCTCCGAGGCGTCCTCTCCGTTGACCGGCGGCATCGCATCTCTCTCAAGGGGCGTTTCCGCGCTGATCGCCTCTGGCGTCGCGCCCGCTTCCCTCTTCCCGAGCGCCGCGCGCCGCTCCGAGCGACCCATCGTCATCAGATCGACGACGGTCGAGGAATCGAATTGAGAAACCGGGCCGGCGCCGACCATCCGGCCCAGCCTGAGGACCGCGATGCGGTCGGCGACGGCGAAGACGTCGTTGAGATTGTGCGAGATCATGACAACGGCAAGGCCTTGGTCGGCCAGCCGCCTGACCAGCGCCAGCACCTGCCGTGTCTGGGCGACGCCGAGCGCCGCCGTCGGCTCATCGAGTATGACGAGCCTGGAGTTCCACATCACCGCCTTGGCGACGGCGATCGACTGGCGCTGTCCGCCTGACAGCGACACCACCTTTTGGCGGACGGACCGCACCGTGCGCACATGAAGCCCGGCCAGTGTGTCGGCGGCAGCCTTCTCCATGCTGTCCTCGTCGAGAAGGCCGTTGCGCACCCTCTCGCGGCCGAGGAACATGTTCTGGACGACGTCGAGATTGTCGCAAAGCGCCAGGTCCTGATAGACCACCTCGATGCCGAGCGCGGCGGAATCGCGCGGGCTCCTGACGTGGACCGGCTTGCCTTCCCAGAAGATTTCGCCGCCGTCCGCTTCGTGGATGCCGGCGATGGTCTTGACGAGGACCGATTTGCCGGCCCCGTTATCGCCGACCAGCGCCGTCACCTGGCCGGCTGGCACGTCGAAATCGACGCCGGCGAGCGCTTCTACCGCTCCGAAGTGTTTCTCGATGTTTCTAAGCCGAAGGAGCGGCTCGCCCGTGCCGGTTTCGCTCATGGTTCATGCCTGTCCGGCTATTCGACCGAGATCCCGGCGGTCTTGCACTTGTCGCTGTAGTCTCCGGCGCAAAGCTTGGAGGCGTCGACGAATTTATCCTTGACGACAGTGCCGGCCATGTTCTTCGCCGATACCCAGACCGGCGTCAGCAGCACCGAGGGCACGTCCTTCTTCTGCTGGCTGTCGGCGGTCTTGCCGTTGACCAGCGCCTCAGGCGGCGTCTCGCCGGCCCTCAGGTAGATGGCCAGTGCAGCGGCCGCCTGCGCCTCCAGGTAGATCGGCTTGTAGACCGTTCCGCACTGATAGCCGGCAAGCACGTTCTGCAGGCCAGTCAGCGTCGCGTCCTGACCCGTTGTCGGGAATTTCTGCGGCGGCACATGCAGCGTCTTGAGGTAGGAGATCACCGCGTTGGCGTTGTCGTCGTTGGGCGTCACGACGGCGTTGATGGTGTTGTGCGCGGTATACTGCTCCTCGAAGATCGTCCGCGCCTTGGCCGGGTCCCAGGTGCCGGCCGGCTCGCCGACCTTCGTATAGTCTTTCGATTTGAAATGCGGCTCCAGCACGCCGTCATAGCCTTCGGCGAAGAGCGTGGCGTTGTTGTCGGTCGGCGCGCCGCGCATGATCAGCACCTGCGGCTTCTCGATCTTCCAGTCGGCAATGCACGAAACCATGCCCTCGCCGATCTTCTTGCCGACCTCAACATTGTCGAAGCTGACGTAGTAGCTGCGGGCGCCGCCGAGCGTGAGCCGGTCATAGTCGATCACGGCAACGCCGTGATCCTTGGCGTAGGATTCCACCGAAGCGCCGACGCCTGACGAGATCGGGTCGATCAAGAGTACAGACGCGCCTTGTGAAATATCCGATTGCGCCTGCGTCAACTGGGTCGATTCCGACCCCTGCGCGTTGGTGATGATGAACTGATCGGATGAAAGCCCCGCCTTGGCGAAGGCCTCCTTGAGATAGGGAGCGTCGAAGGAGGTGTAGCGCGCCGAGGTCGTCGTTTCCGGCAGGAGAATGCCGATCTTGCCTTTGCCCTTCGAGGCGAGGTCCTTGAGGGCTTCCATCGCCGAGAAATCGGCGGTGAAGGAACTGGCTGTCAGCGAAGAAGAAGTGTTGGCCAGCGCGCCGCCGGTCGATGCGGCCAGCGCCATGCTCATGCACGCCAACAGGCCAGTCCCTTTTATCGATCCTGATTTACCGAACGCATCCATTGATAGCTCCCTGATTCCAGGCTCGCTCTGTAAGCGAGATCACGAAACATAACGTTCTGTAATAGAAGTTGTTCCGTCGGATTCCTGAATTCAGCGATGAAAATTTCACCGCGTTCCGCCCTGACTTGAGCGGCCATGACCGGCCGCTCGGTATCCGATTCCAAAGGGGACGGGGAGCGCGCCCTGATGTTGCCGGGCTCGGCGGTTCAGCTAGCGGCGGGTGTCGCGACCTTCTCCATTTGCTCGAGGGTGAGCGCGGAGTGCGCGTAGGCGCCGCCAGCCCGCATTTCGGCCGCCACCCAGATCGCTTCCATCAGTTCCTGCTGTGTGGCTCCGTGGCGGAGCGCGGCTTTGGTATGCCCCTTTATGCAGTACGGACACTGCGTGACATGCGCGACCGCGACGGCAATGAGTTGCTTTGTCTTTACCGGCAAAGCGCCCTCCGCGAAAACCTTCTGGCTGAACGCCTGGAAAGCCGCTTCCGTTTCGGGCGCGAGTTCCCGACGCTTCCTTGCAAGCTCTGTGGTGGAGGTCGGATACATTCCTTCGGACATCGTCATTTCCTTTTCCGGCGCCGGCAGCCCGCATGGCTCCGCGCCGAACGGGATGGTAGACCCTGAGGCACCGCTGTCAAAATGACAGCCCGTCGCACGGGGCATTCATTACGGAAATGACGGGCGTGTTGAAATTTGGATGGGTCCAGCAAGCGGCTGCTTGCTTGAGTATCGCCACATCCTGCAAACCCGCTTGTCGGATAGGCGGCGGATGCCTACCTCTTGCCGTAGTGGGAGATCGGTACGGAAGGAGACGAGCCTTGTACAACCATATCCTGATCACCACCGATGGCTCAGACTTGGCACAGCGCGGCGTCGGGCAGGGCCTGTCTCTGGCAAAGGCCCTCGGCAGCAAAGTGACGGTCGTGATCGCCACCGAACGGCTTCCCATACAAGGTGCGACAACAAGCTCCGGATGGGTCGGAAGCCCTGTCGACTACGAGCGATACGACGAGGGCCAGAAGCGGTTCGCGGCTGAAATCCTGTCGGCGGTCAAGGCCGAGGCAGGCAAGTTGGGGCTCGACGCGAATACGGTTCACGTAGCAAACGCCCATCCTGCCACGGCGATCCTCGAAACCGCCGCGGGCTATGACTGCGACCTGATCGTGATGGCTTCCCACGGGCGGCGGGGCGTCAGCCGAATGCTGATGGGAAGCCAGACCGCGGAGGTGCTGGCGCACAGCCATACACCCGTGCTGGTCGTGCGCTGAGCCGAAGGCTCCTCGCGATTGAAGGTGCGGGCGCGTGCCGTGAGCGGCGGCATCTTCCAGGTTCGACTTCGCGCCTCCCGGCCGGTGCAGCTGTCTCCCTCGGATGCGGTCGTCAGCACCGTCCGCGCGTTGTCCGACACCGTTCCCTCGTCGAGCCCGTCGACGTCGGCCGGCGTGAACTTGCCCATCGGCGACGCCGTTGGTTATGCGGGAACACAGGCCTCGGCTGCTTTCTCCAAAAGACGGTGGATTTATGATCCCCCGAGGTGCCTCGGCCAAGGCGGATCTTCAGTTCATTCAATCGAACCAGGCTCGCCACGCATGCCATTTGGAAATGATCGCTGAGACGAGGGCATAGCCCTCGCTGGTGGGGTTGCTGCCATCTCCCTCTTGCGTCAGCGCCATCCAGGCCGGATCGTCGATCAATCTGGTGTGCAAATCGAGGAAAGGGATACCCAGTTCGGCGGCGATATTCTGATAGCAGGCATTGTACTCGGCCTGGCGCGCATTGGAAAAACGGTATTGCGGCCCGCCGCTCAGCAACTGCGGATAGGGCTTCGCTTCATTCATCGGCATAAGGCCGATCCACAGGGTAGGCCGCCACGCCGCCGCCTCGGCCATGAAGCACCGTGCGTTGGCGGCGGCCTCCTCCAGCGGAACCTCGAAGCCATGCCCGACGACTTCCTTGGCGTCGTTGCCACCGAACATGAAAACCAGACGCCCGTTTGCATTCGCCGGCAGGCGCGCTTCGCATTCCTGGCGCCAGCGCTTGGCGATCTCGCGCGAGGAGTTGCCACGGATGCCGAGATTGTAGGTCGATATATCGTGGCCACGCTCCCATTCCCCGGCGCAGAGCCGCCCGACCCAGCCGAGAGAGGTTTCGTCGCCGGCACCGACCGTGAAGGCGTCGCCTATGAAGCAGATACGGGAGAAGGACCTTCTGGCAGGTGGAAATATGGACATGTTGGCCTCCGGGTCAGTGATGAAAGGCAAGGCGGGCGCCGCGTCAGATCGAGGCCAGGCGTGTCGCGGCCCGCGTCAGATGCTGTGCTGTCGTCAGGACTTCGCGTGCGATTTCCGTGCGCTTCTGGTTGTCGACGGCGGCGTCCGGAAAGGACATCGAAAAACCGATAGCCGGCTCTCGATCGTTCGGAGGCAGAACCGCCGATCCGATGGCGGTTATCCCGGGAACGGCGAGACACGGGACCTCGACCCAACCCTCTCGCTTGAAATGCGAGATCGCCTCGCGCGTGGCCGGAATGACATTGTCACCGGCGTTGCGGCCCGCTCGAAGGGCTTCTTCCAGTTTGGTTTCGTCGAGTTGAGACAAGAGACCTATGCCCATGGCGGCTTCCGCCGCCGGCTGGCGCGTTCCGATGTCGAGTACGAATTTCAGCGGGTAGCCGCCCTGCCGGCACCGCAGGACGACCGCGTCCGCCCCATCGAGCACGGCGACGTAGCCGGTAAACGGGAACCGCTCGACAAGTCTGGAAACCGCCTCGTCGACTAGGTCGAGAAGGCTGTGCTTGGCCATGTAGAGAGCGCCGAGCTGAAGCGCGACAGGGCCGGCGTCGTACTGCCGCGTCGCTTCGTCCCTGTCGAGCATACCGCCGTCGCTCAGCGTCTTGAGCAGCCGGGAAACCGTACTCTTCGGCAGGTCGAGCCGCTCGGCGAGTTCCGTGACCCTCAAACGAGGTGTCCCGGGGGTGAAGCACTGCAGAATTCGAATGGCACTCTCTAAGGAACTCATCCGTCAAATTCTCCTACTTGTTCCATATAGAGCATCCAGTTGACATATGTGGTACAAGTTGACTAACATTAAGTCAACCACACGGCATCGGCCGACGAGGTCGGCGCTTCTCGTCGCGGCCCGATCGCACTCAAGAAGAGGGGAATTGAGATGAATCTAACCATCATGGCAAAGGTGATCGCCGCAACTGCGGCGCTCGGCATGATGCTATCGTCCGCGAGAGCGGACGATCCTCTGGTGGTGATTGCTTCCGGCGGCGTCTGGCTCGAATCCGCGAAGGCCAATTTCGCTTCCTGCTACAAGGAACGCACCGGGGAGGAGCCGGAAATCCTGACGCTGGCTTCGACCGAGGTTCTGAACCGACTGCGCGCCAACAAGGACAATCCGTCCATCCATGTCGCGATGCTCAGCGAAATCGATGCCATCCGCGCTGGCGAAGAAGGGCTGCTCGACAAATTGACGGTCGAAAAAGTTCCGAATCTAGCCGACGTTCCTGAGATTTATCGCAAACAATGGAACGATTACGCAACGATCTCGAACTTCGGCGCGATGATCGTGATGTACAACAAGAAGAATATCCCCAATCCGCCCGCCGACTGGAAGACGCTTATCGACAGGACGATTGCCGGCGATTATGGCGACCGCGTCTCGTTCCCGGCCGTGACCATGGCCTGGGGGCCGATGTTCACCTGGTTCCTGACGTCGCTCTATGACGGCGACGAGAACGTCGTTTTTGAAAAATACAAGGCGATGCTGCCGCATATTGCCAAATACTGGACCTCGCCGGTTGATGCGCTCAACATGTTCGCGGCCGGAGAACTGGACATCCTGGTCTATTGGGACGGTCGTGCGTACGCCTTCGCGCAGCAGAACGACTGGGCCGGCGCTTACATTCCGGAGCCGGGCGCATTTCAGTCGGCTGCGATGATCGGCAAGGTCAAGAACGCGCCGGAAAAGGCCTGGACCTATATCGATTGCGTGCTGTCACCGAAGGCGCAACTCGGTCATGCCGAAATGATCAAGTACCCGGTCGTCAACTCGAAAGTGGTCTATCCCGATGACCTGAAGAAGGTTTTGACTCCGGTCGAGAAGGTCAAGCAGCCGGACTTCCGATCCTTCATGGACAAGATCCCGGCGTGGGTTGAGCGCTGGAACAAGGAAATTCGCTGACGTCTTCTCATGACGGCGATCATGCGGGCTCGATTTGGAGTCCGCATGACCGGCGAATTTTCAGGCGTATCCAGGGCCCGCACCGATGGGAAGGTGAGAACACGCGTATGTCCGTCCAGCGGCCAAGGTCTTTAAACAGGGGCCTGCTCCTGTGCCTGCCGGCATTCCTGTTTCTGGCAGTGTTCCTTGTCGGTCCACTGATCGTCAATCTCATACAGAGCTTTACCGGCCCGGACGGCCATCCGGGCGCGGGCCAATATCTGCGCATCTTCGGCGACGTTTATTATCTTGGCGTGCTTGCCAACACCGTCGTCCTGTCTGTTGCAGTCACGCTCGCGTCGCTCATGCTCGGCTACCCGCTGGCGATTACCATCGCGCGCACTGGCGGGGCATTCAAAAGCCTTCTCATCTTTCTCGTGGTCACGCCTCTGCTCATCAACGTGGTGGTGCGCAGCTTCGGCTGGATGGTCATTCTCGGCCGCAGCGGGTTCCTCAACGCCATTTTGAAAGCGCTCCAGCTGGACACGATCAACCTGATAGGCAGCTGGACCGCGGTCGCCATCACGCTCGTGCATGTCCTGTTGCCTTTCATGGTGCTATCGATCGCAAGTGCACTGGAAGGGATCGACGGATCACTCGAGGATGCGGCCATGACTCTCGGGGCCAACCCGCGGCGTACTTTCGCGCATGTGGTCCTGCCGCTCAGCATGCCAGGCATCATCACCGGCACGCTTCTGGTGTTCTCGCTGTCGATGGGGAGCTTCGTCTCCGTCATGGTGATAGGGTCGAACGCGACGATGGTCTTGCCGCTTCTTGTCTATGAACAGCTCAACGTGGCTTCCGACTGGCCCTTCGCCGCCGCTCTCGGCACCGTCCTCGTCGTCGTGGTCACGGCGGCGACCGTCATGCAACTGGCGCTCACGGGTCGCGGGAGGCAGGCATGAGATCGCGGCGCCCGGACGGAGCGATGAAGGCCTATCTGCTGGCCATCGCCGCATTCCTCGTCTTGCCTCAGCTGATCGTCATCGTCGTGGCGTTTTCGTCGGCTGAATTCGTCAGCTTTCCGCCTCCGGGTTATTCGCTCCGCTGGTTCGCCAAGGTCGTCGGCGATTCGAGCTTCATGCGGCCGATGCTGAACAGCCTCGTTCTCGGCCTTCTTGCGGCTGCCGTATCGGCAATTCTGGCCATTCCCGCCGCTATCGCCGTCGTCCGGCACAGGTTCATCGGCGCCGAGGCGATGCAGGCGTTCCTGCTTTCCCCACTCAGTATGCCGACGCTCATCCTTTCCATCGCGCTTTTGTTTTTCCTGAGCGACGTCGGGCTCGGCAACACGTTCGCCGGACTGTTGATCGGCCATGTGGTTATTACGCTTCCCTATATGGTGCGCACCATCGTCGCGGTTTATTCGAGTACGGATGCGCGAATAGAAGAGGCTGCCTACACGCTCGGCGCGCCCCCACTCGCCACGCTCTGGCACATCACTTTGCCGATGTTGCGTCCCGCACTCTTCGCGGGCGGCCTGTTCGCCTTCCTGATTTCCTTCGACGACGTCGCGATCTCGCTGATGCTTTCAAACGCCAGGTCCATGACGCTTCCGGTGTCTATTCTGAACTACCTCGTAAACAACCCGGACCCGGCGGTCGCCGCCATATCGGTCGTCCAGATGGTGATCGTGGTGGCTGCTCTCCTGCTTCTGGACCGGGTCCACGGCCTGCAGAATCTCACCCTTCCTTCCAGCCGGGAAGGCGGCAAAAATGTCTAGGAACAGCAGTATGGCCAATGCCGGAAGCTTGTCGATATCGGGTGTTTCCAAGGCCTACGGAGCGGCGCGCGCCTTGGTCGATATCAATCTCGATGTAAAGGAAGGCGAGTTCGTCGCGCTGCTCGGTCCGTCCGGCTGCGGCAAGACCACGCTTTTGCGATGCATCGCCGGCCTCATCAGCGCCGACGGCGGCGAGATCACCGTCGATTCCAGATCGATCGCCGCCGTCCCTCCGTGGAAAAGGGATATCAGCGTGGTGTTCCAGAGCTACGCGCTTTTTCCCCACATGACGGTGGCCGAGAACGTGGCGTTCGGCCTGCGTATGCGTGGCGTGGATCGCGCGGCGGCGGACAGGCAGATCGCCGAAGCGCTCGGCCTGGTTCGTATGCTGGAATTCCGCGACCGCCTGCCGGCACACCTTTCCGGAGGCCAGCAACAGCGCGTTGCGCTGGCGCGGGCCGTCGTTGTGCGGCCCAAAGTCCTCCTGCTCGACGAACCGCTGGCCGCTCTCGATGCGAAACTCAGGACGTCGGTGCAGCGGGAAATCAAGCAGCTTCAGCAGCGTTTGGGCATAACGACCATTCTGGTGACGCACGATCAGTCGGAAGCTATGTCGATGTCCGATCGGATTGCCGTGATGAATGGCGGGCGCATTGAGCAGATCGCCGATCCTGAAACTCTCTATAGCCGCCCGTCGACGCCGTTCGTCGCCGAATTCGTTGGTGAAATCAATCGGCTCCACGGTCGCCTTGAAGGTTCCGACAATGCGATCGTTTTTCGCCTGGCCGATGTAGCCGATGCGTCCTGGCCGGTCCGGGAAGGTACGCGGCCCGCGCCCGCCGGCAAGGAGGTCACGCTGGCCCTCCGGCCCGAGGCGGTTCATGTCGTTGCCTCGACCAGTGGAACACGTGATGGCGGCCTCCTCGGAACCGTCGAAGATCGTATGCTGATCGGCGATCGCGTCACGCTGTATGTTCGAACGCCCGGTGATAATATGCTGCGCGCAACCCTCCTCAATCGCCGCAGCGATGGCTTTGAGGCAAGCGTTGGCGATACGGTGAGGATGAGCTGGAACAGCGGTGACGCCATGATTTTTGCCGGCCATGTATAGCGCGCGGCATGACGGAAGGCGGGCCGGTTTTGCTGCAAACTTTTTGATGGCCGCATGATGACGGGGCTCTGGCCGGGGTTGGAGGCGACAGGTGAATAGCCCAAGTTTCCTGGACGCCCTCAGGTTACATTCCTGAAGCCGTTCGAATAGTTGCACACACTGAACAGCCTGGCAGCCGCGTTGACCTTGTCGGCGAGCGGCTTCGCTTTGACGGCGGCCGGATCATGGTTGGCGACGTCGATGTCGGCTCTCTCAGGCGCCTTGAGCGGGCGCGAAAGATCCAGATTATTTTCAGGATCCGAACGCATCGCTCAATCCGCGCAAGACGATCGCCTCGATCCTGACATTGCCTTTGCGCGTCCATGGCGTCGGTTCGGCGGCCGAACAGAAGGGCGAGGCGCCGGAGATGCTCGATCTTGTCGGATTGCCGTCGCGCGTCTTCGACAGGATGCCTCGCGAACTTTCCGGCGGGCAGCGGCAGCGCGTCGCCATCGGGCGGGCGCTCATCATGCAAACCCGATCCGAGGAGAGGCGGCATTCTCCGTCGACGAGAGATCGCCGGGGGAAATGCCGGCGCATCGCTAACGCCGTCCTTCGATTGCCAACGCCCCTAGCGTCAGCTTCGCCGTCAACGCGGACGAAGCCGGATTCTGGCCCGTCACAAGCCGTCCGTCAGCAATCGCGAATGACTCGAAATCGGCGCCGCATTCGTAGCGGCCACGCAGTTCACGCAACTTCGATTCGAGAAGGAACGGCACGGTGGCTTCCAGTCCGACCGCTCGTTCCTCGCTATTCGAAAACCCGGTAACACGGCGCCCGCTCACCAGCGGCGCGCCGGTTTCGTCTTCGGCGTTCACCAGTCCCGCCGGTCCATGGCAGACGGCCGAAATCACCTTGCTTTCGGTCCATGCGCGGGTCAGCAACGCCGCTAACTCCTCACTTTCGGGCAGGTCCCACATCGTGCCGTGGCCACCGGGGAGGAACACCGCATCGTAGGGGCCAACGTCGATGGTTGAGACGGGAACGGTATCATCCAACGCCGCCGACGCGGCTTCGTCATCGAGGAAACGGTCAACGCTTGCCTCGTTCTCGCCTTTGGCCTTGACCGAACGCGGATCAATCGGAGTTGGGCCGCCTTTGATCGAGGCGAGTGTGATGGATGCGCCGGCGTCGATGAAGGCGAAGTAAGGCGTCGCCAGTTCCTCGAACCACAAACCGGTCGTCTCGCCGTTCTCGCCCATGGTTCTGGCGGAGGTCAGGATCATCAGGATTTCAGGTTTTCTGCTGGTGTCGGTCATGTGCTCGCTCCTTGTGAGGCGTGGAACATGACGCGTCGCAACTCATGACAGAAATCACCCCTTGTGCTATCAGCCATAGGTATTTTTATACCTGTGGCGACGTGCAATGAATCACCTGATCTATCTGCGCACATTCCTTGACACCTATCGGGCGGGTTCGCTGACGCGTGCCGCTCAGCGGCTCGGGATCACCCAACCGGCCGCCTCGGCGCATATAGCATCGCTGGAAACGATGCTGGCCAAACCGCTGTTCATCCGAAAGGCGCGCGGCGTCGCGCCGACGCCCGCGGCCGACGACCTCGCCCGGGCTATCGCCGAGAACCTCGACGGGATCGAAGCGACCATGGTGGCCGCTCAGGCCCGCTCCGCCCATCTCACCGGCACGCTGCATCTGGCCGGGCCGGCCGAGTATCTCTCGCTTCGTGTGGCACCGGCGCTGGCGCCGTTAGTCGCGGAAGGTTTGCGGTTACGCATCCAGGCCGGAAACCGCGAGCATATATATGCCGCTCTGGATGAAGGGCACGCTGACCTTGCGGTTACGGCTTCGCTTCCCGGGCATAAGGCATACGGTTTTGCCGAACTTGGTCGGGAGCGGCTGTTGCTGGTGGCGGTCCCCGCCATTGCGGAACGAGTCAAGGCCCGGACCGTGACCGACCTCCTGCTGCGCGACCTGCCTTGCGTCGCCTATGACGAGCACCTGCCCCTCATCCGCGAGTTCTTCCGGCATGTATTCGGTATAACCCCGGACATGAGGGCCGCCGCGACCGCTCCCGATCTGCGTCTCCTTCTTGAGATGGCCAAGGCCGGTGCTGGATGGACGGTGTTGCCGGACTACCTTTGCGAAGACACGCTGTCGTCCAGGCAACTTGTGGAGCTGCCGACCTCGCAAGAGCCTCCGGTCAATACCCTGTACCTCGCCTGGAACAAGGGGGCACTGCGCCATCCGCGCGTCGTTTACGTCAGGGACTTTCTGCTGCGCGCCAGTGAGCGCCTCTCCTGGCATCCTGGCCAATCAACATATTGCAAATAGCAGCTGGCCGCTCACGCTTCGCCGTTGGCGCCGCGCGTTCGAAGAGTGGTGATCCCCGCTCCCGCAAGGGAGGCGGCGGCCACCGCCACGCAGGTGAGAGCGAAGCCGCAAACGCCGGTCCAGCCGTGCGAGGCCCATACAATGCCCGCTCCGGCACTGCCGATGGCGCCGCCCGCGAAGGTCGAGGCCATGTAGATGGTATTGAGGCGGCTGCGGATTTCCGCGCCGAGGCAGAAGATGCGTGCCTGATTGGCGATCTGGCCGGCAGACAGCGCGAAACTGAGCAGGTTTCCGCTGGCGACCAACGCTATGTAGCTGCTTGGCCAGATGGCGCCGAGGACGATGCTCGCTGCCGCGAGCACGACGGCGGCCACACTTACTCGATCCTGCCCGAAACGATCGATCAGCCCGCCGGCGAACAGCGAGGCCAACCCGCCGATGCCGCCCCACAGGGCGAAATAGCCGACGCCCGCGAGATCGAAGTTGAATGGGGGTTGTTGCAGCCGGAACGGAATCGTCGTCCAGAAGGCCGAGAAGGCAGCGAAGATCGCGGCGCCGAGCAGACAAGACAGGCGAAGCTTCGCTTCACGGCAAACAAGACCCCATAGCGAGCCCAGCAGCGTGAGATAGGGCACCGTTGCCGAAAGAGCGCCTCGCCGGGGCAGCACCATCGGCAGGACGATCGCCGACGAGAGCATGAGGCCGGCCGCGATGATGTAGACCGGGCGCCACCCAAAGCTGTTGGCACCTATGCCTGCCAGTGTGCGCGAGAGCAGAATGCCGAGTACGAGGCCCGTCTGCACCGACGCGATGACGCGCCCGCGCCGTTCGGGACGGGTCAAGCCGGCCGCCAGCGGCAAAACGATCTGCGGAACGCAGGTGCCCATGCAAATGACGATGCTCAGCCCCGCCAGGATGCTCAGCTTCGGGGCAGAGGCAGCCGCCGCCAACGCGGCGGCAACGCCGATGAGCAGAATGCGAACGAGAGATCGCGGTTCGTTTCGATCACCAAGGGGCACGACGAGAACGATGCCGAGAGCGTAGCCGAGTTGCGACAACGTCGCGATAAGCCCGACCTCGCGCGGGCTGATGCCGAAATCCGTCGCGATGGCCGGAAGCAGCGCCTGATTGAAATAGACGTTGGCCACGGTAAGCGCCGAAGCGACCGCCATGAGGACGATCACCGGCGTCCCCAGATTGTGATTGGATGGCGCCGCGGTCACTCGACGGCTCCGTTAACATCGGACAGGATTTGTCCTGCCGCTGTGATTGCCGCCAGCGCGGCCGGAATTCCGGCAACGATGGAAACCTGGATAAGGGCGCCGAAAACCTGCTCGCGGGTTGCACCGACGCGGATCGCATTGGGAATATGGAATTTAAGGACGTCGATGCCGGTCGCCCCAAGGGCCGCGCCGGCTGCGATGATCACGAGTTCACGGGTTTTGAGATCGAGGTCGTCGCGGCCATAGACATCGCCGAAGACCCATTCGATGAGGTAGCGCCCGAAATCGGGAGAACTGTCCTTGAGGTTGTCGAGAAAGGCCTGCGCCGGAAATCCGGTGACGGCCATAAACCGCTCGCAACCCTGCTTGAAGCGTTCATCTGAGCGGGGCGTGGTGGCAATTTCGTCTAACATCGTGTATCTCCTATGCACTGCACAGTGCAGTGTTGGAGTAATTACACTGCACAGTGCAGTGCAGTCAACAGGAGAAGATTGCCTTGGTCGTTTCGCGCGCCCGTTCGGTGAAGACCGCTTCCTCAAGCAAGGCCGCCGCTCGCGCGGAGATGCCTAAGCGGGATGCCATTCTGGAAGCAGCGACGCGTGTCTTCCTCGCCCACGGTTATGAGGGCGCGAGCATGGACCTTGTCGCGAAAGAGTCGGGCGCCGCACGGCGAACGGTCTACAATCAGTTTGAGAGTAAGGAGGCGCTGTTTTCGGCTGCCGTCGAGCGTGTCTGGCGGGATTTCCCCGTGGTTGGGATCGCGGCCGACAAGGAGGCGCTAGGCGATCCCGCCGTCGGTCTCAGCCGGCTCGGCAAGGCTGTGGTCGAATTCTGGGAGCCGCCCGTGGCGGTCGCCTTCCTTCGCATGGTCATCAGCGAGGGCATGCGCTTTCCCGACCTGCCGCGCAATTTCTTCGAGGCCGGGAAGGCGCCAGCGATGCGTGCCCTGATCGACTATCTGCAACAGATCGATGAGAACGGGTCTCTCGACATTCCCGATGCTGAACTTGCTGCGCGCCAATTTCTCGGCCTGCTGAACGAGCCCTTGCTGTGGCTGCGTGTGGTCGGCGTTGGAAAACCGCCTTCTTCGGCCGAACGCCAGAGGGTCGTCGAGGAAGCTGTCATGATGATGATGGCACGGTATGGCTCAAGCGGCTGAGCATCGTCAGATATGCCCGAAGCAGCATGACAACGGTCATGCCTTCAATATCTCGATGACTGCACGCAGCCCGGCAGACACGTGGCGTCGGATCGGATAGCTGCGGCAGCGGCGTGAGTGCCGCAATCTTGACGCTCGGCATGTGCCTGGCCGGGCTGCCGCAGGGTGCGCTTTACGACGGATCCTGGAGCGAATGGGGCGGTCGCCTCGATACTCCCGTGGATCGAGACTGGCTACCGTCTCCTCTTTGAGGTCGATGCCATGAGAAATTCAGGATCTGCTTGAAAAATGCAGATAACAGAACAATGGCCGCCCTGATCTTGCTTGGTCAAAGTTCAAGTTGATTTTCTTCTTCGAAGCGAACGCCGCGCCATCCTCGCGTTCAGCCGCGGTGGTCCAGTCTGGCGACCAGCCTGTCGCCCAGCCACTGGAGGGCGCAGACGAGGACGATCAGGACCACCACCACCCAGGCCATGACCGCGGTTTCGAAGCGCTGGTAGCCGTAGCGGATGGCGAGGTCACCGAGGCCGCCGGCGCCTATCGCACCGGCCATGGCGGAGGCGCCGACCAGCGTGACCAGCGTGACGGTGAAGCCGGCGACCAGCCCCGGCAGCGCCTCCGGCACCAGCACTTCGCGCACGATCGTCCAGCGGTTGCCGCCCATGGCGCGCGCGGCCTCGATCAACCCATGGTCGACCTCGCGCAGCGACACTTCGGCGATGCGCGCATAGTAGGGCGTGGCGGCGATCGACAGCGGCACGATCGCCGCCCCTGTGCCGATGGAAGTGCCGACGATCAGTCGCGTCAGCGGGATCAGCGCGACAAGCAGAATGATGAAGGGTACCGAGCGGAAGCCGTTGACGATGGCGGCCAGCAGGCGGTTGAGCCAGACGTTCTCGGCGATGCCGCCGCGCTCCGTCGCGATCAGCGCCAGCCCCAACGGCAGGCCGGCGACGAGCGAGATGAAGCCGGAGGCGCCGGTCATCAGGATCGTCTCCCACAGAGAGCGCAGGAAGAGGTCAATCATCGTCTTGGACATGGCCGATCAGCTCCACCTTGACGGCGTGGGCTTGCAGGAAGGCGGCGGCTTGCGACGCATGCGCGGCCGCCACGCCGAGGAAGAGGCTCGCCATCGGGCGGTCCTGGATGTGGTCGACGCCGCCGTGGATCAGCCGGAAGCCGCCCGGCACCGCCGCCGCCAGTTGCGCCAGGAACGGCGCCTCCGCCGCTTCGCCGGCCGCATCGATGCGCAGGATCGCCTCGCCGGTCGGCACGTCGGAAAGCCGCCCGGCGATGGCCGGCGGCAGGCGCGGCCGCGATGCCTCGAGCAGGCTTTGCGTGATGTGCGAGCGCGGCTCGGCGAACACTTTCCACACCGGCCCTTCCTCGACGATGCGGCCGGCGTCGATGACGACGAGGCGGTCGGCGATCGCGCGCACCACCTCCATCTCGTGGGTGATAAGCACAATGGTCAGGCCGAGCCGGCGGTTGATGTCCTTGAGCAGCACCAGGATCGACCGCGTCGTTTCCGGATCGAGCGCCGAGGTCGCCTCGTCCGACAACAGCAGGGCCGGCCGCGCCGCCAGCGCCCGCGCTATGCCGACGCGCTGCTTCTGGCCGCCCGACAGCGCGGAGGGGTAGCTTCCCGCTTTTTCCGCCAGGCCGACCAGATCGAGGAGTTCCGCCGCCCGCTGCAGCCGCTCGCGCCGCGATTGGCCGGCAATCTTCAGCGGCAGCGCGACGTTGTCCGCCACGGTCTTGGCCGAAAGCAGGTTGAAATGCTGGAAGATCATGCCGATGCGCCGGCGCAGCGGCTGCAACTCGCGTTCCGACAGCCTGGTGGTGTCGCGCCCTTCGATGAGAACCTGCCCCGAATCCGGCCGCTCCAGCCCGTTCAGACAGCGGATGAGGGTGGACTTGCCGGCGCCGCTGCGGCCGATGATGCCGAGGATCTCGCCCTTGCGCACGCTGAGCGAGACGCCGTTCAGCGCCGCCGTGGCGCCGAAGCTGCGGCGGATGTCGGTGAGGCGCACCACATCGCCCGCCGGGCTGGACGGGGCGGGTGCAACCGCCTCGGCCGCCAGCCGCTCGGCGACGGGAGCGGGCGGCAGAAGTCCTGCGTCGGCAACCGGCATGGCGTTCCTTTCGAGGCGACCGCCGGATGGCGGGCGGCCGTTGCGTTCATCGAATGCGCACGCTCCGGCCCGCGGAAGGACCGCGGGCCGGAGCAGTCGGTCTATCGGCGGATGGGCGCGCTCAGTAGGCGCTGACGCCGGTGCCCTTGTAGACGCGGTCGAACTCGGCCTTGACGGTGTCGTTCTGGTAGGACTCGACCAGCGTGCGGACCCACGGCTCGTCCTTCGCCTCGGTCTTGACGGCGATGAAGTTGCGGTAGGGGTTGTCGGCGATCTTCTCCTGGGCGATGCGGTTCTCCGGCGACAGCCCGCTCTTCAGCGCCCAGTCGGTGTTGACGACGGCGGCGTCGAGATCCTCCACCGAACGGCCGACGATGCCGGCGTCGAGTTCCTTGATCTCCAGGTTCTTCGCGTTCTCGGCGATGTCGGTGACGGTTGCGAGGATGCCGGCGCCGTCCTCGAGCCTGATCAGCCCCTCGTCCTGCAGCACACGCAGCGCGCGCCCTTCGTTGGACGGGTCGTTGGGGACGCCGACGACGGCGCCGTCCGGCAGGTCGGCCGCCTTGGCGTATTTCTTCGAGTAGAGTCCGATCGGCCAGACGCCCGTATAGCCCACCGGCACGATGTGGTAGCCGTGCGCCTCGATCTGGTTGTCGAGATAGGGCCTGTGCTGGAAGGCGTTGGCGTCGATCTCGCCGCGCTCCAGCGCTTCGTTCGGCTGCGTGTAGTCGTTGAAGAGGACCGTCTCGATGGTCAGGCCGCGCTTGGCGCCTTCGGCGACGACGACGCGCCAGACGTCCTCGTCCTCGCCGCTCATGATGCCGACCTTCACCGTCGTCTTGTCTTCGGCGAAGGTGGGGACCGGTGCAGCGATGCTGGCCAGCACGGCCGCAGCGAGCGCGGCGAGGCCGGCCCGTCTGGTGATTGCGCCCCGCAGCCACCGCTCGAGCGTCGTGGAAAGTTCAGTCATGATGTTTGCCTGCCTGTTCGGATGAACGGCCGCGGACAGCGCGGACCTTCTGCCCCTAAAATCGGGAATGCCGCGCCCGCTGACAAAGAACGGCATTTCCCACTTCCGGCAGGATCGGGAAAATCTTCTCAAACTGCGTGGACAGCGCGGCAATCAAATCCGGCGCAGGCGAGGGGCCTATTTGCCGAGACACCAGGCTAGCGAAGGCACCGAACGTAGCCTGATCGATAGCCGCGCCTCGTGGAGGCTGATGGCGCGGCGGGTGCCGCCGTTGAGGTCGGCATCGAACAGGGCGGCGGGCTCGTCCAGCGTGGGGGCGTTGACAAAAGTCAGCTTCGCCTCGTCCTCTCATGTGAAAACGAGGCGGATCGGGTGTACGCCGCCGCCCTGTCAGGACTGCGGCTTGACCTCGGCGATCGGCTGCACCGGCGCACCGGGGAAGATTTTCTGCAGGTTGCCGGCGATGACGCGGTCGCTCTCCGAAACGCCGGAGGAAAGGGCGACGAGATCGCCGTCGACGGGGCCGAGCGACACCAGTCTCTGCTCGACCACGTTGCCCTTGCCAACGACATAGACGTATTTGCCGAGCTGGCTGGAGCCCAGCGCCGTCTGCGGCACCATCAGCGCGTCCGGCTGCTCGCTGATGTGCAGGCGCACGTGCACGTACTGGCCGGGCAGCAGCGCCAGCGCCGCATTGTCGATGGTGGCGCGTGCGACGACGGTGCCGGTGCCGCTTTCCACCGCGTTGTCGATGAAGGTCAGCGCGCCCGTCAGGCGCGGCTTGGCGTCGCCCGGCAGGAACACGTCGGCCTCCACCTTACCGCCGGCCAGCGCCTTGCGGATCTCGGCCAGTTCCCGCTCGCTCGGGTTGAATGTCACGTAGATCGGCGACAATTGCACCAGGTCGTTCAGCGGCGTGCCGGCGGCGCTGGAGACGAGCGTGCCTTCCGTCGCCTGGCTGCGGCCCAGCCGGCCGGCGAAGGGGGCGCGGATTTCGGTGTTGCCGAGATTGAGCTCGGCGGTGCGCTGGGCCGCCCGCGACATGGCGAGCGCCGCCTCGGCCTGGTGCACGTCGCTGGCGCGCTGGTCGAAACCGTCCTTGGCGAGATAGCCGCTCGTTGCCAGCGCGTTGCCGCGGTCGAGCTTGCCGCGCAGGTAGTCGAGCGCGGCCGCGTCGCGCTGCACCTGCGCCTTCGCCTGGTCGAGCGCGGCCTGGTAGTCGCTGGCGTCGATCCGGTAGAGCGGGGCGCCGGCCTTGACGTCCGTACCATCGGCGGCGAGCTGTTCCTTCAGGTAGCCGGAAGCCCTGGCCTTCAGGGTGACGTTGCGGATCGCCTCTGTGCGGGCGGAATACTCCAGATAGATCGGAATGGTTTTCTTGACGATGCCGACGACCGGCACCGGCATCGCCTGCGGCGCCTGCACCGGGGCGGTGGCGGCGCCGGCCCTGGTGCTGCCGAAGATGTCGAAATTGTCCCGGCCGAGGCCGTAGGCGCCGGCCAGCGCCAGGACGATGAGCGTTCCGTTGATGCCGAGTTTCAAGCTGCGCATGGTTTTACTCCGATTATTCGGCGGGCTCGGCCGCCGTATGGCCGTGGTCCCGCGCCGAGGACAGCCGTTCGCGCCATTGTTCGAGGACGGCGTAGAAGACCGGCACGAAGACGAGGGTGAGCACGGTCGCCGCCAGCATGCCGCCGAACACGGTGGTGCCGATCGACTGGCGGCTCGCCGCACCCGCACCTGTCGCCCGCATCAGCGGCACGACGCCGAGGATGAAGGCGAAGGCGGTCATCAGGATGGGCCGCAGGCGCAGCTTCGCCGCTTCCGCCGCCGCCTCGATGATCTCCAGCCCCTCCTCGCGCCGCCGCTTGGCGAACTCGACGATGAGGATGGCGTTCTTAGCGGCCAGCCCGATCAGCATGACGAAGCCGATCTGCGAATAGACGTCGATCTGCATGCCGCGCAGCCACAGCGCCGCCAGCGCGCCGAGCAGTGCCAGCGGCACGGCAAGCAGCACCATGAAGGGCATCGACCAGCTTTCGTACTGCGCCGCCAGGATGAGGAAGCAGAAGACGATGGCGAGGCCGAAGACCAGCGTGGCGATCGAGCCGGCACGGATTTCCTGATAGGTGATGCCGGTCCATTCGAAGGCGAAGTCCCGCGGCAGCGCCGTCGCCGCCGCCCGCTGCATGGCGGCGATCGCCTGGCTGGAGGAGAAGCCCGGCGCGGCCGCGCCGTTGACCAGCGCCGAGGGATAGTTGTTGTAGTGCGTCACCGTCTCCGGTCCCGCCATCGGTTTCAGCGTGCCCAGCGTCGACAGCGGCACCATCTCGCCCGATGCGCTGCGCACATAGAGGCGGGAGATGTCGGTCGGCGCCGCGCGCGCCTGCGGCTCGGCCTGCAGGGTGACGCGGAAGGTGCGGCCGAACAGGTTGAAGTCGTTCACGTAGAGCGAGCCGAGATAGATCTGCAGCGTCGAGAAGATGTCGGGCAGGCTGAGGCCCATCAACTTGGCCTTGTCGCGGTCGAGATCGTAGCGGTACTGCGGCGTCGAGGTGGAATAGGTGGTGAACAGCGTGAACGGATTGAGTTCCGGCTGCTTGCGCGCCTCGGCGATCAGCGCCTGCGTGGCCTCGTCCAGCGCCACCGCGCCGCGCCCGGTCAGGTCCTCGACCTGGAACTCGAAGCCGCCGGTGGTGCCGAGGCCCTGGATGGAGGGCGGATCGAAGGCGAGCACCAGCGCGTCGGGAATCTGGATCAGTTTGGCCTGCGCGGCCTCGCGCAGGGCGGTGGCGCTTTCCTGCGGGCCGCGTTCGTTCCACGGCTTCAGCACCGCGAACTGCACGCCGGCGTTGGACTGATTGGCGAAGGTGAGGAAGGAGAAGCCGACGACGGAGCCGACGGACTCGACGCCCGGCAGGCTGCGGATGATTTCCTCCGAGCGTTTCGCCACCGCTTCCGTGCGCTCCACCGAGGCGCCATCGGGAAGCTGGATGACGACGAAGAAATAACCCTGGTCCTCGACCGGCAGGAAGGTCGAGGGGATTCGCTGTGCCAGCATGTAGGTGCCGCCGAGCGCCAGCACGAAGACGCCGAGCAGCGCCCAGCGCCAGCGCACAAGCCCCCTGATACTGCCGGCATAGACGTCGGACAGCCAGTGGAAGCCGGCGTTGAACCAGCGGAACAGGACGAAGCGGGGCGGGCCGCGATGGCGCAGGAAGACGGCGCTCAGCGCCGGGCTCAGCGTCAGCGAATTGAAGGCCGAGATGGCGAAGGAGATGGCGACCGTCAGCGCGAACTGATTGTAGAGCCGGCCGGCGACGCCCGGAATGAAGGCGACCGGCACGAAAACGGCAAGAAGAACGCCGGTGGTGGCGATGATCGGCCCCGTCACCTCCTGCATGGCCCGCTTCGCCGCCTGAAGGGGCGGCAGGCCTGCCTCAAGCTGGCGCTCGACATTTTCCACCACGACGATGGCGTCGTCGACGACAAGGCCGATGGCGAGCACCATGCCGAGCAGGCTCAGCATGTTGAGCGAGAAGCCGAGCAGGTACATCACCGTCAGCGTCGCCACCAGCGACACCGGGATGGCGATGGTGGGGATGATGGTCGCGCGCCAGCTTTGCAGGAAGACGAAGACGACGAGGACGACCAGCGCCAGCGCCTCGACCAGCGTCTTGACGACGTCCTCCATCGCCGCCGAGACGAAGCGCGTGGTATCGTAGAACATGTCGTAGGACATGCCGGCCGGAAAGCGCTTCGACAGTTGCGCCATCTTGGTCTTGACCTGGTTCTGCAGGTCGAGCGCGTTGGTGCCGGGCGCCTGCAACACCGCCAGCACGACGCTCTGCTGGCCGTTGAAGCTGAAGGAGGAGGAGTAGAGCAGCGCGCCGAGTTCGACGCGGGCGACGTCGCGCAGCCGCACGGCCGCGCCCGTCGCCGGGTCGGCGCGCAGCACGATGTCTCCGAACTGCTGCGGGTCGCTCAGTCGGCCGACAGCGTTGACCTGCACCTCGAAGGCCGTGCCGGTGGGCGCCGGCGACTGGCCGATCTTGCCGGCGGCGACCTGGATGTTCTGCTCGGCAATGGCGTTGTGGACGTCGACGGCGGTGATGCCGAGGCTGGCCATCCGGTCGGGATCGAGCCACACGCGCATCGAATAGCGCCGCTCGCCGAAGAACTGCACGTCGCCGACGCCGGGCAGGCGCTTGATGGGATCGAGGATTTGCAGGTAGGCGTAGTTGCTGAGCGTGGTGAAATCGACCGACTTGTCTGGCGAGGTGAGGTTGACCAGCACCGTGAAGTTCGGGTTCTGCTTGGTGACGGTCACGCCCGTCTGGTTGACGATGGCCGGCAGCGCGGGGGCCGCCTGGGAAACGCGGTTCTGCACGTCCATCGCCGCGGTGTCGATCGGATAGCCGACCTGGAAGGAGATGGTGATGCGCGCCGAGCCGTCGTTGGAGCTGGTCGAGGACATGTAGAGCATGCCCGGCACGCCATTGAGCTGCTGCTCCAGCGGCGTCGTCACGGTATCAGCAACCACCTGCGCGCTGGCGCCCGGATAGTTGGCGGCCACCACGATCTGCGGCGGGGTGATGTCGGGGAATTGCGAAACCGGCAGCAGGAAATAGCAGATGGAGCCGGCCATCACCATGATGATGGCGATCGCCGAGGCGAAGATCGGCCGTTCGATGAAAAACCTAACCATGGGTCGATCCTTGCAGTCCGGCGCCGTCAGCCATCGTTCGCAAGTCAGGACGCCCCCTGGAGCCGGGACGCAAAAAGGTCTGCTTCGCACCGTGCGGTGCGCCGCCTTTCTCAGTCTGATCTTGACTTGCGACAGCGGATGTTACTATCTAGTAACAGTAGATGTTACGGGTTGGTAACATTGTCAAGGGCCATTCAGCGACAAGACTGAAGGCGAGGAAACGCTGATGACTGCTCCTGCCAGATTGGCGCCGCCGCCACGCGAACGCATCATCGATGCGGCGCGCGACCTGTTCCGCAAACACGGCATCAAGGGGATCGGCGTCGACGCGATCGCCGAAGCCGCCGACAGCAACAAGATGACGCTCTATCGTCACTTTGGCTCGAAGGACGATCTGGTCGTCGTCTGCATCGAGCGGGCCGCGGCCGAAGCCGAGGGCTTCTGGACGGACCTCAAGGCGGCGCATCCGGATGATCCACGGGCGCAACTCCAGGACTGGGTGAGGCGGGCCGGCGAGTTCGTCACCGTCGCCCATTGCAATTGCGAATTGCTCGATGCCGCCGCACAACTGGTCGAAAGCGACCATCCGGCGCGCCATGTGGTTGAGGAAATCCGCAAGGGCCACAAGCGCCGGCTTGCCGCGCTCTGCCGCGACGCCGGCGTCGCCGAGCCGGACCTGCTGGTCGATGCGCTGACCCTTTTGATCGAAGGCGCCCGGTTCAACTGGCGCAGCACCGGGCCGACGGGTGCTGCCGCGCGCTTCGTCGCCATTGCCGAGACCGTGGTAACGGCCTTCATGGCCAAGAGCCCCTGCGGCGGCGGTTCAGGCAGGGCGCACTGACGCACGGTGCTGCTGGCATCTGATCTGCCCGTTTCCACGTTTGCGCCTTCGGGTACATATGGGGCCTGCACGAAAAGCGCATGGCCTCGAAGCAAGTGGCATAGGCGGCGCAAACAAATCGGCCACAACTATCAGCCGTGAAGCGACGTCGCCAGCGATCCTGTATAGTTGGCCGAAAGCAAGCCGAAGTGTTTCCGACACGATCCCTTACGCCGACGGCGCAACGAGAAGGCGCCTGACACTAGCCAGCGCCCTTCTTCACCCAAAACAGGGATCCCTTTTGCGCGGAAATACAGGGTCCCGATCCCATGGTCATTGACACGCGGGGCCCCTCCAAACGGATGAAGGCGCGCGCCATCCAAAGGAACGAGCCGGAGACGCGGCTTCTTCCAAGGGCGCATACCGATCTCCCATCGGCGTTCTCCTCCGTTTCGCGGCGCCCGCATAGCCTCTCACCTGCAATGCAAGCCAGAGGTGTGCGATGAAAGTCATGGTAACCGGCCATCAAGGCTACATAGGCTCGGTGATGGTGCCGATGCTGCTCCAGGCCGGTCATTCGGTGACCGGCTACGACAGCGATCTCTACCGGCGCTGTACCTTTGTCGCGGGCGGAACGCGGATTTCGATTCCCTCGATCCACAAGGATGTCCGTGACGTTTATGCGCGCGATCTCGAAGGGTTCGACGCCGTCATCCACCTCGCGGCTCTCTCCAACGACCCGCTGTCCAATCTCGATCCGGACATCACTTATGAGATCAATCACCGGGGCAGCGTCCGCTTCGCCGTCGCCGCCAAGGAAGCGGGCGTGTCGCGCTTCCTGTTCGCCTCCTCGTGCAGCAACTACGGGCAGGCGGGCGACGGCATGGTGGACGAGACGGGCGAGCTGAAACCCGTCACGCCTTACGGCTGGTCCAAGGTGCTGTCGGAGCGGGACATTTCCCAACTGGCCGACAGCCGTTTCTCGCCCGTCTATTTCCGCCCGGCCACGGCCTACGGCCTGTCGCCCAGGCTGCGCTTCGACATCGTCCTGAACAATCTCGTCGCCTGGGCGGTGACGAAAGGCGTCATCCTGCTGAAATCCGACGGAACGCCGTGGCGGCCGATCGTCCATATCGAGGACATTTCGCGGGCCTTTATCGCCGGGCTGGAAGCGCCGCGGGAGGTCGTCCATAACCAGGCCTTCAACGTCGGGCGGACCGATCATAACTACCGGATCTGTGACATCGCCGAGATCGTCGCCGAGGTGGTGCCGGGCTGTCGGCTCGAATATGCCTCCGACGCCGGGCCGGACAAACGGTCCTATCGCGTCAGCTTCGACAAGATCGCCCGCGCCCTACCCGCCTTCAAGCCGCAATGGGACGCGCGCAAGGGTGCCGAGCAGCTTTACCGGGCCTACCGGAAATCGAACGTCACGCTCGAGGACTTCGAGGGGCCGCGCTTCCAGCGGATCGGCCATATCAAGTATCTCATGGCCAAAGGCTTGCTCGACGGGCGGATGCGGTTGTCCGAAGCACCGAAAGCCCTGGTAGCGGCGGTGTAGCCGGCATGGAGCACGTCAACCCCGGCGCGCTTGCCCAATCGGCCTCTGCGGGCATCGGTGAGGACATCTACGATCTGGCCGCACGCCTCTATCCGATCTGCAGGAGCATTACCGGGGACGGCGTGCGGCAAACGCTGGACATGCTGTCGGACCATATCGATCTGAAACGCCACGAAGTGCCCAGCGGAACGCAGGTGCTCGACTGGGTCGTTCCTGCCGAATGGACCGTTCGCGCGGCGATCATCACCGGTCCGGACGGGCAAAAGGTCGTCGACTTCGCCGACTCCAACCTGCATGTGGTCAACTACAGTCAGCCCTTCACGGGAGCCTTGCCGCTCGGCGAGTTGAAGGCGCATATCCATACGCTGCCGGACCAGCCGGACCTGATCCCCTATCGCACCAGCTACTACGCGCCGGCATGGGGTTTCTGCATGGCACATGCGCAGGCGGCTGCCCTGCCCGACGGCCTCTACCATGTGGAGATCGATGCCGAACTCAAGGACGGCAGCCTCACCTATGGCGAATACCTGCACCGCGGGCAATCGGAGCGGGAATTCCTTCTATCGGCCCACATCTGCCACCCCTCGCTCGCCAACGACAATTGCTCCGGCCTCGCCTTGCTGGCGCTGCTGGCGAAAAGCCTGAGGGCAAGGAAAACGCGTTACAGCTATCGTTTCCTGTTCGCACCGGGCACGATCGGCGCGATCACCTGGCTGTCGCGCAACGAGGATCGACTGCATCTCATCGACCATGGTTTGGTGGTCTCCTGCGTCGGCGACGCTGGCCGACCGACCTACAAGCGAAGCCGGCGTGCCGACGCTTTCATCGACCGTGCCATGGCTCATGTGCTGGGTACCGAACCCGGCGCGCGGTTGCTCGATTTCTCGCCCTATGGCTATGACGAGCGGCAATATTGTTCGCCGGGTTTCGATCTTCCCGTCGGCATGTTCCAGCGGAGCGTCCACGGCGAGTTTCCAGAGTACCATACGTCGGCCGACAATCTCGACTTCATCGCTCCCGAACATCTGGAGGACTCGTTCCGTATCCTGACGGGGGTGATCGACATCGTCGAAGAGGACTGGACGCCGCTGAACCTTTTTCCCAAGGGCGAGCCGCAACTCGGCCGGCGCGGTCTCTATGCGGCCCTGGGCGGACAAAAAGCCTCGGGCGCAACCTCGATGGCGCTGCTGTGGGTGCTCAACCTGGCCGACGGCAGGCATTCGCTGCTCGCCATGGCGGAACGCTCGGGCCTGCCCTTCAGCGAACTCGCCGCCGCTGCGCGGCTCCTGGTGGAGCACGGTCTGCTCGCCGCCGCTTCGTAGGCTCTGTCCGATGCGCTAGCGGACGGGCGGCCACGACCGGTCGCGTTCCGACATCGCCGTCGGGCTTTCGGGCCAATCGATCGAGAAGGCGGGGTCGTTGTAGCGCGCGCCCGTCGAAGCGTGCGGCGTGTAGAACTGGGATATGAGGTAGGAGACCTCGGTATCGCCGGTGAGCGTCTGGAGCCCGTGGGCGAAGCCGGCGGGAATGTAGAGCTGCCGGCGGTTCTCGTGCGTCAGCTCGAAGCCAAGCCAGCGGTAGCGGGTCGGCGAATTCGGCCGCATGTCGACGACGACGTCGAAGATCGCCCCGCGCACGCAGGAGACGAGCTTGACCTCGGCATACGGTTCCCTCTGATAGTGCAGCCCCCGCAGCGTTCCCCTGGCGGTCGAGCAGGAGCGGCTGTGCTGGACGAAGCGCGTCACCAGCCCGCAATCGGCCATCTCCTTTTCGCAGAAGAAGCGGGTAAACGAGCCCCGGTCGTCGACCATCGGCGTCGGCTCGATCAGCCAGACGCCCTTCAATTCCGTCTCGGTAAACCGCATGGCACTCCAGCCCCCGGCGGCCGATCACGACCGGCGCCCCGATTTTCCGGGGGCCCGGTGCGCGCCGGAAGAGCTACCTAAGCGCTAGCCGGCTTCTCCGATAGCGGTAGGGCGGGATGGGCCGCCTGACCATTCGGCGGTCGCGCCGTCACCGCCGCCTGTCCCTTTCCCTATTAAGGATTAAGGTCCCCGTCGGATTGGCAAATCGAACCCCGCGTTCCTCCCCCCTAGCCTGCCCAGGTGCCACGAAGGCACGGCAGGCGATGCCAGGCCGGCGCGCCTGCGAATTTCAACCGGCCGGCGGGAGCGGGGAATGAACATTCAGGCAGTCGAAATCGTTCGCGAAGCCAAGGCCGCGCACGCGTTTGCGGGGTGCAGACTGTGCGGGTCGCGTTTGCGTCACACTCTGGTCGACCTCGGCATGTCGCCGCCTTGCGAGAATTTCCTGCGGGCCGACCAGCTCGACCAGATGGAAGCCTACTATCCGCTGAACGTGCTGGTCTGCGACACCTGCTATCTGGTGCAGCTCAAGGAATATATGAGCCCCGAGTCGATCTTCAGCGAGTACGCTTATTTTTCCTCCTACTCGGCAAGCTGGGTGGCCCATGCGAAGGCCTATTGCGAGGCCATGGCCAAGCGGCTCGACCTTGGTGGCCACAGCCTTGCCGTCGAACTGGCGAGCAACGACGGCTATCTGCTGCAGCATTTCCTGCCGCTCGGCGTACCGGTGCTGGGCGTTGAGCCGGCGGCCAATGTCGCGCGCGCCGCGATCGAGAAGGGCGTGCCCACCCGCGTCGATTTCTTCGGCGTCCGGCTGGCGAGGCAGATGGTGGCCGAAGGGCTCCGCGCCGATCTCATCACCGGCAACAACGTGCTCGCCCAGGTGCCCGACCTCAACGACTTCGTTGCTGGCATGAAGATATTGCTCAAGCCCGAGGGCGTCGTCACGCTGGAGTTCCCGCATATCGAGCGGCTGATGGCGGAGAACCAGTTCGATACGATCTACCACGAGCATTTTTCGTATTTTTCGCTGTTGACCATCAATCTGATGGCCGCCCGCCACGGGCTGCGGTTGATCGATGTCGAGGAACTGCCCACCCATGGCGGCTCGCTCCGCGTCTATCTCACCCACGAGAACAGCAGCCGGCCGGTCGGCGAAAGGGTCGGCAGGCTGCTCGATCTCGAAAAGCGGCACGGGCTGACCGACATGGCCACCTATGCCTCTTTCGGCCACAAGGCGCAGCGCGCGAAGCACGATCTGCTGGCGTTCCTGATCGCGGCCAAGAACGAAGGCAAGAAAGTCTGTGGCTACGGCGCGCCGGGCAAGGGCAACACGCTGCTCAACTATTGCGCCATCGGCACAGACTTCCTGGACTTCACGGTCGACCGCAACCCCTACAAGCACGGTCGTTTCACGCCCGGCATGCACATCCCGATCAGGCCCGTCGAGGCCATCGACCATGCCAAGCCCGACTACATCCTGATCCTGCCGTGGAATCTCAAGGCCGAGATCGTCGAGCAGATGCATCACGTATCCGCATGGAACGCGAAATTCGTGGTGCCGATCCCCTTCGTCACAGTGATCGATCCATCGGAGTTACCGAGATGAAAGTCGTCTTGTTCTGCGGCGGCCGCGGCACGCGCATCCGCGATTATTCCGAGAGCATTCCCAAGCCCATGATCCCGCTCGGCCATCAGCCGATCCTGCGTCATGTCATGCAGTGGTACAGCGACTACGGGCACGACGAGTTCATCCTGTGTCTGGGCTTCAAGGCTAACGTCATCAAGGATTTCTTCCTGCACACACGGCCGGAGACCTTTTCCGACTGTGTGGTTTCGCATGGCGGGGAAAGCATCGAGCTGCTTGGCGATACGGTCAAGGACTGGAGCGTTACGCTGCTCGACACGGGCATCTGGCGCAACATCGGCGAACGCCTGTGGGCCGCGCGCGACCACGTCAGGAACGAGAAGATGTTCCTGGCCAACTATTCCGACGGGCTGACCGACGTGAACCTCGACGACATGATCGCCAGGTTCGAGGCAAGCGGCAAGATCGGCTGCTTCCTCGCCGTACACGCGCCGTTGACATACCATCTGGCCGATATCGCCGAAGACGGTCGCGTCCGCGAGATCCGTCCGGCAGAAACCTCGGAGATCTGGATCAACGGCGGCTACTTCCTCTTCCGGCCCGAAGTCTTCGACTACATGCGCGACGGCGAGGAACTGGTGATCGAGCCCTTCAAGCGGCTGATCGACGACAACATGCTGATGGCCTACAAATACGAAGGCTTCTGGCGCTCGATGGATACGCTGCGCGACTGGCAGTCGCTCGAAGACATGGTCGAGAAAGGCGACATGCCGTGGAACATGAAGGTCGCCGCCGAGAAGAACAGGCGCTCCATCATGCTGGCCGCGTCATGAAGGCACTCGGCCTCGCGCGCCCTGGAGAAAAGCTCTCGATCCTCTGCCTGGGCGCCCATTCCGACGACATCGAGATCGGCGCCGGCGGCACGATCCTCTCCCTGATCGATTCAGGCGTCGAACTGCACGTCCATTGGTGCGTGCTGAGCGCCGGCGGCGAGCGCTCGCACGAGGGGCGCGCATCGGCGGAAGCCTTCCTGAAAGGAGCGGCGTCGGCCGTCGTCGACGTTGCGGATTTCGAGGACAGCTACTTTCCCTCCAACAGCCGGTCGATCAAGCGGTGGATGATCGACCTCAGGGCGCGCACGCATCCCGACGTGGTGTTCACGCACGCCAGGCGGGATGCCCATCAGGATCACCGGGAGGTCAACCAGCTGACCTGGAACGTCTTTCGCGACCATCTGGTGCTCGAATACGAAATCCCGAAATGGGATGGCGACCTCGGCCGGCCGAACGCCTATGTGCCGCTCGCCGCCGCGCTTCTCGAACGCAAGGTCGAGCTTCTCCATGCGCATTTCGGAACCCAGCGTTCCAAGGACTGGTTCGACCGCGAGACCTTTATAGGGCTTGCCAGGCTGCGTGGCATGGAATGCCGCGCGCCCGAGCATTTCGCCGAGGCTTTCACGCTCCGCAAGGCGAGAATCCTCTAATGAACATCTCGCCAAGAAAACCGTCAGCAGATGTCAGTGGATGACGGGCGAAAGCCCTTTTAACCTATCTGCGCATCTGCTAATGAGCTTTTATTATTTCCCGGCGCAATAAAGTTCGCAGAAACGGCCGGCAAAGAAAAAATCAAAACAAGCACATTTTTTCAACGCATGCAGAAGTGAGGGGGAGGGTTCATCAAGGTGGACCACGCAAGATTTGCGGACGGGTTTTCGCTGAATGAAGCCCGTATCGGTACGGTCGAGGGCGGAGAAAGCGGCGTTCTTGTCTGGAAGTCCGACCAGCTGGTCGCGATCCTGACCAGGATCGATGAGGAAGAATACGCGACAAAAGGCAAGTGGTTCCTCGAGACGGGTTTCGGGCGTCTGAGCGGCCAGCACAGAAATTTCGATACGATCGAGGAAGCGGTAAGCTGGGTAGGCCGGCACACTTTCTCCGATCTTGCCTGCTCCGCCGATTGACGGCCGATCCCGCCGGCCGCCGTATCGTATCCATGGCAATGGAGTCCGCGAAGACGTGACCCGCGCGGACTCCAGCGATACGAAAAATCCTTGGCCTACTTTTCGGTCAACATGCCTTCGGCGAAGAGATCGTTGACCTTGTAGGCGACTTCCGTGCGATTGGTCGCCTTCAGTTTCTTCATGATGTTTCGGATATGGACCTTCACGGTGCTTTCGCGCAGGTTCAATTCATAGGCGATGATCTTGTTCGCCTTGCCGCGCCGGAGCGCCTGGGCGACCTCGGCTTGCCTGAGGGTGAACATGCTCGACAGGGGTTGCGTGTCGCGGTGGCCCGAGTCGATCAGGTGCCGGACGGAGAGGACGCTGCTGGCGGGCACGAAGATGCCTCCCGCCACTGCAAGGTTGATCGCCTCGACGCAGACGTCGATGCCGACCGACGTCGGGATATAGCCTTTTGCGCCGCATTCGAGCGCCGCCAATATCTGTGCAAGATCCTCGTTGTCTGCCAGGACGACGACGGGAACCGCCTTGAATTCGGACGCTATGCGGGCGATTTCGCCGGCCGTGGTGGGATCGGTGACCTTTCGACCGCCAAGATTGAAAAGTATGGCGACCAGCGGAGGAGCGGAAGCCTTCTTCACGCCCCAGTCTTCGATCGAACTGGCGGCGACAACCGCCATGCCGAGCTGGTGATCAACGAGAGCCGACGCGAGACATTCCCGATCGAGCGCCCTTCCATCCAATATGAGAAGACATTCCTTGTAGAAAGCACTGTCGGTTCCCCCCATGGGAACCACTGGCTGTCGTGCGGCCGTGTAACTATGAAGTCCCGCTGTTGAACTCATCGCGCCCACCTTTTGAACAAGGCGTTTCCCGGGCCGGCAAATCTTGGTTCCACGATCTAGAAGAATGACCCCGCCCTAAGAAAGCCTGAGACTGGATTGCATCGGCGCAACTTCGATGGCGGCCCTGCCGATGCCTGAATTAAGAACCGTCTCGTACATACTATGGGTAATTTACCGGCGGTCTCTAACTTGGGTTAATTTTTTATAAATATCTGGGTCGAAAACGTATCTATGAAATGATCAAAATTCAGTGAGCGCGACACTGTATTGCCGCACGGCATCTGCGAGCTGGAAACAGCTGGAGAAAGACTGACTAGGAGGAGAATACTAGGTCAGGTACTCTCTTTCGAAGCCTGATAACTTTATAAGATTTCTGCGGTCAAACATCTTTACATGACCGGATTTGAAAGAGACCAGATCGGCCTTCCGCAGTTCCCTCAGCGTCCGGTTAACATGGACAGGGGTCATGCCCAGGATGTCCGCAAGCTCGTTCTGGGTGAGAGGACAGTCGTATTCCTCATGGGCCGACAGGCCGACATCGGTCAGCCGCTCATCCAGTTCGAGAAGGAAATGTGCGGTCCTGCATATCGCGTTCCGTCGCCCGATATTTACCAGGTGCTCGGCAAGAATGGCGTTCAGGCGCGCCAGCGACCGGGTGATCTTACGGGCGAGATCACCGTCCGCCAGGAAATTCTCGAGCAACACCCTTGCCGATATTTCATAGACGGCCACCTCCGTTATGGACATCAGCGACGCGAAACGTGGTCCGCTCATGGACCGCAGGCCGATAGTGTCGCCCGCAAGTGGAGTGTCGAGGATTTGACGTTCTCCGTCCGGCAATTCGCGGTAAAGGAGGCACCAACCCGATTTCACGATGAATATCGTGTCGTTTTCATCATCCTGGCGGCAGAGGATCGAATGCGGTTTGTAGACTTTCGGGGCAACCCCGACATGATTGTTGTTGCCCCAGTCGCTTGTCGATGGAGCTCCCCCGGCCGGATGTGATGCCAAGAACTGCGACAGTGTCTGCATGAAGACCTGCGAGTTTTCACAACCTCAACACAACTTGCAATGCTTGAATATGAAGCGCCAGATCAAGGCGGCCTTGTGGCGGCAAGCTGGGTTTTCGTGCTCGCAGACACTTCGCGTGACAAGCGGCGGCCGGCTGGATCATCCTGGCGTCTTGCACATACCAAGGCGATAAAAGATAAGGGTGCATTGTAACAGCGCGTAGACGTTCCGACGGCTTCGCTGTTACTTTCATGCTATTCCTTGCCCTGCCGCCGGCCCGCCGACCCTGATCGTGACGGAGCCGGTTGTGCGCATGCGCAGCCGGTGCTGCCCGAGCAGGATGGCCGTGCGCCTTGCGCGGGCCCTCGTGGCGGAAACAACGGCAAAACCGATGAAGAAGAGGAGGCCCGGGTCGGCGCTGCCGCCGGAAACGGTATTGGCGACGATGCTGGCGAGGGCAGCGTTCCTGACGCTTGCGACCACGGCGCAGGTTTCCGGCTCCATCCACTGCCGCATCCTTGCGGTTCCGATGGCGAGGATGCCGACCAGGATCGCCATCATCAGCGATCCGAAGGCGCCAAGCTGGGAGAGAACTGCGATCGGCCAGCTCGATGCCCGCGAACTGCCGAAGCCGATTCCCAGCCCGCTGGTGTCGAGGAAAGACTGGAGGCTCTTGATGTTCCAGTAGGCCCGCTCCTCGCCGGAGGCGGAGGTCGCCTTGTTGATAAGGGTCGTGTTGATCAGGCGCACGAAAGGATCCAGGGCGCCGGCGTTGTAGAGGCTGATGCCCATGACCGTGACGGCAGCCAGGACGACGATGACCAGGATCTGTATCTCCTCGCGCTCGAATCGCCCTTTGAAGGCCGACACCGACATCGAGAGGGCGACCGGGATGCACAGGACCGCCAGTCCGACATAGGCGGTCGAGGACGTCGACAGAACGGTCAGCAGCAGCAGCAGCCCGGTCAGCCATTGCGCAAGGCGCGAGCCGGCCCTTCTCCAGTAGGTATAGCAGAATGCCAGGCAGGCGAGGGACGCGCCGGCGAAGGAAGAGGCTTCGGAAAAGGCGCCTGTGATCCGCGCGAACCCGGCCTCGACCGCGTCCGTCAGAAGGGCGTAGCTGGCGGTCCTGATCGGAGCGAGCAGGTCTCCCGCTCCGACGTTCTTGCCGACGAGGTCGATCAGTCCCATGCCCGTGTGCAGGCAGCACCAGAGGAAGAAACCGCGGCGCAGCTCGGCGATCTTGTCGGCGCGCAGAAGCAGCACGCAAAGCGCGATGGCGGTGAGGCCACCGAGAATGAAATAGCCCGTCTGCGAAATGTTGGCGGAGACCGGAGCCAGGGAAGCTTCGACGATCGCGCCCCGGGTCTTCGACTGGACGAAGACGGCAGTCTGGCCTGCGAAGAACCTTGGAAACAGCCACGCTCCGATGGCCGCGTATGTCATGAGGCTTATCAGAATCCAAAGCGAGCGGATGCTCCCCAATGCGCCGCCAAGCTCATACCAGATGTGGCGTCTCGCAGTGACCGCCGTCACCAGCAGAATCGCGAACAGCGTATAGATGAGAGGAGAGGAGCCGCCGAGCGACGTCAGGGTCATGGCGGCCGTCGAGCCGAACGCAAGCGACGCAAGCAGCCCGACGATCAGCGTGCCACGCGAGTAGAGCGCGACGATCAGGATGATGGCGCATACGCTCAGTCCCGCAATCGAGAGCTGCATGGTCGCCGGCCTTTCCGCTTCAGTCCCGGTCTCGATGCCTGCCAGGCGGCAGAGACTGCCCCTAGACTGCATCCTTCGGGAGATGGCGGGGAGAGACAAGGCCGCTAAATGAGGTAGCCGCCGGGCGCCCCGCAACGGAAGGATGCGCGGAAGATACGCCTTCCGGATGAGCCGTCTCCAAGGTCTTGATTTGCGACCGTCGCGACGGGTGGCGTCGCGATCCGGTCGAATATCGTCATGTCGGGATACCAACTTCCATATTGACACGTATCCTCAAGCTGTTGATCGATGCCGTTCCGACAAGGCTCAGCGCGAAGGCGCGGGACAATTTTCCAGGATGAGCGACATGGCCGCCATGCTCGGCGAGTCCGTCGGCGACCCCTGCCTGCGCAAGGATTGACCCATGCCGTTTTCCACCGAGAGACCGTATGCCATGACAGATTCCTATCCGTTCCGCGACCCCGCCAATCCCGGCGCCCCGGTCATCCCGCGCCCGGACTGGGACCGTGCGCCATGGAATCGCTGGACCTTCCAGCATGTGCGCGAAATGATGCCGACGGCGCAGGTCTGGCGTGGGAAGGGCCCGGCAAGCCCGTTGCCCGAGGCACATCAGGACATCGACCGGATCGGCTTCGAGGTCGATGGCCGCCGCGACACGATCGCCGGCTTTCTCGGCACCAGCTTCAACGACGGCCTGCTCGTCCTGCATCGTGGCAAGATCATCGCCGAGCGCTACCACAACGGCATGAGCGCACACACGCTGCACCTGTCCCAATCGGTGGCGAAATCGGTCGTCGGCACCGTCGCTGGTATCCTCGTTGGCCGCGGCGTCATCGATCCGGCGGCGCCTGTCACAGAATACCTGCCCGAGTTGGACGCCACCGCCTATCGTGGCGCGACGGTGCAGAACGTGCTCGACATGACGAGCGGAGTGGTCTTCGACGAAACCTACACGGCGCTCGATTCGCATATGGCCAAGATCGACGCCGCCAGCGGCTGGAAGGAACGCCGGCATGCGGATTGGCCGGCTTCGGTGTGGGAACTGATCCTGACGCTGACCGAGACGGAATGCGCCCATGGCGCATCCTTCCGCTATCGCTCGGTCGAAACCGACGTGCTGTCCTTCGTCCTGCAGCGCGCCACCGCGACGCCGCTGGCGGAACTGGTGAGCCGCGAATTGTGGGCGCCGATGGGAGCCTGGGAGGATGCGTGTTTCACCGTCGATCCGGCCGGCTACGCGCTCGGCGACGGCGGCTTCAACGCCACGCTGCGCGACTACGGACGTTTCGCCCTGCTGCATCTGGGGCGCGGTGAGATCGATGGCCGCCGCATCGTCCCGGCCGCCTGGATCCAGGAAATCACCGCTGGAGCGCGGCCGGCGCTGTTCGGCGGTGTCTACCATGAGGTGCTGCCCGAGGGCGCCTACCACAACCAGTTCTGGATCGAGGGCGGTAAAAGCGCTGCTTATATGGCGCGCGGCGTGTTCGGCCAGCTGATCTACATCGACCCTGCGGCCGATTTCGCCGCCGTCATCCTGTCGAGCTGGCCGGATTTCGTCGATGCCGTGCGCACGCGCACCGCCATCGCTGCCGTCAGGGCCATCCGCGACGCGCTGGAATTGGCATGACCGGACGCCGGAATGGCCTCGCTGGCCTCAATCGGCCTTGGCGCTCTGTCTCGTGATCGAAAAACAGGATAGGGCTTCATCCAAGCCGGGCCCGTGGCCCATGCGTTCCTGAACTTCGGAGAAAGATAACGTGAGTTCCCGACCCAACCAGCTGGCGATCGAAACCAGGGTGATCCACGCGGGTCAGCAGCCGGATCCCCTGACGGGCGCCGTCGTCCAGCCCATCTATACGGCAAGCACCTTCGTGCAGGACGGGATCGGCAAGAACAAGGGCTACATGTATTCGCGCAGCGGCAACCCGACGCGCGCGACGCTGGAAGCGTGCCTCGCCGATCTCGAGGGCGGGCGGGCGGCATACGCTTTCCCGACCGGCCTTTCTGCGGCTGCCACCATACTGGAGCTGATGGATGCAGGCGCCCATATCGTCGCGCACCACGACGTCTATGGCGGCATCTACCGCCTGCTTTCGAAGGTGCGCAACCGCAGTGCCGGGCTCAAGGTCGACTTCGTGAACTTCGCGGACGTCGCGGCGTTGCGCCGGACAGTGACGGCCGAAACCCGGCTGCTCTGGTTCGAGACCCCATCGAACCCGCTGCTTGAGATCGTCGACATCGCGGAAGTCGTCAAGATCGCGCGCGAGCGCGGCGCGCTGACGGTTTGCGACAACACCTTTTCATCTCCCTGCTGCCAGCGGCCGCTGGAAATGGGCGTCGACATCGTCATGCATTCGGCGACGAAGTTCTTGAACGGTCACTCCGACCTGCTGGCAGGCGTCGTGGCGCTCTCCAACAGCGTGCCGGACGATCTGGCCGAGCAACTGGGATTCCTCCAGAACTCGGTCGGAGCCGTGCTCGATCCGGTAAGCTGCGCCACGCTGCTTCGCTCGCTCAAGACCCTGGCGGTGCGCATGGACCGGCACGTCGAAAATGCCGCCAGGATCGCCGAGTTCCTGGACCGGAACCGCGCGCGGCTCGGTATCGAGCGGCTGATTTTCCCGGGACTCCCGGATCATCCCGGGCACGAGATAGCCAGGCGGCAGATGAAGGGCTTCGGCTCGATGATCTCGTTTGCCGTGTCCGGCGGACAGGCGCGCGCCAACCAGGTCGCCCAAAATCTCGACCTGTTCGCCTACGCCGTCAGCCTGGGTGGCGTCGAAAGCCTTATCCAGCACCCTGCAAGCATGACGCACAAGGTGGTGCCGCTCGAGCAGCGCGAGAAGCTGGGCATCACCGACAATCTGCTGAGGGTGTCGGTAGGAATCGAAAACGCCGCCGACCTGATTGCCGATCTCGAACGCGCCTTGTCGCGTTGAAGAGTCGGTAACGGACGGTGGAACGTTATCGCAGGTGGCTCTACCTCCATCTCATGGAGTGGCAAAAGGCCTGACCTCGTAAGTCTTCGTCGGCTCTTGGGGGTATTCCCAGGTCGTCCGGCTCGACGCCCGGCATGTCGCCGGGCGCCGCCGGTTCTCAGCCGGTGCGGCTGATCGCTGCCTTGACCCGTTCGGGGCGGAACGGCGTCTGCCTCAGCCGCACGCCGATGGCGTCGTAGACGGCGTTGGAGATCACCGCCGCCGTCGGGCAGGTCGATGGCTCGCCGCCGCCATAGGACGGGTATTCGGGCCGGTTGTTGACCAGCACGATGTCGATCGTGTCCGGTATCTCGTTGAAGCGCAGGATCGGATAGCCTTCCCAGTCGCGGCTGGTCACATGCGCTTTGTCGAAGGCCACCTCCTCGTGCAGGGTGCGGCTGAGCGACTGGATGACGTTGCCCTCGATCTGGTTGTGCAATCCGTCGGGATTGACCACCAGCCCGCAATCGTGCGCCACCACGACGCGCTTGACGCTGATGGCGCCGCTCTCGCGGTCCACCGTGACGTCGGCGATGGTGGCGACGCGCACGTCGTCGCGGTTCACCCAGGCGATGCCGCGACCCTTGGCGAGCTTGCCTTCCTGTTGCGGGGCGGGCGACGGCCGGTTCTCCCAGCCATAGGCCTGCGCCGCCGCGCGCAGCACATCGATGGCGCGCTGGTCGGCAAGGTATTTCAGCCGGAACGACAGCGGGTCCTGGCCGGCGGCGGCCGCCATCTCGTCGATGAAGGCTTCCATAGCGTAGGTCGTCTCGAACTGCGCCGGCGAACGCAGCCATGCCGTCAGCAGCCCGACGCGGCCCATGCCGTGATTGGCGACATCGGCGTTGTCGAAGGTGTAGGCATAGTTGATCGCCGCGTCGCCCGAGCCCTCGCTGCCGATCTCCGGCAGGCCGGCAAGCTCGACGGCTATGAGGCGCGTGTCGCCGGTCGTCGGTACCCACATATGATGGCGCCAGGCGACGACGTTGCCGTCCCTGTCGAGCGCGCCGGTCAGGTCCTGCACGATGGGCGGGCCTTTCGGCTCCCAGCCGTGCTCGTCCCAGCGCATCCATTGCACCCGCACCGGCTTGCCGACCGCCTGCGACATCAGCGCGGCATCGGGAATGACGTGCTCCAGCCCGTTGCGGCCGTAAGCGCCGGACGCCTCGAACCATTTGACGTCGATGCGGTCTTCCGGAATGCCGAGCATTTGCGCCATGTCGGCGCGCATCTGGTGCGGCATCTGCGTGCCGGCCCAGAAGGTCGCGCTGTCCTCCTGCACGTCGGCGATGGCGCAGGACGGCCCGATGCTGCCGTGCATCTGGAATGGCGTCTTGTAGGTGGCCTGGATCGTCTTTTCCGCGAAGGGCAAGGCGAGGTCGACCGAGCCCTTGGCGGCGACGGACGTGTTGGTGCCGGCCGTCTTGCGCAGCGTGTCCCACACGGCATCCTGCTCCGGCAGGCCCTGCCAGTCCGACCATTTGGCCTGGCCGGCGCCTGGGCCTTCCGGGTCCAGCCCGGAGCCCAGCTTCTCGGCGGCCTGGATCGCCGCCCATTCCGTCTCGGCGACGACGCCGAGGAAATTGCCCTTGCGCACCACCTGGACGAAGCCCTTGATGTCCTTCAGTCCGGTGTCGTCGACGCTCTCCAGCGTCGCGCCAACGCCATAGGGCCGCACGACGCGGCCGTGCAGCATGCCGTCGACCTTGACGTCCTGGATATAGGTGAACTGGCCGGTGACCTTGCCGGGAATGTCCTTGCGCCGCACCGGCTGGCCGACGACGGAATAGGTGGACGGATCTTTCACTGGCGCATCCGGCGCGACCTTCAGGCCGAAGCCGGTTCCGCTCGCGCCGATTTCGATGTCGAGGCGCTTGCCGGCGACCAGGTCGCCGAAGGTGACGGTCTTGCCCGCCGCGCCGATCACCGAGACGGCGCCTTCCTTGGCCTCGAGCTGTTGTGCCGGCAGCTTGAAGCGGGCGGCGGCGAGGTCGAGCAGCGCCTTGCGCGCCGCAGCCGCCGCATGGCGGATCTGCGGCCCCGCATAGCGCACGCTCATGCTGCCGTATGTCGGCCCCTGGTCGACCGTTTGCGAGGTGGTACCCATCACCACGTCGAGCCGGTCGATGGGAAACTCCAGTTCCTCCGCCGCGATCTGGGCGAGCGCCGTCTCGACGCCGGTGCCGGTTTCGACCTTGCCGGTGAAGAGCGTCGCGGTGTTGTCGGGATTGATGGCGAGCCAGGCGTAGAGCTTGGCGGAATTGGGCGAAGCGACCGAGTCGGTCGCCGCTTCCCCGGCTGCCATCACGGCGACCGGGTCGACGATCGCGAAAGCGACGACGAGGCCGGCCGAGCCCTTCAGGAAGGAACGGCGGTCGAGCGTGAGCGTGCCTTTGGCGTGCAGGTCTTCGGGGCGCGTGTTCATGGTCAGCCTCCGTTCGCCTTGGCGGCGCGTTCTACGGCGCGCACGATGCGCATATGGGTGCCGCAGCGACAGAGGTTGTCGTTGAGGGCGTCCTTGATATCGTCGCGGCTCGGATGCGGGTTCTCGTCGAGGAACGCTTTCGCCGTCATGATCATGCCGTTGATGCAGTAGCCGCATTGCGCTGCCTGCTCGTCGATGAAAGCCTGTTGCAGCGGGTGCGGCTTTTCCAGCGTGCCCAACCCCTCCAGCGTGGTGATCTTGCTGCCCTTGTCGAGGCTCGACAGCGGCGTGACGCAGGAGCGCGTGGCGGCGCCGTCGATGATGACGGTGCAGGCGCCGCATTGCGACAGGCCGCAGCCGAACTTCGGTCCGTGCAGCTTGAGGTCGTCGCGCAGGGCGTAAAGCAGCATGCTGTCGGGATCTGCCTCGACAGCATGATCCTTGCCGTTGACGTTGAGAGTGATGGACATCGGTAGCCTCCTGCCTTGCGGCGTGTCCGGGGCCATGCCGCTGGGTGGTCGTGCAAAGCACGATAGCGTGAAGAAGCTACGGCTGCGGGCGAGACACCGTCAACGGCGCGCTCGTTCAAAGAAATATGATCTGGTACAAGCACTATAGGGTTATTGCACCTTCGCCGACGCGCCCACGGCCGCAGCATGACCGCCGCCGTGACGAGGAACGGCGACAGGCGCCACGCTCCTGCCTGATCGTGCGGCGGACAGGTGGGCCGGCTTTCGAATGAGAAGCGGTCGAGCGCCTATGACTGGGGCGGCGTGTTTCATTCATATTTATGTTTGACTTGAAGCAATGCCGGCGGTACGTTTTTCTTCGCCTGTTAAATAAGGCAGGTGGCAACGGGGCCACCCTATCAGATCAAGGCAAAAGGGCCTCCCTTTGACTTCTGTCACGAAGTCATCGGGGGGCCTTTGTCGTTTAGGCGATACCCGACCGAGATGTGGGAACCGGCGCGGCGTTGCAGTGCAGAAGGGGAACTGCCGTGTACAGTCCATGCGGAAATTGCGACCGGGATAAAGGTGATCCGTGGTCGAAGCCGGTGCTTCCGACGATCATGCGGGCGCGGACAAGGACGTCCCATCGCGACGACGTGCCTCAACCCACGCAACGCGATCGGCCCAGGAGGGCGCAATGACCAAAACAAGCAACATCGATGCAAGAGACGACGTCGACCACGTTCTCGGCGAGGAATACGAGCATGAGCCTGTGCCGATGGCGGCCAGGCGCAGCGCCTTCTCGGTGACGACCGTCTGGATCGGCTTCCCGATGATCATCACGGGCGCCATGACCGGCTCCATCCTGGTGCTCGGCATGGGTTTCAGGAATGCCTTCTGGGCCATGCTGATCGGCAACCTCATCATGTTTGCCTATGTCAGCGCGCTCGGCGTGCTGGGAACGCGTCGCGGCATGAATTTCGCACTGCTCGCTTCCATCGTCTTCGGCAAGAAAGGCTACGTCTTCGCCTCCGGGCTGCTGTCGACCCTGCTGCTCGGCTGGTTCGCGGTCCAGACCGGCATCACCGGCGCGCTCATCAGTTCGGCCTACGGTCTGAACTACATCGCCATGACGATCGTTGCCGGCCTTCTCTATATCGGCATCACCTTCATCGGCGTGCACGGCCTGCATCTGATCGGGCTGATCTCGGTTCCGCTGTTCGTCGTCCTTGGCGGCTGGGTGGTGTTCGATTCCGCCTCGACCGCCGGCTGGGACGCTGTCTTCGCCTATGCGGGCAACAACGGCGCCGCCACCATGTCGATGGGCGTCGGCCTGACGGTGGTCATCGCGCTTTTCATCGACGCCGGCACGGTGAGCGCCGACATCAACCGCTGGGCCAGGGATTCGAAAAGCTCGATCATCGCCACCTTCTCGGCCTTTCCCTTCGCCAACCTGGCAGCCATGCTGGTCGGCGGCGTCATGACTGCAGCCCTTGCCGTTCCGGACGCCAATCCTTTCGGCGCCGACAACATGTTCGGCTACATGCACGCCAAGCAGATCGGCTGGCTGAGCCTGCTGGCCTTCCTGTTCCTCTACTGCAATCTCGGCTCGGTCTGTGCACACGTCCACTACCACGCCGCCACCGGCTGGTCGCGCATCATCGGCACCCGCATGCGCATCATGGCGGTGGTGCTCGGCATCGTCGGCATCGTCGTCGCCGCCGGCAACGTCTGGGCCTTCTTCATCCAGTGGCTGACGCTGCTCGGCATCCTCGTGCCGCCGATCGGCGCCATCATCCTCGTCGACCAGTATCTCTACAGGAAGAATGCGGAAATCAGCGAGGACTGGCGGCCGACCGCCTTCGTCGCCTGGGCAATCGGGTCGGCCGTCGCCTTCGTCGTGGACTTCTACGCGCCGCAATACTGCACCGCCATCTGCGCCATGCTCGCCGGCGGTGTCGCCTACGCCCTCATCGGCAGGCAGTCGGCCGTGGCAAGGGCACCGGCCTGATCCTTCACCGGAGGGGCCGGCCGTCGGCCCCTCCACCGTTCCAACAGAGAGTGATGCATATGGAAGACTACGAAACCTTCGACCTCGGCGCCTTCTCCTTCCAGCGCGGTGCCACGCTGCGCAACGCCAAGCTGGCCTACAAGACCTTCGGCAAGCTGAACGCCGCCAAGGACAACGTCATCGTCTATCCGACCTGGTATTCGGGCCAGCAGCAGGACAACTACTGGCTGATCGGCAAAGGTATGGCGCTCGACCCGGACAAGTATTTCATCATCATTCCCAACATGTTCGGCAACGGCCTGTCGTCCTCGCCGTCGAACACGCCCGAGCCCTACAATGCCGGCCGTTTTCCGAACGTCACCATCTACGACAACGTTCGCGCTCAGCACCGGCTGGTGACCGAAAAATTCGGTATCGAGAAGATCAGGATGGTGGTCGGCTGGTCGATGGGCGCCCTGCAGGCGTTCCAGTGGGGCGCCCTCTATCCCGACATGATCGACATCATCGTGCCCTTCTGCGGTTCCGCCAAATGCTCGCGCCACAACTTCGTCTTCCTCGAAGGCGTCAAGGCCGCCCTCACCGCCGATGCCGTCTGGGCCGAAGGCTTCTACAAGGAAAGGCCGACGCGCGGCCTGCGGGCCGTCGGGCGCGTCTATGCCGGCTGGGGGCTGTCGCAGGCCTTCTACCGCCAGGAACTCGACCTCAAGGACCTGAGCTATTCGAGCCTCGAGGATTTCCTGGTGGCGTTCTGGGAAGGCCACTTTCTCGCCCGCGATGCCAACAATCTGTTGGCCATGCTGTGGACCTGGCAGTACGGCGATATCTCCGACAATGACCTCTACAACGGCGACTTCAAGAAGGCGCTCGCCGCCATCAAGTCGAAGGCCTACGTCATGCCGTGTCGCACCGATCTCTACTTCCCGCCGGAAGACAGCGAGGTCGAGGTGGCGAACATGCCAAACGCCAAGTTGGTGCCCTTTGAATCCGTATGGGGGCATTTCGCCGGCGGTCCGGGCACCAGTCCGCAGGACGTGAAGTTCCTGGACGGCAAACTCAAGGAGTTGCTGGCCAGTTGACCCTGGTTGCAGCCGCGCCCAGGATGGAAGCGGCCGCAATCCAACAAGAGAAAAGCGGTTGGGGAACTTTGGGAGTGTATATTGACCAGATCAAGCAATACCTCCGAACCTTGGCGCGTCGGTGTCCTCTTTTCCCGCTCGGGCTTCATGGCCGTGATCGAGGAAACGCAGTTGAGAGGTACGCTGACAGCCATAGAGGAAATCAACGCCTCGGGAGGCATCAACGGCAGGCCGATCGAGCCCATTTGCTACGATCCGGCCTCGGAAGCGAGTGCCTTCGGGCGCTACGCCAAGAAGCTCATGGTCGAGGACGGCGTCAGCACCATCTTCGGCTGTTACACCTCGTCCAGCCGCAAGGCGGTGGTGCCCGTCGTCGAGCGTCTGAACGGCCTGTTGTGGTATCCGACGCTCTACGAGGGGTTCGAGTTCTCGCCGAACGTCATTTACACCGGCGCGACGCCGAACCAGAACAGCGTCGAATTGTGCCGTGTGCTGATGGAGCGGTTCGGCACCCGTTTCTACTTCATCGGCTCGAACTACATCTACCCGCGCGAATCCAATCGCATCATGAGCGAGCTAATCCGCAATAGCGGCGGCACCGTGGTCGGCGAATCCTATATCAACATGGGCGCTCCGCGTTCCGCCTTCCTGCCTGTCATGCGCGACGTCAAGCGGGCACAGCCTGACGTGATCTTCTCCACCGTCGTCGGTGACGCCACCGTCTATCTCTATCAGGCCTATGCCGATCTCGGGCTGAATCCGAAAGTGATGCCGATTGCTAGCCTGACCACGACGGAAGCCGAAATCCGCGCTATGGGCCACGACGTCGGCGAAGGCCATATCACGGCCGCGCCCTATTTCCAGGGCATCGGCAACGAGCGCAACTCGACTTTCGTGCGCCATTACCAGAAGCGCTACGGCGAGGACGAGCCGACCAACATGTGCCTGGAAGCGTCGTATTTTCAGGTCAACGTCTTCGCCAAGACGGTGGAGCAGACCAATTCGATCGACACCGAGATCCTGCGCGCATCGGTGATGGGATCGGAATTCGAGGCGCCGCAGGGCGATGTCGCCATCAATCCTCTTTGGGGCCATGCCGACCTGTGGACCCGCATCGGCCGCGCCAACAGGAAGGGCCAGTTCGACATGCTGTACGAATCGCCGAGTTGCGTTCGTTCCGACCCCTATCTGCTCGGCTATGGGCGCAGCCTCGGCCAGCGGAGCATGGAACTCTGTTAGCGCGGCGGCAGTCAAGCGAGGACAATCGTGCAAGAGACGATCGGGATGAACGGTTTCAGCCGCGACAGAAACGGGACCGCGGGGGCTTCGCGCAAGGACGGCGGGCACGTACAGGCTTCCGGCCCCTCCTCCGTCAAATCCTTGTGGGACCTGAAGGTCGCCGTCATCGTCGAGCGCAACGACGATGGCGAGCGCCTTGTGCGGGAGCTGCAGCGGCTGCGCTGCCAGGTGCATCACGAATGGCCGATGCCGCCGCAGATTCCCGTCCATTGCGACGTCGCTTTCTGCGCGCTGTCGGCCGACTTGCCGCAAAGGTTGCCTTGGATACCGGGTGAACCGGGTGCGGCGCTGGTCGTCGTCGATCGGGGCGAGACGCCGCTGGATCTCACGCTGCTGCACAACTGCGCCGCGCATGGCGTTCTCCACTACCCGATCACCACACGGTCGGTGCAAGCCGTGCTGTCGCTTGCGCGCAGCCACTTCCTCTACGAGCGGCGGCTGCGCGGCCGCATCGAGAAACTGGACGAAAGCCTGCGCACCATGCGCTCCGTGGAGCGGGCCAAATCGCTGCTGATCCGTGTCAAGAACATCACCGAAGAGGAAGCCTACAACTACCTGCGGCGGCAGGCGATGGAGCGCCGCGTGACGATCGGCGCCGTCGCCGGCGCCATCGTTGACTCATACGATCTTCTGAGTTAGCGTTTCCGAATTGGCGGCAACGATGCCGCCAGCGAAATACGGGTAATGGAACCTCACGGTCTTCGCGCAAGCGAAACGTGGGGTTTTTTGTTGCGAACGACAGGGTTCGCCTGCGGCTCGGCGCCGCTGACATCGAAACGGCAATGTGGCCTCGAAACGGTCTGCCTCGCGCAGCTCGCTTCGGGGCCATTTCATTTTCAGGGGAGAGAAAGGTGAAGAACAACCGTCGCAATTTTCTGAAAGGCACCGCCGCGCTCGGCACCGCCACGCTCGTCGGCTTTCCGCATATCTGGAACAAGAACTATTCGCTGGCACGCGCCGCCGATGGCAAGATCAAGGTCGGCGTGCTGTTTTCACTGACCGGCACCACCGCCATCATTGAGGAATCGCTGAACAAGGCCACCATCCTCGCCATCGAGGAGATCAACGCCGCCGGCGGCATCAACGGCATGCAGATCGAGGCGGTGGTGGAAGACCCGGCCTCGGACCCCGCCACCTTCGCCGAAAAGGCGCGCAAGCTGGTGATGTCCGACAAATGCGTGTCGGTGTTCGGTGCTTACACCTCGGCCAGCCGTAAGGCGGTGCTGCCGGTGTTCGAGAAGCAGGAAAACCTGTTCTGGTACCCGACCCTCTATGAGGGCCGCGAGTGTTCGAAGAACGTCGTTTACACGGGTGCCGTACCCAACCAGCAGCAGGACGATTTCATCCCCTGGCTGGTCGAGAAGTTCGGCAAGCGCTGGTACCTGATCGGCTCCAACTACATCTACCCGAAGGAAGAGAACAACTACTGCAAGAAGCTGTTGGCCGAACTCGGCGCCGAAGTGGTGGCCGAGGAATACGTGCCGCTCGGCCATTCGGAGTTCTCCTCCGTCATCAACAAGTTGAAGGCGGAAAAGCCGAACGTCATCTTCTCCACCGTCGTCGGCGACTCTGTGGTGGCGCTGCATCGCCAGTATCACGCGGCCGGTCTCGATCCGCAGACGATGCCGATGGCGAGCCTGACCACGTCCGAGAACGAAGTGGCGGCCATGGGCGGCGAGGCGGCCGCCGGCCACTTCACCTCGGCCCCCTACTTCATGGTCTGGGATTCGCCCGAGAACCATAAGTTCGTCGACGCCTACAAAAAGCGCTGGGGCGCCGACAAGGTCACGCACTTCGTCTCCGAGCCGTCCTACTTCCAGATCCACCTGTTCAAGCAGGCATGCGAGAAACTGGCGGCCAGCGACATCACGCCCCTCGGTGTCCGCGAAGCCCTGAAGGGACAGGAGATGATCGCACCGCAGGGCAAGGTACGCATCGAGCCGGAAAACCAGCACACCTGGCTCTGGCCGAAGATCGGCCAGTGCCAGCCCGACGGCCAGTTCAAGATCCTCAAGCAGTCGGACAACTGGCTGGAGCCGGACCCCTACAAGGCCTACCCGAACCAGAAGTGCACCGCCGAAGGCCTCAAGCAGACCTGAGCGCGTCCGCGCGGCGGCGATGGTTGGTCATCGCCGCCAACGCCCCTCCCGTTTCGAAAAGCACGCGCCATGGATATCGTCGTTTCGCAGATCATGACCGGACTGAGCATCGCCTCGATCCTGATGCTCGTCTCGCTCGGCCTTGCCATCATCTACGGCGTCACCGGCGTCATCAACCTCGCGCATGGCGAGTTCGTCATGCTCGGCGCCTACGCCGCCTGGGCGCTCCAGACCGAACTCGGCCTCGGCCTCCTGCCGAGCCTCGTGGCGATCTTTCTCATCCTGGCCGCTGTCGGCTGGCTGGTCGAAGTGCTGGTCATCCGCCATCTCTACGACCGCCCCCTCGATACCATCCTGGCCACCTGGGGCATCGGCGTCATGGCCCAGCAGGCGATCCGGCTGACCGCCGGCGGCGAGCTGCGCTATGTGCAGATGCCGGAATCGCTTTCCGCTAGCGTCGACATCTTCGGCGCCACGGAATCCGCCTACCGGCTGTTCATCCTGGCCGTCGCCCTGGCGCTGTTCGCCGTCACCTGGGCGATCTATCGCTACACCAGTTTCGGCCTGAAGCTCAGGGCCATCACCCAGAGCCGGTCGGTCGCGTCCTCCTTCGGCATCAACGCCAGCCGCATTTACCGCCTGACGTTCGCTTACGGGGCGGGCATCGCTGGCCTTGCCGGCGCGCTGGTTTCACCGCTCAAGAGCGTCTCGCCCGAAATGGGCACCACGTATGTCGTGGACGCCTTCATGGTCGTCGTGCTCGGCGGCGCGCAAAGCCTGATGGGCACGCTGGCAAGCTCCGGCATCCTCGGCGAACTCTCCGGCTATCTCGCCTTCTATTCCAACGACACCATCGCCAAGGCGCTCGTGCTCCTGGCCATCGTCGTCATCATCCGCTTCCGGCCGCAAGGCCTCTTCACCGCCCGCGTGCGTGCGTGAGCCCGTCCATGCCAATCCAGGGAAAGAACAAAGTGTCCGGCAAGACCAAATTGGAGATCGCCGTCTACGCCGCCGTGTGCCTGGCGATTCTGGCGCTCCCGCTCGTCCTCGACGACGCCTTCCTGCTCAACAAATACGCCCGCTATCTGGTGCTCGGCATCCTCGCCGTCTCGCTCAGCCTGTCGTGGGGCTATGCAGGTATCCTCAATCTCGGTCAGGCCACCACCTTCGGCCTCGGCTCCTACTGCATGGCGATGGCGCTGAAGCTGAAGACCATCCCCATCCACACCGGCGCCGACGGCCTGCCCGACTTCATGGTGTGGAACAACGTCCCCGAGCTGCCCTGGTTCTGGAAGCCTTTCTATTCCATGACCTTCGGCGTCGCCGCCGGCATCGTCGTGCCGATACTGTTCGCCGCCCTGCTCGGCTGGTTCATGTTCAGGGGGCGCGTCACCGGCGTCTATGCGGCCATCACCACGCTGGCGGCGATGGTGGTGGTGCAGCTCCTCATCATCGACCAGCAGGCCTATACGGGCGGCTTCAACGGCATCACCGACCTCGCCCAGTTCGACGTCGCTGGCTTCACTTTCGACGCCTATTCCTCGTCCAGCTACTATCTCGTCGCCATCTGCCTGACGGTTTCGCTGTTCCTCGCTTTGGCCGTCACCAAGAGCAAGACCGGCCTCATCGTCCAGGCTATCCGCGATCAGGAGGACCGCGTCCGCTTCTTCGGCTATGACGTGGCGCTCTACCAGATCTTCATCTTCTCGGTCTCGGCCGCGATCGCCGGCCTCGCCGGCATGCTCTACACGATCGTCATGGAGTTCGCCTCGCCGACCTTTCTCGGCGTGCCGCTCTCCCTTTCGGTGGTCATCTGGGTCGCCGTCGGCGGCAGGCAGAGCCTTTTGGGCGCCATGCTCGGCGCGCTCGTCGTCACCGGCACGCAGGGCGCCTTGTCGGAATCCGAGACCTTCCTCGACAGCTGGACGCTGATCATGGGCCTGCTGTTCGTCCTTGTCGTCCTGTTCCTGCCCAAGGGTATCGCCGGCGCTGTCGAAAAACTCGCCGGCAAGTTCGGACACCGGCACGCGATCCCGGTATCTCCGCCGCAACTGCAACCGCAGCGCACGGAAGCGGTCGCCAACACCCGTCACGCGGAGAGCCTGTCATGAGCCCGGCCCCGCAACCGCAACTCTTGATCGATCGCGCCCAGGTCTCGTTCGGCGGCTTCATCGCCATCTCCGACCTGACGCTGGGCGTCGGCCAAGGCGAACTGCGCTGCCTCATCGGGCCGAACGGCGCCGGCAAGACCACGGCTCTCGACGTCATCTGCGGCAAGACGAGATTGTCAGCCGGCGAGGTCCGTTTTCGCGACAAGCCGATCCACCGTTTGAGCGAGCACTCGATCGCCCGCGCCGGGATCGGCCGCAAGTTCCAGGTGCCGAGCGTCTTTCGCGAACTCAGCGTGCGCGACAATCTCTATATCGGCCGTTCCAGTCAGCCGGGAATCCTGGCCAACCTGTTCGCCTTCGGCCAGAGCGGCGAGAAGGAGGAGATTGAAAGGCTGGCGGATCTCGTCGGCCTTAAGGATGAGCTGGAAACGCCGGCCGCCTTCCTGTCGCACGGGCAGACACAGTGGCTGGAGATCGCGCTGATCCTCGCCCAGAACCCCCTCCTCGTTCTCATGGACGAGCCGACCGCCGGGATGACGCAACAGGAAACCAGGAAGACGGCGGAACTGTTCTGCCGCCTGCGCGGCAAGCACACGCTGATCGTCGTCGAGCACGATATGGGTTTCGTGCGCGACATCGCCCAGACCATTTCCGTCATGCACCAGGGCAAGCTGCTCGCCGAGGGAACGATCGCCGAGATCGAAGCCAACCAGGCCGTGCGCGACGCCTATCTCGGCTCGGGAGGGATCGGCCATGCTTGAGCTTGCCAATGTCGACGGCTTCTACGGCCGCAGCCGGGCGTTGCAATCGGTTTCACTCAAGATCGAGGCAGGCGACTTCTTTTCCGTCCTCGGCCGCAACGGCGTCGGCAAGACCACGCTGCTGCGCACGGTGCTCGGCCTGATGAGCCGTACCACCGGCTCGATCCGCCTCGACGGCGAGGAACTGGTCGACCAGCCGACCCACAAGCGCGCATTGGCCGGCGTCGGCTACGTGCCGCAGGGGCGCGGCATCCTGCCTTCCTTCACCGTCCGCGAGAACCTGATGGTCGGGACTTTCGCCGCCAAGGGCGGCGGCGGCCGCATCGCCGAGTGGGTGCTGGAACTGTTCCCCATCCTCAAGGAGTTCCTCAACCGACGCGGCGGCAACCTGTCAGGCGGCCAGCAGCAGCAGCTCGCCATCGCGCGCGCGCTGCTGTCGGAGCCCAAGATCATGCTGCTCGACGAACCGACCGAGGGCATCCAGCCGAATATCGTCGAGCAGATCGAAAACGTTCTGATCGACCTGAACCGCAAGCACGGCCTGACCATCGTGCTTGTCGAGCAGAACATCGCCTTCGCCCGCCGCGCCTCGCGGCATTTCGCCATTTTCAACCGAGGCAGCGTCGCGGTCGAAGGGCCGATCGGCCAGCTCAGCGACGAGATGATCCAGCAGCATCTGGTTGTCTAGACGGACACCGGTAAACCCCAGAAGGAGCATGACATGTATCACGGCGATATTTCGAGCAGCAACGACACCGTTGGCGTTGCCGTCGTCAACTACAAGATGCCACGCCTGCACACGCGTGACGAGGTGCTCGCCAACGCCCGCAACATCGCCAAGATGGTCGAGGGCATGAAGGCCGGCCTGCCGGGAATGGATCTGGTGATCTTCCCCGAATATTCCACGCACGGCATCATGTACGACCAGAAGGAGATGTACGAGACGGCCTCGGCCATTCCCGGTGAGGAGACGAAGATTTTCTCCGACGCCTGCAGGAAGGCGCGCGTCTGGGGCGTCTTCTCGCTTACCGGCGAGCGCCACGAGGAGCATCCCAACAAGGCGCCCTACAACACGCTGATCCTGATCAACGACAAGGGCGAGATTGTGCAGAAGTACCGCAAGATCATGCCCTGGGTGCCGATCGAGGGCTGGTATCCCGGCGACTGCACCTATGTCACCGAAGGCCCGAAAGGCCTGAAGATCAGCCTCATCATCTGCGACGACGGCAACTATCCCGAGATCTGGCGCGACTGCGCCATGCGCGGGGCGGAACTCATCATCCGCTGCCAAGGCTATATGTATCCGGCCAAGGAACAGCAGATCCTGATCTCCAAGGCGATGGCCTGGGCCAACAACGTCTACGTCGCGGTTGCCAACGCCGCCGGCTTCGACGGCGTCTATTCCTACTTCGGCCACTCCTCCATCATCGGCTTCGACGGCCGCACGCTGGGCGAGTGCGGCACGGAGGAAAACGGCATCCAGTACGGCCAGCTTTCGGTCTCGCTGCTGCGCGACGCCCGCCGCAACATGCAGTCGCAGAATCACCTCTTCAAGCTTCTGCATCGCGGCTATACCGGCCTCATCAATTCCGGCGACGATACGCGCGGGCATGCGGTCTGCCCGTACAACTTCTACAAGCAGTGGATCACCGACCCGGAAGGCACCCGTGAGAAGGTCGAGGCGATGACTCGGCAGACCGTCGGCACGTCGGAAGCGCCGATCGAAGGTATTCCCAACAAGGTGGCGGCCCACCGCTAGGTGGGCTCTGCCTTGGCGCCGCGGCCGACGAGGAGGCCGCGGCGTACCGGCGCCGGAAACATCGTGAATTCTGGAGACTGAAATGCACCAAGGAACGGGTTTTGCCGCTGGCGTTTCCGGCGGCGAACGGCTCGATGATTTTCGTATTGCGTCCGAGCCCTACTTCCGGCCGGTCGCAAACGAGGTCGGCCTGTTCGAAGCGGCTTTCGCCTCGCGCATGCCGATCATGCTGAAAGGGCCGACCGGTTGCGGCAAGACGCGCTTCGTCGAGCACATGGCGTGGCGATTGAAGCGCCCGCTCATCACCGTATCCTGCCACGAGGACATGACAGCCTCCGACCTCGTCGGCCGCTACCTGCTCGACGCCGACGGAACTGTCTGGCACGACGGGCCGCTGACGCTCGCCGTGCGCTCAGGCGCCATCTGCTACCTCGACGAGATCGTCGAGGCGCGCCAGGACACCACCGTCGTCATCCATTCGCTGACCGACGACCGCCGCATCCTCCCGCTGGAGAAGAAGAACGAGGTACTCAAGGCGCATCCCGACTTCCATCTCGTCATCTCCTACAATCCCGGCTACCAGAGCGTATTGAAGGACTTGAAGGAATCGACCAAGCAGCGCTTCGCGGCGATCGCCTTCTCCTACCCCGAAGAAGCGATCGAGACGGAGATCGTCGCCACCGAATCCGGCGTCGATCGCAAGACGGCGACGACACTGGTGCGCATCGGCCAGCGCGCTCGCAACCTGAAAGGTCATGGTCTGGAGGAGGGCGCCTCCACCCGCATGCTCATCAATGCTGGCCTCTTGGCGAAGCGCGGTATTCCGATCGAGGAAGCCTGCGAGGTCGCGCTGGTGCTGCCGATCACCGACGACCCCGACATGCGCGACGCTCTGAAGGCCGCCGTCGCCACCTGCATCTGACCGCCATGAACGAGAATGCGCCAGACCGGCGCAACGCCGTCCATCAGCAGGCGCTCGACCGCGGCGCGCCGTCGGCTTTTCCGGGCGACCTGCACCCGGCCTGGATCCGCGCCTGCCGGCGCCTCGCCGGTGCAGGCTACGGCGACACCGTTACCGACGCTTATATCCGCTCCTCTCCCGACATCGCCCGCGCGGCGACCCCGCAGGCGGCGATCGACCTTGCCGACACCGTTTCGAGCGTGGCCATACGTTCCGGCCGCACCGCTGCCGCCCTGCTCTCCGAAACCGCGCTCGATGCCGCGGGCAGGCTCGGCGAAAGCGGCTTCGCCCGCTGGGTGGCGCTGATGGAATATGCCAACACCGGCGCGCCCGAATCCCTCACGGCGCTGCTGAAGGCAATGCCGAAACTCCTGGCGGAGATCGACCTCGACGGGCTGGAAGCCTGGCTGCGCATCGGCATCCACGCGGCCGAAGGCGACGCCAAGCGGCGCCTGCGTTTCTTCACGATGGAAGACCCGTCCGCCGTCCGCTGGCTGCAACGAACCAGCGGTCAGGCCGGCTTCGCCGATATGGAGGCGAGGCTGAAGCCGTTCCTGACCGCACTTTGGGGCGACAACCCGCCGCTCAGGGAAACGCCGGCCAACGCGCCAGAGCAGGCGCGCCGCCGGCCGGGCTTCGACGGCAGCATCGTGCGCCTGCCTTCCGCCTATCCAGGCTTCCAGCGCACCGAAGCCGAGCGGCTCTACCGGGCCGCCGTCGCCCATATCGGCGCGCATCTGCGCTTCACGCGCGAGCGTTTTGCGCTGGGCAGCCTGCGGCCGATGCAGATCGCGCTCGTGTCGCTGATCGAGGACGCCCGCGTCGAGCGTCTGGCCATGCAGGACCTGCCCGGATTGGCGCGACTGTTCCAGCCATTCCACACCGCGCAGCCGACCAGCGCCGTCAACGCGCAAACCCTGTTCGCCCGCCTCGCCCGCGCGCTGGCCGATCCGGCCTACGAAGACCCGAACCCCTGGGTCGTCAAGGCGCGCGCCGCCTTTCTGGCGGAGCCGGACCTGCGCGACCAGCAGCTCAGCCGCCGCATCGGTAACCTGCTTGGCAACGACCTCGGTCAGATGCGGCTTCAGTTCGATCCCAAGACCTACGTCGTCCAGCCACCCTACCGTGACGACAATCTCGGCCTGTGGGATTTCGGCGACGACGACCAGCAGAACGCCGACGCCGAGGAAGTGCTGTCGAGCGCCCGCATTCGGCAGGAGGAAAACGACGACAGCCCCGACCGGGTCGAGCCTGAGAACAGACCGGACGCCGAATCCGGCCAGGTCGAGATCCAGGAGGTCGAAATGGATGGCGTGCTGGTCGCCCGCTACCCGGAATTCGACTACGTCACCGGGCGCGAGCAGCGTGACTGGACGTCGGTCAAGGAATATCTCGCCAATTCCGGGCCGGCCGAGCGCGTGGCGCGCCTGCGCGAACAGCGTGCCGACCTCGCCAACCGGCTGACGGCATTGATCCGCTCGGCCCGCGTCAGCCGCGCCGAGCGCCTGCGCCGGCAATCGGAAGGCGATTTCCTCGACATCGATGCCTGCATCGACGCGGCGATCGCGCGCCGCATCGGCGAGCCGCCCAGCCCGCGCATCCACGGCCGCTACGAGCGCCGCAGCCGCGACCTCTCCGTGCTCCTGCTGCTCGACGCCTCGCAATCCACCGCCGACCGCGTGCGCGACGGCCGGCAGACCGTGCTCGACGTCGAGCGGCAGGCGGCCGCGCTGCTGTCGCAGGCGATGGCGGGCCTCGGCGATCCCTTCGCGCTCGCCGCCTTCTGTTCCGACAAGCGCGACGACGTGCGCTACATGCGCATCAAGGATTTCGGCCAGCCATACGACGGGTTGGTGGAATCGAGGCTGGCCGGCCTGCAAAGCGGCTTCTCGACCCGGCTGGGCGCAGCCATGCGGCATGCCGGCGCCGACCTCGCCACGCAACGCAGCTATCGCCGCCTGCTTCTGGTCGTCACCGACGGCGAACCGTCCGACATCGATGTCGAGGATCGGCGCTATCTCGTCGAGGATGCCCGCAAGGCCGTGCAGGGCCTCAGCCGGCTCGCCATCGACACTTTTTGCGTCGGCCTCGACTCGGCCGCCGATTCCTATCTCGGCCGCATCTTCGGCCAGAAGAACGCCATCTCCATCGCCACGGTGGAGCGGCTGACCGAACTTCTGCCGAGACTTTACCTCACGCTCGGCCGCTGATCTTTCCGCTTTGCTCAAGATAATTCGATATGAGATTCAATGCATCTTCCCGCCTGCCCTCAGAGGCGTGGACCGATGTCTTTGTCCCATTCGTAATGAACTCGTTTCACAGCCCCAAGGGTTTTCCGGGTTCATCCCGCTCCAGTTGAGCGCTGCCACGAAGATTATTGTCGGGAATATCGTGCGACATGGCAGATCTATGTCGACAATTACGGGAGCAAAGCGGCACCGCGCTCATGGAAGCGGATATATTCTTCCTCCGGTACGAATGAACCGCCTGTTGTCCAGAACAGATGCGTAGCCGAGGCAGGCGAGATCTCGTGCTCGCCGTAATATTTTATTCCGCCCAGAATCCGCGCCGGTCCGAGCAACCCGGCTGCCGCCGAGGGCTCGATGCGCAAACCCGTCGCGCGCTCCAGTCGTACCAGCATTCTGAAGAGTTCGTCATCGGCGACCGTAAAAACGCCGCTGATAAGACGCTCGACCAACCCGAACACCAGTTCGGATGCCTGTGCCACAGCTAGTCCGTCGGCCTCTGTCCTGTTGTCGAGGCCGTAGTCGTAAACGGATCGCGGCTCGCTCGACAGCATCCGTACCATGAATGCCGGCGAAGCAGCGGGTTCCGCAAAGAAGCAATGCACCGCATCACCATAGACCTGCTTCAGGCCCCAGGTGATCCCGCCAGGTGCCCCCCCGACTCCACACGGCAGATAGACGAACAAGGGACGCTGTACATCGATCGCTATCTCCAGATCGTCGAACTGGTTCTTCAGACGCAAAGCCGCGACCGCATAGCCGAGGAAAAGATCGAGCGAATTCTCGTCATCGACAAAATGCGCACGTGGGTCTCCGGACATCTGATCCCGACCGGCCGCGACGGCCTTGGCATAGTCGCCAAGATGCTCCACCACCTCGACGCCACGGTTGCGCAAGCGCGTCTTTTTCCATTCCTTGGCGTCGTTCGACATGTGTACAGTCGTCTTGAATCCGAGCGCCGAGGCCATGACGCCGATGCTCAAGCCCAGATTTCCGGTGCTTCCGACACCGACATGGAAATTGGCGAAATGCGCACGCGCCTTACGAGTCGTCAGAGCCCTAAGGTCGTCGCCGGGCCGAATCAGGCCGCCGGCGAGACCGACCTTTTCGGCATAGGCCAACACTTCGTAGATTCCGCCGCGCGCCTTGATCGATCCCGCTATCGGCAGGGCATGGTCGGCCTTTATAAAGGCGTTGCCGGGCAGGTCGGCTTCAAAGAACGACGACGCGGACGGCAATGGCACGAGTGGGGACTCTATGACCCCGGCTGACGATTCCAGCTCTGGAAACAGGATCGCCAGCGCAGGCGCCCAGCCTGCCAGCCTGTCCGCGGCAGCATCCAGATCGTTTCGTCGCACGGCGAGAGTAGGCAGCACGTCGGTCGTCGTCGACAAACGCAGGTTGGGCAGGAACGTCGGCCTGCCGTCGCGAACGGCCGCGTCGATTTCCTCATTTCTTCCATTATCGGAAACGTCTGTCAGCATCGTCCGTCGATCCCTATTCAAACCTTGTGACAAAAAGCCCAAGCGAAACTCGCTTTGTTGGTGTAATCGATTACCTCGACCGCAAATCAGATCGACCAGCAGCGCCGGTTATCGTCTTGTCGACCGGCCTGTAACCAGGCAGCAAACAGAGAATCCCGATATCCATGTCACTTCTTTCTTCTTCACCGGATGCGGTTATCTTCGACTTCGACGGGGTCATCGTTCAGTCCGTGGAAATCAAGGCGGAAGCGTTCGCCACCATCTACCGGAACGAGAACCCCGAACTGGTTCGGGCGATCATCGAATATCAGCATGCCCATGGCGGGGTGAGCCGCCGAGAAAAGTTCAAGCATTTCGAACGCGAATTTTTCGGCCGTGATCCCACGCCCGAAGCGATCGAGGCCCTTTCGCGCAAGTTCACGTCGATCGTCTATGACGCGGTGGTCGGATGCCCCTTCGTCGACGGAGCGCCGGAGGCACTTGAGACGCTTCACGCCCACATTCCGCTCTATCTGGTGTCGGGCACGCCTCATGACGAATTGATTCCCATCGTCGAGGCGCGCCGGCTTGCCCGTTTTTTCAAGGGCATATACGGCGCCCCCGCCACCAAGCCGCAGGCATTTCGGAACATTCTCGACGCCAATGGCTTCGACGCGGGCAGGACCGTTGCGATCGGCGATTCGCCGACCGAATATGAAGCTGCGTTTCACCTCGGTATGCCCTTCGTCGCCATTGTGCCTCGCGGCGGCGCGAGCCGGTTTCCTTCCGATGTGGCGGCTCTGCCCGATCTTGTCGGGCTCGCCGGTCTCCTGCTTTCACGCGACACGTCGAGGCGCTAGCGCGCAAGGCGCGCGTCGCAATGCGCGCCTTGGCGAACGATACAGGCGTCGGCTCTAGCGGAGCTGAATCCAGATCGCCTTGGTTTCTGTATACTGGTCATGCGCTGCCAGGCCCTTGTCCTTGCCGCCGAAACCCGATTCCTTGTAGCCGCCGAACGGCACGGCGAAATCGCCTTCGGAGTAACAATTGACGGAAACTGTGCCGGCCCGGATCGACTTGGCCATTCTGTGCGCTCTGTTGAGATCGTCGGTATAGAGGGAGGCGGCGAGGCCGTAATTGGTGTCGTTGGCGACTTTCAGCGCCTCTTCCTCATCCTTGACCGTGATGACGGACAGGACAGGCCCGAATATCTCCTCGCGGGCGATCCTCATGCGGTTGGACACATCGTCGAAAATGGTAGGTTCCACGAAGCTGCCGCCCGTTTCGGCAAGGACCTGGTTGCCGCCCAGTGCCACCTTGGCGCCTTCCTTCCGGCCGAGTTCGATATAGGACAGAACCTTGTCGAGATGCTCCTTCTCGATCATCGAGCCGATCCGCGTCGCCGTGTTGAGGGGATCGCCGACCGTCCAGCTTTCGAACACCGGCTTCAGCTCCTCGAGCAGCCTGTCCTTGATGCCTTCATGGACGACGAGACGCGACCCCGCCGAGCAATTTTCGCCCTGGCAGAAGAGAATGGCCGAGGCCACGTTTTCCAGGACCGGCGTGAGATCCTTGATGTCATCCATTACGATGGAGGGGCTTTTGCCGCCGCATTCGAGGATGATTCTCTTCATATTGGACTCGGCCGAATATTTCAGGAAGTAGCGGCCGACCTCGCCGGACCCGGTGAAGGAAACACAGTCGATGTCCCTGTGCAGGCCGATCGCGCGTCCGGCCGTCGGTCCCATCCCCGGAACGACGTTGACCACGCCGTCGGGAATACCTGCTTCCGAGGCGAGCGCAGCCAGGCGCAGGAGGGAAAGCGAGGTCTGTTCGGCAGGCTTCAGGATGATCGAATTGCCGCCCGCCAGCGCGGGTGCCAGCTTCCACATCGCGACGAAAAGCGGGAAGTTCCAGGGAATGACACCACCCACGACGCCAATCGGCTCGCGTACGATCATCGAGACGACGTCGTTGGGCGCGGACGACATCTGGTCATAGATTTTATCGGTTGCTTCGGCGTGCCAGCGAAGTGTCTCGACGGTATCCGGCAGGTCGACTGTCATTGAGTCGTTGATCGGCTTACCGCAATCGAGGGTTTCGATCAGGGCCAGTTCCGCACTGTTCTTCTCGATAAGATCGGCGAAGCGCAGAAGCGCCTTCTTGCGGTCGCGGGGCGCCATCTTCGACCACGAACCGGCCTCGAACGTCGTACGCGCGGCCTTCACGGCATCGTCGACGTCGGCGGCATCGCCGGCCGAGACATTGGCGAGCAGCTTTCCGGTCGCAGGATTACGCGTCTCGAAAGTCTCACCCGATCTGGCCTCGACGTACTTGCCGTTGATGAAAGCCCGGGTTTCGAACTTCAGGTCCTTGGCTTTGCCGTGGAAGTCTGGGTGCGCGTTCATGGAATACTCCGGTTCGGGGTAAGACGATGGTTCGAGTGCTTGCCCACCTCAGCCAGACATCCTTCGTGCCGTACTTTTTGGCTGGCGTCGGGGCAACGTGCCGACTTCGTTCAGGGCGGGTGATTTCCCGCTTCCCATCATGCCGGTACGAGTAATTCTGTAAACGTTTTCAAATTATCTGCACGCACCGAGATTTGTCAAGTTCCTTCTGGCCAGAGGAAGGCGTTCGCTCTTCAGGCGTTCGATCGGCCGGTAAAGCTTCTGCTAGGCCATATCATTGTTGGTGGGCGACCCTGTTGGGATGTTCCGAAATGCCCGGAGCGGCATTTATCCGATCGCATTCCCGGTGTCGGGATCGGTTGACAGCCAACATTATTTATGAAAAGGTTTACATCAACGCTGTTATGTAAATTACGAGATGACTGTCGCGCTCTTGTCGGGTGGCCGGCGGTGCGGAAGACCAGGCAAGCCGACGCCAGGAAGACGAAGCCATCCGGCATCGGTCGTTGAGGCCGATCGGGATTAAACTGGATCAGCAGGACATGGCGATCATTTTGGCAACCGGATCGGCTTCTGGCATCGGCGCCGCCGCGCTTCACAGGATGGTACAGGCTGGCGACAAGGTGGTTGTGCATGCTCGCGCCAACCGGGACGGGGCCGAAACGACGGCTCGGCAGCTACGCGCGCGCGGAGCGGACGTGGTCACCGTCATCCGCGATCTGGCGGAGACGAGAGCTGGCATCGATCTGGTTGCCCGGACGGTCGACGAATTCGGCAGCGTCGACACGCTCATTCACGCGGCGGGCTTTCCCGTCCTCGCGCAGATCGGGGAAGTCGAGCGCGATGTTGTGGTCGCCGCCTTCAACGCCATTACTTTCAGCTTCTTCGATCTCGCCGCGGCGGCAACACCGCATCTTGTAACCTCCGGAAACGGGCGCATCGTCGCCGTCAGCACCAACAACGCGCATGTTTTTCGGATGGATTACCCTGTCTTTCCGGTAAGTGCCGCTGCCAAATCGGCGCTTGAGACGACGGTCCGCTCTCTTGCCGTGCAGTTGGCGCGAAGTGGCGTGACCGTCAACGCCGTCGTGCCGGGCCTGATCCGAAAAGATCATGGCGAGCAATTCCTGACGGATGAGGAGTGGCGGCGATATGCGGCGGTTATTCCTGCCGGACGGATCGGCACCCCTGAAGAAGTCGGGGCCGTCATCGCTTTTCTGGCGTCGAGGGAGGCATCCTACGTCACCGGACAGATCATACATGTGAATGGCGGCCTCATATGAGGGCGGGTGCCGCCGAAACCTCTCAGCGGAACCAGGCAACCACGTTGGATTGAAAGACGGGACTATGCGCTTCCAGAAAATGGTGAATGTCGTCGGCGTGCATGTCGGCGGCGAACTGAACGAGGTCATCACGGGCGGCGTTCTCGATGTCCCTGGCGAGACCGTGTTCGACAAGATGCTGCATCTTCAGAACAATGCGGACGAACTGCGCCAGTTTCTGCTGAACGAGCCGCGCGGACGCATCACCCAGTGCGTCAATCTTGTCCTGCCATCGTCCCATCCCGATGCCGTCGCCGGCTTCGTCATCATGGAATCGGAATTCTACGTACCCATGTCCGGTTCCAACACGATCTGCACGGTGACGGCATTGCTGGAAACAGGCATGGTGCCGATGGTCGAACCCGTCACCGAGTTCAACCTGGAGGCCCCTGCCGGCTTGATCGGCATCACCGCCACCTGCGGCGACGGAAAGTGCAGGGACGTCACGTTCCGCAATGTCCCTGCCTTCGTCATGGCGCTGGATCAGGAAGTTGAAGTCCCGCGCCTCGGCAGGATCAAGGTCGATGTCGCGTATGGCGGCATGATCTATGCTCTCGTCGATGCCACGGAACTCGGCTTCAAGCTCGTTCCCGATGAAGCCAGGACGCTCGTTGAGGTCGGCGAGCGCATCAAGAAGGCGGCGGCCGAACAATGCCCGGCCGTCCATCCCGAAAACCCCGAGATCCACACGATCAACCAGACCCTGTTCGCCGGGCCGCTGAGGGCCACCGAAAAGGGCAAGCGCTCACGCAATACGGTCATCGTCTCGCCGGGCAGGATCGACCGCTCCCCTTGCGGAACGGGTACGAGCGCGCGACTCGCGGTTATGCATGCCCGAGGCCAGATCGAGGTCGGTGAGAGCTTTGTCCATGAATCGATCATCGGCAGCGAGTTCACCGGCCGTATCGTCGAGACTGTTGATGTCGGATCCCGACCGGGGATAGTGCCGACCATCACGGGATCGGCCTGGATCACGGCTTTCCACCAGTATGTGCTGGACGCTTCGGATCCCTACCCGACCGGCTTCAACCTGCCCGACGCGTGGCCTGCGCGGGAGTGAACGCGCTCTTCCGGCGGCTGGATCGTCTTTTCACTTGGAATTTCTCTCACCTGCGACGGCAGCGTTCGTCGCCCCGGGCGATACGTGTTTCATCCATGAACAAAGGAGATTGAGATGAGCGGACTAACCGGTATTTGCGTGCCAATTTGCACGCCGTTCAAAGACAATGGAGCGTCGCTGGACGAGAAGGCTTTTGAAGCCAACGTCGATTCCCTGCTGGAGAAGGGCATTCACATTATCGCCGTGAACGGTGGTACCGGTGAATTTCCGTTCCTGTCCGAGGCGGAAAAGCGTCGCCTGGCCGAACTCGCATCCAAGCGGATTGATGGCAAGGGCAAGCTGATCGTCCAGACCTCCGCCATACGCACCGAAGACGCCATCGAGAATACCAAGCACGCCGCGGGCGTGGGGGCGGACGCTGCACTGGTTCTGCCGCCCTATTTCGAAGGCCCCGGCGAGGACGGCGTCGCTTGGCATTACGAACAGATTGCGCGCGCCGCAAACATCCCGCTGATGGTCTACAACATTCCCGTTTATACACAGTTCGACATTACGCCTGACGTCTATAGCCGGCTGTCGAAGATTGACGGGGTTGAATACATCAAGGACAGCACCGCCAATATGCAGCGGATCGAGCAGCTTGCCGCCCAGGGTGCCAAAGTCTTCAACGGCTGCGATTTCCTCAATTTCTATAGTCTGTTGGCCGGCGCTCCAGGCGTATTCACCGGTTCGGGCAACGCCGTACCCGCCCAGCTCGTACAGATTTACGACCTCGTCCGGGCAAACAAGATCACAGAGGCCGCCCCCCTCTGGAGACGCCTTGTCCCCATTAGCAATCTGCTTTGGACATTGCCGTTCAATCCCGTAGCCAAGGCCGCCAGCAACATGACCGGACGTCCCGTTGGCGAGTGCCGCATGCCGGTTCCGCCTTTGACCCCCGATCAACTGAAGCTTGTCGAAAAAGCAGTAGCCGCTGCCGGATAAGAAATCTCCTGCGACCAGTTCGAATAACAACTGGTCGCAGGATTTTCTTTATTAGATTTGAGGAATCTCTTAATCGGAAGCTTGGTTGGAAACTTCGCTGTTACATGATAAGCTATTATCTTAATCTCTTTCCTTCAGTTGGGTGTCGATCCACCAGTTCTGCTTGACCAGGCGTCCTTGGAAAGGCGTATTGTGTTTCCTGTTAGGCAAACCGATGTTTTGGATTGGATAATATTCCCTCTCGGATTGATTTTTTCCATCTGCCGAGCGTACCCCAATTTAATATGACCCCTTGCCGGAGGGGCGGTGACTGGTTGGAAATCCATGGCTGCAAACAAGAGCAGGAAATCCAGTGATACGAAGCGGGTAAGCGTATTTGACGTTGCCAAGGCGGCAAATGTGTCGGTTGCGACAGTGTCGCGCGCGTTCAATCTTCCAAATCGGGTGCGCGACGATGTTCGGATACGGGTTATCGCGGAAGCGCAGCGGTTGGGATATACGGCCAATCCTTCCGCAAAGGCCCTACGTTCGCGCAAAACGCATATCGTCGGGACAGCGATCCCGACGCTCGATTATGCCATCTTCGCCAAGATGATAAACAGCTTCCAGGACAGGTTTTCGCAAAACGGCTACATGACTATCGTTCTTACGACAGGATTTGATAACAAGAATATATTTGAAAGAGTGAAGATGCTTGTGGATCGCGGAGCGGAAGCGCTTCTTCTCGTCGGTGCGATTGAAGATCCCGCTCTGAGGCAGTTTCTCAAGGATACGCATATCCCCACGATCACGACCTATTCCTATCTCCCGGATGAGATCGTTCCATCTATCGGATTCGACAACTACGGCGCGTCATTCAGTATATTGAGTTATCTTGCAGATCTTGGGCACACCAATTTTGCCCTGATTGCCGCCTCTTCATCCGGGAACGACCGTCAAACGGCGCGAATTGCCGGCTATAAGGACTTTATCAAAGCCAGAAATCTTTCGGGAGCCGACCGGATTCTGGTCAGGCCTCACGAGATCCGCGCCGGCGCCGATTCCGTGCGGGTGATCCTGAAGGAATATCCTGAAACAACCGCAGTCGTCTGCACCAGCGATGTGGCTGCCTTCGGCGCGCTGAGCGAATGCAGGCGCCTGGGACTTCGCGTTCCGGAGGACATTTCGATCACCGGCTTCGACGATTCCGACTATGACGCCTATCTTGATCCCCCGCTGACGACCATCGCGGTACCGGCCAGGGAAATGGGTTCCGTCGGCGCCGATATGCTCTTCGCTGCGCTGACGACCGAAGATACTCCGCATGCGGTCAAATTGGACTCCCAACTGATCGTCAGGAAATCCGCCTGCCCACCCCGCACGCACAAGATCATTCAATAGCGTCCCGAGGCACGAAGCGCCCCACCCTCGCGGCCGATCTCGACTGGCTCTACGGCTGGCGGTTGCCCGACTGAAACGCAGCGGAGGAGGATCGAGGATCAGGAAAAAGGCCCGGACGCTGCCGGGCCTTTTCGCATGGGCATTGCTGAACGCCACCACAAGCGGCCGGCAGTTCAGTGCAGGATCTGGCTGAGGAACAGCTTCGTGCGCTCGTGGCACGGATGATCGAAGAACTCGGCCGGCGTGTTCTGCTCGACGATCTGGCCGGCATCCATGAAGATGACGCGGTTGGCGACCTTGCGGGCGAAGCCCATCTCGTGGGTCACGCACAGCATGGTCATGCCTTCCTCGGCAAGGCCCACCATCGTCTCCAGCACTTCCTTGATCATTTCCGGATCGAGCGCCGAGGTCGGCTCGTCGAACAGCATGATGCGCGGGTTCATGCACAGCGAGCGGGCGATCGCCACGCGCTGCTGCTGGCCGCCCGAAAGCTGGCCGGGATACTTGTTCGCCTGTTCCGGGATCTTGACGCGCTTGAGGAAGTGCATGGCTGTCTCTTCGGCCTGCTTCTTCGGGATCTTGCGCACCCAGATCGGCGCCAGCGTGCAGTTCTCCAGGATGGTCAGGTGCGGGAACAGGTTGAAGTGCTGGAACACCATGCCGACCTCGCGGCGTACCTCGTCGATCTTCTTCAGGTCGTTGGTGAGTTCCTTGCCCTCGACGACGATCTTGCCTTTCTGGTGCTCTTCCAGCCGGTTGATGCAGCGGATCATCGTCGACTTGCCCGAACCGGACGGCCCGCAGATGACGATGCGCTCGCCGCGCATCACCTTCAGGTCGATGTCCTTCAGCACATGGAATTCGCCGTACCATTTGTGCATGCCGACGATCTCGATGGCGACCTCGGTGTCGGAGACGTGCATCTTCTTCGTATCGGCCTTGATCTCTTCGGCGCCGACTGCGTTTTCCGTGGCCATGTGGAAATCCCTTCTATGGTCGACTGGATCGGTGCGGTTGCGTTCGTTCGAGTAACTGAAAACGTTTTCACGTCTTATATAACCAGAGTCAAGCGCATACTCCTCTCAGGCAAAATCTCCCGGATCGCGAATCCCTTGCGCCTTTCACTCGGCTCCCTCCCGTCTCCCTCTGCAGGACCGGCAAGCAAGGCACGTCAGCGTGCCATCCCGGTTCGTGGCCCGTCCGGGTTCACTCTCGCCGGGTGGCGGCAAATTCGCGTTGACAATGGGTTCTGTAAATGTAATCCTTTACATAAAGGGAAGGAACCGGCGCTCACCTCGGTCTCGCTGAGTGCGATGGAAGATCGTGAGCGCTTCGCGGCTAAGGCCGGCTTGCCGGTTCGGGGCTGGCCGGACATTGACGGCAATCATTTCAAAGGGAGGAAGTATCATGGATGAATCAAGACGTTCATTGCTTGCGATGCTGCCGATGGTCGGCGTGGCGGGCGGCATGTTGGGTGCGAGTGCGGCCCAGGCGCAAGAGCAGGTCGAAGACACTTGGGAACTCGTCATGCGGACCAAGAAACTTCGGCTGGGGGCCGCCAACACCGAGCCTTGGTATTTCAAGGATGTGAGCGGCAGCAATGCGCCTGGCGCCATCGAATCCAACGGGTCGGTCTGGCGTGGCGTCGGCCCGGTTCTCGGCAAGCAGTTGGCCGATGCGCTCGGTGTCTCGCTGGAAATCGTGGAAACGACTTTCGGTACCGCGACGGCCGCTCTTCAGGCAAACCAGTTCGACTTCATGCTTATGCTCGACGGGACACCCACCCGCGCCCTCGCGATCGATTTTCTGCCGATTGCCGTCGCATGGTTCCCGAATGTCATACTGACGCGCGACGACGTGACGGCGACGACCTGGAAGGAGTTCGACGACCCCAAGTTCCGCGTTGCCGTTGTGCTTGGCAGTGCGCAGGACCAGTTCGTATCCTCGGCCAGTCCCAATGCGACATTCTCCAGGTTGCAGGGTGCGCCCGAAGCTCTGGCGGCATTCCAGTCCGGCCGCGTCGACGGCGTCTGCCTCGTGGGTCCGGAGGCCGATCTGGCGCGCGCGAAATTGCAGATGGGCAAGGTCGTCGTTCCGAAGCCGGCCTATCCCTATCCGGCCTCCGCCGGCTTCCGCTATGACGCCAACGATCGGTTCAAGTCGTTCCTCACCACCTCGATCGCCTACATGTATTACTCCGGGGCCGTCCAGCAGGCGTTCGAGCAATTCCTGTCGTTCCGGGGGATCGATCCGCACACGGCCACGTCGATCATGCGTGAGAGCTGGAGCTAGCAGCTCCCCTTTGTCGGTCGCTTCATCATAGTACGCTGGGAACGTCTCCGATGTACCAATGGGATTTTGCAGTCGTACTGCGCAGCGACGACCTTTTCCTTCAGGGCGCACTGGCCACATTGTTGCTCACGGCCAGTGCGCTCGCCTTCGCGGTGCCGCTCGGACTGGTGCTCGCGATGGCGCGTATGTCGCCGTGGGCGCCCCTGCGTTGGTTCGCCTACGCGATCATAGATTTCTTCCGCACGTCGGCGCTGTTTGTCCTGATCATCTGGTTCTATTTCGCGTTTCCCCTGCTTTTCAATTTACAGGTCAACGCGTTCCAGGCCGCCACGATTGCGATCGCCTTACAGGGCGGGGCTTATCTCGCCGAAATATTCCGGGCCGGCATCGAATCCATCCAGGCCGGCCAGTGGCAGGCCGCGCGCGCTCTGGGCCTGCGTTTCGGCATGACGCTGCGGCTCATCATTTTGCCGCAGGCGATCCGCCGTGTCCTGCCGGTGTTCATGAATTTCGTCGTCGATACGATCAAGAACACGTCCTTCGCCGCAGCCATCGCCTATGGCGAACTGACCTATCAGGCCATGCGGGTTTCATCGGCGACGTTCCGGCCGCTCGAAGTCTTCACCGTCATCGGGATCATCTATTTCGTGATCATCACCCTGATGAGCTGGCTGTCGGGCTTTATGGAGCGCAAGCTGGCCATCGTGGAGCGTTGAGGGATGACCTCCTACACCTGGAGCTTCGGCTTTGTTTTCACCAACGGCAGCTACCTGCTTGCAGGTCTTCTCGGCGCGCTGCAACTGGCCATTGGCGCGCTCGTGCTGGGTGGCATCATCGGCCTGCCGATCGGCCTGTGCCGGGTCAGCCGGTTTCGTGTCGTGCGTATCCTCACCGCAGGCTACGTGAACATTTTCAGGAACACGCCGGCCGTCGTTCAACTGCTTTGGTTCTACTACGCGCTTCCAATTCTATTGGGCATTCAGCTGTCTCCATTCGTGGCGGCACTCATCGCCTTCTCCCTCGCGACCGCTGCCTATGTCGCTGAAATCGTCCGGGCCGGCATCGAGGCGATTCCGCGCGGACAAAGCGAAGCGGCGACCGCGCTGGGCCTCAACTACTTTCGCAGGATGCGTCTCGTGATTCTCCCGCAGGCGTTGCGGCACATGATTCCCGCCTTCACCAACCAGGCTATCGACATCGTCAAGCTGACGGCGATCTCCTCCATGATCGCCTATGGCGACCTCGTCTATCATGCGCAAGTTCTGGCGACGCAGGAGTTCCGACCTATCGAGGCCTATTCCGCCGTCGCAGTCATCTACAGCTTGATCCTCATCCCCCTCAGCCACATCGCTCTCAGGATCGAGAAGCACTACCGCCGGCGCAGAACGAACCAGGGTTGATACCAGCATGGCCCGCGTTCTCGTCATCGGCGCCGGCGTGGTCGGCCTGTGCTGCGCCTACAACCTGCTGCTGGACGGTCACGAGGTAACGGTGCTCGACCGGGAGCCCGGCGGTGACAATGTTTCGACGGGGAATGCCGGCGGCATCGGAGTCACCGAGATCGTTCCAGCCTCCATGCCCGGCCTCATTCGGCAGGTTCCTGGCTGGCTGGCCGACCCGTTGGGGCCGCTATCGCTGCGTCTGGCGCATCTGCCGCGGCTGCTCCCCTGGCTCTGGTGCTTCCTGCGATCGGGGACACTGGCCGAAATGGAACGCATCGCAACCGCGCTCGCAAGCCTGACGACACCTGTCTATGACGACCTCGTGCCGCTGCTCGACACGTTGGAGATGGGCGACGATCTGCATCGGGTGGGCGCGCTCTGGGTCTACGAGACCCGCGCGGCATTCGAGCGCGACGCCGGCGAACGGGCTTTGCGGGAGCGGCACGGGATCGTCTGCGAGGAGATCGGCGGCGCGGCTGCGCGGGAACTGGAGCCGGCGCTCGGCGACAATGTGGCGTGTGCCATGCTTACTCCGCAATGGTCTCACCTGTCCGATCCCAGACGCCTCGTCGACCGTCTGTCCGCCTATCTTGCTCGTCGGGGCGTTTCCATCATGAGCGGCGAGGCTGTCGGCATCGACCGGGATCGAGTCCATAGGCGATCCGGCGATCCGATAAGCTTCGACGCGCTGGTCATCGCGGCCGGCGCATGGTCCGGGCGTCTTGCCAAACTGGTTGGGGATCGCGCCCTGATCGAGAGCGAACGCGGCTACAACACCACTTTGCCGAATCCCGGCGTGGAACTCGGCCGGGAGATCATTTTCGCCGAGCACAAATTCGTGGCGACGCCCATGGATATGGGCTTGCGCATCGGCGGTGCAGCAGAGTTCGCGGGCCTCGATGCCGCTCCCAATTTCGCCCGCAGTCGCGCTTTGACGACGCTTGCAAAGCGTTATCTTCCCGGCCTGGATACGCGTTGTGGGACCGTGTGGATGGGGCAGCGGCCGACAACGGCCGATTCGCTGCCTGTGATCGGCCCGTCCCGCAGGCAGCCGAATGTCTTCTACGCCTTCGGCCACAGCCACACAGGCCTGACGCTGGGGCCGACCACCGGCCGGCTGGTCGCGGACCTCGTGGCTGGCCGTGTACCGCCGGTCGACCTCTCGCCATTCACCATCGCCCGCTTCGGGTAAACGGATCAAGGCCGATGAAATCCCATACCTTCCTCTGCGTCGATGCCCATACCTGCGGCAACCCGGTACGCGTGGTGGCCGGCGGCGCGCCCTTGCTCCCCGAAGGGAGCATGGCAGAGAAGCGGCAGCACTTCATGGCCGAACATGACTGGGTACGCAGAGCCTTGATGTTCGAACCACGCGGCCACGACGCGATGTCGGGCTCGATCCTTTACCCGCCGTCGCGTTCCGATTGCGATCTCGGCATTCTGTTCATCGAAGTCAGCGGCTGCCTGCCCATGTGCGGCCACGGCACCATCGGCACGGTCACGGTGGCACTCGAACAAGGCTTCGTCAGTCCGAGAACCGAGGGGCGTCTGGCGCTCGAGGTTCCAGCGGGACGGGTCGAAGTCGCGTATGCGCGCGAGGGCCGCTTCGTCGACGAAGTACGCCTGTTCAATGTCGCGAGCTATCTGCATGCCGGGGACGTCAAGGTGAACGTTCCCGGCCTTGGCGAACTCGTCGTCGACGTTGCCTATGGCGGGAACTTCTACGCCATCGTCGAACCTCAGCCCAACTGGGCGGGCCTCGACGATATGAGCGCGAGCGATATCCTGACCCTGAGCCCTGCGGTGCGTGCGGCAGTGCAGGAGACTGTCGCCCCGGTCCACCCCGAGGATGATCGTATAGCCGGCGTCAGCCATGTGATGTGGGCCGACGGCCCAAGGCACAAGGACGCCCATGCGCGCAATGCCGTCTTCTACGGCGCGAGAGGCATAGACCGCTCGCCATGCGGCACAGGATCCTCTGCCCGCATGGCGCAGCGCGTCGCCAAGGGACTACTGAAATCGGGCGACGACTTCGTTCACGAAAGCATCATCGGTACGCTGTTCAACTGTCGTGTCGAAGGCGTGGCGGAGGTCGCGGGGCGGGACGCGGTATTGCCGAGTGTCGGCGGCTGGGCAAGGATCATCGGGCAAAACACCATTTATGTCGACCCGCGCGACCCGCTCGCCTTCGGCTTCCAGCTCGGCTGACGCGGGCGCGTCGCTTGCGCGGCTATTTCATGCGGTAGCGGCCATCCACGTAGGCGGTTACGTCGCCGCCCTCGAGAATTCGCTGGGTCTCGGCCCATGTCCGTTTCGCTTCCATGCGCACCCAGTGCCTGAACCGTTGCAGCGCCGGTTTCGAGCGTCGGCTTTTCGGGTAGATGAAATAATACCGCCATGGTGAATGGACCGTGGTGCGGTCGAGGATCACCAGCCGCCCCTGAGCCAGTTCCGAAGCGATCATGAAGGGCGGCATCAACACCGCGCCCATGCCTGCGAGCGCCGCCTCGATGCCCATCTGGTACTGCTCATAGCGCGGTCCCGCCATCGGCTGAGGATGAGGAATATCCGCAGCCCGGAACCAGTCACGCCATGCCGTTGGCCGATGCAGGTGCTGGATAAGAACCATATCGCGCAGCACGTCCGCACTGATCTCCCGGCCGCGAGGAACGATATCCGGGATGCATGCGGGAATCGTCACCTCGTCCATCAGCATGTCGGACAGGCTGTCGCTCCAGGCCTCGTTGCCATAATGGATCACACAATCGACGCCGCTGCCCTCAAGATCGAAATGGCCGATCTGGGCGGTCACGCACAGCTCGATATTGGGATGCTGCGTCATGAACCGCTTCAGGCGCGGCACGAGCCATCGACCGCCGAGGCTCGGCAGGCTCGCGATGGTCAGTGTGTCGTCCGCATCCGCATAGGTGGAAAGGCGAAGCGTCGCCGCGCCGAGGTCCTCGATGATGGGCTGAACCTCCTGCAGATACGCCCGACCCGCCTCCGTCAGCACCAGTCCGTGCCCGGTGCGCTCGAAGAGCTTCGTTCCCGTCATCTCCTCGATGCTCTTGATCGCGCGGCTGATGCCGCCCTGTGTCACCCCGAGTTCGCCCGCCGCCTGGGAGAAGCTCCGGTACTGTGCGGAAAACACAAAGGCGCGCAGCGAACTGATGGAAGGCAGAAACCCCTCACGCTCCACGACATGTCGCGGGACGGTCGGGGATCGCAGGGCAGGCTTCATATCGCAAGACCCTTTATGACTTAAAGTCATGCGTCTAGGATCTTGGGGCGCTTGTCAAGCCATCCCCCCATCCAGCATGCTGTCAAGCAACCCTGCGGTCGGACGGAAGAAAATGCCGTTATCCGGCTCATGGCGGCCATGTGTGAAAGCGTATCGGGGAACAGGTCCGGCGTGACAAAAATAATCATACGAAACGCGACGATCCTGGATGTCGAGGCCGGTGCGTTTCAAGACACATGCGACCTGGTCATCGCCGACGGGCGGATCGCGGAGATCGGAAAGGTCGGTGCTTCGTCCGGCGAGGCGCGGCAAGTCGATCTTCGCGGCCGGGTGCTGATGCCGGGACTGTGCGACGCGCATGTTCACGTCATCGTGCCAATGAACAGCTTCGCTCAGCTTACGCGCTGGTCTCCGACCTATGTCGCCATCCGCGCGCTGCCGACGCTGGAAGGCATGCTGATGCGGGGCTTCACCACCGTGCGGGACGCCGGCGGCGCGGATTTCGGCCTGGCGCGCGCCGTCGAGGAGGGGTTGATGCCGAGCCCGCGCCTGCTCTATTCGGGCAAGGCGCTTTCGCAGTCCGGCGGTCATGGCGACATGCGTGGGCCGGGTGAAAACGCCTGGGACGATCACTATTACGTGCCGAGCCTGGGGCGCATCTGCAACGGCGTGGACGCCGTGCGCGCGGCGGCGCGTGACGAGATCCGCCGCGGCGCGCATCAGGTCAAGCTGATGGTCGGAGGCGGCATCGCCTCTTATACAGACCCGATCCATTTCCTGCAGTTTTCCAAGGATGAAATCCGGGCGGCAGTCGAGGAAGCTGCCAACGCTCACACCTACGTCATGGCACATGCCTACACCGCAGCCTGCATCCGGCATGCGGTGGAGTGCGGCGTGCGTTCGATCGAGCACGGCAACTTCCTCGACGACGAAACGGCGTTGCTCATGGTCGAGCGCGGCGCCTATCTGGTCCCGACGCTGAGCGCCTACACGACGATGTGGGACGAAGGCCTCGAAGTCGGCATGCCCGCCGAACTTCATGCCAAGATCAAACCCGTTCTCGATGCGGGCTCCAGGCAGTTGGAGATCGCCGCCCGACACCAGGTGCCGATAGTATACGGCACCGACCTGATCGGGCCTCTCCATCGCCATCAGTCTCTTGAATTCAGGATTCGTCGCGAGGTCCTGCCGGCCGCCGAGGTGATCCGCCACGCGACCAGCAATGCGGCGGAACTGTTCAACATGAACGATCGTATCGGCCATGTCCGCGAAGGCTATGTTGCCGATCTCATAGCGCTCGACGGAAATCCGCTCGAAGATATCGAGGTTCTCATGAAACCCTCGAATCTGGCTCTCATCATGAAGGAGGGGCGGATATTCCGCGAGGTCGTCTAAACGCCATATCATCCGGCCAAGTCCGGAAGCCGTCGGGCCACACTGCAAATGGGAGGATGTCCAATGAAACTCAGATCGCTCGCTTTCGCGCTGCCCTTCGCGGCACTGCTCGCCACCTCCGCCTGGGGCCAGGAATACACGCTCGACATGGCCAATGAATACAGCGACGGCACGCCGCCGGGAATGGCTGACATCCACTTTGCCGAACTTGTGAAGGAAAAGACCGGCGGGAGGGTGAAGGTCGTCAACCAACTCGGTGGGTCGGCCGGGTTCAAGTCGGCCGACATGATCGACGCCATCGGCAGCGGGGCGGTTCCCATGGGCAATTTCCCGTTGGAGGCCGGAGCTGGCCATAGCCCGATGTATCTCGTCACCAACCTGCCGCTGATCGGGCAGACGATCGATCAGGCCGAGATCATGCAGGGCGTCGCTCGCCCCTATGTCGAAAAGGCGTTGGCGGACGACAATCTGGGCCTTCTCTATATGGTCATCTGGCCCGCGGTCGGCGTATGGTCGAAGGAGCCGATCAAGACCGCGGAGGATTTCCGGCAGCTGGCTATTCGCGTCAATCATCCGATCGCGACCGAACTTTTCCGCAACGCTGGAGCAAACCCCATCCAGATCAGCTGGGGCGACGTCATCCCGCAACTGCAGGTGGGGGCCATCGGCGCCGTCCACGCTTCGATCTCCGGCATCTCGCTCGGCCTGCCGATGGACATCGTGCCCTACTACAACGATATCGGCACGCATGTCGGGCAGGCTGCCGCGGCGATCAATCTCGACACACTCAACGAATTGCCGGAGGATCTGCGGGCGGCGGTGCTTGAGGCTGCGACGGAGACGGAAGCCTGGAATCGCGAACAGATCGCGAGCCTGGTCGCAGATGAGGAGAAGCACGTGGCCTCGAAAGGTGGAACGGTCGTTTCGGAATTCTCCCCCGAACTCATCAACCATTTGCGTGAGATCGCCAAACCGATCATCGACAAGTGGCTGCAGAGCGCGGGAGATGACGGCAAGGCTTTTCTTGAGGCTTATAGAAACGCCACTCAGTGAGACAGAGAGCACGGGGCTACGGCAGGCTTTTGCCGAATGGCGAAAATCGCCGGCTGGATCGCCGCAGGCAAACTCCATGACTGTCAAAGGATAGTTCTTATGGCAAGGCTGGCAATCTGGCTGGACCGCTTCGCCGCGGCCGTCGCGACCGTCGGCGAATTTCTGGCGGTGGCGGCGGTGGTGGGCATGTTTGCCCATATTTCGCTGGAAATCATTCTGCGCGCCGTTTTTTCCACCTCCACTTTCGTTCTCGATGAGTTCGTTGGATATATGGTCGCGGCGATGATCTTCTGCGCCGCGGGCAGTTGCCTTCGTGCGAAGTCGCATTTGCGTGTCGGACTGCTCATGGACAGGCTCGGCTTTTGGGCACGCAACGTCGCTGAGGGACTGGCGCTGGTCGGCCTGATTTTCGCAGCGCTTCTCTTGACGGAATACTACTTCGCCGCGGCCACGCGTGCCTGGTCGCGGGCGACGGTCAGCCAGACGGTCGCCCAGGTTCCCTTGTGGATCCCCTTCGGAATGATCGTCCTGGGCAGCGCCAACCTGGCCCTGCAGGGAATAGCGAGGCTTGCGCTGGTCGTTACCGGTCAGTTGCGGCCTGATGACTTCCTGGAGGTCGCGCACGATGCCTGATTTCGCCACATCCTTCGTCCTGTTCTTCGGCCTGCTTCTGGTCATGATAGGCGCCGGCCTATGGCTGTTCGTATCGATCATTCTCGTCGGCGTCGCGGCGCTCTATTTCGATGCGGGCTACACGATGCAGCGCATCGGCACTCTGCTCCAGACAACCACCTGGAGTTCCGCGCGCGCCTGGGAACTGTCGGCCATCCCGCTCTTCATCTGGATGGGCGAACTGTTGATTCGCAGCAATATCGCCGCTGCATTGTTCGATGCCATCACGCCTCTGACCCGGCGTATTCCCGGAGGCCTGATCCATACCAACGTATTCGGTTCCACGCTCTTTGCCTGTGTCAGCGGCTCGACCGCGGCAACCACGGCGACCATCGGCAAGATCACGCTTCCGATCCTCGCCAGGCAGAATTACCCGCGCGGCCTTTCGCTGGGATCGATGGCAGGTTCGGGAAGCATCGGCATCCTGATCCCGCCGTCGATCCCATTGATCGTCTATGGCGTGCTCGCGCAGGTCTCGATAGCCGACCTGTTCATAGCCGGAGTGATGCCGGGCTTGCTGGTCGCCGCCTTGTTCAGCGGCTTCATCGTCATTGCCTCCCTTTACTCGAAATCCGGCAAGGGGCTTGCCCCGGCATCGACCGTGTCGGTGCTGAAGGCGCTGCTCGACATCCTGCCTTTCACGGCGATCATCGGGTCGGTGATTGCGGGTATCTATACCGGCGTCGCCACCCCGTCAGAAGCGGCTGTCCTCGGTCTCGGCGCCACGCTGATCCTGATCCTGTGTCGCGGACAATTCAGCCTGGCGATGCTGCGTGATACGCTTCACAGCACAGTCCATACTTCCTGCATGATCGGTATCCTGTTGGTCGCGTCAGGGTTCCTGTCTTCTGCGATGAGCCTCCTGCATGTCCCGCAGCAGGCCGGCGCGGCGATCTCCTCGCTCGACCTGTCGCCCTATACGCTGATCTTGATCATGACGCTGTTCTACATCCTGCTTGGATGTGTCCTCGATGGTGTCTCGATGATGGTGATGACCCTGCCGATCACCGCTCCCATCATGATTGCGGCGGGCTTCGATCCGATCTGGCTTGGCATATTCTTCGTATTGACCATGGAGATGGGGCTGGTGACGCCGCCGATCGGCTTCAATCTGTTCATCGTGCGCGGCATTACCGGCGAAAGCATCGGGCGCATCGCGCTCGCGTCCATGCCGTTCTTCGCACTCCTGTGCCTCGCCATAGCGCTGCTTACCGTGTTCCCTTCCATCGCGCTCTGGCTGCCGAGTAACATGTAGGGTCACTTGATGGACGATCTTGCCACGCCTGCCTTCCTTGCGCTGTGCAACATGCTCGAACGCCGCGCCGGTCTCCGTTACGCAACGGTGCTGAGTTTCGTCGAGCGCGATGGCGTCGTTCATGGTCGCCGCGATTTCACGACCGTGCCGGACGTATATCCCACCGGGACCCTCAAGCCATTGCCTCAAGATGAATGGCTGGACAAGATTTGCCGGCGGCATCAGATGCATGTTGCGAACGGGGCCGACGCCATTCGTGCCGCTTACCCCGACCACGACACCGTCTTTGCGCTGGGCGCCGCCCGCCTGGCCAATTTTCCAATCGTTATTGACGGTCGGTGCCGGGCGATCTTCAACGTCGCGCAAGCGGATCGTGACGATTGGGAGGCGCTGGCGGTGGAGGCTGTAGATGCCGGCGCCGTTATCGCCCGTCTTCTGCAGTATTGAATCGAATTTCGGCACGCAGTCGCGATTTTTCTCTGATGTCGCTCGCTATGTTGCGGCCGCTCGTAGAAGCTCCGAGCGTTTCGCGAACGGCGGCTATGTCAACCATGGCGACCTTTCCGAAAAAGCTCCTGCCAGATGATCGACGATGGCCCGCAGTTTCATCGGCATAGGCTTGACGGGCGGCCAGACGACCGAGATCGGCAGCGGCGTCGGCTTTAGCTTGCCGGCGACCCGGACCAACTGCCCTTTCCGCAATGCCTCGTGTGCGACGAACATCGGTAGAAGCGCGATCCCCAGCCCGGCAACCGCCATGTCGCGCATCGCCTCGCCGTTGTTGGCCGACACACGGCTTTGCATCGGGACGCCGGTCACCGTCCCGTCGTCGCCCAGGAACTGCCATACGCCCGCAGCCTGGACATTGAGATAGCCGATACTGGGATGGGTCGGGAGATCGTCGAGGCTTTCCGGCACACCACGTCGGACTATGTAGTCCGGACTTGCGACGATCACGCGCGGGTCTTCGCACAGCTTGCGGGTGATCAACCCTGAATCGCGCAATTGGCCGATGCGGACCGCAACGTCGAAACGGCCACGTACCAGGTCGATCACCCGGTCGTCATAGTCGAGGGTGACGGCGAGATCCGGGTGTTGCCGCGCGAAGTCGGCAATCACAGGGCCCAAATGACCGATCCCAAAACTCATCGGCGCCGCGATCGCCAGAGAACCCCGCAGGCCTGCCATGCCCCACGCGGCGCTTTCCACCGCATCGTTCATTTCGGCGAGGGCCGGGCGGAGCCGCAGCGCCAGCTCTTCGGCGCTCTCGGTCGGGCTGATTCGGCCGGCGTGCCGCTGAAAAAGCGCGGCTCCCAGGGCCGCCTCGAGATCGGCGATGCGTTTGCTGACCACCGACTTGGAAAGGTTCGAACGTGCGGCCGCGCCCGACACCGTGCCCGTGTCCATGACGTCAAGGAACGTCCTGATTTCTTCGATCGTCCATCGCATGTGGCCACCCTATCGCGTTTCGTCATGGAGAGGCGGTTAAAACCGTTCGCGAATCGCGAACGCCGGCTTCGTGGCAGGACGGTTGGCCGCCACCTGTCCGGAGAACCATATTGGTGCGGAACAAGCAGGAGTAGCCGACATGCAACTGACAGGCATCCACCATCTGACGGCCATCACCGCGAATGCGCCCGCCAACAAGCGCTTCTATACCGAAACGCTGGGATTGCGTCTGGTCAAGAAGACCGTCAACCAGGACGACACCAGTGCCTATCATCTCTTTTACGCGGACGGCGAGGCGACACCGGGCACGGACCTGACCTTCTTCGACTGGCCGGTCGCGCCGGAGCGGCGCGGCACGCATTCGATCAGCCGGACGGGTCTGCGCGTCTCCGGTGAGGAAACCCTGAACCACTGGGCTGCCCGCCTCAGGGATTTCGGCGTCAATAGCGGAGAAATCCGGACGGTCGACGGCCGCGCCGCGCTCGATTTCGAAGACCCCGAGGGCCAGCGTTTCCGGCTGGTGGACGACGGCGGCCAGGGTGAGGCTCATCCCTGGGTGCGCGGTCCGATTGCGGCCGAACATCAGATCCGCGGCCTCGGCCCTATCACCATCTCGGTGCCGAAGCTGGATCCCACCGACGCGATCCTCACCCAGGTCCTGAACATGAGCGAGGAGCGGCGCTATGCTTCGCCAGACGGCGAAGGCGACGTGCATGTCTATCGCATGGGCGAAGGCGGGCCGGCGGCGGAACTTCATGTCGCCGTCCAGCCAGGGCTGCCCACCGCACGGCAGGGTGCAGGCGCCGTCCACCATGTCGCCTTCCGCACACCCGACATCAAGGCGAGCCGCGACTGGGCCGCGCGTCTTTCGGAATTCCGGATACCCAACTCCGGTGAGGTCGAGCGCTATTATTTCCGCTCGCTCTATTTCCGCGAGCCCGGCGGCAATCTGTTCGAGATCGCTACCGACGGTCCCGGTTTCACCGCCGATGAGCCGCTGGAAAGCCTCGGCGAGCGCCTCGCTCTGCCGCCATTTCTCGAAGGGCGGCGCGCCTCCATCGAGGCAAGGCTGAAACCGCTGGACTAAGCAGCGGGATAGCCAGGCAGGTCCGCGGCGACATCGGCGCCACGGGCCTGCAATATGGAGGAATACCATCATGACCACCATCTTCGGCCTGTCCGGCAGTTTGCGGCGCGGCTCCTTCAATGCGGGCCTGCTCAGGGCGGCCGCCGAACTGGCACCAGCGTCCGCCGCCATCAAGGTCGGCTCGATCCGCGATGTGCCTCTCTACAACGCCGACGAAGAGGCCGCCCACGGCATTCCACAGGCGGTACAGGCTCTGAAAGCCAGCCTGCGTGCCGCCGATGGCCTGCTTCTGGTCACGCCGGAATACAACAACGGCATTCCCGGCGTGTTCAAGAACGCGATCGACTGGATGAGCCGGCCGGCGAGCGACATCGCCGGTCTTTTCGGCGGCAAGCCGGTGGCGATACTTGGAGCCTCGCCAGGCGGGTTCGGAACGGTCCTGTCGCAGAACGACTGGCTGCCGGTGCTGCGGACGCTTGGAACCCGGCATTGGTTCGCCGGACGGTTACTCGTTGCGCACGCCGGGTCGTTGTTCGATCAGGAGGGCGACTTGATCGACGAGGGAATACGCGAGCGCCTGCGCGCCTTCATCGCAGGCTTCGTAGACTTCATCGAAGGCCGCTAGCCGGCCAACGAACCCTCACAGGCGCGGCGCTTCGCCCGGCGCGACGGTCATCACGTCGGCCCAGTCGGGATGCTTGCGATACTGCGCCTGGACATAGGGGCAGAGCGGAATGATGCGAAACCCGCTCCTGCGCGCGTCCTCGATCATATAGCCGACCAGCGCCGCGGCCGCGCCTGTACCTCGCATCGTCTCCGGCGCGCCGGTGTGGTCGGCGCTGATCAGGTTCGGCCCCCGGTTGGTGAAGGTGATCTCGCCTTCGCCTTCCACGCCCGCGATGCGGGCGACGTAACGCCCATGACGGCCGTCGCGCTGTTCCTTGGTGATCTTGATGTCGGGCACTACGCTTTCCTTTCTTCGCTGCTGAGCCAATCGCGGGCAATCCGCTCGTCGTCGTCCGTCAACGCATGCCCGGCAGGAATAACCTCGTGCCGGACGCGTGCGCCGTGGTCCTCCAGCCACGCGACGAGCGCCGGCGCCTTGCCGCCGAATGGATCGTCGCTGCCGTTGATCGCAAGCACGTCGGCCCCGGTCAGCTCGACTTGCGGAAGCGGGTCGAGCACCGGCGTCGAACGCAGAAATATTGCCCGCTTTATCAGGCCTGGATGCAGGCCCATCACCGAAGCGGCGAAATTGGCGCCGTTGGAGTAGCCGAGAAAGACGATCCGCGCCGGATCGAGGCCATAGCCGGAAACTGCCCCTTCCATGAAGGCGGCAAAGGCCTCCGCCTCGGCGCGGATATCGGCCTGGTCGAAAACCGTCATCGACAGTCGCCGGAACCAGCGAGCGATGCCCTCTTCATGGGCGCGGCCGCGCATACCGAGCAACGTCGCGCGCGGCGCAACGCGATGGCCGAGCGGCATCAGGTCGGCTTCGCTGCCGCCGGTGCCGTGCAGCAAGATCAGTGTGCTGCCGTCCGGTTCGTCCGGCACGTAGAAGCGATGCACGAAGGGCAGGTCGCGTTTCGGCAGGCGTGGCTCGCCCGGCCTCGCAAATTGCGGCAGCATCACTTTCAGGTCCTCGGCCCGCGCGGCATCCTGCGGCGGCACCAGCAGGGTTTCGCCCAGATGGCCGGGCGGCTCGTCCACGCCGAAGCCCGGCCCGTCGGTCGCCAGTTCGAACAGCGTCCCGCCCGGCTCGCGGACATAGAGCGAGGTGAAGTACTTGCGGTCGTGCATCGTCGTCGGCGACGAATTGAGGACCCCCAGTTCGGCTTCGGCCACCCGCACGGCCGCCACGTCGGCGGCGCGGAAGGCGACATGGTCGGCGGTGCCTGTGCCGGGAATGCCCGGAACATAGCCCGTCGCATCGCGCACATCGACGGCGTCGGTCGTTGACAGCAAACGCCGGATGTTTCCCGCCTGCGGCCCTGCTCTGTAGCCGAAGCGGCCGAGGAAGGCGGCCGTCTGTTCCGGCTCTTCGGTCAGGATGGTCACGGCACGCAACCGGCCGGCAGAAGCCGCCGAACCGAAGGACGCCGTCCGTTGTCCGTCGCCCACGCCCACCAGCTTGACGATGAAGCCGTCCGGGTCTTTCAGCCGCAGCACCGGTTCGCCGAACTCCCGGCTCGGGCCTTCCGCTCCTATCCTCTGGTTCAGCGCGCGGACCAGCCAGTCGCCAATGCTCTCGGAAGGCACCGCGAAGGCGATCTCGGACACCTGGCCGAGGCCGACCCGGCCCGGCGCCCCGTCCTGCCAGACGAGGAAGGTGACGAGCGAACCGGGCGAGCCGTTTTCGTCGCCGTAGAACAGGTGCAGTTGCTGGCCGTCCTCATAGCCGCCGGTTCGCTTGACCAGCCGCAGGCCGAGGAAGCCGGCATAGAAATCGACGTTCGCCTGCACGTCGCGCGTGATCAGCGTCACGTGATGCATACCGCTGGAGACTGGATTTTCCATGCCGGGAAACCGCCGCATCACTTCATGCCGCACGGTAGTGTCCCGCGAGCATCGATAATTCTACCTGACCTTCGCACGCGCACATTCATGTGCCAAGCGAAGCCGGGCAAACGCTGTGTTCGGGTATTGCGAACAGACAGGCCCGGGGCGAAGCCCGCGCCATGCGTGGAACGCTTGGCGACGACACCAACAATGCCGTCGCGGTCAAGCCGGAACGTTCCCGCACAGGTCCTTCGCTAAGCGAGCACCAATCCCTGTCGCATGGCGGTGGCGATGGCGTCGGTGCGGTTGGCGGCGCCGAGCTTCACCAGGATTGCCGCGATATGGAACTTGACGGTGTGGACCGAGATTCCGAGCCGGCGGGCAATCGCCTTGTTCGGCGCCCCTTCGGCGAGCAGCGCCAGCACCTCCGTTTCGCGCGGCGAAAGATGGACGGGGAGGCGGGCCTCACTCTCGTCGGCATCGGGGGCGGCTTCGCCGAGCGAATGGTCCGCGGCATCGACCGTGGCGCCGGATATCCGATAGCCGGCGGCGGCCAGGCGTGCCGCCGCCGCGATGAGAGCCGGATCGGCTTCCGCATCCAGCACTGCGGCAACACCGTCAGGGGGCACCGACCGATCGTCGCGGCCGGAAAGCAGGACAACCGACATACCGGGTAGCAGGTTTTCCAGAACCGCAATATCGTCAATGACCACGACGGTCGCATGGTCGCCGGAGTCCATGGCTTCCGCGGTCAGTGCGACAATGCCGTCGGATCCGGTCAGCGATGCGGCAAGGCGCTCGTCGCGCTCGGCATCACCGAGCGCGACCAGGATGACAAGACTTTCGTCGCCGTCGTGACTTGCCAGCATCGCCTGAATTCCGCCTGTTCAGATCAACGGCCTCTCACCGATGGTGATTGCCACGTCGCGTGCTTCGCCGCCGTGCAACACGCCGAGCGTCACGGTAGCGCCGGCACTGTCGGGGCCTAGTTTGCGGATCAGCTCGCGCGGGCCGCGCACGGCCTCGCCGTTCCAGGCGGTGACGATATCGCCCAGGACGATGCCGGCCGCCTTGGCTGGTCCTTCCTCATCGAGGCTCATGACGATGGCGCCCCGGACATCGCCGTGCCGGATCGGATGCAGGCCGGCACCGAGATAGCCGCGCGACACATGGCCCTTGCTCCTCAACGTCGCGACGGTACGCTCGATCGTCTCGTGAGGAATGACGAGCGCTCGCCGGCGGGGCCCGAACAGCAGCATACCGACCAGTGCGCCCCTGGCGTCCAGAACCGGGCCGCCCTCGAACCGCCCCCCGGTCATCGCCGCAAGGTTGATGCGGCGGTCGATGGTGCCGCCATGCAGCGAGCGCCAGGCCGGCCCGACCTCGCCCACCGTGCCGAGGACAGCAAGCGGCGAAGCGTTGTCACGCCCGGTGGCGACGACCAGGTGGCCGGGGCGCACGGGATCGGCTTTTTCGAGGACGGGAGCGGCGGCATCTTTCGGTTTCAGCAGCGCGATGCCGGTCGACGGGTCGCGTCCGATCAGTTCGACGCTCATCGTCTCACCGGACGCCAGCGTCAGTTCCAACTCCCCGTCCGGATCGACGGCTTCTTCGGCTGCGACATAGAAGCCGTCGCCCCAGTGGAAGGCTGTCGCGGTACGTCCGTGCCGGGTCCTGAAACACGCGGTCAGCGGCGCGGCTTTCTCGGCAATATCGGCGACTGCATCGGAAAAGGCGGCAAGATCGAAACGGCTCATCTTTCACTCCTGGGTTCTGCCCTTCGGGACTTTCGATACCCGGATATGGCAGCGGGCCTCGACGGTTCCCACTCGCCTGATGGTCAGGTTCGGTGACACTGGCCATCCGGCCAGGTCGCGGCGCGTCGGCGCGCTGCGCACATATAGGCATCCGCTTCCAGCCTTGCATGGAGACCTGCCATGGCACTGCCCGCGCCAGAATTGCTGCAGGACGATGGCCGCCTGCTCGACGCCTATTCCGCCACCGTCGCCGATGCCGTCGATCGGATCGGCCCGGCCGTTTGCCGCATCGAACGCATCGCCGACGGGCACCCTGCCGGGCATGGCTCAGGCTTCGTCATCTCGCCGGACGGCCTGATCGTCACCAATTTCCATGTCGTCGGCAACGCCCGTGCCGTTCGGGTGGCGCTGCCGGACGGCGCGTCCACGGAAGGTCGCGTGCTCGGCCGCGACCCCGACACCGACATTGCACTGGTCCGTGCCGACGGGCACTTTGCCGACATTGCGCCGCTCGGCGACTCGAAACGCCTGCGCCGCGGCCAGATCGCCATTGCCATCGGCAATCCGCTCGGCTTCGAATGGACGGTGACGACCGGCGTGGTATCGGCGCTGGGCCGTTCGATGCGGGCCTCGACGGGGCGCCTGATCGACGATGTAATCCAGACCGACGCCGCGCTCAACCCCGGCAATTCCGGCGGCCCCCTGGTGTCCTCGGCCAGCGAGGTAATCGGGGTCAATACAGCCGTGATCCGCGGCGCGCAGGGTATCGCCTTTGCGGTCGCCTCCAACACCGCCAGTTTCGTCATTGCCGAAATCATCCGCTTCGGTCGTGTGCGCCGCGCCTTCATCGGCGTCTCGGCCGATACGGCCGCCCTGCCGCGCCGCGCCGCGCTGCTGTCGCAGGTGACGAGCCGCACCGCCGTGCGGCTGCGCTCGATCGAAGCCGATGCGCCGGCGGCGAAGGCCGGCCTCAAGGAGGGCGATATCGTCTCGGCAATCGACGGTCACGCCATCGGCGGCGTGGACGACCTGGTGCGTATGTTGACCGCCGAACGGATCGACCGGGAGACGATGTTCACGGTAGTCGGAAGGTCCGGCATCAGACAGGTGACGGTAAGGCCGTCCTCACGTCCCTGATTGGAAAGGCGAGAGGGCTTGCCGATTCCGAGCGCTGGTTTAGAAGCTGGAGTTTCAAGTGCTGTCGGCATTCGATACCGGTCAAGGCGCCGTCATCCGCACCGGTCCAGCGCGCCGCCACTGTGTTGGGCCAGATATTCGACGGTTATCGACGGCTTTAGAGGGTAATCGGCGATATTTGGCGCACCCGACAGGATTCGAACCTGTGACCTCTGCCTTCGGAGGGCATAGATAAATTGCCCCTCGGATAACGAGGATAAGCTGAACGCCTTATTCTCTATGGCTTTGCGCCGATAGCATCGTTATTGTTAGCCACGCAATCCCACATAACAGTGTGGGACAAAGTGTGGGACGTGATATGGACGAGATCGATACGGTTGCCAAGCGGACGCGGCTGAAGGTTCGGAAAAACCCCTACTGGGTAGGCATCAGCGGCGGTCGCGGCGGCGTTTCTTTGGGCTACAGGAAAGCGAAGAGCGGCCGCGGCGCCTGGGTCGCCAAGGTGGTGCTGGACGGAAACCGAATTGAGCAATCTATCGGTCTGGCCGATGACGACGGAGCAGGCTTCGGGGCGCTCACCTATCGCGCAGCGGTTACAGCCGCCCTTGATTGGAGCCGCCAGCAACATGCCGCGATCGAGGCCCGCGACGGAGAAAAGTCGTCCGCACCGACCGTGCGCAGTGCCATCAACGCCTATGTAAAAACTCGGCAGCGCGTTTCCGGCCGCAACGGAGCGAATGCCAGCGGACGCCTGGCGCGTCATGTTCTATCGGACAAGGAGTTCGCCGATACCCCGCTGACCAAACTGCGATCAAGCCATCTCGACGCCTGGCGGTCCCGTCTGCCGATCCTCGACGGGCAACGTGTCGAGGCGGATTCTACTGACAGAGACGCCGACAGCGAAGATGCCGCTTTCATAACCCCCGCAACCGTTAATCGGCTGATGAACGATCTTCGCGCGGCGTTGAATGCGGCCGTCGAGAAGCACCGGCGCGAGTTGCCGGCGGCGTTGCCGCTGGAAATCAAGGTCGGCTCGCGCGCCATCCCGGCAAGTTCGAACGCCCGCAAGCAGATCCTGACGGATCAGCAGATCGCGAAACTGATAAAGGCGGCATATGAGATCGACGAAGATTTCGGCCAACTCGTCCTGATCTCCGCTGCGACCGGTGCCCGCCACGCGCAGATTCGGGCCTTGACCGTGGGCGACGTCCAACCCGACAGGCTTCGCGTCATGATGCCGGGCGCCAGGAAAGGCAGGAGTGCCAAGGCGAAGCCGCCCGTCGCTGTTCCCCTCGGCGCCGACGTTCTCGATCGTCTTTCGGTCTGCCTTGACGGTCGAGACGCCGCTGAACCGTTGCTGACCCGTTGGGCTTACCGAAACGTGGGGCCGCTCAAATGGGAAAAGGATCATCGCCGGGCTTGGGGTCCAGCCTACGAGGTGGACAAACCGTGGGCGGCAACTGTTGAGTGCGCCGGAGTCCCGAGCGATACCATCATGTACGCCTTTCGGCATTCGTCGATCGTTCGCGGCCTTCGCCACGGCCTGCCGGTCAGGCTCGTCGCGGCGCTCCATGATACCAGTTCCGAGATGATTGAGCGGTTTTACAGTGCCCATGTGGTGGATGCGACGGAAGAAATTTCACGCCGGTCGGTGCTCTCGCTGACCTAGCGCAAGCTGTTGATCGATAAGCTGAAACGGTCAGTCACTAAGCGAAATGTCATACACTTTTCAAGGAGTTACGACGATTTGTCCGCCAAATTAGGCTTGCGCAGTTTATCTTTTTAAGCCACGTTAATCACGGCAATTGCTACGAACGGTATGAACGGAAGAATTGGAGAAAGACGCGATGGCCATTAGCTAACCGGGCGTGTGGCGCCCGCATCAGTATGAGGGCTTTATCATGCCAGGAAAGCAGGCGGTCGACGTCGCTCCCGCAAATTCCGACGTTCCATGGACTGAACGGCGATTGCTGCCGTTGAAGCTGGCCGGGCAAATCGCCGGTCTCTCTCCCGCCACCTTGTACCGCCTCGAAGCCGGCGGCCGCGTGAAATTCAAGCGTCTCGGCGGGCGCACACTAGTCGAAGTAGCCAGCCTGATCGTTCTGATCGACGGCAGCGAAGATTGGACGGCCAGCGATCATGGCGCCGCCGGCCGCGCAAAGCGCGCCGAGCGTGCCGCCCAAGGCTGGCAATGATGGCCGGCGCGCGGAGAAGCGGCGGGAGTTACTTCCGCCCGCACCCAAAGAGCCGCCAAGCGTTCCTTGACGAGTGCGTCCTGATCTGGTGCGAGGTCGACGCCGACAAGTCGCCCAGTTCCGACGACCCCGACTTTCTGGCCGCACTAAAGGCACAGATGCGCAGCGATGTGGAGGCCCGGCTAGGGTCGGCCGCTCCCGACGTTATCGACTACTTCACCGGCGTTGAATTCGCCGCGTTCCAAAGCTGGCGTACAGCCCGCTATTTCGCCGACCAGCTCGATGAAATGGCGAAGCCGCGCCCCGGAAAGGGTAACAGGCGTCGGGAAGTGCCGGCGCATCTGCCGCTGCGGCAAAGCCGTGCAATCATCGCGTTTGTGGCCGCGGGGTTCAAAGCGCGGAACCCAACCGCTTCCAAGAACGCCATCTATGCGCAGACGGCCGAATACCTGGCCGATGGCCTTTCGAGGGCCGACGCCGGCGGCAAGATGACCATCAAAAACGTGCGCGATGCCTGCGAAAGCCACGGGATCTTTGACGACGTCGAAACGATGATGGCCCGAGACCAGCGCGAAACGAAGCGCGTGCGGGCGAAAGGACTGCCGCACGCTTGGGACTGCGGCTTCTACGACTGGCTCATTGTCGGCAGAAGGGTGGCCACTCTTCGCGGTTACGAAGACGAGCGTACGGCGCCCGCTCTGTACGAGAACCTCATAGCTCGGCCGACCCGATCGTTTGAACGACTTTACATCCAGGCGAGAGCCGGGAAGCGTTTTGCCGGTTTGCTGGGCGCTGACCTTGCGCGGGCGATCGACGCCGCCATTGGATTGCGTGCCTGGGTGTTGAAGGACATGGACGCATTAACTCCTGGTGTCGCCCGTAGCAGGACTAAAACTGCGAACGCAGCTGGTTGAACCTGATCGTTCGCGACAACAGGGAGACGACCAATGCGCGCTATCAGCACAACACCGTCCATCGAGTTAATCGCCGTCCAGGAGGCGGTCAGACGCTCAAACTGGAGCGCCGGCCACATCAGAAGTTTAGCCCAATGCGGGAAGCTCGGGAGCGACCGGAGCAGCGGCCGGATAATGGTCGACGCGGAATGCCTCGCCATACTGCTTCGGGCGCGCGCGGCCCGCCGGCGCCGCCCACGCCTCAGGCTTGTGATCGATAACGCATGATCGAAAATAACAACGCCACCGCCCCGGCAAGGGCGAGTGGCGTCAATTGAAAGCGAAGTTGGTCATATGACATTACAGCACAACACCACCATTGAAAAGCAAGAATTGACGCGGGAGCAGGCGGAGGCCGCGCCAGCATTGCCGCCGCTTCGCGAGCGGCTAACGAAACTGGTGGGCGCCGGTTATGGCCCGCTGCTGCTGACGCTTATTCCGCACGGCGTGCAATACCCCCGTTGGAACAAGTCGAAGAAACAGTACGTGCCGGCGGTCGCTTCCGGCAAAAGCCCCGGAATATGGGATGGCCGAGCATGGGCGGGCCTACCCAGTTGGACCGAGCGGCGCGCGACTGTCGCCGGTCTTGAAAAGATGAAGGACTGGCCGGAGAACACGGGCATAGGACTACAAACGGGAACGGTCGGCGCGTTCGACATTGACATCAAAGTTCCCCCGAATTCTGTCGATCCGTACGCCGTGACGGCTCGTGCGTTGATCTCCGACATCCGAAATATCATCGCCGCCAGGTCGAATTTGCCTGTCGAGCGACTGCCAATGCGGGGGCGATCCAACTCAACAAGCGTCGTGTTTTTCGCCCGCGTGGATACGCTGCTGAAGAGGCGTATGATGTCGTTCGACGCTGACGGTCATAGCCACGCCCTGGAGTTTCTGGCCGACGGGCAACAGGTGGTGATCAGCGGGCACCACAAGAGCGGCGGCATCCAGTCGAGCAATCTCGCCGAATGGCCGTTGGAAAAGCTGCCGCTGATCACCGAAGCCGATGTCGACGAACTGTTTGCCGAATTCAAAGCCGCCGGGGAGGCGCACGGATATCAAGTGGACGTCAGCCGCACGGCGGATCGGGCTCCCAAGGGCGATCGGCCACGCGATCTCGTCTTTGCCGAGGTCATGGCCCGAAAAGAGGACTGGCTGTCCGAGTTGTTGAACCTCGATGTTTCGGCGGCTCTTCCTTTTCGCCTCTCGCAAAGCGACCTTGATCGTAAGCTTGATGAGGATCTGTTGCTCGATACGGCCAGCATATGGGACTTCGGCACCCGCAGGCCTCACGATCCCATCAGTCTGATTTGCGAATTCGGCGCGATCGACGCCGAAGGCGACATCGGGTTCGGGGGGCCGCCGGAGTACGCGCCCGGCGAGGGTCAAGTCTATGACGTGATCGAGAATGTATTCGACACAGTTCGCCGGCCGACGCCATGCGAAGCGGCGACCTGGCTTTGCCGGCGGATCGGCGGCGAGGCGTTTCCCGAATATATAGGCCCGACCGACTGGAAGAGCGTGTCAGGTGCGGTCGCCACGGCGCTTGGCACGTCTTTGCAAGATCTGGCCTTCGCGCGCGTGTTCGAATTTGTCGACTGGTCGACGTTCGACGCGCAGCCGGAGGACTGGACGGAAAATGATGTTAAGCGATCGGCTTCTCTCGTTGCTGCGCTCCGTATCGCTGACCCGACAGGCTATGAGCGCCTTAAGGAGACATGGGCGCAACGTTCTGCCGAAGCCATCCCCGTTGCCGCGGTCGAAGAGGCGTTGCACCAGAAACAGGTCGAGCACGTCGAGCGCGAACAGAAGGCGCATTCCGCCGCCATGGCCGGCATACAGTCGGTGACATCGAAACTGGACCCGTCGACCATTCCCGTCAGAGAATTTGTCATCGAGCCGCGACTGCCGCTTGGCGATGTGGTTCAGATAGCGGGCGAGCCGGGCGTATCCAAATCCAGCTTTGTACTTCTCGATGCGGTCAGTATCGCATCGGGCCGCGAGGATATTTTGCGGGGCAAGGACGGCAAGAGGCAGGAGCGACTACACCGCAAGGGGGCGGTGATCGTTTATAATGCCGAAGATCGTCTTTCCGACATGCAACGCCGCCTGACAGCGCTACAGACGCACTACGGCGTCGAAGGGGCTTGCGAGCCGATCGTGCTCTGGTCAGGCGTTGATGGGCGAACGCTCACCATCATGCAGCGTGGAACCGAGAAGAACAGCATTCTGGAACGCGCCAGTGGGGCTGATTTTCTCGAAAACATGATCATGCGCTATCGGCCCGTTTTGGTGTGCCTTGATCCGCAGGTCTCGTTGACCGCCGGCAGCCAGGAAAACTCCAACGACGACATCAACGCTCTCTATCAGGAACTGGCGAACATGGCGTCGAAGCTCTGGACCTGCATCCAGGTCATTCACCACACGTCGAAGAGCACGCGGGAAGACGCCGGCGACATGGGCGCCGGGCGAGGCGGTTTCGCTGCCGCGGGCAAAGCTCGCGGCGTGTGGACGCTTACGAACGCAACGGGGAAGCGCGACGATGAGAAGCAATGGAACATCTCGGCCGCCGACAATCTGATCCGGCTGGACAGCGCCAAGATGAACCACGCAGCTCGACCGCGCACGCCGACCGTCTTTCGTCGGCGTAGTGTCGCTGTGGGGAACGGACAGGGGTTGCCGCTCGCGACGGCTACCGCTTTGTTTGAACAGTCGCCCCGTCAGATGCTTGAGGCTACCGGTGATTTTGCGCCGGTGCTGGAATTAGTCGGCCTGGACGAGTTGTGCCAGCCGGCCCAGGCCGTTGAAGTCGACAGCGAGATCGCCCGCAAGATCGCCACCGCTGTTGATCTGGTCATGGGCGAGGCAGACGAGTGCAAAGCTTCTGGCGTGGTCCCTACAGTGGGCGAGCGGCTGAAAATGGAAGGCGTGACCAAGGCCGCCAGTCGGCAGGAACTGACACCGATCATCACCGGCGCGCTACTCGGTAAAGGCGTCGCGATCGAGCGGGAAGGACAGATTGTACGAATTATCGCGATCAAGTCGGGCCGCATCAACAATGCGCCATGGATGTTCCGGCGGTTAATCGAGAGCAAGCAAGATGGTTGAAGGTGTTGAAGATTGCGTTGAAGGCTTCAACGCTCAAACCCTTGTGGCGCAAGGCTTTGCGCGTTTTTTGAGTGGCGTTGAAGGTGTTGAAGGCGACCTTCAACCTTCAACGTCGGTAAAAACCCAACAAAATCAACGGTTGAAGGTTGAAGGTCGTTGAAGCCCCTACGGGGGGCACCGCCGGCCTTCAACCGGGCGCCCACCGTAGCGCCCCGGCTTGAAGATAGCCGGAAGAGCACAACTGACCTGATTAGACAAAGTGTCCGTCGCCAACCTGGAAAGACCCAAGATAATGATACCTCAAAGCGTCTTAGCTGGAATGGTCGCATGAAAAAGCCGAACGCATGGCAATCATCGGCGCAGTGGCGCGCGATCAGCAGCGCCGCGATCAGCGCCTGGAACGCTAACCGCTGGCGCTTGCCAAAATGCGGGGCGGCTCGAAAATATGACGGGCGACCCTGCGAGCAACCGGCGCTAGAGAACGGCCGCTGCCGCTATCATGGCGGCCGCACAGGTAAAGGCGCGAATTGGGGTAAGCATCGCCTGCCGCCTAAAGACGCCGCACAGTGGGAGGCACGGCTTGCGCGCAAGTTCGCACAAATCGACCGTGACACGCGCCGGCGCGCGCAGCGATTGGCAAAGCTGACGCCCGACCAAAGGCGGCGTTATGACGCCTGGGTGGAAAGTCATCAGCCCGGCCCGGCCAGCGAACGGGCAAGGCGTCGGGCCAATAGAAAGATTGCTGCCGAGATCCGGGCCAGCTTGGAAAAGCCGGATCAGAAGCCCGTAACGCCCGAGCTTGCGGCATTGGATGCTGAACGCCGGCGAGTTGAAGCAGAAAGAGATCGGTGGCTTCGACAAATCAACACAGAACCGACAGGGAATGTTTTCGAATGAGCCGCCAGACAGAAATCGACGCCGCGCGGGCGCGCGCCATTCACCTGCTGCAGACGCGAGGATTTGAGGCCTCCGTGAGGGCGGCAATAAATCTCTGCGAGGACGAGGACGCGCCCGCAGCCGCGCGAGCATCGGCCATCAATTCAATCATGCGGGCGAACGGCGCCTTTACTCCGCAGACGGGGGAGCAGACCAAAGAAATGAGCGAAATGACAGCCGCCGAGCTGAAGGCGCTAACCGCCCAACTAGAGCGCGATCGGCAGCAAATGCTGCGCGATCTGGAGCAAGACGAAGATACCGCGTTCGATTGACTTATCTGTACTTTCTGTTACCTTTGTATTGTTACAGTAATGACAAAAATTACAAAAGAAAATCATTGACTTAACTGTTGATTGTACTACGTTTGGATTGTCGCAATTGAAGCCAACGGGAGTACATGCAAATGGTCATCGATTTTGTTACGGGTAGGACGCTCAACCAGCCGGAAGCCATTATCACTATCCTCGGGTTCGACAGTCCCTATCCCGAATTCCGCTTCGACGCTATCAAGCGCGGCCGTGATCTGGTTGACGGCCTCGTCGCACCCGATCTGGCTGTACAGATGCGGACGCTGGTGGAGGCTTCGGGGGGAAAGCTCGAAATCCTTAGCTGGGATGATCCGGGCCTCATAGATACGCCGCGCGATGCGCACCGCGTCATGATCGACGGGATTATGCCGCTTGAAACGGCGCTACGGCTGCGGGCGCTTTGCAAGGACTACAACGCGAAGCTGACGCAGCATTGATCGATCGGCATCGCGATAAACCGCCCCAGGCCTTGCCGGGGCGGTTTTGCTTTGCTGCGGTCAACTGCCCCGGCGGCCGGCTTACGCCGCTTCCTTGAGCCGCCTTGCCGCCTTGGCGACAGTCGCCCGGCTGGCGCCAGTGAGCCGCATCACCACGTTCCACGATTTCCCTTCCGCCAGCAGCCGGCCGATTTGCTCGATCCGTTCGCTGTCTTCCGGCCGGCCGCGATAGGCGCCGCGTTCTTTCGCCTTGACGATACCTTGCGCTTGCCGCCTGCGGCGGTCGTCGTAATCCTTCCGGGCGATCGCCGCGAGCATGTCGAGCATCATGCTGTTGAGCGCTTGCGCCATGCGGGCCGTGAACTCGTCGCCGCCGGCATTCAACAAAGCATAGGACGTGGGCAGGTCCAGCGCCACGACACGGACATCGCGCGCGGCTATTTCGCGCTTCAGGCGTTCCCAGTCGGCGCCGTTGAGGCGGCTTAGTCGGTCGACCTGCTCGACCAGCAGAACGTCGCCCGGTCTGCAATCCGCCAGCAGCTTGAACAGTTCCGGGCGGTTCAGCGAGGCGCCGCTTTCGTTTTCGAGATAGGTGGCCGCGATAACCAAGCCGCGATCCTTGGCGAAGGCTTCCAGGTCAGCACGCGTCCGGCCGGCGTCCTGTTCTTGGGTGGAGGCACGAAGATAGGCCCGAACGAACATGGCAGAAACTCCTTTCGGTCTGTTAAAGGTGGTCTGCATGATATCAGTCTGTTTAATATGGTCAACATGGTATAACAGACCGCGATTGCCGCGCCGCTTTGGTGGTGCGCGAAAGGTGTACGCTATCCAGACCAGCCGTTGTGCGGCTTCGCCCGCTCGCGCGCCATCTCGCCGCCCCGGCCCGACTCCTGGCGGGCAGTCCAAACGCAATCTGACCGGGGGCGGTCCACGTCCGTAGAAATTTTCAGTCCAGCCAAACTTTTGGCCGCCGAAATTCCGCCTTCCGCGCTGGCTTCAACGGCCGTTCTCGGCTATACTTTTCGGGCTGGTCAAACCGCGACGAGGCGAGCGCGTCGCACCAATCGCCCCACGGGGCAACGCAACGTCAACGAACCGCATCATCGCCGACAGTTTCGCCGCGACCCCGGTTCGTGATCCAGCAGCGCCATGGCCCGCACCGATCCGTCCGAACTCTTCGCACTATTCCTCCGCAATCGGAGGAGTAGATCAGTCGGCCAACGCGGGCCAAACTTCGACAAAGGCAAAGTCGGAGCGGACGCAGTGGACCACACCGGAACGAAACAGCACGCAGATCATGCCATCCAGCACTTCCGCTGGGTAGGCGGCTGTTCTAATGCGATGTTCAATCTTCAGATCGCACTTGGCGCCGTGCTGTCACTGGCTAACCCCCGTCAGGAATGGGACTTGCCGGACACACGGCAATGCCATGAACTTCTGGGCAGGGTCTATCAGAGCCTGGGAAACGCGATCGTCTACCTTAGCGACGACATCGAGATCGATCATCTGATCGAGGGGCTACTCGCCGCTGCGAACCTGGTCCGCGACATAGACCGCGAGAACTTCGGGAGCGATCGGCACAAGGACGACATAGACCGCACCAAAAAGTTGATTTGGCGGGCGCGCATCGTCGAGCTTCAGCAGGGCATCGACAAACGCCGTCGGGAGCGAGGGCTGGCAACCGTCGAGAAGATGCGGGCGCCGGCGAAGGCGACGGAAGGCGAGTTGTTCGGATGACCGCCGCAGCCCACGATCAGCACCTGGCCCAGGCCGCCGACCATCTCCGCGCCGCTATCGCGGGCGAAAAGCCGTTGCTGGACGGGGCACTGGGGCTGCGTTCGCTGTTCAATTCGCTAAATTCGAGCCAGCCTCTTGATCCGCAGCTTGCCGGCGAGGTTTCCCGGCTTCTGTTCGCGGCGGCCCCGCGCATCGCGGACGCCGCGTCCGGCCGTCTAGCGCCGGAATATGTTTTTGTGGCCCTCGGCTGTGCTTCAGCCGCAATGGGAAATGTGGATGCCGAGCGCCTCCGTGGCCTGATGGCTTTCGCGGCTATCCTGGAGGCCGAAATCCGCGCGCTCTTTCTGCGCGACATGATCGCCGCCGGCGGTCAGGCCGATTTGGCGGATGCACTGTCCCGAAGCCCCGTCATCGCCGCACCCTATCCGGTCGGCCCGACGACCCTTCATTGAGGAAACGACATGCCGTTTTTCAATAATCCAGCGTTTGGTCGAGCCTATGACACTATCGCCGCCATGCTCGCCCCGCCATCCGGGGCAGAGGCCGCCGGCTGGGCCACCGCGAGCGCCAGACAGGCGGACACGAACCGGCGGGGCCAGGTCTTTGACTACGCGACGGACCCGAACTTCGACCAGGAACGTTTCGACCGTATGGGCACCGGGGCGGGCCTCTGGACGCCGAGCCAGGGCTACTACGCTGTCGACAAGGACGACGCCACGAAGCGTTACGGCTTCGACACGCAGGCGGCAACGTTGCGAGCGAACAACGCTGCCGACAACGCACGCGCTCTTGCCATGAACCGGCTCGACAATCAGCGTTCCGCGATCACCGATCTATTCAAGCCGCTGGACCCCGGCCAGGTTCGCCCGGAGGTCACGCCCGAGTTTATGGACGCGCTTCATCTGCCGGCCGCTCCTGCCGTCGCCGGAGCGCCGAAGCCGCTTTCGGAAACCGAATGGCGGGCGAGCCAGAACCAGCGTTTGCTCGACGGCGGCCAGTTGACCGATCAAGATCTGCTGGACGCTATCACGGGCGACAAGACGCCGGTCAAAGCGATCGATCCGAACACTCACCAGCCCGCATTCATGTCGCCTGGCGCCGCCGTGCGGCAAGGTGCGCAGCCTTATGAAGCGGCCAGCGCCGAGCGCGTCGACAACTATTTGGCCTTAGGCCCGAACGGCGAGGAAGTCCGTTTCCCCGGCATCGTTGGCCCCGACGGACGCATTGTCGACGCGAACACCGGCCGCGTGGTCCCCAACGTTGTTCGAAAAGAAGGAACTGGTGGCGGGATGTCGTTCGAGGCCGACGGACAGGGCGGCGTTCGCTTCACCACCGGCGGCGCGGGAAACACCGTGTCGCAGCAGACCAATTTGCAGGGCCAGCGCGACGCCGCAACGCAGAGCGCGCGGGAACTGCAGACGCTCTTTGACAATATCGCGGCTTCGGACGTCGGCGTTGCTGGCAACTTCAACGATTTCCTGACGAACTACGGCGCCCAGGTGTTCCCCAACGTGGCCCGCGGCGACGTGACCGCGATGCGGACCCAGATGCAGACCACGGCGATGCGGATGGCGCGAAGCCTCGCCGGCGACAACCGGATTTCCGACACCGACCGCCGCATGGCTGAAGACATCATGGTGGGTCAGGGTCTCGGAGAGAGCTTGCCCGGTGCGAAGGCGAAACTGGCGACGCTGGTCGTGCTCAACGCATACCGGGCGAAATTCGCCGGATCGCTTGCTTCAGGTGGAGCGGCCTTGCCGCCGATCAACGGTAGCGTGCTGGGCCAACTGGTGGACGATGGCGCGATCACGCCCGCGCTGGCGGACGAATACCAGCGGACCATGCTGTCTTCCAAACGTGGCGGTCCAACCCGCATTCCGAGCGTGGGCGAACTCGAACGGGATTTCAATCCGACGCAGCTCGCCGCACCGCAGAAATCGGCCCCGGCCGCTGCGCCCGCAGGCGTTGACCCGGCCGATTGGGAGTTTCTTACGCCGGAAGAGAAGGCATTGTTTCGATGACCCCTGAACAGCAGCGCGCCATCGCAATCGCCCAGGCACGTCGGCGCCGCGCGGAAGCCGAGCAATCGGCAGTTCCGCCCGCCAGTCCGGTAGGGCCGTTTCCTGGTATGTTGCAGCCGGGGAACATTGATCTGGAACATCGACCGATTGCGCAGAACCCCGACGGTTCCTACAGCACCGTCCGTTCGATGTCGTTCGGCGACGACGGCGGCAAGGAAATTCTTGTCCCGACCGTTTCGCCGGATGGCGCCATTCTGTCCGATGACGCGGCGATCGACGCCTTCGGCAAGACGGGACAGACGCTCGGCGTGTTCGACACGGCGGAACACGCTGATATGTACGCCGGCGCGCTTCATAAGGCACAGGAACAGGTCTACGGCGCGCAGCCGAACGCAGCACTGAAAGCCGCTGCATTGGCCCGCGCTCGCCAGCGCCGCGCAGACGCCGAGCAATCGGCTGTCCCGCCGGAAGACCGCCGCGATAGCACTGGTGTTCCGGGCGGCCCCGACATCACGCCGGCCGCGCCATCGACATTCGGGCAGCGCGCCCTCGACGTGTCGGCCGGCGTGCTTGGCGCTCCGGTCGATGCCATGTCCGATCTGATGGGAGCGATCGGCCTACCGACGAGCGAAGCCCCATTTGGCGGCTCGAAGTTCATGGGCGGCATTCTGCACGGCCTGTCCGGCTCCAGGGAACAGGCGGAATTGGGCGATCAGACTGGTATCCAGCCTGGTGGCGCACCGATCAGCCAGCGCGTTTATTCCTCGTTCCTGAACACCGACAAGGCCAAAGATCAATACCTGACGAACACATACGGCCCCGAGAACGAAGGCTGGTATGTACTCGCCGATCGCTTTGGCAATCCGACTTCCCGTCGTGTCGTCCGCGGCAAAGACGGCTCGGAGCGCATTTTCGACCCGCCCGGCATTGACCTTGGCGACGTAGCCGGAATGGTCGGCGGCGTGCCCGATCTGATCGGCGCAATCATGGGCGGGAGCGCTTCCGTTCCCGCGTATGCGTTTGGCCCCGCTGCGGGCATTCCCGCATCGGCGGCGCTGTCCGCCGGCGGCGCGCAGCTTGTGGGCGAGAGCGTCGGGCGCCTGTTCCCCGAGAACCGGGAGGCCGAACCCAGCATCGTGGGTGACGTTCTGCCGCGCGCTGCGGGCGAAGCTGGCAGCGACGCCTTGATCGGGGCGATCACCGGCGGGGCCGGCCGCTTTGGGAACGCCGTGATCAACAAGGCGCGAGCGCCGTTCGCCAAGAGCGCGTCCGATCCGGTTGCGACGGAGTTCCGGCGGGCCGCCGACCGACTGCGCGGGCAGGGCTACGACATCTCTCCGCTCGCGTCCGAAGGCGGGGCCGGCGGCTTTACGTCCCGCGCCGAAGGACTGCTTGAAAAGCTTCCGGGGTCTGCCGAGAAAATGCGCCAATACCGCGAGCGCGGCGATCAGGCGGTCGCCCGGTTTCAACAGGACATCGCGGGCGACGTCGATCCGAACCAAGTCAGCCGCGAGACTATCGGCGAGCTTTCGACGCAGCGCAAGAACCTGACGATCGACCGCGAGCAGGCGCTGACCCGCGCCGATGACATGATCGGCCAGAACCAGGCCGATTTGACATCTCGGCAGGGTCCGCAGATGTCGGCGGAAGGCGCTGGCCGTCAGACCCGCGCCGGCCTGGAACGTGCGCGGCAGGAGTTCAAGGACGAAGCGAAACGCCTGTATGACATCGCCCGAGCGGCCCCAGGCGGCCGGGATGCAATTGTCGATGTCGGCCCGGTTCGCGAACAGGTCGCCCGTATCCGCGAGGCGTTGCCGCCGACTGCGGAAGGCACGCCGAGCGATCGGTTCACGCCGCAGGGTCTTTCCCGTTTCCTGCTTGGCGTTGACGACATCGCGCCGAATATCAGTCTCGATCAGGCTCGGCAGATGAGAGGGCTTGTCCAGGACGCAATAGACGACAAGTCGCTGATGCCCGGCGTTCCCGAACGCTACCTGTCGCAGCTTCAAACCGCGATCTCGCGCTCGATCGACGACAGTGTGGCGCGTGCCGGCACGCCGGAGCTTCGCCAGGCGCTTTCCGACGCGAACCGCTTCTACGCGCAGAATGTCGATCGCTTCAGTCGCAAGGGCATTATTGAGATCTATCGCGAGCCGATCCAGCCGGGCTACATCGAAGACAACCGCCTTGTCGATCGGCTGCTTTCCGGTCGAGGCCAACCCGGCGTGGTGCGAGAAACGCGCGACCTGATGGGCGCGAACAGCCCGGAGTGGGCGGCCACACGGCGCAACGCCGTCGAGCAGATCCTCGATACTGGGCGCGATCAGACCCGCAACGGCCGCAAGGTCGTCAACGTCGACGGCCTGGTAAGCAAGCTGAACCGGCTTGACGATGAAGCAATTACCGAACTGTTCGGCGTGGCCGACGCGCAGCAACTGCGCAACCTTGCCGTCGACATCTCCAATCGGTCGAAATACCTCGATGCGGCTGCGCTGTCGCAGAATGGCTCGCCGAATATCATGAACCAGCTGCGTGCCGCCGCCGCGGCCGACGATCAGATCGCCCGCGAATACCGCAACGGTGCCATTGCGCCATTCCTGCGCGGCGAGAATGGCGCAGCGGCCGCGCTGAAGCCCGAAGAGCTTGTTCCGTGGCTCTATCGTCGCGCCTCGCCGGACGAAGCCCGGCAAGTCCTGTCGAAACTGCCGGCGCCGATGAAAGCCCAGGTCGAGAAAGGCGTCGTTGCCGACATCGTTGAGAACGCGATCTCGCGGGGCGGCGGCGACATGTCCGCTGTCCGGCGTCTCGTCACCGGCGAGGCCAATCCCGCGGATAGCCAGGGTATCGCCGAAGTTCTCGGCGCGGGCCGTGACAGCGCCAGCCGCCAGCAAGCCGATCGGATCAACGCGCTCGTTTCGCCCGAGAACCGGCAGGCGTTGCGCGATCTTGCCCTTATCACCGCGCGCCGTCAGGAACGCGATGCAACGACTTCGGCAATCGGTGGCCTTGCCGCTGGCGCTGCGATCACCAACATTCTGTCATCGCCCGGCAGCGCGGTTCGCGGTGCGATCGTTGCGCGCGGCCTGGCGGAAATCATCACCCGTCCGGGCTTCCGCCGATGGGCGACGAACACCCGGCGCCATCAGATGACGGCGCAAGGGCAGGCACGGCTGACCGCGCTTTCGCCGCAGGCGCTCGGGCTGGCGAACGGCGCGATCTCGGAGAACGCAGACGTTCAGGCCGCGCTCGAATGGCTCAACGAAGGCGTTTCGCAGCTCAATGACGCCGGCGAGCGGATCACGCGACCGCCGCAGGGTTCGGGATCGTGGCAGGAGTTTTTCGAGCGCGAGATCGCGCAGTAGCGACCTGGAAGCGATAGCCAAAGAAGTCAGCGTTTGCTGCGATAGTAGGGCCGAACGTCAACACCGTCGCTTCGCGTGTAGCCGCTGACGTAATGGGTACGGGGGAGATTGGTGATCGTGCTGATCGCCCCATACCCAGTCGCGGGACCATGATGCCCGTCGGACTTTTCCTGACGTCTGGCATCTTCGGCCAGGCGGCCTGCCTGCCCTTCCCAAAACAGGCCGCCGTCGATCCGGTTGTTGACGCCATCACCGTAATAGATGATCGACGGCCATTTTTCTTTCGTTGTACCGTCGGCCAGGGCAGGCCCGGAAAGCGTGAAAATCGCCGTCGCAATTATTACCAGGATACGCATGGTCGATCTCCCGCCCGGCTGTGGAAGATAGCGGTACCGGGTCAGCGTCCGGTAAAGTCGGCCCGTAAAATTATAGCGATCGTCGAAAACGAGAACGCTGGCTCGCTGGATAAGGCGATGTGGGGCATCGGCAAGGCTCTGTTGGCTGCCGCTGCCGGAGCCGCTGGGGCATCATGTTATTCGATGACCCGCCGGCCTTCGCCGTAACACTGGTAGCAATTTATTGGTTCTGGAAACGAGGCTGAAACGCGGCCCTGCTATCCAAGGACATGGCGACGAACGACAAATACACGTCGAATTGGCGGGGCGCGCGTCGTTATCAGTTCGATGAAGAAGCGCGATTGAAGCGGGCAGCCATAGCGTCCGGCGCCCAACCTGCCCAGGTCGAAGTGTGGCCCATTGACACGAACCGGGACCGAGGCGTCATCGGGCTCGACATGGGCGGCAAGATCGCCAGCGGCAAGACGAAGGACGCAGGCATGCTGTTCCTGTGGGCTATACCTGCAGCTCTCGGCGCCGTTCTTCTCGCTGTGGTCGCCATCACGATCACAGGCGATCTTGCTCAGTAGGGAACGAATCCCCGCGCCTGTAGTTTTGCCTCGCTCCTAAGCATCTCCCATTGGCAGCCTCGGAGCAAAGCCCGCCCGGCAATCACTGCCCCGGACGGGCTTTTTCTCATTGGGAACAAATCTTCGATCTGTTGGTTGTTGGCTTGCTCCCGTGCCAGCCTCCCCTTCGCAGCATTGGAGCAAGGCTCGCCCTCCCGACACCTTGGGCGAGCCCTTTGTTTTGGAGAACCAAAACCGCCGTCCAACGTTGTCTCAGCAGGCGATCCCCGCCTTATGGAGAAAAACCATGGACTGGAACCGCGTCGAAGGAAACTGGAAGCAGATCAAGGGCAAAGTAAAAGAGCAGTGGGGCAAACTTACCGATGACGATCTTGACCAGATCGCCGGCAAGCGCGACCAGTTGGAGGGCAAGATTCAGGAGCGGTATGGCATCGAGAAGGACCGGGTGCGGTCCGATGTTGACGACTGGTATGGCCGCCAAAGCTGGTAGCGTTCTGCCACACATATACGCCCGGGCCGGCGAACCAGAGCGGGCTTTTCTTTTCTGGAACCAACCGCCGAATCGTTAGTTTCTTTTTCCTAGTCAGCCTCAGCTGGCAGTCCTGGGCAGGCCCGTCCGGTTCCGCGAGAGACCGGGCGGGCTCGTTCTGTGTGAGTAGGGGCCATGCGTGACGTTCCTTTCGAGAAGCCTGACCATCGAGACGGCCCGCGTCGGCCGCTACCTCACCATCACTCGCGTGGGACAGGCCGCAGACTTCCTGATGAATCAGTGGCCCGGCAAGGAGGGCTCAAAGCACCGTAAGGCCCTTCGGGCGGTGCTGGACGTGCTAGCAGGGAAGGGATGCGTCGATCGCCCGCGCCGCGCTCATAACCGCGGCGGAAGACGCCGACGTTTTCGTGCTGGAATAGATGGATCAGGCCGGGTCTTCCGCCGGATCGGGATCAAGATCATAGGCAAGGCGCTGCGCCACTATGATCACGTCTATGGCGCGATAAGCTTCACTTGCTGTCCATCCTGCATTTTCCGCGCGATCGACCAGGTCTCGGACAGCGAGGTCCAAGGCTTCCTGGCAGTCGATGTTACGGTCTGGGTAGCGGCCTTCGTGGCGGGGGTGCGGAATCTTGTCCATCCGCCTCAATGCGCGGCGGGACCTTTGGTTGCTGCAGATAGCGCTCGCCGTCGCCACGATGCTCGCCGCAGAACCAATGAACTGTCTCATCCTTCCGGCGTCCGAAGTCCCATCCTGCCCATTTCGTGCAGCCATCATGATCGCAGCGATGTTCGTAAACCCCGCTCGGCGCCGTTGATGGGGCGACGCCTCAGGGAGCTTGATTGGTTCGTCGCTCACAGTGGGTTCTCGAATTCGATCGGCTCGATGAAGTGCGGCGCGTCATTGCGCTGCTTGTCCTTAACGGAGGCGTTCACGTCGCGGCACACGCGGTGGAACTGCAACTGGTCATCGATATCGTGCGACAGCACTTCCGGCAGGTCGCTGGTCGGCGTCTCGGGGTTAAGCCAAGCATCGTAGTACGCCGGATCAAGGATGACGGGCTGGCGGTCGTGCAATTGCTTCATTGTGGCGCCGGCAGGCTCGGTGATGATGGTGCAGCTCGTCACGTCCAACTTGTCATTGTGCGCCCATAGGCCGGCGAAGCTGAAGGGCGCGTGGCCGGGCTGGAAGATGTGCCAGGGATCTCGGCCCTTGTCCGCCGGGCTGATCGTCCATTCGTAGAAGCCATCGGCTGGGATTAGGCAGCGCTTCGACTTGAAAGCGTCCTTGAACGCGCCAGACGTCGCCACTGTTTCGATGCGTGCGTTGAACATCGCCGCTTTCGGCATTTCCTTGGCCCACCACGGCACTAGCCACCAGCGGCCCTCGCGAAGTTTGTGGTTGCCGTCGTCGTTCCAGGTGATGAAGTCCACCGATTGCGTCGGCGCGATGTTGTAGCGGGCCTCGGTATTGCGCCCGGAGCCTTCCGCAGGAGCCGTTAGCCGATAGAGCCGATGGATTTCAGACCAGGAGAGGTATCGGGTGTAGCGGCCGCACATGGCCCTAGCCTAGCCATACGCCTCGGCCATGTCATCACCGGTCCAACAAGACGGCACCCAGGCAATCAGGTCGAAATGCTCGTCCGTGTCCCATCGTACCCAATCGGGATTTTCTCCGCTTTCCAGTTCTTCGTCGCTCCGCCAGCGCACATGCGCGAAATGTCCGGCTCGATCCTTGCCTACAAACCATGATCCGTCCTGCGGAGCGGTAACGGGCAATCCAGGTGCCACGGCTGCGCGGAACTCGACCTCGGGCGGGTTTTCCTTGCGGAAACGTTTCCGCGCGAGATGGCCGGCTTCGCTCTCGTCGTAGAAGCCGGGCGCCCGCCGCCGGGAAAACTCCGCCTCAAAAGCCGCTCGATCCTTCTTCCAATACATCTCGACGAGTGGATTAAGCCGCTCATGCACGACGTCCATCTCGTCAGCCGTAAGGCTTGCGGCGCCGCTCCTGCTCAATTTCAACGCGACACGATCCTCGGGCCGATCTTCGTTCATCCTTCCCGCTTCGATCAGTTCGATCGCCATGCCGACGACTGGGGCATAGGCGTCTTCAAGCTCGTCGTAGTCGTTCTCGTAGTCAAATTCTGTATTGTCGTCGTCGTCGTTGGCGCCGCGATGCATCCTTGTAGTCATCGTCGTCTCCTTTCAGGCCAGCCCGCCCACGAATGCGCTGGTATCGCCGCGCGGCGACATTGCGAGCCTGACGGCGCCGCGGCAGCCGCGCGCCCGGCAGGTCGCTTCCTTCTCGACCTCGTCGAGATATAGGAACTCGCGCTCCGGCGACGAGCAGATCGCCGCGCGCGTCAGGTAGTGGACATGACCGCAGCTCTTGCAGGTCATCTCCAGCTTGTCGCGGGCATCCAGGTCGCGCACCTGCACATTCTCCTTCCAGGTGCTCACCAGAAGTCCTCCACCGTCGGGATGCGCGTATAACTGATCTTGCCGCCGACATGCCCGCCCGCCGGCGGTTTCCACGGCCCGAGGCTCATCACCGTGCGGCCGTAACGGGCGTTCAAGCCGTCGATCGCCGCGGATGCACGTTCCCAACGCTGCCGGGTGCGATCGTCGTTGATCAGCATGTCGAGCTGACGCTGGTCGGCGAGGCTGAGTTCGCACAGCGTGACGCCGACGCGGAAGACCTGCGTGCCGTTCGAATGCTTGCGGCGAACCCGTTCCCACAGCCGGGCGAGGCCGGCGAGCACGGCCTGATCGTCGTTGACGATCGGGAGCTTCAGGTGGTCGCTCCACTCGCCGCCGCGCAGCGCCAGCCACAGCACCAGCCCGTTGCAGTAGTAGCCGGCGCGCCGCAGTCGCCGTGCCGCCTTGATCAGCAGGAGGCGGCATATCTCGTAGGCCGCCGGCAGCGTGCGGCTTTCAGGCGGCAGCACGCGACCGTGGCCGAACATGCCGCGCTCGGCCGGTTGGGCCTGGATGTCGTAGCCGTGCAGGGCGTACCAAAGCCGCTCGCCGTTGACGTTGCCCCACAGCTTGCGCATGTGCTTCGGCTGGAGGGCGTAGAGATCGGCCATGGTATAGACGCCAGAGCGCGCGAGCCGCTGCTCCATTCTGCCGCCGACGCCGGGCACGTCCGACAGCGGCAACGCGATCAACGGCGCCGGGAGGTCTTCCGGCCGCCAGATCATCAGCCCGTCGCCATATCGGTCGTCCGACCGTTTTCCTGCCTTGCACGCCATCTTGGCCAACTGGCGGTTGGCGGCGAAACCGATGGAGCAGGTGACGTAGGGACCGACATTGCGCGCGATGGTGGACTTCAGCCGTACGCCCAGGCCGACAGGATCTTCGCGGCCGCTTTCGTCCAGCCGGCAGGTCAACTCATCGATGCTTTTGACGGCGTCGATCGGAATGACGCTCTCGATCTCGGCAAGGAGCGTGTTGTGGGCGCGGCGATATAGATCGGGCTTCTGTGGCACCAGCACAATATCCGGGCAACGCTCCCGCGCCTCGGACACGTTCATGACGTTCTTGACGCCGAACAGCTTGGCCTCCCGCGAACAGGCGATGACACAGGTGCGATCGGTCCCTTCGAACGGCACGACGCCGACCGGCCGACCTCGAAGGCGTCGGTCGGCCTGCTGCTCGACGCTTGCAAAGAAGCCGTCGAAATCGAGGTAGAGGCGTTCGATCTTGTCAGGCTTCCGCAAGGCAAAGCTCCGCCGTCGCCCGGCAAAGCCGCGCCAACGGTTATTGATGCTGGATGTCGCACGCCGCCGATCGGCCGGCGTGTTCTCAAAATGTTCTCATCCTGATAATCTGTCAAGCGGAAAGGAATGTGTTCCTAGCCGATAAAGAGGCGAAACCCGCCGGTGACGACGTAGAGTGCCATGAACGCGAGCACGATGGCGAGCAAGATCATCGAGGGGCGCATCAAAGCGCCAGCCAGACGAGCGCCCCGCCGATCTCGAAACAGATCGCGAAGACGAGCAGAAAGGCGAGCTTGTCGAGCGTCACCTATTCACCAGCGTCGGCGGCATAAAGTCGATCCGGTCCAACTTGAACCACTGGTATGTAAAGCCGTCTGCCGGCTTATCGCTCTTGTTCGATTTGACTAGAAGCCACGTCTCTCCTGTGCACCCGTTCACCATGAGCGGGGAATTCGGCTGCGTGCCGTTGCCCGAGACAATCGAGAAGCATTCCGGCGTCTCCGCAACAGTTTTTGACTGTTCGCACCCCGCCAGCAACGCCGTCAATGCAGCGATGATCACCGCGCTTTTCATATCGGCCCCCAATCGCCCGATTTCATTCAGCGGACCCGGCTTTTGCGAGATTGCCGGCGTATGCGATAAGCCGGGGTAGATCAGCCTGAATGCTCGGCTTGTCCCCGTTCCTAGCTACGCCATTCCATTCGGGCACGAAGATATCTCGCACATAACTCGTCTGCGTGGATGCGTCTTCGCTATTGCCGTATCTAGGAGCTTTCTCTAACGACGTCATAACATCGCTTGCATCGGCGTAAGCTTGTCGAACGTTGATCGTTAGCTCCACACTCCGGCCATCGTAAAACGAGCGAGACCGCCCGAGATCAATTACGAAAGATTGCGGAATTAAATTAACGGCTTCCTTTCGATCAACGGAACCTTTTCTTAGAAAGATCATAACTAGCGGGAAAAGCAGCACCATTTCGACGGGGATCCGATGCTGCCATGCAGACACCACCGATGACATCAAGTCGATCGCGTGTTTGATCTCTCGCAAGTCGGATCGATATGCTGAAAAACCCGCAATCATGAAATACACAGCGTCCTTTGGGGCTCGAAGCTTTGCCAAGTCCAGCGCCGCGGCAATTTCGACCGCGATGAACTTCTCTGCATCGGGTTCGGCCAGAAGGTAAGTTCGATCGAAGAAGCGTTTGAGATACCTGAAGCCGTCGAAAGACGGGCCGTAGGCGCCCGAGACGATATGCTGCAACTCGCCGCTGTTCGTTGCGAAAACAAAGGCGACATTGTCGGCATCGAACAGGTGCTTGACCCGCTCCAGAAGCGCTATTGCATAAGATGGGCGACAGCGGTCCAGTTCGTCCACCAGGATGAAGAGCGGCGTTTCTCTAGTACCTTCGAGCGCGGCGATCGCTTTTCCCAGCTTTCCTTTGAACGTCTCTGTCGCCTTGTTCTTCCCGTTGAAGGCGTCAATGAGTTTCTGCGCGCCGGCGTCGATCACGCTCTCGATCTGAACGATGGTTTCCGAAACCGCGCCCTCGATGATCTGTTCCGAAGCGGACCTCTCTCCGTCCACGCCATCTTCGTCGAAGCCCACGCTATCCGTCATAAGGTCTTCAACAGCGTCCAGCGCCTCCTTGCCGACGTAGCGTTTGACGACAGTTTTCAACAATCCGGCGCCGAGCTTTCCCGCAACCGGGATCGCGTTTTGCTTCACCCCTCTCCACGCATCGAGCAGCTTCCCGTCCTTTTTGACGAACGGCTTTAGCGCTTCATCGATCGACGAGAGAATTGCAATGAATGGGTCGTCCAGATGATCGTCGCGCCAGGCGTTCACCCTAGCGACGACGTGGCCACTGTGTTCAAGTTGGCGTGCGAAGCGATCGAGAAAGAAGCTTTTCCCGGCGCCCCACTCTGCGTCGATATTCAGGACGTATGAGCCTGTTTGCCGTAAGCGCTTCCGATCGGCGATTTTTCCGCAAAGGAATTCTTGCAGGAATTTCGCGTCGCCCCGCCTTCCGATGAGATCGTCGCCCCATATCGTGTCGAGTGGGTCGGTTGCCTGCTCCGTATCCATGCCCGTCACCCGATTCCGTTGCTCGAGGATATTCAGGCGCAGAAGGGAAATTCGGGCAAGACGGATCACACGGCGTCCACCGGTTATTGAAAGGCGATTTTGTCGGCTAGATCGATAGCCTGTCTGTCCCTGCTGCGCGCCGTCCCACACTTGCGATCAGGCTGTAATATCGCACGCGAAATGATACGCTCTGCAAAAACGCGGGGATCGGTATGTGCTGCGGGCTGAAAACGCACAGTGACGCCATTCAGGCTGCCTGCGCAATTCTAGGTGTAATTATAGGCGCGACCGGCTTCTGGTTCACGATCGATCAGCTTCAGTCAGCTTCGACAGCACTTAAAGCCGCCAACGCCTACACCATCCAGCACGACGCCCGAGAGCTTGTGGCGAAGGTGGCACCCAACATCCAGAAGCTGGATAGCGGCAACCTCAACGCAGCCGAGAAGCGTGACGTGCTGATCGACTTCTGGCAAATGCTGAATTTCTATCTGTCGGTTTATCGTCAGGCACGCGCCGACGGCATTAGTCCTGAATTTGAGGCGGCGTTCAGGGCTGATTTTTGCGATTGGATATCCGTACCCACACGGGCGGCAGCGTGGGACGAACTGCGGGACGGTAACAAGATTTCGGATAGGCATGTTGCGATGAGGGAGGCTTGGTGTGCGAAGAAATAGAGGGGTTTTGTTCGCGGCACTGTTGATGGGATTTGTTGGGACGGCAGCGGCTGGCGAGTTTGGCAACGTATTCGGTAACGAAGAGACGCAAAAAGCGTCGCGAGATGCTAGCGCTACCGCCCTCGCCGCCGTCGAGAAGGCGGTGTCCGGTCTTCGCGCCCGCGAACTTCAAGACGGCTCTGGCGTCGAGCAGTTCATGGCTGCGTCTAGGCTCTTCGCCGAAGCGGCGGATAAGATGGAAGCTGTCTTGAAGACATTTCCGAACCAAGAACTATCGGAGCCTCAAATCGTCTTTCTAAAGGCGCAATTTTCGCCAGACAGCCAGACATTGGCGCAGCTTCAAGGCGCGAGATCGCTCCAGGACGTATATCGAAATTTCGCGGCGAAGACCCGCGAGATGTCGGGAACAATGGAAGGGCTAGCAACCAAGGAAAACGCCTTTTCGGTGCTGTCGCCTCTTTTAGTTGAATACTTTCAGCTTGCAGACGCAATCGTTGCCGTCAGAGCTGTCAAGTAGAACCTACACCGGCAGTCGATTGCAGCCGCCGCAAGTTTCGGGGTCGTGGCAAACCGAAACCGACTTCCTGGACGCAATCACCCGCCGAAGGCCCGCAACAACGGAACTTACTTGTCGTTCGCCGGCGGTTCGCCGACGTGGTCCTTACAGGTGCCAAGGTATTGAGATGCCATGTATCCGCCGAATGGCTGCGCTATGTGCCTCGACGACACCGCTCGGATAGCCCCGCCTTGCGTGGGAGCAAAAACGGTTGTCAAATTCACGCTACCGCCGGGCGTCCACTCGATAAACACCAGACTATCAAAACCCCCCCCCCCCCGCTGAACCCATACCGGTGTCGACCCCATATTTCCGGTAAGTTGGGCATGCCGCGCGGAAAGATCGATAGCGGAGAACGCAAGCTCAAACTTTGTCGGGCCAACTTTCAGTTGTTGTTCATAGCGGTGGTCGGCGTAGATGTCGTCAGTCGCCGAAAACGCGGACGCCGTAAATACGCAACCCAAATAAGCCGGTTGCCACTCGTTCGCGTCGGCAAATGCCGCCGAGCTTGACAACACAGACACAAACATCGCCAGGCCGATAGCGGCAAAACGCTCTCTGTGCATCAAAGCTCCCCCCAGTCTGTAGATTGGCGGAAGCCCGCCAATCGGGCAAGCCGATTTGCCGGCGTTGGGCCGCCCGCGTGAAGAGGGGCCGTTGGCCGCCTTAAAGTGCGCTGTGTGGGATTAAACTGTGGGACATTCGCCGAAGGAAAGGCCGCCCCTTCGTATCTATCTGTATTTACTGGATTATTTTGGCGCACCCGACAGGATTCGAACCTGTGACCTCTGCCTTCGGAGGGCAGCGCTCTATCCAGCTGAGCTACGGGTGCTCCGGAAACTGCGCCGCAGCTCCCGGCACGGCCGGCGAACCGGTCGGCTCCGGCTTCTTAGCGGAAGGCAGGCCGCGCTTCAATGCGGAAATGGAATGCCATCGCCGGCGCCGGTCGTGATCTGGAGATCGGCCGTCCGGCTACGATTTGACGGCTTTGACAAGCCTGCCGCGGCCGCCGCCGGAGCAGTTTGTTAACCGGCCGCGTCTAAGCTATGCCGCAACACTTCAATCGGCCTGCCAATGGCGCACTTTGCTCTCGACGATGAGTGCCGGTTGCCGGAGCCGACGATGTCCGACACCTCCCATCCCGGATTGGACGACCGCGGTGCCGGCAAGGCGCCCGGCCCCGGCGCGCCGGGTGTCGTCGTGCTCGGCGGCGCGCACGGCACGCTGGCGCTGGCGCGCAGCCTCGGCGGCAAGGGCATAAGGGTACACCTCGTTTCCAACGACACGCCGCTGCCGGGCTGGTCGCGCCGTGTCGACGGCAGCAGCGAATGGGGCGGACCGGATTCCGGCGGCGCCGTGGATTTTCTGCTCGACCTCGCCGCCACGCAAAATCTGCGCGGCGCGCTGCTGGTACCCGGCGGCGATGCCGAAGTGCGCTTCGTCTCGCAATCGATCGCCGCGCTGTCCGGCGCCTTCCAGGTCGTGCTGCCGCCGTGGGAGCGGCTCAAATGGGCATGCGAGAAACCGCTGCTTTATCGCCGTGCGGAGGAACTCGGCCTCGACGTCCCGAAAACCTACCGCTTCGCCTCGCTCGACGAGGCCGCAGGCGCCGACATCCGCTTTCCAGTGGTGCTGAAGCCCAACATGGGCGGCGGCGACAACCGCTTCGCGCGCGCCAAGGTGGTACGCGCCGACGATCGTGGTGCCTTTGTGGCGGCCTACAGGGACGCCGTCGGCCAGATCGGCCTCGATAACGTCGTCGTCCAGCAACTCATCCCCGGCGGCGGCGAAAACCAGTTCTCCTACGCCGCGCTGTGGTGGCAGGGGCGGCCGCTGGCCGAGTTCACGGCGCGCCGCGCCCGGCAATATCCGGTCGATTTCGGCTACACCTCCACCTTCGTCGAGGTGGTCGAGGCGCCTGAGGTGACGGCAGCCGCTCGGCGGCTGCTCACCTCGATCGGCTATCACGGCCTGGTCGAGATCGAGTTCAAGCGCGACGGCCGCGACGGCACGTTCAAGCTCCTCGACGTCAACCCGCGGCCGTGGTCCTGGTTCGGTCTCGCCGCCGCGGCCGGCATCGATCTCGGCGCCATGTTGTGGCAGAGCGCCAACGGCCTGCCGGTGGAGCAGGCGCGGGTGCGTCCCGGCACTGCCTGGATGTATCTGGCGCGCGATATGGTGTCGGCGGCCACGCTGGTCGGCCGCGGCACGTTGAAGCCGATGGACTATCTGCGCTCCTTCGGCGCCGTGCGTGCCTGGGCTACCTTTGCCGCAAGCGACCCCATGCCCGGGCTGATTGACCTGCCGCTCACCGGCTGGCGCGTGCTGACGCGCCGCATCCTGCGCTGACCGGCGAAAGGCTGCCACATGAGCGCCGCGAAACGCCTCCTCAAGCGCGCCGCCATCCGGTGGGGGCTGGAGGCCGTCGCGCTGAGCCGCGGCTGGCGTCTGTGGCCGGCGGCCGGCGGGCACGGCGTCGTCTTCACCTTGCACCATGTGCGGCCGGCTGCGCCCAAGGCGCACGATCCCAACGCCTTGCTTTCGGTGACGCCGGAGTTCCTCGACCTGGCGATCCGCGCCGCGCTGGAATGCGGCCTGACGCCGGTGGCGCTGGAAGACCTGCCGGTCTTGCTCGCCGATCCGGCGGATCGACGCCGCTTCGTCTGCTTCACACTCGACGACGGCTATCGCGACAATGCCGACCATGCCGCACCGGTATTCCGCCGCCATGGTGTGCCCTACACGATCTTCATCACCGAGGGTTTCGTCGAGCGCACCCGCTCGCTGTGGTGGGAGACGGCGGAGGCATTGACCGAAACGGCCGACCGGCTGGAGTTTGATTTCGGCGGCGGTGTCGAGACGTTGCCGATGGCGACGCCGGCTGAGAAGCAGGTCGCCTTCGATCGTATCGGCGACTTCATCCAGAGCGGCGACGAGGATGCTGCCGTCGCCCGGCTCGACGAGGCGGCAAGGGCGCATGGCATCGATCCGCTCGGCATCACGGATCGGCTGGTTATGGGCGACGGCGAACTGGCTGCCCTGGCCTCCGCCGATCCGCTCGCCCGTTTCGGCGCGCATACGCTCACCCACGTCGCGCTGCGCCGCGTCGATGCGGCGCGCCTGCGGGCCGAAATCGAAGGCTCCGTCGATGCGGTTGCGTCCTATGTCGGCCGCCGGCCGACGTGCTTCGCCTATCCCTACGGCTTCCCGGCGGCGGTCGGCGAGCGCGAATTCCGCGCGGCTGCGGAGGCCGGGCTTGCCATCGCCGTGACGACGCAGCCCGGCGTGCTCGGCTCGTGGAGCGGGCAGCAAGCTACGGCGGTGGGGCGCGTGTCGCTCAACGGTCTTTACCAGGAGAAGCGCTATGTGAAGGCACTTCTCTCGGGCATTCCCTTTCGGTTTATGTAGGGTCTCAGGCCGGCCGCCGGTGCGCCGCCATCGGCAGTTTCAGTCGGCGCGAAGCGGCGACGATGGCGCGCCGTGCCGGCGGCTCTATCAGGGTCGCGATCAGCCAGGCGGCGAACAAAAGGGCCGCGATCAGCAGGCCGACGACCAGCCAGCGGTTGCCCGGCGTGGCGAAGCGGGTGAACACGGCATAGCCGATGTGCTGGTGCAGCAGGTAGAGCGGATAGGTCAGCGCGCCGAGGCCGTAGGCCAGCGCCGGGCGGATCGGCAGCGCCGGCAGAAGGGCGGCGAGCGTGACGGCGCCTGTCGCCACGATGCCGGTAAGGCCGACGCCCCAGAAAGCGCGATGCACGCCATATTGCTCGACCATGCGCGGCTCGACCACATAGGTCGAGGCCACCGCCCACAGGAGCGCCAGCGCCAGAAGGCCCGCCGCCTTCCCGTCGAAACGCTGGCGGGCATGGAAGAGGACGAGGCCGAAAGCGAAGAAGCCGGAATATTCGGTGATGAACAGTTTCGTCACCGCGCCGGAATGGAGAAAGAATTCGTTGCCTGCCGAAATCGCCAGCCAGACGAACACGGCGATGCGCCAGCCGTTGCGGAACCAGCCGGCGGCCAGCAGCAGGAACACCCAGCTGTAGAAGATGATCTCGTAGGCGATGGTCCAGTAGGCACCGTCCATGAAGGGCTGGCCGGCCAGCCGCGAGATCATGATGAACTGCGCCAGCCATTGCGGCAGCGTCGGGTCCGGGATGCCGGGCACCGGCCATGCAAGCAGCACCAGCGCCGTCACGGTGGCTGAGACGACGAAGGTCGGCCACAGCCGCGCGAAACGCCCGACGGCGAAGTCGAAGGCCGAACGGTCCTGCGCCGACAGCGCGATGACGTAGCCGGAGATGACGAAGAAGACCATCAGGCCGGTGTCGAACCACATCGCCACCGGTGCGAGTTCCGGAAAGCCGACGCCGCCGCCTTCGCCAGAAATCGCCATGCGGAAACCGTAGTGGAAGGCGAGCACGGTGAGCGCCGAGACGAGCCGCAGGAGGTCGAGGTTGTAAAGGCGCGGTGCGGTTGTTCGTTGCATGGGCGGCGCTCGCTCGGGCTGCACATGCCGGCGCAAGCCGGCTGGCTCCCTTGAGCAAACACCGATCCGTTTAAGATTCCTTGAGTAGCGGCGCGAAACTTGTCGGCACTATGGTGCTTCTTCCCGCAAGCCCGGATGGAAAACCGGGGCTCGCTTTTGCCGAAATTGCCCTAGGCGCCTTCGACCAGCACGATCTCGCCGTCGGCAACTTGCTGGCGGATGGCAGCGGCGCGCTGGTACTCCGGCGAATGGTAGCAGTCGTGCGCCACCTTCAGCGATTCGAACTCGATGATGACGTTGCGGCCGCGGCCCGAACCTTCCGCCTTCTCGTGCTCGCCGCCGCGCGCGAGGAATTTGGCACCGTATTTGTCGAAGGCGATCTTGGAGGCGGCGACATAGTCCTTGTAGCGCTCCGCGTCACGAACATCGACGCGGGCGATCCAGTATCCCTTCGGCATTCTCTTTCTCCTGCTGGTCGGCGCCCACCCGTTCAGGCCGAACGCATCTCGGTGAGAATAGCGTGCGCCGCCGCCCGCCTGTCAACCGCGCCGACGATCGGCCGTCCGACGACGAGGTGGCTGGAGCCGTTGCGGATCGCCTGTGCGGGGGTCACCACGCGCCGCTGGTCGCCGTGCGCGGCACCGGCCGGGCGGATGCCGGGCGTCACCACCGCCATGTCGGGTCCGACGATCCGGCGCACCGCCGCCGCTTCCTCGGCCGAGCAGACGATGCCGCCCATGCCTGCCGCCAGCGCCTGCTCGGCGCGGCGCAGCACCAGCGTGTGCGGATCGTATTCGTAGCCGGCGTCGATGACGTCGCGCTCGTCCATGGAGGTGAGCACGGTGACGGCAAGCAGCGTCAGCCCGCTGCCCTTGGCCGCCTCGACCGCCGCCTTCATCGCCTTGGGATAGGCATGGATGGTCAGCATCGTCATGCCCATCCTGACGATGTTCTCGACGCCCTTCGCCACCGTGTTGTCGATGTCGAGCAGCTTCATGTCGAGGAAGACCTTCTTGTCGTCGTCGCTCGCCAGTTCGCGGGCAAAATCGAGCCCGCCGGCAAAGGCGAGCTGGTAGCCGATCTTGTAGAAGGAGACGGCGTCGCCGAGGTCGCGCACCACTGTCTCGGCCTCCTTGACCGAGGGCACGTCGAGCCCGACGATCAGGCGCTCGCGCATGGTGTCCGTATTCATGCCCCGATCCTCATCGAGGCTTGGCGCGCGGCTTGCGTCAGCGTGTGGCATAGGACCTCCATCGATTTCTGCAGTCGTCCGTCGCGGAAATTGCCGGCCTCGTCGAAGGCCGACGCGCCTTCCGGCACCGAACATTCCGGCGACACCACCTCCATCTGGCAGCGCACCAGCACCGCGCGCAGGTGGTTCGCGGCGCGGATGCCGGCGAAATGGCCGGCGGAAGACGAGCACAGACCTGCCGGCTTGCCTGCCAGCGGCCGCAGCACCCTGCCGTTGTCGTGGCGCACCCGGCTTACCCAGTCGATCGTGTTTTTCAGCAGCGGCGGAATGGAGCCGTTGTATTCGGGCGAGGCGATCAGCACGGCGTCATGGGCGGCGATCTGGCGGGCGAGCTTCATGGCATTGTCGGGAATGCCGCTCTCTTTCTCCAGATCCTCATCCATCATCGGCAGCGGATAGTCGGCCAGCGACAGCCGGGTGACTTCCGCGCCTTCCAATGCCAGCGCCTTCTGCGCCACGTCGGCGGTCCTGCCGCTGAACGCGCCGGTGCGGACCGAGCCGGCGAAGACGAGGATTTTGGGGATGACGGGCACGGCGGCTCCTCGATTGCAGCCTCTATAGGCCAAGCCGCCGCCAAATCAAGCCGGTGCGGAGGCCGTCTCAACCATGCTTGCGCCGCCGGTAGATCCACAGCTGCGTCGGCGGGATGTTGCGGACGACGAAGTGGAAATGCTCGACCGTGTAGTCGCCGCGGCCGGGCGGGATCGGCGACAGCGGGCCATAGGTGAGCTGGACGATCGGCCGGCCGGCCGGAATGCGGTCGAGCAGGCTTTCGACATAGGCAACGCGTTGCGCCACCGGAAAATTGAGCAGCGGCACGCCGGACACGACCGAATCGAAGGTCTGGTCGCGATGGTCTCCGAGCGCCGCCGAAAGATTGAAGGCATCGCCTTCGATGACGTTGACGCCGGGATAGAGCCGGCGGAGATGGCGCACGAACTCGGGCGAATATTCCAGCGCGTAGAGGTTTTCCGGTTTCACGCCGCGCGCCAGGATGGCGCGGGTGATGACGCCGGTGCCCGGTCCGACCTCCAGCACCGGCAGGCCTGAGCCGGGATCGACGATCGATGCCATCTTGCGCGCGGTTATGGAGCTTGTCGGCACGATCGAGCCGACGGTCTTCGGCCTGTCGATCCAACCTTTGAAGAACTGCAATTCGTCGTCGAACTTCTCGGCCAGGGTTCGCTTCAAACTGTGGCTGCGTGCCATCAATGCCTCTCCTGATGCGCCCCTCGCGCTACTTAACAGCTAACCCAGCGTCAGCAAGGAGCGAAGCTAAAAAAGGTCGTGGACAAGATAGTTTTTGTCGTTTCGATATTTGGATGGCACATGTCTTAGCCATGAAGCAGCGGCCATGCCCGGAAGGCGGGCGGGCGTCAGTGCTCGCCGAATGACTCGAAGAAATCCTTCATGCGGCTGAAGAAGCCACTCGATTGCGGCGAATTTTCCTTCGAGGAGAGCTGTTCGAATTCCTCCAGCAACTCGCGCTGGCGCCGCGTCAGGTTCTGCGGTGTCTCGACCGCGGTCTGGATATAGAGGTCGCCCATCTGCGGCTGGCGCAACACCGGCATGCCCTTGCCCTTGAGCCGGAACTGGCGGCCGTTCTGGGTGCCTTCCGGCACCTTCACGCGCGTCTGCGTGCCGTCCAGCGTCGCCACTTCGAAGGAGCCGCCGAGCGCGGCCGTCGTCATCGAGATCGGCACCTTGCAATAAAGGTCGGCTCCGTCGCGCTGGAAGAATTCGTGCGGTTTGACAGCGAGGAAGATGTAGAGGTCGCCCGCAGGCCCGCCGCGCAGGCCCGCTTCGCCTTCGCCGGTCAGGCGGATGCGGGTGCCGTCCTCGATGCCGGCCGGGATGTTGACGGAAAGCGAACGCTCCTCGGTGACGCGGCCCTGGCCGGCGCATTTCGGGCAGGGGTCCTTGATGGTGGTGCCGCGCCCCTGGCATTGCGGGCAGGTGCGCTCGATGGAGAAGAAGCCTTGCGCGGCGCGCACCTTGCCGTGGCCGCCGCACATGGTGCAGGTGACGGGCTGGGTGCCGGGCTTGGCGCCGGAACCGGAACATTCGGTGCAGGAGACGGAGGCCGGGACGCGGATCTGTGCGGTCTTGCCGGCGAAGGCTTCCTCCAGCGAGATTTCCATGTTGTAGCGCAGGTCGGCGCCGCGTTCGCGCCCGCCCGAGGTGCGGCGACGACCGCCGCCGCCCATCATCTCGCCGAAAATGTCCTCGAAGATGTCGGCGAAGCCGCCGGCCGCGAAACCGTGCGCGGCGCCGTTCATGCCGCCGTTCTCGAAGGCGGCGTGGCCGAAGCGGTCGTAAGCGGCACGCTTCTGCGGGTCCTTCAGGGTTTCGTAGGCCTCGTTGATTTCCTTGAACTTGTGCTCGCAGGCATGGTCGCCGGGATTGCGATCGGGATGGAACTGCATGGCGAGCTTTCGGAACGCTGCCTTGAGTTCCTTTTCGTCGGCGCCTTTCTGGACGCCGAGCGTTTCGTAGAAGTCAGCCTTCATGATTTCCCGTCGCTCTGTCTGTTCACGGCCCCGTTGTCGAGCTTGTCGGGTCGGGCCGCAATGGCGGTCCGACGTGGCCTCGATTTAGTAAGCCGGAAGCCGCAATGCCATAGTTTGCCGGGCAGTGCAGCGATTTTTTCGGTCGGGTGGCAATCGTACCGCGGTCGCCAGGGCTCAGGTGACGCGCGAAAACTTGCGGACGGGCGCGGCGAGGGCCATGAACAGGTCGTTCAGCCGCTTCGCTACAGGCGTCTCGAAGAAACGTGCGGACAGCATGGCCAGAACGAGCGTGACGGACAGCGGAGCCAACCAGAAGGCATAGAAGCTGATGAACCCGGTCGGCTCGACCAGCCGGCGCCAGACGATGCCCAACAGCAGCGAAGCGACAACTGGATGGATGAGATAGATGCTGAAGGAGGCATTGGCCAGCTGATCGAAAGACTTCAAAAGCCGGGTCGCATCGGGATTGTTGCGTTCGGCGAGGGCCGCCAGGAAGATCGAGGCGGCGAGCAGGGTGAAGGCCGGATAGCCGCCGAGCCCGTTCCACATCAAAAGCAGGGTCATTGCGAAGAGCAGCCAGCCGGGACGTGTGCTGGCCAGTTGCCAGCGGCTGTCCCGCACCAGCATCGCCACCAAGGCGCCAATGGCGAAATCGGCGAAGGCCCGGTAGGCGCCCCAGGTGTCGGCGACCATCCAATTGTCGAACGGCATGGCGCCGGCGACGGTTGCCGTCTCCAGCGCCGCGCAGGAGACGAGGACAAGACCAGCCAACCCGGCGGTGCCGAAACGGCGATGGATCAGCACCGCCGCTGGTAGAGTGAGATAGCAGAACCACTCGGCCGACAGCGTCCAGCCGACATAGTTGAAGGTCAATGCGTCGGTGAAGCCCCAGCCCTGCACGAGCAGGATGTTGGCCGGCAGCGCCGACCAGTCGTAGCGACCCGCCGCGCTCGAGCCGATCCAGCCGAGATGCACGGCGATGCCGACGATGACGAAATAGGCGAGGGTGGCGAAATAGAGCGGATAGAAGCGGGCGAGGCGGCGCACGATGAAGCGGGCGTAGGCGCCGCGCTCGGCCAGCAGCCTGTCGGCGTAACGTAGCATGATGAGGAAGCCCGAGATCATCATGAACATGTCGAGCAGCGGCATCAGCGCCCGCATGCGGTACGCGGCGTCCAGCCCGCTCGCCGGGCCATAGACCAGATAATGAAAAATCATGACCAGCAGCGCCGCCAAGAGCCGCCAGAACCCCAGAATGCGAAAATACACGCGCCCCGCTCCTCCCTTAGCTGAGGCCCGAGCCTAGCATCGAGGGAGCCGGGTTGTGCTGGAAACCAATCGTTAGGCTTAACGCCGAGGGAGGGGCTGGTAGTCCATCGCGCGCGGTCGGACTTCGGCCAAAACGGTCGATACTGCATCGAAGAACGTTTCCTTCATCGGCTCAACGGCATGAAAAAGCCCGGCACAGGGCCGGGCCTTTCCGATTTCAGTCGGTACCGATGGGATCAGGCAGACTTCTTCTTGTCGTCGTCGTCGAGTTCCTCGAAGTCGGCGTCGACGACGTCCGGATCCTTGGCGGCGTCCGCTGCCGCGTCGCTCTCGGCAGCTTCCTTCTGCGAGGCCTCGTACATGGCCTGGCCAAGCTTCATCGAGGCTTCCGCCAGCGCCTGGCTCTTGGCCTCGATTTCGGCCGCATCGTCGCCCTCGGCGGCCGTCTTCAGGGCCGCGATGGCATCCGATATCGCCGTGCGCTCGGCCTCGGAGACCTTGTCGCCATAGTCCTTCAGCGACTTCTCGGCCGAATGGACCAGCGCCTCGGCCTGGTTGCGAGCCTCGACCAGCGCCTTGCGCTGCTTGTCGGCCTCGGCATTGGCCTCGGCGTCCTTGACCATCTTCTCGATGTCGGCGTCGGAGAGGCCGCCGGAAGCCTGGATGCGGATCTGCTGCTCCTTGCCGGTGCCCTTGTCCTTGGCCGAGACGTTGACGATGCCGTTGGCGTCGATGTCGAAGGTGACCTCGATCTGCGGCACGCCGCGCGGTGCCGGCGGCAGGCCGACGAGATCGAACTGGCCGAGCATCTTGTTGTCGGCCGCCATCTCGCGCTCACCCTGGAAGACGCGGATGGTCACCGCGCTCTGCGAATCCTCGGCGGTTGAGAAGACCTGGCTCTTCTTGGTCGGGATCGTCGTGTTGCGCTCGATGAGGCGCGTGAACACGCCACCCAGCGTCTCGATGCCGAGCGACAGCGGGGTGACGTCGAGCAGGAGCACGTCCTTGACGTCGCCCTGCAGCACGCCGGCCTGGATGGCCGCGCCCAGCGCAACCACCTCGTCGGGGTTGACGCCCTTGTGCGGCTCCTTGCCGAAGAACTGCTTGACGACTTCCTGGACCTTCGGCATGCGGGTCATGCCGCCGACCAGCACCACTTCGTCGATCTGGCCCGCCTGCAGGCCGGCATCCTTGAGCGCCGCCTTGCAGGGCGCGATGGTGCGCTGGACGAGGTCGTCCACCAGGCTCTCGAACTTGGCGCGGGTGAGCTTCATCGTCAGGTGCTTCGGCCCGGAAGCGTCAGCGGTGATGAAGGGCAGGTTGATTTCGGTCTGCGCCGAGGACGACAGCTCGATCTTGGCCTTTTCGGCGGCCTCCTTGAGGCGCTGCAGGGCCAGCTTGTCGTTCTTCAGGTCGATGCCCTGTTCCTTCTTGAACTCGGCCGCCAGGTACTCGACCAGCCGCATGTCGAAGTCCTCGCCGCCGAGGAAGGTGTCGCCGTTGGTCGACTTCACCTCGAACACGCCGTCGCCGATCTCCAGCACGGAAATATCGAAGGTGCCGCCGCCGAGGTCGTAGACGGCGATGGTCTTGCCGTCCTTCTTGTCGAGGCCGTAGGCGAGGGCTGCCGCGGTCGGCTCGTTGATGATGCGCAGCACTTCCAGGCCGGCGATCTTGCCGGCATCCTTGGTGGCCTGGCGCTGGGCGTCGTTGAAATAGGCCGGGACGGTGATGACGGCCTTCTCGACCTTCTCACCGAGATAGGCCTCCGCCGTCTCCTTCATCTTCTGAAGGATCATCGCCGAGATCTGGGAGGGCGACTGCTTCTTGCCGCCGGCTTCCACCCAGGCGTCGCCGTTGTCGCCCTTGACGATGTGGTAGGGAACGAGGCCCTTGTCCTTGTCGGTGACCGGATCGTCGAAGCGGCGGCCGATCAGGCGCTTGACCGCAAAGACGGTGTTTTCGGGGTTGGTGACCGCCTGGCGCTTGGCCGGCTGGCCGACGAGTCGCTCACCGTCAGCGGTGAAGGCGACGATCGAAGGCGTGGTGCGCGCGCCTTCCGCATTCTCGATGACCTTGGCGTCCTTGCCGTCCATGACGGCGACGCAGGAATTGGTCGTTCCCAGATCGATGCCGATTACTTTTGCCATTTTGTCGTTCTCTCCTTCAAGCAGGCTTTCGTGGACCCTGTCAGGCGTTCCCGGGAAAGCCCCTGTTCACAAGAATTCCGCCGCAAGCTACGGTCCGCGCGGCTTGGACGGTTGTGCGGCGTATATAAGAACAGGCCCCTTGCTGCGCAAGCATATGTGGAGGCATTTGCAGGGCTGCGCTGGCATTACCCGATCCGCTCGGTTGGTCGCTTCAACAGCGGTGCGTTTTCCCCCTAGGCTGGAGCCCGCGAACACCCTTTCAGCAGCCTTGAGGCCATCATGTCTTCCACACGGATCGTTGTCATAGGAGGTGGCGTGGCCGGCCTCACCGCCGCTCTTGCCTTGCAGGAATGGGCTTCGGTGACGGTGATCGAGCGCGAAAGCCAGCTCGGCTACCACGCTTCCGGTCGTTCGGCGGCGCTGTTTTCCGAATCCTACGGCAACGCGATGGTGCGGGCGCTGTCGCGGGCGAGCCGCGAGGCGCTGGAGACGGGCGGTTATTTCGAGCACAAGCGTGCCGCGCTGCATTTCGGCGGGCCGGACGACGGCGAAGCCATCGACCGTTTCGCCCTGGAAGCGCAGGCCCTTTTGCCGACCATCCGGCGCCTCTCCGCCGCTGAGGTCGGAAAACTCGTTCCCGTCTTCGGCGAGCGCATGACGTGCGGCGGGGTTTATGAGCCCGACGCGATGGACATCGACACCGGCAAGATCGTCCAGGAGAGCGCCTCGGCCTTCCGCGCGCTGGGCGGGCAGATCCGCACCGGCGAGGAGGTCGTGCGGATCGAGCCGGATGGCGAAGGCTTGCGCGTCGAGACGACCGCCGGCGTCTACGAGACCGACACGGTGGTGAACGCCGCCGGTGCCTGGGCGGATGTGGTCGCGGAACGGGCAGGGCTGACCGGTATCGGCCTGGCGCCGAAGCGGCGCACCGCCTTTATCTTCGATGCGCCGGGCCATGATGTGCGCAACTGGCCGCTGGTGGTGGACATCCATGAACGCTTCTATTTCAAGCCGGATGCCGGCCGTCTCATCGGCTCGCTCGCCGACGAGACCGACTCGCCGCCCTGCGACGCGTATCCCGAGGACATCGACGTCGCCATCGCCGTCGACCGCATCGAGCAGGCGACGGGCCTGAGCATCGGCAGGCCGCAAAGCCCCTGGGCCGGGTTGCGGACCTTCGCCCCGGACGGCACCCCCGTCGCCGGCGCCGATCCGCGCCTGCCCCGTTTCTTCTGGTTGGCCGGGCAAGGCGGCTACGGTTTCCAAGTCTCCTTTGCGCTGGCGCGGCTCACCTCGGCGCTGCTTCGCGACGCCGCCGTTCCCGGCGACCTTGCAGCATTCGGCGTCGAGCGCGAAGCGCTGGCACCCGACCGCTTCATCGCCACGGAAGGTGGCCGGCAGGCCGGCTGAATCGGCGGACAGCTTATTTCCTGCGCGCGTCTCGCTGGCTGTTTCGGGCACCGGCGGACAAGACTGCTTGTCTGCACACCCTGCTTGTGATCGTATGTCAGACAAAAGTTTCGGATAAACCGCGACACCGCAAAGGGAGGATTTGCGCCATGGCCTCATTCAACCGTTCTTTTTCGCGCCGCCGGTTCCTCGGCGGCAGCGCGCTTGCCGTCACGGCCGGCGCGCTCGGCATGCCCTTCGTGCGAACGGCGCGAGCGCAGGCGGCGACCTTCAAGGCCGGCGTCATCACCTCGCTGTCGGGCGAGAACATCCTTGGCGGCAACTTGACCAAGCAGGGCTACGACCTGTGGGCCGAGGCGATCAACGCCAAGGGCGGCGTCGAGGTCGCCGGCGAGAAGTTCAAGGTGGACATGTTCTACGGCGACGACCAGTCCAATCCGGCGACCGGCGCCGATGCCGCCGAGCGGCTGATCGTCCAGAACGAGGTCGACGTGCTGTTCGGCCCCTATACAAGCGGCTCGACCATCGCGGTGCAGCCGATCTGCCAGAAATACCAGGTGCCTATGATCTCCGGCTCGGCGGAATCGCCGAACGTCTGGAAGGCGAAACCCGAGTTCAACTTCGGCATCATCCCGTCCGTGGACACGACCTCCGGCCTGTCGCTGGGCGTGCTGGCCAAGACGTCCAACCCTGGAGCCAAGACTGTTGCGGTGATCAGCGTCAACGAGCCGTTTTCCAAGGAAACCGGCGAGGGCTTCCGCGACGGCGTCAAGGCGGCGGGGCTGGAACTGGTCGCCTATGAACTGGTACCGCCGGAGGGCGACCTTACCCCCGTCATTTCCAAGATCGCGGCGCTGAAGCCCGATGTCGTCGCCGTCGGCGGCCACGAGGAAATCCTGATCAACGTGGTCAAGACCTCGAAGTCGCTGAACTACCGGCCGAAGGCGCTGATCATGCACTACGGCATCACCAACCCGGCCTTCGCCCAGGCGCTCGGCGCCGACGCCGACGGTGTCACGGGCGTGGTGGTCTGGCTCCCGACCGTGACCTACAAGGACGACGTCTTCGGCACCGCCAAGGAATTCTCCGAGATGGCGACGAAGAAGCTCGGCGGCGAACCCGACTATACGGCGGCCGGCTGCGCGGCCAGCGGCTTGGTGCTCGGCGATGCGCTGAAACGGCTCGGCAAGAAGCCGGCGCTGACGCCGGAGGACCGCGTCGCGCTGAAGGATGCCATTGCCGAAACCGATATCCAGACCTTCTACGGCCCGATCAAGTTCGAGAAGGACGGCCCGCATTATCACGACAACGTCCAGCCTGTGCCGGTGCTGGTACAGATCCAGGGCGGCAAGGTCGTCGCCGTCGGCCCGAAGGAAGCGGCGGCCGCCGACTACATCTATCCGCTGCCGGCCTGGAAATAGCATCTCCACGGCGGCGCGTGGCGAGACAGCGCGCCGCCGGACCCTCGCGGATGCGGGCCGGCCGCACGGCCGCCGTGTCCAGACGGGAAGACCTTCCCGCCACCCACACGGACGGACGGCTCCTGCCTTGGATCTTTTCCTCCAGACCCTGCTGAACGGCCTTCTGATCGGCGGCGTCATCGCCACCTTCACCATCGCCTTCCAGCTCACCTTCGGCGTGCTGCACGTCATCGACTTCGCCGTCGGCGGCTGGGTCGTGCTGGGCGGCTATCTCGGCTACTACGTCACCGCCCTGTTGGGGTTGGACGGCTTCGTCGCCATCCCTCTCGCCTTCGTGCTGTTCGGGGCTCTCGGCTACCTGATCGGCCCGGTCCTCTATAACGTCCGCAACAGCCGCACCGCGCGGCCGGAACTGATGGCGCTGGCGCTCACCTTCGGCCTGTTCACGCTGCTGCGCGGCGGCATGCTGACGGCCTGGGGCTTCAACACCCGCAACGTCACGACATTCCTGAGCGGCGAGAGCCTTGCGGTGGGCCCGGTCATCGTGCCGCTGATTCGGGTGGCGGCGGCGGTCTTCGCGGTGGCCATCGCCGGCGGCCTGTTCCTCTTCCTCTACCGCACCCGCTATGGGCTGGCGATCCGCGCCACTGCCGAGAACCGCCACAACGCGGCGCTGATGGGCGTCAACATCCGCCGCCTCAGCGCCAACGTCTACGGCCTCTATGCCGGCATCACCGCCATGGCCGGCGTGCTGATGGGCGCCATCTATTCCGTCAACCCCGAAGTCGGCCTGCGCTACACGCTGTTCGCCTTCTTCGTCGCCGTGCTGGCCGGGCTGGGTTCGGTCGGCGGCGCGGTGGTGGCCGCCCTTATGCTCGGCGTCATCGAGGCCTTCGTGTCGACCTATGTCGGCTCCAGCTATTCGCTGCTCGCCATCTTCGCCACGCTGTTCGTGGTCCTCCTGGCGTCCCCGAAGGGAATCTTGCGGAGGGGCCTCTGATATGGCCGCGCAACCCATGAAATCGCGCTGGCCCGGCCTCCTGCTGCTCGCCATCATCCTCGTCGTGCTGGCGTTGATGCCGCTGCTGGTCAACAATTACTGGCTGCGCGTCGCCACTGGCGCGCTGATGTGGGCGGGGTTGGCTTGTTCGTGGAACATGCTGGGCGGCTATGCCGGCTACATCAATTTCGGTCATTCCGCCTTCTTCGGACTCGGCGCCTATGTCACCGCCTTCCTGATGAACGATCCGTTCGGCCTGCCTTTCCTGGCCACCATTCCGGCCGGCATGCTGGTGACGGGCGTGTTCGCCGTCATCATCGGCGCGCCGACGCTGAGGTTGCGCGGCGCCTATTTCGCCATCGCCACCTGGGCCTTCGCGGAAGTGCTGATCCAGTTCGCTTCGGCGATGGATTTCACCGGCGGCATCGGCGGCATTGGCCTGCCGCCCTATCTCAATGAGCGCTTCTTCTACTACGCCATGTTCGGTACCGCGGCGCTCACCTACCTCGTCGCCTGGGCGTTGTTCGAGCGCTCGCGCTTCGGCCTGAAGGTGAAGGCGCTGCGCGATCACGAACCGGCCGCCGAGGCAATGGGCATCAACACGGCGCTGGTGAAGCTGCAGACCTTCGTGCTCAGCGCCGTCACCGCCTCCGTCTTCGGCGCGATCTTCGCCTACTGGGTCACCTTCATCAATCCGAAGTCGGTGTTCGGCGGCGACATCACCGACCAGATGGTGGTGATGGTGCTCTTGGGCGGGCTGGGCACCCTGTGGGGCCCGGCCATCGGCGGCGTGACGCTGTTCGTCGTCAACCGGCTGATATGGATGCACTGGGGCGACACCGCCTTCTATATCGCCATCCTCGGCGCCGCCATCGTCCTGGTGGTGTTGTTCCTGCCCAACGGCATCGCCGGCCTGTTTGTCCGGCGCAAGGCGAACGCGCTCGAAAAAGTGGCGGAAAAGCTCATTGGCGGGGGAGGAGAGCGATGACCGCCTCGGCACAGGCTTCCGCGGAGCCGATCCTGCTGGTGCGCGGACTCTACAAGCATTTCGGCGGCATCAAGGCCACCAACGGCGTCGACCTTGCGGTCGGCCGGCAGGAGATCGCCGGATTGATCGGCCCCAACGGTTGCGGCAAGTCGACTTTGTTCAGCCTCGTTTCCGGCACGGTGGCGCCCGACAAGGGCGAAATCCGCTTCGACGGCCGCGCCATTGCCGGTATGAGCGCGCATCGCATCGCCCGGCTGGGGCTTGCCCGCACCTTCCAGATTCCCGCGCTGTTCGACAATATGAGCGTGACCGAGAACCTGCTGGCGGCGGCGGCGGAAGGGCATTGGTCGGGCGCGCAGGAGCGCGCGGCCGCCACGCTTGCGCTGCTGAAACTGGAGCATGTCGCCGACAACCGCGCCTCCGATCTTTCCGGCGGCCAGCAGAAGCTGCTGGAATTTGGCCGCGCCGTCATGCGGCAGGCCTCGCTCATCCTGCTCGACGAGGTGACGGCCGGCGTGCATCCCAACATCCGCAAGATCATCCTGGAGGCCATCGCCAGCCTGCGCGAACGCGGCGTCTCCTTCCTCGTCATCGAGCACGACATGGAGATGGTGCGCAGCGTCTGCGACCGCATCATCGTCATGGATTCTGGCCGCGTCGTCACCAGCGGCGCCTTCGAGGACATCGTGCGCAATTCCGAAGTCATGCAGACCTATCTGGGGCGGCCGCAATGAGCAGGCTGGCAGCCGAAAACGTCGTCACCGGCTACGGCAAGCAGGAGATCGTCCACGGCGTCTCGCTGAGTGCAGAAGCGGGGCAGATCACCTGCATCTTCGGGCCGAATGGGTGCGGCAAGTCCACACTGCTCAAGGCCATCGCCGGCGCCCTGCCGGTGTGGAGCGGCAGCGCGTGTCTCGACGACACCGTGCTCTCCAATCTGCCGGTGCATGAAGTGGTGCGGCAGGGACTGGTGCTGATGCCGCAGGGCGGCGGCGTCTTCCCGCGCCTGACGGTGATGGAAAACCTGCGCATGGGCGGCTACGCGATCGCCGACAAGCGGTTGGTGGAGTCTCGCATCGAGGCGCTGATCGAGCAATATCCCTCGCTGGCGCGTCGGCGCAGGACGGCGGCCGGCGCGCTGTCCGGCGGCGAACAGGCGATGCTGTCGCTGGCGCGCGCGCTGGTTTCCGAACCGCGCTTCATCCTGCTCGACGAACCGTCGGCAGGCCTGTCGCCGGCGATGGTGATCGAGACGCTGGAGCGCATCACCACGTTAACCAAGCAGGGCATCGGCATCCTGATGGTCGAGCAGAACATCCGAGAGGCGATGCCCATCGCCGACAGGCTCTACATCCTCGCCGCCGGCGAAAAGCGCTTCGAAGGCTCGCCGAGCGACGTGCGTGACGATCGCCAGATCATGGACATCTATATGGGCGGCGCCTGAGGGAGTGCTTGACGACGATGCTGCGAAGCATAGCCTCGGAGCTTCCCGATCGACGAGTCCGCCATGATGGAAAACTATCCGCCTCCGCTTGCCGTCAGCCGCTGGTTCAACACGTCGGCACCCTTAACCCTGGAGGTCTTGAAAGGCCGGGTCGTGGTGCTGCATGCTTTCCAGATGCTGTGTCCGGGCTGCGTCTCCCACGGCACGCCGCAGGCCGAGCGGCTCCACCGTATGTTCGATGCGAAGGACGTCGCCGTCATCGGCCTGCATACCGTCTTCGAGCATCATGCGGCGATGACGCCGGTGGCGCTGGAAGCTTTCATCCACGAATACCGTCTGACCTTTCCCATCGGCGTCGACGAAGCCGGCGCTGACGGCCCCATCCCGGTGACGATGGCGCGCTACGGCATGCGCGGCACGCCGACGACGATCGTCATCGACCGGGCCGGGCGGCTGCGCAAGCACCAGTTCGGCCAGGTGGACGACCTTTCCCTCGGCGTCGCCATCGGCGCGCTGCTGGCGGAGGCGCCGCCGGATATGGCGGCGGAGAGTGCGGCTGCGCGATGCGACGAAACGGGTTGCACCGTTCCGAACTGACGAAGCGGTGGGTCGCGGCGGTCAGTCGGTGCCTTGCAGGCGTCGCGTCCAGTCCTCGACCTTTCGGGTTTCGAGGCGCTTGCGGGCATAGCCGCGCCAGCCATCAGGCAAGTGCGCAAGACCGGCCATTTCGGCAAGGGCGTCGAGGTTCATCGTGTCGACATAGAGGACGCGCCACGTCCGCCGGATCGTCCAGTCCGGCGAGACGCGATCCTCGAGGCGCAGTTCGTCTCCGGCCTCGACGGACCCTTCCTCGATCACGCGATAATACCAGCCGGTGAAGCCGGTCCTCTGCACTTGCGACGACATGTCGGCGACGTCGAATCGGGCATTCAGCTTCCAGCACGGCTGGCGGCCCTGGCTGACCTGGATCATCGCGCCGCCGAGGCGGAAGATATCGCCGATGGCCGTATTGTCCTCCGTCATGCCGCGCGTCGACAGGTTCTCGCCGAACGCGCCCGGTCTTTGCAGGACTTCGCGGTCCCCGAGCGCATCGATCCAGTATGCGTAGTGATCGAAGGCATAATGGTGCAGCGCCTTGTCCGAGCCGCCATGGTGCTTGCGGTCGCCCTGAACGTCGCCCGCCAGCCCTTCGCGGCCGAGGAACAGGCGCCCGGCGACGGCCTGCTTGCCGATGCCGCTTGGAACACCGCGAGGGCCGAGCGGCGCGACGCTGCCGGTCAGGATCTGGTCGACGGTGGTCATGGATACGTTCCATCCCGGTTCGCCCGAAAAATCAACCGGGCACGCCGGGCCGGCGGTTGCGCCAACCCTGCCCCAGCTTCAACCGGATCGCTCGATGTCGCGCCTGAGCACGATCAGCGTGGTCAGATCCTGCACTTCCGTCGTGTCCGCGATCGCGTCGCGCAACCCGTTCAGCCGGTCGATCGAAGCGACTTCCACCTCGACCACGAGGTCGAGCTGGCCACTGACGGAGGAGACGCGGCGCACCTCGGCATAGCCGGCCAGCCTGTCGAGAATGCCCATGGAAGGCGTGCGCGCCAGCGTCACCAGAAGGAAAGCGCGAATGACGTCGGCCTCCATCTGGCCGATGTCGGCGCGGTAGCCCCGGATGACGCCGCTGCGCTCCATCTGCGCCACCCGTTCGCTGGCGGCGGAACGCGAAAGGCCGACCCTGGCGGCCAGCGTCTTCATCGGGACGCGCGCTTCCTTCGACAGGATGGAGAGAATTTCGCGGTCCTTCGCGTCGGGCTGCTTCACGGTTGGGCTCCTTTGCCCTGCCGGCAATATGCCGGTCTATGTCGTCAGTCTGTCGGCCTCGCCGGCACCTTGCCGGATGCCTGCTTTGCATGACCGTGCAAAACTATCCACCATAAAATCCCGCACCGAAGCGCCTTCCATGACCGATCTCGACCACCCGGCTCCCGATTTTCCGCTCGAACAGGCGGCAGCGCTGGCACGCGAGCATTTCGGTGTCGACGGCGAGCTTTCCCGTCTCGACAGCGAACGCGACCAGAATTTCCGTCTCGTTTCCGCCTCCGGCGACTGGACGTTCAAGATCGTCAACGCCAGCGAACCGGCGCTGGAGAGCGAGTTCCAGGCCGCGCTTTTCGACCATCTCGGCGCTGTCGCGCCCGAGCTTGCCCTGCCGCGCCTGCGCAAGACCGTATCGGGTTCCACGCTGGCGACCGCCGAGGGTGTTTCCGGCGTGCGTCATGCGCTGCGCATGGTGTCGTGGCTGCCGGGCAAGCCGTTGGCCGAGAGCGCGCGCACGACTGAAGTGCTGCATTCGCTCGGCCGGATTATGGGGCGTATGGACCGCGCCTTGCAGGGCTTTATCCATCCCGGCGCGCTGCGGGCGTTTGACTGGGATATCCGCCGCGCCGGCGAATCCCGCTCGCGCCTGCACCACATCGCCGACGATGCCGACCGGGCGCTGGTGACGCGCTTCCTCGACCGCTTCGACGCGCATGTGGCGCCGCGCCTGCCGGCGTTGCGTGCACAGGTGATCCACAACGACGCCAACGACTGGAACGTGCTGGTCGATCCGGAACGGCCGGATGCAGTCGCCGGCGTTATCGACTTCGGCGACGCGCTGCACACCGTCCTCATCGCCGAGGTTGCGGTGGCCTGCGCCTATTCGATCCTGGACGAAGCCGATCCCATCGGCGCGGCGGCCGGCATCACGGCCGGCTTCCATGCCGAATATCCGCTGCGCGAGGAAGAACTCGATCTGCTGTTCGACCTGATCGCGGCACGGCTGGTCATTTCCGTCACCTTGTCCGCCCAGCGCAAGCAGCGCACCGGCGACAATCCCTATCTGGCAATCAGCGAGGCGCCGGCCTGGCGGTTGCTGCGCCGGCTCGATGCAATGAACCCGCGCTTCGCCACCGCGATCCTGCGCCATGCCTGCGGCTTCGACGCCGCGCCCGGCGCGAGTGCGGTATCGGGCTGGATCGCGCGTAATGCGAAAACCTTCGCGCCGATCCTCAAGCCGCATCCGGCGACACTGACCAAGGCGCTGGTTCCCTATGGCGACGCCGCCAATCAGATGACCGTCGCTTCCGCCGCCGCCGATCCCGATACGGCTTCGGCGTGGTGGGATGCCTACGCGGCCGAGCATGGCGTCACGCTCGGCATCGGGCCGTGGGGCGAGGCGCGCACCGTCTATTCCGGCGACATGTTCCGTTCGCGCCTCATCGAAGGCGAACGGCGCGACCGCCATCTCGGCCTCGACCTGTTCATGCCGGCCGGCACGAAACTCTACACGCCGCTGGCCGCGACCGTGAAAAGCGTCGAGATCGAGGAAGATCCGCTCGGTTACGGCGGTCTCGTCGCGCTGCTGCACGAGCCGGAAGGCTGTCCGCCCTTTGTCACGCTGTGGGGCCACCTCGCCCATGAAGTTGTTTCGCGGCTGAAGCCCGGAGACAGGCTGGAAGCCGGCGCGCTGGTCGCCGAGATGGGCGCACATGCCGAAAACGGCGGCTGGGCGCCGCATCTGCACTTCCAGATTTCCGTCGACCCGGAGATGGCGGCGCGCGACATTCTCGGCGTCGGCGAGGCGCGCTATCTCGACGTCTGGCAAAGCCTCTTCCCGAATGCCGCGACGCTGGCCGGCATCCCGCCCGAAACCTTTGCGCAGACCGGCTTGAGTCGCGCCGAGATCGTCGCGGAACGCAAGGCAAAGCTCCTGCCCAACCTGTCGATCTCCTATTCCGAGCCGATCAAGTTCGTGCGCGGCGACGGCGTGTGGCTGATCGACGACCGCGGCCGCGCCTATCTCGACTGCTTCAACAATGTCTGCCACGTCGGCCATGCGCACTCGCATGTGGTCGAGGCCATCGCCACGCAGGCGGCGAAGCTCAACACCAACACGCGCTACCTGCATGACAACATCGTCGCCTACAGCGAGCGCCTCACGGCGACCCTGCCGCCGGAACTCTGCGTCGCCGCCTTCGCCTGTTCCGGCAGCGAGGCCAACAGCCTGATGCTGCGCATGGCGCGCACCCATACCGGGCGCGAGGACGCCATTGTGCTCGACTGGGCCTATCACGGCACGACGCAGGAACTGATCGACCTCAGCCCCTACAAATACAAGCGCAAGGGCGGCAAGGGCCGCAAGCCGCATGTCTTCGAGGCCGTCATCCCCGACAGCTATCGCGCGCCGGAAGATTGGCCCGTCGAAGAGCATGCCAGGCGCTTCGCCGCGAGCGTGGCGGAGCAGATCGAAGCGATGCGGAAACAGGGCCGCGCGCCGGCTTTCTTCCTCGCCGAATCCATTCCCAGCGTCGCCGGCCAGGTGTTCCTGCCGGAAGGTTACCTGAAGGAAGTCTATGCCATGGTGCGCGCCGCCGGCGGCATTTGCGTCGCCGACGAGGTGCAGGTCGGCTTCGGCCGCGTCGGCAGCCATTGGTGGGCCTTCGAGACGCAGGGCGTCGTGCCCGACATCGTCACCATGGGCAAGCCGATCGGCAACGCGCATCCGATGGCGGCCCTGGTGACGACGCGAGAGGTGGCGACCTCCTTCAACAACGGCATGGAATATTTCAACACGTTCGGCGGCAATCCGGTGTCCTGCGCCGCCGGCCTCGCCGTGCTGGACGTTATCGAGCAGGGCGACCTGCGCCGCAACGCGTCCGAGATCGGCGCCTATCTGGTCGAGCGCTTCCGCGCCATGCAGGAACGGCATGAATCGATCGGCGACGTGCGCGGCATGGGCCTGTTCCTCGGCATCGAATTGGTCGAAGACCGCCGCACGAAAGTGCCGGCGACCGCGCTGGCGAAGAAGATCTGTGACGGCGTGCGTCGGCGCGGCGCGCTGATGGGCACCGAGGGACCGCACGACAACGTGCTGAAGATGCGCCCGCCGATGATTTTCACGCGCGCCGATGCCGACCTTCTGGTCGCGATCCTGGAGGAGACGTTCGAGGCGGTTGAGGCCGGCGGGCAATAACAGTTTTCGCGTCGGTATGGCGCCGTAGCGGCACATCAGAGCGACACGGTTCAAAAATGCTTCCGGCGCCCGCGCGCCGGTTATGGGCAGGGTTTTGCTTTTTTCCAACCAAGGGAGGAATCTTATGAAACGGGAAATTCTTGCAGCGCTGCTTCTGGCCGGCTCGGCGTTCGTCGCGTCTGCGGCCGCCGCCGATACGCTGGACGACGTCAAGGCGCGCGGTTCGGTGCGTTGCGGCGTCAGCGAGGGCGTCGCCGGCTTCTCGGCGCCGGACGCGGCGGGTAAATGGGTCGGCTTCGACGTCGATTTCTGCCGCGCGGTGTCGGCGGCGGTGTTCGGTGATCCGGAAAAGGTGAGCTATGTGCCGCTCTCCACCAAGGACCGCTTCACCGCCCTGCAGTCGAGCGAGGTCGATCTTCTGTCGCGCCAGACCACTTGGTCGCTGTCGCGCGATTCCGGCATGGGTATCCATTTCGTCGGCACCGCATATTACGACGGACAGGGCTTCATGATCCCGAAGAAGCTCGGCGTCGACAGCGCGCTGAAGCTGTCCGGGGCGACCGTATGCACCGAGCAGGGCACGACGACCGAGCAGAACCTGACCGACTATTTCCACGCCAACAAGATGGAATACCAGCCGGTGGTGATCGATTCCGCTGACGGCGTCATCAAGGCCTTCGAGACGGGCCGTTGCGACGTCTATTCGACCGACGCCTCGGCGCTCTATGCGCAGCGTCTCAAGCTGGCCGATCCGAACGGCTTCATGGTGCTGCCGGAGATCATCTCCAAGGAGCCGCTGGGCCCAGCCGTGCGCCAGGGCGACGACAAGTGGTTCAACGTCGTGCGCTGGACGCTGTTCTCGCTGATCGAGGCTGAGGAACTTGGCATCACCAAGCAGAACGCCGAGGCCAGCCTGAAATCGGCCAATCCGGTGGTGACGCGCTTCCTCGGCGTCGAGGGCGACAACGGCCAGCAGCTCGGTCTCGATCCCCGTTTCGCCTATGCGATCGTCTCCGCCGTCGGCAATTACGGCGAGATCTTCGAGCGCAATCTCGGCGCTTCGAGCGAACTCAAGATCGAGCGTGGCCTGAACGCGCTGTGGAACAAGGGCGGCCTGATGTACGCCCCGCCCTCGCGCTGAGGCATCTGGCTTCAGGAAGTTGGACTGTGTCGGACGACGGTGCCACGGCATCGTCGTCCAAGTTCGTTTTGCGTTTCAAAATAAAAACGTTTTTATTTTCCTTGAAATCGTTTTTATCGGCTGATAGCGTCACGACTAAAGGAGTGAGCGGGGCGGCAATCATGGCCGAGGGCAGGTCCACATCCGGTCGGTCGTCGCCGACGATCAAGACGCTCGCGGCGCATACCGGCTATTCGATCGCGACGATTTCTAAGGCGCTGCGCGGCTCGCCCGTCGTCACCGACGCCACGCGCGAGGCGATCCTCTCCGCCGCCCGCGAACTGGGCTACCAGGCCAACGCCCGCGGCATGGCATTGCGCACCGGCAAGACCTACCAGGCGGCCGTGCTGATGCCGATCACCTCGGCGGCCGGCTACGAATGGGACGGTGTCGAGTATACGCAGATCCTCAGCGGCATCTCCCAGGCGCTGGACGGCAGCGACTATCAGCTTGCCGTGCATGGCTATCGTAGCTTTGACGATGCCTGCGCCGTCGCCCGCCGCATCGCCGGCCAGCGGCTTGCCGACGGCTTGATCTTCTCCGGCGTGCTTGCCGACGACGAGCGCATCGCCATGCTGGTCGAGGCCGACTTCCCCTTCGTGTCGCTCGGCCGTTGCCGCCAGCCGCTCGTCTACGCCCATGTCGACGTCGACAACGAATGGGCGTCGCATGCGGCGACCGCGCGGCTAATCGCCGGCGGCCATCGCCGCATCGGCCTCATCAATGCCGCGCCGCGCCTGTCCTACGCACTGGACAGGATCGACGGCTTTTGCCGCGCCTTTCGCGAGGCCGGGCTGGAACCGTCGCTGGATCTCGTGAAGGGCGGAGACCTCACCGCGCGCTTCGGCCGCGACAGCACGCTGGCGCTGTTCAAGGGCTCGGTGCCGCCGACGGCGCTGGTCTGCGTCAACGAGGCGACCACGCTCGGCGTGCTTTCGGCGCTCGGCAGCATCGGCCTTCGCGTCGGCGAGGACGTCGACGTGATCGCCTATGACGACATCAACGTCAGCGCCTATTTCAACCCGCCCGTCACCACCTTCTATCAGCCGATCGAATTGCTCGGCCGCCGGCTGGGCGAGTTCCTTTTGCTGCGCATGGCCGGCGAGGATCCCGCCGGACTGAGAGAAGTCTTCCGGCCGGAAATGATCGGCCGGCAGCCGGACGATCTGGGCGGCCGCCTGAGCCGTCGCAGACCCACCCTGGAATCTTGAAAACGGAGGAAACGAGATGAAGAAAATCCTGATTGGCTTCGCACTAGCGCTTATGACGTCGGGCGCGGCGCACGCCGCCGACCTCGGCGGTAAACTGCTGAAGGTGGGCTCCGACACCACCTCGCCGCCGATGGAAAGCGTCGATACGGCGACCGGCCAGATCGTCGGCTTCGACGTCGACGTGGTCAACGCCATCTGCGCCAAGATCAACTGCAAGGCAGAGTTCGTCACGACCGGCTGGGACGGCATCTTCGCAGCCCTCGACCAGGGCAGCTTCGACCTTGTCGCGTCCGGCGTCTCCATCACCGACGAGCGCAAGAAGGCGATGGATTTCTCCGAGCCCTACATCGTCAACAGCCAGGCCATCCTGATGCGCGTCGAGGACGAAGGCCTGACCGCCGACGACTTCAAGACCAAGGGCAAGAAGCTTTCGGCCCAGGCCAACACCACCGATGCGCAGGTCGCCGAAGGCATCGTCGGCAAGGACAACGTCATCGCCTATGACAGCTTCGCTGCCTCCCTCATCGCGCTCAAGAACAAGGATGTCGACGGCGTCGTCATCAACGGCGCCAACGCCGCCGCCTACGAAAAGGAATTCGCCGGCGAGCTGGTGGTGCCGATCCGCAACCTGCAGTCCGACCCGCTCGGCCTCGTCTTCCGCAAGGGCGATGAGAACGTCGCCGCCTTCAATGAGGGCATCGAGGCGATCAAGGCCGACGGCAGCCTCGACGCGCTGATCCAGAAGTACTGGGGCGCCAAGTAACTTGGCTATCGGCTCCGGCGTCGCAGGGCGCCGGAGCCATTTTCTCGCGGAGGGCGGATTGAGATGCGGTTCCTGATGCGCCTGCGGCCGAGCAACCTGATCATCCTCGCCGCCCTGCCGTTCATCGTCTACCTGTTCGCCTCGTCGGGCGACTACCAGCGCTCGCTGCGCGCCATCATCGGCATCGAGCATGGGTCCTCGGCCTTCGTACCCGGCTTCCTGTTGCTCACGCTGGCGTTCGCGGCCGGGCTTGGCGTCGTCCTGTTTTCACGCGCGGCGGCGCGACGGCCTCGCCTTGCGATGACCTGCGGCGCGCTTAATCTGATCGCCGCCATCGCGGTTGCCGCAACCGGCGTCGTCCGTCCCTACGCCGCCTCCATCGTCGCCAACGCTGTCGATCCCTTCACCTCCAGGCTGGTCGTGCAGGGCGTGACGCCGCGCAAGCTGACCGACGCCGCCGAAGCGATGGTGAACGGATACGCCTCTGCACTGTTCTGGGCCTATCTGGCTGTGACGGTCCTGGCGCTGGCGCTCTTCTTCTTCACCGGCGGCCGAGCGGGCAAGACCGGGCGGATGATCCTGCTCGCGGTCAACGGCCTCGGCCTAGTCGGCATTCTCTTCATCGCGCCGATGGCATTCGCCGCCGGCGTCGCCACCACCATTCGCGCAGCAGTCGCGGCCTACATTCTCGCCGCGCTGCTCGGCCTCGTCTGGGTCGGCCTGCTCAAGCTCGACTACAGCCGGCGCGCGCATTTCACCTTCATCGCCATCGCCGCGCTGCTCGCCGTCGCCGCGGCGTGGTTCCTGTTGCAACCGCGTGACGATTACGCGCTGGTCGGCAACCTCGGCGGCAAGGTCGCCGTCGTGGCCGGTACGCCGTCCGGCATGATCGGCGCCGTCCGCTACGGCCAGTTTCCCGACGCGCCGGAAGACGAGGTGCCGCTGCGAACCTTCAAGGGACCGGCCGACGCCGTCGCCGCGCTGGCGAAAAAGGCCGATGTCAGCGCCGCCCTGCTGCCTGTTGCCGCCGCGCCTGCCGACCTGCCGGTGCTATGGAAGACCTCGGCGCTCAACGACCGAGACAAGGCTTCCGGCATCACGCTGGCGGTGCTTGCCATCGTCATCGGCCTGCTCACCTTCGGCGGTCATATCCATCGCCGCCATCCGCTCTCCATCGGCTCGGAATTCATCGTCGACACCATTCGCGGTATCCCCATGCTGGTCATCGTGCTCTATGTCGGCCTGCCGTTGGCCGGTGCGCTGAAGGACGCCACGCAGGGCGTGTTCGACCCGCCCAACCTGGCGCGCGGCATCGCAGCCATGGCGCTCGCCTATTCCGCCTATCTGGCCGAAATCTTCCGTTCCGGCATCAACGCCATCCCGCGCGGCCAGATCGAGGCGGCGCGCAGCCTCGGCTTGAACGGCTGGCAGACGGCGCGTCTCGTCATCCTGCCGCAGGCCTTCCGCATCATCATCCCGCCGCTCGGCAACGAACTGATCGCCATCCTCAAGGACACCTCGCTCTTGTCGATCCTGTCGATCCGCGACATCACCCAGCGCATGCGCGAGTTCCAGTCGGCCAGCTTCCTGCCGTTCGCGCCCTACAATTCCGCCGCCATCTTCTACATCCTGCTGACGCTCGCGGCGGCCAGCCTGGTCAGCACAGTCGAGAGAAAATATGACATCAAGCATCGATAACAGACGCGCCCTCAAGGCGCGCGCGACCTCGCTCGTTCTGCCGGAAAACTTCGTCTTCGGCGCCGCTACCGCCGCCTACCAGATCGAGGGCGCGCCGGCGGAGGACGGCAAGGGCGAGAGCATCTGGGACCGCTTCTGCAAGGTGCCGGGCGTCATCATCGACGGCTCCAGCGGCGCCATCGCCTGCGACAGCTACCACCGCTGGAAGGACGATATTGCGATACTGAAAGAGTTGGGCCTTTCGGCCTACCGCTTCTCCTTCGCCTGGACGCGGCTGATGCCTGAGGGGCGCGGCGCGGTGAACGCTAGGGGCGTCGCCTTCTACGACCGGCTGATCGACGATCTTCTCGCGGCAGGCATCGAGCCCTACGCCACGCTCTACCACTGGGACCTGCCGCAGGCGTTGCAGGACGAAGGCGGCTGGTACAACCGCGCCACCGCCGACGCGCTGGCCGACTATGCGGCGCTCGCCGCGCGCAGCTTCGGCGACCGCGTCAAGAAATGGACCACGCTCAACGAGCCGTGGACCTTCTGCTGGTCCGGCCACGCTTCCGGCGAGGACGCGCCGGGGCTGCGCGACGGCACCAGGGGCGGCGTGACCGCCAGCCACCACGCACTGCTCGGCCACGGCAAGGCGGTTCCGGCGATCCGTGCCGAAGCGCCGGACGCCTCGGTCGGTATTGTCTTCGACCTCAACGTCGCCGAACCCGCCAGCGCCGATCCGCGCGACGTTGCGGCCGCGCGGCGCTTCGACGGCGCGCAGAACCGTTGGTTCCTCGACGCCGTCTTCAAGGGCTCTTATCCGCAGGACATGCTGGCGCTGTACGGCGACCTGCTGCCGGAAATCCGTGCCGACGACAATGCGATCATCGCCGCGCCCGTCGACTATCTCGGCGTCAACATCTACCGCCGCTCGGTCATCGCCGAGGGCACGGAACTGGCGCCGCTCAACTATCGCCGCGTCCAGCCGGAGGGCCTTTATTCCGCCGTCGGCTACGAGATCTGGCCGCGCTGCATGTACGACGTTCTGCGCTACGTGAACGACAATTATGCGCCGAAAGAGATCTACATTTCCGAGAACGGTGTCGCCACGCGGCCGGAGGCGGTTGGTGCAGACGGCCATGTCTGGGACGAGCTGCGCGCCGCCTATTATGTCGATCACCTGAGCGAAGTGGCGAAAGCCGCAAGCGAGGGCGTGCCGGTGCGTGGCTACTTCGCCTGGACGCTGATGGACAATTTCGAATGGGCTTACGGCTACACCACGCCTTTCGGCATCACTCATGTCGACTACGAGACGCAGCAGCGCACGGTGAAATTCTCCGGCGAGATATATGCCGCAATCGCCCGGCAGGAAGCTGCCGGCAGGCCACGGAGCGTAGCGAGTGGCCGCTGAGGCAGAACAACCCGGCACGGTGCTCGTCACCGGCGCCGGGCGCGGCCTCGGCCGCGAACTGGTCCGGCAATATGCGGCCGACGGGTGGCAGGTGATCGCCTGCGGCCGCAGCTTGCCGGCGGGCAGTTTCGAGCCCGGCGTCGAATTCCAGCCGCTCGACGTCGCCGATCCGGAGTCGATTTCGGCACTGGCAGCACGGCTCGCCGGCCGGCCGCTGGACGTGCTCGTCAACAACGCCGCCGTGCGCAGCCCCGCCGCCGGGCTTGACGCCTTCCAGCCGGACGAGTTCCTCGACGTGCTGCGCGTCAATACGCTGGGACCGGTGCTGGTGACGCGCGCCTTGCTGGCGAACCTGCGCCTCGGCCGCGATCCCGTCGTCGCCAATATCGGCTCCCGCGCCGGCTCGATGGCCGAAGGCCTGCTCGACGACGATGACGACGACTACGCCTATCGCTGCTCCAAGGCCGCGCTCAACATGGCGACGGTCCAACTCGCCCGCGACCTCGAACCGGACGGCATTGGCGTGCTGTCACTGCATCCGGGCTGGGTGAAGACCGACATGGGCGGCGAGGAGGCGGTGTTGCCGGCGGCGGACAGCGCCCGTGCTCTGCGCGCCATCATTGCCACGGCGACGCCGGCGCTCAGCGGTTTGTTCCTGGCCTTCGATGGCCGGCGGGTCGGCTGGTAGGCCGCCTCAGCCCTTCATCTGCTGCTTGCTGCGGTTTTCGAGATAGCCGACGAGGCGCACCAGCGGCCAAAGGAAGGCGAGGTAGATGATCGCCGCGCCGATCAGCGGCGTCGGGTTGGCCATCAGCGCCTGCGCGTCCGTCGCCTGCTTGAGCAGGTCCGGCATGGCGACGACCGAGGCGAGCGCCGTATCCTTGAAGACCGACACGCAGTTGCTGGTCAGCGGTGCGGTGGTGACGCGCAGCGCCTGCGGCAGGATGACCTTGCGCATCGACAGCCAGAACGACAGGCCGAGCGCCGCGGCACTTTCGAACTGCCCCCTCGGGATGCTCTCGATGCCGGCGCGGCAGACTTCCGCGGTGAAGGCGGCGAACACCATCGACAGCGCGATGGTGGCCGAGGCGAACGCCGACAGCCGGATGCCGACGAAAGGCAGGGCGTAATAGATCAGGATCAGCACCACCAGGATCGGCAATGCCCGGAAGATATCGACATAGAGGATCGCCACCGTCCTGAGCGGGCGCGGCCCGTAGAGCCGGGCAAGGCAGACCAGCAGGCCGGCGATGCTGCCGATGACGATGGAAGCGCAGCCGAGCAGCAGCGTATTCGCCAGTCCGCGCAGCAGGATCGGGAAGGCCCGCACCAGCACGGGCCAGTTGAAGAAGGTGTCGATCAATTCCATGGCCGATCCCTCAGCGTGTTCGATTGCAGTGCTGCCTGACGAAGGCAGCCATGCATGAAATCATGCATGGCTGCATCGAAGCCCGCTTCCGTCAAGTCGGGTTACTGCGCTTGCGGAATGGGCAGCACCTTGTTGATGGACGAGTCGGCGGCGGCGTCCGCACCCAGCCATTTCTTGTGCAGGGCGGCCATCGTGCCGTCCTTCTTGATGGCGCTGATGGCGTCGTTGACGCGCTCCAGCAGTGGCGAGCCCTTCTTCATCATGATGGCGAACTTGTCACCGGTCGGGATCGCCTCGACCACCTTCATGCCCTTCATCTTAGTGAAGGCGAACTGGAAGCCGGCGATGTCGCCGATGGCGCCGTCGAGACGGGCCGACTGCACGTCGAGCAGCAGGTTCTGCTGGGTATCGTAGCCGCGGTATTCGCCGATGCCGTACTTTTCCGTATTGGCCTTGATCCAGGCCTCGCCGACGGAAGCCGAGATGGCGCCGATGGTCTTGCCCTTCATGTCGGCCAGCCCGGTCAGCTTGGTGTCGTCGCCGGCGATCAGCGCGATATCGCTGTCGTAGTAGCCTTGCGTGAAGGACTGGTTCTGCAAGCGGTCGTTGGTGATCGAGATGGACGAGATCGCCATGTCGATGCGGCCGGACGCGGTGGCGGCGAACAGCGCCTGGAAGCCGAGATCCTGGATCTGGATTTCGGCGCCGAGCCGCTTGCCGATCTCGTTGACCAGATCGACCTCGAAGCCTTCGAACGTACCGCTCTCGGTCTTGTTCTCCCATGGCGGGTTGGCGGGGTAGGCGCCGACGGTCAGCGTTTCGGCTTGCGCCGTCCCGATACCGCCTAGGGCCAGCATGACGGCGGCGAAGCCGCCCAGCAGTTGACGACGATACATTCCTGATCTCCTCCCGTTGATCGTGCCCGTGCCGCTCATGTTACGGCCGGGCGTTCCTCTCTTCCCTATCTGAGTGCTGCGACCATGCGTTCCAGCGCCTGTCCGAGCTCCTTCTCGTTGCGCATCACGCACATGCGCAGGAACGCCTTCGATGCGTCGCCGAACAGGTGGCCCGGCGCCAGGCCGACGCGCGCTTCCTCCAGGATGCGGGTGCAGGCGGCGTTGGCGTCCGATTCTCCCTGCAGGGCGAAGAAGGCATACATGCCGCCTTTCGGCTTCGGCGGCAGCACAACGCGGTTGAGCGGCCCCAGGGCTTCATAGGCCATGTCGAGCCCCCGGCGCGCGCGCTCGCGGATTTCCGACACCAGCCCTTCGCCCTTGCGGATCGCCGTCTCGGCGCCGGCCTGCACGAAGGCGGCGGTGCCGCTGTTGGCATACTGGGTCATGGCGCCCATATGGTCGGCCAAGGCTGTCGGATGCGTAAGCCAGCCGATCCGCCAGCCGGTCATTGCCCACGACTTGGAGAAACTGTTGATTGTCATGACGCGGTCGTCGTCCTCGGCGATCTGCATCATCGACGGCGCCACGTCGCCGTCGAAATAGAGTCGGCCGTAAACCTCGTCGGAGATGATCCAGATGCCGCGCTCGCGGCTGAACTCGAGCAGCGCCCGCATCTCCTCGATGCTCGCCGTCCAGCCGGTCGGGTTGCATGGCGTCGACAGGAAGATCGCGCGGGTGCGCGCGTCGCAGCGGGCATAGAGCGCGTCGAGGTCCAGCTTCCAGTCGCCGTCGAATTTCAGCGCCACCGGCCGCGGCTCGCCGCCGATCATGTGGATCGCGTTATGGATGTTGGGCCATTGCGGCTCGACATAGACCACGTTGGTGCCGACATCGACCAGCATTTCCAGCGCCAGATAAAGCGCCTGCATGCCGCCGGGCGCGACCGTCGAGCGGTTGATCGCGATCGGGCGGCCGTGGATGCGCGACTGGTATTCCGACAGCGCCGCGTTCAGTCCGTCGGCGCCGCGCATGTTCGGCACATAGAATGTCTGGCCGGCGTCCAACGCCGCCTTGGCGGCGTCGCGGATGAAGGTCGGCGTGACCATGTCGCCCTCGCCGTACCACAGCGGGATGACGTCGCCCAATGCCCTGGCGCGCACCGCCAGCTTGGCGATGTTTTCCGTCCTCAAATCCTGGATCTGCGCGCGGATGCCCGTCAGCGCCGACCTGGTTTCGTGGTTTGCCAGAAAGCCGTTCATTCCCGTCTCCGCCTGCGGCCCGACAGGCGGCCGCTATTGAGCATATGATCAAAAATTCAACCACAGAACAGTATACTGTTCAAGCCTGAAACTTTGTTCAAGCTTGAGTTGATAGGCGCATTTCCCGGAAAAACCGCAGCAAGACGAGAGCGGTCCGGAAAAATCAGTATACAGTTTACGACGGCGAGGCGGAAGCGAACATCGGGCCGCCTTTGTAGGCCGGGAAACCATAGCCGTTGATCATCACGAGGTCGATGTCGGAGGCGCGTGCCGCGATGCCTTCGGCCAGCAGGGCACTTCCTTCGTTGGCCATGGCCTTCAGCAGGCGGGCGACGATCTCCTCGGACGAGAATCGGCGCGGCACGATTCCCTTGGCGGCGCGGGCGGTCTCGATCAGCGCGGTGACTTGCGGGTCGACGGCACGATGGCCGCTCGAATAGTCGTACCAACCGCGCCCGCTCTTGCGGCCGAAGCGACCGGCCTCGCACAGCCGGTCGGGAATTTCGACGTAGCGTTCCTTCGGGTCGCGCATCGCCGCCTGCCGCTTGCGTTTTGCCCAGGCGATCTCCAGCCCGGCCATGTCGTTGACGGCGAAGATGCCCATCGGGAAACCCCAGGCTTCCAGCGCCGCGTCGACGTCCTGCGGCTCCGCCCCGTCCTCGACCATGAACTCCGCTTCGCGGCGATAGGCCGAATAGATGCGGTTGCCGATGAAGCCCTCGGTGACGCCGCAAACGATGGGCAGCTTGCCGAGCTTCTTCGCGAAGGCCAGTGCGGTCGCCAGCACGTCCGGCGCGGTGGCCTTGCAGTCCACCACTTCGGTGAGCCGCATGATGTTGGCCGGCGAGAAGAAATGCAGGCCGACGACGCGCTCGGGATGCGCCGTCGCGGCCGCGATCTCGTCCGGATTGAGGTAGCTGGTGTTGGTGGCGAGGACGGCGTCCGCTCTGACGATGCCGTCGAGTTTGCGGAACAGGTCGGTCTTGACGGTGAGATCGTCGAACACAGCCTCTATGACGAGATCGGCCGGTGCGAGTTCCCCGGCATCGGCCGCGACAGTCAGCCGGGCGAGGCACTGGTCCCGTGTTGCGGCAGTGAGGCGACCGGACTGCATTGCCTTGTCGAGCATGCCGGCGATCCGGTCGCGGCCCGCGGCGGCGGCCTCCTCCGTCTGCTCAACGCCAATGACGCGATAGCCGGCCGTCAGCGTGGCAACCGCAATACCCGCCCCCATCAGCCCGGTGCCGACGATGCCCACCGTTTTGACCTCGCGTGGCGCGACGCCGTCGAGCTTGTCCAGCTTGCCGGCGGCGCGTTCGGCGAAGAAGACGTGGCGAAGTGCGGCCGCCTCACGCGAATCGCGCAGCCGGATGAACGTCGCACGCTCCTCGGCAAGGCCGTCCCGGAGGCCCATGTCCGCCGCGGCCCTCACGAGACGCACCGCTTCGCCCGGGGACGCCTGGCCGCGGGCCTTCGACAGGACCTTGTTCGCCGCGGCCTCGACGGTTGCGGCGTCCGCCACCGGAACGGTGAGGGCACCCGTGCGCCGGAGCGGCGTGCCGGCGACGGCACGGGCAAGCTGCGCCGCCTCGGTAACGGGATCGGCGGCGATCTTGTCGGCGAGGCCGAGGCGGGCGGCTTCCTCCGGTTTGACGCTGCGGCCCGTGCCGGTCATGTCGATCGCCGCCGGGATGCCGATAAGGCGCGGCAGCCGCTGGGTGCCGCCGGCGCCCGGCACGATGCCGAGCTTCACCTCGGGTAGGCCGAAGCTCGCTTTTTCGCCGGCGATGCGGCCATGGCAGGCCAGCGCGACCTCGCAGCCGCCGCCGAGCGCAGCGCCATTGATGGCGGCGATCACCGGCTTTGCGAAATTCTCGATACGGTCGAGAACGTCGGGCAGGTGGGGTTCGACGGGCGGCTTGCCGAATTCGCGGATGTCGGCACCGCCGATGAAGATGCGGCCGGCGCCGGTGACGGCCACGCCGACGATATCGGCACTCGCTTTTGCATGATCCAGTGCGGCCATCAAGCCGGCGCGAACATCCGCCGAGAGCGCGTTGACGGGGGGATTGTCGATCGTCACGACGAGCACGCCGTCGCGAACGTCACCTGTCACCGTTTCCGAGAACCGTGCTGCAGCCATGGTGTCAGCCTGGCACCACGGCGGTGGCCTGGATTTCGATCTTGGCGCGGTCTTCGATCAGCGCCACCACCTGCACGGCGGCCATGGCCGGGAAATGCCGGCCGATCGTGTCGCGATAGGCTTGGCCGATGCCGCGCAGGTTGGCTGTGTATTCTTTCTTGTCGGTGAAATACCAGGTCATGGAAGTAATATGATGCGGCTCGGCGCCGCCTGCCTTCAGCACCGCGACGATATTCTCCAGCGTCTGTCGCACCTGGCCGACGAAGTCGTCCGTCTCGAACTGGCACTGGCCGTTCCAGCCGATCTGGCCACCGACGAAGATCGTGCGCCCGGTTGCCGCGACACCGTTGGCGTAGCCGATCGGCTTGGCCCAGCCTTCGGGTTGCAGGAATTCAAGCATCGGTCGTCTCCAGGCTGATACGGACTGTCATGTTCCCTCTCCCTGTTTCGCCGCCTTCATCAGCTCGCGGCCGATAATCAGCTTCTGAACCTCGGTGGCGCCCTCGTAGATGCGCAGCGCCCGGATCTCGCGATAGAGTTTCTCGGTGATCTCGCCGACGCGCACGCCGCGCCCGCCGAACATCTGCACCGCCTGGTCGATGACCCACTGTGCGTTCTCGGTCGCCGTCAGCTTGGCCATTGCGGCCTCGCGGGTGATCGGCAATTTCTGCACGTCGCGCCGCCAGGCGACACGGGCGACGAGCAGGGCGGCCGCATCTATTGCGGTGGCCATGTCGCCCAGCGTGCTTTGCGCCGTCGGCAGGTCGGCCAGCGTGGCGCCGAACATTTTTCGCGAGCGGGCGTGCGCGACCGCTTCGTCCAGCGCGCGACGGGCGAAGCCGAGCGCCGCCGCCGCAACCGACGGACGGAAGATGTCCAGCGTGCGCATGGCGATCTTGAAGCCTTCGCCCGGTGTCCCGAGAAGCTGCGAGGCCGGAATGCGGCAATTGTCGAAGCGGATACGCGCCAGCGGATGCGGCGCGATCGTTTCGATACGCTCGGCGGTCGAGAAGCCCGGCGTGTCGGCGAAGACGACGAAGGCTGAGATGCCGCGCGTGCCGGGCGCCTCGCCCGTGCGGGCGAAGACCGTATAGACGTCGGCGATGCCGCCGTTGGAGATGAAGATTTTTTCGCCGTCGAGCACATAGGCGTCGCCGTCACGACGCGCGGCGGTCGCCATCGCCGCCACGTCGGAACCGGCCTCCGGTTCGGTCAGCGCGAAGGCCGAGATCAGCTCGCCGGCGGCGACCTTCGGCAGGATGCGCTGTTTCAGTTCCTCCGATCCCGACAGGCTGATGGCACCGGTACCCAGCCCCTGCATGGCGAAGGCGAAGTCGGCCAGCCCGTCGGCATAGGCCAGCGTCTCGCGCGTCAGGCAGAGCGCGCGGCTGTCGATGACTTCGGAAGCACCGCCATAGGCGGCCGGCACGCAGGCCTTCAGAAAGCCGCCGGCGCCGAGCGCCTTCACCAGTTTCTTGCAGGCGCCGTCGGCGTCGGCATGGTCGATGGCGCCCAGCCCGCCCCTGGCGATGAAGGCGTCCAGATCGGTCGCCAGCGTGCGGTGACGATCCTCGAAGAACGGCCAGTCGAGAGCCTCGCGGCTCGGCGGCCCGGCGGTCGCGGCATGTCCGGCCATGGCTCAGTTCCCCTCGAAGGCGGGCTTCGCCTTGGCGGCGAAAGCCTCGAAGGCGCGGCGGAAGTCTCCGGTCGCCATGCAGATGGCCTGCGCCTGCGCTTCCGATTCGATGAGCTGGTCGATGCCCATCGCCCATTCCTGGTCGAGCATCTTCTTGGTCATGGCATGGGCGAACCACGGGCCGTCGGCAAGCATGCGGGCGAATTTCTGCGCGGCGGGCAGCAGCGCGTCGCGCTCGTGCAGGGCGTTGTGGAAGCCCCAGGCAAGGCCTTCCTGCGCACTCATTACCCGGCCGGTGAACAGAAGTTCGGCGGCGCGGCCCTGGCCGATGATGCGCGGAAGGATGCCGCAGGCGCCCATGTCGGCGCCGGCAAGCCCGACCCGGGTGAACAGGAAGGCGGTCTTCGCCTCCGGCGTGGCGAGGCGGTGATCGGAAGCCATGGCGATGATGGCGCCGGCGCCGACGCAGATGCCGTCGATCGCCGAGATGATCGGCTGCGGGCAGGCGCGCATCTGCCGCACAAGGTCGCCGGTCAGCCGGGTGAAATCGATCAGGTCCGGCATCGCCATCTTGGTCAGCGGCTCGATGATCTCGAACACGTCGCCGCCGGAGCAGAAATTGCCGCCGGCGCCGGTTATCACGATGGCGCGCACGTCGCTCGCCCTGTGCAGCGAACGGAACAGGTTGCCCAGTTCCTCGTAGCTCTCGAAGGTCAGCGGATTCTTCTTCTCCGGCCGGTCGAGCGTGATGGTGGCCACGCGCCCGTCGGCGTCCGTCTCGAAGCGGAAATGTTTCGGCGCGTGATCCTTGAACGGATGGCGCTTGGCCTGCATCGGATTGGTCATTCGCGCGGAATCCCTTGTCGTGGCGGCAGCCGGCGATCGCCGGCCGCGCCTGTTTCAGTCGTTTGCCGAAGGCGGCAGGAAGTCGACGTCGTGAGCAGCCGAGAGCCGCACCACTTCCTCGACGTCGGTCAGGTTGTGCAGTCCTTCGAAAAGGGCCTTGAGCCTGCCGGCCGGCGCGACCCAGAACAGCGCCTTCACCGGCTTGTCGGATTTGTTGAAATAGCCGCGCGGCATGCGCACTAGGTCGCCGGCCCTGGCGGTGAACCATTGGCCGTCGAGCTTCAGTTCCAACTGCCCTTCCTGCACGAGGATGAATTCGTCCTGTGTCGGATGGATGTGGACGGGCACGAACTGGCCCGGCTCGCTGTTGGTTTCAAAGGCAAAGGCGGAGTCCGAAACCGCCTTGGGGAAATAGCGCTGCCCGAGGATGTTCCATTCCGTGCCCTCGAAGCCGGCGCCGTTCTGCGTGATGCCTTTTTCCAATTCGCCTTTTTGTCCAGCCATGGCGTCCTCCGGTTTCAGCCTGCCATCACTTCACCACCGGCCACCGCGATCGCCTGGCCGGTTATCGCACCTGCTCCCTCCGAAGCGAGCCAGAGCACCGTGTCGGCCACTTCCTCGGGGCTGACGAGGCGGCCCTGCGGGTTGGCCTTGGCAAGTGCGGCGCGCGCCTCGTCGGCGCCGCGGCCGGTCTTGGCCGTAATGGTTTCAACCGCGCCGTCGAGCAGCGGCGTGTCGGTGAAGCCGGGGCAGACGGCGTTGACGGTGACGTCCGTGCGCGCCAGTTCCAGTGCCAGCGCGCGCGTGAGGCCGACGACGCCGTGCTTGGAGGCGCAGTAGGCGGAAACGTAAGGGTAGCCGGTCAGGCCGGCCGTACTGGCGACGTTGACGATACGGCCCTTGCCGGCGCGGCGCACCGAGGCGAGCGCCGCCTGCGTGACCAGGTAGGTGCCGGTGAGGTTGATGCCGATCACTCGGTTCCAGAAGGCCGGATCGGTTTTCTCGAATGGCGCGGACGGCGCCTCGCCGGCGGAGTTCACCAGCACGGCGATGTCGCCGAAACGGTCGATAGCCTTGGCGACGCCGGTCTCCACCGAGGCGGCATCGGTCACGTCGAAGCCGGCGAGAACGATCGCCTTGCTGCCCGCGGCCTCGATCTCCGCGCGCACGGCTTCCAGCGGCTCGGCGCGGCGGCCGGCGAGGCTGACGGCGTGGCCGCGCCCGGCCAGCGAAAGCGCGATCGCCCGGCCGATGCCGCTGCCGGCACCGGTGACAAGCGCGTGGCGCGCCTTCCCGCTCATGCCTTGCCCGCCGGGGGAGCGGCTGCAACCGCAGCGGCGCGAGCCAACCCTGTCTCGTATTGCACGCGGCCCTGGTAGTACTGCTTCGGCCAGACCTGTCCGGCATAGCCGACCTTCGCCGCCTCATGCAGCACGAAGGCCGGGTCGGCCAGATGCGGGCGGGCGATGGCGCAGAGATCGGCGCGGCCGGCGGCGATGACCGAATTGGCGTGGTCGGCCTCGGAGATGGCGCCGACGGCGATGGTCGGCACCTGGATTTCGTTGCGGATCTTGTCCGAGAACGGCGTCTGCCACATGCGGCCGTAGACCGGATGCTCGTCCTTCACCACCTGCCCGGCCGAGCAGTCGATCAGGTCGGCGCCGGCCTCCTTGAACATCTGCGCGAAGATCGCGGCGTCCTCCGGCGTGTTGCCGCCCTCGTGCCAGTCGTTGGTGGAGAGCCTCACCGAGATCGGCTTGTCGGCTGGCCACACCGCGCGGATGGCGCGGAATACTTCCAGCGGATAGCGGGCGCGGTTCTCGTGGCTGCCGCCATATTCGTCGTCGCGTGTGTTGGTCAGTGGCGACAAAAAGGCGGACAGAAGGTAGCCGTGCGCGCAATGCAGCTCGAGTATGTCGAAGCCGACCTCGTCGGACCACTTGGCGGCGCGCACGAAATCCGCGGTGATGCGGTCCATGTCCTCGCGTGACGCTGCGCGCGGCACGACCGAATGCGGCAGATAGGGGATGGCCGAGGCCGAGACGAGTGGCCAGCCGCCGTGCTCGACCGGCTGGTCGGTGCCTTCCCAGGCCACTTTGGTGGCGCCCTTGCGGCCGGCATGGCCGAGCTGCATCCCGATCTTCGCCGGCGTCTTCTCGTGCACGAAAGCGACCATGCGGCGGAAGGCTTCCTTCTGCTCCTCGTTCCACAGGCCGAGACAGCCCGGTGTGATGCGGGCATCTGGGGACACGCAGGTCATCTCCGGGAAGACCAGTGCGGCGCCGCCCATGGCGCGCGCGCCGATATGGACGAGATGGAAATCGTCCGGCACGCCGTCCGTTGCCGAATACATCGCCATCGGCGACATGACGATGCGGTTGGCCAGCTTCAGGCCGCGGACCGAATAGGGCGTGAACATCGGTGGCACCGGGTGGCCGTTCGGTGAGGCCGGCGCGCCGGCGCGCTCCGCGAACCAGCGCTCGTAACCCTCCAGCCAGACGGGATCGCGCAGGCGCAGATTCTCGTGGCTGATGCGCTGCGAGCGCGTCAGCATGGAATACATGAACTGCTCCGGTTCCAGCGTGTCGGCATAGCGGTGGCCGACCACCTCGAACCACTCCATGGCGTTGCGCGCCGCGTTCTGGATGCGGGCGACGTCAACCCGGCGCACTTCTTCGTAAGCCTCCAGCACGGCCGGGATGTTTTCGCGCCCGTGGCCGATCCGATTGAACTGGTTGGTCAGCTCGATGGCATCGTCGATGGCGAGCTTGGTGCCCGAACCTATGGCGAAATGCGCGGTATGGGCGCTGTCGCCCATCAGCACGACATGGCTGTTGCCGTTGAAATGGCTCCATTTCTCGCAGATCAGCCGGCCGAAGTTCAGCCAGGCCGAGCCGCGCAGATGGCGCGCGTTGCTCATCAGCGAATGGCCGTCGAGGGTATCGGCGAACAGCTTTTCGCAGAACGCGATGGACTGGTCCTGGTCCATCTTGTCGATGCCGTGTGCCTTGAACACTTCGTCGGTCGTCTCGACGATGAAGGTCGAGGTCTTGTCGTCGAAGCGGTAGATGTGTGCCTGGAACCAGCCGTGCTCGGTCCGCTGGAAGTCGAAGGTGAAGGCGTCGAAGCGCTTTTCGGTGCCGAGCCAGATGAAGCGGTTCGGCCGCACCAGCATGTCGGGCTTGAAGATCTCGGCATACTTTGCCCGGGTGCGGGAATTGACCCCGTCCGAGGAGATGATGAGGTCGGCCTCGGGGAACTCGCCGTCATCCTGCACCTCGCGCTCGAACACCAGTTCGACACCGAGTTCGAGGCAGCGTTCCTGCAGGATGTTCAGCATCTTCTTGCGGCCGATGCCGACGAAGCCATGGCCTGTGGTGCGGATCTTGCGGCCCTTGAACACCAGTTCGATGTCGTCCCAGTGGTTGAAGGCGTCCTCGATGGTCGCCGCCGTCTCGGGGTCCCACTGGCGCATCGACTGCATGGTGGCGTCGGAGAACACCACGCCCCAGCCGAAGGTGTCGAAGGGTCGGTTGCGCTCCACCACCGTGACGTGATGCGCTGGGTTCTGCTTCTTCATCAGCAGGGCGAAGTAGAGACCTGCCGGCCCGCCACCGATGCAGACAATGCGCATGCCGTCCTCCGTATCGCACCTTCGTGGACGGCTTGTCGCCCGCCCCTGTCGTCGCAGAATGGCCCCGTTCCAAAAAAACTTCAAGCTTAAAGTTATTTGCGACGGGAATCTTTGCGGACGGCCTGTCGCAGGAAGAAGGAGGGGCGTCCGGTGTGGTCAGCCGTTCTTGCCGAGGGCGGCGACGATCGAATGTTTCAGCTCGCCGAGCTGGTCGAGCAGCGCCAGTTCACCTTTCGCCGTCACCTTGCCGAACAGCTCCGATATCCATTCGGCATGGGCATCGGCCATCTTCTTGAAGGCCGCGCGGCCGAACGGCGTGAGCGCGATGATCTGCACGCGCCGGTCGGCGGGCGATGTGGTGCGGCTGATATGGCCGCTTTCGACGAGGCGCTCGACCAGCGCGGTGATGTTGCCGGGCGAGACCATCATGCGCTTCGAAAGCTCGCCCAGCACCATGCCGTTCCTGGCACGCTCCAGCTGCGCCATCAGGTCGAAGCGGGGCAGGGTGGAATCGAATTCCTCGCGCAGCCGCCGTCTGATCTCCGTTTCGACCAGCGTCGAGCAGGTGAGTAGGCGCAGCCACAGCCTGAGCTCCGTGCCGTGGTCGTGCGGCGCTTCCAGCACTTTGGTCTCGCCGTCCAGCCATGTCGGGGCGGCGGTGCCTCGTTCGTCTGTCTTCGGTTCGCTCAAATCCCGATCCTTGGCCCAACGGGTCGATTCTCGGCGCTTGTTGTAGTGCCGTTTGACCGGAAGGGGCAAGCGCGCAGCATGTCGCCCGGCCGCATCGGTTCGCCTTGCGCGATCTTCGTTGAATGGCCCGTTCTCCGGGCCAACCCGGTGTCAATCCTGGGAGCGGGGCGCTTGACGGTATAATGTTTCAAACATAAACTGTATACTGTCGACGAAGCTGATATACGCTGCAACCGGGAGGAGGCGATGGGCGGACTTGTCTTCGACGCGCTGCACCGTGCGCCGTCCCTTGCCGAGCAGGTCTACGGCATGGTCCGGCATAGCGTCAGGTCCGGCACCCTGCAGCCGGGCGAGCGGCTGGCCGATGGGTCCGCTTGCCAGGACGCTCGGCGTATCGCGAAGCCCCGTGCGCGAGGCGCTGGCGCGGTTGGTCGCCGAGGGACTGCTGGAAAGCGGCGACGGCGGCGTACAGGTTCCGGTGCCGACCGTCACGGCCATGGAAGAGATCTGCGACATCCGCAGGCTGATCGAACCGCCTGCGGCGCAGCGCGCCGCCCGCCGCATGAACGAACCGGCGCTGTGCGCCCTGGAAGCCGCGGTCGAGGCCGCCCGGCTGGCCGACGCAGCCGACGTGGCAGGCTTCCTTGAGGCGAATTACGTCTTCCGCTCGGTCTGGGTCGGGCGTCTCGACAATCGCCGCCTGCGCGAAACGATCTTCCGCTTCGACGATCAGGCCGGCGCCGTGCGCCGGATGACGCTTGCCCTTCCCGTCGCGCGCAAGCAGGCATTGGCGATGCTCGAAGAGGGGCTACGGGCTTTCCGCGAGGCGGACGGTGCGGCAGCCGAACGTTTCGCGCGGCACTACATCGACGGCGCGGGACACCATTTTCGCCAGATCGCTGCCGCCGCCGGCAATTCCGGTCAACCGGCCGTCCAGCACGGTCCACTCCAAGGGGTTTGAAATGACTTCTGTCGTCGCGCATCCGATGCACGGACCCAACAAGTTCAAGATCGGCGTCTTTTCGCTGAACGCCGATGGCGGCCTGACACTGACCACGGTGCCCGAGCGCTGGCCGGCGCTGTGGAACGAGATCGTCGACGTGGCCCGCATGGCCGACGACGCGGGCCTGGAATTCATCCTGCCGATTGCCCGCTGGAAGGGTTTCGGCGGCGAGATGAACAGCCGCGAATGGTCCTACGAAACGCTGACCTTCGCCGCCGCCCTTGCCGGCGTGACGAAGCGCATCGCGCTGTTTTCCACCGTCCATGTGCCGATGATCAGCCCGATCTTCGTCGCCAAGGCGCTGTCTACGATCGACCATGCCTCGAACGGCCGGGCCGGCCTGAACGTGGTCTGCGGCTGGAACCCTGACGAGTTCGCCATGTTCGGCCTGGAACTGATCAAGGACCGCTACGAGCAGGGGCTCGAATGGTTCGACGTCATCAGCAAGATCTACACCGCGACCGAGCCGTTCGACTTCGACGGCCGCTTCTACAAGCTGAAAGGCGTTTCGGGCCTGCCGCGCCCGCTGCAGCAGCCGCGCCCGGTCATCCTCAACGCCGCCTTTTCGCCGCCCGGCCGCGACTTCGCCGCCAAGGCCGCCGACTATCTGTTCACCACTTTCGTCGAGATCGAGGGTGGCCGCGAGCCGATCGAGGATATCCGCAAGCGTGCCGCCGAACAGGGGCGCGACGTCGGTGTCTACACCACCTGCCATGTCGTGTGCCGTCCGAGCCAGGCCGAGGCCGAGGACTATTACGAACTCTACGCCGAGACCATGGCCGACCATGTCAGCGTCGACCGCTACATGGGCGCCAAGGAAAAGTTCTCCTCCTCGCACGAGGCGGACGCCTACCGCCTGCATCGCAAGCGTTTCGCCGGCGGCGGCGGCACCTATCCGCTGATCGGTACGCCGCGCCATATCGCTGACGAGATGATCCGCATGAGTGAGGTGGGCTTTGCCGGCACCACCGTCTCCTTCGTCAATTTCAAGAACGAGTTGCCCTATTTCATCGAAAACGTGCTGCCGCTGCTCCGCGACGCCGGCCTCAGGGTGGCCTGACATGACGGCGGCGGACGATACCTCGCTGCTGCACGGAGGCGACCCCTCGGCGGACCTGTCCTCCTTCCGCCAGGCGCTCGGGCAATTCGCGACCGGGGTGACGGTGGTTGCGGCCGATGGCGAAACAGGCCCCTTCGCCGTCACCGCCAACTCGTTCCAGTCCGTCTCGCTGGAGCCACCGCTCATCCTGTGGTCGCTCAGGCGCCAGTCCAGCAAGATCGCGTCCTTTCTCCAGGCCGACCATTTCGCTGTCAACGTGCTGGCGGCGAGCCAGACAGAGCTTGCCGGCCACTTCGCCCGCTCGGGCGGCGACAAGTTCGCCGCCTGCGAGTGGTCGCGAGGGCTCCATGGCGTCCCGCTGCTTGCCGGTGTCGCGGCGCATTTCGAATGCGCTAAGGTGGCCGAGCATGATGGCGGCGACCATGTCGTCTTCATTGGCAAGGTTGAGCGCTACGCCTGTTTCGACCGCAGCGGACTGATCTTCGCGCAGGGCCGCTATGCGCTTGCCATCAGTCATCCCGGCCGCCCGTCCGATCTGCAGATCGACGGCCATCCGCGCGACGACTTCTTCCTGCCGCTGCTGGCCAGGGCCTATGCCTATCTCGCCGGCGCCTTTTCCGAGCACCACAGCGCCGAGGGCGTCACCACCGCCGAGTCGCGTGTGCTCGCTTTTCTGGCGACCGGGTCGGGCGCATCGGCCGAGGCGATAGCCGCGCGCACCTTCCTTGGTGAGAACACCGTGCAGGACGCGCTGGCCAAGCTGATCGCGGGTGGCCATGTTGCGCCGCGCCCGCCGGGCGCCCTCGTCATCACCGAGAGCGGGCTTGCCCTGCTCGGCCGCATCACCGCCCGTGCGCGCGCCTTCGAAGCCGAGAAACTGGCCGACCTGCCGGCCGAGGATGTGGCGGCGACCCGCCGCGTCTTGCGCGAGCTTGCCGCGCGGGGCGGTGGCTGACGATCCAGTCCATCGAATCTGTATACGGATATAAGGAAGGGAGATCGCCGCTTTCCTAGATTTTGCCAGCAGGACCGCCGGAATTTTAGCCGCCTCGTGCGAATCCTGTATGGATGCGCTATTGGTCCTTGGATGCGAGACCTAATTTCGTATACTGAAGTCAGAATTATATGGGCTGGACGATGAGAACCGATTCGACCCTTTCCCCCACCGTGGACCGCTCCGAAAGCCTGCGCCACCAGATCTACAACGACCTGCGCGAGAAGCTCAGGCACGGCCAGATCGGTCCCGACGACCGGCTGATCGACGTCAAGATCGCCAAGTCGCTCGGCATATCGCGCATGCCGGTGCGCGAGGCGCTGCTGCAACTCATCAGCGAGGGCCATCTGGTCGGCACCACGCGCGGCTTCGCCGTTCCGCAGCTGACCCCTCAGGACATCCGCGACATTTTCGAAGTCCGCAAGCTGCTGGAACCGCGGGCAGCCGCCAGTGCCGCGCGCGACATCGATGCCGAGGGTCTGGCTGCGCTGCGCGAGGCGCTCGAGCGCGCCGTCGCCGCCGTCGCCAACAGCGACGTCGAGGAACTGGTTGCCGCCAACGTCGTCTTTCGCCGGACCTGGCTCGACGCCAACCGCAACAGGCGGCTGGCCGAGACGATCTCGCGCTTCGCCGACCAGGCCCACATCGTGCGCGATGAGACGCTCATGGATGCGGACACGCGCGTCATCGTCCGCGACGGGCTGGCCGGCCTCTACGATGCCTTTAGCCGGCGCGACGCGCTTGCCGCGCAGGATCGCATGGCTGCCTTCATCGGCGAGGCCGAGAAAAGCTATTTCCACAGCCTGGAAGCCAAGGTGGGGGATAGCGGGGCGGGCGATGACGAAGCCGGCTCCGGAAAATCGTAGATGAACGAGGAAAGAACTCCCCGATGATGAAACTGGATGGCCCATTCCTGCGCGAGCGCCTGCGCGAGGGCGGCGGGCTGGGTGTCTTCTGGTCCGTCCTCGGCTCGTCGGCGCTGGTCGAGGTGGCGGTCGAGGCCGCGCCCGATGCCGTCGTCCTTGACGCCCAGCACGGATTGTGGAGCCGCCAGGCGATCGAGCATGTCGTCGGCACCGTTGGCTGGAAGACGCCGGTGCTGGTGCGCACGGTAGATGGCACGTCGCGATCGCTGGGCGAAGCGCTCGATGCGGGTGCCGAAGGCGTTATCGCGCCGCTGGTCGAAACAGCCGGGCAGGCGGCGGCGATCGTGGCGGCGGCCCGCTTTCCGCCCGAGGGCGAGCGCTCGGGCGGCGGCGTGCGGCCGCTGAAGGGGAATTTCTCGGCTTACTATGAACAGGCCCGCAGCCGCACCGTCGTCGGCGTCATGATCGAGACGGTACGCGGGCTGGAGAACGCTGCCGAGATCGCCGCCGTGCCCGGACTGGATTTCGTCCTCGTGGGCACCGGCGACCTTGCGCTCTCGCTCGGCATTGCACCTTCCGATCCGAAGCATGAGGCGGCCTGCCGTGCCGTCTTCGACGCCTGCAGGAAGGCGGCGACGCCCTGCGCGATCTTCACGCCGAATGCGACGGAGGCGGCGCGCCGCGTGGCGCAAGGCTATGCGCTGACCGTCGCCGCCAACGACATCGACCTCGTCGGCGCCGGCTTGTCCGCCGCGATGGCACGGTTCCGCGAGTCGCGATCCGCCTGACGCTCCCTTGCCTTTGACCGGGATCAGCCGGCTGGAACCCGAATGCGCCCGGCAGCCGGCGCCTTCGTGCGGGCGGCCTTCAGCCGGACCTTGAAGACGGCGCCGCCGTCGCGGCCACCCTCCACCCAGATGCGGCCGCCATGCTGCGCCACGATGCGCTGCGAGATGGCGAGGCCGAGGCCGGCGCCCTGCGGTTTGTCGCTCATCGTGTCGCCGAGTTGGCGGAAGCGCTCGAACACCACCTCCCGGTCCTCCGTGCGGATACCGGGCCCGTTGTCGGTTACCGAGAGCTCCAGGTGCTCGCCGGCCCGCCGCAGCGCGAGCAGCGCCTTGCCGCGACCGGGCGGCGAGAATTTGGCGGCGTTGCCGAGCAGGTTGATGACGACCTGCACCAGCCGGTCGTGGTCGCCGACGACGAAAGCGGGATCGGCGTCGATCTTGATGGCGAGCCTGACGCGGCTTTGGGCGAAGACCTGTTGCATGGAGGCGGCGGATTCACGCACCACGGCGGCTAGGTCGACGGAGGCCTTGTCGGCCGGCATCGATCCTGTCGCCTCGATCTTTGATAGGTCGAGCAACTGGTTGATCAGCCGCGTCAGCCGCTCGGATTCGGTGACGACGATGCGCAGGAAATCCAGCCGCTCGTCCGTCGGCAGGTCCGGATTGTCGCGCAGAATCTCCGAGAAGGCGCGGATCGACGCCAGCGGCGTCCTCAGTTCGTGATTGACGGTGACGACGAAGTCGTCCTTGAGCCGGTCGAGCACCTGCAGCCGCGCGTTGGCGGCCTTCAGTTCCGTCGTCGCCGCCTCCAGCGCCTGCGATTTCTCCTCCAGCTGCCGGTTGGCCTCGATAACGCGCGACGTCTCGTCGAGGATGCGCATCATCTCGTCGACGCCGAGCGATTCCTCCTCGACGATGGAGCCGACCAGCACGCGCGCCGAAGCCGCGCCGATCACGCCGGCCAGCAGCCTTTCGTAGAACAGCACAGTTTCGGCGTCAGCCTGCACGGCGGTCGCCGGGTCAACGCCGCGCGTGCGGGCGAAGCTGGCGTAGGCGGCCACCGCCTTCTCGCGGCCGAGGAAGCGCGCGGTCAGCGACATCAGGTCGGGGACCAACGCCGTGCGCCGCCAGAAGCGGGCTTCCTCGTCGGGATCGGCGACGCCGAGGAACATCGCCGCGCGCGCCCGCTCGACCGGGCTCTGGCGCACGAACAGCGAGACGAAGAAGAAGGCGCCGATATTGGCGAGCATCGTCCAGAAGGTGCTGTGCGTCACCGGGTCCAGCCCCTCCAGCCCGAACAGCGCATAGGGCTTCAGCAATTCGATGCCGAACAGGCCGTGGGCGATGAATTCCTCGCCCAGTGCGCCTGAGCGCGAAAAGGAGGGGATGAGCAGCGTATAGAACCAGACGAGGAAGCCGGTGGTGATGCCGGCGAAGGCGCCGGCCTTGGAGGCGCCGCGCCAGAAAAGGCCGCCGAGGATGGCCGGGGCGAACTGCGCCACCGCCACGAACGACATCAGCCCGATCGAGACGAGGGCGAAGGGCGCGCTGTCGTGGCGCATGTAGAAGTAACCGAGCGCCATCACCACGACCATCACCAGACGCCGCACCCACAACAGAAGCCGCGTCAGGTCCGGCTTGTTTTCCAGCCCGAGCGAGCGGATGCGCAGCAGCGCCGGCATCACCACGTCGTTGCACACCATCAGGCTGAGCGCCGTCGTCTCCACCACCACCATCGAGGCCGAGGCCGACAAGCCGCCGAGGAAGGCGATCAGCGCCAGTTCCGGATGGCCTGCCGCCAGCGGCAGCGACAGCACCAGGTTGTCGGGGTCGGTGTCGACCGGCAGCATGATGCGCCCGGCGATGGCGATCGGTAGGACGAACAGGTTGATCGCCAGCAGGTAGAGCGGGAACAGCCACAGGGCCCGGTCGAGATGGCGTTCGTCGGTGTTTTCGACCACCATGACCTGGAACTGGCGCGGCAGGCAGAAGATCGCCGCGAAAGCCAGAAACGTCATGGCGATCCAGTTGTAGCCGTAGTTGGCGGGAGCCTCCTGGAAGACGGCTTGGATGTCGGGAATGGTCGCGGCCTGCGAGAACAGGTCGCCGAAGCCGTTGAACAGGCCGTAGCCGACGAACAGGCCGATGGCGGTGAGGCAGACCAGCTTGAGCAGCGATTCCAGCGCCACGGCCACGACCATGCCCGGATGATGCTCGTCGGGGCTGATCGAGCGGCTGCCGAACAGCATGGCGAAGATCGTCAGCACCACCGCCGCCCACAGGGCGCCGTCCGTCAGCATCGGCTCGCTCGCCGGCTGCGCCGGGCCGAAGCCGGCGCTCAGCGCCGAAAATCCGACGGAGATGGATTTGAGCTGCAGTGCGATATAGGGCACCAGTCCGATCACGGTGATGATGGTGACCAGGGCCGCCAGGCCACCGCTCTTGCCGAAGCGGGCGCCGATCAGGTCGGCGATGGAGGTGATGCGGTTGGCGTGGCTGATGCGCAGCATCCGGCGGATCATGATCGGGCCGAGGCAGAAGGCCAGCGTCGGTCCCAGGTAGATCGGCAGGAAATCGAGGCCGGTCTGCGAAGCCTTGCCGACACCGCCGTTGAAGGTCCAGGAACTGCAATAGACCGCCAGCGACAAAGTGTAGACGATGCTCGATCCGGTCAGCCGCGAAACGCGGCCCGAGCCGCGCTCCACCAGCCAGGCCACGGCGAACAGCAGCAAAAGATAGGCGACGGCGACCGCGACGAGGATCGACTGGCTCATCGCGAGGCACTGTCCTTGTCGCGCTCGTTCGCCTGGCCGGCGCTGCCTTCGCTGATCAGGCCGATGACGGCGATGAGCAGGCCCCACACGCCGAAGAGATAGAGGTAGAGCGCCGGCCAGCCGAACAGCGTGCCGCCGACGAGGTTCAGGATGGGGGGATTGAGCAGGATCGTGCCGGCTGCGAACAAACCCACCATGCGGTCCCGTCTTGCCGTTCGACGCAGCATCGGTCCGGGTGCTCCCTAGGGATTGGCGATGCCGGCAGCCGCGCGCGCTGCGTGCCGGCGGGTCGCCGGCCGCTCCTGCCCGCACGCCAGCACGGCCCGCACGCAGGCGACGACTTCGGCTATGGCGAAGGGCTTGGAAATATAGGCGTCGGCGCCGAGGTCCATGCCGACGCGCTGGTCGGCCTCGCCACCCTTGGCCGTGAGCATGACGATGCGGATGCCGTCGTAGCGCCGGTCGGCGCGCAGCTTGCGACAGATTTCGTAGCCATTGCCCTTCGGCATCATCAGGTCGAGCAGTATGACGTCCGGACGTTCGCCTTCGATTGCGGCCAGCGCCTGCTCGCCGTCGGCCGCGGTGCGCACGTTGTGACCCTCGCGCTGCATCAGGAAACGCAGCGCACGCGATATGCTCGCATCGTCGTCGGCAATCAGCACCGAAGCCGCCATGTTTCCTCCTCCTGCGGGAGATTTCTCCCTTGTTGGACCGCCGGCGCGGCCAGGTAAGATTTGTAGACCTCTTGTTTTTGGCTCACAAGCCTCACACAATCACCGTCAGCAAAGGGGCTGACGGCATGGCAAACAGCGCAGCGGTCGCGGATTCGGCCGAAGGCGCCGCTTTCGGCGACGGCTTTGCCTTGGCCGCCGCCCAGGCGCGTATTCTTGTCGTCGAGGACGATCGCGACGTCGCCGGTCTTGTCGGGCGCGAACTGCGCGCGCTCGGCCTCACCGTCGACGTCATCGGCTTCGCCGAGGACGCGTTGCTCGCCGCCCGCGACACCGACTATGCGCTGATGGTCGTCGACCTCGGCCTGCCGGACCGCGACGGGCTCGACCTTGTGCGCGAGATGCGCAAGCGCGCCATCGCCACACCGATCCTGATGATGACGGCGCGCAGCAAGGTCGAGGACAAGGTCAGCGGGTTGGCCAGCGGCGCCGACGATTATCTGGTGAAGCCCTTCGCGGTTCCGGAACTGAGGGCGCGCGTCACGGCGCTGCTGCGCCGGCCTTCCCCGCTGAAGGACAGCCGGCTTACCGTCGCCAACATCGTTGTCGATCGCGATGCGCTGGAGGCCGTCGTCGACGGCGCCAGCGTGCCGCTGACGCGCAAGCAATTCCAGCTGCTCGAGCTGCTCGCCCGCCGTAAGAATCATATGACGCCGAAGCGGATGATCGAGGAGGCGCTTTACGGCTACAACGACGAGGTATCCGGTAACGCCATCGAGGCGCATGTCTACAAGCTGCGCCAGACCCTGCGCGCTGCCGGCGCCGAAGCCGTGGTCGAGACGCGCCGCGGCATCGGCTATCGGCTGGTCGAGCGCCATCGCGCGGCCGCCCATGGCTGACGGGCCGAGCGCCGCCGACCTTGCCCTTCTCGATCCGGACGGCACGTTCGCGCTCCGGCTGGCTGAGGATCGCGCTACCCTCGCCAGGCTCGCAGGCGTTCTCGATGCGATGGAAACGGCGGGTGGGCAGCCCGACTGCCTCGCGGCCATCGAACTCGTCGCGCACCGTCTTGCCGGCGCTGCAGGCACGTTCGGCCATGCGGCGGTCAGTTCCGCTGCGCTCTATCTGGAAGACCAGGTGATCGCCTTGCGCAAGGGCGCCGACAATCGGCCGGCCGTGGCAGGTGGACTGGCCACACTTGTCGGCGCGCTCGACAAGGCCATCGGTGCGGGACAGGGCAACTAAAAAATCAGTTTCAGATCAGCTTGACGTCAGGTTTTGCTCAGCTTGCTGCCGTTTACTGCAAACCGGATTCGGTGGAGGAGCTGAGCCGGCAGTGTTTTCGCGTTGGGCGCGCCGTGCGTCCGGGCGCGACTATGGCCGGGCGAATCGTCCTTCCCTGACAATCCCGGGTGTCGGCTGTGTGCCGGTCTGAAAAAAGGGAGGAGAATATATGTCTCGTAATCTGAAAAGCGGCTGGACGCGCCGCGAGGCGCTGAGGGCGAGCGCAGGCTTTGCCGGCGCAGCGATGCTGCCAGTCATGCCGACCGTGGTCTGGGCCGACGACAAGCCGGCGATCGGTACCTGGCCGGCGGGCAGCGAGGGCGATACGGTCAACGTCGCGGCGGCCGTGCCGCTGACGGGCAGCTATGCGGTGCAGGGCGCTGACGAACTCAAGGGCTGGGAACTGGCCGTCGAGCATATCAACACCGGCCACGAACTGATGAAGGCGATCGCGCCGAAGGTCGACAAGGGCCTGCTCGGCAAGCAGGTCAAGCTGCTCTCGGCCGACTCGGCCGCCAAGCCCAACAACGCGGTGCAGGCCGTGCAGACCTTCATCAACGACAACAAGATCATCCTGATGACCGGTTCGACCTCCTCGGCCGTGGCGGTTGCGCTCAACAAGTTCGCCCAGCGTGAGAAGATCCTCTACGTGGCCGGCATTTCCGGCTCCAACGACACCACCGGCAAGGACTGCGTGCGCTACGGCTTCCGCCAGAATTTCTTCGGCCAGACCGCCGCCGCCGCGATCGGCCCGGTGCTCTTGAAGCAATTCGGCAAGGGCAAGAAGGCGGCGTTCATGACGCCGGACTACACCTACGGCCACACCGTGACCAAGTCAGTCAACGACTACCTGACCGCCAATGGCGGTTGGGAGATGGTCACCAACCAGGTGTCGCCGCTCGGCACCCAGGACTACAGCCAGTATCTCACCAACATTGCCAATTCCGGCGCCGAGTTCCTCATCAACGTCAACTGGGGCCGCGACGCGGTGCTGTCGACGCAGCAGGCCAAGCAGTTCGGCCTCCTGCCCAAGATGACGCTCGTCATCCCCTACCAGATCCCGTTCCTGGCCAAGGAAGTGGGACCGGACATCACCGAGGGCGTGTTCGCGGCGACCGATTTCTGGTGGACGCAGGAAGACCAGTATCCGCTGGCAAAGCAGTTCGTCGAGGCCTTCCAAGCCAAGTACGGCTACCGGCCGGAATGGGGCGCCGAGAACAGCTACGTCAGCTTCGCCCATTGGGCGCGCATGGTTTCGGAAGCCGGCAGCTTCTATCCGCCGGACGTCATCAAGCAGTACGAGAAGGGCGAGACCATTCCCTCGCTGCTCGGCGATGTCCACTACCGGCCCGAAGACCACCAGTGCATCCGCCCCGTCGTCATCGTCCGCGGCAAGGCCAAGAAGGACATGAAGAACGACGAGGATTTCTGGGAAGTCCTCGAAGTCGTCCCAGGCGAAGGCCTGATGCAGAAGCCGGACGAATTCGGCTGCCAGCTCGGCGACTATACCTGATCGTCGACGTGCCTTCTCCGCGGCCAGCCGCGGAGAAGGGTCTTCCAGGGTCGCGGCCGGCGCGTGCACGCAGTGCCTCCGCCTCGTCACGGCTCGTCATAGTAAAGTCGCCGGATCTCCGGCACGCCCACCACACCGGCGGGCGTGCCGGCATCCGACAGGATCATCATCAATCTTGGAACGGGCATCGGCGTGATCAACTGGGCCAACTTCATATCGCAATGCTTCAACGGGCTGGTGACCGGCGCGCTTCTGGCCCTGATCTCTTCCGGCCTGACGATCATCTACGGCACGCTCGGCGTGCTGAACCTCGCGCATGGCGCGATGTTCATGCTGGGCGGCTATGCCGGCTGGGTGACCTACACCTATACGGACTCCTTCCTCGCCGCGGTCGTCGCGGGGTCGCTGTTCGTCATGCTGGTGGGCGTGGTGGTGGAACGGCTCGTCATCCGCCATTTCTATACGCGGCCGCATGAGGACCAGCTTCTCGTTACCTTCGGCCTCGGCATTGTCTTCGTCGAGACGGTGCGCTTTTTCTTCGGCAGCCTGTCGCAGACGGTGCCGCCGCCCGGCCCGCTGGTCGGCATCACCGACCTCGGCTTCATGATCTACCCGACCTACCGCCTGGCGCTGCTCGGCATCGTCGCGGTGGCGCTGCTGGTGCTCTATTTCGTTCTCTACAAGACGCGCATCGGCATGATCGTGCGCGCCGGCATCGAAGACTCCGTGATGGTCGATTCGCTCGGCATCAACGTCTACAAGGTGTTCATGCTGGTGTTCGGCATCGGCGCCATGGCGGCCGGCTTCGCCGGCATCGTCAACGCGCCGGTGGTGTCGATCGCGCCCGACGTCGGCGAGGCGATCCTCGTGCAGACCTTCGTCGTCGTCGTCATCGGCGGCGTCGGCTCCTTCCCAGGCGCCGTCATCGGCGGCCTCATCGCCGGCGAGATCATCTCCATCACCACGATGTTCAACCCGGCCTATTCCCAGATCATGCTGTTCGTAGCGATGACGTTGGTGCTGGTGCTGCGCCCGCACGGGCTGCTCGGCCAGGCCGGCCGCGAGTAAGGGCGTTCCCCATGCAGATCAAACGCCCCTACCTCGTCGAACTCTTCACCGCCCTGGCGCTGCTCCTGGCGCCGTTCGTGCTGCCCCATCTCGGCTTCTCGCCCTCGACCATCAATCGCATCCTGATCTGGGGCCTGTTCGGCCTCGGCTTCGATATCCTGTTCGGCTACACCGGGCTGCTCTCCTTCGGCCAGTCGGCCTTCTACGGCACCGGCGGCATGTTCGCCGCCTATCTTCTGACTGAGGCCGGCTTCCCCTATGTCATGCTCTCCATCGTCATCGGAGCGATCGTGGCGGGTGTCGTCGGCTATCTGGTCGGCCTGATCGCGCTCAAGCGCACGGGCATCTATTTCGCCATGATCACGGTGGCGATCGCGGAGGTCTTCTTCTTCGCCGAATTCAACCCGTTGTCGGCCTATACCGGCGGCGAGAACGGCCTGCCCGGCGTGCCAACGCCGGTGTTCAATCTCGGTTTCACGGTGCTGAAGTTCGATACCGACTGGACGATGTATACGTTCCTGGCGTTCTGGTACTTCGTCGGCATCGTCATTGCGTTGCGCATCGTGCGCTCGCCGGTCGGCGCGATCCTCTCGGCGATCCGCGACAATCCCCTGCGCGCTAGCGCGCTCGGCCACAACATCCACGGCTACAAGCTGACCGCCTTCGTCGTGGCGGCGATCTATGCCGGCTTCGCCGGCGGCCTGCTGGCCACGATGCAGGGTTTCATGCCGCCGGACGCCTTCATGTTCGACACGTCGGGCCAACTGGTCATGCAGACGGCCATCGGCGGCGCCGGCACGCTGTTCGGGCCGCTGATCGGCGCGACCGTGTGGCTTTACCTCAGCGACTTCTTCCAGAACGTGCTGCATCTCGGCCCGACCTGGAAGCTGGTGCTCGGCATCGTCTTCGTGCTTCTGGTCGTGTTCCTGCGGCGCGGTATCGTCGGCGCCATCGACGATCTCTACCGGATGGCCAGAAGCGATAGGGCGAAGGCCGCCGCGCCGGTGGCGGCTTCGAGCGAGGCCAAGGCTGCGGCGGTCGAGGCCATGCCGGCGCGCCGCCGCGACGACGCCCAGACCTCGGGGCCGATCCTGCAGGCGACCGGGCTTACCAAGCGCTATGGCGGCCTTGCCGCCAACAGCGACATCGACTTTTCCGTCGACCATGGCGAGATGCGCGGCATCATCGGCCCGAACGGCGCGGGAAAAAGCACCTTCTTCAAGATGCTCACCTGCGAGGTCGAGCCGAGCGCCGGCAAGATCGTCTTCGAGGGCCGCGACATCACCGGCATGGGCGTGACCGACGTCTGCCAGCTCGGCCTGACCAAGAGCTACCAGATCAACCAGCTGTTCGACCGGCTGACGGTTCGGCGCAATCTCATGATCGCGGCGCTTGGCGAAACGCGCGGAAAGTTCAAGCTGGACCTGTTCAAGTCCATCCGCAGCGTTCCGGGGCTGGAGGATCAGGTCGAGCGCACCGCGGCACTCGTCAACCTCACCGCCCGTCTCGACACGCCGGTCTCGGAACTGGCCTATGGCGAGAAGCGGCGGCTGGAGATCGGCCTGGCGCTGGCGACATCGCCCAGCCTTCTCCTGCTCGACGAACCGCTGGCCGGCATGAGCCCCAGCGAGCGTGTCGAGACGGTGGCGCTGCTCAAGTCGATCGCCCGTGGCCGTACCATGATCATCATCGATCACGACATGGATTCCCTGTTCGAACTGGTCGGCAAGGTGACGGTGTTGCAGGAGGGCAGGGTATTGGTCGAAGGCACGCCGGCCGAGATCAAGACCAACGCGAAGGTGCAGGAAGCCTATCTCGGCGGCGTGCATGGAGAAGTGGCATGAGCCTGCTCGAAGTCAGCGGACTGAACAGCTACTACGGCGACAGCCACATCCTGTTCGACGTCGGCCTCAAAGTCGAGAAGAACGAGGTCGTGGCTCTGCTCGGCCGCAACGGCGCGGGAAAGAGTACGACGCTGAAGAGCCTGATGGGCGTCGTCACGCCGAAGACGGGTTCCGTCAAGCTCGACGGCGAGGAGCTCGCCGGCAAGAAGGCGCACTCGATCGCCCGGCGCGGCATGCAGCTCGTGCACGAGAACCGGCGCATCTTCGGCAGCCTGAACGTCGAGGAAAACATCATCATCGCCGGCCTGACGGCGCAGAACAAATGGCCGCTGGAACGCATCTACACCATGTTCCCGCGGCTGAAGGAGCGGCGGAGCAGCCGCGGCACCGACCTGTCCGGCGGCGAGCAGCAGATGCTGGCGATCGCCCGCGCGCTGGTGCGAGATCCCAAGATCGTGTTGCTGGACGAGCCCTTCGAGGGCCTTGCGCCGGTCATCGTGCACGATCTGGTGCGCGCCTGCCGCGAACTTGCCGATGCCGGCCAGACAATCGTGCTGGTGGAGCAGAACCTCGCCGCCACGCTGGCGCTTGCGAGCCGCGTCTACATCATCAACAACGGCCATATCGCGCATGAAGGGCCGGCGGCCGACTTGAAGAAGCAGCCGGAACTGCTGCAGCGCTATCTCGGCGTCTGAGCTCCGACGCTCGCGGAAAAGGTCCAGTCAAACCGCCTTGGCTGCGGCGCGGCCGGCCGCGCGCCCGGAAAAGATGCAGCCGCCGAGGAAGGTGCCTTCCAGCGCCGCGTAACCGTGCATGCCGCCACCGCCGAAACCGGCCGCCTCGCCTGCTGCATAAAGGCCGGGCACCGGCTCGCCGGTGGGGCCGAGCACGCGGCTGTCGAGGTCCGTCTCCAGCCCACCCAGCGTCTTGCGGGTGAGAATGTTCAGGCGAACCGCGATCAGGGGGCCGTTGGCCGGGTCGAGGATCCTGTGCGGCTTTGCCGTGCGGATCAGCCGGTCGCCTAGATAGTTTCGCGCCCCGCGCAGGGCGATGACCTGCGCGTCCTTGGAAAACGGATTGTCGAGTTGCAGGTCGCGGGTGCGGATTTCGCGCTCGACCCGCGCAATGTCGAGCAGCGGCGCGCCGCCGATCAGCGCGTTCATGCGTTCGACGAGCCTGGCCAGATCGCGCTCGATGATGAAGTCTTCGCCCTTCTCTATGAAAGCCCTGACAGGCCCCGGAATGCCGGAGGTTGCGCGGCCGAGAACTTGCCGCCAGCTTTTCCCCGTCAGGTCGGGGTTCTGCTCCGAGCCGGAGAGCGCGAATTCCTTGCGGATGATCTTTTCGGTCAGGATGAACCAGGAATGGTCGTGGCCGGTGCCGCGCAGATGCGCCAGCGTCGCCAGTGTATCGAAGCCCGGATAGAGCGGCGGCGGCAGGCGCTTTCCGGTGGCGTCGAGCCAGATCGAGGACGGGCCGGGCAGGATGCGGATGGCGTGATCGCTCCACACCGGCGCCCAGTTCCGGATGCCTTCGACATAATGCCACATGCGGTCGCGGTTGATGAGCCGGCCGCCAGCCGCCTCGGTGATCGCCAGCATGCGGCCGTCGACATGGTCCGGCACACCGGTGATCATGTGCCTTGGCGGCGCTCCCAGCCGCGCCGGCCAGTTCTGCCGCACCAGGTCATGATTGGCGCCGATGCCGCCGGAAGAAACGATGACGGCGGCTGCAGCGAGTTCGAAATCGCTGGCAACCGTGCGCGAACTCTTCTCGCCGCGCGCGACCCCGCTCTCCTCCAGCACCGCACCGCGCAAGCCTGTCACCGCGCCGTTGGTGGTGACAATCTCGTCGACCCGGTGGCGGAAGCGGAAGGCTAACAGGCCGCGTTTCTCGGCTTCTCGCGCCCGCTCGACGAACGGCTCCAGCACGCCCGGCCCGGTGCCCCAGACGATGTGGAAGCGCGGCACTGAATTGCCGTGGCCCGACGCATTGCCGCCGCCGCGCTCGGCCCAGCCGACGACGGGAAAGAACTTCATCCCGCGCTCGCTCAGCCAGGCGCGTTTCTCGCCTGCCGCGAAGGCGACATAGGCCTCGGCCCACTTGCGCGGCCAGAAATCCTCCGACCGGTCGAAGGCGGCGGTGCCCAGCCAGTCGCTCCAGGCGAGGTCGCGAGAATCGCGGATGCGCATGCGCCGCTGCTCCGGCGAGTCGATCAGCAACAGGCCGCCGAACGACCAGAAGGCCTGCCCGCCCAGCGACTGTTCCGGCTCCTGGTCGAGGACGACGACCTTCTTGCCGGCGTCGGTCAGTTCGCAGGCCGCGACGAGGCCGGCCAGGCCTGCGCCGACGATGAGGACGTCAGCGTCGGCGGTCATGACGACAGTCGCTCCTCCAGGGTCAATCCCCTCACACCGTTTCCCATCCGTCCTTCTTGCCGGCGCGAAAGATGGCGTCGATGACCTTCTGGTTGAGGATCGATTCCTCTAGCGTGAACACCCGCTCCTTGCCTTCCCCTTTTTCCCCGCTTTGCGCCGCGCGCGCAAACGTCTCGACTTCGAGACGATACTGCTGCGTGCCGGGAAAGCGGAAGATCTGCGCTTCCGTATGTTTCCGGTTGTGCAGTTCGACGCGGTGATGGTCGTAGAGCCCGGCATTGAACGGCGAGGCGACCTCGATGAAGCCCTCGTCGCCGTGGAAGACCATGGCCTGACGCGCCGCCATCTGGGTGGAGACATAGAAGGACAGCTCGAAGCCGCCGAAATCGGCACGCACTGAGGAATAGACGTCGGTGCCGAAGCTGGCGTCGCGTTCGACGGTGGCCTGCACGCGCAGGGGCTCCTTGTTGGTGACGAAGCGCGCCGCGACCACCGGATAGACACCGATGTCGGGCAGCGCGCCGCCGCCGAGGTCGAGCCGGTTGCGCATGTTGGACGGATCGACGTTGTAGTAGCTGAAGGCGCCTTGCACATGCCGCAGCCGGCCGATGGCGCCCGCCTGCACTAGTTCGCGCACCTTCATCCACTGCGGGTGGTAGATGACCATGAAGGCCTCGCACACCAGCACCTTGTTTGCGTCGCGCAGCGCGATCAGCGGCTCTATGGCCGTCGCATCCAGCGCCAGCGGCTTCTCCACCAGCACATGCTTGCCGGCTTCGATCGCCTTTGCCGTCCATTCGACATGCTGTGCTGTCGGCAGCGGGATATAGACGCCGTCCACTTCCCGGGAGGCCAGCAGTTCGTCATAGGAGCCGAAGGCATGAGGCGCGCCGAAACGGTCCGCCAGCGCGCGCGCCTTGGCGGGATCGCGGCTGGCGACCGCCGCAAGGACGCCGTTTTCGGCATCGGCGATGGCCGGCAGGACCTGCTCGCGCCCGATCTTGGCCGTCGACAGAACACCCCAGCGGAACATCTTTCCTCTCCTGCGCATCGCCTTCGGGCAAGGTGTGCCCGAAAACGACGCCCATGCCAATGGCCGGGAGGACGAGGGATCAGCCGCGCCGGCCGATCAGGGTCATGTCGAAGTCGACGACGTTGGAGTAGATCGGCGTGCCGACATCCATGCCGTAGCGCGAGCGCAGCACCTTGCCGGTGACGTGGAAAGCGACGGTGCCGCGCTTCAGGCTGTCCAGCCTGGCGGTGAATACCTCGGGCGACGACTTGCCGCGCGCGGTCAGCCGCCCGGCGATGACGGCGGTGGTGTCGCCGGTTCGTTTCACGCTGGTGGAACGGAAGACGATCTGCGGCGCATTTGCGCTGTCGAAGACCGCGTCGGAGCGCAGGAAGGCGTCGATGCGGCCCTGGCCGGTGCCGACGCTGTCAGGGAAGATGGTGATCTCGACGCTGGAGCGGCCGACATCGGCGCCGTCGATGCGAATCGTGCCGGAGAAACGGCCGAAAGCGCCGCTCAACCCGCCGCCGCCCAGCTTGGCGATGGAGAAGCGGATCGACGAGCCGCCGGCACCGATGCTGTAGCGGCCGGCGGCATCGCCGAGCGAGACATCGGCCGAGGCCGTGGAAACGGGAAGCGAGAGCGCGGCAAGCAGCGCCAGCATACGGACGGACATGGCTGCGGTCCTTGGGGCAAGGCCGCTCGACGTGGCTGGCCTTCCTGACACGAACGAAGTACGGAGCGGGTCTATTCCCGAGGTTCGTCACCGGACGATGGCGCGATCATGCGCTGAAAGACGCTGTCGCGGAGCAGGAAACGATGGCGCAGTGCGGCAAGGATGTGCAGCGCCGCCAGCGCGATGCCAATCCAGGCGAGCCATTCATGCGCGACAGACCAGAACGCCTCGGCCGCGTCGGAAGCGCCGAGCGGCAGGTTCGGCATGACGAAGAGGTCGAACGGCACGCTCGGCACCTCCAGCATCGACACCGACACCAGCGCCCAGCCGCTGAGTGGGACGATGAGTTGCGCGGCGTAGAGCAGGGCATGGACCAATGGCGCCGCCCGGCGTTCGATCGGCGCGACCGTTTCCGGCAGCGCCGGCCGGACATTGCCCAGCCGCCAGCCGATCCGGACGAGCACCAGCCCGAGCAGCAGGAAGCCGAAAGATTTGTGCCACTGGATCAGTTCGAAGGCCGTGCGCTGGCTTGCGATGCGCACCATGACCAGCCCCAGCGCGACCTGGCCGATGAACAGCACGGCAATCAGCCAATGCAGCAGGATCGCGATCCAGCCGTAGCGGGTGGGGGTATTGCGGAACAGGAGCGCCACAGGTGGGAAACGCCGTCGCAGTGGTGTTTCTTCCCGTCTGCCAAGGCTCGCCTACTCACGGCAGGGCCTTGATCCGGCCAGTTTTTGACGCGTCCGAGTTACTCCTCGAACGGCAGGCCGGAATGGCGCAGGGCAATTCGGGCCTGCCGGCAATCCGGTTCGCTCGACCGTCCGACGAAAACGGCGTCCGCCCCGCCTATGCGCCGGGCTGGTCCGTTTCCTGGATGGCGGAGAGCTTCCACTCCTTGCCGTCGCGGCGTACGAAGGTCCACAATTCCGTCGTCTCGCTCGGCGCCGTTTCGTCGCCTTCCAGCACCTTGCCGGTGGCTCGGTCGCGCATCAGGTCGACCGATTCGTAGCGGAAGGCCGCCGTGGCATAGTCCTCGCCGTCCTCGCGCCAGGCTTCGGCGATATCGGCTTGCAGCAACCTCACGCCGGTGACGTCGTTGCGCATCCCGCTCTTGGCGTTATCCGCGAGTTCCTCGGAGAAGAAGGAGACCATTTCGGGCGTGCACAGACGCCGCAGCGCCGTGTGGTCCTCTTCCGCGAAGGCTGCCTGCACCTTGCCTAGCAGGCGCTCGAACGTATCGAGGTCGGCCTGGCCGAGTTCGATATCCTGTGAGGATGCCGGGGCGGCACCGCCGAAGCCGGGGATGGCGAACGATCCGGCGCGACCGCTGGCATGTCCGGGCCGGCTTGCCGACCTTTCGCCGGCCTGCTCGCGGGCATGCGCGTTCCGCCCGAAAAAATCGGCGCTGCCACTGCCGGGCTCCTGCTGCCCGAAGCTGGGGCCGCCGGCCGTCGCCGGAGTGGAACGCGAACGGAAAAAGCGCAGCGCCAGCATGACGACGAGACCGGCCAGAAGAAGCTGGATGAGGAAGCCGAGCATGCCGGCCATGCCGCCGAAACCGTAGCCGAGCAGCATGCCAAGAAGCCCGCCGATCAGCATGCCACGCATCAACGAGCCGCCCAGGCCGCCGAACAGGCCGGGCCGTTGTTGTGTTGCGCCCGTCTGCTGGCGGGTAGCGGCGTTGGGTGCGGTTGTCGGGCTCATCGAGCGCTCGACAGGCCGCGCGGCGTTCGGTGCCGTGGGTGTCGCCGGCGCTTGCTGGAAGGTGCGTGAGCCGCGGCTGCCGAAGCTGCCGCCGCGACGCGCTTCGGCGAAGTCCGTCGATACCATTGTGAAGGCGACCATCAGGGCACCCAGCAGGGTGAATGCGCGCGATTTTCCAGAGAGCATCGGATCCTTTCCTCCAATGACCCGCTCCGGAATGGTGCGCAAGCGGGCCCGATCAAAGCGGTCCGACATCACGAACGCTTGGTGGCGCGTACGTCAGAGGGGCCCGGCCCGCACGCGCAATGTATGAAGTGTTCGCCGCGCCCGCAAGCGGCGAACAAGGTCAGGACCGAAATGTCGCAGAATCCTGCACGCGTCGTCCCTTTGGGAGGAAGGCTACGCCCGTAGCACGCCGCCGGTCTGCTTGGCGACGTTGTCGACGATCTTCTTCGCCAGCGCCTCGAAATCCTCGTCGGTCAGCGTACGCTCGAGCGGCTGGATCGAGACTTCGATGGCGATCGATTTCTTGTCCGGGCCGAGTGCGGCGCCCTGGAAGACGTCGAAGACGTTGACCCCCGTCACCAGCTTCCTGTCGGCCGCGGCTGCTGCCTTGCTCAGCGCGCCGGCCTCGACCGTACGGTCGACCACGAAGGCGAAGTCGCGCTTGACCGCCTGGAAAGCGGACAGGTCGAGCTTCGGCTTGGTCTTCGTCGCCTTGGCCTTCGGCTCCGGCACGGCGTCGACATAGACCTCGAAGCCGCACAGCGGGCCGGCGACGTCCAGCGTTTCCAGCGTCTTCGGATGGAACTCGCCGAAGTGGCCGAGCACAACTTTCGGCCCGAGTTTTATCAGGCCGGAGCGGCCGGGGTGATACCAGTCCGGCGCGCCGGGCTCGACCTGCAATCGGTCCACCGGTGCGCCGCAGGCTTCCAGCGCCGCGATGGCGTCCGCCTTGGCGTCGAATACGCCGACGGGGCCGGCATTGCCGTCCCAATGGCGGCCGGCGCCAGTCAGCCCGGCGGTGCCGCGCCGCACGCCGGCGGCGACGCGCCGCTGACCTTCGGGCTTATCATCCTCGTAGATGCCCGAGACCTCGAACAGCGCCACGTCGCCGTAGCCGCGGTCGGCGTTGCGCTGCGCGGCGGCGATCAGGCCAGGCAGCAGCGAAGGCCGCATGTCCGACATGTCGGCGGCGATCGGATTGGCGAGTTTCAGCGCCGGCTGGCCGCCGCCGAACAGCTTGGCGTGTTTGGCCGGAATGAACGACCATGTGACGGCCTCCATCATGCCGCGCACGGCGAGCGCCCGCTTGGCGGCGCGGCTGCGCACCTGCAATGTGGTCAGGATCTTTCCATTGACGGCATCGTGGCCGGCGAGCGGACGCGGATGGATCTCGTCCACGCCGTGGATGCGCATTACCTCCTCCACGAGGTCGGCCTTGCCGTCGACGTCCGGCCGCCAACTCGGCACGGTGACGTCCACCACCTCCTTGCCGTCGTCCTTCGGCTCGAAGCCGAGGCGCTTGAGGATATCGAGGCTTTCGGCGCGCGGAACCTCGAGCCCGGTCAGCCGCTTCACCTCGGTCAGCGGGAAGGCGACGACCTTGCGCTTGATTTCCGTCCATCCGGCGGTGAACACCTCCGACGGCTCGCCGCCGCAAAGCTCCATCACCATGCGGGTGGCAAGCTCGATGCCCGGCCGGTTGAAGGCCGGGTCGATGCCGCGCTCGTTGCGGTAGCGGGCATCGGTGACGATGCCGAGCGAGCGGCCGGTGCGGGCGACGTTGAGCGGTTCCCACACCGCCGCCTCGATCAGCACGTCGGTCGTCGTCTCGTCGCAGCCGGAATGCTCGCCGCCCATCACGCCGGCGATGGACTCCACGCCGTTATCATCGGCGATGATGCACATGGCGGGCGTCAGCCTGTAGGTGCGGCCGTCGAGCGCCAGCACCTCCTCGCCCGCTTTCGCGCGCCGCACGACGAGGTTGCCTGCGACCTTCTTGGCGTCGAACACATGTAGCGGCCGGCCGCGGTCGAAGGTGATGTAGTTGGTCATGTCGACCAGCGCGTTGATGGGGCGCAGGCCGATGGCGATCAACCGCTGCTGCATCCACTTTGGCGACGGCCCGTTCTTCACGCCGCGTACGAGCCTGAGCGCGAAGGTGTGGCAAAGGTCCGGTGCCTCGATGATGACCTCGACCGGGCAGGCGCCCTTGCCAGGAACGGATTCGATAGGCGCGGTCTTGAGCGTGCCGAGGCCGGAGGCGGCGAGATCGCGGGCGATGCCGTGCACGCCGGTGGCGTCCGGTCGGTTCGGCGTCAGGTTGATCTCGATCACCGGGTCGTCGAGATGGGCATAGGCGGCGAAGCTGGTGCCGACCGGCGCATCGGCGGGCAGGTCGATGATGCCGTTGTGCTCGTCGGAGATTTCGAGCTCGCGCTCCGAGCACATCATGCCGTGGCTTTCCACGCCCCTGATCTTGCCGACCGAGAGCGTCACGTCGATGCCGGGAACGTAAGTGCCGGGCGCGGCGAAAGCGCCGATCAGGCCCGCGCGGGCATTCGGAGCCCCACAGACGACCTGCACCGGTGCGCCGCCATTGCCGATGTCCACTGTCAGAACGCGCAGCTTGTCGGCGTCGGGATGCTTCTCGGCCGTCAGCACCTTGGCGATGACGAAAGGCTTCAGCGCCGCCTTGTCGTCGACATGCTCGACCTCGAGTCCGATCGACGTCAGCCGCTCGACGATCTCGGCCAGTGTTGCGTCGGTTTCAAGGTGGTCCTTGAGCCAGGAAAGGGTGAACTTCATTCTTCTGTTCCGTCGGGTCTGGGGACGCTGCCTTTCAGGTGTCGGGGCAGGCCGTCCGGCATGTGGACAAAGGGAAGCTGCTCGCGCACATGGGCGTGGTGCGTGGGCTTGAAATAGGCTGGCTGGTCGAAGGCGCCGAGCATGAAATAGACGTCGTCCGGCAGGCGGCTATCGACATAGGCGATCGGCGCGCCGCAGGTGCCGCAGAAGGAGCGCGCCACCGGGCCGTTTTCGAAGCTCTTCAGCGTCTTGCCGTCGAGCGCCACTTCACCGGTCTTGAAGCCGACGAAGGCCGAGACGGGCGCTCCGCTCGCCTTGCGGCAGTCGCCGCAATGGCAATAGCTGATGTGGTGCGGCTCGGCGCTCGCCTCGAAGCGTACGGCACCGCAGCGGCAGCCGCCGGCGTGGAGAGTGGGTGCATTCATCTCTTAAGCTTTCTCGTTCAGCCCCCGCTGCCCTACCTATGAACTCAGCCCTCCGAACAGCGTCGGCATGTCGAGCGGGCGGAAGCCGTAATGAGCCAGCCAGCGCACGTCGGCGTCGAAGAAGGGGCGCAGATCCGGCATGCCGTATTTCAGCATGGCGATGCGGTCGATGCCCATGCCCCAGGCGAAGCCCTGGTATTCATCCGGGTCGAGCCCGCCGGCACGCAGCACGTTGGGATGCACCATGCCGCAGCCGAGGATTTCCATCCAGTCGCTGCCCTCGCCGAAACGCACTTCGCCCGGCCGCGAGCGGTCGCACTGGATGTCGACTTCCAGCGACGGTTCCGTGAAGGGGAAGAAGGACGGGCGGAAGCGCATCTTCACCTGGCTGACCTCGAAGAAGGCCTTGCAGAACTCCTCCAGCACCCACTTCATGTTGGCGACGTTGGCGGTCCGGTCCACCACAAGCCCCTCCACCTGGTGGAACATCGGCGAATGGGTGGCGTCCGAGTCCTGCCGGTAGGTCTTGCCGGGGATGACGATGCGGATCGGTGGGCTCGAGGCTTCCATGGTACGGATCTGCACGGGCGAGGTGTGCGTGCGCAGCACCTTGCGCTCGCCGGCCTCATTCGGCTGGAAGAAGAAGGTGTCATGCATCTCGCGCGCCGGGTGCCCTTCGGGGAAATTCAGCGCGGTGAAGTTGTAGTAGTCCGTTTCGATGTCCGGTCCTTCGGCGATGGCGAAGCCGAGGTCGCCGAAGATGGCGGTGATCTCGTCGATCACTTGGCTGATCGGATGGATGCGGCCCCGCTCGGCCGGAGAGGCGCGCACCGGCAGCGTGACGTCCACCGTCTCGGCCGCCAGCCTTGCGGTGATCGCCGCGTCCTTCAGTTCAGTCTTGCGGGCGGCAAGCGCCTCGGTGACGCGCGTCTTCAGCCCGTTGATCGCCGGCCCCTGCGTCTGGCGCTGCTCCGGCGTCATCGCGCCCAGCGTCTTCAGGAGCTCCGAGACGGAGCCCTTCTTGCCGAGGGCTGCGACGCGCACCGCCTCGATCGCCGCCTCGTCGCCGCTCGCGGCGATGTCGGCGAGGATGGAAGATTCGAGTGTACCGGTATCCATGTGTAAGCCCGTCTTGTTGTCTTGTTTGTGCGCCCTTCGAGGCTCGCTCCGCTCGCACCTCAGGATGAGGGAGGTTTGCGCCGGCGGTCCTCATCCTGAGGTGCGAGCGGAGCGAGCCTCGAAGGACGCACTGCCAAAGAAAAACCCGCGCCAGCCCAGCCGGCGCGGGTTTCCCAAATCAGATTTTCGAATGCTTGGGAAGCGCGGCGGCCTTAGGCGACTGCGCTTTCAAAAGCGTTCGGCGTGGTGTCTTTCAGATATTCGAGCGCGGTCTTGGCCTTGGCGACCAGCGCGGCGAAGGCCTGCGGCTCGTGGATGGCCATGTCCGACAGGACCTTGCGGTCGATCTCGATGCCGGCCTTGTTGAGGCCGTCGATGAAGCGGGCATAGGTCAGGCCGTGCTCGCGGACGGCGGCGTTGATGCGCTGCACCCAGAGCGCGCGGAAGTTGCGCTTGCGTGCCTTGCGGTCGCGGTAGGCGTACTGCAGCGACTTCTCCACCGCCTGCTTGGCGATGCGGATGGTGTTCTTGCGGCGGCCGTAAAAACCCTTGGCGGCTTTCAGGACCTTCTTGTGCTTGGCGTGGGCGGTGACGCCTCTCTTGACGCGTGCCATGTCGTGATCTCCTTAGATTCGGTGCGCAGCCGGGCTCAGAGGCCGTTCGGCAGGAAGTTCTTGATGACCTTCTTGCCGTCGGGTTCGGCCAGGACCATCGTGCCGCGGGCATCGCGGATGAACTTGTTGGTGCGCTTGATCATGCCATGGCGCTTGCCGGCGGCGGCAGACAGAACCTTGCCGGTCGCCGTGATCTTGAACCGCTTCTTGGCGGCCGATTTGGTCTTCATCTTGGGCATTTTGCTTTTCCTTCTTGGTGGGCACCATTGCCCTTGTTTCGCTCCGGACGACCAAAGTCCGGAAAGCATGAAAGTCCGCCACGGCATGCCCTGCCGGGCGGCTTTTCTGTAGGAACGCGGCCGTATACTGCAAAGCGGGCCGGCGCGCAACACCCAGCCCTGCGGCGCGGCGTCGCCGCCAGTGCGGGTTCAGGGCAAGCGGAACAGTACCGGCAGCCAACCCGAAACCTGTGCGGCGTCGATCATCTCGAAGAAGGGCAGGGCGACCAGGAAGACGAGCCCGTCGAGCAGGGTGGTGAGCAGAAGCCTCGGCTTGAAGGAGCCGGTATTGCCTTCCTGATAGAGCGACAGATCGGGGAAGAAGCGCGGAACGCGCTTCAGGTAGGCCTCGTAGGGCGCTCCCATCGCCTTTTTCAGGAAACGCTCCTCACGCAGGATGACGATATGAAAGGCCGCGGCGCAGATCAGGCCGAAGCCAATCATCGCCGTGAATGATCCGATCTGCGCGCCAACGCCGGCCGCCGCCACGCTGGAAAACAGGTAGAGCGGATTGCGGGTGATCGAATAGGGGCCGTCGGCGACCACTTCCTCCGACTTGCGGCCGCCGATGTAGAGCGTCGACCACAGGCGCCCGGCGATGCCGAGAAAGATCAGCAGCACGCCGAACATCTCGATGGCCTCGTGCATGGTCGTCTCGGGCGGGAACAGCGACTGGCCGAACAGGAGTATGGCGAACAGGCTCACCAGCAGCGCCGCCAGCATCAGCCGGCGCAGGGATTGATATCGGCTGAGTGCGCCGCGCTCCCGCCCGTTGACCATTTTGTTGTCCAGCGAAGTGTCGGTGGTCATGAAAGGCAGCCCCCCACATTATGCCCTGTTGCATGTGAACGGGGCGCCCCGCCCAAGAGCGCCCGGTCCGTCGGTCGTCGCTCAGCCGCGCGGCGCCAGCACCATCATCATCTGGCGGCCTTCGAGCTTCGGCTCGGCCTCCACCTTGGCGATGGTCGCGACTTCCTCGCGCACTTTGTTGAGGAGTTGCATGCCGAGTTCCATATGCGCCATCTCGCGCCCGCGGAAACGCAGGGTGAGTTTGACCTTGTCTCCTTCCTCGAAGAAGCGGCGCACCGCTTTCATCTTCACGTCGTAGTCGTGCGTGTCGATGTTCGGGCGCATCTTGATCTCCTTGATCTCGATGACCTTCTGGTTCTTGCGCGCCTCGGCTGCCTTCTTCTGGTTGGCGTATTTCAACTTGCCGAGGTCGAGAATCTTGACGACCGGCGGCTGTGCGTTGGGGGAAATCTCGACGAGGTCGAGGCCTGCCTCTTCGGCGGCCAGCAACGCATCGTTGATGGAAACATCGCCGCGGTTGTTGCCGTCGGCGTCGATAAGCTGGACCCGTGGAACCCGGATATCCATGTTCGAGCGCGGGCCGTCCTTGGTGGGCGCCGCTGCTTTGAAAGGTCTGCGAATGGTCGTGATCTCCTCGATCCGTTTCGGTTCATGGTTTGCAAGACGCGCCAATGTGGGAAGCGCGAGCGCGGTGTCAATAGCACAGGCCGCACAATAAATCACCCGTTTCGGTGCCGCATCTGCGCCAAAGAAGAAGCCGGTGCAGCGCTTCCCGCCTGTCGCCTGCTGTGCCACAAGGCGGGTCCTTGCAGGAACACCCGCGCAGGAATACCCGCCATGACGCCAACCGCCGCTGCCGCCCCCGAATTCCTCGATGTCGACGAAACACCCATCGCCTTTCGCCGCCAGACGGGTGCTGCGCCCGGCGTGGTGTGGCTCGGCGGCTACAAGTCGGACATGCTGGGCACAAAGGCGGAAACGCTGGGCGCATGGGCGAAGCGGCAGGGCCACGCCTTCCTGCGCCATGACTATTCCGGCCATGGCGAATCCGGCGGCGCCTTCGCCGACGGCACGATCAGCCGATGGCTCGCACAGAGCCTCGCCGTGTTCGACCGGTTCACCGCGGGCCGACAGATTCTCGTCGGTTCTTCCATGGGCGCCTGGATCGCGCTGCGCATGGCGCAGGAATTGCGCAAGGCGGGTGCGGATCGCGTTGCCGGACTGGTGCTGCTGGCGCCAGCGCCGGATTTCACCGCCGAACTGGTCGAACCGCAATTGACCGACGGGCAGAAGAAGGCGTTGGCCGAGAACGGCTATTTCGAGGAGCCGTCGGAGTATTCGGACGAACCCTACATCTATACGCGCGCGCTGATCGAGGACGGCCGCGATAACCTCGTCATGACCGGTCCGATCGACACGCATTGCCCGGTGCACATCCTGCAGGGGCTGGCCGACCCGGACGTGCCGCCGGCCCATGCGCTGAAGCTCGCCAGCCTGCTGCCAGCCGACGACGTGACGCTGTCGCTGATTCCGCAAGGCGACCACCGCCTGTCGCGCCCGCAGGACCTCGACATGCTGGTCGGCGCTGTCGAGGCGATGGTGGAAAGAGCGGCCTGACATGCGCGTCTCCATTCCAACATCCGCCTTCGTCGCGGCGATCGTCGGTTTCGGCGGCACGTTGGCGATCATCATCGCCGCCGCCGCCGCTGTAGGCGCCACCCAGGTCGAGACGGCAAGCTGGGTCACCGCCATCTGCCTCGCCATGGCGGTGGAAACAGGCTGGCTGTCCTGGCGCACAAAGATGCCGGTCATCACCGCCTGGTCGACGCCGGGCGCGGCACTGATCGCCGCTTCCTCCGGCTTCACCATGCCCGAGGCCGTTGGCGCTTTCATCGTCACCGGCGTGCTGCTTGTCGCCACCGGGCTGTTCCGGCCGCTGACGCGGCTGATCGCGAAGATACCCGGTTCGGTCGCCTCAGGCATGCTGGCCGGCATCGTCGTCACCTTCGCCATGAATGCGGCCAAGACCGTACCCGTCGACCCGTGGCTGATCCTGCCGCTGGTCGCCGCCTTCTTCCTCGTCCGGCTGTGGAACCCGTCGCTGTCGGTGCTGGTGGTGCTGGTCGGCGGCGTGCTGGCCGTCCTCCTCACCGGCCGTGTCGGTGGCCTGCCGGCGCCTGAGCTTTCGACGCTGACATGGATCCGGCCGCAGTTCACGGTGTCGGCGATCGTCGGTCTGGCGTTGCCGCTCTATCTCGTCACCATGGCCTCGCAGAACCTGTCCGGCCTGGCGGTGCTGCGCGCCGACGGCTACGAGCCGCCGCCCGGTCCGCTGATCGGCGTCACCGGGCTGGTGTCGGTGCTGACCGCGCCGTTCGGCGCTTCGACCACCAACCTGGCGGCGATCTCGGCCGCCATCTGCACCGGCCCGGACGTCCACCCCGATCCCGCGAAACGCTGGATGACCGGGCCGTTCTATGCGCTGGCCTATCTCGTCTTCGCCGCTTTCGGTGCCTCGCTGGTGGCGATCTTCGCCGTTTTGCCGCAAAGCCTGATCGTGCTGGTGGCGGGGCTGGCGCTGCTCGGCTCGCTTGCCAATGCGCTTGCCATCGCGCTGCGCGACGAGGCCGGCCGCATGGCGGCGACTGTGACGTTTGCCGTCACCGCTTCGGGCCTCGCGCTGTTCGGCATCGGCTCGGCCTTCTGGGGTCTCGTCGCGGGCCTTGCCGTCGTCGGCCTCGACTGCCTCAAAAAGAAGTAACTGCCACAACGGCTTGTCCGGTTTTGACCGGTCGCGTCTTGAATCACCGTTTTTCCTTTCCCATTTCGAAATGAAGCAGCCCGGTTGGCTGCCTCGAACGGAAGGAACGGGAGAAAATGAACGCATCTGCTTTGATCCGCCCGGCATGGACGCCGGCGACCATTGCGCTGATGGTGATCGGTTTCGTCGTGTTCTGGCCGCTGGGCCTGGCCATGCTCGCCTACATCATCTGGGGCGACCGGCTTGACGGCTTCAAGCGCGACGTCAACCGTGCCACCGACGGCGTTTTCGCCGGTTGCCGACGCGGTGCCGACCGCGCGCAGCGCTGGGGCCACGGTGCCCGCACCGGCAACGTCGCCTTCGACGACTGGCGCGACAAGGAACTGGAGCGCCTGGCCGAGGAGCGTCGCAAGCTGGACGAAATGCTGAGCGAATTCGATGAGTACGCCCGCGAACTGCGCCGTGCCAAGGACCAGGAAGAGTTCGACCGCTTCATGGCCAACCGCAACCGGCACACCGCGCCGACGACCACGGCCAAGCCTGCCTCGGACAAGCCCTCGAAGGGCAAGGACAAGGACAAGGGCACCAACCTGCTCGACGACTGAGCGGTCCTCTAGGAAAAGCGAACGAACGGCGCTGCTACAACGGCGCCGTTTCTTTTTTGTTCTATCCCGAACCTCGAATCACTTATCGTCGCGCCATGTCCCTCGGCTTCTTCCGTTCTCTTACGAAACCGGCGCCGCGTCCCGTCGAGGAGCGCGAGCATCAGGTCGCCGGCCGCACGCTGCCGCTGCGCATCGTCGAGAACGAGCGGGCGCGGCGCCTGACGCTGCGCATCGACGCCGGCGGGCAGGGCCTGCGCATCACCGTGCCGCCGGGGCTCAGGCACGGCGAGGTGGAAAAATTCCTCGACCGGCATCGCGGCTGGCTGGAACAGCGATTGGCCAAGGTGCCGGATCGGCCGCAGGTGCGCCCCGGCATCCGCATTCCTGTGCGCGGCGTGCCGCACCTGATCGTGCACGAGCCCGGCAAGCGCGGCACGGTCGAGGTATCGAGGGACGAGACGGGGCCGTTGCTGATCGTCCATGGCGACCGGCTGCACCTGCCGCGCCGCATCGCAGATTTCCTCAAGCGCGAGGCCAAGCGCGAGATCGAGACGCTGGTGGACAAACACACCGAGGCCGTCGGCCGCAAGGCCAAGGCGATCCGTTTCAAGGATACGTCGAGCCGATGGGGCTCATGCACCTCGGACGGCAGCCTGTCGTTCTCGTGGCGCATCATGATGGCGCCGCCGCCGGTGATAAACTACCTCGTCGCGCACGAGGTGGCGCATCTGAAGGAAATGAACCACGGGCCGAAATTCTGGAAGCTGTGCGGGGAACTTTGCCCGGATACGGATCGCTGCAAGGCCTGGCTCAAGCGCAACGGCGGCGCGCTGCAGGCGATCGCGTTCGAGTGAGGGGGTAGGAAATAGATGGTGCGTCCTTCGAGGCTCGCTCCGCTCGCACCTCAGGATGAGGGAGGTCGTGAACAAACACTGGTCACAGAGTTCGCATCAGACGGTCCTCATCCTGAGGTGCGAGCGGAGCGAGCCTCGAAGGACGCACGGTTGGCTCAATCGTCGTTCGCCGCATTCAGTTCTTCCGGCCTCAGTCCCTCGTCCTCATGGCGCGGCCATGGCAGGAAGTTCGGATCGAAGCGGTCATTCTCGAAATAGGCGAGCGCGCGCTGCGCTTCCGCGCCGTCGTAGGAGGCCTGTTCCACGAGGTGCGCGATCACGGCGTGCGCCTGCGCAAGCTTCGCTTTCAGGTCTGCGGCTCTCTCGTTCGCCATGATGCGCTCCGTTGCTCGTTACGGTGAACCTAGCGCGTTCGCACCGTCCTGCAACCGACGCTTTTCCTCGACTCTGGCCATTATTCATGCCAATCCGCCGTCATGACGACCGACCGTAAACCGCTCGACATCAAGATATGCGGCCTGAAGACCGACGTGGCGCTGGAGGCCGCGCTTGCCGGCGGCGCCAGCCATGTCGGCTTCATCTTTTTTCCCAAGAGCCCCCGCAACGTCGAGCCGGAAGAAGCCGGCCGCCTGCGGGAAGCGGCGCGGGGGCGCGCACATGCCGTCGCCGTGACCGTCGATGCCGACAACGCCTTGCTCGACCGCATCGTTGCCGTCATGGCGCCCGACCTGCTCCAGCTTCACGGCAGCGAGATGCCGGCGCGCGCGACTGAAATCAAGGCGCGCTACGGCCTGCCGATCGTCAAGGCGTTCTCCGTGCGCACCGCGTCCGACCTCGCGGCCATCGAGCCTTATCGCGGTATCGTTGACCGCTTCCTGTTCGATGCCAAGCCGCCGAAAGGCTCGGAGCTTCCCGGCGGCAACGGCGTGTCGTTCGACTGGTCGCTGCTGTCCGCGGTCCCGCGCGGTACGGATTATTTTCTCTCTGGCGGCCTCAATGCAGCCAACATCGGCGAGGCGCTGCGTGTTGCCGCTCCGCCGGCCATCGATATATCCTCGGGCGTGGAAAGTGCGCCCGGCGTCAAGGACCCGGTGCTGATCGAGGCGTTTTTCCGCGCCGTGAAGGACTCCGCCAAGCATCGCGCCGCTTGACAGGCACCCTCAAAGCATGGCCGGAGAGAAGGCGAGGCGACCTGCCCGGAAAGGCGGGGCGCAGGCCAATGACAGGAGATCGGCGATGAACAAGCCGGCTTTGCCCAATTCCTTCCGCACCGGCCCCGACGAGCAGGGCATGTTCGGCATCTTCGGCGGCCGCTTCGTGGCCGAGACGCTGATGCCGCTCATCCTCGATCTCGAAAAGGAATGGGAAGCGGCCAAGAACGATCCGGCCTTCAAGGCGGAACTGACCGCGCTCTCCACCTTCTATGCCGGCCGGCCCTCCAAACTCTATTTCGCCGAAGGGCTGACCAGGTATCTCGGCGGTGCCAAGATCTATTTCAAGCGCGAGGACCTGAACCACACCGGTTCGCACAAGATCAACAACTGCCTCGGCCAGATCCTGCTCGCCAAGCGCATGGGCAAGAAGCGCATTATCGCCGAGACCGGCGCCGGCCAGCATGGCGTCGCTTCCGCCACCGTCTCGGCCCGCTTCGGCTATCCCTGCGTGGTCTATATGGGCGCCACCGACGTCGAGCGGCAGAAGCCGAACGTCTTCCGCATGAAGCTGCTCGGCGCCGAGGTGCGTCCGGTCAGCGCCGGCCACGGCACGCTGAAGGACGCCATGAACGAGGCCCTGCGCGACTGGGTGACCAATGTCGAGGACACCTATTACCTGATCGGCACCGCCGCCGGCCCGCACCCCTATCCGGAGATGGTGCGCGACTTCCAGTCGGTGATCGGTTCGGAGGCACGCGCGCAGATGCTGGAGCAGGAGGGTCGCCTGCCCGACGTCATCATCGCCGCCGTCGGCGGCGGCTCCAACGCCATCGGCCTGTTTCACCCCTTCCTCGACGACAAGGACGTCAGGATCGTCGGCGTCGAGGCCGGTGGGCGCGGGCTGCAAGGCGTCGAGCATTGCGCCTCGATGAATGCCGGCCGGCCGGGCGTGCTGCACGGCAACCGCACCTACCTCCTGCAGAACGGTGACGGCCAGATCCTCGACGGCCATTCGATCTCGGCCGGGCTGGATTATCCCGGCGTCGGTCCAGAACATAGCTGGCTGCGCGACTCCGGCCGGGTCGACTACGTGCCGGTCCTTGACGACGAGGCGCTGGAAGCCTTCCAGCTCTGCACCAAGGTGGAAGGCATCATCCCGGCGCTGGAATCGGCGCACGCCATCGCCCAGGCGATGAAGATCGCGCCGTCGATGGGCAAGGACGAGATCATCATCGTCAACCTCTCCGGCCGCGGCGACAAGGACGTGCACACCGTTGCCGGCATGATGGGCATGGAGATTTGATCGTGACGGATACCCGCATCGACCGCCGCATGGCGAAACTGAAGGCCGAGGGTCGGCCGGCGCTCGTCACCTATTTCATGGGCGGCGACCCCGACTACGCCACCTCACTGTCGATCATGAAGGCGCTGCCGAAGGCGGGCGCCGATATCATCGAACTCGGCATGCCCTTCTCCGATCCGATGGCCGACGGCCCGGCGATCCAGGCCGCCGGCCTGCGCGCGCTGAAGGGCGGCCAGACGCTGGTCAAGACGCTGGCGATGGCAGCCGACTTCCGCAAGGGCGACGACGAGACACCGATCGTTTTGATGGGCTATTACAACCCGATCTACAATCACGGCGTCGAACGTTTCCTCACTGACGCCAAGGCATCCGGCGTCGACGGATTGATCGTCGTAGACCTGCCGCCGGAGATGGACGAAGAACTCTGCATCCCGGCGCTCAAGGCCGGCATCAACTTCATCCGCCTGGCGACGCCCACCACCGATGACAGGCGCCTGCCCAAGGTTCTGCAGAACACGTCCGGTTTCGTCTATTACGTGTCGATGACCGGCATCACCGGCTCGGCGCTGGCCGACACCGCCAAGGTGGGTGAGGCGGTCAAGCGCATCAAGGGGCACACGATGCTGCCGGTCTGCGTCGGCTTCGGCGTCAAGACGGCCGAGCAGGCGCGGCTCATCGGCGCTTCGGCCGACGGCGTCGTCGTCGGCACGGCGATCGTCAACGCGGTTGCTAACGTGCTGGGACCGAAGGGCGAAAAGGTCGCCGACCCGGCCGAGGCCGTCGCCACGCTGGTCGGCGGACTGGCGCAGGGCGTGCGGCAGGCCCGCCTTGCTGCCGCCGAATAGTTTTCCTACCTCCCTGCGAAAGACAGGAGTTCAGCCATGAACTGGATCACCAATTTCGTCCGCCCGCGCATCAATTCCATGCTCGGCCGGCGCGACGTGCCGGAGAATCTCTGGGTCAAGGACCCCGAATCCGGCGAGATGGTCTTTCACAAGGACCTGGAGGAGAACCAGTTCGTCATCCCGTCCTCGGGCCATCACATGAAGATTTCGGCGAAGGAGCGGCTGAAATTCTTCTTCGACGACGGCAAGTACGAGGTCATCGAGAACCCCAAGGTGGCGCAGGATCCGCTGAAGTTCCGCGACGAGAAGCGCTACACCGATCGCCTCAAGGAGGCCAAGGCCAAGACCAGTCTCGAGGACGCCATCCTCAACGCCACCGGCGCGATCGACGGCCTGCCGGTCGTCGTCACCGTGCAGGACTTCGCCTTCATGGGCGGCTCGCTCGGCATGGCGGCCGGCGAGGCGATCGTCCATGCCTTCGAGACGGCGGTGAAGCGCAAGCGGCCGCTGATCCTGTTCGCCGCCTCCGGCGGCGCGCGCATGCAGGAAGGCATCCTGTCCCTCATGCAGTTGCCGCGCACCACCGTCGCCGTCGACCGTCTGAAGGAGGCCGGCCTGCCCTATGTCGTCGTGCTCACCAACCCGACCACCGGTGGCGTCACGGCTTCCTATGCCATGCTGGGCGACGTGCACATTGCCGAGCCTGGCGCGCTGATCGGTTTCGCCGGCCCGCGCGTCATCGAGCAGACCATTCGCGAGAAGCTGCCGGACGGCTTCCAGCGCGCCGAGTACCTGATGGAGCACGGCATGGTCGACATGGTCGTCTCGCGGCTGGAGATGAAGAAGACGGTCGCCAACCTGCTCAAACTCCTGATGAAGGTGCCGGTCGAGGAAAAGCCGGCAGAACCCGAAATCCTGCCGCCGGCGGTGACCAGGCCGGAAGCGCCGCGTTCTCCGGCCTGATTGGGACACGGCCTGCCGCAACGGCGACGGCGCGCCGTCCCGGCCACGCTTAAAGCGTGTCGCGATCTTCCGGATTCGCTCCGCAAGCCTTAGATTTGATTTACGCCCGTCTTCGTCCCGAAACCGGTCCTCGCTTTCGGGAGACGGACGTCAGGAAACATTCCATGACCACCCTTTCCGCCGACCGCGAAATCGAGCGCCTGATGGCGCTGCACCCAAAGGGGTTCGACCTGTCGCTGGAGCGGGTTTCGCGCCTGCTCGACAGGCTCGGCAATCCGCAGGACAGGTTGCCGCCGGTCATCCACATCGCCGGCACCAACGGCAAGGGTTCCTGCGCCGCCTTCTCGCGCGCGCTGCTGGAGGCGGCTGGTTACAGAGTCCATGTCCACACCTCGCCGCATCTCGTCCATTGGCATGAGCGCTACCGGCTGGCCGCGCCCGGCGGCGGGCGGCTGGTCGAGGATCATGTCTTCGCCGAGGCCATCCACCGCGTCGCCGAGGCCAATGCCGGCCAGATGATCACCGTCTTCGAGATTCTGACCGCCGTCGGCTTCGTCCTGTTCTCCGAGCATCCGGCGGATGCCGTGATCATGGAGGTGGGCCTGGGCGGCCGTTTCGACGCCACCAACGTCATCAGGCGGCCGGCCGTCTCCGTCGTCATGCCGATCTCGCTCGACCACGAAGCCTATCTCGGCGACCGCGTCGAACTGATCGCGGCGGAGAAGGCCGGCATTCTCAAGCGCGGCTGTCCGGCCGTCATCGGCCAGCAGGAGTTCGACGCCGCCCGCGACGTGCTCGTCGAAACCGCCGAGCGGCTTGGCTGCCCGCTTTCCGTCTACGGCCAGGATTTCCTCGCCCATGGCGAGAACGGCCGCATGGTCTACCAGGACGAGGACGCGCTGATGGATCTGTCGCCGCCGCGCCTGCCCGGCCGGCACCAGTTCGCCAATGCGGCGGCGGCCATCGCGGCCGTCAAGGCGGCCGGCTTCGACATTGGCCAAGGCACCGCCGACCGGGCGATGACGACGGTCGCCTGGCCGGGCCGCATGCAGCGGCTCACGCAAGGACGGCTCGTCGATCTCGCGCCCGCGGGTGCCGATATCTGGCTCGATGGCGGCCACAATCCGGGTGCCGGCATGGTGGTGGCCGAGGCGCTGGCCGAGCAGGAGGAAAAGAACCCACGGCCGCTCTACATGATCGCCGGCATGATCAACACCAAGGATCAGGCCGGCTATTTCGCCGCGTTCAAGGGGCTGGTTCGGCACGTCTACACCGTACCCGTGTCGATGAGCGAATCCAGTGTGCCGAACGACGAACTGGCGGTGCGTGCCGCCGAGGCCGGGCTGTCGGCCGAGCCGGTCAGCTCGGTGGCGGCCGCGCTCATGCTGCTCACCGATACGCTGGGCGAGGACGAGGTGCCGCCGCGCATCCTGATCGGCGGTTCGCTCTATCTCGCCGGCGCGGTATTGGCCGAGAACGGTACGCCGCCGGTCTAAGATCGGAAATCGTTTCTCAGACGCCGAGCAGGCGAAGCGCCGCCGGCAGGGCCAGCGAGACGCCGGACAGGAACAGCAGCACGAAGACGACGACCTTCAACGCTGCCGCCGACAGCGGCGGCGGCCAGCGGCGCGCGGCATAGGTCATGCCCATGACGACCGGCACGGCCGCCACGCCGGCCAGCGTCGAGGGCGGCGGGATGTTGCCGCTCAGCGCCACCAGCGACAGGCGCACCACTTGCGCCGCCCCGAAGGCGGCGACGAGCGTCTCGCGGATCTTGGCGGTCGGCATCGGCTGACGATAGAAGTGGTAGACGAGCGGCGGCCCGCCGGTCGAGAACAGTCCGCCCATGACGCCCGATATGATGCCGAAGCCGACGAAGCTGGCGTCCGACGATTGCCGTGGCAGCGCCTTGCGCTGCACCGCCAGTTGCAGGCTGGAGGCCATGATGATGATGCCGAGCACGACTTTGAGCGCGTCGGCGCGGGTATCGGCCAGCCACTCCAGCAGGAAATAGCCGACGACCAGCGTCGGCAGGCTGGCGGACAGGACGAGGCGCAGCAGGTGCCGGGCGACGTGGTGCCGGCCGCCGTGGAGCATCATCTGCGTGGCGTTGACCAATGTCAGCAGGCCCACCATGGCGGCGGCATCGGGAAGCGGCAGCAGGCCTACCAGCGCGATCAGCCCCATCATGACGAGGCCGAAGGCGAAGCCGGTGATGGTCTGCACATAGGCGGCGACGCCGGCAATGAACAGAAAGGCAGCCAGGGCGGCGAGGCTCATTGCGCCTCGCCGTCATCGCGTGCGCCGGAATGCGGCATGGGGCAGGCTCTACTTCAGTTCGATCTCGATGAAGACGTATTCGCCTTCGGTGGCGTTGATGACGTCGTGCTCGACGCCTTCGCTGCGGAAATATGGCACGCCGCCCTTCATGTCGAAGACGTTCTCACCGTCCTTGCCGACAATCCTGAGCTTGCCGTCCATCAGCGGCACCACGACATAGTCGTGGCCGTGGCGATGCCAGCCGGTGCTGGCGCCAGGCGCGAATCGCCACTCGGTGACGACGACACGGTCGTTGTCGACGAAGACTGTCGCTTTGGCTTCTGTCGTCATGGCGGCGCTCCTTTGGGATGAACAAAGACGACTGCTCGAGCCATCGTCAGGACCACGGGCCAGGTTTCGATCCCGCCAGCAGGCATTCGCCAAATAAAAGGCCCGGTCGAAACCGGGCCGCAGGTGCGCATGCGCAGCGTCTATTCGGCTGCTTCCTGCGAGCGCGGAGCGGCGCCAAGCACATTGGCGTCGACATGGCTTTCGAACTTGCCGAAATTGTCGATGAACATGCCGACCAGTTTCCTGGCCTGACGGTCATAGGCGGCCTTGTCGGCCCAGGTCGCTCTTGGATCCAGAAGTTTGGGGTCGAGAATGGCGGCTTCGACATCGGGAACGGCAACCGGCACCTCGAAGCCGAAATTCGCGTCGGTGCGGAACTCGGCCTGGTTGAGCGAGCCATCGAGGGCGGCCGAAAGCAGGGCGCGCGTCGCCTTGATCGGCATGCGGCGGCCGGTTCCGTAGGCGCCGCCGGTCCAGCCGGTGTTGACCAGCCAGCAGGAAACGCCGTGGCGGGCGATGAGGTCGCGCAGCAGATTACCGTATTCGGATGGATGCCGCGGCATGAAGGGGGCGCCGAAGCAGGTGGAGAAGGTCGCCTCCGGCTCGGTGACGCCCTTTTCGGTGCCCGCCACCTTGGCGGTGTAGCCGGAAAGGAAGTGATACATGGCCTGCGCCGGCGTCAGCCTAGCGATCGGCGGCATGACGCCGAAGGCATCCGCGGTCAGCATGATGACCGCCTTCGGATGACCGGCACGGCCGGTGGCGCTGGCATTGGCGATGAAGTCGAGCGGATAGGCGCAGCGTGTATTCTCGGTCTTCGAGCCGTCGTTGAAATCCGGCACGCCGTCCTCGTCGAGCACGACGTTCTCCAGAACCGTGCCGAAGCGGCGCGTGGTGGAGAAGATTTCCGGCTCCGCCTCGGCCGAAAGCCGGATGGTCTTGGCATAGCAGCCGCCTTCGAAATTGAAGATGCCGTGCGGCCCCCAGCCGTGCTCGTCGTCGCCGATCAGCGTCCGCGACGGGTCGGCCGACAGCGTCGTCTTGCCGGTGCCCGACAGGCCGAAGAAGACAGCCGAGTCGCCGTCCGGCCCTTCGTTGGCCGAGCAGTGCATCGGCATGACGCCCCGTTCGGGCAATTGATAGTTGAGCGCGGTGAAGACCGACTTCTTCATCTCGCCGGCATAGGAGGTGCCGCCGATCAGCACGATCATGCGGGTGAGGTCGAGGGCGATCACCGTTTCCGAGCGCGTGCCGTGGCGGGCCGGATCGGCCCTGAAGGACGGCAGGTCGATGATCGTCATCTTCGGTACGAAGGACCGCAGCGCGGCTTTGTCCGGCCGGATCAGCAAGTTGCGGATGAACAGCGAGTGCCAGGCCAGTTCATTGACGACGCGCACCGGCAGGGCGAGATCCGCATCGGCGCCGCCGACGAGATCCTGCACGTAAAGGTCCTTGTCCGCCGCATGGGCGAGGAAATCGGCCAGCAAAAGGTCGAATTGCTCCGGCGCCATCGCCTTGTTGGCGTCCCACCACACATGCGGCTCGGTCCTGGCGTCGCGCACGACGAACTTGTCCTTCGCCGAACGGCCGGTGTGCTGACCGGTCTCGGCCATCAGCGCGCCATGCGCCGTCAGCTTCGCCTCGCCGCGGCGGATGGCGTCCTCATAGAGTGCCGCCGGCCCGAAATTGTAGTGCACAGTGCCTGTCGTTTTCAGGCCGATCGCATCGAGCCCGCAGTCCGGATTGCGTTTGCCGAGTTCCGACATGGACTATCCTTGTTGTTCTAGCCGCATTGAACCGGCAGCAGCCGGACGGTCGGCCATACGCCGCCATTGTCTGCTCAAAATCAGAAAAGATGAGTGATATCAAATCATTAATCGATTTAAAAAATTTGAAAGTTGTTTAAATCGTTTAGATGTGCAAAAATTTTTCGAGGTTACCCAAAGGATCGGCACGCATACGGCGTCCAATCCATGTGCGGGGTCGAGTGTGGACTCGTGCCGGGCGCCGCTATAGGAGGGCGGACGGCATGCCACATTTTGTACCCAATTTGTCCTGCAATAGCCCCTTCTCGAAGCACGAAGGGGATACCCGCTATGAGGGAGCCGCTGGAAATGGCAACAATCGCGCTTGTCGATGACGACCGCAACATCCTGACGTCGGTTTCGATCGCCCTGGAGTCGGAAGGCTACCGGGTGGAAACCTACACCGACGGCGCCTCGGCGCTGGAGGGTCTGGGGGCGCGGCCGCCGAACCTCGCCATCCTCGACATCAAGATGCCGCGCATGGACGGCATGGAACTCCTGCGCCGGCTGCGCCAGAAGACCGACCTGCCGGTCATCTTCCTGACCTCGAAGGACGACGAGATCGATGAGCTGTTCGGCCTCAAGATGGGCGCCGACGACTTCATCAAGAAGCCGTTCTCGCAGCGCCTCCTGGTCGAGCGCGTGCGCGCCGTGCTGCGCCGGGCCTCGGCCCGCGACGCGGCCGCCAAGCAACCCAGCCAGGCCAGCCGTTCGCTGGAACGCGGTCAGCTCGTCATGGACCAGGAGCGCCACACCTGCACCTGGAAGGGCGAGCCGGTGACGCTGACGGTCACCGAGTTTTTGATCCTGCATTCGCTGGCGCAGCGCCCCGGCGTGGTGAAAAGCCGTGATGCGCTGATGGATTCGGCCTATGATGAACAGGTCTATGTCGACGACCGCACCATCGACAGCCACATCAAGCGGCTGCGCAAGAAGTTCAAGGCCGTCGACGACGACTTCGAGATGATCGAGACGCTTTACGGGGTCGGCTACCGGTTCCGCGAGGCGTAGGAACAAACGGCGGGCCTCTATTCGATGGCAGTGGACGTTGAACGCAGCAGACCGGCGGCCGCCAAGCGGCCGTCACGGCCACCTGCGTTCCTCTCCAAGGTGACGGTGCCGCTGCGCCGCTTCCTCGGCCATCACATCTTCTCCAGCCTCACCCGGCGCATCCTTTTCCTCAACCTCGCCGGGTTGGCGGTGCTGGTCATCGGCATCCTCTACCTCAACACCTTCCGCGACGGGCTGATCGACGCCCGCGTCGAAAGCCTGATGACGCAAGGCGAGATCATCGCCGGCGCCATCGCCGCCTCGGCGACGGTGGAAACGGATTCCATTTCGATCGATCCGGAGAAACTGCTCGAACTGCAGGCCGGCGAAAGCACCGGCCCCTCGAGCGATCAGCTCGACAATCTCGATTTCCCGATCAATCCCGAGCGCGTCGCGCCCGTGCTCAGGCGGCTGATCTCGCCGACGCGGACGCGCGCGCGCATCTACGACCGCGACACCAACCTGCTGCTCGATTCGCGCCATCTCTATTCGCGCGGCCAGATCCTGCGCTACGACGTGCCGCCGATCGAGGAGGAGGAGCCGGGACTGGTCGAGCGCGTCGAGAAGTTCATCTTCAGCTTCTTCCGCAATTCCGACCTGCCGATCTACAAGGAGCAGCCGGGCGGCAACGGCGCCGCCTATCCCGAGGTCATCAAGGCGCTGACCGGCAGCCCTTCGACCATCGTGCGCATCTCCGAAAAGGGCGAGCAGATCGTCTCGGTGGCGGTGCCGATCCAGCGCTTCCGCGCGGTTCTCGGCGTACTCCTGCTTTCCACCGAGGGCGGCGATATCGACAAGATCGTCGCCGCCGAGCGCAAGGCGATCCTGCGCGTCTTCGGCATCGCAGCCCTCGTCACCGCCATCCTGTCGCTGCTTCTGGCCTCCACCATCGCCACGCCGCTGAGGCGGCTTTCGGCGGCGGCGGTGCGCGTGCGTCGTGGCGTGAAGAACCGCGAGGAGATTCCCGACTTCTCCGACCGCCAGGACGAGATCGGCAACCTGTCGCTGGCCGTGCGCGACATGACCAATGCGCTCTATGCCCGCATCGAGGCGATCGAAAGTTTCGCAGCAGATGTCAGCCATGAACTGAAGAACCCGCTGACCTCGTTGCGCAGCGCCGTCGAGACGCTGCCGCTGGCCAAGAACGAGACGTCGCGCAGCCGCCTGATGGAGGTCATCCAGCACGATGTCAGACGGCTCGACCGCCTCATCACCGACATTTCCGATGCCTCGCGTCTCGACGCCGAACTGGCGCGCGAGGATGCCGGCAAGGTGGACCTGAAAAAGTTCATCACCGACCTCGTCTCCGTCTCCAGTGAGGTCTCGCACCACAAGAAGGCAGTCCAACTGGAATTCAAGGTGGCCAAGCTGCCGCAGGGCGTGAAGGGTTACCAGGTGGTCGGCCACGACCTCAGGCTCGGCCAGGTCATCACCAACCTGATCGAAAATGCGCGCTCCTTCGTGCCGGACGAACATGGCCACATCACCATCTCGCTGGAGCGCTCGGGCAAGTTCAACATCGTCACCGTCGACGATAACGGGCCAGGTATCCGCGCCGAGAAGATCGACCGTATCTTCGAGCGCTTCTACACCGACCGCCCGGCCAGCGAGGCGTTCGGCCAGAATTCCGGTCTCGGCCTGTCCATCAGCCGCCAGATCGTCGAAGCGCATGGCGGCACGCTGACGGCGGAGAACATCCCCGGCACCAAGCCGGGCGAGATCAAGGGCGCGCGCTTCGTCGTCGCCCTGCCGGCGGACGGCTAAGATCTGCATGGTCCCGGGCAGGTTCTGAGCCGATGAGCGGTTTGCCCAACATCCATGGCACCGCCCTCGTGCTGGGCGATCGCGGCATCCTCGTCATCGGGCCGTCGGGCGCCGGCAAGACGACGCTGGCGCTCGCCCTGGTCGGGCATTTTTGCGCGCATGGGCGTTTCGCCAGGCTGGCCGGCGACGATCAGGTCCTCGTCGAGGCACGCGGCGGGCGTCTGCTCGCCCGGGCACCCGCCGCCATTGCCGGCCTCGTCGAAGTGCCGGGCATAGGGCCGCGGCCGGTTCCGACCGAACAGGCTGTGGTGATCGATCTCGTCCTGCGCCTCGTCGCCAAAGATGCCACAGCACGCCTGCAGGACAACGCGACCGAGACGATTGCCGGCTGCGTCCTGCCCCGTTTCGATCTCGCCCGGCACAACGTTCCGGCCGCCTTGCCGCTGGTCGCGGCGCTGCTCGGGCTTCCGCCTTTCGCCTAAGGAACAGGCAGTTCCATGCTGCAATGCGTCAAAATGGCCGGAAATGGCGCTTTTTGGGGCTTGCCAACGCCTCCCGCGTCGACAAGATAGCGCTCCCGCCGCCAGCATGGACGGCAAGCATAAGATGCGCCCGTGAAGGGCCCATGACGGGAGCCGCCGAAGAATGATCGGACTCGTGCTTGTGACGCACGGTCATCTGGCCACCGAGTTCCGCCACGCGGTGGAACACGTGGTCGGCCCGCAGGAAAATTTCGAGACGGTCGCGATCGGCGCCGACGACGACATGGAACAGAGGCGCCGCGACATCGTCGAGGCCGTCGCCCGCGTCGATACCGGTGCCGGCGTCATCGTGCTCACCGACATGTTCGGCGGCACGCCCTCCAACCTGGCCATCTCGGTGATGGAAGCGGGGCGGACCGAAGTCATCGCCGGCATGAACCTGCCCATGCTGATCAAGCTCTCCAGCGTGCGCAAGACCGACAACATGGCCGTCGCACTGGAAGAGGCGCAGGCCGCCGGCCGCAAATACATCAACGTCGCCAGCCAACTGCTTGCCAGCAAATGAGCGAAACCTCCGACGCACCCGTCATCCGCGAATTCCTCATCGTCAACCAGCGCGGCCTGCATGCCCGCGCCTCGGCCAAGTTCGTGCAGGTCGCCGGCAGCTTCGAGGCGACCATCGAGGTCGAGAAGGACGGGGCGAGGGTCGGCGGCACCTCGATCATGGGGCTGATGATGCTGGCCGCCAGTCCCGGCTGTTCGATCCGCATCGTCGCCAGCGGCCCGCAGGCGGAGGAAGCCGTCACGGCGCTCGGCGAACTCATCGCCCAGCGTTTCGGCGAGGAGATCTGATCGCATCGATATGCAGGCATAAAGATTTCTTTATGTGCCATTGTCGATAGCGGTCGTTTCTGCTAGTCAGGCTGCCGATCGCGCCCGCTTCGCCGGCGCCTGAACAACGCATATCACCGGAGAACCGCCATGACGGATCGCAAGGATTACGTGGTCGCCGACATTTCGCTCGCCGACTGGGGCCGTAAGGAAATCGAGATCGCCGAGACGGAAATGCCGGGCCTGATGGCCGCGCGCGAGGAATTCGGGCAGGCCAAGCCACTGAAGGGCGCGCGCATCACCGGCTCGCTGCACATGACCATCCAGACCGCGGTGCTGATCGAGACGCTGAAGGCGCTCGGCGCCGAGCTGCGCTGGGCCTCGTGCAACATCTTCTCCACGCAGGACCATGCCGCGGCGGCGATCGCCGCCTCCGGCATTCCGGTCTTCGCCGTCAAGGGCGAGAGCCTCGAGGACTACTGGACCTATACCGACCAGATCTTCCAGTGGACCGACGGCGGCCTTTCCAACATGATCCTCGACGACGGCGGCGACGCCACCATGTACATCCTGCTCGGCGCCCGCGCCGAAGCCGGCGAGGACGTGCTGTCGAAGCCGGGCAGCGAGGAAGAGGAAATCCTGTTCGCGCAGATCAGGAAGCGCATGGCGGCTTCCCCCGGCTGGTTCACCAAGCAGCGCGAAGCGATCCGCGGCGTCACCGAGGAAACCACCACCGGCGTCAACCGCCTCTACCAGCTCCAGAAGAAGGGCCTGCTGCCCTTCCCGGCGATCAACGTCAACGATAGCGTCACCAAGTCGAAGTTCGACAACAAGTACGGCTGCAAGGAATCGCTGGTCGATGGTATCCGCCGTGGCACCGACGTGATGATGGCCGGCAAGGTCGCCATCGTCGCCGGCTACGGCGACGTCGGCAAGGGCTCGGCCGCCTCGCTGAAGGGTGCAGGCGCGCGCGTGAAGGTCACCGAGGCCGATCCGATCTGCGCCTTGCAGGCGGCGATGGACGGCTTCGAGGTCGTCACCATGGACGACGCCATCGGCACCGCAGACATCGTTATCACCGCCACCGGCAACAAGGACGTGCTGACGCTGGACCACATGCGCAAGCTGAAGGACATGGCGATCGTCGGCAACATCGGCCACTTCGACAACGAGATCGAGGTCGCATCGCTGCGCAACCTGAAGTGGACCAACGTCAAGCCGCAGGTCGACATGATCGCCTTCCCGGACGGCAAGCGCATGATCCTGCTTTCCGAGGGCCGCCTGCTCAATCTCGGCAACGCCACCGGCCATCCGAGCTTCGTCATGTCGGCGTCCTTCACCAACCAGGTGCTGGCGCAGATCGAGCTCTACACCAAGCCCGGCCAGTACAAGAACGAGGTCTATGTGCTGCCCAAGCACCTCGACGAGAAGGTGGCCAAGCTGCATCTCGACAAGCTCGGCGCCAGGCTGACCGAACTGTCTAACGAGCAGGCCGCCTATATCGGCGTGACGCCGAAGGGTCCGTTCAAGCCGGAACACTACCGCTATTAACCATAGCATTAGTTACCACAAGATATTGAAGCCGGGCGATTGACATTTCGCCTGGCTTCTTTTTTGCGCGCGCCGCTGCTTCACGCCGATTCGGCAAGAGGCTATTGTGGGGTGATTCGCGAAGCTTCCGGCTCGCGCATGGCTTCGGGCCGAGGGGGTCCGGTCGGGCGGCCATGAGCAGCCTTCCACGGTATCGGAGCGTACTTTGCGTGTCCGCGAGGGCGCGTCGATACCGATTCCGGGAGCGAGCGATGATCGGGCGGTCTTGTTCAGGCGGCGGAGAGGATCGGACATGCCGGGGGAAGACCCGCATCGCGCGGGAAAGGCCGCTAGCAGCGGCCAGCAGGATTCGACGGGCAGCGTGCCCGGCATTTGCGCGGGGACCGGACCGGGCCGCGCCCGGCGGGCGCTGCTCCTGGCGGGCTCCGCACTGGCCGGCCTGTTCGCCCCTGTCGCCGCCTTTGCTCAAGCCACCCCTGCCCCCCCACCGATCACCACGGTCGAGGTCATCCAGCTCGCCGTGCTGGCCGGCGTCATGGGCGCGGCGCTGCTTCTGGCCATCATAACGATCCGCGAGCGGGCCAGGACCGCCGCCGAGAACGTCACGCTCAGGGCACGGATCGCCGACGTCAATGCCGCCCTGCAGCGGAGTGAAGCGCTGCTCAACCTGCGTGACCAGCGCGTCGTCATCTGGTCCGGCGACGACAGGCGACCGGAGCTGGCCGGCGCCTTGCCGCTGGAAAGCGGCGCCCCGGAAGACCGGTCGGCCTTCCTCGCCTTCGGCCGCTGGATGATGCCGCGCTCGGCGGCCGCGCTCGAACATGCCGTCACGGCGCTCCGCGAGAAGGGAACGGCTTTCGACCTCGTCATCGAATCGCAGAGCGGCCAGCCGCTCGAGGTGCAGGGCCGCAAGAGCGCCGCCCATGTCATCGTGCGTTTCGTCTCGCTGTCGGAAGCGCAACGCGGGCACGCCCGGCTGAAACTCGAGAACCGGCAGCTCGCCGCCGAGCACGACACCGTCTTCGGCCTGCTCGACGCCTTGAAGATGCCGGTTTGGATCCGGGCCGCCGACGGCGCGCTGAAATGGGCGAACCGGGCCTATGCCGCCGCCGTCGAGGCAGCCGACGGCGGCGCGGCCGTACGCGACGGCAAGGAATTTCTCGGCAGCCAGGCGCGCACGGCGATCGCCGAGGCTCATACGGCGCGGCCGGTCTTCGAGCAGACGCTTTCGACGGTCGTCGGCGGCGACCGGCACATGTTCGCCGTCACCGATTTCGCCGCGGCGGACGGCTCCGCCGGGCTCGCCAGCGACGTCAGCGCGATCGAGCAGGTGCGCGCGGAATACGAGCGCACGGTGCGCAGCCATGCCGACACGCTCGACCAGCTCAACACGGCCGTCGCCATCTTCGATGCCGACCAGAAGCTGCGCTTCTTCAACCAGGCCTTCCAGAAATTGTGGGAGCTGGACAGCGCCTTCCTCGGAAGCGCTCCGGACAACGCGCTGGTGCTCGACCGGCTTCGCACCGAAGGCAAGATCGCCGAGCAGCCCGAATGGCGGCGCTGGAAGGAAGGGCTTCTGTCCGCCTATCGCGCCGTCGAATCGCAGGAGCACTGGTGGCACCTGCCGGACGGCAAGACCATCCGCGTGCTGGCCAACCCGCAGCCGAAGGGCGGCGTCACCTGGGTGTTCGAGAACCTGACCGAGAAGATCGATCTCGAAAGCCGCTACCAGACGGCGGTGCGCGTGCAGGGCGAGACGCTGGACAACCTGGCCGAGGGCGTGGCCGTGTTCGGTCCCGACGGGCGGCTGCGCCTGTCCAACCCCGCCTTCACCACCCTGTGGGGGTTGAACGCCGACGTGGTCAAGCCGGGCGTGCATGTGTCGGCGATCCGCACCATCGCAGACCGGCGCGCCAAGGACAGTCCATGGGCGGCTTTCGTCGCCACCGTCACCGGTTTCGACGAGGAGCGCCGCGACCGTCACGGTCAGGTCGAACTGACCGACGGCAGCGTGCTCAGGCATGCCGCGATCCACCTGCCGAATGGCCAGGTGATGATGACCTTCGTCGACGTCACCGACAGCGTCAACGTCGAGCGGGCGCTGAAGGACAAGAACGAGGCCCTGCTGAAGGCCGACCAGTTGAAGAACGAGTTCGTGCAGCACGTCTCCTACGAACTGCGCTCGCCACTGACCAACATCATCGGCTTTACCGAACTGATGGCGCTGCCGGCCACCGGACCGCTGACCGGCAAGCAGCGCGAATATCTCGAGCACATCGGCTCGTCCTCGTCGGTGCTGCTCACCATCGTCAACGATATCCTCGATCTCGCCACCGTCGATGCCGGCATCATGCAACTCGACATTTCCGAGGTCGAGGTCGGCCGCACCATCGCCGCCGCCGCCGAACTGGTCGCCGACCGGCTGGAGGAGCACGGCATCAGGCTCGAGGTCGAGGCCGTCAACGCTCCGCGCAGCTTCCACGGCGACGAAATCCGCGTGCGCCAGATCCTCTACAACCTGCTTTCCAACGCCGCCAACTATGCGCCGGAGCGCAGCACCGTCCGACTCACCTGCCGCGGCGTTGCCGAGGGTATCGAGTTCGCCGTCCATGACGACGGGCCCGGCATGGCGCCGGACGTGCTGGAAATGGTCTTCAGGCGCTTCGAGTCACGCGCCAACGGCGGCCGCCGGCGCGGCGCCGGCCTTGGCCTGTCAATCGTCAAGAGTTTCGTCGAACTGCATGGCGGCACGGTGCGCATCGACACCGGCGAGGCGCGCGGCACGACGGTGATCTGCACCTTCCCGGACGCCCCCTCCGGCATCCGCGAAGCCGCCGAGTAGCACGCTGCATGGCCGGTCCGGCACTCGAACGGTTCCTGTCGGACGAGGCGGCGACGATCCGCTTCGGCCAGGACCTCGCCATGGCTCTGCACCCCGGCGACGTGCTGGCACTGTCGGGCGATCTCGGCGCCGGCAAATCGACGCTGGCGCGGGCGCTGATCCGCGCTCTTGCCGACGATGCCGGCCTCGACGTTCCCAGCCCCACCTTCACGCTCGTGCAGAGCTACGACGGCCGCCTGACCGTCCATCATTTCGACCTCTACCGGCTGGCCGATGCCTCCGAACTGGACGAACTCGGCTTCGACGAGGCGCTGGCGCAGGGCGCGGTGCTGGTCGAGTGGCCGGAACGCGCGGCGGGTTATCTGCCGGCCGGCGCCGTCACGGTCGTCCTGAAGCATCAGGGAGACGGGCGGCTGGCGCACCTGTCCGGCGATGGCCCGGCCTTCCAGCGCATCGCGCGGTCGCTGGCGATGCGCGACTTCCTCGGCCGATCCGGTTGGGGCGATGCCACACGCCGCCATTTCGTCGGCGACGCCTCGGCGCGTTCCTACGAAATCGTTCGCCTGCCCGATGTGGAACCACGCATACTGATGAATTCGCCGCCGCTGGTGCTCGGCCCGCCGGTTCGCGACGGCAAGGCCTATGCCGAGATCGCCCACACCTCGCGTACCGTCGCCGCCTTCGTCGCCATCGACCGTGCGCTGGCGGCAGGCGGCGTAACGGTGCCCGAAATCTTTTCGCAAGACCTCGACCAGGGCTTTCTGCTGACGGAGCATCTTGGCTCCGGTCCATTTCTTGATGACGGCAGGCCGATGGCGGACCGCTATGTAGCCGCCGCCGAACTGCTCGCCTTCATGCATGGGCAATCGTGGCCATATCGGCCGGAAGCCAAGCCCGGCGTTGTTCATGAAGTGCCGCCCTTCGACCGCGCCGCCATGACGATCGAAGCCGATCTGCTTGTCGACTGGTACATCCCGGCCGTCACCGGTGCGCCGGCAAGCGACGCCGTCCACGACGGCTACCAGCGCGAATGGAACGCTTTGTTCGACCGCCTCGCTGAGGCTGAAACGACCCTGATGCTGCGTGATTTCCACTCGCCCAACATCGTCTGGCGGCCCGAGCGGAAGGGCCATGACCGGCTCGGCATCCTCGATTTCCAGGATGCGTTGGTCGGACCATCGGCCTACGATGTCGCTTCTCTCGCCATGGACGCACGTGTGACGGTTCCGCCGGAGATCGAAAAGGTGACCTACGACGCCTATGTCGCGGCGCGGCAGGCCGCCGGCGACTTCGACGCGGACGCCTTCGCCGAGGCGTACGCCATCATGGCCGCGCAGCGCAATTCCAAGATCCTCGGCATCTTCGTCCGGCTCGACCGTCGCGACGGCAAGCCGACCTATCTGAAGCACCTGCCGCGCATCCGCGACTATCTAAGGCGCGCGCTGGCGCATCCCGCCCTTGCCGGGCTGAAGGCTTTCTACGAGAAGAACGGCATATTGGAGGAACGGACGCTGTGAGCGCGGACGCGACGAAAGCGCCGACGACCGCCATGGTGCTGGCCGCCGGACTCGGCAAGCGGATGCGGCCGATCACCGACACGCTGCCGAAGCCGCTGATAAAGATCGCCGACAGGACCCTGCTCGACCGGGGTCTGGACGCACTCGCCGCCGTCGATGTCGAGAAGGCGATCGTCAACGTGCATTACCTGCCGGACCAGATCGTTGCCCATGTCGCGGACCGCGAGGCTCCCCGCATCGTCATTTCCGACGAACGCGACGGCCTGCTCGATTCCGCCGGCGGCATCGTCAAGGCGCTGCCGCTGATCGGCACCGAGCCCTTCTACATCCTGAACGCCGACACGTTCTGGATCGACGCCGGCCAGCCGAACCTTGCCCGCCTCGCCCTTGCATGGGACGCGGCGCGGATGGATATTCTGCTGATGCTTTCCGCTCTCGAAACAGTCACCGGCCACTCCGGCAGCACCGACTTTCTTCTAGCCGACGACGGGCGCCTCTCGCGCTCGCGCGGCGATCCGGCCGGGGTGATCTATGCCGGGGCGGCCATCGTCAATCCGCGCATCTTCGAAGGCGCTGCGGCCGGACCGGCGTCGCTCAACCGCTATTTCGATGCCGCGATCGCCACCGGCAGGCTGCACGGCATGGTCATGCGCGGGCGCTGGATCACCGTCGGCACGCCCGACGCCATCGCACCAGCCGAAGCCGCCGTCGCCGAGGCGCTCGCCGCGGCGCCATGAGCGGCCGCGTTCTCTCCATACCTTCCGGCGCCCCGTTTCTCGAAACGCTGGCGCGCGCGCTGCTCTACGGCAGGTTGGTTCCCGGCTTCCTCTTCGACCGCGATCCGCTGGCGCTGGCCGACGTCACCCTCTACGTGCCGACGCGCCGCGCGGCTCGCGCTCTGCGCGGCGTCTTCGCCGAGGTGCTGGGCGGCAAATCGGCGATCCTGCCGCTGATTAGGCCGCTCGGCGAGTTCGACGAGGACGATGCCGCCTTCGACATCGAACCGTCCGAAGCGGCGTCCATCCCGCCGCCGATCGCCGCGACCGAGCGGCTGCTTTTGCTCGCGCCGCTGGTGCGCGCCTGGAAGCGGCGCCTTCCGGCGCATGTCGCGGCCCTCTTCGACGAGGAGGTGGTGGTGCCGGCCTCGGCGGCAGACGCCGTGTGGCTGGCGCGCGACCTGTGCGCCCTGATGGACGAGATCGAGACGGAGGGCGCCGACTGGGCCAAGCTCGCCGGGTTGGTCGAGGGCAACCTCGCCGGCTGGTGGCAGGTGACGCTGGATTTCCTGAAGATCGTCACCGAGAACTGGCCCACGCTGCTGGCCGAGCGCGGCCGCTCCGATCCGGCGGCCCGCCGCAGCGCGCTGATCCGGCTGGAGGCGGCGCGGCTGAAGCGCAACCCGCCCGCCGGGCCGGTGGTCGCCGCCGGTTCGACCGGCTCGATTCCCGCCACCGCCGAACTGCTGGCAACGATCGCTTCGCTCCCCAACGGCGCCGTCGTGCTGCCGGGGCTGGACACTGCGATGGACGCCGTCTCCTTCGCCGCCATCACCCGATCCGGCGCCGCCCCCGCCCTGCTCGGCCATCCGCAATACGGGCTGGCGAAACTGATCGGCAAACTCGGCGTCACGCGCGACGAGGTCGGCCCGTTGGGCACGGTGGAAAGAGCCGTCGCCCTGCGCGCTGCACTGGTGAGCGAAGCGCTGCGGCCGGCCGAGACGACCGAACTGTGGAGCGAGACGCGCGGCCGTTTTCCTGCCGCCGAGGTCGATCGGGCGCTTGCCGGCGTGACGCTGGTTGAGGCGGCGAACGAGCGCGAGGAAGCCGCCGCCATCGCGCTGGCACTCCGGCAGGCGGTGATGGAATCGGGCCATCGCGCGGCGCTTGTCACCGGCGACCGAGCGCTGGCGCGCCGCGTGTCGGCGGAACTGAAGCGCTTCGGCGTGATTGCCGACGATTCCGGCGGTACGCCGCTTGCCGGCACGCCGCCGGCGACGTTGCTTTCGCTGGCCCTGGAAACGGCCTTTCGGCCCGGCGACCCGGTGGCGATACTGGCGCTGCTCAAGCACCCGTTGCTGGCACTCGGGCTGGAGCGTCCCGCCGTGCGCCATGCCGCCGAAACCGTCGAGCTTGTCGCGCTGCGCGGCGGCACCGGCCGCCCGGACATCGCCACGCTGCCGGCACTGTTTACGGCACGGCTGACACGCCTTGCCAACGAGCAGCGCCAACCCTTCTGGCTGGAGCGCCTGTCGACCCGCGCCATAGAGCAGGCCAATGCCATGCTGGAGCGGCTGGCGGCGGCGCTGGAGCCGCTGACCGCGCTGCGCGGCGAACCGGAGCTTGATATTCATGCACTGGTCCACGCCGCCGTCACCGCGCTGGAGGCGCTGGGGCGCGACGCCGACGGCACGCTGGCGCGGCTTTATGGCGGCGACGCCGGCGAGCGACTGGCCGAGCTGTTGCGCGGGCTGATCGCCGCGCAGGCCTCCTTCACCCTTGCCGCCGGTGAATCGCCGGACGTCATGGCCGCGCTGATGGCGACTGAAACGGTCAAGCCGGCGCGTGGCGCCGACAAGGCCATCGCCATCTGGGGTGCCTTGGAAGCGCGGTTGCAGCATGTCGATACGCTGGTTATCGGCGCGCTGAACGAGGGCGTGTGGCCGCGCCGCCCCGAAGGCGACCGCTTCATGTCGCGGCTGATGAAGACGGGCATCGAACTGGAGCCGCCGGAACGCCGCATCGGCCTTGCCGCGCACGACTTCCAGATGGCGATGGGGGCGCAAAACGTCGTGCTGGCGCGCGCCGCGCGCTCGGGCGACGCGCCGGTTGTGCCGTCGCGCTGGCTGCAACGGCTGCTCACCTTCACCGGGCCGGAGCAGGCCAGGGCGCTGCGCGCCCGTGGCGAAGAACTGCTTTCATGGGCACGCGCGCTGGACGACGCGCCGAGGCAGGATTTCGCGCCGCGACCCGCGCCGAAGCCGCCGCTCGGCACGCGCCCGACGCATTTTTCCGTCACCGAAATCGAGACGCTGCGGCGTGATCCCTATGCGATCTATGCAAGGCGCGTCCTCGGCCTCGCGGCGCTGGAGCCGGCGATCCGCGATCCGGGCGCAGCCGAACGCGGCACGCTGTTCCACGCCATCCTGCACCGCTTTGCGCGCGATTGCGCCGATCCCGCCGCGCCCGAGGCGCTGGAGGCGCTGCGAGCCGCCGGCCGTGCCTGCTTTGCCGAAGCAGCCCTGCCCGAAGACGTGCATGCGGTGTGGTGGCCGCGCTTTACCGCACTTGCCACCAACATCGTCGAATGGGAGCGCGGCCGCGCGCTCGACGTCGCGCGCCGCCATGCCGAGGAGCGCGCCGGCAAGACGATCGTCGGCGCATCGGGAGTGACGCTGTCCGGCTATGCCGACCGAGTCGATCTTCTGGCCGGCGGCATGGCCGACATCCTCGACTACAAGACGGGCTCCTATCCCTCCAAGGGCCAGGCGCATACTCTGCTGTCGCCGCAGCTCGCGCTGGAAGGCGCGCTGCTGAAGCGCGGCGCCTTCGCCGCGCTCGGCGCCCGAGAGCCGGCCGATCTCGCTTTCGTGCGGCTCAAGGCGAACGGCGAGGTGGTGCAGGAATCCATCCTCGAATACAACCGCCAGCCGCGCAGCGCCGCCGACCTTTCCGAGGAAGCCTGGGCGCGGCTGGAAAAGCTGCTTGTCCACTATCAGGACGCGGCGACCGGCTACCTGTCGCGGGCGCTGCCGTTCCGTGAAGGCGAGCCCGGCGGCGACTACGACCATCTCGCCCGCGTGCTGGAATGGTCGGCCGGCGGCGAGGGTGACGAAGGAGGCGGCGAAGAATGAAACGCCGCTACCCCATACCGACCGACACCGCCGAAAGTCAGGCGAAGGCAGCAAACCCCGCCACCTCCGCCTGGGTGTCGGCCAATGCCGGCTCGGGCAAGACGCATGTGCTGGCGCAACGCGTCATCCGCCTTCTGCTTGCCGGCACGAATCCCTCGCGGATTCTTTGCCTCACCTATACGCGCGCGGCCGCCGCCAACATGGCGAACCGGGTCTTTTCCACCCTGTCGGAATGGACGGCGCTGCCCGACGCGGAGCTGGCGGAACGCATTTCGGCGCTGGAGGGCCGGCAACCCGGCGCGGCCATCATGCGGCGGGCGCGACGGCTGTTCGCCGAGGCGCTGGAGACGCCGGGCGGGCTGAAGATCCAGACCATCCACGCCTTCTGCGAATGGGTGCTGCATCAGTTCCCGCTGGAAGCCAACATCGCCGCGCATTTCGAGATGCTCGACCCGCAGATGGAGGCCGCCCTTTTTGCCGCGACCCGCCGCGACATGATCTCGGGCGCGGGTGCTGCCGACGGCGGCGAACTGGCGGAAGCCTTCGCCACGGTGCTGGAGCGCGGCGGCGAAGCGGGGCTGGACGCGCTGCTTGCCGAGATCGTGCGCAAGCGCGATGGGTTGCGCGCCTTCATCGGCCAGATCGGCGGCGACGGCAGCGGGTTTTCCGCGCTGTTCGACGCCTTCGGCTTTGCGCCGGGCGAGACGCCCGCCGTGATCGCCGCCGGGTTGTGGCCGCTGCCCGGCTTTGCGCCTGCCTATCTGGAGACGCTGGCGCTGGCCTGCCGGAGGCTGGGCGCCGCCCGCACGCAGGACAGTCTCGTCACGGATGCCCAGACCGCCTTCGCCGAGGCCGACCCGCTGCGTCGGCTCGGCCTGCTGGCGAAAGCGTTTCTCGGCGGCAAGGGTGAGCCCTACAAGCCAGGCTGGCTGTTCGGCAAGGCGCTGCTCGGTGAGATGCCGGACCTGCCCGAGCGCTATCTGGAGGCGGCCGAGGCGATCATGGCGACCGCCGACCGGGTGGCGCTGCTTTCCATGCTGGAGGGCACGCGCGCGGCGCTCACCGTTGCCGACTGGCTGATCGCCCGCTACGAGCAGGTCAAGCGCGGCCGCGGCTTCCTCGATTTCAACGATCTGATTACCCGCACCGTCGGCCTGCTCGCCCGCGCCGACGCTGGGCCGTGGGTGCAATACAAGCTCGACCAGGGCATCGACCACATCCTGCTCGACGAGGCGCAGGACACCAGTCCCGACCAGTGGGAGGTCGTCAAGCGGCTGGCCGGCGACTTCTTCGCCGGCATCGGCGCGCGCGACGGCGTTCCCCGCACCATCTTCGCCGTCGGCGACGAGAAACAGTCGATCTATTCCTTCCAGGGCGCGGCGCCGGATTCCTTCCACGAGAGCCGCACGCTTTTCGCGACCGGCGCACGCGGCGGCGGAGCCGCCTTCGCCGACCTGAAGCTCACCTGGTCGTTCCGCTCCACCGGCGACGTGTTGGCGGCGGTCGATCGCGTCTTCGCCGATCCCGCGGTACGACGCGGCATCAGCCACGATCCCGATCCGCTCGACCACAAGCCGATCCGCAACGATGCGCCCGGCTATGTCGAGGTCTGGCCGTCGCTCGGCGCCGAGCAGGTGGAGGAACCGGACGACTGGACGCTGCCGGTCAACCATGCCAGTGCGCCGGCCGTGCGTCTCGCCGAGACGATCGCCGCCACCATCCGCCACTGGCTGCGGACGGGCGAAGTCATCGAGGGCAAGGGGTGTAGGCTGCGCGCCGGCGACGTGGTGGTGCTGGTCAGGAAGCGCGACCGTTTCGTCCATGCGCTGGCCAAGAGTCTCAAGGAAAAGAACATCCCCGTCGCCGGCGCCGATCGGCTGTCACTGCCCGCCCATATCGCGGTGCAGGACCTGATCGCGCTCGGCCGCTTCCTGTTGCAGCCGCATGACGACCTGTCGCTGGCGGCGGTGCTGCGCTCGCCGATCTTCGACGTGTCCGAAGAAGTGCTGTTCGATCTCGCCAGCGGGCGGGAGCGCGGTGTCTCGCTGATCGATTCGCTCAGGGCGAGGGCCGGTTCCAATGCCGCGCTCGTAGCCGTCGTCACCCAGCTGGACAATTGGTCGAACGAGGCGGCGTTTCGGCCGGTGTTCGAGTTCTACGCCGGCCTGCTGGCCCGCGACGGCGTGCGCCGCAGGATGATCGCGCGGTTGGGGCCGGAAGCCGGCGACATCCTCGACGAATTCCTCAACTTCGCGCTGGCCGAGGAGCGCACCGGCCTGCCGGGGCTGGACGCCTTCCTGTCGACGCTGGAGAACGCCGGCCCGGAGATCAAGCGCGAGATGGACCAGACGCGCGACGAGGTGCGCATCATGACCGTGCACGCCGCCAAGGGGCTGGAGGCGCCGGTGGTGTTCCTGGTCGACAGCGGCGCCGCGCCCTTCAGCGACCAACACCTGCCGCGCCTGATGCCCTTCGACGCGCCCGCAGGCGCACAGTGGCGCGGCAAGGGCTATCTGTGGCGCTCGGCCTCCGATGTCGCCAACGGCTTTTCGCGCGGCGCGGCGGAACGGGCAAGGCAGCTGGCCGACGACGAATACCGCCGTCTTCTCTATGTCGGCATGACTCGCGCCGAGGACCGGCTGATCGTCGCCGGCTATCATGGCAAGCGCAAACCTTCCGATGCGACGTGGCACGCGCTGGTTCTACGGGCGCTGGTCGACGCGCCGGAAACCAGGGAACTGCCGCACCCGGTGACCGGCGAGCCGGTTCATCGCTTCCGCGCCAACGCCATGCCGCCGCTCGACGGCGAAGCCGAGACGGCGGATCACGCACCGGCGGATTTCGGCCCGGTGCCAGCGGCACTGTTCAAGCCTTTGCGCGACCTCGAAGACCTGCCGAAACCGCTGTCGCCGTCCGGCGCCTCGGCGCTGGTCGAGGCGGAAAAGGAACCGGTGACCGATCCGCGCTCGCCGGTGCTGGACGCCGAGGCCGAGCCGGGCTTCGCCGTGCAGCGCGGGCTGGCCGTTCACAAGCTTTTGCAGATGCTGCCCGGCCTTGCCGACGACGCACGCGTGGATGCCGCCCGGCGCTATCTGGAGCGTGCCGGCGCCGGCTGGCCGGAGTTGGAGCGCGACAAGGCGCTGGCCGCCGTCGAGGCGATCCTGACGGACCAGCGCTTCGCACCGCTGTTTGCGCCCGGCTCACGCGCCGAAATCTCCATCGTCGGCACGATCGACCTGAAAGGCCAGTCGCGCGCGGTCGCAGGCAAGATCGATCGGCTTGCTGTGACCGGCACCGACGTCCTGATCGTCGATTTCAAGACCAACCGTCCGGCGCCGGCGTCGCTGGCAGCCGCGCCGCCCGCATACGTCCTCCAGCTTGCGCTCTACAGGGCACTGCTGAAACCGCTCTATCCGGGCAAGGCGGTGCGCGCTGCATTGCTGTTCACCGAGGCGCCCGGCCTGATCGAGCTGCCGGAAGAGGCGATGGATGCGGCGCTTGCCCGACTCACCGGGTCGTGACACAAGACCTGCTCGGATTTGCTTGAAGAACGGCACCGCAACCACCACATCTGGCAGAACTGTCCAACCCGAAAGGATTCTTTCATGGCCACCGTCAAGGTCGACAACAGCAACTTCCGCACCGATGTGCTCGAGGCCAAGGAGCCCGTCGTGGTCGATTTCTGGGCTGAGTGGTGCGGTCCCTGCAAGATGATCGGCCCGTCGCTGGAAGAGATCGCCACCGAACTCAGCGGCAAGGTCAAGGTCGCCAAGCTGAACATCGACGAGAATCCGGAGCTCGCCGCGCAGTTCGGCGTACGCTCCATCCCGACGCTGATGATCTTCAAGGGCGGTGAAGTGGCCGACATCAAGGTGGGTGCGGCGCCCAAGACCGCGCTGTCGCACTGGATCGGCGGCGCCGTCGCCTGAACCGCCGCCTGCTTTTTTGAAAGGCCCGGCCGCTGCGCCGGGCCTTTTCTTTTGCCCGCCGTCACGTCATGACTGCGCCATGAGCAGCGGCGACGACATCATCATCTCGGCGGAAGCGGTCATCCGGCTGGACGACCTGAGCGAAAGCTTCGTGCGCGCCTCCGGGCCGGGCGGCCAGAACGTCAACAAGGTGGCGACGGCCGTGCAGTTGCGCTTCGACGCGGCGAATGCGCCTGGCCTGTCCGAACGGGTCAGGGCGCGCGTCATCCGGCTGGCCGGCCAGCGCGCCACCAAGGACGGCGTCGTCGTCATCGAGGCCGACCGTTTCCGCACGCAGGAGCGCAACCGCGCCGATGCCCGCGAGCGATTGACGGCGCTGGTCGCCCGCGCCGCCGAACCGCCGCCGCCGCCGCGCAAGAAGACGAAGCCGTCCAAAGGCGCGGTGGAGCGCCGCCTGAAGGAAAAGGCCGGCCGCTCGACCGTCAAGAAGCTGCGCGGCAGGGTGGAGAGAGACTGACGCAACGGCAGGGCGAAGCCGCTTTCAATTCCAGCGTGCAGATGCCAAGATCGTCGCCGGAGCGGGCATTGAAGCAGGAATTGCGCAGGAGGCGTGCATGGGACTTTTTGATTTCGTCAAGGGCGTCGGCGAGAAGCTCGGCTTCGGCGATGATGACGACGACGCGGCGAAAGCCGAGGCACTCAAGAAGGAGCTGGATTCCCACAAGCTCGGTACCGACGCCGTGCAGGTCGAGGTCAAGGGCGATACGGCGGTCCTCAAGGGCGACGTCAAGGACCAGTCGATCTTCGAGAAGGCGGTGATCGCCGTCGGCAACACGCTCGGCGTCTCCAAGGTGCAGGCCGACGAGTTGAAGGTCGGCGACGCGGCCGCGCCGGCCGAGGCGCCGGTGTTCTACACCGTCAAGAAAGGCGACAACCTGTGGAAGATCGCGGAGGCTGAGTACGGCAAGGGCAAGGGCGCCAAGAACACGCTGATCTTCGAGGCCAACAAGCCGATGCTCAAGCATCCCGACAAGATCTACCCCGGCCAGGTGCTGCGCATTCCCGAGCTTCCCGCCGCCTGAAGGCATCGATCGCTTGCAGAAATGGAACGGCGGCTTTCGGGTCGCCGTTTTCCGTTGAAAGGAGCAGAAAGGGCCGATCCTGCAGGAATATCCGCCATGACCGCACCGCCTGAAGGCTTTCGCCACCTCCCCGGCCATTTTCCGCCGGACGCGCGGGCCTCACTGCTGGAGGCCGTCCGCGCCGTGGTGGCTCAGGCGCCGCTTTACGTGCCGACGCTGCCGCGCAGCGGCAAGGAGATGAGCGTGCGCATGACCAATTGCGGTGCGCTCGGCTGGGTCACCGACGCCGCGTATGGCTATCGCTATCAGGCGACGCATCCCGTCACCGGCGAACCGTGGCCGCCGATCCCCGGCATTCTGCTCGATCTGTGGGCCGAGGTTTCGGGCTATCCGCATCCGCCCGAGGCCTGCCTGGTCAATTTCTATTCGGCGGCGGCGAAGATGAGCCAGCATCAGGACCGCGACGAAACGGATTTCGCCGCCCCTGTCGTCTCCGTCTCGGTGGGCGACGATTGCCTCTTCCGCATCGGTGGCACGAAACGCACTGACCCCACCGTCTCACTCCGGCTTCGCTCGGGCGACGTGGCGGTGCTCGGCGGGGAAAGCCGGCTGGCCTTCCACGGCGTCGACCGCATCTATCCCGACACCTCGACGCTGCTGAAGAACGGCGGCCGCATCAACCTGACGCTCCGGCGCGTGACGAAACCCTGATGCCTACAGCTTGCGCAGCGCCACTTCCTCGACCAGATGGTCGGCGCCCTTGCGCAGGATGAGGTCGGCGCGCGGCCGTGTCGGCAGGATGTTCTCGCGCAGGTTCTTCAGGTTGATGTTAGTCCACAACCCTTCCGCGATGGCGCGCGCAGCGCTTTCGGAAAGCTGCGAATAGCGGTGGAAGAAGGATTCCGGGTTGCGGAAGGCCGTTTCGCGCAGCCGCATGAAGCGGGAAATGTACCAGTCGTGGATCAGCTTCTCGTCGGCGTCGATATAGATGGAGAAGTCGAAGAAATCCGACAGGAACGGCACGAACTTGCCGTCGGCCGGCAGCTTGCCGGGCAGGAGCACGTTGATGCCCTCGAAGATCAGGATATCGGGGCGGTCGATGGTAGCGAACGATCCCGGCAGGACGTCGTAGGTGAGGTGCGAATAGAGCGGTGCCTGAACGTCGCGCTGGCCGGACTTGATGCCGGACAGGAAGCGCAGCAACGCACCGATGTCGTAGCTTTCGGGAAAGCCCTTGCGCTCCATCAGGTTTTCGCGTCGCAGCACCTCGTTGGGCAACAGGAAGCCGTCGGTGGTGACAAGGTCGACCTTCGGGCTGGAGGGCCAGCGCGCCAGAAGCTCCTTCAGCACGCGTGCGGTGGTCGATTTGCCGACAGCGACGGAGCCGGCGACGCCGATGATGTAGGGCGTCTTGACCACGCTCTGCTTGTTGAAGAACAGCTGCCGCTGGCGAAACAGCAGCTGGCTCGCCTCGACATGCGCCGACAACAGCCGCGACATGGACAGATAGATGCGCTTGACCTCTTCGAGGTCGACCGGGTCGTTCAGCGAGCGCAGGCGGTCGATCTCGTCCTCGCTCAGCGTCAGCGGCGTATCGGCGCGGAATGCGGCCCATTCGCGCGCCGAAAAGAAAAGATAGGGAGAATACTTCTCGGTGGGTGCAAGCTGATCCAACAGGGTCCCCTTCTTTCCTGCCGAGGCGGCTTCAATCCTTGCGCGAAGCCTTTTCCGCCAAGCCGGAACGGCCGGTACGGCGCTCCAGTTCGGTCAGCACGTCGTCCAGCTTGACACCAGCTATGCCAAGCACCACCAGCCAATGATAAAGGAGATCGGCGCTTTCCGAAACGACGCCTTTGGTATCGCCCCTCACGGCGGCGATCACCGTCTCGACCGCCTCCTCGCCAAGCTTCTGGGCGGCCTTGTCGATACCTTTGGAAAAGAGCTTCGCCGTCCATGAGTCGGGATCGCCCGAGCGGGCGCGCTCGGCGATGGTCTTTTCCAGGTCGGACAGCGTAAAATCGGTCATGACGGCGGTTTACGGCGCGGCGGCGGCCGAGTCGAGTCGCATCGGAAGGCCGGCCGCCGCCATATGGCGCTTGGCCTGCATGACCGTATAGGTGCCGAAATGGAAGATCGAGGCGGCCAGCACCGCCGCCGCATGGCCGTCGCGAATGCCTGCCACCAGATCATCCAGCGTGCCGACGCCGCCGGAAGCGATCACCGGGACATGCACGGCATCCGCCACCGCGCGGGTCAGCTGAATGTCGTAGCCCGCCTTGGTGCCGTCGCGGTCCATCGAGGTGAGCAAGATCTCGCCGGCGCCGAGGTTGACGACATGCTGAGCGAAGGCGACCGCGTCGATGCCGGTCCTCTCGCGCCCGCCATGGGTGAATATCTCCCAGCGGTCGGCCTCGCCGGCACCGGACACCTTCTTGGCGTCGATGGCGACGACGATGCACTGGTCACCGAATTTGTCGGCCGCTTCCGCCACGAAGTCCGGGTTCTTCACCGCCGCCGTGTTGATCGACACCTTGTCGGCGCCGGCCAGCAGCAGCTTGCGGATATCGCTCACCTGGCGCACGCCGCCGCCCACCGTCAGTGGCATGAAGCACTGCTCGGCGGTGCGGGCGATCACGTCGAAGATCGTCTCGCGGTTGTCGGACGAGGCGGTGATGTCGAGGAAGCAGAGCTCGTCGGCGCCGGCTACATCATAGGCCCTGGCCGCCTCCACCGGGTCGCCGGCATCGACCAGGTCGACGAAGTTGACACCCTTGACGACGCGGCCGCCCTTGACGTCGAGGCAGGGGATGACACGGGCCTTGAGGGTCACAGGGCGGCCTCTTTTTTCACTTGCGTGTCCTCGCCGCTGCGCGGCTGCGGGCATCGCGGGCCGCCCTTGACGTCGAGGCAGGGAATGACGCGGGCCTTGAGCATCAGATGCGTTCCATCGCGGCGAGGAAATCGACCAGGAGCCGCCCGACCACCGGCGGCACCTCGCCCTTGGCGTCGAAGGCTGGATCGTAGGCGGTGATCGTCACGCCGGTCACCGGGACTGCGCGCGCCAGCGCCGAGACGGCTTGGCGCACGTCCTGCGGGGAAGGGCCGCCCGGTGCGGCATAGCGGTTGGCCTGCAACGTGTCCGAATTGTGCACGTCGAGGTCGATGTGAAGATGGGTGCGTTCCGCGCCGGCCGCTTTCAGCCTTTCCGCCTTTTCGGGCAGGTCGGCGCAACTGGCGCGGATGACCGGCAGGTCCTCCAGCAGCTTCTTTTCGGTGGCGTCGAGGTCGCGCGCGCCGACCAGCATGCAGCGCCACGGGTCGATGGCGCTGAAGCCCGGAATGGCGTTGGCGATGGTTCGCCAGCACAGGCCGAGCACCGTCGCCAGCGCCATGCCGTCGAGGAAGCCAGTGGACGAGGTTTCCGGCGTGTTGATGTCGCCGTGCTGGTCGAACCAGACGATGGAATCGGACCCTTCACCGGCGATCGCTCCGGCAGCCGTCAGGCAGTTGCCGGCGAGCACGATGGGGAAACGCCCTTCCGCCCGCGCGATGCCGATGGCGCGCGAAACGGCGTCGCAGACGGCGAAGCCGGCGGTGATCTCGCGCAGGTCCTCGTCCTCTATTCTGTCGATCTCGATCACCTCGGCCTCGTGGCCGTGCAGCGCCAGCTCGTCCACCAGCCCGCCGGTGATGATGGCGTCCGGCCCCTGTCCGAAGCCGGCATGGTAGTGGCCGCTGTCATAGGGGGCGAGGATGAGAGCAAGCTTCATCGGCTGGCCTCCACGGCGGCTCCCCGCAGCACCGCAAGAGCTTCGGCCGGATCGATGCGGCCGTCATAGAGCGCGCGGCCGGAAATCGCGCCTTCGAGACGGGCGGCGTCCGGCATGGTCATGCGCACGATATCGGCGATGGAGGCGAGGCCGCCCGAGGCGATGACGGGGATGGAAACAGCCTCGGCAAGGTCGATGGTGGCATCCCAGTTGATGCCGGAAAGCACGCCGTCGCGGTCGATATCGGTATAGACGATCGCCGCCACGCCGGCGCCCTCGAATTTTTGCGCCAGTTCGATAACGCCCAATTCGGACGCCTCCGCCCAGCCCTCCACCGCGACCTTGCCGCCCTTGGCGTCGATGCCGACGGCGACCCGGCCCGGATAAAGCCGGCAGGCTTGCCTGACCAGTTCGGGATCGCGCACCGCCGCCGTGCCGAGGATGACGCGGGCGAGCCCCTTGTCCAGCCAGCTCTCGATATGGGCCAGCGTGCGGATGCCGCCGCCGAGCTGCACCGGGTTCTTCGTCGCCTTGAGGATCGCCTCGACCGCCGCGCCGTTGACACTCTGGCCCTCGAAGGCGCCGTTGAGATCGACCACATGCAGCCACGAAAATCCTTGGTCCTCGAAGGCCTTCGCCTGCGCGCCCGGATTTTCGTTGTAGACGGTGGCGGTCGCCATGTCGCCGAGCTTCAGGCGCACGCACTGGCCGTCCTTGAGGTCGATGGCGGGGAAGAGGATCATCCGCTCAGGCGCCTTCGACGATGACGATGCGCGCTTCCGAGGCGGGGAGGCGATATTTCAACGCCTCCTGGTATTCGGGCGACCGGTAGCAGGCCAGCGCCGTCTCGTACGAATCGAACTCGATGATGACGTGCCGGTTGCCGGTCGGCCCCTCCGGGTTGAAATATTGCCCGGATCGGACGAGAAAACGGGCGCCGTATTTGGAGAAGGCGGCGGCGTTGGCCTCGATGTATTTCTTGTAGGTGTCGGGGTCGCGAACGTCGACCATCGCCATCCAGTAGCCTTTCTTGCTCATGCTCGCTCCTATGGTTTCCACCGCAGAAAATTGGCGATGAGGGCCAGGCCGAGCGCCTGGCTCTTTTCGGGATGGAACTGCGTGCCGACGCGGTTTTCGTGAGCCACGGCGGCCGTCACCGGCCCACCATAGTCGGTGACGGCGAGCACCTCGCCCGCGTGTCTCGCCGCCAGATGGTAGGAATGAACGAAATAGGCGTGCAGCCCGCCCTCGCCAGTCGCGATGCCGTCGAAAAGCGGATGCTCGCGCCTCAATTCGATGGTATTCCAGCCGATCTGCGGCACTTTCAGAGCCGGCTCGGCGGGTTCGATCAGTTTCACGTCGCCGCCGATCCAGCCGAAGCCTTGGGTCACCGTCTTTTCCAGCCCGCGTTCCGACATCAGCTGCATGCCGACGCAGATGCCGAGGAACGGCCTTGCCTTCGGCCCGGTCGCTTCCTCGATCGCTTCCCACATGCCGGGGACGGCATGCAGGCCGGCGGCGCAGTCGGCATAGGCGCCGACGCCCGGCAGGACGATGCGGTCGGCCGTACGGACCCGCTCGGCGTCCGCCGTAAGTTCGATTTCGGCCGCGATGCCGGCCTCGCGCGCGGCGCGCTCGAACGCCTTGGTGGCCGAGCGCAAATTGCCGGAACCGTAGTCGATGATGGCGACGCGCATGTCAGACCCGTCCCGGATTGTGCGACAGGCCGAGCGCCATGCCGGTGTGGATCGGCCGCGCGCGCGCCGCATCCGGCACGAGCACCGGCGCCTGCGGCTCCGGTTGGGCTTCCAGCGTCGCCGCATAGCGGATTTCGCCGTCGGCCAGCCCTTGCGCCTCGACCACGCCGCTCTCGCGCCAGCCGCGCCGCCGCAGCGCCGCGATCTTCAAGCCCTGCCCCTCCAGCCCGACGAAGAGCGAGACGAGCAGGGTCAAAAGCGATCCGGCAAGGCCGAGGCCGGCCGTTTCGCTCAGCGCCGAAAGCAGGCCGAGCACGATGAAAGCCAGCAGTGCTTCGACCCACAACCGGTGCCACAGCAGCCACAGCGGCGAAAAGAAGAAGGCGAGCCACGAAAAGCCGTCGCGCACCAGGACGGCATCGCCGCTGCCGGCCCGGCCCGGAGGCTCCATGACGACATAGGAGGCCATGGCTACCCTTTCAGCGAGCCCTTGGTGGAGGGCACGGCGTCGGGCTGGCGCGGGTCGCGCTCGACGGCGGTGCGCAGCGCCCGCGCCACGGCCTTGAAGCAGGTCTCGGCGATATGGTGGTTGTTGGCGCCGTAGCGGTTGTTGACGTGCAGCGTGATGCCGGCGTGCTGCGCCAACGCCTGGAAGAATTCGCGCACCAGTTCGGTGTCGAAGGTGCCGATCTTCGGCGCCGAGAAGGCGACGTTCCAGACAAGAAACGGCCGGCCGGACACGTCGATGGCGGCGGCCGTCAGCGTCTCGTCCATGGCAAGATCGATCGAGGCATAGCGCATGATGCCGCGCCGCTCGCCGAGCGCCTTGGACAGTGCCTGGCCGAGCGCGATGCCGGTGTCCTCCACCGTGTGGTGGTCGTCGATATGCAGGTCGCCCTTGGCCTTCACTGTCATGTCGATCAGCGAATGCCGGCACAGTTGGTCGAGCATATGGTCGAAGAAGCCGACGCCGGTGGCGATGTCGGCCTTGCCCGTGCCGTCGACATGAACGGACACGGAAATCTCGGTTTCCTTGGTCTTGCGGCTGACTTCGGCGGAACGGGCGGCCATTGTCTATCCCTGGACCCTGATGCTGCAACGCGAGCCTTCTAGCAGCATGATCCCGCGATGACCAGTTGGAGCATAGCCGACAATTGTATGTCGCGGTTTGGAACCGATCGGCAAACCGGGTATTGTATTTTCATGCTCGACCACACCGGCATCGTCGTAACCGATCTCACGAAGGCGCGCCGCTTCTACGACGCGATCGCCGAAGCTCTCGGTCTCGCCACGAAAACCAATAGCGAGCAATCGTTCCTGTTCGGCCGCAGCGCGGAGGAGCCGATCCCGTATCTGTGGATCGGGACCTTGCGCCCGTCCTACTGGGTGGAAGGTTCGCGCGCCGGGCTGAACCAGATGCACATCGCCTTCATTGCGGATAGCAAGCAGATGGTCGATGCCTTCTATCACGCCGCACTGGCGGCGGGCGGACGCGACAACGGCCCGCCCGGCCCCCGCGAGGGAGCCGGCGACTACTATGGCGCTTTCGTCCTTGATCCGGACGGCAACAACCTGGAAGCCTGCGTGCGCGGGCCGGCGGCGCGCTGATCTGTTTTTCGACAAGGTGCTGCCCTTGCGACGACCGTTTGCAAAGGGCTCTCCGTTGCATACATAGTGCCCAACCCAACTCGTACCGTGCGGCTGCCTGAGCGGGGCCGCGCGAATCGGAGCAAGACATGGCAAACGAACTGAGTATGCACGCCACGACCATCGTGACCGTGCGCAAGGGCGGCAAAGTGGTCATCGTCGGCGACGGCCAGGTGAGCCTTGGCCAGACCATCATGAAGGGCAACGCCAGAAAAGTACGCCGCATCGGCAAGGGCGGCTCTGTCATTGCCGGATTCGCCGGCGCCACCGCCGACGCCTTCACCCTGCTGGAGCGGCTGGAAGGCAAGCTGGAGCAGTATCCCGACCAGTTGATGCGGGCGTCCGTCGAACTCGCCAAGGACTGGCGCACCGACCGCTACCTGCGGCGTCTGGAAGCGATGATGCTGGTGGCCGACAAGAACGTCTCGCTGGCTCTCACCGGCAACGGCGACGTGCTGGAGCCGGAGCAGGGCGTCATGGCCATCGGCTCGGGCGGCAATTATGCGCTGGCCGCGGCCCGTGCCCTCATCGACACCGACAAGGACGCCGAGGAGATCGCCCGCAAAGCCATGCAGATCGCGTCCGACATCTGCGTCTACACCAACAACAACTTCGTCGTCGAAACGATCGATGGCGCCGCGTAACGACGCGCCGCGCTACGTCTTCCGGCCGGTGAGCGAGGCGGACCTGCCGCGCATCGCCGGCTGGCTGGCCGAGCCGCACGTCGCTGCCTGGTGGGACGATCCGGAAGTCGAGATCGCCGCCATCCGCGACCATATCGACAGCGTTTCGGTCGAACCGCTGATCGTCGAGCTTTCCGGCAAGCCGATCGCCTACCTGCAAAGCTACGATCCGCATCTGGAAGACGACCATCCCTATGCCGACCAGCCCTTCGGTACGCTGGGCATCGACCTCACCATCGGGCCGCCGGAGATGGTCGGCATCGGCCATGGCTCGGCCATCGTCAGGCAATTCGTAGAAGAGCTTTTCGACGAGGGGGCGCCGCGCGTCGTCATCGATCCGCACCCGGATAATGCGCGCGCCATCCGCGCCTATGAAAAGGCCGGTTTTCGCGAGATAGACCGGCGTTCGTCGGTCTATGGCGATGTGGTGCTGATGGCGGTGGATGCAGAAGGGGACGATGCATGACGCTTCCGACGGAACGCAGTGAAGACACCGCGCCATCCGCGATGGCGTGGCAGCTCGGCCTGATCGTCGCGGCCATCATCGTCGGCCTGCAGGCGCTGGCGCTCTACATCGAGGGCCATCCGGCGATCTGCACCTGCGGCTACGTCAAGCTGTGGCACGGCGTCGTCGTCAGTTCGGAAAACTCCCAGCACATTTCCGACTGGTACACACCCTCGCACATCATCCACGGCTTCCTGTTCTATGCGCTGGCGCACTGGCTGTTCCCGAAGCGGTCGATCTGGTTCAGGCTGGCCTTCGCGCTGCTGATCGAGGGCGGCTGGGAGGTGCTGGAAAACAGCCCCTTCATCATCGACCGCTACCGCGCCGGCACCATCTCGCTCGATTACTACGGCGATTCCATCCTGAATTCCGTCTGCGATACGCTGGCCATGGTGCTGGGCTTTGCGATGGCCAGAACGCTTCCTATATGGCTGGTCGTGGCCGTCGCGCTCTTCTTCGAGATCGGCACCGGCTATGTCATCCGGGATAATCTCACCCTCAACGTGATCATGCTGCTGCATCCGTTCGAGTCCATCAGGCAGTGGCAAAGTGCAATTCCCAGATAGGGAAATCGGGTTTTTGTGACATGAGCAATTTTTCCCCCCGCGAGATCGTTTCCGAACTCGACCGTTTCATCATCGGCCAGAAGGACGCCAAGCGCGCCGTGGCGATTGCGCTGCGCAACCGCTGGCGCCGCCAGCAGCTTGAAGGCCAGATGCGCGAGGAGGTGATGCCGAAGAACATCCTGATGATCGGCCCGACCGGTGTCGGCAAGACCGAGATTTCGCGCCGTCTCGCAAAGCTCGCCGGCGCCCCCTTCGTCAAGGTCGAGGCGACCAAGTTCACCGAGGTCGGCTATGTCGGCCGCGACGTCGAGCAGATCGTGCGCGATCTGGTCGAGATCGCCATCACCTTGCAGCGCGAGAAGATGCGCGACGACGTCAAGGCGCGCGCCCACATTAACGCCGAGGAGCGCGTGCTGGAGGCACTGGTCGGCAAGACCGCGAGCCCCGCCACGCGCGACAGCTTCCGCAAGAAGCTGCGCGACGGCGAACTGGACGACAAGGAGATCGAGGTCGAGGTGGCCGACACCGGCACCGGTGGCATGCCCGGCTTCGAGATCCCCGGCATGCCCGGCGCCAACATCGGCGTGCTCAACATCAACGACATGCTGTCGAAGGCGATGGGCGGCAAGCGCACCAAGACGCGCAAGACGACGGTGAAGGAAAGCTACGACATCCTGATCCAGGACGAGTCCGACAAGCTGCTCGACCAGGACGAGGTGGTGCGCCGCGCGCTGGAATCGGCCGAGAACGACGGCATCGTCTTCATCGATGAGATCGACAAGATCGCCGCCCGTTCCGACATCTCCGGCGGGCCGTCCCGCGAAGGCGTGCAGCGTGACCTGCTGCCGCTGGTCGAAGGCACAACGGTGGCGACCAAGTATGGGTCGATCAAGACCGACCATATCCTGTTCATCGCCTCGGGCGCTTTCCACGTCTCCAAGCCGTCCGACCTTTTGCCGGAACTGCAGGGCCGCCTGCCGATCCGCGTCGAACTGCGCGCGCTGGAGAAGGAGGATTTCGTCCGCATCCTCACCGAGACGGAAGCCAGCCTGATCAAGCAGTACATCGCGCTGATGGCGACCGAGGGCGTGACGCTGGACATCACCGACGACGCCATCGATTCCCTGGCCGGCATCGCCGTTGACCTGAACGCTACCGTCGAAAATATCGGCGCCCGACGCCTGCAGACGGTGATGGAACGGGTGCTGGACGAGATTTCCTTCGACGCCGCCGACCGCAACGGCACGACGGTGAAGATCGACGCCGACTATGTGCAAAAGCATGTCGGCGACCTGTCCCGCAACACCGATCTGTCGCGGTTCATTCTCTAGGCAATTGCCTGCCCTCCCTTCGCATGGGGAGGGCAGGATATCCGGTGTGGCGAAATGGAAGCATTGCGGCGCCTTTTGGCGTCGCCCGCGACGGAAGCCTCGACTTCATCACTCGCGCCCCCTAGTTTGCGTCCATCGACACTTTGGGCGGCGCATGAAGAAGCTTTTCCTTCCCTTGTTCCTTGCTGTTTTCACAGCAAGCATCGTCGCCGCGAGCGCCGTCACACCCGTTCCGCCGGGTAACCGCAATGCCGAGCAGCCGCCTATTCCCGGCGCTTCCACCCATCGCACACAGGCGACCAACACCACCTTCCAGGCCAAGTACCGCAAGGTCTATGCGCTGCTCGCCAACGACGCCAAGCTGCGCGGCAAGATCAAGCAGGCAGCGGCCACCTATGGCATCAGCCCGCTGCACATAGCCGGCGCCATCGTCGGCGAGCATACCTACAACGTCGACGCCTACGATCGCTTGCAGACCTACTACGTCAAGGCGATCTCCTACCTCTCCTCGAAGCTCACTTTCGCCTATGGCGGGGAGGACATTTCCGATTTCGTGCAGCGGCCGCAGTTTGCCTCCTGCGCCGGCAAGAGCGACAGCTATGCGCTGTGGACCTGCCGCGAGAGGGTGTGGAACAGCGCTTTCCGCGGCAAGACGGTGGGCGGCAAGAGCTTCCCCGATAATCGTTTCGGCGCCGTTTTCTTCCAGCCCTACTATGCCGGCCAGACCTTCGGCCTCGGGCAGCTCAACCCGCTCACCGCCTTGCAGATGAGCGACCTGGTCCATAAGGTATCCGGCCTGCCGAGGCTCGATGTCGGCGATCCGAACCAGGTCTACAAGACCATCATGGATCCCGACCTGACGCTGAACTACGTCGCGGCGACGCTGAAGAAGTCGATCGACGCCTACAGGAGCATCGCCGGCTTCGACATCTCGCAGAATCCCGGCATCACCGCCACGCTCTACAATGTCGGCAATCCGGACCAGCGCGCCTACGCGCTGAAGGCGGAAAACGACAAGCGCCGCGCCGCCGGCGAGCCGGAAAAGCTGCCGGAGGAGAACTATTACGGCTGGCTGGTCAACGACAAGCTGACGGAGCTGCAGGCGCTGTTCTGAGAAATCGCGACGCTTCCCAAGGCGAGGCTTGACGCTCGATCGCAGAATGGAATAAACATTTCATAGAAAGAGCGTATCGCTCTTTCATTCCATTCTGTGGAGGAAGACGTCATGACGGTTCGCTTCGGCCTGCTGGGGGCCGGCCGTATCGGCAAGGTGCACGCGCGCGCCGTGGGCTCCAACCCAGATGCGAAACTCGTCGCCGTGGCCGACGCCTTCGAGAAGGCGGCAAAGGAGATTTCCGCTGCCTATGGCGCCGAGGTGCGATCGATCGACGAGATCGAGAAAGCGAAGGATATCGACGCCGTCGTCATCTGCACGCCGACCGATACCCATGCCGACCTGATCGAGCGCTTCGCCAGGGCCGGCAAGGCGATCTTCTGCGAAAAGCCCATCGACCTCGATGTCAAGCGCGTGGTCAAATGCCTTGGCGTCGTGGAAAAAACCGGCGCCACGCTGATGGTCGGCTTCAACCGTCGCTTCGATCCGCATTTCGCGGCGGTGAAGAAGGCCATCGACGACGGCGCCATCGGCAAGGTCGAGATGGCGACCATCACCTCGCGCGATCCCGGTGCGCCGCCGGTCGACTATATCAAGCGCTCCGGCGGCATTTTTCGCGATATGACCATTCACGATTTCGACATGGCCCGTTTCCTGCTCGGCGAGGAGCCGGTTTCGGTGTCTGCCCATGCCTCCGTGCTGGTGGACAGGAAAATCGGCGACGCTGGCGACTACGATTCCGTCTCCGTCATCCTCGAGACGGCATCCGGCCGGCAGGCGCTCATCTCCAATTCGCGCCGCGCCACCTACGGCTACGACCAGCGCATCGAGGTGCACGGTTCGAAGGGCATGGTGGCGGCGGAGAACCAGCGGCCGGTGTCGATCGAACTCGCCAACGACAAGGGCTACACCCGCCCGCCGCTGCACGATTTCTTCATGACCCGCTACATCGATGCCTATGCCAACGAGATTTCGGCTTTCATCGCCGCTTTGGCGAAGGGAACGAAGCCGTCGCCGAGCGGCACCGACGGATTGGCTGCGCTCAAACTGGCGGACGCCGCGCTGAAATCGGCCAGGACCGGAAAGACCATCTCCGTCCAATGACGCATTGGCGAGTGACAAACGCCGCCATTTCGGTTATCTGACCGGCATGATCCACCTGACCGCCACGTTCTGGTACTTTAGCTACGGCAGCTCGCTGGCGGCGGGAGGATTGCGCTCGATCTGAAGATTGCAGCATCAAAATCCGAACAGCCGCCAGACCTGGCGGCTTTTTTGTTTCAGCCGGCGGGTCTCCAAATCAGGAGCAGAAAGCCGTGTTGACCACTACAGACGACCTTCGGGTCACCGAACTCAAGGAACTGAGCACGCCCGAAGAGGTGATACGCGAGATACCGCGCACCCTGACGGCGACGCGCACCGTCTCGGCCGCGCGCAACGCCGTCCATGACGTGCTGACGGGCACCGACGACAGGCTGGTCGTCGTCGTCGGGCCATGCTCCATTCACGATCCCGCCGGGGCCGTCGACTATGCCAGCCGTCTGGCGGCGCTGCGCGACAGTCTGTCGGACCGGCTCGAGATCGTGATGCGCGTCTATTTCGAGAAGCCGCGCACGACGGTGGGGTGGAAGGGCCTCATCAACGATCCCGACATCGACGGCAGCTTCAATATCGACAAGGGTTTGCGAATGGCGCGCAACGTGCTCGCCGCCGTCAACAATCTCGGCCTGCCGGCGGCGACGGAGTTCCTCGACATGACGACGCCGCAATACATTGCCGACCTCGTCAGCTGGGGTGCCATCGGCGCGCGCACGACGGAAAGCCAGATCCACCGCGAACTGGCGTCCGGCCTGTCCTGCCCGGTCGGCTTCAAGAACGGCACGGACGGCAACCTGCGCATCGCCGTCGACGCGGTGAAGTCGGCGGCCCAGCCGCATCATTTCATGGCGGTGACGAAGGCAGGCCGCAGCGCCATCGCCGCGACCACCGGCAACGAGGACTGCCACGTCATCCTGCGCGGCGGCGTGACGCCCAACTATGACGCGGCGAGCATCGAGGCGGCGAGCGCGCTGCTCCTTCGCGCCGGCCTGGCGCCGCGCCTTATGATCGACGTCAGCCATGCCAACAGCAACAAGAAGCCGGAAAACCAGCCTGCTGTCGCTGCCGACGTGGCGGGTCAGGTCGCCGCTGGCGACGACCGCATCGTCGGTGTCATGATCGAGAGCAATCTGATCGCCGGACGACAGGACGTCGTGCCGGGTAAGCCGCTGGTCTACGGTCAGAGCATCACCGATGGCTGCATCGACTGGGCGACGACGGAAGCTGTGCTGGAAAACCTCGCCGATGCGGTCCAACTGCGCCGACGGGTGCATGGGACGGCGGCATTGAGCAAGCCGGGAACTGCCTGAGCCCAGACGGGAAGCGGCAATCGCCGCTTCCCGTCCGGTTCAGCGCACGTCCACCCAGCCGCCTTCCCGGTGCGAGCGTGCCATGGCGTGCACGGTGCGCTCGATCTCCAGTCCCTCGTCGAAGCCGATCAGCCGCGCGCCGGTGTCGCCGCCGATGCGGGCGATCAGTTCGCGGCATTCGATGATCTTGAGGTCGTTGAAGCCGAGCCCATGGCCGGGCGCCGGCACGAAGGTACCGTAGGGCTGGTGCTGCGGTCCGATCAGCACGGTACGGAAGCCCTGTTCTTCGGGGCGGTCGCTGGTCAGGTAGAGCTGGAATTCGTTGAAGCGTTCCTGGTCGAACAGGATGGTGCCTTCCGAGCCGAAGATCTGCACGCAAATGCGCCCCTTGCGGCCCCAGGCCGCGCGGTTGACCTGCAAGGTCGCCGACAGGCCGCTCTCCAGCCGCATCAGCACGCTGGCGATGTCCCATGTTTCGACAGCGCGTGCTTCGCCCGAAGCGGTGATACGCTCGGCATGAGGCTTCGCCATATCGCAGACGACGCGCGCGACGCGGCCGAACAGCACCGCAATCAGCGACAGCGGATGCACGGCGAAATCGTCCAGCGCGCCGTAGCCGGAAGCGGCGTCGTGGCGCCAGCCGAACGGCGCGTGCGGGTCGGCCATGAAATCCTCGTCCATCTCGATGCGGAGATGGTTGAGCGTGCCGATCCGCCCTTCCGCGAGCAGCGCGCCGATCTGCCGGATCGCCGGGCTCTGGATGTAGTTGTAGCCGAGTATGGCCACCGTGCCGGCCTTCCTGGCCGCCGCGGCCATCGCCTCGGCCTCGGCGAAGGTGGGCGCCATCGGCTTCTCGCACCAAAGGTGCTTGCCGGCCTTGAGTGCGGCGGTCGCCATTTCGGCGTGGAACTTGTTCGGTGTCGTCAGCGAGACGACGTCGACGTCCGGATCCTTGATCACAGCGCGCCAGTCGCCGGACGCCTTGTCGAAGCCGAACTCGGCGGCGCGGGTGCGGGCAAGCTCGGCGTTCGCTTCGCCCAGATGCACCAGCCTCGGCCGGCCTACCCCGGCGAAGACGCTGCCGACTGAGCGCCACGCCAGCGCGTGGCACTTGCCCATGAAGCCCGTGCCGATCAGGCCGACGCCGATATCCTTCATCTGTGCTTCCTTACCGGTGTCGGGCCGAGCTCACACCATGCCGCCGAGATCGTCGGACAGCAGTTGCAGTTCCTTGTCGCCAGCCATCAGGTTCTGCAATTCCTCGATGCCGATGGCCGCCTTCTCATAGGTGCCGAGCGTGCGGCCGCGGTTGAGCACGGTAAAAGTGTTGCCGACCGCATAGGCGTGGCGGACATTGTGGGTGATGAAGATGACGCCGAGCCCGCGCGCCCGCACCTGATGGACGTATTTCAGCACCATCGAGGTCTGCGCCACACCGAGCGCCGAGGTCGGCTCGTCGAGGATCAGCACCTTGGCGCCGAAATAGACGGCGCGCGCGATCGCCACGCATTGTCGCTCGCCGCCCGACAGCGTGCCGACCGCCTGGCTGGGGTCGCGCACGTCGATACCGATCTTCTTCATCTCCTCGCGCGCCACGCGCTCGGCGAAGGCGAGGTCGAGGACCTTGAACGGGCCGACGCCGCGCATCGGCTCGCGGCCCATGAAGAAGTTGCGGGCGATGGAGGTCAGTGGCACCATCGCCAGGTCCTGGTAGACGGTGGCGATGCCGGCATCCAGCGCGTCGCGCGGCGTCGAGAACGACACCGGCCGGCCGTCGACGAGGAAGCTGCCGCTGGTCGGCTTGTGCACGCCCGATAGCGTCTTGATGAGGGTGGATTTGCCGGCGCCGTTGTCGCCCAGCAGGCACAGGACCTCGCCCTTGCGCACCTTCATGGAAACGCCGTTCAGCGCCACGACGGGGCCGAAATGCTTGACCAGATCGCGCACCTCGATCAGCGGGGCATCCGTGGAGAGATTGACGGTGTCGTTCATGGCCCTCTCCCTCAGCGCTCGCCGGTGGCGCGGCGGCGGATGTAGCTGTTGAACAGCACGGCCGTCAGCAGCATCAGGCCGAGGAACACCTGGAACCAGTCGTTCGGCGCGCCGGTGAACAGGATGCCCATCTGCACCACGCCGAAGATCAGTGCGCCGAAGAAGGCGCCGACGACGGAGCCGTAGCCGCCGGTGAGCAGGCAGCCGCCGATGACGGCGGCGATGATCGCCTCGAATTCCTTCAGCACGCCGCGGTCGGCGGCGGCCGAGCCGAATTCCATGACCTGGCAGGTGGCGTAGACGGTGGCGCAGAAAGCGGTGACCATGAACAGGGTGATCTTCACCCGCGCCACCGGCACGCCGACATTGCGCGCCGCATTGGCATCGCCGCCGGCGCCGAAGATCCAGTTGCCGAAGCGGGTGCGGGTGAGCACGATATGGCCGACCAGCGCGATGACGAAGGCCCAGATCACCACCGCCGGGATGCCCTGAACCGAAGGCTGTCCGTTCGGCAGCGTGCCGATGATGCCCGCCTCCGCCATCCAGACGAACAGACCGGGGAAGGCCTTGCCGGAAAACAGCGGCACGACGAGCGAATCGCCGGCGAAGTTCTTCACGCCCGAGACGATGGTGCGGTTGGCGAACAGGATGGAGAGCGCGATCGTCATGCCGCGCAGGATATAGAGCGAGGCCAGAGTGACGATGAAGGACGGCAGGCGTGTGCGCACCACGATCAGCCCGTTGAGGAAGCCGATCAGCAACGCGCCGCAGAAAGCGAAGACCACGCTGATCTCGACCGGCCAGCCGAAATAGACGGTGGGAATGGCGATCATCATGCCGGCGAAGCCGATCATCGAGCCGACCGAAAGATCGAACTCGCCGCCGACCATCAGCAACGCCGCGCCGGTGGCGATGATGGTGAGCTGCGCGGTGACGGTGATCCAGTTCATGATGCCGTCGGCGGCGAACATGCCGGTGCCGTGCGCGGTGGCGCCGAAGAACAGGAAGACCAGGACGGTGCCTGCGATGGCGCCGAGCTCGGGCCGCGACAATAGCTTGCGCAGGCCGGATTGCTTTTGCAGGCGTTCGTCGGCGGGCCGTCCGGCAGCCGCGACGGTTGTGTTCTCGGCCATCGCAGTGTCCCCGTCAGAAGATGAAGTGGATGCGCGCGGCCATTGGCTTTTGCCGGCCGCGCGCGTCTCGCCGTTGCCTAGCGGTATTCGCCCGCCAGCTTCTCGACCATCTCGATGTTCGCCTTGGTGACGAAGCCCGGCCCGGTGTTGACGTTGTTGGCCGGCAGCACGCCGTAGCGCTTGTATTCGGTCAGGAAGATGACCGGCAGGTAGCCCTGCAGGTAGGGCTGCTGGTCGATGGCGGACTCGACGATGCCGTCCTTGATGCCTTGCGAGATGTCGGACGACAGGTCGAAGGTGATGAAGTTGTACTTCGACGTCTCGCCGGTGTCGCGCAGGAGCTTGATGGTCGGCTCGGCCGCGTTCGGGCCCAGCGTCAGGATGCCGTTGGTGCCCGGGTGTGCGGTCAGGTACGCCTTGACCTTGTTGTAGACCCCCGTCGGGTCCTGGCCGGAATCGACCATGTGGTCGCCGAGCGGCACGCCGAGCCCGTCGGCATAGCCCTGGCAGCGCTCCACCGAGGCGGCGTTGGTGATGTAGTGGTTGACGCAGACGAAGTCGGTGACGCCCGCCGCCTTGGCGCGTTCGCCCGCACCCTTGCCGGCGTCGTATTCGGGCTGGCCGATATGCATCAGCGCGCCGAGCTGCTTGGACTGGTCGGCGGTGCCGGAATTGACGGTGATGACCGGGATGCCCTTGGCGATGGCGTCCTTGATGGCGCTCTGTAGCACGTCGAAGTCGGCGATGGTGGTGATGATGCCGTCAGGATTGGTGGCAGCCGCCTGCTGGATGATGCGCGCCATGTCGGCGATGTCGCCGGTCGGCGGGTTGCGGTAGTCGACGGTGGTCTTGGTGTCGGCGGCCGCGTTCTTCAGCGCGTTCTTGATGACATTCCACCAGGAATCAGTGTCCGGCGCGTGGCTGACGAAGACGAAGTGCTCGCCGTCGGCATGTGCTGTGACGGCGCCGAGGCCGACCAGCAGCGGCACGGCGGCGACGGCCGCCGCCAGAAGTTTCTTCAACTGAGTTTTCATGATCTCCTCCCTAGAGATTGCCGTGAAAATTGGAATTTCTCTACCAAAGTATCACTTTTTGGATTATGTATTCCATTTTTTAGCGATACGTCAAGCGGATCGCGAGGAAATCGCGGGGAAGGGAATCGGCGGCTGTCGAAGCGCTCTTGCGCTGACCGGGCCGGGCATGATTTTCCTCACGGGAGACTGACTTTGGGCCGCGCGTTGCGGAAAGGAAAACGATGAGCGACGTGGAAACGATCAACGCCCCTCGCGACTTCGATTCGTTGCGCGCGGCGATCCTGGAGCGGCGCGACAGTCTGCCCAAACGCATCGCCCAGGTCGCCGCCTATGCGCTCGACAATCCCGACGACATCGCCTTCGGCACCGCCGCCTCCATCGCAACTTTGGCGGGCGTGCAACCCTCGACCCTCGTGCGCTTCGCCCAGCAACTCGGCTTCGACGGGTTCACCGCCATGCAGGGGGTGTTTCGCGAGCGGCTGCGCGAGCGCACCTCTTCCTACGACGAGCGGCTGTCGACGCTGCGCGCCAAGGCTGACGCAGGCGCCGGCCACCGCGCCGTCTTCGACGGCTTCGTGACGGCAGCGTCGACCTCGCTGGCCGATATCGCGCGCAGCATCGACGAGGCGCATCTGGAACAGGCCGTCGACCTGCTGGCCGGGGCGGGCACGGTCTATATCCTCGCCAAGCGCCGCTCCTATCCGGTCGCCTCCTATCTTGCCTATGCGCTGGGCAAGCTGAAGATCCGCAGCCAGCTCATCGAATCGGCCGGCGGCCTGAATGCCGAGATGATCGGCTTCGCCACGCCGAAGGACGCCGCTATCGCCATTTCCTTCTCGCCCTATGCGTCCGCCACCGTCGACGAGGCGCGCGCGATCGCCAGGCAGGGCGTGCCGGTCGTCGCCATCACCGACAGCGCCTTTTCGCCGCTGGCGCAGGTCGCCACTGTCTGGTTCGAGGTTGCGGAAGCCGATTTCGGCGGTTTCCGCTCGCTTTCGGCCACCATGGCGCTGGCCATGGCCATCGCGGTTTCGGTTGCGGAGAAGCGCCGCGTGCTCGGCGGCAAGCGATAGCGGTTACCGGCAACCCCTATAGGGAATGTATGTTCCATATTGACTGGAATATGGAATTGATATTTCATCCGAGCAAATGTGCCGGGCAATGATCGGCAGCACGAAGAAAAATCCAGGAAGCAGGGAGGTGCGGGTGAAAGAAGCTGCCGACAAGCCGCTTGATGTCATCGCCATCGGCCGCGCCTCCGTCGATCTCTACGGCCAGCAGATCGGCTCGCGGCTGGAGGATATTTCCTCCTTCGCCAAGTCGGTCGGCGGCTGCCCTGCCAATATCGCCGTCGGCACCGCCCGGCTCGGCCTGAAATCGGCATTGCTGACGCGCGTCGGCGACGAACAGATGGGCCGCTTCATCCGCGAACAGTTGGTGCGCGAGGGAGTTTCCGTTGCCGCCTTGAAGACCGATCCGGATCGCTTGACGGCGCTGGTATTGTTGTCGGTGGAGGACGAGGGCGTCTCGCCGATGATTTTTGTCCGCACCGACTGCGCCGACATGGCGCTCGAGCCGGACGACGTCGACGAGGCTTTTGTGGCCTCGGCTCGCGCCGTCGTCGTCACCGGCACGCATTTCTCGCGTGAAAATACCGCCGCCGCGCAGCGCAAGGCCATGCGCGTCATGAAGCAGAGCGGCGGCAAAGTCGTCTTCGACATCGACTATCGGCCGAACCTGTGGGGCCTTGCCGGCCACGCTGAGGGCTTCGGCCGCTACGTGAAATCCGACCGCGTTTCCGCCGAGATGAAGGCTGTGCTGCCGGAGTGCGACCTGATCGTCGGCACCGAGGAGGAGGTGCTGATCGCCTCCGGCGAAAGCGACCTGTTGGCGGCGCTGAAGACGATCCGGACGCTTACGCCCGCCACCATCGTGCTCAAGCGCGGCGCCATGGGCTGCATCGTCTATGACGGAGCGATCCCGGACGATCTCGAAGCCGGTATCGTCGGCAAGGGGTTCCCGATCGAGGTCTACAATGTGCTCGGCGCAGGCGATGCCTTCATGTCCGGCTTCCTGCGTGGCTGGCTGGGCGGCGAAAGCCTGGAGACGGCGGCGACCTGGGCCAATGCCTGCGGGGCGTTTGCCGTATCGCGGCTTTTGTGTTCGCCGGCATACCCGACCTTCGAGGAACTGCGCTTCTTCCTCGATCACGGCAGCAAGCACCATGCGCTGCGCAAGGACGAGGCGATCGCCCACATCCATTGGGCGACGACGCGCCGGCGCGAAATTCCCTCGCTGATGGCCTTCGCCATCGATCATCGCGTCCAGTTGGAAGCGGTGGCTGAGAAGGCCGGCGCCGACTTTTCCCGCATCGACGCCTTCAAGGTGCTGGCGGTGAAGGCTGCGGCAAAGGTCGCCGATGGCCGCGCAGGCTACGGCATGCTGATCGACGAACGATATGGCCGCGAGGCGCTGTTCGAGTTCGCCCGCCATTCCTTCGCCTGGCTCGGCCGGCCGGTGGAACTGCCTGGCTCGCGACCGCTGCGCTTCGAATTCTCGCAGGACATCGGCTCGCAGCTCGTCGAGTGGCCGGTAACGCATTGCATCAAGTGCCTGTGCTTCTACCATCCCGACGATCCGCCGGCGCTGAAACAGGAGCAGCAGGAAAAGCTCCACGCCCTGTTCGAGGCCGCCCGCAAGGTGGGGCGCGAACTGCTGGTCGAGATCATCGCCTCGAAGAACGGCCCGGTCGACGACCGTACCGTGCCGCGCGCGCTGGAGGAGCTTTATGCGCTCGGCATCAAGCCGGACTGGTGGAAGCTGGAGCCGCAGCGTTCGCAGGTCGCCTGGAAGGCCATCGAGGCGACGATCACCGGAAACGACCCGTGGTGCCGTGGCGTCGTGCTGCTCGGGCTGGAAGCGCCGCAGGACGAGCTGGAACTGGCCTTCGCCGCGACGGCGGACGTGCCGGTGGTTAAGGGTTTTGCGGTCGGCCGTACGCTTTTCATCGACGCAGCCGAGAAATGGTTCGCCGGCGCACTATCGGACGAGGAAGCGATCGCCGACATGGCCGCCCGCTTCGACGCGCTCACCCGCGCATGGCTTGCCGCGCGCGGCCGCAAGGCGGCATAGAAGGCGGGGAGGACCGACATGACCAAAACCATCCGCCTCACCATGGCGCAGGCGCTGACGCGCTTCCTTGCCCGGCAGATGACCGAGATCGACGGCGCGAAACTGCCGATCTTCGGCGGTGTCTGGGCGATCTTCGGCCATGGCAACGTCGCCGGCATCGGCGAGGCGCTGTACGGCGAGCGCGAGGCTTTGCCCACCTTCCGCGCCCATAACGAGCAGGCGATGACGCATGCGGCCATCGCCTATGCCAAGGCGAATTTTCGCCGCCGCTTCATGGCCGCCACGACTTCCATCGGGCCTGGCGCGCTCAACATGGTGACGGCGGCGGCCCTTGCCCACGTCAACCGGCTGCCGGTGCTGCTCCTGCCCGGCGATGTCTTCGCCAACCGCATTCCCGATCCGGTGTTGCAGCAGGCCGAGGACTTTTCCGACGGCACCGCCACCGTCAACGATTGCTTCCGTCCCGTTTCGCGCTATTTCGACCGCATCACCCGGCCCGGGCAGATCGTGCCGGCGCTCAACCGCGCCATGCAGGTGCTGACCGATCCAGCCGAATGCGGGCCGGTGACGCTGGCGCTATGCCAGGACGTGCAGGCCGAGGCTTATGACTATCCCGAAAGCTTCTTCGCCGAACGCCTCTGGACGCCGCGCCGGCAGCGCCCGGACCGAGGCGAACTGGCCGCTGCTGCGGCGGCGCTGAAGGCGGCGAGGAAGCCGCTGATCGTCGTCGGTGGCGGCGTGCTCTATTCGGGCGCTTCCGATGCGCTGGCCGATTTCGTCGAAGCGACCGGCATTCCCGTCTGCGAGACGCAAGGCGGCAAATCCTCGCTGCCGGACGATCATCGCCTCAACATGGCCGCTGTCGGCGTCACCGGCACATCCGCCGCCAACCGTCTGGCCGAGGAGGCGGACGTGGTGCTGGCGGTGGGCACGCGGCTGCAGGATTTCACCACCGGCTCATGGGCACTGTTCAAGGGCGAGGGCAAGACGCTTGTCGGCCTCAACGTCCAGCCTTTCGATGCCGGCAAGCACCGCGCGCTGCCGCTGGTGGCGGACGCCAAGGAGGGGCTGGAGGAATTGGCCTCGGCCCTGAAGGGTTGGAAGGTGCCCGCCGCCTGGACCGATAACGCCGTGGACGGCAAGGCGGAATGGCAGGCCGAGGCCGGCAAGGTCACGGCATCGACCAACGTCGCCCTGCCGTCGGATGCGCAGGTGATCGGCGCCGTGCAGCGGGCAATGGGGTCGGATGTCATCGCCCTGCACGCGGCCGGCGGCCTGCCGGGCGAGATGCACAAGCTCTGGCAGGCTGGCGCACCGGGCTCCTACCATGCCGAATACGGCTTCTCGACCATGGGCTACGAGATTGCCGGCGCGCTCGGCGTCAAGATGGCGCGGCCGGACAAGGAAGTCGTCGTCATGGTCGGCGACGGCTCCTACCTTATGCTCAATTCCGAGATCGCCACGTCCGTGATGCTCGGCCTGAAGCTCACCGTCGTGCTGCTCGACAATCGCGGCTTCGGCTGCATCAACCGGCTGCAGATGGCGACCGGCGGCGCCAACTTCAACAACCTGTTGAAGGATGCGCGCCACGAGACATTGCCCGATATCGACTTCGCCGCCCATGCCGCCAGCCTCGGCGCGATCGCGCAGAAAGTGTCGTCGATTTCCGAGCTGGAAACGGCGCTGGCGGCGGCGAAGACCAATGAGCGCACCACCGTCCTCGTCATCGACACCGATCCGCTGGTGTCGACCGAGGCCGGCGGCTACTGGTGGGATGTCGCCGTGCCGCAAGTGTCTTCGCGCCCGCAAGTCGTTGCCGCGCGCAAAGAGTACGATGAAAAGCGCAAGGCGCAGCATGTCGGCGATTGAGCCGTCACTGGCCACAAGCAAAAACCGGAGATCACCGTGAAGGCAAAACTGGGCATGTCGCCCATCGCGTGGTGGAACGACGACCTTGTCGAACTCTCCGACGACGTGTCGCTGGAGGAGTGCCTGCGCCAGTCCCGCTCGGCCGGCTTCACCGGCATGGAGAAGGGCCGACGCTTCCCGAACGATCCGGACGTCATGCTGCCGATCCTGAAGGCGGCGGACGTGACGCTGTGCGGCGGCTGGTTCTCCGGCACGCTGACGGTCGAGGACCTGGCCGCCAACAAGGACCGCATCGCGCCGATGATCGCCCTGTTCAAGGCGGTCGGCGCGCCCTGTATCGTCTATGGCGAGGTCGGCCGCTCGATCCAGGGCGACCGGACGAAGCCGCTAGCGGAAAAGGCGGTGCTCTCCGACGCCGAGATGAAGGCCTATGCCCGCAAGGTCACGGACTTCGGCGAATGGTGCGCCGACCAGGGCATGCCGCTGGCCTACCATCACCATATGGCCGCCATCGTGCAGTTCGAGCACGAACTGGACGCCTTCATGAACCAGTCGGGCGAAGGCATTCCGCTGCTGCTCGATGCCGGCCACCTCGCCTTTGCCGGCGGCGATGTGCTGCGCGCCATCGACAGGCACCACAAGCGCATCAGCCACGTCCATGTGAAGGACATCCGCCAGCCGGTGATCGATGCGCTGGACTGGAAAAAACAATCCTTCCTCGATGCCGTGGCGCTCGGCGCCTTCACCGTGCCGGGCGACGGCTCGCTCGATTTCGGCGCCATCGTGCGGAAATTCGCCGACTATGGCTACGAGGGCTGGTTCGTGGTCGAGGCCGAGCAGGACCCGAAAAAGAATCCGCCGCTCAGGATGGCTGAGGTCGGCCACAAGGAACTGATGCGGGTGATGCTTGCTGCCGGCTATACGGTCGAGACGCAGGGCTTCCCGAAGGGTTGAGCGACGGCCGGGTGTGGCATAGGGATGGGTTTTCGGGAGCCGCATATGAAAGACGCCGATCATCCGTTTTTCCGGCCGCTGTGGCGGCGTGTCGCCCTGGTGGTCGTCTGCCTTTCGTGGGCGGGGCTGGAATTCTACAACGGCTCGCAGACATGGGGCCTGATCGCGTTGGCTTTCGCCGCCTACGGCGCCTGGCAATATCTGTGGCTCTACAAGCCACCCGGCGATCAGCCATCCGGCCCGTCGCTTCCGAAGGAATGATCGAGGACATCATGCCGAACCTGATCGTCAAGGCGAACCATGGCTACGGCCGCGTCGCCCACGTCACCCCGCAAAGCGCCGGCTGGACCTATGTCGGCTTCGACCTTCACCGGCTGCGTCCCGGCGAGACGGTGTCGGCGGAAACCGGCGCCAGCGAAGTCTGCCTCGTCTTCGTCACCGGAAAGGGCAGGGCCAGTGCCGGGGGCAAGGATTTTGGCTCGCTTGGCGAGCGCATGTCGGTCTTCGAAGGCAAGCCGTGGTCGCTCTATATCCCGCAAGATTCCGGCTGGTCGGTGACGGCCGAAACCGAATTGGAACTGGCGGTCTGCTCGGCGCCCGGCCTCGGCAGCGGCCTGCCCGCACGGGTGATTTCGCCCGACGATCTTGGCCAGGAGGTGCGCGGCAAGGGCACCAACACGCGCTATGTCACCAACATCCTGCCCGAGGGCGAGCCGGCGGATTCGCTGCTGGTGGTCGAGGTCATCACGCCCGGCGGCCATACCTCCAGCTACCCGCCGCACAAGCACGACCGCGACGCCCTGCCTGCCGAATCCTATCTGGAGGAAACCTACTACCACCGTCTCAACCCGCCACAGGGTTTCGCCTTCCAGCGCGTCTACACCGACGTGGATGCCGACGGCACGCGCGAGCTGGACGAGACGATGGCGATCGAGGACGGCGACGTCGTGCTGGTGCCGAAGGGCTACCATCCCTGCGCCGCCTGCCACGGCTACGACCTCTACTATCTCAACGTGATGGCCGGACCGAAGCGGACGTGGAAGTTCCACAACGCGCCCGAGCACGAATGGTTGTTGAAAGCCTGAGGCATCAGCCGGCCGGCGACGTTTCTCCGGCCGCCTCGTCCGATCCCTGTTCGTCCGCCGGCTTCGGCTCCTTCAGCCGGAACCAGGCGATGTAGAGCGATGGCAGGAAGAGCAGCGTGATCGCCGTGCCGGCGAGGATGCCGCCCATCATGGCATAGGCCATCGGCCCCCAGAAGGATTCGCGCGCGATCGGGATCAGCGCCAGCGAGGCGGCCGCCGCCGTCAGTGCGATCGGTCGCATGCGATGCTCGGAAGCGTCCACGACCGCCTTCCAGCGGTCCATGCCGTCGCGCACCAGGTCCTCGATCTGCATGACCAGGATCACCGAATTGCGGATCAGGATGCCGATCAGCGCGAGGATGCCGAGGATGGCGACGAAGCCCATCGCCGAATTGCTCAGCAGCAGGCCGATGACGACGCCGACCAGCCCGAGCGGCGCCACCGCGACGACGAGGAACAGCCGCTGGAAGCTCTGCAACTGGATCATCAGGATGGTCGCCATGATGAACAGCATCAGCGGCACCACGGCGGCGATCGGCCCCTGGCTCTTGCCGCTCTCCTCGACCGAGCCGGCGGTGGCGAGCGTATAGCCTTCCGGCAGTTTGGCGGCGAAGGCGTCGACCGACGGTTTCAGTTCCTTCACCACCGTGTCGGGCAGCGCGTCGCCGACGAGGCCCGCGCGCACGGTGATCGTCGGCACGCGGCCGCGCCGCCAGATCGCCGGTTGTTCCAGCGCGTAGTCGAAATTGGCCAGCGCCGCCAGCGGGATCGCCTCGCCGGTAGGCGTTGGAATCTGCATGTTCCTCAGCGTATCCAGCGAGGCGCGGTCTGCCTCGCGCGAGCGCACGACGACGTTGATGAGATAGGTGGAGTCGCGCACCTGGGTGATGGCCGCGCCGCCGACCGTGGTGTTGAGCGCGCTGGCGATGTCCTGCGAGGTGATGCCGAGCTGGCGCGCCTTGTCCTGCAGCACATCGACCTTCAAAACGCGCTCCGGCTCGTTCCAGTCGAAGGTGGGCGCGGCGACCTTTGGATTGGCGGCGATGATGCCGGCGAACTGCCGGGCAAGGTCACGCACCTTCTGGATATCGGGACCGCCGACGCGGTACTGGATCGGCCGGCCGACCGGCGGGCCGAGCTCGAGCGTCTTGACGAAGGTGTCGGTGCCGACGAACTCATCGCGCAGGATTTTTTCCAGCGCCGGCTTCACTCGGTTGCGCGCCTCGATGCTCTTGGTGACGATGACGACCTGACCGAAATACGGATTGGCCGGCTGCACGTCGAGCGTCAGCACGAAGCGCACCGCGCCCTGGCCGATATAGGACGACCAGTGGTCGATGTCGTCATTGCCGGCCAGCGCTATCTTTTCGAAACGCTCGACCTGTTCGCGCGTCTCGGCGATGGAGCTGTTCTGCGGCAATGTAAAATCGACGATCAGTTCCGGCCGGTCGGAGGGCGGGAAGAACTGCTGCTGCACCAGCGTCATCCCGCCGAGCGAGACGAGGAACAGCAGGATTGTGGCGACGATCGTCAGCCAGCGGTGCCGCACCGAAAAGAGCAGCACGCGCCGGAAGGCCCCGGTGAAGCGGCCGGGATTTTCGTGATGCGCCTTCATCGTCGCCGGCAGGAAGGTGATGCCGAGCAGTGGCGCGAACAGCACCGCGACGATCCACGACACCACGAGCGACACGGCGATGACGACGAACAGCGTATAGGTGTATTCGCCGGCGTTGGAGGAGTTGAGGCCGATGGGAATGAAGCCGGCCACCGTCACCAGCGTACCGGTCAGCATCGGGAAGGCGGTCGAGGTGTAGACATAGGTCGCCGCCTTGCGCAGCGGGTCGCCGGCCTCCAGCCGAGCGACCATCATCTCCACCGCGATCATGGCGTCGTCGACCAGCAGGCCGAGCGCGATGATGAGTGCGCCGAGCGAAACGCGCTGCAGCGATATTCCGAGATATTCCATCGCGACGAAGGTGATGGCCAGAACCAGCGGGATCGACAGCGATACGACGAAGCCTGCGCGCAGGCCGAGGCTGACGAAGGAGACGGCCAGAACGATGGCGACGGCCTCGAACAGCGCGCGTGTGAAGCCCGACACCGCCTCCTCTACGATCACCGGCTGGTCGGCCACCTTGTGCACGCCGACGCCGACCGGCAGCTCGGCCAGCACCGCGTCCATCTTGGCGTCCAGCGCCTTGCCGAAATCGAGCAGGTTGGCGTTCGGCTTCATGCCGATGGCGAGGCCGATGGCATCCTGCCCGTTGTAGCGGAACAGCCCGGCCGGAGGGTCGGTGTAGCCGCGCTTTATGGTGGCCACGTCGCTCAGGCGGAAGAAACGGTTGTCGATGCGCAGATTGATGGCGCGCAGGCTCTCTTCGGAGGTGAACTGGCCTGTGACGCGCACCGCCACGCGCTCCGGCCCCGCCTCGATGACGCCGGATGGCACGATGGCGTTCTGCGCCTGCAGGCTCTGCACAATCGCCTGTTCGTTGATGCCGAGCGCCGCGATCTGGCGGGTGGAAAATTCGAGGTAGATCACCTCGTCCTGCGCGCCGATCAGGTCGACCTTGCCGGCGTTTGGCACGGTCAGCACCTCGCTGCGCACCTTTTCCACATAGTCGCGCAGCTGCCGTCCGGTCAGTCCATCGGAGGTGAAGGCATAGATGTTGCCGTAGACGTCGCCGAAGCGGTCGTTGAAGAACGGCCCCTGCACCCCTTGCGGGAACTGGTGCCAGATGTCGTTGATCATGTTGCGCACCTGCAGCCAGGTGGGCACGACATCCTTCGCCTTGGTCGAGTCCTTCAGGTTGACGAAGACGATGGTGCGCCCCGCCGTGGTGAGCGAGCGGGTGAAGTCGAGGCTGTCCAGTTCCTCCAGCTTCTTCTCGATGCGGTCGGTGACCTGCCTGGCCTGCTCGTTCACCGAGGCGCCCGGCCAGTTGGCCTGGATGATCATCGTCTTGATGGTGAAGGAGGGGTCTTCCTCGCGGCCGAGGTTCAGGTAGGAGGCGACGCCGGCGACAACGAACACCAGCATGAAATACCAGACCAGCGAGCGGTGCGAGAGCGCCCAGTCGGAGAGGTTGAAGCCTTTCATGGCGTGGCCCCTTCGATCCTGACCTTCTGGCCTTCCTTCAGGCTGTGCACGCCGGCGGTGACCACGCGCGCGCCTGGCTCCAGCCCGCCGGCTACGGTGAAGGAACCGCTCGCCTTGCCGGAAACCTGAACGTCATGCGTGGCGACGGTCATGGCCTGCGGGTCGACGATCCACACCTTCGCCTTGCCGTCGGCTTCGAGCAGCGCCGACAGCGGCAGCTCGATGGCCGGCGTGGCGGCCGTGACGCGGGTGGCGGTGACGGTCGAGCCGAGCCGGAAGGATGCCGGCGGATCTATGAGGGTAAGCTTGACGCGGCGCGTGCGCGTCGCCCCTTCGGCCTGCGGCGCGATCTCGCGCAGCTTCGCCTCAGCCTTGATCGTCGGCAGCGATTGCAGCGTCACTTCGAACGGCGTGCCGGCGATAAGATCGCCGGTCAACTGGTCGGGAATATCCACCACGGCCTCGCGTACGTCGGCGCGCGCCACGGTGACGATCATCTGGCCGGGCGAGACGGTCTGCCCCACCTCGGCGCCGACGGCAGTGACGACGCCGTCGAAGTCGGAGAACAGGCGGGCATAGCCGAGCTGTTCCTGCGACTTCGCGAGTGCGGCTCGCGCTCGTTCCACATTGGCCTGCGCTGCCTGCATGGCCTGCTTGGCCGCATCATAGACCGCCTGCGAGGTGTTCTTCGATTCCAGCAGCTGGCGTTGGCGTTCCTCGCTGGCAGATGCGTTGGCGAACTGCGCCTCGGCGTTGGAAAGCTCCGCCTTGGCCGCCTGCACGCCGAGATCGAGCGCGGTCGGGTCGAGCGCCGCCAGCGTCTCGCCCTTCGTCACCAGGTCGCCGACCTCGACGTCGCGCGCCACCACGCGGCCGAGTAGGCGGAAGGCGAGGTTGGCGCTGAATTCCGACTCCACCGTGCCGACGAAGCCGAGCGTGCGGCTGGCCGTCGGCGTCACCACCATTGACAGCACCGGCCGCACGACTTCCGGCGGCGGCGTTTCCTTTTCCTGCGAGCAGGCGGCGAGCGGCGCAAGGACACAGAGCGTTAGCAGCAGCGCGCGCCGCGTCATGGCTTGGCCTCCGCCACCTCGACCACCTCCCCGGGACTGAGCAGCTGGCCGCCGGCGGTGACCACCTGCTGGCCCGCCTCCAGCCCCTTGTCGACGACGATGATGCCGGACTCGTAGGCAAGGATGCCGATCGGTGTCACCGTCACCGCCTTCGAGGCGGGATCGAGAAGCCAGACCGCCGGCTTGCCGTCCTGCGAGGTCAGCGCCTGCCACGGCAGGACGATGCCCTTTTGTGCCCTGGCCGAAACCGTGCCGACGACGGCAGCGCCCAATGGCAGCGCGGCCGGTGTCTCGGGGATCGCCACCTTGACGCGGATGGAGCCGGAGGCCGGATCGACGGCCGGCGAAATTTCACGCACCCTACCCGTCGCCGTCACCTTCGGATCGGAAACCAGTACGATCGTCACGGCCGGATCGGGCACGGTGCTCACCACCAGCGTTTCCTGCACGTTGAAAACCGCGTCGCGGTCGCCGTCCTCGGCGACGGTGAAAACGGTCTGCGCGGCCTGCACCACCTGTCCCGCCTCGACGGCGCGGGCGGTGACGACACCAGGGGCGCCGGCGCGCAGCTCGGTGAAGGTCAGGTTCTCCTTGGCGTTGGCGAGCGCGCTTTGGGCCGCGTCGACGCTGCCCTGCGCAACCTTCGCCGCCTGGTCGGCGGCGTCGTAGTCGCGCCGCGTGGTAAAGCCCTGCGCCAGCAGCGCCTTCTGCCGCTCGAAGGCGGCCTTGGCCTGCGTCAGGCTGGCATTGGCGGCATCGAGGTCGGCCTGCGCCGAACGCAGGTCCGATTCCTGTTCCTGCGGATCGAGCCGGGCGAGAACCGTGTCCTTGTCGACATGCTGGCCGACCTCGACCAGCCGTTCGGCGACACGGCCGCCGACGCGGAAGGCGAGATTGTTCAGCGTGCGTGCCGCAATGACGCCGGTCAGAGAGGTCTTCGGCGCGTAGTCGGTCATTTCGGCCGTGGCGACCTGCACCACCACCGGCAGCTTGGCTTCAGCGGTTTCCTTCTTCTGGCAGCCGGCGACGAGCAGGGCGGCCGCGCCGGCAAGCGCGAGGACGAGGGAACGGGGGACACGACGACGGAAGGGTGGCGATGACGTGGCAGACGATGGCACGCTTCCCCTCATGGCGGTCTCCGATCCGTCGCGCTTCGGCAAAGGATTGCCGCGGCGTTGCCGAAACAATACCCGTTCTCCATGCGATTGAAACCGGTCTTGTGGAGGAGACCGGAGTTGCGGGACCACCGGCAGGCCCAACGGACGGCGCACGGTGCCGGCTTGAGGAAACGGCGGAAAGAGGCCAGAAAGGCAGGGAAGCCGGCATATGTGCCATCGACCGTCCCGGAGAGAACCCATGAAGAATTCCGACCTGTCCCAGCGCAAGAACGCCTCGATCGCCCGCGGCGTTGGCATGACGACGCAGATCTATGCCGACAAGGCGGAGAACTCGGAGATCTGGGACGTCGAGGGCCGCCGCTACATCGATTTCGCCGGCGGCATCGCCGTGGTCAACACCGGCCACCGCCACCCCAAGGTGATCGAGGCGGTGAAGGCGCAGCTCGATCGCTTCACCCACACCTGCCATCAGGTCGTGCCGTACGAGAACTACGTGCATCTGGCAGAGCGGCTGAACGGCATGCTGCCGGGTAATTTCGAGAAGAAGACCCTCTTCGTCACCACCGGCGCGGAAGCCGTGGAGAACGCCATCAAGATCGCCCGCCACGCGACCGGCCGGCAGGCCGTCATCGCCTTCGCTGGCGGCTTCCACGGCCGCACCTTCATGGGCATGGCGCTGACCGGCAAGACGGCGCCCTACAAGCTGGGCTTCGGCGCCATGCCGGGCGACGTCTTCCATGCGCCCTTCCCGGTGCCGCTGCACGGCGTGACGGTGGCCGATTCGCTGGCCGCGCTCGACCGCCTGTTCAAGGCCGACGTCGATCCGTCGCGCGTGGCGGCCATCATCCTCGAGCCGGTGCAGGGCGAGGGCGGCTTCTACGAGGCGCCGCGCGACTTCACTTCGGCGCTGCGCAAGATCTGCGACCAGCACGGTATCCTGCTCATCGCCGACGAAGTGCAGACCGGTTTCGCCCGCACCGGCAAGATGTTTGCCATGCAGCATCATGATGCTGTGCCCGACATCACCACCATGGCGAAAAGCCTTGCCGGCGGCTTCCCGCTCTCGGCCGTCACCGGCCGCGCCGAGCTGATGGATTCGCCCAACCCTGGCGGCCTCGGCGGCACCTATGCGGGCAACCCGCTGGGCATCGCGGCGGCCCATGCCGTGCTCGACGTGATCGAGGAGGAGAAGCTGGTGGACCGCGCCAACCTGCTCGGCTCCCGCCTCAAGCAGCGGCTGGAATCGCTGCGCGCCGACGTGCCCGAGATCGTCGACATCCGCGGCCCCGGCTTCATGAACGCCGTCGAGTTCAACGACGTGAAGAAAAACCTGCCGTCGGCGGAATTCGCCAATGCCGTGCGGCTGAAGGCGCTGGACAAGGGCCTGATCCTGCTCACCTGCGGCGTCTACGGCAACGTCATCCGCTTCCTGTCGCCCATCACCATCCAGGACAATGTGATGACCGAGGCCCTGGACATTCTGGAGGCGTCGATAAGGGAGGCGCGGGCCTGATCTTCCTTCTCCCCGTTCAGGGGGAGAAGGTGGCCTGAAAGGCCGGATGAGGGGCAGCGCAAGCATCGCAGAACCTGGTGCCGCCCCTCACCTGCCTGCCGGCATCCTCTCCCCGTAAACGGGGCGAGGGCGCAGCTTCGGCCACCTACCCGACCTTCTCCTGAAACGCCGCCAGCGCCGCCTTCAGATCGCCCCCGGCGGCAATAAGGTCCGCGGCCGGCGAGAAGCCCGCCCCCATCATCTTGCGGCCCATCATGTGATCGGCGGGGCGGTTGACGGATTCGATGCCGAGCAGCCGGTCGCCGAGATAGTGGTAGACTGAGAACCTGTTCTCGGCCGGCTCGCCAACGACGATCTCGCGGTTTCCTCCGGCGGTCAGGCCGACCATCTGCAGCTTCATGTCGCCGATGTCCGACCAGAACCACGGCACGGCCGCGTAAGGTTCCTCGTGGCCGAGGATGGTGCGCGCGGCGAGCTTGGCCTGGTCGGTGGCGTTCTGCACCGATTCCAGCCGCACGTCCTGCCCGGTGAACCAGTGCCGGTAGTTGACCGCGTCGCCCACCGCCAGGACTTCCGGGACGGAAGACCGCATCTGCGCATCGACGCGCACGCCGTTGGCTGTCTGGATGCCGGCAGCCTCGGCAAGCTCCGTCGCCGGCACGACGCCGACGCCGACGATGACCATTTGCGCCGGCAGTCTTTCGCCGTCCGAGGTGACGGCGGCGGCGACATGGCCGCCGGCATCGCCCTCCAGCTTGGAGACCGTCGTGCCTGTGAGGATGCGGATGCCCGACGTCTCCAGCCGCTGGCGCACATGTGCCGCCACCGCCGGCGCCACAGCGCGGCCGAGCAGGCGCCCCATGGCCTCGATCACCGTCACCTTGCAGCCCGCCGCGGTCAGCGTCGCGGCAATCTCCAGCCCGATGAAGCCGCCGCCGAGCACCACGACTTCCCGCGCGGTTGCGATCAGGTCGCGGATCAGCCGCGCATCGCCGAGCGTGCGCAGCGACAGCACGCCGGCAAGTTCCGTGCCCGGCAGCGGCAGTGTGCGCGGCCGCGAGCCGGTGGCCAGCACTAGGCGGTCGAAGGGCAGCGGCGCACCGCCGGCAATCTCCAGCCTGCGGCCGGCGAGATCGATGCGCTCCACCCGTATGCCCGGGCGGTAGTCGATGGCGCTGCCGGTGTAAAAGGCCTCGCCGCGCAGCGGTTGCGGCTTTGCCTGCGGGTCCTTGATGAAGGTCTTCGACAGCGGTGGCTTGTGATAGGGCAGGGCTTCCGGTTCGTCGCCGAGCAGGATGAGCGGGCCGTCATAGCCTTCCTCGCGCAGGCTGGCCGCAGCCTGCACCCCGCCATGCCCCGCGCCGACAATGACCACGCCGTTCTTCATCGCAACCCGTCCCCCATCGTTGGCGCTGCCGCACCGATGAAACTATGCCGAAGCACCACATGGCGATTGCCCGGCTGCGCCGCAAGACGCCTCGGGCGTCGCACCTGAGACGGTGCGCTGTCAATCGGGTTGTGGGTCCGGTCGTCGGTCCCGCTGCCGGGCGACAGGCTTCGGCAGCAGCGCATAAACCTGACCGTATTAGTTTAGAATAATTCTAAACTCTTGTTTCAATTGGATTTTCCTGCCGATTTAATTTGACTTTCCTTTTCTTCTCAACTTTATGGAGGGGCGCTTCTGGCGCATCCCTTTGATGTCTGGGCCTTGAACCCTTTCGATTGGAGGCTTCGGTGTTGTTCTTGCGCGCGAACCATGGCGTCGCGGCCGGTCAGCCGGCTGGGGATGTGAATTGCGTTGCGCTGTCGCCACCTTCCGCTTCCAGCCCTTTTGCCGATGCGCCGACTTCGCCGCCGGGATCGCATCCATTTGCCATTTTCGAGGAGAGAGACGAACGATGATGAGGACGAAGGTTAATGCGCGATATGGCGGCAGGCTTGCCGCGGTGGGCGCCACGGCGTTGCTGACGGCCGCCGCATTCGTGCTGCCCGCCCGCGCCGAAACCGATGCCAAGGCGGTGGTCAAGACCTACGCCGATATCGCGCTCGCCAAATACGAGGATTCGCTGGCGACGGCCAAGGCGCTGGATACCGCCGTCGACGCTTTCCTCGCCAAGCCGTCGGCCGAGACGCAACAGGCTGCCAAGGACGCCTGGAAGGCGGCGCGCATCCCCTACCAGCAGACCGAGGTCTACCGCTTCGGCAACCCGGTCGTCGACGACTGGGAAGGCAAGGTGAACGCCTGGCCGCTGGACGAGGGCCTGATCGATTACGTCGATGCCAGCTACGGCACCGAATCCGACGAGAACGCGCTCTACACGGCCAACGTCATCGCCAACAAGGAGATCGAGATCGACGGCAAGAAGGTCGACGCTTCCGAAATCACGCCGGAATTCCTGTCCGGCACCTTACAGGAGGCCGGCGGCATCGAGGCCAACGTGGCGACCGGCTATCATGCCATCGAGTTCCTGCTGTGGGGCCAGGACCTGCATGGCACCGGGCCGGGCGCCGGCGAACGGCCTTACACCGACTACGACCTTGCCAACTGCACGCACGACAACTGCGACCGTCGTGCCCAGTACCTGAAGTCCGCCACCGACCTGCTGGTCTCCGATCTGGAGGAGATGGTCGGCGACTGGAAGGACGGCGGCGCGGCGCGCAAGCATCTGGAAGAGATCGACGCCAATGCCGGCATTTCCACCATCCTGACCGGCATGGGCTCGCTCTCTTACGGTGAACTGGCGGGCGAGCGCATGAAACTCGGCCTCCTGCTGCACGACCCGGAGGAGGAGCACGACTGCTTCTCCGACAACACCCACATGTCGCATCTGGAAGACGCCGTCGGCATCCGCTCGGCCTATCTCGCCAGCTACAAGCGCGTCGACGGCACCGAGGTTTCCGGCCCGTCCGTCTCCGACATGGTCAAGGCGGCCGACGCCGCGCTTGACACCGAACTCAGGGGCAAGCTGGACACGACCGTCGCCGCGATGGAAGCGATCAAGGCGCGCGCCGACGGCGGCGAGGCCTACGACCAGCAGATCGCCGAGGGCAACACGGAAGGCAACGCCACCGTGCAGGCCGCCATCGACGCGCTGGTCGACCAGACCAAGTCGATCGAGCGAGCCGTTTCGGTGCTGAAGCTCGACGCCATCGCCTTCGAGGGTTCCGACAGCCTGGACGCGCCCGACAAGGTCTTCCAGTAACCATCAACGATAGCGAGCGGCGTGCAGGACGCGCCGCCAGCCATCCGGATCAGGGACATGCTCGTCTGCCATTGCAACATCATCACCGAGAAGGAGATCGAGCAGACGATCGTTCGGCTGCTCGACGAGGATCCCTGGCAACTCATCGTTCCGGCCAAGGTCTACCACGCGATGCATAAGCGCGGCCGCTGTTGCGGCTGTTTCCCAAATGTGGTGGAAACGATCATTCGGGTCACCGAGGACTACCACGCCCGTGTTCACACGGGCGGAGCCGACATCGTTTCACACCTCGACCGCGTGAGGGAGTTGCGCGGCCAATACGGGAGCAGAACCCATGAAAGGCGACAAGCAGGTCATCGAGCGGCTTAACGAGGCGCTTTTTCTCGAACTCGGCGCCGTCAACCAGTACTGGGTGCATTTCAGGCTGCTGGAGGACTGGGGCTACACAAAGCTGGCAAAGAAGGAGCGCGCTGAATCCATCGAGGAGATGCACCACGCCGACAGACTGGTGGCGCGCATCATCTTCCTCGAAGGCCATCCGAACCTGCAGTCGGTGGCGCCGCTGCGCATCGGCCAGAACGTCAAGGAAGTGCTGGAATCGGACCTCGAAGGCGAATACGACGCACGCACCGCCTACAAGCGCTCACGTGAGATCTGCAACGAAGTGGGCGACTACGTGTCGATGAAACTGTTCGAGGAACTGCTGGCGGACGAGGAAGGCCATATCGACTTCCTCGAGACCCAACTCGACCTGCTCGCCTCCATCGGCGAGGAGAAATACGGCCTGCTCAACGCCGAATCCGCCGACAACGCCGAGATCAACCAGGACTGAGGACATGGGTAAATGCGGCGCGCCCTGAACCTGCTGCGCGCGCCGCGCCATTCTTCCTTCGCCCCGTTTACGGGGAGAAGGTGTCCCGAAGGGACGGATGAGGGGCAGCGTCCCTCTCTGAAAGGTTTGCACCGCCCCTCATCTGCCTGCCGGCATCTTCTCCCCGTAAACGGGGCGAAGAGCGCTCATCGCCGCTTCGCCCTGCCGCTCGTCGCCGTCTTTGTATCTGTAGCTTGGCCCGCATTTTTGCTGGCTGACGATCTTCCCACCTCCCGCGCCGACCTCTCCGGTGCCGACCTCGCCCGCGTTGAGTCTGTCACTGCGCCGACCAAGGACTTCTCCAAGCCCGAAGACTACGAAACGATGCAGGGCGGTGCCGGCACGTCCAAGAAGCGCGCCAATGCAGACGCCTTCTCTCAAGCTTCGGCCAACATCACCTTCGAGCAGCAGGCCACGTTCAAGCTGGGCAACGCGCTGTTCCGCAAGAACTGGGTGTCGTCGCCGTCCTCGACGCAGGCGTCCGACGGGCTGGGGCCACTGTTCAACGAGCGCGCCTGCCAGAACTGCCATCTCAAGGATGGCCGCGGCCGGCCACCGCTTGGCGCCGATGGCACTACCTCCATGTTCCTGCGGCTGGCGCGGGCGGCGAGCAACGCCGAGGAGCAGGCGACGATCGCTCGGCACGAGGCGCTGAATTTCCCCGATCCCGTCTACGGCACGCAATTGCAGGAACTGGCCGTGCCTGGACTCGCCGGCGAAGGCCGCATGAGCGTGACCTATACGGAGGAACCGATGACGTTGGGCGACGGCGCGACAGTCTCGTTGCGCCGCCCCGCCTATTCCGTGACCGATCTTGCCTATGGCCCGCTCGATCCGGCCACCACGCTGTCGCCGCGCCTGACGCCGCCGATGATCGGCCTTGGCCTCGTCGAGCAGATCCATCCCGCCGACACTCTCGCCCATGCCGATCCGGGCGACCGCGACGGCGACGGCATTTCCGGCCGGCCGAACATCGTGCTGGACGAGACGACCGGCAAGCCGGCGCTCGGTCGCTTCGGCTGGAAGGCGCAGGCCGCCTCGATCCGCCAGCAGTCGGCCGACGCGCTGGCGACCGATATCGGCATCTCCTCGCCGGAAGCGCCGCGCCACTGGGGCGACTGCACCAAGGCCGAGCCGGCGTGCCTCGCCATGGCAAACGGCGTGCAAGCCCGCCTCGGCGACACCGAGGCGCCGGTGCCGGTGATGGACCTGATCACCTTCTATGCGCAGAACCTCGCCGTGCCGGCGCGCCGCGACGTCGGTGGCAGGCAGGTGCTCGCCGGCAAGCGGGCTTTCTACGAGATGGGTTGCGTCGCCTGCCACACGCCGAAATTCGTCACCCGCCGCGATACGCCGGACAAGGCGCAGGCCTTCCAACTCATCTGGCCGTACTCGGACTTCCTGTTGCACGACATGGGCGAGGGGCTGGCCGACGGGCAGCAGGTGGGCGATGCCACCGGCAACGAATGGCGCACGCCGCCGCTCTGGGGCATCGGCCTGACTGCGCGCGTCGGCGGCGGCCACGCCTTCTTCCTGCATGACGGGCGCGCCCGCAATCTCATCGAGGCGATCCTGTGGCACGGTGGCGAGGGCACCAAGGCCCGCGACCGCTTCGCCGCCGCCGACGCCGCAACGCGCGCCGCGCTGATCAGGTTCCTGGAGTCGCTGTGATGATTGTAGATGTGATGAAAGAGCGTGGCGTTTCCTGTCCAGGTGGCAAAGTCCCCCCTCTCCGTCTCGGCTTCGCCGAGCCACCTCTCCCCCCGTTCCGGGTGGAGAGGATGCGCCGGCCGCAAGGCTTGGCACTCATCCTCTCCCCTACGAAGTGGGGGAGAGGTGGCTCGGCGAAGCCGAGACGGAGAGGGGGACTTGTCGTTGCCTTGACCGTTTTCGTTTCGTTGGTCGGTGCCCAGCCAGCCCCAGCCGCTCCGGTGAAAACCGCCGACGTCATCGGCCGCGCCGTCGACGGTTTCGTGCGGCCGGCCTACGCCGCCTTGCGCGAGAAGGCCTCCGCCGAGGCAAAAGCCGTCAAGGCGCTGTGCGCGTCGCCCTCGCAGGCCAATCTCGCCGCCGCCCGCACCGATTTCTCCGCCCTCGTCGATGCCTGGTCGGCGATCGAAATCGTCCAGTTCGGGCCGATCCGCGAAAACAACCGGCTGGAGCGGATGCTGTTCTGGCCGGACCGCAAGTCGATCGGGCTGAAGCAGGTGCAGGCTGCGCTCGCCGCCAATGACCCGACCGCCGCCGACCCTGCCGCCATCGCCGGCAAGAGCGTCGCCATGCAAGGGCTGGGGGCGCTGGAATATATCCTCTACGGCACTGGCGCGGATGCGCTGGCGAGCGCCAACGGTGCGTATCGTTGCGCCTTCGGCGCGGCGGTAGCCGGCAACATCGAGACCATTGCCGCCGAAGTCGCAGCGGCCTGGAACAAGCCGGACGGCTTTGCCGCCATCTGGCGGAACCCGGGGCCGGACAATCCCGTCTACCGCGACGGGCCGGAGGCGGTGACGGACCTGCTCGGCGTCCTCATCGACGGGCTGGAGCTTGTCCGCGACGTCAGGGTGAAAGGCTTCCTCGGTGCGAATGCCGATGCGGACAGGCCGAAGCAGGCGATCTTCTGGCGCTCGGGCAAGACGGCCGATTCGCTGGCCGCCAACCTCGACGGCATGGACCGCCTGTTCACCGTCTCGCGCATCGGCGAGGCGCTGTCCGACGACGCCCGCTGGATGGCCGAATCGACGCATATCCAGCTCGCCAACGGCGTCGCCGACGCCCGCGCCGCGTCCGGCCCCATCGATACCGTGTTGGCCGATCCTGAAAAGCGCGCCAGGCTGGAACACTTCCGCCTCGTCACCAGCAGCCTCTCCAGCCTCGTCGGCACGCGCATGACGGCGGAATTCGGACTGACAGCAGGGTTTTCCTCGCTGGACGGGGATTGAGGATGCCGGCAGGTCCTTTCTTCATTCGGCCCCTTACCCCCACCCCTGTCCCCTCCCCGCAAGGGGGAGGGAGACGCTGGCATTGCCGGTCCACGAAATTGTCCGCCACCGCCAAGCCCCCCTTCCCCTTGCGGGGAGACAGGGGTGGGGGTACCGCGACTTCAAAGCGGGCCGACCTCCGGCCAAGGCACAGGAGGTTCGCCCCATGCGCACCCCGCTGATCGACCGCCGCGACTTCCTGCGCGCCGCCGGCGCCGGCTTCGCGGCGGCCATGGCACCGTCGGCCTGGGCGGCGGCGCTTGCCACCGATGCCGTCTTCGCCACCGCCTTCGTGCGCCGCGACGGCGGCTATGGCGCCGGCATCCTGTCGGAGGAAGGCAAGCTGCTCTACGCCGTGGACCTGCCCGACCGCGGCCACGGCATGACCCTCGACCCGGCCTCGCGCCGCGCCATCGTCTTCCCGCGCAAGCCGGGCACGCTGGCCGTGGCCTTCGACCATGGCGGCAAGGACGAACCGGTCACCATCGCCGCACCCGCCGGACGGCATTTCTACGGCCATGGCGTCTTTTCGCCGGACGGCGCGCTGCTCTACGCCACCGAGAACGATTTCGACGTGGCGGCAGGCATGGTCGGCGTCTACGATGCCGGCGACCGCTTCCGCCGCGTCGGCGAGTTCGCCACCCATGGCGTCGGCCCGCACGAAATGGTGCTGCTCGGCGACGGCCGCACGCTTGCCGTGGCCAACGGCGGCATCGAGACGCATCCCGATTTCGGCAAGGCCAAGCTCAATCTAGCCACCATGAAGCCGTCCTACGTGCTGATCGACCGGCTGACCGGCGACCTCCTCGAAAAGCACGAACTGCCGGCCGACCTGCACAAGCTGTCGATCCGCCACATGGACATCGACGCGCAAGGCGCCGTCTGGTTCTCCTGCCAATACGAGGGCGCGACGCTGGATCGGCCGCCGCTGGTCGGCAAGGCCGAGCGCGGCAGGGAACTGCAACTGCTCGACATGCCGGAAAAGGTGCTGAACGGCTTGCGCAACTACATCGGCGCCATGGCGGCCAACCGCGAGGCCGGAACCATGGCCGTCTCCTCGCCGGCCGGCAACAGCTACGTCGTCTTCGACACGGCAAGCGGTAGCATCGTCTCGGCCATCAGCCTGACCGAAGTGTGCGGCATCGCGCCGGACCGCGCCGGCTTCATCGCCTCCAGCGGCGCTGGCGCCATCGTCGCGCCGCACCGGCCGGCCGTGTCGGAGCCGGACTATGTGTGGGACAACCACATGCTGCGGATAACAGCCTGACCCTTTCCCGCTTGAGGGGGTCCGAAGGACGCCGGGCGTAGCCCGGTCGGGAGGGGTAACCTCAACCGCTCCGACGCACAGAAGCCTCGCTCTACGGCCAGCGACCCCTCTCCGTCGCCGCTTCGCGGCGCCACCTCTCCCCAAAGGGGCGAGGAACCGAGCCCGCGACCGTCGCACTCTGCGAGTATCGAGGCATCACGCAGTTTCCACATGGCGCCGGCCCAACAGGACCTGGGTTCCTCGCCCCTCTGGGGAGAGGTGGCGCGCGCAGCGCGACGGAGAGGGGTTCTCCCTGAGTGAGCTTCTTCGTTGCCACGCTGCCTTTCGGCCCTGGCCATTGTCAAAGAGCGGACCTCGTTTGAGGTCGGGAAGCGGGCGCGGGGGCCGTGCCTGCTAAGTTAAAGTATGGCGCGGCATCCCGCGCCCGCCGGTGTCTTGCCTCCCCGAGGGTCGCTGCCGCCTTTCGGGCGGCCCGCTGGCTCGGTCGAGGCCCGGACTTGGGGGTTCATCACCCAGCCGCCTACCGTAGACGACCAGCCCGGCACCGTCCCCTGCCACAAGCGCCCGGTTCGCGACCCGCGTTCCCGCACAGGAGATGACGGGCAGTATGGAGCGGGTAGAAAGGACGGGGATAGATTTCGGGAAAATGCTTTGCGGAAGGAGGCGCGGCATGGGCGTCTCCCTCTCCCCGTTCACGGGGAGAGGGTAAGGATGAGGGGCAGCGCCAACGTCGCAGAACAGGCGCCGCCCCTCACCTGCCTGCCGGCATCCTCTCCCCGTAAACGGGGCGAGGAAAGCAGCTTCCGCGTTGCACTCCGTCCACTCTGGCCGTCGCCAATGTTCTCATGCAAGGACTGGCGATGGCATGACGGGACCGACAGGGCGGTCGCCCGTGGCTCACCCGGCGCGGGCAAAGCCTTCCGAGGCTTTGAGCAGGCGCTTCGTATAGTCCTTCTCGACACGGTGCGCGGCGAGGTCGGGGGCCGCGAGCGTTTCGACCACCTCGCCGTTCTGCATCACAGCCAGCCGTCCGCACATATGGGTGACGACGGCGAGGTCGTGGCTGACCATCAGGAAGGTGAGGCCGCGCGCGCGGCGGACCTGTTCCAGAAGGTTCAGCACTTCTGCCTGCACCGAGGCGTCGAGCGCCGAGGTCGGCTCGTCGAGCAGGAGGATCGACGGTTCGAGGATCAGCGCACGCGCAATCGCCACGCGCTGGCGCTGGCCGCCGGACAACTGGTGCGAATAGCGGAAGCGGAAGCCGGACCCCAGCCCCACCTCGTCCAGCGCGCGGCGGATGCGCTGTTCGCCGTCGCCGATTCCGTGGATGGCGAGCGGCTCCTGCAACAGCCGGTCTACCGTCTGGCGCGGATGCAGCGAGCCGTAGGGGTCCTGGAAAACCATCTGCACCTGTCGGTAGAAGGCTTTGTCGCGACGGCGGCCGAGCTGTCTGCCGTCCAGCGCAATGGTTCCGGCTGTGACCGGCGCCAGCCCGGCGACGGCCCTGAGCAGCGTCGATTTGCCGGAGCCGGATTCGCCGACCAGCCCGAAGGATTCGCCTGGCTGCACGGCGATGCTGACGCCCTTGAGCGCGCGGAAGCGGTCGAAGACGACTTCGAGGTCGGTGACGGCGAGGGCGGCGGTCACTGCGCCCACTCCGCCTGCCGTTGCAGCACCGGCAGCGGGTGCCGGTCGGCGCCGATCTTCGGCATGCAGTCGAGCAGGCCGCGCGTGTAGGGATGCTCGGCTTGCGACAAGTCCGACGCCCTCAACTGCTCGACCACCTTGCCGGCATACATGACGACGACGCGGTCGCAGAAGGAGGAGACGAGGCGCAGGTCGTGCGAGATGAAGATCAGCCCCATGCCGCGTTCCGCCACCAGCCGGTCGAGGATGGCGAGCACGTCGAGCTGCACGGTGACATCGAGCGCCGAGGTCGGTTCGTCGGCGATCATCAGTTCCGGCCCGGCGATCAGCATCATGGCGATCATGGCGCGCTGGCCCATGCCGCCAGAGACTTCGTGCGGATGCAGGTCGAAGACGCGTTTGGGGTCGCGGATCTGCACGGCCGCCAGCATGTCCAATGCCCGCTCGCGCGCCTCGGCCTTCGTCACCCTCTCATGGGTGCGCAGCGTCTCGATGATCTGCCGGCCGATGGTCATCACCGGGTCGAGCGAATATTTCGGATCCTGCAGGATCATGGCGATGCGTTTTCCCCGCAGCGCGCGGCGCTCGCGCGGCGGCAGCGCAAGCAGGTCGAGCCCGTCGAAGGCGAGTGTCTTCGCCGAGACCTCGGCCTGCGGCGGCGTCAGCCCCATGATGGCGCGGCCGGTCTGCGACTTGCCGGAGCCGGATTCGCCGACGATGCCCAGCCGCTCGCGGCCGAGCGCGAACGACACGCCGCGCACCGCCTCGATGCGGCCGGTGCGGGTCGGGAAAGTAACGCGCAGGTCCTCGACGTCCAGCAGGTTGCCGCCGCTCCTTGCCGCCTTGTTCATTGGTCGCCGCTCCGCGGGTCGAGCGCGTCGCGCAAGCCGTCGCCGAGCAGGTTGAAGCCCAGCGAGACGATCAGGATGGCGACGCCCGGCGCGCCGGCCACCCACCACTGGTCGAGGATGAAGCGACGGCCCGACGCGATCATCGCGCCCCATTCGGGCAGCGGCGGCTGCGCGCCGAGCCCGAGGAAGCCGAGGCCGGCGGCGGTCAGGATGATGCCGGCCATGTCGAGGGTGACGCGCACGATCAGCGAGGAGAGGCAGAGCGGCATGATGTGGCGAAGCACGATGCGGAAGGGCGAGGCGCCCATCAGTTCCACCGCCTTGATGAAGTCGGAATTGCGCACCGTCAGCGTCTCGGCACGGGCGATACGTGCGTAGGGCGGCCACGACGTGATGGCGATCGCCAGCACCGCGTTCTCGATGCCGGGGCCGAGGGCCGCGACGAAAGCCAGCGCCAGCACCAGCTTGGGGAAGGCGAGGAAGATGTCGGTGATGCGCATCAGGACGGCGTCGATCCAGCCGCCGGCATAACCGGAGACGGTGCCGACGGCCAGGCCGACGGGGGCCGCGATGATCGCCACAAGCACCACCACGAAGAGCGTCAGCCGCGAGCCGTGGACGATGCGCGAATAGATGTCGCGGCCGAGGTCGTCGGTGCCGAACCAATAGTCGGCGGACGGCGGCAGAAGTCGCGCGTTCTTCAGGTCGCCGATATAGGGCGAATGGGTGGCGAGCACGTCGGCGAGGGCGGCCACCACCAGAAGGGCGATGATGATGAAAAGCCCAACCATGGCGAGCCTGTTGGCCGAGAAACGCCGCCAGGTGACATAGGCGCGGCCGAGCCGCGCCTGCATGCGCGAGGCCGGCCGTTCGGAGAGCAGCCATTCGCGGCGGGAAAGGGAGGCAGCGTCGGAGGTGGTCATGGGAGGGCCTCCGGCGAGAGATGGTTGCGCGAAATACCCCCACCCCTAGCCCCTCCCCTCAAGGGGGAGAGGGACTTGGCATGCGGCAGCTTCCCCTCCCCCTTGCGGGGAGGGGCTAGGGGTGGGGGTGGCCAATGAAGTTCCGCCCTCATCGCACCTTCGTCCTCGGGTCGAGCAGCTTGTAGAGCAGGTCGGAGAACAGGTTGATGGCGATGAAGACCGAGCCGATGACGATGGTGCCGCCGAGCACGGCGTTCATGTCGGCGTTCTGCAACGAATCGGTGATGTAGAGGCCGATGCCGGGCCAGGAAAACACCGTCTCGGTCAGCACCGAGCCTTCCAGCAGCCCGGCATAGGACAGCGCGATCACCGTCACCATCGGCACCGCGGCGTTGCGCAGCGCGTGGCCCCAGATGATGCGGGTTTCCGACAGGCCCTTGGCGCGCGCGGCGACGACGTATTCCTGGCTGAGCTCGTTCAGCATGAAGGAACGCGTCATGCGGCTGATATAGGCGAGCGAAAAATAGCCGAGCAGCGCGCCGGGCAGGACGATGTGGCGGAACACGTCCCAGAACACGTCCCACTGGCCCTGCAGGGCCGAATCCAGCAGGTAGAAGCCGGTGACCGGCGTGAAGGTGTACTGGTAGACGATGTCGATGCGGCCGGGGAACGCCACCCATTGCAGCTTGGCGTAGAACAGCACCAGCGCCAGCAGCGCCAGCCAGAAGATCGGCACCGAATAGCCGACGAGGCCGACGACGCGCACGAACTGGTCGGCCAGGCTGCCGCGCTTCACCGCCGCCAGCACGCCGAGCGGGATGCCGAGGATGGTGCCGATCAGGGTGCCGACCGTGGCCAGCTCGATCGTCGCGGGGAAGACGCGGCGGATGTCGGCCATCACCGGGTTGGTGGTCAGCACCGAGGTGCCGAAATCGCCGTTCAGCGCCGCCTTGATGTAGATCCAGAATTGCTCGATCAGCGGCAGGTCGAGCCCCATCTCGCGGCGCGTGCGCTCGACCACGCTTTCGGGCGCGCGGTCGCCGAGCACGGCCAGAACCGGGTCGATCGGGATGACCCGGCCGATGAAGAAGGTCACGGCGAGCAGGCCGAGATAGGTCGTTGCCGCGATCAGCAGGAAGCGGCCGATGCCGCCGGCGATGGCGAGCGCGCGGCCGCTGCCGCGCGCCCCCGCCTGTTGTTCAACCGCGCTCAAGGAAACGGCCTTCCGGCTATTCCTTGGAAACCTGACTGACGAAGTTGGTGTCGAAGCTCGGGCCGAGCTTGAAGTCCTTCAGGTTGGCGCGCAGGCCGGCGACTTCGAGCTGCTGGTGGATGATGACGAAGGGGCTTTCCTCCAGCGCCTTCTTCTGCAGCTCCTGGTACATCGCCGCGCGCTTGGCCGTGTCCTTCTCCAGAAGCGCGGCTTCCGTCTGCTTGGTCAGTTCCGGGATGTCCCAGGCGTTGCGCCAGGCCAGCGTCTTGGTCTTGCCGTCGTCGGAATTGTCGGGATTGGAGACGAAGGTCTGCGCGTTCGAGTTCGGATCGAAATAGTCCTGCCCCCACTGGCCGATATAGATGTCGTGGTTGCGGGCGCGGTACTTGGTCAGGGTCTGCTTGCCGTCGCCGGGGATGATCTCGATCTTGACGCCGGCCTGCGCCGCCGTCTGCTGGATCGATTCCGCCATGGCCGTCGTCGGCTGGCCGTTGCGCACGTCCATAGTGACGCTGAAGCCGTCCTTCAGCCCGGCCTTCTCCAGCAGCTCCTTGGCCTTGGCGACATCGAGCTTGAAGGGGTTCTCGTCCAGTTCGCCGAGGTCGCCCTTGGGCAGGAAGGTCTGGTGGATTTCGCCGATGCCCTTGAGGATGGTCGAGCCCAGCGCGTCGTAGTCGACGAGGTACTTGAACGCCTGGCGCACTTCCGGCTTGGCCAGCTTCTCGTTCTTCTGGTTCAGGCTGATGTACCAGACCGTACCCTTGGGCGCGCTCACCGTGGCGAGGTCCTTGTTGTCGGCGATGGCGTTGAGGTCGTTCGGCTCGAGGTTGCGGGCGACGTCGATGTCGCCGGCCTGCAGGGCCAGGCGCTGCGCCGAGCTTTCCTTCATGTGGCGATAGATGACGCGGGCGAGCTTGGGCTTCTCGCCCCAGTAATTGTCGTTGCGCTCCATGACGACGGCCTCGTTGGCCTTCCATTCGCGCAGCTTGAAGGGGCCGGAGCCGGCATAGCCGGTCTTCATCCAGCCGTTGCCGAAGTCGTTGTCCCACTTATGGTCGGCGTCTGGCGTCACCGCCACGGCGTGTTCCTTGACCAGCTTGGAATCGACCACGGAGCCTACCGTGGAGGACAGGCAGTTCAGCACGAAGCTCGGCGCATAGGACTTGTCGACGGTGAACTGGAAGGTGGTGTCGTCCACCGCCTTGGCCTTTTCGGCGACGTTGTCGCCGGTGATGCCGAACTGGTTGATGATGAAGGCCGGGCTCAGGTCGAGCTTGACGACGCGCTCGAAGGAGTAGGCGACGTCGGCGGCGGTGATCGGGTTGCCGGAGGCGAACTTCAGGCCGGGCTTGAGCTTGAAGGTGTAGACGAGGCCGTCGTCCGAGATCGTCCAGCTCTCGGCGAGGTCGCCCTTGACCTTGGAGGTGTCGTTGAGGTCGATGCGGATCAGAAGGTCGTAGGTGTTGCCCGTCACTTCCGCCGTCGACAGTTCGAACGCCTCGGCCGGGTCGACGCTGATGATGTCGTCGATGGCGAAGCCCTCGACCAGCGTGTCGGCCGGCGTCACGGCGAAGGCGGGCGATGCCGCCACGAAAGCGGACAGGGCGGCGCCTGCCAGCCACATGCGGGAGCGCAGGGCGATCTTTTCCATCATCATCGGAGTGTTCCCTTTGTTTTGTTAGAGGGTTCGATCAGGGTGCGTTCAGGCCGGATCGAACGATGGGCCGAACCATAGCGGGCGGTTTCGTCGCCAGCAACAGCGCTTTTGACGGTCATCACAGCCGGCCCGTGAGCCGGTTGGCGGCGGTCGCCGCCATCGCCTCGGACAGGCTCATCGCCCAGCATTCGCGGCAATAGGCACGGAAGTCGAAGCAGGGCAGGCCGGGACAGACCTCGAATTCGATGAGGTGGAGCGTGTCGTCGGCCTCGACGCGCAGGTCGAGCGAAAAGACGTCGCGCAGGCCGAGGCCGCGCATCAGCCTGTCGGCGAGCGCGCGGATGCGGGCGTCGGCGCCGGGCTGGCTGCGCGCCACCGGCTCCAGCACCGGCTCAGTGTAGCGGCCTTCGGCTTTGGCGGCCGCGCCGGTGTCGCCGTAGAGGGCGAGGCTGTCTTCCATGGTCTGGAAGTCGGCGCCGGAATCGACGAAGGAGATGCCCAGCGCCTCCGTGCCGGCGGCAGGTTCGACGGCGAGGAAGGAGGCCCGCGCGTTGCGGCCGGCGACATAGGGCTGGACGATCGCGTCGTCATGATAGTGAGCGAAGATGCGCCGGCTAAGTTCAAGCGCGTGATCCAACTCGAAGCAGCGGGAATCCGGCCAGATGCCGATCTTGGCACCGAGCCGGTTCGGCTTGACGAACCAGCCCTGCGCGGAGGCGGGCGGCGGCGCCAGCCATTCGCCGTCGCGCGCCAGGCCGGCGGGCGGAACCGGCAGGCCGAGAGCTGAAAGCACGGCGCCGGCGCGGAACTTGTCCTGGCACAGCGCGAACACCGAATCGTCGGCGCCGATGGTCCGGAAGCCGCTGAGCCGCGCCAGCGCCGGCGCCGCGCCGCCACGGAAATAGGCGATGCCGTCTGTCAGCGTCCACACGAGCGTCGATGCCGGATCGCGCTGGGCAAGGGCCGCCGCCGCATCGTCCAGTTCCGCCGGTGAGAAGCGCAGGCCACGCGCCGCGCAGGCGGCGGCGATGGCGTCGAATTCGGCCGCCAGGTCGGTCGACTGGGCGAGGTAGGAGGCGATCTCGGCCGCGCGCTGCGGTTCGAAGCCCTCGGCAGCCAGCCGGTCGAGGCAGGCCCGTTCGGGCTCATGGATCAGAACGAGTTCCGGGCTGGGCATGCTTCTTGGGGGTCCGATGATCCGGTCAGTCTCGCATTCGCGCAGGGCTCGGCATCCGATAAAACCGACGCGGGATCACCAGCGGCGCGACATGCTCAGATCAGCACGCGCGGCTCGAAGCGGCCGCGCACCGGCAGGTCGATCAGGAAGGTCTTGCCGGCTTGCGGGTCGGCGGCGCGCTGGTCGGCATCCATGTCCGCCCAGGCCGAGGTGACGGCGAGCCGGTCCGCATCCGGTCCGTAGAAGGCAGGGCAGGAGGGCTGCCTTGTCGGCATGCGGACCGAGCGCGTCAGCTTGCCCTCGGGAGAATAGGCGTTGACGCACGCCTCGCCCCAGCGGGCGTTCCACAGCGTCCCGTCGAGGTCGACCACCGAGCCGTCATGGTCGCCGCTGCCGCCGCCACGGTCGGCGAACACCTTCGCCTCGCCGATTGGCAGGCCGGTGGCCGGGTCGCAGGCGGTGCGCATGATCAGGCCTGACTTGGAATCGGTGTAGTAGGCGACCGTGCCGTCGGCGGTGAAGGCGATGGAATTGGGGATGGAGATGTCGGCGAACAGCCGCCGCAACTCGCCCTTGAACAACCAGTAGATCGAGCCGGCGCCGGTCTCGGCTTTCTTGCCCATGGTGCTGATCCAGAAGGCGCCGCAGGGATGGACGCGGGCGTCGTTGGAGCGCGTCACGTGATTGTCGACCTCGACCGGCGTGTGCAGCGTGAGTTTGCCGGTGGCGACGTCGCGCAGGTAAAGCCCGTCCTCGGCCGAAATGAGTTGCCGGCCGCCATCGACAATGGCGATGGCGCTGGCCATGCGGCCGAGCGGATGGGTTTTCGTTTCGCCGTCGTAACGATGCTCGACCAGCAAGCCGTTGACGATATCGAACCAGTAGAGCGAGCCGCTCGTCGGATCGTAGCTCGGCCCCTCGCCGAGTTCGCAGACGGTGTCCGACAGGGCCGTGACGGCAGGTTCGCTCATGTGCTTCTCCCGAAGACGGAATCCCAGGCGGCAACGGCGGCGCGCGCCTTCGCCGCCACTTCGGCCACCGTCATGCCCGGCTTGAACAGGCTGGAGCCCAATCCGAACACGCTGACGCCCGCCGCCTTGTAACCGGCGAAATCCTTGTCGGAGACGCCGCCGACGGCGCCGACCAGCGTCTCGGCCGGCAGCACGGCGCGCATCGCCGCGATGCCGCCCGGGCCGAGCACGCTGGCCGGGAAGAATTTCAGCGCCGAGGCGCCGAGGCGGATCGCCTGGAAGGCTTCGCTCGGGCTGAACACGCCGGGCATCGTCACCATGCCATGATGCGCGGCGCGCTTCATCACGTCGGCGTCGATGTTGGGGCTGACCAGCAGGCGGCCGCCGGCACCGTGCAGGCGGTCCACGTCGGCTTCCGTCAGCACCGTGCCGGCGCCGACCAGCGCCGTCGCCGGCAGTGCCGCGGCCAGGCGCTCGATCGATGTGAACGGATCGGGCGAATTGAGCGGCACTTCGATCGCCTCGATGCCGGCGGCGAAAATCGCTTCGCCGATGGCGAGTGCCTCGTCCGGCTTCAGTCCGCGCAGGATGGCGACCAGCCCGCGCGCGAGTTTCGGAAAGGGGGCCGTTTGTATCATGCGGGCTCCTGCGTCGAAGCGATCATGCCGTTCTCGCGTGCGGCGGCGAAAAGGCCGGCGCGCACCGCCTCGTCGGCGTCGACCGGCCGGATGGCGTGCCCGGCCAGGCCGAGGGCTGCGCCATAGAGCACGCCCAGAGCGCCGGAAGCGACGAGCGCGACCGGCTGCTTGCCAGCTGGGTATCGGCGAGCCGCCGAGGCGATCTCGGCGCCGATCAGAAGGCCGGAGAGACAGGCTGCGGCATCGACCGGGCCGAGCCCGTGCAGCAGGCCGGCGGCGCGGATGGAAAACAGCCGGCCCGTGATATCGCCGCCTTCGGCAAGTGCCGCCTCGCACCAGCGCCGGAACGCCGGGCTGTCGGCGGTCACGGCGGCGGGATGCTCGCCCAGCGAATGGCGCAGGATGGAGTGCGCCGCCAGAACGGAAAACAGTTCGCCCGTCGGCCATGTGCCGAAGCCGGTCACCGCCCCGTCATCGACCGCGACCCATTTGGAATGCGTGCCGGGCATGCACACGATGTGCCGGCCCTTGCCTCCGAGGCCGGCGCCGGCAAGTTGCGTCTCCTCGCCGCGCATGACATCGGGCGCATCGGCCAGCCGCTGCGCCATGCCGGGCACGATGCGGATGTCGCGGCCGGCGTCCGGCACCTCGAGGGCACCGCGCAGCACGGCTGAAAGCGGCGACGGCACGTCGACATAAGGGGCTTCCAGCCAGCCCTGGCGGGCGCCCACCATGCCGCACATGATGACCGGCAGACCGGCTGGCGCGCCGGCCGCCGCCAGATGCCCCTCCAGAACGGCGGCAAAGCCTTTGTCGCGGGCGCTGATCAGGCCGTCGTCGCCGCGCTGCTCGGCCAGCACCGCGCCAGAACCGTCGAGCAGCCAGAGCCTCAGCCGAGTCGTGCCCCAGTCGACTGCCGCGATGGCCGGTGCGGCGCTCACAGCACCCCTCCGTCGACGATCAGCGTCTGCGCCGTCAGCATGGCGGAGGCGTCGGAGGCGAGGAACAGGCAGGGCCCCACCATGTCGTCGGCCACCATCATGCGCGGGATCGCCTGGCGCGCGATGTGGCTGTCGAGATTGTCCCCCTTCACCCACAGCTTCCGTTGCCGTTCGGTGACGACCCAGCCCGGCGCGATGGCGTTGACGCGGATACCGTGCCGGCCGTAGCGCCCGGCCATGCCTTTGGTCAGGCCGACGATACCCGCCTTGGCGGTCGTATAGGCCGGCATGTCGCCCATGTTGAGCATGAAGGACGTCGAGGTGAAGTTGACGATGGCGCCGTGGCCGACAGCCTTCATGCCCGGCACCACCGCCTGCACTGTGAAGAAATGCGGCCTGAGGTTGACGGCGAGGTTGGCGTCCCATTCCTCCGGCGTGACGTTTTCGGCGGCATGGCGATCGTCGCGCGCGGCGTTGTTGACCAGCACCGTCACCGGCCCGTGTCGGGCGGCTGCCTCAGCGATGGCGGCGCGCAGCGCGCCGACATCGGCGAGGTCGGCCTTCAGGTGGAGCGGGCGGTTGCCGGTTTCGGCGAGCGCCTCGCACAGCGCCCGGCTGGGTTCCTCGGCGATGTCGATGAAGGCCACCCTGGCGCCCTGCCGCGCGAAGCCTTCGGTCAGCGCCGCGCCGATGCCGGAGCCGCCGCCGGTGATCAGCACCGAGGCGCCCTCAAGGTCGGCGAACCGCGCCGATGGCATCATGGTCTTCTCCCTCCACCGGCGGCGACAGGCCGCGATGCGCGGGCGCATCCTAGCCGGCCGCGATGCGCGGGCAAGCGCGAAAAGCGGCGCCTGGCCTGTTTTGTCGGACAAAATCGCCGCAACGGCGGCTCGGTCGCCTCCCGGCCGCCGTCACACCGCCTTGATGCGTTGTGCGCCGCGGAAGGAATCGCGCAGGTAGCCGAGCGTGGCCTCGGCGTCGGCCGGCTTGCCGAACAGGTAGCCCTGGCCGCCGCCGCAGCCGAACTGGATGAGCCTGTCGGCCTGCGCCTCCTCCTCGATGCCCTCGGCGACCACGTCCATGCCCAGCCCCTCGCACATCGCCAGGATGGCGCGGATGATGTGCTCCGACGGTTTGTCCTCCAGGATGGAAGAGACGAAGGCGCGGTCGATCTTGAGCTTGTCGAAATGGAATTCGCGCAGGCGGCCGAGCGACGACTGGCCGGTGCCGAAATCGTCCAGCGAGACGCGGATGCCCACCCGCTTCAGGTCCTCGACGATCTTCTCGGCCGAGGCCGGGTCGTTCATCAGGCCGGTTTCGGTGATCTCGACCTCCAGCCGGCGCGGATCGAAGCCGTTGCGGTCGAGGATCGACAGGATGTGCAGGCCGGTGTTCTGGTCGACGAGCTGCGAAGGCGACAGGTTGAACGACAGGAAAAGGTCCTTCGGCCAGGCGCGCGCGGCTTCCGTCGCCTTGCGCAGGATCAGCTGCGACAGCGGCCCGATGATGCCGCGTTCCTCGGCGATCGGGATGAAGACGGCCGGCGAGATGGAGCCGAGGTCGCGGTCGGTCCAGCGCGCCAGCGTCTCGAAGCCGATGACGCGGCGCGTGGCGAGGTCGACGATGGGCTGGAAGTGCGGCTCCACCTCGCCCGCCGAGACGGCGCGGCGCAGCGCCTGCTCGATGCGGGTGACGTGCTTGGCCGCCTCCTCCATCTCGCGCGTATAGACCATCACCTTGCCGCGCCCCGAGCGCTTGGCGTGGTAGAGCGCGGTCTCGGCCTTGTTGACCAGGATCTCGGTCGTTTCGTCGCCGGAATAGAACAGCGAGCAGCCGACGGAGGCCGAAAGGCGGGCGGTGCGCTCGCCGACGTCGTAGGGCGCCGACAGGATCTCGATCAGCATGCGCGCCCTCTCGGCGGCCGCTTCCTCGGAAAACACCATCGGGTAGAGGAAGGCGAACTCGTCGGCGCCGATGCGGCAGACGCTGGAATGCGAATCCATCGAGGCGCGCAGGCGCATCGCCACCTGGATGAGGATGTCGTCGCCCGCCTTGTGGCCGAACAGGTCGTTGATGGGCTTGAAGCCGTCGAGGTCGACGATGCCGACGGCAAAGGGTGCGGGGTCATCGGCACGGTCGGCGATCAGCCGCTCCACCTTGTCGAAGAAGCGGCGGTGATTGCCCAGTCCCGTCAGCGGATCGGTGAAGGCCAGATCCGTTCCATCCCTGTATGCCTGCCCGGTGCCAAACGAAGTTTGCATCGGTTTTCCTGTTCTGATGCCGGAAATTGCGGCGACCATGGCAGAAAACCGTTTAGGAAAAGTATCTCCGGCGCATTTCTATGACGAAATACGCCGGATTGTGGACAGATGTGTCTGGTTCCTCGTTTCACGCTGCTGACGGCAACGTTCAAAACGGAACGATTGGCAGCGCCCCGCCAAGCCTGTAGAGCAGGGCGCACCGCAAGCCGGAGACTGAGACCGCCATGCCGCTCGATATCGCCGTCCAGATGGACCATGTCAGAACCGTCAACATCGTCGGCGACACGACGTTCGCGCTGTCGCTGGAGGCGCAAAGGCGCGGCCACAGGCTTTATCATTACACGCCCGACCGGCTGGCCATGGTCGGCGGCAAGGTCTTCGCCCGTCTCGAGCCGATGACCGTGCGCGACGAGAAGGGCGACCACTTCTCGCTCGGCGAGCCGGTGCGCACCGATTTGTCCGAGATGGACGTGGTGCTGCTGCGCCAGGACCCGCCCTTCGACATGAACTACATCACCACCACGCACATGCTGGATCGCATCCATCCGAAGACGCTGGTGGTCAACGACCCGGCCTGGGTGCGCAACAGCCCGGAAAAGATCTTCGTCACCGAGTTTCCCGACCTGATGCCGGAAACGCTGATCACCAAGGACCCGGCCGAAGTCGCCGCCTTCCGCAGGCAACATGGCGACATCATCGTCAAGCCGCTCTACGGCAACGGCGGCGCCGGCGTCTTCCACCTTCCCGAGGCCGACCGCAACCTCGCCTCGCTCTTGGAGATGTTCGCCCAGCTTTTCCGTGAGCCGTTCATCGTCCAGCGCTACCTGAAGGACGTGCGCAAGGGCGACAAGCGCATCATCCTCATCGACGGCGAGCCGGTCGGCGCCGTCAACCGTGTGCCGGCCGAGACCGAATCGCGCTCCAACATGCATATCGGTGGCCGCGCCGAGAAGACCGAGCTGACGCCGCGCGAGCGCGACATCTGCGCGGCCATCGGCCCGGAACTGAGGCGCCGCGGCTTCATCCTGGTCGGCATCGACGTGATCGGCGACTACATGACCGAGATCAACGTCACCTCGCCGACCGGCATCCGCGAGATCAAGCGTTTCGGCGGCGCCGACGTCGCGGCCCTGTTCTGGGATGCGGTGGAAGCCAAGCGCACGTAAGGCATCGTGTCGAAAAGTGGATGCCGGTTTTCGGCAAAAGCGATGCGGAAACAGAAGCTGCGCCTGGTGCGCCGGATTTGTTCCACCGGCGCAACCGGATGCAACCGCGCTACAGCTTCGGCGCGAAATTGTTCTTGAAATGTTCTTGATCTGATCGGGCGATTATATATTTGACAAACCCAACGGATTGGGCGATAACCGTTTCAAGGAGTTATCGTCATGTCCGTCCTGTCCCGCCCATACTTCCACGACGAAGCCGCCGCCTTCGAGCATGTCGAGGCGATGATGTGGCCGCAGGGTCCGGTTTGCTTCCATTGCGGTTCTATGGACAAGCACTACGCATTGAAGGGCGTCCGCACAAAGCCGTCCAAGAAGAACCCGCATGGTGTCGAGCGTCACGGCCTCTACAAGTGCGCCGCCTGCCGCAAGCAGTTCACCGTCCGCATGGGCACGATCTTCGAAGAAACCCACCTGCCGCTGCACAAGTGGTTGCAGGCGATCCACCTCATGTGTTCGTCAAAGAAGGGCATTTCAGCCCATCAGCTTCACCGCGTTCTGGAATGCACCTACAAGACCGCTTGGTTCCTTGCGCACCGCATCCGCGAAGCCATGCGTTCGGACGACTTCACGCCCATGGGAGGCAACGGCAAGACCGTGGAAGTGGATGAGACGTTCATCGGCCGCCTGTCCGGTATGCCGAAGCTTCGCGACAGCCGCGCCCACAAGAACACGGTGCTTACCCTTGTCGAGCGCGGCGGCATTGCCCGCTCCTTCCATATCGACGGCACCACCGTTGCCCGCATCGTCCCGATTGTCCGCGCTAACATCGCCAAGGAAAGCGCGCTGATGACTGACGAAGCCCGCCACTACGTCCGCGTTGGTGGCGAGTTTGCCTCACATGGTCGTGTCGAGCATTCCGCGAATGAGTACGGTCGCACCGAGGGCAGCGTGAAGATCAACACCAACACGGTCGAGGGCTTCTATTCGATCTTCAAGCGCGGCATGAAGGGCGTGTACCAGCACTGCGCCGAACATCACCTGCACCGCTATCTGGCGGAGTTCGATTTCCGCTATTCGCATCGTTCGGCGATGGGTATTGACGACGCAGTGCGGTCGCTGGTCGCGTTGAAGGGCGCCAAGGGCAAGCGCCTCACGTACCGGCAACCTGTGTGACGCCAAGAAGGATCACTACCGAAAGCCGATCCAGTTGAAGCTGCCCCTGTGGAGGGCTGGACCATTTCGGAAGCGGAACAAGCCTTGAGACGCACGTTTATTTTTGCACAGGGATTCACAATTGATTCGAGGCTTGCTATCTTTTCAATGCCCGCAGCGTCGGGGAACTTCGTGTGAACCGAAGTGCGTGGGACTATAATGAGCCGCCCTCGGAGGATTCTAAGGGCGGCTTTTTATACGGTGGCAATGCCATCATTTCTGTATTTTGTAGCCCTTAGGTTAACTACGCCCGGAGCGATAAAATCGTAGAGCGTATGATGATTGCGCCCCACGCGTTTAGCCGGAAGCGTGCCGCGCTGATGTTCAAGTTTCAGCCTTGCTGCATATGCTATGAAGTCCGCCATTTGCACAAAATAAGAAAGATGTGAGTGTTTGAAGTTCGCGTCTTTAGGGAACATATCAAGCGGCATATTTTTGTTCCTTGCGGACGACGAAACTGTCGTGCACCGGAAGCACGGTGATACCCGCGCACACCGTCAGGTCGCGCAACACCGACTTCGCCATCTCCGCGTCCAGATTCTGAAGCCGAAGGCCGATACCGGAATGAAAAGCATCGGCCACAGCCGCGTGGCGTTTCTTCATGGCGGCGATCAGCGCGGCCGCCGTCTTCCGATTGTTGCCGACATAAGGCTGGATCGCACCCAGTGCCTCGGGGTAGCTGCCTGTATTCAGCAGGATGTTGAAGACACGTTTGCAAACCTTCCGGTTCCAGCCGGCCATCGTGTAGGCGTCGCCGCTCGGTTTCTGTCCGGCAACGGCATAGAGCAGGCGGGGGTGGAGCATTTGGTAATCCAGCTCCACGGTCGCGCCGCCTTCGATGAGCAGGTGTTCGCGGTCGATGCCACGCACTTGTTGCCACCATCCTCCGTAGTAGCGCCCGCCCAGCGTCCAGGCGCCGTTATAGCGCGGTATAGGGCGTTCATCCGGGTGTAGACGGTATGATCGCCAAGGCCCTCGTCGAGCCATTGCAGGAAACCGGGAAAGTAGATGGTGCCGGCCTCCTCGTCGTGAACGACGCCGTTGATATGGCCGAGCCGGATATCGGCGCTGGCGATGTGCCCGTTGACGGCTTCCAGGAAACGGCGATCGCGCATGGTGCGCTCGGTGTCCCGGTAGCCGATCAGGTGGCCATCGGCACCCTTCAACCGGATGATTTCTCCAACGCGATAGTCAGGCCTCGGCAACACGATATCAGCCAGGCCGGGCGTAGGGCGGAAGGATGACTGGACGCCCGTTCCGCCGGGACGCCCTGTCACCTTGTCATGGTCAACCAGCAGCCCGACCTCGACAAGCGCGTCGATAGCCGGCACTACGGTGTCGTAGCCGTAGTCGGTCCCCTCATAACGGCCGGCCACCGCGTAGAATGCCTTCCGACGACTATAGGAAATCCGCCTGACGGGGTTTTCGCGCGCGGACAGGGCCGCGTCGTAGACGATCGATGCCATGGCCCGCTCGCCCCGCCTCGACCTGCAAGCCGGGAGGTCCAGGCTACGCGACAGGGTTTCGTAGTCGGCTTTCCATCGGAAGCTGAGCGGGCGGTCACGATGGCCGGGTGCATAGCCTTCCGGTGCGGTTGATATATCTAATTGTTGACATTCTTCGGTCGGAAGGGGGCGTCGGTCAGCCAGGAGGAAACCCGGCCGGGCGCTCACCCGTCGATGTGACGGGGACGATTGACCTGTGCTGTGCCGACCATCATCATGGAACCCTTACCAACACGCCACCCGGAGGGAACCCCATTCCCGTTGAAGGGTGGCGTTTCCATTGGACGCCGCTTTGAAGCGGGCGTCCAGCCCCGGCCAACGGCCGGCGCGAAAGAGAATGCAGCGTATAAGGCGTAGCCTCCAGAACGACCGGAACCGCATCCATTGCCGGGCGGGAGGCGAAGCAAATTCGCGGCGCCTCGATCGGTTCAACAAGGCGGTCTAAGGAGGGTCAGCATAGCGGCGCTAACAGCGGAACCGGGACTGTCCGCCTCCGACGAGGGGACAACAGCCGAAACGGCAGTTTCGTCAAAACAGGGCCATTTTGCCGAAAATAGGAATTTGTTCTCCCGGTTATTTGGCCATACAGCGCGATTCTCACCTCGCCATGGGTTCCAGGTCACGGAAAAAATCCGGCGTTCCTTCGAATTTCGAACGACCGGATCGTTTCGAAATTCGAAGTTTTCGACGCTTCGACAGTCAAAACATCATGCGCTCTGCCGTTCGATCACTTGGTGGGCGTCCGGCAGGAACCATCCCGGCTCCATAGCCAGGATCATCCGACGACCCCGCGTTCCTTCGAAATTCGGAGTTTTTCGATGCTTCGATAGTCGAAACGTCATGCCTCACTCGGCCGTTCGATCGCGTGGTTGGCGTCCGGAAAAAATCCCGGACGCCGTGGCCAGGATCACGCGATGATCCGGCCTTTTCGCCGGGCTTCGGATGCGTACTCTGACAACGTCTTCGTCGGGCGAAAATGCCGATCGATTTCCAGCAGAAGGCCGAACCGGGTTCGGGTGGCCGCAAGCTCCGAGATGTCGACGTAGCCGAGTTCGGGGCAGCCTTGGCCGAGGTCGCACAAGCCGAATGCGATCTTGAGGTTGGCGGGGCTGACTTCGGTCAGCAACCAGGTGGCCGAGCCGGAAGGATCGAAGATTTTGACGGCCGGCCTGTGGTCGAGTTCCCGACCTCGGGCGGTCATGCAACCGTTGGCCAGGAGTTCCGAGAGTAGAACGGGCGGGATCATTGCCCCACCTCCCTGTCAGCGCGGGCGCGGATGACGAGCCGTCCAGATACCGGGATGGCGGTAAGGGCGACATTGAAGCCTTGTCCGTCGGCGTGAGGCCAAGCGCAGCCGATGCGCGTCCAGTGGGCGGTGGGACCGTCGCTTTCCACCACGAAGACGCCGTGGCTGGGGCTGTGGTTCGTGGCTGTGGATTCTTTCTTTGCCATTTTGGCCTCCATGCCGGCCGCCTCTTGCGACCGTTCTGGAGATGGGAAACAGCGGAGTCAGGATTGGCTGGCAGGGTGACCGGAGGGAACGCTCGCGCTTGCCCATTGGCCGCCAGTCCGACCGCTGTAGAGGAAATCCCAGGAACGACGCGGGAGCGATTGGAATCAGGAGAGCGATGGCAGGGAAGGAAGGGAGCGCCTACGAAGCGCCTCCAGCTTTGGCGAGGCGACGTTTGAGAAAGAAGGCATTGGCCGCCCGGACAGCATCGGGGTCTTCCTCTGGGAAGATATCGGGGTCGATTCCATGAGGCTCCGAATCGGAGCTCAGTTCGAGCCGCCAGTTTCCGCTGTCGTAGGTGAAAGGGACCTGATCCGCCGGGACATCAGCGCGCGGTTTCAGGTGCGCGATGATGCTAAGCTCGGGATGAAAATCGACCATCTCGACCAGTTGCCGAAGCTGCTCAGCGAGGCGGACGCGGATGGCCGTGCGCTCCTCGCCCTCGGCCTCGCCCATGGCGCGGTTGAGGTCCACGGCCTCGGCCAACCGGGCTTTCAATCCGGGGTCGGCCGCGGTCTGGGCTAGGGCCTTTTCCGCTCCTGCGAGTTCAGCCTTAAGCGCCGTCACGTCGGCAACAAGTTCCCGGTATCGCGCCAGCGAATCCGGGTCCATGTCTTCGACTGCTTCCAGCATCGCGGCCCGGTTCTTTCTGCGTTTCTCAGCATCGGCGAGCCTAGCCTTCACGCTCTCGACCTTTTCAAACTCGCCGTGCGATGCCTCGCCGCGCAAGATCGCATCCGCGTCGATATATGTCAGATGTTTCAAAAGCCGCCGCTCGATCTCATCGACGCGCCAACGATTCATGTTGTCGCAACCCGCCCTCCGGCGAGCCGTGTCGCACTCGAAATAAAGTCCCCCTCTCGGCAGGGGGCCTTTGTTAATGATGTGCATGGGGCCGTGGCAAATGCTGCAACGGCCGAGCCCAGTGAGTAGATGGGAGACACCGCTTCCACGTCGGCCAGCGGCTCCGCGCTGGACAACCCGCCCGTCGTCGTCGGTCACGCGACGACGCGAGGCGATCACCGCTTGCGCCCGCCAATACGTATCTTCGTCCAGAATCGCAGGGTAGTAGCCTCTAATCGGCTCGGCCTCCTTCTGGTACGTCCGGAAGCGGGTGCTTCCGGTGCCGGGGAAAAAGTCGCCAATGACAGCCCGGTTGGTCAGGATCTTGGCGACAGAGGAGGCATGCCAACCTGTCGGCTTCCTCTTGCGGTTTTCGCCAGCGCGGAAGTTCGGGATGCCTTCTTCATTCAAGCGGTGGACGATCGTGCGACGCCCGTACCCGTCGATAGTCTCGCGAAAAACGCGTCGGACGATTTCAACCCGGTCGGCCCGCTCGATGAATCGGCCATCTTCAAGAGACAGCCATTCGGGTGCCCGCTTCGTCAGCTTATGTTCGCCGGCGCGGGCGCGTTCCCGTTTGTCGGCCCATGCTTTCCCCACATTGTTCGACTTCCGGGCGGACTCAAGGTGAGCCTGAGACAGCTTGACGACAAGAAGCAGCATCGGGGACACGTCCGGCCCCGTCAGGCGCTCTTGTGAATATTCCTGCCCATCATCGACGGTCACGACGGTTATGCCCGCCGTAGCGAGGTCGAATAGGCGCGCCGTCGATGTCATGGCGTTCTGTCGGGAGAAGCGGTCCCAGGATTCAATCAGGAGATATGAACCTCGCTCGATCTCCCCCGCCTGCACGGCATCCACGAAGCGGCCCAGCGCACCCTCGGTGAAATTGGCCCCCGTGTAACCGGACTTGCCGAGGTCGTGGAAACGCAGTTTGTCGTCAAGCTCGACCCCCTTGCGCTTGCACCAGTCGAGCGCGGCGGCCATCTGGCGACGATAGGAATCGCCTTCCGCCTGTTCTGGCGTTGAAAATCGTAGGTATGAGTAGGCTTTAGGCATAATCTCGACGGGTATCCGCTCCGCATTAATATCCGGTGTTGGTAGATTAATTAATGTAGCATACCCTCCTGATGGTCGGCCCGCCCGGCTCCGGCAAGTCGATGCTGGCGCAACGCCTGCCGTCGATCCTGCCGCCGCTGACGCCGAAGGAATTGCTGGAAGTCTCGATGATCGCTTCCGTCGCCGGCGAGCTGGCGGAAGGCCGGTTGACCGACCGGCGGCCGTTCCGCGCGCCGCACCACTCGGCCTCGATGGCGGCGCTTGTCGGCGGCGGCCTGCGCGCGCGGCCCGGCGAAGTGTCGCTCGCCCATCACGGCGTGCTGTTCCTCGACGAACTGCCGGAGTTTTCGCCGCAGACGCTGGATGCGCTGCGCCAGCCGCTGGAAACCGGCGAATGCATGATCGCGCGGGCCAACCACCGCATCACCTATCCGGCCCGCATCCAGCTGGTGGCGGCGATGAATCCGTGCCGCTGCGGCATGGCTGGCGAGCCGGGCTACCGCTGCGCGCGCGGCGAACGCTGCCGCAGCGATTATCAGGCGCGCATTTCCGGTCCGCTGCTCGACCGCATCGACCTCAGGGTCGAGGTGCCGGCGGTCTCGGCCGGCGACCTGATCCGCTCCGAGCGCGCGGAAGAAAGTGCGGCTGTGGCCGCCAGGGTGGCGCGGGCGCGCGCCGTCCAGCGCGAGCGCTTCGAGCGGAACGGCGCCGGCGCGGTGGCCTGCAACGCGCAATGTCCGGCCGGCCTGATCGAGACGCTCGCCGCACCCGACGCGGCGGGCGTGGCCCTGTTGCGCGACGCCAGCGAGAAGCTCGGCTTTTCGGCGCGCGCCTATCATCGGGTGCTGAAGGTGGCGCGCACGCTGGCCGACCTCGACGGCAGCGACACCGTCGGCCGCATCCATCTGGCCGAGGCGATCTCCTACCGCATGGCGTCCGAAAGGCTGGCGCAGGCGGCGTAGGGCGCACTGTCTCTGCGGCACGGATGGTCCGGCCTCGGCGAGACCGTTGGGACGAGGCGGCAAGAGAGTGCGGTTCCTGTTTGAGCGGAATCGTCGGAATCACTCTGTTCCCTGTCTAGCTGCATTCGTGCGACGCCGGACATTCCGTCTGGCTGCAAAATGCTTTGTCTTTTGATCCGGGCGCATTTCCGGGTGTGAAACCGTTTCACGCTTTCGCTGGAAATGCTCTCCGCTGCCGGTCCATAGTCGGCCATGTCCGGTGATCCGCATGAAGCAGTCGAATATCGTCAAGCCGTCGAGAAGGACTTCGACGCCATCGCGCATGTCTGGCGCGAAGGTGCCCGTTCCGCACTGGATCCGGCCCTGGAGCTTCCCTCCGTCGACGAGCTGCGAGCCCGGATCGACGGGGAACTGGCCTCGGGATGGGTGCTGACGGTGGCTGTCCGCAGTGGCGGCGTCGTCGGATTCCTCGCGCTGAAACCGAGGTTTGGCATTCTGGATCAGCTGTTCGTCCTGCCGTCCGCGCAGGGACAGGGAATAGGCACGGCGCTTCTGGATCGGGCGAAACGTGAGATGCCGGGCGGCTTCCGGCTCCGAACGGCGGCGGCCAACGAGAAGGCGCGCCGATTCTACCTTCGCTCAGGGCTTTCCTTCATCGGGGAGGGAATCCATCCGAAAAACGGCACCGCCGTCTGCCACTACGGATGGCAGGACAATCGGATATGGCGCGGTACCCCCACCCCTGTCCCCTCCCCGCAAGGGGGAGGGGGACGCCGACACCCTGTTTCATCGGAACTCGGCAGGGTTCGCGGTCTGTGGTGTGGCCCCGCCACAAAGTCCCCCTCCTCCTTGCGGGGAGGGGTTAGGGGTGGGGATAAACGCCGGCCGGAATGGAAGAATATTCCATATGCGATTGCCCAGCTATGGATAGAGCGCCGCGAAGGATCGAGCGGGACGTGTGCTGTGTCGCTTTTCGATGCGCGGCTACTGCACCGAGCCGACCAGCACCTGCTGGCCGTCACGGATGGAGACCCAGCGGCCGGTGTTGTTGATCGCCTGCCGCTTGAGGTAGCGGTAGCCGGTCTGGTCCCACGCCCGCACCTTGTCGGTCAGGTTGTCGAGGATGTAGTCTCCCTTGTCGGTGCGCACCGTCAGCACCGCATGGCCTTCGCCGTCCGGCTTGCGCACCACGGTGATCAGAAGATCGGCCAGCGACATGCCGAGCCGGTTCAGCCGTCGGCGCTTTTCCAGCACATAGTCCTCGCAGTCGCCGACACCCTTGTCGGGATAGGCCCAGACCTCGTCCTTGCCGTAGATCTCGAGATCGCTCATCGGCTTGACGGCGGCGTTGACGGCGGCGTTGACGCTGCCGAGCTGGCGCCACAGCGCGGTCGTCATCCTGGCCGGGCCGAGATCGCCGGGCCGGATCGAGCACTCGCCGGGATTGGCCTTGCAGAACTCATAGTGGCCGATCGGCTGCGAGGTCAGCCCGCCGGTCGCCATGCCGCCCGCCGCCGAAGCCACGCCGCCGGCCCATCCGGCTGTCGCCAGTGCCGCCGCAGCCGTCGCAAGAAGGCGCAGACCCAGCGCCACCGGTGAGGAATGCATGATCCCCGTTCACCCCTGTTGTTAACGAAACGTTAAGGGGAGTTTACACTTCGTGTCAATTAACGCCTTCGGCCGATTGGCGGCATGGTTACTCACATCGCCGTGAGAGCGGCACTTGTGCAACAGTGCCCTGAGCGCCCCCGTCTCTATGTGCGAGGGGTTTGCCGTCATGGCCGGCGGGCGCGGTGGCCCTGTTTCAGGCTCCGTTCGAGCGGACCAGCCGCGGCTTGGCCCTGGCGCGATCGCCGCGACCATGGCTTGCCATGAAGGAAACGATGCGCGGCACGATCTGGGCGCGGAAGCGCGAGCCGTTGAAGACGCCGTAGTGGCCGACGTCGGGCTGCATGTAATGCGCCTTCATGGCGTCGGGGATGTTGGCGCACAGCGCGTGCGCCGCCCGCGTCTGGCCGATGCCGGAAATGTCGTCGTTCTCGCCTTCGACCGTCAGCAGCGCCGTGTTGCGGATCGCCGCCGGCTCCACCGGCACGCCGCGATGCGTCAGCTCGCCCTTCGGCAGGGCGTGGCGCACGAAGACGGTGTCCACCGTCTGCAGGTAGAATTCGGCGGTCAGGTCCATCACCGCCAGATATTCGTCGTAGAACTCGCGGTGCTTGTCGGCGCCGTCGCCGTCGTTCTTCACCAGGTGAACGAAGAAGTCCTTGTGCGCGATGATGTGCCGGTCGAGGTTCATGCTCATGAAGCCGGACAGTTGCAGGAAGCCCGGATAGACCATGCGTCCGCAGCCCGGCACCGGCCAGGGCGCCGGCATGATGACGTTGTGGCGGAACCATTCCGTGCCCTTTTCCTTGGCCAGCACGTTCACCGCCGTCGGGTGGCTGCGGGTGTCGATCGGCCCGCCCATCAAGGTCATCGTGGCCGGCGCGAAACGGTCGCCCCTGGCCTCCATCAGCGCCACCGCCGCCAGCACCGGCACGGACGGCTGGCACACCGCCATGACGTGGGTGTCGGGGCCGAGCTTGTGCAGCATGGCGATGACGTAGTCGATATAGTCGTCGAGGTCGAAGCGGCCCTCCGTCATCGGCACCATGCGGGCGTCGACCCAGTCGGTGATGTAGACATCGGCATGCGGCAGCATGGCTTCCACCGTGCCGCGCAGGAGGGTGGCGTAGTGCCCCGACATCGGCGCCACGATCAACAGCCTGGGATCGGCCTGGCGGCCGGCGGGCAGGGCGCGTTCGAAATGCAGGAGGTTGCAGAACGGCCGCGACCAGACGGTCTTCTGGGCCACCGGCGCGGTCTTGCCGTCGACGGTCGTGGCGTCGAGGCCGAAGGCCGGCTTGCCATAGCGGCGTGTGGTGCGCTCGAACAGTTCCGCCATGGCGGCGACGGAGCGCCCCCAGGTGGTGTGGGCAACGGGGTTGAGCGGATTGGAATAGAAGATGCGCGTCGCATCGGCCAGCGCGCGTGCCGGCTGCAGCGCGGCATGGTTCATTTCATAAAGCTGATAGAACATCGAGACCTCTGCTGTCCGCCACGACCAAAAGGTCGACGCGCGGCGCCGAGCCCTCATTACGCTACAGGAAAGTTAACGCGAAATTGCTGCGGCGCAATACGTTACGGTGCGTAAGTGGGTCGATACTTTGGTCCAACGGCCGGATTTCTCTGTGATTTGGCCGCAGCCGGCTGGGAATTCGCGGCGCGCGGATGCGGCAGCGCAAAACGAAGACGCCGCCCGATGGCCGCGTCTTCGTTGATTCGGCCCGCCGAAGCGTCAGATACGGGCGGAGCAGACGGGCGCGTGGCCCGAGCCGATCATGCCGATCTGCCTGGCGGCGGCGCGCGAGAGGTCGAGCACGCGGCCCTTGATGAACGGTCCGCGATCGTTGATGCGCACCACCACGCTCTTGCCGTTGCGCTGGTTGGTCACCTTCAGGCGGGTGCCGAAGGGCAGGGTGCGGTGGGCGGCCGTCAGCGCGGCGGGATTCATGCGCTCGCCCGAGGCCGTGCGCGAATGCAGTGCGTACCAGGAGGCGCGGCCGCATTGGGCGGCGGCGGGGCTGACGGAGGCGCCGAGCGTCAGGCCGGCGGCGACGGTCGCCACGGCGAGCGCGGCTGGTGTGCAGATCTTCATTCCTTGGGAGGGCTCCGTTGACAATTACGGAGGCGCGTAGGGTCAAATGAGGCGGCAAATGGGGCGAGTTTCTGTCGGTTCCGTGGCAAAGGCACACGTTTGGAGTCGCCGCGAAACAGTATGTCAGGAGTCCAGGTGTCCTAGACTGGCCGGATTTATCAAATTGTTAACGCTTCATCCAACGCCAGGACAGCGGCGTTGCTGTTCAATTCGCGGTCTCGATTGTCCGAAACTCCCCTTCTGCTTCCAACGCGGAAGCGGGAGGCCGGCACATCCGAAAGCGGCATATTCATTGCTCTTTCGGACGAATGTCCGGCTCGCTTGGGCCTCTATACTGTAGCGCTGCCACCGTATGCGGGGACAGATGCCGAGAACGCCGCTGCCGCCCGTGCCGTGTCTCAAACCGGACACTGTCGGCCTCGGGACGAGGTAGTCATGAAGCCGCGCGTTTTGTTCCTGTCGCTGCTCAACAATGTCGGGCTGGGCCGTATCATTTGCGCCATGGCGTCCAGCGGATGCGAATGCGGCATCCTCAGCCCACCCGGCTTCTACTATGCCCAGACCCGTTTTGCCGAACGCAGGTTCCAACTGCCGCGCCATCTCGGTGTGTGGCGGGGGGTGCTGGCGGTCCAGTACGCGCTGGAGACCCTCCTTTGGCAATGGCCTCCGGACGTCGTCTTCCCGTTGGACGATGTCGCGTCGTGGCTCCTGAGGGGCATGGTCCTCGGCGGCCTCACATCGATGAGGCTGACGCAAGTGATCGAACGATCGCTGGGACCCTCGAAAGGCTATTCAGCCTGCCTCAGCCGCTTCGAACTGATGTCGCTGGCTTCCGGACTGGGGGTAAGAACGCCGCACACGGTACAGGCGCGCACACGCGCCGCGTTCTTCGACGCCGTCGAATCCTGGGGATATCCGGTCGTGGTGAAGTCGGAATTCACCTGCGGCGGCGCCGGCGTGACCGTGGCCGCGGATCGTGGCGAACTGGAAGATTGCGCGGCGAGGTATTTTCCCGCATCGCCGGCCCGGCTGCGTTCCCTGAGGAGCGGGGTCAGGAAAATGATATGGCGCCGCGCCGGCATTCCGCAACCGCGCGGCAATGCGCTGGTGTTGCAGAGCCATATAGCGGGCGGGCCGGCCATGACGATGGTCGCCGCGCGGGAGGGCCATGTCCTGGAAAGCGTCAGCTTCGTCGCCGAGCGCGTCAATCCGGCGGTCACCGGTGTCAGCACCGTCGTCAGCCACATCGAGCACGAGGAGATGAGGCAGACTGCCCGGCGGATCGTCGCCGCCCTTGGCTGCTCTGGCTTCATCAGCTTCGATTTCATGCTGAGCCCGAGAACGCAGGAGGCCTTCCTGATCGAGATGAACGCCCGCGCCATCGGCACGGGCCATCTCGGCGCCATGTTCGGTCACGACGTCTGCGGAGCCTTGGCCGCCGACCTTGGCGGGTGGCCTCGGCCGATGCCGCGTCCGCTCTGGGATCAGGAAAAATCGATCGCCCTGTTCCCCAGGGACCTCGAGCGCGAGCCGGACAACCTTGCGCGATACAAGGCGGGGAATATCCATCTCGACCTGCCGGCCGACGACCCGGCCCTTGTCGAGGCCTATCTCGGTTATCTGGCCAAACAGGTGCCCGGCGGCGTCGACGGGATCAGGACGGCGCTGGCCCTGCCGCCCGGCCAGCCGAAATGGAGAAGCGCCGTTGCGGCTGGGCTGAAGCGGCTCGCGGGTCCTGGCCCGTTGGCCGGCGAATCCCCCGATGTCGCGCTCGGAGCCTCGCGGCCCAAGAAAGCCGAAGACCGGGGATGACCCGCTCAGCCCCGGCTTTCCGTCCATCACGGTGAACCGGCCGTCTCTGCCCGCATGACCGTCGAAAACCATCGCGTCCGGCGGCGTTGCCATCCGAATTCGGCTGCTCGAACAAAACGGTGGAAAGCGGAAAAAACCGTCACCCCTGAAAAGGGATGGTGCCCAGAAGAGGACTCGAACCTCCACTCCTTGCGGAACACGGACCTGAACCGTGCGCGTCTACCAATTCCGCCATCTGGGCTGGTGGGCGCTCATGTAAGCGGGCAGGCGATGCCTGTCAACGCGCTTTTTTCGGGCAAAGCGCGGCCCGCTCGCGGCGGCACCGAATATTAGCCTTTGCGCGCTAGCCTGGCTGCAACAGACAAGGACAGGCGATGGCGACGGAACCGGCCGGCCCGCTGCGGGCATGGAGACGCTGGCGGCTGCCGGGGCGCGGTGGCGACGGCGCCGATTCCGAGCGCGGCATCCGCCGCGCCGCCGGCTCGGCCTTTCTCATCCGCATCGCCAATGCCGGGCTCGCCTATGTGTCGCAGATCCTCATGGCGCGCTGGATGGGCACCTTCGAATACGGCGTCTACGTCTATGTCTGGACCTGGGTGCTTCTGGTCGGCACCGTGGCCGACCTCGGCTTCGCGGTCACCGCGCAGCGCTTCATTCCGCGCTACACGCAGGAAGGCGACCTCGACCGCATGCGCGGCTTCATCCTCGCCAGCCGCTGGGTGCCGGGCTTCTTCGTCACGCTTCTGGCCGTCGTCGCGGCGGCGTCGATCTGGCTGCTCGAAGGCAGGATCGACGCCTATCTGGTCTTCCCGCTCTATCTCGCCTGCCTTGCCCTGCCGCCCTACGGCCTGACCGGCGCGCAGGACGGCGTGGCGCGCGCCTTCGGCTGGATCAATCTGGCGCTGGTGCCGCCCTTCATCCTGAGGCCGGTGCTGCTGCTCGCCATCATGCTCGGCCTGTTCGCCGCCGGCCTGCCGCTCGACGCGACGGCCGCCATGTGGGCGGCGGTGGCAGCCACATGGCTGACCTCCATCGGCCAGATCGCGATCCTGGACCGGCGCGTCGGCGCACGGCTGGAAAGCGGACCGCGCCGCTATGCCCACCGGCTGTGGGTGGTCTCGGCGCTGCCGATCCTGTTCGCCAACATCTTCCAGTTCATGCTGAGCTATGTCGGCGTGATCCTGTTGCAGGCCTATCGCTCGCCCACCGACGTCGCCATCTTCTATGCGGCCACCAAGGTGACGGCGATCGTCTCGATGGTCTATTTCGCCGTCTCGGCCTCGGCCACGCACCGCTTCGCCACGTTCGAGGCGGCGGGCGACCGGCCGGGCCTCGCCGCCTTCTATGCCGGGTCGATCCGCTGGATGTTCTGGCCGACGGTTCTCGTCGGCACCGTCATCCTTGCGTTCGGCAAGCCGCTTCTGTGGCTGTTCGGCGCCGAGTTCATGGCCGGCTACTGGCTGATGTGGGTGCTGGTCGCCGGGCTCGCGCTCCGCGCGGCGATAGGGCCGGGCGAGCAGTTCCTCAACATGATGGGCCGGCAACGGCTCTGCGCGGCCATCTATGCCGCCGCCTTCGCCTTCAACCTGGCGCTCTGTCTGGCGCTGGTTCCCGACTGGGGCGCCATGGGCGCGGCGGTCGCCGCCACCGCATCCATCGCACTGGAATCGCTGCTGATCTTCCTCGCCATCCGCTCGAAATTTGCCATCCGCGCCTTCATCGGCCTTGCCGGAGCAGCGCGAGGCTAAGATACGCGGCCGGTCAGGCCAGCACTTCCTTCGAGGCGACCGTGGAATCGGCGTTGAGCCGGTAGACGATCGGCACGCCGGTTCCGAGTTCCATGCCGACGACCTCTTCGCCGGTCAGCCCGTCGAGCGCCATGATGAGGGCGCGCAGCGAGTTGCCGTGCGCGGCCACCAGAACCGTGCCGCCGGCAAGCACATGCGGCTGCAGGTCGTGCAGGTAGTAGGGCCAGACGCGCGCGCCGGTATCCTTCAGGCTTTCGCCGCCGGGCGGCTGCACGTCGTAGGAGCGGCGCCAGATGTGCACCTGTTCCTCGCCCCACTTCTTGCGCGCGTCGTCCTTGTTGAGGCCTGAAAGGTCGCCGTAGTCGCGTTCGTTCAGCGCCTGGTCGCGCACCGTGTTCAAATCGCCCTGGCCGACGCCGTCCAGGATGAGCTGGCAGGTCCTCTGCGCCCGCTTCAGCGCCGAGGTGAAGGCGATGTCGAATTTCAGGCCGCGCGCCTTCAGCTTTTCGCCGGCGGCCTTGGCTTCCGCCACGCCCTGTTCGGTCAGGTCGACGTCACGCCAGCCGGTGAACAGGTTCTTCAGGTTCCATTCGCTCTGGCCGTGGCGCACGAGCACGAGGGTTCGCGACATTTTTTCTCCCTTCACGATTGCGCGGGGCGTCAGCTCAGGCCGAGCACGTCCCGCATCGAATACAATCCCGGCTTGCGGCCGCGCGCCCACAGCGCCGCCTTGACGGCGCCGCGCGCGAAGATGGCGCGGTCCTCCGCCTGGTGCGTCAGCGCGATGCGCTCGCCCTGCCCCGACAGATAGACCGTGTGCTCGCCGACCACCGAGCCGCCCCGCAGCGAGGCGAAGCCGATGGCGCCGGTGCGGCGCGCGCCGGTGAGGCCGTCGCGTCCGCGCTCGCTGTTCTCGGCAAGGGCGATGGCGCGGCCTTCCGCCGCCGCCTCGCCGAGCAGGAGCGCGGTGCCCGACGGCGCGTCGACCTTGTGGCGGTGGTGCATCTCCAGCACCTCGATGTCGAAATCCTCGGGGCCGAGCGCGCGTGCGGCCTGTTCCACCAGCACCGCAAGCAGGTTGACGCCGAGGCTCATATTGCCGGACTTGACGATGGTGGCGTGGCGCGCGGCGGCCGCGATCGCCGCGTCGTCGGCGGCCGAGCAACCGGTGGTGCCGACGACATGGACGATGCGCGCCTGCGCCGCGTAGCCGGCGAATTCGACCGACGCCGCGGGTTGGGTGAAGTCGAGCACGCCGTCGGCCTTGGCGAAGGCGGGCAGGGGATCGTCGCCGATGACGATGCCATTGGCGCCGATGCCGGCGAGTTCGCCGGCATCCCGGCCGAGCGCCGGCGAGCCTGTCCTCTCGATGGCGGCGGCGAGGCGCGCGCCGGGAATGGCGGCGATGGTGCGGATCAGCGTCTGGCCCATGCGGCCGCCGGCGCCGACGACGACGAGGCCCATATCTGTGGCTTGCGGCGTGGCTTCCTGGGCACTCATGCCTTGGTCCTCGCGGTCTTGCGGCCGCGTCCCTGTTCGGGGGCCTGCGGCTCCGGTTCTTCGACTTCCTCGCGATCGTCGACGAGGCCGAGCCCATGGCCGCCTTGCAGGCGGTGGAAGCGGGCGTAGACGCCGTCGGGGTCCGCCAGAAGCTGTGCGTGGGTGCCCTGTTCCGCCAGCCGGCCTTCTTCCAGCACGACGATGTGGTCGGCATTGACGACGGTCGACAGGCGGTGCGCAATGACGATGGTGGTGCGCCCCTGCATGATCTCGCCGAGCGCCTGCTGCACGCGCGCTTCCGATTCGTTGTCGAGCGCCGACGTCGCTTCGTCGAGCAGCAGGATCGGCGCGTCGCGCACGATGGCGCGCGCGATCGACAGGCGCTGGCGCTGGCCGCCCGAAAGCGTGACGCCGTTCTCGCCGACCTCGGTGTCGTATCCCTGCGGCTGCTGGCGGATGAACTCGTCCGCCGCCGCCAGCCCGGCCGCCTGTTCGATTTCGCCGTCGGTGGCGTCGAGGCGACCATAGCGGATGTTGTCGCGGATGGTGCCTTCGAACAGGTAGGGCTGCTGCGAGACATAGGCGATGGCGCTGCGCAGCGACTTCTTCGTCACCTTCGAGATGTCCTGCCCGTCGACGGAGATGGTGCCGGCGTCGACATCGTAGAAGCGCTGCAACAGCGCCACCAGCGTCGACTTGCCGGCGCCCGAGGCGCCGACGATGGCCGTCGTCTTGCCGGCGGCGGCGACAAAACTCAGGTCGCGCAGCACCGGCGCGTCCTCGGCATAGCCGAAGCGGATGGCGTCGAAGCGCACCTCGCCGTTCTTGACGTGCAGGGCGGCGGCACCGGCCGAATCGCCCTGCTGCGGCTCGAGGTCGAGGATCTCGTAGATCATGCGGGCATTGACCAGCGCGCGTTCCATGCCGACCTGCACGCGCGCCAGCCGCCTCGCCGGGTCGTAGGCGAGCAGCAGCGCGGTGATGAAGGCGAAGATCGTTCCGGGCGGCTCGCCGGCGACTGTGGCGCGGTAGCCGGCATAGGCGATGACGCCGGAAACGGCGAAGCCGGCAAGGATCTCGGCGATCGGGTTCAACCGCTCGGAGACGCGGGCGATACGGTTGGCGCGCTGCTCGGCGGCGGTCACCAGGTCGCTGATGCGCCGCGACAGCACGTCCTCCATGGTGAAGGCCTTGACGATGGCGATGCCCTGCGTCGCCTCCTGCATGGCGCCGATCAGCCGCGAATTGATCTGCACGGCCTCGCGCGTCGCCCGCCTCAGCCGCTTCATCAGGTAGACGACGGCATAGATGAGCGGCGGGCCGATGAGCAGCGACATCAGCGACAGGAACGGGTCCTGCACCACCATCACCGCGATCAGGCCGACCAGCGAGACGGCGTCGCGGGCGACGGAGGTGAGAGTCATGGACAGGAGATCGCGCACGCCGTTGACGTTCTCGTTGATCTGCGCGGCGAGGCGGCCGGAGCGTGTGTCGTTGTAGAAGCCCATGCCGAGGCGCATGAGGTGGTCGAACAGGCGCCGCTGGTAGCGGGCGACGAGATTGTTGCCGATCTTGGCCAGCGTCACCGCCTGGCCGTAGGTCGCCAGCCCCCGGATGACGAAGGCGGCGAAGAGCGACAGACAGATGAGGGCGACGAGGTCGCCGCGCTGGCGATAGAAGATCTCGTTGATGACGTCGCGCATGATCCATGCGGTGAAGGCTGTCGTCGCGGCCACCGCGACCAGGCAGACGATGGCGAAGACGTAGTGCCAGACATAGTCGCGGCCGTTCTCGGCGAGGATGCGGCGGATGACCGTCGCGATCTCGCGGGATTTCGTCTGCGGTGCCTTATCTGCGTTCAAGGAGCCGTTCCGTGTCTTGGGCCGGGCGCCCCTCATAACGCCCCGAAAGCGGATTGCCTATGCCCCGAAGTCGAAAAGCTCAGCCCCGCCAGCGGCGGCCGTCTGTCTGGACGCCGAACAGCGACGGCGCGCGCGCATAGGCGGCGAGACCCAGCAGGGCGGCGAGCGGATGGGTGATGACGTAGACCGGCATGTCGCGCATCAGCGCGCTGTGCGGCGCCTTGTCCTCGAAGGCGGCGCGGAAGTTGCCGGCCTTCAGCGCCGGCACGATCTTCTGCGCGATGCCGCCGGTGAGGAAGACGCCGCCGCGGCTCATGAACACCAGCGCCAGGTCGCCGGCGGTGCGGCCGAGGCAGGTGACGAACAGCGAAAGCGCTTCCTCGGCCACCGCGTCGGTGCCGGCGAGAGCCGCCGCCGTCACTTCCGACGGCTTGGTGAAGGGCGCGTCCTTGCCGTCCGCCGCGGCCACCGCGCGATAGACGTTGACGAGGCCCCGTCCGCACAGGATCTGTTCGCCCGAGATGCGCCCCTCGATCGTCTCGATGTGCGGGAAGACCTCGAAGTCGCGCGGCGTACGCGGGCCGATGTCCATGTGCCCGCCTTCGCCCGGCACCGGTATCCAGTGGCCCAGCGCATGCACGAGCCCGGCGACGCCGAGGCCGGTGCCCGGTCCCAGCACGACGCGGCCGGCATTGGGCTCGGGCGTGCCGCCGCCGATCTTTTCCATATGCTCTTCGCCGAGCGCCACCACGGCCAGCGCCTGCGCCTCGAAATCGTTGAGCACGACGATGTCGGCGAGGCCGAGATTGGCGATCATCTCCTTCGGCCGCACCACCCATGGGCAGTTGGTCAGTTCGATCTCGTCGCCGTCGACTGGGCCGGCGACGGCGAGCACGGCGGATTTCGGCTGGACCGAGGAGCGGTCGAGCACGGCGGCCTGGATGGCGGCGTCGATAGTAGGAAAGTCCGCCGTCTGCACGATCCGCGGCTCGCCGGCCTCGGAATTGGCGTCGAGCACGACGGAAAACCGCGCATTGGTGCCACCGATGTCGCCGATCAGGATCGGAAACCGCAGGCCCGTTCCGTCCTCGCTCGCGCCCTGCATCCTGTCCCGCTCCATGGTTCGGTTTCGCGTCGCTATAGCCAAACCATGGCCGCTGCGGAAGACGCCTCGCTCACGGACCCGGCCGCGGACGCGGCACCGGCACGCCGATCTGCGGCGTTTCGGCGAAGGCGCTGAAAGCCGGCAGGCCGGTCGTGCCGGCCAGGACGGGAGCGGGCGGCGAAGCCGGCTCCGGCACGACGGCTTCCGGCGCCGGAGCGGTCGCCACCGCGACCGGGGCGCGGCCACCTTTATACAGCGCCGCCTCGAAGGAAAGCGGGCTCGGCTGGGTCAGCACCGCCTGGCACTGCTTCGGCAGCGCCGCCATGGTCATGATGTCGCGCGCCTTGGGCGCGTCGGGGTTCTTCGCCGGCCGCCATGGTTCCTCGGTGAACCACCAGGCAAGCTCCTTGCCGCAGCCGTCGCCCCTGCCGGTATCGTGCTGCGGCTTGCAGTTCGGTGAACCGGGCTGGCAGCCGATGCGGACGTGGAAATGCTCGTCATGGCCCCAGAACGGCCTGATCTTGTTCAGCCAGCCGCGGTCGCCGCTGACGGTATCGCACAGCTTTTTCTTGATGCCGGGATGGACGAAGATGCGCTCCACCTCCGGATAGCTGGCGGCGCGCTTCAGCAGGCGGGCGCGCGACTCCGTCCAGCGGCGGTCGTCGACGACAAGCGATTTCGGCTTCAGCATGGAGACGGCGCCGATCTTCTCGCGCCCGCTCATCGAATAGGGCTGGTCCGGCATCGGGCTGAACCAGATGTCGGCGTCCAGCCCGAGCTGGTGCGAGGCGTGGCCGGTGCGCATCGGGCCGCCGCGCGGCTGCGAGATGTCGCCGACCAGAAGGCCGCGCCAGCCGTCCTGCACCGCATCGCGCGACAGCTTTTCCAAAAGCGCGATCATCGCCGGATGGCCCCAGTTGCGGTTGCGCGAAGGGCGCATGACCTGCCAGGTCGGCCCATCCAGCGGCAGGCCGACGCCGCCGGCGAAGCAGCCCTTGGAATAGAAACCGTAGGATTGCGGGGCCACCGCCGAGGGCAGCGCCTCCGCGCCGAACAGGTTCTTCGCCAGTTCGGCAGCACCAGCCGTGTCCGCGCCGGACAACAGGCCGGTCAGCGCCACCGTCATTGCCAGCAGGACCGACCGGGGCGCGGAGAGCCATTTCGACTGTGTCATGCGATTTCCCCTGCCTGCCCGTCCGCCGCAAGTCGCCGCCGAAGCGGCCGGTTCGCGAATCATAGCACGGCCTGCCCTGTCGGGGCGATCACGACCGTTTCATCGCGCTGCGCGCCGCCCCGTCCGCCCAGTCGCCCGCCGCCCATAGGGCATCGAAGGCGACGCGGTAGTCCGGGAAGCGGAAGGCGTAGCCCGTCTTCCTGATCGCGGCGTTGGAAACGCGCTTGTTCTCGCCGTAGAAAGACCGCGCCATGGGCGAAAGTTGGGCGGTTTCGAACGGAATTTCCGGCGGCGGCTCCACGCCCATCAGCGCGGCGGCATAGGCGACGACCTCCTGCGGCGGCGCCGGCAGGTCGTCGGTGACGTTGAAGACGCCGCCAAGGTTGCGCTCGGCCAGGTGCCGCAGCGCGCCGGCGATATCGTCGCGGTGGATGCGGTTGAACACCTGGTTCGGCTTGACGAGGCGCCGGGCGGTGCCGTCGCGCAGGTTGACGAAGGCGTTGCGGCCCGGCCCGTAAATGCCGGAGAGCCGCAAGACCGCGACCGGCAGGCCGGCGCGCTGCCCAAGCTCCAGCCACTGCCGCTCCGCCTCCAGCCGGCGGCGCGAGCGCTGCGATACCGGCCGGCATGCGCTCTCCTCGTCCACCCAGCCGCCGCCATGGTCGCCGTAGACGCCGACGGTGGAGAGATAGCCGATCCATTGCAGCGCCGGCAGGCCGGCGGCGAGCCCGGCCGCGACGACATCGAGCGCCGGGTCGCCGGCCTCGTCCGGGGCGATCGAGACGACGACGTGGGTGGCTTGCTCGAGGGCCGCGAGCAGTTCAGGCGTCGAGGCGCCCTCGAACGGCAGCGGCGTGATGCCGGCATCGCGAAGTGTGGCGAATTTTTCCGGTGAGCGCGTCGTGCCGACGATGGTGGTGCCCGCAGGCAGCGCGCGGGCGAAAGCCTGGCCCGAATAGCCGGCGCCGAAGATGAGAACGGTTTTCATGGTCATTTGTACTTGGCGCGCTGCCCCTCACCCTTACCCTCTCCCCGTGAACGGGGAGAGGGGGACGCCGGCGTCGCAGCTTCTCCCCTCTCCCCGTTGTTCACGGGGGGAGGATGCCGGCAGGCAGGTGAGGGGCGGCGCGGAGCTACCATCGATTCACTGCCATCCATTCTTGCCTGACGTCCTCATCTTCCTCGTTCTCGACCCGCCCGGCGCAGCTCAAAAATGCCTCCGGCGCCAGCCGCGACAGCGCCCATACGGCAGCGCCCCGCACCAGCGGCGAAGGATCGCCAAGCAGGCTGCGGACCTGTTCCGTCAGTGCGCCGTCGCCCGAATTTCCGGCGGCGATCAGCACGTTGCGGATAAAACGGTCGCGCCCGATGCGCTTGACCGGCGAGCCGGAAAACAGCGCCCGGAAAGCGGTGTCGTCCAGTTCGAGCAGGTCGATGAGCTTCGGCGCGCGCAGATCGTCGCGGGCGGCGAGCTTCGCCTCCGAAGCCGCCTGCGCGAACTTGTTCCATGGGCAGGCGGCGAGGCAGTCGTCGCAGCCATAGATGCGGTTGCCGACCGCCTCGCGGAATTCGGCCGGGATCGGCCCCTTGTTCTCGATGGTGAGGTACGAGATGCAGCGGCGCGCGTCGAGCCGGTAGGGCGCCGGAAAGGCGTTTGTCGGGCAGGCGTCGAGGCAGGCGCGGCAGGAGCCGCAATGGTCGTCCTCGCGGCTGTCCGGCTCCAGCTCCGCCGTGGTGAAGATCGAGCCGAGGAACAGCCAGGAGCCGTGGGCGCGGCTGACGAGGTTGGTGTGCTTGCCCTGCCAGCCGAGCCCGGCGGCTTCGGCCAGCGGCTTCTCCATCACCGGTGCGGTATCGACGAATACTTTTACGTCGCCGCCGGCACGCGCCACGATCTTGCCGGCGATTTCCTTCAACCGCCCCTTCATGACGTCGTGGTAGTCGCGGTTCTGCGCGTAGACGGAGATGGCGGCCCGATCCGGCCGCGACAGGATTTCGCGCGGGTCGCTGTCGGGGCCGTAGTTCATGGCGAGCACGACCACCGAGCGCACCTCGGGCCACAGCACCGAGGGGTCGGCGCGACGCGCCAACGTCTCCTCGATCCAGCCCATCGAGCCGTGGAAACCGTCGGCCACGAACTGGGCAAGCCGCGCCGGCGCCAGCGGGATGGCGTCCGGCCGGGTCACGGCGACGGCGGCGAAGCCGGCGGCTCGCGCCTCGCGCTCGATCAGCTCGCGCAGGCGCTTCGGATCAGAAATCGAGGTCCGCATAGTGCGACACCGGCGAAAGGCCGCGCACGCGGTCGGCCAGCAGCGGCCGGAACGACGGCCGCGACTTCAGCCGCGTATACCATTCGCGCGCGGCGACGTGCTCGCGCCAGTCGATCTCGCCCAGATAGTCGAGCACCGAAAGCGTGGCGGCGGCGGCGAGGTCGGCATAGGTGAGCCGCGACCCCGCCAGCCAGGGACGGGTGCCGGCCAGCCAGTTGGTGTATTTCATGTGCTGGCGGATATTGGCGCGGGCGGCGCGGATGGCGGTCGAATCGGGCGAGCCGCCGCCGGCCTCGGCCGGCATGTGCGGCTTCAGCGCACGCTCGCGCACAAGGTGCCGCGTCACCTCGCTCTCGGCCTTGACGAGGTACCAGTCGGTCAGGCGGCGAATCTCGGCGCGCTCCATCGAGCCTTCCACGAACAGGCGCTTGTCGCGCTTCAAAACGCCGCGCGTCTCGTCGAGATATTCGGCGATGACCGAGGCGCCGACGATCGGCACGTCGCCCTCGGCGAGCAACACCGGCAGGTTGCCGGCCGGGTTCAGCGACAGGAACTCCTTGCGCCGCATCCACGGCTTTTCCTCGATCAGCGCCAGTTCCTCGCCGTATTCGCCGAAGGCGAGGCGCACGAACCGGCAGGAGGCGAACAGGGGATGATGAAAAAGCGTCAGCATGATACCGCGATTGACATGCGCTCTGGCGAATCGCCCGCCGCACCGCTAAAGCTTTGCCGCGACGGGTCGGGGCCGGCAAGGGTGCTGCGACCTATAGGGTGGTTCCCGCGCCGTGACAAGCAACGCCTTTTCGAACCCCCGACGCCAAGGACGCCCCAAAGGACCACCATGGACAGCCAGACCCTGATCGAAGCCCTCCTGCTCGGCCTGCTGGAGGGTTTTACCGAATTCCTGCCGGTGTCCTCCACCGGCCATATCCTGCTGGCGGGGCATTTCCTCGGCTTCAATTCGACCGGCAAGGTGTTCGAGGTGCTGATCCAGCTCGGCGCCATCCTCGCCATCCTTTCCGTCTATGCGAACCGTTTCTGGGATTTCATCAGGCGCCCCGACGCCTTCGCCCGGCTGGTCGACGTCGCGGTCGGCGTGGTGGCTGCCCTGATCTGGCTGGCCGGCTGCACCTGGGAACTCCTGGTGACGGGGTTCCGGCGCAAGCGGCCGAACCTGTTTTTGCCGCCTGAGCGCTCGTCCGACCATTCGGTCAGGCTGATGGTCGCCGTGGTGCTGGCCTTCCTGCCGGCGGCGGTGATCGGCGTGATCCTGCACGACTTCATCAAGACGGTGCTGTTCGAGACGCCGAAGCTGATCTGCATTATGTTGATCCTCGGCGGCATCGTGCTTCTGTGGATCGACCGGCTGGACCTGAAGCCGCGCGTCCACGACGCGTCCGAACTCTCCATTCCGCTGGCGCTGAAGATCGGCCTGTTCCAGTGCCTCGCCATGATTCCCGGCACCTCCCGCTCCGGCGCCACCATTGTAGGCTCGATGCTGATGGGCGTGGACAAGCGCGCGGCGGCGGAATTCTCCTTCTTCCTCGCCATGCCGACCATGCTCGGCGCCTTCACGCTCGACCTCCTCAAGAACCGCCACCTTCTGTCGGCGGCGGATTTTCCGATCATCGCCGTCGGCTTCATCGCCGCCTTCATCACCGCCGTCATCGCCGTGCGCAGCCTGCTTGGCTATGTGTCGCGGCACGGCTACGCGCTGTTCGGCTGGTGGCGGCTGATCGTCGGCGGGCTGGGGTTGATCGCGCTGTACGTTTTCGGGTGAGTTTTATCCTCCACAAAAGTGGGGCTTGGCATAGGGCGCTCCCCCTCTCCGTCGCGCTACGCGCGCCACCTCTCCCCCCGTTCCGGGTGGAGAGGATGGGAGCCAGGCTTGACGCCTATCCTCTCCCTCACGAAGTGGGGGAGAGGTGGCGCGCGTAGCGCGACGGAGAAGGGGCAATGCGCCTGGGGCGATAGCTTCCCCGCGCCGGGGGTCGTCGACGGCCGAAAATTTTCCTGCCTCGGTTCTCTTACGCCTCGGCGTTGCCGGCGGTGTCGCCGCGCTGGAACTGGCCGGCGGCGCGGAAGCGCCACAGGTAGCTGGGCAGGATGGTGCCGAGCGCCTGCGGCTGGATGCCGAGGCCGGGGAGCGTGCGGCCTTCCTTGTCGGCCTTGTCCGAGACGACGTTGTGCTCGCGCAGCTGCGCCACCTGGTCGCGGGTGAGCAGCGGCTTCGGCAGCATGCCGAGGATGGAGGCCTGAAGGTTCGCCAGCCACCAGGGCACCGGCACCAGCATGCGCTTGCGGTCGACGACGGCGAGCAGTTCCTCCATGCACTGGCGGAAGGTCAGCACCTGCGGCCCGCCGAGTTCGTAGGCGCGCCCGCCGGCGACCTGCCCGTCCACCGAGCGCGCGATCGCCTCGGCGATGTCCACCGCATAGACCGGCTGGAATTTCGTCTCGCCGCCGCCGATCAGCGGCAGCACCGGCGAATAGCGCGCCATGTTGGCGAAGCGGTTGAAGAAGGTGTCTTCCGGGCCAAAGGCGACGGAGGGGCGGAAGATGACGGCGTCGGCAATCGTCTCCAGCACTGCCTTTTCGCCGAGCGCCTTGCTGCGCTGGTAGGCGGAGGCCGACTGGGCGTCGGCGCCGAGCGCCGAGACGTGGGTCATGCCGGCGCCGACGGCGCGCGCGGCCTCCGCGACGGCGCGGGCGCCGAAGGTGTGCACGGCGCCGAAGCGCTGGCGGCCGCTCTCATGCAGGATGCCGACGAGGTTGACGACGTGGGCGGCGCCCCGGACCGCGTTGTCGACCGACCAGCGCACGCGCACATTGGCCTGCACCGGCTGGATCTGGCCGACATTGCCGAGCGGCTGCAGGTGGCCGGCGAGGTCGGGCCGTCGGCAGGCGGCGCGCACGCGGTAGCCGCGGCGGGCCAGCGCACGCACCACGTGGCGCCCCAGGAAGCCCGAGCCGCCGAAGACGACGACCAGCGGGGGTGTTTGCAGGATTTCGGTCATGGCTGGCTCCGGCAGGGCAGTTCGAGGCGTGGCTTTGCCGTTTCATAGTCGCTTTCGCGGCGAAGGCAAAGGGACTTGGATGGGCCGCCGAGGGTCATCCTTCCGGCCTTGCCTCAGCCGCCGCCACGTCAGGCATCGCCTTTGCCCAGTTCGTGGAGAAAAGACATCATCATGATCATCCGCCGGATGGCTTGCGGCGGCATGGGGCCGGCCAGGCAGACCAGGCGCGAATCCTCCAGGCGCACTTGGCAGCGGCCCTCGCGGCGGCAGGTGCGGCCGGGACAGCGTGACGGCGCCTCGTCCTCTTCCAGAGCAAGGCGCATGGCGATTCGGCAGGAGCGGGCGAACCGTTCCTTCTCGTCGTCGTCCCATTGGTTGTATGGCAGGTCGGGATCGTGGTCGCTGACGGGAGCGTCCTCCAAGGTAGGCAGGTCGTTCATGGTTGTTCCTCCGTTCCGATGATGGGTGGGCCGCCGCCCCGCAGGCGGCGGAAATCGTTGCCACGCCCGGCCTGTCGCCGTCTGGCCTTTGTTCGTCGCCGCCTTCCGAACACGGGAAGCGGAAGGGAAGCGGGGCGCGAGGCCGTGCCTCTTTTTGTTGTTTTTCGTGGCGCGAACCTCGCGCCCCGCCGGCCGCTTGCCTCCCCGAGGGTCGCTGCCGCTCGCGCGGCCCGCTGGCTCGGTCGAGGCCCGGACCTGGGGGTTCATCGCCCAGTGGCGCTACCGTAGCGCCACCGGCCCGGAGCCGCCGTCCTCACCCGATGTCCGGTGCGCACCGGGCTTCCCGCAAGGACGGTGAGGGAATTATCGGCGGCGCCGAAGCGACGGGGATAAAACGAAGCGAAAGAATCACCGTCTACGACGCAAGCCGTTGATCCGGCTTGACGATATCCCGGTATGCAGGAAGCGGTTGTCCGCGTCGCACCGCGCGGCCGTGGCTGAATGGACTCCCCCAGCCTGCCCTTGAATCGGCTCCTCGGGGATGGCAACCAGTAGGCGAGGCTTTCAACCCTTCAGGATGCGCTGCGTGCCGACCTTTCCGTTCTCCGAAGCCGACCCGATCCGCTATCCCGGCCCGCCGCCGAAGGCGTCCGAGGTGGTCGTCGTCGGTGGCGGCGTCATCGGCGTGACGACGGCGCTGTTCCTGGCGCAGCGCGGCATTCCGGTGACGCTTCTGGAAAAGGGGCGCGTCGCCGCCGAGCAGTCCTCCCGCAACTGGGGTTGGGTGCGCAAGCAGGGACGCGACGAGGGCGAATTGCCGGTCGCCATCGAGGCCGGCCGCCTGTGGCGGCAACTGGCCGAGGAATGCGGCGAGGACATCGGCCTCGTCGAGACGGGCGTGACCTATCTGGCGGAAACCGACAAGGAGTTGGCTGGCTTCGACGACTTCATGAGGCTCGCCGCCGCCCACGACCTCGACACGCGCCTGCTCGACGGCAGCGAAACCGCCAAGCTTATTCCGGGCATGGCGCGCAAATTCGCCGGCGCGATGACGACGCCGTCCGACATGCGCGCCGAGCCGTGGCTGGCCGTGCCCGCGCTCGCCCGCCTCGCCGCCCGCAAGGGCGCCACCATCGTGGAGAACTGCGCCGTCCGCACGCTCGATATCGCGGCGGGCAAGGTCAGGGGCGTTTGGACGGAGGCAGGCTTCATCGAAGCTTCCACGGTGCTGGTCGCGGCCGGCGCGTGGTCGTCGCTGTTCCTGCGCAAGCACGGCGTCTCCATTCCGCAGCTCAGCGTCCGCTCGACCGTGGCGGCGACCGAAGCCATGCCGGAGGTGCATCCGGGTGCTGCGGCAGACGACCATATCGCCTTCCGGCGCCGGCGGGACGGCGGCTATACGCTGGCGGCGGGCGGCGGCAGTCAGCTCTATGTCGGCCCCGACGCCTTCCGGCATGTCGTCAAATACCTTCCCGCCCTGCGGGCCAATCCGTTCGGCGTCCGCTATTCCCCGGCCGCCCCGTCCGGCTTTCCCGACGGTTGGACGACGCCGCGCGACTGGACGGCGGAGACGCAAACACCGTTCGAGCGGATGCGGGTGCTGAACCCGGCACCCGAACGCTCCAAGCTGCAGGCGGTGGAAAAGAATTTCGGCGCCCTTTTCCCGCAGCTCGGCAAGGTCCGCCTGGAGGCGAGCTGGGCCGGCATGATCGACGCCATGCCCGACGTGGTGCCGGTCGTCGACCGCGTTGAGGCGCTTCCCGGCCTGTTCGTCGCCACAGGCATGAGCGGCCACGGCTTCGGCATCGGGCCGGGGTTCGGCCGCGTCGTCGCCGACCTGATCCAGGGCAACGCGGTGGGCCACGACATGAGCCGCTTCCGCCTGTCGCGCTTCTCCGACGGCAGCGCCCTCAAGCTGGGGCCGGCGCTGTAGGGAGAAGCTCTCGCCAGCAGGCAGGACTATCGCATCTGGCGCAGCCCCCTCTCCGTCTTGCTTCGCAAGCCACCTCTCCCCCCGTTCCGGGTGGAGAGGATAAGCTGGCCGCAAGCCTTGGCTCCCATCCTCTCCCCTCACGAAGTGGGGGAGAGGTGGCTCGGCGAAGCCGAGACGGAGAGGGGGCGATGCGCCAGAGGAACTGAACTGCCCTCTGCTGAGAAGGTTTTTACTGCCCCGCCGTATAGGCCGCGATGGCCGCCATGTTGACGATGTCGCTGTCCTTGGCGTTGAGCGGCACGATCTGCACCGGCTTGTTCAGCCCCACCAGCAGCGGGCCGATGACGGTCGAGCCGCCGAGTTCCTGCAGCATCTTGGTTGAGATCGAGGCTGAGTGGAAGGCCGGCATGATGAGCACGTTGGCCGGGCCGGTGAGGCGGCAGAACGGGTATTGCTGCTGCATCAGCCGGTGGTTGAGCGCCACGTCTGCGGCCATCTCGCCGTCGTATTCGAAGTCGACGCGGCGCTTGTCGAGGATCTTCACCGCCTCCTGGATGCGCTCGGAGCGCTCGCCCTGCGGATGGCCGAAGGTGGAATAAGCCAGCATCGCCACGCGCGGCTCGTAGCCCATGCGGCGGGCGAAATTGGCCGATTCCTCGGCGATGTCGGCGATCTGCTCGGCGTTCGGCATGTCGTGCACGGCGGTGTCGGCGACGATCACCGTGCGGCCGCGCGCCAAAACGATGGAGGCGCCGATGACGCGGTGGCCGGGCTTGGCGTCGATGACGCGGCGTATGTCCTCCAGCGCGGTGGAGTAGTTGCGGGTGACGCCGGTGACGACGCCGTCGGCGTCACCCAGCGCCACCATGCAGGCGGCGAAATGGTTGCGGTCCTGGTTGATGAGGCGCTGGCAGTCGCGCAGCAGGTAGCCCTTGCGCTGCAGGCGCTCGTAGAGGAAATCGGCGTAGATGGCGTTGCGTCGCGACAGCCGGGCGTTGATGATCTCGATACCCGGCTTGTCGAGGTCGATGCCGGCATGCTGGGCATTTTCGCGCATGACGTCGTCGCGGCCGAGCAGGATGGCGGTGCCAAGGCTCTGGTTGGCATAGGCGACGGCCGCGCGCATCACCTGCTCCTCCTCGCCTTCGGCGAAGACGATGCGCTTGGGCTGGCGGCGCACGCGGTCGTAGATGCGCTGCAGGGTCGAGGCGATCGGATCGCGCCGCGCCGACAGTTCCTGCGCGTATTTGTCGAGGTTGAGGATTGGCCGGCGCGCCACGCCGGTCTCCATCGCCGCCTTCGCCACGGCGACGGGAATGGCGGAGATCAGGCGGGGGTCGAACGGCACCGGGATGATGTAGTTGGCGCCGAACTTCGGCCGGTTGCCCTGATAGGCGGCGGCGACGTCGTCGGGCACGTCCTTGCGGGCGAGGTCGGCCAGCGCGTGGGCCGCGGCGATCTTCATGGCGTCGTTGATGGTGGTGGCGCGCACGTCCAGCGCCCCCCGGAAGATATAGGGAAAGCCGAGCACGTTGTTGACCTGGTTCGGATAGTCCGAGCGGCCGGTCGCCATGATGGCGTCGGTGCGGATTTCGGCGACTTCCTCGGGCGTGATCTCCGGGTCCGGATTGGCCATGGCGAAGATGATCGGGTTCTTCGCCATCGATTCGACCATGGCCCGCGTCAGTGCCCCCTTGGCCGACAGGCCGAAGAAGACGTCGGCGCCTTCCATGGCGTCGGCCAGCGAGCGCGCCTCGGTCTTGACCGCATGCGCCGACTTCCATTGGTTCATGCCTTCGGTGCGGCCCTGCCAGACGACGCCCTTGGTGTCGCACAGCGTGATGTTCTCGGGCGCGAAGCCCATCGCCTTGATGAGCTCGATGCAGGCGATGCCGGCCGAACCCGCGCCGTTGCACACCAGCTTCGTCGTCTTCATGTCGCGGCCGGAAATCTCCAGCGCGTTGATGAGGCCGGCGGCCGAGATGATGGCGGTGCCGTGCTGGTCGTCGTGGAAGACCGGGATGTCCATCAATTCGCGCAGACGCTGCTCGATGATGAAGCATTCCGGCGCCTTGATGTCCTCGAGGTTGATGCCGCCGAAGGACGGGCCGAGGAATTTCACGCAGTTGATGAACTCGTCGGCGTCCTCGGTGGCGACTTCGAGGTCGATGGAATCGACGTCGGCGAAGCGCTTGAACAGCACCGCCTTGCCTTCCATCACCGGCTTCGACGCCAGCGCGCCGAGATTGCCGAGGCCGAGGATGGCGGTGCCGTTGGAGATGACGGCGACCATGTTGCCGCGGCTGGTATAGTCGAAGGCGCGCGAGGGGTCCTCGGCGATGGCCTTGACCGGCACGGCGACGCCCGGCGAATAGGCGAGCGACAGGTCGCGCTGCGTCGCCATCGGCTTGGTCGGCACCACCTCCAGCTTGCCGGGCCGGCCCATGGCGTGGAATTCCAGGGCCTCCTCTGCGCTGACGGAGGGGCCGTCGCTGTCGGGTTTTCTGGCCATGATGCTGGTGTTTCCTCGCCTTGGAACGGCTGCCGGACATGGCGGGCCGCATTGTTTTTGTGGAGTGTCCCCGATTAAGGCTACACTTCCAACCGGTCCTGCGCCAAGCAGGGACCTTTCGGGAATTTTGGAAAGACTTTCTTGAACGACGAAACGGCCATCCAGACCGAAGGGAGTACGCCAGCCGCCATGGGCGGCGGCGCGCCGATGCCGGCTGCCGCCGGCACCGTCACGCCCATGATGGAACAGTATATCGAGATCAAGACGGCGAACCCCGGTTCGCTGCTGTTCTACCGCATGGGCGATTTCTACGAGCTGTTCTTCGACGATGCCGAAAAGGCGAGCGCCGCCCTAGGCATCGTTCTGACCAAGCGCGGCAAGCACCAGGGCGCCGACATCCCGATGTGCGGCGTGCCGGTCCATGCCGCCGACGACTACCTGCAAAAGCTCATCGCGCAGGGCTTCCGCGTCGCCGTCTGCGAGCAGATCGAGGACCCGGCGGAGGCGAAGAAGCGCGGCTCCAAGTCGGTGGTGCGGCGCGACGTCATCAGGCTGGTGACGCCCGGCACCATCACCGAGGACAAGCTGCTCAACGCCGCCGAATCGAATTTCCTGATGGCACTCGGGCGGGTGAAGGGGGCCGCAAGAGGCGAGGAGCGCGACAGCGCGACAGGGAACCAGGGAACCTATGCGCTGGCCTGGATCGACATTTCCACCGGCGCCTTTCACGTCGCCGAGACCGATGCCGGACGGCTGCTGGCCGACATCGCCCGCGTCGATCCGCGCGAACTGATCGTCGCCGAGCCGGTGTTCCACGATGCCGAGCTGAAAGCCGTCTTCGACGTTCTCGGTCGCATCGCCGAGCCGCAGCCGGCGACGCTGTTCGATTCGGCCTCGGCGCCGGCGCGCATCGCCCGCTTCTACGCGGTGGCGACGCCGGATGCCTTCGGCGCCTTCTCGCGCGCCGAACTGTCGGCCATCTCTGCGGCCATCGCCTATGTCGAGAAGACGCAGAAGGCCGAGCGGCCGCAACTGGCGCGACCCGAGCGCGAGGAGAACGGCTCGACGCTGTTCATCGATCCGGCGACGCGCGCCAACCTGGAAATCCTGCGCACCCTGTCGGGCTCGCGCGACGGCTCGCTGTTCAGGGCCATCGACCGCACCGTCACCGGCGGCGGCGCCCGCCTTCTGGCCGACCGGCTGACGGCGCCGCTGACGAGCCCCGACAGGATCGCGGAGCGGCTGGATTCGGTCTCCTTCTTCCGCAGCGAGCCGCGGCTCTGCCAAGCGGTGCGGCTGGCGCTGAAAGGCGTCGCCGACATGCCGCGCGCGCTGTCCAGGCTGGCGCTGAACCGCGGCGGCCCGCGCGATCTCGGCGCTTTGCAGGCCGGTTTCGAGGCCGCCCGCGCCATCGCCGAGACCTTCGCCGCCACGCCGCCGCCGGCGGAGCTTGGCTCAGCCCTTGCCGCGATCGCGGCCCTTCCCGAGACGCTTGCCGCGCATTTCGGCCGGGCGCTGGCCGACGAACTGCCGCTGCTGAAGCGCGACGGCGGCTTCGTCCGCGCCGGCTACGACGCCGAACTGGACGAGATGCGGGCGCTGGCGTCAGAATCGCGAAAAGTCATCGCCGCCATGGAGCGCGACCTGATCGAGGAAACCGGCATCCGCTCGCTGAAGATCAGGCACAACAACGTGCTGGGCTTCTACATCGAGGTGACGGCCAACCACGCCGCCGCCCTGACCGGTTCGGACGAGGCGAAGGCGCGCTTCATCCACCGCCAGACGATGGCGAGCGCCATGCGTTTCACCACCACCGAACTCGCCGGGCTGGAGACGAAGATCGCCAACGCCGCCGACCGGGCGCTTTCCATCGAACTCGCCGTGTTCGAGACGCTGCTGCGCGAAGCAGTCGCCGAGGCCGAAAAAATCCGCGCCGGCGCCGAAGCCCTTGCCGTGCTCGACGTGTCGGCGGCGCTGGCGTTGCTTTCGGAAAGCGAGGACTGGTGCCGGCCGCAGGTGGATTCGTCCCTCGCCTTCGCTGTCGAGGGCGGCCGCCACCCGGTGGTCGAGCAGGCGCTGCGCCGCTCCGGGGAGGGGCCGTTCGTCGCCAACGATTGCGACCTGTCGCCGGAAGGCGACAGGGAGGCCGGCGCCATCTGGCTGCTGACCGGGCCGAACATGGGCGGCAAGTCCACCTTCCTGCGCCAGAACGCGGTTATCGCCATCCTCGCCCAGATGGGTTCCTTCGTCCCCGCCGCGCGCGCCCATATCGGCGTGGTGGACCGGCTGTTCTCCCGCGTCGGCGCCTCCGACGACCTGGCGCGCGGCCGTTCCACCTTCATGGTCGAGATGGTCGAGACGGCGGCGATCCTCAACCAGGCCGGCGAACGCGCGCTGGTGATCCTCGACGAGATCGGCCGCGGCACCGCCACCTTCGACGGCCTGTCCATCGCCTGGGCGGCGGTGGAATACCTGCACGAGAAGAACCGCTGCCGGGCGATCTTCGCCACCCATTTCCACGAGATGACGGCACTGGCCGGGAAGCTTGGCCGTCTCCACAACGTCACCATGCGGGTCAAGGAATGGGAGGGCGACGTCGTCTTCCTGCACGAGGTCGGCAAGGGCGCGGCCGACCGCAGCTACGGCGTGCAGGTGGCCCGTCTCGCCGGTCTTCCCGAGGCGGTGGTGGCGCGGGCGAAACAGGTGCTCCACCAGCTCGAGGAAGGCGAGGTGGCCGGCAAGACCGATCGGCTGGTCGACGACCTGCCGTTGTTTTCCGTCGCGGTGAAGCGCGAGGCGTCAAAACCCGCCGCGCCGCAGAAGGCCGACAGACTGGGCGAAGCGCTCGCCGCCCTGCACCCCGACGAAATGACCCCGCGCGAGGCGCTGGAGGCGCTGTATCGGCTGAAGGGAATGGCGGGGGAGGAGTAGGACGCGGGCGGCTGCATACGTCCGTAACGCCAATGCCATCGTCTATGATGCAGACCCCCCTCTCCGTCGCGCTTCGCGCGCCACCTCTCCCCCATTTCATGGGGGCGAGGATCGGAGCCAAGCTGGACGCCTATCCTCGCCCCCACGACGTGGGGGAGAGGTGGCTCGGCGAAGCCGAGACGGAGAGGGGGAACGCCAGTAATTGAAGCTGAAAGGGCCAGCTGTCCTCTACCACACCGCCCCCGGAAACGCTTCCAGTGGAAATTTCAGGTAGCGCTTGCCGTTTTCCTCCGGTTCCGGCAGGCGGCCGCCGCGTATGTTCACCTGCAGCGCGTGCAGGATCAGCTTCGGCATCGGCAGGGTTTTGTCGCGCGTCTCGCGCAGCGCCACAAATGCCTGCTCGTCCTTGCCGGCGAGATGGGCGTTGGCGCGCTTCTGTTCGCCCACCGTGCTTTCCCATTTCGGCGCCCGCCCGCCCGGCTGGTAGTCGTGCCCGGTGAACAGCCGCGTCTCGTCCGGCAAAGCGAGGATCGCCTGGATCGAGCTCCACAGCGCCCTGGCGCTGCCGCCGGGGAAGTCGGCGCGCGCGGTGCCGGAATCCGGCATGAAGATGGTGTCGTGCACGAAGGCGGCGTCGCCCACGACATAGGTGATCGAGGCCAGCGTGTGGCCGGGCGAAAACAGCACCCGGCCTTCCAGCGAGCCGATGTGGAAGGTGTCGCCGGCGGCAAACAGCCGGTCCCAGTACGAGCCGTCCGTCTTCAGTTCCGGCCAGTTGTAGATGTCCTTCCACAGCGCCTGCACGCCGGTGATGTTGGCGCCGATGGCGGTCTGCGCGCCGGTTTTTCCTTTGAGATAGTGCGCGGCGGAAAAATGGTCGGCATGGGGATGCGTGTCGAGGATCCATTCGACCGTCAGCCCTTCTTTCTCGACATAAGCGAGCAGCGCGTCGGCACTGGTCGTGGCGGTGGCGCCGGACTTTTCGTCGAAATCGAGGACGGGATCGACGAGCGCGCAGCGCTTCGTCGCCGGGTCCGTCACCACATACTGGATGGAGAAGGTGCGCGGATCGTAGAACCCGGTCACTTCCGGCACGCGCTTTTGCTCGCGCGCCAGCCAGCGCGCCGCGCCCGAGAGATCGAAGCCGTGCGCCTTGCCGAAGGCCTCCACCTCCTCGGCCTTCATGCGCCCGTCCAGCACCTCGGCCAGCGCATAGAGGGTGAGCGCGCGGGTGCCGCCCTTGCAATGGGCGTAGACCGGCCCTTCCGAGCGCTGCATCAGGCCGCGAAAAGCCTCGACGTCGGCCCTGCCTATGGTCGGCCCGGTGACCGGCACGAAGCCGTAGGCCATGCGGGCGCCCGCCGCCGCCGTCCGCTCGGCCGCGTTGCCCGGCTGGCCGGGCTCCTCGCCGTCGGGGCGCAGGTTGACGAGGGTAGCGAAGCCTTTTGCGGCGATGTCGCGAAAGGCCTGCGGGTCCGGCTGGCCGGCAACCGTCAGCCGGTCCGTGATCTTCACCTCGCTCATGGCCTTCCCCTCGCATGGATTGGATTCGCGGGGACATCATAGCCCATCGCGGTGCGCCGGCCAGTTTGAAGTGGCGGACGGACTGCGAGGACGAAAAATCTCGGCTGTGTCGGTTTTCGTGCCGGCCCTGCGTCCTAGGTTATCCGTAACCACAGGAGGACCGTCATGCAGTCTCTTGCTTCCGCCAAGGAACTGGCCGAGCGCAACGCCTTTCGCATTCCAGGTGAAAGCGCCGAATACCGCAGGGCGCGCACCGCGCTGCTGGCCGAGGAGATCGACCTGCGCCGCCATATCGAGCGCGTCGCCGAGCAGCGGCGGATGCTGCCGCCGGGCGCCGAGATCGAGAAGGACTATGTGTTCGAGGGCGAGAACGGCCCCGCGCATTTCGCCGACCTGTTCGGCGACCACGACGCGCTGGTGATCTACACCTACATGTTCGGGCCGGAGCGGGCGCGGCCTTGCCCGATGTGCACGGCGCTGGTCGGCGCGCTGGCCGCCAATGCCGCCGACATCCGCCAGCGCGTGGCGCTGGCCGTCGTGGCGCGCTCGCCGGTCGAGCGCCTCTACGCCTTTGCAAAGGAGCGCGGCTGGAAGAACCTGCCGCTCTACAGCGACACGACCGAGGAATTCGGCCGCGATTTCGGCAGCTGGACCGCCGAGGGCGACATGCCGGGCTATCACGTCTTCACCCGGCGCGACGGCACGATCCGGCATTTCTGGTCGGGCGAGATGGGCGGCGAGACCGCCGATCCCGGACAGGATCCGCGCGGCGCGCCTGACTTCACGCCGCTGTGGAACGTGCTCGACACGACGCCCGCGGGACGCGACCCGCACTGGTATCCGAAGGTGGATTACTGAGGCCGTGCCGGCGGCGGCGAAGGGCTAGCCCTTCACATACTGCGCTTCGCCGTTGCCGAACGACCAGTCGATCAACTCGTTCTCGGTGAGAACGATCATCACGTCTTCTTTCCGGACGTCGAGACGGGCATGGAGGTTGTCGGTAATAGTGCGGTAGAGCGCCTTCTTCTTCTCGACCGTGCGCCCGCCGCGCATGGTGATCTCGACGATCAGCGCGCCGGCGCCCCGCTCGATACCGAGATAGGTCGGGTCGATGACCAGCCGCCCGGCCGGATAGTCGGCAATGACGTGGAAGCGGTCGGCCGCCGGCACGTCGATGGTCGCCACCATGGCGTCCTGCACCGCGTCGGAAACGCCTTTGGCGAAGCCGGCATCCTTGCCGGCGGGGAGGGAAATGCGCACCATGGGCATGACGGATCCTTTCGCTCTTGTTGAGTCACCGGCAGATGGGCGCGGGAACGCCGAAGTTGATGAAGCCAGACAGCGGAGCCGGTCGAGCCAGACGCGCAGGCTTCAGATCATCTCCAGCGGGCTTTTCCGTCCCGGCGGAGGAAAGGCGCGGTCGAGGTCGGCGAGATCGTCGGCCGAAAGCGCGATGTCCAGCGCCGCCACGTTCTGGCGTACATGCTCGGGCTGCACCGCCTTGGGGATGGCGATGATGCCGTCCTGCGCCAGCACCCAGGCAAGCGCGACCTGGGCGGCGCTCGCGCCGTGGCGAGCGGCGACGGCGTCCAGCCGGGCGTTGCGGGCGAGCCTGCCCTGTTCGACCGGCGAATAGGCCATGACCGGCATGGAGCGCTGCCGACACCAGGGCAGGAGGTCGAATTCCGGGCCGCGGCGGGAGAGGTTGTAGAGCACCTGATCGGTCTGGCACCGGTTGCCGGCCGGCAGGCCGGCAAGGTCTTCCATCTCGTCGGCGTCGAGGTTCGACACGCCCCAGTGACGGATCTTGCCGTCGCGCTTCAGCGCTTCCAGCGCCTCGACAGTTTCGGATAGCGGTACTGAACCCATCCAGTGCAGCAGATAGAGGTCGATGCGGTCTGTGGAGAGGTTCTTGAGACTGCGCTCGCAGGCGGCGACCGTGCCGCGCCGCGAGGCGTTGGACGGCAGCACCTTGGAAACGATGAAGACCGCGTCGCGCCGGCCCGCGACGGCCTCGCCCACGACGCGCTCGGAGCCGCCGGAACCGTACATCTCGGCCGTGTCGATCAGCGTCACGCCAAGGTCGAGGCCGAGCCGCAGCGCCGCCACCTCATCGGAAAAGCGGCTTTTGTCCTCGCCCATGCGCCATGTGCCGAGGCCGAGCGTCGGCACGGCTTCGCCACTGGGCAGTGTGGTGGTCTTCATCGGCATCGGCGGGCTCCGAGACTGAGGCGGGTCAGGAGCAAAGATACCGCACGGGGAGATTTGGGCCAGTGTCTTGGGAACTACTGGGAGGTCATCGGCTTCCGCCCGATTCTGACCGTCGTGCACCCCCACCCCTGTCCCCTCCCCGCAAGGGGGAGGGAGACGCCGACACCGCCGGTTCACTCAAAGTCGGCAACGTCAGTCGACTGTGGGAGCGCCGTCGCAAAGTCCCCCTCCCCCTTGCGGGGAGGGGTTAGGGGTGGGGGTACTGCGCCGTACGGAAGCTGATATCCTCTCATTTTTCTCCATGCGCCTTTAGCCAGTCCTGCATCTGCCTGATCTCGGCTTCCTGCGCCTTGATGACGGCCTCGGCCAGCTTGCGGATCTCCGGGTCCTTGCCGTGCTCCAGCACGATCCTGGCCATGTCGATGGCGCCCTGGTGGTGCGGGATCATGCCGCGCACGAAATCGGCGTCGGCGTCGCCCGTATAAGCCATCGCCATCATGTCTGCGTGCATCTTGTCCATCGCCGCCTTGTAGGCTTCGGTCGAGGGGCTGTCCGCCTGCATCGACATGGTGCCCATGTCGTGGCCGCTGTGGCTTTCCTCAGCCGGTACGGTTTCGATGAAGGTGGCGAGCAGCATGCCGGCGGCGGTGGCGGCGAGCACGATCTTCTTCGTCCTGGTCATGGCGTCTTTCCTTTCTGTTTCTTCTTGGGGGGAGGATCACAGTTTCAGGGCGCGCAGGCGCAGCGCGTTGGCGATCACCGACACCGACGACAGGCTCATCGCCGCCGCCGCCAGCATCGGCGACAGCAGCGTGCCGGTGAGCGGATAGAGCACGCCGGCCGCCACCGGCACGCCGAGCACGTTGTAGAGGAAGGCGAAGCCGAGGTTCTGCTTGATGTTGCTCAGCGCGCCTTCGGCCAGCCGCCGCGCCCTGACGATGCCGGCGAGGTCGCCCTTGACCAGCGTGATGCCGGCGCTTTCCACGGCGACGTCCGCGCCGCTGCCCATGGCGATGCCGACGTCCGCCGCGGCCAGCGCCGGCGCGTCGTTGACGCCGTCGCCGGCCATGGCGACGATACCGCCGCGCTTGCGCAGTTCATCGATCAGCGCCGCCTTCTGCTCCGGCAAAAGGCCGGCGCGCACCTGCGCGATGCCGAGCTTGCCGGCGATCGCCTTGGCTGTCAGCGCGTTGTCGCCGGTGGCCATGACGACGTCGATCTCGAGCGCCTTCAGCGCTTTGATCGCGCCGGCGGCACTCTCCTTGATCGGATCGGCGACCGCCACCAGCCCGGCCGCACGGCCGTCGACGGCGACGAACATCGCCGTCCTGCCGTCGGCCTGCAGCGCCTCGGCCTTCTGCTTGAGGTTGCCGGCATCGATGCCGAGGTCGGCCATGAGTGCCGCATTGCCGAGCGCGACCTTGCGGCCGGAGACGGTGCCGGTGACGCCCTTGCCGGTGACGGCCTCGAAATCGGAGGCGGCCGCGACGGTCAGGCCGCGCGCCTCGGCACCCTGCACGATTGCCTCCGCCAGCGGATGCTCGGAGCCTTTCTCCAGCCCGGCGGCGAGCGCCAGCAACTCGTCCTCGGCGATGCCGTCGGCGACCACCTCGGTCAGCTTCGGCTTGCCCTCGGTCAGCGTGCCGGTCTTGTCGACCACCAGCGTGGTGACGGCGGCGAGCCGTTCGAGCGCGGCCGCATCGCGCACCAGCACGCCGGCATGCGCGCCGCGCCCGGTGGCGATCATCACCGACATCGGCGTCGCCAGGCCCAGCGCACAGGGACAGGCGATGATCAGCACCGAGACGGCCGAGACGATGGCGAAGGTCAGCCCGTAGCCGGCCAACAGCCAGACGGTGAAGGCGGCCAGCGCCACCAGCACCACCGCCGGCACGAAGTAGAAGGAGACGCGGTCGGCCAGCCCCTGGATCGGCGCACGGCTGCGCTGCGCGGTGGCGACCAGTTCGACGATGCGCGACAGCGTCGTCTCCGCGCCGACGCGCTCGGCCTGCATCACCAGCGTGCCGTTGCGGTTCAGCGTGCCGCCGGTGAGCGCCTCGCCCGGCACCTTCTCCACCGGCACCGGCTCGCCGGTGATCATCGATTCGTCGACGGACGAGCGGCCTTCCAGCACGCTGCCGTCCACAGGCACGGCTTCGCCGGGGCGCACGCGCAGCCGGTCGCCGGTCTTCACCTCGTCCAGCGGCACGTCGGTCTCGGAGCCGTCGGCGCCGATGCGCCGCGCCGTCTTCGGCGCCAGGTCGAGCAGGGCGCGGATGGCCGAACCGGTCTTCTCGCGCGCCTTCAGTTCCAGCACCTGGCCGAGGAAGACCAGCGCGACGATGACGGCGGACGCCTCGAAATAGACCGGCACGGCGCCGCCATGGCCGCGCATCTCGTGCGGGAAGAGGTCGGGGAACAGGATAGCGACGACGCTGTAGATGTATGCCGCGCCGACGCCGAGCGAGATCAGCGTCCACATGTTGGGGCTGCGGTTGACGATGGACGCCCAGCCGCGGCGGAAGAAGGGAAGGGCCGCCCACAGTACTACGGGTGTTGCCAGCACCAGTTCCAGCCAGCCGGCCAGCGGCTCGCCGATCCAGTCGCGCACCGGCAGTCCCAGCATCGGCCCCATGGCGACGACCAGCAGCGGGATCGAAAGTGCGGCGCTGACCCAGAAGCGGCGGGTGAAGTCGATCAGTTCGGGATTCGGGCCTTCATCGCCGGTCGGCACGCCCATCGGCTCCAGCGCCATGCCGCAGATCGGGCAGTCGCCGGGGCCGTCGCGCACGATCTCCGGGTGCATCGGGCAGGTGTATTTGGTCCCCTTGGGCGCGGGCGCAGGGGCCGGGCGGCCGTCGCGGTATTTTTCCGGGTCGGCCTCGAATTTCTTCATGCAGCCTTCGGAGCAGAAATAGTGCTTCTGCCCCTCGTGCTTGAGGAAATGCCGGGCCGTGGCGCGGTCCACCTTCATGCCGCAGACAGGGTCGGTTGCCGTGAGATAATCCTGCGGCGCCGCCTCGAACTTTGTCCGGCAGCCCTGGCTGCAGAAGTGGAAGGTACGGCCGTCGTGCTCGGCGGTCGGCTTGCCCGAAGCCGGATCGACCGTCATGCCGCAGACGGGATCGCGGACGACGGCGGGCGCCTCGGCGGCGGGGGCCGAACAGCACGAATCGCCGTCCGCCTTTGCATGACCGCCGCAGCAGGCGCCGTCGCCATGCGCGGGGCAGTGGTCGTGCGCATGTCCGTGGTCGTGCCCATGAGCATGGTTGTGCCCGTGGTCGTGTCCGTGGGCATGTTTGTGGTCGTGGGAATGCGTCATGTCAGCCGTCCGGGTTCTCGATTTCACCGGAGATAGGGCTTCCAGTCACTGGAAGGTCAAGAGGCGATTTTGGGGCGACAGGACAATTGTGCGAAAGCCTTGCCGGCCTCCTCCACCGTTCCCCGTCGCGCAAGGATGGAGCATCGGCTTATGGCGCTCCCCCTCTCCGTCGCGGCTTCGCCGCGCCACCTCTCCCCCACCTCGTGGGGGAGAGGACAAGTGCCCACCTCGTGGGGGAGAGGACAAGTGCCGAGCTGTGCGACCAGCCTATCCTCTCCATCCGGGACGGGGGGAGAGGTGGCGCGGCGAAGCCGCGACGGAGAGGGGGGCTTCCTACGCAATAGACCCGCTGTACGAGCGCAGTTCTTATACGCCCGGCCGTTCGTAACGCCCCATACCCAGCGCCGCCGAAACAGTTTATACACCGCGCCGGACGAAACGAACCCGGCCGGTATATGGCGAAACTTCCCCTCAGGCTCGAGGAACTGATCGACGGCGCGGCCCTGCGCCGCGACCTGACCGCGCTGACGGCCGAGACGCAGGGCGACGGCTCTTCGCCGGCGGTTCGCGCCGCCGTTTTGAGCCTCCTGAAACAGTATCGTGCCGCCGGGCGCCGCACCGCCGAGCTGATGCTGATGGCGGACGGCGGCGGCATCGCCTGCGCCGCCCGGCTGTCGCATGTCATGGACGAGATCGTGCGCGCGCTCTACGATTTCGCCGTCACCCACGTCTATCGCACCCGCAACCCTTCGGCCGCCGAGCGCATGGCCATCGTCGCCGTCGGCGGCTACGGCCGCGGCACGCTGGCGCCGGGTTCCGACATCGACCTCCTTTTCCTGCTGCCCTACAAGCAGACGCCATGGGGCGAGCAGGTCGTCGAATACATGCTCTACATGCTGTGGGACATGGGGCTGAAGGTCGGCCACGCCACCCGCAACATCGACGAATGCCTGCGGCTGGCGCGGGGCGACATCACCATCTCCACAGCACTTCTGGAAGCGCGCTTCCTGTGGGGCGAGGAGCCGCTCTACGACGAGATGGTGCGGCGCTTCGACCATGAGGTGGTGCGCGTCACCGGGCCGGAATACGTCCAGGCCAAGCTCGCCGAGCGCGACGCCCGCCACGCCAAGGGCGGCGAGAGCCGCTACGTGGTCGAGCCCAACGTCAAGGACGGCAAGGGCGGCCTGCGCGACCTGCAGACCCTCTATTGGATCGGCAAGTATTTCTATCGCGTGCCGACCGGCGCCGAACTGGTGGAGAAAGGCGTCTTCACCGGCGCCGAATACCGCGAATTCGTCAAGGCCGACGACTTCCTGTGGGCGGTGCGCTGCCACATGCACTTCCTCACCGGCAAGGCGGAGGAGCGCCTGCATTTCGACATCCAGCGCGAGATCGCCGAACGGCTGGGCTATACCAGCCACCCCGGCCTGTCGGCGGTCGAGCGCTTCATGAAGCACTATTTCCTCATCGCCAAGGACGTCGGCGATTTGACCCGCATCTTCTGCGCAGCACTTGAGGAAGAGCAGGCCAAGCACGTGCCGGGCTTCAACCGGCTGATCGCCGGCTTCTCGCGCCGCAAGCGCAAGCTCGCCGGCACGTCCGACTTCATCGTCGACAACGAGCGCATCAACATCGCCGACGAGCAGGTCTTCCGGCGCGATCCGGTCAACATGCTGAGGCTGTTCTGGTTCGCTGACAAGCACGGGCTGGAATACCATCCCGACGCGCTGAAGCTGCTCACCCGCTCGCTCGGCCTTGTCGACAGGACGCTGCGCCGCGACCCGGAGGCCAACCGGCTGTTCCTCGACGTGCTGACGTCCGATCGCAACCCCGAACTCAATCTCAGGCGCATGAACGAGGCCGGCCTGCTCGGCCGGCTGATCCCCGATTTCGGCAAGATCGTCGCCATGATGCAGTTCAACATGTACCACCACTACACGGTGGACGAGCACCTGATCCGCTGCATCGGCGTGCTGGCCGAGATCGAGCACGGCGATTCGCAAGATATCCATCCGCTGTCGCATTCGCTGATGCCGGGCCTGAAGAAGCGCCGCGAGGCGCTCTACGTCGCCGTCCTCCTGCATGACATCGCCAAGGGCCGGCCCGAGGACCATTCGACGGCCGGCGCGAAGATCGCGCGGCGCATCTGCCCGCATATGGGCCTCTCGGCGGCCGACACCGAAACGGTGGCCTGGCTGGTGGAAAACCACCTTCTCATGTCGATGACGGCACAGACGCGCGACCTGAACGATCGCAAGACCATCACCGATTTCGCCGACGTCGTGCAGTCGGTGGAGCGGCTGAAGCTTTTGCTCATCCTGACCGTTTGCGATATTCGCGGCGTCGGGCCGGGCGTGTGGAATGGCTGGAAGGGCCAGCTCCTGCGCAACCTCTACTACGAGACGGAGCTGCTGCTTACCGGCGGCTTCTCCGAACTGTCGCGCGCCGAACGCGCCGTGGCCGCGCGCGAAAACCTCGCCGGGGCGCTGGCCGCGTGGCCGGAAGCGGAGCGCCGGCGCATCGTCAGGCTGCACTACGAGAACTACCTGCTGACCGTCGATCTGGCCGACCAGCTGCGTCATGCCGAATTCATCCGCGAGGCCGACGCCGCCGGCCGGAAGCTGGCCACCATGGTCAAGACGCATCAGTTCGAGGCCGTCACCGAGATCACCGTGCTGGCGCAGGACCATCCGCGCCTGCTGTCGGTCATCGCCGGCGCCTGCGCGGCGGCCGGCGGCAACATCGTCGACGCGCAGATCTTCACCACCTCGGACGGCAGGGCGCTGGACACCATCCTGATCAACCGCGAGTTCGAGCACGACGAGGACGAGCGCCGCCGCGCCATGCGCGTCGGCAAGCTGATCGAGGACATGCTGTCGGGCAAGGCCTTCCTGCCGGAGATGATCGCGACGCGCACCAGGCCGAAGCGCGGCCAGAAGGTGTTCCGCATCCCGCCGCGCGCGGCGATCCGCAACGCGCTGTCGAACCGCTTTTCCGTCGTCGAGGTGGAAGGGCTCGACCGGCCCGGCCTGCTGTCGGAGATCACCGGCACGCTGTCCGACCTGTCGCTCGACATCGCCTCCGCCCACATCACCACCTTCGGCGAGAAGGTCATCGACACCTTCTACGTGACCGACCTGACCGGCCAGAAGATCGAGGGCGCAGCGCGCGAAAAGGCCATCCGCCAGCGGCTCATCGCCACGCTGGAGGGCAAGCCCGCGACGGCCAGGGCGAAGGCGGCGGCGGAGTAGCATGATGGTGCGTCCTTCGAGGCTCGCCCGCCATTCTCTGCGCGGATCTTTGAGCAGGTCTGCGGGCTCGCACCTCAGGATGAGGGCGGTCGGTAGCCGGCGTCATCAAATCTCTTGCGCCGATCTTTTCGGACTTCGAATGAACCGTACTTACGGTCCTCATCCTGAGGTGCGAGCGAAGCGAGCCTCGAAGGACGCACGATGAGCCTCATAAAGAAATTCGCCACCGTCGCGTCCGGCACGCTGATGAGCCGCATCCTCGGCTTCACCCGCGAGATGCTGATGGCGGCGGCGCTTGGCACCGGGCCGGTGGCGGACGCCTTCTACGCCGCCTTCCAGTTCCCCAACACCTTCCGCCGCCTGTTCGCCGAGGGTGCGTTCAACACCGCCTTCGTGCCGCTGTTCGCCAAGGAGATCGAGGCCGGCGGCATGGACGGCGCCAAGCGCTTTTCCGAGGAAGTGTTCGGCGTGCTGTTCTCGGCGTTGATCGTGCTCACCATCGCCATGGAACTGGCGATGCCGTTCCTCGTCAGCACCATCATCGCGCCCGGTTTCACCGGCGATCCGGAAAAATACGACCTGACCGTTGCGCTCGCCACCGTCATGTTCCCCTATCTGGTGTGCATGTCGCTGGCCTCGATGATGGCCGGCATGCTGAACTCGCTGCGCCGCTATTTCGCCGCAGCGATCGCGCCGGTGTTCCTCAATGTCATCCTGATCGGCGTGCTCTACTGGGCCTGGCGCAGCGGCGCCGACGGGCTGGCCGTCGGCCACTGGATGGCCTGGGGCGTCATGGCGGCGGGCGTCGTGCAACTCGCCATCGTCTGGATCGCGGCGCGCCATGCCGGCATTTCCATCGGTTTTCGCCGGCCGCGGCTGACGCCGGGCGTCAAGCGGCTGCTGCTTTTGGCCCTGCCCGCGGCGGTCACCGGCGGCATCACCCAGATCAACACGCTGATCGGCACGGCCATCGCCTCCACGCAGGCCAGCGCGGTTTCCTCGCTGGCGCTGGCGGACCGCGTCTACCAGCTGCCGCTCGGCGTCGTCGGCATAGCCGTGGCGATCGTGCTGTTGCCGGAACTGTCGCGGGCGCTGAAATCCGGCAACGAGGTCGAGGCGGCCAACCTGCAGAACCGTTCGGTCGAGTTCACCCTGTTCCTGACCCTGCCGGCGGCGGCCGCACTTCTGGTCATGGCCGAGCCGATCGTACGCGTGCTCTACGAGCGCGGCGCCTTCGCCGCCAACAATTCGACGCCGACGGTGGCGGCGATCCTCGCCATCTTCGGCCTCGGCCTGCCGGCCTTCGTGCTTATAAAGGCCTTCACGCCCGGTTATTTCGCCCGCGAGGACACCAAGACGCCGATGGTCTTCGCCGCCGTCTCAGTGGCGGTGAACGTGGCGACGGCGCTCGCGCTGTTTCCGTCCATGGGTGCGCCGGGCATTGCGGTGGCCTCGGCCGTCGCCGGCTGGCTCAATGCCGGCATGCTTTTGTTCGTGCTGGTGCGGCGCGGCCATTGGGGCAGGGAAGCGGCGCTGATGAAGCGCATCCCGCGCCTCGTGCTCTCGGCGGCGCTGATGGGCGCGGCTCTGTGGTATGCGCAAGGCTGGCTGGCGGCGGAACTGTCGTCCTCGGCCCGCCTCGTCACCAAGGCGGCGACGCTGGCGCTGCTGTCGGGCGCCGGTGCCGTGCTCTATTTCGCGCTCGCTTTCGCCATCGGCGGTGCCGATATCGGCATGATCCGCCGCAACATGCGGCGGGGCGGCAAGGCGCAGGTCATGAATCCGTCTCCGGACCCGTGAGCCGGCGTCCGGAGTTTTCCGCTCCCCAAACGGGCGTCATCTGTCGGCCGCCAGCCTTCAGTTGTCATCGTCGGGGTTGTCGACCTCGCACCCTATGTCACGGCATCCCTGGTAGTTGCCCTGGGTGTCGAAATTCGGATTGCCGTCCCTGTCGTAGCTCGGCCGGGTATCGATCACGTCGTCCTGTCTGCGGCGCGCCTCCCTGCGCTCGCGGTCCCGCCGTTCCATGCGATCCTCGAAACGCCGTTCGTCGTCGTCGCGCTGCACGCTCTGTTTCATCATGCAGTCGGCGAAGCTGTCGGTCCCTGGCCGGTAGCCGAAGGACGCACACTTTTCCTGATCCATCGCACGCTGGTCTTCGGCGCTGACGCAGCCGGCGACGGCCAGCGGCACCAGGGCGAGCAGCACATATCTCATTCTGAAATTCGGCATCTTGCTGCTCATGGTCATTCCGAAGGAACCGGGCAAGCAAGATCGCCTTCCTGGCAGTTCAGGTATGCTTTCAACTGTTTCGTGCGGTCGTTGGTCAGGTCTGCCCGACAGCCGGCGGCAACCATGGGCGCCGCGGACCCGCCGTCGTCTCCGCTGGACTGGAAGGTGCATTCGGCATCGCGGAACGCGATCCATGCCCGTTGCGCTTTCACGAGCCGCGCCTTGCCGCCGGCGTCGTCGTCAAGCCGCTTCTGGATTTTCTTGAAGGTCTGGTTCAGCGCCTGGTCGGCTTTCTTGAGGTCGGTCCCCGGATCGGCCAGGACAGCCGTCGCGGTGAACGAAAGTGTGATTGCCAAGGCAGTCATTAAACGCATGGTTGCATCCATCAATAAAAAAGCAACCGGAGGAAAGCACGCACCCATTCGGCCGGCAAGCCTTGCCATGCCGCATGGTAAGCAAAAGGTTTTCTGCACGCGCTGTTTTTCTTTCAGCGAAGCTCGCCCGGGCGGACGGCGATGCCGAAACCCTTGCCTGACCCCGCGACTTGGTTCATAAGCCCGCGCGTCCGAAATTTCGCCGCGTGCGAAACGGCCCTCCACAAGCCAAGGAAACTTGAAAATGACCGATCAGACTTCGCCGTTCCGGCAGCTCGTCTTCTCGGGCGTCCAGCCCACCGGCAACCTCCATCTCGGCAACTATCTCGGGGCCATCCGCAAGTTCGTCGCCCTGCAGGACGAGTACGACTGCATCTACTGCGTCGTCGACCTGCATTCGCTGACCGCGCAGATGGTCTATGACGACCTCGCCGACCAGACGCGCCAGATCACCGCCGCCTTCCTCGCCTCCGGCATCGATCCGAAGAAGCACATCGTCTTCAACCAGAGCCGGGTGAAGCAGCACGCCGAGCTTGCCTGGATCTTCAACTGCGTGGCGCGCATCGGCTGGATGAACCGCATGACGCAGTTCAAGGACAAGGCCGGCAAGGACCGCGAGAACGCCTCGCTCGGCCTGCTCGCCTATCCGAGCCTGATGGCCGCCGACATCCTCGTCTACCGCGCCACCCATGTGCCGGTCGGCGAGGATCAGAAGCAGCACCTGGAACTGACGCGCGACATCGCCCAGAAATTCAACAACGACTTCTCCGGCCGCATCGCCGACCTCGGTGTCGGCGTCGAGATGCAGGTCGGCGACGAGACGGTCAACGGCTTCTTCCCGCTCACCGAGCCGGTGATCGGCGGGCCGGCGGCGCGCATCATGAGCCTGCGCGACGGTTCCAAGAAGATGTCGAAATCGGATCCGTCGGACCTGTCGCGCATCAACCTCACCGACGACGCCGACGCGATCTCGAAGAAGATCAAGAAGGCCAAAACCGATCCCGACGCGCTGCCGAGCGAACTGGCGGGCCTGGAAAGCCGGCCCGAGGCGAAGAACCTCGTCGGCATCTATGCCGGGCTTGCCGACATCTCCAAGGAAGACGTCCTGAAGGCGTTCGGCGGCCAGCAGTTTTCCACCTTCAAGCCGGCTCTGGCCGACCTCGCGGTGGAAAAGCTCGCCCCGGTGGCGTCCGAGATGCGCCGCATCATGGCCGACACCGCCTATGTCGACGCCGTGCTGAAGGACGGCGGCGAGCGCGCCGGTGCGCTGGCCGAGGAGACGATGAAGACGGTACGCGACATCATCGGCCTGGTGCAGGACTGACCGTTCAGGCGCTCATGCCGGGAAATATCCTGACAGCCACCCGCTTGCCGCCGACTGGCGCGGGTGGCAGATTGTCGGGCCTCCACACCACTTTTCACGGATAGCATGGTCTCCAAACGCCTCAGCCGCCAAGCCGGGCACCGGCGCAAGTTCCTTTCGATCGTCGATGCGACGCCGGAAGGCGAGCGCGCCGCCGCCTATGCCTCGAGACGGGCGCAGAACACCGGCGGCGTACTCGTCCTGCTCTACGTCATCGAGCCGGACGACTTCCAGCATTGGCTGGGCGTGGAAAAGATCATGCGCGAGGAGGCGACCGCCACGGCGCGTGCGGCGCTCGACACCCAGGCGGCCAAGATCCGCTCGACGCTCGGCATCGAGCCGGAACTGGTGGTGCGCGAGGGCAAGGCGGTCGAGGAAATCCACAAGCTGATCGAGGAGGACCAGGACATCGCCATCCTGGTGCTTGCCGCCGGCGCCGGAAAGGAAGGGCCGGGGCCGCTGGTCACCTCCGTTGCCGGCAAGGGCGCGGCCTTCCCCATCCCCGTCACCGTCGTGCCGCAGAATCTGTCCGACGAGGACCTCGACAATCTGGCCTGAGCCCGCGCCGGCACCTATATGCGCCTCGACAGGGTCGCTTGTTTCGCTTGAACCGGCGCCCGATCGGGTCTATTTAGAATTATTCCAAACTGTATCGCCCCAGGCGGGCGTGGAGACGGCGATGTTCATCCAGACCGAATCGACCCCCAATCCGGCGACGCTGAAGTTCCTGCCCGGCAAGGAGGTCCTGCGCGACGGCACCGCCGATTTCCGCGACGCGGCGACCGCGTCAGAGGCTTCGCCGCTGGCCGCGCGCCTGTTCTCCATCCCCGGCGTCACCGGCGTCTTCTTCGGCTACGATTTCATCACCGTCACCAAGGACGGTCCGGACTGGCAGCATTTGAAGCCCGCCATCCTCGGCGCCATCATGGAGCATTTCATGTCCGGCCAGCCGGTGATGGCCAATTCCGGCTCCTCTCATGTCGAGGAAAATGGCGAGGAGTTCTACGACAAGGAAGACGAGGAGATCGTCGTCACCATCAAGGAACTGCTGGACACGCGCGTGCGCCCGGCCGTGGCGCAGGACGGCGGCGACATCACCTTCCGCGGCTATGAAAAGGGCACCGTCTTCCTGCATATGAAGGGCGCCTGCGCCGGCTGCCCGTCCTCTACCGCGACGCTCAAGCACGGCATCCAGAACCTGCTTCGGCATTTCGTGCCGGAAGTCGAGCACGTCGAGCAAGTCGCGTAAGGCCGCTTTTCCGCACGGATAGCACCATCGAACGGGCGTAGCGCAGCCCGGTTTGTCACGGCCGCGGAATGCCGCCGGCCAGAACGGTCGCATAGGCGTCGGCATCGATATTGCCGCCCGAAATCACGCACACGACGTTTCCCTTGGCGCGCTCGTCGGTGAGGGCGGCCGCCAGTGAGGCCGCACCCGCGCCTTCGGCCACCACCTTCGCCTTGGAGAACAGCATCCGCATCGCGGCGGTGATCTGCTCCAGGCTGACGGCAACCGCGCCGTCGATCAGCGTTCGCGCCACCGGCCAGAGTTGCGGCACCAGCGACGGTCCGCCGATGCTCTTGACGAAGGATGGCCGCGTCGGGATCTCGACGATTTTTCCCCCGGCGGCCAATGCCGCCGTCGCCGGTGCGGCGTTCTCGTCCTCCGCCGCCAGCACCGTCGCCTGCGGCCGCAGCGCCTTGACGGCGCTGGCGACGCCGGTGGTCAGCGAGCCGCCGCCGTAGGGCGTCACGACGACGTCGACCTCCGGCAGGTCCTCGACGATCTCCAGCCCGATCGTGCCGTTGCCGGCAAGCACCGCCTGGTCGGTGACGGGATTGATCAGAAGTTCGGGCGCGTCCGGACGTTCGGCCTTGACGATGTATTGCCACCATGTCTCCATCGAGATGAAGCGCACCGCGCCGCCTAGCCGCTGCACGCCCTCGATCTTCGTCTTCGGCGCGCCGGAAACCATGTAGGCGGCCATCGGCACGCCGAGCAGGCCCGCCGCCGCGGCCATGCCGTAGGCCATGTTGCCGGAGCTTGCCACGGCAACGCCGGAAGCGAGTGCTGCGCGGTCGCGCGACAGCAGCGCATTCAGAGCCGGCCTGATCTTGAAGGCGCCGATCGGCTGCAGCGTTTCCAGCTTGAGGAAGATTTTCCGGTCCGGCAGGCCGAGGTCGAGAGGGACGAGTGGCGTGCGGGTGATATGAGGCGCCAGCCGGTCGCGCGCGGCCTCGATTTCGGCGAGCGTCGGGCGGCGGGTCACTCGGCGGCCGGCCTGGCCATGAGCTCCAACCCGCCTTCCGCCGTGCGCGTATAGACGTTGAGCGTAAAGCCGATGTGGTCGATCATCAGCGCCTTCGTCCGCTCCAGGTCGCGGTCGAGCGCGGCCTGCATCAGCGCCGTGTGCGAGCCGATGGACTGGGCTTCCCTGAGCGCCGCCATGGCGTCCTCCGAGCCGCCTTTGTGGCCCGCGGCGGCGGCGCGCACGGCCGGCGTCAGGCTGAGCGCGCGATGGTGGCGTCGCAACTGGTCCGAGATGGTCGCGCGGAAGCGCATCAGCCAACCGGCGTCGGCGGCGCCGATGAGCGCGGCATGGAAAGCTTCGTGGCATTCGTCCCAGGCGTCGATCGCCGCGTCGGACGGGTCCTCCAGCGCCGTCTTGCAGCGCGACAGCCGGTAGTGCGTCGTCACCACCGCTTCCTCCCAGTCGCTGCCGCCCTTTTCCACCGATTCCATCAGCAGCGGCACCTCGACCACCAGGCGCGCGCGGGAGAGGTTCTCCAGCTCATGGCGCGAGACAGGCGCGACGGCGAAGCCGCGATTGGAAACGGCGGTGACGAGGCGCTCGGCCTCCAGCCTGGACAGCGCCTCCCGCAACGGCGTCCACCCGACGCCGTAGGCCTCTCCCAGCATGGCGAGCTTGAGCGCGGCGCCCGGCATCAGCCGCGCCGTGAGGATGTCGCGTCGCAGCAGCCGATAGGCCGTCTCCGTCTTCGTCGCGCGTTCCTTGCGGTCGTCCATCGCAGTCTCCGCTGCCCCCAGACCGACGAAGGATTATATATCATGGGCGCTATCGGCAAGAAATATATATAATGTTGACGCAGCCGCCGGAACCTGCTCATGTTGCGGGCAAGCTGCCATGGCAATGGCGGCGTGGACCATGGGAGGAGTTCATGAAGAAGTTCAAGACGGGCCTGTTGTCGGGCCTGATCGTGGCTGGCGCGTTCGCCGCAAGCCTCGCCACCGCCGCCGCCGACCCGATCAAGATCGGCATCGCCAATTTCGGCGAGCATCCGCAGCTCAACGCCGCCATCGCCGGCTTCAAGCAGGCGCTGACCGACAGCGGCTATGCCGAGGGCAAGGACGTCGTCTACAGCGAGAGCCACACCAATTTCGATGCTTCGCTGGTGCCGCAGATGATCGCCAAGCTGCAGGCCGAGAACCCGAAGCTGATGTACACCATCACCACCCCGGTCTCGCAGATCGCCAAGAAGGCGCTGGCCGGCTCCGGCATTCCGATCGTCTTCGCGGCGGTGACCGATCCGGTCGCGGCCAAGCTCGTTCCCTCGTGGGAAGCGGGTGACGAAGGCATGACCGGCGCCACCGACCTGCAGGATATGGCTGCCGTCATGGCCTTCACCAAGAAGCTCCTGCCCAACGCCAAGCGTTTCGGCGTGCCCTTCAATCCGGGCGAGGCCAACGACGTGGCGCTGGTCGCCAAGATCAAGGAAGTGGCGCCGGCGGCGGGCTTCGAGGTGGTCGAGGTCGGCGTCGACAACGTCAACGACATCCAGCAGCGCATCGCCTCGCTGGCCGGCAAGGTGGACGTCATCTATACACCCGCCTCGAACCTGTTGCAGCCGGCCATCGCCGCCGTCTCGGCCGCCGCCCGCCAGGCCGGCATCCCCATCGTCAATTCCGACGACGGCGCCGTGCGCAAGGACATCGTGCCGGCCTCCTTCGCGGTCAACTACACCCAGGTCGGCATCAATGCCGGCAAGATCGCCGTCGAGATCCTCAAGGGCAAGGACCCCAAGGAGATCCCGCCGTCGCGTCCCGCCTACGAGGACCACGCGCCGACCATCTCGAAGAAGGCGATGGCCGATTTCGGCATCGAGATCCCGGCTTCGCTGGCCGATTGCGGCTGCATCGTCGACTGATTTCGGTCCTTCACATCAATCGCGGCGGCGCTCCCGGCGCCGCCGCCACCGTTCTGGGAGGGACGGATGCTTGAGATCAGATCGGCGCGCAAGGTCTTCCACCGCGGCCAGCCGGACGAGAAGGTGGCGCTCGACGGGCTCGACCTGAAGCTCGCCACCGGCGAGTTCGCCGTCGTCATCGGCTCGAACGGCGCCGGCAAGTCGAGCATGCTCAACGCCATTTCCGGCGCGCTGGTGCTCGATTCCGGCAGCATCGTCATCAACGGCGACGACGTCTCCGGCCTGCCTGTCTACAAGCGTGCGGTAAGATTGGCGCGCGTCTTCCAGGACCCGATGAGGGGCACCGCCGCCTCCATGACGGTGGCCGAGAACATGCTTCTGGCGGAGCTGAGGGCGACGAAGCGCACCCTTCGCCAGGGTCTCAACGTCAAGCGTCTGGCCGACTACAAGGAACGGCTGGCGCTGCTCGGGCTGGGGCTGGAAAACCGTCTCAACACCCGCGTCGACCTGCTTTCGGGCGGCCAGCGCCAGTCGCTGTCGCTGATCATGGCCGTCGGCGGCAAGCCGGACCTCCTGCTGCTCGACGAGCATACGGCGGCGCTCGATCCGCGCACCGCCGACATCGTCATGCAGGCGACGGTGCGCGCGGTGGACGCGCTGAAGCTGACCACGCTGATGGTGACCCACAACATGCAGCACGCCGTCGATTTCGGTCACAGCGTCGTCATGCTCGACGCCGGCAAGGTGCGCCTCGAAATTTCCGGGCAGGAGAAGGCCGACGTCACCGTCGCCGATCTCATCGGTCATTTCGCCGTCAAGACCGACCGCATGCTGCTTGCGAGCTAGAGACCCATGGATTTCATCCAGACGACCGTCGAGAGCTTCATCTCGCTCATCCCCGTCACCCTGGCGCAGAGCCTGATCCTGTCCTTCGTGGTGCTGGGCATCATGATCCCGTTCAGGACGCTGAACTTCCCGGACCTGACCAGCGAGGGCGCCTTTCCACTCGGCGGCTGCGTCTGCGGCGTGCTGCTGGCAGCCGGCGCCGGGCCGCTGACGGCGATCGCGGCCGCGCTCGTCGCCGGTTTCGCCGCCGGCTGCTGCACGGCCATCATCCATCTGCGCTTCCGCATCCACACCCTGCTCGCCGGTATCCTGATGCTGACCATGCTCTATTCGGTCAACCTGAGGATCATGGGCAAGTCGAACCTGTCGGTGTTCGGCCAGCCGACCGTGTTCGACTGGGCGCCGTTCATGAGGCCGGGCTTCCCGGCGTCGAAAATCGTCATCGCAGGCCTGATCGCGCTGGTCGTCTTCCTCGTCCTCAATTTCTATTTCAAGACGGAGAAAGGCACGGCCATCCGCGCCGTCGGCGCCAATCCCGACATGGCCGAGGCGCAAGGCATCAACGTCTGGGCCGCCACCATCGGCGGCATCGGCCTCGCCAGCGCCTTTTCCGCCACCAGCGGCGCGCTGATGGTCCAGAGCCAGGGCTTCGCCGACGTCAACATGGGCCTCGGCATCCTCATCAACGGCCTTGCCGCGCTGATGATCGGCGAGGCGATCGTCGGCAAGCAGACGGTGCTGCGCCAGCTCGCCGCCCCCTTCGTCGGCGCGGTGGTCTATTATCAGCTTGTCTCGGTCTGCCTTGCCGCCGGCATGCCGCCGCCCGACCTCAAGCTCGCCACCGGCCTGTTCGTGCTCATCATGCTGGCGGCTCCCACGCTCGGCCGCAGCCGCGGCCCGCTGCCCGAGCGCGAAACCATCCGCGAATAGAAGAGAAACCGCAATGACCCGATCCGTCGATCTCGCCGCCGCCGAGGCCATGGACGCCGCCGATCCGCTGCGCTCCATGCGCACCCGCTTCGTGCTGCCGCAAGGCGTCATCTACCTCGACGGCAATTCGCTGGGGGCTGCTTCGCCGACGGTGTTTGCCGAGGTCGATATCGCGGCGCGGCAGGAATGGGGCGAGGGCCTGATCCGCAGCTGGAACACCGCCGGCTGGTTCGACATGCCGCTGGAGCTGGGCCACCGCATCGGCCGCCTGATCGGCGCCGCCGCCGGCCAGACGGTGGTGACCGACACCACCTCGATCAACATCTACAAGGCGTTGCATGCGGCGATGGGCCTGCGCCCCGGCCGTAATGGCATCGTCGCCGAGGGCGGCTCCTTCCCGACCGATCTCTACATGGCCGAGGGCGTCGCCGCCACGCGGCCGGGCGCTCGGCTCAAACTGGAAGGCGTCGACGCACCGGCCATCGAGGACCTGATCGACGACACGGTCGCCGTGGTGCTGATCAACCACGTCAACTACAAGTCGGGCGAACTGCGCGACATGGCGGCGCTCACCAAGCGCGCGCACGACGCCGGCGCGCTGGTGGTGTGGGACCTGTGCCATTCCGCCGGCGCCCTGCCGGTCGAGCTCGATGCGTGCGGCGCCGATTTCGCCGTCGGCTGCACCTACAAGTACCTCAACGGCGGACCGGGTGCGCCGGCCTTCATCTATGTGGCCAAGCGCCACCAGGCCGAGACGCGCCAGCCGCTTTCCGGCTGGTGGGGCCACGCACGGCCCTTCGCCTTCGAGCAGGGCTATGATGCCGATGCCGGCATCCGCCGCTTCCAGTGCGGCACGCAAGGGATGCTGTCGCTCAGGGCGCTCAAAGGCGCGCTCGATGTCTGGGACGAGGTCGACATGCAGGCGCTGCGCAAAAAGAGCATCGCGCTGGCCGACCTGTTCATCGAGCTGGTGGAGGCGCGCTGCGCCGGCCATGGACTTGAGCTGGAAAGCCCGCGCGACGGGTCGAAGCGCGGCAGCCAGGTCTCGTTCACGCAGGACAATGCCTACGCCGTCATGCAGGCGCTGATCGCGCGTGGCGTCATCGGCGACTTCCGCGCCCCGTCCACCCTGCGCTTCGGCTTCACGCCGCTCTACATCGGCTACGCCGACGTCTGGAAGGCGGTGGACGTGCTGGTGAATGTGCTGAACACAGGCGCCTGGAAGGACCCGCGCTTCGCGGTGCGGGCGGCGGTGACGTGATCCCATCTTCGGAAATGATAATCGCGTAACGCACCGTACTTCTCTTGCGTCGTCCTCCCCCTCTCCGTCTCGGCTTCGCCGAGCCACCTCTCCCCCACTTCGTGAGGGGAGAGGATAGGCGTCCAGCTTGGCTCCCATCCTTTCCCTCCGGAACGGGGGGAGAGGTGGCTCGGCGAAGCCGAGACGGAGAGGGGGTGATGCGCCCCTGTCTTTCGGAGAGGAGCGAGCAGCCCCAACCCTCACAGCCGCGTGCGCACGTTCCACAGCTCGGGAAACAGCACGACCTCCAGCATCTTCCTGAGGTAGGAGACGCCGCCGGTGCCGCCGGTGCCGCGCTTGAGGCCGATGATGCGCTCGACCGTGGTGACGTGGTTGAAGCGCCAGCGGCGGAAATAGTCCTCGAAATCCACCAGCTTCTCGGCCAGTTCGTAGAGCGTCCAGTAGCGCTGCGGGTCGCTGTAGACTTTCTGCCAGGCTGAAAGCACTTCCTCGCTCTCGGCCCGCGTCTCGCGCCAGTCGGAGCGGTTGGCGTCGGCGCCGATGTCGAAGCCGCTGCGGCCGAGCAGCAGGATCGCCTCGTCGTAGAGCGATGGCTGTGCAAGAATCGCTTCCAGCTTCTCCATCAGGTCCGGCCGGTGCCGGTGCGGGCCGAGCATGGCAAGGTTGCGGTTGCCGGCCAGGAATTCGATGGCGCGGTATTGCCACGACTGGAAGCCGGAGGACTGGCCGAGCGCGCCGCGGAACTCGGTGTACTCGCTGGGCGTCATCGTGCGCAGCACGTCCCAGGCGTTGTTGAGCTGCTCGAAGATGCGCGCCACGCGCGTCAGCATCTTGAAGCTGGGTTCCGGCCTGTCGGCGCGGATCGAGGCGATCGCCGCCCTGATCTCGTGCAGCGCCAGCTTCATCCACAGCTCCGAGGTCTGGTGCTGGATGATGAACAGCATCTCGTCATGCGCGGTCGATAGCGGCGCCTGCGCGGTCAGAACCTTTTCCAGGCCGAGATAGTCGCTGTAGGACATGCGGTCCTTGAACGACATCTGCGCCCCTTCCGTGGAAGGATCGTAGGGCTTGCTCACTTCGTTTCCTCCGCGCGCAGGCGAAAACGCTGGATCTTGCCGGTCTGCGTCTTCGGCAGTGCGTCGACGAACCTGACCGAGCGCGGATATTTGTAGGGCGCGATGGTCGCCTTGACGTGGTCCTGCAACAATTTGACCATCAGCGCGTCGCCGACGGCGCCCTTGGCGAGCACGACATAAGCCTCGACGATCTGGCCGCGGTCGGTATCGGCAGCGCCGATGACGGCGCATTCGGCCACCGCTTCATGGGCAAGCAGGGCGGCTTCCACTTCCGGCCCTGCGATGTTGTAGCCGGCCGAGACGATCATGTCGTCCGAGCGGGCGGCGAAATGGAAGAAGCCGTCCTCGTCCTGGTAGAAGGAATCGCCGGTCAGGTTCCAGCCGTCGCGCACATAGTTGAGCTGCCGGTCGTCGGCCATGTAGCGGCAGCCGGTCGGGCCGCGCACCGCCAGCCTGCCGACCGTGCCGCGCGGCACTTCGTTCATCTCCTCGTCGACGATGCGCGCCTCGTAGCCGCCGACCGGCTTACCGGTCGAGGCCGGCTTCATGTCCTCGAAGCGGTTGGAGATGAAGATGTGCAGCATTTCCGTCGCGCCGATGCCGTCGAGGATCGGCTTGCCGGTCTTTTCCACCCATTCCTCGAACACCGGGCCGGGCAGCGTCTCACCGGCCGAGACGGCGACGCGCAGCGACGACAGGTCGGCGCCCTCATCCATCGCCTTCATCATCGCCCGGTAGGCGGTCGGCGCGGTGAACGAGATGGTCGCCTTATAGGTTTCGATGATCTCGATCATGTTCGGCGGCGAGGCGTTTTCCAAGAGCGTCGCCGTGGCGCCGAAGCGCAGCGGGAAGATCGCCAGCCCGCCGAGGCCGAAGGTGAAGGCGAGCGGCGGCGAGCCGACGAACACGTCGTCGGGCGTCACGCCGAGCACCTCCTTCGCATAGCCGTCGGCGATGATGAGCAGGTCGCGATGGAAATGCATGGTCGCCTTCGGCACGCCGGTCGTGCCGGAGGTGAAGCCGAGCAGGGCGACGTCGTCGCGGCCGGTCTTCACCGCCTCGAAGCGCACGGATTTGGAGAGTGCTACGCGGTCCAGTTCGGCGTCGTGGTTGGCGGTGCCGTCGAAGCCGATGACCTTCTTCAGGAAGGCGCTGTCCTTGGCGCAGGCGACCATCTCGTCCATCAGCCGCGTGTCGCAAAGCGCCAGCGAGATCTCCGCCTTGTCGACGATCTTGGCAAGCTCGCCGGCACGCAGCATCGGCATGGTGTTGACCACCACCGCGCCCGCCTTGGTGGCGGCCAGCCAGCAGGCCACCATGGCCGGGTTGTTGGCCGAGCGGATAAGCACGCGATTGCCCGGCTTGACGCCGTAGTCTTCGACCAGCGCATGCGCCAGCCGGTTGGTCCAGTCCGACAGTTCCTTGTAGGTGCGCCGCCGGCCGTTGCCGATCAGCGCCGTGTGGTCGCCGAAGCCCTTGTCGACCATGCGGTCGGTCAGCTCGACGCCTGCGTTGAGATGGTCGGGATATTGGAAGCCGTCGAGCAGGAAGGCCGGCCACTGGTCCGCCGGCGGCAGGTTGTCACGCGTGAAGGTGTCGGTATGCGCTGACGGTCCAAGCATTCTGCGGTTGCCCTTGTCGATCCGGTCACGGCATCAGTATGCCGGTTCCTGGGAAAATGTCTTGCGTGAAGAGGTGCGGGGCCGCTCGCATCCGGCTCGGAAGGCCGGGAAACGACGCCTTGCGAAGGCAAAGGGCGCCGTCGGTCTGTCTTGCGGGTGACACAGCCAAACCTCCCACTCGGCTGATCGCTGACCATCGCACCGCGACCGTGTTATTTCAAGCATAAAGTTTTTCGCCGTGGTGCATTGACGGCTCCACGCAGGCCGTTCATTGCTGCCGTGTTGGGATACCGAAGGGAGGACGCCGGTGCTCGAACGACAGATCGGCGATTGGGACGACGCCTACGCCAACAGCCCCCACATCGTCGGCAGCGAGGACCTGCCCGATCTCTGGGCGAAGCAGGCGAAGACCTTTCGCGACGAGCTTGCGGCGGCAGGCCGCGCCAGGCTGGACATCGACTATGGGTCCGGCGAGCGCAACCGCCTCGACCTGTTCCTGCCGCAGGGCACGCCCGCCGGCCTCGCCGTCTTTATCCATGGCGGTTACTGGATGGCGTTCGACAAGGGCTCGTGGTCGCATCTGGCGCGCGGTGCCGTGAAACGCGGCTATGCGGTGGCCATGCCCTCCTACACGTTGTGCCCGGATGCGCGGATCGCCGACATCTCGCGCGAGGTCGGCGCGGCGATTGCAAAGGCCGCCGGCCTCGTGCCCGGCCCGGTCGTGCTGACCGGCCATTCCGCCGGCGGCCATCTGGCGAGCCGCATGGTCTCGGTCACCACGCCGCTGCCGGCCGCCGTGCAGGCCCGCATCCGCAACACCGTTTCGATCTCCGGTGTGCACGACCTGCGTCCGCTGATGACGACCGGGATGAACGAAACGTTGCACCTCGACGAGGCCGAGGCGCTGGCCGAGAGCCCAGCCTTGCTCAGGCCGATGGCCGGCGCCCGCATCACCTGCTGGGTGGGCGGCGGCGAGCGCGGCGAGTTCCTGCGCCAGAACGCGCTGCTGGCGAACGTCTGGACCGGCCTCGGCGCCACGACCGCCGCCGTGGTCGAGCCCGACCGGCATCATTTCAGCGTCATCGAAGGCCTTGCCGATCGGGATCACGCCCTGACGCGCACCCTGCTGGGGTGAGAAGATCGTCCATGGCGCAGTACCCCCACCCTTAACCCCTCACCGAAAGGGGGAGGGGATTCCGCAATGGCGCCACAATTCGACCCAAGCGGTTTTGAGCGAGCGGGCGGCGTCAGCGTCTCCCTCCCCCTTGCGGGGAGGGGACAGGGGTGGGGGTATCTGCGCCAGGGTTCGATGACCCCGCGCCGGCGTCAGTAGGCCGCCGCAGTCCCCTGGTCGGAAAACACCAGTTCCGTCCTGCCGCCGCCCGGCGACAGCGCGCGTTGCAGCAAAGCCTCGGCGTGGTCGTTGCGCTGGCGGGCGCTGTCGGCTCCCATCACCACCACGACGATCTGCCGGCCGTCGGCATTGTAGGAGGTGACGATGTTGAAGCCGGAGGCGCGGATGTAGCCGGTCTTGATGCCGTCGACGCCGCGCACCCGACCGAGCATATCGTTGTGGCCGCGCACCAGCCGGCCGCGGAACATGAAGTCGGTGGCGGAAAAATAGGAATAGTATTGCGGGAAGTGCTTGCGTAGCGCCATGCCGAGCACCGCCATGTCGCGTGCCGTCGTGTGCTGGCCGTCGTCGGGCAGGCCGGATGCGTTGCGGAAGACGGTCGCCCGCATGCCGATCCGCCGCGCCTTGTCGGTCATGGCGGCGGCGAAGGCCTCCTCCGAGCCGGCGAGATATTCGCCCACCGCGACCGCGACGTCGTTGGCGGATTTCACCACCAGCGCGCGGATGGCGGAATCGACGTCGATCGTCTCGCCGGGCTTGAAGCGCAGCTTGGTCGGCGGCTGCGAGGCGGCATGCGCCGAGACGGGGATTTGCGTGTCCCTGGTGACGCGGCCGCTCTCCAGCGCCTCGAACAGAAGGTAGAGCGTCATCATCTTGGTCAGCGAGGCGGGATAGCGCGGCTGGGTCGAGTTGGCCTCGAACAGCGTCTTGCCGGTCCTGGCGTCGACCACGATGGCGGCGTATTTCTGCGGCGGCGCGGGCACGGCAAGCACGCGCTCGGGCGGCGTGGCGGCGGTACAGCCGGCCAGGAAGACCAGGACGAGGAGGGCCGCGAGGCTTCGGCGGGCGAGCAGGCTCAGGATCGGCAAGGCTGGCTTTTCTGACGGAACGTTGACGAACTTCCCTCTAACCTAAGCCAATCCCCGCGTCCATTTGGTTAATGCGCCGCACGCTTCGACCGGCTTGCACGGTCATCGCGGAAAGCGTCTTCTGGCGATCCAGCGATTCGGGAGGCCCCATGGACACCGTCACCATCGCGGCGCGCGGCATTTCGGTTTCGCTCGACCTTGCCGTCGGCCACATCGCAAAAATGGCGATCGAGGCGGACGGGCGCACCCTCGAACCGCTGCATCGCGCGCCGTGGATCGAGGAGCCGCGCGAGACGCTGCCGCCGGACCTGCCCGAAGGCGTCGTCCGTCTTTCCGGCGATTTCCTCTGCGCGCCCTTTTCCGTCGCCGACGTCGAGAAAGCACCGCTGCACGGCTGGCCGGCGAACAGCCCATGGGCCGTTGTGGAAAGCGCGGCAATAGAAGGCGGCTGGCGCGCGACCTTCCGGCTCGCCCGCACCGTCATGGGCGCGACGGTGGAAAAGACGCTGACGCTGCGCGACGGCCATCCCTTCCTCTACCAGGAGCATGCCTTCGTCGGCGGGCAGGGCGCCATCTCGGTCGCCCATCATACCATGACGGTGATGAAGGACGGTGGCCGGCTCGCCTTTTCGCCGAAGCGCGTCGCGGCGACGCCGGCCGACGCGACGGAGCCGGACCCGGCGCGCGGCCGCTATCTGCTCGCCTATCCGGCGCGCACGCACGATCTCGCAGCCTTCCCGGCCGCGGCCGGCGGCACCACCGACCTGACGGACTACCGCATGGACCGTCGCCACGAAGATTTCGTCACGCTGGTCGAGGCCGGCCATGGCGGCCCCGGCTGGACGGCGGTGGCGCGGCGGGCGGAAAAGGACCTCGTGCTTGTGCTGAAGAATCCGGCCGAATTGCCGGTGACGATGCTGTGGATCTCCAACGGCGGCCGCGACTATGCGCCGTGGAACGGCCGCCATCGCGGCGTGCTCGGCATCGAGGACGGCCGCGCGGCCATCGGCCATGCCGCCTCGCTGGGCGACAATTGGCTCAAGCGCGAAGGCGTGCCGACCGCCTTCGACCTCGCTGAAGGCCGCCGCATCGCCTTCCGGCAGGTCGTCGGCGTCGTGCCGCTCGACGGCGGCGAGCCGCCGCTGTCGGTGACGGTACGGCCCCGGCATCTGGAACTGGCTTTCGCCGACGGCGGGACGCGCGACATTCCCCATGACGGCGGCTTCCTGCGCGCCGCAGGGGCCACCTGACGGGAACCGCCGTTGCCGGCAGGCGTTGGGATGTGCAACCATCCGCCACGGCAACGCATGTGGAAACCCGGAGCCTTCCGGTCGCCGAAGGCTCGAACCCGAGGCCATCGCCATGTCCGAGATCGCCCATATCGCCGCCACCCTGTTCAAGCGCGCCGGCAAGGCCTCCCGCTTCGTCGTCGCCATCGCCGGTCCACCGGGATCGGGCAAGTCGACGCTGTCGGCCGCTCTCCACGACGTGCTGGCCGAGCACGGCGCCGAGGTGGTGCCGATGGACGGCTTCCACTTCGACGACGCCGTGCTCGAACGGCGCGGGCAGCGCGCCCGCAAGGGAGCGCCCGAGACGTTCGACTTCGCCGGTTTCGAGACGCTTCTGAAGCGCATTCGCGCCGGCGAACCGGACGTCGCCGTTCCGGTCTTCGACCGTTCGATGGAACTGTCGCGCGCCGCCGCGGCGATCGTCGGCGCAAACACCCGCTTCATCCTGGTCGAGGGCAACTACCTGCTGCTCGACGAGGCGCCGTGGTCTCGGCTGGCGCCGCTGTTCGACTTTTCCGTCTTCGTCGACGTGCCGCGCAACGAACTGGAACTGCGGTTGCGCCGGCGCTGGCACGAGCACGGCAGGAGCGACGAGGACGCCGCCAACTGGATCGCCTCCAACGACATGCCCAACATCGAGCGCGTGCTGGCCCGCCGGCGGGCGGCCGACCTGGTCGTCGGCGCCTGGGACTGAGCCGCAGGAACCTTGCCGCGCCTCTGCCGTTATCGGCAAACGGCGATCCTGCCGAACGACGAGGGATGTCATGGCTGCGAATGTGAAGAAGGCCGCGCCGCGTGCCGCCAAGGCAGGGGCCGGCAAAGGAACGGGCAAGAGCGCCGGCAAGGTCACCCAGACGCGGGCCGGCGCCGGCCCGGCGGTGGCCGAACGCTCGAAGGATGCCAAGCCGGCCTTCGGCAAGGCCGCGCCGAAACGGGTTGTGCCTGCGACCGAGGCCAAGGCCGCCAAGCCGGCAGCGTCGAAAAGCGCCGTCCGCAAGGCCGCCTCCCGTTCTTCCGAAAGCGGTGACGGTTCCGTCGTCGCCAAGGTGGCGCGGGTCGCCAAGACGACGGCGGCGGTTGCCGTCGGCGCCGTGGTGGCGACGGCCAAGCTGGCTACGCCCTCGCGCAAGCGCAAGGATGACAAGTCGGCCAAGTAGGTGCCTTTTGCCGTTAAAGCATGTCTCCCGAAAGTGGGACCCGGTTTCGGGACAAAGACATGCATAAAATCGAGAATCTAAAGCGTGGGAGCGGATCTGAAAGATCGCGACACGCTTTAGGAAGGGCCGCGTCAGCCCTTCGCCGGGATCGTCAGCCCGCGCTGCACCGCCGGCCGGGCAAGCCCCCGCTCCAGCCATTTCGCGACTGTCGGGAAATCGTCGAAGCCGACGAGGTCGCGCGCCTCGTAGAAGCCGATCAGGTTGCGCACCCAGCCCAGCGTCGCCACGTCGGCGATGGTGTAGTCGTCGCCGGCGATCCACGGCCGGCCGGTCAGGCGCGTCTCCAGCACGCCGATCAGCCGCCGCGATTCGGTGGCGTAGCGCTCCAGCGGCCGCTTGTCGGCGATCTCGCGGCCGGCGAACTTGTGGAAGAAGCCGACCTGGCCGAAGATCGGCCCGATCGCCGCCATCTGGAAGAACACCCACTGGATTGTTTCGTAGCGAAGGGCGGCGTCGGCCGGCAAAAGCTTGCCGGTCTTCTCAGCGAGATAGAGCAGGATGGCGCCGGATTCGAACAGGCCGAACGGCTTGCCGTCGGGACCGTCCGGATCGACGATCGCCGGGATCTTGCCGTTCGGGTTGAGCGCGAGATACTCCGGCGTCCAGGATTCGTCCTTGCCGATGTCGACGTAGTGAGGCTCGTAGGGCAGGCCGATCTCCTCCAGCATGATCGACACTTTCACGCCGTTCGGCGTCGGCGCGGAATAGAGCTGCAGGCGGTCGGGATGCCTGGCCGGCCAGCGCGAGGCGATCGGGAAAGCGGAAAGGTCGGCCATGGGAAACTCCTGAAGGGGTGCGCAGGAATGCGGGGAGGGCGAACTTTAGGTAAATCCGCGCGCCGCGTCTTGCAACGGATGCGCCGCCCTCAGACCGCCTTGAAGGCCAGCACCGCGTTGGTGCCGCCGAAGGCGAAGGCGTTGGAGAGTGCAGCGCGGACAGGGCGCTCGCGCGCCACGTTGGGCGTCACGTCGAGGTCGCAGTCCGGGTCCGGCTCGCGATAGTTCGCCGTCGGCGGCACCAGCCCCTCGCGGATCGCCATGACGCAGGCGATCATTTCCAGCGCGCCGGATGCACCCAGGCAATGGGCGTGCATGGATTTGGTCGAGGAGACGGACAGGCTGTAGGCATGCTCGCCGAAGGCGCGCTTGATCGCCTGCGTTTCGATCTGGTCGTTGGCCTTGGTGCCGGTGCCGTGGGCGTTGAGGTAGTCGACGTCCTCCGGATTGAGGCCGGCGTCCCTGAGGCAGGCGCGCATCGCCTGCTCGGGGCCTTCGACGGTCGGCGCCACGATGTCGGAGGCGTCGGCCGAAAGCCCGACGCCGGCGAGTTCGGCAAGGATGGTGGCGCCGCGCGCCGTCGCATGCTCGTAGCTTTCCAGCACCGCCATGCCGGCGCCTTCGCCGAGCGACAGGCCCTGGCGGTCGGCGGAAAAGGGACGGCAGGTGTCGGGCGCCAGCACGCGCAGCGCCTCCCAGCCCTTCATGACGCCCCACACCAGCGGCGCGTCGCTGCCGCCGGCCAGCATCACGTCGGCGCGGCCGGCGCGGATCTGGTCCACCGCCGAGGCGATGGCATGATTGGCCGAAGCGCAGGCCGAGGTGACGCCGAAGACCGGGCCGCGCAGGCCGAGCGCCATCGAGACCTGGCCCGCCGCAGCACCCGGCATCACCTTCGGCACGGTGAAGATGCCGGCGCGGTTGCGGCCTTCCGTCAGGATCGCCCGGTAGTTCTCCTCGATCGCCTCCCAGCCGCAGACGCCGACCCCGACGGTGGCGCCCATGCGGTGGCCCTCCACCCTGCCGGGCTCCAGCCCCGAGTTTTCGAGCGCCTCGCGGGCGGCGAGCACGGCCAGCAGGCTGAAGCGGTCCATCGAGACGGTCTGCTTGCGGTCCAGCCCATGCTCCGGCAGGGCCTTGATCTCGCAGCCGGTGCGGACCTTGATGTCATGCAGGGACTGGTTCTCGATCGGCCCGATGGCCGAGCGGCCGGCGCGCATTTCCTGCCAGATGGCCCCGGCGCTGCTACCCAGGCCGCAGATGCCGCCCAGCCCGGTGATGACGACGCGTGCGGCCATGGAGGACGATCAGGCTTTCTGCTTGGCGATCAGCGCGCGAACGGCTTCGACGATGTCGCCGACGTTCTTCAGGTTGCTCCAGGCGTCGGAGGTGCTCATCTCGATCTCGATGCCGTAGGCCTCCTCGAGGTCGAAGATGATCTCCGTCAGTTCAAGCGAGTGGATGCCGAGCGCGGTGAGTTCGGTCTTTTCCGTGATTTCCTCGCCGTCGGGCTCGGCATGAGCCTTGATCTTCGCGATGATATCCTGGGCCAGCTCGTCAGCCATACGCATCCTTCCCCATGCCACGCGGTGCCCGAAGGCTTGGCCCTGTATAGAAACCGAAACCGCGGGAGGCAACAAGCCATATCGACAAAGCGGACGCGTGCTTAACCGTCCGCAACGGCGGATCGCACGGCGAAGGGCTCAGCCGGCCGGCTTGGCGGCGGCATAGACGATGATCTTCTTCGGCCCGTCGAAGGCGACGGCGAGCACGTCGGCGACCAGAACGCGCTTGGAATCGATGGCGTGGTAGAGCAGCGCGTTCGCCTCGACCTCCTGGCGCAGCAGCGCGATCTCGTCGCGGTGCTGCTCGATCTTCTTGGCGATCTCGGGCGGTGGTCCGCCCTCGCTGCGGGCGGTGTCGGCGAGGAAGACGATATCGACATGATCGACGCTGGAGGTCTTGCGCACCATGCTGGTCGCCTCGGCCGTGGTGTCGATGGCGGCCAGCACCTTCGCCTGTTCGTCCGCCGCCGTCTTCTCCTCCTCGCTGATGCCGGAGCCGACGATGCTCTTGACCGTGGTGTCGTCGAGGCTCTGGGCCGCGGCGGGCGATGCCAGTGCGGTGAAGGCGGTCAATACCATGGCGATTTGTCTTGCAGTGTGATGCAAGGATACTCTCCCTCAATTCATGCCGATCCTTGCGCCGGGTCTTCCCGACGTCTTGCGGAAACGGGACGGGATCGGCATGGTTCCCTGCAATCTTGTCGCAACCGCGACACGGCAGGGAAAAACCGGAAAGGAAGACGATGGGTGCCCAGCGCTACAACGGAAGCTGCCAGTGCGGCGCGGTCCGCTACGAGGTGACGGCCGATCTGGACAACACCATAAGCTGCAACTGCTCGCGCTGCGGGCGGCTGGGCTCCATCCTCACTTTCGCGCCCGAGCAGGATTTCACCCTGGTTTCGGGCGAGGACAGCCTGAGCGAGTACCTGTTCAACCGCCACGCCATCCATCACCTGTTCTGCAAGGTCTGCGGCATCCAGTCCTTCGCCCGCGGCTCGACGCCCGACGGCAAGGCGATGATCGCCGTCAACGCCCGCTGCCTCGAGGGGGTCGAGCCCGACCGGCTCAACCCCAAGAAGGTCGACGGCCGCAGTTTCTGAGCGACGCGATGCCCGCCGAAACGCTTCCCTCCGCGCACGACATCTTCCCGCACCTGCGCATCGTCATGGGCATGGTGGTCGGCCTTGGCGTCACCCGGCTGTTGTCGGGCGTGGCGCGCATCGTCCAGCATCCGAACCAGTACAAGCTCTACCCGGTGCATCTTGCCTGGGTCGCCCTGCTCCTGCTCATGCTGGTGCATTTCTGGTGGTGGGAATTCGGCCTCTACGCCATCCAGGACTGGACCTTCGGCAAGTACCTCTTCATCATCTTCTACGCCGTCGTGCTTTTCCTGCTCAGCGCGCTGCTGTTTCCTGATTCTCTGTACGATTATGCCAGCTACGAGGATTTCTTCTTCAAGCGGCGAGCGTGGTTCTTCGGCCTGCTGGCGCTGACCTATGTACTCGATATCGCGGATACGCTGATGAAGGGCGAGGCCCATTTCGCCCGCTTCGGCAGCGAGTATCTGGTGCGCACGCCGGTCTTCATCCTGCTCTGCCTTGCGGCGATATGGACCTCCAACCGGCGTTTCCATGCCCTGTTCGTCGCCGCCGCGCTGGTCTATCAGGTGTCGTGGATTTTGCGCCTGTTCGACACCATCGTTTAGCGGCAGGCAAAAAGAGGAACGCCCCCCGTGAAACTCAACATCCAGACGGATTTCACCAAGTTTCCGCGTGCGACGGCGGTGGTGCGCGCCGCCGATGCCGGCTCATCGCAGCCTTTCGACACCGCAGCGCTCGCCCATGACGAGCGGCAGTTGCGCCGCCGCGTGGTGGAGCTGGCGGGCGGCGACAAGGTTCTGGCCGACCTGCTCGAACCCGTCACGCTGGAAGACGGCGACCGCCTCGTGCTGGAAGACGGCCGCCAGGTCGGCATCACCGCCGCCGCCGAGGAGGTCTACGAGGTGCGCGGCCGCGACGGCGCCCATCTAGCCGAACTCGCCTGGCATCTCGGCGAGCGGCATCTCGCCGTCGCCGTCGACAAGGACCGCATCCTCGTCCTGCGCGATCCCGCCGTCAGAGCCGCACTGGAAAAGCTCGGTGCCGAGGTCAAGGAAGGCTCGGCGGCTTTCCGGCCGCTGCACAGCGCCCATGAGGGGCACGGGCATCACGACCACCATCATGGCCATGGCGGGCACGACCATCACCACGGCCATGGCGAGCCCGACGCCTTCGGCCGCCTTCCCGGCGATCCGCATTACGGCCACAACCATGCCTGATTGCCGAGGGGCGGACGCGACTTCGCCCTCCAATCCGGTTGACGAGGTCTTCCGCCCATGATTGTGCTCGCTTTCGTCCTCTCGGCGATCCTGCTTCTCATCACTGCCGCCCATGTCTATTGGGGCATCGGCGGCATCTGGCCGGGCCGCGACGGCGCCTCTTGCGCCCGCGCCGTGGTCGGCTTCCGCGGCGTCGATGCCATGCCCTCGTCCTTCGCCTGCTTCGCCGTGGCCGCCTGCCTGTGCCTCGTCACTTTGTGGCCGCTGGCGCTGGAAGGCGTGTTCGCCACGCCCTTCGATCACGCCGGGCTGGCGGCGACCGCCGTCATGATCGGCCTGGCGGTCCTTGCGCGCGGCATCCTCGGTTTCACGCCCTGGTGGCGGCGCCTTGCCCCCGAACAGCCTTTCGCCCGGCTGGACCGGCGCTTCTATTCGCCGCTCTGCCTGCTCATCGCCGCCGGCTTCCTGGTGCTTGCCTTTTCCGCATTTCCCGTCTGAGCCGCGCTCCCGCCGCTGCACCAACCGAAACCGGTTGCCCGCGCGGGCGCCGCGCGTCATCCTGCGGCAAACGGGAGAACACGCCGATGCCGGTCGCCAGTCTGCGCAAGGAGAACCTCACCAACCTGCCGTTCGCCGAGGAGCGCGCCGACATGGCCGCCGCCTTCCGCTGGACGGCGCGGCTCAACATGCACGAGGCGGTGGCGAACCATTTCTCGCTGGCCGTCAATGACGACGGCACGAAATTCCTGATGAACCCGAACCAGGTGCATTTCTCGCGCGTCAAGGCGAGCGACCTTCTGCTGATCGACGCCAACGATCCCGAAACCCTGTCGGGGCCGGATGCGCCGGACCCGACCGCCTGGGGCCTGCATGGCGCCATCCACCGCAACGTGCGCCACGCGCGCTGTGTCATGCACGTCCATTCCATCCACGCGACCGTGCTCGCCTCGCTGGCGGATTCGCGCCTGCCGCCGATCGACCAGAACTGCGCCACCTTCTTCAACCGCCATGTCGTTGACGCCCATTATGGCGGGCTTGCCTTCGAGGAGGAGGGCGAGCGCTGCTCGGCGCTGCTGGCCGATCCGAAGAACAAGGTCATGGTCATGGGCAACCATGGCGTGCTGGTCATCGGCGACACCGTGGCCGACGCCTTCAACCGCATGTTCTATTTCGAGCGCGCCGCCGAGACCTACATCAAGGCCCTGTGGACGGGCCGGCCGCTGCGGGTACTGTCGGACGAGATCGCCGAGAAGACGGCCGCCGAACTCGACGCCTATCCCGGCCAGGCCGACCGGCATCTTGCCGAACTGAAAGCGATCCTCGACGAGGAAGGCTCGAATTATCGGCATTGAGCTTTCCTCGCCCCGTTTACGGGGAGAGGATGCCGGCAGGCAGGTGAGGGGCGGCGCCCCTCCGATGGAAATTCGCGCTGCCCCTCATCCGCCCTTCGGGCACCTTCTCCCCGTAAATGGGGCGAAGGAAGAGGGGTGTGCCTAGCCCAACCCCAGCGCGGCCCGCAGCTCGTCCGCCGAGTTCACCGTAACGGCGCCGGCAGGGCCTCGCATGCCCGGCCGCTCCGGCCAGAAGATCGCTTTCATGCCGGCGGCGAGCCCGGCGCTGGCGCCGATGATGCTGTCTTCCACCACGGCCGCCTCGACGGGATCGACGTCGACAAGCCAGGCGGCGCGCAGGAAGGGCTCGGCGTGCGGCTTGCCTTCGCGCACGTCGTTGCGGCTCACCGTCTTCATGCCCGGATAGAGCAGGCCGACGGCGCTCAGGTTGGCGTCCACCACCATGCGGTCGGAGTTCGACACCACCGCCTGAAGAATGCCCAGCGCGTTGATCTCTCGGAAGATCTCGATGGCGCCGGGCCGTGGCCTGAGGCCCGAAAGGTCGGCGAGATAGTGGCTGTACTTGCGCTCAATCCAGTCGGGGAAGGGCAGGGTCAGCCCGAACTCCTCGCGCATCATCGCATAGATATGCGCCGCGGTCTGGCCGAGCGCGCGCTCGTGCAGGTCGGCCGGCGGCTCCAGCCCTTCGCTCCGCATGGCGGAGGCAAGGGCCGCCGCATGCAGCGGCTCGCTGTCGACCAGCGTTCCGTCCATATCCCAGAAGACCGCTTTCGGCGTCATGACCCTTCCAATCGGTTTGCGGCAGAAAGGAATAGACCGTTTGGCGCGCGCCACCAACCCTTTCCTGATAACGTGGCAAATGTCGGGCGATTCCATCGATCGCTTTACGGGCAATTGTCTCCGATGCAGGGCAATTGCGTATCGGCACAATCCCTGCGAAACTGGATCGGGGAGAAAGGGAGCGCCATGAACGCGCGACAGGAAGGCGGCAGCGGCCATAGCCGGCTCGACGACGCGGCCCGCGCCGGCTGGCTCTATTATGTCGCCGGCAACACGCAGGACCAGATCGCCGCCAAGCTCGGCATCTCGCGCCAGACGGCGCAGCGGCTGGTGTCGCTCGCCGTCTCCGAGGGCCTGGTCAAGGTCCGCCTCGATCACCCGATCGCCGCCTGCCTCGACCTTGCCGCGCAACTGCGCACCCGCTTCGCCCTCGATCTCGTCGAGGTCGTGCCGAGCGATCCCGGCTCGTCGTCCACCACCATCGGCGTCGCCGAGGCCGCCGCCGCCGAGATCGAGCGCTGGCTGCGCAAGCCCGAGCCGATCGTGCTGGCGATCGGCACCGGGCGCACGCTGAAAGCGGCCATCGAGCAGTTGCCGCCGATGGAATGCCCGCAGCACAAGGTCGTGTCGCTGACCGGCAACATCTCGCCCGACGGCTCGGCCGCCTTCTACAACGTCATTTTCACCATGGCCGACCGCATCAAGGCGCGGTCCTTCCCGATGCCCTTGCCGGTCATCGCCTCGTCGCCGCAGGAGCGGGAAATGCTGCTCGGCCAGCCGATGATCCAGCCGACGCTGGACCTGGCCGCGCGCGCCGACGTCACCTTCGTCGGCATCGGCGATCTCGGCCCGCAGGCGCCGCTCTACGAGGACGGCTTCGTTTCCGAAAGCGAGCTCAAGGCGCTGCACAAGGCCGGTGGCGTCGCCGAAATCGTCGGCTGGGTGTTCGACCGCGAGGGTCGGCTGATCGAGGGCATCACCAACGACCGCGTGTCCTCTGCGCCGCTGCCGTCGCGCGAGAAGTCGCTGGTGGTGGCGCTGGCCATGGGCGAGAAGAAGCTGCCGGGCATCCTCGCCGCCGTCAACCGGCGCCTCGTCAACGGACTGATCACGGACGAACGCACCGCATCGGCGCTGTTGTCCGCATGAAGGGCCATTCGGCGCGCGACCTCTGTATGCGACGGGTGATCTCTTCTTCCCCGTCGCACAGGCCGATGTCGCGCTGGACATAGGCGGGCAACTCGCGCACGTCGATCAGGGATTGCCGCCGTCGTCCGCTCGCCGAAAGCCGGGAAAGCAGCGAGCCGGAGGGGGCCGAAAAGAGCTTGTCGAGCATCGTGGTCATGGGTTCCAACCTTCGCTATGCTTGAAGCCGTTTGATGACTGAGGATGGAATCTCGGTGCGCTCGCGCCTATTTTCCAATTGAATCTCGATCATCATCCATAAGCAGGATTTATGCATATGGGCCTTCAGCTTCCGCCGCTTGCGGCGATCCGGGCGTTCGAGGCGGTGGCGCGCCACCTGTCCTTCACCAGGGCGGCCGAGGAACTCGGCATGACGCAGGCGGCGGTGAGCTATCAGATCAAGCTGCTGGAGGAGCGCGTCGGCGCGCCGCTGTTCCTACGCAAGCCGCGCCAGATCGCGCTGACCGACACCGGCCAGCGCATGGCGCCGAAGGTGGCTGAGGCTTTCGCCCTGCTCGGCGAGGCCTATACGGACGCGCGCGGCGGCGCCGACGGCGTGCTGTGCGTCTCGACGCTGCTTACCTTCGCGGCCAACTGGCTGGCGCAGCATCTCGGCCTTTTCCAGCTTGCGCATCCGTCGCTCGCGGTGCGCGTCGATACCTCCAACCGCGTCGTCGATTTCGCCCGCGAGGAGGTCGATGTCGCCATCCGCTCCGGCAGCGGAAAGTGGCCGGGCGTCGAAACCCACATGCTGTTCCGCGCCGATTTCACGCCGGTGCTCAGCCCGAAGCTCGCCGCGAGCATCGGCGGCGTGAAGGAGCCTGCCGACCTCCTGAAGCTGCCGATCCTCGATCCCGGCGATATCTGGTGGAAGACGTGGTTCGAACTGGCCGGCGTCGAGGCCGACGGGTTGGCGCAGCGTCCCGGCAGTTCGTTGGGCGCCCAGGCCTACGAGGCCAATGCCGCGATCGCCGGGCAGGGCGTGGCGATCGTCACCCGTGCGCTGTTCAAGGTGGAGATCGCCGACGGCAGGCTGATCCAGCCTTTCGACATCGTCGGCGACGACGGCCATGCCTATTGGCTGGTCTATCCGTCCGGCCGGCGCAACGTTCCCAAGATCCGCCTTTTCCGCGAGTGGATCCTAGCCGAAGTGAAGGATTCGCTCGGCCCCTGACGCCTTGCGCCGGTTTTTTCCCAGATTCGCAGAATCCGCTGCCGTCGAAGCGGCGGCAGGACAGCCGCTCGCGCTGCTGCAACGCAGCAACGAATCCGCTTGACATAATTCATTCTAAGTGAGTAATTGCCCAAGAAGAAAGCAATTGCTCATTTCATCTGGGAGGATTTCGATGAAACTTCGCACGCTCGTTCTTGGCCTGTGCTCGGCCAGCGCGCTGGCCTTCGCCGCGCACGCCGAATCCATCACCATCGCCACCGTCAACAACGGCGACATGATCCGCATGCAGAAGCTGACGGACGACTTCACCAAAAAGAACCCCGACATCCAGCTGAACTGGGTGACGCTGGAGGAGAACGTGCTGCGTGAGCGCGTCACCACCGACATCGCCACCAAGGGCGGCCAGTACGACGTCATCACCATCGGCAACTACGAGGTTCCGATCTGGGCCAAGCAGAACTGGCTGCTCGCACTCGACAACCTGGGCGCCGACTACGACGTGGACGATCTCCTGCCGGCCATCCGCGGCGGCCTTTCGGTCGACGGCAAGCTCTATGCCGCGCCCTTCTACGGCGAATCCGCCATGATCATGTACCGCACCGACCTGATGGAGAAGGCTGGGCTGAAGATGCCCGACAAGCCGACCTGGGAATTCATCGGCGACGCCGCCCGCAAGATGACCGACCGCGCCGCCGGCATCAACGGCATCTGCCTGCGCGGCAAGGCCGGCTGGGGCGAGAACATGGCCTTCCTGACGGCGATGGACAATTCCTTCGGCGGCCGCTGGTTCGACGAGAAGTGGCAGCCGCAGTTCGACCAGCCGGAATGGAAGGACACGCTCGATTTCTACGTCAAGCTGATGAAGGACGCCGGCCCCGAGGGCGCCTCCTCCAACGGCTTCAACGAGAACCTGACGCTGTTCCAGCAGGGCAAGTGCGGCATGTGGATCGACGCCACCGTGGCGGCATCCTTCGTCTCCGATCCGAAGAACTCGACCGTCGCCGACAAGGTCGGCTTCGCCATCTTCCCGAGCAAGGAAGGCGTCGACAACCACGGCAACTGGCTGTGGTCGTGGAACCTGGCGATCCCGGCGTCCTCGCAGAAGGCCGAGGCGGCGGAAAAGTTCGTCTCGTGGGCGACCAGCAAGGGCTACACCGAACTCGTCGCCTCGAAGGAGGGCTGGGCCAGCGCCCCTCCCGGCACCCGCACCTCGCTCTACAACAACGAGGACTACAAGAAGGCCGCTCCCTTCGCCGGCCCGACGCTGGCCGCCATGGATGCCGCCGACATCACCAAGCCGAGCGTCAAGCCGGTGCCCTATACCGGCGGCCAGTTCGTCGCCATTCCCGAATTCCAGGGGCTGGGCACGACGGTCGGCCAGCTGTTCTCGGCCGCGCTTGCCGGCCAGTCGAGCGTCGACGAGGCGCTGAAGCAGGCGCAGGACGCCGCCACCGCCTCGATGCAGGAAGGCGGCTACCTCCAGTAAGGGGAGAGCTTTCTTCTCCCCGTTCACGGGGAGAAGATGCCGGCAGGCAGATGAGGGGCGGCGTCTCGTTCCGCAACGTCTGCGCCGCCCCTCACCCTTACCCTCTCCCCGTGAACGGGGAGAGGGGGCGTCGACGCCGACGCTATGATTTGCCACCGGAATGCGGCTTGATCCGCATTTTGGAATGATTGGCTAGGAGCGCGCTGGAGACACGCGTTCGGGGAGAGAACAATGGCCACCAGACAGACCAGCACGCTCGCGCGCTTCATGATGGCGCCGTCGGTCATCCTGCTCCTGGTCTGGATGATCGTGCCGCTGGCGGTGACGCTGTGGTTCTCCTTCCTGCAGTACAATCCGCTGAACCCGATCCGCGACGGCTTCATCGGCTTTTCCAACTACGCGCTGTTCTTCAAGAACCCGGCCTTCGCCGCCTCCATCGTCAACACGCTGGTGCTGGTGCTGGCGGTGCTTGCCATCACCATCGTCGGCGGCATCCTCCTTGCGCTCCTGCTCGACCAGCCGATGTGGGGGCAGGGCATCGTGCGCATTCTGGTGATCTCGCCCTTCTTCGTCATGCCGCCGGTGGCCGCCCTTGTGTGGAAGAACATGATCATGCATCCGGGCTACGGCGTCTTCGCCGACATCGCCCGCTTCTTCGGCGTCCAGCCGGTCGACTGGTTCGCCGACCTGCCGCTCACTTCCATCATCATCATCGTCGCCTGGCAGTGGCTGCCCTTCGCCACGTTGATCCTGCTCACCTCGCTGCAATCGCTCGACGGCGAGCAGAAGGAGGCGGCGGAGATGGACGGCGCCGGTTTCCTCGCGCGCTTCCGCTACCTGACGCTGCCGCATCTGGCTCGCGCCATCACCGTGGTCGTGCTGATCGAGACGATCTTCCTCTTGTCGGTCTATGCCGAGATCCTCGTCACCACCAATGGCGGCCCCGGCTACGCCTCCACCAACCTGCCCTTCCTCGTCTACCAGAAGGCGCTGCTGGAATTCAAAATCGGCCAGGCTTCGGCCGGCGGCATCATCGCCGTCATCCTCGCCAACATCGTCGCGCTGTTCCTCATGCGCGCCGTCGGCAAGAACCTGGACAAGTAGGAGGCGACCATGGCCCGTGCCGTCACCAACCGCCACAAGACGATCGTCACGATCGCCGCCTGGATCGTCGCGCTGCTGATCTTCTTTCCGATCCTCTACACCATCGTCACTTCCTTCAAGTCGGAGCAGGAGGCGATCGCCGGCTTCAACCTGATCCCGTCCGGCACGCTGGAGAGCTACACGGCGGTCGAGGAGCAGAGCGGCTATTTCAGGTTCTTCCTCAACTCGGTGATCCTGTCGGTCGGCTCGACCATCCTGGCCCTCCTCGTCGCCGTTCCCGCCGCATGGTCGATGGCGTTCTCGCCGACCAAGCGCACCAAGGACATCCTGATGTGGATGCTGTCCACCAAGATGATGCCGGCGGTGGCGGTGCTGTTTCCCATCTACCTGATCTTCCGCGACTGGGGCCTGCTCGACAGCCGTATCGGCCTGACCGTCATGCTGATGCTGATCAACCTGCCGATCGTGGTGTGGATGCTCTATACCTACTTCCGCGAGATTCCCGGCGAGATCCTGGAAGCCGCGCGCATGGACGGCGCGACGCTGTGGGGCGAGATCGTCTATGTGCTGACGCCGATGGCGGTGCCGGGCATCGCCTCGACCATGCTCTTGAACATCATCCTCGCCTGGAACGAGGCGTTCTGGACGATCCGGCTGACCACCATCAACGCAGCACCCTTGACCGCCTTCATCTCATCCTTCTCCAGCCCGCAAGGCCTGTTCTGGGCGAAGCTTTCGGCCGCCTCGACGCTGGCCATCGCGCCGATCCTGATCATGGGCTGGTTCAGCCAGAAGCAGCTCGTGCGCGGCCTGACTTTCGGTGCGGTGAAGTGATGGCAGCGCGGTGAAGTAGTGACTGCGCGGTGAAGTAACGGCGACCAGCGAAATTTCGGGGAGACGCATCATGGGCAACATCGTCTTGAGAAACGTCCACAAGGCGTTCGGCGCCACGACCATCATTCCCGATATCGACCTCGATATCGCCGACGGCGAGTTCGTCGTCTTCGTCGGCCCGTCCGGCTGCGGCAAGTCGACCTTGCTGAGGCTGATCGCGGGGCTGGAGGACACGACTTCGGGTAAGATCATGATCGACGGCCGAGACGTCACCGACGAGGCGCCGGCAAAACGCAAGCTCGCCATGGTGTTCCAGTCCTACGCGCTCTATCCGCACATGACGGTGGCCAAGAACATCGCCTTTCCGCTGAAGATGGCCGGCGAGAGCCCCGACGTCATCGACAGGAAGGTCAAGGACGCCGCCCGCGTGCTCAACCTGACCAACTATCTGGAACGCCGGCCGGGCCAGCTCTCCGGCGGCCAGCGCCAGCGCGTCGCCATCGGCCGCGCCATCGTGCGCCAGCCCAGCGCCTTCCTGTTCGACGAGCCGCTGTCCAACCTCGACGCAGCCCTGCGCGGCACCATGCGGCTGGAGATTTCCGAACTGCACCAGCAGCTCAAGACCACCATGATCTACGTCACCCACGACCAGGTGGAAGCCATGACCATGGCCGACAAGATCGTCGTGCTGAACGCCGGCAACATCGAACAGGTCGGCTCGCCGATGGAGCTCTACCAGACGCCGAAGAACCTGTTCGTCGCCGGCTTCATCGGTTCGCCGAAGATGAACTTCGTCGAGGGCGCCGCGGCGGGCAAGCACGGTGCCGCGACCGTCGGCATCCGACCGGAGCATATCGCCATCTCCACCAGTGCCGGCGACTGGAAGGGCAAGGTCGGCGTCGCCGAACATCTCGGCTCCGACACCTTCGTCCACGTCCATACCGACGACCATGGCACCGTCAACGTGCGCGCCGGCGGCGATGTCGTCGCCCGCCACGGCGACACCGTCTACCTGACGCCCGACGCCAGGCGGCTGCACCGCTTCGGGCCGGACGGCAAGGCGCTCGGGTGAGGGCGGGTTCGATGCGGCTCGAAGGAAAATCGGCGCTGATCACCGGCTCGGCGCGCGGCATCGGCAGGGCATTTGCGGAAGCCTATGTGCGCGAGGGCGCCACCGTGGCGATTGCCGACATCAACCTTGAGGCGGCCGAAAAGACCGCGCGGGAGATCGGCGACAAGGCCTATGCGGTGAAGCTCGACGTCACCGACCAGACTTCCATCGATGCGGCGGTGAAGGCGGTCGAAGACAGGGCCGGCGGGCTCGACATCCTTATCAACAACGCCGCCCTGTTCGACGCCGCGCCCATCGTCGAGATCGCCAGGGGCAGCTACGAAAAACTGTTTTCCGTCAACGTGGCGGGCACGCTGTTCATGCTGCAGGCGGCAGCCAGGTCGATGATCGCCCGGGGCAAGGGGGGCAGGATCATCAACATGGCGAGCCAGGCCGGCCGCAGGGGCGAGGCCTTGGTGGCGGTCTACTGCGCCACCAAGGCTGCCGTCATCTCGCTCACCCAGTCGGCGGGGCTGGACCTGATAAAACACCGCATCAACGTCAACGCCATCGCGCCCGGCGTCGTCGACGGCGAGCACTGGGACGGCGTCGACGCGCTGTTTGCAAAGTACGAGAATCGCCCGCTCGGCGAGAAGAAGAAGCTGGTCGGCGAGGGCGTGCCCTATGGCCGCATGGGCCGCGCCGAAGACCTCACCGGCATGGCGGTTTTCCTCGCCAGCGACGAAGCCGACTACATCGTCGCCCAGACTTACAATGTCGATGGCGGCCAGTGGATGAGCTGAGGATGGTTGCCGTCTTTCCTCATTTCTTAGGCCGTCGCGTCCGGATCGCCCCCCTCTCCGTCGCGCTTCGCGCGCCACCTCTCCCCCGATCATCGGGGGAGAGGATAACCGGTCGCAAGGTTGGCACCCATCCTCTCCCCTCACGAAGTGGGGGAGAGGTGGCGCGCGAAGCGCGACGGAGAGGGGGAAGCTCGACGGTCTGGATGGGCTTCAGATTCTCGGAAGGAGTTTTCGCGTCATGACCACGAAACTCTCGCTATCGAACCTTGCTTCCCTCCGCGTCGCCGTCGACCGCCCGCGCTACGACCGCTCTGGCCTGAAGGCCGGCATCCTGCATTTCGGCGTCGGCAATTTTCATCGCGCCCATCAGGCGGTTTATCTTGACGACCTGTTCAACCTCGGCCTCGGCCACGACTGGGCGCTGGTCGGCGCCGGCGTCTTCGAGGGCGAGAAGGCGGGCCGTGAAAAGCTGGCGCGGCAGGACTGGCTGACCACCGTTGTCGAGCAGGACGAGGGCCATATGAGCGCCCGCGTCACCGGCGCGATGATCGATTTCCTGACGCCGGGAAACGCAGCCGCGATCATCGAAAAGTTGGCCGACCCGTCGATCAAGATCGTCTCGCTGACCATCACCGAGGGCGGCTACTTCATCGACCCGGCGTCGGGCCGTTTCGATCCGACGCATCCCGACATCGTCGCCGATGCCAGGAACATCGCCGCACCCCGCACGGTGTTCGGCATCATCCTGGCCGGGCTGGTGCGGCGGCGTGCCGACGGCATCGTGCCGTTCACGGTCATGTCCTGCGACAACATCCCCCACAACGGCCGCGTCACCGCCGACGGCGTCGTCGGCCTCGCCCGGCTGGTGGACGAGGACCTTGCCGCATGGGTGCGCGACACCGTCGCCTTTCCCAACGCCATGGTCGACCGCATCACGCCGGCGACCAGCGAGCGCGAGCGCAAGATCCTCGCCGACGACTTCGGCGTCGAGGACGCCTGGCCGGTCTTCTGCGAGCCGTTCCGGCAATGGGTGCTGGAGGACCGCTTCACCGACGGCCGGCCGCCGCTGGAGAAGGTCGGCGTGCAGTTCGTGCCCGACGTGTCGCCTTACGAGCAGATGAAGATCCGCATCCTCAACGGCGGCCATGCGGCGATCGCCTATCCGGCCGGGCTGATGGACATCCATTTCGTCCACGAGGCTATGGCCGAGCCGCTGGTGCGCGGCTTCCTGGAAAAGGTCGAGCGCGAGGAGATCATCCCGACCGTGCCGCCGGTGCCGGACACCAGCCTGCAGGCCTATTATCAACTGATCGAGAAGCGGTTCTCCAACCCGAAGATCGGCGACACGGTGCGGCGGCTGTGCCTCGACGGCTCCAACCGCCAGCCGAAATTCATCATCCCCACCATCGCAGACCGGCTAAACGCGGGCAAGGATGCGGCGGGGCTGGCGCTGGAATCGGCGCTGTGGTGCCGCTACTGCTTCGGCACCACCGATTCGGGCGCCGTCATCGAGCCCAACGATCCCAACTGGGACCGCATGCAGGCGACTTCCGTTAAGGCCAAGGACGACCCGTCCGCCTGGCTGGCCATGGAGGACATCTACGGCGAGGTCGGCCGCTCGGCCTCCTTCGCCGCCGCATTCGCCAAGGCGCTGGACGCACTGTGGAAGGACGGCGCCCGCGCCACGCTGACGCGCTATCTGGCGGGCTGATAGCCGTCTGTAGCATTGCTGCTTTCGGCCAGAATACATTCGTCATTCCGGGCAAGCGCCGCGAAGCGGCGTGACGACCCGGAACCTATTGGTCCGATGATTTCGGGCACGGCCCGGTCCTCGTCTCGGCGCCTTCATCGGCGCTTGTGCCTTTCCGCCGCCCGGCCGCGCCAACTCAATGGGTTCCGGGTCGGCGTGCCGCTTCGCGGCGCTTGCCCGGAATGACGAGCGTAGGGCAGAGGTGTAAATCGAGATCGCTCTGTTCCCCGGGCGACGATGTTACACTTCCACTCCGCCTTGCCTCGGCCGAACCCGTCCTTATAGTCGCCCCCGGTTGCGGTTCGCCGCAATGTCGGGAGAGGCATGGTGAGCAGCGGTTTCGTCTGTGCGGTCGACGTCGGCACCGGGAGTGCCCGTGCCGGCATCCTGGATGCGGACGGCAGGCTGCTCGGCCGTGCCGACCGGCCTATCCGGATGAACCAGCCGAAGCCGGATCACGCCGAGCATGACTCCGAGGACATCTGGGCGGCCGTCTGCGCGGCGGTTCGCGAGGCGCGGCAGAAGGCGGGCGTGGCGCCGGAAGCGGTCGCCGGCATCGCCTTCGACGCCACCTGCTCGCTGGTCGTGCGCGACCGCGACGGCCAACCGCTCGGCGTTTCGACCGGCGGCGGGCGGGACTGGGACACCATCGTGTGGCTGGACCACCGTGCCATCGCCGAGGCCGACGAATGCACCGCGACCGGGCATCGCGTGCTCGATTTCATCGGCGGCGTCATGTCGCCCGAGATGCAGGTGCCGAAGCTGATGTGGCTGAAACGCCATATGCCTGAAACTTGGGCGCGCGCCGGCCGTCTGTTCGACCTCGCCGATTTCCTCGGCTGGAAGGCGACCGGCTCGCCCGCCCGCTCGCAATGCACGCTGACGGCCAAATGGACCTATCTGGCGCATGAGGAACCGGGCTGGCAGGAGGACTTCTTCGCTGCCGTCGGATTGGCGGACCTGTTCGACCATGCCGGCCTGCCGGACCGGGCAAGTCCTGTCGGCGCCGACCTTGGCCCGCTGACGCCGCAGGCGGCGGCCGATCTCGGCCTGAGCGAGGCCTGCCGCGTCGGCGCCGGCGTCATCGACGCCTATGCCGGTGCGCTCGGCGTGCTGGGCGGTTTCGCCGCGGACGCGGAAAACATCGGCCGGCACCTAGCGCTGATCGCCGGCACGTCGAGTTGCGTGATGGCGATGTCGCCGGAGCCGCGGCCTTTCGCCGGTGTCTGGGGGCCTTATTTCGGCGCCGCCTTGCCTGAGCTCTGGCTGTCGGAAGGCGGCCAGTCCGCCACCGGCGCGCTGCTCGACCATGTCATTCGCTGGCACGGCGCCGGCGGCGAGCCGAACGCGGCCATGCATGCCCGTATCGCCACCCGCATCGGCGAACTGCGGCAGGTGGAAGGGCTCGACCTCGCTGGCCGCCTGCATGTGCTGCCGGATTTCCATGGCAACCGCTCGCCTCTGGCCGATCCGCACGCTGTCGGCGTCGTCAGCGGGCTGACGCTGGATGCCTCCTTCGACAGCCTGTGCAAACTCTATTGGCGCACGGCGGTGGCGATCGCCCTCGGCGTGCGTCATATCCTCGAGGCGCTGAACCGCAACGGCTACGTCATCGACACGCTGCACGTCACCGGCGGCCACACCCGCAATCCGCTGCTGATGGAACTCTATGCCGACGCCACCGGCTGCACGGTGGTGGAGCCGGAACTGGACGAGGCGGTGCTCACCGGCACCGGCATGGTCGCCGCCACCGCCGCCGGCCTGTTCCCGAGCCTTCCCGCGGCTTGCGTCGCCATGCGGCAGCAAGGCCGCGCGCGCAAGCCGAACCCCTCCGCCGCGCGCCGCTTCGACCGCGACTACCGCATCTTCCTCGAAATGCACCGGCAAAGGCAGGCGCTCGACGCCATGGTCTGAAACCAATGCCCGTCGCGGCGGCGTTGCCTCTCATCTGTGGAGGCAATCGCATATGGCGCGCACCCCCACCCCTAACCCCTCCCCGCAAGGGGGAGGGGATTTTGCGGCTGCACCACGACATGCCGACTTTGATAATTTCGAACGGAACGGCACTGTCCGCGTCTCCCTCCCCCTTGCGGGGAGGGGACAGGGGTGGGGGTGCGGCGCAACCAGTACGAGGTCAGCGCCGGTTCCAGCCGCGCACCACCGGCTCGGCACGGCTATGGTGCTCGTAGCCCAGCACGCTGATGCTGGCCGTGTCGAGGACGAACAGGGCGCCCTGCTCGGGCGGCAGGCCGAGCCAGCGCGCCGCCAGCACGCGCAGGAAATGCGCGCTGGAGAAGATCAGCACAGCGCCGTTTTCGGCGCGCAGGGCCGCGACGATCCTGTCGGCCCGCCGGCCGGCGTCCGCCGCCTGCTCGCCGTCCGGGCAGCCGTCGCGGAACAGCAGCCAGCCGGGGCGTTCCTGCAGGATTTGCGGCGTCGTCAGGCCTTCGTAGGCACCGTAGTCCCATTCGGCGAGATCGTCCTTGACGATGCAGCGGTCGCCGAAGCCGGCCAGTTCGCAGGTCCGGCGCGCTCGCTGCGACGGGCTCGACCAGACGGCGGCGAACGCCTGTCCCTCCAGCCTTTCGGCCAAGCCACGCGCCGCCGCCTCGCCGGCGGCCGTCAGGGGAATGTCGCTGCGGCCGGTATGGCGGCCGGACGCGCTCCATTGCGTTTCGCCGTGGCGCACCAGCCATATGTCCGAGACCGCTCCGCTCATGCCTAACCTTTCCGTTTCGTCCTGCTTTCGTCGCAGGAGCGGGCGGCGAATGCAACGGCCCCGGCGAGGGTGCCGCCGCTGGTCCGGCGCTTGTGGCGGTGGCCCTCTTGTCTTTTTGCGCCTTTTCGTCGACAAACCGCATCTTGCCCGCGGCGCCATGACGTGCCGCGGCGATTCGTGCGGCTTCCGGCCGATTTGCCGACGCGCCGTGTGTGGATTGACGACCATGTCCGTGATGGAAGCCGGAGCGCGCGCGCCGGAAAATCTCTGGCGCTCCGAAATCAAGGCGACGGTGGCGCTCGCTTGGCCGATGGTGCTGACCAATCTCGGCCAGACGGCGATGACGGCCACCGACGTCATGATGATGGGCCGGCTCGGCCCCGCGAAGCTGGCGGCCGGCGCCCTCGGCTCCAACCTCTATTTCATGCTGATGATCTTCGGCCTCGGCCTGATGCTCGCCACCTCGCCGATGATGGCGACCGAGCTCGGCCGCAAGCGCCATTCGGTGCGCGACATCCGCCGCACCGTGCGGCAGGGCCTGTGGCAGGCCGTTCTGGTCGCAATTCCCATCTGGCTCATCCTTTGGCACGGCGAGGCGCTGCTGCTCCTGATGGGGCAGGAGCCGGACTTGGCACATCTGGCCGGCATCTACCTGCACTGGCTGCAATGGGCCGTGCTGCCCTTCTACGGCTACATCATCCTGCGGTCCTTCATCTCGGCGCTGGAGCGGCCGGGCTGGGCGCTGGTCATCGTCTTTCTGGCCGTGGCCGCCAACGCCCTGTTCAACTGGCTGTTCATGTTCGGCCATTTCGGCTTCCCGGCCATGGGCATCGCCGGCTCCGGCCTCGCCACCACGCTGTCCTCGACGCTGATGTTCATCGGCATGACGGTGGTGGTGCTGGTCGAGCGACAGTTCCGCCGCTACCGCCTGTTCGGTCGCTTCTGGCGCTCCGACTGGCCGCGCTTCATGGGCCTGTTGAAGCTCGGCCTGCCGATCGCCGGCATCCTCGCCTTCGAGGTGACCATCTTCAATGCGGCCGCGCTCCTGATGGGCCTGATCGGCGCCGATCCGCTGGCGGCGCACGCCATCGCCCTGCAGGTCTGCTCGATCACCTTCATGGTGCCGCTCGGCCTGAATCAGGCGGTGACGGTGCGCGTCGGCCTCGCTCACGGCGCCGGCGACAAGGAGGGGGTGAGTCGCGCCGGCTGGACGGCCTTCATCCTCGGCGTGTCCTTCATGGCGCTGATGGCGCTGGTCATGCTCTTGTGGCCGCGCCCGCTCATCAGCGCCTTCGTCGATGTCACCGATCCCGCCAACGCGCCGGTCATCGTGCTGGCGGTGTCGTTCCTCGCCTTTGCCGCCCTGTTCCAGATCTTCGACGGCGCGCAGGCGGTGGCGTCCGGCATGCTGCGCGGCTTGCACGACACCACCGTGCCGATGATCTATGCGGCGATCGGCTATTGGGGCATCGGCCTGCCGCTCGGCGTGGTCCTGGCCTTTTACGTCGGCCTGCAGGGCAACGGCATCTGGATCGGCCTTTCGGTCGGGCTGGCGTCGGTGTCGATCCTGCTTCTGGCGCGCTGGCTGCGGCGTGGCCGGCTGGCGCCGGCGCCGGATTTCGGCTGAGACGGACCCCGCGCCGCCGTCACCGTCCCGGCGGACGGCGGCGAGAATCTCGACAAGGGGATTTCCGTGCCCGGCCCCGGCACCGGGCAGGCGGTGCCGGATACGCTCGACCGGCTGGCCGAAACCGGCAAGGCCGGTGATTTCGTTGTCTTCTATCGGAGCGGCTACTGCGAATACGCCTGTTACTGCCACGCGATCGGCGCGTTCCCCATAAGAAAACCCCGCGGCGAAGGCCGGGGTTTTCTTATGGACCAAGGGCGAAGCAGGCAGCGCGTTGCGCGATTCGATGCTAGAAGGCCTGTCGCAACCGCCTGATCAGCCACTCCGACCCGGGGCCGGACCGCATGACCAAGACCGACATCGCACGGCGCGTCTACAACCACACCTGGAAGCTCGATCCGATCGTGCGCAGTCTGCTCGACACGGATTTCTACAAGCTTCTCATGCTGCAGATGATCTGGGGCATGTACCCGAAGGTCGACGCCACCTTCTCGCTGATCAACCGCAGCCCCGTCCGGCTGGCCGACGAGATCGACGAAGGCGAGTTGCGCGAACAGCTCGACCATGCCCGCACGCTGCATTTCTCCAAGAAGGAGATGATCTGGCTGGGCGGCAACAATTTCTACGGCCGCAAGCAGATCTTCGAGCCGGAATTTCTCGCCTGGCTGGAGGATTTCCGCCTGCCTGAATATCATCTGGAAAAGCGCGACGGCCAGTTCGAGCTGACCTTCGCGGGGCCGTGGATGCTGACGACGCTGTGGGAGATCCCGGCGCTCGCCATCATCAACGAGCTGCGTTCGCGCGCCGCCATGCGGCAGTTCGGCCCCTTCGCGCTCGACGTGCTCTATGCCCGCGCCAAGGCCAAGATGTGGGCCAAGACCGAGCTTCTGAAGAAGCTGCCGGGCATCAACATCTCCGACTTCGGCACTCGCCGCCGCCATTCCTTCCTGTGGCAGCGCTGGTGCGTGGAGGCGCTGAAGGAAGGCATCGGCGATGCCTTCACCGGCACCTCCAACGTCAAGCTCGCCATGGACACCGACCTGGAGGCGCTGGGCACCAACGCACACGAATTGCCGATGGTGCTGGCGGCCCTTGCCGATACCGAAAAGGAACTCAAGGCGGCGCCCTATCAGGTGCTGCTGGACTGGCAACGCTACTATGGCGGCAACCTGCTGATCGTGCTGCCGGACGCGTTCGGCACGGCGGCCTTCCTGCGCGACGCGCCCGACTGGGTGGCCGACTGGACCGGATTCCGGCCGGACAGCGCGCCGCCCATCGAGGGTGGCGAGAAGATCATTTCCTGGTGGCGCGAGAAGGGCAGGGACCCGAAGAAGAAGCTCTTGATCTTCTCCGACGGGCTGGAGGTCGACACCATCATCGACACCTACAAACATTTCGAGGGCAAGGTGCGCATGGCCTTCGGCTGGGGCACCAACCTGACCAACGACTTCGAGGATTGCGCGCCGACGCCGACCGACCGGCTGAACCCCATCTCGCTGGTCTGCAAGGTGACCGAGGCGAACGGCCGGCCGGCGGTGAAGCTGTCCGACAATCCCGAAAAGGCCACCGGCGACAGGAAGGAGATTGCCCGCTACCTGCGCATCTTCGGCGAGGAGGATCGCGTGCGGCAGCTGGTGAAGGTGTGAAATTTTAGCAGGGCGGTTTGCATATGGGAATTTCGCCGATACCGCCCGGTCGCAACCCCCACCCCTTGTCACTTCCCGCAAGGGGGAGGGAGGTATCATTGAATGCAGAACAGAGAGCGGGCATGGGCGGTCTCCTCGCTGTCATTGTCCCGCTTCTTCTCCCCACATCCGCCTTCGCCCATGCCTCCGACCGGGGCCATGTGCTGCTTCTGCCGACCGGCTACTACCTTCTCGGCGGCGCCGTCGCTGTCGCCGTGTCCTTCCTCGTGCTCGCTCTGCTGCCGGCTAGCGCGCCGGCGCGGCTGTGGCGCCGCCGCGTGCCTTTGTTAGAGGCCGGGGAAGGCCCGCGCCTCGCCGTCTCGCTGTTGTCCTTCGCCGTCTTCGCAGCACTGGTCGTGGCCGGCTTCGTCGGCAGCCGCGATCCGCTCTCCAATCCGCTGCCGCTGACGATATGGACGCTTCTGTGGGCCGGGCTGGTCCTGGTGCAGGGCCTTCTCGGCGATGTCTGGCGATGGCTCAATCCCTGGTACGGCCCCTGGCGTCTCGCCGCCGGCCTGCTCGGTCCACGCGTGCCATGGCGGCTGCCGGCATGGCTCGGCTGCTGGCCGGCTTTCGTCCTGTTCTTCGCGTTCGCCTGGTTCGAACTGGTCGACCCGGCGCCCGACGATCCGGCCCGGCTGGCGACGGCCGCCGGCCTCTACTGGCTGTTTTCTTTTGCCGCCATGCTCGCCTTCGGCTACCGGCCGTGGAGCCGCCAGGGCGAATTCCTGACGCTGTTCTTCACCATGGTCGCGCGCTTCGGCGTGGTAGAGCGCACGGGCCGCCGGCTTGCTCTTTGCCTGCCCGGTTCCAAGCTCTTCGGCGCCGCACCGCTGGCGGCGAGCGGCACGGCGTTCATCCTTCTGGCGCTGTCCTCCGTCTCCTTCGACGGCCTGTCCAAGACCTTCTTCTGGCTCGGACGGTTCGGCGTCAATCCGCTCGACTATCCGGGTCGCACGGCGCTCATGGGCATCGGCGCCTTCGGCCTCGTGCTGACGTTCCTGCTGCTCGCCGGCGCTTTCCTGCTTGCTGTATGGCTCGGCCAGCGCCTTGCCGGCGACGGTGTCCCGTTCGGCCGCGCCGCCGGCCTTTTGGTGTGGTCGATCGTGCCGATCGCGCTCGCCTATCATGTCGCCCACTACCTGACGGCGCTGCTGGTCGACGGCCAGTATGCGCTGGTCGCGCTGTCTGACCCGTTCGCGCGCGGCTGGAACCTCATCGGCACCGCGCACCTGCATGTCTCGGCCGGCATCGTCGCCGGCGCGCACTCGGCCTGGTGGCTGTGGAACGTGCAGGCCGGCGCCATCGTCGCCGGCCATGTGCTCGCCGTGCTGGTGGCGCACGGGCTCGCGGCCCGGCTGCACGGCGGCGCCCGCGCCGCCGTGCTCAGCCAGGTGCCGCTGACGCTTCTGATGGTCGCCTACACCGTTTTCGGCCTGTGGCTCCTGTCGGCGCCGGCGGTATGATCGCGAGCGGGCCGATTGCCGTTGCGGAAAGCTCGCTTGTCAGGCCCGGGCTTTGATGATTTAGTTTGTACACATGCAATTTTCCGCGTCCGTCGCAGGAGCGCCGCTCTCGTCTTCATCCGTTGGTCGACGTCGATAACAAAGGGGAACCGCCATGACTGACCGCAAGGGATTTTTCGACCTCTCCGGCAACCGGCTGAGCCGCCGCACCGCGCTGAAGGGCCTGGCCGCCGGCGCCGGGCTGGCGGTGGCGCCGGGCTTCGTGCGCTATGCCCAGGCGCAAAGCTCCGAGCCGATCCGGATCGGCTTCCAGGCGCACCGCACCGGCATCGGCGCCGCCTATGGCCGCTGGTACGAGCGCACCACCAACGCCGCCGTCAAGGCCATCAACGATGCCGGCGGCATCAATGGCCGCCCGATCGAGATCATCGTCGAGGACGACGGCACCGATGCCGCCCGAGGTGCTGAGGTGGTGGCCAAGTTCGCCAACCAGCACAAGACTGACATCGTCTACGGCACGCTGTTCTCCCACGTCGTCATCGCTTCGGCGCCGACCGCCGGCGAACTGAAGATCCCCTACTACGTCATCTCCGAGGGCTACCATGTCGCCTCCGGCAAGATGAACCGCTGGTGCCTGCAGCCCGGCATCACCGACGTGCGCGCGCAGGTCACCTCGGTGGCCCCGTGGATCGCCGCCAACGCCGGCAAGAAGGTCACCATGATCTTCCCCGACTACGCCTTCGGCTACGATCATCGCGACTACCTGCCGCCGGCGATCGAGAAGGCCGGCGGCAAGGTGGTGGCGCAGATCGCCATCCCGCCGACGGAATCCTCCTTCACCAAGTATTTCCCGCAGATTCCGGCCGAGACGGAAGTGATCTACCATGTCATGGTCGGCCCGGCCGTGCTCACCTTCGTCAAGGAACTCGGAGACTTCTACGGCTCCAACGGCCCGAAGCTGTTCGGCTTCATCGATTCGCTGGAGGCCGTCGACATCAACAGCCCCGGGCTGGAATATCTCGACGGCAGCCACTTCTGGGAAGGCTCGCCGCGCTATGCGCAGGCGGGTGACAGCGAGGCCGAGAAGGCCTATCGCGCCGCCGTCGGCATCGACGACAACGGCGCCGCCGTCGGCGACGCCAAGGACGTCTCCACCGCCGCCCACATGTTCGGCTGCTGGGAGACGCTCTACGTCATAAAGAAGGCGATGGAGGACGCCGACTACAAGGGGCCGCAGGACCGCGCCAAGCTGGTCGAGGCGACCGAGGCGCTGACCGAGTTCGCCGAAGGGCCGGAGCACCCGCAGGGCAAGAAAGTGTTCAACGGCAAGATCCATCAGGTCTTCGGCAGCCAGAACATCTCCAAGCTGGAAGGCGGCAAGCTCAACGTCGTCCACAAGACGACGATCGAGGACGGCATGTACGAGCCGGAAGCCGACTACACCACCCAGCCGCTGTAGGCTTTCCTTGTCGCCAGGATACTGACGGCGTATATACGTCGTCAGTATCGAAAAGGAGCCTTTGCCATGGCCAAGGAAGCCGTCTTCACCATGAAGCTGGAACCGGAACTGCGCGACGCCTTCATGGCCGCTGCCGCCGCCGCCGACCGTCCCGCTTCGCAGATCGTGCGTGAATTCATGCGCGACTACGTTCAGCAGGATAGGGAATATGTCGAGTTTCTGCGCCGCAAGGTGGAGAAGGCAAGGCAATCTATTGCCGAAGGGAAATGGTCCACCCAAGAGGAGGTCGGAGCCAGAGCCGCAATTCGGCGGGGGACTTCGGCGCCGGATCGATGAGGCCACCGAGTGAAGCCTGTCGTTGTGCACCATAACCTCTCCTCACAAAGGCAGGGCTATCGCACATGGCGCGTTACCCCCTCTCCGTCGCGCCCTGCGGGCGCGCCACCTCTCCCCCCGTTTCGGGTGGAGAGGATACGCCGGCCGCAACCTTGGTGCCCATCCTCTCCCCTCACGAAGTGGGGGAGAGGTGGCTTGCGAAGCAAGACGGAGAGGGGGAGCGCCATGTGCGATAGCCCTGCCTTTGTGAGGAAAGGTTAGGGTGGGGGAGCGCCGCCATATGCAATCACCATGCCCACATTGTGGGAAGAAATTTGCGCGCTGCTGCTTGTGTTCCTTGTCTTCGCCGCCCAGCAGTGCGACTGCACTTCCATACGTCCCGCCAATGGCCTCCGATCGAAGACCAAGGTGACGCCTGAATGGCCTTCGGTCCGCATCTCCTTTTGGCCATTCTCGAAGGCCTCGTCACCGCAGCCGTCCTGTCGCTGACGGCGCTTGGCCTGTCGCTGGTTTTCGGCGTCATGCGCATCGTCAACGTGGCGCACGGCGAGTTCTTCATGCTGGGCGCGGTGCTGGCCTGGGCGGTGGCGAACGCGCTCGGCGGCCATCCCGCCCTCGGCTTCGTCGCCGCGCTGGTGATCGCGCCGCTGGTCGTCGGCGCGGTGGCGTGGCTGGCCGAGCGGCTGGTGCTGTCGCGGCTGAACTACAATCCCGAATCCACCATCGTCGCCACCATCGGCCTGCTCTACATCATCCAGCAACTGGCGCTGACCTTCTACGGCCCCGAAGCGCGGCCGGTGGCGCCGCCCTTCAACGTCCGCCTGTCGCTGCCGTGGTTCGGCTATTCCGCCTACAAGCTCTCCATCATCGCCACCGCCGCCCTTTTGCTGATCGCCACCTGGCTGGTGCTGACGCGCACGAAGATCGGCCTCACCATGCGCGCCACGCAGTATGACAGCGAGACGGCGCAGGCCTTCGGCATCCCGGTCGGCCGCGTCTATGCCGGCGTCTTCGCGCTCGGCGCCATGCTGGCCGCCCTTGCCGCCGTGCTGATCGTGCCGATCAGCCAGGCGCATTACCTGATGGGGCAGGACCCGCTGCTGCTCTCCTTCATCGTCGTCATCATCGGCGGTCTGGGCTCACTGCGCGGCACGGTGGTGGCGGCCGTGCTGATCGGTGTCTCCGACGGCGTCGTCTCCATGTTCTTCTCGCCGACGCTGGCCAAGATGATCGCCACGCTGGCGGTGGCGCTGGTGCTGGTGTTCCGCCCGCAGGGCCTGTTCGGGACGGCGGCGCGATGAGCGGGGACGACAGGCCCGCGAAGGTCTACGGCCTGCACCTTGTTGTGCTCGCCGTCCTGTTCGCACTGAATTTCGTGCTGCCGGCCTATTATCACGGGCTGATGGCACGCATCATGGTGCTGGCGGTGTTCGCCATGGGCTACAATGTGCTGTTCGGCTATGCCGGCCTGCTCAGTCTCGGCCATGCCATGTTCTTCGCCGCCGGCATGTACGGCACCGGGTTGACGATCGTCCATTTCGGCTTCTCCGTGCCGCTGGCTTTCGTCAGCGGCATTGCCTGCGGTGCGGTGCTTGCGTTTGTCATCGGCCTGTTGGCGCTGCGCACCTCCGGCGTTGCCTTCATGATCGTCACCATGATGTTCGCGCAGGTCTTCGCGCTGTCCCTGATCTATTTCGCCGGCTGGACCGGCGGCGACCAGGGCCTGGTGATCCCGCAGCCGGCGCGCATCCTGAATCTCGGTGCCGCCTTCGACCTCACGGACCCGACCGTGCGCTACATGGCGGCGCTGGCGTTGTTTGCCGCAGCGCTGTTCGCCACCCTGGCGCTGGTGCGCTCGCGCCATGGCCGCGTGCTGGTGGCCATCCGCGAGAACGAGGAGCGCACGAAGATGCTGGGCTACGACACCTTCGCCAACAAGCTCGCGGCCGTCACCGTCTCCGGCACGATCTCGGCAGCGGCGGGTGCGGCCTTCGCGCTGCTGTTCGGCTATGTCGGCGCCAACTTCGCCGGCGTGCAATATTCCATCCTGCCGCTGCTTTGGGTGTTGCTCGGCGGTGCCGCCACGACGCTCGGGCCCCTCCTCGGCACGCTGGTCATGTATGTCGTCACCGACACGGCAAGTTCCTTCACCTCCGCCTGGCTGCTCATCGTCGGCGTCGTGCTCATCCTTCTGGTGCTGTTCTTCCCGAAAGGTATCCTCGGCACGCTGCGCGCCCGCTGGCTTGGATGGCTGCCATGATCGGCCCGCTGCCCATGGACCCGCTGCTCGTCACCAAGGGGCTGACGCGCCGCTTCGGCGGGCTGAAGGCCGTCGACGGCGTCGACTTCACGCTGATGCCGGGCGAGATCCGCGCCGTCATCGGCCCCAACGGCGCCGGCAAGACCACCTTCGTCAGCATGGTCTGCGGCCGCGTCCTGCCGAGCGCCGGCATGATCCTGTTCGACGGCGGCGACATCACCGACATGCCGCCGCACAGCCGCGTCAGGCTGGGCATCGCCTACACCTTCCAGATCACCAGCGTCTTTCCCAATTTGAGCGTCTACGACAACGTGGCGCTTCCGGTGCAGCGCACCTTGACCGACGGACGCTCCCGCGGCGCCATACACACCGGCGTCCTGACGGCGCTCGAAAAGGTCGGGCTGGCCGACCGTGCCGCCATGCAGGCCGGCCAGCTTGCCTACGGGCACCAGCGCCTGCTGGAGGTCGCCATGGGACTGGCGCTGAAACCGCGCCTGCTCATCCTCGACGAGCCGACGCAAGGCCTGTCCGACGCCGAGATCGAGGACTTCGTCCGGCTGGTGCGCACGGTCGCCGAGGATGCGACGGTGCTTCTGATCGAGCACAACATGCCGCTGGTCATGCAACTGGCCGACCGCATCACCGTCTTCGATGCCGGCCGCGTGCTGGCCGAAGGCACGCCCGAACAGATCCGCTCCGACGCCGCCGTGCAGGCGGCCTATCTCGGCACCGGGGCGGGGGAAGCCGCATGAGCGACAGCGCCATCCTCGCCATTGCCGGCCTCGACGCCTTCTACGGCGAAGTGCAGGTGCTGTTCGGCCTCGACCTTGCGCTGGAGCGGGGCGAAGTGCTGTGCCTGCTCGGCCGCAACGGCGCCGGCAAGACGACGACGCTGAAGGCGATCATGGGCCTTGTGCCGGCTGCGGCCGGCTCGATCCGGCTGGAGGAGCGGGACCTGGCCGGCCTGCCGGCGCACGAGGTGCCGAAGGCCGGCATCGCCTACGTGCCGCAGGGCCGGCGCCTGTTCGCCGATATGACGGTGGCCGAGAACATCGAGATCGGGTTGATGGCGCGCAAGAAGGGCGCGTCCGTCCGCGAAGCCGTGCTCGACCTGTTTCCGCTGCTGCGCGAACGGCTGAAGCAGCGCTCCGGCACGCTCTCGGGTGGCGAGCAGCAGATGCTCGCCATGGCCCGCGCGCTCTGCCTCGAACCGAAGGTGCTGCTGCTCGACGAGCCGACCGAAGGCCTGATGCCGTCGATGATCGCGAAGATCCGCGAGACGGTGGCGAAGCTGCGGGAGCAGGGCGTCTCCACCATCCTGGTCGAGCAGCGGGTCGACGCCGTGCTGCCGGTCGCCGACCGTGTCGCCTTCATCGAGAACGGCCGCAACCGCGAGACGGTCGGGGTAGACGTGCTGCGCGCCGACCCTTCGGCGGTGAAGCGCTATGTCGGGGTGGGATGACGTCTATGGCGAAGGTCGCGCCGCCCCTCACCCTTACCCTCTCCCCGTAAACGGGGAGAGGGGGATCGCCGACGTTGCGGCCAGCTTTCCTCGCCCCGTTTACGGGGAGAGGAGGCCGGCAGGCAGGTGAGGGGCGGCGCCAGCTTCCGATCGTTAGCACCGCCCCTCATCCGGCACTTCGGGCCGCCCTGCGGACCTTCCCCTGAACGGGGAGAAGGAAAAGAGGTTATCCGGCCACCTGCCGGCCGCCGATCCATACGCCCTTGACGTCGAGCGCGTCGGACAGCGCCACGACATCCGCCGCCGTGCCCTTGGCGAAGCGGCCGAGCCGGTGTGCCTGGCCGACCGCTTCGGCCGGGTAGAGGGAAGCCATGCGCAGCGCCTCGGCAAGCTCGAGGCCGATCGTGCGATGCATGAAGCGGACTGCCGAGATCATGTCGAGATCGGCGCCTGCCAGCGTGCCGTCCGCCAGCGTAAGCCTCCCGTCCTTGCGGTAGATGGTGCGGCCGTTGAGGGTGAAGGACGCCATGTCGGTGCCGATGGTCGCCATGGCGTCGGTGACGAGGAAGATCTTTCCCGGTCCCCGCTTGGACCGCACGGCAATGCCGATGGTCGCCGGATCGACATGGATGCCGTCGGCGATAAGCCCGGCCGATAGGCCTTGCGTGTCGAGCGTCGCACCCGCCAGCCCCGGCTCGCGATTGCCGATCTGGCTCATCGCGTTGAACAGATGCGTGACCACCGAGGCACCGGCATGCGCATAGGCCCGCGCGGCGGCGAAATTCGTGTCGGTGTGGCCGAGGCTGACGACGATGCCGGCTTGCGCGAGGGCCGCCACCTGCTGCGGGTCGACCGATTCCGGCGCCACCGTCGTCAACAGCACCGGCAGGTGCCTGCGTGCCGCGATCAGCGCGGCCTGGTCGGCCTCCGTCATCGGCCGGATCAGCTTCGGGTCGTGCGCGCCCTTGCGGGCCAGCGACAGATGCGGGCCTTCCAGGTGCAGACCAAGGAAACCGGGCACGGCCTCCCGCGCCGCTTGTTCGCCGGCGGTGATCGCGGCGGCGGTGATTTCGGGCGTGTCGGTGATCAGCGTCGGCAACAATGCGGTGGTGCCGAACGGCGCGTGTGCCGAGCAGATGGTGCGGATCGAAGCCACGTCGGGATGGTCGTTCAGCATGACGCCGCCGCCGCCGTTGACCTGAAGGTCGACGAAGCCGGGCGCCAGCAGGTCGCCGGTGTCGATGCGCTTCACAGTCTTCGGCAAGGCGTCCGTCGGCAGGATGGCCTCGACCAGCCCGTCGCGGACGACGAGCGCGGCATCCTCGTGCCAGCCGTCGCCGTCGAAGATGCGCCTGGCGGTGAGGGCGAAGGATTCGGTCACGTCGCGGCCCCCGTCACAGCGTTTCCGTCACCTTGCGCAGGTTGCGCGGCGTGTCGGGGTCGAGCCCGCGATGGCGCGCGAAGGCCTCGACGAAGGCATAGAAGGAGACGATCAGCGGCAGCGGGTCGGTCAGCGGATGGCCGGTCGCGACATGGGGCAGCTGGTTTGCCGCCTTCGCCAGCGCCGAGGTGACGAAGACGTCCGCGCCCTTGGCGGCGAGCGCGTCGGCGGCCTCGGCCAGCGACGGCTCAGAAGCGTCGCGCGCGGCCAGCGTCAGCACCGGGAAGCCGGGGCCGACCAGCGCCAGCGGGCCGTGCATCACTTCGGCCGCGCTGTAGGCCTCGGCGTGCATGGCGCAGGTTTCCTTGAACTTCAGCGCCGCCTCGGCGGCGATCGCGGCGGACGGGCCGCGGCCGAGCACGAACAGCGAGCTGTCACCTTCGAGCGCCGGCGCCAAGGCCATCCAGTCGCAGCCGATGGCCTGTTCGAGCTGGCTAGGCAGCGCCTTCAGCGCCTCGAGCAGGCCGGTATTGCCGGTGGCATGCGCCATCAGAGCAAGGGCGGCGACGGCCGAGTTGACGAAGGTCTTGGTCGCCGCGACGCTGCGTTCCGGGCCGGCGAGGATGTCGATGGCGTGATCGCTTGCGGTGGCCAGCGGCGAGCCGGCGGTGTTGGTGAGCGCGATGGTGAGCGCGCCGCTTGCTTTCGCGCTTTCGGCCATCGCCACGATGTCGGGGCTCTTGCCGGATTGCGAGACGGCCAGGCAGGCGGAGCCGGCGAGCCTGAGTTTCGCGCCGTAGATCGAGGCGACCGAAGGGCCGACCGAGGCGACGGCGAGGCCGGCGGTCAGTTCGACGGCGTATTTCATGAAGGCGGCGACATGGTCGGAGGAGCCGCGCGCCACCGTCACCAGGAAATGCGGGTCTCGCGCTGCGATGTCACGGCCGGCGGCTTCAAGCGCGGCGCCCGAGCCGTCGAGCAGCCGTGCGGCGGCTTCCGGGATTTCCTCGACTTCGCGCCGCATATGGGTCTTGTGGTCGCTCATGCGCCTCTCCCTGTTTCGTCGGCGGTGATGCCAAGCCTGAGTTCGGCGACGAAATCGTAGGCGTCGCCGCGATAGACCGAGCGGGTGAACTCGATCACCTTGCCGCTGGCCAGATAGGATATACGCTCGATGCGCAAGCCCGCCGCGCCCGGCGCCACGTCGAGCAGGCGCGCGTCGCCCTCGCCGAGATTGGCGGCCGAGATGCGCTGCACGGCGCGCACGGGGCGGTTGCCCGTCGCCTCCAGCGCGGCATAGAGCGAGGAGCCTATCCCCGCCGGATCGGGCAGCACGCGCGCCGACAGCGAGGCGCGCTCGATGGCGAGCGGCGTGTCGTCGGCGATGCGCAGGCGCGCCACCCGCGCCACCAGCTCGCTGGCGGCGAGGCCGAGCACCATCATCTCGTCGGGCGAGGGGGCGTAGAGGCCGCGGTCCAGCCATTGCGAGCGCACCGCCATGCCGCGCCGCGCCATGTCCTCGGTGAAGGAGGTGAGCCGGGACAGCGACTGCTCGACGCGCTCCATGCGCGGGGCGACGAAGGTGCCGGAGCCGTGGCGCTGCACCAGGATGCCACCCTTGACCAGATCCTGCACCGCCTTGCGCACGGTGACGCGCGAGATTTCGGCCTTGGTGGCGATGTCGCGCTCGGAAGGCAGCGCGTCGCCGGGGCCGATGAGGCCGCGCCTGACGGCGTCCTCGATGCTTCGGCGCAGTTGCAGGTAGAGCGGCGCGCCGCTCTGGCCGGATTGCCGGAGCGTGGCGAAGATTTCGTCGGCGGCCTCGCTCATCGGCCCTGCTCCGAAAACAGCCGCGCCGCCATGCTGACCGCGCCGCCCAGCGCGTCGTCCAGCGGTTGTCTCAATTGCGCCCGGTAGCGTTCGGTGAGGCGCGACGCATAGAGCCCGGCGAGCCCGCCCAGCAGGCAGAGCGGATCGCCGGGCCTCAGCTCCAGCGCTCCGAGCGCCGCCTCGACGTCGCCGACCGCCTTGTCGACGATCCATTGCGCGACGGCGTCGCCCTTGGCCGCGTGCTCGAACACCTTGGGCGCGAAGCCGCCGAAATCGCCCGGCTTGGCGTTGGTGGTGAATTCCACCACATCCTCAGGGTTGTTGCGGAAGACGGCGAGCATCTCGTCGGTCAGCGGTGAGGCCGGGCGGATGCCGTCATGGGCGAGCAGGGTCTGTTCCAGGAGGTCGCGGCCGATGCGCGCGCCGCTGCCCTGGTCGCCGACCTGGAAGCCCCAGCCGCCGACGGCGCGCGATTTGCCGTCCTTGCGCGCCATGTAGGCGGTTCCGGTGCCGACGATCGCCATGGCGCCGTCGCCGGCGCCGACGGCGCCTTCCAGCGCGATCTCGGCGTCCGTCTCGACCCGGCTCGCGGCGAACGGCAGGATGGCCTGCAACTGCTGGCGGTAGGTGCCGACATTGGCGCCGGCGAGGCCGAGGACCGCCGGCGTTTCCGGTATGAGGTCCGGGTCCTGCCCGGCGGCGAGGAAGGCCTGCCTGGCGGCGTCGACGATATGGGTGCGGGCGCCGGTGAGGTCGGTGCGGATATTGGCGGCGCCGCTCCTGGCGCGGCCGATCACGGCGCCGTCCGCTGTCGCCAGCGCGGCCTTGCAACTGGTGCCGCCGCCATCGATGCCGAGCACGAAATGCACGATCGGATCCTCCTCCTCGGTGATAATACCAATAAAATACCAATAGCCAAGAGTTAATTTGTGCGCCACGGGATGAACTGCGCAATTTGAAGCAAAATCAACCAGATGTTCGCATTTATCGGACCCCCGGCGACAAATTCGTTAATGCGTCTGGACAAGTGGTATTTTTTTGGTATTGTCAGCCCATCGGGAGGATCAAGGGCATGGCGCAAACGCGCACGGAAGCGTTGCACCGCAATGCGGAGGGGCTGGACACCCGCTCTCCGCAGGAAATCCTGTCGTCGCTCGCCGAAGGCCAGATCGAGGCCGCCCAGGCTGTTCGCGCCGCCGTCCCCGCCATTGCCGAAGCCGCCCTGCTCGTTGCCGGAAGCCTCAGGGCCGGCGGCCGGCTGGTCTATGCCGCCGCCGGCAGCTCGGGCCTGATGGCGCTGGCCGACGCGCTGGAATTGCCGGGCACCTACGGCATCGAGCGCGAGCGCATTCTCATCCTGATCGCCGGCGGCGAAGAGGCGCTGCGCGACCTCGCCGGCGCGCCGGAAGACGATGCCGGCGCCGCCGCGGACGCGGTCGCGCAGGCCGGCGTCGGTGCCGGCGACTGCGTGATCTCGCTGTCGGCCAGCGGTTCCACCCCCTATGCCCTCGGCGCGCTGGACGAGGCGAAGCGGCGCGGTGCCGCCACCATCGCCATCGCCAACAATCGCGGCGCGCCTTTGCTCGAAAGGGCGGACGCCGCCATCCTTCTCGAAACGCCGCCGGAAGTGATCGCCGGCTCGACCCGCATGGGCGCCGGCACCGCGCAGAAGATCGCGCTCAACATGCTGTCGACGCTGGCGGCCGTGCATCTCGGCCACGTCCACGACGGCTACATGGTCAACCTTTTCGCCGACAACGCCAAGCTGCGCGGACGCGCGGCCCGCATCGTCGCCGCCGTCGCCGGCATTGCGCCCGAAGAGGCCGAGCGCCGGCTCGAGGAAAGCGGCGGCGCGGTCAAGACGGCCATTCTGCTCGCCGCCGGCGCCAAGGACGCCGGCGCTGCGCGCACGATGCTGGAGAGGAGCGGACAAAAGCTCAGGCCCGCCCTTTCCGAAATCCGAGGGGAACGGAAGGGCGACCGCCTTCCGTCTCGTCAAAACCGAACCTGACAGGTCAACTGGGAGAGTGAACATGACAAAGAGACTTCTGACGGCCCTGCTTGGCGGCGCGAGCCTCCTCGGCACCGCTGGCATCGCGCTCGCCGCCGATGCGACGCTGACTATCGAAAGCTGGCGCAACGACGACCTGTCGATCTGGCAGGAAAAGCTGATCCCGGCCTTCGAGGCGAAGAACCCCGGCATCAAGATCACCTTCGCGCCGTCGGCACCGACCGAATACGACGCGGCCCTCGGCGCCAAGCTGCAGGCCGGTTCGGCGGGCGACCTCATCACCTGCCGCCCGTTTGACAAGTCGCTGGAGCTCTACAACAAGGGCAATCTTGCCGACCTGACCACGCTGTCGGGCATGGAGAACTTCTCCGACACCGCCAAGGCGGCCTGGACCACCGACGACGGCAAGGCCACCTTCTGCGTGCCGATGGCCTCCGTGCTGCACGGCTTCATCTACAACAAGGACGCCTTCGACCAGCTCGGCATCAAGGTTCCCGAGACCCGCGACGAGTTCTTCGCCGCCCTCGACAAGATCAAGGCCGATGGCACCTACATCCCGATGGCCATGGGCACCAAGGACCTTTGGGAAGCCGCCACCATGGGCTACCAGAACATCGGCCCGAACTACTGGAAGGGGGAGGAAGGCCGTGTCGCGCTCATCAAGGGCGAGCAGAAGCTGACCGATCCGGACTGGGTGGCGCCGTTCGAGGAACTGGCCAAGTGGAAGCCTTATCTCGGCGACGGCTTCGAGGCGCAGACCTATCCTGACAGCCAGAACCTGTTCACGCTCGGCCGCGCCGCCATCTACCCGGCCGGCTCGTGGGAGATCTCGGTGTTCAACGCGCAGGCGCAGTTCAAGATGGGCGCCTTCCCGCCGCCGGTCGGCAAGGCGGGCGACACCTGCTACATCTCCGACCACAACGACATCGGCATCGGTCTCAACGCAGCTTCCAAGAACGCCGACGCGGCCAAGACCTTCCTGACCTGGGTGGCATCGCCCGAGTTCGCGGAAATCTACGCCAACGCGCTGCCGGGCTTCTTCAGCCTGAACTCCAAGCCGGTGGAAATGAAGGACCCGCTGGCGCAGGAATTCGTCTCCTGGCGCGGCAAGTGCAAGTCGACCATCCGCTCGACCTACCAGATCCTGTCGCGCGGTACGCCGAACCTGGAAAACGAGACGTGGGTGGAATCGGCCAACGTCATCAACGGCACCGAGACGCCCCAGCAGGCTGCAGAGAAGCTGCAGAAGGGCCTCGACAGCTGGTACAAGCCGGCGAAGTAAGGCACGGCCTGGCCCTCTCCCGGAAGGGAGGGGGCCGTTCCGGCGCCTGAGCGCCGGTCGAAAAACCAAGCCGGGATGGAAGCGAGGCGCGCTGGCGCGGCCTTCCATCCCGCGCTCGAAACCCCGCAGTGTCAGGCTTGCCTGCGTCCCTCCGAAAGCAGGAGCGCGAAGGACTTGCCCTGCCTTGGGAAACAGTCGCCAAAGTGACTACGAAGGCTATACTGTCCGCAATCGGGTCCTGAGAGGGGATGGATCAAGTCCGATGACCGCACCGAAAAGAGCGATCCGCTGGCACATCGGCGTTTTCCTGGCGCCGGCGGTGCTGATCTACACCGCCATCATGATTCTGCCGCTGGTCGGCACGCTCCAGCTTGCGCTGTTCAAGGCGGTGGAGAATGTGCAGACCTTCGTCGGCCTCGACAATTTCCGCACCCTGTTCGGCGATCCCAACTGGTCGACCGGCTTCTGGAACGCGCTCAGGAACAACGTCTGGTTCTTCGTCATCCACATGCTGGTGCAGAACCCGATCGGCGTCATGCTGGCGGCCCTGCTGTCGTCGCCGAAGCTGCGTTTCTCGGCCTTCTACCGCACGGCGATCTTCGTGCCGACGGTGCTGTCCTTCGTCATCGTCGGCTTCGCCTGGAAGCTCATCCTGTCGCCGCTGTGGGGCGTGGCGCCCAACCTGCTCGACCTCGTCGGCCTGAAATTTTTGTTCAGCCCGTGGCTCGGCAAGGAAAGCAGCGCGCTGATCGCGCTCAGCCTCGTTTCGGTGTGGCAGTTCGTCGGCATCCCGATGATGCTGATCTACGCGGCCCTCCTGTCGATCCCCGACGAGGTGATCGAGGCGGCCGAATGCGACGGCGTCACCGGCATGGCGCAGTTCTGGAAGATCAAGCTGCCGCTCATCCTGCCGGCGATCGGCATCATCTCGATCCTCACCTTCGTCGGCAACTTCAACGCCTTCGACCTGATCTACACCGCGCAAGGGGCGCTCGCCGGGCCGAACTATTCGACCGACATCCTCGGCACCTTCCTCTACCGCGCCTTCTTCGGCTTCCAGCTCCAGGTCGGCGATCCCAACATGGGCGCGGCGATCGCCACCATGATGTTCCTCATCATCCTGGTCGGCGTCTGCTTCTATCTGTTCCTCGTGCAGACGCGCCTGCGTCGCTACCAGTTCTGAGGCGATCATGAGCAAGGCAACCGCTTCCCCGGCCCGCAGCATCGCCGCCCACAGCATCCTGATCCTCTACACGATCATCGCGCTGTTCCCGGTGCTGATCGTCATCGTCAATTCCTTTAAGTCGCGGCAGGCGATCTTCCGCGAGCCGCTGATGCCGCCGACCGCCTCGACCTTCGACCTGATCGGCTACGTCACGGTGATGAAGCAGGGCGACTTCCTGCTCTATTTTCAGAACAGCTTCGTCGTCACCGTCCTGTCGCTGTTCTTCGTGCTTCTGTTCGGCGCCATGGCGGCCTTCGCGCTGTCGGAATACCGCTTCCGCGGCAATACGCTGATGGGCCTTTACCTGGCGCTCGGCATCATGATCCCGATCCGGCTGGCGACAGTTGCCATCCTGCAACTGATGGTGGCGAGCGGGCTGGTCAACACGCTGACGGCGCTGGTCCTCGTCTACACCGCGCAAGGCCTGCCGCTCGCCATCTTCATCCTGTCGGAATTCATGAAGGGCGTGTCCGACGACCTTAAGAACGCCGGCCGCATCGACGGCCTGTCGGAATACACGATCTTCTTCCGCCTCGTGCTGCCGCTTGTGCGGCCGGCCATGGCCACCGTCGCGGTCTTCACCATGATCCCGATCTGGAACGACCTGTGGTTCCCGCTGATCCTGGCGCCGTCGGAATCGACCAAGACGGTGACGCTGGGCGCCCAGCTCTTTCTCGGTCAGTACGTCACCAACTGGAACGCGGTGCTGGCCGCGCTGTCGCTGGCGATCCTGCCGGTGCTGATCCTCTACATCGCCTTCTCGCGGCAGCTGATCCGCGGCATCACTTCCGGAGCAGTCAAGTAATGAGCCAACCGTTGAAACCGCTGCGCGTCGTCGTCGCCGGCCTCGGCAATATGGGCCGCAGCCATGCGCTGGCCTATTTCGAGAATCCCGGCTTCGAGATCGCCGCCCTCGTCAACCGCTCCGACGTGCCGCTGCCCGGCGGCCTGGCCGGCCACGAGATCCGCCGCTCCTTCGCCGACGCCCTGCGCGACGAGAAGCCGGACGTGGCGGCCATAGCCACCTATTCCGACAGCCACGCCGACTATGCGGTGGCGGCCCTCGAAGCCGGCTGCCACGTCTTCGTGGAAAAGCCGTTGGCGACGACCGTGGCCGATGCGCGCCGCGTCGTCGATGCGGCCAAGGCCAACGGCAGGAAGCTCGTCGTCGGCTACATATTGCGCCACCACCCGTCCTGGATGCGGCTGATCGCCGAAGCGCGCAAGCTGGGCGGCCCCTATGTCTTCCGCATGAACCTCAACCAGCAGTCTTCCGGCAAGACGTGGGAGACGCACAGGCAGTTGATGCAGACCACCTCGCCCATCGTCGACTGCGGCGTGCACTATCTCGACGTCATGCTGCAGATCACCGACGCGAAGCCGGTCGAGGTGCGCGGCATGGGCGTCAGGCTCTCCGACGAGATTGCGCCCGACATGTACAATTACGGCCATCTGCAGGTGCTGTTCGACGACGGCTCGGTCGGCTGGTACGAGGCCGGCTGGGGGCCGATGATCTCCGAGACGGCCTTCTTCGTGAAGGACGTCATGTCGCCGAAGGGCTGTGTCTCCATTGTCATGGCCGAGGGCGTCAAGTCCGACGACATCGACACCCACACGAAAACCTCGACCATCCGCCTGCATTCGGCCGCCACTGGGGCGGACGGGCGCTTCACGAAGCCGGACGAGCTTCTGTCGATGGCAGGCGAGCCCGGCCATCAGCAACTGTGCGACGCCGAGCAGGCCTTCCTGCTCAACGCGATCCGCGAGGATATCGACCTGACCCGCCACATGGACGATGCGGTGAAATCGCTCGCCGTCTGCCTCGCGGCGGACGAGAGCGTGCGCACCGGCAAGACCGTCAAACTCTAGGGGGAATAGCCGTGGGCTCTCTGAAAATCGAGCAGGTGAAAAAATCCTTCGGCAACGTCGACGTCCTGAAAGGCATCGACCTCGCGGTCGAGGACGGCGAGTTCGTCGTCTTCGTCGGTCCGTCCGGCTGCGGCAAGTCCACGCTGCTGCGCGTCATCGCCGGCCTCGAGGACGCGACGTCCGGCCGGGTGCTGATCGACGGCGACGACGTTTCGGCCACCCCGCCGGCCAAACGCGGCATCGCCATGGTGTTCCAGACCTATGCGCTCTATCCGCATCTCACCGTGCGCGACAACATGGCGCTCGGCCTGAAGCAGGCGGGCGAACAGGCGGCCGAGATCGACAAGCGCATCGCCGCCGCCTCGACCATGCTCGGGCTGGAGCCGTACCTCAAGCGCCGCCCGGCCGAGCTGTCCGGCGGCCAGCGCCAGCGCGTCGCCATCGGCCGCGCCGTGGTCCGCGAGCCGAAGCTTTTCCTGTTCGACGAGCCGCTGTCCAATCTCGATGCAGCCTTGCGCGTCAACACCCGCCTGGAGATCGCCCAGCTCCACCGCCGCCTCAAGGCGACGATGATCTACGTCACCCACGACCAGGTGGAAGCCATGACGCTAGCCGACAAGATCGTCGTGCTGAACGCCGGCCGCGTCGAGCAGGTCGGCGCGCCGATGGAGCTTTACAATGCGCCCGCCAACGAGTTCGTCGCCGGCTTCATCGGCTCGCCGAAGATGAACTTCATCGACGGCGGCCGGCTCGGCGAAAGCGTCAAGACGGTTGGTGTGCGGCCCGAGCACATCACCGTCGACCCGGCCAAGGGCGACTGGAAGGGCACGGTCGTCCATGCCGAGCATCTCGGCGCCGACACCAACCTGTTCCTCGATTGCGAGAAGACCGGGATGCTGACGGTCCGGCTGTTCGGCGAATACGCCGCGGAGCCCGGCATGACGCTCCACGCCACGCCGCAGCCGGGCCGCCTCTACCGCTTCGACGGCGACGGAAGGGCGGTGAAGTAGCGGCTATTGCCGGCGCTCATCCCTTTTCCATCAGGAACCAGGTCACGTCGTCCTGCGGGCACCAGCTGTCGCGCTTGTAGACGAAACCGTAGTCGAGCAGCTTCAGCCCGTACCCGTCGATCAGGTCGCCCGCGAAGTCCCGCTTGAACAGCCTGTCGGCATGGCCGCGATAGGGCACGGACGTCGGAACCGGGTTGTAGTATTCGGCCACCAGCACATAGCGCCTGCTGTTGCTGACGAGGTTGTCGTAGACGGCTTCGAGGAACTCGGGATTGATGTGGATGAGCACGCCCGAGGTGAAGGTGAGGTCGACCGGGCCGTCCGCGACCGGATCGAGGATCGTGCCGTTCCTGATCTCGGCGACGCCGAGCGCTGCCGCCTCGTCCGCCGCCGTCTTGTTGATCTCGATGCCGCTCAGGGCAAGGTCGGGCCGCAGCCGTTTCAGGGCGAGCAGGTTCAACCCGATGTTGCAGCCGAACTCCCGGATGGAGCCGACGCCATGCGCGCTGCGCAGCATGCGCGCCCATAGCGCGACTTTGGAGGACAGAAGCTGTTCGGAATTGTTGCGCTTGATGTAGTCCTTGCCGAAGGTGCCGGCCCAGAAGCTTTCCTGTTCGGTCTTGAAGTTCATCCTTTTGGCGCCTTCCGCGATTCCGGGTTCATGCGGGGATGGTCGTGTTCGCGTCGAGGACGGTTGCCAGGACGCCGGCGCTCTTGCGCAGGATCGGCACGCCTTTGAGGACGGGATAGGCCAGGCCGGATTCGTGCGAGTAGAGGAACCCGTCGATTTCGCCCAGGCGGTCGTTGGCGACGGGACAGGCCCATGCGGCCGTGTTCGCGCTGTCGCTTGCCGGCGGCCGGATCACATAGGCATGGGTGGGGTTCAACGGGTTCTGCGGTTCCCGGATGGGGATGCAGGCAAGCAGGTCGCCGCCGGCGGCGGCGATGGCGCCCGGAAGGTCCTTCACATAGCCCAGGCGGTCCATGCGGGCACGTCCGTCCGGCGAGTTCTTCTCATAGGACGGCTCGAACAGCACCGCGCAGGACCGGCAGACCCGCAGGATCTCCTCGATCGCCGCCAGTTCGTTGCCGCCGTTGGGTTCGAGCGCATGCGACGACCAGACGATGTCGACGCTCTTCGCCTGCAGCGGCAGGTGCAGGAGATCAGCGGCGAAAAGGTCGACCGGGCGACACCCGGCATGGTCGAGGAATGCCCGCCCGTAGCAGAGCCTCGACCAGCTGATGTCGCAGGCGAGCATGCGGCCGAGCGAGGAGGGAAGCCGCCGTTCGAGATGCGCCAGCGTCGTGCATTCGCCCGTCCCTATATCGAGAAAGACGTCGCCGTCGCGAAGGTAGGGCGAGAGGATCGCGGCGACCTGGCCGGCGTAGGATTGCAGGCGGTCGGCGTTCTTCAGCGCCGCGCTGGAATACGACCCGGCCTGCAGGTCGTAGGCGATCTCGATGATCTCGGCGTCGTTCCTGGATTGGCCGCGCGCCTGCCTGAGATAGTCGGTGACGTTGCCGCCGCTCTCGTAGACCTCTTTCGCGCGCCGGATGTCCATGCCAAACCTCCAGTCCGCAACGACCGCCAAGGGTCGTTGCGCCTTCGATTCGTCATGGATACCGGTCGAATCCTGCGCCAGCCTGACGCCGGCGCTGCGCTCATGGCCTGCTTGACGGCATGAGGTGCGGGCGTGCCCTTCAGGCGGCCCGGCGGGCGGCGTCCTCGATCGTCTCGACGCGCTCTTCGGCGAGCAGCCGCAGCCGTACCGTCGGGTCGGCGCCGAGCGGCGCATCGATGGCGACGGAGAGGTCGGCGCGGGTCAGGCCGATGTCGGCAAGCTCGGCGTCGGACATCTCGCCGAGCCGGTGGAAGGCGCGGCGGTTTTTCCAGATGCGGAACACGGTCGACAGCGTGCCGAGGACACCGGCCTGCGCGGCCGGGCGTCCAGCGACGCGGGAGGATTCGGCGGCAAGATGGGTGGCGGACATGACGGGCTCCTTGACCGTTCGTGCACGCGCGACCGCACGCGGCCGCCGGGAGGAGGCGGCCGCGGGTCGCGATTCACATGCCTTCATGTGGACAATGGCAAAATGCCATTGCATGATTGATAAATCCAACGAATGTTTTTAATCTTAAACATCAATCGTCATGATGGATAAGCCCGATGCAAGCGCCGCTCGATCTCGATCAGTTGCAGACCTTCATCGCCATCGCCGACACCGGCTCCTTCACCCGCGCGGCCGAGGAGGTGCATCGCACCCAGTCGGCCGTTTCCATGCAGATGCGCCGGCTGGAGGAACGCATAGGCAAGCCGCTGTTCGAGAAGGACGGCCGCATGAACAAGCTGACCGAGGAGGGCGACCGGCTGCTCTCCTATGCGCGCCGCATGATCCATCTCAATCGTGAAACGCTGGCCGCCTTCGACGACAAGCGGCTGGAGGGCACCATCCGCATCGGCACGCCGGACGACTATGCCGACCGCTTCCTGCCCGAGATCATGGCCCGCTTCGCCCGCTCCAACCCGCATGTCGAACTGACCGTGGTGTGCGAGCCGACGCCGGGCCTTGTCGAGCACATCAAGCGCGGCAATCTGGATCTCGCGCTGGTCACCCACAACGACGCGCGCGGCCAGTCGGAAGTGGTGCGGCGCGAGCCGCTTTTGTGGGTCACGTCGGCCAACCACGCCACGCATGAGCAGGAAATCCTGCCGATGGCCTTCGGCCGCCCGAACTGCATCTGGCGGCGCGCCGCCTGCGACGTGCTGGACGAGATGGGCCGCGACTACCGCGTCCTGTTCACGTCGTTTTCGGCCACCGTCATCGCCGCCGCCGTGCTGTCGGGGCTGGCGATTTCGGTGCTGCCGGAATGCGCGCTCAGGCCCGGCATGCGGGTGCTGGGCGAGGCCGACGGCTTCGGCGCGCTGCCCGATTGCCGCATCGGCATCATGCGCGGCCAGACCAGCCGGCCGGAGATCGTCGAGGCGCTCGCCCGCCACATTTCCGAAAGCCTCGACAACATTTCGGTGCCGCTGGTCGAGGAGGCGGCCGGCAGCTTCGATTTCGCGGCGCTCGCCTTTGCCCGGATGAAGCGCACCAAGCCGAACCCGATCGCGCCGGGCTGGTAAGACCTATGGTTTCTTGACCTACCGCTTGCCAGCGCGGATGACGAGCACGTTGCCGGCCGCCACGAAGACGAGCCCGGCGAAGGCATAGGCGGTCCACTGATAGCCTTCCATGACCGTCGAGACCAGTAGGGCGAAGATCGGGAACAGCACCGTCGCGTAGCCTGCGCGCGCCGGGCCGATGCGCGACAGCAGCGTCAGGTAGGCGGAAAAGGCGATCACCGTCGAGATAACCGCCAGGAACAGCAGCGAGCCGAGATAGGAAACCGTCGGCTCGACGATGAACGGCCTGCCGAGGAAAAGGGCAAGCAGCGCCGAGAACAGCGTGCCGTAGACCATGCCCCAGGCGGTCATCGGAATGAGCGGCACGCCCCGGCGCAGGCCGGCGGCGGAAATCTGGTTGCCGAGGCAGAAGCAGAGTGTTCCCGCCACGCACAGCGCCAGCCCGATCACGGTGGCGCCCGACAGGCCGTGCGCGGCGATCTCCGGCGAGAACATCAGCGCGATGCCGAAAAAGCCGATCAGCCCGCCGGCCAGCACGCGCGGCGACGGCGTCTCGTGCAGGACGACGGCGGCAAGCAGGATGTTGACGACGGAGGCGAGCGAGAACACCACCGACAAAAGGCCGCTGACCAGATAGCCGGCGGCATAGTAGAAAAGCAGGAAGTTGGTTGAGAACATCAGCACGCCGAGGCCCGCGAACCGCACATGCTCGCGCAGGGGAAAGCGGATGCGCCGTCCCGATGCGACCACCCACACGAACATCAGCGCGGTGGCGATGCCGAAGCGCCAGACCAGGTTGACCTCGTTCGGCACCGTGCCGACCTGCAGCCGGATGGCGAACCACGACAGGCTCCAGGCAATCACAGTCAGCGCGTAGAGCCCGTAGTCACGCGGCTCGAAAGCCCGGTCGCGCGCCGCCGGCTGCGATGCGGCGGCCTCGGGCAGTGTCTGCGATTGGACGGTCATGCGGTTCCTCCTGGCGCGAGACAGGTAGGGAGGCATTCGCTCGCCGTCCATTGCATTCTTTTCATCGAAAGATTGAACGAAGCGATGGGTGCGGCCGGTGGGAACCAGCCCTTGACCCGCGCGTCCGGCCGCGTCCCTATGGCGGCATGAGCGAAATCGACATCGAATCACGCACCAACGCCGCCGAATACACGGTAAGCGAGATTTCCGGCGCGCTGAAGCGCACGGTCGAGGACCAGTTCGGCCACGTCCGCGTGCGTGGCGAGATTTCCGGCTATCGCGGTCCGCATTCCTCCGGCCACGCCTATTTCGCGCTGAAGGACGACCGCGCCCGGCTCGATGCCGTGGTGTGGAAGGGCACCTTCTCGCGGCTGAAGTTCCGCCCCGAGGAAGGCATGGAGGTGATCGCCACCGGCAAGCTCACCACCTATCCCGGAAAATCCAACTACCAGATCGTCATCGACAACCTCGAGCCGGCCGGCGCGGGCGCGCTGATGGCGCTGCTGGAGGAACGCAAAAGGCGGCTCGCCGCCGAAGGCCTGTTCGACCCGGCGCGAAAACAGCTTCTGCCCTATATGCCGCGCGTCATCGCCGTCGTCACCTCGCCGACCGGCGCCGTCATCCGCGATATCCTGCACCGCATCCGCGACCGCTTCCCGCTGCATGTCATCGTCTGGCCGGTCAGGGTGCAGGGCGAGACGGCCGGCGCCGAGGTGGCGGCCGCCGTGCACGGCTTCAACGCGCTGCCGTGGGACGGCCCCATCCCGCGCCCCGACGTGCTGATCGTGGCGCGCGGCGGCGGCAGCCTGGAGGATCTGTGGGGATTCAACGACGAGGCGCTGGCGCGCGCCGTCGCCGCCTCCGATATCCCGGTGATCTCGGCGGTCGGCCACGAGACGGACTGGACGCTGATCGACCTCGCCGCCGACGTGCGCGCACCGACGCCGACGGGCGCGGCCGAGATCGCCGTGCCGGTGAAGGCCGATCTTGAGGCGACGCTGGGCAACCTGTCGGCGCGGCTGCGCGCCTGCGTGTCGCGCGCTATCGACCGCAAGCGGCAGGCGGCCCGGGCCGCCATGCGCGCGCTGCCGCAGCCGGACCAGCTGCTGGCCGTGCCCCGGCGGCGCTTCGACGAGGCGACGGGGCGGCTGGAGCGCGGCCTGTCCGTCGGCGTCGAGCGCAAGCGGGCGCGGTTTGCGGCGGCGCGGCTGTCGCCTGCCACGCTGTCGCGCCGCATCGGCGAATGGCGCAGGCTTGCCGACCGCGACCTGTCGCGGGCGCAGGCGGCGCTGCGCGCTTCGCTGGCGCTGAACCGCCGCCACCTTGACGGCGTCAAGGCCCGCCTCACCGTGCTGCCGTTGCAGCGGGCGACGCTGAAGGCGCGCGATCGACTGGCGACCGCCGGCCAGCGGCAGGAGAGAGCGATCACGGCCCGGCTGGAAAGACTGCGCGCGGCGCTCACCCAGGCCGACCGGCTGCTTTCGACGCTGAAACTTTCCGAACAGGCGATCCTCGAGCGCGGCTATGCGCTGGTGCTGGATGATTCGGGCGCGCTGGTCCGGCGCGCCGCGGATGTCCGGCACGGCATGGGGCTGGAACTGCGATTCGCCGACGGCAGCGCGCATGCCGTGGCCGGCGAGGGAGCACCGGCTCCATCCACTCCCCCCACACCGAAGCCGGCGCCCCCTGCACCTAAGCTGGCGCCAAGACAGCCGGCGAAGCCGAAGGACGGCGGCGGCCAGGGATCGCTGTTCTGAAATCCGGAAACGTGAGGGATGGCCGTGGCTGACGATTTCCATCGAATGACGCCGGGCGGAAAGCCGAGGGCGCGTGCCTTCGGCATCGCCTTCGACGGCGAGCCGGGGCATTTCAACGCCATCACCGACGTCCCCGGCGTCGCGGTGGGCTACGCCACGCTGATCTCGGGCGAAGGGGCGCTGGCGGTCGGCAAGGGGCCGGTGCGCACCGGCGTGACGGCCATCCTGCCGCGGCCGCGCGCCGATCTCGCCGTGCCCGTCTTCGCCGGCGTCTTCAGCCAGAACGGCAACGGCGAACTGACCGGGTCGCACATCATCGAGGAAACGGGCGCGTTCGATTTTCCGGTGACCATCACCAACACCCATTCCTGCGGCGTCACCCGCGACGCCACGCTTTCATGGATGCACCGGATTGCGCCCGCTGCGCTCGACGGCGCCTGGGGGCTGCCGGTCGCCGCCGAAACCTATGACGGCTTCCTCAACGACATCAACGGCCATCATGTGGGGGCAGGCGACGTCTTTGCCGCGCTCGACACGGCTGCCGGCAGGCCGGTGGAGGAGGGCAGCGTCGGCGGCGGCACCGGCATGATCGCCTTCGGCTTCAAGGCCGGTTCCGGTACCGCTTCCCGCGTCGTGGAATGGAGCGGCCGGCGCTATACGCTCGGCACGTTCGTGCAGGCCAATTTCGGCAAGCGGCACAATTTCGCCATCCGTGGCGAACGGGTGGGAGAGGACCTTGCCGAGCCGGCGATGCGGGAAGGCACGGCATTTGTCGAAAAAGGCTCGATCATCGGCATCGTCGCCACCGACGCGCCGTTCCTGCCGCATCAGCTGAAGCGGCTGGCAAGGCGCATGCCGCTCGGCGTCGCCGCAACGGGCGGCTTCGGCTATCACAGTTCGGGCGACATTTTCCTCGCCTTTTCGACCGCCAACGCCGAAGCCGCTCGCGGCGAGCGGGGGCGTCTGCTCGAGGCGGCCTTCATACCCGACGTCGACATCGATCCGTTCTTCGATGCGGTGGTGCGCACGACCGAGGAGGCGATCCTGAACGCCATGATCGCCAACGAGGATATGACCGGGCGTGACGGCAACTTCGTGCCGGCGCTGCCGAAAGCATGGCTGGAACAGAAATTCGGCAGGAGAAATGCGGGATAGGCTCTAGTCGCATTTGCGCGACGCCAGACGATTCCGTCCGGCTGCAAAAATGCTTCAGGCCGACCGCTTCGTACCGGGCGGGTCTTCGCGTTCGTCGTTGACCGCTTCCACAGCGTCTTCCAGGCGCGAGGCGATCAGGTCCTGGATGTCGCCGACCTCTTCCTGGATGTCTTCAAGCGCGATGCCGACCTCGGCCGCCTTGGCCGCGCATTCGCGCGCCAGCGTCTCGGCGTGTTCCTCGATGCGGACCGGCGTTGCCGGGCACTGGCATTTCTCGTCGATCCATTCCTGCAGGAATTCGATTGCATGTTCGCTCATCGTGAACACCCCATCGCTCTTTGCACTGAAATTCGTGGACATTAACGGCCGGCGCCGCGGAAGGATGCGGCCCCGGACAATCCGGGCCGACGGCGCGAATCGCGCGAATGGAGCTGCAAAGCCTCAGGTTTCAAAGGAATCCGCCTTCTGGAGGAATGGTACCGTTGGCTGGGGTCGAACCAGCGACCTCCGGATCCACAATCCGGCGCTCTAACCAGCTGAGCTACAACGGCACGTTTGAAAACCGAAGGAACAACCACCTGTCTGCCATGCTCCTTCGCTCAGCGATGCGCTCTTACGGGCAAACGGAACTTAATTCAAGCCTGTCGGCGACGCAAAGCCGTGACGACTTATCCAAAGAAAAAGGCCGGCGGGAGGAGGGCCGGCCTTTTCCGTCTGGGACCAGCGGGAGGAGGTGCTGGTCTTTCACCGGCAGGCGGAGGGAGGAGGGACCGCGCTGCCGGTTATTTCACAATCGATTCAGGCAACCTTGAGGTTGCTGACGGCCTTGTCGAAGGCGGTCTTGAACGGCTTGGCGACGTCCTCGGCGGCCTTGGTGGCGACAACCTGGAAGTCCTTGGCCTGCTCGACGGACATTTCGACGCGCTTGCGCAGGAAGGCGGTCTGCAGCTCGACGACTTCCGACAGCGACTTGGCGCCGACGAGGGCCTCGAGGTGCGAGAAGTTGGCTTCGGCGTTGGCGCGCAGCGTGGCGATCGCCTTCAGCGACAGGTCGCTGGAAACGGCCTTGGCGGTCTCGTAGCCGGCCTCGAAGGTCTTCTGCGTCTGCTCGGCGCTGGTCTTGAGCTTGGCATAGGCCTCCTTCGACTGCTCGACGCCCTTCTCGGCGAAGGTGCGGAACTGTTCGGTGGCCTTGGAAGCGTCGAAGCTCGGGAACTCGACGGTCTCGGCGAACTCAGCGGTCTTGGTCTTGGACATCTTCAATCCTCTCGGTGACGGTTCGCGGCCGAACCGTGCGTGTTCATTCATGCAGCCTATATAGCACCTGTTATTGTGCATTGCAATATCTTTGTTGCGGTGCAGCAAAATCCGGTTCCGCCGCGTTAACCACGCGGGTCGAATTGTGCCGGCTGCACGCTCTGGCTTGTGGACCTTGCCGCAGGCTGCTTTTATTAACAAAGCGTTAACCGCGAGAGACGCCGAAGCCGCATGCCCTCCGCCAGCTACTCGTTCCTCGACGTTGTCGTGCTCGATGCCGTGCGCGGCCGTTTTGCCGCGGGCGATGCGCTGGCGATCCTGTCGGCCGGCCTCGACGACGTGCTGTGGGCGAACGGGCCGGGCGCGGCCGTCCTCGGCTACGGAAACATCGAAGCCGCCGTCGGCGCGGCCACCGGCCTGCCGCCCGTGGCGCGCCGGCAGATCATGGCGACTGCCGCCTATCCCGACATCGGCGCCGACCGCGCCATTGCGCTCAGGCTGGCGAGCGGCATGACCAGCCGCGCCGTCAACTTCCTGGCCAGCGCCGTGACGATGCCGGACGGCGAAAAGGCGATCCTGCTGGCGGTTCCGGCCGCCCACGCCGCCTCGCGAGACACGGCCGAGATCGCCGCCCACGCGATCGGCGGTTTCACCGAAGACGGCCAGTTCCTCGCCTTCGTCGACGGCCAGGGCCGCATCGAGGCGGCCTCGGAGGGCTTCGCGGCACTCGGCATCACGGAGCAGACATTGGCCGGCCTCGTGACGGAAATTGCGGGGCAGGCCGACCGCCTGCTCAAGCGCCGCATCCCGGCGGCCGGCGGATCGTTTCCCGCCGGCTTTGCCCGTCTCTGCGACGATCCGGCGCGGCATCTGCTCGTCGTGGTCGAAGAGCCTGAGATGGCCGCTATGTCCGCGCCGCCGGCGGCCGAGTCGGAGGCGATCCCTGTCGACTCCGTGCCGACGGTCGAAGACGCGCCCGCACCGGTTGAGGAGGAACGCCAGAATCCCGAGCCGCAAGCCGCCGCAGCCGACGACGACGTGGGAGAGCCGCCTGCGGCAGAAGCGGCGGAAGCTCATCCGGAGGCGACGGACCGCAGCGCGGCACCCGTGCGCTTCGTCTGGCGGACCGACGCGGAAGGGCGCTTCAGCGCCGTTTCCCCGGAATTCACGGCTGCCGTCGGCGAGCCCGCCGCAGCCATCATCGGCAAGCGCTTCGGCGATGTCGCGACCGCCTTCGGGCTCGACCCGTCCGGCGAGATCGCCGGTCTGCTGGAGCGCCGCGACACATGGTCCGGCCGGACCGTCCTGTGGCCGGTGGCAGGCACCGACCGCGGCGTTCCCGTCGACCTCGCGGCGCTGCCGGTCTACGGCAAGGGCCGCGCCTTCGAGGGCTTTCGCGGCTTCGGCGTCGCCCGCGTCGCCGATGCAAGGCCCGACCCTGCGGGCAGGGGCCTTTCCCTGACCGAATCTGCCGCCGACGCGACCGATATCGGGCCGGCGCCGGAAGCCCGCAGCACGCCGGACATGCCGCCGCAGGCGGGCTCGCAGGACCCGTTTCAGGGCGAAGTGCCGGCGCTTGCCGTCGAGCCGAAGCCCGACCGGCGCTACTCCGACAAGGTGATCCGGCTGGCCGAGCACCGCCAGCCTGCCGCCAACGACAAGGGGTCTGCCGGCGAGAAGGGTTCCACTGGCGACAAGGGCGCTCAGGCTCCCGAGCGGAGCCTGTCGAGCGTCGAGCGCAACGCCTTCCGCGAGATCGGCGAGCGGCTGCGGCGCGAAGAACAGGCCGGCGCGGAAACGTCGGAGCCAGAGACCGTATCCGATGCAGCCAATCCAGCCGAAGCCCCGGCCGAGAACGAGGCACCTGCCGAACCGGCCGAGGCCGGCTCCGTGCCACACCACCGCGCCCTGACGCCGGCCAGCGAGCCGGGCAAGCTGGCAGACGGCCTGCCGCCCGCGACGGAAGAAGGGACGGCCGCCCTGTCGGACGAGCCGTTCGACGACGACGCGCAAGATGACGAAACGGACGTCGACGACCTTGCGCGCCTCGACGGCGTGACGCCTGCCGAAGCTGAGCAGGCCGTCGCCGGCCGTTCCGGCTCGCTGCTCGACTACGCCGAGGAAAAGGCACCGGCTGCCGGAAACGGCGCCGGCATGGATGACGAGACAGGCGACGACCGGTCGGACAGCATGGCGGCCGCCGATTTCGCCGACGCGCGCGACGACGAGAGCCTGCCGCTGCGGGCCGACGAGGCCGGTGCGCCGCCGCTGCCGCCACAGCCGCGCTTGCCGGCACCGGCCTTGCGCAAGGAAGGTTTCGTCCCGTCCGCCTTCTCGCTGGCCGCCGGCCCGGACACCTCGATCCTGGCCAAGTTGCCGGTGCCGCTCCTGATCCATTCGGGCGACGTCCTGCACTATGCCAACGACGAGTTCCTGCGCCTGTCCGGCTATCGCTCGCTCGCCGCGCTTGCAGATGCCGGCGGCCTCGACGGCCTGTTCGCCGCTCCTTACGCCGAGGACAGCGCCTCCGACGGGACGGAGCGGCAGTTGCGGCTGAGGACCAGCGAGGGGCAGGAGTTCCCCGTCGAGGCCAATCTGCGTTCGGTGCCGTGGCGCGATGGCAAGGCGCTCATGCTGGTGCTGCATCGCTCGCAGGGTGGCGAGAGCCGGCCTGCCGTGCCGCAGGCGGTCCAGCCGGCCGTCGTTGTCACGCAGCCGGTGCAGCCCGACATTGCCGAGTTGAAGGCGCGCATTTCCGAAATGCGCACCATCATCGACACCGCCACCGACGGCGTCGTGCTGATCGCGCCGGACGGCACGATCCGTTCGATCAGCCGCCCCGCCGAGGCGCTGTTTTCCTTCGACAGCGACGAGGTGGCGGGCAAGCCCTTCGCCTCGCTGTTCGCCATCGAGAGCCAGCGCGCCGCGCGCGACTATCTGGCCGGCCTTTCCGAGCCCGGCGTCGCCAGCGTGCTGAACGATGGCCGTGAAGTGATCGGCAGGGAAGCACAGGGGCGCTTCATTCCCTTGTTCATGACCATCGGCCGGCTGCCGGACGACAGCGGCTATTGCGCCGTCGTGCGCGACATCACCCAATGGAAGCGGGCCGAGGAGGACCTCACCCAGGCCCGCGCCGTCGCCGAGCGGGCGTCCTCGCAGAAGACCGATTTCCTCGCCCGCATCAGCCACGAGATCCGCACGCCGCTCAACGCCATCATCGGCTTTTCCGAACTGATGATGGACGAGAAGTTCGGCCCGGTCGCCAACGACCGCTACCGCGACTACCTGCGCGACATCAACCGCTCGGGCAACCATGTGCTCGACCTCGTCAACGACCTGCTCGACATCTCCAAGATCGAGGCCGGCCAGCAGGAAATGCAGTATGAGGCCGTGTCGCTCAACGACACGCTGGCCGAGACGGTGGCGCTGATGCAGCCGCAGGCCAACCGCGAGCGCGTCATCATCCGTTCCAGCTTCGCCTCGCGCCTGCCCGATATCGTCGCCGACCTGCGCTCGATCCGCCAGATCGCCCTCAACGTTTTGTCCAACGCCATCCGCTACACCCAGGCCGGCGGCCAGGTTATCGTCTCGACCGCTTATGAGACGTCCGGCGACGTCGTCATGCGCGTGCGCGATACCGGGGTCGGCATGACGCCGGCCGAGATCGAGCAGGCGTTGAAGCCATTCAAGCAGATCAATGCGCTGAAGCGCGGCCGCGGCGACGGCACCGGGCTCGGCCTGCCGCTGACCAAGGCTATGGTCGAGGCCAACCGCGCCCGCTTCGCCATCGCCTCTACGCCCGGCGAGGGCACGCTGGTAGAGGTCGTTTTCCCGTCGACCCGCGTTCTGGCCGACTGATCTGTCCGGCCGGGCGGTTTCGGACAAAAGAAAGGCGCCCGGAGGGACGCCTTTAAAGAAATGGGATTGTGTCACAACGGGCTTGAGAGAACGAGCCGACCGAACGACGGAAGGAACAGGTTTCCCTCTCAAGTTGCCGCCACTATCGCGGCGGGGAGCTTAACAAGTCCTTACCGCCGCGCCGGAAAATTTACCAAAGTGTACCACCCGTGAAATCTAGGTAAATTCTCCGGTCATCTTTCATTTACCATGTTGCCGATCAGTTCTGCAGCGCCGGAATGTCCCGGAACAGCTCCAGCGCCTCGGGATTGGCCAGCGCTTCCTTGTTCTTGACCGCCCTGCCGTGAACCACCTCGCGCACGGCCAGCTCTGTGATCTTGCCGGATTTGGTGCGCGGAATGTCGGCGACGGCGACGATGCGGGCCGGCACGTGGCGCGGGCTGGCGCCGGTGCGGATCTTGGTCCGGATGCGCTTTTCCAGCTCCTCGTCCAGCGCCACGCCGGGCGCCAGCCGCACGAACAGCACCACGCGCACGTCGTTGTCGAAGTCCTGGCCGATGGCCAGCGCCTCGGCGATCTCGGGCATCTGCTCGACCTGATTGTAGATCTCGGCGGTGCCGATGCGCACGCCGCCGGGGTTCAAGGTGGCGTCGGAGCGGCCATGGATGACGATGCCGCCATGGCCCGTCCACTCGGCGAAGTCGCCATGGCACCAGACATTGTCGAAGCGCTCGAAATAGGCGCCCCGGTACTTCCTGCTGTCCGGATCGTTCCAGAAGCCCACCGGCATGCAGGGGAAGGCCTTGGCGCAGACCAGTTCGCCCTTCTCGCCCCTGATCGGCTTGCCTTCGTCGTCCCACACGTCGACCGCCATGCCGAGGCCGGCGCCCTGGATCTCGCCTTCCCAGACCGGTTCGGTCGGCACACCGAGCACGAAGCAGGAAACGATGTCGGTGCCGCCGGAGATCGAGGCGAGATGCACGTCCTTCCTGATGCCGTCGTAGACGAAGCGGAAATCCTCCGGCGATAGCGGCGAGCCGGTCGAAGAGATGGTGCGCACCGAGGTGAGCGCATGCGTCTCGATCGGCTTCAAGCCTGCCTTGCGCACCGAATCGATGAATTTCGCCGAGGTGCCGAAATAGGTCATCCGTTCCGCGTCGGCATAGTCGAACAGCACGTTGCCGTCGGGATGGAAGGGCGAGCCGTCATAGAGCAGCAGCGTCGCCCCGGACGCCAGGCCGGAAATCAGCCAGTTCCACATCATCCAGCCGCAGGTGGTGAAATAGAAGAAGCGGTCGCCGTCCTTCACGTCGGCATGCAGGCGGTGCTCCTTCAGGTGCTGGAGCAGCGTACCGCCGGCCGAATGGACGATGCATTTCGGCACTCCCGTCGTGCCGGAGGAGAACAGGATGAAGGCCGGATGCGAGAATGGCAGGCGTTCATAGGCGAGCGGCACCGGCGCGAAAGGCGCCAGTGCGTCCGCAAGCGTTGCCGCCTTGCCGATGCCGGCAGCTGCCTCCGCAGCCGAGCCGAGATAATCGATGACGAGCACCCTGCGCACACTGGGCAGTTTTTCCGCCACTTCGGCCACCTTGGCGGCCACGTCGATGCGCTTGCCGGCGTACCAGTAGCCGTCGGGGACGATGAACAGCACCGGCTCGATCTGGCCGAAGCGGTCGAGCACGCCGCCGGCGCCGAAATCCGGCGAGCAGGACGACCACACCGCGCCGATCGACGTCGCCGCCAGCATCGCCGCCGCCGTCTCGGGCATGTTGGGCATCATCGCCGCCACGCGGTCGCCGGCCTTGACGCCGAGCGAGACGAAAAGCTGCTGCAGGCGTGAAACCAGCGCCGCGAGCTCGTCCCACGTCAGCCGCTTTTCGACTTTGTCCTCGCCGCGGAAGACGATGGCGTCGCCTGTACCCGTCTTCCTCAAAAGGTTTTCGGCGAAGTTGAGCCGGGCGTCGGGGAAGAAGGCGGCTCCCGGCATCTTCTCTCCATCGACCAGAATACGTTCGCCCTTCTCGCCGACGACGCCGCAGAAATCCCACACCAGGTCCCAGAACGCGGCGCGGTCGCCCACCGACCAGCGGTGCAGCGCATCGTAGGATGCCAGCGGCCGCCCCGCCCGTTCCGCGGCGGCTTTCGTGAAGGCCGTCAGCGTCGCCTTGCCGATCCGTTCGGACGACGGGGTCCAAAGGGGCATATCATGACTCATCTCGCAATTCCTCCGCGTTAACGGTCGATTAGCATATAGTCGGCGACGAACAAGACCGGGTTGCTTCTGCGGTACCCTGTACGGGAAATGCCATCGCCGGGCCACAATGACTTGAAATGCGTCGGGTACGAACTACACCTGACGCCACTGCGGCGGACATGAAACGGGGCACGATGCCTTCACCTTGGATATGGCGGGCGATTTGGGCGGTCGGCATTGCGCTGATCGTCGCCACCTTGGCTTTCGCCGCCTTACCCTATGTCGCCTCGACGCGCATCGTGCGCGACCGCATCGCCTGGGAAATGAGCGCCTGGAGCGGCTTCCGCGTCGCCATCGACGGGGCGCCCCAGATCGAGATCTGGCCGCAGTTCCGCGCCATCCTGACTGACGTCACGCTGTCGAAATGGACCGACACCACCAACGCGCCGGTCGTGCAGGCCGAGCGTGTCGAGGTCGGCCTGTCGGCGATGGCGGCGCTGCGCGGCGACGTGGTCTTCCAGTCGGCCGTGCTGATCAGGCCGACGATCCGGCTCGAACCGCTCGCCAACGGGCTTTTCATGCCACCGACCTCCTCCGGCGGCCGCATCGCCCGCTCCATCGACGCCGCCCGCAAGCTGGTCGCCGCCGATCCGGCCAAGCCGGATCAGGGCGCATTGCCTTCGGATGCCTTCGGCACCGTCGAACTGCGCGACGGGCGCATGATCTCCGCCGTCGGCGGCAAGGACCAGGAGGTTTTCACCAGCCTGAACGGCCAGCTCGACTGGCCGGCGCTGAATGACGGGGCGACGCTGTCGGCCACCGGCATCTGGCACGGCGAGACCGTCGCGCTCGACCTGTCTTCGGCCAAGCCGCTGCTCCTGTTCGCCGGCGGCACCGCACCCGTCACCGTGTCGGTCAAGGCGCCGCCGGCGACCTTTTCCTTCGACGGCACCGCCAACCTGTCGCAGAACGCCTATTTCGACGGCCAGGCGAAGTTCGCCGCGCCCTCGCTGCGGCGGCTGCTGGAATGGTCCGGCACCGGGCTGGCGTCCGGCAGCGCCATCGGCGCGGTCGCCCTGTCGAGCAAGATCAGCGGCGAGCCGAAGCGGCTGAAGCTGGCCAACACCGAGGTGACGCTCAACAACAATCCCGGCATGGGCGCTCTCGACCTGTCGCTGTCGGAGGCGGTGCCGGCGATCTCCGGCACGCTCGCTTTCGACACGCTCGACCTGCGCTCCTTCCTCGCCGCCTTCACGCCGCTGGCGTCGCCGACGGGCCGGCAGGACCAGGAGGTCGGCGCGGGCATCACCGACCGCCTCAACCTCGATCTCAGGCTGTCGGCCGCCCATGCCAGCGCCGGCCCCATCCAGCTTGCCAATGTGGCCGCCACCGCGCAGGTGAAGGACGGCCTCGCCGTCTTCGACATTTCCGATGCCGCCGCCTTCGGCGGCAACATCCAGTCCAGCCTGCGCTTCGACCGCAAGCCGGCCGGCACGCAGGTGGAGATGCGGCTGCTCGCTTCCGACGTCAACGGCGCCCAGTTCGGCGCCGCAGCCGGCATGACGCGGCTGATGCCGACCGGGACCGGCACGATCTCGATCATCCTCAAGGGGCCGGGCCGGGCCTGGGATTCGATCCTGGAGAGCGCCAACGGCTCGATTTCGGCGACATTCGGGCCGGGCAAGCTCACCGGCCTCAACCTGCCGGCCTTCCTCAAGCGCAACCAGCAGGGCGGCTTCTTCGCCCTCGACGAGGTCTCGGACGGCACCGTGCTGATCGACGGCGCCGAGCTCAAGGCAAGCATCTCCAACGGCGTCGCGCGCATCGACAAGGCCGAGGCCAAGTCGGCCAAGACGAAGATCTGGCTGTCCGGCATCGTTCCCTATGCCGGACATGGCCTGGCGCTGTCGGGCGGCATAACCTCGGCGGCCCAGCCGCCGCCTGCCCAGCCGGCACAGCCTGCCCAGCAACCCGCCCAGTCCGCCGACGCCGGAACCGGGGCGGATGCGGCGACGCCGCCGGCCCAACCGCCTGCGCAGCCTGCACAGCCGGCCCAGCCCGCGCAGCTGTCGTTCTTCGTCGGCGGGACATGGAACACGCCGTTCATCTCGCCGATCACGCGGGCCGTTCCCAGCGGCGGCTGAGGCTTTTCTTCCTTGATGGAAACCGGCGTCCGCTCAGCCGCGCTGGGCCGCCTGCTCGTCGCGCAGCCGCTGCACCTCGCGGCGTTTGTTGACGATCGAGGCGGCGATGACGCCGGCGGTGACGATGCCGATCAGGATGGTGCAGGCGGCGTTGATCTCCGGCGTTACGCCGAGACGGACCTGGCTGTAGATCTTCATCGGCAGCGTCGTGGCGCCCGGACCGGAGGTGAAGGAGGCGACGACGAGGTCGTCCAGCGACAGGGTGAAGGCTAGCATCCAGCCTGAAATGATGGCCGGCGCGATCACCGGCAGGGTGATCTGGAAGAAGGTCCTGACCGGCGGCGCGCCGAGATCCATGGCCGCCTCCTCCAGCGAGCGGTCGAAGGTGACGAGGCGCGACTGCACCACCACGGCGACGAAGCACATGGTGAAGGTGATGTGGGCGAGCGTGACCGTGTAAAAGCCGCGGTCGAGGCCGACGGCGACGAACAGAAGCAGCAGCGACAGGCCGGTGATGACGTCGGGCATGACCAGTGGCGCGAAGATCATGCCGGAAAACAGCATCCGCCCGCGGAAGCGCGTGTAGCGCGTCAGCGCCAGCGCCCCGAGCGTGCCGAGCACCGTGGCGACCGAGGCCGAGATCAGGCCGACGCGGATCGTCACCCAGGCCGCGTCCATCAGGCCCTGGTTGTGGAACAGCGACACGTACCATTTTGTCGAGAAGCCGCCCCATACGGTGACCAGTTTCGAGGCGTTGAAGGAGAAGATGACCAGAAGCACGATCGGCAGGTAGAGGAAGGCGAGGCCGAGCGTGACGGCGGTGATGTTGAAGCGGCTCCAGGTCGAGTTCATCGCCTTACCTCCCCGCTTCCTGGGCGCGCGCCTGGGCGTTCTGGAAGAAGACGATCGGCACGATCAGCACCAGAAGCAGGATGATCGCCACCGCCGACGAAACCGGCCAGTCGCGGTTGGTGAAGAACTCGGTCCACAGCGTCTTGCCGATCATCAGCGTGCGCGAGCTTCCGAGCAGGTCGGGGATGACGAACTCGCCGACGGCGGGAATGAAGACCAGCAGGCAGCCGGCGACGACGCCGGGGATCGACAGCGGGAAGGTGATCTTCCAGAAGGCCGCGATCGGCTGGCAGCCGAGGTCCTGCGCCGCCTCGATCAGCGAGTGGTCCATCTTCTCCAGCGACGAATAGAGCGGCAGCACCATGAACGGCAGGTAGGAATAGACGATGCCGATGAAGATCGCCGTGTAGGTGTTGGTGATGATGAGCGGTTCCTGGATGACGCCGATGCCGAGCAGAAGCTGGTTGAGCAGCCCTTCGGGCTTCAGGATGCCGATCCAGGCGTAGACGCGGATCAGGAACGAGGTCCAGAACGGCAGGATGACCATCATCAGCAGCGTCGGCCTGAGCGAGGCCGGCGCGCGCGCCATGCCGTAGGCGATCGGATAGCCAATCAGCAGGGTCAGGAAGGTCGAAATGCCGGCGACGATGACGCTGGTGATGTAGGCGTTGAAATAGAGCGCGTCCTGGGTCAGCCAGACATAATTGTCGAAGCTCAGTTGCTTCAGGCCGTCGATGAAGCCGGAGATGCCATCGCCGAAGCCGAGCACCGGCGCATAGGGCGGCATGGCGATCGCCGTCGTCGACAGCGAGATCTTGAAGACGATGAGGAAGGGGATGAGGAAGAAGAACAGCAGCCACACATAGGGCACGATGATGACGAGACGGCTGACGAAGGCGGCCGCCAGCCGCGCCGGCAGCGGCTTCTGCGCGGCGGTGGCCGTGTCTGCGGCCGGCAGGGCGACGTTCGTCATTGTCCGCCTCCTATTGCGTCAGCACGACGCCGGCGTCGGGCCGGAACGAGATCCAGGCCTTGTCGTCCCAGGTCAGCGGATCGTCGACGACGCGGGTGGCGTTCATCGTCGCGGCGCGCACCATCTGCCCGTCGTCGAGGCGCACGTGATAGACGGTCATGTCGCCGAGATAGGCGATGTCGTAGACCTCGCCTTCCAGCGCGTTGACGGCGTCGGCCGGCCGTTTCGAGGAGACGCGGATCTTCTCCGGCCGTATGGCGAAGGCGACGTCGGCGTCCTTTGCAGCTTCGCCGGCATTCTCCACCATGATCTGGGCGCCGGTTCCGCCGGTGATGCGCACGCTGCTGCCGCTGCGCTCGGCGACCTTGCCCTCGAACATATTGACGTTGCCGACGAAGTTGGCGACGAAGCGTGAGGCCGGCGCCTCGTAGACCTCTGCCGGCGTCGCCACCTGCATCACCTGGCCCTTGTCCATGATGGCGATGCGGTCGGCCATGGTCATCGCCTCCTCCTGGTCATGCGTGACGACGACGAAGGTGAGACCGAGTTCCTGCTGCAGGTCCATCAACTCGAACTGCGTTTCCTCGCGCAGCTTCTTGTCCAGCGCGCCGAGCGGCTCGTCGAGCAGCAGCACCTTGGGTCGCTTGGCGACGGAGCGGGCGAGCGCCACGCGCTGGCGCTGGCCGCCCGAAAGCTGGTGCGGCTTGCGCTTGGCGAACGGCTCGAGCTTGACCAGCTTGAGCATCTCGGCCACGCGCTTGTCTATCTCGGCCTTCGGCATGCCTTCCTGCTTCAGGCCGAAGGCGATGTTCTTTTCCACGCTCATATGCGGGAACAGCGCGTAGGACTGGAACATCATGTTGACCGGCCGCCGGTAGGGCGGGATGCCGGCGAGATCCTGCCCGTCGAGCATGATGCGGCCCGATGTCGGCTCCTCGAAGCCGGCCAGCATCCTCAGAAGCGTGGACTTGCCGCAGCCGGACGCCCCGAGCAGGGCGAAGAACTCGCGCTCGTAGATGGCCAGCGAGAGATCGTTGACGGCGGTGAAATCGCCGAACTTCTTGGTCACCCTGTCGAAATGGATATACGGCTTCGCCCCCGGATCGTTCCACGGCGCGAAGGCCCTGCGTATGCTGCCCAGTGACTTCATGCTCCACCCGTCCCTGCTGGCCTGCCCCTCTGGCCCATCCCTCTGGCCCGTCCCTTTGGCTTGTCGGCCCCTTGCGGCGTTAGCCGAAGGCCCCGGCAGGTCGCTGCCGGGGCCTGTCGTTAGCAGCGGCTACTGGCCGGTCACCACCTTCGTCCACGTGCGGGTGAACAGGCGCTGGGTCTTGGGGTCGAGCGCGGTGTTGACGAACAGCGTCGACATGGTCGCCTCGTCCGGATAGACGGCCGGGTCGTCCTTCACTTCGGGGTCGAGGAATTCCTGCGAGGCCTTGTTGCCGTTGGCGTAGAACACGTAGTTCGACGACTTGGCGATGACCTCGGGCTTCATCATGTAGTTGAGGAATTCCAGCGCCTCTTCCTTGTGCGGCGCGTCGGCGGGGATCGCCATCTGGTCGAACCACATTTGCGTGCCTTCCTTCGGAATGGCATAGGCGAGCTCGACGCCGTTCTTGGCCTCCTCGGCGCGGTCGCGGGCCTGGAAGACGTCGCCCGACCAGCCGACCGCCACGCAGATGTCGCCGTTGGCGAGACCGTTGATGAACTCGGAGGAATGGAACTTGCGCACGAACGGGCGGACCTTCATGAACGCTTCCTCGGCCTTGGCGATGTCGTCCGGCTCATGGCTGTCGGGGTTGAGGCCGAGATAGGCCAGCATGACCGGGATCATGTCCGTCGGCGAATCGAGGAAGTTGATGCCGCAATCCTTGAGCTTGGCGGCTTGCTCGGGATCGAACACCGCCTTCCAGCTGTCGATCGTGTCGGTGCCGAGCGCCGCCTTGATCTTCTCCTTGTTGTAGCCGATGCCGACCGTGCCCCACATGTAATTGATCGAATATTCGCTGCCGGGATCGAACAGGTCGGTGCGCTTGGTCACCTGGTCCCACATGTTCTTGATGTTGGGCAGCTTGGACTTGTCGAGCTTCTCGAAGACTCCGGCCTGGATCTGGCGCTGCAGGAAGGAACCCGTCGGCACCACGACGTCGTAGCCGCTGCCGCCGGCGAGCAGCTTCGTCTCGAGGATCTCGTTGGAATCGTAGACGTCGTAGACGACCTTGATGCCAGTCTCCTTGGTGAAGTCCTGCAGGATCGAGGAATCGATATAGTCCGACCAGTTGAAGACGTTGACGACGCGATCCTCGGCGTGGGCGCCAAGGACGGCGAGCGTCATGAATGCGGTTGTCGCCGAAAGCCGGAGCGCTGTTCTGGCCATGGTATTCTCCCTTGCTGAGTGTTCCCGCCCTGACGCTCGGCCGGGCCGGCGCGACAGGAGATGGTTTCGAAGACTATTGAGCTTGGTGCGGAGCGGCAAGCCGCAATCGGCTGGTCCGGCTCGATCAAGCGAGCCGCCGGTTCCGAAGGATAAGATATGCAGCAGTCTTGTTCGGGCCGGAAGGACTTCAGGCCGTCGCGAAAGCTTGGCAAAATACGCCTGTCTTGTTGTTGCCTTGGTGCCAGCCTGCCCGCCGCGCCACGCGCTTGTCAAGTCGATGGGGAGCCGGGCGGAAGCGGATGGGGCGCTTCAGTTGGGAGCCGGCAGGCCGGTGATGCCCGGCCGCACCGGCCGCGACTGGCGGCGGGCTTCCAGCGCGATATGGATGATGAGCGCGGTGAACACGACCGCGCCGCCGACCATGGTGCGGGCGGACGGCACCTCGCCATGCACCAGCCAGACCCAGATCGGGCCGAGCAGCGGCTCGAACGTGCCCAGAAGTGCCGCGACCGCCGCCGGCACCATGCGCGCGCCGGTGGCGAAGAAGGCGAGGCCGAGGCCGAGGTTGATGACGCCGAAGGCGAACAGGAAGCCCATGTCGTGGCCGCTGACGGCGAAGCCGGAGGTCTGCGAGGCCGCGAAGGCTGCGGCAAACAGCGTGCCGAGGCAGGTGGCCGGCGTCATGCGCACATGGGCGAAGCGGCGGGTCAGCACCGTGGCGACGGCGATAACGACGGTGATCAGCAGCGCCAGCCCGTTGCCGATGGGCGAAACGGTGCCGTCGAGCGATTCGGAAACCATGATGGCGACGCCGGCGATGACGGCGGCGATCGCTGCCCAGGTCGCGGCGCTGACCCGCTCGCGGAACACGAGCCAGGCCAGGAACGCCGCCAGCAGCGGCACGCCGGCCTGCATCAAAAGGATGTTGGCGACGGTGGTGTACGACAGCGCCACGACGAAGGTCGTCGAAGCGGTGCCGAAGCAGGCGGCGACGATCAGGCCCGGCAGGCCCATGCCGCGAAACAGCGCGACCGTGCCGCGCCAGCCGTCGCGCCAGAGCATGAAGCCGACCAGGAAGGCGGCGGCCCAGACCGAGCGCCAGAACACCACTGTCCAGCTGTCCGGCGTGTCGATGAAGCGGGCGATGGCGCCGCCGAAGCTCCACATCAGCGCCGACAGGAAGACCAGCAGCGAGCCCCAGCGCTCGTCGCGGCGCGATTGGACGGAAGCCGGTAAGGGGGACAGCGCGGTATCGTTCATGAGAGCCACTGTCTGCAAAACGCCGGCCGCGCGATGCGCGGAAGGCGACACATCTATCGCTCGATCGCGTAAAGCGAACGAGGCGTGCCGGCGAGAGCCAGCGCAAGCCAGTTCTGGCGCCAGCACAAGGCCGCTGAAGCGTTACTGAAAATCGAAAGCCGACAGGCCGGTCACCATCTCGTCCAGCCCGAGCGGGCGGGTGACGGGCGGCTCGGCGCGGGCGAGGCAGCCTGCCCGCTCGCACAGCCGGCAGGCGGGGCCGATCGGGGTCGCCGTCGCCCCCGCCGCCCCCTTGCCGGCGTTTCCGGGCGCTGCCGCCGGCAGCGCGGCGCCGTAGACGATCTCGTCCTTGAAGCCGATGTCGCAGCCGATCAAAAGTGCTGTGCGGCGCGGGCGCTCGCTGAAGCTGCCCTGCGGCCCCTCCAGCGTGCGCGCCACCGTCAGGAATTCCGCCGCGTCGGGCATTTCGACTGCCTCGACGAAGATCTGGCCGGGCTGGGCGAAGGCGGCATGCACGGCGAGCTTGGGGCAGCCGCCGCCGAAGCGGGCATGCGGAAAACCTTGCGCGCCGGCGCGGCGGAAGCGGTTGCCGGCATTGTCGACCTCCAACATGAAGAACGGCACGCCGCCAGCACCCGGTCGCTGCAGGGTGGTCAGCCGGTTGGCGGCCTGCTCGAACGAGACGCCGAAGCGCGAGCGCAGCACGTCGAGGTCGTAGCGGGCGCGCAAGGCGGCGGCGTGGAAGGCACCGTAAGGCATCATCAGCGCGTGCGCGGCATAGCGGCCGAGTTCGAAGCGCGCCAGACGCCGCGCCTCGTCCGACGACAGTTTCAGTCCCTGGATCTCGCCGGCAACGGCCACCGTCATGCGGATCAGGCAGGCTTCCATCGCCACCTCGCGCAACTGGTCGAAGGGCGACAGCCGCTCGGACAGGAACAGGCGCTGCGAATGGCGGTCGTAGCGGCGGCGCCAGTTCGGCATGGTGGCGACGGGCAGCACCTTGACGACGATGCCGTATTCGCGCTTCAGCCACGCCTTGAGCGCACCGTAGAGGTCGTCGCCGGGATCGAGCAGGGCGGTGAAGGCGTCGGCTTCCTCCTCGATGCCGGAAAAATGGTTGGGCCGCCGCTCGAACGTCTCGCGCACCTCGTCGATCGGCAGCCGCGCGCCCGAAAGGGCGGTGCCCTTGCCTTCGCGCGCCAGCACCTCGTTGAGGTCGGTGAGCCGCTCGGCCTGCTCGCGATAGGCGCGGAACAGCTTTATCACCGCCGCCGCCGCATTGGGCGCGGCTTCCGCCACCTCGATCAGCTCCTGGTCGCCGGGCAGTTCGCCGGCCAGCAGCGGATCGGCGAAGACCTCGCGCAAGGCGGCGATAGAGCCGCGCGCCTCGCCCTGCAGCTCCTCCGGATCGACATGGTAGACCGAGGCGAGCTTGAGGATGAGCTGCACCGTCAGCGGCCGCTGGTTGCGCTCGATGAGGTTCAGATAGGACGGCGAGATGCCGAGCCCTTCCGCCATCGCCGTCTGGGTCAGGCCCTTGCCGTTGCGGATGCGGCGGATGCGCGGCCCGGCGAAGATCTTCTGCTCAGCCATCGATGACCTTTGACATGATTTTTACAGCTCGGCCGCGCCAAGCCGTCTCCGAACAGGCTTTACAATTTTGACAAATTTACAGGCAGCGATTGTCAATCGCAAGACAGTTTTTCCTTTATTCCGAGCGCAGAAAGGAGGTTTTTCTGGTCTATTTTGCGGTGCAATGTAAATGAAGTCACATGTCGAGGCGGCAAGAAAACGGTTCTCGCCTCGCACCTGACGACGCAGCATCTTTTTCGGAGTGAGACGATGACCGATTTTTACAACCTTGTTCCCTCGGCGGCTGAAGACCGGTTCGACGGCATCGAACGGCCTTATACGCCCGACGACGTGAAGCGGTTGCGCGGCTCCGTGCAGATCAGGCACACGCTGGCCGAGAACGGCGCCAACCGGCTGTGGAAGCTCGTCCACGAGGAAAGCTTCGTCAACGCGCTCGGCGCCATGACCGGCAACCAGGCCATGCAGCAGGTGCGCGCCGGCCTCAAGGCCATCTATCTCTCCGGCTGGCAGGTCGCCGCCGACGCCAATACGGCGTCCGCCATGTATCCCGACCAGTCGCTCTATCCGGCCAACGCCGCGCCCGAACTGGTCAAGCGCATCAACCGCACCCTGCAGCGCGCCGACCAGATCGAGGTTTCGGAAGGCAAGGGCCTGTCGGTCGACACCTGGTTCGCGCCGATCGTCGCCGACGCCGAGGCCGGTTTCGGCGGCCCGCTCAACGCCTTCGAGATTATGAAGGCCTTCATCGAGGCTGGCGCGGCCGGCGTCCACTTCGAGGACCAACTCGCCTCGGAGAAGAAGTGCGGCCATCTCGGCGGTAAGGTGCTGATCCCGACCGCCGCCCATATCCGCAACCTTACTGCGGCGCGCCTCGCCGCCGACGTGATGGGCACGCCGACGCTGATCGTCGCCCGCACCGACGCCGAGGCCGCCAAGCTGCTCACCTCCGACATCGACGAGCGCGACCAGCCCTTCGTCGACTACGACGCTGGCCGCACGGTGGAAGGCTTCTACCAGGTGCGCAACGGCATCGAGGCCTGCATCGCCCGCGCCATCGCCTATGCGCCGTACTCCGACCTGATCTGGATGGAGACCTCCAAGCCGGATCTTGCGCAGGCGAAGAAGTTCGCCGACGGCGTGCACAAGCACCATCCGGGCAAGATGCTCGCCTACAACTGCTCGCCGTCCTTCAACTGGAAGAAGAACCTCGACGACGCCACCATCGCCAAGTTCCAGCGCGAACTGGGCGCCATGGGCTACAAGTTCCAGTTCATCACGCTGGCCGGCTTCCACCAGTTGAACCACGGCATGTTCGAACTGGCGCGCGACTACAAGGACCGGCAGATGGCCGCCTATTCGGTGCTGCAGGAAGCGGAGTTCGCCTCCGAGGCGAACGGCTACACCGCCACCAAGCACCAGCGCGAGGTCGGCACCGGCTACTTCGACGCCGTGTCGCTGGCCATCACCGGCGGGCGCTCGTCCACCACCGCCATGCACGGCTCGACCGAGCAGGCGCAATTCAAGCCGGCGGCGGAGTGAGGCGCGGCCTGTGAACCGGAGCGGGGAGCCCTTGGTCGGGCTTCCCGGACGACCAGCCCGGAAGGGCCATCGAGGGAACATCCGAGGCGTAAAGCCCGGCATTTGAAGGAGAAAGACCATGGCTTCCATCAGCCGCGTCAAGGAAAGAGCCGAGGAACAGTCGTCGGCCATGAGTTCCGATCAGCAGGCCGCCATCCGCATGCTGGCCAACGACCTGCACAGGTTGAACCAGTCCGTCATGAAGGCGGTCGACGCCGGCGTGTCGGTCGAACTGGTGCGTTCGGCCAGGCATCACGGCGGCGACGGCAACTGGGGCGACCTGCTGATCCCGGTGGTCGTCACCCAGCCGGGCCACAACTGAGTCAGAGGCACCAAAAGCCGTCGTCCGGCCTCTCCCATCGCAACCACCTGCGCGCCCGCCGCGCAGGTGGTTTTCGTTTTTGCGCGCATGTGGGCAGGCCGCGCCGTGCAAACGAACGATTGCGCGTTTCGTCGCTCACATTCATGTGCCGGCCGGTTTTGGCGCTTGACAGCGCACGCGATCTCGCCGCTATTTGCGCGCGGCTTTCAACTCTGCATTGAAACCGGGCGGGGCGGTTCGATGTCCATGTCTTCCTTCGACAACGATAACGCCTGGGCGACCGGGCACGAGACCTCGACACGGACCGACTTCTCGAAGGTGCTGGTCGTCGCCAGATCGCCCATCAACCGCATCGTCGTGGCCAAGATCGTCGAGCGCGCCGGCCTGAAGCCGATCGCCGAGCCGCCGGAAACCGCGGAGAAGGCCTTGCGCATGCAAGCGCCCGGCACCGTCGTGCTCGACGGCGGCCCGGACAACCGCGATTGCGACGCCCTGATGGCCGGCATCGCGGCGGCGCGCACGGCCGGCCGCCATGTCCCGGCGGTAATCCTTCTGTCGAACCGCGTTGGCACACCCGAGAGTCTCGATCTGCCGGGCGTGGTCGACGCGGTGGTGGCCAAGCCGATCACGCCGGAATGCCTCCAGCCGGTGATCGATCGCCTCGCCACCCTCGGTCGCGGCTGAAGCCGGCAGCGTCCACTCCCCAGCCAGCCTATTCCTCCGTCGACCCTATTCCAGAGACTCGATCAGCGCCGGCAGTTCGCCGAGATCGTCGATCTGGCGGAAACGGGGCGCTGCCAGCGGCGCCTCGACGTGTTCCAGCACCCAGGTCAGTTCGTGCGGCACATGGATGCCCCAACCGCCGGCCTCGATCGCCGGCACGACGTCCGACTTCAGCGAGTTGCCCACCATCATGGCGCGGGCAGGCCCGTCGCCGTGGCGGCTGAAGACGCGGCGGTAGGTATCCGCACTTTTGTCGCTGACGATCTCGACGGCCTCGAACAGGTCGCCCAGGCCGGACTGGTTGAGCTTGCGTTCCTGGTCGAACAGGTCGCCCTTGGTCACCAGCACCAGCCGGTAGTGGCCGGCCAGCCGCTCCAGCGTCTCGCGCGCATGCGGCAGGATCTCGATCGGATGTGCCAGCATCTCGCGCCCGGCCGCCATGATTTCGGCAATGACGGCGGCCGGCACGGCGCCGCCGCTGACCTCGATCGCCGTCTCGACCATCGACAGCGTGAATCCCTTGATGCCGAAGCCGTAGAGGCCAAGGTTGCGTCTCTCCGCCTCCAGCAGCCGCGCCGCGACATCGACGTCCGGCGCGTGGTCGGCCAGGAGCTCGGTGAGCCGCCGTTCGGTGGCGCGGAAGAACTGTTCGTTCTGCCACAGCGTGTCGTCGGCATCGAAGCCGATCGTCGTCAGGTCTCTTGCCATCTGCTTGCCTTTGCCGGCGCTTCCCGTTGCCGGGGCCTTCCCTTTACCGGGGCGGCATGGCTATAGTCACGGATTATTGCAGCCAATTGGTGATTGATGCCACCCGTAAAGAAGGACGCCCGCCCGAAACGCGCCCGCACCCCTGCCTTCGTCAAGAACCTGCGTGGGGTCAAGAATTGGAAGGAAGCCAGCGCCTGGCTCGAGTGGCGCGGCATCGAGGATATCGAGTGCATCACGCCCGATCAGGCGGGTGTGGCCCGCGGCAAGATGATGCCGTCGAAGAAGTTCACTTCCAACACATCTCTGGCACTGCCGTCCGCCGTCTTCATGGCGACCATCTCGGGCGATTATCCCGAGGACGGCAACGGCTTCGTCTATCCCGAAGACGACGGCGACCTGAAGCTCCTGCCGGATCTTTCCACGCTGACCGTGGTGCCGTGGGAGGAAGACCCGACCGCCGCCGTCATCTGCGACCTCGTCCATCAGGACGGCCGGCTGGTGGAGTTCACGCCCCGCAATGTGCTGAGGCGCGTGCTCGCCGCCTATGACAAGCGCGGCCTGAAGCCGGTCGTGGCGCCCGAGATCGAGTTCTATCTTGTGCGCAAGAACCCGGACCCGGATTATCCGCTGACGCCGCCTGTCGGCCGCTCCGGCCGCGCCATCGGCGGCGGCGCCGGCTATTCCATCGCCGGCGTCAACGAGTTCGACGAACTGATCGACGACATCTATCATTTCTCCGAGAGCCAGGGGCTTGAGATCGACACCCTGATCCACGAGGAGGGCGCCGGCCAGCTGGAGATCAACCTGCGCCACGGCGACCCTATCGAGCTTGCCGACCAGGTGTTCATGTTCAAGCGCACCATCCGCGAGGCGGCGCTGAAGCACGACACCTACGCCACCTTCATGGCCAAGCCCATTCAGGGCCAGCCGGGCTCGGCCATGCACATCCACCAGTCGATCATCGACAAGAAGACGGGGAAGAACATCTTCACCGCCGAGGACGGGTCGGAATCGGACGCCTTCTTCCATTTCATCGGCGGCATGCAGAAGCATGTGCCCAACGCGCTGGTGATGCTGGCGCCCTACGTCAATTCCTACCGGCGGCTGACGCAGGCGGCCTCCGCGCCGGTCAACAACAAGTGGGGCTACGACAACCGCACGACGGCTTTCCGCGTGCCGCGCTCGGACCCGGCGGCGCGGCGCGTGGAAAACCGCATCCCGTCCTCCGACGCCAATCCCTATCTGGCGCTCGCCGCTTCGCTCGCCTGCGGCCTGATCGGCATGACCAACAAGGCCAAGGCCGAACCTCCGGTGCTGACCACGGCCAACGAGGACGAGATCGACCTGCCGCGCGGGCTGCTCGAAGCCGTCGACCTGTTCGAGGCCGACGAGGAACTGGCGGCGGTGCTGGGAAAATCCTTCGCCACCACCTACGCCGCCATCAAGCGCGCCGAGTTCGAGACCTTCATGGAAGTGATCTCGCCGTGGGAGCGGGAGTATTTGTTGCTCAACGTCTAGGGGAATAAGGGAATAGGGCGATAGGGGAATAGGAGTGACAATAACTGCGAAGATCCAATCCCATAAGGACCTGCTGGTGTGGCAGCAGGCGATGGATCTGGCGGTTGGTGTCTACACCGAAACGCGTGCATGGCCTCGAGAAGAGTTATATGGGCTAACGAGCCAGGTCCGCCGTGCTGCCTCATCGGTTCCCGCCAATATCGCCGAAGGCTACGGTCGTGAAACGCGTGCTGCCTACGAGAATTTCCTCAGGATAGCTCAAGGCTCGCTCAAGGAAGTCGAGACGCACCTGCTGATCGCACAACGCACAGGCCTGGCAGAGGATGTGCAGATTATCCCGCTGTTGGAAGCGACCGACAGTGTAGGCAAACTGCTTCGGCTCCTTCTACGCAGGCTCTCGAAGGATTAGCGATCTTCTTTTCCAGGTCGAATTGGTCCTATTCCCCCATTCCCTTATTCCCCTACTCCCATCTTCATCATGCCTTACCAATCCCCCATCTCCCCCGGCCGTTCCTGGTACGAAGACACCGCAGGTGCGCGGCCGGACTACCCGGCGCTCGACGGCGACCGGGTTTGCGACGTCGTCATCGTCGGCGGCGGCTTCACCGGCCTGTCGGCGGCGACGCATCTGGCCAAGGCCGGCACCAATGTCGTGCTGGTCGAGTCGCACCGCTTCGGCGACGGCGCCTCCGGGCGCAACGGCGGCCAACTCGGCACTGGCCAGCGCGCCTGGGCCGAGGAACTGGAGGCCGAATACGGCTTTTCCCGCGCCAGGGCGCTGTTCGACCTGGCCGAGGAGGCCAAGGCGCACCTGCTGGAATTCGCGCAGGCCAATGCCATCGACATCGACTATCGGCCGGGCCAGATGTCGGTGGCGCACAAGCCGCGTTATGTCGATGCCTACCGTAAACATGCCGACCTGATGACGAGCCGCTTCGGCTATCCGCACATCGCCTTCATGGACCGACAGGAGACGGCCGAGCGGCTCGGCTCGCAGGCCTTCTTCGGCGGCGTGCGCGACACCGGCACCGGCCATATCCATCCCTTGAAGCTGGTCGTCGGCACGGCGCGGGTGGCCGCCGGCGCCGGCGCGCATCTGTTCGAGAACACGCCGGTCACCGGCATTTCTTCGTCGGGCGGCAAGGTGCGGGTGACGACGCCGCGCGGCACCGTAACGGCGGACAAGTGCCTGGTCGCCGTCAACGCCTATGGCGGCACGCTGGAGCCGGTGAGCGCCGCGCATGTCATGCCGATCGGCTCCTTCATCGGCGCCACCGTGCCGCTGGGCGCCGACAGCCCGGTGCTGCCGGGCTGGGAAGCGGTGGACGATTCCCGCTTCGTGGTACGCTATTTCCGCAAGGCGCCGGACGGGCGGCTCCTGTTCGGCGGCCGCGAAATCTACGCCGTCAACGATCCGAAGGACATCCACATCCACATCCGCCGCCAGATCGCCGAGATCTACCCGCAGCTGAAGGATGTCGAGATCACCCATGGCTGGGGCGGTTATGTCGGCATCACCCTGCCGCGTAAGCCCTTCGTGCGCGAGGTGATGCCGAACGTCATTTCCGCCGGCGGCTATTCCGGCCACGGCGTCATGCTGTCCAACTTCGTCGGCAAGCTCTATGCCGAGACCGTCTCGGGCAACCGCGACCGGCTGAAGCTGATCGAGGACCTGAAGATCCCGCCGTTCCCCGGCGGCCGGCGCCTGCGCGCGCCGCTGCTGTTTCTGGCGCTCAACTGGTATGCGCTGCGCGATCGCCTGTGAACAGGGCGCACCGCGAAGAACGCCGGCGTAGTAATGCCACAATTAATGCGTTAACTTATTCAACCGGCTAGACCTTCCGATAGAGGAGGTGCCGTCGCGAAACAGTCGGGACCGATGCGAGCCGCAGCGTTATTTGCTCCGGAAGAGAACGTCGGCCCTCCATGGAGGTTGCTGGAGTGAAGGGGCTTTTCGGTTTCGGCTCTCCGAAGCAGCGGCGCTTTGCCATGCAGTTCGGCTATGCCGCCCGGCCGTCCTTCTGGCAGGAACTCAAGGCCAATTCCCATCTCGTCATTGCCGCGGTCGGCACTATGGCTCTGCTCGGCGTCGCCGGCACAGCTCTGTGGCTTGCCATGCCCTCCGGCGACAGGCCGGCCTTCGCCGAACCCAAACCGCAGGCGGAGGCCGCCGCCGAAGCGCCGGCCGCCGAACAGGCTGAAACCGTCGCCGCAAATTCAAAAGCCGTGGTGACCGACGGCGCCTCGGTGGTGTCGAGCCAGGTGGCGCCGAAGGCCGATGCGGTGAGGCCTTCGGAGGCGGCCGAGGCCGATATCGCCGCTTTGCCGCGCAACGATCCGCGCTGGACGGGCGAGGGCAAGCCGCCTCCCGCCATCGACGCCAAGGCGGTCGCGGTGCAGACGAACGACGGCGCCAAGACGGCTTTCGCCGAGGAGGACGGCGCCGCGAAGGGCGCGGTTGCCGGTGACAAGACCGCGGCCGATGCCGCGAATGAGCAGGCTGCCGCCGCACCGTCGACCGACGATGACGAGACGGCGGCCGACTCTCATTCCGATCCCGATCCGAAGGCGGCGACGGCGGCGATCCCCGCCGCCCGGCCGGAGCCGCCGGCCGAGGAGGCGGGCGCGGCCGCGAACGGCCATATCCTGCGCGCCGTCACCATGCGCTCCGGCCCGAAGAAGGGGGCTGCGGCCATCGGCACGATCCCGGCGAAAACGGCGGTCCAGGTGATCTCGTGCAAGTCCTGGTGCGAGGTCGTCTACAAGGGCCGGCACGGCTTCATCTACAAGAGCTTCGTCCGCCGCGACGGCTGAGCGCCGCCCGCAAATCTCGGCTGCTCAGATGCAGCGGCCGCCATCCACCTCCAGCGCCACGCCGGTGATGAAGGCTGCCTCGTCGGAGGCCAGCCACAGGGCGGCGTTGGCGATGTCGAGTGGCGTCGAAAGCCGTCCGAGCGGGATCGAGGCGCGGAACTTGGCGCGCAGTTCGGGCGTGTCCTCGCCCATGAACTGCGTCAGCATGCCGGTGTCGCCGGCGACGGGACACAGGCAGTTGACGCGGATGTTCTTCGGCGCCAGTTCCACCGCCATCGATTTGGTGGCGGTGATCGCCCAGCCCTTGGAGGCGTTGTACCAGGTCAGCCCCGGCCGCGGCCTCAGGCCCGCCGTGGAAGCGGTGGTCAGGATGACGCCGCCGCCCTGGCTTTCCATGATCGGCACGACGGTCAGCGCGGCGTGGTAGATCGCCTTCATGTTGACGGCGGTGATCAGGTCGAAGGTCGCCTCGTCGACGCCCAGCATGTCGCCGTTGCGGTGGGTGAAGCCGGCATTGTTGACCATGACGTCGATGCGGCCGAAGGCATCCAGCGCCGCCTTCGCCATTTCCTCGAATTCCGAAGCCTGCGACACGTCGGTCTGCGTCCAGATGGCGGCTTTGCCGATGTCGCCGGCGACGCGCTCGGCGCCCTTGGCGTTGATGTCGGAGACGACCACACGGGCGCCCTCCTCGGCGAAGCGCCTCGCCATGCCCTCGCCGAAACCGGAAGCGGCACCAGTGATGACGGCGACCTTGCCCTTCAAACGCTCACCCATGGTTGAACACCACCGTCTTGGTTGCCGACATGTCGTAGAGGGCCTCGAAGCCTTTCTCGCGGCCATGGCCGGAGCGCTTGAAGCCGCCGAAGGGAAGCTCGATGCCGCCGCCGGCGCCGTAGCCGTTGACGAACACCTGGCCGGAACGCACGCGCTTGGCGAGCCGATGCTGGCGCGCGCCGTCCTTCGTCCAGATGCCTGCGACCAACCCGTATTCGGTGCCGTTGGCGAGCCGCACGGCTTCCTCCTCGCCGTCGAAGGAAAACAGGGTCAGCACCGGGCCGAACACTTCTTCCTGCGCGATGGTCGAGGAAGGCTCGACGGCGCCGAACAGGGCCGGCGCGAAGTAGTAGCCGCCCTCCGGCGCGCCCTTGGCGACCGAGCCGCGCGCCAGCACCTTGGTGCCGGCCTGTTCGGCATCGGCGACCATCGCCGACACGCGCTGCTGCTGGCGCCGGTTGATGAGCGCGCCGAGGTCGAGGTCGGCGTCGTGCGGGCCGGCGACCAGTTTGGAAAAGCGTTCGGCGAGGGCGGTCGCGACCTTCTCGTAGATCGGCTTTTCGATCAGCACCCGGCTGCCGGCCGAGCAGGTCTGGCCGCCGTTCTGGATGATGGCGTTGACCAGCACCGGCAGCGCCTTGTCGAGGTCGGCGTCGGCGAAGACGATCTGCGGCGACTTGCCGCCGAGTTCCATGGTGACGCCGCGGTTGTTGGCGGCGGCCGCCTGCTGGATCGCCGTGCCGGTGGCCGGCGAGCCGGTGAAGGTGACATAGTCGACCATCGGATGGGCGGAAAGGGCCGCACCCGCGTCGCGGCCGTAGCCGGTGACGACGTTGAAGACGCCCTCGGGAAAACCCGCTTCCAGCGCGAGTTCCGCGATGCGGATTGTGGTCAGCGAGGCGTCCTCGGCCGGCTTGACCACCAGCGTGTTGCCCATGGCGAGCGCCGCACCGGCGACGCGGGCGAGGATCTGCAGCGGATAGTTCCAGGGAATGATGCCGGCCACCACGCCATGCGGCTCGCGCAAGGTCAGCGCCGTGTAGCCGTCGAGGAAGGGAATGGTGTCGCCGTGGATCTTGTCGGCCGCGCCGCCGTAGAACTCGTAGTAGCGCATCGTCGCGGTGACGTCGGCCTTGCCCTGTCTGGCCGGCTTGCCGGTGTCGCGCGATTCCAGCGCCGCCAGTTCCTCGCCGTGCTTCTCGACCAGAAGGCCGAGGCGGGTAAGCAGCCGGCCGCGTTCCACCGCCGGCATCTTCGACCACGGCCCGTCGTCGAAAGCGGTGCGGGCGGCGCGCACGGCCAGATCGATATCCTCCTTGCCCGCCGCCGGGATCGAGGCGAAATTTTCGCCGTCGGACGGGCAGGCGACGTCGAGGCGCTCGCCCGACAGCGCGTCCGCCTGCCTGCCGCCGATGACCTGCCGCCAGGCGCGCCCTCCGCCGGCTCTGCTGGAAAGAGGCTTGTCCATGGCGTTCTCCTTTTCTGCCGTGGCCGCGCTATATCATAGTGCGGCGCCAAGCGGCATCGGGTTGTTGCCGGTCATGAGGTCGGCACATTGGGCCAGTAGAAAAGGCGCTGCTGTGACACCTTGCCACTGGTAAATTTAAATCGATTAGATTATATCGACCCCGTCGCATCGACCGGCCTTTGAGCGAACAGAGCATGACCAGCCAGATCATTCCCGTCGACCCCTTCGACTTCATCGTTTTCGGCGGCACCGGCGACCTCGCCGAACGCAAGCTCCTGCCGGCGCTCTACTATCGCCAGCGCGACCACCAGTTCAGCGAGCCGACGCGCATCATCGGCACCTCGCGCGCGAAATTGTCCGACGCCGACTTCCAGGCCTTCGCCCGCAAGGCGATCACCGATCACGTCAAGGCCGACGATATCGACGAGAAGGAACTGGAAAAGTTCCTCGCCCGCTTTTCCTACGTGCCGGCCGACGCCACCACCGGCGTCGGCTTTGACGAACTGAAAAAGGCGGTCGGCGACAGCGACCGCATCCGCGCCTTCTACATGGCGGTGTCGCCGTCGCTGTTCGGCGATATCTCGCACCAGTTGCGCGAGCACAGGCTGATCACGCCCAACTCGCGCATCGTGGTGGAAAAGCCGATCGGCCGCGACCTCGCCTCGGCCCGCGCGCTGAACGACCTCGTCGGCGACGATTTCGGTGAGCAGCAGATCTTCCGCATCGACCATTATCTCGGCAAGGAGACGGTGCAGAACCTGATGGCGCTGCGCTTCGCCAACATGCTCTACGAGCCGCTGTGGAACTCCGCCCATATCGACCATGTGCAGATCACGGTCGCCGAGACGGTCGGGCTGGAGGATCGCGTCACCTATTACGACAAGGCCGGCGCCCTGCGCGACATGGTGCAGAACCATATCCTGCAACTGCTCTGCCTCGTCGCCATGGAGGCGCCGTCCTCGATGGATGCGGACGCCGTGCGCGACGAGAAGCTGAAGGTGCTGCGCGCGCTGAAGCGCATCAACGGCAACGAGGCGCCGAAGCTGACGGTGCGCGGCCAGTACCGCGCCGGCGCATCGGCCGGCGGCCCGGTCGAGGGCTATGTCGAGGAACTGGGGCACGGTTCCGACACAGAGACCTTCGTCGCCATTAAGGCAGAGATCGCCAACTGGCGTTGGGCCGGCGTGCCGTTCTACCTGCGCACCGGCAAGCGGCTGGCGACGCGCGTCTCCGAGATCGTCATCGAGTTCAAGCAGATCCCGCATTCGATCTTCGGCGAGAGCGCTGGCAACATCAGCCCCAATCAGCTTGTCATCCGCCTGCAACCCAACGAAGGCGTCAAGCAGTACCTGATGGTCAAGGATCCCGGCCCCGGCGGCATGCGGCTGCGGCAGATTCCGCTCGACATGAGCTTCGCCCAGTCCTTCCACAGCCGCGCCCCGGATGCTTATGAGCGGCTGGTCATGGACGTGGTGCGCGGCAACCAGACCCTGTTCATGCGCCGCGACGAGGTCGAGGCGGCCTGGAGCTGGGTCGATCCGATCTTGAAAGCCTGGGAGCAGAACGGGCAGGACGCGCAGGGCTACACCGCCGGCACCTGGGGGCCGTCCTCCTCCATCGCGCTGATCGAGCGCGACGGCCGCACATGGCACGAGAGCAATTGAGCGCGATGACGGAAAGCTTCCACTGGAACGAGTTCGCAGATCGCGAGGCGCTGGCGGAGGCCTTGGCAGGCCGCATCGTCGGACTGCTTTCAGCTGCCGTCGAGCGCCGCGGCACGGCCCTGCTCGCCGTTTCCGGCGGCACCACGCCCGCGCGCCTGTTCGAGGTGCTTTCCAATCAGCCGATCGCCTGGGGCAGGGTCACCGTGACGCTGGTGGATGAGCGTTTCGTGCCGCCGTCCTCGCCACGCTCGAACGCAGCGCTTGTGACGGGCAAGCTGTTGCAGGGCAGGGCCGCCGCGGCGCGCTTCGTCCCGCTGTTCCGGCAGGGCGAGACCCTCGACGAGGCCGCGGCCGACGGCGACCGCGAGATCGCAACCCTGCCGCAGCCCTTCGACGTCGTCATCCTCGGCATGGGCGGCGACGGCCACACCGCCTCGTTCTTCCCCGATGCGCGCGAACTGCCGGCGCTGCTCGACCCGCAAAACAGCCTCGCGCTGATGCCGGTCCATGCCGACAGCGCCGGCGAGCCTCGCCTGACGCTGACCCTGCCGCGCATCGTCGCCGCCGGCTTCCTGGCGCTTCACATCGAGGGCGACGAAAAGCGCGCGACTTTCGACAAGGCGATGAGCAACGGGGCGGCGGGCAAAGGGCCGCAATTGCCGATCCGCGTCGTTCTCGACGCCTCGCCTCGGCCCGTCGAGGTGTTCTGGGCGCCGTGATATGGGGCGCGTGGGATACTCGCTTCAGCGCCGTCCCTTGGGGGCAGGATTGCCGCATAGGGCATATCGCCCCCTCTCCGTCGCGCTTCGCGCGCCACCTCTCCCCCGTTCCGGGTGGAGAGGATGGGAGCCAAGCTGGACGATTATCCTCTCCCTCACGAAGTGGGGGAGAGGTGGATCGGCGAAGCCGAGACGGAGAGGGGGAGTACGCCATACGCGATAGCCCTGTCCTAAAGGGACAGTCTTTTACAGAACTCTTATTCGTGACAGACGAACCATGACCGCCAGAGCCGACATTGAAGCCATCACGAACCGCATCCGCGAGCGCTCGCGCGAAAGCCGCGAGGCCTACCTAGGCCGCATCGCCGCAGCTGCCGGCAAGACCGCCAACCGCGCCGTGCTCTCCTGCGGCAACCTCGCCCACGGCTTCGCCGTATGCAGTCCGCCCGAAAAGGTCGCGCTCGGCGCCGACCGGGTGCCGAACCTCGGCATCGTCACTTCCTACAACGACATGCTGTCGGCGCATCAGCCGTTCGAGACCTTCCCGCAACTCATCAAGCAGGCGGCGAAAGAGGCCGGCGGCATCGCCCAGGTGGCGGGCGGCGTGCCGGCCATGTGCGATGGCGTCACGCAAGGCCAACCGGGCATGGAATTGTCGCTGTTCTCGCGCGACGTCATCGCCATGGCCGCCGCCATCGGCCTCTCCCACAACATGTTCGACGCCGCCGTCTATCTCGGCGTTTGCGACAAGATCGTGCCGGGCCTGCTGATCGCCGCGCTCACCTTCGGACATCTCCCGGCGGTCTTTATCCCGGCCGGGCCGATGCCGAGCGGCATCCCCAACGACGAGAAAGCGAAGATCCGCCAGCTCTACGCCGAGGGCAAGGTCGGCCGCGCCGAACTTCTGGAAGCGGAATCGAAATCCTATCACGGGCCGGGCACCTGCACCTTCTACGGCACGGCCAACTCCAACCAGATGCTGATGGAGATCATGGGCCTGCACACGCCCGGCGCCTCCTTCGTCAATCCGAACACGCCGCTGCGCGATGCACTGACGCGTGAGGCGGCGAAGCGCGCGCTGGAAATCACGGCGCTCGGCAACGCCTATACGCCGGTCGGTGCGATGATCGACGAGCGCTCCATCGTCAACGGCGTCGTCGGCCTGCACGCCACCGGCGGCTCGACCAACCACACCATCCACCTGATTGCCATGGCCGCCGCCGCCGGCATCAGGCTGACATGGCAGGATATCTCCGATCTGTCGGACGCCGTGCCGCTGCTCGCCCGCGTCTATCCGAACGGGCTGGCCGACGTGAACCATTTCCATGCAGCCGGCGGCATGGGTTTCCTGATCCGCGAACTGCTCGACGCCGGCCTGCTGCACGAGGACGTGCGCACGGTATGGGGCGAGGGGCTGCGGCCCTATGCGGTCGAGGCGAAGCTTGGCGCCGACGGGCAGGTCGTGCGCGAGGCGGCCCCGCGCGAAAGCGGTGACGCCAGGGTTTTGGCGCCGGCAGCCACGCCGTTCCAATCCACCGGCGGCTTGAAGGTGCTCAACGGCAATCTCGGCCACGCCGTCATCAAGACGTCCGCCGTGAAGCCGGAGCGGCGCATCGTCGAGGCGCCGGCAAAGGTGTTTGCCAGCCAGCAGGCGCTGAACGACGCTTTCAAGGCCGGCGAACTAACGGGCGATTTCGTCGCCGTGGTGCGCTTCCAGGGGCCGAAGGCCAACGGCATGCCGGAACTGCACAAGCTCACCACCGTGCTCGGCATCCTGCAGGATCGCGGCCAGCACGTCGCGTTGGTGACGGACGGGCGCATGTCCGGCGCGTCCGGCAAGGTGCCGGCGGCCATCCATGTCACGCCCGAGGCGCTGGAAGGCGGCGCCATCGGCCGCATCCATGAAGGCGACGTCATTCGCCTCGATGCCGAGGCGGGCAGCCTGGAAGTGCTTGTGACCGCCGACGAGTTGGCGCGGCGCACGCCTGCGCCTGCCGACCTTTCCGAGGGCGAGCACGGTTTTGGCCGCGAGCTGTTCGCCGGACTGCGGCACATGGCCGGCCGCGCCGACCACGGCGCCAGCGTCTTCGCCGGCTGACCTACTTTACCGTCAGTTCCGTCCGTTCGCCGGCCTTCACCGTGAACGGCGTCTCGCTGTCGGGCTTGTCGGTGGTGAAATTGGTGACGACGACATAGTCGCCGGCGGCGAGCGTCGTCTGGAATTTCTCGCCGTAGCCGTAAGTGACCTTCCTGCGCTCGCCCTGGATGTCCTTCTTCGCCTCGAAGACGTTGAAGGCGTCCGCGCCCGGTGCCTCGATGGCGACGACGCCGGCATTCAGCGCGACGTTGACCTCGTTCAATTCGCCGACCTTGACGCTGAACGGTTGTTCGGCGCTGACGGCCTGCATGTCGACGGCCATGACGTAGTCGCCCGCCGGCAGGTCGAACTTCGCATCGGCGCCGAACCCATAGGTCACCTGGTCGCGCGTGCCGTCGATCTTCTTCGTCGCCTTGAGGACCTTCCAGGAAAGGTCGCCGGAATCCACCTTCTCGCCGCCGGCAGTATAGGAGGCGTTCGCCTGCACCTTGCCGACGCCGACGATGATGTCCTTGTCGACGATCTGCCCTGCCGTGAGCTGCAGCGTCTCGCTGGCCTCGCCCGCCCCCAGCTGGACGGTGATTTTCGTCTCACCCGCCGGCACGACGAACTTCGTCTTGCCGAAATTGGCCGAGGAGGTGCCGCCCGGATAGTCGATGACGATCTGGGCGTTGCCGTCGGGCTCGGCATCCAGTGCCGGCCTGGGGCGCAGATAGAGCGCGGCGGCGTTGAGGTTGAGCACCGGCTCGGCCGTCTTGTCGGCGGTCAGCGTAATCTTCTGTTCGGCTCTCGCTCCGCCGCTGGTGGCACGCAGGATATAGGCGCCGGCGGCGGCGTGCATCCTGGCCGGATAGTAGCCGGAATCGACATATTTCCCGTCCGTGCCCTGGGCGTCGTCCTTGAACAGCTCGAAGAAGACGTCGATCCTGGCCGGTGGCTCGCCGCCGTCCTTCAGCACGGCCTTGGGAACGAGGTTGTATTCGACTTCCGCCGCCTTCGGCTCGGGTTCGGGGGCTGGCGCCGGCTCGGGAGCCGCGACCGTCTCGGCCAGCGCGTTCTTGAGCGCGGCCTCGTCGGAGGCCTGGATGTACTTGCCGCCGGTGTTGTCGGCGAGGCAGGCCACCTGCTTGCCTTCCTCCGCCGTCAAGCCGAAGCCGACGACGTCGGCAGTGAAGTCGACGCCGGCCGCTTCCAGCTCCTTGCCGAGCGCGCAGGGATCGCCCTGGCAGGTTTCCAGCCCGTCGGTTATGAGCACGACGGTCGCCTTGTCCTCGGTGTATTTCAGCGCTTCGGCGGCCTCCTTGACGGCCGCCGTCAGCGGCGTCTTGCCGAGGAACTTCAGGTTGTCGGCGGCCGTGGCGATGGCGTCGGCGGTGCCGGCGGCCGGCGGCACGATCAGTTCGATGTCGGAGCAGCTTCCCTTCTCGCGATGGCCATAGGCCATGAAGCCGATCTCCCGGTCGGTGGGGATCGACTGCAGCGCGGCGCGCAGCGATTCGCGGGCGATTTCCAGCTTCGGCTTGCCGTCGATCTGCGCCCACATGGAACCCGAGGCATCCAGCACGACGATGACGCGGTCGGCGGCGAAGCCGAGCGCCGTCGTCGAGAGAAGCAGGATGGTCGCAGCAATGCACCGCGCGAAAACCGTCATGAAAATCTCCCGGAAGCCCCTCGGTCGCGGGAAGCTACGTGAGGCACTGGAAACTGGCAAGCGCGAGGCGCGGCTGCCTCGCGCGGATCCGTTTCGTCGCCGGCGGGGTTACAGGCCGCGGGCGCTGCGCACCCACTGCTCGATCTCCGTCAGGTTTGCCGGCACGGGCAGGCCGCACTGGTTCAATTCGCTGGCGAGCTCGAGCGTGATGCCTTCCTTGCCCTTGGCGAAGGCGTCGGCGATGGGGCCGCTGGAGATCTGCGTCTTGGCGTTCTTGAGATCGGAGACGCCTTCGCACAGATGCACGACCTTGCCGCCGTCGCTCCACCATACGAGGTCCTGCCCGACCAGGTGCGTCACGACCTGGGATTCCACAGCCGCCTGTTCCTGCGACAGCGGCTTGAAGTCGACGCCGAGTATCGTCGCCGCCAGCGCGACGATGATGCCGGCGGCCCCGGCAATGTTCTTCTGCTTGGCGTCCATGTCCTTGTTCATGAAGATCAGGACGATCAGCGGCAGGAACGCCAGCAGCGAGATGAAGGCGCCGAGCTGGTTCTGGATGAAGAACTTCACCGGCTGCGAGCGCGTCGCCGGATCGAGGTGATTGGCCTTCTTCCAGAGCATCGAGCCGATGATGGCGAGCACGCCGATGACGGCGATGAAGCCGAGCAGCGTATACCAGCGCCACTGCGGGAAGCCGTGAGCGGCGGCCAGCTCGTCGAACGATGGCCTGAGCAGCCAGAAGATCGCCACCAGTTCGAGGATGATCGCCGCCGCCCAGAGGACGAGCGCGATGATGCGCGACCGCGTCGCCTGGGCCTTCGCCTCGGGCGCCGGCGTGAACATGCGGCCCCCGTCGCGGGTGGCGGTTTGCTTCGAAGCTTCCGTCATGAGCCTGAATTCCCCTGTGCAATGCATCCTGGCGGTGAAAAGCCCGCCTTCAACCGCCTTATCCAACGAATCGGCGGGAATGGCAAAGGTCGGAACGCCTCTGGTCGTCCGGCGCTCAATACGTCGTGCGGCGTTCCTCGCTCGGCGGCCGGCCGAATTGCAGCCGGTAGCTCTGGGCAAAGTAGGAATGCGAGGTGAAGCCGGTGGCGATCGCCACGTCGAGGATCGGCATGTTGGTCTGGCGCAGGAGCTCGCGTGCCCGCTCCAGCCTGAGCCGCATGTAGTAGCGGCCGGGCGTGACGCCGAGGTGACGCAGGAACAGCCGCTCGACCTGCCGGACCGACAGGCCGGCGGCTTTGGCCAGCTGCACGGCAGAGCGCGGTTCGTCGAGATGGTCCGCCATCAGTTCGACGATCCGGCGCAGCTTCTCCGACTTGCCGGTCAGGTCCCGCTCCGGCCCGACGCGCTGGCGGTCGCCGGCGGAGCGGATGCGCTCGTGCTGGAACTGGTTGGCGACGCCGTTGGCGAGATTGGTGCCGAAGTCGGAGCGCACGATCTCCAGCATCAGGTCGATCGAGGTGGTGCCGCCGGCGCAGGTGTAGCGCTTGCGGTCGATCTCGAAGACGTTGCCGGTGCAGTCGATCTCGGGAAATCGCTCCATGAAGCCGGCTCGGTTTTCCCAGTGGATGGTGCAGCGGTAGCCGTCGAGCTGTCCCGCTTCGGCCAGAAGGTGCGAGCCGACCGAGAGCGCGCCGAGCGCGCCGCCGCGCCGGCCCCAGGCGCGCAGCGCCGCCAGCACCTTGGACTTGCCGGGAAAGTCGAGGTTGAGCGCCACGCAGGCGAACAGGATATCGGCCGGCGGCAGGTCGGCTATCGCATAGTCGACCTTCAGCGGCAGGCCGTTGGAAGCCGCCACCGCCTCGCCGTCCGGCGACACCGTCGTCCAGCTGTAGAAGTCCTGGCCGAGCAGGCGGTTTGCCGAGCGGCACACGTCGATCGCCGCCGTCAGCGAGAACATCGGGAACTTGTCCACCAGAAGGAAGGCGAAGCGCTTTCCCCCCTGCATCGGATCGGCCACGAGGGGCCTTTCTACGGGAAGGGGTGGCGTCGGCACGGCATCGCTTTCTTGCAGGCGGATGAAGAATCAGAACGAGGGGCGATCCAATCCGGCGGCAAGATAGGCGGAAACGACGGTGTTGGCCATCAGCATGGCGATGGTCATCGGGCCGACGCCGCCGGGCACCGGCGTGATGGCGCCGGCGACCTTCTCGGCCTCGGCATAGGCGACGTCGCCGACCAGCCGCGTCTTGCCTTCGCCCTTCTCTGGCGCGGGGATGCGGTTGATGCCGACGTCGATGACCGTGGCGCCGGGCTTGACCCAGTCGCCGCGCACCATTTCCGGCCTGCCGACGGCAGCCACCAGGATATCGGCCGTGCGGGCCAGCGCCGGCAGGTCCCTGGTGCGGCTGTGGGCGATGGTCACCGTGCAGTTGGCGGCGAGCAAAAGGTTCGCCATCGGCTTGCCGACGATGTTGGAGCGGCCGACCACCACGGCGCTGAGGCCCGACAGGTCCTTGCCGCGCACCCGCTCGATGAGCAGCATCGAGCCGGCCGGCGTGCAGGGCACGAAGGCGGTGTCGAGCTCGCCGGTGCCGAGCTTGCCGACATTGACGAAGTGGAAGCCGTCGACGTCCTTCTCCGGCGCGATGGCCTGGATGACGGTGCCCGCATCGATCTGCGCTGGCAGCGGAAGCTGGACGAGGATGCCGTGGATCGCTGGGTCGGCGTTGAGCGTGCCGATCAGCTTGAGCAGGTCGGCCTGCGTGGTCTGGGCGGGAAGCGTGTGCTGGACCGAATGGAAGCCGCACTCCTTGGCGGTGCGCGACTTGGAGGCGACATAGACCTGGCTGGCGGGGTCCTCGCCGACGATGACGACGGCCAGTCCCGGCTGGCCCTTGCCCTTTGCCGCGAGGTCCGCCGTCAGGGCCTTGACCTTCGCCACCACATCCGCCGCGACGTTCTTGCCGTCGATCACCTCAGCCATGACCTCTCCTCGCTGCCGAATCCTGTCGGGTGCCGGGGCGCCCAATCTGTGCGGCCCAATCTCGGGGCGCCCAATCTGTGCGGCATTGTCACGAAAATTCGGCCGCGCAATCCCGCCAATGCGCCGTCCGATGCCGTAAACCCGAAATCGGACGGCCGATCGGCCCGTCGAGGCCGGGAGTTTGCGCGCGGGTTGTCAGAAGTAGCGGCGGCGGGTGCGGCTCTCGGTGAGTTCCCGCACCGCCTCGCGGAATTCGCGCAGGCTGGCGCGGATTTCCTCCAGCGAGGCTTGGTCCGCGGCGGTGGTTGTCTCCGGTCGCGCCGGCTGCGGGTAGCCGCTCATCGGCTGGGCGGGCTGGGGATAGGGATAGAAGCCCGCCTGTATCGGCATCGGCGGCTGCGGTTGCCACAGATAGGCCGGCGCGTAGGGCGTGTAGACATAGGGCTGGACCATCGGCTGCGGCATCGCCGGCTGCGTCCCGTAAGGATGGGGCGCGGCGTAGACGGGGGGCTGGAACGGCTGCTGCGGAGCGTCGCCGGGCTGCCGGGGCGCAAAGGCGTGCATCTGATCCGCATAGACGGGATACATGGTGTCCTCCAGGGGATATGGGGTTTCGGCGGTCTCGGTTGGCACGGGCTCGGCGCCGCCGGCGTCGATGGGTTCCTGCGCGGGTGGCGCCCGGCGCACGGCTGAAATCAGGCTTTCGATAGCCAGTGCGGGCGGGGCGGGGTTCTCGCCGGAGCCGGATGAAGCTTGTGCCGCCAGGCCGGTGTTTTCGTCGACATCGCCTGCGCGCGTCCCGCGCCGGCCGCGGACAGCGCCGATGCCTGCGCCGGCGGCGAGGCCGGCAAGCAGACCGGCCAACGTGACCGGCAGCCGCGACGGCCCGCTCGGCTCCAACGAGGCATAGGCTTTGGTGACGACGCTGGCGCCGCTTATCGCGTCGCGAAGGTCGTCGCTGTGGCCGGGCCTGGCTTCGGCGGCCGCCTGCCGGGCGGCGTCGCGCAGTGTCCGCAACGTCGCGATGCCGCTGGTGTCGAGTCCGCTCTGGGCGCGGCGCGCGGCGAGTCCCTGTTCGGCCTGCACGGCCTCCTTCAGCGTTGCCTGCAAGGAAGCCGTGATGCGGCGCAGCTCCGCCGCGATGCGGTCGCGCGCGCCGGCAAGCTGGGTGTCGAGCGCGATGCGTTCTGGATTGCGCGGGCCGAGTTGCGCCCCGGCGCGGTCGCTTTCGCGCTTGATGGCCAGGTACTGCGTGCGCAAGGCCGCCATCGCGCTGGACTCGAACTCCTGCGGCAGGCCGCCGCCCACGGCGGCATCGACGCCGACCGCCTTCATGGCGGCGATCTTGCCGTTCAACTCCGTGGTGCGGGCGCGCGCCGCCGAAAGCTGGTCGTCGAGCTTCAGCAGCGCATCGGCGGCGGCGTTCGCATCGCCGCTGCCAAGACCGTGCTGGGCAAGGAAGACCTCCAGCTTCTTCGCCGCCTCGTCGGCCTTGCCAACCGTACCGCTGGCCTGCGGGGCATTGTGCATGGTCGCCGCCGTGGCAAGGAACGCTTCCGCCACGGTGTTGGCGATCAGGGCCGAAGTTTCGCCGTTGCCGGTCGTGGCGGTGACGGCGATCGTCGACACCCCGCGGCCCTGGCTGACGGAAAGGCTCTCGGCGAGGCGGCTGGCCGCCATGGCATGGCGATGGCCGGCGTCGGAAGCCGCCGCGCCGTCGCTACGTGAAAGCAGCGAGCGCAGCAGCGAGACGAAGCCGCTGTCCGTCTCGGTGCCGTTGAAGGCCGGATCGTCGGCAAGACCGAGCTTGTCGACGACCTTGTTGAGGACGATGCCGGACGTGACGACACGGCGCTGGTCTTGCAGGCCGGCAAATGTCGAGACGTCGGCGCCGGCGGCAAGGTGCAACTCGGCGGTGGCCTCGTAGCGCGCCGGCAGCGACAGTGCGGTAAGCCCGCCGGCCATCGCGCCCAGAAGGCCGCAGGCGGCGATCAGCCGCTTGGAACGGGCCATGCCGCTCGCGGCAGGCATTACCCTGCTTTCCGTACCTGCCGGCGGATCGTCGTTGGTGGGAAGGAACTCGTTCTGAAAGTCCTCCGCCCAAGCCTCATCGTCCGGATGCTGGTCTTCGGCGGCGCCGGACAGGAAAGCCTCGTTCGCTTCCCGCGTCTCGCGCGCAAGGCGAGCCAGCCGGTGGCGGATGGCCGCATCGTCGAAGCGGGGCGGCAATGCGCTGCCGGCGACGCCCAGCAGCGATCCGGGCGCATCGTCGTTGGCGTGCGGCGCGGCGCCGAATGCCGGCAGGGAGGGCTCGTGCCTCCAGTCGTGACGGTTTTGGCTGTTGCGCATGCTTTGGAACTTGCCTTCGACGGCTCGCCGCAGGGGCGATTGGTTACGGCACGCTAAACAGACATGGAAAACAAAAGGTTAATTTTGGCAGTGACACAATTAAAAATTGCACCATGAAAATATGCAACCAAAGAGGGATTCGCATGCGAGTCCGACCGGCGAGCTTCTCACCGGCACGGTTTGCTGTAGCTTGTTTTCGCGCCGCTTTTGCCGAAAACCGGTATCCACTTTTCGGCGCGATGCTTTAAGGAACCGGCAGGAGGATTTTCCATGGCCATCAGACTCGTTCTCGCCGGTTGCGGCAATATGGGCTACGCCATGCTTTCGGGCTGGATCGGCTCCGGCAAGCTGGCGGCGGCGGACGTTTTCGTCGTCGAGCCGAACGAGGACCTGCGTGCCCGTGCCGCAGCACTTGGCTGTTACGCCGGCGCCGGTGCCGCCGACATCGCCGCCGGCGCGGCGCCGGAACTGGTGGTCGTCGCCGTCAAGCCGCAGGTCATCCGCGACGCCGTTTCCGCCTATACGCGCTTCGCTGACGGCCGCACGACCTTCCTCAGCATCGCCGCCGGCACGCCGGTCGCCACTTTCAGGGAAATCCTCGGCGAGCGCGCGCCGGTCGCGCGCTGCATGCCCAACACGCCGGCCGCCATCGGCAAGGGCATGATGGTGGTGTTTTCGACGCCGCTGGTGCCCGCTGCCACGCAAAGCTTCATCGCCGACCTTCTGTCCGCCAGCGGCGAGGTCGCCACCATCGACGACGAGGGCCTGATGGATGCGGTGACGGCGGTTTCGGGTTCCGGTCCCGCCTATGTCTTCCATTTCATCGAATGCCTGACGGCGGCGGCCGAGAAGGCCGGCCTGCCGGCCGGGACGGCGAAGCTGCTCGCCATGCAGACCGTCTTCGGCGCCGCCTCGCTGGCGGCCGAGAGCCGCGAGGAGCCGGCGGTGCTGCGCCGCCAGGTAACCAGCCCGAACGGCACGACGGCGGCGGCACTGGAGGTACTGATGGGCGGCGACCGGCTGAAAACGCTGTTGACGGAAGCGGTCGAGGCGGCCCGGCTGCGCTCGATCGAGCTGGGGCGATAGATCGTTCCGTATTCGGGTGGAAACGCCACACTAACCCCTCCTCGCAAGGGGGAGGGGAATTTTGCAGCGCCGCCACAGCCCGCCAACCCTGCCGAATTTGGACGAAACAGGGGTGTCGGCGTCTCCCTCCCCCTTGCGGGGAGGGGACAGGGGTGGGAGTGGTCCAGCCGTACTTTTGCACCATTTTGGCCGCCGCCATTGCGGCTGTCTGTCGCGCCGCTTGTCCTCGTTTGGTCCTATAGGCGGCCCCACCGCCCTGCTAGCATGCGGGCTCGCATCCGGACGGTGGTGAACGACCCCGTCCGGATTTGAAGAAATCTCTTTTGCTTCGCCGCAGAGGCGCCGGCCATCGTTTCGGTCTGCGCCTCGCGGCGGCGCGAACGGGTGTCAAACGACAGGGGTATCGAACATGACGAACATCAAGATGCTGTTGGCCGCGGCCATGGGCGTTTCGTTCGCCGCGATAACGGCGGCGCAGGCAGACATCACCATCGGCGTCGTGGCGCCGCTGACCGGTCCGGTCGCCGCTTATGGTGACCAGGTCAAGAACGGCGCCGAGGCGGCCGCCGAAGCCATCAACAAGGCCGGTGGCATCGCCGGCGAGAAGGTGGTGCTGAAGCTGGTCGACGATGCCGGCGATCCCAAGCAGGGCGTCTCCGCCGCCAACAACCTGGTCGGCGAAGGCGTCCATTTCGTCGTCGGCCCGGTCACCTCGGGCGTCGCCATGGCGGCCTCCGACGTGTTCGCCGAGAACGGCGTCCTGATGGTAACGCCGACGGCGACGGCGCCGGACCTGACCAACCGCGGGCTGGAGAATGTTCTGCGCACCTGCGGCCGCGACGACCAGCAGGCCGAGGTCGCCGCCAAATACGTGCTGGATCACTTCAAGGACAAGCGCGTGGCTGTCGTCCACGACAACGGCACCTACGGCAAGGGCCTCGCCGATTCCTTCAAGAAGGTCATCAACGAGGGCGGCATCACCGAGGTCGCCTATACCGCGCTGACCCCCGGCGAGAAGGATTTCTCCGCGCTGGTCACCAAGCTCAAGGCCGACAATGCCGAGGTGATCTATTTCGGCGGCTATCACCCCGAGGGCGGCCTGCTCGCCCGCCAGCTCCGTGACGTGCAGGTCAACGCCCAGATCATCGGCGGCGAGGGCCTGTCGAACACCGAATACTGGGCGATCGGCAACGATGCCTCGCAGGGCACGATGTTCACCAACGCCACCGATGCGCTGAAGAACCCGGACTCGGCCGAGGCCGTCGCCGTGCTGAAGGACAAGGGCGTGCCGCCGGAAGCCTTCACGCTCAACGCCTATGCCGCCATGCAGGTGTTGAAGTTCGGCATCGAGAAGGCCGGCAAGACCGACGATTCGGCCGCCGTTGCCGCCGCGATCAAGTCGGGCGACGCCATCCCGACGGCAATCGGCAAGCTGACCTATGGCGCGACCGGCGACCTGAGCTCGCCGAGCTTCAGCCTGTTCAAGTGGGACAACGGCAAGATCGTCGCTGCCGAGTAAGGGCAAGCCTCGATGAAATGGAAAAGGCCGGCGCGATGCCGGCCTTTTTGCGTTTGGCCTGCCGGCGCGCGCCGTCCGCGACACCAGGCTCGAACGGGCCGGCGACGGGCACAATCGGTGAGCTGATCGAACATCGTCCTTGATAGGACGGCATGGCCTCAATACTGATGGCTGTAAAAGCCTATGGTGAGAGAGCGGTCATGAGCATAAACGTTGCCCCGATAGGGCTTGCCCGCGATTTGCAGGAGCGGCAGGCATCCGGCAAGCCGATCCGCATCGGCCTGATCGGCTGCGGCGAGATGGGCACCGACATCGTCACCCGTGTCGCCCACATGCAGGGCATCGTCGTCGGCGCCGTGGCCGAGCGCAAGGTCCCGGCAGCGCTGAAGGCGGCCGAGATCGCCTACGGCGAGGGCAGCCACGCGCGAGAGGTCTCGACCGCATCGGCGATGACCGAGGCCATGGAGGCCGGCAGGATCGCCGTCACCGGCGACGCCGACCTCGTCATCGGCAACGACCTCATCGACGTCGTCATCGACGCCACCGGCGTGCCTGCGGTCGGCGCCGAGATCGGCCTGCACGCGATGGAGCACGGCAAGCATCTCGTCATGATGAACGTCGAGGCCGACGTCACCATCGGCGCATACCTGAAGAGCGAGGCCGAGCGCCTCGGCGTCACCTATTCGCTCGGCGCCGGCGACGAGCCGTCGTCCTGCATGGAACTGATCGAGTTCGTCTCGGCCATGGGCCACACCATCGTCGCCGCCGGCAAGGGCAAGAACAATCCGCTCAACGTCGATGCCACGCCGCCCGCCTACGAAGAGGAGGCGGCGCGCCGCAACATGAACGTGCGCATGCTGGTCGAGTTCGTCGACGGCTCCAAGACCATGGTGGAGATGGCGGCCATCGCCAACGCAACCGGCCTGGTGCCGGACAAGCCCGGCATGCACGGCCCTTCCGCCACGCTCGGCGAGCTTGCGACCACGCTGGTGCCTCAGAAGGACGGCGGCGTGCTGTCGAAGGTCGGCGTCGTCGATTACTCCATTGGCAAGGGCGTTGCGCCCGGCGTCTTCGTCATTGCTGACATGGGCCATCCGCGCATTTCGGAGCGCATGGAGGACCTCAAGCTCGGCCATGGCCCCTACTTTACTTTCCACCGACCCTATCACCTGACCTCGCTGGAAGTGCCGCTGACCTGCGCCCGCGTCGTCCTCTACGGCAAGGCCGACATGGTGCCGCTGTCGAAGCCGGTGGCCGAGGTCTGCGCCGTCGCCAAGAAGGATCTGAAGCCCGGCGACCGCCTCGATGCCATCGGCGAATACTGCTACCGCGCCTGGATCATGACCGCGCCGGAAGCGCGTGCGGCGAAGGCTGTTCCCTGCGGCCTGCTGCAGGGCGGTTCGGTGACGGCGCCGATCAGGAAAGGCGAGCTCATCACCTATGCCAATGCCGTTCCGCCGAGCTCGAAGCTGACCGAACTGCGCGCCAGACAGGACAGGCTGGTCTATGGCGAGGCAGGCTGATCGGGCGGCCGCGGCCGGCCGCCGATCGAGGTTGACGCGGGAAGGCCGTTGATTCGGGAAGGACAAGGGCGATGATCGTCGATACCCATCTGCACCTGATCGACCGCAAGGCGTTGCGCTACCCGTGGCTCAAGGGCGTGCCGGCGCTCGACCGCGATTTCTCGCATGACGAATACGCCACCGAGGCGCGGCGCGCCGGCATCGAGGCTGCCCTGCACATGGAGGTCGATGTCGACCCGGCCGACATCGCCACCGAGACCGCCCATGTCGAGGCGCTGTCGAAGCGTCCCGGCAGCCTGATCGCCGGCGCCATCGTCTCATGCCGCCCGGAAGAGCCCGGCTTTCCGGCATGGCTGGACGCGGGGAAGGCAAATCCCTTCGTCAAGGGCTTCCGCCGCGTCCTGCATGTGGTGCCGGACGACCTCTCCGAAGATGTGCTGTTCCGCGAGAATGTGAAGCGCATCGCCGGCAGCGGCCTGACCTTCGACCTGTGCGTCTTGCCGCACCAGATGAAGCAGGCCATGGCGCTGGTCGACCTGGCGCCCGACGTGCAGTTCGTGCTCGACCATTGCGGCGTGCCCGACATCAAGGCCGGCGCCGAGCATACCTGGCGCGAGCAGATCGCCGAGATGGCGCGCCGGCCCAATGTGGTGGGCAAGATTTCCGGCGTCGTCGCCTATGCCGACGCCGGAACGTGGACGGCCGAGACGCTGCGCCCTTACGTCGAGCACACGATCCGGGCTTTCGGCTGGGATCGCGTCGTGTGGGGCGGCGACTGGCCGGTCTGCACGCTGGGCGGCGGCCTGCTCGCCTGGGTCGCGGCCACCCATGCGCTGCTGTCCGGCGCGAGCGAGGAGGAGCGCCGCAAGCTGCTGTCCGCCAACGCCCGCAGGCTGTGGCGCCTCGGCTGAAGCGGCGTCGCTCCTACTCGCCGTAGCCGACTATGCCCTTGATCTCGAGGAAGTCGTGGATGGCCCAGTCGGCGTATTCTCGGCCGTTGCCGGACTGCTTGTAGCCGCCGAACGGCGCGAAGGTGTCCCACTCCGGATAGTTGATCGACACCTGGCCGGCGCGCATGCGGGCCGCGACCTTGCGGGCATGCGCGATGTCCTTTGATTGCACGTAGGCGGCCAGTCCATAGACCGTGTCGTTGGCGATCTCGACCGCCTCGTCCTCGTCCTCATAGGAAATGATCGACAGCACCGGCCCGAAGATTTCTTCCTTCTCGATGGTCATGCCGGGCTTGACGTGGCCGAACACGGTCGGCCGCACGTAATAGCCGCGGTTGAGGTGCTCCGGTCGGCCGGGACCGCCGGTCACAAGCGTCGCGCCCTCCTTGATGCCGGCCTCGATCAGCCGCTGGATCTTGTCGAACTGCAACTGGCTGACCACCGGGCCGAGCTTCGTGTCCTCGTTGCGCGGATCGCCGACCTTGTGGGCGTCCGCCGCCTTCTTCGCCACCGCCAGCGCCTCGTCGTGGCGGGCGGCCGGCACCAGCATGCGCGTCGGCGCGTCGCAGGACTGGCCGGAATTGCCGAAGCAGGCGTTGACGCCCTTCCTCACCGCCCGCTCGAAGTCGGCGTCGGGCAGGATGATGTTGGCCGACTTGCCGCCGAGTTCCTGCGCCACGCGCTTGACGGTTTTCGCCGCCGTCTCGGCGACGATGATGCCTGCCCGCGTCGAGCCGGTGAAGGACACCATGTCGACGTCCGGATGCCCGGCCATGACCTGGCCGACGTCCGGCCCGGTGCCGTTGACCATGTTGTAGACGCCCTTCGGCGTGCCGGCCGCCTCCATCACCTCGGAAAAGACGATGCCGCTGATCGGCGCGATCTCGGAGGGCTTCAGCACTACCGTGCAGCCGGCCGCGATGGCCGGCGCCACCTTGCAGACGATCTGGTTGAGCGGCCAGTTCCACGGCGTGATCAGCGCGCACACGCCGATCGGCTCCTTGACCACCATCGTCGTGCCGCGCTTCTCGGAGAACTGGTAATCCTCCAGCGCCTTGATAGCTGCTTCCAGATGCGCCCGGCCGGCTGCAGCCTGCGCCTCGCGCGCCCAGGTGATGGGCGAGCCGTTCTCCTGGCTGACCGCCTGGGCGATGTCCTCGTAGCGCTCGTTGTAGACGTCCAGGATGCGGCGCAGCAGTTTCAGCCGCTCCTCCTTCGTCGTCTGCGAGAAAGCGGGAAAGGCCGCCTTGGCCGCCGCCACGGCGCGGTCGACGTCGGCCTTCGAGCCGACCGCGATTTTCGTGTAGGCTTCCTCCGTCGACGGATCGATGACGTCCAGCGTGGCCGGCACGGCGGGAGCGATCCATTTGCCGTCGATGAAGAAATCCAGGTGATGGTTGCTCATTTAACGTATCCGCTTCGGCTGGAGATCGGTATCGGCTCGACCATAGTGCATTCGGCGAGACGGCGCCAAGCAAGGCCGACATCGAAGATCGCTGGAACGCCATGTCGCGTGACGGATTGGGGCGGCCTTGGCGGCGCGAATCGGATACTCGCATGGAAGACCACGGAGAGCTTGCCATGTCTGCCACCATCTACGGCATCCCCAACTGCGACACCATGAAGAAGGCCCGCACCTGGCTGGACAGCCGCGACGTCGGCTATGCCTTCCATGATTACCGGGCTTCGGGCCTGGAACCGGAGCGGCTGGACGCCTGGGTGGACAAGCTCGGCTGGGAAGTGCTGCTGAACAAGGCCAGCACCAGCTTTCGCGCCCTGCCGGACGCCGACAGGCAGGGTCTCGACGCCAGGAAAGCCAAGGCCCTGATGCTGGCCAATCCGACCATGATCAAGCGCCCGGTGCTCGACCTCGGCGACCGTCTGCTGGTCGGCTTCAAGCCGGATATCTACGAGCGGGAAATGGGTTGAATCCTGATAGTGCGTCCTTCGAGGCTCGCTCCGCTCGCACCTCAGGATGAGGGAGGTCGTGCACCGGCTCGCTTGTTGAGGTTTGCTCCAAACGGTCCTCATCCTGAGGTGCGAGCGGAGCGAGCCTCGAAGGACGCACGAAAAGCCTATTCCTTCTCCGTCAGATAGGCGGCCAGCGCCACGGCGTTGTTGTAGCGTTCCTCCTGCGTACTGTAGAGCAGCGTCACGCGGCCGTGCTCCAACAGCGCGCCGAGTTCCCTGAGCGGCTCGGGATTGCCGTCCAGTTCCTTTGCATAGCGCCTGCGGAACTCTTCCCAGCGCTCGGGATCATGATTGTACCAGTGTCGCAATTCGTTGCTCGGAGCGATGGCCTTCAGCCATAGCGTGAGTTCCGCCTTCTCCTTCGACACGCCGCGTGGCCACAGCCGGTCGACCAGCACGCGCTGGCCGTCGGAAGCTTCCGCCGGCTCGTAGACGCGCTTTACCGCGATGTCGAAAGCCATGGCTGCCTTCCTGCGCCGAAGCGCTGCCTCAAGCCGCCCATTCGCCCTTGCGCATCACCGGTACGGCCTTGCCGTCCTTGTCGAGGCCGTCGATGTCGACATCGCCTGAGCCGATCATCCAGTCGATGTGGATGAAGCTCTTGTTGCCGCCGCGCGCCGCGACCTCTTCCGGCGTCAGCTTGGCGCCGTCGACGAAGCATTTCGAATAGCACTGGCCGAGCGCGATGTGGCACGACGCGTTCTCGTCGAACAGCGTGTTGTAGAACAGGATGCCGCTGGCCGAGATCGGCGAGGAGTGCGGCACCAGCGCCACTTCGCCGAGCCGCCGCGAGCCCTCGTCGGTATCGAGCACCTTCTTCAGCACGTCCTCGCCCTTCGACGCCCTGGCCTCGACGATGCGGCCTTCCTCGAAGCGCACCTGGATATTGTCGATCAGCGTGCCCTGGTAGGACAGCGGCTTGGTGCTCGACACATGGCCCGAGACGCGCCGCGCATGCGGCGTGGTGAACACCTCCTCGGTCGGGATGTTGGGATTGCAGGTGATGCCGTTCTTGGCCGTCGAGGCGCCGCCCATCCACTCATGGCCGTCCGCCAGCCCAATGGTCACGTCCGTGCCCGGCCCGGTGAAACGGAGCGCGTGGAAATTATGGCCGTTCAGCCATGTGCTGCGCTTCTTGAGCTCCGCGTTGTGCTCTTTCCAGGCGCCGACCGGATCATCGCCGTTGACGCGGCTGGCTGAAAAGATGGCGCTGGCGAGCTTGGCCACCGCCACGTCGTCGGTGTCGTCGGGGAACACCTGCTTGGCCCAGGCGAGTTCTGGATAGGCCAGGATGGTCCAGTTGGTGTCGAAATTGGTGATCTTCTCCATCGCCGGCTTGGAGGCGATGGAGGCCGCCTTGTTGGCGCGAGACACCTTTTCCGGGTCCTGCCCCGACAGCAGAGACGGATCGTCGCCGCGCACGGCAAGCCGCGCCGCGCCCGCGCCATAGGCCTTGGCCATGCCTTCGTAGAGCCAGCCGGCGGCGCGGTCGAAGCCGCCGTCCTTGCCGTAGCGGAAGCGCGCCAGCGTGATCTCGTCGTCGGAGAAGATCGGCGTCACCAGCCCGGCGCCGGCCTTGTAGGCCTGTTCGATGATGCGCCGCGTCAGCGGCAGCGCCGCGATCGACGAGGTCAGCACAAGGTCCTGCCCTTCCTTGAGTTGCAGGCCGACCTTGATGGCCACTTCGGCCATCCGGTCCAGCTTCACCGGGTCGATCGAGGCGGAAAAGTCGCGCGCATGGGTGGTCATCTATGCCTGTCCGTAATCAAGGGAACGATAAAGCCAACATAGTCCGGTGCCTCGGCGGTTTCCATCCTTTGGCCCAATGGTATGCCGCTTGTCTGGGGCGGTCGGGCGATTATTGTGCACTGCAATGAAGATCGCAGCCACCAACCCCTTGCGCTTCGCTCTCGCCGGCATGGTCGGCATGGCGGCCGCCATGGGCATAGGCCGCTTCGTCTACACGCCGATCCTGCCCGGCATGATGGAGGGGCTGCACCTTTCGGCGGCCGACGCCGGGCTGATCGCGTCGGCCAATTTCCTCGGCTACCTCGTCGGCGCATACGCCGCCGCCGGCGGCTGGGCGCATGGGCGCGAGCGGGCGACCATGCTGGCCGGGCTGGCGGCAAGCACCTTGCTGGCGGCGGCCATGGGCCTGACCGATAACCTCGTTGCCTTCCTTCTCATCCGCTTCCTGGCCGGTGTCGCCAGCGCCTTCGTGATGGTGTTTTTGACGGCCATCGTTTCCAGCCACCTCGATTCGACCGGACGCGGCGGCATGCAGGCGTTGCATTTCGGCGGCGTCGGCCTCGGCATCGCTCTCTCGTCGCTGCTGATGGTGATCCTGGTGGACTACCATGCCGACTGGCAGGCCGGATGGTTCTGGTCGGCCGGGCTTTCGGCCGTCGCCTTCGTGGTCGTCGCGCTGACGGTCGATAGCGGTCCGCTGGGCAACGGCACGACGGGCCGGGAACCGCGCCTGCCGAAAAGCCCGGCGCTGGCGCGGATGATCCTGTCCTACGGCCTGTTCGGCTTCGGCTATGTGGTGACCGCCACGTTCCTCGTCGCCATCGTGCGCGCGGGCGGCGCCGGCCGCGTGTTCGAGGCGGTGGTGTGGATGGTCGCCGGTCTCGTCGCCTTCCCGTCGATCTGGCTGTGGCAGGTGGTTGCGGCGCGCGCCGGGATTTACGCCGCCTATGCCGGCGCCTGCCTTGTCGAGGTCGTCGGCGTCGTCGCCAGCGTAACGCTCGGCGGCTATGCCGGCCCGCTGCTGGCCAGCGTCCTGCTCGGCGCCACCTTCATGGCCGTCAGTGCGCTGGGGCTTCAGGCGGGCCGCCTGCTGGCGCCGCAGGCGCCGCGCCGCGTCCTGGCGCTGATGACGACGGCCTTCGGCATCGGCCAGATCGTCGGGCCTGTCGTCGCGGGCGTGCTGGCCGAACGTTCGGGAAGCTTCGTGCTGCCTTCCCTGCTGGCGGCGGTGGTGCTCGTCGCGTCCGGTCTTTGCGCCTGGGATGCCCGCCGCCACGCCTGAGCAAGGCCACGTGGCCACCCACATGATGATCCGGATGACGACAATGTAATGCGCGCCCGGCCGCGCGCACCATTTCTTTGCCGCAAAATCTGTGACTTTATGCGCGCCAGCCGAAGCACCCGCCGAAAGGAACTTCCTGAGTGTTCGTATCCTTCTTTCCCCGGCCGAAGCTGTTCTTCCTCAGCGCCGCCGGCTGGAGCCTCGCCCTTATCCTTTTCTGGTTCTTCGGTGGCGCCGAGCTCGGCGCGCTGGTCGGCCTGCCTCCGGATGCGCCGGGCACACCGCCGATCATCGGCATCGCCGTGCTGTGGTCGAAGCCGTTCCTGTGGTTCTACATCTATTATGCGCTCGGCGTGGCGCTGTTCTTCGGTTTCTGGCGCTGGTTCTCGCCGCATCCGTGGCAGGAATGGTCGATCGTCGTCTCCTCGATCATTTTCTTCCTGATCTATTTCAACGTCCAGATCAGCGTTGCGGTCAACAACTGGTACGGGCCTTTCATGGATTACGTGCAGGGCCTGATGGGCGGCACCACCAATTCGACGCCGGGCGAATTCTACCGCGGCTCGGCCAGCTTCGCCTGGCTGGCGCTGGTCGGCATGAACGTTTCGGTCATCAACGCCTTCATCGTCAGCCACTGGATCTTCCGCTGGCGTACGGCGATGAACGACTATTTCATGAATTACTGGGGTCGGCTTCGCCACATCGAGGGTGCCTCGCAGCGTATCCAGGAAGACACGATGCGCTTCTCCCAGATCATGGAGGATCTCGGCACCTCCTTCGTCCAGTCGATCATGACGCTGATCGCCTTCCTGCCGGTCCTGATCGGCCTGCAGAAGCACATCACCGAATTGCCGATCATCGGCGCGGAGCCGCAACCGCTCGTCATCGCGGCGCTGGGTTGGTGTCTGTTCGGCACGTTGGCGATCATGATCGCCGGCGTGAAGCTGCCCGGCCTGCAATTCCGCAACCAGCGCGTCGAGGCAGCCTACCGCAAGGAGCTTGTCTATGGCGAGGATCACGACGACCGTGCGCAGCCGGTAACCACGACCCAACTGTTCGAGAACGTGCGGCGCAATTACTTCCGGCTTTACGGCCACTACGTCTATTTCAACATCGTCCGTTACACCTACCTGCAGGCCGACAACATCTTCTCCTTCATCATTCTCGGCCCGTCGCTGGTCGCCCACAAGATCACCTACGGCGCGCTCAGCCAGATCTCCAACGCCTTTGGCCGGGTGACCAACTCGCTGCAGTTCCTGCTCAATTCGTGGTCGACGATCGTCGAGCTGCAATCCGTCCACAAGCGCCTGCGCGCCTTCGAGGCGACGCTGGAGGGCGCGCCGCTGCCGGATGTCGACCGGCATTATCTGGATCGGAAGGCGGCCGGCGTGGCCGAGAAGGACCAGCCGGCGATCTGATCGCCGGCCGGCTCCGCGTCAGGAATTCTTGCCCTCCGGCTGGGCATGAGCCGGCGTGGCCGCGGGCGGATGCCGCTCGGTCCAGTCGCGGAAGGAGATGCATTCGACGTCGGCCTTGACGCAGACCTCGTCGGCGAAGCGCTCCAGCGCGTCCCAGTAGGCGCCGCCGTTCATCAGCGTGAAATGGAAGCCGAGTTGCAGCGGCACGCGCTCGCCCGCGTACTGCCGTTCGAAGGCGGCATGGAGTGCCTGGTAGGCGCGCTCCTCGAACGCTCGCTTCTCTTCCGGCTTTTCGACGGCGCCTGAATGGCGGGCGTAGAGGTTATAGTCCATGGCGATGACCGGCCTCGCCTTCGGGCCTTCCGGGATCAGCGGCAGCGAGAAGTGCAGAATGCCGCCGGAAGCTTGCGGCTCGACCGGCCCGTTGGAGACGCCGCTGGCGTCGTAGCGGAAACCAGCCTCGGCCAGCGCCGCATACATCGCCTTGCCGGTCGAAAGATAAGGCGCGCGGAAACCGGTCACCGCATGGTCGGCGAAGGTACGCCAGTCCGGCGGCTCGGGCGCGATGCCGTTCAGCGAATAGGCGTTTTCCAGCACGTGGCGGAAGGCGGAAAATTCCGTCCGCCAGTCCGCCTTCGTCCACGCCTTGCCGTCGAAATGGCCGCATCCGTGGCTGCCGATGTCGTGCCCTTCCGTCGCCGCCAGCCTTATCTGTTCCAGCCGCGCCGCCACCTCGTCCTTCGAGGCGGCGAAGCCGATGTTGGATTTTCCGGCGCCCTTGTGCGGCCCGGCATAGGCCTTGCGCGTCTCCGGCGTCAAAAGGAACACGCAGGAGAGGAAATAGGTGAAATGCGCCCCGGTGCGCTTCGCCAGCGCGCGGCTGCGCTGCCATTGCGAAATGTCGCGGGCGCTGTCGAAGGAGATGATGACGGCCTGCTTCGGCCTGGCCGGCTTCCACGCCGACGGCGGGTCGGCGAATGCCGCGCTGGCGGCAAGGCAGGCGGAGAACGTGGCGGCAACGCGGAACGCAACGGACTTGGCGGGGAACATGGCAGGCACTTCGACGCACGGCAAGGAGAGGGCGGAGCGCTCCGGTTAGCCGCCGAATGTGGCGCCGATGCGATGCGCCCGGCACAGCCGCTCGCCTGCCGCAAAGCCGATTTTGCCGCCGCCCCCTTCCATGCCGCCGAAATTCCGCTAAAACGCGGGCTCATTCAAACACCCGGCAGGGCTCCGGGCGGGACGGATTCATCGATGTCGGACGACAGCTTCATCCGCGAAGTCAACGAGGAATTCCGCAGCGACCAGATGAAGGCGCTGTGGCATCGCTATGGCGTGGCCGTGGTGGCCGTGGCGCTGCTGGTCGTGCTCGGCACGGCCGGCTATGTCGGCTACCGCTACTGGGACGAAGGTCGCGCCAACGTCTCCGGCGACGCCTTCTCCTCGGCGCTCAAGCTTGCCCAGGAGGGCAAGAGCGACGAGGCGCTCGCCGCGCTCGACCAGCTGGAGAAGGACGGCTACGGCGCCTATCCCGTGCTGGCGCGCATGCGCGCGGCCACCGTCAAGGCCGACAAGGGCGATGTCGACGCCGCCGTCAAGGATTTCGACGGCGTCGCCGCCGACGGTTCCGTCCCCGGCAGCCTGCGCGACATGGCGCGCCTGCGCGCCGCCCTGCTGCTCGTCGATCATGGCAGCTTCGCCGACGTTTCCAGCCGCGTCGAGGCGCTGACGGCCGACACCAATCCGCTGCGCCACACCGCGCGCGAGGCGCTCGGGCTCGCCGCCTGGAAGGAAGGCAAGGCTCAGGACGCGCTGAAGCTGTTCGACCAGATCGCCGCCGACGACGGCGCCCCGCGCAACACCCGCCAGCGGGCGACGCTGATGGCCGAGCTGATCCGCGGCTCGGGCACCGCGCCGGCCGGCGGCGCCTCCTGAAGCGATGGCCGATGAGCTTCAAAGTCGCCATCATCGGCCGGCCTAACGTCGGCAAGTCGACGCTGTTCAACCGCCTTGCCGGCCGCAGGCTGGCGCTGGTCGACGACACGCCGGGCGTCACCCGCGACCGCCGCGTCCATCCCGCGAAACTCTACGACCTCGCCTTCGACGTCATCGACACCGCCGGCTTCGAGGATGCGCCGGCGGCGTCTCTGCCCGGCCGCATGCGCGCGCAGACCGAGATCGCCATCGACGAAGCCGACCTGATCTTCTTCCTGGTCGACGCCAAGGCCGGCCTGATGCCGGACGACCGCACGTTCGCCGAAGTGGTGCGCCGCTCCGGCAAGCCGGTGGTGCTGGTCGCCAACAAGGCCGAGGCGCGCGGTTCGCAGGGCGGCTTCCTCGAAGCCTGGGAACTGGGCCTGGGCGAGCCGGTGCCGATCTCGGCCGAGCACGGCCAGGGCCTGCCGGATCTGCGCGACGCAGTGATCGAGGCACTCGGCGAGGCGCGCGCGCTGGGCGAGGACGAGGAAGCCGAGGGCGAGGACGGCTCGGCCGGCTCCGAAGTGCTGATCGGCGAGGACATCGCCGATCCCGATGCCGAACCGGCCTATGACGAGACCAAGCCGCTGCGCATCGCCATGGTCGGCCGGCCGAATGCCGGCAAGTCGACGCTCATCAACGCGCTGATCGGCGAGGAGCGATTGCTCACCGGCCCGGAGGCCGGCATCACCCGCGATTCCATTTCGGTCGACTGGGACTGGAAGGGGCGCAGGATAAAGCTGTTCGACACCGCCGGCATGCGCCGCAAGGCCAAGGTGCAGGAGAAGCTGGAAAAGCTGTCGGTGGCCGACGGCCTGCGCGCCATCCGTTTCGCCGAGATCGTCGTCATCGTGCTCGACGCCACCATTCCCTTCGAGAAGCAGGACCTGCAGATCGCCGATCTCATCGTGCGCGAGGGCAGGGCGCCGGTCATCGCCTTTAACAAGTGGGACATGATCGACGAACCGCAGCGCGTGCTGGCGGAACTGCGCGAGAAGACCGAGCGGCTTCTGCCGCAGGTGCGCGGCATCCAGGCCGTGCCGGTGTCGGCGGAAACCGGTCGCGGGCTGGACCGGCTGATGGATGCGGTGGTGCGCACCCACCGGATCTGGAACAGCCGCGTCTCGACCGGCAAGCTCAACCGCTGGCTGGAAGGCATTCTCGCGCATCATCCGCCGCCCGCCGTCGCCGGCCGCCGGCTGAAGATCAAATACGTCACCCAGGCCAAGACCCGGCCGCCGGGCTTCGTCGTCTCCTGCTCGCGCCCCGACGCCGTGCCGCAATCCTATGTGCGCTATCTGACCAACAGCCTGCGCGAAGCCTTCGACATGCCCGGCGTGCCGATCCGCATTGCGCTGCGCACGTCCGACAACCCGTTCGCGGGGCGGGCGAAGAAGCGGAACTGACCATCGGCTCGGGCCTTTTCAGCCTTAAGAAACAGTTACCGAAAAACGTCGACCGATTTGCCGACCATTAACCGACCATCAAGGTTAACGCGGCATTGTGCTTCTCCAGTGGGGTCAGTTCGCGTCCTGGAGAGTTCCGTGCATCGAGGTCTGGTGAAGCGGCTTGCCGAAGCCGCCGGTGAGAAGAAGCGTTTTCTTTCGCCTCTCGTCGTCGGGCTCGGCATCTGGATCGGCTTTCCCACCGTCGCCGCCTATCAGGACATGACCAGCCTCATCAGCGGGCTGGAAACGCCGAAGGACCGCTGGAACGCCGTCATCGAGAAGGCGGTTGCCGGTTCGGTCCAGAGCGCGGAGATGCCGTTCATCGACAAGGGCACCGTCACCGGCTCGGTGGCACGGCAGATTTCGGGCTCCGGCGTTGAACTGCCGGGCATCGGCACCGTCGCCTTCACCAACAAGAGCGGCATCGCCGGCGAGACGCCAGACGAGGACCGCGTCGTGCGCTCGGGCAAGCAGGGCCGCATCCTGCAGATGGCCCCGGTGGCGCCGCCGAAGAATTTCTCCGCCGGCTCGATCTTCGAGCGCACCTCGTCGCTGCTCAGGCCCTCGATGGACAGCGGCCTGAAGCTCGCTTTCGCCAAGCCCGACATCAAGGGCAAGGAGGTCCAGATCGCCTCGGCCTTCCATGCCAGGGAGGAGAAGGCCGAACCCGGCGTGCCGGCGATGCTGGCGGCCCTCGTCACCAACGACAAGGCAGATGTGCTGGCCACCGCCTACGCGCCGGCCGCGCCCGACTACGCCTCCGTCTCGCCCTTCGAGGCGCTGCTGAAGGATGAGGAGCCCGACAACGGCCGCTTCATCCCGCCGGTCGGCAAGGGCGATCACGCATGGATGCAGACCGCGCTGCCGGCTTCGGTCTTCTCCAAGCCGGAGCAGATTTGCCTCGCCAACGCCATCTATTTCGAGGCGCGCTCGGAATCACTGCGCGGCCAGGCGGCGGTCGCCCAGGTGGTGCTCAACCGCGTGCGCAATCCCGCATATCCGGCCTCGATCTGCGGCGTCGTCTACCAGAACGAGCACTGGCGCAACGCCTGCCAGTTCTCCTTCGCCTGCGACGGCAGGAAGGACGTCGTCACAGAGCCGTCGCGCTACAAGACCGCCAAGGAGATCGCCATGGCCGTCACCGCCGGCAAGATATTCCTGCCCGAGGTCGGCTCCTCGACTCACTATTACGCCAGCTACGTCAATCCCGGCTGGGCGCGCTCCATGCACAAGATGGTCAAGATCGGCCTGCATATCTTCTACCGCACCTATGGCGGCGGCTGGAGCTGAGCGGCGGCGGCCCGCGTGCCGCACCGCCGCAAAAACCTTCCCATCCGGGGCAGATTTCCGGGACTGGCGGGGAAAAGATCGGGCGGGCAGGATGTCGCACCCGTCTAATAGGCTGATTTCTATAGGGAAAATACTTTAGACCTAGACCATGCCTGCGGCTTGACGGGGGCAGGGCCTGAAACTATGTTGCCCGCGAATTTGAAGCGGGCAGACGACCGTCGTCTGACCGGGCGCGGAGGTTGCGATGGCCGATGAAAAAGGGCCAGGCGGAACCGGAAAGACCGGGCCTGGAAACGAGGACGTGGCCAACCTGCGCGACGACGATCTTGAGCGCCGCCGGCGCGAGCTTGGAGCAAAGCTTGCGACAAGACGCCCGGACCGGCTCGAGGGGGAAGACACGGGCCAGACGCGGAGTGTCTCGGGCTATGCCCAGGCATTCAAGCTGTCCAGCGAGTTCATTGCCGCGATCGCGGTCGGCATCGGCATCGGCTGGGTGCTCGACCGCTGGGCGGGGACCTCGCCCTGGGGGCTGATCGTCTTCCTGCTGCTGGGCTTTTGCGCGGGCATCCTCAATGTCCTGCGCGCGGCCGGGCTGGTTGCCGACTTCGGCCGGGGCGGCAAGCGCTCTGGCGGACAGGATTGAAGAGGGCGTCCGAGCGGCGCGACGGGGTAAAGCAAGTGGCTGCAGCCGACAAGGTCGATCCGATCCACCAGTTCCATATCAACCCGATCTTCCCGATTCACGTCGGCGGGTATGATGTGTCCTTCACCAATTCGTCGCTGTTCATGGTCGTCGTCGTCGTCCTGACAGGGGCCTTCCTGTATTTTTCGACCGCCGGCCGCGCGCTGGTGCCGTCGCGTCTCCAGTCGATCTCGGAGATGTCCTACGAGTTCGTCGCCTCGATGCTGCGCGACGCCGCCGGCACGCACGGCATGAAGTTCTTCCCCTTCGTCTTCTCGCTGTTCATGTTCGTGATGGTCGCGAACCTGCTCGGCCTGTTCCCCTATTTCTTCACCGTCACCAGCCACATCATCGTCACCTTCGCGCTGGCGATGCTGGTGATCGGCACCGTCGTCGTCTACGGTTTCGCCAAGCACGGCTTCGGCTTCCTCAAGCTGTTCGTGCCGAGCGGCGTGCCGGTGGCGCTGATGCCGCTGGTGGTGCTGATCGAGGTCGTCTCCTTCCTGTCGCGCCCGGTCAGCCTCTCCATTCGTCTTTTCGCCAACATGCTGGCCGGCCACATCACGCTGAAGGTGTTCGCCGGCTTCGTCGTCTCGCTCGGCGCCATGGGCGCCGTCGGCATGGCGGGCGCGGTGCTGCCGTTGGCCATGGTGGTGATGCTGACGGCCCTGGAAGTCCTGGTGGCGGCGCTACAGGCTTATGTCTTCGCGGTGCTCACCTGCATGTATCTGGCGGACGCCCTGCATCCGTCGCACTAGTAAGAAAATTGCAGCCTTTCCAATTCAAGGAGTGATCAAATGGAAGCTGAAGCAGCAAAGTACATCGGCGCCGGCATTGCCTGCCTCGGCATGGGTGGCGCGGGCATCGGCCTGGGCCACATCTTCGGCAACTACCTGGCGGGCGCGCTGCGCAACCCGTCTGCCGCCGACGGCCAGTTCGGCCGCCTGATTTTCGGCTTCGCCGTGACCGAGGCCATGGGCATCTTCTCGCTGCTGATCGCGCTCCTGGCGCTGTTCGGCTGATCGGGATCAACAAGGCTTGAAGCCCGGCCGCCGCGCCACGGCGCGGCCGGCCGGAACATGGGAACACCGTCATGTTCGTGACACCTGCCTACGGGCAAGAGGCGGCGCCGGCCGATGCCGGAGCCGACACGCATGCCGGCACGGAAGTGCCCGGCAATGCCGCTCACGAAGGTGGCGGCTTCCCGCCGTTCGATTCCGCGACCTTCGCTTCCCAGCTCGTCTGGCTGGCCATCACCTTCGGCCTGTTCTACGTCTTCCTGAAGCGGGTCATCGTGCCGCGTCTGGGCACCATCCTCGACACGCGCGCCGGCCGTATCCAGCAGGATCTCGACCAGGCCGCCAAGCTGAAGGGCGAGGCGGACGCCGCCGTTGCCGCCTATGAGCAGGAACTGGCCGAGGCCAAGGCGAGAGCCAACGCCATCGGCCAGCAGTCGCGCGACGAAGCCAAGGCCGAGGCCGAAACCGCCCGCAAGGCGGTCGAGGCCGAGCTGGACAAGAAGCTGGCGGCGGCCGAGGGCCGCATCGCCGGCATCAAGGCCGGCGCCATGAAGGACGTCGGCGCCATTGCCGAGAGCACCGCTTCGGCCATCGTCGAGCAGCTCGTCGGCAAGGCCGACAAGGCGGCTGTCGCCGCCGCCGTGAAATCGGCCGGCTGAGGAGGACGAGATGGACGCAACAGCTTGGGCATCTGTATGGGTGCTGGTGGGCCTGGCGATCTTCGTCGCCATCTGCCTCTACATCAAGGTTCCGGCGATGGTGAACAAGGCGCTCGACACGCGCGCCGACCGCATCCGCGGCGAACTCGACGAGGCGCGCCGCCTGCGTGAGGAAGCGCAGGCGTTGCTCGCCGACTACCAGAAGAAGCGCAAGGATGCCGAGCAGGAGGCCGCCGCGATCGTCGAGGCCGCCAAGCATGAGGCGTCGGTTCTGGCCGAGGAGGCGCACAAGCGCACCGAGGACTACGTGGCGCGCCGCACCGCATTGGCCGAGCAGAAGATCGGCCAGGCCGAGCGGGAGGCCATTGCAGAGGTGCGTTCGAGCGCCGTCGACCTCGCCGTCGAAGCCGCCCGCAAGGTGCTGGGCGACAAGGTCGACGCCAAGGTCGGCGCCGACCTGTTCAAGGCGTCGCTCGCCGAGGTGAAGGCCAAGCTGAACTGAGTTCGGCGACACCGAAGGAATCGAAAAAGCCGCCGTTTCGGCGGCTTTTTTGTTTGTGCGTCCTTCGAGGCTCGCTTCGCTCGCACCTCAGGATGAGGACGGTCGTAAGCCGATCATGCGCTGGATAGTGGGGAAAAGATCCACCCCATTACAACGGTCCTCATCCTGAGGTGCGAGCGGAGCGAGCCTCGAAGGACGCACGAACAGGCAGGCCTATTCTTCCACTTCGACCGCCCCCAGCCGGAACGGCGCGAAGGACGTGCGGTGCAGACGCGCGACGGGTCCGTGGATATCGATGGCGCTGCGGTGCCGCACCGTCGCATAGCCCATATGGACCTCGAAGCCGTAGTGGATGTGGACGCTGCCGCAGCCGGCCATCATGCGGTCGCGCATCACCTTGGCGACGATGGAGGCGGCGGCGATCGACTGCGAGCGCTGGTCGCCCTTGATCAGCGCGCGGCCCTCGCAGGGCAGGTCGGGTGGCACGTCGCGTCCGTCGGCCAGCGCCAGCTTCGGCCGCACCGGTAGGCCGCAGACCGCCCGGCGCATGGCTTCCAGGCTGGCGCGCAGGATGTTGATGCGGTCGATGCCCTCGGCCGAGACGGAGGCCATCGCCACGCCCTGCGCGCTGGCCAGGATGGCCTCGAACAGCGCCTCGCGCTGCGCCAGCGTCAGCCGCTTCGAATCGTCCAGCCCTTCCGGGATACGGTTCGGATCGAGCACAACGGCGGCGGCCACCACCGGGCCGGCCAGCGGGCCGCGACCCGCCTCGTCCATGCCGGCGACCGGCCACAGGCCATTGGCCGCCGCCTTCGCCTCGATGGCGAAGTCCGGCTTTTCGACCATCTCGAAGAGAAGCGGAGAATCGGAACGCGCGCGAGCCATGTTGCGGCGAGGCTCGCATCGGTTCCGATTCTCCGCAAGGCCTCCCGGCCCGCTGGGGCGGCGGGGCGGGAGGCACCGTCAAGGCCGGGGGACAGGGCCGGACGGGATTTCCATGCCCGCGCCGCCGGGTGGAAGCGCGGGCAAACCGTTGAAAAAGCGGTCACAACAGCATGAGCTGCTCATTCTGCTTCGGTGCCGGCACGAACAGGTCGGTGCGCAGCACGCGTCGTTGCAGGTTCAGGCCGAGGCGTTTTGCCGCGATCTCGAAGCGGCGGCCGATCTGCCAGGCATAGGGCCCGCCGCCCTTCATGCGCTTGCCCCACTCCGAATCGTAATCCTTGCCGCCGCGCATGGAGCGCACCAGCGACATGACGTGCCGGTAGCGGTCGGGATAATGCCTGAGCAGCCAGTCCTTGAAGATCGGCGCCACCTCCAGCGGCAGCCTGAGCATCACGTAGCCGGCCTCCAGCGCACCCGCCGCGCGGGCCGAATCGAGGATGCGTTCGATCTCCGGATCGGTCAGGCCCGGCACGATCGGCGCCACCATGACGGAAGCCGGGATGCCGGCGTCGGCAAGCTGGCGAATCGCTTCCAGCCGCTTGGTCGGCGTCGAGGCGCGCGGCTCCATCGTCCGCGCCAGCGCGCGGTCGAGCGTCGTCACCGACAGCGCCACCTTGGCCAGCCCCCGCTCGGCCATGCGCGACAGGATGTCGATGTCGCGCACCACCAGCGCCGACTTTGTGACGATGCCGACCGGATGGCCGCGCGCTTCCAGCACTTCGAGGATCTCGCGCATGATGCGCCATTGCCGCTCCACCGGCTGGTAGGGGTCGGTGTTGGTGCCGATGGCGATGGTGCGCGGCTGGTAGCCCTCCTTCGACAATTCGCGGTCGAGCAGTTTCGCGGCATCCGGCTTGGCGAACAGTTTGGCTTCGAAATCCAGCCCCGGCGACAGCCCCATGAAGGAATGCGTCGGCCGCGCGAAGCAGTAGACGCAGCCGTGCTCGCAGCCGCGATAGGGGTTGATCGAGCGGTCGAAGGAGATGTCGGGCGACGTGTTGCGGGTGATGATGGTGCGCGGTTTCTCCACCTGCACCTCGGTCTTGAACGGCGGCAGCTCCTCGATGGAGTTCCAGCCGTCGTCGAAGACATGCCGCGTCACCGGCTCGAAGCGGCCGGACGGATTGATGCCGGCCGACCGTCCGCGATTGCGGTCGGGCCGGATGCGGATGCCGCTTTCCTCGATCATCGCATTGGCCATGTCGGTGCGTCCTGCTCCGAAGGCTGCAATGTCGGCGCGCACGATCTGTTCCATTTTCGCCCGCTCCCAGGCCTTGTCCGCTGGCTGTTGAATCGCCTGTCTCATGAAATTATTCCTATTTCGATCATGAGAACAAAGCAAGAACTTTTTGAGAAGCGGGCGCACGGCTGGCTCTGCGGCACGCTTTGCGCTATCGGGCTTGCCGATGCTCTCGGTACTGATCGATACCCTGGATGACGAGGAGGGCCTTGCCCGCACGCTCGCCTGCCTCGTCGGCGGCGCGGTGGAAGGCGTCGTGCGCGAAGTCATCGTTCGCGACAACGGGTCGGGCGACGGCACGCTCGCGGTCGCCGAACATGCCGGCTGCCATGTCGTGACCGGAGGGCTCGCCGCCGCCGTCGGCGCGGCCAGATCGGACTGGCTGCTTGTGCTCGAACCCGGCGCCCGCCTCGAAAGCGGCTGGACGGACGAAGTCGCCGCCTATATCGCCCGCTCCACTATGCCGGCGCGGTTTTCGCGTGCATCCGGCTCGCGCGCGCCGTTCCTGTCGCGGCTCATGGCCCGCCCGACGGCGCTGGCGCAGGGGTTGCTGATCCCGAAACGCCGGGCCATGGCTTCAAAGGCTGCCGATGCGGAAGCGCTGGCGCGCGGGCTGGCGATGAAGACGCTGCGTGCCGGCATATGGCCGGCACCTGTCCGCCGAGGGCGCTGAATATTGATTTTACACCGGCGCGCCGGCAATCGAGCCGCGCACGACCAGGTCCACCGGCCAGACTTCGCCGCGCGCACCGTCCTCCAGGCCGGAGATGCGCGCCGCCAGCCGCTCGGCGACGCGCGCGCCGGCGGCGCGGATGGAGGAGCGCGTCGTCGACAGCGGCACGGAAAAATTCTCCGGCTGCAGCCAGGTGAACACGTCGTCATGCGCCACCAGCGACAGGTCGCCGGGCACCGAAAGGCCGAGGTCGCTGACCGCCCGCTGCACGCCGAGCGCCATGATGAGGCTCGAGCACAGGATCGCGGTGGGCCGTCCGTTGCTCTCCAGCAGCCGCCGGGCGGCGCGGTAACCGTTCTCCTCCGTCATTGCCGACGAGACGACGGCCTGGTCTTCGAGCGCGAGCCCGCTGCCCGCCAGCGCCCGGCGCACGCCACGCTCGCGATGGATGGCGAAGGTTTCGCGTATGTCGCCGTTGATAAGGCCGATGCGCCGATGGCCGAGCTGCACCAGAAGCCGCGTCGCCTCGTGGAAGGCGCCCTCGTTGTCGATGTCGATGAAAGGATAGTCGGCGTCCAGCCCCTCGCTGCGCCCGTGCACGATGAAGGGCAGGGCCAGCGTGGCGAGCAGCGCCACCCGCCGGTCCTTCGGTCGCGGCGAGGAGACGTAGACGGCGTCGACCTGCCGGTTGGCGGCGATGCGCCGGTAGGTCGTTTCCTCGTCGTCGGCGTCGGCCGGCGAAAGCACAAGGTCGAGGTCGTGGCCGCGGGCGTAGTCGCCGAGCCCGGACAGGAACTCGACGAAATGCGGATCGATGCTGACGGCCGCGCCCGTCGGCAGCACGTAGCCGATCATGCCGGATTTGCCGGTCGCCAGCCGCCGCGCGCTCGGGTTGGGACGGTAGCCGTGCCGCTTGGCGGCGTCCATGACGCGCCGCCGCGTTTCCTCGTTGACCTCCGGATAGCCGTTCAGCGCCCGGCTTACCGTCGTCTGCGAAAGCTCCAGCATATGGGAGAGCTGTTTGAGGTTCATAGCTGCCTTCCGGACCTCAAAGCGCTTTAAAACCATCGTCGCGACCTTGTCGGAATCGCGGCGCACGTTTGTCGGACAATAGAAGCTGGGAGAAATGGTTTAAAGCCGTAATGCCTGCTGCATTGCCAAAAATCGGTGTTGCATCGCACATTTGAAATTTCAGGATCAAATTAAATCGATTTATATTGCGACCTCTTGACTAGCCGGACTTTCGGTGGCGAGATGTGAATAAGCCAAAGCGCTTTGAATGACCGATCGAAAGGTTGCGGTTCCTTGACGTCGGGCGCGCAGTCGAAGCGCCGTCGGCGGCGGAATGGAGGTTCCGTCGGCAATTCTTTTCAAGGGAGGACTGCGAATGAGAAAGATGCTTTTGGCAGGCGTGGCCTTTGCCGCCCTCGCTCTCAGCGCACCCGCGCAGGCAGACCTGAAATTCAAGCCGGGCGAGGATGCCCGCTTCCACTGGGACAATTACGAAGCGCTGAAGAAGGTCGATCTCAAGGGCGAGACGCTGACCATCTTCGGGCCGTGGCGCGGCGAGGACGAGGCGCTGGTGCGCTCCGTTCTGGACTATTTCACAGAAGCCACCGGCGTGACGCTCAAATACTCGTCCTCCGAGAATTACGAGCAGCAGATCGTCATCGACACCCAGGCCGGCAGCCCGCCGAACGTCGCCATCCTGCCGCAGCCCGGCCTGATCCAGGATCTCGCTTCCAAGGGCCTGCTCACCCCGCTTGGCGACGACGTCGCCGCCTTCGTCAAGGACAATTACGGCGCCGGCCAGTCCTGGGTCGATCTCGGCACCTATGCCGGCAAGGATGGCGCCAAGGCTTTCTATGCCTTCCCCTACAAGGCGGACCTGAAATCGCTTGTCTGGTACTCGCCCGACAATTTCGACGAGGCCGGCTACGAGGTTCCCAAGACCTGGGAAGACATGATGAAGCTGTCGGACAAGATCGTCGCCGACGGCGGAACGCCCTGGTGCATCGGGCTGGGGTCCGGCGGCGCCACCGGATGGCCGGGCACCGACTGGGTCGAGGACATCATGCTGCGTACCCAGGCGCCGGACGTCTACGACAAGTGGACGAAGAACGAGATTCCGTTCAACGACCCGGCTGTCGTCAACGCCTTGCAGATCTTCGCCGACATCGCCACCAACGACAAATATGTCGACGGCGGCCATGCGGCGGTCGCTGCGACCGACTTCCGCGACAGCCCCAAGGGCCTCTTCACCGTGCCGCCGAAGTGCTACATGCACCGCCAGGCGTCCTTCATCTCTTCCTTCTTCCCGGAGGGCACCAAGCTCGGCACCGATGCCGACTTCTTCTACCTGCCGCCGATGGCCTCCAAGCCCGATCTCGGCAAGCCGGTGCTGGGTGCCGGCACCTTCGCCATGATCACCAAGGACTCCAAGGCGGCGCGCGAGTTCATCAAGTTCCTCGAAATGCCGCTCGCGCATGAGATCTGGATGGCGCAGTCGGGCCTTTTGACCCCGCTTAAGACGGTCAATCAGGACGCCTACGCCAACGAGCAACTGAAGAAGCAGGGCGAGATCCTCACCAGCGCCACCACCTTCCGTTTCGACGGCTCGGACCTGATGCCGGGCAAGATCGGCGCCGGCGCCTTCTGGACCGGCATGGTCGATCTCGTCGGCGGCAAGCCGGCCAAGGATGTCGCCACCGATATCCAGAAGAGCTGGGACGCCATCAAGTAGGCGGCGCAAAGGCGCATCCTCCCAAGCCGGCGCTGCCCCTCACCTGCCTGCCGGCATCCTCTCCCCGTGAACGGGGAGAGGGGCGCTGTCATCGCAGCTTTCGCCAAGCCTCAACGGCGGAATTTGGGCGGCAAGGTTGCGGCAATCCTTCCTCTCCCCGTTCACGGGGAGAGGATGCCGGCAGGCAGGTGAGGGGCGGCGCCGGCATTTGCAGGCAAGCAGAAGCAGACTGCAGCCTCCGTATAGATTGGTCCGCATGAGAGGAGGGAATTATGGCATCGCAGATTTTCTCTGCCGTTCTCGTCATCGTCATCGGGGTGGGCGGTTGCGTCGCCTATTTCTGGGGCGCCAACAAGCTGCTCGACCTGGTCTTTCCGGCGCACGGCGTCAGCGGCGCCGCGGCGGTCGACAATATGCGCCGGCAGGGGCTGATCCGGCCGTGGCTGTTCATCGGCCCGGCCATGCTGATCCTCATCGTCTACCTGATCTATCCGGTGATCGACACGCTGTGGCTGTCCTTCCATGACCGCGGCGGCCAGAACTTCATCGGCCTCGCCAATTACGAATGGGCCTTTGGCGACCGCGAGTTCCGCAATTCCATCCTCAACAACGTGTTGTGGCTGGCCGTCGTGCCGGCCGCCTGCACCTTCCTCGGCCTGATCATCGCCGTGCTCACCGACCGCATCTGGTGGGGCACCATCGCCAAGAGCCTGATCTTCCTGCCGCTCGCCATCTCCTTCGTCGGCGCCTCGGTGATCTGGAAGTTCATCTACGAGTACAAGGGCGAGGGCCAGACGCAGATCGGCATCCTCAACGCCATCGTCACCGGCCTCGGCGGCGATCCGCATGTGTGGATATCGATCCCCTTCTGGAACAACTTCTTCCTGATGGTCATCCTGATCTGGATCCAGACCGGCTTCGCCATGGTCATCCTGTCCTCGGCGCTGCGCGGCATTCCCGAGGAGACGATCGAGGCGGCGGTGATCGACGGCGCCAATCCTTTCCAGATCTTCTGGAAGATCATGGTGCCGCAGATCTGGGGCACCATCGCCGTGGTGTGGACCACCATCACCATCCTGGTGCTGAAGGTCTTCGACATCGTGCTCACCATGACCAACGGCCAGTGGAACAGCCAGGTTCTCGCCAACCTGATGTTCGACTGGATGTTCCGCGGCGGCGGCGACTTCGGCCGCGGCGCCACCATCGCCATCATCATCATGATCGCCGTCATTCCCATCATGGTCTGGAACATCCGCCAGGCCAACAGGGAAACGGGAGGGCACTGAGATGGCGGGTTCAAGCGGAAAGTCCGTGGTCGGCCGCTTCGGCGTCCACCTCGCCGTGCTGTTCTTCGTCGCCCTGTGGACGGTGCCGACGCTCGGTATCCTGATTTCCTCTCTGCGCGACAAGGACCAGATCGTCGCCTCCGGTTGGTGGACGGCGCTCACCTCCTCCACCCGCACCGAGGCCGGGCGCCTCGGCACCGCCGCCGACCAGGTCGAGAAGGACGGCAGGTTCCAGATCGCCGGCAACCTGTTCGAGGAGGGTGAATCCCGCAAGATCACCGCCTTCGGCACGCGCTCGCAGGAGCCGACCAGGTACAAGGCCGGCGAGGTCGCCGACCTCGGCGACGGCGAGACCTTGCAGGTCAACGAGGACGGCTCATACGTCTATGCCTCACCCAAGGCGTTCGAGGGCGAGCGCGGCCGGCGCGTCTACTATTCCGCCTCCTCGCCGCCGAAATTCACCACGCAGAACTATCGCACGGTGCTGTTTTCCGAAGGCATCGGCCGCTCCTTCCTGAACTCGCTGACGGTGACGATCCCGGCGACCGTCATCCCCATCCTGATCGCCGCTTTCGCCGCCTACGCGCTGGCCTGGATGCGGTTTCCGGGCAGGGCGCTGCTGATCGCCGTCGTCATCGGTCTGCTCGTCGTGCCCTTGCAGATGTCGCTGATCCCGCTGTTGAAACTCTACAACGGCGTCGGCACCTTCTTCGGCGTGCCGTCGAAGACCTATCTCGGCATCTGGCTGGCGCATACCGGTTTCGGCCTGCCTTTCGCCATCTACCTGCTGCGCTCCTACATCGCCGGCCTGCCGCGCGAGATCATGGAATCGGCGCGCATCGACGGCGCCAGCGACTTCGAGATCTTCGTCAAGATCGTGCTGCCGCTGTCCTTCCCGGTGCTCGCCTCCTTCGCCATCTTCCAGTTCCTGTGGGTATGGAACGATCTGCTGGTGGCGATGGTTTTCCTCGGAACCGAAGCGGACCAGATCGTGCTCACCGCCAAGCTCAACGCGTTGCTGGGCTCGCGCGGCGGCGACTGGGAGATCCTGACGACCTCGGCCTTCGTCACCATCATCGTGCCGTTGATCGTCTTCTTCTCGCTGCAACGCTACTTCGTGCGCGGCCTGCTGGCCGGCTCGGTCAAAGGAGGCTGATCATGCAAACCGCCCTGCGCAAGGCCGAGAACCCGATGCCGGCCGTCGATCGCGACTGGTGGCGCGGCTGCGTCATCTACCAGATCTATCCGCGCAGCTTCCAGGACACGGACGGCGACGGCATCGGCGACCTGAAAGGCATCACGCAAAGGCTCGGCTACATTGCCGCCCTCGGCGCCGACGCCATCTGGATCTCGCCTTTTTTCAAGTCGCCGATGAAGGACTTCGGCTACGACGTCAGCGACTATTGCGACGTCGATCCGATGTTCGGTATGCTTGCTGACTTCGACGCGCTGGTCGCCGAGGCGCATCGGCTGGGCTTGAAGGTGATGATCGACGAGGTGCTGTCGCACACCGCCGACAACCATCCCTGGTTCGTTGAAAGCCGGACAAGCCGCAACAATCCCAAATCGGACTGGTACGTCTGGGCCGACGCGAAACCCGACGGCACGCCGCCCAACAACTGGCTGTCGATCTTCGGCGGCTCGGCCTGGCAGTGGGACACGCGGCGCCAGCAATATTACCTGCACAATTTCCTGTCCGAGCAGCCGGACCTGAATTTCCACAACGGCGAAGTGCAGGACGCGCTGCTCGATATCACCCGCTTCTGGCTGGAGCGCGGCGTCGACGGCTTCCGCCTCGACACCATCAATTTCTATTTCCACTCCGAGGGGCTGGAAGACAATCCGGCGCTGCCGCCGGAAGAGCGCAACGACCAGACCGCGCCGGCCGTGAATCCCTACAACTATCAGGACCATCTCTACGACAAGAGCCGGCCGGAAAACCTCGGCTTTCTCGAACGCTTCCGCGCGCTGCTCGACGAGTACCCGGCTGCCGCCGCCGTCGGCGAGGTCGGCGATTCGCAACGCGGACTTGAAGTGGTCGCCGCCTACACCGAAGGCGGCAGGCGCGTGCAGATGTGCTATGCCTTCGATTTCCTCGCGCCGGAGAAGATCAGCGCGCCGAAGGTGCGTCAGGTCTTGCAGGAGTTCGGTCGCGTGGCGGCGGACGGCTGGTCGTGCTGGGCCTTCTCCAATCATGACGTCAAGCGCCATGCCTCGCGCTGGGCGACCAGTGAGCCCGACCCGGCCGCCTATCTCAAGGTCGTGTCGGCGCTGCTGATGTCGCTGCGCGGGTCGGTCTGCCTCTATCAGGGCGAGGAACTGGGCCTCACCGAAGCTGACCTCGCCTTCGAGGACCTGCAGGACCCGTACGGCATCCGCTTCTGGCCGGAATTCAAGGGCCGCGACGGCTGCCGCACGCCAATGGTGTGGCAAAGCCGAGCGAAGAACGGCGGTTTTTCGAGTGCGAAACCGTGGCTGCCGGTGCCGGCCGAGCATCTGGCCAAGGCCGTCGATAAGCAGGAAGGCAAAGAGGCCTCCTTGTTGGAGCACTATCGTCGCTTCCTCGCTTTCCGCCGTTTCCATCCGGCGCTGGTGAAGGGCGACATCGATTTCCTGCCGAGCGACGGCGATACCGTCGCCTTTACGCGCGGCGAGGGCAACGAACGGCTGGTCTGCGTCTTCAACCTCGGCGGCAAGGCGGCCGAGGTCGATCTCGGCGCCAGCCTGACGGCGCAGCCGGTCTCGGGCCATGGCTTTGCCGGCGAGGCCGCCTCGGGGCGCGTGAAGCTCGGCGGCTACGGCGCGTGGTTCGGGCGTCTCGCCTGACCGGACAAGAGATCAAGAGGGAGGGAAATCATGGCCGATCTGACGCTCAGGCAGGTGAAGAAATCCTACGGCAACGTGCATGTCCTTCACGGCATTGACCTCGATATCCAGTCGGGCGAGTTCATCGTCTTCGTCGGCCCGTCCGGCTGCGGCAAGTCGACCTTGCTTCGCACCATCGCCGGGCTGGAAGAGATCACGTCGGGCGAGTTGAAGATCGACGGTCAGGTGGTCAACGACGTGCCGCCGTCGAAGCGCGGCATCGCCATGGTGTTCCAGTCCTACGCGCTCTATCCGCACATGACCGTCTACGACAACATGGCCTTCGGCATGAAGATCGCCCGCGAGGACAAGGCCGAGATCGACCGCCGCGTGAAGCAGGCGGCCGAAATCCTGCAACTGACCAAATATCTCGACCGCCTGCCGCGCGCCATGTCCGGCGGCCAGCGCCAGCGCGTCGCCATCGGCCGCGCCATCGTGCGCAATCCAAAGGTCTTCCTGTTCGACGAGCCGCTGTCGAATCTCGATGCCGCACTTCGTGTGGCAACCCGCATCGAGATCGCCAAGCTGAAGGAATCCATGCCAGAGACGACGATGATCTACGTCACCCACGACCAGGTCGAGGCGATGACGCTGGCGGACCGCATCGTCGTCCTGAAGGACGGGCATGTCGAGCAGGTCGGCACGCCGATGGATCTCTACAAGAAGCCCGGTAACTTGTTCGTGGCGCAGTTCATCGGCTCGCCGGCCATGAACGTGCTGCTGGCCACCATCGAGCGGCCGGGCTCGCCGACGGCGGTGCGGCTGGCGGCGGAGACGGTGGCTCATGTGCCGATCGCCACGCCGGCCTCGGCCAAGGGTGAGACGGTGAGTTTCGGCGTGCGACCGGAGGACCTGTTCGTCACCGAGGACCCCGACGACACGCTGTTCAGCGGACAGGTCGACTACATCGAGCAACTCGGCGAAGTGCAGCTCGTCTATATCGATATCGGCCGTGGCGACCAGCCGCTGACTGCCAAGCTGCCCGGCAGCGCCGAGGTCAAGCGCGGCCAGACGATTCGGCTCGCCGCCAATCCGGCCGATCTGCACATCTTCGACAAGGATGGCCGCTCATTCCTGCACAAGGAGCCGGCGGCCGAAGCGGCCTGAGCGGTGGTTCCGAACTGTGCTTCGTTGGGAAGCTGGCGTCCTGACGGGACGAGCTGAAAAATAAAGAGCGGCGGGCATGCCCGCCGCTCTTGGTGTCATGCAGGGCCGAACCTTAGCGGTTGCCGAAGTCCCGATGGCCCGTCCTGACGTCATAGATGTTCTGCTCGGCGATCGTGTTGGCGGGGGCCAACACCTTGACGGCCGGCGCCTCATTCCCGATGGAGGAGGTACGGACGTTGTCCAGCTTCTGCTGCTGGGCGATGACATTGATGTCCGCGCCGCTGTCGGTCGGGCTTTCGGCGAAAGCCGCACCGGTCAGGGTCAAAACGGCAGCGGTAGCAAGAGCGATCTTCTTCATTTTAAGGTACTCCAAATTTGAATTTTCCGTCCGTCTGCGGCGTGTCCTGGGAGGAATTTGCGTCGTTCGGACAGCACCGATCTGGGGGCTCGAAACGGCGGTTTCCAATCACGAAAATGTTCCGGCTGGACCATGAATCCCGGCCTTGAAATCAGGTTGCAGCTGCCGGCGCCACAATTTTCCGGTGTGATATCAATCGATTGAAAAGGAATGCGCTGGCCGATACGCGAAAGCATACCTTGCCCGCCGTTCATACCGTGTTGGACACAGCGTCAACCGAAACGGAACCGTTCGGGAGGGTTAGGCGGCCCAACAGGCAAGCCAGCTGACCAATCGTTAACCATGGCGGCGGCACCGGAAGCGATTTCAGATGACGGATGCCGTGCCGTCAGCGCGTTTCGGAGCGATCGAGATAGCCACGCGTGATGGCGCGCATGCGTGCCTCGTCGAAGCTCGGTCCGTGGCCGCCATGGCCGATGCGGATCGGCAGGTCGGTGAGCCGCGCCATGGTGCGCCGATAGGCTTCGCGGTCGGAATCCGGCAGATCGTCGAGCAGCGTGTCGTCGTAGATCGCGTCGCCGCTGAAGAACAGGCCGTCCTTCTCGTCGAGTAGGCCGATGGAGTCGGGCGAATGGCCGGGCAGGCAAAGCACCGTGAACAGCCGGTCGCCGAGATCGATCGTGTCGCCTTCGTCGAGCGTGCGCGTCAGCGGCGCCGGCGTGATGCGGTAGTCGGCCGCGCTCCAGCCGGCATGCGGAGGTCGGGAAACCGGCGCCTCCATGGTGCGGAACTCGTCGGCATAGGTCGCCGCGTCCGGCATGGTTGCGAAGGCGGCGGCGCTCCGTGCCGGCCCGGCGGGGTCGGCGAATTCGTGCAGCGAGCCGACATGGTCGAGATGGATATGGGTGGCGACGACGATCAGCGGCTTTCCCGGCGGCGTATCGATTTCGGGCGCCAGCGGACAGATGCCCATGCCGGTATCGACCAGGAGGTCGGCGTCGCGCCCCCTGAGGTGCCAGATGTTGGCGCGCATATAGTCATTGACGAAGGGCTCGGTCAGCATCGTCGTCGCCGCGTCGACGACGGCCCGGTAGAACCAGCCTTCCATCAGATTCCCGCCGCCTTACACAAAGGGCTTGCCGATCTTGTATTTTTCCGGAACCAGCCGCTTGAAATAGGCCATGCCCGTCTCGGAGAGCGCATTGGCGTCCGGCTGCAGGAAATCGTCCGGCATGTGGCGGGTCTTGCCGGCGACGTTCACCAGCGGCACTTTCTTCAGCACCGTGCGCGTGCCGTCGTATTGCAGGGCGACGGAGCCACCGCCTTCCGCCGCGACCTGGACGGCGAAGGCACCCGCCTCGAAGGCTTCCTGCGCATCCACGGCATTGATGGCCGAGATGGCGCCGCGCGGCATGTAGCCCAGCGCATCCACCCGTGCCCGCTTGCCCGGCAGGCCCGTTGCCAGCGCCCGTTCCAGCGCCGCCGTCAGGTCGCTGCCGGAGAGCTTGACGTTGCCGTGCTGGTCGCGCTCCAGCCGGTCCGCCGGCACCAGGCTTTCGACCAGCGCCTTGCCGTCGGCGGTCGACACACCTTCGGAGACGGCGACGACGCAACGGCCGTGGCGGGCGAGCGAGGCTTTCACGTCGTCGATGAAGCGTTCCGTCGAAAAAGCGCGCTCCGGCACGTAGATCAGGTGCGGCCCGCTCTCCGCGTCCAGCCGCCACGCGGCGGACGCGGCGGTGAGGAAGCCGGCATGCCGGCCCATGACGATGCCGACATAGATGCCCGGCAGGGCGCGGAAATCGAGGTCGACCGACAGGAAGGCGCCGGCGACGAACTCGGCCGCCGACATGAAGCCCGGCACATGGTCGTTTTCCTCGAGGTCGTTGTCGATGGTCTTCGGCGCATGCACGAAGGCGATCCTGCCGCCGGCCGCGTCGGTAAGGATCTGCTGCGTGCCGGATGTGTCGTTGCCGCCGATATAGATGAACGCGTCGGCGCCGGCCTTGTGCAGGCCTTTCAGGATGACGTCGCAATAGGCCGCGTCCGGCTTGTCGCGGGTCGAGCCGAGCGCGGCGCCCGGCGTATTGCCGATCAGCCGCAACTGCTCTTCGGGGATGGCGGCGAGATCGACATAGTCGCCGTCGCGGATGCCGCGCACGCCATGGCGCGCGCCGAGCACCCGGGCGCCCGGATGCCGTTTGCGGACCTCCAGCGCGGCACCCGCCACGGTCTGGTTGATGACGGCGGTCGGGCCGCCGCCCTGCGCGATGACGAAGGTTTCGGGCATTGCGCCGCTCCTGTTGTGGGACACGACACATTCGCCTGTCTTGGCGGGCGGTGCAATGGAGAAGGTGGAGCAGTAGGGCAGCAGGCCAGTAGGGCAGTAGGGCAGTAGGGCAGTAGGGCAGTAGGGCAGTAGGGCAGTAGGTGCCCTTTCCTATTGCCTTAATGCCCTACTGTCTTACTGCCTTAAACAACCACGACGGGGTTGCGTTTCGAGACGCGGCTGTAGAGGTCGATGATGTCCTGGTTGATGAGCCGCACGCAGCCCGACGACATCGCCTTGCCGATCGACCACCATTCGGGCGAGCCGTGGATGCGGTAGCCGGTGTCGCGGCCGTCCTGGAAGATGTAGAGGGCACGCGCGCCGAGCGGGTTCGTCAGGCCGCCGGGCTGACCGTTCTGCCATTTCACCAGTTCGGGCTTGCGTTGGATCATCTCGGGCGGCGGCGTCCAGGTCGGCCATTCGCGGCCGTACTGGATGTTGGCGCGGCCGGACCAGCGGAAGCCGTCCTTGCCGACGCCGACGCCGTAGCGGATGGCGTCGCCGCCGGGCTGCACCAGATAGAGCAGGCGTTCCTGCGTATGCACCACGATGGTGCCGGGCGCCTCGCCGGTGGGGTCGACGACGATCTGCCGGCGGAATTCGGCCTTGACCTTCTGGTAGGGCACGGCCGGCACGGCGAAGCCGCCGTCGGTCAGCGCGGCGTACATGACGTCGGGGCTGGTCACATGGCTGTCGACGCTGATGCGCGGCACCGGCCGGTTCGGCTTGATCGAGCCGGTGGTTATGGTGTCGAGGCCGAGCGCCGGCATGTCCACCGAGCGCGAGCAGCCGGCGATGCCGAGAAGGGCCGCCGCACCCAGGCCGCCGAGCGCGGCGCGCCGGGAAAGGTTGGTTCCCGTCTCGTCCATGCCGTCTTGTCGCGATGGCGCCGGATCATGCAGGTCTCTACGCATGCACGCTCTACCCCAAACCCAAATCCCAACTGAGCCGCCAGAACGCTGCGGCCGAATGACACGCATTTTCACCAGTCATGGTTGAAAAAGGGTGAATCGCACAGCCTGGTGGGTAACGAGTGTGGCGGCGTCAGCGCGGCGAGGCCGCCCGACTGGCGTACGGGCCTGCCGTTTTCCCTTTACTTCCCGGCGGGCGTCGGGATTTATCCTTTTCTTTGCGTGAGGAGAAAGTCATGCCGCTCGAAACCTGGGCCGCCTTCGTTGCCGCTTCCGCCATCCTGCTGATCATTCCCGGTCCGACGATCCTGCTGGTCGTCTCCTATGCGCTGGGCCAGGGATGGCGCACCGCTCTGCCCATGGCTTTCGGTGTCGCTCTCGGCGATTTCACCGCCATGACGCTGTCGATGCTCGGCATCGGCGCGCTGCTTGCCGCTTCCGCCACCGTTTTCACCATCCTCAAGATCGTCGGTGCCGGCTACCTGATCTATCTGGGCATAAAGCTGTTCCGAGCTGGCGGTACGCTGCGCGCCCAGCCGCGCACCGATGCCGTTTCGGCTTCCAGGATGGCGGCGCATGCCTGGCTGGTGACGGCACTCAACCCCAAGAGCATCACCTTCTTCGTCGCCTTCCTGCCGCAGTTCCTCGACCGGCACGCGGATTTCTTCACCCAGATGCTTATCTTCGAGGCGACGTTCCTGCTGCTCGCTTTCGCCAATGCCTTCGGCTACGCGCTGGTGGCGGCCCGCGCCCGTGCGGTCGTGCGCAACGAACGGGCGATCCGCGTGCTCAACCGCACCGGCGGCACGCTGCTGGTCGGCGCCGGCATCGCCACGGTGGCGATGCGTTCGGGCTCGTGAGGACAATGGCCAGCGGCTCGATTGACCGTCGGCTTTCGTTACCCTAGAATCTGGTCCGACCAGATTATTTCGAACCCTGAAAGCCCTGCGGCGAGGCGCGCGGACGGAGGAACTCATGTATCTCGGCCTCGATCTGGGCACATCCGGCGTCAAGGCGCTGCTGATCGACGGCGACCAGAAGGTCGTCGGCTCCGGCCATGCCTCGCTGGAAGTATCGCGGCCGCATCCGGGCTGGTCTGAGCAAGACCCGGCCGACTGGATCGCCGCCTGCGAGGAGGCGATTGCCGAGCTCAAGGCGGCGCACGGCGAGGAACTGGCTGCGGTCAAGGGCATCGGCCTGTCCGGCCAGATGCACGGCGCCACCCTCCTCGACAAGGCAGACAAGGTGTTGCGGCCCTGTATCTTGTGGAACGACACCCGCAGCCACGCCGAGGCGGCCTCGCTCGATGCCGATCCGCGGTTCAGGAAAATCACCGGCAACATCGTCTTTCCCGGCTTCACCGCGCCCAAGCTGGCATGGGTGAAGAACAACGAGCCGGCCGTCTTCGCCAGGGTGGCCAAGGTGCTTCTGCCGAAGGATTATCTCAGGCTCTGGCTGACCGGCGAGCACATTTCCGAAATGTCGGACGCTTCAGGCACCGCCTGGCTCGACGTCGGCAAGCGCCGCTGGGCGCCGGACCTGCTCGCCGCCACCGACCTCGACGAGAACCACATGCCGGCGCTGGTCGAGGGTACCGACAAGGCCGGCGCCCTGCGCGCCGAACTGGCGTCGCGCTGGGGCATGGCTGCCGGCGTTCCGGTGGCCGGCGGCGCTGGCGACAACGCGGCATCCGCCTGCGGCATGGGCACGGTGGGCGAGGGGCATGCCTTCGTGTCGCTCGGCACGTCGGGCGTTCTGTTCGCCGCCAACCGCGCCTACCTGCCCAATCCGGCAAGCGCGGTGCACACCTTCTGCCATGCGCTGCCGCATACATGGCATCAAATGGGCGTCATCCTCTCGGCGACGGATTCGCTGAACTGGCTGTGCGAGATCACCGGCAAGGATGCGGCAGCACTCACCGATGAACTCGGCGGGAAGCTGAAGGCGCCGGGCGGCGTCACCTTCCTGCCTTATCTTTCGGGCGAGCGCACGCCGCACAACGATTCCGCCATTCGCGGCGCCTTCATCGGCCTGGCGCACGAATCGCATCGCGCCATGCTGACGCAGGCGGTGCTTGAGGGCGTTGCCTTCGCCTTCCGCGACAGTCTCGAAGCCTTGCGGACGGCCGGCACGATGCTGACCCGCGTGACCGCCATCGGCGGCGGCTCACGTTCGCGCTATTGGCTGGGCGCCATCGCCACCGCCCTCGGCATTCCGGTCGACATTCCCGCCGACGGCGATTTCGGCGCCGCCTTCGGGGCCGCCCGGCTCGGCCTCATCGCCGCCACCGTTGCGGACCCGCTGTCCATATGCACGGCTCCGCTTACACAAGAGACGATCACGCCGGATGCCGAACTGGCCGGCGCCTATGAGGACGCCTACCGGCGCTATCGCGCGCTGTATCCTGCGATCAGGGACGTGATGTGAAGACGTCCCTGTCGCCTGTCGAACAGCCTTTATTGCGCCGGCACCTTGTCGAGGAAGCCGGTGACGGTTTTCAGCCGCCCGTCCTCGATGACGCCGACGTCGGTGCCCTCAATGACGGACTCGCTTCCCGCCGGTCCGAGGTTCCACGAAAAGCGGATGGCGTCGCCGAACCCGTCCGGCTCGCCCTTCAGCGAAAAGCGGAAGCCGGGAAACTGCGTCTTCACGCCGTCGATCAGCGCAGCGATGCCGGCATGGCCATCGCCCTGCATGATCGGGTCGCGATAACTGATGTCCGCGGTGAAGGCCGCGGCAAGCAGCGCTTCGCGCGTGGCCGGGTCGGCCTCGTTCCAGGCGGCGATGTAGTTTTCGGCGATCGTCTGAAGGTCGGTCATCGTCTTTCTCCGTGTTCGTGTTTTGACGTGACCCTTTTCCTTCGCCCTCGTCGGCGAACCAATTACGTCCGGGGTAATCGCGGCGAGGCCGCAGCCAGAAATTTCAGGAGGACATGACGTGAGCACCGGCTTCTTCGGCGACATCAGGAAAATCCGGTACGAGGGCCCGGATTCAACCAATCCGCTCGCCTACCGCTTCTACAATCCAGACGAGATGGTCGCCGGCAAGCGCATGGAGGACCATCTGCGCTTTTCCGTCGCCTACTGGCATTCCTTCGCCTGGCCGGGTGGCGACCCGTTCGGCGGCCAGACTTTTGACCGGCCGTGGTTTCCCGATGGGGGTTCGGCCGACTCGATGGACAAGGCGAAGCTGAAGGCCGACGTCGCCTTCGAAATGTTTTCGCTGCTTGGCGTGCCCTTCTACTGCTTCCACGACGCCGACGTGCGGCCGGAAGGCAAAAACTTCGCCGAGAGCGCGGCACGCCTCGACGAGATCGCCGACATCTTCGCCGCCAAGCAGAAGGAGACTGGCGTCAAGCTCTTGTGGGGCACGGCGAACCTCTTCTCGCACCGGCGCTTCATGGCGGGTGCCGCCACCAATCCCGACCCGGACGTGTTCGCCTATGCCGCCGCCACGGTGAAGAAATGCATCGACGTGACCAAGAAACTGGGCGGCCAGAACTACGTGCTGTGGGGCGGACGCGAGGGCTACGAGACGCTGCTCAACACCGACCTGCGCCAGGAGCAGGAGCAGGCCGGTCGCTTCCTGTCGATGGTTGTCGATTACAAAAAGAAGATCGGCTTCAAGGGCACGATCCTGATCGAGCCGAAGCCGCAGGAACCGACCAAGCACCAGTACGACTACGACGTCGCAACGGTGTACGGCTTCCTGAAGAAGTTCGGGCTGGAGGGCGAGGTCAAGGTCAACATCGAGCAGGGCCACGCGATCCTCGCCGGCCACTCCTTCGAGCACGAACTGGCGCTCGCCAACGCGCTCGGCATCTTCGGCTCCATCGACATGAACCGCAACGACTACCAGTCCGGCTGGGACACGGACCAGTTTCCCAACAACGTGCCGGAAATGGCACTCGCCTATTATCAGGTGCTGCAGGCCGGCGGCTTCACCACAGGCGGCACCAACTTCGATGCCAAGCTGCGGCGCCAGTCGCTCGACCCGCAGGATCTTCTGATCGCCCATATCGGCGGTATGGATTGCTGCGCGCGCGGCCTGAAGGCGGCAGCCCGGATGGTCGAGGACAAGGCGCTGTCCGGCCCGCTGGCCGAACGCTATGCCGGCTGGAAAAGCGTGGAGGCGCAGGCGATGCTGTCGGGCAAGCGCACGCTGGAAGACGTCGCCCAGCGCGTGGTGAAGGATGGCATCGAGCCCGAGCCGCGTTCGGGACGCCAGGAATTCCTGGAGAACGTCGTCAACCGCTACGTGTGAGAGAGCGTGCGGCGTCCGGGCGCGGTAAACTTGCGTTACCGGCGATCAAATCAACCGCGGACGGTTTGAACCCGCCCCCGTCCATGGGAATGATGCCGCGACCCTACGGAGCCGCGGGACGCCATGACGCAGACGCTTGACGACATTGTCCGGCCATTGGCCCTGACGGGCCGGCTGCTCGTCGCCTGCTGGCCGCAATTGCTGCTGATCGGCTGTCTCGGCATGATCGCCCGCGATCTCCTGTTGCAGGGCGCGGTGAAGGTCGGCCTCGGCTTCCCGCTCGGCGGCATGGTCGTCCTCTCTTTCGTCGTGCTCGCAAAGCTCACCCTGCTGGTCATGATGTTCGTGGTGCTGCGTCCGTTCCTGCCGGCGCTCATGGCCCTGCGCCGCAGCGCCGCCGGCAAGGCCACCGACGAAAACCAGCGCGAGCCGATCCTCGCCATCACCGCCGCCGCCGTCCTTCCCTTCTTCGCCTATTATGCCGCCTGGGGCTTTCTCGGCGACACCGTGCGCGAATATTCGCGCATGGCGCTGGCGCAGGTCGCGTTCGGCGAGAGGCTCGACATCTTCTCCATCCTGCAATCCGGTGGCGTGGTCCTGTCCATCGTGGCCTGCTGGCTGGTGCGGTTCGTGGCCAAGCGGCTCAACAGCCGCGCATCCCATCCCTACTGGCGTCTGGTGGTGGTGGCGGCCGACGCGACATGGATATTCATCGGTCTCTACGCGCTCAGCGTGTGGAAGGATCAGTTCATCCGCTGGCTCGGCGCTGCCTCCATCCTGCAGCAGAGCGCGTTCGATCTTCTTTCCCCGGTAACGGCGGCCTGGGCGGCCGGCGACTTCGTTCCGGTCGAGTTCCGGCCGGTTCCGCTTGGCGATCAGTTGCAGGCTCTCTTTTTCTATGCGCTGCTGCCGATGGTCTGGCTGGTGATGGCCGCCGTCATCAACGGCTACGAGCTTTCGGCGCCGCCCGCCGCTTCGCCCGCGCCGTCGCGCTCCAGCACCTGGCGCAGGTGGCTGCAGGATTTCACCCGGCATTTTCTAGGCGGCTATCGCAGCCGCTATGCGCCGGTGTGGACATGCCTGAAGCTGACCCTCGGCGCCGGCCTTGCCACGCTGATCACCTTCGTCATCGCCTATCAGGCGATTTCGTGGACGGGCATGTGGCTATGGTATGGCCTGACAAGACTGATCGGCGCGCATGACCTGGCGACCTGGCAGGTTTTCGCCGATATCATCAGCGTGTTCATCGGCAGTCCGAGCGATATGAACGGCGGCATAGTGCTGGATGCGGTTCGCATCGCCCTGCTGGCGGCCGTGCTGGAAACGGCGGTCGCGCAGGGAAGCGCACGGGAACGCAATGCCGCTGCAATTCAGGGCTGAGGCTCGCTGACGCTCAGATAGGCAGGCAGCGCGGAGAGCAGGGCGACCGACAGTTTGAGGTCGCTCGCCGAAGCCGGGATGGCGAAGCTTGCCGCCATCTTGACGGGCTCGCCGCCCCGAGCCTCGGCAAAACTCGGCCCGCCGCACAAGGCTCTTTGCATCGCTTCCGGATACATTGCCCTGACGACCGGGTCGCCCAAAAACACCGGTTGCCAGGTACGGCCTTCGCCGTCGGAAAGGCCGATCTGACAGGGAACGTTGGCGAGCGCCTCGGGATCGGGGATCACCGCCTCGAATTCGGCGAGCACCACCGCGCGGCCTTCTCCACCGGCCAGCCGTGTCAGGCGCGTCACTGTCCATTGCGCGCCGGCATAGTCCACTTTCTGCCCCACCTGCGCGGTCGTGGGCTCGCGAACGTTCACTGCGCGCCAGTTCACGAATGCGCCCCAGCCGCTTACGGCCAGCGTCGCCGGCAGGATGACGGCCAATGCCGCCATGCTCAGCCAGTAGCCGCGCCGGGCCGGTGTCATCGCTGCGGCAGGATGGTCCAAGGAAAACCCTCGTTGTTGCGGCGGAGCGTGATCTTCGGCTCCGTCCGGTCGGTGTCGGCATCCACGGCGATCTGCACCTCGTCGTCCAGCGGCGACAGCTTGCTGCGCGTCACCGCGACGGCGCCGCCGGCGACCGCCTCCTGCGGCATCTCGAAGACGAGCAGCGCGCGGCGCGGCAGGCCTGGCTGGTTCACGTCTCCCGGCAGCATCTCGATCGTGGCCGGTATGCGGTCGGTCAGGGTATAGCGGACGCCCGCCTTGCTGATCCAGTCGGCCGAGGTGAGGGAAAGCGTCTCGTAGCGCGCTTCGGCCGTACCCTCGACAACGACCCACACGCCCGGCGTCGTATAGGCTTTCGTCTTGCCAAAGGTTTCGACGTCGAGTGCGCGGGCCACCCGCACGCTGTCCAGCGATAGCGCGAAATTGCCGGTCTGGACCCGTTCGTTCATGCCTCCCGTCGTGACGATCGGCGAGGTGATCTGGCTGTAGCGCGGCCGCGTGTGCTGCAGGCCGTAGAGCACGGCGGCCGCGAACAGAAGGGCGAGCGCCGTGCGCAGCGTGCCGATCACGGAACCCGCTCCACCGGCAGTTCGACGGTCGCCACCGGATCGCCGTCATACCAGCCGGTTGCGCCGTAAAGATTGTCGCGCAGCTTGTAGATCTCGCCCTTGACGGTGACGGTCAGCGTCTCAGGCACCGGCATGCCCTGCGGCCAGGTCCAGGCCATCGTCACCCGTTCGGGCATGTTCGGGTTGAAGTAGTTGGCAAAATACTTGTCCCGATCGAGGTAAGTCGTCGGGATTTCCGGCACTGTGCCCGCCGGGGCTGCCAGCGGGGCGGGGACGACGACTTTGCCGAGGAGATTGTTCGGCATGGCCGAGCGGTTCACCACGTCGAGATCCACCATGATGAGTTGCTTTGGGTTCGAAGGCGGCACGCCGGTCGGCGAAATGGTGCCGATGCGCGCCGAGCGCAAGGTCACGAACCAGCGGCCGGTGTCGATCTGCTGGCCGGCGGCCGCCACCGGCGTCTCGGGTGGATGGGCGGCCTCGTAGACGGCCATTGAAAACGAAACGGCCGATGCGGCCAACCCGCCCAGGCCCGCGATCAGGAATGCGTACAGCCTTTGCCTTACCGTCGCTCGTGTCGGTTCCGTCATCCGCGGCGGGTCCGTATGCGATGCGCCCCGCCGCCCTTTTACAATTTTCGCGAGCACTCCCGGCACAACAATTGTTACAGCGGTTAACCGTCGGCTGCGCCGGGGAGACGATTTCGCAAAGCCGTGATTTCGGGACAAAACTTTGCTCCGGCCGGCCCCTCAATCGCCTTTGTCTTGCCTTCAAACAGCCGTCACGTAACCCGTATAGTCTGGGCATATCGCGACGAACTGGAAAGGAGGCGAACGTCATGCATACAGACTACCAGATCGACGCCCTTCTCGCGCGCGGCGGCGAGGCCGGCTCCATCTTCGACCGGTTGATGGCGATGCCGCGCCCGGCCGCCGATGCCGCCAACGAATGGGACCGCGCCGTCATCAACCGGCTGGAAACGCATCTCGCCCGGCGCATGCGCGACATGCTCGACGGCGCTGGCGACGGCCGCAAGGACGCCGCCTGACAACTATCCCTCAGCTCTGCCGCAATCGGACGGGCGCCTGCCCGAACGCCCTCGAAAACGCCCTTGAAAACGCCGAGGCGGACGAAAACCCCGTCCGCCCGGCGATCTCGGCGAGTGGCAGGCGTGTGTCGGTGACCAGCTTGCGCGCCGCCGTCAGCCTGAGCCGCAGGTAGTAGGCGCCCGGCGTCTCGCCGATCGACCGGGAGAAGATCGTCTCCAGCGTGCGCGGCGTCACGCCAGCCCGCCGCGCGATGGCTTCCACCGTCACCGGCGCCTCGACATGCGCCTCCATCAGCCGGATCGCCTGCGCCAGCCTCGGGTCGTAGCCGTCGAGCCGGCCGAGCGACACCAGCGGCTGCGCGTCGGTCGCCGCCCGCGCCTGGTCGTAGATGAAGACGCTGGCGACATCGAGCGCCACCGCCATGCCGAGCCGCGAGCGAATCAGGTGCAGCATCAGGTCGAAGGTCGGCGCGGCACCCCCGGTGGTGAAGGCGGGACCGTCGATGACGTAGCGGTCGGGCCTGACGTCGGCATCGGGAAAGGCGGCGGCGAAATCCTCCATATCCTCCCAGTGCGTCGTCGCGGCGCGGCCGTCCAGCAGGCCGGCGCGGCCGACCAGCCATGTGCCGGCCTCGATGCCGCCATAGGCGCGGGCCGAGCGCGCCGCCCGCCTGAGCCCCGACAGCAGCGCCGCTGTGGCGTAGTTCTGCGTGCCGAAGCCGGCCACCACCGCCAGCATGTCGGTCTTCTCGGTTGGATCGAAGCGGCCGGAAACGGCGACCGGCAGGCCGCAGGTGGTCACCGGCGCCTCGCCAGTGACCGACACCAGCCGGAAATCGAACAGCCTCTCGCCGGCGATGCGGTTGGCGGCGCGCAGCGGATCGACGGCCGACGCCACGCACATGATGGATGCGCCGGAGAACACCAGGAACGTCACCCTCAGCGGCGCATGTTCGGTGCGGAAGACCGTCGCTCTTGCGGTTTGTGGCATGTTGCCTTCGTAAAACGCAAAGCATGGCCGCGCAAGCGGGGCGATGATCGATACCTGGATGCAGCAGCCGGGAGGATGACGATGCCGCTTGCCATGAACCGGGAGGTTTTCATCACCTGTGCCGTGACCGGATCGGGCGGCACGCAGGACCGCAGCCCGCATGTGCCGCGTTCGCCCAAGCAGATCGCTGATTCGGCGATCGAGGCGGCCAAGGCGGGTGCTGCCATCGTCCACTGCCATGTGCGCGATCCCGAGACCGGCAAGCCGCGCCGCGACGTTGCGCTCTACCGCGAGGTGACCGAGCGCATCCGCGCGGCGAACGTCGACGTGGTGCTGAACCTCACCGCCGGTATGGGCGGCGACATGGTGTTCGGCGACGTCGAGAACCCGCTGCCGCTGAAAGAGCAGGGCACCGACATGGGCGGCGCCTCCGACCGCGTCGAGCATGTGCGCCAGTGCCTGCCGGAAATCTGTACGCTCGATTGCGGCACGATGAACTTCAACGAAGCCGACTACGTCATGACCAACACGCCCGGCATGCTGCGCGCCATGGGGGGCATGATGACGGCGATGGGCGTCAAGCCGGAGATCGAGGCCTTCGACACCGGGCACCTGTGGTTCGCCAAGCAGTTGGTCGAGGAAAAGGTGCTGAAGGCGGATGCACTGGTGCAGCTTTGCATGGGCGTGCCGTGGGGCGCGCCGGACGACCTCAACACCTTCATGGCGATGGTCAACAACGTGCCGTCGGACTGGACCTGGTCTGCCTTCTCGCTCGGCCGCAACCAGATGGCCTATGCGGCGGCGGCGGTGCTCGCCGGTGGCAATGTCCGCGTCGGGCTGGAAGACAATCTGTGGCTCGACAAGGGCGTGCTCGCCACCAACGCGCAACTGGTGGACCGCGCCGTCGGCATCGTCGAGCGCATGGGCGCGCGCGTGCTGGGACCGGAAGAGGTGCGCAAGAAGCTCGGCCTCACCAAGCGCGCGCCGCTGGCGGCATAGGGGGAAAGATCATGACCATCACCAAGGCAGCCGCGGTTGGCGGCGGGGTTATCGGCGCCGGCTGGGTCGCGCGCCTCTTGCTCAACGGCATCGACGTTTCGATCTTCGATCCCGATCCGGAGGCCTCGCGCAAGGTCTCTGAAGTGATGAAGGGCGCGCGCCGCGCCTACAAGCAGATGCTTCCTGACGGCCTGCCCAAGGAGGGCAAGCTGACCTTCGCCAAAACCATCGCCGAAGCCGTGGCCGACGCCGACCTGATCCAGGAAAGCGTGCCGGAACGGCTAGACCTCAAGCACAAGGTGCTGGCCGAGATCGACCTGCACGCCCCAGCCAACGCCATCGTCGGCTCCTCCACCTCGGGGATAAAACCGTCCGACATGCAGGTGGCGATGAAGAAACACCCCGAGCGGCTGGTCGTCGCCCACCCGTTCAACCCGGTCTATCTCCTGCCGATCGTCGAGATCGTCGGCGGTGCCCAGACCTTCCCGGAGGCGATCGAGGTCGCCAAGGAGATCTATGCCTCGATCGGCATGAAGCCCGTCGTCATCCGCAAGGAGATCGAGGCCTTCGTCGGTGACCGCCTGCTGGAAGCGGCATGGCGCGAGGCGCTGTGGCTCATCAAGGACGGCATCTGCTCGGTCGAGGAACTGGACGACATCATGCGCTATGGCTTCGGCCTGCGCTGGGCGCAGATGGGCATGTTCCAGGTCTACCGCGTCGCCGGCGGCGAGGCCGGCATGCGCCACTTCATGGCGCAGTTCGGGCCTTGCCTGAAATGGCCGTGGACCAAGCTGATGGACGTGCCGGAGTTCAACGACGAGCTGGTCGACCTGATCGCCTCCCAGTCCGACGACCAGTCCGCGCAATGGTCGATCCGGGAACTGGAAAAAATCCGCGACGAGAACCTCGTCGGCATCATGGACGTGCTGTCGAAGACCAACAAGGGCAAGGGCTGGGGCGCCGGCGCGCTGCACAAGGATTATGTGAAGCGCCTCGGCAAGCTGGCTGCGGCGAAGAAGCCTGTCTCCAAGGCGGCCGCCAAGGCGAAGGCCGCCAAGCCGGTGAAGAAGAAGGCAAAGAAAGCCTGACGTCATGAAATCCGTCGTGCGTCCTTCGAGGCTCGCTTCGCTCGCACCTCAGGATGAGGACCGCAGGGCGCCAAACCCGGCACAAAGCGTTTGCGCTGACCTCCCTCATCCTGAGGTGCGAGCGAAGCGAGCCTCGAAGGACGCACGACCAATGTTACAGGTGAAGCCATGAACTTCGGCCTTTCGGAAGAACAGCGCGCCATCGTCGACACCACCCGCGCCTTCGTCGAGAACGAGCTTTACCCGCACGAGCGGGAGGTGGAGCGCACCGGCAAGCTCGAGATGGACCTGATCAAGGAGCTCCAGCAGAAAGCGATGGCCGCCGGGCTCTATGCCGCCAACATGCCGGCCGAAGTCGGCGGCGCGGGCTTGGATACGCTGTCCTGGCTGCTCTACGAGAAGGAACTGGGCAAGGCCAACTACGCGCTGCACTGGACCTGCGTGGCGCGGCCCTCCAACATCCTGCTCGCCGGCACCGAGGAACAGAAGGAAAAGTACCTTTATCCCTGCATTCGCGGCGAGACCTGGGATTGTCTCGCCATGACCGAGCCCGGCGCCGGCTCGGACCTGCGCGGCATGAAGGCGACCGCCGTGCAGGACGGCGACGATTTTGTCCTGAACGGCACCAAGCATTTTATCAGCCATGCCGATATCGCCGGTTTCGCTATCGTCTTCATGGCGTCGGGCGAGGAGGATTCCCCACGCGGCAAGCGTAAGAAGATCACCGCTTTCTTCGTCGACAAGGGCACCAAGGGCTTTGCCGTGCGCGAGGGCTACCGCAACGTCTCGCATCGCGGCTACACCAACGCCGTGCTGGAGTTCGACGATTGCCGGCTGCCGAAGGAACAGGTGCTGGGCGAAGTCCACAAGGGCTTCGAGGTCGCCAATAGCTGGCTCGGCGCTACCCGGCTCCAGGTGGCGTCCACCTGCCTCGGCCGTGCCGAACGGGCGCTGGCGCACTCGATCGAATATGCCGCGCAGCGCCAGCAGTTCGGCCAGCAGATCGGCAAGTTCCAGGGCGTGTCCTTCAAGCTGGCCGACATGGCGACGGAACTGAAGGCGGCCGAACTGCTGACCCGCGAGGCCGGCTGGAAATACGACCAGGGCGCCGTCACCGACGAGGACATGGCGATGGCCAAGCTGAAGGCGACGGAGGTTCTGGCCTTCATCGCCGACGAGGCGATCCAGATTCACGGCGGCATGGGCCTGATGGACGACCTGCCCTTGGAGCGCATCTGGCGCGACGCCCGCGTCGAGCGCATCTGGGAAGGGACGAGCGAAATCCAGCGGCACATCATCAGCCGCGCGCTGCTCAGGGCTGTCGGAGGTTAGTCCGGCGAAAATGGCGAAGACCGGCATCAAGGAAACCGACCTTTACCTGCCCGTGAAGCGTCTGCTCGAAACGCAGGGCTATACGGTCAAGGGCGAGGTTGGCGCCGCCGACGTCGTCGCCATGCGCGAAGGCGACGAACCCGTAATCGTCGAACTGAAGGCCGGTTTCTCGCTGTCGCTGTTCCATCAGGCGATCCAGCGCCAGGCGATCAGCGATGCGGTCTATGTCGCCGTGCCGCGCGGAACGGGGCGTGCCTCGCTGAAGGCGCTGGTCGAGAACAGGAAGCTGTGCCGGCGGCTCGGTCTTGGCCTCATCACGGTTCGTCTCGCCGATGGCTACACCGAAATCCATTGCGACCCCGCGCCCTACAAGCCACGGCAGTCCAGGCCGCGAAAGACGCGGCTTCTGCGGGAATTCGAACGGCTGGTCGGCGACCCGAACCTTGGCGGCGCGACGCGGCGCAATCTGGTGACCGGCTATCGCCAGGAAGCGTTGCGCTGCCTCAACCTGCTCGACGAACGCGGCCCGACGAAAGCCGCCGAGGTCGCCCGCCAGACCAGCATCGGCCACGCGCGTCGCCTGATGGCCGACAATCACTATGGCTGGTTCGAGAGGATCGGCGTCGGCATTTACGCCTTGAGCCCGCAAGGCGTGGAGGCGACCGCTCAATATCTGCCGGAACTCGAAAAACTCCGCGCGTCGACGGCCGACGCGAGCAACCCTTCCGTGATCGCCAAACCATGACGCCTGTCCGCGACCTTTCCCGTCTCCTGCGCCCCAAGTCCGTTGCCATCATTGGCGGCGGCGCCTTCGGCACCAACGTCGTCGAGCAGTGCCTGAAGATGAATTATGCCGGCGCGATCTGGCCGGTGCATCCCAGCCGCGCCGAGGTGCACGGCGTGCCGGCCTTCAAGTCGGTCGCCGATCTGCCGGGCGCGCCCGACGCCGCCTTCGTCGCCGTCAACCGCAATCTCACCATCGACATCATCCGCCAGCTTTCCGCCATGGGGGCGGGCGGAGCCATCTGCTTTGCCGCGGGTTTTCGCGAGACGGGCAGCTACGATGCCGACGGCGAGCGCCTGCAGGCGGACCTGATCGATGCTGCCGGTTCCATGCCGATCATCGGCCCGAACTGCTACGGCCTGATCAACTACGCCGACGGCGCGCTTCTGTGGCCCGACCAGCATGGCGGCCGCCGGCTCGGCGCGGGCGAGCGCGGCGTCGGCATCATCACCCAGTCCTCCAACATCGCCTGCAACCTCACCATGCAGACGCGCGGCCTGCCCGTCGCCTTCCTGATGACGGCAGGCAACCAGGCGCAGACGGGCCTGTCGGAAATGGCGCTGGGGCTCATCGAGGACGACCGCGTCACCGCGCTCGGCCTGCACATCGAGGGGTTCGATTCAGTCGCCGGCTTCGAACGGCTGGCGGCGCGGGCGCGCGAATTGAACAAGCCCATCGTCGCCATGAAGGTCGGCCGCTCCGAGCAGGCGCGTGCCGCCACCATCTCGCACACCGCCTCGCTGGCCGGCTCCGATGCCGCCTCCGACGCCTTCCTGCGCCGGCTCGGCATTCCGCGTCTGGATACCATCCCGTCCTTTCTCGAGGCCCTGAAGCTGCTGCATGCGGTCGGGTCGCTGGAATCGCGCACACTGTCTTCCATGAGTTGTTCCGGCGGCGAGGCCTCAGTAATGGCCGATACGGCCGTCGGGCGCAGCGTGCATTTCCCGTCGCTGGAGGCGGCGCACAAGGCGCGCGTGCAGGAAACGCTCGGGCCGCTGGTGGCCGTCGCCAATCCGCTCGACTACAACACCTATATCTGGGCCAAGGAAGAGGCGCTGGCGGCGACCTTCGGCGCCATGGCCTCGGGCGGCTTCGGCCTGAATTTGCTGGTGCTGGATTTCCCGCGTACCGACCGCTGCTCCGACGCCGACTGGTGGATTACGGTCAATGCGTTCGAGACGGCGCTGACTGAAAACAACGCCAAGGGCGCCATCGTCGCCTCGATGGGCGAGAACTTGCCGGAAGGCCATTCGGCCGAGCTGCTGCGGCGTGGCATCGTGCCCCTGCACGGCATTGCCGAGGCTTTCGACGCGGCCGAGGCGGCGGCGTTCGTAGGCGAGGCGTGGAAAAGTTCGGTGGTGTCACCCCCTCCCCTCAAGGGGGAGGGGAAGCTGCCGCTCCCTGAGTCCCCCTTCCCCTTGAGGGGTGGGGGTATGCTGTCCACGACGCTTCCTGATACGGACTCCACCGCGCCCTGCTATCCCGACGAAGCAGCCGCCAAATCTATGCTCGCGGCCGCCGGCCTGCCGATTCCGCCGGGCCTGCGCGCCGGAAGCGTGGCGGAAGCGGTTTCGGCCGCCGAGAAGCTCGGCTTTCCCGTCGCGCTGAAGGCGTTGGGCGTCGCCCACAAGTCGGAGGCCGGCGCGGTGCGGCTCGATCTCAAATCCGCTGACGATGTGCGCGCGGCCGCCGAGGCGCTTCTGCCGCTCGGCGCTGGCCTCTATGTCGAGCGCATGGTGCAGGGCGGCGTTGCCGAACTCATCGTGGGCTTCACCCGCGACGCCGTGTTCGGCCCGGTGATGACGCTGGGCTCGGGCGGCGTGCTGGTGGAACTGCTGAAGGACGGCGCCACGCTGCTGTTGCCGGCTTCGCGCACGGAGATCGAGACGGCGCTGCGCGGCCTGAAACTGTTCCCGCTGCTCGACGGTTATCGCGGCCGCGCCAAGGCCGATCTTGCGGCGGCTACCGACGCGATCGCCGGCATCGCGGATTTCGTGGTCGCCCATGGCGATGCCGTCGAGGAACTGGACGTCAACCCGCTGATCGTCTGCAAGCAGGGCGAGGGCGCCTGGATCGCCGATGCGCTGCTCGTTCTTTCCTCCCCCCTTGAGGGGGAGGTGGCCGCCTCCGGGTCTGGCCTTTGGCCACGAGGACAGGCTGCACGGCCGGAGGGGGTCGGCGGCGACAGTACGCCGACTTCCGAAAATGGATCGGCCCCTCATTTGGCCGCGACGACCCCACCCGACCGGACTTCGTCCGGCCACCCTCCCCTCGAGGGGGAGGGGAACGCAGGAGCTTTGCCATGACCGACGTCATCACCACGCGCCGCGAGGGCGCGATCCTCGAAGTCACGCTCGACCGGCCGAAGGCCAACGCCATCAACATGGAGACGTCGCGGCTGATGGGCCAGACGTTCAAGGCGTTCCGCGACGATCCGGAACTCCGCGTCGCCATCGTCAGGACGGCCGGCGACAAGTTCTTCTGCGCCGGATGGGACCTCAAGGGCGCCGCCAGCGGCGACGCGGTGGACGGCGACTACGGCGTCGGCGGCTTCGCCGGCCTGCAGGAACTGCGCGACTTGAACAAGCCGGTCATCGCCTGCGTCAACGGCATGGCGGTCGGCGGCGGCTTCGAGCTGGCGCTGTCCTGCGACCTGATCTACGCCTCCGACCACTCCTCCTTCGCGCTGCCCGAGATCAAGGCCGGCACGCTGGCCGATGCCGCGACGATCAAGCTGCCGAAGCGCATCCCCTACCACGTCGCCATGGACCTGCTCTTGACCGGCCGCTGGATGGATGCCGCCGAGGCGCATCGCTGGGGCCTCGTCAACGAGGTGCTGCCGAAGGAAAAGCTGGAGGACCGGGTGTGGGAGATCGCCCGCCTGCTCGCAGGCGGCCCGCCGCTGGTCTTCGCCGCCATCAAGGAGACCGCGCGCGAGGCCGAGGGGCAAAAGTTCCAGGACATCATGAACCGCGTCACCCGCAGGCAACTCGCCACCGTCGATGTGCTCTACGGCTCGGAAGACAATCTCGAAGGCTTCAAGGCCTTCGCCGAGAAGCGCGACCCGGTGTGGAAGGGGCGGTAAGCGTCGCCTTCAGTTCCCCGCGCTCTCCATGCGGCGGCCGGCGATCGCCTTTTCCAGCCAGCCGATCTCCATTTCCGGCACCGAAGAAAGCAGAAGGTCGGTATAGGCGTCGAAAGGCGGCGTCAGCACCTTGCTCTTGGAGCCGTAGCGCACCACCTCGCCGCGATACATCACCGCGATGGAATCGGCGATCGACTTCACCGTGGCGAGATCGTGGGTGATGAAGAGATAGGCGACATTCTCCTGTTGCTGCAGGTTGAGCAGCAGCTTCAGGATGCCGTTGGCGACCAGCGGGTCGAGCGCCGAGGTCACCTCGTCGCAGATGATGAGCTTGGGCTTGGCTGCCAGCGCGCGCGCGATGCAGACGCGCTGCTTCTGCCCGCCGGACAGTTCCGCCGGATAGCGGTCGGCGAAGCCCTTGCCCATCTCGATCTCGTCGAGCAGCTGGGTGACGCGGCGGTCGCGTTCGGCGCCCTTGATGCCGAAATAGAATTCCAGCGGCCGGCCGATGATGGTGCCGACCGTCTGGCGCGGATTCATCGCCACGTCGGCCATCTGGTAGATCATCTGCAACTGCCGCAGGTCCTCCTTCGGCCGGTTGGCCAGTCGGTTGGCGAGCGGCCGACCGTCGAAGGTGATCGAGCCCTGTTCGGGCGGCAGAAGCCCGGTGATGGCGCGCGCCAGCGTCGACTTGCCGGAGCCGGATTCGCCCACCACGGCGAGCGTCTGGCCGGGAAGGATGTCGACCGAGACGTTCTTGAGCACCTTTACGGCGCCGCCGCCATAGGCGGCCGTGACGTTCTTCACCGACAGGAAGGGCGCGCCTTCGGCCTTCTGCTCGTGGTGCTCGATCTCATGCACCGAAACGAGCGCGTTGGTGTATTCCTGCCGTGGCTCCTTGATGATCTGGCGCGTGCCGCCCCATTCCACCAGCCGTCCGTGGCGCAGCACCATGATCTCGTCGGAGACCTGCGCCACCACGGCGAGGTCGTGGGTGATGTAGAGGGCGGCCACATGGGTGTCGCGGATGGCGTCCTTGATCGCCGCCAGCACATCGATCTGGGTGGTGACGTCGAGCGCCGTCGTCGGCTCGTCGAAGACGATCAGGTCCGGTTCGGAGCACAGCGCCATCGCCGTCATGACGCGCTGCAGCTGGCCGCCCGAGACCTGGTGCGGGTAGCGCTCGCCGATCGTGTCGGGATTGGGCAGCGAAAGCTTCTTGAACAGCGCCTTGGCCCGCTTCTCGGCCTCGGCGCGGGTCGCCACGCCGTGCAGCAGCGAGGCTTCCACCACCTGATCCATCAGCTTGTGCGCGGGGTTGAAGGCCGCCGCCGCCGACTGCGCCACGTAGCATACCTCGCGGCCGCGCAGCTTGCGGATGCCGCCGGCGCCGGCCTTGAGGATGTCGCGGCCGTTCAGCACGATCTCGCCGCCGGTGATGCGCACGCCGCCGCGGCCATAGGCCATGGAGGACAGGCCGATGGTCGACTTGCCGGCGCCGGACTCGCCGATCAGGCCGAGCACCTTGCCGCGCTTCAGGGTCAGCGACACGTCATGGACGAGCGTGACGGACTTCGGCGCCTCGCCGGGTGGATAGACGGTTGCCTCGATCCTCAGGTTGCGGATGTCGAGCAGCGTTTCCGGCTTGGCCGTCTGGGTCGTGGTCTTAGCCATTGCCGCGTCCTCCCTTGAGGTCGGTCGTGCGGTTCAGCACCCAGTCGGCGACGAGGTTGACGGAGATGGCGAGCACGGCGATCGCCGCCGCCGGGATCAGCGCCGCCGGAATGCCGAAGACGATGCCGTCCTTGTTTTCCTTGACCATGCCGCCCCAGTCGGAGTCCGGCGGCTGCACGCCGAGGCCGAGGAAGGACAGCGCCGAAAGGAACAGCACCGCGAAGATGAAGCGCACGCCGAGTTCGGCAACCAGCGGCGACAGCGCGTTGGGCAGAATCTCGCGGAAGATGATCCAGCGCATGCCTTCGCCGCGCAGCTTCGCCGCCTCGACGAAATCCATGACGTTGATGTCGACAGCCACCGCGCGCGACAGACGATAGACGCGGGTGGAATCGAGAATGCCCATGACGAGGATCAGGGTGAGCGTGTTGGTCGGCAGGACCGACAGCACGACGAGGCCGAAGATCAGCGTCGGGATCGACATCAGGAGGTCGACGAAGCGCGACACCAGCGTGTCGAACCAGCCGCCGACGGCGGCTGCGGTGAAGCCGAGGATGGCGCCGAGCGAGAAGGACAGCGCGGTGGCCAGAACCGCGATCAGGATGGTGATGCGGGCGCCGTAGATCATGCGCGAAAGCAGGTCGCGGCCGAGATTGTCGGTGCCCAGGAGATGCGCCGCCGACATCGGTTCCCACACGTCGCCGACGATCTCGCCGTTGCCGTGCGGCGCGATCCACGGCGCGAAGATGGCGCAGATGAGGAACAGGCCGGTAAGGACGAGGCCGAGCCAGGCGCCGACGGGGATGCGTTTCAGGTCAAGCATCGGCGCCCCCTACTTCGGATGCCTGAGCCGCGGATTGGCGAGAATCGCGGCGATGTCGGCGATGATGTTCAAGACGATGTAGACGGCGGCGAAGATCAGGCCGACCGCCTGCACCACCGGTACGTCGCGCTTGGCGACGTGGTCGACGAGATATTGCCCCATGCCGGGATAGACGAAGATGACCTCGATCACGACCACGCCGACCACCAGATAGGCGAGGTTGAGCATGACGACGTTGACCACCGGCGCGACCGCGTTGGGGAAGGCGTGCTTGCGAATGATGTCGAAGGGCCTGAGGCCTTTCAGTTCCGCCGTCTCGATATAGGCCGACTGCATGACGTTGAGGATCGCCGCGCGCGTCATGCGCATCATGTGGGCGAGCACCACCAGGGTCAGCGCCGTCGCCGGCAGCACCACCGCCTGCAGCCTTTGCAGGAACGGCATGCCGTCGAACACGGTCGAGATGGCCGGGAAGACCTGCCACTTCACGGCGAAGAAATAGACCAGCAGGTAGCCGATGAAGAATTCCGGAAACGAGGTGGAGGCAAGCGCGAAGGCCGAGATGACCTTGTCGATGGGGCCATTGCGATAGCGCACGGCGAGCAGGCCGAGGATGATGGCGAGCGGCACCGCGACGACGGCCGCGCAGCCGGCCAGGAACAGCGTGTTTTCCAGCCGGGGCCAGATGGAGGAGGCGATGTCCTGGCCGCTGGTCAGCGCCGTGCCAAGGTCGCCGGTGAGCACGCCGCCCAGCCAGCGGAAATAACGGATATAGGCGGGATCGTTGAGGCCGAGCTGCTCGCGCAGATTGGCCAGCGCCTGCGGCGTCGCCGCCTGGCCGAGGATCGACTGCGCCACGTCGCCGGGCAGGATCTGCGTGCCGACGAAGATCAGGATCGAAACGGCGAACAGGAGAACGATGCCCAGCGCGATGCGCTGCGCGATCAGCTTCAGGATCGGAAAGGACATGGAAAGCCTGCCACGGGGCCTCGGATTGGAGCGGATGCGTGCGTGGAGGAGGAAAGGGGCCGGCGCGCGGCGCCGGCCCCGCAATCGCCGGTCAGGCTTCGAGCCAGCACATCGCCAGCGCGTAGCCGCCGCACATTTCCTGCGCGGGGTTGTTCACCCAGCCCTGCACGCCCTTGCCGGAGGCGTCGATGTACTGGTTGAAGAAGGGCACCAGCAGGCCGCCCTCGTCGCGCATCATCAGGCCCATGTCGCGATACATCTTCTTGCGCTTGGCCTCGTCCAGTTCGCCGCGCGCGGCGATGACCATCTTGTCGAATTCCGGCCGCTTCCAGCGCGTGTCGTTCCAGTCGGCGCTGGAAATGTAGGCGGTGGAATACATCTGGTCCTGCGTCGCCCGGCCGCCCCAGTAGGACAGCGAGAAGGGCTGCTTGTTCCACACTTCCGACCAGTAGCCGTCGCCCGGCTCGCGCTTGATCTCGATCTTGATGCCGGCCTTGGCGCAGCTCTGCTGGTAGAGCTGGGCGGCGTCCACCGCGCCGGGGAAGGCGACGTCCGAGGTTCTGAGAAGGATCGAGCCGGAGTGGCCGGACTTCTTGTAGAATTCGGCCGCCTTCTCGGGGTCGAACTTGCGCTGCTCGATGTCGTCGGAGAACAGCGGATAGGCCTTGTTGACCGGCATGTCGTTGCCGACCTCGCCGTAGCCGCGCAGGATCTTGTCGAGCATCTCGTCGCGGTCCATGGCGAGCTTCAGCGCCATCCTGAGGTCGTTGTTGTCGAAGGGCGCGGTGTCGCAGAACATGTTGAAGGGATAGAAGCCGCGGCCCGACACTGTCTGAATGGTGACGCCCGGGACGCGCTTGATCAGGTCGACGATCTTCGGCTCGACGCGGTTGATCATGTTGACCTGGCCGCCCTGCAGCGCCGCGGTGCGTGCCGTCGGGTCGTTGATGACGACGATCTCCACCTGGTCGGCGTGGCCGAGCTTGTCGCCCTGCCAGTAGTTGGCGAACTTCTCGCCGCCGTAGCGCACGCCCGGCTCGTTGACGGTGACCTTGTAGGGACCGGCCGAGATGCCGGCGTTCGGGTTGTCCTTGCCGCCGTTCGGCTGGATGACGAGGTGATAGTCCGCCATCAGGTACGGGAAGTCGGCGTTGGCGTCCTTCAACGTGACGACGACGGCATCGCCGTCCACCTTCATCGTGTCGATGCCCTGCAGGATGCCAAGCGCGGCCGATTTCGACTTCTCGTCGGCGTGGCGCTCGAGCGTCGCCATCACGTCGGCCGGCGCCACTTCCTTGCCGTCGTGGAACTGGATGCCCTTGCGGATCTTCATGGTCCAGGTCTTGGCGTCGGGGCTGGAGCCGATCTCCTCGGCGATGCGGTTTTCCAGGCCGCCGTCGGGCTTCAGCTCGACCAGCAGTTCGCCCCAGCATTTGCCGAAGCTGAAGTTCACCTGGGAAAGGTTCAGCGCCGGGTCGAGCACGTTGGAGGACTCGCCGCCTTGCAGGCCGGCCTTGAGCATGCCGCCCTTCACCGGCCCTTCGGCGCGGGCCGCGTCGGAAAGCAGCGTGTTGGCGAAGGCGGCGCTGACGCCAAGCGCTGCGGCGCGGCCAAGAAAGTCGCGACGGCTGAGTTTTCCTCTGGCCACGCTGTGGCTCAGGAATTCGAGTTCTTTAGACATGGGTTCTCCTCACTGGACGGTTCGGCCGTAGCCATTCTTGTTTTTGTCAGGAGGATAATGGCCGTAAGGGAAACGCCAGCGCAAGGCCGAATGCGACATAGCGTGGCGTAAATGGTGTGTCGTGTTTGGACCAATGCGCCGATAGCGACATTGTCGCGGCAGGCCTTGCCGGCTCTGGAACGATCCGCCGCCTCTGCCCTGGCTGGGAATCAGTTCAGGGGAATGTCGTTGTCCGCCTTGCTGGCCTGGTAAGTGCCGGAAAGTGCGTCGTAACGGTCTGAAATCGCCGCGATGCGCGCCTCCAGCCGCTCGCGCTCCGCCTCGGGCAGCGCCCGCACCAGCCGGCGGATGGAGAAGCTTTTCCAGTAGGCGTTCTCGGCATTGTAGCCGCCGGGATCGAGCGTGAAGACCTCCTTCAGGATCTTCAGGTCGTGCGGGATGGCGAAGCTGTCGCGCGAATCCTCGTGGGAAAACAGGTAGTAGAAATTGTCGAAACCGGTCCAGGTGATGGCCGACAGGCAGAGCGAACAGGGCTCGTGCGTGGCGAGGAAGATGGCGTCGCCGGTGTCGACGCGCTCGGCCTTCGGCATCTCGTAGAAGCGCTTCAGGCAATGTACCTCGCCGTGCCACAGCGGGTTCTCGGTCTCGTTGTTGGTCTCCGCGATGACCAGCGAGCGGTCGTCCTTCCTCAGAATGGCGGCGCCGAACAGCTTGTTGCCGTGCGCCACGCCCTCGGCCGTTTTCGGCACGATGTCGTCCTCGATGACGTCGAGCAGGCGGTCGATCAGCGAGACGTCGGTCACGGCGCGAAGCCCTCCGGCAGGCGCACCTCGTAGGGATGGGAGAAGTAGAACTCCTCGACGTTCGAGCCGTCGCCGCCGCGGTCGACGACGACGAAATCCTGGGGCGCACCCACTGGCGTCAGCACGCCGTGCCACAGGCCGCGCGGATAGTTCACGCCCTGTCCGGGTGCGGTCAGGAAGGCGGCCGGCTCGCCCGGACCGTCCGGCCCGTTGGGACACACCACCACGACGAAGGGGCGCGGCGACAGCGGAATGAAGGCCTGGCTGCCGAACGGATGGCGCTCGACCATGGTGAGCGCCAGCGGAAAATCATAGGGCGTGCCGCGGAACAGGTTGACCAGCACATGGCCGTTCGGCCCGGCCGCTTCCGGCTTCACCAGCGCGTGGTAGCGCTCGCAGCGGCCGTTGTTGATTGGATAGTGGCTGTCGGTGTCGAAGTCGATCACCTCGCCGAACGGCGCGAAGCTCGCGCGGGTAAGGGGCTGGGCGGTGATGACCTTGCTCATCGTCAGCGCCCGAAGCCGCCCAGCCGGGCGTGGCGGTTCACGTCCTTGTAGAGAAGGTAGCGGAAGTTGCCCGGCCCGCCGGCATAGCAGGCCTGCGGGCAGAAGGCGCGCAGCCACATGAAGTCGCCGGCTTCCACCTCCACCCAGTCCTGGTTGAGCCGGTAGACGGCCTTTCCTTCCAGCACGTAGAGGCCGTGCTCCATGACATGCGTCTCGGGGAAGGGAATGACCGAGCCGGGCGTCAGCGTCACGATGGTGACGTGCATGTCGTGGCGCAGGTCCGCCGGATCGACGAAGCGCGTTGTCGCCCAGCCGCCGCCCGTATCCGGCATGGTCAGCGGCGCGATATCGTTCTCGTTGAGGAACAGCGGGTCGGGCGCATCCAGCCCGTCGACGGGCTCGTACGCCTTGCGCACCCAGTGGAAGCGCGCCGTCTCGCCGCCCTCGTTGCGCAGGCTCCAGCCGCTTTTCGGCGGCAGGTAGGCGTAGCCGCCCGGCGTCAGCCGGTGGCTCTTGCCGGCCACCGTCACCGTCACCTCGCCCTCGACGACGAACAGCACGCCCTCGGCGCCGGTGTCCGGCTCCGGCCGGTCGCTGCCGCCGCCCGCCTGAACTTCCATGATATATTGCGAGAAGGTCTCGGCGAAGCCCGAGAGCGGCCGTGCGATCACCCACAGCCGCGTCTTGTCCCAGAACGGCAGGAAGCTGGCGACGATATCGGAGAATTCGCGCTTCGGGATCACCGCATAGGCTTGCGTGAACACGGCTCGGTCGCTGATGAGGTCGCTCTGCGGCGGCAGGCCGCCCTTCGGTGCGTAATAGCTGCGCTTGGCCATATTGGTCATGTCCATGGGTGAAGACCTGTTAGGGAAGAATGTCCTTGAGCCTGAGCAGGGCGATGCGCTCGACCTGGGCGCAGGCGGTGGCGAATTCCTGCGGCCGGCTGTTGCCGATGCGCTTCTCGAATTCGTGCAGGATGTCGTCCTTGCCGCGGCCCTTCACCGAGATGATGAAGGGGAAGCCGAAGGTGGTGACGTAGGCTGCGTTGAGTTTGGTGAACAATTCGCGCTCGGCGTCGGTCAGCGCGTCGAGCCCGGCGGAAGCCTGCTCCTTGGCCGATTCCGGCGTCAGTCGCTTGGCCGCCGCCAGCCGGCCGGCGAGGTCCGGATGCGCCTTCAGCACGCTAAGCTTCTCGGCCTCGCTCGCCGAGCGGAAGATGCGGCAGAGCGCGTTGTGCAGGCCGGTCGCGGTGTCGTGGGAACGTCCGAGCTCCAGTTCGTAGGCACGTTCGGCAATCCACGGCGAGTGCTCGAAGACGCCACCGAAGCGATGCACGAAATCCTCGAACTCCATCGTCGACGGGCGCAGCGCCGGCGCCTTGTAGGGGTGGGTGGCGCGCCAGTGGTCGGCGATGTCGATGCGCCGCGGCAGCCACACCTTGTCGTGGCTCTTGACGTATTCGATGAAGCGCTTCAGAGCGCCGAAACGGCCGGGACGGCCGATCAGGCGGCAATGCAGGCCGACCGTCATCATGCGCGGCCGCCCATCCTTGCCCTCTTCGTAGAGCGTGTCGAACGTGTCCTTCATGTAGGTGAAGAACTGCTCGCCGTTGGAGAAGCCCGCCTGGATGCCGAAGCGCATGTCGTTGACGTCCAGCGTGTAGGGGATGATCAGCAGCGGCTCCATGGCATGGCCGTGGCCGTCATGGTCGAGCCAGTAGGGCAATTCGTCGTCATAGGTGTCGGAGCAGTAGGCGAAGCCGCCCGCCTCGGCCACGAGAGGGACCGTGTTTTCGGAGGATCGGCCGGTGTACCAGCCGGTCGGGCGCTGCCCGGTCACTTCCGTGTGCAGCCGGATCGCTTCCTCGATGTCGCGCCGCTCGTCTTCGGGCGAATGATCGCGGTAGTCGATCCACTTCAACCCGTGCGAGGCGATTTCCCAGCCGGCCGCCTGCATGGCCGCCACCTGGTCGGGCGAGCGGGCCAGCGCCGCCGCGACGCCATAGACCGTGACCGGCACGTTCTGGCCGGTGAACAGCCGGTGCAGCCGCCAGAAGCCGACGCGCGAGCCGTATTCGTAGATGGATTCCATGTTCCAGTGGCGCAGGCCCGGCCATGGCTGGGCGCCGGTGATCTCCGACAGGAAGGCTTCGGACGCCTTGTCGCCGTGCAGGATACAGTTCTCGCCGCCTTCCTCGTAGTTGACGACGAACTGGACCGCGACATTGGCGCCGCCCGGCCATTTCGGGTCCGGCGGATTGGCTCCGTAGCCGCGCATGTCCCTGACGTACCGCATGATCCCTCCTCTGGCCTTGCCAGACTGGCTCGAAGGATAGCCGAAAGCCACAATCACTATCCCATCGAAATTTTTGAAAGTGTTTTTGTCGGTCTCCGCTCGACCGGGCCTCGTCCTTGGCATTTAATGCCGGCACATTACATTACCGTGTTCGATTGTACCGTGAAGGGAGGCGGCAGTTGACGGGAGATCATACAGCAGGTGGGCGGCTTACTACCCACGTGCTGGATACGGCCACGGGCAAGCCGGCGGCCGGCCTGTCCATAGAGCTGTACCGCATTTCCGGCAACGACCGCACCCACCTCAAAAGCGTCGTCACCAATGACGACGGCCGTTGCGACGCGCCGCTTCTGGCCGGCGCCGAATTCCGCAAGGGCGAATACGAGCTGGTCTTTTCCGCCGGCGCCTATCTGCGCGCACAAGGAACCACGCTGCCCGAACCGGCCTTTCTCGATATCGTGCCGATCCGCTTCGGCATGGCGGAGGAAAAGCACTATCATGTGCCGCTGCTGATCTCGCCCTACAGCTACTCCACCTACAGGGGGAGCTGACCATGGCGAAGACGAAGATCCGCTCGCAACTGCGTTTCATCCTCAACGGTCAGGACGTGGCGCTGAACACCGTGGCGCCGGATGAGACGCTGCTCGATTTCCTGCGCTTGTCGCGCTCCTTGAAAGGCACCAAGGAAGGCTGCGCGGAAGGCGACTGTGGCGCCTGCACGGTGCTGGTCGGCCGGCTTTCCGCCGGCCGGCTCGTCTACGAAAGCGTCAATGCCTGCATCCGCTTCCTCGGTTCGCTCGACGGCACCCATGTGGTGACGGTCGAGCATCTGGCCGGCGAGGGTGGCCACCTGCATCCGGTGCAGCAGGCGATGGTCGATTTCCACGGCTCGCAATGCGGCTTCTGCACGCCGGGCTTCGTCATGTCGCTCTACGGCCTGTGGATGAAGTCGCCCGATCCGTCGAACGCCGAGATCGAGAAGGCGTTGCAGGGCAACCTGTGCCGCTGCACCGGCTACGAGGCGATCATGCGGGCCGCGCACGCCATCTCCACCTACGGTAAGGCATCGAAGGACCCGCTGCTGGCCGAGCGTAAGGCGATCATGCAGCGGCTCACCGCCCTGCGTGACGGCGCGCGCGTCGAGATCGGCGATGGAAAACACCGGCTGATCGTGCCGGCCGACGTCGACGATTTCGCCCGGCTGCGCGACGCGCTGCCCGAGGCCACCGTCGTCGCCGGCTCGACCGACGTCGGCCTGTGGGTGACCAAGCATATGCGCGACATCACGCCGGTCATCTTCATCGGCGGGCTGGAAGGCCTGCAGTCCATCACCGAGGACAAGGGCGTCGTCACCATCGGCGCCGGCGTCACCTACACCGACGCGCTCGGGCTTCTGGCGAAGCGTATTCCGGCGCTCGGGCCGCTGATCGAGCGCATCGGCGGCCAGCAGGTGCGCAATATGGGCACCATCGGCGGCAACATCGCCAACGGCTCGCCCATCGGCGACACGCCGCCGCCGCTGATCGCGCTGGGTGCGACGCTGACGTTGCGCAAGGGCGGCCGCCGCCGCACGATTCCCTTGGAAAAATTCTTCATCGCCTACGGCAAGCAGGACCGCAAGCCGGGCGAGTTCGTCGAGAGCGTCCAGGTTCCGGTGCCGGTCAAGGGCGAGAAATTCGCCGTCTACAAGATCACCAAGCGCCGCGACGAGGACATCACGGCAGCGCTTGGGGCATTTCGCCTGACCTTGGCTAAGGACGGCACGGTAAAGGCCATCTGCATTGCCTATGGCGGCATGGCGGCGACGCCGAAGCGGGCCTCCGCGGTCGAGAAGGCGTTGATCGGCAAGGCGTGGACGGAAGAAACCGTGCTGGCGGCGATGGAAAAATACGCCGAGGATTTTGCGCCGCTCACAGACATGCGCGCCACCGCCGACTATCGCACGCTGGCGGCCCGCAACCTGCTCCTGCGGTTCTATGTCGAGACCACCGGCACGAAGGCGCCGGTGCAGGTTTCGCGCTACGAGGCGGCATAGATCATGACCAAGCACACGCCCAACCTCCAGGCAGCCAGGATCGTCGGCGGCGTCCATGCCTCCAACACCCATGATTCCGCCCACAAGCACGTCTCCGGCACGGCCGTCTACATCGACGACATCACCGAGCCCGCCGGCACGCTGCATGCCGGCCTCGGCCTCGCCACCGTCGCGCACGGCAAGATCAAGTCGATCGACCTTTCTGCGGTGAAGGCAGCCCCCGGCGTCGTCGCCGTGCTGACGGCGAAGGACGTGCCGGGCGACAACGACATCTCGCCGTCCGGTATGCACGACGACCCGATCCTCGCCGACGGCGAGGTGCTGTTCCACGGCCAGCCTGTGTTCTGCGTCGTCGCCGAGACACGCGACCAGGCGCGCCGCGCCGCACGGCTGGCGAAGATCGAATACCGGGAACTCGACGCCGTCATCGACATCTGGAATCTCGACGCCGAAACGCACAAACAGGTGACGACCCCGCTGATCCTCGACCGCGGCGACGCCAAGGCCAACCTCGAAAAAGCGCCGCGCCGCATCAAGGGCCGCATGCGGCTCGGCGGGCAGGACCATTTCTATCTCGAAGGCCAGGTCTCGCTGGCCGTGCCCGGCGAGGACGACGACGTCACCGTCCATTGCTCGACGCAGGGGCCGAGCGAGACGCAGCACATGATCGCCCATGCGCTCGGCGTGCCGAGCCATGCGGTGACGGTGGAGGTGCGCCGCATGGGCGGCGGCTTCGGTGGCAAGGAAACGCAGGCCAACCAGTGCGCCGTGCTGGCGGCAATCGCCGCCAAAAAGCTGAAGCGCGCCGTCAAGCTGAGGCTCGACCGCGACGAGGACATGACCGCCACCGGCAAGCGGCACGACTTCGCCATCGACTACGACGTCGGCTTCGACGACGAGGGCCGCATCCTCGCCATCGACTACACCTTCGCGCTTCGAGCCGGCTTCTCGGCCGACCTTTCCGGCCCGGTCGGCGACCGCGCGCTGTTTCACTGCGACAACGCCTATTTCTTCCCGCACGTCCATGCGAAGTCGGCGCCGCTGTTCACCAACACCGTCTCCAACACCGCTTTCCGCGGCTTCGGCGGCCCGCAGGGCATGGTTGGCGCCGAGCGCGTCATCGACGAGATCGCCTTTGCGGTCGGCAAGGATCCGCTGGAAATCCGCAAGCTCAATTTCTACGACGAGATGGGGGCGAAGGGCAGCCGTAACGTCACGCCCTACCACCAGAAGGTCGAGGACTGCATCATCCAGCGCATCGTCGCCGAGCTGGAGGAAAGTTCGGACTACGCCCGCCGCCGCCGCGAGATCGCCGCCTTCAACGCCAACAGCCGCTTCGTCAAGCGCGGCCTGGCGCTGACGCCGGTGAAGTTCGGCATCTCCTTCACCAAGACGGAATCCAACCAGGCCGGCGCGCTGGTGCATGTCTACACCGATGGTTCGGTGCACATGAACCACGGCGGCACCGAGATGGGCCAGGGCCTGCACATGAAGGTGGCGCAGGTGGTGGCCGAGGAATTCCAGATCGATATCGATCGGGTGAAGATCACCGCCACGACCACCGGCAAGGTGCCGAACACCTCGCCGACCGCCGCCTCCTCCGGCGCCGACCTGAACGGCATGGCGGCGCAGGATGCCGCCCGCCAGATCAAGGACCGGCTGATCGACTTCGCCGCCGAGACGCACCAGATCCCGCGCGACCAGGTGGTGTTCCTGCCCAACCGCGTGCGCATCGGCAACCAGGAGATTTCCTTCAACGAACTGGTGCGGCAGGCCTATCTGGCCCGCGTCCAGCTTTCGGCCGCCGGTTTCTACAAGACGCCGAAGATCCACTGGGACCGTGCCAAGGGCAAGGGCCACGCCTTCTATTACTTCGCCTATGGTGCGGCCTGCTCGGAAGTCTCGGTGGATACGCTGACCGGCGAATACGTCGTGGAACGCACGGATATCCTGCATGACACCGGCCGCTCGCTGAACAAGGCCATCGACATCGGCCAGGTCGAGGGCGGCTTCATCCAGGGCATGGGCTGGCTGACCACCGAGGAACTGTGGTGGGACGGCAAGGGCCGGCTGCGTACCCATGCACCTTCCACCTACAAGATCCCGCTGGCCTCCGACCGGCCGAAGGTCTTCAACGTGGCGCTGACCGACTGGAGCCAGGCCTACGAGCCGACTGTCCACCGCTCCAAGGCGGTGGGCGAACCGCCGCTACCGCTTGGGCTTTCCGTGCTGCATGCGCTGTCGGATGCCGTCGCCAGCGTCGCCGACCACAGGATCTGTCCACGCCTCGACGCCCCGGCGACGCCCGAGCGCGTGCTGATGGCGGTCGAGCGGCTGAAGGCGGAAGCGGCGAAATAGCGCCGCCGGCGATCAGGGCCTATATTGATGGAACGTGCAGTCCTGGTCCGTGGAGGCCGGAGATGACGACGAATGTGCAGGATCTGAAGGATTTTCTTCGGGACACCGGGCCGGTGGCGCTTGTCGAGGTCGCCGCCACCAAGGGTTCGACGCCGCGCGAGACGGGCGCCTTCATGCTGGTGTCGGCCGCCGCCATCCATGGCACCATCGGCGGCGGCCAGCTCGAATACATGGCCATCGACAAGGCGCGGCAGGTGCTGCGCAACCTTCCCGCTTCACCTCCACCCCTAACCCCTCCCTGCAAGGGGGAGGGGAAGCTGCCGCATGCCAAGTCCCCCTCCCCCTTGCGGGGAGGGGTTAGGGGTGGGGGTAATGACGCCGGCCTTGTCGGCGGCATGCGCTTCGACATCCACGAGGTCTGCGCCACCCTAGACATTCCCCTCGGTCCCGAGATCGGCCAGTGCTGCGGCGGTCGCGTAGAGGTGGCGATCCGCCCGGTCGACGCCGCTGTTGCCGCCGGCCTGATCGCGGCGGCCGAGAGGCAGGAGCAACGCCTGCCGCATCTCTACATCTTCGGCGGCGGCCATGTCGGCAAGGCGCTGGCGGCTGCGGTCGCCCTGCTGCCGGTGCACGCCGTCGTTGTCGAGACCCGCGCCGAGGAGCTGGAAGGGATGCCTGAAGGCGTCGAGACGCTGCTGACGCCGATGCCGGAAGCAGCGGTGCGTGAGGCGCCGGCCGGCTCGGCCTTCGCCGTGCTCACCCACGACCATGCGCTGGATTTCCTCATCGTCGCCGAGGCGCTGAAGCGGGCCGACGCCGCCTATGTCGGCATGATCGGCTCGAAGACGAAGAAAGCCACGTTCAAAAGCTGGTTCCTGAAGACCGCCTGCGGCTCGGAGAAAGAGTTTGCGCGCCTCGTCTCGCCCATCGGCGGTGAGGCGGTGAAGGACAAGCGCCCACCCGTCATCGCGGCGCTCGCCGCCGCCGAGATGATGACGGCGCTGGCGCTGCACGGACTTGGCGCGGCTGCCGAGGACACGAAGTCGGGTGCGTCCTTCGAGGCTCGCTCCGCTCGCACCTCAGGATGAGGGAAGTTGGTGCCTGCGTCACTGAGCAGGAAGGTTGAACGCCAACGCCACGGAAAGGGAGGGGCAGGCCGCTGACGCCATTCTGTTGAGGTTCTCGTCAAACGGTCCTCATCCTGAGGTGCGAGCGGAGCGAGCCTCGAAGGACGCACCGACAGGTGAAGCCTCGCCAGCCCTCGGCTACGGCCTCGGGCGTTCGGCTCCTTCAAAAGGTCCGCCGGACCTCTTGATCCGCCCTGCGGACGGACCGGACCCTCACTCCTTCTCCTGCGTGTGCGCCTCCAGGAACCACAGCGACTTGTCGAGCGCGCGCGAATAGGCGGTGAAGATGTCGGCGGTGTCGGCGTCGCCCGCCTCGTCGGCTTCCTCGATCGCGGTACGCGCCCCCTTGGCCACCGCCGCATAATGGTCGATCAGCGCGGCCAGGTGGTCCTTGGTCTTGTGGATGTCGGTCGGATAGGGCTTCAGCGTGGTCTTTTCGGCCACCACTTGCGAGGTGCCGAAAGCCGTACCGCCAAGCTGCACCGCGCGTTCGGCGATGGTGTCGACATGGACGTCCAGCTCCGTGCGGAACGTGTCCAGCATCTCATGGATGGCGATGAACTGCGGACCCTTGATGTTCCAGTGTGCCTGCTTGGTGATCAGCGCCAGGTCGATGGCGTCGGCCAGCCGCGCGTTGAGCAGTTCGATCGACACCTTCTTGGCGTTGGACTTCAGGTCGTTCCGGGTCGTGATGGTGTCCATGGGATATCCTCGTCGGTAAGGCATGTGGCGGCGATCGCCGCATCAGGAAGGCAACGGCATGGAGAGGGGCATGGCGCCCCCGCGCAAGCGATAACGCCGCTGCCCGGCGCCGGGTTCCGTCAGCGCCCGGCCAGCAGGTCGCGGATCAGCCGCTGGCAGCGCTCGGCCATGAAGTCGAGCAGCAGCCGCACCTTCGGGTCCTGCAGTTTCTTGTGTGGGTAGACGGCGGCGAACTGCACCGGCGTCGGCGGCGTCCCGGTCAGGATGACCTTCAGCCGGCCGTCGCGCAGATAGGGCTCGACCTCGAAGCGCGGTTTGTTGATGATGCCGCGCCCGGCCAGCGCCCAGCCGGTCAGCACATCGCCGTCGTCGCTGTCGAAGGGGCCGTGCACCTCCAGTTTATGCGGGCCTTGCGGCGTCTGCAGCATCCAGAAGAATTCCTTGCTGCCGGGATAGCGCAGCATCAGGCAATCGTGCTTCTTCGAGATCAGTTCGCCCAGATCGGTCGGCTCGCCGCGCGCCTCCAAGTATTTCGGCGCCGCCACCAGCACCCGCTCGCACTCCATGATGCCGCGCATCCTGAGCGAGGAATCCTCGATGACGCCGAGCCTGAAGGCGACGTCGATGCCCTCTTTCAGGATATCGACATTGTGATCGGAGAGCCTCAGCCTGACCTCGATGTCGGGGTACTTGTCGTGGAAGTCCGGAATGCCGGAAGCGATCAGCCGGCGCCCCAGCCCGAGCGGCGCCGTGACCCTGATGGTGCCGCGCGGCTGGCCGGAAAGGGCCGCCACCGCCGCTTCCGCCTCGGTGATGGAATCCAGCACCTGCTTGGCGCCGGTGTAGAAGACGGTGCCGTGCTCGGTCGGCATCAGCTGCCGCGTCGTGCGGTTGAACAGCCGCACCCCCAGATGCTTTTCCAGTTCCTTGATTCGGTTGGAGGCCACCGCCGGCGAAATGCGCATGTCGCGCCCGGCGGCCGACAGGTTGCCGAGTTCGACGACGCGGACGAAGACGGCGATGTTGTCGAGATAGGCCATGCGAAGCGGCTCCCTCCGCGCCGATTTGGAGTGAGCCTAGTATTTTCTATCTTTTTTTGAAAGTCATCGTGTGGCTTGCATCTTTCCGTTTGCGCGGCAGGCCGTAAAGTCGGCCTCTCGTTGAGGAGGACGGGGCATGCTCGATTTCGCCATCTTCTGGGACTGGCTGGCTTTCGCCGTACGCTGGCTGCATGTCATCACCGGCATCGCCTGGATCGGCTCGTCCTTCTATTTCGTTGCGCTCGACCTCGGTCTGCGCCAGCGTCCCGGCCTGCCCGCCGGCGCCTTCGGCGAGGAATGGCAGGTGCATGGCGGCGGCTTCTACCACATCCAGAAATACCTGGTGGCGCCGGCCGAGATGCCGGAGCACCTGACCTGGTTCAAGTGGGAAAGCTACATGACCTGGCTTTCCGGCTTCGCCATGCTGGCGATCGTCTACTATGCCGGCGCCGACCTCTTCCTCATCGACCCGAACGTGCTCGACGTCTCGGTGCCGGTCGGCATCCTCATCTCGCTCTGCTGCCTCGCCGGCGGCTGGATCGTCTACGACCTGCTGTGCCGCTGGCTGATCGGCAAGGCCGACACAGGCCTGATGATCCTGCTCTACGTCATCCTCGTCTTCATGGCCTGGGGGATGACGCACCTGTTCACCGGCCGCGCCGCCTTCCTGCATCTGGGCGCCATCACCGCCACCATCATGTCGGCCAACGTCTTCATGGTCATCATCCCGAACCAGAAGATCGTCGTCGCCGACCTGATCGCCGGCCGCAAGCCGGACCCGAAATACGGCAAGATCGCCAAGCAGCGCTCGCTGCACAACAACTACCTGACCCTGCCGGTGCTGTTTCTTATGCTGTCGAACCACTACCCGCTGGCGTTCGGCACCGAGTTCAACTGGATCATCGCCTCGCTGGTGTTCATGATGGGCGTGCTGATCCGCCATTATTTCAACTCGATGCATGCCCGGAAGGGCAACCCGACCTGGACCTGGCTCGCCACCGCCATCCTGTTCGTCATCATCATCTGGCTGTCGACCGCGCCGAAGGTGCTGACCGGTGAGCCGAAGGTGACCGCGAGTGCTGCGCCGCTGATCGCCTCGGCCGAGTTTTCCAAGGTGCGCGACACGGTGATGGGCCGCTGCGCCATGTGCCATGCCGCCGAGCCTTCCTGGGAAGGCATCTACCATGCGCCGAAGGGCGTGATGCTCGACACCGACGCCGGCATCGCCAACAACGCCCGCGAAATCTACCTCCAGGCCGGCCGCAGCCACGCCATGCCGCCGGCCAACGTCACGCAGATCTCCGACCAGGAGCGCGCCCTGCTGGTGACGTGGTTCGAAGGGGCTGGAAAAGAGACGACAGCGAAATGACCGAACTTCTCCTGCGTGGCCGCACGCTCTCCTTCAACCGCTGGCCCGAAACCATCGACGACCATGCCGCCTACGCCTATGAGGAAGACGGCGCGCTCTTGATCCGCGACGGCAGGATCGTCGCCGCCGGCACCTACACCGAGGTTGCGAAGAAGGTCGGCGAAGGTGTGAAAACGGTCGACCATCGCCCGCATCTCATCCTGCCGGGTTTCATCGACACGCATGTGCACTTCCCACAGATGCAGGTCATCGCCAGCTACGGCGCCGAACTGCTCGACTGGCTGAACACCTACACCTTCCCGGAAGAGACGAAGTTCCGCGACGCCCAGCACGGCCGCCGCATCGCCCGCCTGTTCCTGGATGAGATGGTGCGCCATGGCACGACCTCCACCGTCGCCTACTGCTCGGTGCACAAGGCCTCCGCCGAAGCCTTCTTCGAGGAGAGCCACGCCCGCGATATGCTCAACATCGCCGGCAAGGTGATGATGGACCGCAATGCGCCGGACGGCGTGCTCGACACGCCGCAATCCGGCTATGACGACACCAGGACGGTGATTTCGGAGTGGCACGGCAAGGGCCGCCAGCATGTGGCGATCACGCCGCGCTTCGCCATCACCTCCTCGCCCGAGCAGATGGAAATGGCCGGCGCGCTGGTGAAGGAATTCCCCAACCTGCATATGCAGACGCACCTGTCGGAAAACCATGCCGAGATCGCCTATACCTGCGAACTCTACCCCGAGGCCAAGGACTACACCGACGTCTACGCGCGCTACGGCCTGCTTGGGAAAAGAAGCCTGTTCGGCCACTCGATCCACCTGTCGGAGCGCGAGGCCGACGCGCTGTCCGACAGCGGCTCGGTCGCCGTCTTCTGCCCGACCTCGAACCTGTTCCTCGGTTCGGGCCTGTTCGACTACCAGCGCTATCGCAGCCGCGAAAAGCCGCTGCGCATCGCCGCCGCCACCGATGTCGGCGGCGGCACCAACTATTCCATGCTGCGCACCATGGACGAGGCCTACAAGGTGATCGCCCTGCAGGGCGAGAAGCTCAACCCGTTCCAGTCCTTCTGGCAGATCACACGCGGCAACGCCGAGGCGCTGTCGCTGGTAGACCGCATCGGCACGCTGGAGGAGGGCACCGAGGCCGACATCGTCGTGCTGGACGCCGGCGCCATTCCGGCGATGCGGCTCAGGATGGAGACGGTGGCAACGCTGGCCGAGGAGCTTTTTCTTCTCCAGACGCTGGGTGACGACCGCACGGTGCGCGAGGTCTACGTTTCGGGCCGGCCGGCGAAGAGCGATATGGTGACCGCCGCGGCTTGACCGCGGCTGGGTTGTCGGTCAAAGCGGAGGCCGATCGGGGAAAGACCATGGCCGTGAGCGACGACATCCAGACCATCAAGCGGCAGGAAGCCGAACTTGTCTTCGACCGCTTCGACGAGGCCGTCGCCTTCTCGCTCGGCACGGCGATCCGCGAGCGGGCGCTCAGGGAAAAGCTGCCGATCATCGTCGATATCCGCACCTTCGACCGGCCGCTGTTCTACGCCGCCATGCCGGGCTCGAATGCCTCCAATCCGGACTGGGCGCGCCGCAAGATCAACGTGGTGAAGCGCTTCCTGAAAAGCACCTACCGCATGGTGCTCGAGCAGCAGCGGCCAGACCGCACCTTCAAGCCGGGCGAGGGGCTGGATAGCGCCGACTACGTTCTGGCCGGCGGCGGTTTTCCGGCAACGGTGAGGAATGCCGGCGTCGTCGGCGTTATCGCCGTCTCCGGCCTGCCGGAGCGTGACGATCACGGCTTGGTGGTGGAGGCGCTGTGCGCGCATCTCGGCAAGGACGCCGGGGCGCTGGCATTGCCGGCAAATGATGCCTGAAATGCCGCGCCGCCCCTCATCCGCCTGCCGGCACCTTCTCCCCGTGAACGGGGAGAAGGGGACTGGCCGCGCCGTCGCAGCCTCCTTCCTCGCCCCGTTTACGGGGAGAGGATGCCGGCAGGCAGGTGAGGGGCGGCTCCGGCCGGCGGCCGGTTTGCGAAGCGAGGATTTTTCGGCGTGACCTTCAATCCAAAATCCTTCCTGACGTCCGTCTTCGAGGCCGCTGTCGCCGCCGCCGATCCGGAAAAGACCATCCGCGCCCATCTGCCGGCGAAGCCGAAAGGCAAGACCGTCGTCGTCGGCGCCGGCAAGGGCGCGGCGCAGATGGCCGCCGCTTTCGAGAAGGCGTGGGACGGCCCGCTGCAAGGCGTCGTCGTCACTCGCTACGGCTATGGTGCTGCGACCAGCCGCATCGAGGTGATCGAGGCCGCGCATCCGGTGCCGGACGAGAACGGCCTGAAGGCTTCGCGCCGGCTGCTGGAAACCGTTTCCGGCCTGAGCGAGGACGATCTGGTCGTGGCGCTGGTCTGCGGCGGCGGCTCGGCGCTGCTGCCGGCGCCGGCGCCCGGCCTGACGCTGGCCGACGAGATCGCCGTCAACGAGGCGTTGCTGGCCTCCGGCGCTCCGATCTCGGCCATGAACGCCATCCGCAAGCACGTCTCGACCATCAAGGGCGGGCGGCTGGCCGCCGCCGCATGGCCGGCCAGGGTGGTGTCGCTGATCGTCTCCGATATTCCCGGCGATATTCCCGCGCTCGTCGCTTCCGGTCCGACCGTGCCGGACGAAGCAGGCCGTGCCGAGGCGCTGGCCGCGATCGCCGCCTACGGCATGAAGCTCCCCGATGCCGTCATGGCGCATATCGAAACGCCCGCTTCCGAAGCACCGAAGCCGGCCGACGAAAAGTTTGCCCGCAACGAGGTGCATCTGATCGCCTCCGCCGCCGTATCGCTGGAGGCGGCCGCCGCAGAGGCGAAGCGGCAGGGCATCGAGGCGGTCATCCTGTCCGACGCCATCGAGGGCGAGGCGCGCGAGGTCGGTTCCGTCCACGCGGCCATCGCCCGCGAGGTCGCGGCGCGCAATCGGCCGTTCCGCAAGCCGGTGCTGATCCTCTCCGGCGGCGAGACGACGGTGACGCTCAGGGCCAAGGGCAAGGGCGGCCGCAATTCGGAATTCCTGCTCGCCTTCGCCGTCGGCATCGACGGGGTGGAAGGCATCCACGCGCTCGCCGCCGATACCGACGGCATCGACGGCTCCGAGGACAATGCCGGCGCCTTCTGCGACGGCACGACGGTCGCCCGCATGCGCGCCGCCGGCGTCGACGCCAAGGCCATGCTCAGCAACAACAACGCCTGGACGGCGTTCAACGCAGTCGGCGGCCTTTTCGTGCCCGGCCCAACCGGAACGAACGTCAACGATCTCAGGGCGATCCTGGTGCGGTAGACTTATCGTACGTCCTTCGAGGCTCGCTCCGCTCGCATCTCAGGATGAGGGAGGTCGTGCACCAGTTACAAGATGAGGAAAATTGTGCCTTGAGATGAGGGAGTTGTGCCGCCGCCATGAGCGGAAAGGCCGACAACCAACGGTCCTCATCCTGAGGTGCGAGCGGAGCGAGCCTCGAAGGACGCACATCATTCCATCAGAGCCTTCACCGCCTTCATATCCTTTAAAAATCTAGCCCGCTCGGCCCGCTTGCTGGCCTCGTCGCGGATGCGCAGGAGGAAGGAGGGGTGGACGGTGACGAACACCGCCAATCCGTCCGCGCGCTCGATCGTCTCGCCGCGCGTCTTCTTCACCGGCAGGGCCTTGCCGAGCAGCGACTGCACCGCCGTCGCGCCTAGCGCCACGGCGAGCTTCGGCCGGATGAGGTCGAGTTCCTTGTCCAGCCACCAGCGGCAGGCCTGAATCTCGCCGGCATTCGGCTTGGAATGGATGCGTCGCTTGCCGCGTGGCTCGAACTTGAAGTGCTTCACCGCATTGGTGACGTAGGTCTTCTGCCGCGCGATGCCGGCTTCTTCGAGGATGGCGTCGAACACCCTGCCGGCCGGCCCGACGAACGGTTTGCCGGCAATGTCCTCCTGGTCGCCCGGCTGTTCGCCGACGAAGACGACCTCGGCGCTGTCCGGCCCCTCGCCGAACACGGTCTGCGTGGCATTGCGCCACAGCGGGCAGCGGCGGCAGTCCTCGGCCGCCTCGCGGACCTCGGCCAATGTCGCGCTGTCGTCTGCCACGGTGAGTTCTGCACGGCTTGCCATCTTCGACCTCCACCTGTGCAATGGCGGGAGGCGAGCTTGGTTCCCACGATGCTCTCAGACCTCGTGCAGGTAGAGGTGATAGTCCAGCTCGCTCACCGTGCGCGCCACGCGCAGATATTCCGCGTGCTTGATCTCGGTGAACGTCCGGTGCAGGTCCGGCCCGAGCGCACTTTTCAGGAATTCCGACGCCTTGGCCGCCTCGATCGCAGCGCGCCAGTCCACCGGCATCGCCCTCCCGGCTTCGCTCGTCGCCTCGTAGCCGTTGCCGGTGGTTTCGGGGCCGGGGTCTAGCTTCTCGTCCAGCCCCTTGGCGATACCGGCCAGCACGGTGGCGGCGACCAGATAGGGGTTGGCGTCGACGCCGGACGGCCGGTGCTCGATGCGCCGCGCCTTGACCTCGCCGGCCGGCACGCGCAGCGCCACCGAGCGGTTGTTGACGCCCCAGGTCGGCGCCACCGGCGCGTAGGACTGCGAAACGAAGCGCCGCCAGGAGTTGGCGTGCGGGGCGAACACCAGCATGGATTCGGCCATCGTATCGGCCAATCCGCCGAGCGCGTGCAGCAGTTCCGGCTTCCAGCCTTCGCCGTCCTTTTCTGCAAAGATGTTGCGGCCGGCGCCGTCTACCAGCGAGACGTGGAAATGCATGCCGGAGCCGGCGTATTTCTCGATCGGCTTGGCCATGAAACAGGCGGCGACGCCGTGCCGGCGCGCCTGCGCCCGCACGATCCTTTTCAGCATGACGAGGTCGTCGGCGGCACGCAGAACGTCGGTGCGGTAATTCAGCGTCAGCTCGTACTGGCCAGGCGCATATTCCGAAATCACGGTCTCGGCTGGGATTCCTTGCGCCTTCGCCGCCGCGTAGATGTCGGAGAACAGCGGTTCCATGCCGTGCAGGTGATCGACCGAATAGACTTCCGTTTTGCCGCTCGCCCTGCCGTCGAGCACGGCGCGCGCCGGCTGTACCTTGCCGTCGGCGTCGCGCTCGTTGGCGAGCAGAAAGAATTCTAGTTCGAAAGCGCCGGCCGGGTGCAGGCCCTTCGCCGCCAACCGCTCGACCTGCCGAGCGAGCGCGTGGCGCGGATCGGAGGTCATGGCCTGGCCGTCGAGATGGTGCATGGCCATCAGCACCTGGCCACGCGCCGGACTGGTTCCGGTGAGCGGCACCAGCGTGCCGGGGATCGGCCAGGCGCGCAGGTCGCCGTCGCCGGTCGCCCAGATCAGCCCGGTCTCGTGCACGTCCTCGCCGGTGATGTCGAGGCCGAGGATGGAGATCGGCATGTGCCGGCCGTTTTTGTAGATGGCTTCCAGTTCGTGCCGGCGCACGATCTTGCCGCGGCCGACGCCGTTGGCGTCGGTCAGCACGATGTCGATGGCTTCGATCTCGGGATGGGCTTCGAGGAAGGCTTGCGCCTCGGCGGGCGTCGAGCCGGAAGGGGAAGTCATGATCGCTCTCGGTTGGTCTCGCCCGCTTGTCTCACACCGAAATCTTCGCTGCAACGTCGGCGAAGGCTGAGATCAGCCGGTCCACCTGCCGCGCCTTCGTGGCCGGCGAAACCAGCATCATGTTGTGGAAGGGCGCGATCAGCGCGCCGCGGTTGACCAGCGCGACATGGATGGCGGCTTCCAGTTCCGGCGCGTGCGCGCTTTCCGCCTCGTCGCCGTTCTTCAACGGACCGGGGGCGCAAATGAACTCCACCCGTGCGCCGACGCGGGCGACGTGCCAGGGCAGGCCAAAACGGTCGATGACGGCGGTCAGTCCGGCGTCCAGCCGCATCGCCAGCCGCGTCATATGGGCGTAGTTTTCCTCCGTCATCACCTCCTCCAGCGTCGCTTTCATGGTGGCGAACTGCAGCGGATTGGCCGACAGCGTCGTGCCCATGCCGGAATAGCCGGGTTCCTTCGTGCGGTTGTAGGCGGCGTAGCGGTCGGCCACCGCGCCGCTCATGCCCCAGACGCTCGCCGGCACGCCGCCAGCCACCGGCTTGCCCAGCACGAACAGGTCCGGCTCCAGCCCGAAGGCTTTGGTGTAGCCGCCGGGACCGGAGGAAATGGTGTGCGTCTCGTCGATCAACAGCAGCGTGCCGGCCTTGCGCGTCAGGTCGCGCAGCGTTGCATGGAACCCCTGTTCGGGCAGCACCATGCAACTGTTGGTCAGCACCGGCTCGGTGATGACGCAGGCGACGTCCTTGTCGGCAAGCGCCGCCTCCAGCGCCGGAATGTCGTTGAACTCGACGATCTTCGTGCGCACCGTGAGGTCGCGGAATTCACCGGCAAGGCCGGGCCGGTTGATCGGTTTGCCGTCCCGCAGTCGCACCATCGTCTCGTCGGCCGCGCCATGGTAGCAGCCGTTGAAGACGAGGATTGTGTCGCGGCCGGTGACGGCGCGCGCCACCCGCAGCGCGAAGCGGTTGGCGTCGGTGGCGGTGGTGGCGATCTGCCAGAACGGCAGGCCGAAATGTGCCTCCAGAAGCCGCCCGAGCCCCAGCGCGTCTTCTGATGGCAGCATGTAGGTCAAGCCGCGCGCGGCCTGCCGGCGGATGGCGCGGGCCACAGGCGGCGGCGAATGGCCGAACATCGAGCCGGTGTCGCCGAGGCAGAAATCGTCCAGCGCATTGCCGTCGATATCGGTGATGCGAGCGCTCTTCGCGCTCTCGACCAGGATGGGAAAAGGCGTCGGCCAGTCGTTCATCCAGTGCATCGGCACGCCGCCGAAAAAGCCCTCGATGCCATTGCCGATGCGCGCCTCGCTTTTCGGCCGCGCCTTGCGGAAGACAGCCGCCTCGGCCTCGCGAAGCTCTGCGATACGCGCGGCGTCTATGCCGCTCCTTGTCGCGATCGGTCGGTCAGCAGGCATTCAGGATCGGCCCCCACACCGCACTTTAGACAATGGCCAAGGCAAACCGCAATCAAGTGAAAGGGTAATTTGGATTACGACCTAAACCTCGCCGCAAAATCCTGGCCGCCGTAGAAAATGCCTTCGATCAACACGGTATCTGGTGAAACCAGAAAGGCGATAGTGACGCGCCGTTCGAAGCCTACGGTCCGTAAACCGGACAGGATGTCGTCATGCCTGGTTCCGCGATTGGGAAATTCGGCGAGCTTCTCGCAGGAAATCACGATACGAGTGATGTATCTTTCCGCGATCTGCTCGCTCGAGTGGTCTGCAATGTAATTATAGAGATTTTCCAGTTGCCGTTCCGCAAGCAGCGTGAATTCAACTTTCATCTCGTCGCGCGTGCCTGCCGCCGTGCTTTGATACGGCCGAGAACGCCTTCGGACGGGATCGACGAGGATGGGTCGGACAGATATTCCGCGTGTCCGGCCACCACTTCTTCACGCAGCCAGCGGTCGATGTCGGCATCGCGCTGCAGAAGCGCGCGGGCGCCTTCTATCAGGGCATCCTGCACGGAGTCGTATTCACCCGATTGTACTTTTTGCTCAAGTTCCTCCGCCATTTCGGCGGGAAGCCGGACGTCGAATCTTTGCACGCTGTTCATGGCTCGTCTCCGTGCCGAACATAGCATCGGCAGGCGTGACTTTCAAAGCCGCCGCCGTCAGCCCGCTATGTCGATCACGCCGCAGTCGCCGGTGGCGGTGCCGAAGACGATGCGGCGGCCTTCGCCGTCCCACATCAGCGCGGTGACGGCGCCCTTGCCCGGCCGGCGCAGCAGCACCTCTTTCTGGTCGGCGAAGCGCGAGGCCAGCACCATGCCGTCGTCGTAGCCGATCGCCACCACCTCCTCGGAGGGATGGCAGGCAACGCAGGTCACCATGGCGTCGCCGCGCGTGCCGAGTTCCAGCGGCGCCTTGCCCATCGGCCCGTCCTTGCCCTGGAAGGGCCAGACGATCGCCGCCGGCGCGCCGGAACTCGCCAGCCACTTGCCCTTGGTCGACCACGACAGGCTTTTCACCTTGGCCGGATAGCCCAACATGCGCATGTGCTTGCCGTCGGCGAGTTTCCAGCCGTGCAGGGCGTTCTCCTGCATGGTGGTGACGAGGAAGGCGCTGTCAGGCGAGAAGGTGGCGCCGGTGTGCGCGCCGGCCCATTCCAGCTCGGTCGGCTTGCCGTCGGTGGCCGGAAAATGCAGCGTCGCGCCGTTGTAGCGGGCGACCGCGATTCGCATGCCCTTCGGCGCGAAGGCGATGCCTTCCACCGAGCGGGGATGGGCAAACTCCTTCACCTTGCCGTCGGCGAAGCGCACGAAGGCATTGCGCCCCGCGCCATAGCCGACCGCGCCCTGCGGGCCGGCGGCAACGCTGGTGATCCACTTTCGGCCGGCGCTCGCCAGTTCCTCGACGGTACCGTCGGCCTTGACGGAAAAGACCTTGCCGTCCTCGCCGGCGGTGATGAGCCGGTTTGCCGCCGCGTCGAGCGCGGTGCACAGCAGGCCGTCATTGGCCCGCACGGTCTTGTGGCCATGGTCGAGCCGATGCACTGCGCCGTCGGCGAAGGCGAAGAAGGGGATGTCGTTGAGGAAGACGGCGGCGAGGCAATGGCCATCGATGTCAAGCGGGGCGACTGTGGGCACGAAAGATATTCCATCCGATGTTGGCGCTGCCCTCACCCTTACCCTCTCCCCGTAAGGACGGGGAGAGGGGAATCACCGATGGCGCAACTGCTCTCCTCTCCCTGTTCTCACGGGGAGAGGATGCCGGCAGGCAGGTGAGGGGCGGCGCTGATGGTGAAAATTAAGCCGCCTGGCACGCCTCGAAGCTTTTGCGCAGCCGCTCGGCGTCGAGGTCGCGGCCGATGAAGACCAGCCGGCTCTCGTGCTTCTCGCCATCCTTCCAGGCGCGCTGGTGGTCGCCCTCGATGATCATGTGGACGCCCTGCAGCACGTAGCGGTCGGGGTCGTCCTTGAAGGCGATGATGCCCTTGAGCCTGAGGATGTTCGGGCCTTCCAGCTGTGTCACCTTCTCGATCCAGGGGAAGAATTTCTTCGAATCCATCTCGCCGGCGCGCAGCGACACCGACTGCACCGTCACGTCGTGGATGGCGGACGGGTGCGCGTGATCGTGCCCGTGGTGGTCATGATCGTGGTGGTCATGATCGTGATCATGGTGGTCATGCTCCTCGGCGTCGAGGAAATGCGGATCGTTCTCCAGTGCCCGCTTCAGGTCGAAGGCGCCGCGGTCGAGAACATTGGCGAGATCGACGCCGGAGCGCTCGGTGCGGTGGATCTTCGCCGTCGGGTTGATGGCGCGCACGGTGGCCTCGACGGCGGCGAGTTCCTCCGGCGTCACGAGGTCGGTCTTGTTCAGCACGACGACATCGGCGAAGGCGATCTGGTCTTCCGCTTCCTTCGAATCCTTCAGGCGCAGCGGCAGGTGCTTGGCGTCGACCAGCGCCACAACGGCGTCGAGCCTGGTCTTGGAGCGGACGTCGTCGTCCATGAAGAAGGTCTGGGCGACGGGAACGGGATCGGCCAGCCCCGTGGTTTCCACCACGATGGCGTCGAAGCGGCCGGGCCGCCGCGTCAGACCCTCCACCACGCGGATCAGGTCGCCGCGCACCGTGCAGCACACGCAGCCATTGTTCATCTCGTAGATTTCCTCGTCGGATTCCACGATCAGGTCGTTGTCGATACCGATCTCGCCGAACTCGTTGACGATGACGGCGTAGCGCCGGCCGTGATTCTCCGACAGGATACGGTTGAGCAGCGTCGTCTTGCCGGAACCGAGATAGCCGGTGAGCACGGTGACGGGGATTTGCGTCTGGGCTTCGCTCATGATGGGCCTCGAAAAATTGGAAGGTTGGGCTCCATATAGGACGCCGTCGGCGCTTTTGCACGGTCGAAGCGATGATCCAGCGGGCGATGATCGGCGTCGTCGGGGCCTGCGGAATTCCTTTGTCATCTAACTGAAATAATCATCTGTCATGAGCGCAGCAGACGGTACGCTGCAGGCGCCGGCAAACTATCCGCCGGCGCCGGGCGCGCATCGCCGATTGCCAATGCGCCCGTCGCGGCTATCGTGGCCGGACGGCCCTCAGGAGAAAGACCATGGCCAAGGCAGACAGGGCAGCGACGATGAGCCGGCTGCATTCGGCCGCCAGGCTGGCGCGCACCGCGCTCGCCGCGCGGCTTCTGGCGCACGGCTTCTATGCCGGACAGGACCAGATCATGCTGGCGCTCGACCGCGAGGACGGCCAGACGCCGGGCACGCTGGCGGAGCGGCTGGGCGTGCGCCCGCCCACCATCACCAAGACGATCAACCGCCTGCAGGCGCAGGGTTTCCTCGACAAGAGAGCCTCCAATTCGGATGCGCGCCAGGCGCACATCTTTTTGACCGACCTCGGCCGCGAGGCCATCCACGCCATCGAGAAATCGGTGAAGAAGACCGAGAAGCAGGCATTGAAGGGCCTCGACAAGAAGGAGCAGAAGACCCTGTTCAAGCTGCTCGCCCGCATCGAGGCCAACCTGTCGGACGGCGAGACGGAACTGGCCGAAGACGAGGCCGAGGACGTTGCGGAGCCGGTCGTCGAGACGGCGGCGTAGGCTGTCCCGCGCCGCGCCCCGCCGCCGAAATCCACAGGCCGGCGAAAAAGCTTTGATTTGCCCCGGATAGATGGCATAAGCCGCATTTAAACAGTTTAAATGCGGTGCGGGGAGAGTGCGCGCTGGCACAGAAGATCAAGCTTTCGACCATTGCCGACGCGCTCGGCGTCTCGACCGCGACGGTTTCACTGGCGCTGCGCGACAGCCCGCTGGTGGCGAGCGCCACGCGTGACAAGATCAAGGAACACGCGCGCGAGATCGGCTACATCTACAACCGCCGCGCCGCCTCGCTGCGCACCTCGCGCTCCGGCATCGTCGGCGTCGTCGTGCACGACATCATGAACCCGTTCTATGCCGAGATCCTGCGCTCCATCGAGCATGAGCTGGACCGCAGCCGGCAAACCTTCCTGCTTTCCAACCACTACGACCAGGTGGAGAAGCAGCGCACCTTCATCGACACGCTGCTGCAGCTCGGCGCCGACGGCGTCATCATGTCGCCGGCCATCGACACGCCGGCCGCCGATATCCTCATGGCCGAGGAGAACGGCCTGCCGGCCGTGCTGATCGCCCGCGACGTCGAGGGCGCGCATGTGCCGGTGTTCCGCGGCGACGACGCCTACGGCACGGCGCTCGCCACCAATCACCTGATCTCGCTCGGCCATACCCGCATCGCCATGGTCGGCGGCACCGACCAGACCTCGACCGGCCGCGACCGCTATCAGGGCTACGTCAACGCCATGCAGGCGGCCGGGCTGGAGATCAAGCCGGCCTGGCGCATTCCCGGCCCGCGCACCAAGCAGGGCGGCTTCGAAGCCGCCGGCCAGTTCCTGGCGCTGAAGGACAAGCCGACCGCCGCCTGCTGCTGGAACGACCTCGTCGCCATCGGCCTGATGAACGGCATCGCCCGCGCCGGGCTGGTGCCGGGCATCGACATTTCCGTCACCGGCTACGACGATCTCGAGGAGGCGGCGATCGCCACGCCGGCGCTGACCACCGTCTGGAACGGCCAGCGTGAGGTCGGTCGCCGTGCCGCCAGCGCCCTGCTCGACAAGCTGAACGGCGAGCCGGTGCACATTTCGCAGGACCTCATCAAACCGGAGCTGCATGTGCGCCAGTCCACCGGCCGCCCGGTCGAGCGGCGCTGAGGGCCACATCGTCCCGCCTCGCATTCCATTCCATATCGCAGGAGAACCGGCATGGCCGCCGACCTTCGTTCCGTCACCGTCCTCATCCCCGGCAAGCTGCATGAGCAGTCCGTCAGGCGCATCGGCGAGACGTTCCGGCTGGTGGCCATCGACACCATCGATGCGGCGCTCCTGACCGACGAGATGAAGGCGACGGTGCGCGGCATCGCCGCCTCGCCGGCCATCGCCGGCGGCCTGGTGGGGCCGGATTTCATGAGGGCGCTGCCGAAGCTGGAGATCGTCGCCAATTTCGGCGTCGGCTACGATGGCGTCGACGCCCGCCATGCGGGCGCCAACGGCATCATGGTCACCAACACGCCGGACGTGCTGACCGAGGAGGTGGCCGACACGGCACTCGGCCTGCTGATCGCGACCGTGCGCGAACTGCCGAAGGCGGAAGCCTGGCTGCGCGCCGGCAACTGGGTGGCGAAGGGCAACTATCGCCTCAGCCCGCTGTCGCTGCGCGGTCGCAAGGTCGGCATTTTCGGCATGGGCCGCATCGGCATGGCGGTCGCGCGCCGGCTGGAGGCGTTCGGCCTTTCGGTCGCCTACCACAACCGCCGGCCGGTCGAGGGTGTCTCCTATCCCTATCACGCCACGCTGAAGGGGCTGGCCGAGGCGGTCGACACGCTGATTTCGGTGGTGCCCGGCACGCCGCAGACGGCGAAGGCCGTCAATGCCGACATTCTCAAGGCGCTCGGTTCCGACGGGGTCTTCGTCAACATCGGCCGCGGCTCGACGGTGGACGAGGCCGCCTTGGCCGCCGCACTCGCCGATGGCACCATCGCCGCCGCCGGACTCGACGTCTTCGCCGACGAACCGAACGTTCCGCCGGCGCTGCTGGATGCGCCCAACACCGTGCTGTTGCCGCATATCGGCTCGGCTTCGGTCCATACCCGCCGCGCCATGGCCGACCTCGTGGTCGACAACCTGATCGCCTGGTTCTCCGACGGCAAGGCGATCACCCCGGTGCCGGAAACGGCAGGCATAGGCCACAATCGTTAACCGGCGCGTTTATGCGTTAACGGCACGGTAACCCTATGGAAACATTCTTCTCTTTGCCGAAGACGGCATTGGGGAGATTCGATGAAAGCACTCGCTGCCGCGATCGGCGCCGTTGCGCTTCTGGGCGGCTTCCATTCCTTCCACGATGAGGGCGATGGAGCCGCTGTCGCCGCCGACCAAGGGCATGCGCCGGGGACCTACAGGCTGATCGCCAACGGCGGCGATGCGGCCTGCACGGTGACGCGCGGGGCGGACCTGGCCGGTGGGTTGTCGGAACTGATCGTCGGCGCGGGATGCCCGGCCGTGCTGCCCGGCATCGAGCGCGCGCGGTTCTGGCGCGACCGCAAGGACGGCACCGTCGGTTTCAGCGAGAACGGCGCCGACCCGCTGGTCAGCTTCGAGGCCGGCGACGGCGTCGATTACGAATCCTACGCCCCGGCCCTGCCGCTGCTGACCTTGGTGGCCGAATAATCAAGCTGCCGGCTGGCTACTCCGCCGCCGTCCGCGTCGCGGTCCGCGCGGCAGCGTGCGCGCGCACCGCGTCGCCGAAGGCCTTGAAGATACGCTGCGACACGCTGTCCGATTTCACCCAGTATTCGGGGTGCCACTGCACGCCGACGGCGAAGGCCCGCGCGTCGCGCACCGACACGGCTTCCACCGTGCCGTCCTCGGCGACGGCCTCGACCTGCAGCTTCGGCCCGAGACGGTCCACCGCCTGCCGGTGTACCGAATTGACCTTGATGTCGCCGGCGCCGAACACGCCCGCCAGACAACTCCCCGGCTTGATCGAAACGGTCTGGTGGATGGCGAAGCGTTCGTCCTGGTTCTCGCTCACCGGCGCGCGGTGGTCGAGGGAACCCGGCCGTTCCTGGATCTCGCTGGCGAGCGAGCCGCCCAGCGCGACGTTCATCTCCTGGATGCCGCGACAGATGGCGAGCAGCGGCACGCCGCGCTCCACCGCCTTGCGGATCAGCGGCAGCGTCGTGGCGTCGCGCGCCTCGTCGTAAGGCCCGTCACGCTCGGTCGCTTCCTTACCGTAGAGCGAGGGATGGACGTTGGACTTGGAGCCCGTCAGCATCACGCCGTCCACCGCCGAAAGCAGTTCGTCGAGGTCGAGCCGGTCGCCGAAGGAGGGCACCAGGACGGGCAGCACGCCGGCGCCGGAAAGGGCGGCCTCCACATACTGCTGCGGTGCGGCATGCCAGGTGTAGTTCTCGAACTGTTTGACATCTGTGGAGACGGCGACGAGCGGCTGGAGCATCTGGGTTCCCGAGAAGCGAAACGACGCGATTGCACTTACAAAATAGGCGATTGCAAGGCGATTTGCCACGGCCATGTGCGGCTTGCGCCAGCCCGCCGCCGGCGGCGGGTCATGGACCCGGCCGAATGCCCGTGCTGGACACGTCGCCTTCGGTGTGTATTGTCCGCTAACCGGCTCCCGGACCTGATGTTTTCCCGGCGGGCCAGTTCATATTTCGATCAGGCAAGGGAGGAGTTTTCATGGATCGTCGTTCATTCATCCGCAAGGCCGGCGCCACCGGCGCCGGCGCGGCCGCATCCACCGCCGCTTTGGCCGCACCGGCCATCGCCCAGTCCAACCCGAAGATCACCTGGCGGATGACCTCCTCCTTCCCGAAATCGCTCGACACCATCTACGGCGGCGCCGAGGTGTTGTCGAAGATGCTGTCGGAAGCCACCGACGGCAATTTCCAGATCCAGGTCTTCGCCGCCGGCGAACTGGTTCCCGGCCTGCAGGCGGCGGACGCCGTCACCGCCGGCACGGTCGAGGCCGCCCACACCGTCTGCTACTATTTCTGGGGCAAGGACCCGACCTGGGCGCTGGGCTCCGACGTGCCCTTCGCGCTCAACGCGCGCGGCCGCAATGCCTGGCAGTATCACGGCGGCGGCATCGACCTGTTCAACACCTTCCTTGCCAAGCAGGGCCTGTTCGGCCTGCCGGGCGGCAACACCGGCACGCAGATGGGCGGCTGGTTCCGCAAGGAGATCAACACCGTCGAGGACCTCAAGGGCCTGAAGATGCGCATCGGCGGTTTCGCCGGCAAGGTCATGGAAAAGCTCGGTCTGGTGCCGCAGCAGCTCGCCGGCGGCGATGTCTATCCGGCGCTTGAGAAGGGCACCATCGACGCCGCCGAATGGGTCGGCCCCTATGACGACGAGAAGCTCGGCTTCTACAAGGTCGCGCCCTACTACTACTATCCGGGTTTCTGGGAAGGCGGCCCGACCGTGCATTTCCTGTTCTCGAAGGAGAGGTACGAAGCGCTGCCGGCCGCCTACAAGTCGCTCCTGCACACCGCCTGCCAGGCGGAGGACGCCGACATGCTGCAGAAGTACGACTACCTGAACACCAAGGCGATCAAGTCGCTCGTCGCCAACGGTGCCAAGCTCAAGCCGTTCAGCCAGGAGATCCTGTCGGCCTGCTTCGACGCCGCCAACAAGACCTACGACGAGATGATGGCGTCGAACGCGGACTTCAAGACGATCTGGGAATCGATCGTCGCCTTCCGCAAGGAGGCCTATCTGTGGGATCAGGTGGCCGAGTACAACTTCGACACCTTCATGATGATCCAGCAGCGCGCCGGCAAGCTGTAGGCCGCGCCGCGTCGTCGGAACACGAAAAACCCCGGAGCGCCGCTCCGGGGTTTTTCTTTGCGTGTCGCGTTTCCTGTCGCGAATGAAACTTGCTCAGTTGAAGCTGGGCGGCTTCGACAGGTCCGGCGCGGCAGGCGCAGCCGGCTGCGCCGGGGCGTTGCCGAAGTTCGGCGGCTGCGAAAGATCGGGTGTCGCAGGTGCGGCCGGTTGCGGCGCCGGCGTCCCGCCGAAGCTTGGCGGCTGGGAGAGGTCCGGCGCCGCCGGTGCGGTGCCGCCCTGCGGGGCGGTGGGCGCGCCGAGCGGCGGCAGCGACAGGCCCGGCAGTTCCGGCATCTTGATCTCGATCGAGCCGGGATCGACCACCTTGCCCTTGTAGTGCATGACCATCTGCGGGAACAGGATGGTCAGCGCGATCATCAGGACCTGGATCAGCACGAACGGCACAGCGCCCCAATAGATCTGCCCGGTCGTCACCGGCGCGATCTGTTTGCCGGTGATGCGGTCGAGATAGGGCACGCGCGCCGCCACAGAGCGCAGGTAGAACAGCGCGAAGCCGAAGGGCGGATGCATGAAGGACGTCTGCATGTTGACGCCGAGCAGCACGCCGAACCAGATCAGGTCGATGCCGAGCTTTTCCGCTGCTGGCGCCAGCAGCGGCACGATGATGAAGGCCAGCTCGAAGAAATCGAGGAAGAAGGCGAGGAAGAACACCAGCAGGTTGACGACGATGAGGAAGCCGAGTTCGCCGCCCGGCAGCGAGACCAGCAGGTGCTCCACCCACAGGTGCCCGTTGACGCCGTAGAAGGTCAGCGAAAAGACGCGCGAGCCGATCAGGATGAACAGCACGAAGGACGACAGCCTTGTCGTCGAGGCGAGCGCCTGCTTGACGACGTCGAGCGAAAGCCGCCGCTTGGCGGCCGCCATAACGAGCGCGCCGACGGCACCCATGGCGCCGCCTTCGGTCGGCGTGGCGATGCCGAGGAAGATGGTGCCCAGCACCAGGAAGACCAGCGCCAGCGGCGGGATCAGCACGATGACGACCTGCTGCGCCAGCCGCGACATCAGGTTGAGGTTGAGCGCCTTGTCGAGGATGGCGACGATGTAGATGGCGATGATGCCCACCGTGGCGGCGAGAATGTCGGCGTTCTCGCCCTGCGTCGGCTCGAGATAACGGTAGGCGCCGTAGGCGATGGCCACCGCGGCGAGCAGGGCAAAGATCAGCGAGGTGATGCCGTGGCCGAGCGTGCGCGCTTCCGCCGGCAGGGCGGGTGCCCAGTCCGGCTTGACGATCGAGGTGATCAGCACGTAGCTCATGTAGAGGCCGGTCAGCACCAGGCCGGGGATCAGCGCGCCGGCATACATGTCGCCGACCGAGCGGCCGAGCTGGTCGGCCAGCACGATCAGCACCAGAGACGGCGGGATGATCTGCGCCAGCGTGCCGGAGGCGGCGATGACGCCGGAGGCGAGGCGCCGGTCGTAGCCATAGCGCAGCATGATCGGCAGCGAGATCAGCCCCATGGCGATGACCGAGGCGGCGACGACGCCGGTGGTGGCGGCGAGCAGCGCGCCGACCAGGATGACGGCATAGGCGAGCCCGCCGCGCACCGGCCCGAACAGCTGGCCGATCGTGTCGAGCAGGTCCTCGGCCATGCCGGAGCGTTCCAGCACGATGCCCATGAAGGTGAAGAAGGGGATGGCGAGCAGCGTGTCGTTGGCCATCACGCCGCCGTAGAAGCGGTCGGGGAGTGCATAGAGCAGCGGCCACGACAGGTTGATGGAGCCGGCCGAAAGGGGCGCCAGCTCGACACCGATGACGAAGAACAACAGGCCGTTGGCGGCAAGCGAGAAGGCGACGGGGTAGCCGATCAACAGGAAGATGATCAGCGAGGCGAACATGATCGGCGCCATGTTCTGCGCGATGAACTCGATCACGGCTTGAGCTCCTCGACCAGCGCTTCGCCTTCGAGCTGGGCCTGCTCATGCTGTGTGACGTACGGGTTCGGATCGTCCATGTTGCCGTTCATGATGGCGATCTTCTTGATGATCTCCGACACGCCCTGCCAGGCCAGCAGGAAGAAGCCGGTGAGAAGCATCGCCTTGGCCGGCCAGATGATGAGGCCGCCGGCGTTGGTCGACATTTCGCCGCTGCGATAGGAAACCGACACATAGGGGACGAGATAGAACACCATCAAAAGCGCGAACGGCATCAGGAACAGGATGTGGCCGACGAGGTCGATCCAGTGCTGGATGCGTCGCGAGAACAGGCCGTAGACGATGTCGATGCGGATGTGCTCGTTCTGCTTGAGCGTATAGGCGGACGCAGCCAGGAAAGCGGCGCCGAACAGGTACCATTGCAGCTCCAGCCAGGCGTTGGAGGAGGTGTCGAAGATCTTGCGGATGGTGGCGTTGCCGGCGCTGACCAGGATCGAGGCCAGGATCAGCCAGGAAATCCATTTGCCGATGAACTCGTTGACCGCGTCGATGACCGACGAGATGCCGATCAGCACGCGCATGCGGCGGTCGAACAGGAGCGTCAGCACGATGGCCGCGAGCACGATCGCGAAGATGGCAAGCAGCGCGCGTCCGCCCGGCGTCTCGATCATGACGCGGGCTGCGGCATAAAGCAGGTCCATAGATGTTCCTCCCTGGCGGGCGCTGTCGCTTTCTGCGCGCGATGCGCCTTCGTGGCCCAAGCCTATGCCGCGTGTGGCTGCATCGGTCAACACGGGCGGGAGCGGTAGGCGTCATCCTGTGGGCAAGCCAGGGGGAGGTATAGGCGGCTGCCGCCGCGCGATGCGCTGGAAACGGACGATTCAGGCGGCCTGGCGGCTGTCGCGGCCGGCGCCGATCAGCACCAGCATGGCGACGAGGAACAGGTACATCCAGGCGTCGCGCCACTCGATCGGGAAATAGCCGGCCCACAGTGATTCGGCCATGCCGAAGGCGACGCCGCCCAGCGCCGCGCGCGACGGCGACAGGTAGCCGCCGACGGCGGTGACGAACAGCACCTTGAGGCCGTAGACGAGGCCGGTGCCGAAGGAGATGTTGCCGTAGTAGAAGGCGGCCAGCATGCCGGCGAGCGCCGCCGCCAGACCGCCGCCCAGCACCGCGCTGCGGAAGACGGCGCGCTGGTCGACGCCGCACAGCGCGGCAGCCAGCGGATCGTCGGAGACGGCCCGCCAGCGGCGCCCGAAGCGGGAGCGCGCCAGCATCCACCCGCCGGAGGCGATCGCGGCCGCGATCAGCGCGATGTCGATGAGCTGGACCACCGTCAGCGTCGCCCGGAAGCCGGGTCCTTCGGCAAAGGTGACGGGCCAGGCAAGCATCGGCGGCAACCAGAAATCCTTGGTGTCGGCGGCGATGCGGGAAAGCTCGCTCAGCACCAGAAGAACGCCCAGCGTCGCGGCCGCTATCGTGTTGGGCGAGCGGTCGGCCAGCGGCTCGAACACACCGCGCGACAGCACATGGCCAAGCAGCACGGCATAGGCGAAGGCCATGGCGACGCCGAAGGCGACGGTCGCCGGCAGCGTCAGCCACAGCACCTGCCAGCCGTAGACGGCGGCCAGGATCATCGTCTGCCCGCAGAAGGCGAAGACCTCGCCATAGGCGAGGTTGGTGCGGTGCAGGATGCCGTTGGTCAGCGCGTAGCCGAAGGCGAGCAGCGCGTAGAGCGCGCCCGAATGCAGCCCGTTCAGCACCTGCTGGATGAAATAGAGCATGACCCGTCCGGTCCTCCCGATCATCCGGACGGCAACAGGGTGCCCCTTGTGATATAACTTGTCAAATGACGTTTGATGGTTAGAATTAGCGACATGACGGTATCCTGGACCCCGCATCGCTTCCAAGGCGGCGTACTGGCGCTCGACGCGGCCAACACGGTCGTGCTGCGCGGCGATCCGGAGCGCAGCTTCGACCGCTTCGCCGATCCCGCCGAGATCGCCCGCTTCGCCGAGGCGGCCGGCACCTTCCGCGTCGACGAGCTCGGCGGCCGGCGGCTTGCCGTGGCCGACCCGCATCGGATCGCGCCCGTGGTGCTGGCGATCCGCGAGGCGACCGACCGGCTCTATCGCAATGCCGTCAAGGCCGGTGGGGCGGTGGCGGCGGCCGACATGGAGCCGTTCCTGCGCGCCTGCGCCGACGGGCTGGCTGGCGCCGACACGGCGTTCGGAGCGCCGGGCAGGCCGTTCGGCGACGCCGATACGCCCATCGCGCTGGAAGCGGCGCTGGCGGTGTCGGCGCTGTCGCTGCTTTCCGGTGGATCGCTGGCGCGGCTCAAGCTCTGCCGCACCTGCAACTGGCTGTTCCTCGACCGCAGCCGCAACGCCAGCCGCCTGTGGTGCGACATGGCCGTCTGCGGCAACCGGCAGAAGGCCAGCCGCCATTATCGCCGCCGCAAGGCGGCACTGGAGGATGAGGATGCCTAGTTTTCTCCCCCGAAGCCTGATGGCGGCCGCTGCCCTGGCGGCGGCGCTGGCGCTGGGCGCCTGCCGCGAATCCGGCGCCGACAAGCCGTTCGAGATTTCCGGCCGCCTGTTCGAGTTCAACTATCGGCTCGGCATCGCCACCTATGTCGTCACCCTCAATCCGCTGAGGCCGATGGGTGAGGGGCAGGTGGCCGAGGTCGATTTCGAGAATCCGGCCGGCGGCCCGCCGCTTCTCGTCACCCAGAAGATCTGGCCGAAGATGCGCCACATCACGCTGACCAGCCCGCCGCTGAGCTGCGTGGTCAAGGACAAGCCCTATGCCGTCGCGATCCGCATCAAGGACAAGGACGGCACGGTGCTGCAGAAGCTCGACACGACGCTGGTCTCCTCTCAGGACCAGAGCGACCTGCCGGATGCGCCGCTGGTCACCGGCTCGCGCTACGAACTCAATCCCGCGCTCGCCGGCCATCCCGACGGCAGGCTGCCGAACGCCCGCAAGCCGGCCTGTCCCAAGGCCGGCTGAAAATCGTGCCGTTCCTGGCTGGGGCGGGCGGAGGAAACCGGGTGTGGATTGATCCCGGCGCGGCCGATTTCATTTGACCTCTCTGCCAAGGGAAGAAAGACTGCCCGTCGATCTCGACGCAGGCGGCTGCTTCGGACGCCGCTTCCGCAGAGGACCAGTTGATGACGCTGCACGACGTCGCGCTCGACGACAAGTTCGATCTTGCCAAGGAGCGCGTCTTTCTCACCGGTGCGCAGGCCGTGGTTCGCATGCTTCTGATGCAGCGCGGGCGCGACCGGCGTGCGGGCCTGAACACGGCGGGCTTCGTCTCCGGATATCGCGGCTCGCCGCTCGGCGGGCTGGACCAGCAGCTCTGGCACGCGCGCCAGCAGCTCGTCGGCGCCGACATCGTCTTCCAGCCCGGCCTCAACGAGGAACTCGCCGCCACCGCCTGCTGGGGCTCGCAGCAGGCCGAACTGCTGGGCGAGGGCAAATACGACGGCGTCTTCTCCGTCTGGTACGGCAAGGGTCCGGGCGTCGACCGCTCCGGCGACGTCTTCCGTCATGCCAATCTTGCCGGCTCGTCGAGAAATGGCGGCGTGCTCGCCCTGATGGGCGACGACCATATGGCCGAATCCTCGACCAACGCGCACGCCACCGAATTCGCTTTCGTCGATGCGATGATCCCGATCCTCAATCCGGCCGGGGTGCAGGAGCTCATCGACTACGGCCTTTACGGCTTCGCCTTGTCGCGTTTCGCCGGCACCTGGGCCGCCATCAAATGCGTCAAGGACAACATCGAATCCACGGCCAGCGTCGACGCCCCGCTGGAGCGACTTTCCATCGTCCGGCCTGAGTTCGACATGCCGCCGGGCGGACTCAACATCCGCAACGAGCTCGACATGCTCGGCCAGGAGGCTCGCCTGCATGAGGCCAAGCGCTCCGCCGCCAGCGCCTTCATCCATGCCAATGGGCTGAACCGCATCGTCTATTCCGGCGGGCAGGGCGCGAAGCTCGGCATCGTCACCATCGGCAAGAGCTATCTCGACGTGCGTCAGGCGCTCGACGACATCGGCATCGACGAGGCGGCCGCCAACCGCATCGGCGTGCGCCTGTTCAAGGTCGGCTGTCCCTGGCCGTTGGATTTCCGGCACATCGCCGATTTCGCCCGCGGTCTCGACGCCATCGTCGTCGTCGAGGAGAAGCGCTCGCTGATCGAGGTGCAGTTGCGCGAGCACCTCTACGGCAGCGCCATGCAGCCGCTGATCGTCGGCAAGACGGACGAGCGCGGCGACCGGCTGTTTTCGGCGACCGGGGCGCTCGATCCCAACGACATTGCCATCGCGCTCGGCGAGCGCATCCTGCGCACCATCGGGCCTTCCGAGGAGGTCGCAGGGCGCGTGGCGAGGCTGAAGCAGTTCCAGGCGATGCTCGCCGACACGAAAGACGTCGGTTCCCGCACGCCCTATTTCTGCTCGGGCTGCCCGCACAACACCTCCACCAACGTGCCGGAAGGCTCGATCGCCGCCGCCGGCATCGGCTGCCATTTCATGGCCTTGTGGATGGATCGCTCCACCGTCGGCTTCACCGCCATGGGCGGCGAGGGCGCGCAGTGGGTCGGCCAGGCGCCGTTCTCCAAACGCGATCACATCTTCCAGAATCTCGGCGACGGCACCTACAACCACTCCGGCTCGCTGGCGATCCGCTTCGCCTTGGCCAGCGGCACCAACATCACCTACAAGATCCTCTACAACGACGCGGTGGCCATGACCGGCGGCCAGCCGCACGAGGGCGGCCTGACGGTGGACATGATCGCCCGCCAGATTCGGGCCGAGGGCGTCGAGCGCATCGCCGTCGTTACCGACGAGCCCGGCAAATATGCCGGCCGGCTCACCTTTCCGGCGGGCGTCAGCATCGACCATCGCGAGGACCTCGACCGCATCCAGCGCGAATTGCGCGAGGTTCCGGGCGTCTCCGTGCTGCTCTACGACCAGACCTGCGCGGCCGAGAAGCGGCGGCGGCGCAAGCGCGGCACCTTCCCCGATCCGGATCGCCGCGTTCTCATCAACGAACTGGTGTGCGAAGGCTGCGGCGACTGCGGCGTGAAGTCGAACTGCGTGTCGATCCAGCCGGTGGAAACCGAGTTCGGCCGCAAGCGGCGCATCGACCAGTCGTCCTGCAACAAGGATTTCTCCTGCCAGGACGGCTTCTGCCCCTCCTTCGTCACCGTGCATGGCGCCAGGATCAGGAAGGCGGAAGGCGTCGCCGGCAGCGCCGATCCGCTCGACGGCGTGCCCGAACCGGTTCCCTTCGCGCTCGGCCGCGACGGCTGGGCGGGCGTCATCGACGGCGTCGGCGGCACCGGTGTCGTCACCATCGGCGCCATTCTCGGCATGGCCGCGCACCTGGAGGGCAAGGGCTGCGGCATGATCGACATGGCCGGTCTCGCCCAGAAGGGCGGCTCGGTCTTCAGCCATGTCCGTATCGCCGAGACGCCGGCCGACATCCACGCCATCCGCGTCTCGGCCGGCAAGGCGGACCTCGTGCTCGGCTGCGACCTCGTCGTCTCCGGCGCCCGCAAGGTGCTGGCGGCGGTGCGCGAGAACCACACGCTGTTCCTCGTCAACACCGCCGAGGTGATGCCGGGTGAATTCGCCCGCTCGGCCGATTTCTCGCTGCCGACGGAACGGCTGAAGCGAGCGATCCGCGCGGCCGCCGGCGACAGCCGCGCGCATTTCTTCGATGCCACGCGCGCCGCCACGGCGCTCTTCGGCAATTCGCTGGGCGCCAATATGTTCCTGCTCGGCTTCGCCTTCCAGCACGGCGGCCTGCCGCTGTCGGCCGGGGCGGTGGAGAAGGCGATCGATCTGAACGGCCAGGCTGTGGCCATGAACGTCGCCGCCTTCCGCTGGGGCCGGCGCGCAGCGCACCAGCCGGACTATGTGCGCGCCATGGTCGAGCGCGCGAGCGCGGCACCCGTGACGTTCGCCAAAACGCTGGACGAGGTGATCGCCCGCCGCGTCGAATTCCTGACCGGTTACCAGGACGCCGCCTACGCCCGTCGCTACGCCGACCGCATCGCCGCCCTTCGCGCCGCCGAGGCGAAGGCGGTGCCCGGTTCGACGGCGGTGACCGAAGCGGCCGCGAAAAGTCTGTTCAGGCTGATGGCGGTCAAGGACGAGTACGAGGTCGCCCGCCTCTATACGGACGGCAGCTTCAAGCGCCAGCTGGCCAGCCAGTTCCAGAGCTACGACAGGCTGGAATTCCATCTCGCCCCGCCGATCCTCGGCCGCCGCGACGCCGAAGGCCGGCCGCGCAAATCGGCGTTCGGACCGTGGATGATGAAGGGGTTCCGGCTGCTGGCGACGCTGAAGGGCCTGCGCGGCACGGCCTTCGATCTCTTCGGCTACAGCGCCGAACGCCGCGCCGAACGGGCGCTGCTGGCTGAATACGAACAGGACCTCGACCTGATCGGGCGTTCGCTGGAGCCGGGCCGTGTCGAGGCCGCAGCGGCGCTGGCCGCGGTGCCGGCGCTGGTGCGCGGCTATGGCCATGTGCGGCGGGCGTCAGCCGAAAAGGCAGCCGGCGAGCGCGCGCGGCTGCTGGCCCGCCTCGACCGCGCGGTCGCCGAACCGGCGCTCAAGGCGGCCGAATAGCGATACCAACTGTTTACCGAAGTTCGGCTTTACGCCGTTTTTGCTGGTTCCGTGGCCGCTCACGGAAGGCAAATCCTCTATATCTAAGCCTTTCTTAAGGCCGATATGGGATGACGGGCTCTACCATTGGGCCGCCATGAATGGGCAAAACGAAGACCGAGAACATCCCGGCGGATGTCTATATCCAGTTTGTGAGGTCGTTGTTCGACAACGCCCACATGATTCTCATCGGCGCTGTGTGCTACTGGATCCTCGGATTCATGATGTACATGCGCACGGACAATCCGGTGTTCATCGCCTTTTCGTTCCTGCTGCTGTTCGTCAATATTTTCCGGTACTTGGGCATTCGCAGCTTTCACAAGGCGGGGGGAACCATCGCCGATGTGGAAGAGGCGCGGCGGTGGGAGCGCCACTATATCTTCAGGGGCAGCCTGCAAGGCCTGGGCCTGGGCGCGCTATGCTTCGTTTCGATCTACATCTATCCCGACCCTTACGCCGAACTGGCGGCGATGTCGCTGACGCTCGGGAGCCTGGTCACGGTCGTCGGCCGCAACTATGGCTCCACGCGCATGGTCGTTTTTCTTTCCATGGCGGTCATCGGTCCCGCGTCCCTTGCATTGCTGCTGCGCCTGGACCTGCCGTCGGTCGCGCTGGGCCTGATGATCTTCCCGATGACGTTCATCATCATCGGCAGCGCCGATCACGTCCGCGACGTGCTGTTCTCGGCCGTCATTGGCCACAAGGAGGCGAGGAAGCTGGCGCTGCGGTTCGACCGGGCGCTCAACACCATGTCGCATGGCCTCATCATGCTGGGACCGGAAGGCAAGGTCGTGGTGGCCAATGCGGAGGCCGCGCATCTGGTGTCGCTGGAATCGCCCGACGCCCTGCTCGGCCGCTCCATCCATTCGCTGCTGCTGCGCGGCGTCGCCGGCGGCATGCTGGCGCCGAAGGATTGCCGCTACATCGAGGCGCAGCTTACCCGCGCCTTGCGCGAGGGGCGTGACCGCAAGGTGCTGGTGCCCTTCTCCAACGGCCAGCACTACGAGTTCTCCGCCCGCGAAGGCGATCAGGAACTCGGCGTCATCACCTTCGAGGACGTCACGGCGCGCGTCGAGGCGGAGGAGAAGATCCGCACCATGGCGCGCTACGACAGTCTGACCGGGCTCGCCAACCGCGCCTATTTCCACGAGTTGGTGGGCGAGGCGATGGCGGCCGGCGACCGCGAGCGGCTGTGCGGCGTCGCCATCATCGATCTCGACGATTTCAAGAGCGTCAACGACACGCTCGGCCATCCGGTGGGCGACGGACTGATCTATGCGGTGGCCGAACGCCTCGCCGCCTTCGCGGCCGAAGGCATCCGCATAAGCCGTTTCGGCGGCGACGAGTTCATCCTGTTCTTCGACCGCGTCGAGGACGAAAGCCATCTGGCCGCGCTGCTCGACCGGGTCTTCGCCGGCCTGCAGGGCGAGGTTGACGTCGCCGGCCATGCGCTGCGCATCCAGGCCAGCGGCGGCGCCGTCATTTCGCGTGTCGCCGGCACCGACGTGGACGAGATGATCGTCAAGGCTGACCTCGCCCTCTACAAGGCCAAGGAACTGGGCAAGAACGGCTGGCGGCTGTTCGAGGCCGCCATGGACGCCGCCTTCCGCAACAAGCAGCTGATGAAGGCCGACCTGCGCGCCGCCGTCGACGCCAAGGCGCTGCGTGTCGTCTACCAGCCGATCGTGGCGCTCGACACCATGCGCATCGCCAGCTGCGAGGCGCTCTGCCGCTGGGATCATCCCGATCTCGGCCCGGTCTCGCCGGCCGTCTTCATCCCGCTGGCCGAGGAGATGGGCATCATCGCCGACATCAGCACCTTCGTGCTGGAAGCGGCCTGCACCGAATGCGCGAAATGGCCGAGCCATACCAGCGTTTCGGTCAACCTGTCGGCCAACGATTTCCGCAGCCGTTCCGTCGTGCAGAAGGTGCGCGACGTCCTGGCCGCGTCCGGCCTGGAGCCGCGCCGCCTGGAGATCGAAGTGACCGAGACGGCGCTGCTCGACGACAAGTCGGCGACGCGCGAACTGCTCGAGGAAATCCGCGCGCTCGGCGTGCGCATCGCCCTCGACGATTTCGGCACCGGCTATTCGAGCCTCAGCTACCTGCACAAGCTGCCGCTCGACAAGATCAAGATCGACCGTTCCTTCCTCATCGACGTGACCAGGAACGCCCGCTCGCTGGAACTGTTGAAGGGCATCGTCAACCTGTCGCGCCCGCTCGGCCTGTCGGTCACGGTCGAGGGCGTCGAGACGTTCGAGCAGCTCAAGATCCTTGCCCGCCAGGTCGAGCCGGACCTCGTCCAGGGCTTCCTGTTCGGCGCAGCGCTCAGCGCTTCCGGCATCGAGACGATGTCGAGCATGACGTGGCCGTTCCAGAGCCAGATCAAGGCGCTCGGCGCCGCCACCGCCCGATCCTGAAACCGTTTCCCGCAGCCTCGCGCGCCGCCGCCCGCATGCGGCTCCGCCATTAAGGTTAATAAGCGGTAAATGAACTCCATCGCAGTTTCAGCTTGTGTCGCGTTGCAACTCGGGTAGCCTCATTTGCGGGCGGACTACGAGGGCAAGTAAATGGACGGTATCGGTAAAGGCGTTGCGCCGGAGGCCGGCGCGCATGCGGGTTCGGCATTGAACCGCTCGATCATGCAGCTTCTGGAGCATGTCGAATACAGGCTCGTTACCGGCGGCGAAGATCTGGAGGAAATCTATCGTCTTCGCTACCAGTCCTATCTGCGGGCCGGGATAGCCACTCCCAACGACAGCGGCTTGTTTGAGGACCGCTGGGACAATCTTCCCAATTCTTACCGTTTCGGCGTCTATTGTTACGAGCGGCTGGTCAGCACGCTGCGCCTTCACTACATCTCCCGCGAACATCCCTATTCGCCGTCCATGGACGGCTATTCGGAAATCTTGAAGCACAGGGTCGAGCGCGGCGAGACCTTCATCGAGGGGACCCGCTTCGCCACCGATCCCGACAGTGCGCCGGCACCCGGCATGTTGCCGTTCCTGACGCTCAGGCTGGGCATGGTCGCGTCCTGCTACTTCGGCCAGACGTCGGTGCTGATACCGGTCAAGATCGAGCACGCGGCTTATTACGCGCGCATCTTCAACGCCAGGCAGATCGCCGAAGGCAAGGCGTTCCCCGGCGTGCTCGTCCAGGGCGCCCTGTTCGAGATTCCGTGCGGCGAGAACCTGCGGCTGACGCTGGAAAGGTTCCCCTTCTTCAAGTCGACGCCGACGGAACAGCGGCTGATGTTCTCCAACCCGGCGATCAATCCGCTGACGCCTCAGACGATCGTGCCGACAGCCAAATATCTGCGCGAAGCGGCCTGACCGCATCGTTGCGCATGGAGCTTTTCGCCCGCCGCGCCGTTTAGGGTGCGGCGGGCGCATCGCCGTGCCCGCGGCACTGGAAGGATTCTGCCATGACCGTATCGACGATTGCCCTGACGCCGCTGATCTCGCTGGTGGCGGGCGTGCTCATTCTCGTCATGCCGCGTCTGTTGAACTACATCGTGGCCATCTACCTCATCGTCGCAGGCCTGCTCGGCCTGTTCCCGCATCTGGCCGGATAGCGATCGGCCGCCACGGCGCGGGCGCTTGCGATCTTCCTCGCCCGCGCTTTCAAGTTTTCCTTGATTGACTTGCACGGCACTGCGTCAACAGTACCATTGCTCTCGGCTTGGCTTTTCGCTATCAGCGCAGAAAGCTGTTTTAGGAGGGGTATTTCCATGGCAGATCATACGCCGGCCGGCCCGGTCGAACTTGGCGCCGATATGGACTATGCCGAGCACGACCGCACCTATCATGGTTTCCTGGCGCTGGCCAAATACGGCGCGCTCTCCTGCGCGGCCATTTTGATCGCCATGGCGTTCGGCTTCTTCACCGCCGCCGGCTTCTTCTCGTCGTTGATCCTGTTCGTCATCATCTGCGCGGTCGGCGGCTACCTCCTGCGCTAGGCCTTCGCCGGTCCTGTCTTCCGGATGCCGTCGCCTTGGCGGGCGGCACCGTGCCGAAATTGAAGTTCCAGCCGAAAGGATTGCGCGGTGGGACAGACGGTTTTCATTCCTCGTGAGGTTGACCCAACGGAAGGCCGCGTCGCGGCTTCGCCGGATACGGTGAAACGACTGGCCGCCCTCGGCTTCGACGTGATCGTCGAGGCCGGCGCCGGCACTGCTTCGCGCATTCCCGACGAGGAGTTCGCCAAGGCGGGCGCTTCGATCGGCAAGGCGGCCGACGCCGGCAAGGCCGACGTGGTGCTGAAGGTGCGCCGCCCGACCGACGCCGAACTGAAAGGGTATAAGAAGGGTGCCGCGGTGCTCGCCACCATGGACCCCTACGGCAACGACGCCGCTGTCGTTGCCATGGCTAAGGCCGGCATCACGGCGTTTGCCATGGAGTTCATGCCGCGCATCACCCGCGCGCAAGTGATGGACGTTCTGTCCTCGCAGGCCAACCTCGCCGGCTACCAGGCGGTCATCGACGCCGCCGCCGAATACGACCGCGCGCTGCCGATGATGATGACGGCGGCCGGCACGGTTCCGGCGGCGAAAACCTTCATCATGGGCGTTGGCGTTGCCGGGCTTCAGGCGATTGCAACGGCGCGCCGCCTCGGCGCCGTCGTCACGGCAACCGACGTGCGACCGGCGGTGAAGGAGCAGGTGCAGTCTCTCGGCGCCAAGTTCCTTGCCGTCGAGGACGAGGAGTTCAAGGCGGCCGAGACGGCGGGCGGCTACGCCAAGGAAATGTCCAAGGAATACCAGGCCAAGCAGGCTGCGCTGACGGCCGACCACATCGCCAAGCAGGATATCGTCATCACCACGGCGCTAATCCCCGGCCGTCCGGCACCGAAGCTGGTGTCGGCCGCCATGGTCGCCTCGATGAAGCCGGGCTCGGTGATCGTCGACCTCGCCGTCGAGCGCGGCGGCAACGTCGAAGGCGCGGTCGCCGGCAAGGTCGTCACCACCGCCAACGGCGTCAAGATCGTCGGCCATCTGAACGTTCCGGGCCGCATCGCGGCGTCCGCATCGTTGCTCTACGCCAAGAACCTGTTCGCCTTCCTGGAGACGATGATCGACAAGGCCTCGAAAAGCCTCGCCATCAACCGCGACGACGAACTGGTCAAGGCGACCATGCTGACCGACGCTGGCCGGGTCGTGCATCCGAACTTCGCCAAGGCGGCCGAATCCTATCAGGAGCCGGCGGCCGTTCCGGCCAGGACCATGGTGGCCGACGCTTCCGCCAAGCCGAAAAAAGCCGCGGCCAAGAAGCCGGCGGCGGCGAAAAAGTCTTCAACCGGTAAGGGGACCGCGTGATGGACGAACTGCAGAAAGCCCTTGACCAGCTCGACCAGGCGGGCGCCGCGGTGCGGCTCGCCGTGCAGGACCTCGCCAATGCGCCGGGAGGTGCTGCGGACGCAGCCGGTGCCGCCGCGCACACGCTGTCGGGCGGCGCCATCGATCCCTTCGTCTTCCGCTTCGCCATCTTCGTGCTGGCGATCTTCGTCGGCTACTACGTGGTGTGGTCGGTGACGCCGGCCCTGCACACGCCGCTGATGGCCGTCACCAACGCCATCTCCTCGGTCATCGTGGTCGGCGCGCTTCTCGCCGTCGGCGCCTCGGCGGCGGGGGCTGCGATCGGCTTCGGCTTCGTCGCGCTGTGCCTTGTCTCGGTCAACATCTTCGGCGGCTTCCTGGTCACCCAGCGCATGCTCGCAATGTACAAGAAGAAGGAAAAGTGACGTGAACGTCAATCTCGCTTCCTTCCTCTATCTCGTTTCCGGCATCCTGTTCATCCTGGCGCTGCGCGGCCTGTCGCATCCGACGACCAGCCGTCAGGGCAACCTGTACGGCATGATCGGCATGGCGATCGCCATCCTCACCACGCTGGCCTTGGCGCTGCCTTCGGCCGGCGGTTTCGGCCTGATCGTGCTGGGGCTCGCCATCGGCGGCGGCGTCGGCGCCTTCATCGCCCGCCGCATCGCCATGACGGCCATGCCGCAGCTGATCGCCGCCTTCCACAGCCTCGTCGGCCTCGCCGCCGTCATGGTGGCGGCCGGCGCCATCTATGCGCCGGAAAGCTTCGGCATCGGCGAGGCGGGCGCCATCCACGCGCAGGCGCTGGTGGAAATGTCGCTCGGTGTCGCCATCGGCGCCATCACCTTCACCGGCTCGGTCATCGCCTTCCTGAAGCTGGACGGGCGCATGTCGGGCAAGCCGATCATGCTGCCGGCGCGCCACCTCATCAACCTCGCGCTGGGTGCCGCACTCGTCGTGCTCATCGTGCTTCTGGTCGGCACCGAATCGAAGTTCATCTTCTGGCTGATCGTCGCCGCCTCGCTGGTGCTCGGCGTGCTGCTCATCGTGCCGATCGGCGGCGCCGACATGCCCGTCGTCATCTCGATGCTGAACTCCTATTCCGGCTGGGCGGCGGCAGCACTCGGCTTCACGCTGGGCAACCTCGCCCTCATCATCACCGGTGCGCTGGTCGGCTCTAGCGGAGCGATCCTGTCCTACATCATGTGCAAGGGCATGAACCGCTCGTTCATCTCCGTCATCCTCGGCGGCTTCGGCGGCGAGACGGCGAGTGCCGGCGCCGACGACGGCATCGAGCGCACCGTCAAGCAGGGCTCGGCCGACGACGCCGCCTACCTGATGATGAACGCGCAGAAGGTCATCATCGTGCCCGGCTACGGCATGGCCGTCGCCCAGGCGCAGCACGCCCTTCGCGAGATGGCCGACAAGCTGAAGGCCAACGGCGTCGAGGTGAAATACGCCATCCATCCGGTCGCCGGCCGCATGCCCGGCCACATGAACGTGCTCCTGGCCGAAGCCAACGTGCCCTACGACGAGGTGTTCGAGCTGGAGGACATCAACTCCGAATTCGCGCAGGCCGATGTCGCCTATGTCATCGGCGCCAACGACGTCACCAACCCCTCGGCGCGCGACGACAAGTCCTCGCCCATCTACGGCATGCCGATCCTCGAGGTCGACAAGGCGCGCACCTGCCTGTTCGTCAAGCGTTCGCTCGGCTCGGGCTACGCCGGCATCGACAACACGCTGTTCTACAAGGACGGCACCATGATGCTGCTCGGCGACGCCAAGAAGATGACCGAGGAGATCGTCAAGGCGATGGACCACTGAGCGGTCCCTCTCGCCATTCGGAATGGAAAAGCCCGGCTCTGCCGGGCTTTTTGCTGTCCGGTCAGCGCCAGAACAGCAGGATCAGGATGATGATCGGAATGGGAATGCCGAGCAGCCACAGAAGGATACCACGACCCATAAAAGCCTCCGTTTGAGCATTGTTCCTGTTGGACAATGCCCGCGCGAGGCTTCGGTTCCACCCGATCCCGCCCGCCGGCAGGCGTAAACCGGCGGTCTGGCCGGACGGCACGCGGAAAAATATCCCCTCAGATATCCAGGTTGGCGACCGACAGCGCGTTTTCCTGGATGAACTCGCGGCGCGGTTCCACTTCGTCGCCCATCAGCCGGGTGAACAGCGAATCGGCGTCGGTGGCGTCGGAAACCTTGACCTGTAAGAGCGAGCGCACGTTCGGGTCGAGCGTGGTTTCCCAGAGCTGCTCGGCGTTCATTTCGCCCAGCCCCTTGTAGCGCTGCATGGTCAGCCCCTTCTTGCCGGTGGAGAAGACGGCGGAAAGCAGCGCCAGCGGACCGACGATGACCTCCGAATTCTCCTTGCGCCTGAGCACCGGCGGCGTGCCGTAGACTTCGCCGAGGCGGGTCGCGTAGCGGTCCAGCGCGCGTGCGTCGGCGGAGTTGATCAGCCCCATGTCGAGCGCCACGAACTCGCGCACGCCGCGCACCGTACGCTCGAAGACGTAGCCGCCCGTTCCCTCGTTGGAGGTGGAGGTCGCGCCTGTCCAGCCGCGCTCGGTGTCCTCGGCGATCAGGTCGAGGCGCTCGGCGATCTTCTCAGCCATCGCGTTGGCGCGGCCGAGATCGCTGAACACGTCCGGGTTCAGGCCGCCGGCGATGGCCGCCTGTTCCACCACGGCGCGGGAATAGCGCGTGTGCAGCCCGTTGATGAGCTGGCGCACGGCCAGCGCATCCTCGACCGCCGCGCGCAGGTCGTTGCCGACGCGCACCTCGCCCGAGCCCAGCGTCAGCGACGCCTCGTCGAGGCCGGAATCGATCAGGTATTCCTCGAAGGCACTCTCGTCCTTCAGGTATTGCGAGCTCTTGCCGCGGCTGACTTTGTAGAGCGGCGGCTGGGCGATGTAGAGATAGCCGCCCTCGATCACCTCCGGCATCTGCCGGAAGAAGAAGGTGAGCAGCAGCGTGCGGATGTGCGCGCCGTCCACGTCGGCGTCCGTCATGATGATGATCTTGTGGTAGCGCAGCTTCTCGATGTTGAACTCGTCCTTGCCGATCGAGGTGCCGAGCGCGGTGATCAGCGTGCCGATCATGTCCGACGACAGCATGCGGTCGAAGCGGGCACGCTCGACATTGAGGATCTTGCCGCGCAGCGGCAGGATCGCCTGGTTCTGGCGCGAGCGCCCGCCCTTGGCCGAGCCGCCGGCGGAATCGCCCTCGACGATGAAGATCTCGGATTTCGCCGGGTCGCGCTCCTGGCAGTCGGCCAGCTTGCCGGGCAGCGAGGTGATGTCGAGCACGCCCTTGCGCCGCGTCAGTTCGCGCGCCTTGCGCGCCGCCTCGCGCGCGGCGGCGGCTTCCACCACCTTGCCGACCAGCGTCTTGGCCTCGGCCGGATGTTCCTCCAGCCAGGTGCCGAGCGCTTCGTTGACGAGGCTCTCCACCACCGGCCGCACTTCCGACGACACCAGCTTGTCCTTGGTCTGCGAGGAGAATTTGGGGTCCGGCACCTTGACCGAAAGCACGGCCGTCAGGCCCTCGCGGCAGTCGTCGCCGGTCAGCTGTACCTTCTCCTTCTTGGAGATGCCGGCGGAATCGGCATAGCCGGTCACCTGCCTGGTCAGGGCGCCGCGGAAACCGGCCAGATGCGTGCCGCCGTCGCGCTGCGGGATGTTGTTGGTGAAGGCGAGCACGTTCTCGTGGTAGCTGTCGTTCCACCACATGGCGACCTCGACGGCGATGCCGTCGCGCTCGTTCCTGATGGCGATCGGCTTTTCGATCAGCGGCTTCTTCGCGCGGTCCAGGAACTTGACGAACTCCTCCAGACCGCCTTCGTAGTGCAGTTCCTGCGTCTTGATGTCGGCGCGGCGCTTGTCGGTCAGAAGGATCCGCACGCCGGAATTCAGGAAGGCGAGTTCGCGCAGCCGGTGCTCCAGCGTCGCGTAGTCGAATTCGGTGACGCCCTTGAAGGTGTCGGGCGAGGGCAGGAAGGTCACTTCCGTGCCGCTGCGGCCTTCGTTGGTGCCGGGCTGGTGATTGGGTTGGTAGCTGCCGGTCACGGCCAGCGGCGCATCGGCGTCGCCGTGGGAAAAGCGTATTTCGTGGACCTTGCCGTCGCGGCGGATCGTCAGCTTCAGCCACACCGACAGCGCGTTGACCACCGAGACGCCGACGCCGTGCAGGCCGCCGGACACCTTGTAGGAGTTCTGGTCGAACTTTCCGCCGGCATGGAGCTGCGTCATGATGACTTCCGCCGCCGACACGCCCTCGGAAGGATGCATGCCGACCGGGATGCCGCGCCCGTTGTCGATCACCGTGCAGGAACCGTCCGGATTGAGCGTCACCGTCACCAGGTCGGCATGGCCGGCCAGCGCCTCGTCGATGGCGTTATCCACCACCTCGTAGACCATATGGTGCAGGCCCGAGCCGTCGTCGGTGTCGCCGATATACATGCCCGGCCGCTTGCGCACCGCATCCAGGCCCTTGAGAACCTTGATGGAATCGGCGCCGTACCCGGCCGCCTCGCCGTTGCTATTTTCCAGCTCGTCGCTCATCGTCCGCTTTCGTAAAGATGATGCAGAAGGCGTCCGGGGAATATCACCGAATCGGACGCCATAGGACAAACCAGATATAGGCTTTTATGGCCTGTTTTTAAAGGTTTAACGGCTGTTTCCCGGCTTTTCCAAAGCCTGTTGGTCAGGCTTCGGCGGAGCGCCTCGTCGAGCGGGCGAAATCGACGGCGAAAGGCCGGCTAAGCGGCCTGCCGCATCGGCTTCAGCGCAACGCTCCAGCGGTAAAGCTCGTCCAGCATCGTCGTCGCGCTGGCGGCGACCTGCTCGCTCGGGGCGAAATTGCCCTGCTTGTCGAGATGCGCGGCATAGGTCGGCAACGCCACCGCCTCGGGGATCGGCATGACCTTGACCGTGGTGAGCAGCGGCTTCAGCGCCTGCACGGCGCGCATGCCGCCAGAAACCCCGCCATAGCTCAGGAAACCGGCCGGCTTGTAGTTCCATTCGCGCGCAAGGTAATCCACCGCGTTCACGATCGCCGGCGGGGCGAAGTAGTTGTATTCGGGCGTGACGAAGACGAAGGCGTCGGCGCCCTCCACCATCCTCGCCCACGACTTGGTGTGCGTCTTCTCGTATTTGCCGAGGCGCGGGTGGTGCGGCTCGTCCAGCAGCGGCAGGTCGAAGGCGGCGAGATCGGCCATCACCGGCTCGAACTTCCCGTGCTCGCGCGCGAAGGCTTCCAGCCATTCGGCGAAGACCGGTCCGACGCGGCCCGGGCGGGTGGAGCCGACGACGACGGCGAGACGATGCTTCAAGATGGTTCTCCTGATGGTTTCCATGAGAGCATTTTGCAGCCAGACGGGATCGTCCGGCGTCGCATAAATGCGGTTAAACAAAGAGGCGACTGTCAGCTATGACAGGCGGCCGCGCCGGGCAAGGCGATTTGTCGGATTAAATGCCTGCGGGCGATGAACAGTCCGTTCTGCGCCGGACGACGGTCGCCCGCAGGCCACCTCGTCACATGGACGCCCGCTTCCGGCGCCATTACAGTGGGCAAACGGAGCATGCCATGGACACCAAGCCGGCCCCTTTCGTTCCGCCCGCGCCGCGGCCGCGCGCCTCGCCGCCCTCGACGCTGGAGATGATCCGCATCGTCTACCGCAACCCGCTCGAACTGTGGGGCGAGCCTTCCTACAACGAGCCATGGATTTCGGTGACCGGCGTCGGCGGTCCGCTGGTCATCGCCAACGACCCGGAACTGATCCGCCACGTGCTGGTCGACAATGCGAAGAACTACAGGATGGCGACGGTGCGCCAGAAGATCCTGCGCCCCATCCTGCGCGACGGCCTGCTGACGGCGGAAGGCGAGGTGTGGAAGCGCTCGCGCAAGGCGATGGCGCCGGTCTTCACGCCGCGCAATATCTTCGGCTTCGCGCCGGCCATGCTGGAACGCACGCTTGCTTTCGTCGAGCGCTACGAGGCGGGCGGCGTCTCCGACATCGCCCACGACATGACGATGCTGACCTACGAGATTCTCGCCGAGACGCTGTTCTCGGGCGAGATCGCCGGCAGCAAGGACACGTTCGCGCAGGATATTGACCGGCTTCTGGAAACCATGGGCCGCGTCGATCCGCTCGACCTTCTGCGCGCGCCCGACTGGCTGCCGCGTCTCACCCGCATCCGCGGCCGCAAGGTCATGGCCTATTTCCGCGGCATCGTCAGCGACACCATGGCCCTGCGCGAGGAGAAGCTGAAGCGCGATCCCGCCGGCGCGCCGCAGGATTTCCTCACCCTGCTGCTGAAGGCCGAAGGCCCCGGCGGGCTGACGCGCGACGAGATCGAGGACAACATCATCACCTTCATCGGCGCCGGCCACGAGACGACGGCGCGCGCGCTCGGCTGGACGCTTTATTGCCTTGCCGAGGCGCCGTGGGAGCGAGAGCCGATCGAGCGCGAGATCGACGCGGTGCTGGCCGCCGAGCCCGACCCGACGAAATGGCTCGACCTGATGCCGCTCACCCGCGCCGCCTTTGACGAGGCGCTGCGCCTCTATCCGCCGGCGCCGTCCATCAACCGCGAGCCGATCGAGCCGGAAACCTTTCGGTCGAAATCGGGACAGGAACTTTATATCCCGCCGAAGGCGGCGGTGCTGGTGATGCCATGGGTGGTCCATCGCCACCGCAAGCTCTGGGCGGACCCCGAGGCCTTCATTCCCGCGCGCTTCCATCCGGGCAACCGGGAAAAGATCGACCGCTTCCAGTACCTGCCCTTCGGCGCCGGGCCGCGCGTGTGCATCGGCGCCTCCTTCGCCATGCAGGAGGCGATCATCGCGCTTGCGGTGCTGTTGTCGCGCTTCTGTTTCGAGACGGTGGCCGGGACGAAGCCCTGGCCGGTGCAGAAGCTGACCACCCAGCCGCAAGGCGGCCTGCCGATGCGGATCACAAGGAGGACCGGGCGATGACCACCGACAGGCGTTGCGTGATGGTGCGCGTGACGGGCCACGTCCAGGGCGTCGGCTTTCGCGACTGGACGGTCCGGCAGGCGCGCGGGCTCGATCTCGACGGATGGGTGAGCAACGAGGCCGACGGTTCGGTCAAGGCGCTGGTCTGCGGCAGCGACCGGGCCGTGTCGGCCATGCTGGAGGCCTTCATGCAGGGACCGGAGCCGGCGCGCGTCACCGACGTGTTGTGGACGCATGCCGGCGACGACGGCCAGTCGGGGTTCCGCATCGCGCCGTAGGGCCGTTCTTGCCTCGGCGAAGTGGAGCGACGGAGAGGGGAGTTCCTACCTCCGTCCCTGGAAAATATTCTCCACATGCACCGGCCAGCGCCACGGCAGCACGGCCACCATGTCGAAGCGGATGGAAAGCCGGCCGAAGTCGCGCTGCCGTGACAGCCACAGGTCGGCCGCGCCCTCGATGCGACGCTCGGACTCGCGCGCGATCGCCTCCATCGCTTCGACCAGCGTCGGCCGCGCCTTCACCTCGACGATGAGCACGAGATCGCCGCGCCGGGCGATCAGGTCGATCTCACCGAGTTTCGTCCGGTAGCGGCGGGCGAGGATGCGATACCCTTTCGCCATCAGCGCCATCGCCGCCAGCCATTCGCCGCGATGGCCGCGGCGATAGGATTTGCGTCGCTTGGCGGTGGCGGCGTCAGCCACCGGCGCCGTCCTTCAGCTCCAGCAGCCGGCGATAAAGCGCCTGCTTGGGCTGCCCGGTCATTTTCGCCGCCTCCGCCGCCGCCTTCGAGGCCGGCATGTCGCGGGCGAGCGAGACAAGCAGCGCGTCGACGTCACCGGCGCTCTGCTCGACGGGCAGGGGAGGGCCGACGCACACGACGACCTCGCCCTTCGGCGTGTCGGCCGCCGCATAGTGGGTCGCGAGCGCCGCCAGCGTGCCGGTGCGCATCTCCTCGAACGCCTTGGTGAGTTCCCGCCCGACCGCCGCGGCGCGCCCGTCGCCCAGCGCGTCCGCCATGGCATCGAGCGCCTCGGAAAGCCGGCGTGGCGATTCATAGAAGATCAGCGTCGCCGGCACGGCGCGCAGTTCCTCCAGCCGCGCCTTGCGCTGCCCTGTCTTGACCGGCAAAAAACCGGCGAACAGGAAGGTGTCGGACGGCAGGCCGGACGCCGTCAGCGCCGCCAGCGCCGCCGACGCGCCGGGCACCGGCACGACGCGGATGCCTTTTTCCAGCGCCTCGCCGACCAGCCGGTAGCCGGGGTCCGAGACCAGCGGCGTGCCGGCGTCGGAGATCAGCGCCACGCTTTTTCCCGCTTCCAGCGCCGCGATCAGCTTCGGCCCGGCTTCAGTCGCATTGTGCTCGTGATAGGCGGTGGTCCGCCGTCGGATGCCGTAGCGCTCCAAAAGCACGCGGCTTACCCGCGTGTCCTCGCAGGCGAGGACGTCGGCGGCGGCCAGCGTCTCCAGCGCCCGGAACGTGATGTCCGCGAGGTTGCCGATCGGCGTCGCGACCAGATAGAGCGCTGTCTCCAGCGGCCGCGCCGTGACCTCCGTCCGGCCGATCAGGTAGCTGTGTTTCCCGCCGCTCTCCATGGCCCTGTCTCGCACGGATCGGCGGCGCTTGCAAAAGCGTGATCGGCGCTGCCTTCGCTTTGCCACAGTGGGGAACAAAGCATGGTCGGGCGAATTGAGGGAGCCGAATCAGTCAATCGCAGGGAGCACCCGGCCGCATGGCAAACCGCTTCGACATTCTCATCAGCCGCATCGAATCGGAAGCGCGCGGTATGCCGCTATCCTCGGTAGGCGACGAGCACGGCACCGGCCGCGATCAGGCCGACGCCAAGCCAGTTCACCGCACCAAGCCGCTCGCCGAGAAACAGCGCGCCGAACACCGCCACCAGCACGACGCTTAGCTTCTCGATGGGCGCGACGCGCGCCGCGTCGCCGAGCTTGAGCGCGCGGAAGTAGCACAGCCACGACGCCCCGGTGGCGAGGCCCGACAGGATCAGAAACAGCCAGGTCCGGCCGGGTATGGCGCCGGGCGCCTGCAGCTTGCCCATCCCCGCCAGGATCGCCGCCAGCACGGCCACGATGACGAGCGTGCGGATGAAGGTCGCGAGATCGGAATCGACCGCTTCGACGCCGACCTTGGCGAAGATCGCCGTCAATGCGGCGAACACGGCCGACAGCACGGCCCAGAATTGCCAGGACGAGAGGGTCACGGGTCCGGTTCCCGAAATCGTTGCGCGGCCCACAATGCAGCAGGCCGCGTTTCCGGAAAAGAGGGCGGCGGACGCTGTTCAGGACGCGCCGCCGTTTCCGCTTTCAGGCGGGCCTGTCTATTGCGCCGGCTCCATCTTGCAGTCCGCGGCATAGACGTCGCTGTGGTCGGTCAGCACCTTCTTTTCGGTCTTGAGCACCATCTTGCCGTCGGCGCCCTTCTCGGCCGTCAGCGCATACCAGTCCTGGATCGGGTGCTGGTTCGGGCCGAACTTGAACTTGCCGCGCACGGTCGGGATATCGGAGGTCAAAAGCGCCTTGCGGAAACCGACTAGATCGTCGGCGCCGGCGCTCTTCTCCAGTCCGACGCCGAACAGAAGGGCGGCGTCATAGCCCTGCGCGGCGTAGTAGGTGATCGGCCGGTCGCCGTATTTGGCCTTCCAGGCGGCGACGAAGGCCTTGTTGACGGGATTGTCGAAATCCTCATTCCAGTGGCTGGTGACCTGCACGCCGGTGGCTGCGTCGCCGACCGCCTGCACGATCGCCTGGTCGAGCGAGGCCGGATGCACCACCATGGGGATTTCCTTGAGCAGGCCGGCCTGCTCGTACTGGCGCATGAAGGCGATGCCGAGGCCGCCCGGCTCGAATTCGTAGACGACATCGGGCTTGGCGGCGCGGATCTGCGCCATTTCCGCGGCGAAGTCGGTCTGGTCGAGGCCGGTATAGGTCTCGCCCACCACCTCGCCCTTGTAGAAGCGCTTGAAAGCGACCATCGTCTCCTTGCCGGCCTGGTAGTTCGGCGCGATCAGGAACGCCTTCTTGTAGTCCAGCGACTGTGCCAGCGCGCCGGCGCTCTCGCCCTGGCTGTCGTCCTGCCAGGAACTGACGAAGTAGTTGGGATTGCACTCCTTGCCGGCAAAGGTGGAGGAGGCGGTGTTGGCGCTGATGTAGACGGCGTCGCTGTCGAGGATTTCCGGCACGGCGGCGAAGGCGACGTTGGCGAAGACCATGCCGGTGAACAGTTTTATCCCCTGTTCGTTCAGCATCTTGTCGGCGATCTGCCGGGCATTGCCGGGCTTCAGGCTGTCGTCCTCGACCACCAGCGCGACCGGCTTGCCGCCGAGCTCGCCCTTGTTCTGGTCGATGGCGAGCTGGAAGCCGTCGCGGATGTCCTGGCCGAGATAACCGGCCGGACCGGACAGCGTGGTGATCATGCCGATCTTCAGGGGGTCGTCCGCTTGTGCGGTCGTGCTGACGGCAAAGGCCAGTGCCGCCGCTGCCATGAGACGTTTGGTGCGCATTGTCGGGGTTCCCCTCCGTTGTCGTTCTTTCCAGCCCATTGCAGACCGGCTCCCGAGCGAAAGCTTCCTTCGATCGGCAGGCGCGTAAATGGAAAACTGCTCATTCGGCTATGATGGGCGGGAATAGCAGGGGCGCCGCGACTGAGGCGGCGTCATGTCACGCCCGGTATGTCAGGCAAGTTCGGCGGCGACGGTGCGCAGTGTCTGGAGGAACACTTCGGCCGCCGGCGACAGGCGCATGTCGGCGCGCGTGGTGATGCCGATCAGCCCGGCCGTCGCCCTGAGCGCCACCGGCAGGATGACGATGCCGCCGAGCGCGGCCTCCTGCCTTGCCACCTGCGCGGGGAAGACGCCGAGATAGTCGGCGCTGAGCAGCAATTGCCGGTTGGTCAGCAGCGAGACGGAATCCACCGCATGCACAGGCGGATCGAGGCCTTCTTCCATGAAGGTGATATCGATCTGCCGGCGCATGTTGGTTTCGGGTGGCGGCAGGATCCATTCCCACTTCGTCAGTTCGGCCAGCGAGACGTTCTTGCGCCGGGTCAGCGGATGGCCACGGCGCGCGACCACGCTGGCGAAATCCGCCGTCAGCACCTCCTGGCTGAGGCTCATGGTCTCGCGCCGCTCCGACAGCCGGCCGATGACGAGGTCGAGGTCGCCGGCCTTGAGCGCCGGGATCAGCACGTCGTCCATGCCTTCCACCACCTTGACGACCAGCTTCGGCCGCTCGCGGCGCAGCTGCGCGATCGCCTTGGGCAGGAGTTCGGCTGAGGCCGCCAGCAGCGTGCCGATCGCCACCCTGCCGCCCTTGCCGTCGCGCAGGTCCGCCAGATGCTCCTCGGCGTGCGCGAGCTGCGCCAGCACCAGCCGCGCGTGGTCGGCCAGCGTGGTGCCGAAAAGGGTCGGCACGACGCCGCGGTTGGTGCGGTCGAACAGGTGGGCGCGCGTCAGCGCCTCGATCTCCTGCAAGGCCTTCGTCACCGCCGATTGCGTCATGTTGAGGCGCTTGGCGGCGCGCACCAGGTTGCCTTCCTCCACGATCGCCACCACCATGCGCAGGTGGCGAAGGGTCAGGTGTGTCGTCAGCGGCTTGGCGCGCGTGTCGTTCATGGCATCCTGATATTCCATGCCCTCATAGAAAATTCCAGATAATTCACTTGCATGAATTTCCGTTGGCCGGGAAACTCTCAGGCAGTGGAGGACAGGGACGGAACGATGCGCGAAAGCGGAGGCAAGCGCCATGCGGAGATCGCCGGGGCCGGCATCGGCGGCCTGACGACGGCGGCCGCGCTGGCGCAGCGCGGCTGGTCGGTGACCGTGCATGAGCGCGCGTCGACGCTGCGCACCTTCGGCGCCGGCATCTATATCTGGAGCAACGGCCTGCGCGTGCTCAAGGCCATCGGCGCCTATGACAGGGCGACCGTCGGCGCCCATATCGGCCCTGAGTTCCACACCCGCGACCACGACGACATCACGATGGAGGAAATCCCCATCAACGGTCCGGGCGACGCGCGTCTGGTCACCATCCTGCGCGAGACGCTCATCAACACGCTTGTCGATGTCTGCCGCGAAGCCGGCGTCGACATCCGCACCGGCTCGGAAGCCGTCGGCGCGACGCCCGAGGGCGAATTGCTGCTGGCCGACGGGACGCGCTGCGAGGCCGATCTGGTGGTCGGCGCCGATGGCATCAATTCGCGCGTGCGCGATTCCCTCGATCTCCTGCTTTACCGCCGCGACCTCGGCTATGGCGCAATCCGCATGCTCATCCCGCGCGCCAGGGGCGACGTGCCGCACGAGGACGAGAACCGCTACATCGAATATTTCTCCGGCTCGCGCCGCATTCTCTACACCCCGGCCAGCGCCGACGATCTCTATGTCGCGCTGTGCTGCGGCGCCGACGATGCCGAGGCGCTGAAGGTGCCGGCCAACCGGGCGCTGTGGACGCAGTCCTTCCCGCACCTCGCCAACCTGATCGTGCGCTTCGGCGATGCCGGCCGCTGGGATGTCTTCGAGGTCGCCAAGCTGAAGCGCTGGAGCAAGGGCCGCGTGGCCATCGTCGGCGACGCCGCGCATGCCATGCCGCCCTATCTCGGGCAGGGTGGCGGCTGCGCGCTGATGAACGGGTTGGCGCTGGCCGTCAGCGTCGCCGACGCCGCCGACATCGGCACCGCGCTGGGCGAATGGGAAGCGCGCGAGCGGCCGCTGACCGAGCACACGCAGGACACCGCCGAAAATCTCGGTAGCATGAACACCTGGCCCGACGACGTGCGCTCGGCTGTGCTCAAGATCGTCGGCAAATCGCGCGAACTGGGCGAACAGCGCATGAAGACGGCCAGGCATGTGCCGACCGGAACGGAGGCATTCCCGCTTTGACCATGAAATCCATCCAGATCGGCGCCAACGCCTTTTCCTGGGACGAGGCCGGGCAGGGCGACGTGCTGCTGCTGCTGTCGGGCTGGTGCCAGGACCATCGCCTGTTCAAGACGCTGGCGCCGGAACTGGCGAAAACCCATCGCGTCATCCGCCTCGACTGGCGCGGCCATGGCGAGCACCGCGAGCACGACGGCGATTTCGTCACCGCCGACCAGGCGTCTGACGTCATCGCCTTCCTCGACCGGCTGGAGATCGGCAGGGTCGTGCCCGTCTCGACCTCGCATGGCGGCTGGGCCAACATCGAGACGACCGACCGGCTGGGGCCTTCGCGCATCCCGCGCTCGGTGGTCATCGACTGGATCCAGACGACGCCGAACGAGGATTTCTTCCGCGCCATCGAGGAGTTGCAGGAGCGTTCGGCCTGGGAGAAGGGCCGCGACGACCTGTTCGCCTACTGGATCGGCGACACCGAAAACCGCGACATCGTCGATCACGTCAGCAAGGAGATGGCCGGCTACAGCTTCGAGATGTGGGCGCGTTCGGGCCGCGAGATCGCAAAAGCTTACCGCAAGTGGGGCAACCCCATGCAGCGCATGGCGGCGATGAAGGAGTACAGGCCGATCACTCACATCTATTCGCAGCCCTTCGAGCCGGAATACACGCAGGCGCAGCTCGATTTTGCCGCGCAGAACGCCTGGTACAGGCCGAACAAGCTGCCGGGCCGCACACATTTCCCGACGCTGGAACAGCCGAAGGCGGTGGCCGACGCCATCCGCGCCTTCCTGAAGGACGCTTGAAGATGGCGAGCCGCATCGCCGAGGAAGCCGGCTGGCCGCGCGAACGGCTCGACCGCGATTACAATGCGCGGGCGACGATCCCCGTCGCGGCCTACGAGGCGGAGATGCTGCGCTATCGCGCCATGTCGGATGCGGCGCGCGAGTCTCACGCGACGCATCTCGACGTGGTCTATGACGAAGAAAGCGGTCAGGCGCTGGACATCTTCGGCACGGCGGCCGGCGAGCTCCGCCCCGTATTCGTGTTCATCCACGGCGGCTACTGGCGCGCGCTCTCCAAGCGCGATTCCGCTTTCATGGCCGGCATGCTGGCGAAGCACGGCATCGCTTCCGTCGCCGTCGATTACCGGCTGGCGCCGGAAACCTCGCTGACCGAGATCGTGCGCGAGATGCGCGCGGCGATCGCCTTCCTGTCGAAGAACGGCCGCGCCTACGGCATCGATCCGGACAGGATTTTCGTCGGCGGCAGCTCGGCCGGCGGGCACCTGACGGGCACGGTCATCGCCGGCGGCTGGCAGAAGGACTTCGGCGTGTCTGAAGACGTGGTCAAGGGCGCGCTGCCGGTCAGCGGCCTGTTCCATCTGGGGCCGATCGCGAAGTCCTACGTGCAGGACTGGATGAAGCTGGACGACGCTGCGGTCGGCGCGCTGAGCCCGGCGGAAAACCTGCCCGGTCGCGGCTGCCCCATCGTGGTCGCCTACGCCGCCGGCGAGGCCGACGGCTTCAAGCGGCAGTCGGTGGACTACGACCGGCAATGGCGCGAAGCCGGCTTTTCCTCCGAGCTGATCGAGGTGCCGTGGCGCAACCATTTCGACGTCATCCTCGATCTGGCCGACGAGGATACGGAACTGTCGCGGGCCTTGCTGCGCCTGATCGGCAAGGCTTGAAATCAAGACCGGCCGTGGCCGGATGCGGAAAGACGGACGAGCGATGAACTATTCGAAGAAAGACGCCAAGGCCCATTCGCGGGCGACGATGAAAGGCATCTGGGCGGCGGCCCTGATGCCGTTCACCGATTCGCTCGCCGTCGACGAGGACGGCTTCCGCCGCAACGTCGACCACTGGATCGGGGACCTCGGCATCGACGGCTTCTTCATCGCCGGCAAGCAGGGCGAGTTCTTCTCCATGTCGCTGGAGGAGCGCAAGCGCAATTTCGAACTGGCTGTGGAAGCCTGCGCCGGCCGGGCCCAGACCATCATGTCCTGCTCGGACCAGAACATGGACGTGGTGATCGACCTCGCCAAACATGCCCAGAAGGTCGGCGCCGACTACATCGTCGTGCATGCGCCCATCCTGCATTTCTTCAAGGAACAGGACGAGACGCTGCTCAACTACTACCGCACCATCGCAAGCAAGGTGGATATCGGCATCGCGCTGTGGAGCCATCCCGACAGCGGCTACCTGATGAGCCCCGAGCTTTGCAACCGGCTGGCCGACATCGAGAACGTCGTCGCCATCAAGTACAGCGTGCCGCGGCCCATGTATGCCGAACTCACCCGACTGGCCGGCGACCGCATCCTGGTCAGCACCGCCTCCGAGGAGGAGTGGCTGGACAACATCCTGGAGCTCGGCTGGCAGCTCTATCTCTGCTCCTCGCCGCCTTATCTGATCCAGACAAAGGCCGACCGGCGCATGCGCGCCTACACCGACCTCGCCTTCGCCGGTAAGGCCCAGGAGGCGCGCAGGTTGCGCGACAGCCTCGACCCGGTGCGCGCCGCGCTCAAGGGCACGCGCCCGGCCGAGAAGCCGCACGCGCACCAGAAATACTGGCAGGACCTGCTGGGGCAGACGGGCGGTCGCGTTCGCCCGCCGTTGCTGGAACTGACGGAAGCGGAGAAGAAGGCCACCCGCGAAGCCTTCGAGACGTGCGGCCTGAAGACCGCGTGAGACTGGAACCGGCGGCGCCCGCGCCGCGCAACGCAAGGAGGAAGCCATGAGTGGAACACGTCTTTCGGCATTCAATTTCTCGAAGTGGATCGATGAGCACGCACATCTCTTGAAGCCGCCGGTGGGCAACCAGCTGGTGTTCAAGGACGCTGACCTGATGGTCACCGTGGTCGGCGGCCCGAACGGCCGCACCGACTATCATGACGATCCGGTCGAGGAGTTCTTCTATCAGTTGAAGGGCGATATGCTCCTGAAGGTGCACGACACCTCCACCGGTGACTTCTACGACGTGCCGATCCGCGAGGGCGAGATATTCCTTCTTCCCGCGCATATGCGCCACTCGCCGCAGCGCCCGCAGGAAGGCTCGGTCGGCCTCGTCATCGAGCCGGCCCGTCCCGAAGGCGCCCTCGACGCGATCGAATGGTACTGCTTCGAATGCAAGGCCCTGGTGCACCGCGCCGAGGTCGACCTGGTCTCCATCGTCGACGACCTGCCGCCGATCTACCAGGCCTTCTACGCCGACGAGAAGGCGCGCACCTGCCCGAAATGCGGCACCCTCCACCCCGGCAAGAAAGCGCCGGAAGGCTGGGTGGTCATTTAATTTCAAGCATGTAATTTTGTCTGCCGGGTCGTCCGACCCGGCGGGCCGGAAACGACGGTGCAACGAGAAGCGACCGAAGGCCGCCGAAGCGAAACAGAGGAGAACGAAAAGACATGCTGAGGAGAACTTTTTTGGCGCTTGCCGCGTCCGCCATGGCCGCCTTCCCGGCCCTGGCGCAGGACCCGGTCAAGATCGGCCTGATCACCACGCTGTCGGGGCCGGGCGGCTATATTGGCCAGGATATCCGTGACGCCTTCCAGCTCGCCATCGACATGGAAGGTGGCAAGCTCGGCGGCGTGCCGGTGGACGTCAAGGTCGAGGACGATGCCCTGAAGCCGGGGCAGGGCAAGCAGATCGCCGAGAAGATGCTCAGCAACGACGGCGTCAAGCTGTTCACCGGCATCGTCTTCTCCAACGTCGCGGGTGCGACGGTGCCCGACATCGTCGATGCCGGCGCCTTCTACATCAGCCCCAACGCCGCGCCCTCGAACATGGCGGGCAAGGAGTGCAACGAGAACTACTTCGTCGTCTCCTGGCAGAACGACAGCCTGCACGAGAGCGCCGGCCAACTGGCGCAGAACCTCGGCTACAAGACCGCCTTCGTGCTGGCGCCGAACTACCAGGCCGGCAAGGACGCCATCACCGGCTTCAAGCGCTACTTCAAGGGCGAGATCGTCGGCGAGACCTACACCAGCCTCGACCAGACCGACTTCGCCGCCGAGATGGCTCAGATCCGCGCCGCCAAGCCGGAAGTCGTGTTCCAGTTCCATCCCGGCGGCCTCGGCATCGCCTTCCTGCGCCAGTATGAGCAGGCGGGGCTGCTGAGCACCGTGCCGATGGTGCTGGCCGAGCCTTCCATGGATGCGGTGACGCTGAAGGCCATCGGCGACGCGGCGGTGGGGCTCAACATCTCCTCGCACTGGAACGCGGATTTCGACAACCCGGCCAACAAGAAGTTCATGGAAGCGTGGATGAAGGCGTACAACCGCATGCCGACCTACTACGCCAGCCAGAGCTACGATACGGCTTTGGCGATCGCAGCCGCGCTCAAGGCCACCGGCGGTAACATGGACGACGCCGACGCCTTCCGCGACGCCATGCGCAAGGCGGATTTCGAATCCGTGCGCGGCAAGTTCAAGTTCGGCGTCAACCAGCATCCGATCCAGGACTGGTACCACCTCAAGGTGGAAAAGGGCGAGGACGGCAAGCCGGTCATCAAGACCGTCGGCGACGTCTTCAAGGACCACGGCGACGCCTACGCCGACCAGTGCAAGATGTAGCAGACGACCTCTCCACGGCCGCGGCGGCCAGGTCCGCCGCGGCCGCTCCATTCTCTTTCCGGAACGACCAGGGCGCTCCTCGATGACGCTTTTCCTCGAGCAATTGCTGAACGGATTGCAGTTCGGCGTCATGCTCTTTTTGCTGGCGGCGGGCCTGACGCTGATCTTCGGCATCATGGGCGTCATCAACCTCGCGCACGGCTCGATCTACATGGTCGGCGCCTATGCCGGGACCTGGGTGGCGATGCAGACCGGTTCCTTCTTCCTCGGCATCCCGGCGGCACTTGCCGCCGCCGCGCTGGTCGGCGCGGCCATCGAATTCCTCATCGTGCGCCGCCTCTACAAGCGCGACCATCTCGACCAGGTGCTGGCAACCTTCGCGCTGATCCTCATCTTCAACCAGGTCGTCACCTTGCTGTTCGGCCGCCAGCCGCTGTTCGTTTCGATCCCGCCGCTGCTCGACGGCTCCGTCCAGTTGCTGCCGGGTCTGCCCTATCCGGTCTATCGCCTCACCATCATCGTCGTCGGCCTGCTGATCGCCGTCGGCCTCTACCTGCTCATCAACAAGACCCGCATCGGCATGCTGGTGCGCGCCGGCTCCACCAACCGCGAGATGGTGCGCGCGCTCGGCGTCGACGTGCGCGTCCTCTACACCATCGTCTTCGGCCTCGGTGCGTTGCTGGCGGGTCTCGCCGGTATGATGGCGGGGCCGATCCTGGCGGTGCAGGTCGGCATGGGCGAACAGATCCTCATCACCACCTTCGTCGTCGTCGTCATCGGCGGCGTCGGCTCCATCCGCGGCGCCTTCGTCGCCTCCCTGCTGCTCGGCGTCGTCGACACCATGCTGCGCGCCTACCTGCCGTCGATGCTGCGCCACGTCATGGTCGGCCCGGAGGCGGACGCGCTCGGCGCCGGCATCGCCTCCATGGGCATCTACCTGTTGATGGCCCTGGTGCTTCTCATCCGCCCCAAGGGGCTGTTCGCCTCCAATTTCTGATCCGGCCCGCTTCATGGACAACTCGATCAAGAAACAGATCCTGCTGGCGGTAGTCGCGGTGCTCCTGCTCGCCCTGCCGTTCATCGCCAGCGCAACGGGCTACCCGGCGATGACCTCGCTGGCGACACGCGCGCTGATCTACGGCATCGCCGCCGCCAGCCTCAACCTCGTGCTCGGCTATGGCGGCATGGTCAGCTTCGGCCACGCCGCCTTCTTCGGCCTCGGCGGCTACGTCGTCGGCATCCTCTACCAGCACTACACCCAGGACGACCTGTTCCTCGGCCTTGTCCCCGGCACCAACCAGTTGCTCGTCACGCTGCCGGTGACGCTGATCGTCTGCGGCGCGGCCGCAGCCCTGATCGGCGCGCTGTCGCTGCGCACCGGCGGCGTGCAGTTCATCATGATCACGCTCGCCTTCGCCCAGATGCTGTTCTTCCTGTTCGTCTCGCTCAAGACCTATGGCGGTGACGACGGGCTGATCATCCGCCGCACCAACGAACTGTTCGGGCTGAAGATGCGCGACAAGCAGACCTACTATTATGTCTGTCTGGCCATCACGGTGGTGTTCTTCTTCCTGCTCTGGCGGCTGGTCAATTCGCGCTTCGGCAACGTGCTCACCGGGCTGCGCCAGAACGAGCGGCGAATGGCGGCCCTCGGCCTGCCGGCCTATCGCTACAAGCTGGTCGCCTTCGTCATCTCCGGCATGGGCGCCGGGCTGGCCGGCTGCCTGATGGCCAATTTCCTGCGCTTCGCCAGCCCCGACATGGTGCACTGGACGAAGTCGGGCGAACTGATGGTCATGGTGGTGCTGGGCGGCGTCGGCACGCTGTTCGGGCCGCTGATCGGCGCGGGCGCCTATATCGTGCTGGAATCGGTGCTGGCCTCGTGGACCGAATACTGGCAGCTCGGCCTCGGCTTCATCCTCCTGTTCGTCGTGCTCTACACCAACGGCGGCATCGAGGCGCTGTTCGGCCGTCTTCTCGGGAGGCGTGCATGAGCGGGCCGATCCTGTCCGTAAGGGGACTGGTCAAGCGCTTCGGCGGGCTGGTGGCCACCGACGGCGTGACCATCGACGTACACCCCGGCGAAATCCACGCCCTGATCGGCCCCAACGGCGCCGGCAAGACGACGCTGATTTCCCAGCTCGTCGGCGAGTTGAGACACGACGCCGGCACGATCGAGCTGGAGGGCAGGGATATCGGCGCTCTGCCTACCGCCCGCCGCATCGGCCTCGGCCTCGGGCGGACCTTCCAGATCACCTGCCTCCTGCCGGAATATACCGTGCTCGACAACGTCGCGACCGCCGTGCAGGTCCGGCAGGGCCATTCCTTCCGCTTCTGGGGCAATGTGCGGGGCGAGGCTTCGCTGCGCGAAACGGCGCTCGGCTTCCTCGACACCATCGGCCTTGCGGGACGTGCCGATGAGCAGGTCGCCAACCTGTCGCATGGCGAGCAGAAGCAGCTCGAGCTTGCGGTGGCGCTCGCCACCGAGCCGCGCCTGCTTTTGCTCGACGAGCCGATGGCAGGGCTCGGCCACTCCGAAAGCCGGCAGATGGTGGCGCTTTTGATGGCGCTGAAGACCAAGGTCAGCATGCTCCTGGTCGAGCATGACATGGACGCCGTCTTCGCGCTCGCCGATCGCATCTCCGTGCTGGTCTACGGCCGCGTCATCGCCACCGGCACGGCCGACGAGATTCGCGACAACGCGGAGGTGCGCGCCGCCTATCTCGGCGAGGGAGACGAGCTATGCTGAGCGTCAGCGGGCTGCAATCGGCCTACGGGCCGAGCCAGGTGCTGTTCGACGTGGAACTCGGCGTCGGCGAGGGCGAGGTGGTGACGCTGCTCGGCCGCAACGGCATGGGCAAGACGACGACGGTGCGCTCCATCATGGGGCTGTTGAAGCCCAGCGCCGGCACGGTGCGGTTCACCGGTCGCGAGGTGTCGGGCGCGACGCCGGAAACGGTCGCGCGCCTCGGCGTCGGCCTCGTGCCCGAGGGCCGCCAGACCTTCCCGACGCTGACGGTACGCGAAAACCTCGTCGCCACCGCCTCGAACCGGCTGAAGCGGCAAAACCCGTGGACGCTGGAGCGCGTCTATGCGCTGTTTCCCCGGCTCGGCGAACGCGCCGGCCAGGCCGCCGGCACGCTGTCGGGCGGCGAGCAGCAGATGCTGGCGGTCGGCCGCGCGCTGATGACCAACCCGAAGCTGCTCATCCTCGACGAGGCGACGGAAGGGCTGGCGCCCGTCATCCGTGCCGAGATCTGGCGCTGCATCGAGGCGCTAAAGGCCGAGGGCCAGTCGATCCTGCTGATCGACAAGAACATCCATGTGCTGAAGCGGTTGGCCGATCGCCACTACATCCTCGAAAAGGGTCGCACGGTCTGGTCCGGCTCCAGCGCCGACCTGACCGCCAACGCCGATCTGGTGCATCGCTATGTCGGCATCTGACAGGCAAGGCGGGCGCCGGCTGCGGCTCGGCTTCGTCGGCTGGGGGGCGATTGCCACACGCGTCGCCCAATTGCTGGCCGAGCGGGAAGCACCTGTCGACATCATCGCCGTCGCGGTGCGCGATGCCGACAGGGCACGGCCGGATTTGCCGACCGGCGCGCGCCTGATTTCGGAACCTGGCGAACTGGCCGGCCTCGGCCTCGACATGGTGATCGAGGCGGCCGGGCGCCCCTCCGTACCGGTCTGGGGCGAGGCGGCGCTGCGGCATGCCAGGCGCTTCGCGGTGTCCTCCACCAGCGCCTTCTGCGACGAGGCGCTGCTCGCCCGGCTTGTTGATGTGGCGCGCCAGAACGGCAGCCAGATCGTCATTCCGCCCGGCGCGCTCGGCGGCATGGATGCGCTGACGGCGGCCTCCGCCGTCCGCATCGACGAAGTGGTGCATTTTATCGTCAAGCCGCCGCGCGCCTGGAAGGGCACCTCCGCCGAAACGCTGCTCGACCTGGACGCTCTGGCTGAGCCGAAAACCTTCTTTGCCGGCACGGCGCGCGAGGCGGCGGACGCCTTTCCGCAGAACGCCAATGTCGCCGTCATCTCGGCGCTTGCCGGCATCGGCCTCGACCGCACCCGCGTCGAACTGGTGGCCGATCCGGCCGCGTCCCGCAATTCCCATCGGCTCAGCGCCTCCGGCGCTTTCGGCCGCATGGAGATGCTGTTCGAGAACGAACCGCTGAAAACCAATCCCAAGTCATCGGAACTGACGGCGCTCAACCTCGTGCGGCTGGTCGAGAACCAGGTCGCGCCGCTTGCGCATTAGCCGTCGCGCATCATGGAGACTAGAATGGCGACCTCTTATCCCGACCTCATGCTCTATATCGACGGCGCCTGGCGCAAGAGCGCCGAGACGCTGCCGGTGCTGAACCCGGCCGACGAAACCGTCGTCGGCGCCGTGCCGGTCGCCTCCCGCGCCGATCTCGACGATGCGCTCGCCGCCGCCGACAAGGGGTTCCGCATCTGGAGCCGGACGGCGCCGGCCAAGCGCGCCGCCATCATCCTGAAGGCGGCCGCGCTGATGCGCGAGCGCATCGACGAGATCGCCCGCTCGATCACGCTGGAGCACGGCAAGCCGTTTCCGCAGGCGCGCCTGGAGGTCATCCGCGGTTGCGAGTTCTTCGAATGGGACGCAGCCGAAGGCCAGCGCACCTACGGCCGCGTCGTCCCCAGCGAGCCCGGCATCCGCTACATCGTCCACCACCAGCCGATCGGCACGGTTGCCGCCTTCTCGCCGTGGAACTTCCCGATGAGCCAGCCGGCACGCAAGATCGCCGGCGCGCTGGCCTCCGGCTGCTCCATCATCATCAAGGCTGCGGAAGAGACGCCGGCCGGCGCCTATCACATCGCCCGCGCCTTCCACGATGCCGGCCTGCCGGCGGGCGTCTTCAACCTCGTCTTCGGCGTTCCGGCCGACATTTCCTCCTATCTCATCCCGCAGCCGCAGGTACGGCTGGTCGCCTTCACCGGCTCGACGGCAGTCGGCAAGCACCTGTCGGAACTGGCGGCCCGCCACATGACGCCGGTGCTGATGGAACTCGGCGGCCATGCGCCGGTGATCGTCTGCGACGATGTCGATCCGGTCGAAGCCGCCGTCACCTCGGCCGTGCGCAAGGCGCGCAACGCAGGCCAGGTCTGCACCTCGCCGACGCGCTTCTTCGTGCAGGAGCGGATCTACAGGGCTTTTGCCGACACCTTCGCCGAGAAGGCGCGGACCGTCTCCATCGGCAACGGCTTCGACGCCGGCGTCGAGATGGGACCGCTGGCCAACCATCGCCGCATCGAGGCGATGGAGGCGCTCGTCGCCGACGCCAGGGCCAAGGGCGCGCGCGTGCTGGCGGGCGGTGAGCGGCTGGGCAACCGCGGCTACTTCTTCCCCGTCACGGTGCTCGCCGACCTGCCGGACGACGCGCGCGTCATGCGCGAGGAGCCGTTCGGACCGCTGGCCGTCATCAATCCGGTCTCCTCGCTCGACGAGGCGATCGAGAAGGCCAATGCGCTGCCCTTCGGCCTTGCCGCCTACGCCTTCACCCATTCGGCCAGCAACGCCGACCGGCTGGCGGACGGCATCGAGGCGGGCAACGTCTCGATCAACACGCTGGAGGCTTCGGTGGCCGAGGTGCCGTTCGGCGGCGTCAAGGACAGCGGCTACGGCCGCGAAGGCGGCATAGAGGGCCTGCTGCCCTATACGGTGGTCAAGAACGTGTCGCACCGCATGGCGATCGCCTGAGGCGAGGCGGCTTCAGGCGCGGGTCACCGCCAGCACGCGCAGCGGGCTTCCCGAGCCGTTGAGGATTTTCAGCGGCGCCGTGATCAGGATGGCGCCGGTGGGCGGCAGCCGGTCGAGGTTGCACAGGCATTGCAGCCCGTAGCGGCCGGCGCCGTGCAGGAAATGGTGCGCCGGGTGCGGCGGTTCGAAATGGCTCGCCTGCCCGGCATCCGTACCGATCGTTTCGGTACCGAAACCGAGGATTCCGCGCTCCTCGACCAGCCATTTCATCACGTCCGCGTCCGGGCCGGGCGTATGCGCGCCGTCCTCCCTCAGGTTGGCGTAATCGCGCGGCGAGCGCTTCGACCAGTCGGTGCGCAGCAGCACCCAGTGGCCTCGGGGAATGCGGCCGTGCTCTTCTTCCCATGCCTCGACACGGGCGCGTGTCAGCAGGAAATCGTCATCGGCGGCCGCCTCGCCGGAACAGTCGATCACTGAGGCCGGCGCGATCATGTGCTCGGCCGGCAGCGTGTCCACCGCGTTGTTGGGCAGGTCCTTGCCGGTGTACCAGTGGATCGGCGCGTCGAAATGCGTGCCGGTGTGCTCGCCCAGCGTGATGTTGTTCCAGTACCAGCCGGGACCCCTGCCGTCGTAGCGCGAGACCTCGCGGATGCGCACGGGCGCCGCCTGGCCGAATTCCGGCGGCAGCACGATGACGGGAAAGTCGGGCGTCAGCGTCGCCGTCAGGTCGACGACGCGCAGCGCGCCCGTCGCGATGGCGGCGGCGAAATCCAGCGGGTCGGGTGCGGCCATGCCTTCTCGTCCTCGTTTCGTTTTCAGGCGCCGAGATCGCGTTCCAGCGCTTTCGGGTTGGCTTCCAGCCGTTGGCGGACATCCTCGGCGACGTCGCCGACGAAAACCTCCTCGACGCCGCTTTCCAGCGCCGACACGATGGCCTTGGCCACCGCCTTCGGCGCCACCTTGGGCGGCGGCACGGTCTGGAACCATTCGGTGTCGAGCGGGCCGGTGAACAGGTTGACGACGCGCACGCCGCCGGCCCTCAATTCGCCGCGCAGGCAGTGCGACAGCGACACGCAGGCTGCCTCCGCCGCGCTGGTCGTGCCGTAGGCGGCCCAGTTCGCCAGCGCGTAGACGGAAAAGACGTTGACCCAGGCGGCCGCGCTGTCGACGCCGTCGCCGCCCCTTGCGCGCATCGCCGGCCCGAACGCCTGCGCCAGGTGCACGAAGCCGAGATAGGTCTGCGAAATCTCGTCCATGATGGTAGCGGTGCCCTGCCGCCCGATCAGGCCACCGGGACGGGTATGCTCGCCGGTATTGATGAGGATATCCACCTTGCCGCCGATGTCGGACGCGAGGTCGCGAACGGAGCGCTCATCGGTCACGTCGAGCGGCACCACCGTGCAGCCTTCCAGCGCCTTGCCCGCCTCGAAGGGTTTCCAAGGTTCGGCGATGCCGACATGGACCTTGGCGCCGGCCGCGACGAGTGCCGCCGCCGTCGCCTGGCCGACGGCGGAGCGGCCGTTCGTCACCAGCACGCGGCGGAATTTCGGCGACGCCGTCATCTCGCGCCATTGCCGGTCGTCGGCGGCGTTCGCCGCGTCGCGGGCGGGCCGGGCGAAAGCGGCGGCCTGCCCGGCCTTGTCGAGCTGGAGGGAGAGCCGCACAGGCTCCGCCTCGCGGCAGTCGGCATGAAGATGCGCGATCACGGTCGGGCCGCAGTCGAGCTTGACCATGCCGATGCGCCACGGCGCTCGCTCGCGGAAATAGACGTCGGCGGGCACGCGCACCATGGTTTCGGAAACGAGCGTGCCGCCGTTCGGCGCGTCGGTCAGCTTCAGATCGGTGGACAGGCAGCCGGGGCAGACGTCGTGCGCGGGATAGCAGAACGCGCCGCATTCGCCGCAGCGTTGCAGCGCGAACCGCCCCTCGGCGGCGGCGCGCGTCAACAGCATGCCGGCGCGGCTGCGCCCCATGGGCGGCAGCGACGGCTGGCGGGTGCGCTTGAGCGGGTTCCTGCGCTCCGGTTGCTGCAGCGGCTCGACCATCATCCGTCTCCCGAGACGATCACGGCGCCGGACGACAGGCCGCGGTCGTAGTTGATCATGCCGAAGCCGGAGGCGAGCCCCGTGCGCGCGCCGGCGACCTGCGTCGGCCCGGCGCTGCCCAGCACCTGCCGGATCGCCTCGGTGACGCCGAGATAGGCACCGGCGGCACCGGCCTGGCCGACGGAAAGCTGGCCGCCGGAGGTGTTGTGGGGGAAGTCGCCGCCGATAGTCAGGTCGTGCGCGCGCACGAACGCGGCCCCTTCTCCCTTGGCGCAGAAACCCAAATCCTCCAGCTGCATCATCACGATCACCGGATAGTCGTCGTAGGTCTGCACGAAGTCGAGGGCGTCCGGCCGCACACCGGCCATGGCGTAGAGGTCGCCGATGTCGGCCACCCAGCCGCCGTGGTTCTGCACCACGTCGTCGAGCCGGGCGTTGTGACGCTCGATGGAGGCGAGGATTTTCGCGCCCTTCAGCCCGGAGGCAGCCGCCATCTCCTCTCGCATGACGAGGAAGGCCTCGGCCCCGGCGCAGGGCATCACGCAGTCGTAGAGGTGGATCGGATCGGCGATCGGCCGCGCCGCCATGTACTGCTCCAGCGTCAGCGGCGTCTTCATCAGCGCGTGCGGGTTGTTGAGCGCGTTGGCGCGCTGGGCGACGGCGATGCGGCCAAGGTCCTCGCGAGCGACGCCGAAGCGTTTCATGTAGTGGCGCGCGATCATCGCGAAGCTGGCATTGGCGCCGCCCGCGCCGTAAGGGTAGACCGCGTCCTGCGCGAAGCGGGAAAAGTTCTCCAGCGTGCGGCGGAAGGAATCGACATGGTTGGTGTCGCCGGCCACGCAGGCGACGACGTCGCAGTCGCCCGCCTGCACCGCCCGCGCCGCCCGCCTGAGCGCGGCGATGGCGCTGGCGCCGCCGAGCGGGATGGTGTCCAGCCAGCGCACGCTGAGGCCGAAATGCTGCGTCAGGCCGATCGCCGTGTCGGGGCCGACGGTGAAGGAGGACAGGCAGAAGCCGTCGAAATCGCGCGCCGCGATGCCGGAGGCGTCGGCGAGAGCCCGCAGCGCCCGGCCGATCCACCACTGCGCGCTCTCGATCGAATAGCGCTGATAGGGGATGGTGACCGGCGTGGTGATGACCACGCCGTCATAGGGTGTCCTGCGGGAGGCCGGTTTCGCCATCGATCACGCTTCGGCAACGGTCAGCACGACATCGATATTGCCTTGCGTCGCCCTTGAGAAGGGGCAGCGCTCATGCGCGCCGGCCACGAGCTTTTCGGCGGTGGCGCGGTCGATGCCCGGCAGCGCCACCACCAGTTCGGCGGCGAACATGTAGCCGACGCCGACCGGGCCGACGCCGATCTTCGCGGTCACCGTGGCGTCGTCGGGCACGGCGACCTTGTTCAGCCGCCCGGCCAGCTTGACGGCGCTGAGGAAGCAGGCCGACCAGCCGGCGGCGAAAAGCTGCTCGGGGTTGGTGCCCTCGCCGCCGGGGCCGCCGAACTCCTTCGGTATCGAGAGCGACACGGCGAGACGCCCGTCCTTCGTGGCGGCGCGTCCGTCGCGTCCGCCCGTCGCCGTGGCCTCGGTCCGGTAGACGATCTTTTCCGGTTTCATCGCGTGGCTCCTTGTTCGGTCATCGAGAGGAAGACGTGCCGTTGCGGGCGAGTTGCAGGAAGTCTTCTTTCGCCTGCTCGCCGGCCAGCGCGAAAGAAGGTCCGCGGCTCGGCTCGATGCCGCTCAAGGCCCGCAACTGCACCCACATCTCCGCCGACTTCAGTGCGACCGCCGCGCAGTCGACGACCGGCGCGTGCTTGACGGTGAAGCCGCGCTCGCCGCCGATCAGCAGGCCGGGCAGCACGCCGGCGGGAACGATCACGTCGGCGCCCTTCTCCACCATCGGCAGCGCGCAGGCGGTGAAATCGCTGAGCAGCCGCGCCTTCGCCGTATCGTCGCCGGAAAAGCAGCGGTCGAAATCCTCTGGCCGGCAGCCCATGCCGGTGACGTGGCAGACACGGCTTGCCAACCCGTAGCGCTCGGCCTGCTCCAGGTGCCAGACCTCGAACACCGGGTCCAGCGTGACAAGGCCGATGCGGCGCCCGAGCTGCGAGGCGGCGAGCAGCGTCGCCTCGCCGGCGCCGACGACGGGAATGCGCAGCGCCGAGCGCAACTCATAGAGGCCGGGGTCCTGGAAATGGCCCATCACATAGGCGTCGAACCCCGCTTCCTCCGCGCCGATGCCGGCCTCGACGGCCTGGATGGCGCAGCGGAACTCGGCCAGCCGGCCGAAGCTGCGGTCGGGCGGCGACATGCCGTGGACCGTCACCTCGGTTCCGGGTGCGGCGATGGCGTTGAGGCGGGCTTCGAGCCGCTCCAGATAGGAGGCGCCGATCCTGGCGTCGACGAAGCTTTGCCAGAAGATTCGCATTTCCTCCCCCCGATCCTGTTGTGACACAAGGTGCTGGCAGGCCGCGGATTCGGCCATGCCGGTCAGGCGCATGAGACCATGCCGGCATATCCTCTTACTTATTCCTAGATGCTTCAAGCATAAAGCACTATGGTGGCCGCAGGATCGGTAGCGCGACCGGCGCGCTGGCCAGAAGAGGGACGCGATGCGGGCAGCGATATTTCCCGGAAGCAGGCAGGCCGCTTCCCCGGCTCGGGAGGGCTCCGATCGCCCGCAAGGGAGCCGGGCCTAATGTCTGCCGAAACGGTCTATTCCCGTTTTCGCGCCACGGCGCAGGCGCACGGCGAGGCGCCGTTCCTTGAAGTGCTGGAGGAAACGGCCCGCATCTACGGTATCGCCGCCGAGACGGTGAGCTATGCGCAGATGCTTGGACGTATCGAGGGCTGGCGCGAAAAATTCCGCGCCGCCGGCTACGGCCAAGGCCATCGGGTCGGCCTCCTGTTGCAGAACCGGCCTTCCTTCCTCGAAATCTGGTTCGCGCTGAACGGGCTCGGCGTTTCCGTCGTGCCGATCAACCCGGACCTGCGCGCCAGCGAACTCACCTACATCATCGCCCATTCCGAGATGACCGCCGCCGTAGCACTTGCCGCGCGGATGGATGAACTCGAAAGCGCGGCGCGGGAGGCCGGGCGCGCCATTCCCGTGTTCGCGCCGGACGGGCCGGTCCCCGCGCCCTTCGATGGGCCGCGCCAGGCGATCGCCGGCGATACGGCGACGGAATGCGCGCTGCTCTACACGTCGGGCACCACCGGCCGCCCCAAGGGCTGCGTGCTGACCAACGAATACTTTCTCCATTCCGGCGACTGGTATCGCGACGCCGGCGGGTTGATTTCGCTGCGCCAGGGCTGCGAGCGCATGCTCACCCCGCTGCCGGTCTTCCACATGAACGCCATGGCCGTTTCGGTCATGGCGATGGTGACGGTCGGCGGCTGCCTCATCATGCTCGACCGCTTCCACCCGGCAAGCTGGTGGGAGCAGGTGCGGACAAGCCGCGCCACCTGCTTCCATTATCTCGGCGTCATGCCCTCGATGCTGATGGGCGCGCCGGAGAGTGGACGCGACCGCGAGCACGGCGCCCGCTTCGGTTTCGGCGCCGGCGTCGACAAGGCGCTGCATGCGCCGTTCGAAGAGCGCTTCGGCGTGCCGCTGCTGGAGGCCTGGGCGATGACCGAGACCGGCAGCGGCGGCGTCATCTGCGCCGGCAGCGAGCCGCGCAAGACCGGCACCAGCTGCTTCGGCAGGCCCGGTCCCGAGGTCGAGATTCGCGTGGTCGATGCCGAGGGGCAGGACGCCGCCGCCGACATGCCCGGCGAACTGCTGGTGCGCCATGCCGGCGCCCGGCCGCGCTTCGGCTTCTTCCGCGAGTACCTCAAGGACCCGGAGGCGACCGCCGAGGCCTGGGCAGATGGCTGGTTCCACACCGGCGACATCGTCGCGCGCGACGCCGACGGCGACCTCCACTTCGTCGACCGCAAGAAGAACGTCATCCGCCGCTCCGGCGAGAACATCGCCGCCGTCGAGGTCGAAACGGTGCTCAACCGGCACCCGCTGGTGCGGCAGGCCGGCGTCGCCGCCACGCCCGATGCCGTCCGGGGCGACGAGGTCGCCGCCCTGATCGTGCCGCGCGAGGCGGGGTCGGGAGCCGATGCGGCCGAGGAGATCGTCCGCTGGGCGCTGGAGCGCATGGCCTACTACAAGGTGCCGGGCTGGGTAGCTTTTGTCGAGGCGTTGCCGCTGACGGCGACCGAAAAGATCCAGCGCGCCGCGCTGAAGACGCTGGTCGCCGACACGATGGAAGCGGGCGCTTTCCATGACCTCAGGCACCTGAAGAAGCGTCAGGTCTGACGACGGCAGGCTGTCTTTACGCCTTCGCGTAGCCGGCCAGGGCGGCGCGCAGGTCCGGCGGCACCGGCATGGACTTGTGGATGGTCAGGTCGGTGGTGACCACGGTGAAATAGCCGCGCAGCGCCTCCGTGCCGTCGCGGAAGGCATGCAGCCTGAGGGCGAAGGAGGAATTGCCGATCCGCTCGACAGCGACCGCGACGTCGAGCGTGTCGCCCATCGTGCAGGGCGAGAAGAAATCCGCATGGGCGTTCACATAGCCGAGGCCGATGCGCCGCTTGCCGATGAATTCGTAATAGTCGAGGCCGAGCGCGCCCTCGTACCATTTCTCGATGACGACGTTGAAGATGTCGAAAAATTTCGGCGTGTAGACGATGCCAGCCGGATCGCAATGGCCGAAGCGGATGTGCATCTCGGTCGACCACAGGCCGGCCGGCAGGTCGGCGCGGCGGAGCGGCGTGGGCCTGCCGTCGACGACGCCCGGCACGGGCCTGTTCATGGCAGCGGTTCCGCCCTCTCGAGCGCGCGCGTCATCGTCCATCATTCTGGAATGTCTCTTAAAAAAACATGATTTTGCATAGTTTTGGCGATCAGGCCTGTCAATCTTCCAGGGCTGGTGCTGCTGGTGCTCGGCGCGCCTGGCGCGGCCGCCGTCAGACAGCGGCCTTGGCCGGCAGGGCGTCGCCGTCCTGTGTCGGGATCGCCCTTTCGATGTCCTCCGCCGTCCGCAGGTAATGTTCGCGCAGCACCGCGACCGCCTTGTCGGCGTCGCGGTCCAGCGTCGCCTCCGCCAGCGCCTTGTGCTCGGCCTGCACGTCGCGGCCGGCTGGGCGCGTCGCGGCCAGGAGGACCGGGATGCGGTAGCGCTCGGTGGCGGCGTAGAGCCGCTCGAAGAATTCCAGCGTCCAGGGCGAATTGCAGGCGACCAGCAGGGCGCGGTGGAAGGCGTGGTGGCGCGCTTCCAGCGCCCAGATGTCGGCTTGCGCGCCGGTGCGGCCGGCCTGCAGGGTGAGCGCGTAGAGGGCCGAGACGATGCCGGCCGCCCAGGCGTCGTCACCGAGCCGGATGGCGCTGCGCAGCGCCTCCGATTCGATCTGGATGCGCAGCGCGATCGCGTCGTGCAACTCGTCGAGCGACAGCGGCGCGACGCGGAAGCCGCGCAGCGATTCGGCGGTGACCAGCCGTTCGGCCTGCAACCGGTTCAGCGCCTCGCGCAGCGGCGAAAAGCCCATGCCGTAGCGCTCGCTGAGGTCGGCGAGGCGCAACGGGCTCTCGGGCGCGAAGGCGCCGCGAATGATGTCGTGGCGGAGCGCGTCGTAGGCTTTTTCGGCGAGGGTCATGCTGGTGCTCCCGGATCAGGAGGATTATCGCATGGAAAACCGCTTCGGCAATTCCAAAAACTTTCGAAAATCCTTCTTGCTTTCGAAAGACCTATGACCCATTCTCTGTGAAGCTCAAAAGCGGAAGGAAAGCGAGATGGCCGATAAGCAGCGGGAAAACCATCGCGAGGACGTCGCCGGACGCGCCAATGTCGAGGATACGCCGGAACTCCTGGCCTATTACGAGGATCTCGAACGCTACAAGGCCGGCGCGTTGTGGACGGTTGCCAACAAGATCGAGCCGTGGGAGCCGAAGTCGCAGTCGGAGCCGGTGGTGTGGCGCTACAAGGATTTGCGCCAGCACGTCCTGCGTTCGGTCGAGCTGGTGACGCCTGAAAAGGCCGGCCGCCGGGTGATCTATCTCAACAATCCGGGCCGCACGGACGTCGCGGCCGCCGTCGGCTGGATCTATGGCGGCCTCCAGGTCATGAATCCGGGCGAGGTGGCGAGCGCGCACAGGCATTCGGCGTCCGCCATCCGCTTCATCATGGAGGGTGCGGGCGCCTATACGGTGGTCGACGGCCACAAGATGACGCTCGGCGCCAACGACTTCGTGCTGACGCCGAACGGCACCTGGCACGAGCACGGCGTCGAGGCGAGCGGTTCGCCCTGCATCTGGCAGGACGGGCTCGACATTCCCTTCGTCAACGCCATGGAGGCGAATTTCTACGAGGTGCATCCGGACCTCAGCCAGGCCGTCGGCTACGAGGTCGACGACATGACCAGGACCTGGGGTAACCCCGGCCTGAAGCCGATGGTCGGTGACGGCTGGAACAAGGGCTACAGCCCGATGTTCAAATACGAATGGGTGCCGACCTACGAGTCGCTGCAGAAATACGCCGGCTGCACCGACGGCTCGCCCTTCGACGGCGTCTTGATGGAATACGTCAACCCGGCCACCAACGGGCCGGTGATGCAGACGCTCGGCGCCTCCATGCAGATGCTGCGCCCCGGCGAGGCCACCAAGGCGCACCGCCATACCGGCAGCGGCCTCTACCACGTCGCCAAGGGCAGCGGCCATTCCATCATCAACGGCAAGCGCTACGACTGGGCCGAGCACGACATCTTCTGTGTGCCGTCCTGGGCCTGGCACGAGCACGTCAACGGCTCGGACCGCGACGACGCCTGCCTGTTCTGCCTGTCCGACCTGCCGGTGATGCGCGCGCTCGGCCTCTATCGCGAGCAGGCGTTCGGCGACAACGGCGGCAACCAGCCGCTTCTTTAAAGCCCGCCTTTTCTCAAAGGAAGACATCATGAAGCTTGTAACCTATCGCGCCTCGGTCGAGGCGGCGGCCCGGCTGGGCGTCGTCGTCGACGATCTGGTGGTCGACGTCGAGGCGCTGGGAGAGACGTTCGGCGAGGACCTGCCCGATACCATGCTCGGCCTCATCGATGCCGGACGGCCGGGGCTGGAAGCCTTGCAGGCCTGCCTGGACGGCGCCGAGGGGCGCTTCGCGCCCGGCACGGCGACGGCGCTGAGCAATGTCCGGCTGATGGCGCCGATCCCGCGCCCGCGCAAGAACATCTATGGCATTGGCCTCAACTTCGTCGAGCACGTCGCCGAAAGTGCCCGCACGCTCGACACCGCCAGGGACCTGCCGAAGCAGCCGATCGTCTTCACCAAGCCGCCGACGGCGGTGATCGGCCCCGGCGAGGGCATCGAGCATAACAGGAAGATGACCCGGCAGCTCGACTGGGAGGTGGAACTCGCCGTCGTCATCGGTTCTGCCGCCAGACACGTTTCCAAGGCGGACGCCCTGAAGCATGTGTTCGGCTATTCGGTGATGATCGACGTCTCCGCTCGCGACAATCGCCGGGCAGGGCAGTGGATCTTCTCCAAGGGGCAGGACACCTACGCGCCCTTCGGCCCCTGCATCGTCACCGCCGACGAGATTCCCGACCCGCAGGTGCTCGACCTGTGGTTGACGGTGAACGGCGTCGAGAAGCAGCGCTCCAACACGCGCCACATGCTGTTCAAGGTCGATGACCTGATCGCCGACATCTCCACCGGCATGACGCTGGAGCCGGGCGACGTCATCGCCTCCGGCACGCCGGAAGGCGTCGGCGCGGGCCGTTCGCCGCAGGAATGGCTCTGGCCGGGCGACGTGGTGGTGGCCTGCGTGGAAGGCATCGGCACGCTGCGCCATCCGGTCGTCGACGCGACCCCGGCATAAGCCGTATTCACGACAGGCGATCCGCGAGGGCCGATGCGCTTCGATCCAGACGAAATAGGCACCCAGAACACCTACAAGCTGCTGGTGGCGACGGTCATGCCGCGCCCCATCGCCTGGGTGGTGACCAAGGACGCCGAAGGCCGCGTCAACACCGCGCCCTACAGCTTCTTCAACGTCATGGGGCCGTCGCCGCCGACGGTCGCCATCGGCGTCATGGCCGACCCCGAAAAGGGTTTCAAGGACACGTCCCGCAACATCCTCGACACCGGCGAATTCGTCGTGAACCTCGTGCCCGAGCGGCTGGTGAAGGCGATGAACGTCACCTCCATCGACGCGCCGCGCGGCATCGACGAGCTGGAGCTGGCGGGCCTCTTCACCGTCGCCTCGGATCGCGTGCGGCCGCCGCGCATCGCTGAAAGCCCGGTCTCCTTCGAATGCGTGTCGCTGTCGTCGGTCGTCACTGGTCCCTCGCAGGTGGTGGTGATCGGCCGGGTGCTGGCCATCCATGTCGCCGACGACTGCGTGCTCGACGCCGAACGCGCCCATGTCGACACGCCCCGCCTCGATCTCGTCGCCCGTTCCTACGGCAGCGACTACGTGCGCAGCCGCGACACGTTCAGCCTCGTGCGCCCGAAATGGAGCGAGTGGGACGGGCGCGACTCGGACGAGATATCGAAAGGCTCCTGATTTTCGAAAATCCTGTTGACAGGCTTCGCAAAAAACTTAACTTGCCAGTTAAGCAATTTGCGGAAGCGCAAACTGTCACGGGAGGACGGCAATGCTGCAGGAGCGCGTCGAAGGACGCTGGCTGGATTCGTTCCGCCGCGTCTTCAGGCTGAACGGTATCGGCAGGGGCACGAAGGTCGCCATCCTGTCGGAGACCCAGTCGCGCCCGGTGCTGGTGCACCTCTCAGACCTCGCCTTGCACGACCTCGGCGCCGAATACTGCATGATCCAGATGCCGACGCCGCGCCAGACCGCGCCGGTGCCGGTCAAGTCCACCGGCACCTCCTGGGCGATCCAGCAGAACCGCGCCGTCATCGAGGCGCTGAAGCTGGTCGAGATCATCGTCGACTGCACCGTCGAAGGGCTGATCCACGCGCCGGAATGGCCTCAGATCGAGGAGGCCGGCAACACCCGCCTGCTGGTCGTCTGCAACGAGCATCCCGAGATTCTCGAGCGCACCGAGCCGTTCGCCGAACTCGGCCCGAAAGTGGCGCGCGGCGTCGAGATGCTGCGCGCGGCCAGCGAGATGCGCGTCACCTCCGCAGCCGGCACCAACCTCGTCATCGACCTGCGCAATGCACCCTGCGGCGGCACGCCCGGCTTCGGCACGGCGCCCGGTGCGGTGGCGCACTGGCCGGGCGGCCTGTGCCTGGCCTTTCCTGGCAACAACTCAGTCAACGGCCGCATCGTCATGGATGTCGGCGACATGAACCTGACCTTCAAGACGACGCTGACCAGCCGCATCGACTTCACGGTCGAGAACGATTTCGTCACCGCCATCAAGGGCGATGGCGTCGATGCCATCCATTTCCGCGAATACATGGAGGCCTGGGACGACCGCAACGCCTACGGCATGAGCCATGTCGGCTGGGGCATGCATCCGCGCGCCCGCTGGGTGTCGGCGGCCATGTACGACAAGCGCGACATGCAGGCGGTCGAGTTCCGCGCGCTGGCGGGTTCCTTCCTGTGGTCGACCGGCGCCAACCAGTATGCCGGGCGCTACACGCTCGGCCATTTCGACCTGCCGATGCGCAACTGCACCATCGCGCTGGACGGGACGGTGGTCGTCAAGGACGGCGTCCTGCAAGGGGAGCTGGCGGTTTAACCGGGTACTTTTTCGCATTTTCGGACGGAAAGCCGGTGTCCGCTTTTCCCGGAAATGCTTCTGACGGCTTCGGAGACAAAAGCATGAGCGATATTGCCGACTACTACGATCTCGACCGCATCCGCCCAGAGGTGCAGGCCAAGCTTCGGCTGGTCAATGAGATGGGCCGCGACAAGTTCGCTGCCCGCGCCAGGGCGGTGGACGACGAGGCGTCGTTCCCGGTCGAGAACTACAGGGACCTCGCCGCTGAAGGCTTCCTCGGCCTGTGCATTCCCGAGGAATTCGGCGGCTGGGGCTTCTCGATGTTCGAATACGCCATGGTCGGCGCCGAGATCGGCAAATATTGCGGCGCCACGGCGCTCACCTTCAACATGCACAATTCCTCCATGGCATGGTCGCGCTTCATGTTCGACATGCCGAACCTGACGCCTCAGGAGAAGGCGACCTTCGCGCCGTTGCGCGAGCGCCAGTTCCGCCGCGCCATCGCCGAGAAGGCGATCTTCTCTCAGCCGATCTCCGAGGGCGGCCAGAACTGGACGTCGAAGCCGAACCAGACCCAGTGCCGCAAGGTCGACGGCGGCTGGAAGATCAACGGCTTCAAGAAGTTCGCCTCGCTGGCCGGCTATTGCGACTACTACACCATCGTCTGCACCGAGGTGTTCGAGGGCCAGGAGCCGCGCCACGAGGACACGATGCTGTTCGTCGTCCACAAGGACACGCCCGGCCTCACCGTCAAGGGCGACTGGGACCCGCTCGGCATGCGCGGCACCAATAGCCGCGACCTGATCCTGAAGGACGTCTTCGTCACCGCCGACGACCTCCTGATGCCGCGCGGCATCTTCAACAAGACGCTGCCCAACTGGCCGCACATGATGATCACGCTGTCGCCGACCTACATGGGTGTGGCGCAGGGCGCCTACGACTTCATGGTCGACTACCTGAAGGGCAGGATCCCCGGCCAGCCGCCGGTCGACCGGCGCATGTACGCCACCAAGCGCATCGCCGTGGGCAAGATGTATGCCCGCCTCGCCAACATCCGCGCGCTCTGGTGGCAGGCTTTCGGCGAATCCAAGGGATTCCCGAGCAAGGCCGAGGTGCTGCGCATGTATGCCGCGCAGTACAACGTCATGGAGGGCGCCGCCGAGATGACCTCGATGGCGATCCGCACCTGCGGCGGGCAGTCCATGCTGAAGTCGCTGCCCCTGGAGCGCATGTACCGCGACAGCCGCTGCGGCGCGCTGATGCTGCCCTTCACCTCCGAGATCATGGAGGACTATCTCGGCGTGCTCGCCCTCTACGAGATGGACGAACTGGACCACGCGCCCGGCGACGAGGGCGGCGCCCGCATGTCGCTGTGGCGGGGCGACGCCGCCACGGTCGGCGGAGCCCGGTAGGCACCCATGCCGCGCGATCAGGTCCAGGTCATCGGGCAGTCCCCGGCCTCTCCCGAGGCGGCCTGGGCCGTTGCCGGCGATTTCTGCGGGCGCTGGCATCCCGCCATCGCCACCATGCGCGAGGAGCGCGACGACCGGGGTTCCCTGATCCGCGCCTTCACCGTGCAGGGCGAGGACACGCTCTACCGCGAGCAACTGACGTGGCGAAGCGACAGCGACCGCACGCTCGGCTACACCCATCTGCAAGGCATAGCCGGCGTGGACCGCTACGATGCGCGCATCAGCATCGCCGCGTCCGAGGCGGGCGGCAGCACCATCGAATGGAGCGCGACCGTGGAAGCGCCGGACCCGGCGCGGCTGGCCGCGATCTGCGAAGGCACGAAGGCCATTTTCGAGGCCGGCATCGCCGCCCTGTCGGCGGCGGCGCAGCGCGCCGGCAAGCCGGGCGCGGCAAGGGCGATGCCCGCGCCGGTTTCGCTGGAAAACATCACCGTCGATACGGCCCCCCGGCTGGCGCTCACCGTCACGCCGCCGAAGGACGGGCCGCTCTGCCTGTTCCTGCACGGCATCGGCGGCGCGCGCGGCAACTGGGACGCCCAGCTCGGCGCGGCCGGCAACGTCATGCGCGCGGCGGCGCTCGACCTGCGCGGCTATGGCGGCAGCGCGCTCGATCCCGAACAATCCACGGTGGATGATTATTGCGCCGACATTCTGCGCGTGCGCGAAACCCTCGGCGGTGGAAAGCTGGTGCTGGTCGGCCTGTCCTACGGCTCGTGGATCGCCACCTCCTTCGCCATGCGCCATCCCGACATGCTCGCAGGCCTCGTCCTGTCGGGCGGCTGCACCGGCATGTCGGAAGCGGGCCGGGCGGAACGCGAGGCCTTCCGCACCAGCCGGCAGGTACCGCTCGACGCCGGGCAGACGCCGGCCGACTTCGCCCCCGCCGTGGTCGAGGTGCTGGCCGGGCCGCACGCTTCGGCACAGGTGAGGGCGCAGCTTCTGGCGTCGATGAAGGCGATCCCGTCCGCCACCTATCGCGATGCGCTTTCCTGCTTTACCAATCCACCGGAGCGGTTCGATTTTGCGCGGCTTTCCATGCCGGTCCTGATGATGACGGGCGAATACGACCGGCTGGCTTCGCCGGCCGAGATCCGCGGCGTCGCCGGCCGCATCCTAGCCGAGTCGCCCCGGCCCGACGTGCGCTACGAGACGATTTACGACTCGGGCCACGTCTGCAACGTCGAGCAGCCCGAAGCCTACAACCGCGTCCTGCTCGACTTCCTCGAAAGGCTACCGCGATGAGCGCCCTGCCGCGCCGCCAGCAGAACCGCATCGAGCGCGAGCGGCGCATTCTCGACGCCGCGCTGAAAGTGTTTTCCGAGACGGGCTATTCGGGCGCGACGATGGACGGCGTCGCCATCGAGGCCGGCTTGTCGAAGCCGACGCTCTATCAGTATTTCTCTTCCAAGGAAGCGCTGTTCTCGGCCATGCTGTTCGGCGAGCGCGACCAGATGCTGGAGTTCTTCCTGCATCCGTCCGGCAAGGGCATGGTCGCCGACCTGCTGGGCTTCGCCTGGGATTATGCCGCCACGGTGCTGCGCCCCGACATGCTGTCGCTCGCCCGCCTCATCATCGGCGAGGTGCAGCGTTTTCCCGAGATCGGCCAGGCCTATCAGGAGAGTGGCCCCGACCGGCTGCTTGCCGGCATTATGGAGTATCTGGAGGGCCGCCGCGCCGCCGGCCAGCTTGCCTTCGACGATGCCGAACTGGCAGCCGAGGACCTGTGGGGCCTGATCCTGTCGGCGCCGCGCAACCATGCGCTCTACAGGCCCGACCGCATGCCCGGCCGGCCCGAGCTGGCACGCTACATCAACAACGGTTTGCGGGTCTTCCTGAAGGCCTATTCGATCCGGCCGGACGAAGACCTTCACGCTTTGCAGGCGCTCGTCGGCGCCCAATCCTTTCCAGCAGGTGACCCATGACGATCGAGGACTACCTGGCCGATCCGGCCAGCCGCTTTGCGACTGTGGCGATGACCGACACCAACGGCCTGCTGCGCGGGCAGATGGTTTCGGCCGGCAGCCTGAAGGGCATTGCCAAGAACGGCATGGGCATGTCGCCGGTGACGCTGGCGCTCGACCCGACTGACGTGGTGCTGCCCATTCCCGGCGTCTCGGACGGAACCTCGGATTTCCACGACGATCCGCTGGTCCTCGACCCGGTGACGGTACGCCGCCTGCCGTGGTCGAAGCCCGGCCACGACATGCTGGTGCTGGCCAACTATTCGGGCGGCACCGCCGAATTCTGCCCGCGCTCGCTACTCAGCCGCGTGCTCTCCCGCATCACTGAGGCCGGCTACCGGCCGCGCTACGGCATGGAGCTGGAATACACGCTGTTCGACGAGACGCCCGAAAGCGCCCGCGCCAAGGGCTACCGCAACCTGAAGACCGCCACCCAGCACAACAGCCACGACCTCGTCCTCTACCAGGTTCAGCAGACGGAATGGTACGAGGCGGTGGCCGAGATGTGCGTGCCGCTGCGCATTGACCTCGCCAAGATGCACGAGGAGATCGGCGGCGGCTTCCTCGAAGCCTGTATCGCCGCCGGCGAGGGGCTGGAGCCGGCCGACCAGCTGGTGCTCTTGAAGAACTTCATCCGTGCGCTGGCCCAGCGCCAGGGCCGCTGCGTCACCTTCATGCCGCGCTGGACGGAAGCCGCCGACAGCCAGTCCATCCACGTCCACGTCTCGCTGAAGGACAAGGACGGCAAATCGGTCTTCCACGACCCGTCGCAGAAGAACGGCGTGTCGCAGACCTTCCGCCACTTCATCGGCGGCATGCAGACCTATCTCGGCGACCTCACGCTGCTGTTCCAGCCGACGGTCAATTCCTACCGGCGCTTCGCGCCCGGCACCTTCGCGCCGCCGGGCCTCAGCTGGGGCTACGAGAACCGCACCACCTGCTTCCGCATCGTCGGCCACGACGCCGGCTCGCTGCGCGTGGAAAACCGCCTGCCGGGCGCCGACACCAACCCCTACCTGACGGTCGCCGCCACGGTGGCGGCCGGCGTCGCCGGCATCCTGGAAAAGATCGAGCCGGAAGCCGAGACCGTCGGCAACGGCTACGCGCAGGAGACGCCGCGCGACTTCGCCCGCTCCATGCCCGAGGCGATCGAGCGGCTGCGCGGCTCCGCCTTCGCCAAGGACTGGCTCGGGCCGCGCTTCGTCGAGGCGTTCTCCTCGACGCGCCAGAGCCAGTACGACGAGTTCCGCCGCAAGGTGCCCGACGTTGAACTGGAACGTTTCTTCGACCTGGGGTGAAAGCCATGGATGCCGAACTTCGCGCCCGTTTCGTGGAAAGCATGAGCCGCGTCGCCTCCGCCGTCACCGTCGTGACCACGGATGGCGAAGCGGGCCGGTTCGGCGTCACCGTCTCCTCCATGACCTCGGTCTCGGCCGACACCAGCCGGCCGTCGCTTCTCGTCAGCATCCACCATCTCAGCCCCGCCGGCGAGGCGATCAGGAAGAACCGGCGCTTCTGCGCCAATGTGCTGAGCGGCAACCAGACCTTCGTGTCCGACCTGTTTTCCGGCCGCCTCAAGCATCTCAACGAGGACAGGTTCGGTGAGATTCCCTGGCATCCCGGCGCCACCGGCGCGCCGATCATCGAGGGCGCCATCGCCTCGCTGGATTGCGAGCTGAAGACCGCCCTTTTGTGGGGCACGCATTTCATCCTCATCGGCGAGGTCGAGCAGATCGAGCTGTCGCGTCAGCGCTCGCCGCTCGTCTACGCCAACCGCGGCTATCGCCGCGCCATCCCGATCGCGCCGGAAGACCGGCAGCCGCACGATCCGCACAACCAGCTGCGCGTCGGCTTCTTCATCACGCTGGGGCCGGAATTCGTGCCGTCCCTCGTCGCCGATTTCGCCAGCCGGACGCCCGCCGTCGATATCCGCCTGCTGGAGGCCGACCACGACGATCTCGTCGAGCAGATGCGCGCCGGCAAGATCGACGCCGCCGTCACCTTCGGCGCAGTCGACGAGCCGGAACTCGAGGCCGAGGTCATCTGCCCCGCCGATCCCCATGTTCTCCTGAGCGCCGATCATCCGCTCGCCGCCAAGCCGAGCCTGCGGCTTGGCGATGTGGCCGAGCTGCCGATGATCCTGCTCGACTATCCTTCGGTGCGCGGCGCCGTCGCTGCCTTGTTCGAGCGTAACGGCCTGAAGCCGAACGTGCGCCTGCAGTCGCCGTCCTTCGCCATGGTGCGCGGGCTAGTCGCACAGGGGCTCGGCTACACGTTGGTGCCGCAGGCCCCGCGCAACCGGGACCGGCGCGGCGGTGAGACAAGGGCCGTGCCGCTGAAGGTGGATTTTCCGGAGGGTGCGCTGGTCGCGCTGGCGCGGCGGCCGGATCGGCAAAGCGAATTGGCCAGGGACTTTCTTGCCCGCTGCAAGAGGTCCTTTCAAACTCAGCCCGATCAAGAACGGGCAGGTGGCCGGCCGGCGGCAGGCACGAAGGTGCGATAGGGCGCCGGCGGTGATGTGAAGGACACAACAGGAGGGGACTATGGCTCAGGAAAACGTTTTGGATGTAAGTAGCGGAGGTGCGAACCGGCTCCGCAAGAATTCGCTGGGGTTGATCGCCGTCACCTTCATGGTGATCTCGGCGGCCGCGCCGCTGACGGGCGTGGCGGGCGCCATGCCGCTGGCCTTCATGCTCGGCAACGGCGCCGGCGTGCCGGCCATCTTCATCTTCGTGACGGCGGTGATGCTGGCCTTCGCCGCCGGCTATGTGGCGATGTCGCGCCACGTCACCAATGCCGGCGCCTTCTACGCCTATGCCGCGCGCGGCCTCGGCGGGCGCACGGCAGGTGCTGTGGCGATCACCGCGCTCGTCGCCTACAACGCCATGCAGTTCGGCCTCATCGGCCTGTTCGGCGGTATCGCCGCCGGCATCTTCGGCGAACTCGGCCTCGTGCTGCCCTGGTGGCTGTGGAGCCTGGCGGCCATCGTGCTTGTCGGCGCCCTCGGTTACCGACAGGTCGACCTGTCGGCCAAGGTGCTGGTCGCGGCGGTGCTGCTCGAATACATCATCGTGCTGATCGTCGACTTCGCCATCCTCGGCAAGGGCGGCGCCGGCGGCCTGTCGATGAACTTCTTCGACGCAAACGCCTTCTTCTCCGGCTCGATGACGGCGGCGATCCTGTTCTGCATGGGCTGCTTCATCGGCTTCGAGGCGACGACGATCTACGCCGAGGAAACGCGCGATCCGGAAAAGACCATCCCGCGTGCCACCTACCTGTCGGTGCTGATGATCGGCCTGTTCTTCATCTTCACCACCTGGCTGATGATCGTCGGCGTCGGCGCCGACAAGCTGGTCCCGACCATCCAGGGCCTGCCCGATCCGTCGCTGTTCTTCTTCAATCTGGCGGCCGACTATGTCGGCGGGCCGATCCCGACCATCGCCGGCATCCTTCTGGTGTCGAGCCTGTTCGCGGCGCTCTCGGCCTTCCACAACTACATCGCCCGCTACAGCTACGTCGCCGGTCGCGAGGGCCTGCTGCCGGACGTGTTCGGCCGCACCCACGGCACCCACCAGAGCCCGCATATCGGCTCCGTGGTGCAGACCGTCGGCGCGCTGATCGTGCTCGCCCTGTTCGCCGGGCTGGGGCTCGACCCGGTGCTCAACATGTTCACCTGGATCAGCCAGATCGGCACGCTCGGCGTGCTCGCCATGATGACCGTCACCTCGCTTGCGGTGATCGTCTTCTTCCGCCGCGAGGGCCATGCCGGCTCGCCGCTGGTGACATTGGTCCTGCCGATCCTGTCGGGCCTGGTGATGGCGGCGCTGTTCGTCTACATCTTCCTGCATTTCGGCGACCTGACCGGCACCACCGGCGGCGCGCTGGGCGTCATCCTGCCCTCGCTGATCCCGCTGGCCGCGATCGTCGGCTACCTTCTGGCGGCCCGGCTGGAAAAGACCGATCCGGCCCGCTTCGCCCGCATGGGCAACAACGGCAACTGATCGCTCCGGCGATCGGCGACGGCCTGCCCGGACAGGGCAGGTCGTTTTCGTTTCGATAGGCTAGAGCGAAATGCCGTTTCCCTGAATCGGTATTTCGCTCTAACCATTTGTTTTTGAAGCATGATGTTTTCCGAAAAGTCTGCAACTTTTCGGCATCATGCTTTATCGCGCCAGATCGGCGACCACGGCGTCCAGCACGATCATGCCGGCGGGCGTCGCGCGCAGGCGCGAATTGCCGAGCGGCGCCACAAGGCCTTCCTCCTGCAGGATGGAAAGCCGCGCCGGCGGCAGGCCGCGCCCGGCATAGTCCTCGTAGCGCGCGAGGTCGATGCCTTCGGCCAGCCTGAGCCCCATCAGCAGGAACTCGTCCGCTTCCTCGGCGCGCGTCAGCACCTCGCCGCCGACGACGCCGTCGCCCTTGGCCTCGACCAGCGAAAGCCATGTCTCCGGCATCTTCTCGGTGAACGTCACCACCCGCCGCCCGTCCTCGACGAAGCGGCCATGCGCGCCGGGGCCGGCGCCGACATATTCGCCGTAGCGCCAGTAGGTCAGATTGTGCCGGCTCTCCGCGCCCGGCCGGGCGTGGTTGGAGATCTCGTAGGCCGGCAGGCCTTTTGCTGCCGTCACCTCCTGCGTGAGCTGGTAGAGGTCGGCCGCCAGATCGGGATCGGGAATGGCGAACTTCCTCGCCTTGTGCAGGGCGTGGAAGGGCGTGCCTTCCTCGATGGTGAGCTGGTAGAGCGACAGATGGTCAGCGGCGTGGCCGATCGCTTCCTCCAGTTCCGCCTGCCAGGCGTCCAGCGTCTGGCCGGGGCGGGCGTAGATCAGGTCGAAGGACAGGCGCGGAAACGTCTCGCGCGCCAGCCGGATCGCCTTCAGCGCCTCTTCCACATTGTGCAGCCGGCCGAGGAACCTCAGGTCGCGGTCGTTCAGCGCCTGCACGCCGAGCGACACCCGGTTGACGCCGGCCGCCCGGTAGCCTCGAAACCGCTCCGCTTCCACCGAGGAAGGATTGGCTTCCAACGTCACCTCGATGCCGGCCGGCACCGTCCAGTTCGCCGCCACGGCGTCGAGCACGGCGCCCACCGTTTCCGGCTTCATCAGCGACGGTGTGCCGCCGCCGAGGAAGATGGAGGTGACGTCGCGTGGCCCGGTGCGGGCGCGCATCGTCTTCAGTTCGGCGGCGAAAGCGCGTGCAAAGCGCTCCTGGTCGACCGGCTGATGGCGCACATGGCTGTTGAAGTCGCAATAGGGGCACTTGGCCGCGCAGAATGGCCAGTGGATGTAGACCCCGAAACCGGGTGTGCGGTCGAGCATCATGGGTGCATTCCGACGCCATGCCGGCGCTGCCCCTCACCTGCCTGCCGGCAGCCTCTCCCCGTAAACGGGGAGAGGCGAGCTGCTGCGACGTGGGCGCTCCCCTCTCCCCGTTTACGGGGAGAGGGTAAGGGTGAGGGGCGGCGCTGATGATGGCCGTTTATGCCGGGGAGCATCAAATCTGTCCCAGCCGTGCCTCGGCGAATTTCTTGAAGGCCCGCGCCCGGTGCGACAGCGCTTCCGCGTCGCCCGGCTTCCAGCCATGCTTCTCCTCGGCCGTCATCTCGCCGAAGGTCTTGTCATAGCCGTGGGGCAGGAACACTGGGTCGTAGCCGAAGCCGAGGTCGCCGCGCGGCGGCCAGACAAGTGTGCCCTCGACCTCGCCGCGATAATATTCCGCCTCTCCGTCGGGGAAGGCCAGGCAGATGACGGCGACGAAGCGGCCGGTGCGCTGCGCCGGCTCGGTCGCGCCGACCTCCTGCAGGGCGACCTCGGTGCGCTGCATGGCCATGCCGAAATCACGCCCGCCCTCGGGCTTTTCCGCCCAGTTGGCGGTGTAGACGCCGGGCGCGCCGTCGAGCGCGTCCACGCACAGGCCCGAATCGTCGGACATGGCGGGCAGGCCCGTCGCCACGGCGGCCGCGTGAGCCTTGATGTAGGCGTTCTCCTCGAAGGTCGTGCCGGTCTCGTCCGGTTCCGGCAGGCCGTACTCCTTGGCCGACTTCGCCTCCAGCCCGAAGGGGCCGAGCAGGTCTGCGAACTCGCGCAGCTTGCCGGCATTGTGGCTGGCGACGACGATCTTCTTGTCCGTCAGGGCGTGCATTCTAGAGGTTCCAGATTTTCGGTTCGGCGAATTCCAGCGAATTGCCGGACGGGTCGCGGAAATAGATCGAGCGGCCGCCCCGTTCCTGCCCCGGTTTGGGCGGCCAGATGAAATCGGCCTCGATGGCGACGCCCTTGCCCGTCAGATGGGCCTTCCAGCGCTCGATGTCATCGCCTGAAGCGGCAAAGCACAGGTGCCCTTGCCCATTGGCGCCGTGCGGCGGTACCGGCAGCTTGGCGCCGGGCGGGGGCGGCTCCCGCGTCGCCTCGGCGACGAACAGCAGAAGCACGCCTTGGCCGCAGCGGAAGAACGCATGCCGGCCTTCCACTTTCGCAATCCGCTCAAGGCCGAGGACTTCGGCATAGAAGTTCTCGGCCGCGTCGAGGTCGGTGACGTAGAGCGCCGATTCGAGGATGGCGGAAGGTTGCATCTGCGCCCCGTCAGTCCACCGCCATCTTCTGCAAATCCACCAGCCGCGAAATACCGCGCTTGGCCAATCCCATCAGGGCGGAAAACTGATCCTCCGAGAACGGCTCGCCCTCGGCCGTGCCCTGGATCTCGACGATGCCGCCCTTGCCGGTCATGACGAAGTTGGCGTCGGTGCCGGCCGACGAATCCTCCAGGTAGTCGAGGTCGATCACCGGCTGGCCGTCGTGGATGCCGCAGGAGATCGCCGCGACATGGTCCTTCAGCACCTTGTCGACCTTCACCATCTGGCGCGCCTCCATCCAGCGCAGGCAGTCGTAGAGCGCAACCCAGCCGCCGGTGATGGAGGCGGTGCGGGTGCCGCCGTCGGCCTGTAGGACGTCGCAGTCCACCGTGACCTGCACCTCGCCCAGCGCCTGCATGTCGACCACGGCGCGCAAGGAGCGGCCGATCAGGCGCTGGATCTCCAGCGTGCGGCCGCCCTGCTTGCCGGCGGAGGCCTCGCGGCGCATGCGGTCGCCGGTCGAGCGCGGCAGCATGCCGTATTCGGCCGTCACCCAGCCCTTGCCGGAATTGCGCATCCAGCCCGGCACCCGCTCCTCCAGGCTCGCCGTGCAAAGCACATGCGTGTCGCCGAACTTCACCAGGCACGAGCCCTCCGCATGCTTGGAGACGCCGCGCTCGAAGGAGATGGCGCGCATTTCGTCGTTCTGGCGCTTGGAGGGACGCATTCGGGCTCGCTTTCATGGATTTTGAATCGTGCCGGGCTTTTAGCCCCGGCAGGCGTGGCGTGCAAAGGAAAACGCCCTGTCCCGGACGGGACACGTCCTTGCGTCGGCGCCGTTCCCGTCTATATCCTTGAACCGGAGGTTTTGTCCGCATGACCCGGCCGATCACCGACGCGACCGTGCAGTCGCCCACTTTGCAGACGCTCGACATGCGCTCGCGCGACATCTTCCGCCGCATCGTCGATTCCTACCTGCGCGACGGCGAGCCCGTCGGTTCGCGCTCGCTCTCGCGCATCCTGCCGTCGTCGCTGTCGCCGGCGACGGTGCGCAACGTCATGAGCGACCTCGAGCATCTCGGCCTCATCTACGCGCCGCACGTCTCGGCCGGCCGCCTGCCGACGCAGGCGGGCCTGCGCTTCTTCGTCGATGCCTTCATGGAACTGGGCGACCTTGCGGAAGAGGAGCGCCGCGCCATCGAGGCGCAGATGAAGGCGTCGGGCGAGGGGACGAGCCTGGAACACATGCTGACCGAGGCCAGCCAGTTGCTGTCGGGCATGTCGCGCGGCGCGGGGCTGGTGCTCACCGCCAAGAGCGAGGCCGCGCTCAAGCACATCGAGTTCATCCAGCTGGAGCCGACCAAGGCGCTGGCGGTGCTGGTGTCGCAGAACGGCGACGTCGAGAACCGCATCATCGAGCTGCCGGCCGGCATCACCGTCTCGCAGCTGCACGAAGCCTCCAACTTCCTCAACGCCCACATCCGCGGTCGCACGCTGGCCGAGGCGCGCGCTGAGATCGAGCGGCGCAAGCAGGAAACCCGCGCCGCCCTCGACACGCTGTCGCAGGACCTCGTTGAAAAGGGCCTGGCGATGTGGGCGGGCGCCGAAAGCGGCCTGCCGTCGCGCCTCATCGTGCGCGGCCGCGCCAACCTTTTGGAAAACGTCTCGGCGCAGGCCGACATGGAACTCTTGAAACACCTGTTCGAGGACCTGGAGACGCAGGACGGCCTCGTCCAGCTTCTCGACCTCGCCGAGCAGGGCTCGGGCGTGCGCATCTTCATCGGCTCGGAGAACAAGCTGTTTTCGCTGTCGGGCTCCTCGCTGGTGGTGGCGCCCTACCGCGACAAAGATGCGCGCGTCATCGGCGCGCTCGGCGTCATCGGTCCGACCCGGCTGAACTACGCCCGCATCGTGCCGATGGTGGACTATACCGCGCAGCTCATATCGCGCATGCTGCGCTGAGCGGACGGGCGGCGACGACCGACAGGAGGGAACCATGGCGTTCGAATCGATCAAGGCCGAAATCGACCTTCTTCTCGCCAGCATGGTGAACCAGCCCGAGGACGCCCGCGAGATCCGCGAGCAGGTGCGCGAGAAGCTGAACGAGCTGCGCGCGCTCGGCCTGCCGCTGCCGGCCGACCTGGTGAGGCTGGAGAGCCAGCTCGACGCCGAACTCGGCTGAGGACCTGTCCGGGAATTCTGCTTTGGCGGCCACCCGACGGCGTCGTCGGCGCTTCCATTGCCTGCAGGCCGGATCGGGGCCTGACTGGCCGCGACGCGGCTTCCTACTGCTGGCCGGGGTTGGAAGGCTGAATCGGCTTGTCTTCCGGTATCGGCACGTTGTCCTCGGGGATGGGCTGGCAATCCCGTCCGTCGCAGTCGTTCGCCTCGCCGGGCGTCGGCGGATCGCAGTCGCGGCCCTGGCAGGTCTCGGCCGGCTGGGTGTTGTCCCGCATGCAGTCCTGCCCCGTGCAGCTTTGCGCGGGCACGTTTCCGGCCAAGGCCCCGGCCGCCGTGAAGAGCAACGCCGAGGCGACCGCGATGACTGGAAAGGCGGTGCTTGGTCGCATGGCTCAAGCAGACGCCGCACTTGTTGCCGATGCAAGGCGAACCATATGGCAAGGTAAAGGCGGCGTTGCCGGCGGCTGTGCGTCGTCGGCTCGAGGTTGCGTGGAGGACACGGCATTGGCGGAACAGGCAAGAACCGGAATGCGCGGCTTTTTCCTGGGCGGAGCGGTCTTGCTGGCCTGTGCCGGCACGGTCGCCGCCCAGGACCCGTCCGCTCCCCTTGAGGGAGCAAAGGCTTTCGGTGGCTGGCACGACGACCGGCCCGGCCTGTGGCGCCTCATCGCTCCCGGCGATCTGCCCAGGCCCTACGCCACCGATTCGGCCTCCAACGGCGCCGACCGCGCGCGGGAACCGAAGGGCGAAGGCCCGCAGGTGCCGCCAGGCTTTTCGGCCGAGCGCATCGCGTCGGGCATCCGCAATCCGCGCGCCGTCCGCGTCGCCCCGAACGGCGACCTGTTCGTCGCCGACAGCCGCGCCGGTCAGGTACGCGTGTACCGGCTGGGCAAGGACGGCAAGGTGGCGGAGGAAGGCATCTTCGCCAAGGGACTCGCCCGGCCCTACGGCATCGCCTTCCATCCGGCTGACAACCCGCAATGGGTCTATGTCGCCGAGACCGGCGGCGTCGTGCGTTTCCCCTATCGTAGCGGCGAGCTGAAGGCGTCCGGCAAGGCCGGGATGGTCGTCGACGACCTGCCGACCGGTGGCCATTGGACCCGCGACATCGCCTTTTCGCCCGATGGCGCCACCCTCTACGTCTCCGTCGGCTCGGACTCGAACGCCGCCGAGGGCATGGGCAAGGCGCCGGCCGGCTGGATCGACGGGCAGGCTCCGGGCGCGGCATGGGGCTCGGAGGAGGGCCGCGCCGAAGTCCGCGCCTACGATCCCGACGGCAAGAACGGCCGTGTCGTCGCGACCGGCCTGCGCAACTGTTCGGGCATGACGGTGCAGCCGGCTACCGGCGCGCTATGGTGCGTCGTCAACGAGCGCGACGGGCTGGGCGACAACGTGCCCTTCGAATATGCCACGACGGTGCAGGACGGCGCCTTCTACGGCTGGCCCTGGTATTACATCGGCGATCATCAGGACCCGCGCCATGCCGGCGCGCGGCCGGACCTCGCCGGCAAGGCGACGGTACCGGACGTGCTCATCCAGGCGCATTCGGCGCCGCTCGGCATCGCCTTCTACGAGGGCGACCGGTTCCCGGCCGAATACAGGGGCGACGCCTTCGTCGCGCTGCACGGCTCGTGGAACCGCGGCACGCGCACCGGATACAAGGTCGTGCGGTTGAAATTCGAGAACGGCAAGCCGACCGGCGCCTATCAGGATTTCATGACGGGCTTCGTCCTGTCGGATGCCGAGGTGTGGGGCCGCCCGGTCGGCGTGGCGGTGGCCAAGGACGGCGCGCTGATCGTCACCGAGGACGGGTCCGGCACCATCTGGCGCGTCGCCTATGACGGCGCGAAGCCATGACGGAAACCGCGAAGCGCAATTACAGTCCTGTTTTTCGCCGCCTGGGAGAATTTTATTCCAGCCGTACACGGCCTTTGCAACGCCGCCCACTCGGCTATTCTGGCGTGCCGGCCTATCTTCCACGATGAAAAATCCTATCTTGCATTTCACGAATCTCAGGGAGCCAGACGCATGACCAAGCCCGACCCGTCCGCGCGCGTGCCCGGCCGCGGCCGCATCTTCGCCTCGATCACCGAAACGATCGGCGACACGCCGCTGGTCAGGCTGGAGAAGTTCGCGAAGGAAAAGGGCATCGTCGCCGACCTGCTCGCCAAGCTGGAGTTCTTCAACCCCATCGCCTCGGTCAAGGACCGCATCGGCGTGGCGATGATCGAGGCGCTGGAGGCGGAAGGCCGCATCGTGCCCGGCCGCACCACGCTGGTCGAGCCGACGTCCGGAAACACCGGCATCGCGCTCGCCTTCGCCGCCGCCGCCAAGGGCTACAAGCTGATCCTGACCATGCCCGAGACAATGTCGTCGGAGCGGCGCAAGATGCTTCTGCTGCTCGGCGCCGAACTGGTGCTGACCGACGGGCCGAAGGGCATGAAGGGCGCCATCGCCAAGGCCGAGGAACTGGTCGCCAAGTTGCCGGACGCCGTTATTCCGCAGCAGTTCGAGAACCCCGCCAATCCCGAAATCCACCGCCGCACCACGGCGGAGGAAATCTGGAACGATACGGGCGGCGCGGTCGACATCCTCGTCGCCGGCATCGGCACCGGCGGCACCATCACCGGCGTCGGCCAGGTGCTCAAAAAGCGCAAGCCCTCGGTGCAGGTCGTGGCGGTGGAGCCGGAAGCGTCCGCCATCCTGTCGGGCGGCCAGCCCGGCCCGCACAAGATCCAGGGCCTTGGCGCCGGCTTCGCGCCGAAGGTGCTCGACACTTCCGTCTACGACGAGATCGTCACCGTCACGAACGAAGATGCCGTCGCCGACGCCCGCCTGGTCGCGCGGCTGGAAGGCGTGCCGGTCGGCATTTCCTCGGGCGCCGCCCTGCAGGCGGCAGCGGTGGTCGGCGCGCGGCCGGAAAACAAGGGCAAGACGATGGTCGTCGTCATCCCCTCCTTCGCCGAGCGCTACCTGTCGACCGTCCTGTTCGACGGGTTGGGGAACTGACGCGGGCGTTGGGATGGCTCCTCACCTTTGAGGCGGAGCTATTGCAAATAAGGCTCCCCCTCTCCGTCTTGCTTCGCAAGCCACCTCTCCCCCCGTTCCGGGTGGAGAGGATAGGATGACTGCAAGGCTTGGCGCCCATCCTCTCCCCTCACGAAGTGGGGGAGAGGTGGCTCGGCGAAGCCGAGACGGAGAGGGGGGCACGTCGTAGCCGATAGATCTCCTACGGGGGAGGGGCCAGACTCCAGATTAGCAAAAACCCATCGCCCTTGTCCGGCTCGTGCTGCTGGCCCTCACGAAAAACCGTCTGGCGCGGCTTGAGCGCGGCGGCGCTCGAGGGCACATCCTCCTGTCTCGCGATACGGCGAGGGGAGGATTCGCATGTACAAGCTCTATACGCGGCCCGGCTCCGGCGGTTTCGTCGTCGAGGCCTCGCTGAAGATCGCCGGCGCGCCGTTCGACCTGATCGACGTGAAGAAGACGCCGGACCCGGTGCCGGACTTCCTCGCCATCAGCCCGATGAACCAGGTGCCGGTTCTGGTCCTGCCCGACGGCCATGCCGTGACCGAGACGGCGGCGATGTGCATCCTTCTGGCCGAGCGGCATCCCGGCGCCGGCCTCGGCCCCGTCGCCGGCGAGGCGGGCCGCGCCGATTTCCTGCGCTGGATGGCGTTCATGGCCGCTGCGCTCTATCCGGCCGACCTGCGCTATTTCTATGCCCATCGCTACACCACCGATGCCGGCGGCATCGAAGCAGTCAAGCAGGCCGCGCTGGCCGAGATGGACCGCGAGATCGGCATCCTCGACCGCGCGCTGGAAGGCCGCGACTGGCTCGCCGCCGGCCGGCGCACGCTGGCCGATCTCTACATGCTCATGCTGGTGTGCTGGCACCCGGAGGCCGCCAAAGCGCCGGCCGCCTGGCCCAATGTCGAGCGCGTCTCAGCGGCCCTGCGCGCCGATCCGCTGCTGGCCGAACTCAACGTCCGCCACGAGATGTGGGTTGACTGAGAGGAACTGCCGCTCGTCGGTGCTGACCCCCACCCCTAACCCCTCCCCGCAAGGGGGAGGGGACTTGGGGCGCGGCAGCTTCCCCTCCCCCTTGCGGGGAGGGGTTAGGGGTGGGGGTTAGGGGTGGGGGTATGCGACGGGGGAAATGCGGGGCAATTCCATGCCCCCCGTTCACAGGCGGACGAGCACCGATAGCCGGCACGACCACCGGCACTACACGCTCCCTCGGCCCAGTGCGTCGCGCTCGGCCAGCAGGAAGCGGCGCACGGCCTCGTCGCGCTCCAGCCCGATGGCGCGGTCGTAGGCGGCTGTCGCCTGCTCGCGGTCGCCGAGCTGCGCCGCGAGATCGGCGCGCGCCGCCCAGAACGGCTGGTAGTCGGCCAGCCGCGGATCGCCTATCGCCTCCAGCGCGTCGAGGCCGGCGCGTGGGCCGTCGAGCCGGGCGATCGCGACCGCGCGGTTGATCGCCGCCACCGGCGAGCCGGTCAGCTTGAGCAGCGCCTCGTAGAGCGTGGCGAGCGCCGGCCAGTCCGTCCCGCCCGTCGTGCGGCGCGCTGAATGCACGGCCTGTATGGCGGCCTCCAGCCTGTAGCGGCCGAGCCCTTCCATCGCCGAGGCGACGACCAGCAGCCGCTCGGCCTCGTCGATCATCGCGTGGTCCCACAGGCCCGTGTCCTGTGCGGCCAGCGGCATGTAGGCGCCGTCGGGGCCGCGCCGCGCCGCCCGCCGCGCTTCGGCGAACAGCATCAGCGAAAGCAGGCCGAGCGCTTCCGGTTCGTTGGGCAGCAGCGACGCCGTCAGGCGGCCGAGCCAAAGGCCTTCCGAGGCAAGGTTGCGCCGCCGCGTTTCGGTGCCGGCGGCGTCCAGCCAGCCTTCGGCGAAGGCGGCGTAGATCGCCTCCAGCACGGCGTCCAGCCGCCCGGCCAGTTCCTGCCGCTCCGGGATGCGGAACGGAATGCCCGCCTGCCTGATGCGCGCCTTGGCGCGCACCAGCCGCTGCGCCATCGTGGCGGGCGCGACGAGGAAGGCCGAGGCGATCGCGGCCGCGTCGAAGCCGAGGATGGTCTGCAGCATCAGCGGCGCGCGCATCGCCGGGTCGATCGCCGGGTGGGCGCAGGCGAACAGCAGCCTCAGCCGCTCGTCGGGGATCTCCTGTTCGGCCATGCCGGCCTCCAATTCCTCGGCGATCAGCGCCAGGTGGTCCTGGCCGGCTTCGCGGGTCAGGCGGCGGCGCGCGGCGTCGATGCCGCGCCGCCGCGCCACGGCGAGCAGCCAGGCTTCCGGCTTGTCCGGTACGCCGTCGCGCGGCCAGCGCTCGAGTGCGGCGGCAAAGGCATCCGCCAGCGCGTCCTCGGCGCCGGCGACATCGCGCGTGCGGGCCGCCAGGAAGGCGACCAGCTTGCCGTAGCTTTGCCGGGCGGCGGCCTCGGCGGCCGCCCGCGCGCTGGCGGCTTCGGCGGCCACCGGGATGCGCCTACTGCGCCTTCCAGATCGGCCGCACCTCGACCGCCTTGTTCTGCGCGGCGGGGCAGCGGGCGGCCCACTGGATGGCGGCGTCGAGGTCTTGCGCCTCGATGATGTAATAGCCGCCGAGCTGTTCCTTGGTGTCGGCGAACGGCCCGTCGAGCACTTCGGTCCTGTCGCCCAGCATGCGCACCCGCGTGGTCGAGGACGACGGCGCCAGCCGGTCGCCGGCCACCCAGGCGCCCGCCTTCTTCAGCGCTTCGTTGTAGGCCATGAAGGGCTGGCCCATCTCGTAGGCCTTGTCGGGCGAGGCGGTCGGCGCGGCGGCAGCCATGGCGGCTTCGTCGACATGGATGAGAAGCATGTATTGCATCGTCGTGTTCCTTCCCTTTCGCGACCGCATCGGTGCGGACACAAGGATGTCGCGCGGCAGGCGGCGATTTCGACAGCCGCGGCAAAAATTTCCACGGATTCTTTGCGCCCGGCCGCCGCGGCGCGCAAGCGCTGCCGGTCGTCCGTTCCGCCTGCCGCCGATTGCGGGTTGGCAATTTCGCTCCGCTGCTTAAAGTGTCGCCTCCGGGTTGAGGGAGGGTGACCCGGCAAGGCAACCCAGGGAGGAATGAACTGATGCTCCATGTCCGCAAGATCGTCGCCGTCGGCACGATGGCGCTTTCGCTCGGTCTCGGCTCGCTGTCGGCGAAGGCCGACGAATTCATCAACGTGCTGACCGGCGGCACGTCCGGCGTGTACTATCCGCTCGGCGTCGCGCTGTCGGAGATCTACGGCAAGAACATCCCCGGCGCCCATGCGCAGGTGCAGGCCACCAAGGCTTCGGTGGAGAACCTGAACCTCTTGCAGCAGGGCAAGGGCGAGATCGCCTTCGCGCTCGGCGATTCGGTCAAGCTGGCCGCCGAGGGCAACGAGGAGGCCGGCTTCCCCGGCAAGCTGGACAAGCTGCGCGGCATCGCCGCCATCTATCCCAACTACATCCAGATCGTCGCCTCCAAGGAGTCCGGCATCAAGACGCTGGCCGACCTGAAGGGCAAGAGCCTGTCGGTCGGCGCGCCGGCTTCCGGTACGGAACTCAACGCGCGCGCCATCTTCGCCGCCGCCGGTCTGAAGTACGAGGATCTCGGCAAGGTCGAATACCTGCCGTTCGGCGATTCGGTCGAGCTGATGAAGAACCGCCAGCTCGACGCCACGCTGCAATCGTCCGGCCTCGGCGTCGCCTCGATCCGCGACCTCGCCACCTCGGTGCCGATCAACATCGTCGCCGTGCCCGCCGAGGATGTCGCCAAGATCGGCGCGCCCTATATCGCCGCGGTCATTCCGAAGGGGACCTACGAGGGGCAGGACGAGGACGTGCAGACCGCCGCCGTCGGCAATTTCCTGGTCAGCCATTCCGGCGTTTCCGACGAGACGGCCTACCAGATGACGAAGCTTTTGTTCGAGCACCTCGACCAGCTCGTCGCCGCCCACGCCGCCGCCAAGGGCATCGATCCGGCCAAGGCCATCGAAGGCATGCCGATCCCGCTGCATCCCGGCGCCGAGCGCTATTACAAGGAAAAAGGCCTGATCAAGTAGGCGCTTTGGTTTGGGGCAAGGTCGTCGCCTATGGCGTTCCCCCTCTCCGTCTTGCTTCGCAAGCCACCTCTCCCCCACTTCGTGAGGGGAGAGGATGGGCGCCAAGCTTTGCGGCAGGCGTATCCTCTCCATCCGGAACGGGGGGAGAGGTGGCTCGGCGAAGCCGAGACGGAGAGGGGGCGCTCTTGATGTGATCCATCCGGCCCCGCTCCGCTCGGCACCCTCCCTTCAAGGGGCAGGGGCGATGTTCCCGATTTCCATGAGAGACAGCCCATGACCGACGCCGCCTCCCAGCCCGAAACCATCCACATCCCCGTCGTCGAGGAGCAGGTGGAAGGCCTGCCGCCCGGTTTCGGCGACGGCCTCGCCGGCAAGGTCGCCTTCCTCATCGCCGTGGCCTTCTCGCTGTTCCAGCTTTATGTGGCGGCCTACGGCGCGATCCCCAGCCCGATCGTGCGGGCCATGCACGTCGGCTTCCTCTTGCTGCTCGGCTTCGCGCTGGTCGCCAACCTCACCATCCGCAGCATGGCCGGCAAGGCGTTCTACTGGCTGTGCGGCATCGCCGGTTTCGCCACCGGCCTCTATCACTGGATCTTCTATGTCGACCTGATCCGCCGCTCCGGCTTTCTGACGACGCAGGACCTCGTCGTCGGCGTGCTTTTGATCGTGCTGGTGTTCGAGGCGACGCGCCGCCTGATGGGCCTTCCGCTCGCCATCGTCGCCTTCCTGTTCCTGCTCTACTGCTTCGTCGGCAACCACCTGCCGGCGCCGTTCATCCATCGCGGCTACGACTTCGCCCAGATCGTCGACACCTTCGCCTTCGGCGTGGAAGGCATCTACGGCACGCCGGTCTATGTCTCGGCCGCCTATATCTTCATCTTCGTCGTCTTCGCCGCCTTCCTCGAACGCGCCGGCATGATCGCCCTGTTCAACGATTTCGCGCTCGGGCTGGTCGGCTCCTGGCGCGGCGGGCCGGCGCAGGTCTGCGTGCTCTCCTCGGCGCTGATGGGCACCATCTCCGGCTCCGGCGTCGCCAACGTGGTGGCGTCGGGCCAGTTCACCATTCCGCTGATGAAGCGCTTCGGCTTCCGCTCCGCCTTCGCCGGCGCCGTCGAGGCGACCTCTTCGATGGGCGGGCAGATCATGCCGCCGGTGATGGGCGCCGTCGCCTTCATCATGGCCGAGACGCTCAACATCTCCTATGCCGAGGTGGTCAAGGCCGCCATCATCCCGGCCGCCCTCTATTTCGGCGCCTGCTTCTGGCAGGTGCATCTGGAGGCCGGCAAGGCGGGGCTGGCCGGCATGGACAAGGCCTCGCTGCCCAACCCGTGGGCGGCGGTGCGCCAGCACTGGCCGCTGGTGCTGCCGCTGTGCGCGCTGATCTACCTGCTGTTCGCCGGCTATACGCCGATCTTCGCCGGCACCATGGGCCTGGCGCTGACCATCGTGCTCATCCTCGGCACGCCGCTGGCGGCCCTCATCGGCCCGCTCGCCTTCCGCATCGTCTTCTGGATCGCGCTGGGGCTCGCCGCCGCCTCCTTCATGAAATACGGCGTCAACCTGCTGGTCTTCGTCATCGCCGCCCTGCTGGTCGCCTGCCTCTTGTTCAAGGGCGGCCGCGAGACGGTGCAGATCTGCATCGACTCGCTGGCCGAAGGCGCCAAGAACGCGCTGCCGGTCGGCATCGCCTGCGCCATCGTCGGCGTCGTCATCGGCACGCTGACGCTCACCGGCATCGCCTCCACCTTCGTCGGCTGGATCATCTCCATCGGCGAGAACAACCTGTTCCTGTCGCTGGTGCTGACCATGCTGACCTGCCTGGTGCTGGGCATGGGCATCCCCACCATCCCCAACTACATCATCACCTCCTCGCTCGCCGGCCCGGCGCTGCTGGCGCTCGGCGTGCCGCTGCTCGTCAGCCACATGTTCGTCTTCTATTTCGGCATCATGGCGGACCTGACCCCGCCGGTGGCGCTGGCCGCATTCGCCGCCGCCCCGATGGCCAAAGAATCGGCCATGAAGATCGGCGTCCAGGCGACCAAGCTCGCCATCGCCGGCTACGTCGTGCCGTTCATGGCCGTCTACACGCCGGCCTTGATGCTGCAGGACCCCGGCCCCATCGCCGCCGCCTACGGCTATCCGGTCGAGGTGACCTACATCGTCGCCAAGGCCTGCATGGGCATCCTTCTGTGGGGCGCGGCCGCCGTCGGCTTCCTGTTCGCCCGCATCGCCTGGTGGGAGCGGCTGCTCGCCTTTGCCGCCGGCATCCTGCTGGTCGCCGCCGTCCCGCTCACCGACGAGATCGGCTGGGCGCTGGCGATCCTGTGGATCGGCTGGCATTGGTGGCGCACGCGCCAGACGGCTGCGGTGGCGTGAGCATCTGCGTCCTCGCCGCCGGCAAGGTGACGGTGCTGGCGGGCGCCGCCTTCACGCTCGCCTGGACGCATTCTGTGGAAAAGACCCGCTGGGAGGAGCACTGGCAGGTGACGCCGGCCGGCCTCCAGGTGGTGGAGGCGCGCATCCAGGGCTCCGGCGCCGGGATGGACCCGCCGGAGGGTTCGGTATTCAGGGATGGCTGGTGGGTCTACGCGCCGAAGGTCGGGCCGCAGCGGCGGCTCCTGCTCGCCGCCTCAGGAGCGACTGGCGGTGGCTGGACGCTGTGTGCGGAAGGTCGTTGCGCGGTGATCGGCGCCCGGCCGGCAGATCCGGCTGTCGTGACGGCTTGCGAGGGTCACGATTAACGGGTGCCGAAGCCCAGCGTGTGCGAGCGGCGCGCGCAGGCCGGACCGGGACCGCGCATATAATAGCGCTCCGGCCGGTAGGTCGGCGCGACGAATTCGCGGATGGCGGCAACATAGAAGGCAATGTGCTTCAGGATACGCATTTTTTACACCAGTCCCTGTCCCGGTTTTCGGAGTCCCTTCCGAATGGGAAACATCGTAGCTCGAAGTGGTGAATCCCTCGTGAATACGACGTTAATTTTCGCCCGGAAATCAGGCACTTCGTGGCGGGATTGCGGCTAACTGGCGGTCTTTCCGTGGGTGTGGCGACAAGCGTTTCCGTTGTGGTTTTTGCGCCACAGGGACGTCATGCCAAAAACGTCCGCTCGAACGCCGTCCTGCCCTTCGGCGAAAAGGCGACGACGCGGCTGTCCTTCTCGCGCCGCGCCCATTTCTCGGCGAGGATCCTGTCGAGGATCGCGGCTCCCAGCGCGCCGGCCAGATGCGAGCGGCGCACGCTCCAGTCGAGGCAGTCGCGGCAGACCGGCCGGCGTGACGTGCCGAGGTTTGCCGTGTCGATGCCGCGCGCGGCGAAATAGGACGCTCCCAGCGGCCCCAGCGTCACCGTCTGCCCGTCGCGCACGATGACGCCGCGCTCGACGAAACCGTCCATCATCTTCACCGCATGCTCGCCGGCCAGATGGTCGTAGCAGACGCGCGCCTCGCGCATCGTCGCCTCGCGCGGACCGGGCCGCACCCGCTTCGGCCCGACGCTGGCAGCCACGCCCATGATCGCCTCCAGCATCGCCGCGACATGCGGCCCCGACAGCGCGTAGTAGCGGTGGCGGCCCTCGCTCGCCACGGAAAGCAGTCCGCCGTCCATCAGCTTGGCCAGATGCGAGCTGGCCGTCGGCAGCGTCACGCCGGCCTCCAGCGCCAGTTCGCTCGCCGTCAGCGCCGCGCCGGCCATCAGCGCCGTCAGCATGTTGGCGCGCGCCGGGTCGCCGACAAGACTGGCGATGAGAGCGATGTTCGGTCCGTCCTGCAATCTTTCAGGCATAGTTTGATCCCCATCGAAGCATGATTGAAACAGAACCACTATTCTGTTCGCAGATCAAGGAGACAACGATGCCCGTCAGTTCCACTTTCGCCTTCCCCGGTGCCACCGCCCGTCGCAACTCCGCCATCCATCGTCTGTTTTCCGAACTGGCATCGTGGCATCGCCGCCATCGACAGCGGCTCGACTTTGCCGGACTGGACGACTGGCTGCTCGCCGACATCGGCGTGACGCCGCACGAAGCCAGGCATGAAAGCGCCAAACCCTTCTGGCGCTGAGCGCCATCCTGGCAGCTTGCTGCGACGAACGCTTCGATCGCGGTCGAACTATCAATCGAGGAGAAAGAGAATGACCGTCACCTGCTTCATCCGCTACGAGATCGACCCCTTCGGCAGGCAAGCCTTCGAGGAATATGCCCGCAACTGGGGGCAGGCGATCCCGCGCTGCGGAGCCGATCTGATCGGCTATTTCGCGCCGCACGAGGGCTCGGCCACCACCGCCTACGGCGTCTACAACATCGAGAGCCTCGCCGCCTACGAGGCCTATCGGGCGCGGCTGGCGGCCGATCCGGCCGGCAAGGCGAACTACGAATTCGCGCGCCGCGAGAAATTCATCCTCAAGGAGGACCGCATTTTCCTGAAACTCGCCTCGGCGCCGCACGGCAAGGTGATCCAGCCATGATCGCGGTCATCTTCGAGGTCGAACCCGCCGATGGCGAGCGTGATACCTATCTCGGCATTGCCGCCGGGTTGAAACCGCTGCTCGAAACGATGGACGGCTTCATCTCGGTCGAGCGCTTCCAGAGCCTTGCCGACCCGGCGCGCGTGCTCTCACTGTCGTTCTGGCGCGACGAGGAGGCGGTCAAGGGCTGGCGCAACACCGGGGAGCACCGGCATGCGCAACAGGCAGGGCGCGGCGGTGTCTTCGCCGGCTACCGGCTGCGCATCGCCCATGTCGTGCGCGACTACGGCATGACGGAACGCGCCGAGGCGCCCGCCGACAGCCGCGCCCTGCATGGATAAAGCATGTCTCCCGAAAGTGGGCCCCGATTTCGGGACAAAGACATGCGTAAAATCAAGACTCTAAAGCGTGCGGAGCGGGTCTGAAAGACCGCGACGCGCTTTAGCCTCACGCATTGCCGATCAGGATGCCTGCCGCGAACACCAGCGCGCCGCCCAGCACCACCTGGAAGGCGGCGCGCCAGAACGGCGTTTCCATGTAGCGGTTCTGCACGAAGGCGATGGCCCACAGTTCGAAGAACACCACGACCGCCGCCACGCCCGTCGCCGTCCAGAAGTGCGGGATGAGATAGGGCAGGGCGTGGCCGAGGCCGCCCAGCGCCGTCATGACGCCGGTGGTCAGGCCGCGCTTGACCGGCGAGCCGCGTCCCGACAATTTGCCGTCGTCCGAGGCCACTTCGGTGAAGCCCATGGAAATGCCGGCGCCGATCGAGGCGGCGAGCCCGACGAGGAAGGTCTGCCAGGTGTCGTGCGTGGCGAAGGCGGCGGCGAAGATCGGCGCCAGCGTCGAGACAGAGCCGTCCATCAGCCCGGCCAGGCCCGGTTGCACATAGGTGAGGATGAACCGGCGGCGCTCGATGTCGCGCTCTTCCTCGCGCACGGCGTCCGGCGTGTGCTGGCGCTCCAGCTGCATGGCGCGCGTTTCGTGGCCCTGCTCGGCGGCGGCGAGGTTTCCGAGAAGCTTGCGGGTGGAGGCGTCCTCGCTGCGCTTGGCGGCCTCGACGTAGAACAGCCGCGCCTGCCGCTCCATCTCCTCGGCCTGGCCGCGCACCGCGTCGATGCCCAGCGGCCGGACAAGCCAGTCGGGCTTGCGCTGGTAGTAGCCGCGTACATGCTCGCGCCGGATCAGCGGGATGCGCTCGCCGAAGCGGGCGCGATGCAGCTCGATCAGCGCCTCGCGGTGGCCGTCTTCTTCCTTGGCCATCGCCTCGAAGATATCGGCCGAATGCGGGAAGTCGTCGCGCAGCCCGTCCGCATAGGCGCGGTAGATGCGGGCATCGTCTTCTTCCGACGAGATCGCCAGCGCCAGGATTTCCTGCTCGGAAAGGGTGGAGAACGAACGGCGGCCGAAGCCGAAGACGCGGGAAAGCATTCTCGATCACTCTAGTTTAGAATGATTCTAAATTAGAGTTTCAGTTGCCCTGCGTCAACGGTGCAGGCCGGAAAACTGGGTCGGCGCAGAAATGCCGCGGTGCCTCTTCCTATCGGCGAACGTTCGCCTATATATGAGAACCCGCAGAAACCGGATGTCCACGATGTCGAAAAAGCCAGAAGCCGCCTTCGATCCCAAGCCCGTGCTCGATCTCATCGCCTCGATCGAGGCCGATCTGCAGCGCCTCAAGGGCCTTGTCGCTGCCAAGGCCGAGAAATTCGATCCCGCCAACCCGCACAATAAGACCTCGGACGGCAAGCTGACGAACGAAGGGGTGGAATGCTGCTATCGCATGTTCGACGAGGGCAAGTCGCGCTACACCGTGGCGCAGCAGATGAAGATTTCCTTCGCCGCCGCCACGCACCGCTTCAACGCCTGGCGCAAGGCCGGCGGCAGCAAGCGCGAACGCACTTTGCTGGGATAGATCGAGCCTAGCAACTTGCCCCCATAGAGGGCAGGCCGGTCACATATGGAGTTTTCCTCGACCTCGACCGTCGCAGTACCCCCACCCCTAACCCCTCCCCGCAAGGGGGAGGGGGACTTGGCGGCACCGTTATAGCGCGCCAATCTCGCCGATTTCGGCTGAAATGGCGGCGTCGGCGTCTCCCTCCCCCTTGCGGGGAGGGGTTAGGGGTGGGGGTATCCCGCCGGCCAGAATAGAGAAAATTCCGTATGCGATAGCCCTGCCATGGAGGAGACGCAGCAATCGGACTGGCCAACAACAAAACCGGCGGAAGCGCCGCGAAGAGCTCCCGCCGGTCGGTTTCCGCGACGCCTTCTAGCGGCGGTCAATCCCTGGCCAGCACCGGGCAGCGGCCGTCCCGGCGATCGAAGGTCACCACGATGCGGTCGCCGAACCGGTCGCGGCCGCGCACCGAGATGGTGCGCCGGCCGACGTCGTCGATGCGGGCGCGCCGCACACCCATGCGGTCGGCCTTGTCGAGCGCGCGGTCGGGCGTGCATTCGCGGCGCCGGGACCAGCGTTCATCGCCACGGTCCCGGCGGTAGTCGCCGCGGTCCCGGCAGTCTTCCCGGTCCGGATCGCAGTCGCGGCGCAGCCGGAGCTGCGGGCCGTCGTTGCCGAGATGAAGTTCGAGGTCCTGCGCCGAGGCCGCGCCGATCGGAATGCTCGTCAGCGCCATAGCCAGAGCGAGTACGGATGACTTGAGAAGTGCGTGCATGGTCGTGGCCTCCATTTGCCCCGTTCGACCCATAAACGCCGGCCGGCCTGTCCGGTCACATCAGATTTGGTTGCCGGGTCGATATAATCAGTGAAGGCTGAAATACCGGGCATTTTCGTGGCGGAGCGCCGCCCGAGAATTTGTCGCGGTGTCAATTTTCCGGTGGCATGGCGCCCGGTTTTGCTGACACATGGGCGGCATGGCCTTCCATCCCGGCCGAACCGCCCAGGACCCGTCCTCCATGACCGCCATTTCCGCACCGCCTCGCATCGACGATATCCGTGCCGCCGCCGGCCGACTTTCAGGTCTCAGCGTGCGGACGCCGCTGCTTGAATCGCCGGTGCTCAACGAGCGCCTCGGCGGCCGCGTCCTGTTCAAGCCCGAGGTGCTCCAGCGCACCGGCTCCTTCAAGTTCCGCGGCGCCTACAACAAGATCGCCAGCCTTTCCGGCGACGAGCGCGGCCGTGGCGTCGTCGCCTTCTCCTCCGGCAACCATGCGCAGGGCGTCGCCGCCGCAGCCGCGATGTTCGGTGCCCGCGCCGTCATCGCCATGCCGGCGGACGCGCCGCGTACCAAGACCGACAACGTGCGCCGCATGGGCGCCGAGATCGTCCCCTTCGACCGCTTCAGCCAGGACCGCGCGGCGGTGGTGCGGCCGTGGCTGGACGAGGGCATGGCGCTGGTGCCGCCCTTCGACGATCCCTTCGTCATCGCCGGGCAGGGCACCATCGGCCTGGAACTGGTCGAGCAGGCAAGCGCGCTCGATGCGGCGCTGGACGCGGTCGTCATTCCGTGCGGCGGCGGCGGGCTGACCGGCGGCATCTCCGTCGCCGTCAAGGACGCCTCGCCGAGGACCGAAATCTGGGCCGTCGAGCCCGAGCATTTCGACGATACCCGCCGCTCGCTCGAACAGGGGAAGCTGGTGGCCAACCGTCCCGGCCACACCTCCATCTGCGATTCTCTGCTGACCGCCGAGCCTGGCGCCCTCACCTTCGCCATCAACAAGACGACGCTCGCCGGCGCCGTTGCCGTTTCCGAGGACGCGGTGCGCCACGCCATGCGCGAGGCGATGGCGCTTCTGAAGCTGGTGGTCGAGCCGGGCGGCGCGGTGGCGCTGGCCGCAATCCTCTCCGGCGCCGTCGACGTGCGCGGACGCACCGTCGCCGTGGTTCTTTCCGGCGGCAACGTCGATCCCGACGCCTACGCCGCCGTCCTGGCGGGCTGATCCGCGCTCAATCCAGCGTGCGCCTGAACCGCACCAGCGCGAAGCAGGCGAACAGCACCACGAACCCCAGCAGCCAGCCAATCTCGCCGGCCACCGCCGGCAGTTCGGCGCCCTTCAGCATGACGGCACGGACGATGCGCAGGAAGTGCGTCAACGGCAGGATCTCGCCCAGCGTCTGCGCCCAGCCCGGCATGCCGCGATAGGGAAACATGAAGCCGGACAAGAGGATCGACGGCAGGAAGAAGAACACGGTGAGCTGCATGGCCTGCATCTGCGTGCGCGACACGGTGGAAATCGTGTAGCCGAGCAGCACCAGCCCGAGCACGAAGATCAGGATGGCGGACAGAAGCAGCGGCAGGCCGCCGACGAACGGCACGAAGAACAGCAGCTTGGCCGCGATCAGGATCACCACCACCTGCACGGCGCCGACGCCGGCATAGGGCAGCACCTTGCCCAGCATGATCTCGGCGGGGCTGGCCGGCATGGCGAGCAGGTTCTCCATCGTGCCGCGCTCGGTCTCGCGCGTCAGCGCCATCGCCGTCATCATTACCATGGTCATCTGCAATATGACGCCGAGCAGGCCGGGCACGATGTTGTATTGCGAGACGCCTTCGGGGTTGTAGAGCCGGTGCACCACCACGTCGAGCTGGCCGGCGGCGTTCCCGGCCGCCGTCTCGCTCATCCCCCTGGCCCTGAGCAGCGCTTGGCCGGCGATGGTGCCGAGCGTCGAGATGGCGCCGCTGGCGACCGACGGGTCGGTGGCGTCCGCCTCGATGAGGATTTGCGGATGGTCGTCGCGTTCCACCCGGCGGCCGAAATCGGCCGGGATCGTCACCACGAAGGAGACGTCGCCGCGCGCCAAAAGGAGGTCCGCCTCGGCTTCCGTGCGCGCGATGTGGTCGAAGCGGTAGTAGCCGGTGTTCTCCAGCGCCGACACCATGGCGCGGCTGTACACGTCGTTGCTCATGGAAAGAAGTGCCGCCGGCAGGCGCTTCGGGTCGTTGTTGATGGCGAAGCCGAACAGGATCAAGAGCATCAGCGGCACGCCCAGCATCATCGCGAAAGTGACTCGGTCGCGCCGCATCTGGATGAATTCCTTGACGAGCAGCGCACCGAGCCGGGCAGGGGAGAAGACGGTGTTCATGAGCCCTTCACCGCTGAGTCCTGAACACGAATGTGCTGGGCGAGACCGCCCGAAAGACTGTTCCCTTGATCGCTGGAAACGCCCCCTCACCGTCTCGGCTTCGCCGATCCACCTCTCCCCCTTTCAGGGGGCGAGGAACCCAAGCTGGAGAAGCGCCGGCGCAGAAGCCGCGTCTCCTCTCCCCCGGGCAGGGGGAGAGGTGGATCGGCGAAGCCGAGACGGTGAGGGGGTGCTTTATCCGTTTCACGTCGCTACGCCATATTGTCCTTCGAGCCGGCCATGAACTGGATGAACACGTCCTCCAGGCTGGTTTCTCCCGGCGCCACCTTGACGTCGTAGGCCTTGCCCACCGCGTCCAGCGCCGCCTTCAGCGCCTTGGCGTCCGAGCCGACGACATGCAGCGTCGCGCCGAACGGCGCCACCTGCTCGACGCCGGGCTTGCCCTTCAGCGCCTCGGCGGCCTGGTCGAGCGCCGGTCCGCTGACGACGAAGGTGGTGAGCCCGGCGTTCTTGACCACCTCGTCCACCGTGCCTGTGGCCAGCAGTTTGCCGTAGGAGATGTAGGAGATGCGGTGGCAGCGTTCCGCCTCGTCCATGTAGTGGGTGGAGACCAGCACGGTCAGCCCGCCATGCGCGAGGCGATGGATCTCGTCCCAGAATTCGCGCCGCGCCTTGGGGTCGACGCCGGCGGTCGGCTCGTCGAGCAAAAGCAGCTTCGGCTTGTGCATGATGCAGGCGGCCAGCGCCAGCCGCTGCTTCCAGCCGCCCGACAGCGTGCCGGCGAGCTGGTCGCGGCGCGAGGTGAGCCCGAGATCCTCCAGCGTGTCGGCCACATGCTTTTCCGCCGGCTTCAACTGGTAGAGCCGGGCGACGAAGGCGAGGTTCTCGGCGATCGTCAGGTCCTCGTAGAAGGAGAAGCGCTGCGTCATGTAGCCGACCTCGCGCTTGATCGACAGGCCTTCCCTGCGGATGTCGAAGCCCAGCACCGTGCCTTCGCCCTCGTCGGGTGTGAGCAGCCCGCACATCATGCGGATCGTCGTCGTCTTGCCCGAGCCGTTCGGCCCGAGGAAACCGACGATCTCGCCTTCTTCCACCGTCATCGACACGTGGTCGACGACGGTGCGGTCGCCGAAGCGTTTTGTCAGGTTGGTGACGGCGATGGCGGTCATGGTTGCTGTGAGGGGAGTAGGGGAATGCGGGAATATGTTTCCCTATTCCCCTACTGCCTTACTCCCCTATTCCCTTGCGATATCCACATCCACGATCTGCCCCGGCTGCAACGGCCCGGCGCCCCCTTCGGGCCGCGCCTCGACGAGGTAGACCAGCTTCTGGCGGTTCTCGAGCGAGTAGATGACCGGCGGGGTGAATTCGGGGTCCGGCGAGACATAGCTGACGCGCGCCTTGAGCCCCGAGCCGCAGCCGTCGCAGCGCACGGCAAGCTCGGAGCCGACCTTGATCGAGGAAAAGGCGGCTTCCGGCACGTAGACGGTGAGCTTGACCGCGCCGTCGGGCAGCATGGAAACGACCGGCGCGGTCGGCCCCGCCGTGTCGCCGGGGTCGCGGATGACGTCGTTGATGCGGCCCGCCGCCGGCGCCGTGAGCGTCCGCTTCGATAGCCGCCATTCGGCCTGATCGAGCGCCGCCTTCGCCTGCTTCACCGCATTGTCGGCGGCCTTGATCGCCTCCGGCCGCGCCGGCAGTTTCGCCACCGCGAGATTGGCTTCGCTCTGGCCGATCGCCGCCTGCGCGACTTCCACGGCCGTCGTCGCCTCGTCGAGCTGCGCCTGCGTGGCGATGCCGCGCTTGGCGAGGTCGCGGGTGCGGTCGAGCACGCGCCCGGCCTCGTCGGCCTGTGCCTTGGCCGAACGCACCGCCGCCTCCAGCACGGCGATCTCTTCCGGCCGCTTGCCGACCTTGAGGTCGGCGAGCTGCGCCTCGGCGGCGCCCAGCGCGGCTTGCGCCTGCGCGACCGCTATGCCGGCGTCGGCATCCTCCAAAGTCGCCAGTGCGGCACCCGCCGCGACCCGGTCGCCGCGCCTGACCGAGACCGACTGCACCTGCGCCACCTCGATGGGGGCGAGAAGCACGTAGTCGCCCTCGACATAGCCGACGGCCAGGGGGGCGGCCGGCGCGCAGGCGCTGAAAAGTTGCGCGGCCAGCGGCAGCGAGCACAGGAAACTCATGGCTTTTCGCTCCGTGCCGCCAGTATGGCGGAAAGATTGGCGACGGCGACCTCCGCCACCTTGGCGGCTTCCGCCTCGCCGATGCCATCCCAGCCCATGCGCCGCATCACCGGCTCGCGGCCGATGCGGAAATAGAGCACCTGGCCGATCATGGTGAAGACGGAAAGCCGCGTGCGCTCGCTCTCGGCCAGCTCGCCGGTCGCCTGCTCCCACAGCGCGCACAGCCGGCGGTGGGTGGGCGCGAACACGCCGTCATAGATGCGGTCCAGCGTTGGCGTTGGCTGCGACAGCTCGCGCAGGATGAACTGCACGATCTCGCCGGCTTCCGGCCGCGCCACCATGAAGGCCACCATCTGCCGCGTCGCCTCGATCAGCCGGGCGCGCGCTTCCTGTGGCTCCAGCCGCTCGGGCGGGGCGTCCGTGCCGCCTGTCGCCTGCCGGGCGATTGTCTGGATCATGCCGACGATATGGTCGGCGACGGCGGCGCGCAGCCCTTCCTTGCCGCCGAAATGATAGGCGATGGAACCGATATTGGCCTTCGCCGCCGCCGCGATCTCGCGCGTCGAGGTGCCGTCGTAACCTTGCTGCCCGAACAGTTTCAGCGCCGCGCGGATCAGCGCCATGCGCGTCATCTCCGACGGGGAGGCGGGCGCGGGCGGGTGATCGCCGGGGGTGGAGGTCGATATCATTGGTGTAATTTAATCAATCGAATGATTAATGTAAAGGGGTGACCATGTCGCCCCGGAATGCATAGCCGCCACCGGTTGATTTGCCGCCTCCGGCGCGCTTAAGTCGGGCCATGGCCAAGGAGATCGAACGCAAATTCCTGGTGGAAAGCAGCGACTGGCGCCCGGCGGTGGAGGCCAGCGTCTCGATCGTGCAGTTCTATCTGGCGATCTCGTCCGAACGCTCCATCCGCCTGCGCATCAGCGACGGCCGCAAGGCCAAGCTCACCCTGAAGTTCGGCTCCGACCTCGCCGCGCGCGATGAATACGAATATCCGGTGCCGCTCGCCGAAGCGCGCGACATGATGCAGTTCGCCATCGGCACGGTCATCCGCAAGGTCCGCCACCACGTCCGCCATCGCGGCTATCTCTACGAGGTCGACGTCTTCAACGACACGCTGGACGGACTGGTGGTTACCGAACTGGAAACGCCCGACCGCGTGGCGTCCGACATGCTGCCGGCCTGGCTCGGCCGCGAGGTCACCGGCGAGGTGCGCTATTCCAACGCCTCGCTGGCCCTGAACGGCTATCCGGAACGCCCGTCGTGATGCGGCGTCCAAGCAATGCCGTATCGTTCGTGATGGAAGAGGGCGAGGTGATCGTTCGCCAGGGTCGACCCCCACTCCGGTTTGCTTCGCAAACCACCTCTCCCCCGTTCGACGGGGGAGAGGAAACGCCTTTTGCAATCCTGGTGCCCTTCCTCTCCCCCTCGGAGGGGGAGAGGTGGTCGGCGAAGCCGATCGGAGTGGGGGAATGCGTCATATCCACTCATTCCACGGCCGGAGCCGATCCATGACCGCGCCGGCCGAAACCGTCCTCGACCGCATCGGCCGCTGGCTCGCCGGCCGCCTGCAGGAGGAATCCTCCGGCTACGAGCCCTACACGCCCTCCGACCCCGAGACCCTGCGCCGTGTCTTGCAGCCGGGCGACATCCTGCTGGTCGAGGGCAACCAGAAAATCTCGGCGGCGATCAAGTACCTCACCCAGTCGACATGGTCGCACGCCGCCCTCTATGTCGGCGACGCCATGCCCGAGCCCGAGGACGGCTCGGAGCGGCCGCGTCTTATCGAGGTGACTATGGGCGAGGGGTGCGTGGCCGTTCCCCTGTCGCGCTACCAGACCTACAACACCCGCATCTGCCGGGCGAGCGGGCTGTCGCCGGAGGATCGGGCAGAAGTGGTCTCCTTCATGGTCGGCAAGCTCGGCCTGCGCTACGACCTGAAGAACATCTTCGACATGCTGCGCTATTTCATGCCGACGCCGCCGGTGCCGGTGCGCTGGCGCCGCCGCATGCTCGCCTTCGGCTCCGGCGATCCGACCCGCGCCATCTGCTCGACGCTGATCGCCGAAGCCTATGGCCGCATCCGCTATCCCATCCTGCCGGAGATCACGCTGGCGCCGGGGCGCGCCTCGGCGCAGTCGCGCTATTCCAGGCAGGAGATCCTGCACATTCGCCACTATTCGCTCTACACGCCGCGCGACTTCGACCTGTCGCCCTATTTCCGCATCGTCAAGCCGACGCTGGAATACGGCTTCGACTACCGCGCCGTGCGCTGGAGCGACGATGCGGCACGCAATGCGGTCGAGCCGGCGCAGGCCGAACCGCAACCGCCAGCGCCTTAGGAAACAGTCTGCGCGGCTGGCTCGGCCAGTTGCGCGCGGGCTTCGGTGACCGAGGCGGCAAAACTCGCCAGCGGCCGCCTGACGCCGTGGGTGATCAGCATGCGCCGGGTCTGCGGCGACGCCCCGGCGATGATGAAGCGCACGCCGGCGCGCTTCGCCTTCTTCGCCGCGCCCTCGATGACGTTGGCGGCGGTCGAATCGAGGAACGGCACGGCCGAGCAGTCGAGGATAAAATTCTTGCGCTGGTCGGCGATGCGGTCGAGCACGACGGCCACCGTCGCCGCGGCGCCGAAGAAGAAGGCGCCCGAAATGCGGTAGACGACCGTGTCGGGATCGGCGCCGGTCGCCGGGTCGTAGGCGGTGCGGGCGCCGTTGGCGTCGTCGGCGCGGTCGTCCACCAGTTGCGGCGCGTGCGCCTCCACCGCGACCGAGCGCGCCATGCGGCCGATGAACAAGAGCGCGCCGAGCGCGAAGCCGAAGACGATGCCGGTGGTGAGGTCGCGGAAGATGACCAGCGCGAAGGTGACGGCAAGCACCAGCGCATCGCCCCGCGACGAGCGTACGAGGGCGGCGACGGCGGGCTTTTCCACCATGTTCCAGGCAACCGTCGCCAGCACGCCGGCAAGTGCGGCGAGCGGGATGTAGCTGGCCAGCGGCGCGGCCACCAGCATGAACAGGAGGATGAACAGCGAGTGGAAGATGCCGGACGCCGGCCCGTGCGCGCCGGCGCGGATGTTGGTGGCCGTGCGCGCGATCAGGCCGGTCACGCAGATGCCACCGAACAGGGCCGAGCCGATGTTGGCGACGCCCTGCGCCACCAGTTCGCAGTTCGAGCGGTGCCTCCGCCCGGTCATGCCGTCCGCCACCACCGCCGACAGCAGCGATTCGATCGCCGCCAGAAGCGCGAAGGAGAAGGCGTCCGGCAGCACCGCCAGCATCTTGTCGAGGCTCAGCATCGGCAGCGCCGGCTCAGGCAGCGTGCGCGGGATGCCGCCGAACTGGCTGCCGATGGTGGCGACCGGAAGCTGGAACAGGACAGCCGCCACCGAAGCGGCGGCGACGGCGATCAGCAGCCCCGGCCAGTGCGGGCGCCAGCGCTTCAGCCCGACGATGACGGCGATCGTCAGCACGGACAGGGCAACGGCCGCCGGATTGACGGTGCCGGCCGCCCGGCCGAGCGCGATCAGCCGTGGCACGAGGTCGCCCGGCTCCTTGCCGGCCAGCGTCAGCCCGAACAGGTCGTGCAGCTGGCTGGACAGGATGATGACGGCGATGCCGGCGGTGAAGCCGACCGTGACGGGATAGGGGATGAACTTCACATAGGCGCCGAGCCGCAGGTAGCCGGCGGCGATGAGGAAGCAGCCCGCCATCAGCGTCGCCAGGATCAGCCCGTCGACGCCGTGCCGGTCCACCGTCGAGGCGACCAGCACGATGAAGGCGCCGGCCGGACCGCCGATCTGGAAGCGGCTGCCGCCGAGCGCGCCGACGAGGAAGCCGCCGACGACGGCGGTGAACAGGCCCCGCGACGGCTCGACATGCGAGGCGATGGCGATCGCCATCGACAGCGGCAGCGCCACGATCGCCACCGTCAGCCCGGCGATCACGTCGGCCTGCAACTGCTTCAGGCCGTAGCCTTCGCGCAGCACCGTCACCAGCTTGGGCGTGAAAAGCTCCGCGAAGCTGGGACCCTTCGGCTTGTGCGCTGTGTCGATCCGGTTCATGCCCGCCATCCGCTCCAAAGCGGCGGGATCGTCGGCTGGCCATGGAGGCTGAAGGTCGGCGGTCGCCGTCGCGACTTAATCTGGTTGCCGCAATTCCGGACGGAAAACCGGGGCCGCTTTTCCGGGAATCGCTGCTTCTGCCGACTTGCGAACGGGAATCCTGCCTAGGTGCCGGCCTTGAGGCGTACGCCCCGTCCGCCGCGATCGCTGGCCTGGTTCTCGCCGATCAGCTCCACCCCGGCCTCGTCGAGCGCCTGGATGACCTTCATCAGCGTGTCGACCACGCCACGCACGACGCCGTCGCTCGCCTCCATGCGCTGGATGGTCGGCAAGGAGACGCCGGCGCGCTCGGCGAGCGTCTTCTGGTCGATGCCGGCCAGCGCCCTGGCGGCGCGCATCTGCGCTGCCGTGATCACCGGTCAGAACTCCCGTCTGAGTCTGCGAGATGCATGTATAATACTATCATAATGATGTGTCAAACATGAATATAGATAAACGATACCGGATCATTCGCCCTCGTCCACCGTCCTGCGCCGCTGCAGCAGCCGCGCCGCCAACCAGCACAGCATGGCCCATGCGAAGCCGGCGCACCAGCCCGCCAGCACGTCGGAAGGCCAGTGCACGCCGAGGTAGACACGGCTGATGCCGACCATCAGCGTCACCAGCACCGCCAGCGACAGGAGGTAGATTTTGGTCGCCCGGCCGCGCACGAAACGCGCCGCCAGCGTTCCCAGGGTGAGATAGGTGACGGCCGACAGCATGGCGTGGCCGCTGGGGAAGGACAGCGAGGTCTCGGTGACGAGATGCGATACCAGTTCCGGCCGCGGCCGGTCGACCTCGAGCTTGGCGAGGCTGGCCAGCACCTGGCCGCCGGCCACCGCCGCGAAAACGAACAGCGCCGTGGCGCGCCGGCCGGCCAGGAGCAGGTAGACTACCGCCGCAGCCGTGACCAGAACCAGCACGCTGGTGCTGCCGAGCGCAGTGATGTCGCGCACGGCCCCCTCCAGCCGCGCCGACCCGATGGGATTGTCGGGATGCCCGGCTTCGCGGAAGGCGAGCAGGATCTGCGTGTCGAAGGCGTGCGGAGCGGTATCGCGCGCCACTTCCACCAGTTCGACGAAGCCCCATAGCGCCAGCGCGATCGTCAGCCCGGCGAGCAGGATGTCGAATTCGATCCAGCGGCCCGAGGCGCTGGCCTTCTCAGCTTCCGTCTCGTGCGTGCCCTGCGTCATCGGCCTTGCAGATAGGGCCCGAGCGTGATCAGCGCCACCGAGACGACGGCCAGCGCGACGCCCGCTCCCTGCAATGTGTTGAGCTTCTCACTGTAGAAGGCGAGCGCGATGACGTTGACGGCGACGAGCTGGATCACCGCCGAAAGGCTGAGCGAGATCGACATGCCGAACTCGCGGATCAGCCTGAGCATCACCAGGTTGCCGAGCGTATAGAGCGCCAGCGTCCAGATGAGCTTGCCGAGGCTCGGCGCCAGCCCCCATTGCTTGGCCGCCGTCGCCGCGAGCAGGAAGATCGCGGTCGAGACGCCGATTTGCACCAACCCCCAGAAGCTCATTCAGGTTCCCCCAACCCCTTTGTTTTCCGCCGCGATCGCAGCCGCGAGCGCCCGGCCCTCGACCGTCGCGCTGTGGAAATGGCCCATGATGGTCGGCTTCATGCCGGTGAACCAGAGCCCTTTCTGACCCGTCGGCTGACCGCCGCTCGCCAGCGGTCGGCCGGTCGCCTCGTCGAGCACGCCAAGCCCGCCGAGCAGCGTTTCCAGCCCGGTGCGGTAGCCGGTGGCGGCGATCACCACGTCGGCGTCGAGCGCGCCGCCGTCGGCCAGTATCGCCCGGTCGCCGTCGAAGCGGGCCAGCGGCGCCACGATGCCGATCTTGCCGGCCCGCATGGCGGCGACGGCGCCGTCGTCGACGGGAATGGCGATCTGTTCGTCGCGCAGCCGCGTCGCGCCGCCGTGCGGCGCCTTCGGCACGCCGAAGCGGCGAAGGTCACCCAGCACCGCGCGCTGCGTGGCGGCGATGGCCAGGTCGGTGACCGCGGTCGGCAGGATATCCATGAAACCGGCGAAGCGATGCACGGCGACGTGACCGATGCGCTTGGGCAGGAGCGACGGTCCCTGCCGCACCGACAACCATATCTTCTCAGCCGTACCGTCGCTGAGGTGATTGAGCACGTCGAAGCCGGAATTGCCGGCGCCGACGACCAGCACGCGCCTGCCGGCATAGTCCTCGCGGCGGCCGAAATCGGCGGCGTGAACGATGCGGCCGGGAAAGCCGGCCGCGCCCGGCCAGTCGGGCGTCCACGGCACCTTGTCGTGGCCGGTGGCGAAGACGACATGCCCGGCATGGCGCTGCCTGCGGTCGGTCGAACGAAGGGTCCAGCCCGTGCCGTCGCGCTCGATCCCGGCGACCTCGAAGCCGAATTCGACCGTCAGCCCGCGTTCGCCCACATAGCGCTCCAGATAGGCGATCACCTGCTCGCGCGACGGGAAGGCCGGGGTTCCCGGTGGATAGGGAAGGCCCGGCAGGCTGGAAAAGGCGCGATGGGTGTTGAGGGACAGCCGCTGGTGGCGATGCCGCCACGGGCCGGCCACATGCGCTTCCTTTTCGAGGACGACGACCGGCAGGCCGCGCCGCGACAGCGCATCGGCCGCCGCCAGCCCCGATGCGCCGGCGCCGATCACGATCACCGGTTCGGCTGCTGTCATCGGCGCGAAATCTCCTGCGTCTCGTTTGCCGGTTTATCTTGGCTCTTCATCAGGGCGAGCGAATATGCCAAGACTTGCCGCAGAGCAATGTGCATGGCGCTGATTCCGGTATCTTGAGACTTTCTGCCGCTTGCATGCAGTCGAAGAGTGGATGATGGCTTCGCTTCGCACACGCGTGGACGATTGGCTGGACAGCCGCGCCCCGCCGGTGCCGACGATCGGGTTGAGCGAGCGCCGGCGGCTGGACCTTCTGGCCCGGCATGGCGATTTCTCGCTCGCCTATTCGACCGCCACGCAGGCCGGCCTGTCCTATTTCGGCGACGAGGACGGCTACATCGCCTTCCAGACGAAGATGGGCCGGCATTTCGTCCTTGCCGATCCCGTTGCCGATCCGACCCAGCGCGCCGGCCTGCTCGCCCGCTTCGTCGAGGCCGCCGGCACCCCGTGGTTCGTGCAGGTCGGCGCGCGCACGGCCGAGACGTTGGCCGGCCTCGGCTATCTCGTGAACCGCATGGGCTTCGACACGGCGCTGCCGCTGCCGGCGTCCGATTTTTCCGGCAAGCGCAACGAGACCGTGCGCTATTCCGAGCGCTGGCTGGGCAAGAAGGGTTTTACACTGGCCGAGGACGACGGAACGCTGGTTTCGCCCGCCGACGTCGAGGCGCTGTCGGCCGAATGGCGCTCGGGCCGCATCGTCAGCCGCCGCGAGATGGCCTTCCTCAACCGGCCGTTCCTCGTCACGCCGGGGCCGCTGATGCGCCGCTTCGTGCTGCTCGACGGCGACCGCAGGCTGGTGGCGCTGCTCGACTACGACCCGATGTTCCGCGACGGCGAGGTCGTCGGCTACACCACCGCCTTCAAGCGCAAGGTCGCCGATGCCACGCCGCATGCCGAGGTCGGCCTGACCAAGTTTTCCGTCGACCGTTTTCGCGCCGAGGGTGTGCCGGCCGTCACGCTCGGCCTGTCGCCTCTGGCAGACATCGGCCCCAGCGGCTTTGCCGAAAGCGCGTTGTGGCGTTCCGCCTTCGAGCGCGCCTTCCGCTCCGGCTTCGTCAACCGCACCCGCTTCAACCTGCAGGGGCAGGCGGCCTTCAAGCGCCGCTTCCATGGTGAGGAAGAGCCCGTCTACATCGCCTTCCCGAAGGGCAGCGCCTTCGGCATGCTGGCGTTGCTCAGGCTGGTCAAGGCGATCTGAACTTCAGTTGAAATCCCGTCAGGTCGGAGCGCAGCCGAACGCCGTTTGCAGCCCGACCTCACGGGATTTGTCAGGTCCTGAGCCGGTATCCCGTGCGGAATATCCAGGCGATGACGCCGATGCAGGCGGCCAGGAACACCAGCGTCATGGCAAGGCTGATCGTCACCGACACGTCGCCATGGCCGAAGAAGGCCCAGCGGAAGCCGCTCACCAGGTAGACCACCGGGTTGAACAACGTGATCGTGCGCCAGGCGCCCGGCAGCATGTCGATGGAATAGAACGAGCCGCCGAGGAAGGTCAGCGGCGTGACGATCAAGAGCGGCACCAGTTGCAGCTGTTCGAAATTCGCCGCCCAGATGCCGATGATGAAGCCGAACAGCGAGAACGTCACCGCCGTCAGGATGAGGAAGGCGACCATCCAGAACGGGTGCTCGATGTGGAGGTCGACGAACAGGGCGGCGGTGGCCAGGATGATGAGCCCGATCGCTACGGATTTCGTCGTCGCCGCGCCGACATAGGCCAGCACCACCTCCAGATAGGAGACGGGCGCCGACAGGATTTCGAAGATGGTGCCGATGAACTTCGGGAAATAGATCCCGAAGGAGGCGTTGGAGATCGACTGGGTGAGCAGCGAGAGCATGATCAGCCCCGGCACGATGAAGGCGCCGTAGCTGATGCCGTTGATCTCCGAGATGCGCGAGCCGATGGCCGCGCCGAAGACGACGAAGTAGAGCGAGGTCGAGATGACCGGCGAGATCACGCTTTGCAGGAGCGTGCGCAGCGTGCGCGCCATCTCCACCCTGTAGATCGCCCATACGGCGCGAAAATTCATGGCGTCTTCCTCACCAGGTTGACGAAGATCTCTTCCAGCGAGCTCGCCTCGGTGTCGATGTCCCGGAAGGCGACGCCGGCGCTTTCCAGGTCGCGCAGCAGCGAGGCGACGCCCGGCCGCTCGGCCTGGTTGTCGTAGGTGTAGGTGAGCGCATTGCCGTCGCCCGAAAGCTCCAGCCGGTAGGCGCCCAGCGCCTCCGGCACAGCCTTGAGCGGCTCGCGCAGCTGCACGATGAGCTGCTTGCGGCCGAGCTTGCGCATCAGCTCGGTCTTTTCCTCCACCAGCACGATCTCACCCTTGTTGATGACGCCGACGCGGTCGGCCATCTCCTCGGCTTCCTCGATGTAGTGCGTGGTCAGGATGATGGTAACGCCGGCATCGCGAAGGCCGCGCACCAGCGCCCACATGTCCTTGCGCAACTCGACGTCGACGCCTGCCGTCGGCTCGTCGAGGAACAGGATCTGCGGCTCGTGGGCGAGCGCCTTGCCGATCATGACGCGCCGCTTCATGCCGCCCGACAGCGTGATGATCTTGGAGTCGCGCTTGTCCCACAGCGACAGGTCCTTCAGCACCTTCTCGACCAGCGCCGGGTCGGATTTCTTGCCGAACAGGCCGCGGCTGAAGGCGAGCACGTTTTTCACCGTCTCGAAGGTCTCCACCGTCAGCTCCTGCGGCACCAGCCCGATCAGGCTGCGCGCGGCGCGGTAGTCGCTGCCGATGTCGTGGCCGTCCACCGTCACCGTGCCGGACGAGCGGTTGACGATGCCGCAGACGATGGAGATCAGCGTCGTCTTGCCGGCGCCGTTGGGGCCGAGCAGGGCGAAGATCTCGCCGCGCCTGATCTCCAGGTTGATGTCCTTCAGCGCGGTGAAACCGGTGGCATAGGTTTTCGACACGCCGGCAATGGAGATGATGGGCTGCATGGCTAAAAGGACTTCGTGAAAAATGGATTCGCGCTTGTGGCCCCGAATGTCGGATCGCGCAACCGGATTTCAAGGCGCCTGCTGACATCTCCCGCCGCCGGCGAGGGGCCGGCGTGCGCCTGCCATGGCCGGCAATCGGTGCCGGCGGCCTATTGCTGCTTCGGCGGCTGCGGCGGCACTTCGCCCGGCCTGATGACCGGCGTGTTGCCTTCGTCCGGCGCCGGCTTGGTCGCTTCGCTGTCGCCGGTTGGCGGCGGCTGGAGCACGCCGCCGCAGGGCGCGAGCTTCCCGGTCAGGCTGTCCTTGCCGGCGCTTTGCTGCTCCTCGCCATTCGTCTTCTGCTGCTGGTCCTGTTTCTGCTCGGGCTCGGCCTGGCAGGGCTGCTGCGTGTCGGGCTGTGGGGTGCCGGTCTGCGCGGCGGCGGGCAGCGCCAGCGCCAGCAGGGCCGCGCCCGTCCAGGCGATGAGGAGCGGTTTCATGATCCGCCTCCGTTTTGTTTGCACCTCGACCAAAGCTCCGTCGGCGTGAATGGTTCCCCCTATGGCGGACGAGCGAGGGAACGAACAGGCCGGCGCGCGAGTTGAGCCTGTCGATGCCACAGGAGCGTGAGATGAGACCCGACGAAGAAGGACCGCGCAGGGCGCCGGTCGACCGAAGCCGGTTCGACAGGCCTTCCCGCCCCGATATCCCGGCCGGCGTCGACGCCGAGGCGCCCGAACCGGCCGAGCAGGATTGGGACGCGCTGGAAGGGGCGCCGATAGCGGCCGACGGCGTGCCGGAAGACGCGGAGGGCCGCCCCGATACCGCGCAGGACGAGGAATTGCCCGAGGAGGACGACGACAATCCCGATCAGGAAAGCGACGAGGCGTTGCCCGACGACGAGGAGGAGCGCGCCATACGCCGCGACATGGGTGGGCTGGGCACGCGCTACGAGCCCGAGTAGACTGCAAGGCACCGCCAAACCGACGAGGGAAAACATGCTGAAGCCGATGATCGCCGCCGCCGCCCTGTCCCTGACGCTGGCCGGCACCGCCGCAGCCCAGCAGGCCATGCGCGAACCGCCGCAGAACAGCAAGAAGCTTTCCGAGATCATCGCCAAGGTCGAGCAGCGGCCGGACTTCCGCTACATCGGCGAGGTCGACTGGGACGACGGCGGCTATGAGGTGACCTACTACACCACCGACAACGCCAAGGTGGAGATCAAGTTCGACCCGGTCTCCGGTGAGACGAAAAGCCTCCAGTAGCGGTGGAATTCACCGACGTTTGACTGTGCCGGCGCGGCGAAGCGGCTATACCGGCAGGCATGGATGCCTTCGCCCATACTTCGGCCGATGACGCGCTGCTGGATGATATCCTGCGGCTCGCCTTCGACTATTTCCTGAAGGAGGCCAATCCGGCAAACGGCCTCGTCGCCGACCGCACGCGGCCTGGCGCGCCGGCCAGCATCGCCGCGACGGGGCTGGCGCTGTCGGCCTATCCGCTCGGCGTCGAGCGCGGCCTGATGAGCCGGCAGGCGGCCGTGCAGCGCACGCTTGCCACCCTGCGCTTTTTCCTGAACGCGCCGCATGGTCCCGAACGGCACGCCACCGGCCATCGCGGCTTCTACTATCATTTCCTCGACATGGAGCACGGCCGGCGGGTGTGGAAATGCGAACTTTCCACCATCGACACCGCCCTGCTGATCGCCGGCGTTCTGGTGGCGGGGGAATATTTCCGCGCCGACGATGGGGCCGAGGCCGAGATCCGCGCCCTGTCGGACGCGCTCTATCGCCGCGTCGATTGGCAATGGGCGCAGAACGGCGGCACCACCGTCACCCACGGCTGGCGGCCGGAGCGCGGCTTCCTGCGCTACCGCTGGGAGGGCTACGACGAGGCGCTGATCCTCTATGTCCTCGGCCTCGGCTCGCCGACCTTCCCGCTGCCGCCGCAAAGCTACGAAGGCTGGCTCGCCGGCTATCGCTGGATGAATGTCTACGGGCACGGCATGGCCTATGCCGGGCCGCTGTTCATCCACCAGATGTCGCATGTGTGGATCGATTTCCGCGGCATCCGCGACGCCTTCATGCGCGAGCACGGCAGCGACTATTTCGAGAACAGCCGCCGCGCCACTTATGTCCACCGCGAATACGCCATCCGCAACCCGCGCCGCCTGCGCGGCTATCATGAGAATGCCTGGGGCGTCACCGCAAGCGACGGCCCAGGCCCGGCGCGCCGGATGGTCGACGGCGTCGAGCGGCGGTTCTTCAGCTACGGCTCGCGCGGCGCGCCGCACGGCCCCGACGACGGCACGCTGTCGCCATGGGCGGCGGCGGCCTCGCTGCCGTTTGCGCCGGAAATCGTCATGCCGGCGCTGCGCCACTTCCATGCCATCGGCCTGAAGAACGGCAATCCCTACGGCTTCACCGCCAGCTACAATCCCACCTTCGCCGCCGATGGCGAGCCGGGCTGGGTGGCGCCCGACCATGTCGGCATCAACCAGGGGCCGATCCCGCTGATGATCGAGAACCACCGTTCGGATTTCCTGTGGCGGCTCATGCGCTCCTGCCGTCCGATCGTCACCGGCCTGAAACGCGCCGGCTTCACCGGCGGCTGGCTGGACAAGGCCTGAGGTTTCGCCTTCGACAAGGCCCGCTTCCTCAACGGCGGCCATGTCCGTTTCCAGCGTGTGGAGCGGGCGGCGGCTTGATGCGAATCGTCCACTAGTGGGCGGTCGCACTGCGCGCGCCAACCTTTTCCCATAAGGAGCAAGGCTATCGCCTGCGGCGCTCCCCCCTCTTCGTCGCGCTTCGCGCGCCACCTCTCCCCATTTCATGGGGCGAGGATCGGAGCCAAGCTGGACGCCTATCCTCGCCCTCACGAAGTGGGGGAGAGGTGGCTCGGCGAAGCCGAGACGGAGAGGGGGATGTTGCGGCTCTACAGCACGTCAGCCTTGGCGATGTTCAACGGGATCATGAAGTCTTCCTCTCCCTCCCGCTTGTAGGGTCCGAAGGACGGGCGCGGCCCGCCGCTCGACCCGGCAAGGCCGGGCCGGAGGCGGCCGAGACTGAACGGCCCGGCCGCCTCCGGCCCTTCGCTTTCGCTCTGGGCGTTCCGTTCGCTTCACGAACCGCTCACCCCTTGGCGTCGGCCATCACCAGCACCGGCTTGTCGCTGTAGAGCGTCGGGAACAGCGCCTTCAGGTTCTCGATCTTCGGCAGGTCGTTGTAGACGATGTAGGGATAGGTCGGGTTCCGCGTCAGGAAGTCCTGATGGTAGTCCTCGGCCGGATAGAACGTCTTGCCGGTCTCGATCGTCGTCACGATCGGGCCGGAAAACAGCCTGGCCTTGCCGAGCTGGGCGATGTAGCTCTCGGCGATGGCCTTCTGCTCGGCGTTCGCCGCGAAGATGGTCGAGCGGTATTGCGGGCCGTGGTCCGGCCCCTGGAAGTTGAGCTCGGTCGGGTTGTGCGCCACCGAGAAATAGACCTGCAGCAACTGGCCGTAGGTCACTTCAGCCGGATCGTAGGTGATCTCGACCGATTCGGCATGCCCGGTGGCGCCGGTGCCGACCGTCTCGTACTCGGCGTCCTTCTTCGCGCCGCCGGCATAGCCGGAGACGGCGTCCTTGACGCCCTTGACGTGCTGGAACACGCCCTGCACGCCCCAGAAGCAGCCGCCGGCGAAAACGGCCTTTTCGGTGCCGGCGGCGGCCTTCTCGTCCTGCGCCGGCGGCGGGATCCTCACCGCTTCCTCGCTGGAAAGGGCAGGTGCCTGCCACACCGCGAAGGCGGCGACGACGGCGGCCGCGGCAAGGATGCAGCGGGACGGGGAAATTCCGGATATCGACATGGCTGGCTCCGCTCTCTTTGCGGCTGATCTCGAAGGATTATACGACGCATCGGCGCTGACGGACGCGTCACGATTTCGTGCGTTGCGGCGGCCCACCAACCGGAGGCGGGATCGGCCCGCGACCGGCCCCGGACCGCTCCGGCTCAGTTCGAGGACGCCGGCTTCATCGCTCCGTCCGCCGGTTTCATCGTATCGGTTTTCATCGAGCCGCTCTTCATCGAGTCGGTGTCGGACTTCATGGCGCCATCCTTCATCGCCCCGTCTTTCATAGCCATGTCGTCGCAGGCTTTCATCGCCTCGTCCTTCTTCATGCTATCGCTCTCCATGCCGGCCTTCGCCTTGCAGTCGGCCGTCATCTCGTCGGAACTCATCGCGGTGGGCTTCATCGCGTCATCGGCAAAGGCGTTGCTCGCAAGTCCCAGCGCCGACGAGGCGAGGGCGAGGGCGAAGGCGGCGGACGTGATCCGGGCGGAAAGGGTCATCGTGGTCTCCTGTGTCGTCGGGGCGCCCGGTCCGGGCGATGGCAAGATCGCCTTGCTCATGGCCGGGATTTCGGCGGCGGGCGGCGGATGTTACCGTAGCCGTGCTACACGGATGCGTGATCGCGCCGTTGCTTGGATAATTTCCGCCGAGGCCGTAACAACGGGCGGCAACCGCCGAAGCACAGGGAGACGACTGCGTGCGCAGCGCCGGCGAAGAGGAGCTTGCGGATTTGCTGAGGGCATCGATCGCCGGCGACGAGCGGGCCTATGCGGCGTTTCTGGAAAACGTCGCCGCGCGCGTGCGCGCCTTCGCCCGCCGCCGCATGGCGCTGGGCGGCGCCGATGCCGAGGACATCGTGCAGGAAACGCTGCTGGCGATCCACCTGAAGCGCCACACCTGGCGGCAGGACGCGCCCGTGCTGCCATGGGTGTTCGCCATCGCGCGCTTCAAGATGATCGACGCATTCCGGCGCTCGGGGCGGGCGAAGGAGGTCGACATAGAGGCGTTCTCCGAGACGCTGGCCGAGCCGGAGACGGAAAGCGCCAGCCGCCGCGACATCGGCCGGGCGATCGAGGCGCTGACGCCGGCGCAGAAGGCGGTCGTCTCCTCGATCTCGGTCGAGGGCTGCTCGATCGCTGACACCGCCCGCGCGCTTGACATGAGCGAGGGCGCCGTGCGCGTCGCCTTCCATCGCGGGCTGGCGGCCATCGCCGCCCGCTTCGGGAAGCCCTGAGATGGAAACCGAGGACCTCATCAAGGCCCTGGCGCGGGATGCGCGCGCCGCCGGGCCGTCGCTTGCGGCGACGCTGGCCGGCGCGCTGCTGCCGGCTTTGCTGGTCGCCGCCGTCGTCTTCTTCGCCGTGCTCGGCCCGCGCCCCGATTTCATGGCGGCCGCCGCCACGCCGCGCTTCCTGCTCAAGTTCGTCGTCACCGGCGTGCTCGCCGCCACCGCCTTCGCCTGCCTGCCGGCTTTGCTGCGGCCGGGCGCCAAGAACCGCGCCATGCCGCTGCTGCTGCTCGCCCCGGCGATCATCGCCGTCGCCGTGCTCGGCGAATTCGCCGCCATTCCCCGGGTGGACTGGGCGGCGCGCTGGATCGGCACCAACAACCTCGTCTGCCTCGCCTCCATCCCGCTGATCGGCGCCGGCCCGCTGGCGCTGTTCCTGGCGGCGCTGCGCCGCGGCGCGCCGACGAGTCCCGCCCTGGCCGGCGCCGTCGCCGGGCTTCTGGCCGGCGGCATCGGCGCGCTGTTCTACGCCGCCCACTGCACCGACGATTCGCCCTTCTTCGTGGCGACCTGGTACGGCATCGCCATCGCCGTGCTCGCCTTGCTGGGCGCGGCGCTCGGCCGGCGCCTTCTGCGCTGGTAGGGATGCGCCGGCGAGTCCGCTGCCGCTTGCCGCCGCACCGCCCCCCTGCTAAAGGCCGCGCACCATGACAACGCCGCTTTCCCACATCCGCAACTTCTCCATCGTCGCCCATATCGACCATGGCAAGTCGACACTCGCAGACCGGCTGATCCAGCTGACCGGCGGTCTCGACGCGCGCGAGATGGCCGGCAAGGAGCAGGTGCTCGACAATATGGACATCGAGAAGGAGCGCGGCATCACCATCAAGGCGCAGACCGTGCGCCTGAACTACCGCGCCAGGGACGGCGAGAACTACGTCCTCAACCTCATCGACACGCCCGGCCACGTCGACTTCGCCTACGAGGTGTCGCGCTCGCTCGCCGCCTGCGAAGGCTCGCTGCTGGTGGTCGACGCCAGCCAGGGCGTCGAGGCGCAGACGCTGGCCAACGTCTACCAGGCCATCGACAACAACCACGAGATCGTCGTGGTGCTGAACAAGATCGACCTGCCGGCGGCCGAGCCGGAGCGCATCAAGGAGCAGGTCGAGGAGGTCATCGGGCTCGACGCCTCGAACGCGGTGGAAATCTCGGCCAAGACCGGCCTCAACATCGACGCCGTGCTGGAGGCCATCGTCCACCAGCTTCCGCCGCCGCGCGAAGGCGACGCCTCGGCCCCCCTCAAGGCCATGCTGGTCGACTCCTGGTACGACGCCTATCTCGGCGTCATCGTTCTGGTACGCGTCATCGACGGCGTGCTGAAGAAGGGCCAGACCATCCGCATGATGGGCACCGGCGCGAAATACCCGGTCGAGCGCACCGGCTTCTTCACGCCCAAGATGGTGCAGGCCGACGAGATCGGCCCCGGCGAGTTCGGCTTCATCACCGCTTCCATCAAGGAGGTGGCCGACACCCGCGTCGGCGACACCATCACCGAGGACCGCCGCCCGACCGCGAAGGCCCTGCCGGGCTTCAAGCCGGCGCAGCCGGTCGTTTTCTGCGGCCTGTTCCCGGTCGACGCCGCCGACTTCGAGGACCTGCGCGCCGCCGTCGGCAAGCTGCGTTTGAACGACGCCTCCTTCTCCTATGAAATGGAAACGTCTGCCGCGCTCGGCTTCGGTTTCCGCTGCGGCTTCCTCGGCCTGTTGCACCTGGAGATCATCCAGGAGCGGCTGGAGCGCGAGTTCGACCTCGACCTGATCGCCACCGCGCCCTCGGTCGTCTACCGCATGAACCTCAACGACGGCACGACGAAGGAACTGCACAACCCGGCCGACATGCCGGACGTCGTCAAGATCGCCTCCATCGAGGAGCCGTGGATCCGCGCCACCATCCTCACGCCCGACGACTATCTCGGCGGTATCCTGAAACTGTGCCAGGACCGGCGCGGCATCCAGGTCGACCTCTCCTACGTCGGCAAGCGCGCCATGCTGCAATACGACCTGCCGCTGAACGAAGTCGTCTTCGACTTCTACGACCGGCTGAAGTCGATCTCCAAGGGCTACGCCTCCTTCGACTACCACCTGACCGACTACCGCGAGGGCGACCTCGTCAAGATGTCGATCCTGGTCAACGACGAGCCGGTCGACGCGCTCTCCATGCTGGTCCACCGCACGGCGGCGGAAAAGCGCGGCCGCGCCATGGTGGAGAAGCTGAAGGAGCTGATCCCGCAGCACATGTTCAAGATCCCGATCCAGGCGGCCATCGGCGGCCGCATCATCGCCCGCGAGACGATCTCGGCCCTGCGCAAGGACGTCACCGCCAAATGCTACGGCGGCGACGTCTCCCGCAAGCGCAAGCTGCTCGACAAGCAGAAAGAGGGCAAGAAGCGCATGCGCCAGTTCGGCAAGGTGGACATCCCGCAGGCGGCGTTTATCGAGGCGCTTAAGATGGGGGATAACTGAGCCGCTGCCCGCCGCCACCGTTTCTGGTTTCCCCTCAGGAAATCAACTCCTGATTGCATTTGGAGAGAAAACAATCTTGTAAGATGCGTTGTAGTCTGGCAGGAGTATGATAATATTCCTACGGGCTGTTTGATATGAACTCCCTAAAGCCAATTTTCTATACGGCGCATGCCGCGACAGGAATTCGTGAACGGGAAATCGAGCGCCGTTGGGTTGAACGAACCGCTCGCGAACCGGAATGGAGCACGAGCGACCCCGGTCATGTTGAGGTCGAACGGCGCTTCAGGCTCATACCCGAACGCGATGACCGTATCCTTCGCGTCGCCGTAGTGGAAACGCCCGAGGAAATCCGTATAATCACGGCGTTCCTCGACCGCCGTGCGAGAAAGCCGATATGACGCCGAAGTTCGAATACGATCCCGAGGCCAACGCGGCCTATATCCGTTTCTCTTCCGAGCCCATACTTGAGAGCGAGGAAGTCTCCGATGGCATCGTTCTCGACTATGACAACGAAGGGCATATCGTTGGCATGGAGGTACTTGACGCACGGCAACATCTGCCCGCCGCGATGCTCAAGGCCGCCTGACTGCAACAAGTTCCCGTAGGTCATTTTCGCCCGCGAGACGATTTCCGCCCTGCGCAAGGACGCCCCCGCCAAATGCTACGGCGGCGACGTCTCCCGCAAGCGCAAGCTGCTCGACAAGCAGAAAGAGGGCAAGAAGCGCATGCGCCAGTTCGGCAAGGTGGATATCCCGCAGGCGGCGTTTATTGAGGCGCTGAAGATGGGGGATAATTGACGACGGCGATCCGACCGTAGGTCGGTCGCCGGAAAATCGATCCGGTGGATCGATTCTGGGCAATATGGCAGAAAAGGACTTTGAAACCCCAGCGGCGAACCTCCTGAAAGCCGAGTCGAAGCGGAAAGGCGTCACCTATTCCCAGCTTGTCGAGAGGCTGGCTACATAAGCATTGACGGGAAGGAAGTGAACGTGCGGAATACGCCCTCTAGGGGCAAATTCACGGCGGCGTTTCTTCTGCAATGTCTCACGGCGATAGGGGTGGGTTCTCTAAGGCCATAACCGCTGCATTTGCGGCTATTTTTGTTGTCTTGATCCTTGTCGCGACGTGGCATCTGGCGGCGTTAAATTCCAAATATAGACAAACCGCGAACCAGCAGGCCAGCCAATATACCGGCAACGTTCAAGATCGCATAACCAACACCTGCGCCGACTTCACGCCGTCCGTGTATGTGGAATGCGCAAGCCAGATAATACGATCCACCGAAGAGACTACAGCCGCTCAATATGGTCTAGCCGCTCAGCGCAGCATGGTTTTGTGGGCAGCTGCTATGTTTTGGGCTACGGTAGGAACGGCTTTCATCGCAGCAATCGGTATTTATTACGTTCGCAACACTTTGCTTGAAACTCGCAGAATTGGACAAGCCCAGGTTCGAGCTTATCTCGGCGATGACAGCGCCAAGTTCGAGTGGGACGATTCTACCAAGCGCCCAAGGGTATCTAATATCGAAGTAAGTTGGAAAAATTTTGGGCAATCGCCCGCTTTGTTTTGCGGTCTGTCTATCCTCGTTCACGGCATTACTGACGACGAATATGGGAAGCCGCTGCCCGAGAGTGATATTGCACTTTCAAATCAGGAGTTTGGTACGCTTCATATCTCTTCCGGCGCCCGAAATTGGTGTGGCGGCGCAAGCCTTTCCGAGCATGAAACAGCCGAGTGGCTTGCGGGGAAAACTCACATCATCGTTCATGCTGTCGCCAGATATCGAGATGTCTTTGGTAAAATTCATACGAGCGAGTTTTGTCAGTCTGCGCATCATGTCGTATCGACAGATAGGGCTATCGTGCGCTTCCGTGTTTATCCCCATCACAACAACGCTACATAGCGCTACAAGTTGGATACACTTCCATCTGCGCATAACGCAGCCCTTTCTGTAGGACCGGCTCAAATGCAGGTCAGCAGGCCGTGGCGCATTTGACCAAGACGCGGCGAGGCGCTCCCTTCTCCCCTTGTGGGAGAAGGTGGATCGGCGCGCAGCGCCGAGACGGATGAGGGGTGTTGGACGACGTGCGACAGCGCCAAGCTGGAGTACCCCTCATCCGACCGCGCTTTCGCTTCGCTCGGCGCGGCCACCTTCTCCCACAAGGGGAGAAGGGAATGCTCTCGTCGCACCTCCCTCCAAAAAATCTATCCCCCTCCTCTCCACCTCCCGCATAATCCCCTCCGTCTCTCCTGCCGGGAACGTTTCCGGAGTCGTTCGCAAGCGGGGAGGGATCGGCGCCTCCGTTCCATGGCCGACGAAGCCGTGGGGCCGGGGAGGTCGCGTCCGAGGGTTCCCCTGGGGGTAATACGGCCCCCGCGCGCTGGACGAGCGCTGCAAGCTTCGGCCGGTGGCGGCGCAAATGCCGTCATCGTGTGCCGTGGCGAAGCGGAACGGACGCGGACAGAAATCGCCGGGCGGCGGTCTTCGGATCGCAGACTTTAGAATTCGGCAGCGCTCCGAAGGCCGCCGTCTTCCCGGACTTTCCTTTCAACCGGCTTCGCGGCGCGGTGATGCGCCCGCGCGCCCAGCGGAGACTTGTCATGCGCCCCAAGCCAAGACCCGCCGCCGAGAAGCCCTTGCTGTCGCAGGCCGGCAATCCCTATCCGCCGGGGCTGGAGCCGGTCGTCATCGACTTCACGCCGCTGCCCGGCGTGCCGCTCGAGCGCATGTGGCCGCGCCCGCTCGATCCCGACCCGCCGCCGCCGGACCGCGCCGGCATGGTCGCCTTCGACACCTATCTCTATGAGGCGGACCCGGACGTGCCGCACCTGACGCTGTGGCTGGAGCGGCAGCGGCCGGACGAGAGCGACGAGCGCTACGCGCATTACCGCGCCGACCTCGAGCATCACTTCCACGTCCACGCCGTCGCGCTGAAGATCGTCCAGCGACTCGCCACTGTCTCGGGGTCTTGCGCCTCCTGCCGCGAGCACGCCTGCCGCCGGCAGGGACGTTGCGTCGGCGTGCGCGACACCGGCCGCTTCGACCTGCCGTTCGTCCTATACCCGCCCTGCGTGCCGCTCGACCTGGAGATCATGGAGACGTTCCGCCAGGCGGTCGGGCGGCTGCTCGACGAATGGGAGCGGGAGGAGGCGGCGCGGGCGGCTCAGCCGCCGCCGGCCGGCGTGAAGGAGGCGACCAGCGAGTGCCGCTCGCCCGGATAGGTGAAGGTGGCGTGGGTGATCGGCCCGCCATTGTGCCAGGTCCGGCGCTCCACCACCAGGCAGGCGGTGCCGGGCTGGACGGCGAGCCGCGCGGCGGTTGAGGCGTCGGCGGATGCTGCGTGGATGCGGTGCTCGGCAGCACTCCACGGCACGCGCTCCACCAGCCAGCGGCCGGGCGCGGTGGCCGAGAAGTCGGCGTCCGCCGCTTCCGGCACGGCGGAAAGGTTGATCAGCCGCTCCTCCAGGCAGAAGGGGGCGGGGCCGGCGCGGTGCAGGGCGGTGACGGCGAGCACCCGGGCCGAGCCGTCGAGGTCGAGCCGGGCGCGCTCGGCGGCGGTGGCGCGGTGCACCGCATGCGCGACGATGGCGTAGGAATAGGGCAGGCCGGTCTGCTCGACCTCGCGCGAGATGTCGTGGATCTCCAGGATCGCCGCCTGCGCGCGCGGCTGCGCCACGAAGGTGCCGGACTTGCGCCGCCGCTCCACCAGCCCCGCCTTGGCGAGCTGCGTCATCACCTTGTTCACGGTCATGCGCGCGCAGCCGTACTGGCGGGCAAGGTCGACCTCGAAGGGCAGGCGGTGGCCGGGCGGCCATTCGCCCGAGACGATGCGCGTCTCGATGTCGGAAAGGATGCGCTGGTGCAGCGTCCTGTCCGTGCCAGTGACCGCGTCGGGCGGCGGTGCGGCGTCGTCGCTCATGCCGAGGTCAGCGCGCGCATGGCGGCGGTGAAGCGCGCCGAGATCGCCTCGCGGTGGATATGGCGGCCGTCCTCCACCACGCGCCGGCCGCGCGCCCACACCGTCTTCGGCCTCAGCGCGCCGGCGAAGATCCAGGCGTCGAGGCATTGTGCGGCGTCGAGATACGGCACGGCGGCCGTGTCGAGCGAGACGAGGTCGGCGGGCTGGCCGGGCTCCAGCTTCGCCGCGCAACCCAGCGCCTGCGAACCGCCGGCCAGCGCGCCGGAAAACAGCGCCGCACCGGTGGACTGGCCGGGCCGGGCCGCGACGTTGCGGGCACGGTTGCCGAGGCGCTGCGAATATTCCAGCAGCCGCAGTTCCTCAGCGACCGAGATCAGCACGTTGGAATCCGAGCCGACGCCGAAGGCACCGCCGGCATGTGTGAAATCCGGCAGCGGGAAAATCCCGTCGCCGAGATTGGCCTCGGTGATGGGGCAAAGGCCGGCGACCGCGCCGGACCGCGCCAGCCCCGCCGTCTCGTCCGCCGTCATGTGGGTGGCGTGGATGGCGCACCAGCGGCGGTTCACCGGTGCATGGCTGAGCAGCCACTCCACCGGCCGCGCGCCGGACCAGGCGACGCAGTCCTCCACCTCCTTGACCTGCTCGGCGACATGGATGTGCACCGGCCCGTCGCCGGCAAGTTCGGCGGCGGCGATGAGTTCCTCCGGCGTGACGGCGCGCAGGCTGTGCGGCGCGACGCCGATCACCGTGCCGGGCAGGCCGACTGCGATTTCACGGCTGCGCTCCATCAGCTTGGAAAAACTGTCGAGCGAATTGATGAAGCGGCGCTGGCCGTCGGCGGGAGCGGCGCCGCCGAAGCCGGCATGGGCGTAGAAGACCGGCAGCAGCGTCAGCGAAATGCCCGTCTCCTGCGCGGCGGCGGCGATGCGCGCACCCATCTCGGCAATGTCGGCGTAGGGGCGGCCGTCGCTGTCGTGATGCAGGTAGTGGAACTCGCCGACGCGCGAGAAGCCGGCCTCCAGCATCTCCATGTAGAGCTGCGCCGCCACCGCCTCGACCTGGTCCGGCGTCATCGACAGGGCGAACTTGTACATCAGCGTGCGCCACGACCAGAAGCTGTCGTCGGCGGGGCCGCGCACTTCCGTCAGCCCGGCCATGCCGCGCTGGAAGGCGTGGCTGTGCAGGTTCGGCATGCCGGGCACGACGAGGTCGTGCCGCTCGTCGCCGACCTGCGGCGCGGCGTCCGGCTCGACCGAGCGCAGGACTGCGCCGTCCAGTGTCAGCCGAACGTTCGAGGCCCAGTCGCCGTCGAGCCAGGCGTTCCGTGCGAAAATCGTCTCCACCCTGCATCTCCCTTTCGAGCGTATTATCATGCGGCTTGCGGGCGTCGATCGGAAATCGAATTCGCCCTCTTGCCAACGCAACTATTATGTATATACATGATCGCAGAAAAGGGAAGTGGGTCGCATGGCTGCCGGAGGAGAAAAAGTCGTGAGTAAGGGTCGCACGCTCTGGCTGAATGCCCGGCTCGCTACGCTGGATACCGCGCTGCCGGGACTCGGGCTGGTCGAGCGCGGCGCCGTGGTCGCGGAAGGCGGACGTATCGTCTATGCCGGCGCGGAGGCCGACCTGCCGGCTGCGCTGCGCACCGATGCCGAGACGGTCGACGTCGAGGGGCGGCTCATCACGCCCGGCCTGATCGATTGCCACACCCATCTGGTCTATGCCGGCAACCGTGCCCACGAATTCGAGCTGAGATTGAAGGGCGCTTCCTACGAGGAAGTCGCGCGCGCCGGCGGCGGCATCGTCTCCTCGGTCAAGGCGCTGCGCGCCGCGAGCGAGGCCGATCTGGTACGCGAAACGCTGCCGCGCCTCGACGCGCTGATCGCCGAGGGCGTCACCACCGTCGAAGTGAAGTCCGGCTACGGCCTCGACCGCGACAGCGAGATCAAGGCGCTGAAGGCGGCCCGCAAGCTAGCGGAAGTGCGCCCTGTTTCGATCCGCACCACCTTCCTCGGCGCGCACGCTTTGCCGCCGGAAATGAACGGCGACAAGGCCGCCTATATCGACCGCGTCGTCAACGACATGCTGCCGGCGGTCGCCGCTGCCGGCCTCGCCGATGCGGTCGACGGATTCTGCGAGGGCATCGCCTTCTCGCCTGAAGAGATCGCCCGCGTCTTCGACGCCGCCAAAGCGCTCGGCCTGCCGGTCAAGCTGCATGCCGACCAACTGTCCAACCTGCATGGCGCGGCGCTCGCCGCTTCCTACGGCGCGTTGTCGGCCGACCATCTGGAATACACCGATGCCGAGGGTGCCGCCGCCATGGCCAAGGCCGGCTCGGTCGCGGTGCTCCTGCCCGGCGCCTACTATTTCATCCGCGAGACGAAGCTGCCGCCGGTCGATGCCTTCCGCGCCGCCGGCACCCGGCTGGCGATCGCCACCGACAGCAACCCCGGCACCTCGCCGCTGACCTCGCTGCTGCTCACCATGAACATGGCCGCGACGCTGTTCCGGCTGACGGTGGACGAGTGCATCGCCGGCGTCACCCGCGAGGCGGCGCACGCACTGGGCATCGCCGACCGCACCGGCACGCTGGAAGCCGGCAAGGACGCCGACCTCGCCATCTGGGATGTCGAGCGGCCGGCGGAGCTGGTTTATCGCATCGGTTTCAACCCGCTGTGGAAGCGGGTCTTCAAGGGACAGTGAGGAAAGACAAAATGACCATCGTCGTGACGCCGGGCAGCACGCCGCTCGCAGCACTGGAAAAGATCTACCGCGAAGGCGTCCCGGCGCGGCTCGATCCGTCCTTCCATGCGGCCATCGAAAAGGGTGCCGCGCGCATCGCCGAGATCGCCGCCGGTGAGGCGCCCGTCTACGGCATCAACACCGGCTTCGGCAAGCTGGCCTCGATCCGCATCGCGCCGGCCGATGTGGCGACCCTGCAGCGTAACCTCATCCTGTCGCATTGCTCGGGCTACGGTGCGCCGCTGCCGGAAAACGTCGTGCGCCTTGTCATGGCGCTGAAGCTGGTTTCGCTCGGCCGCGGCGCTTCCGGCGTGCGGCTGGAGGTCGTGTCGCTGATCGAGGCGATGCTGGCCAAGGGCGTCGTCCCGATGATTCCCGAAAAGGGCTCGGTCGGTGCTTCCGGCGACCTCGCGCCGCTCGCCCACATGGCGGCGGCGATGATGGGCGAGGGCGAAGCCTTTTATAAGGGAGAACGCCTGCCGGGCGCGAAGGCGCTGGAAAAGGCCGGGCTGAAGCCGGTGGTGCTGGCGGCCAAGGAAGGTCTGGCGCTCATCAACGGCACGCAGGTTTCCACCGCCTTGGCGCTGGCTGGCCTGTTCCGCGCCCACCGCGCCGCGCAGGCGGCCCTGATTACCGGCGCGCTCTCGACCGACGCGGCGATGGGCTCGACCGCGCCGTTCCATCCCGACATCCACACGCTGCGCGGCCACAAGGGCCAGATCGACACCGCCGCCGCGCTCCGTGCCCTGCTGGAAGGCTCCGTCATCCGCGAAAGCCATCTCGAAGGCGACCAGCGCGTGCAGGACCCGTATTGCATCCGCTGCCAGCCGCAGGTCGACGGCGCCTGCCTCGACATCCTGCGCCAGGCCGCCCGCACGCTGGAGACAGAGGCCAATGCCGTCACCGACAATCCGCTCATCCTGTCCGACGACACGGTGGTTTCGGGCGGCAACTTCCACGCCGAGCCGGTCGCCTTCGCCGCCGACCAGATCGCGCTCGCCGTCTGCGAGATCGGCGCGATTGCCCAGCGCCGCATCGCGCTCCTGGTCGATCCCGCACTGTCCTTCGGCCTGCCGGCGTTTCTTGCAAAAAAGCCCGGCCTCAACTCCGGCCTGATGATCGCCGAGGTCACGTCCGCCGCGCTGATGAGCGAAAACAAGCAGATGGCGCATCCGGCCTCGGTCGATTCGACGCCGACCTCGGCCAACCAGGAAGACCATGTGTCGATGGCCTGCCATGGCGCGCGCCGGCTGCTGCAGATGACCGACAACCTGTCGGCCATCGTCGGTATCGAGGCCTTGTCCGGCGCGCTCGGCGTCGAGCTGCGCAGCCCGCTGGAAACCAGCCCGGAGCTGAAGCGTGCCATCGCCGCGCTGCGCGGGCGGGTGAAGACGCTGGAGGTCGACCGCTACATGGCCGACGACATCGCCGCCGCCGCCGCCATGGTCGCCGACGGCTCGCTCGCCGCCTCGATCTCCGCCGGCATCCTGCCGGCGCTGGAGGGTTGAGATGGGTGAACTTCCCGCCGGTGTGACCACTGTCTCCCCAAGCCGGGCAATCGCAGACGGCGTCGTGCCCCCACCCCTAACCCCTCCCCTCAAGGGGGAGGGGGACTTTGCGGCAGTTCCACAATGCGCCGACATTAGCGATTTTGAACGAAACTGCCGTGTCGGCGTCTCCCTCCCCCTTGAGGGGAGGGGACAGGGGTGGGGGTGCACGACGGTCGAAATGAAGGAGTTCAGCCAATGACCTCCGTCGTCGAAGTCCGCCGCGGCTCCTCGCCCGTCATCCTCGGCTTCCCGCACACCGGCACCGACGTTCCGGCCGATATCCGTGCCCGGCTGAACGACAACGGCCTGCTGCTCGCCGACACCGACTGGCACATCCACCACCTCTATGACGGGCTGCTGGACGACGCCACCACCGTGCGCGCCACCTTCCACCGCTACGTCATCGACGCCAACCGCGATCCGGCCGGCACAAGCCTCTATCCCGGCCAGAACACCACCGGGCTGGCTCCGGAGACGGATTTCGACGGCAAGGCGATCTGGAAGGACGGCGAGGCGCCGACCGCTGAAGACATCGCCGCGCGGCTGGCGGAATTCCATGTGCCCTACCATGCCGCGCTTGCCGCCGAGATCGAGCGGGTGAAGGCCTTGCACGGCGTGGCGATCCTCTACGATTGCCACTCGATCCGCTCGCACATCCCATTCCTGTTCGAGGGCAAGCTGCCGGACTTCAACATCGGCACCGATATGGGCAAGACCTGCGCGCCGCAGATAGAGGCGGCGGCGGTGGAGGTCACCTCTGCGGCGCAGGGCTATACCTCGATCCTCAACGGCCGCTTCAAGGGCGGCTGGACCACCCGCCATTACGGCCGCCCGCAGATGGGCGTCCACGCCATCCAGATGGAACTGGCGCAGTCCACCCATCTGGCGACCGAAACCGTTCCCTTCGCCTATGACGAGGGCAAGGCGGATCGGTTGCGCACGCACCTCAAGACCCTTTTGCGGCGGCTGGAAGTGCTCGCCGCCGACCTGAAACCCTGATCCGGGAGAGCGAAAATGTCCGATCCGCGTCACAATGAACGTGAAGTCCGCAGCCCGCGCGGCGACCAGCTCAGCGCCAAGAGCTGGTTCACCGAGGCGCCGCTGCGCATGCTGATGAACAACCTCGACCCCGACGTCGCCGAGCGGCCGCATGAGCTGGTCGTCTATGGCGGCATCGGCCGCGCCGCCCGCACCTGGGCTGACTTCGACAAGATCGTCGCCACGCTGAAGACGCTGGAGGAGGACGAGACGCTGCTGGTCCAGTCCGGCAAGCCGGTGGGCGTCTTCAAGACGCACAAGGACGCGCCGCGCGTGCTCATCGCCAACTCCAACCTGGTGCCGCATTGGGCGACCTGGGACCACTTCAACGAGTTGGACAAGAAGGGCCTTGCCATGTACGGCCAGATGACGGCCGGCTCGTGGATCTACATCGGTACCCAGGGCATCGTGCAGGGCACTTTTGAGACCTTTGCCGAGGCCGGCCGCCAGCACTATGGCGGCAACCTCAAGGGCAAGTGGATTCTCACCGGCGGCCTCGGCGGCATGGGCGGCGCGCAGCCGCTGGCCGCCGTCATGGCCGGCGCCTGCTGCCTGGCGGTCGAATGCGACGAGACCCGCGCCGATTTCCGCCTGCGCACCCGCTACGTCGACGCCAAGGCGCACACGCTGGACGAGGCGCTGGCGCTGATCGACCAATGGACCAAGGCCGGCGAGGCGAAGTCCGTGGCGCTGATCGGCAACGCGGCGGAAGTCTTCCCCGAACTGGTGCGCCGCATGAAGGCCGGCGGTCCGCGCCCCGACATCGTCACCGACCAGACCTCGGCGCACGATCCCATCCATGGCTACCTGCCGCTCGGCTGGACGGTCGCCGAATGGCGCGCCAAGCAGGAGAGCGACCCCAAGGCGGTGGAGAAGGCCGCGCGCGCCTCGATGAAAAGCCACGTCGCCGCCATGGTCGACTTCTGGAACGCCGGCGTGCCGACGCTCGACTACGGCAACAATATCCGCCAGGTGGCGCAGGAGGAGGGGCTGGAGAACGCCTTCGCCTTCCCCGGCTTCGTGCCGGCCTATATCCGCCCGCTGTTCTGCCGCGGCATCGGCCCGTTCCGCTGGGCCGCCCTGTCGGGCGATCCGGAGGACATCTACAAGACCGACGCCAAGGTGAAGGAGCTGCTGCCCGATAACAAGCACTTGCACAACTGGCTGGACATGGCGCGCGAGCGCATCGCCTTCCAGGGCCTGCCGGCGCGCATCTGCTGGGTCGGCCTCGGCGACCGCCACCGCCTCGGCCTCGCTTTCAACGAGATGGTGGCCAAGGGCGAGCTGAAGGCGCCCATCGTCATCGGCCGCGATCATCTGGACAGCGGCTCGGTCGCCTCGCCCAACCGCGAGACGGAATCCATGAAGGACGGTTCGGACGCCGTTTCCGACTGGCCGCTGCTCAACGCGCTGCTCAACACCGCCTCGGGCGCGACCTGGGTGTCGCTGCACCATGGCGGCGGCGTCGGCATGGGCTTCTCGCAGCATTCGGGCATGGTCATCTGCTGCGACGGCTCGGAAGACGCGGCGCGGCGCATCGGCCGTGTGCTGTGGAACGACCCGGCCACCGGCGTCATGCGCCATGCCGATGCCGGCTACGACATCGCGCTGGACTGCGCCCGCGAGCAGGGCCTGCGCCTGCCCGGCATCCTCGGCAACTGAGGCGCGGGCGGGAGCGGTTCCATGCAGTTCGTGCCGGCCGGCGAGTTCAAGACGATGCCGTGGAAGAACGGCCTCGGTATCACCCGCGAGGTGGCACTGGGCGGCGATGCGGCCGCCTTCGACTGGCGCGTTTCCATTGCCACAGTCGGCGCCTCGGGTCCTTTCTCCGCCTTTCCCGGCATCGACCGCACCATCGCGGTCTTGCGGGGGGAGGGGATGCTGCTCGACGTCGACGGCGCAAGGCATGAATTGCTGGCGGCCGGCGAACCGTTCTCCTTTGCCGGCGAGGCCAGGGTCCATGCCGACTGCATCGGCGGCGAGACGACCGACTTGAACATCATGACACGGCGTGCGTCTTTCGCCCATGTGATGATGCGCCTGCGACCGGCGGAGCCTTTCACCTTCATCGGTCCGGCCGGCCTGACGTTCCTCATCTGCAACGGGTCGTTCCGGCTGGAGATAGGCGGGAAAGGCTACGCCGCGCAGCCGCTCGACGCCGTCTGCGACATTGCGGAAGGCGACCGTCTGCGGATCGAGCCGCAGGGGCAGGCGGACCTGTTCCAGATCACGGTCGGGCAGGCACCGCACTGAGGCTTGGAAAATCCCGCTCCCATGCGCTACCCCAGACAAGGAGAGATTCGGGGAACGCGCCATGGCCAAGACCGTCAGCAGCTTCGTGCTCATCACCGCGCTCACGGCGCTCCTGATGGCGCTGTCGATCGCGCTGGCCCGCCACGGCTACGCGAGCTTCGGCGCGCTGGGCGCCCGGCGGCTGGACGGGCTGGCGAGTGCCGCGACCTTCATCCCGCTGGCAGCCATCTATTTCTTCGGTGTAGCACTTCTGATGATCCTGCCCTTGCGGGCGGCCGCCTTCGTTCTCGTCAGCGGCGTGGAGCCCGTCTACTGGGCCGCCGTCGTGCTGTTCGCCACCATCGTCGGCTGCCTGCTCGCCCGCGTCGCCTTCGGCCAGACCGGGGCTCTGAAGGTGCTGCTCGACTGGCAGTTCGTCTTCGTCGCGGCCGTCGTCGGCTGCCACGCCATCCTCAACGAACTGCGCCGCAACGTGCTCCTGCGCAGCCTTGCGCTGGTTCTCGCGATTGCCGCGAGCCTCGCCTGCCTGTTCTGGATTTTCAGCTAGCGGCGGCCGCTGGACGAACGAAATTCTGCGCAAGCCCTGTGGACATCGCCGTTCCGATGACCCAATCTTGGCCGCGGGAACAACAAGCGCCGCGCAGACGGCGCCGGTATCAAGAGTACGCATGACCAAGGGATGGACATTGTACGACCCCCGGCTGGCATGGATGCTGGTCGCGCCGGTCCTGCTGCTGCTCATCTTTTTCCTGCTGCTGCCAATCGCCATGATGGCGGTCTACACCTTTTTCACCTTCGTCACCGCGGGCGTCGAGCAAGGCACGCTGACGGTCGCGAACTGGCACGAGTTCTTCACCGACAGCTATTATCACGGCTTTCTGTTCAAGACGCTGAGGGTGGGCGCGATGACGGCGCTCATCTGCGGCGTGTTCGGCTACTTCCCCGCCTATTTCATCTGGGCGACGACCTTCAAGCACAAGTGGCTGCTGCTGCTTCTCCTGATCGTGCCGTTCTGGATTTCCTTCACCATCCGCACCTTCTCCTGGATCAATATCCTGGGCGAGCAGGGCGTCATCAACGTTACGCTGCTCAGGCTCGGCCTGATCCATGAGCCCCTGCAGATGCTCTACACCGAGGGCGCGGTCATCCTCGGCCTGTTGCACTTCCTGCTCCCCTACATGATCCTCAACGTCTATGTGAGCCTGGAAAGCATCGACCGCACGCTGATCTCGGCGGCCCGTTCCATGGGCTGCACCAGCGCGCAGGCTTTCCGCGAGGTGACGTTGCCGCTGTCGCTGCCCGGCCTCGCCGCAGGCCTCTTGCTCTGCTTCGTGCTGGCGGCCGGCTCCTACGTGACGCCGCAACTGCTCGGCGCCGGACGCGACGCGCTGTTCGGCAACCTCATCTACGACACCATCATGGGCCAACTGAACTGGCCGATGGGCGCCACCCTTTCCATCGTCCTGTTCGTCGTGCTCGGCTTCTTCGCCGCCATCTACACCCGCTACATGGGCATGTCGCAGATCGTGAAGGGGCTCGGCGGATGACCGCGCAGACGGGAGACAAGGAAGGCAGATGGGCTTGGCGGCTGACCGGCTTCATCACCGTCTGCGTCTACATCTTCATGTTCGCGCCGATCATCGCCACCGTCGTCCTGTCGTTCAACTCCTCGATGTTCGGCGGCTTCCCGATGACCGGCTTTTCCCTGCAGTGGTATGTCAAGCTGCTGGGCAACGAGCAGGTGCTGGCCGCCTTCCGCACCTCGCTGTGGATCGCGGTGGTGACCGCCATCGTCACCACCGCCATCGGGCTGGTGACGGCCTTCGCGCTGGTCCGCTTCGATTTCCGCGGCAAGCAGATACTGTCGACGCTGGTGATCCTGCCGGCACTTGTGCCCGAAACCATCCTCGGCGTCGGCCTGCTGGTGCTGATCAAGGCGGTCGACCAGCCGCGTACGCTGCTCATCCTGGTGCTCGGCCACATCCTGCTGGCCGTTCCCTATGTCGTGCTGATCGTGCAGGCGCGCATGGTCGGCGTGCGGCGCGTCTACGAGGAGGCCGCCCTTTCGCTCGGCGCCTCGCGCCTGGCCTCCTTCCGCGAGATCACGCTGCCGCTGCTTCTCCCGGCGGTGATCGCCGGCGCGCTGCTCGCCTTCACCATCTCCTTCGACAACACGTCGGCCAGCCTGTTCTGGCGGCCGGCCGGCGTCGAGACGATGCCGACGCAGATCCTGTCGATGCTCAAGATATCGATCAGTCCCGAGATCAACGCGCTCGGCACCGTCATGATCTTGGTGACGGTCGGCATTCCGCTGATCGGTGGCCTGATCCTGCAAAGCCTTACCCGATTGAAAAGACGTGGTGAACCCAAGGAGGAAACGCAATGAAACTCACCGACACCAAGCGGCTGGAAAGGCTGCACGATCGCTACATGAACGGCGGCCTCGACCGCCGCGCCTTCCTCGGCCTGACTGCTGCCGCCGCGACGTCCGTCGGTCTCACGATGCCGTGGATGGGACGCGCGCTCGCCGCCGTCACCGAAGTGCGCTTCGACGGCTGGGGCGGCACCGTGCAGGACGCGCTCGATAAATACGCTTTCCAGCCCTACACCAAAAAGACCGGCATCAAGGTGGTGCAGGGCACGTTCGGCGACGAGAACGAGATCATCACCAAGGTCAAGACGGCGAAGCCCGGCGACTTCCAGGTCGTCCATTCGTCGGGCGTCAACTATTACATCAAATACGTCAACGCCGGCATGACCTCGGAGATCAACGAGGCCAACATCCCGAACATGGCCAACGTGCTGCAGCCGATGATCGAGCCGTTCCGCAAGCTGACGCCGAAGCTGTCAGCCGTCCCCTACGATTATGGCACGACCGGCATCGCCTACAACACGGATGTGATCTCCGCCGAAGAGGCGAAGGAACAGGGCGTCAAGATGCTGTTCGACAAGAAGTACGCCGGCAAGATCGGCGGCTATGCCGACATGACGACGCGCGTCTGGTATGCCGCGCTCGCCACCGGGCAGGACCCGAACAAGATCGAGGACATGGACGCCATCTGGGCCAAGGTGCGCGAACAGCGCGACATCGCCAAGAAGTTCTGGGGTTCGGGCGCCGAACTGATGGACCTGCTCTCCAAGGGCGAGATCGTGGTGACCGACGCCTGGTCGGGCCGCGTCGCTTCCCTGCAGGATCAGGGACATCCGATCGGCTACCTCGACCCCAAGGGTTCCTACGCATGGATGGAGGACATGCTGGTCCTGAAGGGTTCGCCGATGGCGGAATGCGAGGAACTGATCAACTTCATGCTCGAGACGGATACGTCGATCGCCGTCGCCGAAGGTCAGGGCTATCCGCCTTCGCTCGATCCCACCAAGGTGAAGCTCACCGAGAAGATCGAGAAACTTCCGGCTTTCGATTCGACCGGAAAGATGGAGGCGCTGACCTTCGCCGATCCGAAATACTGGGCGGACAACGAGGACGCCTGGCAGAAGCAGTGGGACCGTATCGCGAAGGGCGCCTGAGCGCATGACAACCACCCAGCAAACGCCCCGGCCGGCTTCGGCCGGGGTTTCGGCCCAGCCGGCGGATGGCTCCGCCGCCGGCGTGGACCGGCACGCGGTCGAGTTCCGCGACGTCCAGATCGCCTATGGCAAATTCGTTGCCGTACGCGATTTCTCGCTGTCGATCGCCAAGGGCAGCTTCGTTACCCTGCTCGGCCCGTCCGGCTGCGGCAAGACGACGATCCTGCGCTCCATCGCCGGGCTGGTCGACATAAGCAGCGGCCAGATTTCCATCGGCGGTCGCCGCGTCGACGATGTGCCGATCTACAAGCGCAACATCGGCCTCGTCTTCCAGAGCTATGCGCTGTTTCCGCACAAGACGGTGTTCGACAACGTCGCCTTCGGCCTGAAATACCGCAACGTGCCCAGGGCCGAGATCGCCCGCAAGGTCGGCCAGGCACTGGAGATGGTGCGGCTGCCGGGATCTGAGAAGAAGTTGCCGTCGCAGCTTTCGGGCGGCCAGCAGCAGCGAATCGCGCTGGCGCGCGCCATCGTCTTCGAGCCCGAGGTGCTGCTTCTCGACGAGCCGCTGTCGGCGCTCGACGCCAACATGCGCGAGGAGATGCGCGTCGAGATAAAGAAGATCCAGAAGGCGACCGGCATCACGGCGATCTTCGTCACGCACGACCAGGAAGAAGCGCTCTCCATGTCGGACCGGATCGTCGTCATGAACGCCGGTTCGATGGAGCAGATCGGCACGCCGCAGGAAGTCTATGATACGCCGGCCACCGCCTTCGTCGCCGACTTCCTCGGCAAGGCGAACATGCTGGCCGGCACCGTGAGCGCCGTCGACGGGGCGAAGGTCACCGTCGCGCTGGCGGCCGGGCAATCCGTCTCGGTCGTTTCTCCCCGGCCGCTTGAACAGGGCGCCGCCGTAACGGTCGTCGTGCGGCCGCAGAAACTTTCGGTCGCCGCGGCTTCCGGCGAAAACCGGCTGTCGGGCCGCGTCGTCTCCACCTCCTATCTCGGCGGCAGCGCGATCTATGAGATCGACCTTGGCGGCAAGACGATCGTGCGCGCCAACAACGCTATAACCGGCCGGCTGGCGCGCGAAGGCGAGACTGTCGAGATCGGCTTCGATCCCGCCGGCTGCGTGCTTCTGGACGACAAGGGGCTGCGCATCGCCTGAGGCGAGACCGGCCGCGCGTCAGTCGAAATCGTACACCGTCTCGGCGACGACGAATCCCCGGCAGCAATACCCCACCGGGCCGGACATCACCGCCGTCGTGCCGTGGATCTCGATCTGCAACTGCCCGGCCGGCAGATGCACGGTGAAGCGCTCGCTTGTCGTGAGGCCCTTGCGGCGCGCGGCGAAGGCGGCGACGCAGGCGCCGGTGCCGCAGGCCTGCGTGGCGATGCCGGGTCTCTCCCAAACGGCGAGCTGGATCGTCGAGGCGTCCACCAGTTCCGCCACGCCGACGTTGACGCCCTCCGGAAACAGCGGGTCGTCATGGATGGGGGCTGCGTCCCGCGCTAGGTCGACGGCGGAAAGATCGTCGACGAAGAAGACGACATGCGGGTTGCCGATCCACAGGCCCATGCCGTGCCGCAGCGGGCCGCTTTCGACCGGCAGGTCGGCCATGTCGACTTCGTGCGACAGCGGAAAATCACGCCAGTTCCAGCCGATCGGGCCGAGCTCGACGCTGACCTCCATGGCGCCGGTGCGGCGGCATTTCAGCATCCCGCCTCTCGTTTCGAGGACCAGCGCGTCCGCCCCGCTTTCCTCCATCAGCAGATGGGCGACGCAGCGCGTGGCGTTGCCGCAGGCCGAGACTTCGCGGCCGTCGATGTTGAAGATGCGCATGGCGGCGGGGGCGCCGGCTGCCTTTCCTTCCGTCGAAGGCTGCTCGATGGTCAGCACCTGGTCGCCGCCGACGCCGACCTGGGGGTCGCAGATCTTGACGATGTCGCTGCGCGTGAAAGCGCGGCGATCCTCACGACGGTCGAAGATGACGAAATGGTTGCGCAGCCCGTGCATCTTGACGAACGGCCGCTCGCCGCTTTCAGCCGTCGGCGCGGACCTGGCAAGGGTCAGGGTATCGATCATCGCGTCTTTCCAGATCCGGAAGGAAATCGAGGCGGCGGCCCGCCGCTCTGTCCCGGCATGATGAGAAACCGGACCAGTCTACACGGATCGGCGGACAGGCAACAGGTGAGGGCGCCGCTCGGGCCTGGACAAAAGGCAGGGCCAGCCGAAACAAGTGATCTCAGAACGGCGTCGCCGACGTCGATTTTGCCAGCGCCATCCCTGCTCGCCGCAGTCGAGCAGGGATGGGCGACCCATCTCTTTGTTTCAGCCGCGTTTGTGCGACGCCGGACGATTCCGTCCGGTTGCAAAATGCTCTAGGGTGCCGCTCGGGGGCTGACTCGCGGCAGCCGGAAGCGCCGCCTCGGTCGAATGCCATCGGAGTGGGACAGTGAATATTCTTGCCAGATTGTATCTCCTCGTTCTGGCCCTCATCGGCCTCGGTCTGGCCGCCGCCGGCGCGTGGCTGATAGGTCTCGGCGGCTCGCCTTACTACTGCATCGCCGGCATCGCCTATCTGGTCTCGGCCCTCCTGCTCATGCGCGGCAAGGCGGCTGGCGCCTGGTTGGCCGTATTGGTCGCGATCCTGTCGGCGCCATGGGCGTGGTGGGAGGCGGGCAACGATTTCTGGGGACTGTTCGCGCGGCTGATGTCGCCGATCGCCTTGGCCGGCTTCGCGCTGCTTTTCGCACCCTGGCTTGCCGGCGGCATTCGCCGCGCCACCGGTGTCGGCGGAGCGGTCCTTGCCGCCATTCTCTTCGCGGTGGGCTTCGGCATGGCTTTCGTGCCCCACGGCGTCGTCAGCCCGTCGCCGGAAATCGCCGCCTACACGCCGGCCAAGGGCGACAACGCGCCGGCGGACTGGACGTCCTACGGCCGCACCACCGAGGGCCTGCGCTATTCGCCTTTCGACCAGATCAACCGCCACAATGTCGGCCAGCTCGAGCTGGCCTGGACCTATCGCACCGACAACAACGGCATCGGCCTCGACCAGAACACGCCGTTGCAGATCGGCAACCTCGTCTACTCCTGCAACACCAGCAACGTCATCGCCGCCCTCGACGCCGATACCGGCAAGCCGGCCTGGAAGTTCGATCCCAAAGCGTCGGCGCCGTTCTGGCAGCGTTGCCGCGGCTTGGGCTACTACAAGGTGCCGCAGGCCGAGGAGGTAGCCGGCAAGCTCTGCAACGAGCGCATCATCGAAACGACGATCGATGCCCGCCTGCTCGCCATCGACGCCAAGACGGGCGAACCGTGCTCCGAATTCGGCGACAACGGCACGGTGGCTCTCTCCCAGGGCATGGGCGAGGTGAAGTCGGGCTTCTATTTCCAGACCTCGGCGCCGCTGGTCGCACGCAACCTCATCGTCATCGGCGGCTGGGTGGTCGACAACCAGGAGGTCGGCGAGCCGTCCGGCGTCATCCGCGCCTTCAACGTCGTCACCGGCGCGCTCGAATGGGCGTGGGACCTCGGCAATCCCTCGATCACCAAGCTACCTCCGGAAGGGCAGACCTATACGCGCGGCACGCCCAACATGTGGACGACGGCGGCCTTCGACGACAAGCTCGGCCTGATCTATGCGCCGCTCGGCAACACCACGCCGGACTACTACGGCGCCAATCGTCCGGCTTTCTCGGATGAATACAACGCCACCCTCGTCGCCCTCGACGTGACGACAGGGCGCGAGCGCTGGAAGTTCCAGACCGTCCATCACGACATCTGGGATTACGACCTGCCGTCGCAGCCGGCCCTTCTCGACGTGCCGGACGGAAAGGGCGGCACGGTGCCTGCCGTGCTTCAGACCACCAAGCGCGGGCAGCTCTTCCTGCTCGACCGCGAGACCGGCGAGCCGCTGGCCGAGGTGCAGGAAAAGCCTGTGCCGCAAACCGGTGGCGCGCCCGAGGAGAAGCTTTCGCCGACGCAGCCCTATTCGGTCGGCATGCCGACCATCGGCGCCGAACGGCTGACCGAGCGCTCGATGTGGGGGCTGACCATGTTCGACCAGCTCGCCTGCCGCATCCAGTTCCGCAAGCTGCGCTATGAAGGCGATTTCACGCCGGTCGGCCTCGGCTATACGATCGAGCAGCCCGGCAACATAGGCGGCCTGAACTGGGGAAGCGTGTCGGTCGACGTCCCAAACAACCGCGTTTTCATGAACGATGTCAGGGCGCCGAGCATCTTCTCGCTGGTGCCACGTGACGATTACCCCGAATTTGCCAAGAAGGCGCATGCCGACGGCACCGGCCACGGCCCGTCGCCGCAGCAGGGCACGCCCTACGGTATGGCGACGGAGATGTGGACGTCGCCGCTCGGCGTGCCTTGCGTCCATCCGCCCTTCGGCACCATCACCGCCGTCGACATGACGACGCGCAAGATCGCCTGGCAGGTGCCGGCCGGCACCGCCGAACAGCTTGGCCCGCTGGGCTTCAAGTCGCACCTGCCGATGCCGATGGGCCTGCCGACCTATGCCGGGACCAGCGCCAGCGCCGGCGGGCTCGTCTTCTTCGCCGGCTTCCAGGACTATTATCTGCGCGCCTACGACGCGGCCGACGGCAGGGAACTGTGGAAATATCCGCTGCCCGTGGGCTCCAGCGCCACGCCGATGACCTACGTGTCGCCGGCGACCGGAAAGCAGTACGTCCTGATATCCGTCGGCGGCGCCCCGTACTCGGCCGACAAGGGCGATTACGTGATGGCCTTCACCCTGAAGGAGAAATCCTGAAGCCGCGTCAGCGGCGCTCCGGTATCAGAGCAGGCGACCCAGGAGCGCGATCAACTCGCTCTGCTTGTGGATGCCGGTCTTGTGAAAGATCGCCTTCAGCCGTTGCCTCGCCGTTTCAAAGGCTATTTCAAGCATATCGGCCGACTCTTTCAGGGAATTGCCGCGCAAAAGCATCTCGCAAAGTCTCCGTTCGGCGCGCGTCAGACCGAAGGCGGCGCCGAGCTCGTCCATCGTGTCGGTTTCGGCCGGCTTGGACAGGTTCCGCAGGACAAGCAGGAAGAGCGGGCGCCCGTAGAAAGGTGAACGAATTTCCACTCTCTTGGGTAGCGGCACGAGGCCGATCTGGTAGGAGCCATCGGTTAAGAAAATCCGGGTGGTCGCATCTGGTTCCAAGCCGGCCGCGAGAAGGCGAAGCGTGTCCGACAGCCAGCCATTGATGCCGGGTGCCGTGACGCGGAGACAGCCTGCTCGTATCGTGACAAGCTTCTGCCGGCGGAATTCGAGTTCGGCAGCCGGATTGGCGTCACGGACCCTCAACTGGTCGTCGACGACGCACGCAACGTCGCCGGAGCGGGAAACGAGCGCGGCAGCCGACCTTTCGCGGTCTACGGTCTGCCCGAACAAGCGCGTTGCTTGCATGGATCGGCTCAGGGGCCTGCTGATGCGACGCAGCAGTTCCAACGCGGGCTCGTCATATATGCCGGCCCGATCGATCCCGTAGTTCAATCCCACGAAAGCGAGGTTCTCCCGGTTCGTTTCCAAAATGAGTGCGGTCGCGGCACGCAAGTCGCGCGGTAGCCAATCGTAGAATTCCGTATGGCTGAAATTGCTGGATGGACAATCTCTTTCGCTGACGAGCACCGTGCCGGACGGTGCAGAGCGTAAAGGCTGTACCCAAGGGTTCAACCCGCTGTAGTGCTGTCGATAGCTGGCCTGGTAGTCCGGACCCAAATTCAGGATGCGGTCGTATTCAATCCTCAGCCGCCGCAGGTCGTAATGCTGAAATGCAATGCAGGCGCCTGGAAATGCTCCGCCAAGAATCTCAATGAAATCATCCCATGCAGTCGCATCGAACACCGCGCCATCGGCAATCTCGGCGATCTGAGCGGATGTGTCGGTTATGAATTTCTGATCGAACACTATATTTCGCAATTTCATCCCAGCCGACTGGGATATTTACCACGCAGGGGGCAAGTCATTCTAGCGAAATCGCCGAAAACAGAAGCATACACCAGGCCGGTGCATCGCGACGCATGTTGAAAAAATGGACACGCCAGTAATTTGGTTTGCGGCGGCCGATTTACAGCCGGTCCAGGAACTTCTGTGCTATCGCCTCATAGTTGCCGTCGAAGTGATGGCCGCCGTCGGTTTCGATATGGGTGAATGTCTGCAAGGCTGGATCACGGCAGGCACTGGCGTCTTCATCTTTGCCCGAAACGCAGATGACGCGCTCGACCGGCAGGGAGGCGATGGCCTTGGGAATGTCGTAGCCGCTGTCGTCGATACCGAGCCAGCCCGAAATCGTGACCTGGAAGGACGTGGACAGGCCCGGCGCCATCAGGGCGATGACCTTGGTGCGATCCTGCAATGCCTTCGGCAGCAGCGGCCAGGCGAAGGGAATGGTGTCGGCGCCGAAAGAATAGCCGATCAGCATCACCGGCAGCTGGCCGGTCGGGTCCGCGGTCTTGACGAGCGCGCCGACATCGGTCGCGAGGTCCTGCGGCGTGCGCTTGGCCCAGAAATAATGCAGCGCGTCCAGCCCGACGACATGAACGCCTTGCGTCGACAGCCATTCGCCGATGGTCTTGTCGAGGTCGCGCCAGCCGCCGTCGCCGGAGACGAGGATGGCGACAGCCCTCGGCTTGCCACTGGTGGCCGGCAGGTCGATGGCCGGCAGCTTGCCGAAAGGCTCGATCGCATCGGCCAGCGACGAGACGGCGGTGACGATCTGGCCGGCCGGATCGTCCATATCCAGCGCATCGACGGTGATGGTGTCCTGTGCCGACGCCTGGCCGCGCACGACATCGAGCGAGGCTTCGTCGACGAAGAGCGAGGCAGGCTCCGGCAACGCCACGTCGAAGGCGTAGCTGTAGCCCTTGCCGTCCGTCGCCTTGGTGGCGGTGGAGCCGGGGCAGAAGGGTAGCCTGAGCGTCAGCCTGTTGGCGAAGCCGGCGGCGACGGCACCGCCCAGCGTGTTGGCCGGCGCGTCGGCTAGCGCCGCATAGGCGAAGGTGGCTCCCTCCCCTCGCCCGACGACGATCGGCGGCAGGTAGGTCTGGATGTCGAGCTGGCGCTGCGCGGTCTGCGCGAGGTCGGTGATCTCGCCGACGACGTAGAGGCATTGGCCGTCCGCTCCGTCGAGCGCCCGCGCATAGGCGGCAAGGTCGACGCCCAGCACAACGTCGCCGTCCTTACGCAAGGCAGCGGCGACGGCATCGTCGGCGGAAGTCCAGCCGCCACGGTCGGAGAAATAGACGACCATCGCCTTCGGCGCTCCCTCGGAGGGCAGAAGCCGCACGTTCTCCAGCCGCCCGGCGCTCACCGTGGGCGCGGCGGGCGGTTGCGCCGATTGGGCGGAGGCGGAAGCCGAGCCGATGGCTGCAAAGGCAGGAAGAAGAAAGGCAAGAGAGTGTTTCATCGCTTGAAGATCCTGATGGGGCTGCCGGAAATGAGCGTGGTGACGTCGAGCAGGACCTGCGCCATCGCCAGACCGCCGGGACAGGCCAGGTATTGCGGCGTCCAGACCGGGTCGAACTTCTGCTTGAAGGCGCGCAGGCCCTCGAAATTGTAGAATTCGTCCCCGGCCCGGTAGATGAAGGTACCGACGCGGCTCCAGGTAGAGGCGAGCGGATGATCGGCGAGACCGGCCAAGGGTGCCGCGCCGAGGTTGAACCAACGGTAGCCTTCGGCCTTGCCGTAGAGCAGCAGGTGGGCGAACAGCGCTTCCATCATCACCTTCGAGACGCCGGGCCGGTAGCGCATCAGGTCGATGGAGCACTCGTCGCGGTCGCCGCTGCGCCACAGATTGGCGAAGGCGACGATTTCGCCGTCCCTGCTCAGTACCGCGCAGTCGAACTCGCTCATATAGGCGTCGTCGAAATAGCCGAGCGAGAACCCCTTCTCATGGCCGTTCTTGCTCTTCAGCCAGGCGTCGGACACGGCGCGAAGCTGCGGCAGCGCGTCCGGCACCTCGGCCTTGGGGATGACGGAAAAGGCCAACCCTTCGCGCGTCGCCTTGCCGATGGCGTAGCGCAGCGGCTGCCGCACGGCACCCTCCAGGCAGAAGCCCGTCAACTCGACGCGCGCCACCTCGCCGATCTTGAGGATCGCCAGGTTCATGTCGAGGTAGGCGGGCAGGAATTCCGGCTGGACGGCATAGAACACCGCCCTGACGCCGGCGTGGTCGGCGGCCTCGGCGAAGCGCCAGATCAGCGCCCTGGCGGCCTTGGGGTCGCCGACGGGATCGCCCATGGTGATCCAGCTCCGGCCTGAGACGGCGTACATGAGGAAGGCCCTGCCGCTGGTCGACACCATGAATGTCTTGTCGCCAAGCAGCGCCAGGCAGGACTGTGTGTCGGACGACGTTTCCAGGACATGGCGCACGGCCTCAGGGACAGGCTCCGGTCCGGCGCGTTTCGCTTGCCCCGGCCGGTTGATGATGGCGTCGGCGGCAATCGTGGCGGCAACCATGGCAAGTGCCAGCGTGGCACGCAGGAAGCGCGGGGCGTCGCCATCCCAGGCGAACTGCCACCACAGGTCCGACTGGTACTCGACATGTCGGTAGGCGAGCAGCCCGACCAGCGTGGCGGCAATGATGACGATGGCGATGAGACCGATCCAGGTCGGATCGGGGCGAAAGGAGCGCCAGTCTCCGCGCCGGTAGAAGGCTCGGCGGTACACCAACAGCACTAGCGCGACGGCGATCAGGACGACCGCCTCTTCCCAGTCGAGGCCCTTCAGCAGCGAGAAGGCGGCGCCCGACAAGAGCAGCGCTATCGCCGCGATGCGGGCGAAAGCGATGCGCCGGTAAAGGCCGCGCGCGATGACCACCAGAAGCAGGCCGGTGATCGAGGCGAGCAGGTGCGAGGCTTCGGCGAACGGCAGCGGCAGGATATCGCTCAGCCAGTCGGTGCGCTCGACGGCGGCGGGCGTGTTGCCGGACAGAAGCAGCACCATGCCGCCGGCAAAGGCGAGCGTCGCGGTGATCGGCGGCACCACATGGCGCGTCACCGCGAGCGTGCGCCCGGCAACCGTGGAGACGGTGGAGCGGACGCGGTAGATCTCGAACGCGAGCAGCGCGGAAGCCGCCAGGAGCAGCGGCAGCAGGTAGTAGACGAGCCTGAACAGCACGAGTGCGGCCACCACGTCCGGCCGGGTGCCGGCACCGAGGCCGAGCAGGATCGTCGCTTCCAGCACGCCGAGCCCGCCCGGCGCATGGCTGACGAGGCTGGCGATGATGGCGGCGACGAACAGGATGAGGAAGACCGCGTAGCCCGGCGCGATGTCGGCCGGCAGCAGCACATAGAGGGCGGCCGCAGCAGCACCGATATCGATGGCGCCGATGACGATCTGCGCCAGCGCGCTGCCTGCCGAAGGCAACGGAAAGTCCCAGCCGAGGATGGAGACCTGGTGATTGCCGCGTGACAGCCAGACGACGACGGCGGCCAGGCCGGCCATGATCGCGCCGCCGAGGATACGGTCGCCCGCCGGCGTCAGCACGGCCAGCGCCGGCAAACCGACCGGATCGAACAGAAGGGCGAGCCCGACGATGGTCGAGAGGCCGCCCCAGAAGGTGAGGAAGGAGATGCCGACGATGCGGCCGACATCGGCGGCATCGACGCCGGCCGATTGGTAGATGCGGTAGCGCACCGGGCCGCCGACGAAGACGTGGAAGCCGATGGCGTTGGAAAAGCCGTAGCCGACGAAGCCGGCGAACAGGGCGAGGCGTGCCGGCACCTTGCCGGGCGCGACGCGGCGCACCGCCATCACGTCGTAGCAGGCCATGGCGACGAAACTGACGAAGGTGAAGGCCAGCGCCGGCGCGACCGTCTTGAACGACGTGTCGGCAAGGGCTGCCTCGATCTGGTGCAGGTGCACCTTGCCGCTGATCGCGTGGATAACGAACAGCGCGATCGCCACCGCTGCCGCGCCGACGATCGGACCGAGAACACGCGGCTCGACGATGCGGTCGATGGCGCGCGCCAGAGCGCCGCCGACCTGGCGTTCTTCGGGCGAAGTGTCTGTGTCAGTCATGTCTGCGGCCGGGCCTTGCCTTGCGGGAGTCGCAAGCGCCCAGATTGTGGCAAAGGCAAGGACGGGAGTGCCCGTCCCGCCTTGCCTGATCGGCCCCCGCCCGTTGCGCATCATGCCGATAAAGATTGTGCCCGCAGCATGGTGACCGCAGGCACGATTTTCATGTCGGAACAGGAACGATGTCAGGCGTTGCCGAACGGCACGCCGACGAACATCTCGGTGTCGCCGCGCTCGACTTGCAGCAGCACGGACTTGCGCCCGGCTTTCTCGGCCGTCTTCAGCGCCTTCATGGCATCACCGGCACTGGTCACTGGCTGCTGGTTGATCGAGACGATGATGTCGCCGCGCTGGATGCCGCTGTCGGCCGCGGGCTTGTCGTTGGCGACCCGCGTGACGATAACGCCCTCGACCGACGGATCGATGCCGAAGCGGTCGCGCATCGTCGGCGTCAATCCTGCAAATCCGATGCCCAGAGCGGAATCGGACTGCATCGCCGAACCCGGCTGCGCGCCGTTGTCATTGTCGGCAGATGCCTGCTTCTCCTCGCTGCCCTTGCCGGCGGCAATGGACAGATCAAGCGACTTGCCGTGGCGCCAGACGGTGATGTCGGCCTTGTCGCCGGGGGCCATGTCGGCGACCAGCCGCGACAGGTCCTTCGGCGTGGCGATGGGCTTGCCGCCCAGCGCGGTGACGACATCGCCGCTCTTCAAACCGGCCTTGGCGGCGGGCGAACCATCGACGACCTGGGCGACCAGCGCGCCGGACTCGCTGCTAAGGCCGATCGCGTCGGCGACATCCTTCGTCACCGACTGGATCTCGACGCCGATATAGCCGTGCTCGATCTTGGCGCCGGTCTCCAGCTTGGCGACCACAGCCTCGGCCTGGTCGGAGGGAATGGCGAAGCCGACGCCGACATTGCCGCCGTTGGGCGAATAGATGGCGGTGTTGATGCCGACCACCTTGCCGTCGGCATCGACCAGCGGGCCGCCGGAGTTGCCGTGGTTGATCGCGGCATCGACCTGGATGAAATCGTCATAGGGACCGTTGTGCAGGTCGCGGCCGCGCGCCGAGACGATGCCGGAGGTGACGGTGGTGCCGATGCCGAACGGATTGCCGATGGCAAGCACGGCGTCGCCCGCTCTCAGCTTGTCGGAATCGCCCCAGGAAAGCGTGGGAAGCGGCTTTCCGGCATCGATCTTGACCACGGCGAGGTCGTTCTTGGCGTCGTGTCCCACGAGCGTGCCCTTGTATTGCTGGCCGTCGTCAAGCGTCACCCGGATATCGGTCGCGCCGTCGATGACATGGTTGTTGGTGACGATCATTCCGTCGGACGAGACGATGAAGCCGGAGCCGAGCGCCATGGCCGTCTGGGTCGGCCGGCGCTGCTGCGGCAGGTGGCCGAACGGGTTCTCCTCGCCGAAGAACTGGCGGAAGAAGTCGTCATAGGGCGAGTTCGGGCCGAACTGCTGCTCGAACTGTTGCTGTCCATCGGCAGAGGTGTCCTGCACCTTCATCTTTGTGGTTATGGTGACGACGGCCGGTTTATCGGCCGCCACGATGTCGGCATAGGAGGGCAGTGCCTGCGAGGCTTGCGGAATGCCGGCGGCACCGGCGTCGCCGACCATCAGCGTCGTGCCGGCAGCAAGTGAGACGGCCAGCAGGGCGACGCCGGCGAGCGCCAGGATGCGGTTGCGGTGAGTGGTGAAAGACTGGTTCGACATGGAATATCTCCTCGGAGGTCCCGTCACCGATGCCGCACCGGAACCGTGGAACATCGGCAAGCCGTCTGGTCGCGTCGGGTCGCGGCCGCTGTCCATTGGCCGCCGGCGTTTCCCGGCCTCGATCAAAGAGCTAGCGCTGCACCCGGCCGGCTTCAAATTAATTCGAGGTAATGAAATGAAGGATACTTATATGGATGGATTGGCCGGAAATTGAGCTTCGAAAATACTGAAATTGTCAAATTGTTGGCGTCAGAAACACGAAGCCGATATTGAATATCACGAAGCGGTTACTGGCTTTTTGCGTGGCCTTGCCCTGAGATTCGTCGGGTTTATAAAGAAGAGCCGGTTCTGGAAAGATATCGCGCGCCGCCCAAAGAGAGACGTGATCGCCACGATGGCGCAGTATCTCAGGCCGGACGCATCGATTGAATGGCGCGGATGATGCCGCGGAGTTCGGCCAGCCCCTTGAGGCGGCCGATGGCGGGATAGCCGGGGGTGACCTTCTTGTTGAGGTCGTCCAGCATGCGATGGCCATGGTCGCTGCGATAGACGATCTGTCGGCCCGGCTCGCGTCGGCGATCTTCTTCCAGCAACGCCAGCAGCACCTGCACCATATCGACATCGCCGTCGAGATGGTCGGCTTCGTAGAAGCTCAGGCCGTCGGCCTCCCGCCGCGTCGCGCGCAAGTGTGCGAAGTGGATCCTGGCCGCAAAGCGCCGCGCCATCGCGGGCAGGTCGTTGTCGGGCCTGACGCCGAGGCTGCCGGTGCAGAAGCACATGCCGTTGGCCATGGAAGGCACGGCCTCGAAGAGTGCCGCATAGTCCGCCTCGGTGGAGGCGATGCGCGGCAGGCCGAACAATGGCCGGGGCGGGTCGTCGGGATGCAAGGTCAGCGAGACGCCGAGACCCTCGGCCACCGGCGCGACGATCTCCAGAAACTCGATCAGGTGCCGGCGAAGTCGCGCGGCATCGACATGCGCATATTGCACCAGGCGATCGCGAAAGGCCTCGATGGAGAGTGGCTCGGTGGTCGAGCCGGGCAGGGCGCTGGTGATGTTCCTGACGATGGTCGCCTTGTCCTCGTCCGACATCGCCTCATGGATAATCCCGGCGCGTTGCCGCTCGGCCTCGTCATAGTCCGCCTGCGCGCCGGGTCGCTGCAGGATATGCAGGTCGAACGCCGCGAAGCGGCCTCGGTCGAAACGCATTGCCGTGGCGCCCGTCGGCAAGGGATGGTCGATCTCGGTCCGCGTCCAGTCGACGACGGGCATGAAATTATAGCAGACAATGCGGATGTCGCAGGCGGCCACCGCCTCCAGGCTGGCGATCCACGCCTCGATCTCCGCCCTGGCAGCCTTGCCGGTGCGCTTGACCGCATCGGGAATGGGAATGCTTTCCACGACCGACCACGTCAGCGGCGTGCGGCCCGGCGGCGTGGCCTCGATCATTTCCTTGCGGGCGAGGACATCCTTTTCTGTCCAGGGTTGCCCGATCGGCACATGGTGAAGGGCCGAAACGATCTGGCTTGCCCCCGCCTGCCGCACCTCGTCCAGCGACACACCCGCATCCGGCCCGAACCAACGCCAACCTTCAAGCACTGACAAATTCTCCATAGCCGATGCCGCGAACAGATCTCGCACTGTCCATGCAATTGGTTGGCACACTAATATATTAGTGTGCCAAGGGCAACAGATGTTCATCCCGGCGCGGGCCGCTCTGTCCGTGATCGACCCTTTGGTGGCCGCGCGGCTTCGGCGGCGGGATTGACACCGCCTTGATGTAACAATAATGGTTACATCAAGGAGATCAAGATGAGCGCCAATTCCCGCCTCACCGTGGCCGTCCACATCCTTTCGTGGATGACGCTCGTGGCGCGCACGCGCGCCGATCCGGTCACGTCCGAGCGGATCGCGCTGAGCGTCAACACCAATCCTGTCGTCATCCGGCGCACGCTTGGGCTTATGCAGAAGGCCGGGCTGGTGCGAAGCCATCGCGGCGTGAACGCCGGCTGGACGCTTGCCAGAAGCGCCGGGGCCATCACGCTGCGGGAGGTGTTTGCCGCGCTCGGAGAGGGCGGGCCGTTTGCCCTGCATCCTTCGCCACCCAACCCGTCCTGCCCGGTCGGGCGCGGCATTCAGCCCGTGCTCGGCCGCGTCTACGGCGCGCTGGACGATCTGATCGAGCGACAGCTGTCACAAACGACCATCGAGCAGCTGCTCGATGAAACGCTTTCGGTAACACCTGAACCGAACCGGCCTTAGGCCTGGCGAACCGGCACTGCGGCAGGGTGAGTTTCACATCAATTGATGTAACAAAAATAGTTACAATTAAAGGGAAGGCTCTGGAATGGATATCCGTCTGCTCGTGCTCGCTTTAGGCACGTTTTCGATCGGCACGGACAGTTTCGTCGTGGCGGGCATCCTGCCCGATGTCGCCCGTTCCTTCGACATTGAAGTGGCGGCGGCGGGGCAGTTGATCACCGTCTACGCGCTCGCCTATGCGCTGATGACGCCGGTCATGGCCACCGTGACGGCGCACTGGCAACGGCGAACCGTGCTCGTGGCGGGCCTCGCCGTCTTTATCGTCGGCAATGTGCTCACGGCGTTGCTGCCGACATACGATTTGATCCTGGCGAGCCGTGCCCTGGCGGGCCTTGGCGGCGCGATCTTCACGCCCGCCGCCAGCGCCACGGCGGCGGCTCTCGTTTCGCCCGAGCGGCGCGGCCGGGCGCTGGCGATCGTCATGGCGGGCCTGAGCGGTGCGACCGCGCTCGGCGCGCCCATCGGCACCCTTGTCGGCAGCCTTGGCGACTGGCGGCTGACGATGTGGTTCGTCGCGCTGTTGGGCCTATTGGCGATGATCGGGGTCCGCACGCTGCTTCCGCAGATGACGCCTCCTCCGGCGTTGCGGTTGCGCGAGCGGCTGGCGCCCGTCGCGGATCCTCGCGTGGCGATGACGCTTCTGACCACGCTTTTCGTGCTTTCGGGTCTGTATACGGTCTACACCTACATCAGCATCGCCTTCGAGCGCGCCACCGATGGCGACGGTTCCCGCCTGGCCGCGCTGATCTCGATATGGGGTGTTGCCGCCATTGTCGGCAATCTGGCGGCCGGCTCCCTCACCGACAGGTTCGGAAGCCGGCGCATCATCAACATTTCGCTGGTGGTCGCTGTCCTGGATTTCGCTTTCATGCCGATGGTCAATGGAACGTTCGCCGGTGCGAGCGTCGTCCTGGTCATCTGGGGTCTTGCGGGCTGGGGGATTCTCGTGCCGCAACAGCATCGCCTGATCGGGATCGCGCCGGCGAAGGGGCCGCTGGTCATCGCCTTGAATGCTGCGGCGATCTATATCGGCGTCTCGCTCTCCGGCGCGCTCGGTGCGGTCGTCCTGCACATGCTGGCTCCGGGCTTCCTCGGGCCGGTCGGAGCCGTCCTCATCCTGGCCGGCCTGGTGACGGCCGAATTGGCCAACCGCCTGATCGCTGGGCGGACCCCAACACCCGTTGCCTCGGGCGCGGCCCCCGAAAGCTCATGGCGCACCTGATCGCGCAACCGGAACTCAGCGAAGGATTCAACAATGCCAGTAGAAGCACTCTATCTTGAGGATTTCAAAGTCGGCCAGACATTCCGGGCCGGTGCGTTACGCATGGACGCCGAGGCGATCACCCGCTTCGCCGCGGAGTTCGATCCTCAACCCTTCCATCTCGATCCGGCCGCCGCCGAAGCCTCGTTCTTCGGCGGCCTTGTGGCGAGCGGCTGGCATACTGCAGCGGCGACGATGCGTCTGCTGGTGGGCGGCGGACTCCCGGTCGCCGGCGGTGTCATCGGCGCCGGTGGAGATGAAATCCGCTGGCCGCGCCCCGTCCGCCCCGACGACACGTTGAGCGTCGAGACGGAAATCCTGGAGGTAAGGCCGTCCCGCTCCAACCCCAAGGTTGGCCTGCTCAAGGTCCGCATGCGAACCCTCAACCAGAACGACGAGGAGGTGCAGGTCGCGGTGGCCAACATCCTCGCGCCGACACGAAATGCCGGCGGCTGATGTCCCTTCGATCGAAGGGGCGGCGCTTCTATCGGCGATCGATGTCGATGGTGTCACCCTTGATCAAAAGGGAACGCGAAACCGGGCGTTCTTGCTTGTAGACCTGATGCGGATGTTCTGCATTCGATGAAGAACTGGTAGCGGAAGCTGGGAACCCAGTGTTCTCTGGCGTCATGGAATCAACGGGGCCTCTCGAATGTACGAGCTTTACATCGCCAACAAGAATTACTCGTCGTGGTCGCTGCGGCCATGGATCCTGATGAAGATGCTGGCTATCCCTTTCGTTGAAAAGCTCACTCCATTCGGTGACAGCTTGTCGGCGCTCAGCGATCTGTCGCCGACTGGCAAGGTTCCTTGCCTGGTTTCCGGCAAGACGGTCGTTTGGGATTCATTTTCCATCGTCGAGTTTCTTGCAGAGCGCCATGAAGGCGTCTGGGCGGCCGACCCGGAATTGCGCGCCTGGTCGCGCTCGGTCTCAGCGGAAATGCATTCCGGCTTCATGGCGTTGCGTGATCTGTTTACGATGAACCTTGGGCTTCGCATCCGGCCGAACCCGTACAGCGCCGCATTGAAGCGGGACATCGACCGTATCGAATCCATCTGGACACAGGGCCTGGCGAGATCCGGAGGGCCGTTCCTCGCCGGTTCGCGGTTCACGGCGGTGGACGCATTCTTCTGTCCTGTCGCTTTTCGTTTCATGACCTATTCGCCGACTGTCGGCCCGGAAGCGCGCTCGTATGCCGAGCGTCTCCGTTCTCTCGACTGCATGGAGCAATGGTATCAGGCTGCGTTGCAGGAAACATGGCGCGACGAGGAGCATGAAGCCGAGGCTCGCGCGGCCGGCAAATGGCTTGAGGACCTGCGTGCGGAAGAGGTTGCGTTGTAGTCCCCGGCCCGCGCTTGGGCCTGTCCAGAAGGTTGGGCCTTGTATCGTGGCAGCTCCAGCCGGACGCGAACAACACACATCATCGGCTTTTTGAGCTGATGTAGGCCTTCGAACGGACTTCAGGCTTACTCCCGAGAAGGCCGGCCAGTCGCTCGCGTCAACAGGTGGAAGCCTACGAAACTCGCGACAACGGCGATGAGATTGTAGATCGTCGCCATCGAGAGCGCATGGCCGAAGGCGGCGGCGCGCGCGCCTGGTGCAAGGTCGGCCGTCTGCGGCGCGAAGGAAAAGAACAGAACCCCGACGATCGCAACGCCGAACGAGGTTCCCATGACCTGCAGGGTGCTGACGATTCCCGACCCCATTCCTGCCTGATCGTTGCGCACGCCGCCAAGGACGGTGTTGAGCGCCAAAGGAATGACGAGGCCTTGTCCTGCGCCGTTGAGCATCAGGGCGATGATCAGCAGAGACAGATTGGCAGGCGCAAGCGCTCCCGTGGCGATGGCGACAAGGAGACTGAGGCCGAAAATGGCCACGCCGGTCAAAAGCGCACGATGGCCAATGGCAGCCGCCAGCTTTGGGCTGATGAGAGCTGCTGCGAAGAAGGTAACGGCGGAGGGCGTGAACACAGCGCCTGCCCAGAGAGGCGAAAGGCCGAGACCGGGCTGCAACAGCATCGTCAGGGACAGGAAGAACGAACTGATCGCCGAATAGAAGAGAAAGATGCCAGCGACGCCGTAAACGAAGCGGATGTTCCTGAACAGGCTCACATCGATAATCGGAATCCCACCGCCGGCCGACAGACGGCGCTCATAATAGGCAAAGTAAACGAACACCGGAATGGAAAGAGCTGGAAGCGCAAGCGACCACCATGGCCAACCATAATCCTGCCCCTCCATGAAGGGAAGGAGGAGGAGCGCAAGACCGATGGCGGCGATGACTGCGCCCCGAAGATCGAGTCTGGCCGCACCCGGTGCCCGCGTCTCGACGATCAGAAAGCGCCCAGCGATGAGCGCGACGATGCCGATCGGCACATTGATCAGGAAGACGAGACGCCAGCCGAGATCGGCCACGCCATAATCGATCAGCACGCCGCCGGCGAGTTGCGAGATACAGGCAGCAACGCCCTGAACCGCTCCCATGATGCCGAATGCCCGGCGTCTTTGCTCGCCGTCGAACAGGATGCGCAGTGAGGTGAAGACTTGGGGCATCAGGAGAGCTGCCCCAACTCCCTGCAGGGCGCGCGCACCGATCAGCATCGCAGGAGACTGGGCAAAGCCGCACAGGGCCGAGGCAATTGTAAAGACCGCCATGCCGATGAGAAACAGCCGGCGGCGGCCATAGAGATCGCCCAGGCGTGCGCCGTTCAGCAGCATGACGCCGTAGGGAACGCTGTAGCCGACGATGAAGAGCTGAACCTCGGCGGCCGTCGCATGGAGGCTGCCGCGCATGTTGTCGAGAGCGACGTTGACGATGAACAGGTCGAGAACCGTCACGAAATTGCCGACCAGCAGGACTGAAAGCGATAGCCATCGGTTTCCATGACAGGATCGGGTTTCGCCGGTTTCGGAAACGAGGTCGATGTGTTGCGGGCGCGAAGCCGCCGCATCCGTTCTCGAGATTGACATTTCGTAGCTCTCTGTTAATATATATACGATCGTATGTATATTATTATTGGAGATGTCAATTGGCGATTTCCGAGAAAGAGAAGATGATAGGCGTGGACCGCCGGCGCCTGCGCGGTGAGAGGGCGCGCGCATCGATTCTCGAACATGCGATTGCGATTGCCTCGACCGACGGTCTTGAAGGCCTTTCGATCGGGCGGGTTGCGGCCGATGCCGGCGTGGCCAAAGGGAACATTCAAGTGTTGTTCGGCGACAAGGAGAGCTTGCAGCTCGCTACCCTTGAGAACGCTGTCGAGCTTTATCAGCGCGTGGTGCTCGATCCGGCGATGGCGCTGGCAACGCCTGCCGTCAGGCTCGAGGCGGTTATCACTGCCTGGTTTGACTTTGTCGAGAAGCGGGTTCTGCCCGGAGGGTGTTTCCTCAATGCGATCAGCAGTGAGTATCGGGCGCGTCCCGGCCGCATTCGCGATCGCATCAACGAGCATCGGGCGGCAATCCGCGATCGCTTCGCAACTCTTTTACGGTTGGGACAGGAAGCCGGAGAATTCCGGAAAGAGCTGGACATAGACCAACTGGTATTCGAGCTGGTGGCCTTCCAGGCGGCCGCCAACGTCGCGGCGCTTATGGGCGACACGGACGAGTTTACGCTTGCTCGATCGGCTTCGCTGAACCGCATTCGCGGCGCGCGGGGCTGCACCCGTTAGGACGCCGATATGGCACGATGAGCGCCGTCCGGGCAGAGGAACGGGCAATGAAGCCGGATCACGCAATCAGCCGCGCGATGGGCATGGATGACGACAAATGGCTTCGTCATGCGAATCCATGGAGCGTGTGGACACGGCTTGCTTCGGTTCCTGCCTTTGCCATGGCGATCTATTCGCGGATTTCGCTTGGTTGGTGGTGCCTGCTTCCCGTTGCCGTGATCGTGGTCTTTCTCTGGCTCAACACCCGCGTCTTTGCACCGGCTCAGACCGATCAGCGATGGGAAACCAGGGCGATACTCGGTGAAAAGCTATGGCTTAATCGCCGGTCTGTTCCCATTCCCGATCATCATCGGCTCGCGACAAGATGGATCGTAGCGGGAAGTTCGCTCTCGGCCGTCCCGATGGCGATAGGTTTGTTTTGGCTTGATCCATGGGCGACTGCATTCGGTGCCGCGGGCGTTTTCTTCGGCCAGACCTGGTTTCTTGACCGTCTGGCCTGGCTCTATTCTGAACAGGCCGACAATCAGGGATAACTGGCATGTTTGGCCCGACATCCGCTCATGCGAGATGTCGGGCCAATCGGACCGAAGCTTACGCAGCCTTGGCCTTCGACGGCAGCGCGAAGGCTGCGAGCAGGCTGACGACAATGCCCGCGGCGGCCAGCCAGAAGGCGAGCTGTATGCCTTCCGCCATGGCAGCGGTCAGCGCTTCTCCCTCCAGGCCGCCGAGGTGGCGGTTGGCGAGGGCGATGAGCACGGCGAGGCCGATGGAATTGCCGACGCTGAGCGTGGTGGAAGCCATGCCGGACGCCACGCCCTGTTCGTCGTGGCGCACGCCCGTTGCGGCTGCGATCCACATGCCCGTCCAGACGATGCCCTGGCCGATGCCCGACACGATCAAGCCGGGAACGATGGCAAGGTAGCCGTTGCCGATCTCGACGCCGGGCACCATCAGCGCCGTACCGGCCGCGCCCACCGCCATGCCGCTCACCAGCGTCGCCCGCATCGAAAGACGCCGTACCAGCCGCTCACCGAACTGGGTGCCGATGACGATGGCGACGGACGGAACGAGGAAGGCGAAACCCGTTTGCAAAGCCGTTAGTCGCTGCACGGTCTGGAACAGCACGGTCAGGAAGTAGGGCAGGGCGCCAAAGGTGCCCATGAACAGGAAGGTGATGATCATGCTGGCGACGAGATTGCGGTTGGTGAACAGCCGCAGGGGCATCAGCGGATCGGCGCTGCGCGCTTCGATCAGCGCGAAAGCGATCAGGGACACGGCGGAGAGGATGAGTGCTGTGACAACGCTGGCGGCCCGCCAGCCGATCTCAGGTCCTTCCACCAGAGCAAAGACCAGTGCCGTCGCGCCAACGGTGACGCTCAAGGCGCCCGGCAGGTCGAAGCTACGGCGCTCGTAACGGACGGGATCGCGCGGGATCACGAGGAAGGCGGCGGCGATCGCGATGCCGGCCAGCGCCACGTTGACGTAGAAGACGGCTGGCCAGCCCCACGTCGCGGTGAGAAAGCCGCCGGCCAGCGCGCCGACACTGAGCCCGCTTGCGCCGGCACCGCCCCATACGGCCAGCGCCTGGTTGCGCTCCCGCCCTTCGGCGAACAGGCGGTTGATGAGCGAGAGTGTGGCCGGGAACAGAAAGGCCGCGCCTATGCCCTGCACGGCGCGCGCCGCGACGATGATTTCCGGCGACCAGGCGAGCCCGCCGGCGAGCGAGGACAGCGCATAAAGCCAAAGCGCGAAGATGAACACGCGCCGCTGGCCGATCAGGTCCGCCGCGCGCCCGCCGAACAGCAGGAAGCCGCCGCACAGGACCATATAGGCGCTGACCACCCATTGCAGGGTCTGGCCGGAAAATCCGAGACCGGCGCCGATTTCCGGCAGCGCGACGAAAACGATGTTGATGTCGAGCGAATAGATGAGTTGGGCGAAGGCAAGCAGTGCAAGCGCCGCGCCCCTTCGCCGGCTGATGCCCAATGCCGGCATCGCGTCAGCCTGTACGGTCATGTCGATCTCCATTTTGACGATTCTTTGTTGGTTGACAAAGAATGCAGGCTTGCACCGGACCGTCAAGTGAATTATTTGTCGTTCGATCAAGAAAGGAGTGGAGCGATGGCCGGCCGCCCGCGCGAGTTCGATAGGGAGATGGCGTTGGCGAAGGCGCGCGACGCCTTCTGGGCGCGCGGCTACGAGGGCGTGTCGATGGCCGACCTCGTGGATACGCTGGGGATCGCCTCGGCGCGCATCTACGCCGCCTTCGGGTCGAAGGAAGCGCTGTTTCGGGAAGCCGTCGAACTCTATGCGACCGAGGAGGGCGGCTTTGCCGAGCGAGCGGTGGCGCAAGAGCCGACGGCCACGCGCGCCATCGAGCGCAGTCTTCGGGAAGCGATCGAGAACTGCACGCGAAAGGATCGACCGGCAGGGTGCATGGTGGTGTCGGCCGCCACCAACTGCGCGGTCGAGAACGACGGCGTGCGGGACTTCCTCGCCGAGTATCGTGCCCGGCGCACGGCGTTACTGCGCGAGCGTTTGAAACGCGCCGTCGCCGAAGGCGAATTGCGCCCGGATACCGACGCCGCGGCGCTTGCCGATCATTACGCGGCGATCCTCATCGGTCTGGCGGTACAGGCCCGGGATGGCATGCCGCGAAAACGGCTGCTGGCGACGATCCCGGCCGCGATGCTGGCGCTTCGTGCCGCCGCCGCGTGATTCCTCTCGCCGCCGCACAGGGTGGAACGGACGTACTCAGGGCTGCAGGACGATCTTGCCGATGCTGGCGCGGTTTTCGCTCAGCCGGTGGGCATCGGCTGCCTGTTCGAGCGCGAAGCGTGCGCCGATGACGGGAGCCAGTTTCCCGCTCGCAGCCAGCCGGAACAGTTCGGTCAGGTCCTGCCGCAGGTTGCCCGCCTGAAGAAGCGGGATGAGGGCAAAACCTTTGACCGTCTGCCCGCGCGCGAGCAGCCCGTTCATGGTCACGGTGTCGACAGCAAAGCGGCCGAGCGCGCCGAACAGCAGGGTTCCCATAGGTGCCAGCAGCGGCGCGACGGCTGTGCCCAGTTCTCCTCCGACGAAATCGTATGCGGTGGAAAAACCGTCCCCGCCGCCCGCGGCCGCACACTGGGCAAGCCAGTCATCGTCGCGGTGGTTTACGGCGACATCGGCGCCCAAGGACAGCGCCATGTCGAGCTTTTCCCGCGAGCCGGCGAGCGCCACGATCCGGCTGGCGCCCGCCTGTCTTGCGAGTTGGATCAGCAGCGTCCCCACGCCGCCGCCGGCTGCCGTCACCAGAACCGGCTGGCCTTCCGGAGCAGTCTGTCGCACGGCATGGAGTGCTGTGAGGCCCTGCACCTGCAAGGCGACGGCGGCGTCGAAGAGCACGCCATCCGGCAACGGCACGCAGGCCGACTCGCTGGCCACGACATGGTCGGCATAGCCGCCGTCCCTGCCATGGGCGAACAGCGGCACGGCGACCCGGCTGCCGACAGGCAACGTGGCTTCCGCCCCGGCCGCTTCGACCACACCGGCGACCTCGACGCCGAAGCGAGCCGGCAGCGGCGGTGTCACTGCATAGCGGTCGCGCCGCATCAGCACCTCGAAGAAGTTCACGCCCGAGGCATGGACGCGCACCAGCACATCGTTCTCTGCGCTGATTTCGGGACGTGCGATCTCGCGGATCTTCAGCACGTCCGGCTCGCCGAATTCGTCGATCTGGATGATTTTCATGGCATCGGCCCCTTTTCAGTTGAAGGGGTTTTCTAACGGTACGGCTGTCGGCTACTCTACGGAGAAGTTTCTCCTATACGGAGCAAAAGGTAAGTATGACCAAGCCGATCAAGAGCCTGCCGGTGCTGCCGATCGAGCGCGCCATCCGCACGATTTCGGGCCGGTGGAAGGCGGTGATCCTGTATCACCTGTTCGACGGGTCGAAGCGCCTGTCGGAGCTGACGCGGCTGATTCCGTCGATCAGCCAGAAGGTGCTAGTCCAGCAGCTTCGCGAACTTGAGGCGCATGGGCTGGTCGGGCGTGAGGTGTTTAGGCAGGTGCCACCCCGCGTCGATTATTCGGCGACCGCGCTCGGACTCAGCCTGGAACCGGTGATGCTGGCCCTGTGCGACTGGGGCCAACGGCACGCCGAGGCGCTCGACGAGGCGGACCGCATGGCCGATTGCATCGTGCGCCCGGTGAACACCAAACCCCGCCCGGCGGCCTGACGGCGGGCTGACGACGGTTTGCGGGAAAGCGGCTCGGCCGTTCTCTCGGCCTAGTCAGGCAGGCGTTCCCGAGCGTCTTGCTCGTGCGCGGTGACTGGCGGCCTTTTCTCGATTGCCGCATGTTTCCATGCTGCACCAGCGGCGCTTGCCGTTCTTGCTGGTGTCGATGAACAGCATCACGCAACCGGGATGCTCGCATCGGCGCAGCCTGTCCGGCCGCCCCGATACCAGCGTATGTGCGAAGTCCGCTGCCACCTTGCCCAACAAGACGGTTGCCGTCCCGACCGCGAAGCGCGACGCCAGCTCCCAACCGGCGCCTTTCTCGACAAGGGTCGAGACGACAGGGCTGCGGGCGAGCTTTTCGTTGATGGCACTCACCGTGGTCTTGGGCGGCGCACGACCTGCCAGCAGGCTTTCCGCGCCCTCGCGCAGTACGGCGCGGAACCGCAGCGTCTCCTGCATCTCTGCCTGATCCGGCTCGAACGGATCATGCGGCCCGATTTCTCCAGTAGCGCGGGCCCAGCGCCCCAGCGCCTCGGGCCTGTCGATGAGATCGCCTCTGCCGCCGCCGGGAAGCGCCGGCTGGGTGTTGAGGAAATCCACCCACAAGGCGTTGCCGAGGAATGGAAAATCGAGAGCGGCCATAAGTAACCTTTAAAATCGCACTTGACGAGTTACCACAATCGGCAATAACCATCAAATTGTTATTTTAACGGTTATCATGATGGAGAAGGGTATGAACCACGGCCAGACGGCAGCCCGCGCTTTGTTGACGCCGGACACGGAAGCCACCGATTTCTTGGCGCAGGTGCGTTACCGCACGGCGACGGTTGACGGGGTCGAGATTTTCTACCGCGAGGCGGGCGCGGCGAATGCGCCGGTCATTCTGCTTCTGCACGGCTTTCCGACGTCCTCGCACATGTTCCGCGACCTCATCCCCCGTCTGGCGCCGCATTACCGCGTCATCGCGCCCGACTATCCGGGCTATGGGTTGAGCAGCGCGCCCCCGACGACGGATTTTGCCTATACGTTCGACAATCTTGCCGATGTCATTGACCGTTTCACGCAGGCTCTCGGGCTCGATAGCTACGCGCTCTACATGCAGGATTTCGGCGGGCCGGTGGGCTTTCGTCTGGCTGTACGGCATCCGGAACGCGTCCGTGCCCTCGTCGTGCAGAACGCCAACGCTTATGAAGTGGGGTTGTCGCCGGCCATGGACGCGGCTCGGCCCGCCTGGGAACGCCGAACGCCCGAGACGGAAGCGACGCTGCGCGGCTTCCTGACGCCCGAGACCACCCGCTTCCAGTACCTTCACGGCGCGCGCGACCCGAGCCTTGTCAGCCCCGACGCCTGGCTGCATGCGCAGGCGGGGCTGGATCGCCCTGGCAATGAGGCGATCCAGCTCGCCTATCTCCACGACTACGGGTCCAACCCCAGGCAATATCCGGCGTGGCAGGACTATCTGCGCCGATACCAGCCGCCGACGCTCGTCGTCTGGGGCCGCAACGATCCCTTCTTCACGGAGGCCGGCGCGCTGGCCTATCGAGGAGACGTGGCGGCCTGCGAACTGCACCTGTTCGAGACCGGTCATTTCGCGCTGGAGGAGGAAGCACCGACGATCGCGCGCCTGATCCTCGATTTCCTCGGACGGAAACTGCCGGTGCGGTAACCAGCCGTTCGCGCCGCGCCCTGCTTGAATGGTCGATCTCGAAATGGGCGGTCGATGATCCGGGTCAGGCGGAACGCGGCGTGACCTTGCCGAATTCGTCGATCAGGAAATCCAGGAAGGCACGGATTTTTGGCGCGACATGCTGCCGTGACGAATAGACGGCATAGAGCGTCGTTTCCACCGTGCTCCAGTCCTCCAGGGCGGACCGGAGCCGGCCATTCGTCAAATCGTCCTCGACGTAGGGAAGCGGCATCAGGCTCACCCCGAAGCCCGCTCGCAGGGCATCACGCACGGCAAGGCTCGACGAAACGGAATAGCGCGCGGCGACGGCAATCCGTTCCGTCCGCTCGCCCTTCGTGAACTCCCAGCTGTCGGCATGGCCCGAGAGGCTGAACCGGATGTGCTGGAGGCCCGTCAGATCGGAAGGCGTGCGCGGTGTCCCGTGTTTCTCGAAGTAGGAGGGAGCGGCGCACAGCACGTGCGGCATGGTCGCCAGCTTCCGTGCGATCAGGCTGGAATCCTCGAGATTGTCGCTGCCTCGTATGACGAGGTCGAAACCTTCCCGAACCATGTCGACCCGCCTGTCGTCGAGCTGCAGGTCAAGCTTCAAGTCTGGATAACGTAACAGGAACTCGGGAATGGCATCCGACAGTCGTGTCAATGTCACGGTCATCGGCGCGTTGACGCGCAAGGTGCCGCTCGGAGCGGTCTTGACGGGGCATAGAGCTTGATCGGCCTCGGCCAGCGCGTCCAGCCCGCGCGCGACGTGATCGAGATAGAGCCGGCCTTCCTCGGTCAACGCCATGCGTCGTGTTGTCCGGTTGATGAGCCGTGCGCCGACATGTGCCTCCAGCTCGGCGATGTTCTTGCTGACGGCGGCCGGCGAAAGCCCGAGCCTGCGACCGGCTTCGGCGAAGCTGTTCAGCCCGGCGACATGGCGAAAGACTGTCAAGGCTGTCAGCCGATCCATTTTATCATTCTCTGCTGGTAAAGGGTAAGTTGCAATTAACGCATATTATCGCCTGTAGGTGAATTCTCTACCTCGTTCCGAAAGCATTCAATCCGGAGCGACGGAATGACCAACCCCACCATCTCTCTCATCGAGCGGCGCGTATCCGCCAACCTGTTCGATGCCTCCCATACCTTGACGGATGCCGAGATCGAGGAGCTCGTGCGTCTGGCGACCCGCGCGCCGACCGCCTACAATCTTCAGAACTGGCGCTTCATCGCGGTCCGCGCCGCGCAAACGAAAGCGCGCTTGCGTGCGCTGGCATGGAACCAGCCCAAGGTCGAGCATGCAGCCGTCACCTTCATCGTTTGCGGCGTGCTGCCCGACGCGGAAACGCTGCCCGAAAGGCTGCAGCCATCGGTCGACGCCGGCTATATGCCGGCTGGCATGCCTTCGGCGTGGCGAACCGCTGCCGGCGGCCAGTATGCCGATCCACAGGCCGCGCGCGACGAGGCCGTGCGCTCGGCGACGCTGGGCGCCGCGACGCTGATCCTTGCCGCCGAAGCGCTCGGCCTCGCCTCAGGCCCGATGGTCGGTTTCGACGCGGAAGGCGTGGCGCGCGAATTCGGCCTCGCGCGGGACGAGGTGCCGGCCATGCTCGTCGCGGTTGGCCGTGCCGCGCCCGGCAACTGGCCCCAGAAACCCCGTCGTCCGCTTGCGGAGGTTCTGGAAATTTCATGAAAGCAACCCCGCCGGATCGGGTCCATGGCACACCGTCTTCGTCGCGGTGCCGAGACCGGCCTGCCTGGTCCCGGGATTCTTTCATCGGCGATGGAATAATTTGGCGGCGATGCGCGTCTCTTCTGGCTCAATAACCCTGGAGAGGACGAATGATCAGCAGACGCCAGATGCTCAAAACCGCAGGTTCGGTGGCGATCGGAGCGGCCGGTGGCATGACCTTGTCGGGATTTGCCGCCCGCGCCGCCGAGACCGTGGTGCTTCCCTTCGCCAATGGCGAAAGACCGCTGGTGACATATCCGGGCAAGCGACCGCTGATTGGCCAGACGGCGCGGCCGCCGCAGCTCGAAACGCCGTTCAGCGTCTTCAACGAAGGCATCATCACGCCCAACGACGCCTTCTTCGTGCGCTATCATCTGGCCGACGTTCCGCTCGACATCGATCCCGCCGCCTATCGCATCGAGGTCAAGGGCTCCGTCGACAACGCGCTGTCGCTTTCGCTCGACGAGTTGAAGGCGCTGCACGATCCCGTCGAGATCGTCGCCGTTCACCAATGTTCGGGCAACAGCCGCGGCTTCTTCGAGCCGCGCATGGGCGGTGGCCAGTCGGGCAATGGCGCCATGGGCAATGCGCGCTGGAAAGGCGTGCCGCTGAAGGCCGTGCTGGACAAGGCCGGCGTGAAGGCAGGCGCCGTGCAGGTGTCGTTCAACGGGCTGGACGGCCCGGCGCTGCCGGAGACGCCCGATTTCGTCAAGGCGCTCGACATCGACCGCGCCCGCGACGGCGAAGTCATGATCGCCTACGGCATGAACGGCGAGGATCTGCCCTGGCTCAACGGCTTTCCGGTGCGGCTCGTCGTGCCCGGCTGGTACGGCACCTACTGGGTCAAGCATCTCAGCGAGATCACGGTGCTGGACAAGCCGCTCGACAATTTCTGGATGCAGAAAGCCTACCGCATTCCGGACAACGATTGCACCTGCACCGAGGCCGGCAAGCCGGCGGACAAGACTGTTCCCATCAACAGGTTCAAGGTGCGCTCCTTCATCACCAGCGTGGCGGGCGGCGACAAGGTCGGTGCGGATGCGCCGCTCAAGCTGCGCGGCATCGCCTTCGACGGCGGCTCCGGCATCAAGGAGGTGTCGATATCGATCGACGGCGGCAAGACTTGGCAGCCGACCACCCTCGGAGAGGACCTCGGCAAATATTCGTTCCGCGAATGGACCGCCACCGTCAAGCTTCCCAGGGGCGAGCACGACCTGAAAGTGCGAGCCACCGCCAATGACGGTGCGATACAGCCCGAAACGCAGCCCTGGAACCCCTCGGGCTATATGCGCAACGTCATCGAGACCACCAAAGTCATCGCGGCCTGAGGAGGACGATCATGAAGCTCATTTCCATCAAGGCCCTTCTCGTCTCCGCGGCCGCGTTGCTCGGCGGCGGCTATGCGCTGGCCGATACGCTGTCCTACGAAATGCCGGACGAGACTGCCGAGTTCAAGCCGGGGCCGGGTGTCGAACTGGCGCAGTCGAACTGTGCCGCGTGCCATTCCGCCGATTATATCAACACCCAGCCGCCCAAGATGGGTCATGCCTTCTGGGAAGCCGAGGTCAACAAGATGAAGAAGACCTATGGCGCGCCCATCGACGACGCCGACATAAAGGGCATAGCCGACTATCTGTCGGCCACCTACTGAGAAAGGATGGTATAGGCTCGAAGATCACAGCCCAGCTACCGGCAGCGGCCTCTTCCCTTCGCGGGGTGGCGGCCAGGGCGGGAAGCCAGGAGAGGGACGATGCTGACGCGCACGCGTTTCGAAGTGCGGTTCGCGCCTTACCAGCAGCGGCTCTACGGTTTCGCGGTCGCCATGACGGGCGATCGCGATCGCGCCCGTGATCTGTTGCATGACTGCGTGGTTCGGGCCGCGGCGGCGCGCGACCGTCCCGTAGACGAGCCTGCGTTTCGAGCGTGGCTGTTCGCCATCATGCGCAATCTGTGGATCGACCAGCTTCGTGCCGAGGAACGGCGGTCTCGAATGACGCAGACGCTGTCCGACGCGATGGCTCTCATGCCGGTTTCGCTTGAAAGCGTGGTTGCCGAAAGTTTCGCCGTGCGGCAGGCCTTCGAGCTTTTGTCGCACGACCATCGCGAGATACTGGCGCTGGTCGATATTTCCGGCTTCAGCTATCAGGAGGCGGCCGATCTCCTCGGCGTGCCGCGCGGCACGGTGATGAGCCGTATCAGCCGCGCCAGGCAGGCGCTGGCAGGACTTCTGGCGGATGACGCTCCGCGGGTCGTCTCGCTTGTACGAAAAACAGGACCAACATGAGCGCTACGGATCTCGAAATGCTGAACGCCTATGTCGATGGCGAACTTTCGCCCGACGCCAGCGCGCTCATGGAGGCGCGTGTCGTGTCCGATCCCGCGCTGGCAGGGCAGGTCGAGGCGCTGCGCCGGATGAAGCGGCAGGTCGCCGCCATGGGGAACGACTATGTCGTCGTCCCGGCGCCGCGCAGCGGTGTGCGCATGCGTCCCGTCGCCATTGCCGCGGCGGCAGCCGCTCTATGCCTGGTGTTCCTGGGTGGATGGCTTGGCGCGCTCGCTTTCGATGGACGCGCGAAATCCCCTTCGGGTGACGAGATCGCCCAGGCGCTGATGCTGCATGACGAGTGGTCCGCCCGGATTCTCGATGCCGCCGCACCGGCCATCGATATCAGAAGCTTCGATGCCCCCGAGCTCGGTGCGGCGGGCCTTTCGCTGGTCTCGCTGCGTTCCGATGTGATGCTGGATGGCCGACCGGCGGTGCAGGCCGGCTATGCGGGCCGGCACGGCTGCAGGCTGAGCCTGTTCCGCATGACCGGATCCGGTCAGGCGCAGTCCCTTCACGTCGCGAGCGACGGCGAGGCCCGCTCGGCCACATGGGCGGACACTTCGTTCCGCTACGCTTTGGTGGCGCGCAAGCTCAACGGGGACCGTTTTGCAGCCCTGGCCGATGCGCTGCAATCCATGACCTCGCGCCAGGGGCAGCCGGCATCGCAACAGGTGGTCGCGGAACTGAAGGGCGCCCATCAGCCGTGCAGCGGGTGAAAGAACAGCGGCGGCATGGCGCGGCAATAAACAGCGCGACACAGACACCCGGTGGCCGCTCTCCTGCCGCCTTGGTACGATTGCCCATGTGATGGTTCCGGGGATCGAAATTCCGCCATGGCTGCATCCGCCGGAGCGAATGTAGCCGCGTGTGCCTTGCCAAATCGAGCCTCGCCTCGTTCCGAGGCACTTGATTTCGACCTTGCCTGAACTTCCCGCAGGCTTCCCGCAGCGTGCCGTCTTCAATCGACGCCACAGTCGCTCCGCGCCGTCGCATCAGTACGAAGAAGACAGTTAGGCGTCGGTCGTGCCGAAGGGGGCGCGCCGCCAGTCGCAGCGCCCTATTTTGCCGATTTCATGATGCTGGGTTTGGGGGAGAACTTGAAGACGCGTTTGTGCGTCTCGAGGATCGCGCGCGTATTGACCCGCACGATACCGTCGACGTTGGCGAGCTGGTTTGTCAGGAAATCGACGAATTCGGCGTTCGAACTGAAGGTGGCGCCGGCGAAGATGTCGAAGCTGCCGGTGGTGATGTAGACGAAATAGATTTCCGGCAGGTCCGAGAGCTTTTTAGCGACCCGGCGGATGTTCTTCGTCTCGACCTCGATCTCCATCATGATCCAGGTCGTATGGCCGAGATTGAGCGGATTGGTCAGCGCGGCGAACTCTATGATGTTCGATTTGATCAGGCGACTGAGCCGGTTGCGTACGGTCGATTCCGGGACGCCGAGGGAATCGGCTATGGCCTTGGCCGGTGCGCGGGCGTCTTCATGCAGGTGCTTGATGATGCCGGCGTCGAGATCGTCAAGGTTGGCTGCCACTTCCATGAACGTCGCTCCGTATCTGTCCCCGAGGCAACTATTACGGAGCGCCTCCTGCTAACGCAATGAGGCGCTGGCCTGTGTCGGCAGGTCGTCGGGCCGCTTGGCGACCGGTCGCTGGTGGCCGTCTTCGCTGCGATTGACGGCGGAATCCGGCTCTGATGGCAATGAAAACCATATTTTTCTGCTGTATCAGCAAAATCATTTGCCAAATTATGTCGAAAACTTCATATTGACGAAAGATGGATATCGATTTCGCCAACTTGTGGTTTCAGTGTGGCGGGAGGAGAGCGGATGCTTGGTGCATCGCAGAATGGTCGCGCGGCGACGGGTGAAGAGGCGGACCCTGCGCAGGACGGCGCGACAGCCGACGCCTATCGCCGCTGGCTGGCCGGTGCCTATGCCGAGGATCTGGCGCGGCATGGCGCCCGCAAGTCCTTTCGCACCGATGTCGGACTCGAGATCGCGCCGCTTTACACGCCGGCGGATCTGGATCGCATCGGCTTCGACTATGGCCGCGATCTCGGCTATCCCGGCGTTTTCCCTTATACGCGCGGCGATCGTGCGGGCATGTTCCGCACCGACAGTTTCGTCGTCTCCGCTTATGCGGGCTTCGGCGATGGCGAGGTTTGCAACCGGCGTTTCAAGCGCTTGCTCGAGATCGGCGCAGAACAAATTCTCGTCGCGCTCGATCTGCCGACCCAATGCGGCTACGATTCGGACCACGATATGGCGGCGGCCGAAGTGGGGCAGGTCGGTGTCGCCATCGATACGCTGGCCGACATGGAAGCCCTGTTCGACGGCATTGCCGTCAACACCGTGCGGCGCGTCGGCACGCTGGGCAACTCGATCGGACCGATCGTGCTCGCGCTTTACGCCGCGCTCGGCGAGAAGCAAGGGGTTGCGTGGAAGGACTACACGGTCAACCTGCAGAACGACCCGCTGAAGGAATACATCGCCCGCGGCACGCAGATCCTGCCTGCCGAGCCGGCGGCGCGGCTCGCCTGTGACGCCGTCGCCTGGTGTATAGACGCGGCGCCGCACTGGTCGCCGATGACGGTTTGTTCCAACCACATCAACGCCGGCGGCGCTGGTGCTTCGATGGCGTTGTCGATCGCGCTTGCCAACGCCCTGCACTACATCGACCTGATGCTGGCGCGAGGCCATGCCATCGACGATGTCGCGCCGCTCATCCACATGTTTCCCGACGAGCGGCACGACTTCTATGTTTCGATCGCCACGCTCAGGGCGCTGCGCCGCATCTGGGCGCGGCTGATGAAGGAGCGCTACGGCGCGACACGCGGTGAGGCGCTGGCGCTCAGAACCACCGTCTACGGGCATGGCCAGGAAGCCCTCCAGGAGCCTCTCAACAACATCGTGCGCACCGCCTTCGGCACGCTGGCCTACGTGCTTGGCGGCGCGAGCTATGTCTATCTCGCAGGCTATGACGAAGCCGTCTCGACGCCAGGCGAGGACTCGATGCGGGTGGCGCTGCGCACCCTCCAGATCATCGCCGGCGAGCATGGCCTCGCCGACGCTATCGATCCGCTCGGCGGTTCCTACCTGATCGAAACGCTGACGGCTGAGGTCGAGGCGCAGATTCTCGACGGTCTGGCCGAGATCGAGAGGCTGGGCGGCGCGCTCGCCGTCATCGAGACGGGCTATGGCCGCCGGCTGATGACCGAGGGGGCGGTGCGGCGTCAGCGCGCCATCGATACGGGCGAGCGGCCGTGGGTCACCGTCAATCGCTTTCCGGTCAAGCCGGACGTGCCCAACACCGCTTTTCGGGGCGATCCCGAGGCAACCCGGCGTCAGCTTGCACGGCTGGCTGAGGTCAAGGCGCAGCGCGACGGCGCGCGGGTAAAGGTGTTGCTTGCCGAGATCGATCGTGCCTGCGCCGAAGGACGTAATTGCATGCCTGCCGTGCTCGACGCCGTGCGGGCCCATGCCACGGTAGGCGAGATCTGCCAGGTCTGGCGCGACCGTTTCGGCGTGTTCACGCCCTCCACCGATTTTTGAACTGGAGCGGGAATGACAGGGCGACGGCTGCGCATACTGATTGCGAAAGTAGGGCTCGACGGCCATGACGTCGGTGCGCGCGTGGTGGCGCGCGGGCTGCTCGATGCCGGCATGGAGGTCATCTATACGGGCTTGCGCCGCACGCCCGAGGAGATCGTGCGGGCGGCCATCGAGGAAGACGTCGACTGGATCGGCATCAGCCTCTTGTCCGGCGCTCATCGTGTTCTCGTGCCGCGCATCCGCGCGCTTCTTGCCGCCAGCAGCGCGGACGATATCCGCCTGATGGTCGGCGGCATCATTCCTCAGGAGGACGTGGCGGAACTCGAGGCGGTGGGCGTCGCGCGCGTCTTCCTCTCCGGCACTTCCATCGCCGAGATCGTCCAATTCCTCGAACGCACACGCATGGATGGCGCGAATGCTTGATATCAATTACGGACATGGCAGCACGACCGGCCGGCTGATGAGCCAGGCGGTGCAGCGCTTCGGTCCGCGCACGGCCCTGATCGCCGGCGAACGGTCGTGGAGCTTCGACGCGTTCGAGGCCATCGTCTCGAAATTGGCCGACGGTCTCGCCGGTCGCCTTTCGCTCGGCAGCCGCGTCGCGCTGATGATGGGCAATCGCGCCGATTACCTGTTCCTGCAGGCGGCGATCGAACGCGCCGGACTGGTCCGCGTGCCCGTCAACGGGCTGGCCACGGCGCACGACGTGGCGCTGATCGATGCCGACTGTGCCCCCGGCGCCATCTTTCACGATCGGGCCGCCGCCGCCCGCATTCCCACCCGCGACGGGCTTTGGCGCATCTGCGTCGAGGGCGACACAGCGCACGGCGGTCCGTCCTACGCCGAACTGCTGGCGACCGAAGCGGCGGCGCATTGCGAAGGCCCGCGCCTCGATGACCTCGCCTCGATCAACTACACCTCCGGCAGTTCGGGACGGCCGAAGGGCGTGATGCTGACGCATCGCAACTGGGCGGCGGTTTATCGCAACATGCTGATAGACCGCGATATCCGCGCCGACGACACGATCGCCCACATCGGGCCGCTGACCCATGCCAGCGGCGCTTATTTCACGCCGTGGTTCCTGCGCGGTGCGGCCAACCTGCTGATCGAAGGCGGCTCCGTCGAGGCGCTGCTGGCCGCTATCGAGCGCCATCGCGTCACCGTCTTCACCTGCGTTCCCACCGTGCTGACGCGTATCGTCAACCATCCGCGCGTCGCCGCGTTCGACCTCTCTTCGCTGCGCCTGATCGGCTACGGTGCCGAACCGATCCCGCGCAACACACTGGTGCGCGCGCTCGACCTTTTCGGCCCGATACTGGAGCAGAACTACGGGCTGACCGAGGCGATGATGACCTGCGCGACGCTGCCGCCGCGGGACCACTTCGATGCCGGCGGCAGGCCGCGCCTCGGTGCCATCGGCCGCCCTTACAGTTTCGTCGAGATTGTGCTGCGCGACCAGGCCGGCAGTCCGGTGCCGGTCGGTGAAATCGGCGAGATCACCGTCCGCTCCGATCACGTCACCGTCGGCTATTGGGGCATGCCGGAAGCCACCGAGCGGGTGCTGCGCGACGGCTGGCTGTGGTCCGGCGATCTCGCGCGGCTGGGCGAAGACGGCATCATCTCCCTCGCGGGCCGATCCAAGGACATGCTGATATCGGGTGGCTTCAACATCTACCCGCAGGAGATCGAGGCGACGCTGACGGGTTGCGCCGACGTGATCGAGGCGGCCGTCATAGGCTTGCCCGATCCTGCTTGGGGCGAGATCGCTGTGGGCTTTGTGGCACTGGCGGCGGGCTCCCCGCGCCGCGCCGATGACATTCTGGCCGAGATCAAGCCCCGGCTCGGCATCCGCACGCCGAAGCGGCTCGTGATACTCGACCATTTGCCGAAGAACGCCAATGGCAAAGTCGACAAGAGGGCGCTGCGCGCCGCCAACCTCGAAGCGGAGGAATCGTGAGCGCGACCGTCGTCATCGCCGCCCCGGCGCGAACGCCTTTCGGCCGCTTCGGCGGCGCGTTGCGCGACCTGTCGGCGCCCGTGCTGGGCGCCGTTGCGATCGATGCCACGCTGGCGCGTGCCGGCCTGCCGTCAGCGGCGATCGAGGCCGCCTATCTGGGTGTCGGCATGATCGGTTCGGGCATGTTGACGCCGGTACGGCAGGCGGTGCTGCGCTCGAGGCTGCGGCAGGAAACGCCGTCCTTCGGCGTCGACCGCGCCTGTTGCTCGGGCATGACGGCGATCGGCCTTGCCTTCAAGGACATCAGGGCCGGCGAAGCTTCGCTGCTTCTGGCCGGCGGCTTCGAGAGCCTGTCGCGCACGCCGCGGCTTCTGCCGCGCAGCCATTCCAGCCGTGTGGGGCCGGTCTCGATGGACGATCCGCTGATGATGCGCGGCGAGGTGGTTCAGGCCTCGATATCCGGTTACACGGCGCGCGAGGCGCTGCAGCATGGCGTCGACCGGGCCATGCAGGACGAATGGGCGCTGCGCAGCCACGAACGCTATTTCGCTGCCGAAGCGAAAGGCTTCTTCGGCGCCGAGCGGGTGGCTTGCGACACGGCATCGGCCAGGCTCGACCGGGACGAGGGGCCGCGCTCCGACACCTCGCTGGAAAAGCTCGCCGGGCTGAAGACGGTCTATGACAGCGAGACGGTGACGGCCGGCAACGCTCCGGGCCTGTCCGATGGCGCGGCGGCGATGATCGTGGCGGAAGCGTCTGCCGCAAGCAGGCAGGGTCTGGCGGCGACGGCGACGATCCTCGCCTATGCGCAGGTTTGCGGCGGGCCGACCTCGGGCTCCTACACGCCGGCGGTGGCGATCCATGAAGTGCTGCGCAAGGCGGGCCGGCGGCTCGACGAGGTGGCGCTGATCGAGATCAACGAGGCGTTCGCGGCGACGCCGCTGGTTTCGACGCTGAAGCTTGCCGATGGCGACAAGGCCGGCGCGGAGCGTCTGAGACAACGCACCAACGTCCACGGCGGCGCGGTCGCCATCGGTCATCCGCTCGGCGCCACCGGCGCGCGGCTGGTCATGACGCTCGCCGCCGGCCTGCGGGCGCGGGGCGGCGGACTGGGCGTGGCTGCCATCTGTGGCGGCTTCGGCCAGGGCGACGCCATCCTTATCGAGGTCGAAGGCTGATGGATGCGACCGAGCGCAGGCGTATTGCCCGCGCGGTCAGCGCGGCGGAAAACCGCGCCGGCGACTATGAGGCGGTGCTGCGCGCGGCTTATGCGGCGCAGGGGCAGGCGCGCGTCATCGGCGTCGCCGGTCCGCCCGGCGCCGGCAAGTCCACTTTCGTCGATCGTCTGGCGACGCTTCTGGCACGAGCCGGGCGGCGCGTCGCCGTTGTCGCCATCGATCCGTCCAGCCCCTTTTCGGGCGGCGCGCTGCTCGGCGACCGGGTTCGCCAGGGCGATAGCGCAGCGGAAGAAAACGTCTTCTTCCGCTCGCTTTCGGCGCGTGGCGCCACCGGCGGCCTGAGCGAAGCGGCTGTCGACGTCATTGCCGTGCTTGCCGGCTCCGGTTTCGATCATGTGCTCCTGGAAACGGTCGGGGTCGGCCAGTCCGACGTCGAGATCCGCGAAATCGCCGATTGTACGCTGGTGATGACCGTGCCCGGCCTCGGCGACGCGGTGCAGGCGGCGAAGGCCGGGTTGATGGAGGTCGGCGACATCTTCGTCGTCAACAAGGCGGATCTCGCGGGTGCGGCCGACACCGCCCGGCATATCCGCGCCTCGATCGCCGCAGCCTATATGGGCGAGCCGGGGCTCAATCCGGTGAAACGGACACAGGCCGGCGGCTTTGCCAGCGCCGGCATGCGCGCGCTGATGCGCCGCCACGGCGACATGGCCACCGACGCGGCCGTCTGGGTGCCTCCGGTCCTGTGCGTCTCCGCCGCGCGTGGCGAGGGGATCGCGGCGATCGCAGAGGCCGCCGACACCTACCTGGACTGGTTCTCGCAGTCCGGCCGGCAGGCCGGACGCGCGCGTGAACGCACCAGCCGGCAGATATTGCGCACGCTTTCGGCGCTGCTTGTCGAGCACTTCGTCGGGCCGGACGGCTTTTCGCCCGCGGTGGCGGCATGGGCGGAGCGCATTGTGGCGGGCGAAGCGAGCCCGGTCGAAGCGGCGCGCGCGCTGGCCAGTATGGCTGCCATGGAAAAGGCGATGGATTCCGAAGGAGGGTGACATGGCGACGGTGGAATTGCGCGAGGTGCGCAAGAATTTCGGCAGCCTGGAGGTGGTCCACGGCGTCGATCTTTCTATTCGCGAAGGTGAATTCGCCGTCCTCGTCGGGCCGTCGGGCTGCGGCAAGTCGACCTTGCTCAGGATGATTGCCGGTCTCGAGGCGGTCTCGTCAGGCGCGGTGATGATCGGCGGCGAGGTGGTCAACGACCTGCCGCCCAAGGATCGCGACATCGCCATGGTATTCCAGAACTACGCGCTCTATCCGCACAAGACCGTGGCCGCGAACATGGAGTTCGGCCTGAGGTTGCGCAAGGTGCCCGACGCCGAGATCGTGCGCCGGGTCACGGCGGCGGCCGAGATCCTCGGCCTCGCTGATTTGTTGCAGCGATATCCACGCCAGCTCTCGGGCGGCCAGCGCCAGCGTGTCGCCATGGGCCGCGCCATCGTTCGCGAACCTTCAGCTTTCCTTTTCGATGAGCCGCTCAGCAATCTCGACGCCAAGTTGCGCGTGCAGATGCGCACCGAAATCAAGGCGCTGCAGAAACGGCTCGGCACGACGTCCATCTACGTCACGCACGACCAGGTCGAGGCGATGACTATGGCGGATCGTATCGTGGTCATGCGCGGCGGCCACATCGAGCAGGTCGGCGCACCCCTCGACCTCTACGAGAGGCCGGCGAACATGTTCGTGGCCGGCTTCATCGGCTCGCCGGCAATGAACTTCATCTCCGGGACCATGGCGCGCAGCGGTGCAGGACCGGCCTTGCAGGTGCCCGACAGCATTCTCATACCGTTGGGCGGTGATCGGCCTGACGAGGCCGGCCGGCCGGTGGTGCTCGGCATCAGGCCGGAACACCTGACGCTTTGCAGTGCGGGCGAGCCGGGTGCGTTGGCGGCGGCAGTGCGCACCGTCGAGCCAACCGGCTCGCAGACCTTCGTTTTCGCGGAGCTCGCCGGTGGCCGGCAGGTCTGCCTCATCGTTGCGCAGCCGCGTGGCCTGACGGCGGGTACGCCGGTCAATCTGCGGGTCGATCCGGGCGCAGTTCATCTGTTCGATGGCGACAGCGGCAGCGTGCTGAATTGAAGTGCGGGGCAGCCGCCGGCTACTGGGCGTGACCGGTTCGGCTCCATGGCCAACGGGTGACCGTCAATTCGACGCGTATGGTAAAACCGCTTTATTACGATATAATTTCTGCGTTTTACGCAATATTTTCACGCAAATTATGTTGAAAACGTATATTCGATCAACTATGGTGGCAGACAGCGACAAGACCGGCAGGGAGGAATGTCATGGCAGATCGTCGCATTCAGGGGAACAATCGCAGGGAATTCATCCGCAATGTCGGGCTGGCGTCGCTGGCTGTGACGGCAGGCAGTCTATCGCTGCCGCGATTTGCGCGCGCCGCGCCCAAGATCGCTCTGGTTGGCTGGACGTTCCGGCCGGACATGGTTCAGGCCTACATCGACCTGTTCAACAAGAAATACGCGGAGGCCGTCGATTACACGACGTTGCCTTGGCCGACTTTCCATCCGACGCTGGAGCAGCGCTTTTTCGCCGGCGAGATCGTCGACGTCATGTACTGCACCCACAACAACAGGCAGCGCTGGTTCGAGCGGGGCATGATCCGCAACGTCGAGGACCTGGAGGGCTTCGACGAGATCAAGAAGGCCATGCTGCCGGCCGCGCTTGCCAGCCTGACCAGCAAGGACGGCGAGCATGTCATCGCGCTGCCCTACTATTCGGCCTACTACATCATGATGTGGAACGAGCCGATGCTGAAAAAGGCGGGTTTCGACAAACCTGGCGGCTCCTGGGACGAGATCATCGAACAGTGCGTCAAGCTGAAGAAGGACGGGCACTCGGAGTATCCGATGCTGCCCAACTGGAATCCGACGCAGACCGGCACCAACCCGCAGTTCCTCAGCGATTGTTTCGCCGAGGGAGCGGCGTTGTTCGACGACGCCAACAAGCTGCAGGCTGATCAGGACGACGTCGCTCACGTGATGGAGCGCTGGCAGAAGATGTACGAGCTCGGCCTCGTCACGCCGGAGATATTCACCCAGGCCTCGTCGACCGACACGCACCGGATGATGTTCACCGGCAAGTACGCCTACCACTCCAACCATTGCAACTACCTGCAGGACACCGCCACGGACGAGAAGCAGTCGCAGCTCGCCGGCAAGAAAGCGCGGATCGCTCCTTATCCCGGCAAGACCGGCGATACCTATGCCTGGACCGATTCCTACGTGCTCAATGCCAAGACCGAGGCGCTCGACGATGCCTGGAAGCTGCTGCGCTTCCTCGGTGCGAACCTCAACGGCGACTGGTACGTGCAGAAGCAGTGGGCGATCTCGTCGGGCGTGCAGAACCCGTATCCCGCTTTCTATGACGATCCGGAAGTCATCGCCTCGACCGAAACCTGGGTCGACCCGGCGATCCTCAAGCAACAGGCCGCTAAGGGCAAGGTGATCAACGCCTTCAAGGAAAGCTGGTATCCGGAATACGACACCAAGGTGGTGCCGATCATGCACGACATGATCCGCAAGAAGGCGACCGTGCCGGATACGATCAAGGCGATGACCGATCTGTACGCCTCGCTCGTCTGACGCGATCGCATCAGCACAGTGGTGAAAGAGAGAGTCCGGCCGATGGCCCAACTCGCGAGAGACGCGACGACAGCAGCGCCGCCGCTTCGCCCCCACAGGGCAAACGGCGGCCTCGGCCGCCGCTTTCACCTCTACGCCAATTCGCAGGGCGGTTTCGCAACGCTGCTGGCCTTGCCGGCCCTGGCGGTGATCTTCGCCGTGGTGCTGTTTCCGCTCGTCTATTCGATCTGGCTCAGCCTCGCCAAGGTCGATCTGCTGGATACGTCTGGTCCCAGCCTGCATCTCTTCGGCGCCAGCATTCCGTTGTTCAAGTTCGTCGGCCTTGCCAACTACCGGGAACTTGCCGGCGATCCGCTCTACTGGGGCGCCCTGATGCGCACCGTTTACTTCGTCACCGCCTTCGTCGTCGAAGCGACGGTGGTGGGGCTAGCCATGGCGCTGGTGCTCAACACCGAGTTCTTCGGGCGGCCGCTTCTGCGGGCCGCGCTGCTGATTCCGTGGTCGATGTCACGCGTCGTCGTCGGCCTGCTATGGCTCGGCATGCTGTCTTCCGACTTCGGCGCCCTCAACGCGGTCCTGCACCGGCTGGGGCTGATCGATGGCTATATCGCCTTCTTCCGCAACGGTTTCTCGGCGCTCAACACGCTGGTCATGGTCTATGTCTGGAACCAGGCGCCGTTTGCCACCGTCCTCTTCCTGGCTGGGCTGCAATCCATCCCGAAGGATCTCTACGCCGCCGCCGAGGTCGACGGCGCCGGTTTCTGGCGCAAGCTCTGGCATGTCACCTTGCCGTCGCTAAGGCCGATGCTGTTCCTTGTTCTCGTGTTGTCGACGGTCAACGGTTTCCTGATGCTGGACCTGATCTTCGTCATGACTTTCGGCGGGCCCGGCAACGACACCACGACCGTGTCCTGGCTCGGCTACCGCACTGCCTTCAACCTGTTCCAGTACGGGCCGGGTACCGCGATCCTGTTCACGCTGACTGCCATGTGCGCGGCGCTCACCGTGATCTACCGGCGACTTGTCCTGTCGAAGTTCCAGGCGGAGTAGGATGACAACCGTCGCCATCAGCTACCGTCGCCCGCTCATGCCGAGGATAGCGACGACCCTCGGGACGTATGCGCTCGCCGTCCTTGTCGCCGTCTGGCTGATCGGACCGTTCCTGTGGCTGTTCATCACTTCGATCAGCTACCAGCGTGATCTGCTGGCGATGCCGACGCCGCTGATCCCGGTCAATCCGACGCTGGAAAACTACGGCAAGATCCTCGGCCTCACCGAGTTCCACTATGCCGACCAGGCGAGACTGGTCATCTCCTCGCTGTCCAATTCCTTCATCGTCGCCGCCGCTGTGACGGCGATCAACGTCGTCTTCGGCGGTGCTGCCGGCTACGCCTATGCCCGCCACCGCTCGCGCGCGATGAGCGTGACGCTCTACCTGGTGTTGTTCACCCGCATGTTGCCGGTGGTGGTGCTGATCCCGGCGCTTTTCCTGATGTTCAGGCAGGTCGGGCTGCAGAACTCGCTCGTCGGGCTCGCCATTGCCTATTGCTCCTTCACCTTTCCGTTCACGATCTGGATCATGAAGAGCTATTTCGAGACAATCCCGCGGGAACTGGAGGAAAGCGGCCTCGTCGATGGCTGCACCCGCTTCCAGGTTTTCACCAAGCTGATCGTGCCGATCTCCGGCCCCGGCTTCGTGGCGGCGGGTGCGTTCACCTTCGTGCTGTCCTGGAACGAGTTTCTCGTCGCCCAGGTGCTCAACTCCAAACGCTCGGTGACGACGCTGCCGCCGGCGATAGCCGGCATGCTCGGCCAGGCCAATATCGACTACGCGATCATCGCCGCCTCAGGCTTCATCTCGGCTCTGCCGGCGGCGGTGCTCGCGCTCGTCTTCCAGCGCTACATGGTGCAGGGGCTGACCGCCGGTTCGGTAAAGAGCTGAGGTGTCAACCGGGCCGTGCTGCCCGTCATCGGCGCCTATACGAGCGCCCAATAAGGAGATCGACACGATGAACGTCATGGCCAATCCGCTTCCCGCTTTCCTCACGAGCGGCCCCAAGAAGCTGCTCATCGGTGGCAAATGGGTCGAAGCCGCCTCGGGCAAGACCTTTGCCACCGTCAACCCGTCGACCGGCGAGACGATCGCCGAGATCGCCGAGGCCGGACGCGCGGATGTCGATCGTGCGGTTGCCGCCGCGCGCCATGCCTTCGACGAGGGTCCGTGGCGCAAGTTCAAGCCATACGACCGGCAGGAAGTCCTGCTCAGGCTTGCCGATCTGGTCGACAGGAACTTCGAGGAGTTCGCGCTGATCGACGCCATGGAGATGGGCGAGCCGATCACGCGCCGCAACAATGCGCGCCGCCGGGTGCTCAGCCTGCTGCGCTACTACGCCGGCATGGCCACCGCGATCCACGGAGAGACGGTCGAGAATTCGATGGCCGGCGGCGAGTTCACCACCTTCACCCGCAAGGAGCCGGTCGGCGTGGTCGGCGCGATCGTGCCCTGGAACGGGCCGATGGTGTCATGGATTTGGAAGCTCGGTCCGGTATTGGCGACCGGCTGCACGGCTGTCTACAAGCCCTCCGAAGAAGCCTCGCTGTCGGCCATACGGTTGGCCGAACTGCTGTGCGAGACCGGCATTCCCGATGGCGTGGTCAATATCGTCACCGGCTTCGGTCATGGGGCGGGGGCCGCGCTCGCCGAACATCCCGGCGTCGACAAGATCGCCTTCACCGGTTCGGTCGAGACGGGCCAGAAGATCCTCGCCGCATCGGCCGACAATCTCAAGCGCGTCACGCTCGAACTCGGCGGCAAGTCGCCTGACATCGTCTTCGCCGATGCCGACATGGACCTCGCCGTACCGGGCGCGGCCATGGCCTGTTTCGGCAATACCGGCCAGGTCTGCTCGGCCGGCACGCGGCTCCTGATCGAGGACAAGATTTACGACGAATTCAACGAGCGGCTGGCCGCCTATGCGCAAACGCTTAAGGTGGGTAGCGCGCTGGAGGCGGAAACGCAGATCGGGCCGCTCGTATCGCAAAAGCAGCTTACGCGTGTCACCGGCTATCTCGATCTTGGACGCAACGAGGGTGCCAGGGTCATCGCCGGCGGACAGCGGCTGACCGACGCCGGCCGGGACAAGGGCTATTTTGTGCCGCCGACGGTGTTTCGGGACGTGAAGCCGGAAATGCGCGTCGCCCGCGAGGAGATCTTCGGCCCCGTCGTCGGCACCATGCCGTTTTCGAGTATCGACGAGGCGGTCCGGCGCGGCAACGACACGCAATTCGGCCTGGGATCCGGCGTTTGGACGCGCGATGTGAGCAAAGCTCATCACCTTGCGAACAATATTCGTGCGGGTTCGGTGTGGATCAACTGCTATCAGATGATGGACCCGGCCATGCCGTTCGGCGGCTACAAGATGAGCGGTTACGGCCGCGAGTCCGGCATCGCCCAGTTCGACGACTACCTCAACGTCAAGGCCGTCTGGATCAGGACCGCGTGACCGTGTCGAAGCTGTTTTCCCCCATCGCGCTTGGCGGTCTGACCCTGGCGAACCGGATCGTCGTATCGCCGATGTGCCAGTACCGCGCCGTCGACGGCGCCGCCGGTGATTGGCACATGGTCCATCTCGGCCAGTTCGCCCTTTCGAATGCCGGCATGGCGATGATCGAGGCGACCGGCGTCGAGCGCGACGGGCGCATCACCCCCGGCTGCCTCGGCCTTTACAGCGACGATTGCGAGCGGGCGCTGGAGCGCGTCGTATCGGTGTTCAAGACTGTCACGGCCATGCCGATCGGCATCCAGCTCGGCCATGCCGGGCGCAAGGGCTCCAGCCGTCTGCCCTGGGAAGGCGGCCACGGCCTGTCTGTCGGGGAAGGCGGATGGGCGACGGTTTCCGCCTCGGCGGTCCCTTATGACGGCAGGCACGCCGCGCCGGATGCGCTCGACGAGGACGGCATGGAACGCATCGAACGGGCTTTCGCGGATGCGGCGGCGCGTGCGCAGCGCGTCGGCCTGGACGCTGTCGAACTGCATGCCGCGCACGGTTATCTGCTGCATCAGTTCGTCACGCCGCTGGTCAACCGGCGCGACGATCGCTACGGCGGCAGCCGCGAGAACCGGTTGCGCTTTCCGTTGCGCGTCGCCGCGGCACTGCGCGCCGCCTGGCCGCGCGAGCGGGCGCTCGGGGCTCGCATAAACGGCCCTGACGGTGTGCCTGGCGGCGCAACGATAGAAGACACGATCGCCTTCGCGGCCGGCTTGAAAGACATCGGCTACGACTATGTCTGCGTTTCGATGGGGTCGCTCGTCGGCGGCCAGCGTTTCGAGGCCTCGCCCGGCTATCTGCTTCCCCATGCCGAAGCGGTCCGCCGTGCCACGGGCATGACGACGATGGGCGTGGGCATGATCGTCGATCCGTTTTTTGCCGAGAGTGTCGTCGCCGCCGGCAAGGTCGATATGGTCGCGATCGCCCGCGGCTTTCTGGAAGACCCCCGCTGGGTGTGGCATGCCGCTGAGCGGCTCGGCGTGACGATGCCCTTCCCACCGGAATACCGGGGCGCCGATCCGGCCGTCTGGCAGGGCGCGCCGCACAGGCCGTTGATCGCGCCCGGCCCGTGGCCACAGGCGAAGGCGTCGTAGCGCCTGCGCCAGCCGATCCGCAGCTACGGCGTGGGAGATTTCATGCGGCCCCATCCTTGATCGGTCGGAGGCGCGATGCGTGTGGAGGAGCAATGAAGACCATCTTTCATCAGGACCAGCTCGGGCATCGCGTGCGCACCCGCCTGTTCGGCGGCACGTTGATCGGCACGCTCGAGGTGCCGGAGCGCATCAGGGAACTGCGCGAGGTAGCGGAGCGCTGCACCGACGGCATTCTGGCGCCCGCGCCCGCGCCGCGCGACATCATCGACGAACTGCACGAGCCGGGATACCTGCATTTCATCGAGCACGCCTTCCCGGAATGGACGCGCCGTTTTCCCGACAGCCTGGAAATGCGGCCGAGCCTGCACCGCAACCACAATTTGAAGCGCCTGCCGCGCGACATCGTCGGCCGGGCGGGCTTCTACCTCACCGATTCCGCCAGCGTCCTGCTGCACGACAGTTGGCCGGCCATCCTGGCAAGCGCCGCCACCGCGCTCGATGCCGCGCGGCGCGTGCTGGATGGTGAAGGCGCGGCCTATGCGCTGTGCCGTCCGCCAGGCCATCACGCGTTTGCCGACGCGGCCTGCGGCTATTGCTTCCTCAACAATGCCGGGCTCGCCGCGGCGCTGGCACGCCGGAGCGGCCTGCGCGTGTCGATTCTCGACGTGGACGTGCACCACGGTAACGGCGCGCAGTCGCTGTTCTACCGCAGCAAGGACATCCAGACCGTCTCGGTCCATTCCGACCCGCGCGACACCTTCCCGTTCTTCACCGGCTATCCCGACGAGATCGGCGAAGGCGAAGGAGAAGGCTTCAATGTCAATGTCCCGGTCGTGTTCCATTCCACCGACGAGGCCTATCTGGAAGGCGTGCGGCGTGCGGTCGAGGTGGTGCGTGGCTACGCCCCCGACATCGTCATCCTCGCGCTCGGCCTCGACGCCTCGGAGCACGACCCCGCCGATGCCATGAACATGTCCAGCGAAGGGTTCAGGAGGATGGGCGAACTGACGGGATCGCTGCGGCTGCCCACGGTCCTTGTGCAGGAGGGCGGCTATCCCTCTCCGGTGCTTGGCGCCAATTTGCAGGGTTATCTTGAAGGCTTCCGGTCGGCATCCGGCTACTAGAGTGAGTTGAATGTTGAATCGGCATTGTTTGAATGTTTGTATGGCGTAATACGCAAAAATATTTGACAATTTTGGAGGATTTGACAGAATCGTTTTGCAGCCACGATGACGGTGCCGCGCTCGGCGAGGGCCGCGAAGGGAACGGGCAGACGAAGCGAGCGAATGGCCGCATGGCGGGAGAGCCGCCGGTCGGCAGCCGCTTCATACATTGGGGAGGAAACCAATGCGCAGATACATTGCATATGCCGCCATGTGCGCGGCCCTGGTCGCCGGCACGGCAACGGAGAGCCGTGCCGCAAAGGCCGACGATACGCTGACCTGGGCGACGGGTACCGAGATCGATACCTTCGACATCTACTACCAGGGTTTGCGCGAGGTCGTGATTGCGTCGCTCTACAATTGCGACTCGCTCATGTTCCGCGATCCCAAGACCAATGAGTACAAGCCCCTTCTTGCCAAATCCTACAACTGGGCCGACGACAAGACGCTGGACATCGACCTGCGCGAAGGCATCAAGTTCACCGACGGGACGGATCTCGACTCCGGCGATGTCGTCTACACCTTCGATCATGTCATCAAGCCCGACAGCGGCATCAACGTCCGTCTCACCGTAGACTGGATCGAAAGCGTCGAGGCGCTGGGACCTCTCAAGGTGCGCATCCATGCCAAGGCGCCGACGCCGGCAGCGCTTGAATACCTGTCGGGAAACACGCCGATCTATCCGTCCGGTCACTGGGATTCGGCGCCTGAAGTGACGGCAGGCGACAAGACCCGGCGCGACTGGGGAGCGGTGGAGCCGGTCTGTGCCGGCCCCTACAAGCTGACCCACTTCGAGCCCGGCCGCACCGCGACCTGGGAGAAGAATCCCGATTACTATGCCGACAGCCCGAAGGGCCAGCCGCAGATCGGCACGATCGTGTTCCGCACGATCAGCGATCCCGAGGCTCAGGTCGCCGAGCTGCTTGCCGGGTCCGTCGACTGGATCTGGGGCGTGCCGCCCGAGAACATGGACCAGCTCGGCGGCTTCGGCAGCGTCACCGTCGCCGCCGCGCCGACCACGCGTATGGGCTTCCTGATGCTCGACGCCGCCGGGCGCTCCGGCGATACGCCGCTGAAGGACGTTAGGGTGCGGCAGGCGATCGCCCACGCTGTCGACCGCAAGGCGCTGGCCGACCTCGTCGGCAATTCGTCGGCGGTGCTGAAGTCCATGTGCTATCCCGCCCAGGTCGGCTGCACCGAAGACGTCACGCAGTACGACTATGATCCGGAAAAGGCCAAGGCATTGCTTGCCGAAGCGGGTTTCAAGGACGGGTTGAAGCTGCCCTTCTATGCTTACCGCGACAAGCGCTATGCGGAGGCCGTGCTCGCTTACCTGAGGGCCGTCGGCATAGAGCCGGATTTCCAGTTCATCCAGAACGTCGCGCTGCGACCGCTCATCATCGACGGAAAGGTGCCGATGGCGAACCTGACCTGGGGTTCGCAGGGCATGATGGACGCCTCCGCGTCTGTCAGCCTCTATTTCAAATTCGGCGTCGACGATTACGCTCGCGATGAAAAGGTGAGGGATCTGCTCGTAGCGGCCGATACCTCGATGGATCCGAACAAGCGCAAGGACCTCTATGCCCAGGCGCTGAAGCGGATCGCCGATCAGGCCTATGCCGTGCCGCTCTATACCTATGGTCGCGGCTATGCCTTTTCCAAGGACCTGGACTATCAGGTGACGCCCGACGAAATCGCTCACTTCTACCTTGCAAGGTGGAAATGACCGGCTGATCCTCACTCGTATCCTGTCCGGCGCACGGCGCCGGACAGGATGAACCGGGCGCGGTGGTGTCTTCCTGACGCAGCCCTGGAGTCTGCAATGATCGCATTCATCGGCAAGCGTCTTATGGTGACCGCGCTGGTTCTGGTCGTCACGTCCATCCTGGCCTTCTCGCTCGTTCATATGGCCGGCGATCCCGCAGTCGCGATGGCCGGCGAGAAGGCGTCGCCCGAGCAGATCGAGCAGATCCGGCGCCTGTACGGCTTCGACAGACCGCTGGCCGTGCAGTATCTCGGCTGGATGGGCGACGTGCTCAGGGGCGATCTCGGCCGCTCCAATTATCTCAAGGAGGATGTCGCACCGATTCTGGTAAGGCACCTGTCGGTCACGGCCGTGCTCGGTGTTCTTGCGCTGGCTTTCGCGCTTGCGCTTTCCATTCCGCTCGGCGTGGTCGCGGCCCTTTGGCCGAACTCGGTCGTCGACCGTCTCGCGCTGGTCGTTTCCGTGATCGGGCAGTCCATGCCGTCCTTTCTGTCGGCAATCGCGCTTATCTTCGTCTTCGGCGTGATGCTGCATTGGTTGCCGATCTCGGGCAATGCCACCCCGGCGCACTATATCCTGCCGGCGGTGGCGCTCGGCTACTACGCCTCGCCGGCGATCATGCGGCTGACCCGCTCCGGCATGATCGACGTGCTGCAATCCGATCACGTCAGGACGGCGCGCGCCTACGGCCTTTCGCCGTGGCAGACGATCGTGCGCCACGGGCTGCGCCATGCCATCATCCCGGTGGTCGCGGTGGCCTCGGTCCAGTTCGGCTACATGCTCGGCGGCTCGGTCGTCATCGAGGCGGTGTTCTCCATAGACGGCATCGGCAACCTCGCCTGGCTGTCGATCCGCCGCTATGACGTCGAGGTCATCCAGGCGATCCTGCTGGTCGTGGCCGCGAGCTACGCGGTGCTTTCGCTGGTTGGCGACCTTCTCAACGCGGCGCTCGATCCAAGGATCAGGGTCTGATGAGCGGCGTCGCAGGGGAGGAACAGGTGATGACCGGCACGCTCTCGGCCACTCCACGCGAGCCGGACCGCCTGCCGACGCCCGGCCGGCTGGCGCTGCGGCGCGCGCTGCGCCATTCGGGTTTCTGGCTGGGCAGCGTCATGCTCGGCGTCATCCTCTTGGCGATCGTTTTCGCACCGCTCGTCACCGGCGCCGACCCGGCCGCGCAGGACCTGTCCCTCAGGCTCGCGCCGCCGGTCTGGCACGCCGCCGGAACGTGGGAACATCCGCTCGGCACCGACCATCTCGGGCGCGACTACCTCGCGCTGCTGGTTTATGGCGGGCGCATCTCGCTGCTGATCGGCTGCCTGACCATCCTGATGTCGACGCTGATCGGCGTGATGCTCGGCGTTGCCGCCGGCTACTATGGCGGCATGGTCGATCTTGCCGTCAATTTCATTCTCACCATCCGGCTGACCCTGCCGGTCGTGCTGGTGGCGCTCGTCGCGGTCGCGGTTCTCGGGCAATCGCTGCCGCTCCTGGTGCTGGTGATCGGCGGGCTGATGTGGGACCGGCTGGTCATCGTCACACGCGCGACGACGCAGCAATTGGCCGGCCGCGACTTCATCACCGCAGCACAGGCCCTTGGGGCGTCGACGCCCCGCATTTTCCTGCGTGAACTGCTGCCCAATATCATGGCGCCGCTGATCGTGGTGTGCACGCTGGAACTGGCCCGCGCCATCCTGCTGGAATCGACCCTTTCCTTTCTCGGGCTCGGCGTGCTGCCGCCACTGACTTCCTGGGGCCTGATGATCGCCGAGGCCAAGAGCCAGTTCCTGTTCAGGCCGTGGCTGATCGCCATTCCGGGCGCGGCGCTGGCAGCGCTGGTGCTCTCCATCAACCTGCTCGGCGACGCGCTGCGCGACATCACCGCGCCGGACGGAAAGGCGTGACGATGGCTCCGTTGCTCGATGTCCGCGGCCTCAGGATCTCGATCGCCACCGATGGCGGGCTGCTTCATCCGGTGCGTGGCGTCGACCTGTCGGTCGAGCGCGGCGAGACGCTGGCGATCGTCGGCGAGTCCGGCTGCGGCAAGAGCATGACCGCGCAGGCGATCCTCGGTCTGCTGCCGCGCAAGGCGCGCCTGTCGGCCGAGCGGATCGATTTCGACGGCGCCTCGCTCATCGGCCTCAACCAGCGGCAATGGCGCGGGCTGCGCGGCCGGCGCATCGCCATGATCTTCCAGGACCCGATGACCGCGTTCGACCCCTGCTACCGCATAGGCGACCAGATTGCCGAGATCGTGCGCCGCCACCGGCCTGAAAGTGCCGCACCGCGTGCCATGGCGGCCATGCTCGGCCGCGTCGGCGTCTCGGCGCCGGAGGATCGTCTGGGCCAATATCCGCACCAGCTTTCGGGCGGGCTGCGGCAGCGCATGATGATCGCCACCGCGCTGCTGTGTCAGCCGGACCTCATCATAGCCGACGAGCCGACAACCGCGCTCGACGTGACCATCCAGGCGCAAATATTAAGGCTTCTAGCCGATCTTCAGAAGGAAACCTCGGTCGGCCTTGTCGTTATCACCCACGACCTCGGCGTGGTCGCCGGCATCGCCGACCGCATCACCGTCATGTATGGCGGCGAGGTAGTCGAGACGGGCGCGGCCGGCGCAATCCTGACGTCGCCGGGCCATCCCTATACACAGGGCCTGCTTGATTGCATCCCGACGCCGGGCGAGACGGCGCGGCGTACGACGCTAGGCTATATTCCGGGTACGGTGCCGCGGCCGGTCGGCGAACTGACGGCATGCAATTTCGCCGACCGCTGCCCCCATGTCGAGCCGGCCTGCCGCCAGAGCCGGGTCGGGCTTGCCGCCCATGACGGCGGCCGCTCCGTGCGCTGCCTTCTCGCCGGGGCACGGCAATCGAGAAAGGTCGAGCCGGCATGAGTTTCGTTGCCGTCAGGGAGGTCGAGCGCTCCTATGTTCTCCATCCGGGTTCGCCCTTCAGGCAACCGGCGGTGCTGAAGGCGTTGCGCGGCATCAAACTCGACATCGCCGAGGGCGAGATCCTCGGCCTGGTCGGGGAATCGGGCTGCGGCAAGTCCACGCTGGCGAGGCTGCTGCTCGGCATAGAACAGCCGAGCGCGGGCGAAGTCAGCATCGGCGGCCGCGCCATTTCCGCCTTTTCGCCACGCGAGCGGGCAAGGCTGATCCAGCCGATCTTCCAGGATCCCTATTCCTCGCTCAATCCGCGCGCCACGGTATCGGCCGCGATCGCCGCGCCGCTCGAAATCCGCAATTGGGGCGACGCCCGCTCGCGCGCTGCGGCGGTGGCGAGGATGATGGATGCCGTCGGCTTGCCGCGCTATCTCGTCCACGCCTATCCGATGCAACTTTCCGGCGGCCAGCGCCAGCGCGTCGCCATTGCTCGCGCCCTGATCGGGGAGCCCAGAATACTGATCTGCGATGAGCCGACCTCGGCGCTCGACGTTTCCGTGCAGTCCCAGATCCTCAATCTGCTCATCGAATTGCACAAGACCTTCAAGCTGACGATGGTGCTCATCAGCCATAATCTGGCCGTCGTCAGCCATCTCGCCGACCGGGTGGCGGTGATGTATCTCGGTCGCATCGTCGAGATCGGCGAGACGGATGCCGTCTTCAACCGGCCGCGCCACCCCTATACGCGCGAGTTGTTGCGCGCCATGCTTCTGCCCGGACATGGCAAGGGGCTGCCGGAACTGAACCTGAAGGCGGACTTTCCCAGCCCGGTTTCGCCGCCGTCCGGTTGCTCGTTCCATCCGCGCTGTGCCTTCGCCAGCGACATCTGCGCGGCGCGGACGCCGCTGCTGACCCCGGTCGACGGGCGCGAGGCGGCCTGCCACCATCCACCGGCATGAAGCATGTCTCCCGAAGGCGGGAATCGGTTTCGGGAGACATGCGCAAGAACGGGAATCCAGAACGCAGCGAGCCGATCCTGGCGATCGTGATGCGCTTTCAGGCTGCCTCGCTGTGTCCTGGCGGTCGGCTCAGACGAAAAAGCGGCACGCGGCGATGAGGCCGCATGCCGTGCGCAATTCGTCGGGAGGATGCCGCCAAAGCAATTCGCGATTTCTGTCCGCAATTGCGTGAAGCAAGGAGGATGGTTTCAGTGTTTCCGCGCCACCCTGAAGACGGGTTTATTGCGTGACGATGCGCGCCCAGGTCAGGGTTGCGCGCACGATGCGGCCGTCCCAGGGGTTGTTCGACGGCCCCGCGATCAGCGTCAGCGTGTCGCCTTCGACCTTGAAACGGCGTGGCTGGTCGGTGTTCGACCAGGCTTCGTTCCAGGCGATCTCGGTGCGATGGATCAGCGAATCCGGGCCGGTAACGACGTAGTTTCCGGCATAGGCTGTGAGCCCCTTGAAAAGCGCCAGCGCCTCCTCGTCGGTGGGCGAAAGGCCTTTGGGGGCCTTCCGCTCGCCGGGTACGTTGAGGATCGAGAACCGGCCATCGCCAGTATAGGTGACAAGGCCGCGCGGATTGGGTCCGCGCGGATAGGTGACGGCGCCGGTTTCCATGTCCTCCTGCTTGTGGCTGACCAGTCGCCAGGTGGAGACCAGCGGCTTTCTCGCCTCGACTTGATCCAGTTCCGTCACCTTTTACTCCTCCGTCGGGCCGGGGCTCGATGTGTGATCACGCCCCCGTCGCGCCCTGTGTGTTGACATAAAGCGAATAGATCGCGCGGCCCGTCGTCATGTAAAGACGGTTGCGCTTGGGGCCGCCGAATGTGAGGTTGGCGGCGCGTTCCGGCAGGCCGATATGGCCGATCGCCTTGCCGCCCGGATCGATGCACAGCACGCCGTCCCAGCCTGGCTTGACCGCGCCATAGGCCGCCCAGACATTGCCGTCGACGTCGCAGCGAATGCCGTCCGGCGCCTCGCCCTCGCCGCAGGTGAAGAACACGCGGCCGTTCGACAGGCTCTTTTTGTCGGCGGCAACGTCATAGGCGCGGATCGTCACCGGCTTGGCGGCGGAATCGACGACATACATCAGCTTTTCGTCGGGCGAGAAGCACAGGCCGTTCGGCGCCTTGACATCGCCCGCCGCCACCGTGATCGCGCCCGAGGCAGGGTCGATCCGGTAGACGTTGTTCGGCAGTTCGGACTTGGCCTTCACGCCGGAAAAGTTGCCGGCGATGCCGAAGGGCGGGTCGGTGAACCAGACGCTGTCGTCGCTGGCGACGACGACATCGTTGGGAGAATTGAGCGGCTTGCCCTCGAAGCTGTCGGCAAGAACGGTGATCGATCCGTCATATTCCGTCCGCGTCACCTTGCGGCCATGCTCGGCGGCGATCAGACGGCCCTGGTTGTCACGCGTCAGCCCGTTGGCGTAGTTCGAAGGCTCGCGGAAGACGGAAACCTTGCCCGTCGTCTCGTCCCATTTGAGGATGCGGTTGCTCGGGATCTCGGTCCACAGGAGGAACCGATAGTCGCCGAAATAGCACGGCCCCTCGGTGTAGGCCATGTCGCCTCTGTAGACCTGCTCCACGGCGGCGAAGAAGACCATGTACTTGGAAAAACTCGGATCGAGCGCCCTGACGGCGGGATCCGGATACCGGGCGCTGGTGGTGAAATCCGCAAGGGCGCGCGAAGCGATGGTGCTCGCCGCCAATGTCATGCCCATTGTCTGCAAAAGCCTGCGTCTGCTGGTTCCTGACATGATGTTTCCCCTCGGGTTGATACCCGAGGCCATATTGCATCAGAAAATTGATGATTCAACCTTTTTTAGATTCAATATCTGCGAAAACAGCAAAATTGATGGCGACAGGAGAAGCAATCGGCATTCCAGCATGGAAAGGCGCCGGCGGTGCGCGGGCGAGGGAAAGGCTCCCCCGGGCTGGAGGAGCCTTCCATGGCCTCGGCCGCTTCGCCCGCGGTCCGTGCGCCGGGAACGCCGCTCAGGCGTTATGCCGGCCGATGAAGTCCAGCACCATCTCGTTCCATAGGTGCGGCCGCTCCCAGTAGGAGGAATGGCCCGAGTCCGGTGTCAGTCCGAGTTCGGCGCCCGGAATGCGGGACTGCACCAGCCTTGCCATCGACGGCGGCGTGTAGAGATCGGCCGCGCCGGTCGAGACGAGCACCGGCATCTTCCAGGCGGCCAGCGAATCCCAGGTGACGGTGTTGTCGTAACCCTGGCTGTCCATCTTCACCGTCTTGGCCTTGTGTTCGAGCTCGTTCCACAGCTTGCGCCCCTCGGCGTCGATATGCCGGTAGGACGGGCCAAGCTCCTTGAAGTCGTGCGGCAGCGGATCGAACTCATCGGGCCAGAGCAGCTTGTAGATTGCCCGGTAGTCGTCGTTACGAATGCCGACGATGGTGTTGGACAGCACCAGGCTCTTCAACCGGTCGGGATGCGAGACGGCGAAGTCGGTGGCGAACATGGCACCGGCGGCGGTGCCGACGAGATGGAACTTGTCCAGTTCGTAACGATCGACCACCTTGAGCAGATCGCTGGCGCCTGTGCCGGGCTTCTTCGTGTCGCCTACCGTCGAGCCGTAGTAGCCGCGCCGCGAATAGGCGATGACACGGTATCCCGCCTTGGCGAAAACCGGCGTCTGGTAACCCCAGACGAGCGCGCTGCCGGTGCCGGCATGCATCAACACAACGGGCGTTCCATCGCCGCCGCTGTCGAGGCACCAGAGGCTATGGCCGTCGCCGACGTCGACGAGACTCTCGGTTGTCTTCACCTGTTCGGGCAGGGGGATCGGCACGACGCCTTCGTCGGCGGCCGGCGTGGCGGTGGCGAAGCCGGTCGTCGTTGTGCCGCCGAGCGCGACCGCTGCGAGGCTAAAGGCGGCACCGGCCTTGAACAGGTCGCGGCGTCGAAGCGGCGTTGCAGGTTCATGGACTGAATCGGACATTCATATTCCCCTTCTCGTTGTTGACGACGGGACTATGAATTCCTGTTCAGCTTCAATGCAACAAAGTAAAAATCAAGCAGTTTTGAGAATTGATCTACTTTAATACTATATTGATAAGCACGATTCTGCACCGCAGCGATGCGGGTGAAAGACTTGATTGTTTCCGGCCTCGCGAGATGATCCGGATCGCGTTGCTTCAAGCGGTGTGCAGGGTGGCATCCGGCGGCAGGCCGAGCGCCGCGTCCTCGCGGAAATCGAGGCAGACGGCGGCGCCGTTCTCGAACGTCGTTTCGGCACCGGCGGCGACCTGCAGGCTGTTTCCGGCGGCTTTCACCCGATAGCGCGTCATGTTGCCCAGGAAGCCCGCGACCTCGACCTCGCCGTTCAGCCGGCTATGGCCCGGCCGCTGCGGCGCGCCGGCCTGCGTCAGGCAGATCGCTTCCGGGCGGATCGACACCGCGATACGCTGGCCGACCTCGACCGGCTGGCTGAGCAGGCAGCCGATGTCGCCGGCGCCATCCACCGTAACCCGTGCCACACCATGCCCGTCGGGCTCGCCTGCAACCGTCCCAGTCACCAGATTGGTGGCGCCGACGAAGCCGGCCACGAAGCGGTTGGCAGGTCTGAAATAGATGGCGCGCGGCGCGTCGAGCTGGACGACGCGGCCCTTGTCCATGACGGCCACCAGATCCGACATTTCGAGCGCTTCAGACTGATCGTGCGTGACGTAGATGGTGGTGACGCCGACCTCGCGTTGCAGGCGCTTCAACTCGCTGCGCATCTCCTCGCGCAGGGTCGCGTCGAGATTGGAAAGCGGCTCGTCGAGCAGGAGCAGGCGCGGCTGCCGCACGATGGCGCGGGCCAGCGCAACGCGCTGCTGCTGGCCGCCCGAAAGCCGGGTGGCGGAGCGTTTGCCGTAGCCATCGAGGCCGACGCGGCATAGCGCGTCGGCGGTCAGGCTCTCGATTTCGGCGCGGCCGTATTTGCGGTCGTGCGCCACGCGCAGCGGAAAGGCGACGTTCTCGAACACCGTCATATGCGGCCAGATGGCGTAGGACTGGAAGACCATACCGATGTTGCGCTTGTTGAGCGGCACGTTGACGCCGCCGGTATCGTCGAACAGCGTCTCGGCGCCGACGCGGATGCCGCCGCGGTCGGGTTGCTCGAGACCGGCAATGCAGCGAAGCGTCGTCGTCTTGCCGCAGCCCGACGGGCCGAGCAGGGTGAAGAAGGTGCCGGGCGCCAGTCGGAAGCCGACATCGCGGATGCCGCCGGCAAGACCGTCCTGACTGTTGAAGAATATCTTTTCCAGGCCGCTGACTTCGATGGCCGCCGTCGTTTCCATGGTTTCCTCCCGATCCTCGTCCGGCCGTTACCGGAAATGCAACTTCGCGCCGGTCAGTTCCTGCAGCCCGGCCGGCGTCACGCCTGGCGCCATATCGCGCACGACGAAGCCGTCGCCGGTCACGTCGATCACCGCCAGATCGGAATAGATACGCTTGACCGCGCGCAGCGCCGTCAGCGGATAGGTGCAGCGGCTAACCAGCTTCGGATCGCCGGCCTTGGTGCTGTGCGTGGTCATCACCCAGACATTGCGCGCGCCGGCGCCGAGGTCCATGGCGCCGCCCACCGCCGGCACCCTGTCGCTGGCCGAAGTCGACCAGTTGGCAAGGTCGCCGTTCTCGGCCACCTCGAAAGCGCCGAGAACGCACAGATCGAGATGGCCGCCGCGGATCATGGCGAAGCTGTCGCCGTGATGGAAGAGGGCCGCGCCCTTGACCAGCGTGACATTCTCCTTGCCGGCGTTGACCAGCCAGGGATCGGCTTCGCCCGGAGCCGGGAGCGGGCCCATTCCGAGAATGCCGTTCTCGGAATGCAATATGACCTCTCGCTCGGTGGGGATGTGGTCGGCCACCAGTGTCGGCAGGCCGATGCCGAGATTGACATACCACCCTTCGGGAATGTCGGCGGCGACCATGCGCGCCATGGTAGGCCGGTCGAACGGCGCGACCGCTTGCTCGGCGCTCATGATGATGCTCCCTTCTTCTCGCCCGTCGCCGCCAGCGGTGGGTCGCCATCGGGAACGTGCAGGACGCGATGGACGAAGATGCCCGGCGTCGCCACCTCGTCGGGGGCGATGGCGCCCAGCGGCACGATGTTCTGCGCCTGCACCACGCTCAGCCGACCGGCGGTTGCCATGACCGGATTGAAATTGCGACCGCTGCCGCGATAGCTGAGATTGCCCCAGCGGTCGGCGTTCCAGGCCTGCAGCAGCGCCACATCGGCCGGCAGGGCGAATTCCAGAACATGCTCCCGCCCGCCGATCGTCCTCGTCTCCTTGCCTTCGGCAAGTCGCGTGCCGGCGCCGGTCGGCGTGTAGAAGGCGGCGATGCCGGCTCCCGCGGCGCGGATGCGCTCGACCAGCGTTCCTTGGGGCACCACTTCCAGCTCGATCTCGCCCTTCCGGTAGCGCTCGTCGAAAGCGATCGAGCCGCGCGGAAAGCTGCAGATGATCTTTCCGACCGCGCCGCTGCCGATCAGCACGCCGAGGCCCGCACCGGCCTCGAAGCCCGCATTGTTGGCGATGACGGTGAGGTTGCGCACGCCGGTGCGCGCGAGTGCCTCGATCAGCGCGTTGGGCTGGCCGACCGCGCCGAAACCGCCGACGAGCACCGAAGCGCCGTCGCCGATGCCGGCCAGCGCGGCCTCCATGTCTGCGACCTGTTTGTCGATCATGCTCCTGCCCTCCGGCGTCCGTGCGTCAGCGGCCGAGGAAGCGCGGCGCGCGCTTTTCGGCGAAGGCTACACGCCCTTCCTTGCGGTCCTCGGTGTCGCGCAGCAAGCCCCAGACAAAGCGCTCGAGCTGCAGCGCGTCGCTAAGATGCATGTCCCGGCCGTTTCGGGCCAGCCGCTTCACTGCCTTCACCGACAGCGGTGCGTTGGCGGCGATGCGGCGCGCCAGCGCCGTTGCCTCCGCCAGCAACTCGGCCGCCGGCACGATGCGGCTTACCAGGCCGAGCCGCAGCGCCTCGGTCGCGTCGATCGTATCGCCGGTAAGCAGCATCAGCATGGCGTCGCTGGCGCCGATGGCGCGTGGCAGGCGCTGCGTGCCGCCGGCGCCGGGAATGGTGCCGACTTTGACTTCCGGTAAGCCGAAGCGGGCCTCGGGCGCTGCGAGGCGAATGTCGCAGGCCAGCGCCAGCTCCAGCCCGCCGCCCAGCGCAACGCCGTTTACCGCCGCGATCAGAGGTTTGTCGCATTCCAACGCGGCGGCGAAGCCGCGATCGCCGGCACCGGCAAAGGCCTGTGCGGCGTAAGGTCCACCGAGGTCGAGGGTCTTCTTCAGGTCCGCTCCGGCGCTGAAGGCGCGCTCGCCGGCGCCTGTCAATATCGCGACCCGGATGGCGTCGTCGGCGGCGACATCGGCAAATGCGCCGGCCAGCGCTTCGGCGGTTTCCGGATCGATGGCGTTCATTGCCTGCGGCCGGTCGATGACAATCGTGACGACATGATCGTCGACGCTGAAGCGCAGGGACGGGGCGGCGGCAGGCATGGAATTCACGATTCTCCCGGTGCCAGCGCAACCGCTGGCTTTGAAGGCGTAAGGCCGGTGAAGCCGGGGGTCAAACGACTTAACCGGCTCACCAATTGAGCTTTGCTCAATCCTGGAGGCAAAACATGCTCGACGCGTTGGCCCATGAATGGCCGGCTTTTGCCGGATTTCGTCGGTTTGATACAAGCTCGCCGGACGACGAAAAGGCAAATGCCCGTACCATGCCGCCGCACTGTCAAGGCTAGGCGTCAAGCCCGGCGACAGTTTCCACCGTGTCGAGCCGAATGAGGCTCTCGAACAGGCTACGCACCCCGGCCGCGTCGCGTTTGCCGGCCTGCGCGCAGGAAGCGAACTTGCGCCACAGTTCCTCCTCGCTCATCGGCCGTGTCCAGTGGCCGCGCGCGTAGTCGACGCTGGGCGCTTCGACGACCCGACCGCCGGCCAGGTGGATGCGCACGCCGCCGCTGAAGCCGAGATTGGGCTGGGTATCGGCGGCGATCGCACTGTCGGCCACGGTTTCGACACGCCGCATCAAAGCCTGCACGTCTGGTCGGCTGTAGAAGGGCTCGCCGAGCGCGGCGAAGGTCACGCCGCGCTCGATGATCGCCGCCGCGACCGCCAGCGGAACCGAGTGCGAGGGCACGAAATTGATGACCGACGGCGATTTGGAGATGACCGCGTATTGTGCGTCGCTGATGAGCAGTTCAATCCGTTCCACGTCTGCCGGCCGGATGTCGTGTGCCTCGACCAGGTCGAGTACCCCGTCGATGGCCCGTTGGGCCATGTTGCCGAAAGGATATTGCTTGACGTTGATGCCGACCGTCTCCAGTCGCCAGGCTTTGCCGAAATCGCCGATCGGCGTGTCGAGATCGACCGCGCCTTTCGGCGACAGCGCCGCCATCATGCCGCGCCCCGGCCGCTCCAGCGCATCGACCGGCGCCGACATGCCGGCTTCGGCAAGGCGGGCCGCAAGCACGCCGCCGGCGGCGGCGCGACCGATCTGGAAGGGGCCGACATCGGTGTCGAAACTGGCGGTGATGCCGCCTGACATCGAGGCCGCGATGCCCAGCGCCCTGAGAGTCGTCGCAGCGTTGAAGCCGCGCAGGTTTGCAAGCGCGAGTGAGACGGCCACCGCCCCGAAGCAGGCGGTTGCGTGCCAGCCTTTGCCCGAATAGCTGTCGGGGTCGCGCTCGGAAAGTCGCGCCCAGGGCTCGTAGCCAGCGGCATAGGCGGCGATGACGGCGCGGCCGCTGGCGCCGATGCGCTCGCCCTCGGCCAGCAGCGCCGGCATCAGTACCGTAGAGGTATGGCAGCCGGCGAAGGCGACGTCGTCGAACACGACGCTCGATGTGGTGACGGCATTGACCAGCGTGGCGTCGGCGACCGATGCGCGTTCGCGGCCGAACTGCAGGCGCGCCTCCTGGTTCGGCCCACGCGTGCCGATGGTGGCCAGGGCATGGCGCGACACCGGCATGTCGACGCCCGAAAGCATGACGCCGACGGTGTCGGCCATGCCGATGCGCACGGCCTCGACAGCGCGCGCGGGCAGGTGTTCGAAACTCAGCGCAGAAGCGAACTCGGCCAGGGTACGTGACAGCGGTGCCGGCATGATGATCTCCCGTTTGTTTTCACGATCCTTGCGGCCGGCGCTCGGCCGGTCAAACGAACTGTCCGCAACGACCGATGAGATTTTTTGGCCGCGGTCCGGATCGCGATCAATCCTCGTCCCGTTCCAGGCACATCAGCCTGAAGACCGGAAGTGCGGTGCCTTCCACGCTGTGGCCCGGCGCCAGTTCCACCGCCGCGTCGATGGCGATGCGCTCCAGGTCGCCGTCGACGATGTTGGTCATCATCGTCGGCCCCTCCGCCAGCGTGACATAGGCGATGGCATACTGAGGCTGGACGGTGCGGCTGATCGAATAGGAATAGATGCGCCCCTTTCCGCTCGCCTCGCGCCATTCGGTGTCGGTGCCGGCGCAATGGGGGCATACTGCGCGCGGGTACCAATGTGCCCGCTCGCAGGTTCTGCAATGCCGCAGCAGGAAGCGGCCTTGCGCCAGCGCGTCCCAGAATGCGCCCGTCTCCGGCTGATGATCCAGCGCTTCGGTCAGGCTCGCCATCGTCTACTCCCGCTCCAGGATCGCCGTCGCCGAACCGTGCCGCGTGCCAAGCATCCCGCCGGTGCCGTGCACCAGCGCGAGATCGCAATTCCTCACCTGGACGGCCGGATGCGCCTCGCCGCGCAGTTGCCGCACCGCCTCGATGATCTTGGTCATGCCGCCACGGTTGAACGGATGGTTGTTGCAAAGTCCGCCGCCGTCGGTGTTGAAAGGCAACCGGCCGACGCCCGAGATCAGGTTGCCGTCGGCGACGAAGGTGCCGCCCTTTCCTTTCTCGCAAAAACCGAGATCCTCGATCTGGACGATCACGGTGATGGTGAAGCTGTCGTAGAGCGAGGCGTATTTGATGTCGGCAGGCTTGATCGCGGCCTCGGCGAAGGCGGCGGCGCCACTGAAGCGGCCCGCCGAATAGGTGAGATCGATGTCGCCGCCGGACGTTCCCTTGATCGCCTCGCCGGTGCCGCGCAGCCGCACCAGCGGCCGTTTCAGGCTGCGGGCAATTTCCGGTCGCGTCACCACGACGGCGCCGCCACCGTCGGAAATGATGCAGCAGTCCAGCAGATGCAGCGGATCGGCGACCAGCTTGGAGGCCAGCACATCCTCTACGCTGACGACATCGCGCAGCATGGCGTTGGGATTGTGCTGGGCATGGTGCGAGGCGGCGACCTTCACCCAGGCGAGTTGCTCCGGCGTGGTGCCGAACTCGTGCATGTGGCGCATGGCGCACATGGCATAGACGTTGAGGATGGTCATGCCGAACGGCGTCTCCCACGCATAGTCCGGCTGGGCGGGGTTGTCGAAGGTGCGTTTGACGCCGCCCTTGGCCTGGCCTTCCGAGCGCGGCCTGCCGGCAAGCGTGACCAGCGCGACGTCGCATTTGCCGGCCGCGATCGCCTGCGCGGCGTGGCTGAGGTGGAGGATGTAGGAGGCGCCGCCGATGTTGGTGGAATCGACGTGGCGCACCTTCAGATTGAGGTAGTCGACCATCGAGAACGGGCCTGTGCCCGGCACGTCGCCGCCGCAGAAATAGCCGTCGACGTCGTCTTTCGAGAGCCCGGCATCGGCCAGGGCGCCCAAGGCCACTTCCGCATGGAGTTGCGCCAGCGATCTGTCGGGCGCCTTGCGCAGGGGATGTTCGTAGGCGCCGACGATATAGGCCTGGCCGTTGATGCTCATCCTCAGCGCTCCTGTCTTTGCGCGGATGCCGCGAGTTCGTCGTAGTGGGCCGTGGCGCGCATCGACGGTCGTTCCTGCACGGCTTGCCACCAGGCCGCAAGCGCCGGATGGCGGTCGCGCCAGTTCCAGTCGCGCGCGAACCTGAAATCGAGATAACCCAGTGCCGAGGCCAGCGCTACGTGACCGATGTCGAAGGCAGTGGGATCGGTACCGGTCATCTCGGCTTCGAGCGCGCGGAAGATATAGGGCAATTTCTTGCCGGCGGCGGCGATGCGCATGGCGGACTGGTCCGCCTGACGTCTCGACCGTTCGCTGAGCCAGTTGAGTAGAAGCGCGCTCAGCCCATCGCCCAGCGCGTGCCGCCGCTCGGCGGCAAGGCGCGCCCGCGGCGCGGCCGGGTGGAGCCTGCCCATGCCCAGAACGACATCGAGATAGTGGCAGATGGCAGCCGAATCGTAGACGGCCTCACCGTCGTCGGTCACCAGCGTCGGGATCTGACCGAGCGGATTGTGCGCCAGCAGCGCATCGTTCGGCTGGGTGGAGATGATGACGACCGGTATCCGTTCGATAGCGTCCGCTGTTCCCGTCTCATATGCCGCCACCATCACCTTGCGCACGAAGGGCGAGCGCGGCGACCAATACAGCTTCATGCTGCCCACCTTCAGGAAATATCAATCGTCCGTTGAATTTTGCTTCGCCTCACCCCACTCAAAGGACGGCACGCAGAGGCGTTTTTCTCAACGGAATTCATCAAAAAGCTCGAATTTCTATTGCCGTGAATTCGACAATGCAGCATGATCGCTGCACTGTCACGCTAGGCAAAGCCAAATCGTGACTTGGGTCAATCGACTAAATGAAAGGGCGCAATTGAGTAATCCTCAATTATATGCTGTCGGGCGGGTCGCCCGGTGACGCGCCGCTTGCCGCCGCTGAACGCGTTGCGCGCCTTTGAGGCGGCGGGGCGCCACGTCTCCTTCACCAAGGCGGCGGAAGAGCTTTTCGTGACGCCCGGCGCCATCAGCCGGCAGATCAAGCTTCTGGAAGAAGTGCTGGGGGTCGAACTGTTCGAGCGCACCAGCCGCGACCTGCGCATCACCGACGAGGCGAGCGACTACGTCACCGTGTTGGGCGGCGTCTTCGATCAGGTCGATCGGGCGACCAAACGGCTGATGGGAGCGCATCGCGAGCGTTCGCTGCGCGTGCATTGCGCCATGACTTTCACGCTGCGCTGGCTGGTGCCGCGCCTGCCGCTGTTCCATCGGCTCTACCCGAAGCGGGAGATTCAGTTGGCGACATCGCTGTCGCCCATGCCGGTGAACCAGCTTTCGATGGGCGATATCGACATCGCCATCCAGCAAGGCGCCGGCGACTGGCCGGGCCTTGTCGTCCACCGTCTGGCCGGCAGTGCGCTGATCCCGGTCTGCAGCCCGGCTTTTCTCGAGCGGCTCGGCTCGCCGCCGTCGATCGAGGCCCTTGCCGAGCAGACCCTCCTGCATTCGATGGTTCGCAACAACGACTGGCGGGATTGGCTGGACGCGGCAGGGGCACGGCACATAGACGGCGCCACGGGGCTGCATTTTGAAAGCTCGACGCTCGCCTATCAGTCCGCCGTCGAAGGTCTCGGCGTTGCCATCGGCCAGATGGTGCTGGTGATCGACGACCTGATGTCGGGCCGCCTCGTGGCGCCGTTCGATCTGATCCATGACAACGGCGTCGCCTACTACCTCACTTATGTCGAGCACGCGATGAAGAAGCCGGGGCTGGCGGAGTTCCGCGACTGGATCCTGGCGCAGTCTGTCGAATACGAGGCGACGCTGCGCAACGCGCGGCTGCCCGATGGCAGGAGCCTGGCTTCGGGCTGACATCGTTGTGGCAGGTCAACTGCCGAGCTCGATGACCCCCGCCGCCGCCAGCGCGTCGATCTCGGCCGCGCCGTAGCCGCCGACCGTTTCGAGGATCTGGCGCGTGTGGGCTCCGACACCGGGGGCGGGGCGGCGTATCTCCAGCGGTGTTTCGGCGACCTGGACGGGAAAACCCTTGACCATGACGCCGCCCGGCTCGTGCAGCATGGCGTGCGACCATTCGGTGCCATGACGGGCCAGCACACCGGCGCCGTCGAGAACCGGAGCGGCGCTGAGGCCGATGCCCGTAAGGAAGGCCACGGCGTCGTCGCCCGTCCGGCAGCCGACTTCGGCCGTAATCGCGGCGCGCAACGCCTCGGGCGAGGCCGGCTCCGGCGAAGGCAACGCCGCGCCCAGCCGTTCTCGGTCCCGCGCATGGACTGTCACGGCTACCCAGCGCCCGTCGGCGGTACGAAAACAGTCCTGCAACGGTGATGCCGCCTGGGCGTTGCCTTGGCGCGATACGGCTTGCCCTGACGAGGCGGCGACGAAGCGGTCGCCGATCAGGAAGGCCGCGAGGTCGCGTTGGGAAATGTCGAGATGGGTGCCGCAGCCGCCCTGACGCACCGCGCGCAACGCGCTGGCAATCATGCCGGCGGCGAACAGCGCGACGATCTGGTCGGGATAATTGACGTCGCGGCCCGATACTTCCGGTTTGCCGCCTGCGTAACCGGTGACCCAGGCCAGGCCGCTCAGCGCCTCCAGCGTCGAGCCGTAGGAAACGTGGCCGGCGTCGGGACCGGTCTCGCCATGGCTGGAGACGGAGGCGAGCACGATGCCGGGATTGGCCGCGCGCAGGGCGTCGAAGGAGAGGCCGAGATTGGCCATGACGCCGCGCCGGAAATTTTCGACCATGACGTCGGCACGGGTCGCGAGCCTGAGCAGCACGGCGCGTCCCTCGGCTCGCTTCAGGTCGATGCTGATGGCCCGCTTGTTGCGGTTGGTGGCGCGAAACAGCGGCGGCAGCATGTCGGCCTCGTCGTGCCTGGCGTCGCCGGCCCAGATGCGGAAGGGGTCGCGATAGGTCGGCGATTCGACCTTGACGACGTCGGCGCCGAAATCCGCCAGCAGGGCCGATGTCGCCGCGCCGGCTGTGATGATGCCGAGATCGAGCACCAGGCATCCTTCAAGCAGGCTCATTGCACGGCGTCTTCCATTGAACCCTGGACTTCCGCCGTCCCGCGCAGCCAGGCCACCGGCAGACGCGGTGCGCGCGCGTTCGCGCCGATCGGCTGGAACAGGTCGCGGGCGCGATTATGCGGATCGCGCATTGCTTCATCGAGATTCCAGACCGGGCCGAGCGGCAGGCGATGGCGCCGCGCAAGGTCATGGATCTCGCGCCGCGTCATTGCCATGAACCGCCGCTCGATGAGGCCGGCCAGTTCGGCGGCGTTGGCCAATCGTTCCCGCCGTGTGGCGAAGCGCGAATCCTCCAGCGCCGGATCGGCGAGCGCCGCCGTCAGCCGCGGCCAGTCGGGCTCCTGATAGACGAGCACCGCGTGGCCGTCGGCGCAGCGCAGCACCTGCCATTCGGCGGCGGCCCCCGCGCGTCCATGCGGCAACTCGGCTCCGGCCTCGAGCGGAACGGCTTTCCAGTTCAGCCAGATCACCGTTTCCAGCAGACTGGCGCGGACGGTTCGCGGCGCTGCGGCAAGGCCCGGCCGCGCCAGTGCAGCGGCAAGGCCGCAATAGGCGCTGAGGCCGAGCGAAAAGGCTTCCTGGTGGCCTCCGAGGCGCAACGGCTCGCGCGCTGGATCGCCGACCATGGCGAGCAGCCCGCCGAGCGCCGCCAGCGTGAAGGCACTGGCCGGGCCATCGCTTTCGGCAAGCCTGCCGCCGAACATGGACAGCACGGCGCGGACCGGTGGCAGCGCGTCGAGGCCGAGCTTCTTGGCTAATCCGTGGTCGACGATGGCGACGTCGGCCGATGCCAGCAGCTTGGTGATCCCGGCGTCCGGATCATCGCCGCGCGCCACCGTCCTTTTGCCGTGCGACAGGAACAGCCGCGTCGATTCCTCAACCCCGTCGTTCCGGCCGGTCACCGCGATCACCTGCGCTCCGAGGTCGGCGAGAATGCGCCCGGCCATGCCGGCGGCCAGCGCCAGCGCGGCGTCGGCTGTTTCGCAAACCGCCTCGATCACGGTCAAACCCGCATAGGGGCGCGGCACTGTCATGTCAGGGTCCGTTGCCAAAGGTCGAACAGTTTTGCCCAGGTCGCCTCGGCCGCCTGCGGCTGGTAGGCACGTCCGGCGGCAAAGCAGTAGCCATGCTCGCTGCCGGGAAAGACGTCGATGTCGTGACGGGTCCCGGCGGCGGCGAGTGCCGTGCGAAGCGTCTCGATCGTCTTTGGCGGGGCGGCGCTGTCCGTTTCGGCGAAGCCAAAATAGAGCTCGCCCGGCACGTCCGCTACCAGCTTGTGGGGTGAGCCGTCGTCTTCGGTGACAAGGCCCACGCCGTAGAGCGAGGCGGCCGAGGCGAAACGCTTGGCGAATTTCGCGGCGGCGGCGACCACGTAGCGGCCGCTCATGCAAAAGCCGACGCACGATATGCGCTGGGAGATGGCCGCCGCTTCGCCGTCGAGAAAGGCCAGCATGCCAGCGGTGTCCTCGTTGACACGATCATTGTCGATCGAGCGCATGCACGCGCCGACGACCGCCGACATGCGCTCGTCACGCCGCGGCAGGTCGAACCGGACCGTACCGAGGCGATAGTAGAGGTCGGGTAACAGGCAATAGTAGCCGCCGGCGGCGATGCGCCGCGCCATGTTGCGCAGCTCTTCGCGAATGCCCGGCGCATCCATGTATAGGATGACGGTCGGAAACGGGCCGCTGCCTTCGGGATGGACCGCGAAGGCCGGCATGGTGCCGTGCCGGGTTACGATGGAAACGTCTTTTTCGTGCATTGTGCTCTCCGGCCGCTGGGTTCACGTCGGCGCGAGCATGAAGACATGCTGCTTGCGGTCAAGGTGCTGACGGTAGGCGATGGCGACACGGCGGCCGATCCAGTCACTCTCCGGTTCCGGCCCGATCAGGGTCGAGACGAGGATCGGTCCTTCGTCCAGCCGCACGGCGATGGCGTTATAGGGGACGGGGTGGTCGTCGAAATACTGGCGATGGAAGCGCACCCAGGACAGGATTTCGCCGCCGCCGGAAACGGCCGTCCATTCGTGGTCGAGCGAATGGCAGGCGGCGCAGACCGGACCCGGCGGGTAACGGAAGGCGCCGCAATGGCTGCATTTCTGCAATTCCATGTGCTGGCGCTCGAGGCTGTCCCATAGCGGCCGGTCGTAGAGCGTCATGACGCGCGTGCTGTCAGCCATGTTCAGGCACCGTAGATGATGGAGATCGCCTTGCCGGCGACGTCGGAACTGTAGTGGACATGGCGGCAACGCTCGATCTGGCGCTCGCCGGCCTCGCCGCGGACCTGCCGCACGGCCTCGATCTGGTGGTTCCAGCCCTGCATATAGCTTTCGGAGAGGTGGCCCCCGCTGGTGTTGACGGGCAGGCCCTTGGCCAGCGAAATGCCGTTCTCGCGCATGTAGCGGCCTGCGTCTCCGACGGGGCAGTAGCCGTAGCCTTCCAGCGCCAGCGGTATATGCAGCGAAAAGCTGTCGTAGATCTGCAGCGCGTCCATGTCCTTCGGACCGAGGGAGGCCATGTCGAATACCTGCGACGCGACCTTTTTCTGCGCGGAATGGTAGAAATCGAGCAACCTCGGCTCGAGGCTGGTGGCGCCGCGGTTAAGGTCATAACGGCCGATGCCGCGGATCGAGACCGGTGCGCGGCCGATGCGCCGCGCTTTGTCCGCCTCCGCCACGATCAACGCCACGCCGCCGTCGTTGATGAGGCAATAGTCGAACAGATGCAGCGGCTCGCAAATGAAGGGCGAGGCGAGGTAGTCGTCGATGCCGATCGGCTTGCGCATCAGCGCGCCGGGATTGCGCGACGCGGCCAACCGCTGCGCCACCGCGACTTCACCAAGGTCGGCTTCTGTCATGCCGCGCTCGTGCATATAGCGGCGCGCCATCATGGCATAGAGCGCGCCCTGTGATGTGAAACCCCACGGCGCATGGTAGACATAGGCCATGAACGCGGCGCCGCCCTGCGCGTCCGGCCCGCCGTAGTTGATCTGGGCGGAGCGCTGGTCGTTGCCGTAGACCAGCGCCACCACCGAGGCCAGTCCTGCGTGGATGGCCATGCAGGCTTCCATCACCGCCGTCATCGCATCCGCCTGTCCGCCCCAGCGCACGTCGAGCCCAAGCAGTTCGCCGACACGCTCGTAGGCGGTCGTCGGGCCAACGATAAGCCCATCGATCTCGGCGCGGTCTATGCCCGAATCCGCCAATGCCGAGACAAAAGCCTGCGCGGCATAGCCATAGGAATCGTGCGGCTTCTCCCCTGCGCGGACACGGGCGTGGTCGCCGACCCAGTCGGTCTGGCCGACCCCGATCATCGAAGCGATTCCTGAAAGTGATGCAACCATGCCTGTCCTGCGCGATCGGCTTGTGGGCGCGCCACCGGAAGAGGCGCCAGGGGCAGGTTTTTCGCGAGACGGCGCCGGGGTCAAACGAGTTAACAGAAAGCCCAATTGAGCAATCCTCAATCGGACCGCCTCAGCATTGATCAACGGCGGGCGAGTTTCCTTCGTTTGACGCTGGATCCGCCGAACGGCATTGTCGGCGCCGAGGAGAGATTGTGCGATGGCGACGCGCTGGATCGAAGCCAACGGCGTTCAACTGCGTTATGCCCTTGGCGGTAACGGCAAGGGGGCTGGGACGATCGTGCTGGTACACGAGATGGGCGGCGCCCTGGAAAGCTGGGATGCCGTGGCACCGCTCCTGGCGCGGCGTTCGAGCGTGCTGCGCTACGACCAGCGCGGCGCTGGCCTGTCGGAGAAGCCGCGCACCCCGCTGACAGTGGAGGATGCAGCGCACGATCTCGCCGGCCTGCTCGATGCGCTGCGGATCGAGCCTCCCGTTGCGGTGGTGGGTGCGGCCGTCGGCGCCGCGGTGGCGGCAACTTTTGCCGCGCTCCATGCCGAGAGACTCCAGGCCTTGGTGTTGCTTGCCCCGGCCACGGTGTTGGCTGGCGACAGAAAAGCGGCGGCCGCGCGCCGCATCGAGGCGATCGAACGCCTTGGGATACGAAGCGCTTTCGCCGACGAACCGTCCGGGCCGCGCCGGCGTTACGAGCAGATCCGCATGGCCGCCGATCCCGTCGGTCTGGCAGCCACCTGGCGCATGTTGGCCGGACTGGACATGGCGGCTACTTTCGCTGCCGTTTCCTGTCCGACGCTGGTTCTTGCCGGCCGCCGCGACACCGCCCGTCCGCCCGATCATGTCGCGGGAATAGCCGCGCGGATCGCCGGAGCGGAGTTCGCCGTGCTCGATACGGGCCATGTCATGGCCATCGATACGCCCCGGCCGGTCGCTCTCGCCGTGCTCGATTTCCTCGATCGCAAGGGCTTCGGGCCAGACCGGTCCGGGCTTCGCGCCGGAACGCCGATCGATTGAGGATTCCTCATGCACACCTTATCGTTTACTCGTTTGACCCTTCGTGGCGCAGCGGGCAGTTTCGCACCATCGGCGGGTTGCCCCTGAGGAAGGGCGCCCGTCGCAATCGCAGACGATGCCGACGCAGCGCATCTCGCGCGGCGCATCACGATCCGGGAGGAGAACCAGTGCATACGAGACGCGACTTCATGATAAGTGCGGCCTTCGCCGCGGTGCTGCTCGGCGGCGCGAATTTCGCCGCGGCCGAACCCAGCGCTGACATGGTCGCCAAGGCCAAGGCTGAGGGCGAGGTGATCTGGAACACCGGCATGATCATCAAGCAGGTGGTGCGCCCGCTGGTCGAGAGTTTCCACGACAAGTACGGCATCGACGTGAAATACGTCGAGAGCGGCGATTCGGCGAACGTCCTGAAGCTGACCAGCCAGGCGCGCGCCGGCAAGATGGAGATCGATCTGTTCGATTCGCCCGGCACCTCGATTCCGCCGCTGAGCAAGGCTGGCCTGATCGAGCCCTTCCTGCCGGACGCCATGGCGAAGTACCCGGCCATGTTCAAGCCGGAAAGCAAGCTCTACAGCGGCATCTACGCGCTCTACCTGACCACCAACTACAACACCGACCTCGTCAAGGCCGAAGAGGCGCCCAAGACCTACGAGGACCTGCTCGACCCGAAATGGAAGGGCAAGATGGTGTGGACGGACACGCGTGGCATTTCCGGACCGCCCGGCTTCATCGGCAACATCCTGAAGACGATGGGCGAAGAAAAGGGCATGGCCTATCTCAAGGAATTGTCCAAGCAGGGCATCGTGCGCGATCCGGGCAACCAGCGCGTCGTCATCGACAAGGTGATTTCCGGCCAGTATCCGATCGGCCTGATGACCTACAACCATCATGCCGTCATCAGCCAGGCCAAGGGCGCGCCGGTGGCGTGGGTCAAGATGGAACCGCTTGTCGCCAATCTCGGTGTCATCGCGCTGGTCAAGAACGCGCCGCATCCGAACGCCGCCAAGCTGTTCCTCGAATTCATGTTCTCCGACGACGGCCAGAAGATCATTGCCGCCGCAGGCTACCCGCCGGGCGATCCCGACGTGCCGGCGAAGAATCCGGAGATCAGCCCGGTTGCGGGCCATTTCAAGACGACCCTTCTGACGCCCGAGATCTCCTCCCAGGAGAGCGAACCGCTCAAGACGTGGCTCAAGATCTACGACGAGCTGTTCAAATGACCGACGGCGCCATCGCCGGCGCCGACCGGGCCCCGCCGTCGCGAGTGACCGCGACGGCGGGGAGGCGGCCCGATCCGTTCCGCTTCATGTCGCTGGCGATACTCGCCGTCGTCGCCGTTCTGGTCGTGCCGCCGGTCGTCGTGCTGGTGCAGAACAGCCTGTTCGTGATGAATGCGGACGGCTCGCACGGTGCCTTCACGTTCGACAATTTCACGCACCTGTTCGACGACAGCAACATCCTGCGCAGCGGCTGGAACTCGATCCAGTTCGCCGCGCTGTCGACGGTTTTCTCATTGCTGTTCGGCGGCTCGCTGGCCTGGGTGGTGGAACGCACCGACGCGCCGGCACGCGGTCTCGCTTACCTCATGACGACGGTTTCGCTCGGCATCCCGCTCATCATCTATGTGCCGGCCTGGCTGTTCTTCCTCGGGCCGGTCGGGCCGCCCAACACGCTCTATCACATGCTCGGCGGCGAGGGCGTTCTGTTCAACGTCAACTCCATCGCGGGCATGGTGACGATCGAGACGCTCGGCTGGCTGCCGCTGGCCTTCCTGCTGTTTGCCGCCAGCTTCCGCGCCGCCAACGCCGAACTGGAAGAGGCCGCGCGCATGAGCGGGGCCAGCATCCCCACCATGGTATGGCGCGTCTCGGTGCCGCTGGCGGCGCCGGCCGCACTGGCGACCGGCCTGTTCATCTTCATCAACACCTTGCAGGCTTTCGATGTGCCGAAGCTGGTCGGCACGTCGGCCGGCATTAAGCTTCTGACCACCGACATCTACGACGACATCCGCGAGGCGGTGCCGCCGCAGGTCGGCCACGCCAGCGCCTACTCCGTCGTGCTCACCATCGTGGTGGCCGGCCTGATGGTTCTCTACAGCCGGCTCTCGCTGAATGCCTCGCGCTTCGCCACCGTCACCGGCAAGGGCTTCCGGCCACGCCCGCTGCCGCTCGGCCGCTATCGCTGGCTCGGCGGCGCCCTGGTGTGGGCCAATTTCCTGATTATCCTCGGGATTCCGGTGCTGACGCTGCTTTGGCTGTCGCTGAATCCCTATGTTCAGGCGGTGCGGCTCGCCGCATTCAAGAACCTGTCGTTGGACAATTTCAGGGTCGTGCTCGGCGGTGGCCATTATTTCGATCTCGTCGCCAACACCTTGATCTCCGCCGGCGCGGCGGCGACGGCGACGATGGCGCTGATGGTGATTTGCGGCTGGCTGGTGGCTCGGCGCCGCGCCTATCACACGGTGCTCGATCAACTGGTCACGCTGCCCATGCTGCTGCCCGGCATCGTGCTTTCCGTGGCGATGATGGACGTCGCGCTGCGTTCGCCGGTGCCGCTCTATTCGACGCTGACCATCATCGTGATCGCCTTCGTCGTCCACTATCTGCCCTATGGCATGCGCTATACCTTCAGCGGCGTGCTGCAAATCCACAAGGAACTGGAAGAATCGGCCGGCGTGTCCGGCGCTTCGCCGGCGGTCACCCTACGCAAGGTGGTGATGCCCCTGCTGTGGCCGTCCATCCTGGCCGGTTGGCTGTTCATCTTCCTCAACGCCTCGCGCGACCTGTCCACGCCCATCATCCTGGCCGGGCCGGACACCAAGACCATTGCCGTCGCCATCTTCGACCAGGCGACCAACGGCGACTTCGGCGAGGTCGCGGCGCTCGGCCTTGCATGGTCGTTCCTGATGAGCAGCGTGGCGGTGGCATTCTACGTCTTCATGCGCCGCCGCGGCGGCACCGCCTTTGGCCTCTGATCCCGCAGACGGCGATTGCGGGCTCTGCGCGGCGGGTCCGGGCGCCGGCCCGCCGCAAGCCGTCACGACGCGGCGCAGCCTGATGGACCTGTCGGCGCTTGGCAGTCGCGGCTTCCGTATCTACCTCGCCGCCAACTTCGTCTCCATCGTCGGTATATGGATCAATCGGGTGACCGTGGGTTGGCTCGGCTGGTCGTTGACCGGCTCGACCGCCTGGGTCGGCGCGCTGTCTTTCCTGCTCTACGCGCCGACGCTCGTCGCCGGGCCGTTTTTCGGCGCGCTGGCGGACCGCATCGACGTCCGGCGAGGTGCGGTCGCCACCCAGGCTGCGTTGGCGTTGTTGACGTTGGCTCTCGGCTGTCTGTCCATAGCCGGGTTGATGACCATCTGGATGCTTGCCGCGATCGCGCTGCTGTTGGGCGCCGTCGCCAGCGCCAATGGCCCGATACGACTGACGCTGGTGCCGCAACTGGTTGCGCCGGCCGTGATCGCCAACGCCATCACGCTGATCTCGATCAATTTCAACGCCGCGCGCCTCGTCGGCCCGGCTGTCGGCGGCCTGCTGATCGGCCGCTTCGGCGTCGGGACGACATCGTTTGCAAGCCTGGCGCTCATGCTGCCCATGCTGGTCACGCTGCCGCTGCTTTCCATTCGCGACAAGCAACCGCCGACGGCCGGGCGCGGCGTAGCGGCACAGCTTCTCGAAGCGCTTTGGCGTATCCTCGGCAAGGCCGAACTATGCCAGGCCATGGCGGTCACGGCGGTGACCTCAATCGTCGCGGGCGGTTCGCTGGAAGTGATGCCGGCAGTCGTCGACGGGGTATTTGGCCGCGGTGCCGCCGGACTCGGCCAGACGCTTTCGGCCGCAGGTGCCGGCGCGCTCTGCTGCGGCCTTTCCATGATCTTCGCGCGCGGCGCCTTTTCCAGCGCGGCGAGATTGAGGGCGGCCTGCCTGTGGATGGCGGCGGGCACGGCGATCGTGTTTGCGTTCGGCATGATTTCGGCCTGGCCCTTGGCCATAGGCCTGTGCTTCGGGCTGGGAGCCGTCGGCACGTTCACCTCCGTCACCACGCAGGCCGTGGTGCAACTCGACGCCGGGGATGCTTTCCGAGGCCGGGCCATCGGTTTCTGGCTTCTCGTCAGCGTCGGCGGCACGGCGCTTGGCGCACTGCTCTACGGCATGGTGGCGGATGCCGTTGGCATCCGTGCCGCCCTCATCACGCTTGGCGCGCTTGGATCGACAGTCTCGCTTGCTGTCTGCGGCTGGGTCTTTGGTGTTCGCACGCCCTGAACGGCTTGTCCGTCATCGGAACATCTGGTGCGGAAGGCGAAATGGTGCCCAGGGGCGGAATCGAACCACCGACACGCGGATTTTCAGTCCGCTGCTCTACCAACTGAGCTACCTGGGCCCTCGACCGCGAAAGCGCACTCGCCTGCGGTGATCGTCGAGCGCCGGAGCGCCGCCGAAAGCGCGTGGGTTATAGCATGAGAATGACGCCTGTCCAGCGCCGGAAAGTCGATTTCGACGGGAAAGATCAGCCTTTGTCGCGCGGGCCTCGGCGGCGGCGGCTAAGCGGGTTGCGGAACCGTTTCAGCTGTCCTCGCCGCCGGGTGACGTGCGGCCCGAATCCGGCTGGTCTTCCTGCTCTTCGTCCTCGTGCACGGGGATGATGTAGGCGCCCTTCAGCCAGCGGTTGAGGTCGATCGCCTTGCAGCGCGGCGAGCAGAACGGATAGGTCTCGCGCGTCGAGGGGCGGCCGCATTCGGGGCAGGGGCGTTTCGGCCTGAGCGGCGTGACGGGTGCGCCAGGTCCGGTGCTCATCACGCCATGCTCATGAGATTGCGCCCGCCGGCGCAGCCTCGTGCGCCCGGTAGCCTTCGCCGGTAAGCAGCGCCGTGGTCTCGTAGAGCGGCAGGCCGACGACATTGGTGTAGGAGCCGACCAGCTTGACGACAAAAGCGCCGGCAAGGCCCTGCACGGCATAGCCGCCTGCCTTGCCGCGCCATTCGCCCGAGGCGATGTAGCGCTCGATCTCGGCGCGTGGCAGGCGCTTGAAGCGCAGCCGTGTCTCCACCAGCCGCTGGCGCTGCTTGCCGTCCGGCGTGATCAGGCAGACGCCGGAATAGACCCGGTGCGAGCGACCGGACAGCAGTTGCAGGCAGGCTGTCGCGTCGTCGATCGTTTCCGCCTTGGGCAGGATGCGGCGCCCGACCGCGACGACCGTATCCGCCGCCAGGACGTAGGCCGGGGCGTGGCCCGGCTCGGCCCGCAGCGAGGCCGCCGCCTTTTCCGCCTTCTCCTTCGCCAGCCGCTTGGCCAGCGAGCGCGGATGCTCGGAGCGCTGCGGCGTCTCGTCGATGTCGGCCGGCAAGATGCGGTCCGGCTCGATGCCGGCCTGCTGCAACAGTTCGATGCGGCGCGGCGAGCCGGAAGCGAGCACGAGCGTCTGCGAAGGGCTCATGGCAGTTCCTTCGGCCGGCTGGCGATCACTTGAAGCGGTAGGTGATGCGGCCCTTGGTCAGGTCGTAGGGCGTCATCTCGACCAGGACCTTGTCGCCGGTCAGCACGCGGATGCGGTTCTTGCGCATGCGCCCGGCGGTGTGGGCGATGATCTCGTGTTCGTTTTCGAGCTTCACGCGGAACATGGCGTTGGGCAGCAGTTCCGTTACGACGCCCGGAAACTCGAGGACTTCTTCCTTCGGCATTCGTTACCTTTGGTCTGGGTGATTTCCGGCAGGAAGGCCGGATTTGCGCGGAACCTATATGATCGCGAACGGTTTGTGAACACGCTTATTGGGTCGGGGTTGTCTATGGGGTTGAATGAGGATCCTCGCCACCGCCCGGCACCTCGCAGGCTCGGGGCGTTCGTCGCTCGAAAAGCCAAGCAATTGGCTTTTCGTCCGCTTCGCGGACCGCTCCGTGCCGGCCCGGGTCCCGCTGCCTGCGGCAGCTCCCGGGCGTTCGCACCCTTTCGTCGTGCCACCGGCACGGCGAATTTGCTGCGCAAACCAGGCGCTCACCCCCTCCAATGCAGGACGCACACCAGGGTGAACAGACGCCGTGCCGTGTCGAAATCGATGTCGATCTTGCCGGAAAGGCGCTCCAGCAGTGTCTGCGAGCCTTCGTTGTGCAGCCCCCGTCGGCCCATGTCGATGGCCTCGATATGGCTCGGCGTCGAGGACCGGATGGCCTCGTAGTAGCTCTCGCAGATCAGGTAGTAGTCCTTGACGATGCGCCGGAACGGCGTCAGCGACAGGATGTGGGTGACGACGGACGCCCCGTCCTCGCGGCTGATGGCGAAGACCAGCCGCGACTCGGCCAGCGAAAGCTTCAGTCTGTAGGGACCGCCTTGGTCGTCGCCGACGGGCGCAAAACTGTTTTCCTCGATCAGGTCGAAGATCGCCACCGCCCGCTCGTGCTCGACATCGGGCGTCGAGCGGCCGATCGTTTCGTCCAGTTCGACGTCGACCAGCTTGGCGCGGCTATGATCGCCCCCCGACATGGCCGCCTACATATTCAGCCTGACGGCGACGGAGCGGCCATGCGCGTCGAGCCCCTCGGCCTTTGCCAGTGCGATCGCCGCCGGGCCCAGTGCGCGCAACTGCTCGGAGCCGAGCTTGAGGATGGAGGTGCGCTTGACGAAATCGAGCACCGACAGGCCGGAGGAGAAGCGCGCCGAACGCGCCGTCGGCAGCACATGGTTGGAGCCGCCGACGTAGTCGCCGATGACTTCCGGCGTATGCCGGCCGAGGAACACGGCGCCGGCATTGCGCAGGCGCGCCAGAAACCCTTCCGCATCCGCAATGGCGAGTTCGACATGCTCGGCTGCTATGCGGTCGGCGAGCGGCAGCGCGGCCTCGATGGTGTCGACCAGGATGACGGCGCCGAAGTCGCGCCAGCTTGCCGCCGCCGTTTCGCTGCGCGAGAGCGTCTTCAACTGGCGCTCGACCGCCTGTTCGACGGCGGCGGCGAAAGCCGCGTCGTCGGTCATCAGGATGGACTGCGCCGAGACGTCGTGCTCGGCCTGCGCCAGAAGGTCCGCGGCGATCCAGTCAGGATCGTTGTCGGCGTCGGCGATCACCAGCACCTCGGACGGACCGGCGATCATGTCGATGCCGACCGTGCCAAACACCTGTCGCTTGGCGGCGGCGACATAGGCGTTGCCGGGGCCGACGATCTTCGCCACCGGACGGATCGTCTCGGTGCCGTAGGCAAGGGCGGCGACCGCCTGGGCACCGCCGACGCGGTAGATCTCGGAGACCCCGGCGAGATCGGCCGCGACCAGCACCAGCGGATTGACGGCGCCGCCGGAGGCCGGCACCACGATGACCAATCGCTCGACGCCGGCCACCCTGGCCGGCACGGCGTTCATCAGCACAGAGCTCGGATAGCTCGCCGTGCCGCCCGGCACGTAAAGCCCGACCGCCTCGACCGCCGTCCAGCGCGAGCCGAGTTCGACGCCGATAGCGTCGGTGTAGCGGTCGTCCTTCGGCATCTGCCGCGCATGATGGGCGTGGATACGGTCGCGCGCCAGCTTCAGGGCTTCCACCGTGGCCGGGTCGGCCTGCGTATAGGCGCTTTCGATATCCTGCCGCGAGATGGCGATGCCGAGTGTCGTCAGGTCGGCGCGGTCGAAACGGCGCGTATAGTCGATCAGCGCCGCGTCACCTTCGGCGCGCACGCGCGCGATGATGTCGCGGACCGCCGTATTCACGTCGGCGGAAACCTCGCGCTTGGTGGTCAGGAAGGCCGCGAAACGCTGCTCGAAACCGGCATCGGATTGGCGAAGGGTGATGGCCATGATGCCGCTCAGACCTTGTGGAGGGGGCGCGCGGATGCCTGCCAGGCGCCGCCGACATCGGCCAACCGCGCCTCGATGCACTCGACGTCCAGCATGATGGTGCCGCCGCCCGAGAAGATCAGTTCGACCAGCCCGGCAGGCGCGTTGATCGCCACGAAGCTGACGGCCAGCAGCGACAGCACTTCGTCCGGCTTGTCGCGGCGGATGCCGCTGGTTTTGGCGCCCAGCACCCGGTCGAAATGCAGCACCGCCTGGCGGCGTTCGTTGTGGCGGCGCAGGAAACCGGACTTGGCCTCCCAGGCGAACCGGTTCATCGGCAGGACGAAGCGCTTGGCGGCGGGCAGGAACTGCAGGTCGCCCACCTTCATGACGGCGTCCTGCACATGCGCCGAAACGACCTTCAGGTCATCCTCGTCGAGGGCGAGAAGCTTGAGCGCGGTCATGCGGATTTCGCACCTGCGAAGGTTTTTCCAACATCACTCTGTTAGGCGGTCTTTGGCGCAGGCGCAACCGGGGAGGATGGAAGGGCAATAGGGGAATAAGGCAGTAAGGCAGTAAGGCAGTAAGGGAATAGGCTTCGGCTGACGGAAGCCCGCAGGTCACATACTGCCCTATTGCCTTAACGCCCTATTGCCTTAGCCGCTAATTCTCTCGATCACCGCGCCGCAGCCCGACAGTTTCTCTTCCAGCCGCTCGAAACCGCGGTCGAGATGGTAGACCCGGTTGACGGTCGTCTCGCCTTCGGCGGCGAGGCCGGCGATGACCAGCGACACCGAGGCCCGCAGGTCCGTCGCCATCACCGGCGCGCCCTTCAGCTTGGAGACGCCTTCGACGATGGCCGTCTGGCCCGATAGCGTGATGTGTGCGCCGAGCCGCGCCAGTTCCTGGACGTGCATGAAGCGGTTCTCGAAGATCGTCTCGGTGATGCGCGATTTGCCCTTGGCCATGGTCATCAGGCCCATGAACTGCGCCTGCAGATCGGTCGGGAAGCCGGGGAAAGGTTCGGTGGTGACGTCGACCGGGGCGATGCCGGCGCCGTTGCGCTTGACGCGGATGCCGGCATTGGTCGGCGTGATCTCGGCACCCGTCTTCCGGATGACGTCGAGCGCCGCTTCCAAAAGGTCCGGCTGTGCGCCTTCCAAAAGCACGTCGCCGCCCGTCATCGCCACCGCCATTGCATAGGTGCCGGTCTCGATGCGGTCGGGAATGACCCGGACCTTGGCCCCCGAGAGCTCGTCCACACCTTCGATGGTGATGGTCGAAGTGCCGGCGCCGTGGATCTTCGCGCCCATGGCGATCAGGCATTCGGCAAGGTTGACGACCTCCGGCTCGCGGGCGGCGTTTTCCAGCACCGTCTCGCCGCGCGCCAGCGAAGCCGCCATCATCAGGACATGGGTGGCGCCGACCGATACCTTCGGGAAGGTATAGCGGTTGCCGCGCAGCCGGTTCTTTGCCTTGGCGACGACATAGCCTGTATCGACGTCGATGTCGGCGCCGAGCGCCTGCAGGCCCTCGATGAACAGGTCGACCGGCCGCGTGCCGATGGCGCAGCCGCCCGGCAGCGACACTTTCGCTTCGCCCATGCGCGCCAGAACCGGCCCGATGACCCAGAAGGAAGCGCGCATCTTCGATACCAGCTCATAGGGGGCGGTGGTGTCGACGATGTTTTCGGCGGTGAAGTTGATGGTGCGCGAATAGCCGCTGGTAGTGCCGCCGTTCTGGTGATCGCGCTTGCCGTTGACGGAGTAGTCGACGCCGTGGTTGCCGAGGATACGGATCAGTTGCTCGACGTCGGCCAGGTGCGGCACGTTTTCCAGCGTCAGCGTCTGCGGCGTCAGCAGCGAGGCGATCATCAGCGGCAGGGCGGCGTTCTTGGCGCCGGAGACGGGAATGGTTCCGGCAAGCGGGTTGCCGCCGACGATCCTGATGCGGTCCATGAAAAAGCGTCCCTTCGGCCGTATGGCCCGATTCAATCGATTGGTCCTGCCCCGACTCCGTCTAGACGATGAGCCGGGGCGGTTCAAGAAATAGGCGGCCCGTGCCCTTGGGCCAAAGCGTGGCGCTCAGCGTTCGCGCTTGTCCGTCGATGCCGCCAGCCCTTCGGGCCGTGCGTCGGGCTTGCCACTGCGGCGTGAGCGTGCCTGCGTCTTGCGCTTCTGCAAGTTGGCGCGCAGCGCCTCGGCAAGCCGGGCCTTGCGGTTGTCCTTGTCCCTGGAAGTGTCGGTCATGGTGTCCCCGGTCCGCCGTTGAACATAAGGGGGAATGTGGCAGGCGCAAGGCTGCCGCGTGCCGGAGATAAAAGCCTGCACACATAACTTGCGCTGACGGAAACGATGTGGCAGAAGGCGCCGCATTCAAGGCGCTGCAGTAGCTCAGTGGTAGAGCACTCCCTTGGTAAGGGAGAGGTCGAGAGTTCAATCCTCTCTTGCAGCACCATTCTATCCTACTGATAGACAAAAACTACCTGGCTTCCTTGGCCTTTTACCGCCGCTTCCGGTACGCGGGGGCGGTAGATGAGCTGGGGATGCCCGGACGAAATTGGCCGTCACGCCAAAAGCGAGTGACGGCGGCAGCATATGGCGTGTGCCAGTATATCTGCCTGCCTCGGAGCAGGCGGCCCACAAGCGCAATCAACTCGCTCTGTTTGCGAGTGCCGGTCTTGTGAAAGATCGCCTTCAGCCTTTGCCTGACGAGCGGCCTCGCGCTGTTTTCGCAATTCCTTGCACGGCAAGGCAGTGCCGGAACGAAATGAGGCTTCGCCGGTGTCCAGCGCCTGACGAAACAACCGGTCCGGGCAAGTCGATCGGCAAAACTGGTGATGGTTTTTGACAGTTCCAGAAGGTTGGAAAAGCTCACGCTTCTTTGAGTTTATAGATAAAATTTTAATAAGATTTGAAGATTAACCTTCTGTTAAGAACAGACTTAACAGAAATCCGGCATTCGTATACAAATCAATCAAGCGAAGCCACTTGATGTTAATCAGTAGCTGTTTGTTTTCAAAACGCAATTTGCGGGCTTCGTGATAGTCGCAGGCTGCCGGCGGGATTGTTGTCCTGTTTGCGGCCATCGTCGATCGGCCTGGGGTTGCAGGTGCTGATCGGTTGGGAGTTCGAATTGACGTCATACGCACAGATGGTGGCCGCCGTTCCGACCGTCACTGTAGGTGGCTTTTCCGTCAGCGCAGCCGACCGGCAGACGGCCGCGACGATGATGATCCGTGCCGCCAGCGAGCGCGCCGGCGCAGGCCGCCCGCTCTATTTCACCTCCATCAACGGCGAGGTCATTGCCCGCGCCCGCGTAGAGCCGGACATCGAAACGCTGTTCAGCGCCGCCGACCAGATTCTCGCCGACGGGCAGCCGCTGGTACTGGCCTCGCGCTGGCTGTGCCGCGACCGCTTGCCCGAGCGCGTCGCCACCACCGATCTGTTCCACGACGTCGCTCGTCTGGCCGAACAGACTGGCACCACCTTCTATATGCTGGGCGCCGACGAGGAGGAAAATCCGAAGGCCGTGGCGGCCGTGCGCGCCGCCTATCCGAAGCTGCGCCTTGTCGGTCACAGCCATGGCTTTCTGAAGGGCGCGGCGCTGGAGGAAAAGGTCGACGAGATCAACCGGCTGGCGCCGGACATCCTGTGGCTTGGGCTCGGCGTGCCGCTCGAGCAGCGTTTCGTTCGCACCTTCTCGGACCGGCTCGGCAATGTCGGCGTCATCAAGACTTCCGGCGGCCTGTTCAATTTCCTGTCCGGCAAGAACAGCCGCGCGCCCTCGTGGATGCAGAAGGCCGGCTTTGAATGGCTGTGGCGCCTGCTGCTCGAACCGCGGCGGCTGTTCTGGCGCTATCTGACGACCAATCCGCGCGCCCTCTATGCCATACTAAGGTATTCCGAATGACCACCACCGTTGCCCCCGGCACCGGGATCGAGTGCGACGTCGCCGTCGTCGGCGGCGGGTTGAGCGGCACGCTGGCCGCCATCATGCTCGGCCGCGCCGGTTACCGGGTTGCGCTGGTCGACCGCAACGCGGTGTTTCCGCCGGAATTCCGTGTCGAGAAGATCGGCGGCGACCTCGTGTCCCGTATCGAACGGATCGGCCTGCTCGACGCCGTGTCGGCCAATGCCGCCCGTTTCGATGAGATCGTCAATGCGCGGCGCGGGCGTGTCCTCGACCGCACAAGGACCCCGCATTTCGGTTTCCTCTATGAAAATCTCGTGGCCGCGATGCGTGCGAGCCTCCCCGAGACGGTCACCTTGATCGTTGGCCGGGTGAACGACCTGAAGACGAGTTCCGATCGGCAGCAGGTCTTCGTGCATGAGCAGGGCATGGTGGAAGCGCGTCTGGTGGTGCTCGCCACCGGCATGGGCGATCTCTTGCGTCGCACTCTGGGCATGGAACGCCGGGTCATCCACGAACGCCAGTCGCTGACCTTCGGCTTCGATATCCGTCCTGCCGACGGCAGTTTCAAATGTTCCGCGCTCACCTACTACGGCGAGCGCGTGTCCGACGGCATCGACTATCTGTCGCTGTTCCCGACTGTCACCGGCATGCGGGCGAACCTGTTCACCTTCCGCGACCATCGCGATCCCTGGGTCAAGGCTTTCAGGGAAAGCCCGACGGAGACTTTGGCGGCCACCTTGCCGGGCCTGCGCAAGGTGCTGGGTGATTTCCAGGTGGTCGGCCGGGTGCAGAACTGGATCATGGACCTCGCCGTCGCTGAAAACTGCCGGCAGGACGGCGTCGTTCTGATCGGCGACGCCTATCAGACCTCGTGTCCAGCCGCCGGCACCGGCTTCAGCCGGTTGCTGACGGATGTCGAAAGGCTGTGCCACGTCCATGTGCCGCAATGGCTGGCGACGCCCGGCATGACGGCCGACAAGATCGGCTGCTATTACGACGATCCGGCAAAGCAGGCGGCAGACACCTCGGCGCTGGCGCAGGCAAAATATCGCCGCAGTCTGACGGTGGACACCGGCCTCGCCTGGCGCGTTCGCCGGTTGCTGCTGGTCTGGCGCCGTCGTCTGGTCGATCGTCTCGGCAGGCTGTCGCCCGGTACGGTCGCGCGGTTGAGGACATTATCCGGCCGCCCGGCCTGAGCCGCCACCTTCTAGCCCTGTCCGTGGCCCCGGACCGCTCGGTCAGCCGGGTGTGACTTCCTTCGGCACCGATTTCGCGGCATCCGCCTGTCCGCTGGTCTCGTGAGGCTTGTGGAAGATGCGGCGCGCCAGCGATTTCACTGCCGGCATGCGCTCTGTGATCAGCTCGGCCGCGTAGCCCAGCGGGCTGCCGGGACGCGATATCTTCCACATTGCCGCCGGTTCGGCACCAAAGGTAAGTTTGTAAGGCTCGTCGCCGATGGTGAAGTCGAGCACCCGTTCGCCGCGTTCGATGCAGTCGCGCGCGACCTGTTCGAACATCAGGCTGCCGATCGACTGGTTCTTGAAATTCTCGAAGTCGAAACCGCCGAGAATGACAAGGAAAGAGGAATCCCGGTGCGCGAGGCCGAGCACGCCGGCGATGACCCGGTCGTCGAGCCACAGCGTATAGGTACGCGTGGCGTCATCGCGCCCGTCCAGCGCCATGCCGCGATAGAAATCGTAGTAGGCGGGAAGCTGCAGCAGGTCGCCGCCATTCTTGGGATCGCCGAAACGAAGGCCGCGATAGAACTTCATCGCCTCGAAAGTGGCGTCGATGGCCGCCGCATCCCGTGCGCATTCGAACCGCACGGCGCCCTTGCGATGCAACTGGCGCGACTTCTTGTCCAGTTCCTTGCAATAGGAGCGCTCGAGCCGGCGCTGACGCCACAACGGATAGGTTTCGTCCAGCGGCGTCGCATAGGCGTTCATGCCCATGCTTTCGCGCTCGATGTCGAACAACCTTTCCAGCCGCAGGGACTGGTCGGCCAGTTTGCCGATGCGCAACAGGTCGTAAGGCCGGCAAAGCCGTCGGATGGCTGCCACGCAGGCCGGATCGGCAGCGATCTGCGCGAAGGTCGCGGCATCGGTCACCGGCGATACATAGTCGGAAACGCGCATGTCCGCGAACTCGACGACGCGCAGCATGGCATAGCGCTGCCGCACCAGCGGCAGTACCATGGCGAGGCGCTTGTCGTCGGCAAAGCGTATGACGATGATCAGCGGTGCGATCGAATTGCCGATCGCGAGCTTGCCGTAGAGGGCCGACAGCCATCGCGGATGCTGGAAGGCGCTCGCCACCGACCGCGCGAACAGCGAGGCGTATTCGGGTGACTGAAAGTCGAAGGAGTTTTCGACGGCAACTTCGAACATGGGTGCGGAATCGCGCCTGCGGCAGGGAGCGTTGTCGAGCTTCTGTCTGCTTTGGCGGGGCAAGAGTCAAACGGATGTTCGGGGTTTGGTTTACCGACTGCCAAGAATGACCGTGTATAAGGCGGGCTGCAGCCGACCGGATGGGCATGGATCGGATGCGGGAGCGAGGCAAGGGGGTAAGGCATGGGCGACAAGGGGTTGTTCTTGCGAAGCGCCGACCGGCGCGGAGCCGATCCGTGTTGCGGCGTCGCAGCACGAGGATACCGAATGCCGACGACCAGCCGGTCAAGGCTGCTGTCATGGCCGTAGTGGATGTGATCGTTCCCGCCTCGCGGCCGCGGCTGTGGCAGCGGGTTCTTGTCGAGCGGTTGCGGGCGTGCGGCCACGATGTCGCGGTCCTGCACCAGTCCGCCGACCCCTGGCCCGCAGCGGCCTTGCAGATACTGCGATTCGAACGGCGTCTCTTCAGGCGCCGGGCGGTCGGTCTCGCAACGCCGGTGGAGGCGATAACGCAGGTGCAGACGCAGCGTCCTGCAGACCTGAGGCTCGATCTGACCGGAGTGGCGCCGCCGTCGCCGGCGCCGACGGTGCGATTGACCTTCGACGGACGATTTTCGGATTTCGCCGCGGTGAGCGCGGTCGCGGCCGGCCGCCTGCCGGACCTGCAGGCCGTTCTGGCGGACGGCACGGTCGTCGGCCGGGCTGCCCCCATGATCGACAAGCGCGAAGCCACCGCGCTCGGCATCGAGGATGTGCTGGCACGCGCCGTCACCCTTGGGCTGTCCGTGGTCGCTCGGTTCGACGGCGGATGGACGCAGGAGCGGCAAAAAATTGCGCCTGCGACCGGCGGAGCAGGGGGTAGCGGCTTTGTTGGCCGCTATGTGACGTCTGCCTTGCCGCGGCTCGGTCGCGAAGCGCTGCGGCGGGCGCGCTTTCGCCACGCTCACTGGCGCGTCGGCTACCGCTTCATCGACGGTCCCGGCGTGGCTGAAACCGGCATGCTGGGCGATGGCTGGCGGCAGTTGCCGGACGACGGCACCCACTTCTATGCCGATCCTTTTCCCTATGCGTGGAGGCAGGGAGAGCATCTGATCTTCGTCGAAGATTACCCCCACGCCACCGGCAAGGCGATCATCTCGCTCGTGCGCATCGGTGCCGACGGCGCGGTGCGCGGGCCGGTCGAGCCAGTGCTGGAGGAGCCGTTCCATCTTTCCTATCCGCAGGTCTTCGACTGGCGGGGCGATGTCTGGATGCTGCCGGAGGGCAGCGCCAGCAGCCGGCTGACGCTTTATCGAGCGGAGCGTTTTCCCGATCGCTGGGTCACCGAAGCGGTCCTGCTGGAGGGCAAGATCTCCGACGCGACGCTGTTCCAGCAGGATGGTTCGTGGTGGCTTTTTGCCACCGACCGCGACGGTTATGGCAGCACGTCCGACACGATGGTTGTCTTTCGTGCACCGTCTCCTGCCGGGCCCTGGCACCCGCACCGGATGAACCCGATCGTCATCGACCGCGCCATGGCTCGGCCGGGCGGCGCTTTCGCCACGGTTGACGGACGGCCCCTGCTGCCGGTGCAGGACGGCACCGAAGGTTATGGCGGCGGGCTCGGCCTCAGCGAACTTCTGGAACTGGACGAAAATACCGTTCGTTTAGCTCCGCCGCGCCCGGTATCGGGGCGGGGAGACTGGCCCTATCCGCGCATCCATACGCTCAACCGCGCCGGCCGGCTGGAGGTGATCGACGGCATCGCCGCCGTGCGTCGGCGCTGAGGCGATGCCTCAGGCAAGCAGTCTTTCATAGGCAAGACACATGGCGGCGGGCGAATAGCGCTCGGCCAGCCGCCGGCCGTTCTCGGAGAGCTTGTCTGCCAGGCCCGGCGTCCGTGCCGTCTCTTCGAGGGCAGCGGCGAAGCCCGCCGCGTCGCCGCCGTCGACGAACAGGGCCGCTGGTTCACCGCTTGCGGTCGACAAAACCTCGCGCAGAACGGGTAGGCCGTTGGCCACCACCGGCAGGCCGGCGATCGCCGCTTCGGCGACCGAAAGGCCGAAGGTTTCGTTGACGGACGGGAAGGCGAAGACGTCGCCGGCCGAGAGGAATTCGAAGATGCGCGCCGGGGGCACCTCGCCGACGAAATGCAGCCGGTCGGCGACGCCGTTTTCGCGGGCGAAGGCCGTCAACGCCTCGCGCTCCGGCCCTGCGCCGGCAATGGCGACGTGGAGTTCGTTCAGCCGGCACAGCGCGCCGGCCAGCGCGAGATGGTTCTTGTCGCGTGTCAGGCGGCCGGTCGTGACGGCCAGCCATACGTCCTGCGGCAGGCCGAAGGACGCCCTTGCCTCGCGCTTGTCGTAGGTTTCCAGGGGTCCGGGCACGCCATGGTCGATGCGTCGCATGCGCTGCTTGTAGGCTTGCGGATAACCGTCGAACTGCCCTTCCGTCCAGGCCGAGTTGACGACGTTGAACTGGTAGGCGCCGAGCACGCCCATCACCTTGTCGATCCTGCTGAGCAGGCCCATGACGCCGTGGCTCTGCGGTGCGCCGCTCTGGTTGGCGACGACGTGGCGCGCGCCGGCAAGCCGTGCGGCCAGCGTGCCGAAGATGTTGCCGTAGTGCTGGTAGGAGATGACGGCGTCCGGCCGTTCGCGGCGCATGTAGGCGACCAGCCCGGCCGCCGCCCGCATCTGGCCCGGCAGGCCGCCCGGCTGCGAGGACAGCACGAAATCGGCATGGGGATCGTTGTCGTAGGCCGCCGTCTTGCGATACATGAAGACGGTGCGCACGGCATGGCCGCGTGCCCGCAATCCTTCTCCGACCATGTCGGACACGCGCTGGGCGCCGGCGGCCTCGGCCTGCGTCTGGACCTGAACGATCTTCATGCGGTGTGGTCGCGCGGCACGAAGCCGGTTCGTTTCGGCCGGACGGCGGACAGAAGTCCGGCCACCGACGGGTTGATGCCGATCGAGCGGCTGCAGATCATCACCTCCCATATGGTGGCGATCATCACGGTGCCCGCCGTGCCGAGACCGACGCCGAGCGGGCCGAGAAGCCATGTCAGCAGGGCGGTAACGGCAAGCCCTACCACGTTGACGGCGACCAGCAGCTTGACCAGCGAATGCTGGAGGCCCGTCAATTGCATCAGGAGCTCGACCGGACCGCAGGCGGCAGCGACCGTGGCGCCCAGGCCGAAAAGAATGAGTACGGTGTGGATCGCCGGCGTCGCGTAACTGGCGTCGAACGCAGAGAGAATCAACGGGCCGAGCAGCCAGAAAGCCAGAAGAATGACCAACGCCGCCGCGAAGCTGCCGAGCGCCGTCAGGCTGGTCATCTTCTGCACATGCGCCTTGTCACCGCCATAGAAGGCGGCCGAGATTTCCGGCGCCAGCGCCTGGTTGATGCCATTCAGCGCCAAGAGCACCAGGCGCGTCGTGCGGTCGGCAACGAAGACGGCACCGGCGATCTCCGGTCCGAGGATGCCGGCCACCAGCAGCGTGCCGACCTGACCGAGCGCCGGCGGCAATGAAGTGGCGCCCCAAAGGCCCATCGTCACCGTGTTGAATTCGGCCTTCTGCCCGTCGCTGAGCGGCGGCGGCCGCGCACCCAGCGTGTCGCGCAGCAGCGCCGCCGTCTGCGGCAGCACCGACAGGATGAGCAGGCCGGCAGTGAGCAGCGTCGCCATCACGGCGCTGATCTTGATGCCCTCGAAACGCAAGGCCAGCACTGCCGCGATGGTCAGCGCGCGCCACACCACGTCGCGCGGCAAGAGGCCGGAGATCAGCGCGCCCTTGGCGCGGAAGGCACCCGAGGCGAATTCCGACCAGGCGAGGGCGCCCGACAGGATAGCGGCCGAGACGCACAAAGGCAGCCATTCGACCGTATCTTCTCCGAAATAAGGAGCGAAGCCGAAGGCGACGACCAGTAGGCTGGACAGGATGACGCCGGCAAAGGCGACAGCGATCGACCGCACCATCATGCCGTGCGCGGAAGGCAGGTCGCCGGCTTCGGCGTATTGCGGCCAGAATCGGAGCACCGTGCTCTGCTGGCCGACGCTGGCAAAGAACGACACCAGGCTGGCACCGGCATAGGCGGCGCTGTAGAGGCCGAACTGGCGGCCGTCCGTGACCATGGCGACGGTCACGAACATGGCGAAGGAAAGCGCTGCGCTGGCAAGCTTGATGACGCCGGCGACGGCGCCGCTCTTGGCCAGCCCGGCAATCGACATCCGCATGGCGGTGCCGTTACCCGCGGCGTCGCGGGCGGTCTTGTCTCGGTCAGTCATGGACGTCTGCAACGATCATTCACGACGCGGCCGCAAGCATGCGAACAGTCAATTCGGCTCCCTTTCCCCGAAGCGGCCCAGCGATAGTCCAATCGGCGGTTCCCCGCCACAAGGAACCGCGCCGATGGTTACCACCAGACCAACATAGGTCGCGGCCGCGTAGCGGCTGGCGGGAGCCGGCTAGTAACCCAGCGCCTCGCCCGAGCCGGAGCGGCTGTCCATGGCGCCGTTGTAGCGCGCGCCGCCGCCCTTCTCGATCTCGCCGAGGCTCTTGCCGCCGACCAGAATGCCGGCCGCCTGGCCCCATGTCTTGTCGTCCTCGCCGACGTCGAGGTGGTAGCCCATGCCTGCGAGCAGCTTCAGCGTATCGGGCGAAAGACCGTGCGGCTCGACATAAAGCTTATCGGGGAGCCACTGGTGGTGGACGCGCGGCGCATCGATCGCCTCCTGTATGTCCATGCGATGGTCGATGACGTTGAGGATCGCCTCCAGGGTGATGGTGATGATGCGTGATCCGCCGGGGCTGCCGATGATCATGAAAGGCTTGCCGCCTTTCGCCACCACCGTCGGGCTCATCGAGGAGAGCGGCGTCTTCTTCGGCTGGATGGCGTTGGCCTCGCCCTGCACCAGCCCGTAGAGGTTGGGCACGCCGGGCTTCTGGGTGAAGTCGTCCATCTCGTTGTTGAGCAGGACGCCGGTGCCCGGTGCCACGACGCCGGCGCCGAAGGAGCCGTTGAGCGTATAGGTGACGGCCACCGCATTGCCGTCCTTGTCGATGATCGAATAGTGCGTCGTCTCGTTGCTTTCGCCGAAACCCTTCGGCATGAGGTCCTGCGAGATACCGGCGCGGAACGGGTCGATCTTGCTGCGGATTTCGGCGGCATAGGTCTTGTCCAGGAGCTTCGACACCGGATTGTCGACGAAATCCGGGTCGCCGAGCGCCGAGTTGCGGTCGACATAGGCATAGCGCATGGCTTCCGCCATCAGATGCACGGTGTCGGCCGAGCCGGCACCGAGATAGGAAAGCGGATAGCCCTCCAGCACGTTCAGGATTTCGCAGATGATGGTGCCGCCGGAACTGGGCGGCGGCGCCGAGACGATCTCGTAGCCGCGATAGGTGCATGTCACCGGCTTCAGTTCGCGCACCGCATACTGCTTGAAGTCCTCCTTGGTCAGGATGCCGCCCTTGGCCTGGCTGGCGGCTGCGATCAGCTCGGCCGTCTTTCCCTTGTAGAAGGCGTCCTGCCCCTTGTCGGAGATGGCCGATAGCGTGGCGGCGAGATCGGGCTGGACAAGGCGTTCCCCCGCGTGATGGGCCGAGCCGTCCGGCTTGAGGAAGATCGCCGCGGCCGCCGGATCCTCCGCCAGCCGTTGCGCGCCTTTGGCGAAGGTGGCGGCGTCACCCTGGTTCAGCTCAAAGCCCTCGCTGGCGAGCCTTATGGCCGGCGCCATAAGGTTCTGGCGCGGCATCGTGCCGTATTTCTCGCGCGCCATTTCGAAGCCGGCGACCGAGCCCGGCACGCCGACGGCAAGATAACCGTCCAAGCTGGCCCTCTCGATCGGCTTGCCGTTCTTGTCGAGATACATCGTCTTGGTCGCCGCCAGCGGTGCCCGCTCGCGGAAGTCGAGGAAGGTGGTTGTCCCGTCCTTGAAGCGGACGGTCATGAAGCCGCCGCCGCCGATGTTGCCGGCCGTGGGGTAGGCGACCGCCAGCGCGTAGCCGACGGCGACCGCCGCATCCACCGCATTGCCGCCCTGTTTCAGCACGTCGACGCCGATCTCGGTGGCGAGATGCTGTGCGCTCACCACCATGCCGTTCTCGCCCTTGGCTGGAGCCGGCGAGGCGGCGAAGCCGGGATCGGCCAGGGCGATCGCGATGACGGTGGCGAAGGCGAGAGAAGGGATGCGCGCGGTGAACATGGCCGGTCCTCCGGTTGACGGACCGGCCTAGAAGACCGTGCCGACGCCTTCCTGTCCACCCTTGCTGGTGGACAAAAGGGCGCCGGCGCGCTTCCTGCTTACTGCGCTTGCGCGAACTCGCCGGGATCGAACTCGTAGGCGGTCGAGCAGAATTCGCAGGCGACGTTGATCTTGCCGTCCTCGGTGCTGTCGCGGATTTCTTGCGCCGTGAAGCCGGCGAGGATGCCATGGATGCGCTCGCGCGAGCATGAGCAGCGGTCGGCGACCTCGACCGCGTCGAAGACGCGCACGCCGTGCTCGTGGAACAGCCGGTAGAGCAGTCGCTCGGCGCCGACGGTCGGATCGACCAGTTCCGCCGGCTCGACCGTGCCTGCCAGCACGGTGGCTTCCTGCCAGGCGTTGTCGACCGGATCGTGCACGGCTTCCGCCGTGTCGCCGTCACCGCCGGGCAGGTCCGGTACGCGCATGCGCTCCGGCGCCTCGGGAAGGAACTGCGTCAACAGGCCGCCGGCGCGCCATTGCTGGCGGCCGCCGGGCAAGACTTGCTTGGCCACGGCAAGGCGCACGTCTGTCGGGATCTGCTCCGACTGGCGGAAATAGATCCTCGCGGCTTCCTCCAGCGAGATGCCGTCGAGCTGGACGATGCCCTGATAGCGCTGCGTGTGCTGGCCCTGGTCGATGGTCAGCGCCAGCACGCCGGTGCCGAGCAGGGTCGCGTCGGACACCTCGCCGGCCGCAACGAGCGCCGCCAGCCGGTCGGCGTCGAAACGCGCGTAGGCGCGCAGTGCATCCGGGGTGGAGAAATCCGCCACCAGCATGTCGATCGGCCCGTCGGTGCGGGTCTGCAGGATGAACTTGCCTTCGAACTTCAGCGACGTGCCGAGCAGCACGGTGAGCACGCAGGCCTCGGCCAGCAGCCGCGCGACCGGTTCGGGATAGGCGTGCCGCGCCAGTATGGCGTCGAGGACGGAGCCGAGCTGGACGGCGCGGCCGCGCACGTCGAGCGGGCCGACCTCGAAGGGCACAACGTGGTCGTCGCCGGCGTGGTCGAACTCGCCCAACCTTGTTTCGTGTTCACTCACGGTGATTGCTTCCAACATGACAGGATCTCCGGCCGGCCCTGCCATCCCTCACGATGGCACGCCGCCAATGGCGCTAGACTTTGGGTGATGCGCCGGAGATAGGCATCACCCTGACGCCGTTCAAGCGTCCTCTTACGCCCCAAGGCACCAGGCGAGCACCGCCTTCTGCGCATGCAGCCGGTTCTCGGCCTCGTCGAAGACGACGGAATGCGGTCCGTCGATGACGTCGTCGGTGACTTCCTCGCCGCGATGCGCCGGCAGGCAGTGCATGAACAGCGCGTCCGGCTTGGCCTGCTTCATCAACGCCGCGTTCACCTGATAGGGCATGAAGACGTTGTGGCCGCGCGCGCGGTGTTCGGCACCCATCGACACCCAGGTATCGGTGACGACGCAGTCGGCGCCCCGCACGGCCTCCTCAGCCGTCTTCTTGAATTCGATGAGCCCGCCGTTGGCGCGCGACCAGTCGACGAACTTCTCGCCGGGTTCGCTTCCCTGCGGCACCGCTACATTGAGGGTGAAGCGGAAGCGTGCCGAGGCTTCGAGCAGCGAATGCAGCACGTTGTTGCCGTCGCCGGTCCAGGCGAAGGTCTTGCCCGCGACCGGCCCGCGATGTTCTTCGAAGGTCATGATGTCGGCCATGAGCTGGCAGGGATGCGTGTCGTCCGTCAGCCCGTTGATGACAGGAATCGTGGCGTTCTCGGTCAGTTCGGCCAGCCGGTCGTGCGACGTCGTGCGGATCATGATCGCGTCGACGTAGCGCGACAGCACCTTGGCTGTGTCGGCGATCGTCTCGGAGCGGCCGAGCTGCATTTCGGTGCCGGTCAGCATGATCGTCTCGCCACCGAGCTGGCGCATGCCGACGTCGAACGACACGCGCGTGCGCGTCGAGGGCTTGTCGAAGATCATCGCCAGCACCTTGCCGTCGAGCGGGCGCGAGCGTTCGCCGGCCTTGAGGCGGGCCTTGCGCGCCGAGGCGTCGGTCAGGATCGAACGCAGGTCGGTTTCGGAAACGGTTGAAAGGTCGGTGAAGTGGCGAAGCGTCATGGTGGCGTCCGGCTTACTCGGCGGCGGCCGAAGCCGCCTCCGCAAGGCCTTTGGCGGCCGCCCGGATGCGGGCGAGCGCATCCTGGATCTCGGCGTCGGTGACGGTGAGCGGCGGCAGCAGGCGGATGACGTTGTCGCCGGCCGGCACGGCAAGCAGATGCTGGTCGCGCAGTGCCATGTTCACCTTGCCGTTGGGCATGGTGCATTTCAGCCCGAGCATCAGGCCGGTGCCGCGGATTCCTTCGATCACCTGCGGATACTCGTCGGCGACCGCAGCCAACCCCTGCTTGAACAGAAGCGCCTTGCGGTTGACCTCGTCGAGGAAACCCGGCTCCAGCACGACGTCGAGCACGGCGTTGCCGACCGCCATGGCGAGCGGATTGCCGCCGAAGGTGGTGCCGTGCACGCCGGCGGTCATGCCCTTGGCCGCCTCGTCGGTGGCCAGGCACGCACCCATCGGAAAGCCGCCGCCGATGCCCTTGGCGATTGCCATCAGGTCGGGTTCGACGCCCGCCCACTCGTGGGCGAACAGCTTGCCGGTACGGCCGATGCCGCACTGTACCTCGTCGAAGATCAGCAAAAGGCCGCGCTCGTCGCAGAGCTGGCGCAGGCGCTTGAGCGACTGCATGGGGAAGTCGCGGATGCCGCCTTCGCCCTGCACCGGCTCGAGCAGGATCGCGGCGGTCTCTGCGGTGATCGCCTTTTCGGCGGCCCTGAGGTCGTCGAACGGCACCTGGTCGAAACCCTCTACCTTGGGACCGTAGCCTTCGAGGTATTTCTGCTGGCCACCGGCGGCGATCGTCGCCAGCGTGCGGCCATGGAAGGCGCCTTCGAAGGTGATGATGCGGTAGCGCTCCGGCTGGCCGTTGACGTAGTGGTAGCGGCGCGCCGTCTTGATCGCGCATTCCAGCGCTTCGGCGCCGGAATTGGTGAAGAACACTTTGTCGGCGAAAGTGGCGTCGACCAACCGTTCGCCCAGCCGCCGCTGGCCCGGTATCTCGTAGAGATTGGAGACGTGCCACAGCTTGGCGGCCTGCTCGGTGAGCGCCGCGACCAGATGCGGATGGCCATGGCCGAGCGAGTTGACGGCGATGCCGGCGGCAAAATCGAGATAGCGCTCGCCTCGCTCCGTAACCAGCCACGCACCTTCGCCTTTCTCGAAGGCCAGGGGAGCACGGGCAAAGGTCTCGTAAAGCGCCGAACCGCTCATTATATGTCTCTCCGGAAGCGGAAAATCAAAAAGCCGCCAACGCGGCGGCCTTTCCCGGTTTATCGTGGTTTTTCGCTGTGAAGTCAACGATACCGTCGTTGGGCCACGGACGGAAATCTTCCAACGGAAGCTTCTTGTAGCAATCCGGCAAGTTGGGGAAAACCGCAAAAACCGATTCGGTGTTGCCGTCGGGACTCTTGTCACCGAGTCAACGCATACGGTAATTATGAGCAGGAAATAACTAGATTTCGTGCGGCGGATCTAATCACCTCGTATATGTGGTGCCGTCCGGCAGTTGCCGGAACGGGGAACGATTCCGATTCCGTACGGTTCGTAAGGAGCGGCCTCATGAACTGGACTGACGAGCGCGTCGAGCTTCTGCGCAAACTGTGGTCGGAGGGCCTGAGCGCCAGCCAGATCGCGGCGCAACTGGGCGGGGTCAGCCGCAACGCGGTGATCGGCAAGGTGCACCGGCTCAAGCTGTCGAGCCGCGGCCGCGCGGCGGCGGCGCCGACCCGCACCAAGAAGGCTTCGCAGGGCGCGTCCGCCACCAAGTCGGTGGTCCGGGCCGCGAGCGCGCCGCGCCATGTGACGGCGTCGATCGGCGCGACCGCGCTGCAGACGCAGTTCGAAGCCGAGCCGGTCGCCCGCCAGTATCTGCGCCCGGTGGAAGACGTGGTGGTGCCGATCTCGCGCCGCTTGCAGCTCGTCCAGCTCACCGAGCGCACCTGCAAATGGCCGAACGGCGACCCGCTGTCGGAGGATTTTCACTTCTGCGGCAACGATGCCGGCGAAAGCGGACCCTACTGCACCTATCATTCGCGCATCGCCTTCCAGCCGGCGGCCGAGCGCCGGCGGGCGAGATAGGGATTTAGGGGAGTAAGGGAGTAAGGCAGTAGGGCAATAGGTGAAAAAGAGGCTGAGCCGCCTCTCCGGTTTTCCCTATTCCCTTACTGCCCTATTGCCTTACTCCCATAAACCTACAGCCACCCGTTCTTCCTGAACCGCCAGTACAAAAACAGGCAGATGCCGGCGATCACCGTCAGCACCGCCGGATAGCCGTATTCCATCTTCAGTTCCGGCATGTCGGAAAAGTTCATGCCGTAGATGCCGGCGAAGGCGGTCGGCACGGCGAGGATGGCAGCCCATGAGGCGAGCTTCTTCGAGACGGCCGTTTCCTGGCTCTGGCCGACCAGCACGCTGGCTTCGAAGGCAAAGGCCAGCACCTCGCGCAACGAGTCGATCTTTTCCTGCACCGTGCGGATATGGTCGGTCACGTCGCGGAACATCGGGTGCATTGCGGGCTGGATCTGCGGCAGTTCGGCGCTCGTCAGCCGGCGGCAGACCTCGACCAGCGGCAGGGCCGCGTTACGCAGGCGTAAGAGGTCGCGCCTGAGCATGTAGAGCCGCTCGATGTCGCGCGTGTCCATCGGCTTGACCAGCACCTGGTCCTCGATTTCTTCGACCTCCGTCTCGATCTGCTCCAGCACCGGCATGTAGTTGTCGACGATGAAATCGAGGATGGCGTAGAGCACGAAGTCCTCGCCCTTGGCGAGCGCATGCGGGCAGGATTCCCAATGCTGGCGCACCACCGTGTAGGAGGTCGACGGCCCGTGGCGGACGCTGACGATGTAGCCCTTGCCGACGAACAGGTGCGTCTCGCCGAAGGTGACGCGGCCGTCGATCAGTTGCGCCGTGCGCGCCACGATGAACAGCGCATCGCCGTACTGCTCCAGTTTCGGCCGCTGGTGCGGGTGCTCGGCATCCTCGATGGCGAGATCGTGCAGGTTGAACTGCGCCTGCACGCGGGCGAGCAGATCGGCACTGGGTTCGAGCAGGCCGATCCACACGACATGGCCGTCCTTGCCTGCCCATGTGCCTGCTTCCTCGATGGAAATGTCGGCCACCCGCTTGCCCGAGGCATAGACACTGCAGGCGATCACGCCCGCCGTCGGCGGCGCCGGCTTGAGCTCACCCACATGGTCCATCGCGGCCTCCCGAGGACGATGTCCTCTCTCGCGGCAGTGAGTTCGTGAACGCCGTGAAGTCTAGCCCAATCGCGGTGCCGCTTCGAGGGCCTTCGCCGTTCAATTCGATGCGATGGTTCCCGGCGCCGTCACGCGGTCGGTCTTGTCGCCTTTCGGCCGTTCCACCGGCATCTGCTCGCCGGTGGCGATATGGTAGATCGTCTCGGCGATGTTGGTGGCGTGATCACCGATGCGTTCGACGTTCTTGGCGCAGAACAAGAGATGCGTGCACGGCGTGATGTTGCGCGGGTCTTCCATCATGTAGGTGAGAAGTTCGCGGAACAGCGAGGTGTACATGGCGTCGATCTGGTCGTCGCGGTCGCGCACGAAGCCGATGCGATCGACGGCGCGGGTGGCGTAGATGTCCAGCACATCCTTGAGTTGCGTCAGCGCCAGCTCGGCCAGCGCCTCGATGCCGCGGAACAGGCTGGTCGGCTGCCGCGCCTCGGTGACGGCGACTACGCGCTTTGCGACGTTCTTGGCGAGATCGCCGACCCGCTCGAGGTCGGCCGAGATGCGGATAGCGCCGATGATCTCGCGCAGGTCTGTTGCCATCGGCTGGCGGCGCGCGATGACGACGATCGCCTTGTCGTCGATCTCGCGCTGGCCGTCGTCCAGCACCGCGTCGTCGGCGATCACCTTCTGCGCCAGCCCGGCATCGGCATTGACGAGGGCGGCGATGGATTGCTCCACCATGCGCTCGGCATGGCCGCCCATGGCCGCGATGCGCCTGGCCAGATAGGCCAATTCCTCGTCATAGGCGCTGACGATGTGCATGGTCTGCATGGGCATGACGCCTTTCCGGTCGATTCGCGATTTCCAGTTTGCCGGTTGTTACGCCGGCAACATGACAGGAAGACGAAACCGTTCGCTCAGACATAGCGCGTGACGGATTATTATTCTAGTTCGCCGGCAAATGAACCGTGAAGGCGGCGCCTTCGCCGGGCTCCGAGGCGATGGACAGGCGCCCGTGATGGCGCGTCAGTATGTGCTTGACGATGGCAAGGCCGAGCCCGGTGCCTTTCTGCGCCCGGCTGCTCTCGGCATCGATGCGGTAGAAGCGTTCGGTGACGCGCGGGATGTGTTCTTCCGCGATGCCCGGTCCGAAGTCGCGCACCGTCACGTCGACGGTCGGCTCCGGCCCGTCATGGCCGGGCTTGACCGAGACCACCACCCGGCCGCCCGACTGGCCGTATTTGCAGGCGTTTTCGACAAGGTTCTCGAACACCTGGAAAAGCTCGTCGCGGTCGCCTGGAATTTCCGTCGGCTCGTCGGCGAATTCGCGTTCGATGACGACGCCGTTGTCCTTCGCCAGCGGCGTGAGCGTATCGATGACGGCCTTGAGCGTACCGGTGAGGTCGACCCTGCTGCCCGGTCTGAGATACGGCTTCATCTCCAGCCGCGACAGCGACAGGAGGTCGTCGATCAGCCGCGCCATACGCTCGGTCTGATTCTGCATGATCTGCAGGAACTTGTCGCGCGCCGCCGCGTCGTTGCGGGCGGGGCCGCGCAAGGTCTCGATGAAGCCTGAGATGGAGGCCAGCGGCGTGCGCAATTCGTGGCTGGCATTGGCGATGAAATCGGCCCGCATGCGGTCGATGCGGCGCGCCTCGCTCTGGTCCTTGAAGATCAGCACGTAGAGGCCGCTGCCATGGCCGACGGTCGAGGCGCTGACACGGTAGAGCCGCTCCACCGGCAGCTTTTCCGCGTAATCGATGCTATCGGCGCCGACGCTGCCGGAAAGCACGTTGTCCAGCAGCACCTGCATTTCGGGCGCGCGGAACTTGAGCGGCAGCGAGAGCCCCGGCGCCAGGCTGCCGAAAGCCGCGATGGCGGCGGCATTGGCATGCACCACGGTCGCCGTGCGGTCGAACAGGATGAGCGGATCGGTGACGGCCTGCGCCAGATGCTCCGCCGGCAACCTTTGCAGGTCGTCGGCCATGGCGGCGCCCGCGCCTTCGCCGTTCTGGTTCTCGCCATCGCCGACCACCAGGACGGACGCGACGAGCAGGAGGCTGAGGCCCACCGGCACCACGAGCGAGGAGCCGGCCAGCGCATGGGCGACCAGGATCGCGACGATGCCGGCCGTCAGCAATCGGCGATGCCGCCACAGTTTTCGCCAGAGCGCCTCGATCATTGCGTTCTTCCTGCCGCGCCGAACGTGCCGGCGGACATAACTTCCCGCTGGACCGCCGGCAGGCCCCCCCATAGCATGAAGACGATGACGAAAAAGGTTCTGCCTGCATGAAAAAGACCGATGCACAGCCCGAGCGCACCGGGCCGCTGAAGATCGAGATCGGGGGCAAGGAGCGCATCTTCGACATCGACGATCCGGTGCTGCCCGACTGGATCGAAAACCACAAGCTGACGACCGGCGGCTACCCCTACGACAAGAAGATGAAGGGCAAGGATTACGACGAGACGCTGGAACGGCTGCAGATCGAACTGGTCAAGGCGCAGGCCTGGCTGCAGAAGACCGGCCAACGGGTGATCGCCCTGTTCGAGGGGCGCGACGCCGCCGGCAAGGGCGGCACCATCTTCGCCATCCACCAGTACATGAACCCGCGCACGGCCCGCAACGTAGCGCTGCCCAAGCCGACCGAGCCGGAGCTAGGGCAATGGTATTTCCAGCGCTACGTCCGGCATTTCCCGACTTCCGGCGAATTCGTCAGCTTCGACCGTTCCTGGTACAACCGTGCCGGTGTCGAGCCGGTGATGGGTTTCTGCACGCCCGAGCAGCACGAGCGCTTCCTGCACGAGGCGCCGCATTTCGAGCGCATGATCCGCAACGACGGCATCCATTTCTTCAAGTTCTGGCTGGACATCGGCCGCGAAACACAGCTCGACCGTTTCCACGACCGCCGCCACAGCCTGCTCAAGAGCTGGAAGTTCTCGCCCATCGACATCGCCGGCATCACCAAGTGGGACGCATACACCAGGGCTCGCGACGAGATGGTCAAGCGCACTCACACCAAGGAGGCGCCGTGGATCGTCATCCGCGCCAACGACAAGCGTCGCGCCCGGCTCGCGGCCATCCGGCGGCTGCTTCTGTCGCTGCCCTATGACGGCCGCGACCTCGATGCCATCGGCAAGGAAGACAAGAAGATCATCGGCGAAGGGCCGTCGAAACTCAGCGGTTGATCGTTTCCCGGAAGCGGCGACTGACGAAGGACGATCCCGCGAGGCCGAAGCGCCACGGCTTGTCGACGGCCCGGGTGATGCCGATGCGCGGGCCGGTCGCCACCGGCATCGGGTCCGCCGGCAATTCGAGTGAGAAGGGCGGCCGGTCGAGGGCTGCGCCGTTCAGCGAAATGTCGACGCCGAGCGCCTGGCAGAGCCGGCCCGGTCCCGAACAGAGGAGCCTCGGCTGGACGCTCTGTCGCCGCGCCTGCATCGCCTCAAGGTCCGCTTGCGGCTCGATGGCGCGGATGAGCACGGCGCAGCCCGGCAGGCAGACGAAATTCAGGCACCAGTGGATACCGTAGGAGCGGTAGACATAGACGTGCGCGGCCGCGCCGAACATGGCGCCGTTGCGCTTCGTCTCGCCGTTGTAGCTGTGCGAGGCCGGATCGTCGCGCTCATAGGCTTCCGTCTCGACGATGATGCCGCCGACACCGTCCACGGCAAGCCGCGCACCGATCAGGTCCCTGGCGACGATGCTGGCGGGTTTGGTGAAGAAGGTTTCGAACGTCGCTGTCATTCGGATTCGCTATATGGCGGGCCGCCCACAGCGCGGCAGATCGCTTAGTTCACGCCCTTCGGCACCACCTCCGGCGGCACCGTATCGACCACCTTCTGGCGATGGAAGATGAACAGGCCGGCGACGACGACGATGGCCGCGCCGATCAGCGTACGGGGGCCGGGCACGTCGCTGAAGAAGACGAAGCCGAACACCACGGCCCACAACAGCAGCGTGTATTGCAGCGGCGCCAGCGTCGAGGCCGGCGCCAGTTTCAGCGCGCGCGTGATGAGGAGATGGGCGATGCACGATACGACGCCGAGCAGGAGCATGGCGCCGAGGTCGAAGGCACTTGGCGTGGCCCAGTTGCCGATGGCGAGCGCGGCACCGACCACGAGCATGCCGACCGTCTGCCATGTCACCAGCGTCGTGTCGCTGGTGCCGCGCAGCAGCCGTCCGAGGATGATGGTGAAGGCGAAGGCGATCGATCCGACCAGCGCGAAGAGCGATGCCAGCGAGAAGGCGGCGGAAGAAGGCTTCAGGATGATCAGCACACCACAGAAGCCGATCAGGATGGCAATGGTGCGCCGCCAGCCGACCTTTTCGCCGAGCAGGAAATGCGACAGTGCCGCGACGTAGATCGGGCCGGCCATGTAGAAGCTCATCACGTCGGCCAGCGGCAGGTAGACGACCGCTGCATAGAAACAGCCGGTGTCGGCGGTGGTTGCGACGACGCGCAGCACCTGCAGCAGCGGCCGTTCGATGTTGAAAAGCTTGCCTGCGCCCTGCCGCGCCATCATCGGGCCGAGCACCAGGAAGGCGCCGACCGAGCGGATCGCCACCACCTGGCCGACCGAGAAGGACGCCACCAGCCATTTGCCCATGGCGTCGTTGAGGGCGAACATGAAATCGCCGGCCAACATCAACAGGATGCCGGCGAGCAACAGGTTCTTCGTGGTCAGTTTTGCTGCAATGGTCGCCATGGTCGGCAAAATCCCTCCGACTTGGCTCGGATTCGTCCGCCTTTAGCCCGGCCGGTTGCGGCTGGCGAGGGAAATCGGTTGGCGCAGCGATCCCTCCCCTCAAGGTGGAGGGAAGGCCTCGGTCCGATGTCTCCGGTTCACCGTCTTCGGCCGGCCGGCGATCGACAGCCGCGTGTCCTGCTGCGTGCGCTCGGCAACCACTTTGCCGCGCGCGATGACGGCGAGCCGTTCCGGCCGCAGCCGCACCGCCTCGATGGCGTCGCCGGCGTCGAGCACGACGAGGCTGGCACGCTTGCCGACAGCCAGCCCAAGATGGTCGAGGCCCATGATCGAGGTATTGACGGTCGTCACCATGTCGAAGCACTTCGCCATGTCGGCAGGCGACGACATCTGCGCCACATGCAGGCCCATGAAGGCGACGTCGAGCATGTCGGCGGTGCCGAGCGAATACCACGGGTCGAGCACGCAATCCTGCCCCCAGCCGACGCGGATGCCGAGCGCCTGCATCTCCTTGACCCGCGTCAGCCCGCGCCGCTTCGGGAAGGTGTCGTGGCGGCCTTGCAGCATGATGTTGATGAGCGGATTGGGAATGGCCGAAACTTGCGCTTCCGCGATCAGCGGCAACAGCTTCGAGACGTAGTAATTGTCCATCGAATGCATGGAGGTGAGATGCGAGCCGGCCACCCGGCCTTGCAGGCCGAGGCGCTGGGATTCGTAGGCGAGCTGCTCGATATGGCGCGACAGCGGATCGTCCGTCTCGTCGCAATGCATGTCGACCGTCAGACCGCGCTCGGCGGCGATTTCGCAAAGCTCCGTGACCGAGCGCCGGCCGTCTTCCATGGTGCGCTCGAAATGCGGGATGCCGCCGACCACGTCGACGCCCATGTCGAGCGCGCGGATTGTGTTTTCGCGCGCCGTCGGCGAGCGGTAGAAACCGTCCTGCGGGAAGGCGACCAGTTGCAGGTCGATATACGGCGCGACGGTCTTCTTCACCTCCAGCAGGGCCTCGACGCCGAGCAGCCGGTCGTCGCAGGTGTCGACGTGCGAGCGGATGGCGAGCAGGCCCATCGAAACGGCCCAGTCGCAATAGGCGAGCGCCCGGTCGCGCACCTCCTCGAAGGTCATCACCTTCTTCAACTCCCCCCACAGCGCGATGCCTTCCAGCAGCGTGCCCGAGGCGTTGATGCGTGGAATGCCGTAGGAGAGCGTCGCATCCATATGGAAATGCGGATCGACGAAGGGCGGCGAGACGAGATTGCCGGTGGCGTCGATCACCCGTCCGGCCTCGGCCTCGATCTTCGGCTCGATCGCCGCGATGGCCTCACCGCGAATGCCGATGTCGGCCTTTCGGCCGTCCGGCAGGGTACCGTTGCGGATGAGGAGATCGAAAGTCATGCCGTTTCCCGGTCGATTGGGTTCATATTTTCAGGATGCGTCTTTCAAGACTCGCTTCGCTCGCACCTCGGGATGAGGACGGTTGGGCGCTGTTCGGATGTCAAGATATCCTAAGCCGGCACTACAAGGCTTCGGTTCGGCATCAAACGGTCCTCATCCCGAGGTGCGAGCGAAGCGAGCCTCGAAGGACGCACCCAATTGGCTGGGGAGCCCCGCAAGGCCTGGCTTCACGCTTACTCCGGCACTTTCCTCACCGCGCCCTTGTCGGCGCTGGTGGCGAAGGCGGCGTAGGCGCGCAATGCCTGGGTGACGTTGCGCTTGCGCTTCTCGGCCGGCTTCCAGCCGGCCTTGTCCTGCGCAACGCGGCGAGCGGCAAGCTCGGCTTCCGATACGGCGAGGTTGATGGTGCGGTTCGGGATGTCGATCTCGATCAGGTCGCCGTCGCGCACCAGCCCGATGGCGCCGCCTTCGGCCGCTTCCGGCGAGGCGTGGCCGATGGAGAGGCCCGACGTGCCGCCGGAAAAGCGCCCGTCGGTCAAGAGCGCGCAGGCCTTGCCCAGACCCTTCGATTTCAGGTAGCTGGTCGGATAGAGCATCTCCTGCATGCCCGGTCCGCCGCGCGGGCCCTCGTAGCGGATGACCACCACGTCGCCGGCCTTCACGGCGTTGCCGAGGATGCCCTTCACCGCCGCGTCCTGGCTTTCGAACACCACGGCCGGGCCGGAGAATTTCAGGATCGATTCGTCGACGCCGGCGGTTTTCACGATGCAGCCGTCGAGCGCGATGTTGCCCTTCAGAACGGCGAGGCCGCCGTCCTTGGAGAAGGGATGCTCGGCCGAGCGGATGACGCCCTTTTCGCGATCGAGGTCGAGTTCGTCCCAGCGCCGCTCCTGGCTGAAGGCGACCTGCGTCGGCACGCCGCCGGGGGCGGCGAGGTAGAAGTCGCGCACCTTCTGGCTGTTGGTGCGCGAAACGTCCCAATGCTCGATGGCCTGGCCGATCGTGGCGGTATGCACCGTCGGCTGGTCGCGGTTGATGAGGCCGGCTTTGTCGAGCTGGCCGAGGATGGCGAAGATGCCGCCGGCGCGGTGGACGTCCTCCATGTGCACGTCGGCCTTGGCCGGCGCCACCTTGGACAGGCACGGCACGCGCCGCGACAGGCGGTCGATGTCGGCAAGCGTGAAGTCAATGCCGCCTTCGACAGCAGCGGCGAGAATGTGCAGCACCGTGTTGGTCGAACCGCCCATGGCGATATCGAGGCTCATGGCGTTCTCAAAGGCCGGCTTGGAGGCGACGTTGCGCGGCAGAACGCTCTCGTCGTCCTGTTCGTAGTAGCGCTGGCAGAGATCGACGACGAGATGGCCGGCCTCGACGAACAGCCGCTTGCGGTCGGCGTGGGTGGCGAGAGTCGAGCCGTTGCCCGGCAAGGACAGGCCAAGTGCCTCGGTCAGGCAGTTCATCGAGTTCGCCGTGAACATGCCGGAGCAGGAGCCGCAGGTCGGGCAGGCCGAGCGCTCCATCACCGTCACCTCCTCGTCGGAGACGGAATCGTCGGCAGCAGCCACCATGGCGTCGATCAGGTCGACGGCGGTGACCTTGTCCTTCCATACCACCTTGCCGGCTTCCATCGGGCCGCCGGAAACGAAGACGGCGGGGATGTTGAGGCGCATGGCCGCCATCAGCATGCCGGGGGTGATCTTGTCGCAGTTCGAGATGCAGACCATGGCGTCGGCGCAGTGAGCGTTGACCATGTATTCGACGGAGTCTGCGATCAGCTCGCGCGAGGGCAGCGAATAGAGCATGCCGTCATGGCCCATCGCGATGCCGTCGTCCACCGCGATGGTGTTGAATTCCTTGGCGACGCCGCCGGCCTTCTCGATCTCGCGCGCCACAAGCTGGCCGAGGTCCTTCAGGTGGACGTGGCCGGGTACGAACTGGGTGAAGGAGTTCACCACCGCGATGATCGGCTTGCCGAAATCCGAATCCTTCATGCCGGTTGCGCGCCAAAGGCCGCGCGCGCCGGCCATGTTGCGGCCGTGGGTGGTGGTACGGGAACGGTAAGCTGGCATCGGATCGTCCTTGCGGCTGCGCCTTGCGCCTAATTTCACTGGAACTGCTGGCCTTATATACGCCGGGCGCCGGCCTTGCCATTGTTTTGCGCTGCGCCAGATTGAACCTGCGTCGCTGGGTGGAGGGCAGCCGGAATACTTTTTTCAGCGGGGATGTCGGATTGGCCTTGTGCTGCCCGTCCTCGAAGCGTCGAAGCCGAGGCCGATACCCGAGGAGAAAACAATGCAGAAGATCAGCCCATGCCTGTGGTTCCGTAATGAGGCCGAAGAGGCGGTGGACTTCTATGTCTCGATCTTTCCCGACGCGAAGAAGGGAACCGTGTTACGCAGCGGCGAAGGCGGGCCCGGCCCGGCTGGCAGCGTCATCATGGTTCATTTCGAGTTGTTCGGACAGTCATTCCAGGCACTGAACGGCAATTCTGAGGACGTGTTCAACAATTCCATCTCGCTGTCTGTCGATTGCGAGGACCAGGCCGAGGTCGATCACTACTGGGACAGCCTGATCGGCGATCGCGGCCGGGGGATAGCCTGCTCCTGGCTGAAGGATCGCTACGGCGTCGCCTGGCAGATCGTACCGCGGATCCTGCCGAAGTTGCTCGGCGATCCCGACAAGGCCAAGGCCGGGCGCGCCATGGCGGCGATGATGAAGATGGTCAAGATCGACGTCGCCAAGATCGAGGAGGCGGCAAAAGGCTGACCAGCCTGACCGGAAATGGAAGAAGGCGGCGGATCGCTCCGCCGCCTTTTTCTGAATGCCGATCGGTCTAAAGCCAGTCGGTCGCCGGCATCAGCGCCGGGTCGGGCTTCTCCGCATGCTGCGGCAGGTCCTTCGACGCGATGAAGGTGTAGAACATCGGCACCACGAACAGCGTGAACATCGTGCCGACGAGAATGCCGGTGAAGATCACAAGGCCCATCGAGTAGCGCGCTGCCGCACCCGCGCCGCTGGAGGTGATCAGCGGCACGACGCCGAGCGCCATGGCTGCCGTCGTCATCAGGATAGGCCGCAGGCGCACCTTGGCGGAAGCGATGATGGCGTCGCGCCGTCGCATGCCATGGATCTCGCGCTGCTGGTTGGCGAACTCCACAAGCAGGATGCCGTGCTTGGTGATGAGGCCGATCAGCGTGATGAGGCCGACCTGCGTGTAGATGTTCAAGGTGCCGAGCCCGAGGTTGAGCGGCACGATGGCGCCGAAGATCGACAGCGGCACCGCCATCATGATGATGAGCGGATCGCGGAAGCTCTCGAACTGTGCGGCGAGCACGAGGTAGATGACCAGCACCGCCGCGGCGAACGCGATCATGATGGTGTTGCCCTGTTCCTTCTCCTGCCTGGACTGGCCGGAATAGTCGACAAAGAAGGTATCGGGCAGCGTCTCATGGGCGATCTGCTCAAGCGTCGCCAGTCCGTCGCCGGTGGTGACGCCGGGCAGCGGCAGGGCCGAGATCGTCGCCGAGTTCAACTGGTTGAACTGTTCGATCGCCGCCGGCGAGGCGTTGGTGGAAATATTCACCACCGCCGACAGCGGCACCATTTCACCGGTCGTCGAGCGCACGAAGAACTGGCCGAGTTTCTCGGGATTGTTGCGGAACTCCTCGGGCACCTGCGGGATGATGTCATAGCTGTTGGAGTCGCGGTCGAATTGCGCGACCTCGGCGCCGCCGACAAGCAGCGTCAGCGTGCGGCCGATATCAGCGATGGGAATGCCGAGCGCCGCCGCGCGGTCGCGGTCGATGGTCACCGTCACCTGCGGCGCGTCGTAGGCCATCGAGTTCTGCACGATGATGAACTTGCCGGTCGCCTGCGCCTTGTTCTTGATCTGCTCGGCTGCCTCGTAGACCTGCGAGGCTTCACCGGTGGACCGCACGACCATGCTGATCGGCAGGCCGCCGCCGGAGCCGGGCAGCGTCGGCGGGGCGAAGACGAAGGCCTGCACGCCCGCCACCTTGGCAAGCCGGTTCTGGATGTCGGCCTGCAGTTCCTTGGAACTGCGGACACGCTGGGCCCAATCCTTGAAGGCGAAGCCGACGAAGGCCTGGCCGGTGTCGCCGCCGAAGGCGACGGCCGAGAACTGCGCCCGCGTTTCGGGGATGTCCTGTGTCAGCTCGCGGATCTGGGTGACATAGCGGTCGGTGTAGTCCGCCGTCGCGTAACGCGGCGCCGTCACCAGCGAGAGCAGGAAGCCTTGGTCTTCTTCCGGCGCCAGCTCGCTCGATGTCTTGGTGAACATGAAGCCGGTCAGGGCGACGAGCACCAGCACGATCATCAGCGTCACCGGCCGGTACTTCAGCGAGCCGGTGACGAGCTTTTCGTAAATGTGCTCGACATAGCCGAATGTGCCGTCGACGATGCGCTGGAAACGGCTGTAGTTGCCGGCCTTCAGGATGCGGGCCGACATCATCGGCGTGATCGTGATGGCGATGAGGCCCGACAGGACGACGGAGCCGGCCAGCGTCACGGCGAATTCGCGGAACAGCGCGCCCGTCAACCCGCCGGTGAAGGCCAGCGGCGCGAACACCGCCGCCAGCGTCAGCGTCATGGCCACGATCGCCGAGGAGATTTCGCGCATGCCGTTGAAGGCCGCCTGGATGGCCGACATGCCGTCTTCTTCCATGTGGCGGTGGATGTTCTCCACCACCACGATGGCGTCGTCGACGACCAGGCCGATCGCCAGAACCATGGCGAGCAGCGACAGAAGATTGATCGAGTATCCAACTGTATAGAGCAGGAAACACACGCCGATCAGCGACAGCGGAATGGTGACGATGGGCATCAGCACCGAGCGGAAGGAACCGAGGAACAAGAGGATGACGACGATGACGATGGCGACCGCCTCGCCGATCGTCTTGAAGACTTCCTCGATGGAGGCGCTGATCTGCTCGGTGGAATCGTAGACGACCTCGATCGTCATGCCCTGCGGCAGCGTTTCCTGGATCGTCGGCACCAGCTTCTGGATGGCGGCGGCGGTCGTCAGCGGATTGGCGGCCGGCGTCGGGAAGACGGCGAGGAAGGTGCCGGGCTTGCCGTTGAAGGAGACGCGGGTGTCGGTGCTTTCTGCGGCCAGCTCGATGGTGGCCACGTCGCGCAGCCGTACCACGTTGCCATCCTTGGTGCGCAGGGGCAGCTCGCCGAAGGCTTCCGGCGTCTGGATGGTGGAGCGCACCGTGATGGACGAGACGTAGTATTCGTTCTCGGTCTTGCCCGGTGCCGACAGGAAGTTCGACGCCTGGATGGCCGCAAGCACTTCGGCGGCGGTGACATCGCGCGAGGCGAGCTTCACCGGGTCGATCCACACGCGCATGGAATAGTCGGCGGCGCCGAACACCTGCACGTCGGAGACGCCTTCAACCGTCGACATGCGCGGACGGATGACGCGCTCGATGTATTCGGTGAGCTGCTCCGGCGTCATGTTCGGATTCTGCATGGAGATATACATCATCGCGAACGACTGGCCGGTGCCCTTGACGATCACCGGGTCCTTGGCTTCCGTCGGCAGCACGCCGCGCACGCCCTGCACCTTGGACATCACCTCCGTCAGCGCCACGTCCGGGTTGGAGCCGAGCTTCATCTGCACGGTCACCGTGCTGGACGACGGCCGGCTGGCCGAGGTGACGTAGTCGATGTTCTCTGTCGAGGAGACGGCGCGCGCGATCGGCGCCGAGATGAAGCCCTGGATCAGGTCGGCGCTGGCGCCCGGATAGGCGGTGGTGATGGTGATCGCCGTCTCGTCCACCTTCGGATACTGGCGGATCGACAGGCTGGAAATGCCCTGGAAGCCCAGGAGCAGGATCATGCAAGCAAGCACGGTCGAAAGGACCGGCCTGCGGATGAAGAGGTCGGAGACGTTCATTGTGCGGTCCCCTGCTTGGCGTTCGACAGTTCCGGCGTAAGCGTGTTGTCGACCGTGACGTGCGCGCCGTTGGAGAGCCGGTTCTGGCCCGCCGTCACCACCTCGTCATCGGCCTTGACGCCCTCGGTGATCTCGACCAGCCCGCCGAAATGGCGGCCCGACTTGACGAAGATCTGCCTGGCGACGAGGGCAGGGGCCTCCGTCTTCGGCGCGGCCGGCTTTTCGGCCGAGGCGTCCGCCGCCTTGGCGCCCTCCGCAGGCTTTTCGGCCGCCGGCGGCGTCTCCGTCTTCGGCGCGGGAACGACGGTGTAGACGAAATCGCCGTAGAGGCTGGTCGTCAGCGCCGTTTGCGGGATCGCGATGACGTTATCCTCCTTCGGCAACTCGACGCGCACCTGAAGGAACTGGCCGGGGCTCAGCTTGCCGTCGGAATTGGTGACTTCGGCGCGTACAGAAACCAGCCGGCTGATCGGGTCGATCTTGGGGTCGATGCCGGTGATGGCGCCGCGATAGGGCAGCTTGTCGAGCGTCAGGCCGAAGGAGACCGGCTGGCCGATCTTGAGGGCGGCGAACTGCTGTTCGGGCACGGTGAAGTCGACGCGCATGGTGTCGAGGTCCTGCAGCGTCACCACCGTCGCGCCGGGAGCGATGTACTGGCCCTCGTCGACGCGCGGAATGCCGGCGGTGCCGGAGAACGGCGCCTTGAGCAGCTTCTGTTCGGCCAGCGCCTGCAGCTTGGCGACCTGCGACTTCGAGGTCGATGCGGCCGCTTCGGCGGAATCGAGCGCGGCCTGGGTGCCTGCTCCGCTCTTGCGCAGAGCCTGCGCACGGTCCAAGGCCTGCTGGTCAAGGGCCGCCTGGGTCTTGGCCGCCGCGAGGTCCGCCTGCTCCACCGCGTCGTCGAGCCGGACCAGAAGCTGGCCCTGCTCCACATGATCGTTCGCCTTGAACTGGATTTCCTTGACGATGCCGGTGGTTTCCACGGTGAGGTCGACGCCGCGCGAGGCCGCGGCCGTGCCGATCGCCTCGATGCCGGGCGTCCAGGTGGTGGGTTCGACCTTTACCGTCGAGACCGTCAGCGACGGCACCGGCATGTTGGCGAAATACTGCTGGATCGCCTTGTCGCGGAACAGGTTGAAGCCGACGATGCCGCCGCCGATGAGGACAAGCAGAATGAAGGCAATGATGAAGCGCTTGATCACGGACGGTCCCTCGGGCGGCGTTTGGTATGGATGGCCGTACACGCTGACTTCGCTGCGTGCACGGAGGCACCGGCGTGAAACGCCGGTTTTGAATCGCGGCACTTACTGTACCGTCCGGACGGTCTTGTCAACCGGGGTGCGGCTAATATATGGGGGGGCATGGCGACTTCCCGAAGAACCAACTCGCGTGAGAAGATATTGGCTGCGGCGGCCGATGTCGCGCGGGTATCCGGTCCGGGAAATGTTTCCCTGGAGGCGGTGGCCAGTCGTGCCGGCGTCTCCAAGGGCGGACTTCTCTACAATTTTCCCAGCAAAGGCAAGCTCATGCAGGCGCTCGTGGAGCGCTACCTGGGCGAATTCGAACAGTCGCTGACCGAGGCGCATGCTAGCGGCGAGAGCCTGCTCGAAGCCTTCGTCAAGCGCTCTGTCCGGGAATGTCAGGAGAGTGAACCGTCTTCGGCTTCGTGGGTTTTTTCCGCGATTGCCGAAGATCCGGATTTCCTGACGCCGATGAAGGCATTCCACCGCCAGCTCTTCGCGCGTCTCAAGGGCGAGACGAACGACCTGCGCGCTGTTCTGCTGTGCTATCTCGCCATTGAGGGCCTGCGCAGCCTGAATCTGTTCGATTTCGATATCCTGTCGCCCGAGGAACGCGACGTGCTTCTGTCTTCATTGCTGGAGATCGCCGAAAAGGCTTGATCGCAGCCCTTTCCAGTGCCGCCCGCACCGTGTTTATTCGGTGCATGGCCTTCACCATCCGCCAGCTCCAGTTCTTCGTCGCTGTCGCCGAGCAGGGCACGGTGTCGCGCGCGGCACAGAACCTGTCGATCTCGCAGTCCTCGGTGACGGAGGCGATCAAGGAATTGGAGGGCGACCTTGGCGTCGAACTGTTCGAGCGCCATCCGCGCGGCCTGTCGATTACCCACAAGGGCCATCAGTTCCTGCGCCATGCCACCAAGATCCTGGCCGACGTTTCGGACGCCCGCCGTGCCTTCCTCGATGCGCCTGCGGCGACCGGCGGCAGGCTGCAACTCGGCGTGACCTCGCTGGTCGCCGGCTACGTGCTCTCCGATCTTCTCGCCCGCTACCGCCGTGCCAATCCCGGCGTCGAGGTCTCGGCGATCGAGGACAATGGCGACTACCTTGAGCACCTGCTGGTCGGAGGCAAGCTCGACATCGCCGTCATGGTGACCTCCAACCTGCGCGACCGCATGGCCTTGCAGTCCGAGATCCTGGAGGTGTCGGCCTACCGGCTGTGGCTGCCGCTCAGCCACCGGCTGACGACGACGGAAATCATCGGCATCGGCGATCTCGCAGGCGAGCCGCTCATCATGCTTACCGTCGATGAGACGGAGGAAAACACCGGCAAGCTGCTCGCAGCCATCGGCACCAGACCGAACGTCGCCTTCCGCACCCGTTCGGTCGAGGCCGTTCGCAGCCTCGTCGCCACGGGGGCCGGGGTGGCGCTGCTGCCCGACCTCGTCTACCGGCCGTGGTCGCTGGAAGGTGACCGCATCGAGCAGCGCGACGTGTCCGGCTCGTTGCCGGTGGTCCAGGTCGGCATGGTCTGGCGGCGCGGCTCCGGCCTGCCGCAGGCAGCGCGCGACTTTATCGGTCTTGCTCAAGCGCAGCGCACGGTGCGGCAGCGCCCATAACCGATACCTATCGGTAAAACCGATATCGGCGTTCTGATAAATGAATTTGCGAAACCGGGATTTTCGCGACACCTTCTCTCCAAGGGATCAAAGCCGCCGCTGGAGTGTGGCCCCTTTGAATGGGAGGATGACAATGAATTCATTCCTGAAGTCCTGCACAGCCTTGACCGTCGCGCTGACCTTCGCCGGTCAGGCTGTCGCGCAGGAGGCGCTGAAGGAGCTCGGCAAGGGCGAAGGTGCACTCAATATCGTTGCCTGGCCGGGCTACGTCGAACGCGGCGAGACGGACAAGGCCTACGACTGGGTGACGGATTTCGAGAAGGAAACGGGCTGCAAGGTGACGGTCAAGACCGCCGCCACTTCCGACGAGATGGTGTCGCTGATGAACGAGGGCGGCTTCGACCTCGTCACGGCCAGCGGCGATGCCTCGCTGCGCCTCGTCGCCGGCAAGCGCGTGCAGCCGATCAACCTCGACCTGATCCCGAGCTGGAAGACGGTGGACGAGCGCCTGCAGAACGCGCCCTGGTACACGGTCGACGGCGTCCACTACGGCGTGCCCTATCAGTGGGGGCCGAACGTGCTGATGTACAATACCGAGATCTTCAAGGAAGCGCCCAAGAGCTGGAATGTCGTCTTCGAGGAGCAGACCCTGTCGGACGGCAAGTCCAACAAGGGCCGCGTGCAGGCCTATGATGGGCCGATCTACATCGCCGACGCCGCCAACTACCTGATGGCGCACAAGCCCGAGCTCGGCATCAAGGACCCTTATGAGCTGAACGAGGACCAGTACAAGGCCGCGCTCGAGCTGCTGCGCGTCCAGCGCACGCTGGTCGGCCGCTACTGGCACGACGCCGCCATCCAGGTCGACGATTTCCAGAACGAAGGCGTTGTCGCCTCCTCCTCGTGGCCGTTCCAGGTCAACACGCTGGTCGCCGCCAAACAGCCGATCGCCTCGACCGTTCCGGAAGAGGGCGCCACCGGCTGGGCCGACACCACCATGATGGAGGCCGACGCCGCGCATCCGAACTGCGCCTATATGTGGATCGAGCATTCGCTGAAGCCGAAGGTGCAGGGCGACCTCGCCGCATGGTTCGGCTCGGTGCCGGTCGTGCCCGCCGCCTGCAAGGGCAATGAGCTCCTGACCGACGAGGGCTGCAAGACCAACGGCTTCGAGAACTTCGACAAGATCAAGTTCTGGAAGACGCCGACCTCCAAATGCGCCACCCAGGGCGACCAGTGCGTGCCCTACTACCGCTGGGTGTCGGATTACATCGGCGTCATCGGCGGACGGTAAATGCCTGTCCTTCCCCTCCTGGGGGAAGGATGCCGCGCGAGGTGGGGACGGATGAGCTCCTCCCCTTTCCATCCCCACCCGCGCCTGCGGCGTGACTTCCTCCGTAGAGGAGGCGGCGTCCCCGCTCTCGATCGTAAATCTGAGGCGACAGCACGATGACTCCAGCCGTTTCCTTCCAGGGCGTATCCCGCCATTTCGGCGCGGTGAAAGCCGTCGACGCGCTTTCCCTCGACATCCAGCCTGGTGAGTTCTTCGCCATGCTGGGGCCGTCCGGCTCCGGCAAGACGACCTGTCTCAGGCTCATCGCCGGCTTCGAGCAGCCCACCGCAGGATCCATTTCCATCTTCGGCGAGCGTGCCGAGGGCGTTCCGCCCTATCGCCGCAACGTCAACACCGTCTTCCAGGACTACGCGCTGTTCCCGCATCTCAATGTGCTCGACAACGTCGCCTACGGCCTGATGGTCAGGGGCGTTGGTAAGGCGCAGCGCCACAAGGCGGCTGAGGAGGCGCTCGCTCTTGTGCGCCTGCCCGGCTATGGCGCCCGCCGGCCCGGCCAGCTGTCCGGCGGCCAGCGCCAGCGCGTCGCGCTTGCCCGTGCGCTCGTCAACCAGCCCAAGGTGCTGTTGCTGGACGAGCCGCTCGGCGCGCTCGATCTCAAGCTGCGCGAGGACATGCAGGAGGAGCTGAAATCCCTGCAGAAGGCGCTCGGCATCACCTTCGTCTTCGTCACCCACGACCAGGGCGAGGCGCTTTCCATGGCCGATCGCGTCGCCGTCTTCAACGAGGGTCGCATCGCCCAGGTCGGCGCGCCGCAGGACATCTACCAGAAGCCGGCGACCCGCTTCGTCGCCGATTTCGTCGGCTCGTCCAATGTCCTGCCGCCGGATTTCGTCCAGCGCTGGTCCGGCCAGAAACGCTGGGGATCGCTGCGGCCGGAAGCGATCCGGGTCAACCTCGGCGGCGGCGCCAAGGGGAATGAGGGCGTGGCGGCGCGCCTCGTCGCCACCAACTACCTCGGGGCCACCACGAGGCTGGCGCTCGATGCCGACGGTCTGCGGCTGCATGCCACCGTGCCGGCCGGGTCGGCGCTGCCTCGGGAAGGCGAGCAGGTGACGCTCTCCTTCAACCGCGAGAGCCTGCACCTGATGGAGGAAGGTGCGTGAGCGTGCAGGCGACCCTGCCGACGCGGCAAGCTCCCGCCGTGCTGCCTTCGTCGGGCGGCATGCGCGGCGCGCTGTCCGACCTGTTCTGGCGACGGCCGCGCGTCCTGCTGCTGCTGATGCTGGCGCCGCCGCTGTTGTGGCTGGGCATCGTCTATATCGGCTCGCTGATCGCCCTGCTTTTGCAGAGCTTCTTTTCGATCGACGAGTTTTCCGGCCTCATCAACCGGCAGTTCACGCTGAAAACCTACGGCGACCTGTTGCAGGCCGCCAATCTCGACATCATCCTGCGCACGGTGACGATGGCAGCCCTTGTGACGCTGGCCTCGGCGGCCATCGCCTTCCCCATCGCCTACTACGCGGCGCGCTATGCGCGCGGCCGCTGGAAGGCCTTGTTCTACCTCGCCGTCATGCTGCCCCTGTGGTCGAGCTATCTCGTCAAGGTCTATGCCTGGAAGCTGATCCTCGCCAAGGAAGGTATTCTCACCTGGCTGTTGGCCAAGGTGCATCTCGGCTGGCTGCTCGACGGCTGGCTGGCGCTGCCCTATGTCGGCGGCTCCTCGCTCTCGGTCTCGGCCACCGGCACCTTCATCGCCTTCGTCTATGTCTGGCTGCCCTTCATGATCCTGCCGGTGCAGGCCTCACTCGAGCGCGTGCCGACGAACCTCATCGAGGCATCGTCCGACCTCGGCGCCTCGCCCGGCCAGACGTTCCGCAACGTGCTGTTCCCGCTGGCGCTGCCGGGCATCGTCGCCGGCTCCATTTTCACCTTCTCGCTGACGCTCGGCGACTACATCATCCCGCAGATCATCGGCACCTCGCGCCTGTTCATCGGCCAGGCCGTCTACGCCCAGCAGGGCACCGCCGGCAACATCCCCCTTGCCGCCGCCTTCGCCGTCGTGCCGATCGTCATCATGGGCTTCTATCTCTGGGGCGCCAAGAAGCTGGGGGCCTTCGATGCGCTCTGACCGCAACCAGGCAGCACCCCTGCCGCTGAAGATCGCCGCCGCCTGTGGGCTGCTCTTCCTGCACCTGCCGATCCTGCTGATCTTCGTCTACGCCTTCACGACCGAGGAAAAGACCTTCCAGTGGCCGCTGCCGGGCTTCACGCTGCAATGGTTCGGTGTCACCTGGAACCGGCCGGACGTCTGGTCGGCCCTGTCGCTCTCCGTGCGCGTCGCCGCCATCTCGACGCTGATCGCGCTGGTTTTGGGCACGCTGTGCTCGGCCGCCGTGTCCCGCTCGAAATTCTTCGGCCGCGAGACGATTTCGCTGCTGGTCATCCTGCCCATCGCGCTGCCCGGCATCATCACCGGCATCGCGCTGCGCTCGGCTTTTTCGCTGACCGACATTCCCTTCTCTTTCTGGACGATCGTGCTCGGCCACGCCACCTTCTGCGTGGTGGTGGTCTACAACAACGCCGTCGCCCGCTTCCGCCGCACCTCCGGCTCGATGATCGAGGCGTCCTACGATCTCGGCGCCGACGGCTTCCAGACCTTTCGGCATGTCGTGCTGCCCAACATCGCCACCGCCCTTCTGGCCGGCGGGATGCTCGCCTTCGCGCTGTCCTTCGATGAGGTCATCGTCACCACCTTCACCGCCGGACAGCAGCAGACGGTGCCGATCTGGATGCTGGAGGAACTGATCCGCCCGCGCCAGCGCCCGGTCACCAATGTCGTGGCCATGGTAGTGGTGATGGTGACGTTCCTGCCCATCCTGCTGGCCTACTACCTCACCCGCGACGGCGACCAGATCGCCGGGTCGGGAAAATGAATCCCAAATCATCACGGGAGTTCCCCATGCACACCGAAATGCTGATCGGCGCGAAGTTCGAGAAAGGCACCGAGGCCGGCGAGCCGGTGCTCAATCCGAAGACCGGCGCCACCATCCTCGAGCTGCCCGAGGCCAACCCGGCGCAGATCGAGGCGGCGGTGGCGGCTGCCGAAAAGGCGTTCGCGGGCTGGTCGCGCACCACGCCGGCCGAGCGGTCGGCATGCCTCCTGAAGATCGCCGACCGCATCGAGGCGGACGCCGCTGAGTTCGCTCGGCTGGAAGCGTTGAATTGCGGCAAGCCGATCAATTCGGTGTTGAATGACGAGATCCCGGCCATCGTCGATTGCTGGCGCTTTTTCGCCGGCGCGGTGCGCACCATGCCGGGGCAGGTGGCAGGCGAATACCTGCCCGGCCACACCTCGATGATCCGCCGCGATCCGGTCGGCGTCGTCGCCTCCATCGCGCCGTGGAACTATCCGCTGATGATGATGGCCTGGAAGCTGGCACCGGCGATCGCCGGCGGCAACACCGTCGTCTTCAAGCCGTCCGAACAGACGCCGCTGACGGCGCTGAAACTGGCGCGCGTCCTGGCGGACGTACTGCCGGAAGGCGTCGTCAACGTCGTGCTGGGCCGCGGCGACAGCGTCGGCAGCCCGCTGATCAACCACGTAAAAGTCAACATGATTTCGATCACCGGCGACGTCGCCACCGGCAAGAAGGTGCTGCAGGCGGCCGCCAAGTCGGTCAAGCGCACGCATCTCGAACTCGGCGGCAAGGCGCCGGTCGTCGTCTTCGACGACGCCGATCTCGACGCGGTGGTCACCGGCCTGCGCGCCTTCGGCTATTACAATGCCGGGCAGGATTGCACCGCCGCCTGCCGCATCTATGCCGGCAGGAAGATTTATGACAGGCTGGTCGCCGATCTGTCGTCCGCCGTCTCGACCATCAGGTACAACCGCCCGGACGACACCGAAAACGAGATCGGCCCGCTGATTTCCCGGCGCCAGCGCGATCGTGTCTCGAGCTTCGTCGAGCGCGCCTCGGAACTGAAACACATCGAAATCACCACCGGCGGCAGGCCGGGCGAGGGATCGGGCTTCTTCTACCAGCCGACCGTCGTGGCGGGCGCCTTGCAGGAAGACGAGATCGTGCGCCGCGAGGTGTTCGGCCCCGTCGTCTCCGTCACCCGTTTCTCGGACGCGGACGAGGCGGTCGCCTGGGCCAACGACAGCGACTACGGCCTCGCCTCATCGGTGTGGACGAAGGATATCGCGCGCGCCATGGCGACGGCCGCGCGCCTGCAATATGGCTGCACCTGGATCAACACGCACTTCATGCTTTGCAACGAGATGCCGCATGGTGGGCTGAAACAGTCCGGCTACGGCAAGGACATGTCGCTCTACGCGCTGGAGGATTATACGGCGGTGCGGCACGTTATGATTGCGCATTCATAGTTTTCCTCGCCCCGTTTGCGGGGAAAGGATGCCGGCAGGCAGGTGAGGGGCGGTGCCGACTTTGTGAATATTCACGCAGCCCCTCATCCGCCCTTTGGGCACCTTCTCCCCGCAACCGGGGAGAAGGAAGAAGCCGCTCTTACCCGACCGCCTTGGCCTTTGCCGGCAACGGCGGCGGGCCGTCCAGTGGCGCCGGCGGGCGCCTGATGCTCGGCGCGGCTTTCAGCACGAACTCGTCGAAGCCGGGCGTGCCGCCGTCGATCATCTCGAAGAACTGCCGCCGCATGCGCGGCTCCCAGAACTTGTTGATGTGCTCGGCTACGCCGGCAATGCCTTCCTCGCGCGGCTTGGAGTGGAAGAAGGTGGCGATCTGGTTGGCCATGACCATCAGCTTTTCCTTGGTGGTCGGTCCCGACCCGTGATCATGCGACATGCTTGGCTGCTCCCCTCGTCACCCGCTCGGGGTGGGTAAAAACGTCGAAATCGTCGCCGCGCACCAGCGCGACCAGCGTCATGCCGGCCTCGTCGGCGGTCCGGATGGCAAGCGCGGTCGGCGCCGACACTGCAACGATCGCCGGCGATCCGATCGCCGCAGTCTTCTGCACCATCTCGACCGAGACGCGGCTGGTCACCACCACCGCTCCGGAAGCGCCGCCGATGCCGGCTTTGGCCAGAGCGCCGGCCAGCTTGTCCAGCGCGTTGTGGCGGCCGACATCCTCGCGCGCCGCGACGATGCCTTTGCCCGGCACGTAGAAGCCGGCGGCATGCACCGCGCCGGTCTCGGCATGCAGCGGCTGTTGCATCGCCAGCAACCGCACCGCGCCGGTGATGTCCTCCGGCGTCAATTTCAATTTCGAGGCGCCGACGGCGTCGACCGAGCGCATCGCCTCGTCGATCGATTCGATGCCGCACAGACCGCAACCCACCGGCCCGGCCAGCCTGCGCCGGCGCGCCTCGAAGCGCGTGTTGGCGCTGTCTTTCAGCCTGATCTGGATGTCGATGCCGGCGCCGAGGTCCTGCACCTCGATGGCCTCGATCTCGTCAGGTGACCCGACGATGCCTTCGGTCAGCGAGAAACCGAGGGCGAAATCCTCGAAATCGGCCGGCGAGGCCATCATCACCGCATGCGTCGTGCCGGCATAGGAGAACGCCACCGGCGTCTCCTCCGGAACGTTGCGCGGCGCGCTCGCCATGCCGCTGGCGCGGCGGGCGAGCCGCGACGTGGAGGTGATGGCGGGGCGGGTCAAAACCTACTCCGCCGCTTCGAGATGGCCTTTGATGCGCCGCGTCTTCTTCGACAGGTCTTCGTAGTCGCGCTGCCATTCCGTCGGCCCGTTCGACGGCCCGACCTGCACGGCGGTCACCTTGTATTCGGGGCAGTTGGTCGCCCAGTCGGTCGCTTCGGTCGTCACCACGTTGGCCTGCGTGTCCGGATGGTGGAAGGTGGTGTAGACCACGCCCACCGCCACGCGGTCGGTGATCAGCGCGCGCAGCGTCGTCTCGCCGGAGCGCGACGCCAGCCGGACCCACTGGCCGTCATGGATGCCACGATCCTCCGCATCGTGCGGGTGGATCTCCAGCCGGTCCTCCGGGTGCCAGACGCTGTTGCCGGTCCGCCGCGTCTGCGCGCCGACATTGTACTGGGTGAGGATGCGCCCGGTGGTGAGCAGCAACGGGAAGCGCGGTCCGGACCTTTCCTCCGTGGCGACGTATTCGGTGCGCACGAAGTTGCCCTTGCCGCGCACGATGCCGTTGATGTGCATGATCGGCGTGCCGAGCGGCGCTTTCTCGTTGCACGGCCACTGGACGGAACCTTCGCGCTCCAAGAGGTCGAAGGACACGCCGGCGAAGGTCGGCGTCGTCGCCGCGATCTCGTCCATGATCTCGGATGGGTGCGTGTAGTTCCAGTCGAGCCCAAGCGCGCGCGCCAGTTCCTGCGTCGCTTCCCAGTCGGCATAGCGCGCCTTCGGCTCGATCACCTTGCGCACCAGGTTGATGCGGCGCTCGGCGTTGATGAAGGTGCCGTCCTTTTCCAGGAAAGTCGAACCGGGCAGGAACACATGGGCGTAGCGCGCCGTCTCGTTGAGGAACAGGTCGTGCACCACCACGCATTCCATCGCTGCCAGGCCGGCGGCGACGTGCTTGGAATCGGGGTCGGATTGAAGAATGTCCTCGCCCTGGATGTAGATGCCCTTGAACGAGCCGTCGGTGGCAGCGTCCAGCATGTTGTTGATGCGCAGGCCCGGCTCCTTGTCGAGCGTCACGCCCCACAGGTTTTCGTAGATTTCACGCACCGAATCGATGGCGATATGGCGATAGCCGGGGAATTCGTGCGGGAAGGACCCCATGTCGCACGAGCCCTGCACGTTGTTCTGGCCGCGCAGCGGGTTCACGCCGACGCCGTTGCGGCCGAGATTGCCCGTCGCCATGGCGAGGTTGGCGAGCCCCATCACCGCGGTCGAGCCCTGGCTGTGCTCGGTCACGCCGAGGCCGTAATAGATGGCGCCGTTGCCGCCGGTGGCGTAGAGGCGCGCCGCCTCGCGGATCGTCTCGGCGTCGACGCCGCAGATCCTGGCCGTCTCTTCCGGATTGTAGCGCGGATCGGAAACGAACTCGCACCAGTCTTCGAAGGCGCCCCAGTCGCAGCGTTCGCGGATATAGGTCTCGTTGTAGAGCTTCTCCGTGACGATGACATGCGCCAGCCCCGTCAGGATGGCGACGTTGGTGCCCGGCTTGATCGGCAGGTGGTGAATGGCCTTCACATGCGGGCTTTTCACCAGGTCGATGCGGCGCGGATCGATGACGATGATCTTGGCGCCTTCGCGCAAGCGCTTCTTCATGCGCGAGGCGAATACCGGATGCGCGTCGGTCGGGTTGGCGCCGATCAGCAGCATGACGTCCGCTTCCTCGACCGAATCGAAATCCTGCGTGCCGGCCGAGGTGCCGAGCGTGGTATTGAGGCCGTAACCGGTCGGCGAATGGCAGACGCGCGCGCAGGTATCGACGTTGTTGTTGCCGAAACCCTGCCGCACCAGTTTCTGCACAAGGTAGGTCTCCTCGTCGGTGCAGCGCGACGAGGTGATGCCTCCGATGGAGGCGCGGCCGTACTGGTACTGGATGCGGCGGAACTCGCCGGCGGCATGCGCCAGCGCTTCCTCCCAGGTCACCTCGCGCCACGGATCGGTGATCTTCTCGCGCACCATCGGCGAAAGAATCCGGTCCTTGTGCGTGGCGTAGCCATAGGCGAAGCGGCCCTTGACGCAGCTGTGGCCGTGGTTGGCCTTGCCGGCCTTGTACGGCATCATGCGCACGACCTCGTCGCCCTTCACCTCGGCCTTGAAGTTGCAGCCGACGCCGCAATAGGCGCAGGTCGTCACCACCGAACGCTCCGGCATGCCTTTTTCCAGCACCGCCTTTTCGCGCAGCGCGTCGGTCGGGCAGGCCTGCACGCAGGCACCGCAGGACACGCATTCGGATTCGACGAAGGCCTCGTTCATCGAGGCGACCATGCGACTTTCGAAGCCGCGGCCCTCGATGGTCAGCGCGAACGTGCCCTGCACGTCCTCGCAGGCGCGCACACAGCGCGAGCAGACGATGCACTGGGCCGGATCGTAGCTGAAATACGGGTTGGAATCGTCGCGCACCATGTAGTCGATGGTGAGCGATCCATGGCCTGGCGCCACGCCGTCTTCCGGCTTCACATGGTTGCGGCCCTCGACGCCATAGCGGTTCTCGGAGAGCCCGACCATTTTCGCGACATGATCGAATTCGCTGGCGCCAGTACCGGCCTTCTCGCCGAAGCCTGTCGGATGGTCGGAGACGTAGAGTTCCATGACGCCCTTGCGGATGGCGTCGAGCCGGTCGCTTGACGTATGGACCACCATGCCTTCGCCGACCGGCGTGGTGCAGGAGGCCGGCGTGCCGTTGCGGCCTTCGATCTCGACCAGGCAGACCCGGCACGAGCCGAAGGAGTCCAGCATGTCGGTGGCGCACAGCTTCGGAATCTCGACGCCCGCTTCCATCGAGGCGCGCATGATCGATGTGCCTTCCGGCACCGTGATCGAGCGGCCGTCGACGGTCAGCGTCACCGTCTTGTCAGCCTTGGATTCGGGCGTGCCGTAGTCGATCTCGGTGACGAGCGAGGAAATGTCGGCCTTGACGTTCATCGGTCCGCTCCTATTCCGCAGCGGCGCGCACGGGCGCCGGCTTGAAGTCCTCGGGGAAGTGGGTCAGCGCACTCATGACCGGATAGGGGGTGAAGCCGCCCAACGCGCACAACGACCCGAATTTCATAGTATTGCACAGGTCTGTGACGAGAGTGAGGTTCTTCTCCGGTTCGATGCCGGCGGCGATCCGGTCGATCGTTTCGGTGCCGCGCACCGCGCCGACGCGGCAGGGCGTGCACTTGCCGCAGCTTTCGACGGCGCAGAACTCCATGGCGAAACGCGCCATCTTCAGCATGTCGGCGCTGTCGTCGAAGACGGTGATGCCGGCATGGCCGATCAGCCCGTCACGCTTGGCGAACTCCTCGTAGTCGAACGGCGTGTCGAACAGGCCGCGCGGGAAATAGGCGCCCAGCGGACCGCCGACCTGCACTGCCTTCACCGGCCGGCCGCTTGCCGTGCCGCCGCCGATATCGTCGACGATTTCGCCGAGCGTCAGGCCGAAGGCGGTCTCGAACAGGCCGCCGTGCTTGACGTTGCCGGCGATCTGGATCGGGATCGTGCCGCGCGAGCGGCCCATGCCGAAGTCGCGGTAGTATTCCGCGCCCTTGTCCATGACGATCGGCACCGAGGCGAGCGAGATGACGTTGTTGATCACCGTCGGCTTGCCGAACAGGCCCTGGATGGCCGGCAGCGGCGGCTTGGCGCGCACCACGCCGCGCTTGCCCTCGAGGCTGTTCAGCAGCGAGGTTTCCTCGCCGCAGACATAGGCGCCGGCGCCGACGCGCACCTCCATGTCGAAGGCATGCGCCGAACCCAGCACCTTGACGCCGAGCACGCCCGCCTTGCGGGCTATCTCCACCGCCCTGTTCATCTTGGCGACGGCATGCGGATATTCGGAACGGATGTAGATGTAGCCCTTGGTCGCGCCGGTCGCGATGCCGGCGATGGCCATGCCCTCGATCAGCACGAAGGGATCGCCTTCCATGATCATGCGGTCGGCGAAGGTGGCCGAATCGCCCTCGTCGGCGTTGCAGACGATGTATTTCTGGTCAGCCGCCGTATCGAGCACGGTCTTCCACTTGATCCCGGTCGGGAAGCCGGCGCCGCCGCGTCCGCGCAGGCCTGAATCCGTCACCTGTTTGACGATGTCGGCCGGCTGCATGGCGATCGCCTTGCGCAGGCCTTTCAAGCCGCCGTGGCGTTCGTAGGCGTCCAGCGACAGGGGGTCGGTGATGCCGCAGCGCGCGAAGGTCAGTCGCGTCTGCTTGGCCAGGAACGGAATCTTGGCCGGATCGCCCAGCCAGCGCTTGTGATGGCTGCCCTTCAGGAAGCCGCTGTCGAACAGGCCCTTGACGTCGGAGACCTTGACCGGACCGTAGGCAACGCGGCCCGCGTCGCAGGCGACCTCGACCATCGGTTCGAGGAAATAGGCTCCGCGCGAGCCGTTGCGCACGATCTTGGCCTCGATGCCGCGCTCCTTGAGCTCCTTCTCGATGGCCTTGGCGACTTTTTCGGCGCCGAGCGCCAGCGCGCCCGAATCGTCGGGAATGAAAATGCGGGGGATCATGAGCGCACCGCCTCGACGATCTCGTCGATCTTTTCGTTGTCCAGCCGGCCGATCACTTCGCCGTCGAGCATGGCGGAAGGGGAGCAGGCGCACAGGCCGAGGCAATAGACCGGTTCCAGTGTCACCGAGCCGTCCTTCGCCGTCTCATGGAAATCGATGCCGAGCAGTTGCTTGATCCGCGCCGTCGTCGTGTCCGAGCCCATCGACTGGCAGGCTTCCGCCTGGCACACCTTCAGCACATGCCGGCCGCCGGGTTCCTTGCGGTAGTCGTGATAGAAGGAGGCGACGCCGTGCACTTCGGCGCGCGACAGGTTCAGCTCGTCCGCGATGACGCGCAGCGCCTCCTGCGGGACATAGCCGAATTCGCCCTGGACGCCGTGCAGGATCGGCAGCAGCGGCCCTTCCAGCGCCTTGAATTCCTGGATGATCGACGCCGTGCGCGCCGCTATTTCGGTACTTGCAGGCTGCACAGCCATGCAGCGCCCTCCCTGTCGTCGCGGTCTACCCGCTAAGTCCTTAAGAAACCGGAGCAAACCGGCGGAATCAATAGCGTTGTCCCGTTGCTTGATAGAAATTTCCTATCAATCCGTCGTTGTAACCCTTTTAGATCAACGCTCCTGCCTGAAATCGCTTGCCAGCGTCATTGCCTCGTCCAACAGCGCCGACACCAGCGGCGTCTGCGGCTGTCGCGGGGCAGCCACCAGGCCGACCGTGTGGCGGGCATCCGGATCGACGATTGGAATGGACCGGATGGGTTCGGAAAAGCCGAACGTTTCCGTGAGGTTGAGCGGCATGATCGACGACCATTTGCCGGTCCTGATGTGCGAGAACAGCACGATCATCGAATTCGATTCGAGCGTCGGCCGCACCTGCACGCCGGCTTCAGCGAGGTGCTGGTCGATGATGCGCCGGTTCTGCATGTCGGGGGTGAGCAGGCAGAGCGGCAGCCGGCTGACCTCGGCCCATGACACATGGTCGCGGTCGGAGTAGGGCGTGCCGACGGCCGTGATGAGCTGGTAGCGCTCGTTGTAGAGCGGTACGCTTGCCACCCGCCCCAGCGGCTCGTTGTCGAGATAGGTGATGCCGGCATCGATGTCGAAATTGCCGAGCAGGGTGAGCACCTCGATAGAGGTTCTCGATAGGATCGAAAAGGTGACGCCGGGATGCTTCTCGCGGAACGGCGTCGTCAGCCTTGCCACCATGGCGAGCGCGGTCGGGATGGCTGCGATACGGATATGGCCGGTGAGGCCGATCTTGGCCGCGCGCATCTCCTCCTTCATGGCGCGCGTGTCGCCGACGATGCGCCGCGCCCAGGCAAGCACCTGCGCGCCTTCCGGCGTCAGCCCCTGGAAGCGCGAGCCGCGCTTGACCAGCATGACGCCGAGCTGGTCCTCCAACTGCTTGATGCCGGCCGACAGCGTCGGCTGCGTCACCCCGCAACGCTCCGCCGCGCGGCCGAAATGTTCTTCCCTGGCCAGCGCGATGAAGAATTCCAGCTTGTCGATCATGGCCGAATCTATCATGAGGCAACCGGCCGGCCATGCCGGCATCCCCACTTTTTGCACCGGCCCCACTTTTTGCACCAGTTTGTATTTGCGCCGCCGGCTAATCGCGTTATGGGACGCCATCGCCGCAAAGGGACGTCGGGAATGCTGGGCTGGTTTCGCAAGCTTCTGCCGCGCGAGGATCGTTTCTTCGATCTGTTCGACCGGCACGCACGCACCGTGGTCGCCGCCGCCGAGGCGCTGGAACACCTGCTTTCGGGCGAGGATGTCGAGGCCAACTGCGACAGGATCGTCACGCTGGAAAAGGAAGCCGACACCATCGCCGCCGAGGTGATGCTGGCCGTGCGGCGCTCCTTCATCACCCCCTTCGACCGCAGCGACATCCAGGACCTGATCCAGTCGATGGACGACGCCATCGACATGATGAACAAGACGGTCAAGACGGTCAGGCGGTTCGAGACGAAGGAATTCGACCCGCTGATGCGCGAGATGGGCGGCACGATCGTCGACGCGGCCCGGCTGGTCGCCAGGGCCGTGCCGCTGCTGGCCAAGGCCAATGCCAACGCGCAGCAACTGGCGACGATCGCCGAGGAGGTGACGCGCGCCGAGGAGCGGTCCGACGAATTGCACGAGCGGGGCCTGAAGGACCTGTTCCACCGCCACCGCACCGGCAACGCCATGGCCTACCTGACGGGCGCGGAGATCTACAGCCAGCTCGAAAAGGTGGTCGATCGGTTCGAGGACGTCGCCAACGAGATTTCCGGCATCGTCATCGAGAACGTGTAGCCGCCGATGGAAGCCTCGCTCGCCTTTCCGCTGCTCGTTGGGCTTGTCGCTGTCGCGCTGTTCTTCGATTTCCTCAACGGCCTGCACGACGCCGCCAATTCCATCGCCACCATCGTCTCGACGCGGGTGCTGAGGCCGCAATACGCCGTCTTCTGGGCGGCCTTCTTCAATTTCATCGCCTTCCTGTTCTTCGGCCTGCACGTCGCCGAGACCATCGGCAAGGGCATCGTCTCGGCCGAGATCGTGACGCCCGCCGTCATCTTCGCGGCGCTGACAGGGGCCATCGTGTGGAACATCCTGACCTGGTGGCTCGGCATCCCGTCTTCGTCCTCGCACGCGCTGATCGGCGGGCTGGTCGGCGCCGGCGTGGCCAAGGCCGGCACCGGCGCCATCGTCTGGGGCGGGCTGAGCAAGACGGTTGCGGCAATCGTCCTGTCGCCCGCCACCGGCTTCGTGCTGGCGTTGATCCTCATCCTTCTGGTGTCGTGGCTGTTCGTGCGGCAGACGCCGTTCGCCGTCGACAGCACCTTTCGCGTCGCGCAGTTCTTTTCCGCCTCGCTCTATTCGCTCGGCCACGGCGGCAACGATGCACAGAAGACCATGGGCATCATCGCCGTGCTGCTCTACTCGCAGGGCATGCTGGGCGACACGTTCTACGTTCCGCTGTGGGTCGTGCTGACCTGCCAGTCGGCGCTGGCGCTCGGCACGCTGTTCGGCGGCTGGCGCATCGTCCACACGATGGGTTCCAAGATCACCCGGCTCAATCCCATGCAGGGCTTCTGTGCCGAGACCGGCGGCGCCATCACCCTGTTCGGCGCGACGTGGCTCGGCATTCCCGTTTCCACCACCCACACCATCACCGGCGCCATCGTCGGCGTGGGTGCCGCACGCCGCGTTTCGGCCGTGCGCTGGGGTCTTGCCGGCAACATCGTCGTTGCCTGGGTCGTTACCCTGCCGGCCACCGCGGCCATCGCGGCGCTGACCTACTGGGTCTCGCATCTGGCCGGCTGACGGCGCGATCTGGCGCTTGCGTCCCGGCGAAAGCGGATTATGTGACTCTTGATTTCGCCATCACGCCCGCCGGACATGCGGTCCGGCCAGCCAAGGAATGATCCATGACCGTCACCAAGGAATCCGTCATTGAGCACCTGAAGACGGTCAACGGGCCGGATTTCACCGGCAATATCGTCGATCTCGGCCTTGTGTCGGAAATCTTCATCGCCGATTCCAAGGTCTTCTTCTCCATCACCGTTCCGGCCGAACGGGCACAGCAGATGGAGCCGCTGCGCGCCGCCGCCGAGCGCGTCGTCAAGACGATCCCCGGCGTTGCCGGCGCGGTCGTGGCGCTGACCGCCGAGAAGAAGGGCGGCGGCATGGAAAACGCCCCGCCGCGCCAGCCGCCGCGACTGGCTCCAGCTCCTGGCGGCCATGCCCCGCACGCGCCCGCTTCGCGCACCTCCGGCAAGCGCGGCGTGCCGGGCATCGAGGCGATCATCGCCGTGGCGTCCGGCAAGGGCGGCGTCGGCAAGTCGACCACCGCCGTGAACCTGGCGCTGGGGCTCGCCGCCAACGGTCTGAAAGTGGGCGTGCTCGACGCCGACATCTACGGTCCGTCCATGCCGCGCCTGCTTGGCATCAGGGGCCGGCCGGAGACGAAGGACGGCAAGATCCTGCAGCCGATGCAGAATTTCGGCCTCAAGGTCATGTCCATGGGCTTCCTCGTCGATGAGGAGACGCCGATGATCTGGCGCGGGCCAATGGTGATATCGGCGCTGACGCAGATGCTGCGCGAATGCGAGTGGGGACCGCTCGACGTGCTGGTGGTCGACATGCCGCCCGGCACCGGCGACGCCCAGCTCACCATGGCCCAGCAGGTGCCGCTGGCCGGCGCCGTCATCGTTTCGACGCCGCAGGACCTCGCTTTGATCGACGCCCGCAAGGGCCTCAATATGTTCCGCAAGGTCGACGTGCCGCTGCTCGGCATCGTCGAGAACATGAGCTATTTCATCGCCCCCGACACCGGCAAGCGCTACGACATCTTCGGTCATGGCGGCGCGAAGCGGGAGGCCGAGCGGCTCGGCGTCACCTTCCTCGGCGAGGTGCCGCTGGAGATGGGCATTCGCGAAAGCTCCGACGACGGCAGGCCGGTCGTGGCCGCCAAGCCGGACGGCCCCGAAGCCAAGATCTATCGCGACATCGCGGCCAAGGTGTGGGAGCGGCTGGCCGAGGAGAAGGCGTCGGCCGAAGGTGCTGCGCCGGCGATTGTGTTCGAGTAGCGGCGCCTTTTCCTCCCCTCAAGGGGGGAGGTGGAACGGCACTACCCTCCCACTTTCTCCCCGAACGTCGAGAAGAATTGGCCCGCCAGCTTCTTCGACGTCGAGGTGATCAGCCGGCTGCCGAGCTGGGCGATCTTGCCGCCGACATCGGCCTTGGCGGCGTATTTCAGCATGGTGCCGTCGCCGTCGGGCGTCAGCGTCACGTCCGCGCCGCCCTTGGCGAAACCGGCGATGCCGCCCTTGCCTTCCCCCTGGATGGTGTAGGAGTGCGGCGGCTTCAAATTCTTCAGCGTCACCTCGCCGTTGAAGGTCGCCTTGATCGGGCCGATCTTGAGCACGACGGTCGCCGCCATCTCGGTCGGTGATTTCATCTCCAGGCTCTGGCAGCCGGGGATGCAGTCCTTCAGCACGTCCGGATCGTTGAGGGCGGTCCAGACCTTCTCCACCGGCGCCGCGATGCGCTCCTCGCCTTCGATCACCAAAGCCATTGCATCCTCCCGTCGAGACGTGGGAAATGCGTAGCTTGGTATGGCGTCGCTGTCCATCGCACCAAAGTCCGGGGTGCGACAGCGAACCCTCTTGCCGGGGGGACGGCGCTGTCCTATCCATTTATCAGACAAATAAGGATTTCCCCGATGGCAGGCGCCCCGACCCGGAAAAAGCTTCGCTCCCAGGAGTGGTTCGACAACCCGGACAATCCCGGCATGACGGCGCTCTACCTGGAACGCTACCTCAATTTCGGCTTGACCCGCGAGGAACTGCAGTCCGGCAAGCCGCTGATCGGCATCGCCCAGACCGGCTCGGACCTGTCGCCTTGCAACCGCCACCACCTGGACCTTGCCAAGCGCATCCGCGCCGGCATCGAGGCTGCCGGCGGCGTGCCCTTCGAGTTCCCCTGCCATCCGATCCAGGAAACCGGCAAGCGCCCGACCGCCTCGCTCGACCGCAACCTCGCCTACCTGTCGCTGGTCGAGGTGCTTTACGGCTATCCGCTCGACGGCGTGGTGCTGACCATCGGCTGCGACAAGACCACGCCGGCGCTGCTGATGGCCGCCGCCACCGTCAACATTCCCGCGATCGCGCTGTCGGTCGGGCCGATGCTGAACGGTTGGCACAAGGGCAAGCGCACCGGCTCCGGCACCATCGTGTGGGAATCGCGCCAGCGGCTGTCGGCCGGCGAGATCGACTACAACGAGTTCATGGAAATCGTCGCATCTTCGGCGCCGTCGACGGGCTACTGCAACACCATGGGCACGGCCACCACCATGAATAGCCTCGCCGAAGCGCTCGGCATGCAGCTTCCCGGTTCCGCCGCCATCCCCGCGCCCTATCGCGAGCGCGGCCAGATTTCCTACGAGACCGGCAAGCGCATCGTCGAGATGGTGCACGAGGACCTGAAACCATCCGACATCATGACGCGCGAAGCCTTCGAGAACGCCATCGTCGTCAATTCGGCCATCGGCGGCTCGACCAACGCGCCGATCCATCTCAACGCCATCGCCCGTCATCTCGGGGTCAAACTCGACAACGACGACTGGCAGGCGGTCGGCCACAAGATTCCGCTGCTGGTCAACCTGCAGCCGGCCGGCGAATATCTCGGCGAGGACTATCACCATGCCGGCGGCGTGCCGGCGGTCGTCGCCGAACTGATGAAGGCCGGTCTCCTGCCGCATCCCGACGCCGTCACCGTCAACGGCAAGTCGATGGGCGAGAACTGCGCCGGTGCCGAGGTCATGGACCCGGACGTCATCCGCACGGTCGCCGATCCGCTGAAGAAGGAAGCCGGCTTCATCAACCTGAAGGGCAACCTGTTCGATTCGGCCATCATGAAGACCAGCGTGATCTCGGAGGAGTTCCGCGACCGCTACCTTATGAACCCGGCCGACCCCGACGCCTTCGAAGGCAAGGCGGCCGTCTTCGACGGGCCGGAAGATTACCACGCCCGCATCGACGACCCGGCCGAGGGGATCGACGAGCACACCATCCTCTTCATGCGCGGCGCCGGGCCGGTCGGCTATCCGGGCGGCGCGGAGGTGGTCAACATGCAGCCGCCGGCTTATCTCATCAAGAAAGGCATCCACTCGCTGCCCTGCATCGGCGACGGCCGCCAGTCCGGCACGTCCGGCACGCCGTCGATCCTCAACGCCTCGCCGGAAGCCGCCGTCGGCGGCGGCCTGGCGCTGCTGAAGACCGGCGACCGCGTGCGCATCGACCTGCGCAAGGGCACGGCCGATATCCTGATTTCCGACGAGGAACTGGCCAAGCGCCGTGCCGCGCTGAACGGCAACGGCGGCTATCACTATCCGAAACACCAGACGCCGTGGCAGGAGATCCAGCGCGCCATGGTCGACCAGTTCGACCAGGGCATGGTGCTGAAGCCGGCGGTGAAATACCAGGACGTCGCGCATACGGCCGGAATGCCGAGGGACAACCACTGAGCGTCGGCGCACTTCATCTTCGCCACGCTGCCTTTTGGCCCTGGCCATTGTCAAAGAACTGACCTCATTGAATTGAGGTCGGAAAGCGGGCGCGGTTGCCGAGCCTGCTAAGTTAAGTAATGGCGCGGCATCCCGCGCCCGCCGGCGATTTCTGTTCCCGTCCGTTCCGCTTCACCGCAGCTCACGCTGAAGGCATTTGCGCCAACACCGGCCGATGGCTTGCAGCGCTCGTCCAGCGCGCGGGGGCCGTATTACCCCCAGGGGAACCCTTGGACGGAACCTCCCCGGGCGGTTGCTTACGTTGAACAACCGCCGGAGGCGCCGGCTCCCCGCCACGCAATCACCGTCATGACCGGTGTTCCCGCGCGGGAAGCTGGGCCAAGTATGCGGCGGGTTCGGGAGAGGTGGATAAGTTTCGGGAGAAAATCTTTCTCAGGTAGCGCTCCGTCCAGCAACCCTCATCCGACCTCACTTCGCTCGGCCACCTTCTCCACAAGGGGAGAAGGGAGGAGTTTGCGCCTCCGCTGCAGCAAATCTCCAGCGTTGACGATTGGCCGCGAGGGTGCGCTGCCGTACCTTCTACCCTTGTGGGAGAAGGTGGATCGGCGCGCAGCGCCGAGACGGACGGGGGGTGCTGGACGGTGTGCAGTGCTCAAGATCGGGGGCTGATGTCTGCTAATCCCGATCTCACTCCACCGCCACTCCGAACATCTCTTTCGCCTGCGTCGCAGTGTAGTACCCCATGGCCACGTCGTGCCGCACCGCATCCGGGTCGCGCTGGTGCGGGTCGCCATAGCCGCCACCGCCGGGCGTGCCGACGCGCACGCGATCGCCGGCCTTCATCGGGATATCCTGTTCCTTGGAGAGGTGCGGCGGCACATGCGCCTCGCCGTCGCGGAACACCGTCACTTCGTTGACGGCGCCATCCGCGCCGCCGAGTGCGCCCTGCGGCCCGAAGCGGCCGTGATCCATGACGAAGGACGCGCGGGCTTCCCCTCTGAGCAATTCCACCTCGTAGGCGAGCCCGAAGCCGCCGCGATGCTTGCCCGCGCCGCCGGACCCTTCGCGCAGCGCATAGTGGCGGTAGAGCACCGGAAACGCCTGTTCCATGATCTCGACCGGCGGCGACTTGGAGATGCCGATGGTCGAGCAGCCGTTGGAAAGCCCGTCTTCGGCCGCGTTGCCGCCATAGCCGCCGCCGGAAATCTGGTACATGACATAGTCGCGGCCGCGCGCCGGGTCGTGGCCGCCGAGAGCGAAGTTGCCGCTGGAGCCTGCGGGCGCCGCCGTCACCTTTTCCGGCAGGGCCTGCACGAGGGCCGCGAACACCGCCTCGGCGATGCGCTGCGAGACTTCCGCCGCGCAGCCGGAAACCGGGCGCGGATAATGCGCGTCGAGGAAGGTGCCCTCCGGCCGCCTGACGATCAGCGGCTCGAAGGCGCCGGCGTTGATCGGCACGTCGGGGAAGATGTGGCGCATGGCGAGATAGACGGAGGACAGCGTGGTGGCGAGCACGCTGTTCATCGGCCCGGCGCAGGGATGGCTCGACTGCGAGAAATCGAAGGTCAGCGTCTCGCCCTGCTTTTCGACCAGCAGCGCCACCGTCAGCGGATGGTCGACCACCCCGTCGGAATCGACGAAGGCCTTCGAGCGGTAGAGCCCGTCGGGAATGGCGGCAATCGCCGCGCGCATCTGCTCGGCGGCGCGGCGGCGCAGTTCGGAAATGGCATCTCTTACCGTTTCGTCTCCGTAACGATCCAGGATCTCGTTGACCCGGTCCTGCCCGACCAGCAGGGCGGCGGCCTGCGCCTTGATGTCGCCGATACGCTGGTCGGCGACGCGGATGTTGGAGGCGATGATGGCGTGGATTTCCGGATCGAGCACGCCTTTCTTGAAGAGCTTTACCGGCGGCAGCCGCAGCCCCTCCTGTTCGACGGCGGTGGCCGAGGCGGAAAAGCCGCCCGGCACCGCGCCGCCGATATCGGGCCAATGGCCGGTGTTGGACAGCCAGCAGAAGATTTGTCCGTCGCGATAGAGCGGCATGACGAAGCGCACGTCCATCAGGTGCGTGCCGCCGAGATAGGGGTCGTTGACGATGTAGATGTCGCCTTCTTGCGGCGGCAGGCAGCGCCCGTCGCGGATCATCTCGATGACGGTGCGGGTGGAGTGCTGCATGACGCCGACGAACACCGGCAGGCCCTGGTTGCCCTGCGCGATCAGCGAGCCGTCCTCGGCCGAATAGATGCCGTCCGAGCGGTCGTTGGCCTCGGCGATGACCGGAGAGAAGGCGGCGCGGGAGAAGGTCAGGTCCATCTCGTCGCAGGCCTGTTGGAGCGCGGCCTGGATGACGGAGAGGGTGATGGTGTCGAGGGTCATGGTCATCTCACCTCGATGACGATGTTTCCGTCCGCATCGCCGCGCGCCGTGTCGCCCGGCTCCAGCACCGTCGTGCAGTCCATCTGCTCGAGGATGGCCGGGCCTTCGATGACGGCGTCCAGCGGCAGCCTTTCGCGTGCATAGACCGGTGTGTCGTGCCAGCGCCCGTCATACCAGACGGGGCGCACTTCCAGCCGTGCCTCGGCAAGCGTGCCAGCACGCCCGGCCGGGTCGATGAGCCGGCTAAGGTGGAGCGCGGGGCGCACGCCGGTGACTGAGGTGTTGAGGTTGACGAGGTTGGCGCGGATTTCCGGCAACTCCACCTTGAAGCGGGCGAAATAAGCCTTCTCGAACAGCGCCTGCAAGGTCGCGCGGTCGATGGTTGCGGAAGGCAGGGGAACGTTGACGATATGCGTCTGGCCGATGAACTGCATGTCGGCCGAATGGTTGATGCGGATTTCGTCCGGCTGCACCGCTTCCTGCGCGATCAGCGCCTTGCCTTCCTCCACTTGCGAGGCCAGCACGGCCTGCACGCGCTCCTCGTCCAGCGCCGTCACCGGCTGGTTCAGCGTGTTGACGAAGTCGTGCCGCAGGTCCGCCACCACGCAGCCGAGCGCGTTGGTGATGCCGGGCCGCGCCGGCACCAGAACGCGCGGCAGGCCAAGCTCGCGGGCGAGCGCCGAGGCGTGCAGCGGCCCGGCGCCGCCGAAGGCGAACAGGGTGAAGTCGCGCGGGTCGTGGCCGCGCGCCACTGACACCATGCGGATGGCGCCGGCCATCTTCATGTTGCCGAGTTTCAGAACGGCGCCCGCCGCTTCGACACCGGAAAGCCCGGCGGCGCGACCGATTTTCTCCTCGAAGACGGCGGTCACGCTTTCCATGGAAACCGGATTGTCGACGGAAAGCAGCTTCTTCGGCGCCAGCCGGCCGAGCACGAGGTTGGCGTCGGTGATGGTCGGTTCCGTGCCGCCGCGGCCGTAGCAGATCGGGCCGGGGGCAGCACCCGCGCTCTGCGGCCCGACCTGGATCAGCCCTGCCGCGTCGACGCGGGCGATCGAGCCGCCGCCGGCGCCGACGGTGTGCACCGCCACCATCGGCACATGGATCGGCATGGCGTATTCGATCTCGATCTCGTTGGAGACGGCCGGCTCGGCGTTGCGGATCAGCGCGACGTCCGTCGAGGTGCCGCCCATGTCGTAGGTGACGAGGTTCTCGAAGCCGGCGCGCCTGCCGGTATAGGCGGCGGCGATGACGCCGGAAGCCGGGCCGGACATCACCGTCTTGGCCGCCTCGCGGGTGACGAAGCGGGCCGAGATCATGCCGCCGTTGCCGTTCATCATCAGGAAGTCGCGGGCATAGCCCTGTCCCGCCAGCTCTGTCCTGAGCTTCTCGACATAGCGTTCGAGGATCGGCTGCACCGAGGCGTTGACGGCCGCCGTCACCCCGCGCTCGAATTCGCGCGCTTCCGAAAGCAGCGCGTGGCCCATGGTGATATGGCCGTTCGGCCAGAGTTCGGCGGCGATCTCGGCCGCGCGCTTCTCGTGCTCGGGGTTGGCGTAGCAATGCAGGAAGTGGATGACGAGCGACTCGCAGCCGGCATCGAGCAATTGCCGCACGGCATCGCGCACGCCGTCCTCGTCGAGCGGCGTGCGCACTGCGCCGCCGGCTTCCACGCGCTCGGCGACTTCGAGGCGCAGGTTGCGCGGGATGACGGGGACGAAGGTTCCGGTCATGCCGTATGCCTGCGGGCGCGTGCGCCGGCCGAGCTCGATCACGTCGCGGAAGCCGGCGGTGGTGATCATGCCGGTCCTGGCGAGCCGCCGTTCCAGCACCGCGTTGGTGGTGGTGGTGGTGCCGTGGACGATGAGGTCGATATCCTTCACCGGGTAGCCGGTGGCGGCAAGGGCCGCGACCACACCGAAGGCCTGGTTGTCGACGGTCGTCGGCGTCTTGGCGATCTCGACCTTGAAGGCCGCTTGGTCGATCAGGATCAGGTCGGTGAAGGTGCCGCCGACATCGATGCCGGCCACGACGCTGCCCGAGTGAACCTGAAGGTTTTCATCCATCGCCGAAACCCGAATCCGGACCGCGGATACGCGCCGGACCGACCGGCTTTCCCGCCCGATCTTGACACGGAAATCATTTGTATACTAATAAATTTACCACACAAGGGCCTGATACGTGGGGCCTGATGCGCGGGGCCGTGACGAGGGCGCTGTGACAGGCCGCCCGATTGACTGGTTCAGCGCCGCACGATAACGCCCTTCGTCTTTGCCGCAGGATGTTTCCGCATGACGTCTGCCCTTGCACCCGAGCCGCGCGCGCCGCAGTTCCCCATTCCCGCCAATGTCTATGCCGAGACGGTGGTGTCGGTGCGCCATTACACCGACCGGCTGTTCTCCTTCCGCATCACCCGTCCGCAGTCCTTCCGCTTCCGCTCCGGCGAGTTCGTCATGATCGGCCTGCCGAATGCCGAGAAGCCGGTGTTCCGCGCCTATTCGGTGGCGAGCCCCGCCTGGGACGAGGAACTGGAGTTCTTCTCCATCAAGGTGCCCGACGGCCCGCTAACCCAGCATTTGCAGAAGATCCAGCCGGGCGACACGGTGCTGATGCGCCAGAAGTCGACCGGCACGCTGGTGCTCGACGCGCTGACCCCGGCCAGGCGCGTCTTCATGATCTCGACCGGCACCGGCATCGCCCCCTTCGCCTCGCTGCTGCGCGATCCCGACACCTACGAGAAGTTCGATCAGGTTGTCCTTACCCATACCTGCCGCGACAGGGCCGAGCTGGTCTATGGCCAGGAACTTGCGGCGTCGCTGAAGGACGATCCGCTGATCGGCGAACTGACCGAGGGCCGCTTCACGCTCTACAATTCGACGACGCGCGAGCAGAGCGACTGCATGGGCCGCATCACTGCGCTGATCGGCTCCGGCAAGTTCTATTCCGACCTCGGCGTCGAACCGCTCAACCCGGAAACCGATCGGGTGATGATCTGCGGCTCCATGGAGATGCTGAAGGACGTCAAGGAACTGGCCGAGAACCACGGCTTCGTCGAGGGGTCTCTCAGCGCGCCTGCCAGTTTCGTCGTCGAGCGCGCCTTCGTCGGCTGACGGCTGGCTTCAGCTTCCAGTCATCATTCCCCACGCGCCTTGCAGGGCGTGGCTAAAGTCGTGCCCGGGTAGCGATAGAAGGGTGGGCGACGTCCGAACTCCGCACCGCTGGCGGCGGCAGGTCAAAAACTGTTGCGCTCGTGATAGGTGCGTAGGAAGGCCTGGATGCGCGGGTCCTCGGGATGGTGCAGGATCTTGCCCGGTGCGTCCACGCCCACCAGTTCGCCCTTTTCCATGAAGGCGACCTGATCCGCGACATGGGCCGCGAAGCCCATTTCGTGGGTGACGACGACCATGGTCATGCCTTCGGTCGCGAGCGTGCGCATGACGCTCAGCACCTCGCCAACCAGCTCCGGGTCGAGTGCCGAGGTCGGCTCGTCGAACAGCATCAGGCGCGGTTCCATGGCAATCGCCCGGGCGATCGCCACGCGCTGTTGCTGGCCGCCGGAAAGGCGCGAGGGATGGTTGGCCATCTTGTCGGCCAGTCCCACTTTCTTCAGCGCCTCGGCGGCGCGGGCCTCGGCTTGCGCCTTCGGCAGGCCGCGCACGCGGATCAGCCCCTCGGCCACGTTCTGCAGCGCGGTCATGTGCGGCCACAGGTTGAATTGCTGGAACACCATGCCGATGGAACGGCGCATCTCGCGCAGCTTGCGACCGGGCATCCTGCGGCCGCCGGGCGTCGCATAGCCGATCAACTGCCCGTCGATGGCGATCTCGCCGGAATCGTATTCCTCGAGGAAGTTGATGCAGCGCAGCAGCGTCGATTTGCCCGAACCGGAAGGTCCGATCAGGCAGGTGACCTTGCCAGGCAGGATCGACAGGTTCACGTCCTTCAATGCCTGGAAGGGGCCGTAGAACTTGTTGACCTTGCGGATCTCGACGGATGAGGCTTCGATCATCCTACGTCCTTTCGATCAGATGTCTGGTGATGCGCGTTTCCAGCCAGCGGCCGGCGCGCGAGATGGTTTCGACCAGGAGCCAGAAGAACAGCGCCAGGATGAAGTTGGCTTCCAGGTAGCGGAAGGTCTCGGTGGACATGCGCTGCACGGAATACATCAGCTCCGGCACGGTGATGATGGACAGGATCACCGTCTCCTTGGTCAGGATGATGGAGAAGTTGACCAGTGCCGGCAGCGCCGAAACGAGGCTGAGCGGCAACAGTATGCGGCGAACGATGGTGAGTTCCGACATACCGATGGCGCGTGCCGCCTCCAACTGCCCGACCGGCACGGCGAGGTAGCCGGCGCGAAAGATCTCGGCGAAATAGGGACTGCCGTAGACGCTGAGCCCGAGTAGTCCCGCCGGAAGTGCGTCGAGGCGCAGGCCGAGCAGCGGGCCGCCGTAATAAAGAACGAAGAGCTGCACCAGGAACGGCGTGCCGCGGATGACCTCGATATAGGCCTGGATCAGCCAGCCGAGGGGGCGCGGCCCGTAGCGCTGCGCCAGCGAGATAATCAGGCCGAGGATCATGCTGAAGATGGTGCCGAGAACCCAGCACAGGATCGTCAGTTTGAAGCCGGAGAGCAGGATCGGCCAGTATTGCAGCAGGATGCTCGGGTCCATCAGACGGCCGTCCTGTGCTCGAGGTAGCGCCCGAGCGCCGCGAAGCAGAGATTGATGACGAGGTAGATACAGGCGGCCGCGATGTAGACTTCCAGCGGCCGGAAGGTGGTGGCGGCCTGCGCCTGGCTGGCGCGCGTCACCTCAAGGATGCCGACGACCGAGACCAGCGACGACGCCTTGACCAGAAGGATCAGTTCGTTGACCAGCGCCGGCAGCGAGTAGCGGAAGGCCTGCGGCAGGATCACCCTGATCCAGATGTCGCGCGGCAGCATGCCGATGGCGGTGGCCGCCTCGGTCTGGCCTTTCGGCAGCGCGATGATGGCGCCGCGCCAGATTTCCGAGACATAGGCGCTGGAACAGATGCCGACCGTCACCACGGCGGCGACCATCGCCGGCACGTTGATGCCGATGACCGGCAAAAGGTAATAGGCGAGCAGGAGCTGCACCAGCAGCGGAACGCCGCGCAGGAAGCTGACCCAGAGCGCCGCGAACCAGCGCAGCCAGCGCGTGCGCGACAGTGCCGCCGCGCAGATCAGCGCGCCGACCACCAGCCCCAGCGCGATGCCGAGGACGGAAATCAGCAGCGTGAAGCGCGCCGCCCAGAAGAGCGGCTCGAAACTGCTCAGGAAAACGGGGATCGAAAACATCGATGCTCCATTTGCCGCCAAGGGGCGGATGGAAGGTTGCGGGCGGGATCACTCCCGCCCGCTCTAAGGCCTTACTTGGTCGGAACTTCGCGCGGCAGCTCGGTGTAGGTGCCCAGCCACTTTTCCTGGATGGCCTTGATGCGGCCGTCGTCAGTCATCTTCAGCATGGCGTCGTTGATCGCCTTGACGAAGCTTTCGCTATCGGCGTCCTTGCGCGCCACCCAGGCGAAATAGGTCGGCTGGCCGAAGGTGGCCTTGTCGAACATGGCGAACGTCTCGGGACGGCTCTTGACCAGATAGGTGAGGTTCGGCAGCGAGCCGGCGACGGCGTCGAGACGGCCGGCGGCGAGGTCGGCATAGGCCTCGTCGGTGGTGCCGTATTCCTTGACGTTGACGCCGCCGAGCTTGTCGCCGAAGGCCTGCAACTGCTTGAACTGCGCGGTGCCCTGCTGGACGCCGACGGTCTTGCCCTTGATGTCTTCGGGATTCTTCAGCTCGGTGTTGGCGGCGGCGCGCACCAGCGCCACGGTGGCGTCGGCGATCGGCAGCGTGAAGGCGTAGCGTTCGAGGCGCTCGGCCGTGATGGTGACCGGTGCGATGACGATGTCGAACTTCTTCACCTCAAGGCCCGGCAGCTCGGCGGTCCAGGGAATGTCCTGGTAGACCGGCTCGACGCCGATTTCCTTGGCCACGCCGTCGAACAGGTCCTTGGTCATGCCTTCGTAGGTGCCGTTGTTCAGCATATCGAAGGGCGCATAGTGCATGTCCGTGGCGGTCTCGATCTTGCCCTTGGCCTTGATGTCGGCAAGCTGGTCGGCCATGGCCGGCACGGTCAGGCCAAGCACGGCCAGGCCGAGCAGGGCGGATTTCAGTGCGTTGGAAAAGGTCATCGTCGTTCTCCTTGATGGACGAGTGAACTATCGGGAATTCATCGCGCGCCGCCACTCCCCCAACGGCGCTTGATAGGGTCAGAGAATGGACGCCTGCGTCAATCGTCTCCTGGCGCTAGAGCATTTTGCAGCCAGACGGAATCGTCTGGCGTCGCACAAATGCGGCTAAAACAAAGAGATAGATCGTTGCGCCGTTTCCGTGAAACGGTGAAACGATCTAGCGTGCTTCCGTCTGCAAGAAAACTGTAGCGGGCATCGTCCCCTCGGTCGTTCACGATCCGCCTCCTGTCAGGCCAGCATGTTGCCCGAGATGATGATGCGCTGGATTTCGCTGGATCCTTCATAGATGCGCATGATCCTCAGGTCGCGGGCGATCCGCTCGACGGGGAAATCGCGAGTATAGCCGTAACCGCCGTGCAATTGCAGGGCGGTGTCGGCGATCTTTCCCGCGGCCTCCGAGGCGCCGAGCTTGGCCATCGACGAGGCGGCCGAGAAGCGTCCGCCATGGCGGTGCGCCAGGTCGCGCTGGCGCGCGGCCTCCTGCGACAGGAGCAGCGCCGAATGCCAGGCGAGCCCCATGTCGGCGATCATCCAGCGGATGCCCTGGCGCTCCGACAGCGTAATGCCGCCGATGACGCGTTCCTTCGCATAGGCGATCGCCGCCTTCATCGCCGCGCCCGCAAGGCCGAGGCATTGGGCGGCGACCTCCACACGGCCGTTGTCGAGGACCTGCATGGCCGTGCGGAAGCCCTTGCCTTCCTCGCCCAGCAGCGCGCTTTCGGGCAGTTCGCAATCGAGGTTCAGCGTGAAGACGTGGCCGCCCTTCAGGCCCATGGTCTTTTCCGCCGGGCCGGCCTCGAAGCCGGGCGTGCCCTTCGGCAGCAGGAAGGCGGAGATGCCGCGATGGCCCTTGTCCGGATCGGTCACGGCATAGACCACGACGACGTCGGCGACGCCGCCGTTGGAGATGAAGCACTTGGTGCCCTTGAGGTGCCAACCCTTTTCGGTGCGCCGCGCCCGCGTCTTCATGTCGGCGGGGTCGGAGCCGGCGGTGGGCTCGGTGAGCGCGAAGGCGGCGAGCACCTCGCCGCTGGCGGCCTTGGGCAGCCATTCTTCCTTTTGCGCTTCGGTGCCGCCGATCAGGATGGAATCGGTCGCCAGATAATGCGCGGTCAGCGCCGAAGCGGTCGAGCCGCAGGCGCCGGCGACGATGGCGACGGCACGCAACAGCGCGGGCGCGGAAATGCCGCCGCCGCCATAGGCGTCCGGCAAATTGGCGCCCATCATGCCGGCTTCGCCGAGCGTTGCGAGCTGCTCATGCACGAAGCGCGATGTCTCGTCGGTTTCGGCCGCCAGCGGCGCGATCCTGTCGGCGCACAGGCGCTCCAGCACGTCGCAGAACAGGCGCTCTTCCTCGGAGAGCATGTGCCAGGGATCGTCGATCGCAGTCATGCGCGCTCCTCCAGCCCGAATTCCTTCAGCACGGCCGCGAGGTCGCCGCCGAGGCGGGGGGCGGCCGACGCGGCCACCGGCTTGACGCCGTCGAACCGAACCGGCTGGCCGACAACCGGGGTTTTCCCGAGGACGGGATGCGCAAGCCGGCTCACCAGGCCGCGCACGGCGGCATGCTCGTTGTCGGCGGCCTGCGCGATGTCCCAGATCGGCGCGGTCGGCAGGCCTTCGGCGGCCAATGCGGCGACGGCCTGTTCGGTGGTCAGGCGTCCGGACCATTCCTCGATCAGCGCCCGCAGCGCCGGTTCGTGCTCGGTGCGACTAGAGTCGGAGGCAAAGCGCGGGTCGTTGGCGATCTCGGCTCTGCCGATCAGCGCCGCGAGGCGCTGGAACTGCCCGCCGCTCAGCACCGCGATCACCACTTGCCCGTCGCTGGTCCTGAAGCAGCCGAAGGGCGTGGAAAGCGGATGGCGATTGCCGACACGGCCCGGCAGCACGCGGCCATAGAAATGCTGGGCGTGGCTGGTGGTCAGCATGGAAAACAGCGCGTCGTACATCGCAATGTCCAGCACCGCGCCCTGGTCTGTCGCGTTGCGCTGCACGAGAGCGGCCATGATCGACCAGCTTGCGAACAGGCCGGCGATCAGGTCGGCGATGCTTTCGCCGGTTTTCAGCGGCGCGCCGCCGTCCTCGCCGGTCGCGGCCATCAGGCCGGACATCGCCTGCACCACCAGGTCGTAGGCCGGCAGGTCCTTGAAGGGGCCTTCCTGCCCGAAACCGGAGATGGAGCAGTAGATCAGCCGGGGATTGGCCTTGCGCAGTGCCTCGGCGCCGAGGCCGAGCCGGGCGGCCACGCCGGGGCGGAAGTTTTCCACCACCACGTCGACACGGGCGGCGAGCGCCTGCGCCAGTTCGAGGTCGGCCGGTTTCTTCAGGTCGAGCACGACGCTCTTCTTGCCGCGGTTGTTGAGCGTGAACAGCGCGCTCTCGCCGTCCTTGAACGGGCCGATATGGCGGTAGTCGTCGCCGGAAGGCGGCTCGAGCTTGACGATCTCGGCGCCGACGTCGGCCAGCAGCGCCGTGCAATACGGCCCCGCCAGCACGCGCGACAGGTCGAGCACCTTGATGCCGGCAAGCGGGCCGCTCATGCGGCCAAACCAAAGAAAAACGCGGCAGGCCGGCTGCCCGCCGTTTCATCGGCCGCGGTTGCGGCCCTGTCGAGAACCTGCATCTGGCGCTCCTCCCGGCCGGTTCGTGATTTTTAAGTCTAAACATATCGAATTCTCTATGTCTAGACTTATTCTGATTCCGTGCCTAAACTTGTCATTGCCGGTTCATGCGGACCGGGGCGTCAGGAGGAGATCGCGATGGCAGCCGGAGCGGCGTCATCCAAGGCGCGGACCATCGCCGACGAGGTGCGCCGCCGCATCGTCGAGGGGCAATGGCGCCAGGGCGACCGCATCCCCGACGAAGCCGACCTCGCCATCGAGTTCGACGCCGCGCGCGCCACCGTCAACAAGGCCCTGCAGCTTCTGGCCAACGACGGCCTGCTGGACCGTCGCCGCAAGGCCGGTACGCGCGTGACTGTCGATCCGGTGCGCAAGGCGTCCTTCACCATCTCCATCGTGCGCGAGCAGGTCGAGCAGGCCGGCATGGCCTACAGCTATCGGGTCGTGGCGCAGCGCAGGAGCCCGGTTCCCGCCGGGGTCGCCGCGCGGATCGGCTTGGCTCAAGGCGAGGTCCTGGTGCGCATGCGGGCCATACACTATGCCGACGATCGGCCCTTCCAGCTGGAGGACCGCTGGCTCAACCTTCGCGCCACGCCGGCGCTGACCGGGGTGGATATGCGGCATTTGAACGCCAACGAATGGCTGGTGCGCAACGCGCCCTACCTGCGCGCCGAAATGGCGTTTTCGGCCGAGAACGCCGACCGGCGCGATGCCAGGCTTCTCGGGACGCAACCCGGCCGCGCGCTGCTTGTCCTCTACCGCAGCACCTGGAACGACCTCGGCCCGATCACCACCGTCAGGGTAGCGTTCCAGCCCGGCCATATCGTCGGCACCGAAGGCAACTTCTGGCCCGACCGGTAGGTCCGGGCTCCGGTATTTCCAGCAGAAAAGGACTTCGTGGCGTCCCGGAACGCAGCTCGGTTTCCGCCGGTCTTGCCTCGCTGCGGCCGGTTTGGTACATCGCCGCGACGTTTTGCAACCGAGAAGGGGGAAGCTGGTGCTTTGCCAGTGCTTCCATAACCGCACCCGCGGACCTGTCTCAGCCCCGCGCCTGACCTCGCGGGGCTGATCGGGAAACGCATCGCCGTCTCACTGTCAGCCTCACCGGCGCGCCTGCCGCGCTTCCTGACCTGAAGTGAGACCACAATGTCCCTGATCGCCGTCAAAGACCTTTCGCTGATCCGCACCGAAGCCCTGTTTACCGGGCTGAACGTCTCCATCGCCAAGGGCGACCGCCTGGGCCTCGTCGCCGCCAACGGGCGCGGCAAAACCTCGCTCTTTCACATCGTCGCCGGCAATGAGGCGCCGACCGGCGGCACCGTTACCCGCTCACGCGGCCTCGTCGTCGCTACCGCCCCGCAGGACCCGCCCGCCCGGCTGCTCGCCATGACGCTCCGCGAGGCGGTGCGCGACGCGCTCTCGCCCGAGCTTGCCGAGACGGAAGACTGGCGGGTCGATATCCTGCTGGACGACCTCGAAGTCGACGAGGCGATCCGCGACCGCGCCGTCGGCAAGCTGTCGGGCGGCTGGCAGCGGACGATGCTTCTGGCGCGCGCGGCGATCGTCGAGCCCGACCTGATCCTGCTGGACGAACCGACCAACCATCTCGACATCGGCCGCATCGGTGTGCTGGAGCGCTTCCTCGCCGCGCTGCCGCACGATTGCGCGGTGGTGGCGGCAAGCCACGACCGGGCATTCCTCGACGACGTGACCAACCGCACCCTGTTCCTGCGCCCTCAGGAAAGCCTCGACTTCGCCCTGCCTTATTCCCGCGCCCTGCAGGCGTTGGAGGAGCGCGACGCCGCGCGCGGCCGGCAGTTCGACAACGACATGCGCAAGGTCAGGGCGCTGCGGCAGCAGGCGGCGAAGCTCAAGAACATCGGCATCAATTCCGGCTCCGACCTGCTGGTCGTCAAGACGAAGCAGCTTTCCGAACGCGCCGACAGGCTGGAGGAACGGGCCAGGCCCGCGCACCGGGAACGCTCGGCCGGCGCCATCCGCCTCTCCAACAGCGGCACCCATGCAAAGGCGCTGGTCTCGATCGACGACGCGGCGGTCGAGACGCCGGACGGCCGGCTCCTGTTCCGCACCGGGCGGTTGTGGATCGAGAACGGCGACCGCATCGTCCTGCTCGGCGCCAACGGCACCGGCAAGACGCGGCTGGTCAACAGGCTGAGGGCGGCGCTCGCCGCCCCCGACGCGGCCATCCGCGGCGCGGCCAGCCTCAGGCTCGGCTATTCCGACCAGGCGCTCTCCCAGCTCGACGCGTTTCCGACGCCGTGGGACGCCGTCAAGCGCTCCAGCGACGCGACCGATCACCAGGCGCGCGCGCAACTCGCCGGCGCCGGCATCGGCGTCGACGCGCAGGCCGCACCCGTCTCGCGCCTGTCGGGAGGGCAGCGCGCCCGCCTCGCCATGCTTCTGCTGCGCCTCGCCCAGCCGAACTTCTACCTGCTGGACGAGCCGACCAACCATCTCGACATCGAGGGGCAGGACATGCTGGAGAGCGAACTGGTCGAACAGGGCGCGGCCTGCCTGCTGGTCAGCCACGACCGCGCCTTCGTCAGGGCGGTCGCGACGCGGATCTGGGTGATCGCGGGCAAGCGGCTGGTCGAGGTCGACGATCCCGATCCGGTTTTCGACAGGCTGATGGCGTCATAGGGGCCGACGAGGCGTGCCGCAAAGGGGCATTGCCCGATGCTGCGCTGTTCGCGCCCCATCAGGGCAACGCCAAGCCTTCCTCTTACCGGAGGACGGCACAACCCTGTCGTACGATATCCCCTTGCGCGCGCCGCTTGTTTTGCCGATCGCTCGAATTGTGCCGGTCCTCGATACCGATCCTTAAGCCTGTCTCCAGCTTCCGCAAATCGTTAACGCGGCGGTTGCCATGGACGTGCGACTTGTCCTCCCACAAGCACAACAGGGCAGGGACGCCACCATGATCGACCGCATCCGCACGCTATTGTCCGGCCATCCGATGATTCCGCTGGACTTCTCGGCGCTCAGCGACGACGCCAATCTCTACGACGCGGGGCTGACCTCGTTCGCCTCGGTGCAGATGATGCTGGCGCTGGAGGAGGAATTCGACATCGAGTTTCCCGAAGCGATGCTGACGCGCCGCACCTTCGCCTCGCTTGCCAACATCGCCGATGCCGTCACGCAGATCACGCGCAAGGCGGCCTGACCATGAATGTCCTGAGCAAGATCGATGTCGCCGCTCCTGCGGCGGCCCCGGAGGCGCCTGCCGAGCGCATGCGCCGGGTGGCGGCGGTGGCGGTCGAGCACGGCGATGCCGTCGATCGCGAAGGCCGCTTCCCGGCGGAAACCATTGATGCGCTGAAGCGCGAACGCCTGCTCGGCGTCGCCATTCCCGCCGAATACGGCGGCGAGGGCCTCGGCACCGCGGCCGTCGCCGACCTGATCGCGCAGCTCGCCCAGGCCTGCGGCTCGAGCGCGATGATCTACGCCATGCACCAGATCAAGACGTCGAGCTTCGTCATGCACGGCATCGGCAGCGAGTGGCACCGCGCCTACATGCGCCGCATCGTCGCCGAGCAACTGTTGATGGCGTCGGCCACCACCGAGGCCGGCATCGGCGGCAACCTGCGCAACTCCATCTGTGCCATCGAGGTCGAGGACGGCCGCTTCCGGCTTACCAAGGAAGCCATCGTCATTTCCTACGGCAACTATGCCGACGCCATCCTCGCCACCGCCCGGCGCGCGCCGGACGCGGCAAGCTCCGACCAGATCATGGTGGTGATCCCCAACGACGCCAACCGCACGATCGACCGCACCGTGGTGTGGGACACCCTCGGCATGCGCGGCACCTGTTCCGACGGCTTCCACCTGGAGGCGGCCGGCGACGCGGCGCAGATCTTCCCCAAACCGTTCTCAGAGATCGCCGCGCAGTCGATGCTGGCGTCTTCGCACATCTACTGGGCGGCGACCTGGTTCGGCATCGCCGCCGATGCTTTCAACCGCGCGCAGGCCTTCGTCAAGGCGGCCGCCCGCAAGCAGACCGACGGCACCTTGCCGCCCGGCGCGCTGCGGCTTGCCGAAGCTGCGGCGAAATTGCAGGAGATGAAGGGCCATCTGATGGCCGCCATCCACCGCTTCGACGCCGCGCAAGTCGATGCCGCTCGGGGCGACGACGCCGCGCTGTCTTCGATCGGTTTCGCCGCCGAGATCAATGCGCTTAAAGTGGCCGCCAGCGAGAAGGCCGGCGAGGTGGTGCGCATCGCGCTGCTGGTCAACGGCATCCTCGGCTACAAGAACGGCACGCCGTTCAGCGTCGGCCGCCATCTGCGCGACACCGCTTCCGCGCCGGTGATGATCTCCAACGACCGTATCCTTTCCAACACCGCGACGCTGCTTTTGATGAGCCGCTTCGACACCAGCCTGGGGGGCTGACCATGGACGCCAAGACTTTCGACGCAAAGACCCTGCTGGACAGCCTGTTCGACAACGGCATCCTGTTCGAGACGGGCGTGGACGGGCTCTACGGCCGCTCCGGCGCTTTCGAGGAAGTGATCGAGCGCTTCGAGCGCCTCGTCACCCGCCTCGGCGCGCCCGACAAGGCGACCCGAATCCACTTCCCGCCGGGCATGAGCCGCGCCACGCTGGAAAAGAGCGGCTACATGAAGTCCTTCCCGCAGCTCGCCGGCTGCGTGCATTCCTTCATGGGCGGTGAGCGTGAGCATGCCTCGCTGCTCAACATGATGGCGACCGGCGAGGACTGGACCGAGCTTCAGAAGGCCACCAACGTCGCGCTGACCCCGGCGGCCTGCTATCCGCTCTATCCGACGGTCGCCGCGCGCGGCCCGGTGCCGGCCGAGGGCGTGCTGTTCGAGCTGTCGTCCTACTGCTTCCGCCACGAGCCGTCGCAGGACCCGGCCCGCATGCAGCTGTTCCGCATGCGCGAGTTCGTCAAGATCGGCACCGCCGAACAGGTCAGCGCCTTCCGCGAAAGCTGGCTGACGCGCGGCAAGGCGATGATCGAGTCTCTCGAACTGCCCTGCGACGTCGACCTCGCCAACGATCCGTTCTTCGGCCGCGGCGGCAAGATGATGGCCAACAACCAGCGCGACCAGGGCCTGAAGTTCGAGCTGCTGATTCCGGTGACCAGCATCGAAAAGCCGACCGCTTGCTTGTCCTTCAACTACCACCAGGACCATTTCGGCCAGACCTGGGGCCTGAAATTCGCCGACGGCGAGCTTTGCCATTCGGCCTGCGTCGGCTTCGGGCTGGAGCGCGTGGCGCTGGCGCTGTTCCGCCATCATGGCCCGGACATCGAAGCCTGGCCGGCGGGCGTGCGCGCCGTCCTGTGGGGCGAGTGACGATGAAGGCGGCAATAGCCGGGCTCGACCCGGCAGGCTACCGGTCGCATCCGCTGCACGACGCGGAGCGCCGCTGGCCGCAGACCAACTGCTATGTCGACCTGCTGGTCGAGGTGATGCACGCGACCGGACACGACCCGGTCGCCGCACTCGGCTTTACAGTGGCACAGGACTTCGAGGGCGACCAGTTCACCTTCTTCAAGTTCCCGAGCGCCGACCTTCAGCGGCTTGCCGGCATCGACATCCAGGAACTGGCGATCTTCGACCGGCTGGAGGATCATATCCTTGTGCAGATCGGGCGCGGCCGCCTGCCGCTGGTCGAACTCGACGCCCATTTCCTGCCCGACACGGCCGGCATCACCTACCGCAGCGGCCATTCCAAGACGACCGTGGGCGTCAATGCCTTTGATCCCGAAGCGCGCCGCATGCACTACTTCCACAACGACGGCTATTTCGCGCTGGAAGGCGAGGACTACGACGGCCTTTTCGGCCCGTACCGGAATGCGCCGGCCGGCGGCCTGCCGCTGTTTCCCTATGCCGAGTTCGTCAAGTTCGGCGCCCCGGACCGGCAAGAGCCGGCGACGGCCGCGCTCGAGCTTCTGCGTGGCCATCTGGAACGACGGCCGAGGCGCAATCCGCTGGCATGCTATGCCGAGGCGTTCGAGGATCACGCCCGCGGGCTGGCCGGCCGTGCGCCGGACTATTTCCACACCTACGCCTTCAATACGCTGAGGCAGGTCGGCGCCAACTTCGAGCTTCTGGCCAGCCATCTCGACTGGTTGCAGATAAAAGCCCGCATGGACTTCGACGCGCCGGCGCGTGCCGCCGAGCGCATCGCCGACGGTGCCAAGGCCATCCAGTTCAAGCTCGCCCGCGCCATGGCGCGGCAACGCTTCGACGGGCTGGCCGAGAGCATTGCCCCGATGGCCGAAGCCTACGACGCGGTGATCGCGGCGCTGGAAGCGCGATTGTCGGCACGGGCGGATTCGAAGGCGGCCTGAGCCGCCGGGAGACGATGATGGACGTCATGGTGCCGGTCTCCGGCGCGGATCGGGTGCTGGACACGGGATGGTCGATGGCCGTCTCGGATGCCGGCGCATGGCCGGCCCCCGCCGCGATCGATCCGTACGCCGAGTGGCTGGCGGCCGAATGCCCCGGCACGGCTGCGGCCACGCTGGAGCGGCACGGCCGTTGGGATCGCACGCAGCCCACGCCGCTGCATGACAAGGACGTCTGGTATCGCTGCCGGCTCGATGCGAAAGGGCCGGTACGCTTCGTCTTCGAGGGGCTGGCGACCGTCGCCGAAATCTGGCTGCACGACAAGCTTCTCGCCACCTCCACCTCGATGTTCGAGCCCTGCGCGGTCGAGGTCGATCTTGCCGGCGGCGAACAGCTCGCCATCGCCTTCCGCAGCCTCGACAGGCATCTGGAGACGCTCTCCGGGCCGCGCGCCCGCTGGAAACCGCGCATGATGAACGACCAGCGTCTTCGGCTGGTGCGCACCACGCTGATCGGCCATATGCCGGGCTGGTGCCCGCGCTTCGATGTCGTCGGGCCGTGGCGGCCGGTGCGGCTGGTGCAGCAAGGGAAGGAACCGCGTATCCTCGACAGGATGTTGCGGGCCGATCTTGACGGCGCGACCGGCCGCCTTTCGGTCGCGCTCGACCTGTCGGCGCCGCTCGCCGGCGACGCGACCGTGACCTGCGCCGGTGTGACGGTACCGCTGCGTCGTGAAACGCCGACCCGCCTCGTCGCGGAAATGGACGTTCCCGATGTCGCGCCGTGGTGGCCGAACAGCCACGGCAAGCCGGTACTGCACGGCGTCTCCGTGCGCCTCGGCGCCACGCGCCACGATCTCGGCCGCGTCGGTTTCCGCCGCATCGCCCTTGACCGCGGTGCCGACGGGTCCGACTTCCGGCTTCTCGTCAACGGCGTGCCGGTGTTCTGCCGCGGCGCGGTGTGGACGCCGTCCGATCCGGTGGCGCTTGCCGGAGACGAGGCCGCATTGGCGCGCGACCTCGAACTGGTGCGCGATGCCGGCGTCAACATGCTGCGCGTCGCCGGCACCTTCACTTACGAATCCGACGATTTCCACGCATTGTGCGACGAACTCGGCATCCTCGTCTGGCAGGACTTGATGCTGGCCAATTTCGATTACCCGGCAAAGGACGAAGGCTGGTGCGCGGCGCTCGGGCGTGAGGTCGCGGCGCTGCTCAGGCGGCTTGCGTCTTCGCCTTCGCTTGTCGTGCTGTGTGGCGGCAGCGAGATCGCCCAGCAGGCGACGATGCTCGGCCTGCCGGCTGGCATCGATGCGACGCCATGGTTTGACAAGGTCGTGCGGCCGGTGGCGGAGGCGCTGCGTCCGGATCTCGTGCTCGTCCCTTCCACGCCCCACGGCGGCAGCCTGCCTTTCGCCGCTTCCGGTGGGCCGATGCATTATTACGGCGTCGGCGCCTATTGCCGGCCGCTGGAGGACGCACGCCGCGCGGAGGTGCGCTTCGCGTCCGAATGCCTGGCCTTCGCCAACGTGCCCGATCAGGCGACGCTGGACGCGCATCTGCCGGTGCCGCAGGTGCACGATCCGCGCTGGAAGGTCGGCGTGCCGCGCGATGCCGGCGCCTCGTGGGATTTCGAGGACATTCGCGAGCATTATCTGGAGACGCTGTTTGCGGTCGACGCGCGCCGCCTGCGCCGCGAGGACCCGGCGCGGTATCTCGACCTGTCGCGCGCCGTCACCGCCGAGGTGGTCGAGCGCACCGTCGACGAGTGGCGCCGCCCCGCCTCGCCGACGGCCGGCGCGCTGCTGCTGTTCTGGAAGGATCTGGCGATCGGCGCCGGCTGGGGCGTGGTCGATGCCGCCGGCCGGCCGAAATCGGTCTGGCATGCGCTGAAGCGCGCCTTCGCGCCGACGCGGCTGATCCTCTCCGACGAGGGAGTCAACGGGCTGGACGTACATCTCATCAACGACGGCCCGGCACCCTTGCGCGGCACGCTCACGGTGTCCTGCCTGCGCGATGGCGCGGTCGCTGTCGTCGGCGGCAAGCGGGCGATCGAGCTGCCGCCGCATGGCGGCCTGACGCTGCCGGTGTTCGAGCTTCTCGGCGCCTTCTTCGACGTCTCCTATGCCTATCGCTTCGGTCCCGCCGGCCACGAACTGACGGTGGCGCGCTTCGAGGACGAGAATGGCGTGGTGCTGGCCGAGGCCGTCCATGTCCTGCCGGGCGCCATGACCGCGCGCCGCGACGTCGGCCTAACGGCGCGGCTGGACCGTTCGGAGGAAGGCTGGCAACTCGTGCTCGCCTGCCGCCGCGCCGCCTATCACGTCGACATCGCCGGCGACACCGCGTTCCGGCCGGAGGACAACGGCTTTCATCTCCTGCCCGGCCGTGAACGCACCGTGCGCCTGTTCGGCCCGGCGGACGCAGACCCGGCAGGCATGGTGACGGCGCTCAATGCGGACAAGGGCGCGGCCTATCGGCCGGAAAGGCCAGTTTCGGGCGCCGTGATGGTTTTCGAGACACCCGAGGTCGTGACATGAGGCCGCTCGTCTTCGACGCAACCATCGGCTGGCTGCACGAGGCCAGCGGCCGTCGCGGCGTCGTCATTGCCGGCGCGCACGGCTTCGAGGACCTGTGCAGCCGCCGCTTCCTGACGCTGCTGGCGGGCCGTGTCGCGGCGGCCGGGCTTCCCGTGCTCCAGTTCGATTATCCCGGCTGCGGCGATGCCGCCGGTGACCACACCGATCCGGGCCGCGTCGAGGCGTGGGTGAAAAGCATCGGTGCCGCCGTCGATCGGCTGAAGCGCGAGACGGGCGTCGGGGACGTCGTCATCGTCGGCTTCCGGCTGGGCGCGCTGCTGGCGCCGCTGGCGGCTGCCGGCCGCGACGACGTCGCCGGCCTCGCCCTGCTCGCACCGCCCGCTTCCGGCAAGGCCTATGTGCGCGAGATGACGGCGCTGTCGCGCATGATCGACGCGCCGCTGGCGGCCAAAGCCGGACCGGCCGAGCCGTTCGACGGCCGCCAGGTCGCCGGCTTTCACCTGTCTTCGGAAACGCTGGCGGCGCTGGCGGAGCTCGACTGGCAGCAGGCGCTGGCCGAAGCCGTCGTGCCGCACATGCTGGTGCTTGCCAACGGCAGGATTCCCGATCCGGAAAGCCTGCGGTCCGAACGCGGCGGCATCGTGCCCGAGGTCGCGGTCGCCGAGTTCGAAGGCTATGTCCACCTGGTCTGCGATCCGACCGCCAACCGGATTCCCGAACCGACGCTCGACCTCGCCGCCAGCTGGATCGCGCGTCTCGCGGAACAGGCCACAGCGCCGGGCGTCGCCGACCGCTCGAACGAGCTACAAATCCTCGTCGGTCCCGACTGGCGCGAAGAGCCGGTGGTCATCGGCGGCGGCAGCGAGATCTGCGGCGTACTGTGCCGGCCCGAAATCCGCACCGCGCCCGCAACGCCCGTGGTCTTCCTCAATGCCGGCGCGGTGGCGCATGTCGGCTGGGCGCGCGGCACGGTCGAGGCGGCGCGGGTACTCGCCGCCGAAGGCATAGCCTCGTTGCGCATCGACCTGCCGGGCATCGGCCAGAGTGCCGCCCCCGCCGAGGACCGGCTGTTCCTTTACGACGACCGCACCAGCAGCGACGTCATGCGCGTCATCGACTGGATGGGGCAGGCGGGGTTCGGCGAGGTCGGGCTGGTCGGCACCTGTTCCGGCGCCTTCCAGGCTTTCCACGCGGCGCGCGCCGACCGTCGGGTGCGGCGGCTGACGATGATCAATCCGCTGTGCTTTGCCTGGAACAGTTCCTACGCGCTCGATCTCGCGGCGTGGAAGGTCTACGAGAACGCCAAGGCCGTGCGTGGGCCGGACAGCGATGCACCGCAGGAGCCTTCGCGGCCGGCGATCGGCACGACGCTGCGTGCCGGCGCTTCGAAGATTGGCCGCCTCTCCATCCGGCGCGGGCTGGAACTCGTCAAGACCGCGCTCGCCGTGCCGGAGCGGCTGATCGGCCGCTCGCCGGTCGAACGCTGGATGCGGGCCTTGTGCGCCCGCGGCGTGAAGGTGCTGATGGTTACCTCCGAGGGCGACCTCAGCCTGAAGGAGATCGCCCGCCATTTCGGCCCGGATGGCCGGCGGCTCGACGCGCTGCGCGGCGTGGCGAGGCTCGGCCTCGCCGCCGCCGACCATACGCTGACGCCCCATCATGCCCGCCGCGCCCTAGTCGCCCGGCTGATCGCTTTCGGCGACGACGACGATGGCCGGTCGAACAAGGCGTTCGTGCGCGAGACGGCGGTTCAGCGGCCGAAACCCGCGTTGGAAACGCCCTGATCGTTCTTGCCGAAGTCCGCCGTTTCAGGCCGCGCCGAATGCGGTGCGGGTGCGTAGCCGCAGCATCATGGCCAGGCTGACGCCGCGCACCAGCAGGAAGACGTGCAGCGCCGCCCACAGGCCGTGGTTGCCGAACAGCGGCGCCAGCGCAAACAGCGCGGCCGTGAAGGCAAGGAAGGAGAGCAGCATCATGTTGCGCATGTCGCGCGACCATGTGGCGCCGATGAAGACCCCGTCCATCTGGAAGGCGAGCACGCCGGACAGCGCCGTGAACGCCGCCCAGGGCAGGTAGGTGTCGGCCGCCTCGCGCACGTCGACGGCGGTGGTGATGATGCCGATGAGATTGGCGCCGAAGACCAGCAGGATGAGCGTCGCCGCCCCCGCCAGCCCGAAGCCCCACAGCACGGTCAGCCGAACGGCGCGGCGGAACGAGCGCTCGGCACGGGCGCCGATGGCACGCCCGGCCAACTGTTCGGCGGCGGTGGCGAAGCCGTCGAGGAAATAGCCGGCGATCAGAAAGAAATTCATCAGCACGGCGTTGGCGGCCAGCGTCACCGTGCCGAACTGCGCGCCCTGGCGGGTGAACAGCGCGAACGCCGCCAGCAGCGAGAAGGAGCGGATCATGATGTCGCGGTTGAGCGACATCATCGCCCGGAAGGCCGCAAGGTCGAGGATGCGGCTTCGCGCCAGCGGCGGCGCGTTGCGGAAGCGGCGCGTGACGATCGCCAGCCCGAACAGCGTGGCGACCGCCTCGCCGGTCACCGTCGCCCAGGCGACGCCGGCGACGCCCCAGTCGAGTTCCAGCCCGAGCAGAATGCACAGCGTGATGTTCATGCCGTTGAGCACGATCTGCAACAAAAGGCCGAGATTGCCTTCGCCGCGCCCCAGCACGTAGCCGAGAATGGCGTAGTTGACGAGCGAGAAGGGGGCGCCGAGCATGCGGATGCGGATGTATGTATCCATGACAGCGCTGACGCGCGGTCCGCCGCCGATGAAGGCCTGCCCGCCCTTCGAGATCAGGGGTGCCAGAAGGGCGAGCGCAATGCCGGCAACCAGCGCCACCAGCACAGCCCGCCACAGCACCGCCCGTTCCTCCAGCGCGTCGCCGCGCCCGAAGGCCTGCGCCACCAGCCCGGTGGTGCCGGAGCGCAGGAAATTGAAGGTTGTGAAGACGACGTCGAAGACGAGCGCGCCGGCGGCCAGCCCGCCGAGCAGCGCTGCATCGCCGAACTGGCCGACGACGGCGGTGTCGACGATGCCGAGCAGCGGCGTCGTCAGATAGGCAAGCGTCATCGGCACCGCGATCGCCAACACCGTGCGGTTGGTGACGGCGAAGGGCTGGGAAGCGGATGCCTGGGTCTGGTCCACGTGGTGCCTTGAGATGGTTTGGCCGGACGGCGGATGTGGCCCGCTTTCGGCCGCCCCGCAACCGCCAAAGCGGCAAGGCCAAGCGATTTCGACCGCTGGCTTACCGCGCCGCAGGGGAAACCGCGACTATTCGGCTTCGCTTTTGTAGGAATAGCGGAACGTGCAGCGCGGCGCGCCGGCCATGATGGTCTGCTTGCGGTCCAGCTGGATATTGGGATCGTAGCCCTGGCAGAAGGTGCCGTCGCGGTTGCACGACATCAGGTGGCCGATCTGACCGAGGCCCATTTCCCGATAGCTCTCGGCATAGCGGCAGCGCGTCACGTCGAAATTGAAGGTGGTGTCGGAAGCCTCCAGCACCTCGATCTCCAGCGCGCCGTCGTGGGTCCACAGGTCGTAGAGCTTGATGAAGTCGGCCATGCTGGTGACGCCGCCGGGGGCCAGCGCGGCGAAATGCTTGCCTTCCGCCACCGCCGCCTTGCGGATTGCCGCATCGAGGATGGCCTGCGCCTTCTCCTCGCCGATGGCCGCGACCATTTCGGCATAGATCGGCCCGATGACCTCGGCCTGGATGCGCCGCCTGGTCAGCGTCGGCAGTTCCTTGTCGTGCCCCTGTTGCGTCACTTCGATATCCTTTCCGGCTGGCGATGATGCCGCCATCCGAACGCTTTTGCCAGCCTTCCGATGCCGTCTGCGGCGTTCTGCGGGCTACTTGCGGTAGCCGAGCAGGCGAATGACGAGGAAGGCGGGCACGACGATCGCCGCGCCGAGCAGGATATAGCCGACGAAGCGGTCAAGCGCGTGGAAACCCATGTGCCAGAGGTCGACGAAGAAATTCCGGATGCCGTAGACGACGTCGAGCGGCGACCAGCCGAAGGCGCTCATCACCAATCCGACGAGGAAGGAGACGACGATCAGCTTGAGCAGGATGCGCAGCGGCGAATCGCCGAGAAAACGCGTCAGTGCGGACATGGGCCGTCAGGTCCGGTTGGTCGGATGGTTCAGATACGCAGTCGGGGCGGGGAGTTCAAGCAACGATGCTTCAAGGCAGTTGCAGCCCCCGCCGGCAGCGTGATAACGAAGCTGCTGCGCGGGTGTAGTTCAATGGTAGAACGGCAGCTTCCCAAGCTGCATACGAGGGTTCGATTCCCTTCACCCGCTCCACCTTGCCGCACCGTTCCTAGCCCACCTCCCGCAGGATGAAGTCGTAGAGCATCCTTGCGGCCGGCGAGAGCACGCGGTTGCGGGCGGTTATCAGGCTGTAGGGCCTCACCTCGATGTCGAACTCGATCGGCACCACGTCGATGGCGCCGGCCAGGCCCTCCGGGTTCTGGATGAAGCGCGCCACCTGCACCGACACCGGCGCGATAGCGTCCGACTGCGCCACCATGACCAATGTCAAGAGAAGCGAGGAGGTGTTGAGGATGCGCTCCGGCAGCGGCACGTTGCGATTGAGGAAGTTCGCCTCCATCGCCTGCCTGAGCGGCGAGCCGCCGGATTGGAACACCCAGTCATAGCTGGTCGTCTCCTCCAGCGCCACCTGCCGCCCGTGCGCGAGCGGATGGCCGCGGCGCACGATCAGGCAGGCTTTCTCGACGCCGATGACGCGGCTGTCGAACAGGCGTGGGTTGAGGTCGTCGGGGATGCGCGCGACGATGAAGTCGTGGCGCGAGGCGATCAGCTCGCGCGCCAGCACGTTGGAGGTTTCCACCTGCATGGTGATCTCGATGCGCGGATAGAGCCGGCGGATTTCGCGGATCGCCGGCACCGCCAGCTCGATGGCCGGCGCGGTGACGGCGCCGAGGAACACCGAGCCGCCCTTGCCGGCCTTCAGTTCGGCGATCTCGCGGTCGGCCTCGCGCATCTCGAGCAGGATGGAGCGCGCGCGCCGCGCCAGCGCCTTTCCGTAGGGCGTCAGCGCCACGCCGCGCGGCAGCCGCTCCAGAAGCGTGACGTGCAGCACCGCTTCCATCTCCGCGATCATGCGCGAGGCGGCCGGCTGCGAGATGTTCATCACCTGGGCGGCGGCGCTGACCTTGCCGTGGTCGTCGAGCGCCGCGATCATGCGCATGTGGCGCAGGCTGAGGCCGCTGCGCAGCAACGGCACGGCGGCAGTTTCGCGGTTGTCGTTTCCGGTCGAATCGCGCGCCCCAACCATGCCTGTCCGTCGCCTCTTTCGCCCGATCCCGAAGGCTTAAATCGATATGATATACCGGTTTCGATATAGCAACAATCGAAGATCGCATTTGACAGTTATGGCAAAGGATAACACGCTGCGCACGCTTCAAAGACGTCGCGTTCCGGCCCGCAGGCCGGCGGGGCGGCCGGAGGGGCCGATCGGGAGGATGCGAGACAATCGATGATCCGCGGCTGCGCGTTGCGCTGTCGTCCGGTCGTGCGGCCGCGAGCCACGCGGCTGAGCGCCCATCAACCAGGGAGAGAGTAACGTGAAGATCATCAAATCGCTGGTCGCTGCCGCGGCCCTCGGCATCGCGGCCATGTCCGTGCCCGCGCACGCCGAAGACAAGGGCCTTGTCGGCGTGCTCATGCCCACCAAGACCTCGCAGCGCTGGATCAACGACGGCGACGCCGTCAAGAAGCAGCTCGAGGAGAAGGGCTACACCGTCGACCTGCAGTATGCGCAGGACGACATCCCCAACCAGCTCAGCCAGCTCGAGAACGAGATCACCAAGGGTCCGAAGGCGCTCATCATCGCCTCGATCGACGGCACGACCATGTCGGACGCCTTGCAGAAGGCCAACGACGCCGGCGTCGTCGTCGTCGCTTACGACCGCCTCATCAAGAAGACGCCGAACGTCGACTACTACACCACCTTCGACAATTTCGGCGTCGGCGTTATCCAGGCCAATTCGCTGGTCAAGGGCCTGAAGGAGCGCTTCCCCAACGCCAAGCCGTGGAATGTCGAGCTGTTCGGCGGCTCGCCGGACGACAACAATGCCTTCTTTTTCTACAACGGCGCCATGTCGGTGCTGCAGCCGCTGATCGACGACGGCTCGATCAAGATCAAGTCGGGCCAGATGGGCATGGACAAGGTCGGCACGCTGCGCTGGCTGGCCGCCACCGCCCAGGCGCGCATGGATAACCTGCTGTCGGCCAACTACTCGGACGGCAGCCGCGTCCACGGCGTGCTGTCGCCCTATGACGGCCTGTCGCGCGGCATCACCGCTTCGCTGCGCGCCGTCGGCTATGGCACGGACGCCCAGCCGTGGCCGATCGTCACCGGCCAGGACGCCGAGACCGCCTCGGTCAAGCTGATCATCTCGGGTGAGCAGTATTCGACCGTCTTCAAGGATACGCGCGAACTTGCCAAGGCGACCGTCGAGCTGGTCGACACCGTGCTGTCGGGCAAGAAGCCCGAGGGCCTGGACGAGAAGACCTACAACAACGACGTCAAGGTCGTTCCCTCGATCCTGCTCACCCCGGTCGAGGTCGACAAGTCGAACTATGAGAAGCTGGTCGTCGAGTCCGGCTACATCAAGGCCGACGAGCTGAAGTAATATCGTGTCCGGAAAGGGGCCTGGCCTGGCCCGGCCCCTTTCCGTTTCGCAGTGCTGCCGGTAGAATTGCGGCCACGAAGGAGCGATATCGCGATGGCTTCCACGATCCTGGAAATGCGCGACATCACCAAGACGTTTCCCGGCGTGAAGGCGCTGTCGAACGTCACCTTGAGCGTCGAGGAAGGCGAGATCCACGCCATCGTCGGCGAGAACGGCGCCGGCAAGTCCACCCTCATGAAGGTGCTGTCGGGCGTCTACCCATCCGGCACCTATGACGGCACCATCGTCTTTCGCGGCCAGGAATGCCAGTTCGCCGGCATCCACGACAGCGAACGGCTGGGCATCGTCATCATCCACCAGGAACTGGCGCTGGTGCCGATGCTGTCGATCGCCGAGAACATCTTCCTCGGCAACGAGCACGCCAGCTACGGCGTCATCGACTGGAACGCCAACGAGACGCGCACGCGTGCGCTGTTGAAGAAGGTCGGCCTCGACGAGGACCCCAAGACGCTCATAACCAACATCGGCGTCGGCAAGCAGCAGCTTGTCGAGATCGCCAAGGCGCTGTCGAAGCAGGTCAAGCTTTTGATCCTCGACGAGCCGACGGCGAGCCTGTCGGAGAAGGACAGCCAGGCGCTGCTCGACCTTCTGCTCGAATTCAAGCGGCAGGGCATGACCTCGATCCTCATTTCGCACAAGCTCAACGAGGTCAGCCGCGTCGCCGACCACGTCACCGTCATCCGCGACGGCCAGACGATCGAGACGCTTGCGCGCAAGGACGTCACCGAGGACCGCATCGTCACCTCGATGGTCGGCCGCTCGCTCGACGACCGTTATCCGCCGCGCGAGCCGAAGATCGGCGAGGTGGTGCTGGAGGTGAAGGACTGGTCGGTCTACCACCCGATCCACGCCGAGCGGCAGGTCATCAAAGGCATAGACCTCAACGTCCGCAGGGGCGAGGTCGTCGGTATCGCCGGCCTGATGGGCGCCGGCCGCACCGAATTCGCCATGAGCCTGTTCGGCCGCTCCTGGGGCCGCCGCATCACCGGCACCGTCCTGCTCGACGGCAAGCCGGTGGACGTCTCCACCGTCGGAAGGGCGGTGGACCGTGGCATCGCCTACGTCACCGAGGACCGCAAGACCTACGGCCTCAACCTGATCGACCACATCAAGCACAACGTCACGGCCGCCAACATGAAGGGCGTGTCGAAGCGCGGCGTCATCGACGACCTGCGCGAGCTTGCGGTGGCCAACGAATACCGCGCCAAGACCAACATCCGCACCCCCAGCGTCTACCAGCTCACCGGCAACCTGTCCGGCGGCAACCAGCAGAAGGTGGTGCTTTCGAAATGGCTGTTCGCCGACCCCGAGGTGCTGATCCTCGACGAGCCGACGCGCGGCATCGACGTCGGCGCCAAATACGAGATCTACACCATCATCGCGCGCCTTGCCGCCGAGGGCAGGGCGATCATCGTCATCTCGTCCGAGATGCCGGAACTGCTCGGCATATCGGACCGCATCTATGTCATGAACGAAGGGCGCATCGTCGGCGAGATGGCGGCTTCCGAAGCCAGCCAGGAAAAGATCATGCGCGCCATCATTCGCGGGGAAGGAAAGGCTGCATCATGACCGTCGAGAGCTCGCCCTCGCCACAGACAGGCGTGGCCCAGGATACCCATGAGCCGCGCGTCGCCGTCTCGGCGCTGGTGACGAACCTGCGCGAATACGGCCTCGTGCTGGCGCTCATCATCATCATGCTGTTCTTCCAGTTCACCACCGACGGTACGCTGTTCAAGCCGCTGAACCTGTCCAACCTGGTGCAGCAGAATTCCTTCATCATCGTCATGGCGCTCGGCATGCTGCTGGTCATCGTCGCCGGCCACATCGACCTGTCGGTCGGCTCGGTCGCCGGCTTCATCGGCGCGCTCGGCGCCAACATGATGGTGACATGGCAGCTCGGCCTGTTGAGCAATCCGCTGGTGGCTTCGATCGTGTGCCTGCTGGTCGGCGCTGCGATCGGCGCGGCGCAGGGCTACTGGATCGCCTACCATCGCATACCGAGCTTCATCGTCACGCTGGGCGGCATGCTGATCTTCCGCGGCCTGTGCCAGGCCATGCTCGGCGGCGGTCTTTCCGTCGGCCCGTTGCCGGTCTCTTTCAAGGAACTCTCCTCCGGCTTCATCCCGGAGCTGCTGGGCGTCTGGACTCTGGTCCCGCCGACGGTCAACGCCGCCGGCAAGACGATCTTCGGCAGCGGCGTCCAGCTCCAGATGACGTCGGTGATCCTCGGCCTGATAGGCGTCGCCGCCTATGCCTGGTTCGGCCTTTCGGCGCGCCGCACGCGCGAGCGCCACGGCTATCAGGCCGAGCCGTTCGCCCTGTTCACCGCCAAGACGCTGATCGTCAGTCTGCTGGCGCTGTTCCTCGTCTACCAGTTCGCGGTCTACAAGGGGCTGCCGATCGTGCTGGTCGTGATGGGACTTTTGATCGGCCTGTTCGTCTTCGTCACCAAGCGCATGGTCATCGGCCGGCGCGTCTATGCGCTCGGCGGCAATCCGAAGGCGGCGCAGCTTTCCGGCATCAAGACCGAACGGCTGACGCTGTACGTCTTCATCAACATGGGCGTGCTGTCGGCGCTCGGCGGCCTGATCATCGCCGCGCGCCTCGGCCAGGCGGTGCCGGCGGCAGGCCTCGGCAGCGAGCTCGACGTCATCGCCGCCGTCTTCATCGGCGGCGCCTCGGCCATGGGCGGCGTCGGCCAGGTGATCGCCACGGTGGTCGGCGGCTTCATCATGGGCGTCATGAACAACGGCATGTCGATCATGGGCGTCAACGTCGACTGGCAGCAGGTGGTCAAGGGTCTCGTGCTGCTCGGCGCCGTCGTCTTCGACGTCTACAACAAGAACAAGGCCTGAGCCGCGGGCGAAGGCCGGACGGGAACTTAAACCGATACGCATTGGAGGAACGCGGCGCAGGCCTTGCGCCGCGACAGGGATGGTTTGCGCGGCCGCGGCGGCCGGCACGGGAAAGCAGGAGATGGCTATGCTGGTTTCACAGATGCTCGGCGACGACGATACGATCCGCGTCGTGGCGCGCAACGGCAACGGCGCGCGCGTCGTCAACGGCGCGCGCAGCGTCTATGCGCTGGCGGTCGAGGCGGCGCGCACCGGCATCGGGCTTGCCGCGCTGATCGAGCGCAAGGGCTGGGGCGCCGCGGTCGACCTCGAGGCCGCCTATCGCAAGGGCCTTCTGCTGTCGCCGATCAACCATCCCGATCCGGCGCATCTGCACCTGACCGGCACCGGGCTGACCCATCTCGGCTCGGCGGCGACGCGCGATTCCATGCACAAGAAGCTGGCCGAGGACGGCGAGGAGCAACTCACCGACTCCATGAAGATGTTCCGCATGGGTCTCGAAGGCGGCAAGCCGGCCGCGGGCAAGGTCGGCGTGCAGCCGGAATGGTTCTACAAAGGCAACGGCACCATGGCGGTGGCGCCGGGCGCGCCGCTCGTCTCGCCTTCCTTTGCCCAGGACGGCGGCGAGGAACCGGAGATCGCCGGCATCTATGTCATCGGCGACGACGGCCAGCCGCTGCGCGTCGGCTTCACTCTCTCCAACGAGTTCTCCGACCATGTGACGGAGCGGGTGAACTATCTCTTCCTCGCCCATTCCAAGCTGCGCAACGCCTCTTTCGGTCCCGAGATTCTGGTCGGCGACCTGCCGGCCGATATCCGCGGTACCTCGCGCATCCTGCGCGGCGGCAAGGCGATCTGGGAAAAGCCGTTCCTGTCGGGCGAGGCGAATATGTCCCATACGATCGCCAACCTGGAACATCACCATTTCAAGTATCCGGCCTTTCGCCAGCCGGGCGACGTGCATGTCCATATGTTCGGCACCGCGACGCTCTCCTTCGCCGATGGCGTCCGCACCGAGCCCGGCGATGTATTCGAGATCGAGGCGACCGATTTCGGCCTGCCGCTGCGCAACGCGCTGGAGATCGAGGCGCCGGTGAAGGTGGCGGTGAGGGCGCTGTAGCAAGCTTGGCGGGCGTCGACAGGCAGGCAATCGCGGAGGGCGCAGACCCCCACCCCTAACCCCTCCCCGCAAGGGGGAGGGGAACCTTGCGTCGGAGCCGCAATTCGCCAACGTAGATAATTTCGCGGAGACGGTGCTGTCCGCGTCTCCCTCCCCCTTGCGGGGAGGGGACAGGGGGTGGGGGCGCCCGTCAATATCCGTCGAAATTGCCGGTATCACCGCCCCGGCGGGCGGAAATGCTTCGACAGCTTCAGGCCCTGCGCCTGGTAGTTGGAGCCGAGGTCGGTGCCGTAGAGCGCCTTCGGTCGTTCCAGCATGTGCTCGTAGACGAGGCGGCCGACGATCTGGCCGTGCTCGAGGATGAAGGGCACTTCGTGGCTGCGTACCTCCAGCACGGCGCGGCTGCCGGTGCCGCCGGCGGCGGAATGGCCGAAACCGGGATCGAAGAAGCCGGCATAGTGGACGCGGAATTCGCCGACCAGAGGATCGAATGGCGTCATCTCGGCGGCGAACAGCGGCGGCACATGCACCGCCTCGCGGCTGACGAGGATGTAGAACTCGTCCGGGTCGAGCACCAGTTCGCCGGCCTTGTTGCGGGTGAGCGGCTCCCAGAAGTCGGCGACGTCGTGCGCGGCGCGCCTGTCGACGTCGACCAGTCCGGTGTGGTGCTTGCCGCGATAGCCGACCAGCCCGCTGGCGTCGCCGGCAAGGTCGATGGAAAGCGCGATGCCGCCGCCCGAAATGTCCGGCGGCTCGGTGGCAACCAGCGTCTGTGCCCTGTGCAACGCCTGCAACTCGTCTTCCGACAGCACGGCATGGCCGGTGCGGAAGCGGATTTGCGACAGGCGCGAGCCGGCGCGCACGACGATCGGAAACGTCCGCGGGCTGACTTCGAGATAGAGCGGACCGTGATAGCCGGCGGCGATCTTGTCGAACTCGTGGCCGTGGTCGGTCATGACGCGGGTGAAGATGTCGAGCCGGCCGGTCGAGCTTTTCGGATTGGCCGAGGCCGAGACATGGTCGGGCAGGGAAAGGCTCTCCATCAGCGGCACGATGTAGACGCAGCCCGTCTCCAGCACGGCGCCTTCCGTCAGGTCGATCTCGTGCAGCTTCAGCCGTTCCAGCTTGGCGTCGACCGTGCTGCCGGGGCCGGGCAGGAAGGACGCGCGTGCCCGGTACGCCTTGGCGCCGAGCCTGAGGTCGAGGCTCGCCGGCTGGATCTGGTCGGCGTCGAGCGGCCGGGGGGCGGCGAGCGCGCCGGAGGAAAACAGCGCCGCTATGTCCTGATCGGGAAGAATACCGGTCTTGCGCAATGATTGCTCCGTCGGTGCGATGCTCGTTGTGCGTCCTTCGAGGCTCGCTTCGCTCGCACCTCAGGATGAGGGAGGCTGGTGCCTTCATCCTCATCCTCAGGTACGGGCATAGCATTTCCGCCGGCGTCGTTTTCCGCCGAGCGTGTCGACTTCCCTCATCCTGAGGTGCGAGCGAAGCGAGCCTCGAAGGACGCACCAAAGGAATACCAGCCGCACAAGGCATAGTGAAACCATCGATTGACGCAAGCGCGGGCTGGGTCTAAAGGGGCTTTATCCCGTGGTGATTTGCCGGTCGGCTTGCAGCCACGTTAAACAAGTCGCTAAAGGACCGTCGGCACAAGAGCCCATGGCACCGGTTGCGACTTTCGCGGCCGGTTTTTTTGTGTCGGTGCCGATTTTGGCTGGTGAAGGACCATGACGAACAACAAGCGCAACTGGAAGCCCGCAACCCAACTCGTGCACGAAGGCACGCTGCGATCGGGCTTCGGCGAAATGTCGGAAGCCCTGTTCCTGACACAGGGCTATCTCTACGCCACCGCCGAGCAGGCCGAGGCCCGCTTCAAGGGCGAGGAACCCGGCTTCATCTATTCGCGCTACGCCAACCCGACGGTCGACATGTTCGAGAAGCGCATGTGTGCGCTGGAAGGCGCGGAAGACGCGCGCGCCACGGCGTCGGGCATGGCGGCTGTCGCTGCGGCGGTGCTGTGCGGCTTGCGGGCCGGCGACCATATCGTGGCGGCACGCGCCCTGTTCGGCTCCTGCCGCTGGGTGGTCGAGACGCTGGCGCCGCGCTACGGCATCGAATGCAGCATCGTCGACGGCACCGACATCGCCAACTGGGAAAAGGCGGTGAGGAAGAACACAAAACTGTTCTTCCTCGAAAGCCCGACCAACCCGACGCTGGAAGTGGCCGATATCGCCGCTGTCGCCAAGCTCGCCAATTCCACCGGTGCGCGGCTGGTGGTCGACAATGTGTTTGCCACGCCTCTGTTCCAGAAGCCGCTCGAACTCGGCGCCCATGTCGTCGTCTATTCGGCCACCAAGCACATAGACGGGCAGGGGCGTTGTCTGGGCGGCATCGTGCTGTCGGACAAGAAGTGGATCGACGAGAACCTGCACGACTATTTCCGCCACACCGGCCCCAGCCTGTCGCCCTTCAACGCCTGGACGCTGCTGAAGGGGTTGGAAACCCTGCCGATCCGCGTGCGCCAGCAGACGGAGTCGGCCGGCAAGATCGCCGACGTGCTGGCCGGTCATTCCAGGGTGGCGCGCGTCATCTATCCCGGCCGCGCCGACCACCCGCAGGCCGACATTGTGAAGAAGCAGATGAAGGGCGGCTCGACGCTGATCTGCCTCGACGTCAAGGGCGGCAAGGCGGCGGCGTTTGCCTTCCAGAACGCGCTCGACATCATCCTCATCACCAACAATCTCGGCGACGCCAAGAGCCTGATCACCCATCCGGCGACGACCACGCACAAGAACCTCACCGACGAGGCGCGCGCCGAACTCGGCATCGGGCCGGGCACGCTGAGGCTCTCCATCGGGCTGGAGGATGCCGACGACCTGATCGAGGATATCGCCCAGGCGCTCGACCGGACCTGACCGTCAAGGCAGGGATTTCGGCGCCGCGTTGCGCCATGCCATCTGCATGGCGTGGCCGAGCGTCGCCGCATCGATCCTGTCCAGCGCCACCAGCGTCCAGCCTTTCAGGCCCCATGAGCCGGCAACCGGCACGAACAGGCCCGCCGCCGTTTCCTTGAACAACTGCTGCTGGTCGGGCGTCAGCTTCAGGACCGCCCGGCCGTCCTTCTCGCGCCACGTCGCGAAGATCCTGCCGCGCACGCGAAAATCGGTGACGTCGAAATGGCCGCTTTGCTCGGCCTCGGGAAGGCCGAGCGCCATGGCGCGAAAGTCTTCTGCACTGGCCATACCGGTCCCCGCAGCCATCGTGCATCGGTAGTGCGCGCGATCGCGCGCCGTCACCCATCCTTGCGGACATATTGACCACGGCCCCGCCGGGTCCACAATACGGACGGTCAGAGTCGGGAGAATGTCATGTATCGCGCCGTCACCCGCAACATCGAAGTCGAGGTGGAGCCCTTCTACATGGAGGATCGCTCCGATCCCGATACCGGCCGCTATGTCTGGGGCTATCGCATCACCATCGAGAACCGGTCCGAGGAGTTCGTCCAGCTCCTGACGCGCTATTGGCACATCACCGACGCGGAAGGGCGGGTGGAGGAAGTGCGCGGGCCGGGCGTCGTCGGCGAGCAGCCGGAACTCAACCCCGGCGACAGCTTCCAGTACACGTCCGGCTGTCCGCTTTCGACGCCGTCCGGCATCATGGTCGGCCACTACACCATGCGCAATGCACAGGGCGACCTGTTCGACATCGCCGTGCCCGCCTTCTCGCTCGACCTGCCGAACACGATGCGGACGGTCAACTGACCGCCGATCTTATTGGCTCGCTGCCAGCGCGATGGCCGCGCGCAGGTCCTCGATGCCGCCGCCCTTTTCCGACGATGTCGCCAGGACGGCGGGAAAGGCCGCCGGGCGCCGGCGGATCTTTTCAAGCGTCTCGTCGATCAGGCGGGGGACGCCGGCGGCCTTGATCTTGTCGGTCTTGGTCAGCACGATCTGGTAGGAGACCGCGGCCTTGTCGAGCAGCGACAGCACCTCCTCGTCGTTCGTCTTGATGCCGTGGCGGGCGTCGATCAGCACATAGACGCGCTTCAGCGTCGAACGTCCGCGCAGGTAGTCGAACACCAGTTTCGTCCAGCGGTCCACCTGGTCCTTCGGCGCCTGCGCGTAGCCGTAGCCCGGCATGTCGACCAGCGCGATCGGCGGCAGGTCGGCGCCTTCGCCGGAATAGCCGTCCGGCACGAAATAGTTCAGCTCCTGCGTCCGGCCCGGCGTGTTCGAGGTGCGCGCCAGCCCCTTCTGGCCGGTCAGCGCGTTGATGAGCGAGGATTTGCCGACATTGGAGCGGCCGGCGAAGGCGATTTCCGGCGGCCCTTCCGGCGGCAGGAATTTCATCGCCGGCACGCCGCGGATGAAGATCCACGGCCGCTCGAAGGCCTCGGGTGCGATTGTCGTCGGCGCGTTCAAGATGCCGCCTCCAGTGCTTCGATGTCGGCGCCACGGATGGCGGCGAGGTTGCGGCCTATCTTCTCGGCCGGCCAGTCCCACCACGCCGCTTCAAGGAGGCGCGCGACGGTTCGCTGGTCGAAGCGCATCTTCACCACCTTGGCCGGATTGCCGGCGACGATTGCATAGGGCGGCACGTCGTGCGTGACCACCGACTTGGCCGCCACGATGGCGCCGTGACCGATCGAGATGCCCGGCATCACGATCGCCTCCATGCCGATCCAGACATCGTTGCCGATCACCGTGTCGCCGCGGTTCTCCTGCTGCCACGTGGCGACGTCGAAGCCTTCCTCCCAGCCGTGGCCGAAGATGTTGAAGGGATAGGTGGAGAAGCCGGACATGGCGTGGTTGGCGCCGTTCATGATGAAGCGCGCGCCCTCGGCGATGGCGCAGAACTTGCCGATCACCAACCGGTCGCCGATGAACGGATAATGGTGCAGCACGCATTTCTCGACGAATTTGTCCGGCCCGTCGGGATCGTCATAATAGGTGTAGTCGCCGATCTCGACGTTCTCAGCCTCGACCAGCGGCTTCAGGAAGCCGACGCGCGGATGCATGGCGATGGGATGCTTGATGTCGGGATTGGGTCCGGTCATCGACAGGCCTCTGCGAAAGTGCGTCCTTCGAGGCTCGCTTCGCTCGCACCTCAGGATGAGGAAGGTTAGCTCCTGCCTCTCAACAGAGGTCAGTGCAATCGGTCCTCATCCTGAGGTGCGAGCGAAGCGAGCCTCGAAGGACGCACCCTAGCTGAAATGCGGCGAAGTTTTCACTCCGCCGGCGACGGTTTCTTCTTGAACATGCCCGCCAGGTTGTCCCAAAGCTCGATCTTGACGCCCTGGCGCTTCATGATGACGCCCTGCTGGATGATCGACAGCGTGTTGTTCCAGGCCCAGTAGATGACCAGTCCGGCGGGGAAGCCGGCCATCATGAAGGTGAACACCACAGGCATCCAGGTGAAGATCATCGCCTGCGTCGGGTCCGGCGGTGCCGGGTTCATGCGCATCTGCAGGAACATGGTGATGCCCATCACCACCGCCCAGACGCCGAGATGCGGCAGGAAGGCGGGGGCCGCGAAGGGCAGCAGTCCGAACAGGTTGAAGATCGACGTCGGGTCGGGCGCGGCGAGATCGTGGATCCAGCCGAAGAACGGCGCATGGCGCATCTCGATGGTGATGTAGAGCACCTTGTAGAGCGCGAAGAACACCGGGATCTGCAGCGCCACCGGCCAGCACCCGGCGATCGGGTTGATCTTCTCGGTCTTGTAGAGCTCCATCATGGCCTTCTGCTGGGCCATCTTGTCGTCCGCGTACTTCTCGCGGATCTCGACCATCTTGGGCTGCACCTTCTTCATGTTCGCCATCGACTTGTAGGACTTGTTGGCGAGCGGGAAGAACACCGCCTTCACCAGCACGGTGGTGGCGATGATGGCGAGGCCGAAATTGCCGAAGAACTTGTAGAGCGTGTCGATCAGCCAGAACATCGGCTTGGTGATGAAATAGAACCAGCCCCAGTCGATCAGCAGGTCGAACTGGCGGATGTGGCGGTCCTTTTCGTAGGTGTTGACGGTGGAAACCTCCTTGGCGCCGGCGAAAACCAGCGTCTGCAAGGTGGCCGACTGGCCTGGCGCGAGCGCGATCTGGTCGGACAGGTAGTCCGACTGGTAGCGTGTGCGGCCGTCGTCGAAGAAGCCGAAGCGCGGCTGGAAGGGCTGCTTCGTCGACGGCACCAGCGTCACGGCCCAGTATTTGTCGGTGATGCCGAGCCAGCCGTCGGTGGATTTGCCCGGCGTGACCTGCTTGTCCTTCTCGATCGCGGCGTATTTGATCTCCTGCAGCCCTTCCGAGCCGGTGACGCCGATCAGGCCTTCATGCAGCACGTAGGTGCTGCGGTCGTCGGGTTTCTCGTAGCGCGTCACGCGGCCGTAGTTGGCGAGCGAGACCGGGGCGCTTCCGCCGTTGCTCACCGTATCGTCGACCGTGAACATGTACTCCTGGTCGACCGAAATGGTGCGCTTGAAGGTCACGCCCTTGTCGTTGGTGTAGGTCAGCGTCACCGGCGTCGTTGGCGTCAGCTTGGCGTTGTCGTCCACGGTCCACACCGTGTCCGGTCCCGGCAGCGTGCCGGCCTCGGGCGTGCCCGAAAAACCGATCTCGGCGAAATAGCCGTCCTTCAGCGTGTATGGGTTGAGCAGTTCGATCTCGGGCGAATTGGGGTCGATCGTCTCGCGGTAATGCTTGAGCTTGAGGTCGTCGAGGCGCGCGCCGGTCAGGTTGATCGAACCTTGCAGGCTGGGCGTATCGATGGTGACGCGGCCGGTCTGCGCCAGCGCCTGCTCGCGGGTGAGCGTGGCGGCGGCGCCGGCGCCGGGCGCATTCGGGATCGCGCCCGGCTGGGCCGGCGTCTCGGTTCCGGCCGCGGGGGCCGTGCCCTCGGCGGCCTTCTTGTCCTGGTCGCGCGCCGCCTCGATCTGGGCGGCCTCGCGCTGCTTCTCGATGCGCGGGTTCATGTAGAACACCTGCCACAAGGTCAGGATCAGCACCGACAGCGCGATGGTGATGAAGAAGTTGCGGTTTTTTTCCATCGAGAACCCTGGTCCCTATTTTCCGCCGATCCTGCGGGAAAGTTCGGCCCTGATGAGGCCGAAGGGGGCGTCGAGCGCTTCCGCGCGCCCGACGATCACATAGTCATTGCCGGGCGCCATGTCAGCGGCGGCGGCAGTCCGCACCGCTTCTTTCAGGCGCCGGCGGATGCGGTTTCGCACGACCGCGTTGCCGACTTTGGTCGTCACGGTATAGCCGACGCGCGGCGGCTCGCTGTCGCCGCGCTGCAGGACTTCCATGAGGAAAAGCCGCCCGCGGCGCTTTTCACCACGCCGGACGGCCAGGAATTGCGCGCGCTTCAGCAGCCGTTCGGGGCCTCGCCCGATGGGCTTGCCGGGAGCGGGCAACGGATATCTGCCGGTCAGGCGCTGAGACGCTTGCGGCCACGGTTGCGGCGGGCGGCGATGACGCCCCGGCCGCCCTTGGTGGCCATGCGGGCGCGGAAACCGTGCCGGCGCTTGCGGACGAGCTTGGAGGGTTGGTAGGTACGCTTCATTTGTTTAAATACCGCGGAGTGCGGCCCTTCTTGGTTCTGCCACGTCTGTAACAGGAGCTGTGCCCGGCCTGCCGCTCGGTTCGGCGCACCCGAAAGCGCGCCGGGACTGGCTGGTCCGTGCGTGGCCGGGCTTATAGGGTCAAAGGGGGTGCGAAGTCAATCGGGGCCTGGGCGGAGCAGGGGGACGGCCTGAGCCTCGCCAAAGGCCAAATTGGCAAAAGCCGCGCGATCACCTATTTTTGAAGCGACAGTCCTGACACCCGGACCCGCATGAGCGCCGACCCATCAGCAGACCGGCAGGAGGCCGATCGATCCGCCGCCGCCCGCACCGTGCCATTGGCGCGCGGCCTCTCGGTCAAGCTGCTCCTGCTCACCATCGCTTTCGTGCTGTTGGCCGAGGTGCTGATCTTCCTGCCTTCGGTGGCGAGCTATCGCATGGCCTGGCTGAAGGAAAGGCTGGGCACCGCCGCCGCCGTTTCGGTCGTGCTGGTGCAGGGCGATCCGCAAAGCCTGTCGCGCGCCGCCCAGGACGACGTGCTGGCCGCCATGGGCGCCACCGCGATCGCCGTGCGCGACGGCGGTGTCTCGCGCCTGCTGGCGGTGGCCGACATGCCGCCCAGCGTCGACGAGCATATCGCCGTCGCCGACACCGGCATGGCCGAGGCGATTGCCGGCGCGCTCGACACGCTGGTGTTCGGCGGCGAGCGCATGCTGCGCGTCTACGGCCCCGTCGGCGACAGCGACAAGGAATTCGAGCTGATCATGCCGGACCGCCGGCTGCGCGAGGCGATGCTCACCTATTCGCGCACCCTGGCGCTCATCGCGCTGCTGCTCTCGCTGGTCACCGCCACCCTGGTCTATGCCGCGATCGACCGCATCATGATCCGGCCGATCCGCGCCATGACGCGCTCCATGCTGTCGTTCTCGCAGGCGCCCGACGATCCGTCCCGCGTCATCAGCCCCGCCGCCCGCGCCGACGAGATCGGCGTGGCCGAGCGCGAGCTTTCCATGATGCAGGAGCGCCTGCAAAGGATGCTGGCCGAGCAGAAGCATCTGGCCGACCTCGGCCTGGCCGTCTCCAAGATCAACCACGACATGCGCAACATCCTGGCCTCCGCCCAGCTGATGTCCGACCGCCTGCGCCAGGCGAAGGACCCGGCCGTGCAGGCCTTCGCGCCGAAGCTGTTGCGCACGCTCGACCGCGCCGTCGCCTATTCGGAAGGGGTGCTGGCCTATGGCCGCACCCAGGAAGCGCCGCCGGCCCGTCGCCGTCTCAGGCTGCGCCGGCTGGTCGAGGAAGTTCATGGCCTGCTCGACATCGGCGAGGGCATCGAGTTCGTCAACGCCGTCCCGCCCGACTTCGAGATCGACGCCGACGCCGACCAGTTGTTCCGGCTGCTCACCAATCTCGCCCGCAACGCCGTGCAGGCGATGGCCGCCGACACCGAAAGCGCGCTGGTGCGACGTCTCACCGTCTCGGCCGAGCGCAAGGGAAGCGTCAGCCGCATCCTCGTCGCCGACACCGGCCCCGGCCTGCCGCCGAAGGCGCGTGAGAACCTGTTCGCCGCCTTCCGCGGTTCGGCCCGCAGCGGCGGCACCGGACTGGGCCTGGCGATCGCGCAGGAACTGGCGCGCGCCCATGGCGGCGGCGTCGAACTGGTGGAAAGCGTCGGCGGCCGCACCGTCTTCGCTGTCACCATCCCCGACCAGCCGGTGCGACTGGAGGCGGCGCGCGGCACCCTGCGCCGCCCGGCGTAAAAAGCGTCGAAAGCGGCAGGCTTGACGGCAACCTCCGGCACTTGGCTCGACATGGGACCGGGAGTCGGCCCGCCCTCTACAGGCGGCGGGTGGTGGAGGCGCCAGCGCTGGTTTATGGCGTTTCGGCCGCGCTCGAGGCCCGGAACCTCAACGGGGCGCTCCGGTGAGGGCGAGGCTGCTATTTTGAGCTTCAAGCCGCCGTGCGGACCCTGCCGATTCCAGCGATGCAGGCGATGTGCAAATCTTTTGAGGCGTCGTCTTGCATTTCGCCAAGCGAGCCGTTAGGTAGCACGTCAATTCGCGGCCGATCGTCCGATCGGTTCGCTGCCGCAGTGTCGACGACACGCCGGTGCGCGCCCGTAGCTCAGCTGGATAGAGCACCAGACTACGAATCTGGGGGTCAGGAGTTCGAATCTCTTCGGGCGCGCCATTTATTTCAACGACTTAGCATCTTTCCCGTCCGGCTGTGGCGCCTTGGTTTGCAGACGGTTTGCAAAATCTGTGCTCGATGCGTTCTCGAAACGAGCGACCGCTTCGCTCGCCAGGACGCGGGTCCGGGCCAGATAGCGGTCGAGAATTGACGACACGGTCTTCAACGAGTGACCGGTGATGGCAGCAATCTGAGGAGTGGTGCAGCCTGCCTCCGCCAGCATGGTGACCGCGGTTCCTCGTAGATCATGGAAGTGCAGGTCCTCGATCCCAGCTTTCTTGGTCGCGGCTTCCCACTGCGACTTGAAGTAGCGCGCCTTCCAAGGCAGTCCGCTCTTCGTCGCCAGGATCACCGTCGACTTCTTCTCCAGAGGATCAAGCATCCGCTTCAACGCCGCGGTGCAGGGGATATCGACCCGACGGTTCGTCTTTCCCTGCCGCAGCGTGATCAGATGTCCGTCGTAGTTCGTCCAGGCAAGTCGCAGCAGGTCACCCTGCCTTTGGCCGGTGTGCAACGCCAGGATCAGTGCCCGCTGCAGCTCGACCGGGGCGACATTCATGAACGCCTCGATGTGCTCCGGCAGCCAGATCATCTCCGAGCGGTCGGACTTATGGAGCCGCCGGAAGCCGGCAATGTGATTGGCCGTCACACGACCATTATCCCTCGCCCAGGAAAGCATGGCCGAGATAACGCTGAGGCGGTTGTCGGCCTCGCGGTCTCCGGAAGATCTCGCGACTTCCGCGCGCCATGACATGAAATCCTGCCGCACTCGCGGATCATCAAGCGCCGGTATGGGCATGGTGCCGAACTTTACCTCGACCTTCGTCAGCATGCGCCGATATTCCTTGCGCGTGCTCTCGGCACGCTTTTCGAATTCGGGTGACAGCGTGTAGGCCCTGATAAGCTGCACGAGCGTGCCGGCGTGGTGCTGCAGCATGGTCTTCTCTGCAGCAGCGTAGGCCTCCAGGAACTCGATGCTTCCAGGCTCACCAGTTAGGGGGCGGCCGGTCGCGCGATGATAGTGGTGAATACGCATCCGGCCATCCGCAAGGCGCTTTCGCACCTTGTTGATGCCCTTCAGCCGCGCCTCAACCATGGCTATTCCTCCAGGCATCGAGGGGGGAAAGAGGCGGCGGTGCATGACTGACGCGAGACGGGGAAGCGAACCTGGAGGAAGGGGACTTGGCATCGACGGCATCGTCGAGCGCCCGTCGATCCCATACCTTGCGACCAAACAGCTCAATGGACGACGGCATCTCGCCGGTCCGAACCAGCTTGTCGAACGTGCCGACGCTGACGCCGACATAGCTGGCAGCCTCTCTTCGGTCGAAGCACCTGCGTTCAGATACAGGGAGGGCATGGATCAGGGACGTGACGATCTGCATGGCGGTTACAGGGTTGAGATGAAGATGGGCGACACAACCGACTTCGAGGAAGACGGAGATGAAGGTGGACGGCGACGAAGCCGAGAGGCTCCGACCGTCGTCCGCGGGGAGACTGGACGAGCCAAAAGATCGATTGCGATAAACTCTGACGCTTTGGCTGGAGTGAGAGGACGCTGCATATTTTCAGTTATAGCGGAAATGAAATTGGAGTGCAGTTTACGCTGCGTAATATTCCATTCTTGCCGCCCATCATTCGCCGCATGACGACGTTGGTCATTTGCTAGACGGCGGACAGAAGGAATAGCGCCCGAACCGGAGTTCGCCCTGGCAGGATGCTGCGGCTCGCAGTAACGACGCTATGTCCTGATGTCGGTAGACGAACAGAAATGTGAACCCGAGCCTGCATCCGGTCCTGGAACAAGGATCGGGGAGAAATGGGGAATGGCTGACTTCCTCTTGACGCGATCAGGTCGGTGGATCCCCACGGGCTCCCGTGTGGATCCACCAGAGGGCAGAGATCGAAGTCCTAGGAGATTTCAATGTGTTTGACGGGGATGCTTTGGGACACCACCGACATCCGCGGCCCCAATCCTCCTCTGAGCCATTCGGCATCGTCAATTCTCCCTACCGACGGTCTCCGCCGTTTGCACGTTGTCCAGCGTGGAGGCTGCGGACATATCGCTCCATGGTCCTGATCTGCACGGTTTCCACGTGGTGCTCGATGCGCGATATCTCGGCCTGCTTCAGGCCCGATGCCGAGGAGAGTTCGGCCAGATGAACCTGACGAACGATCCTTGCGGCTCAGGCCTCGATCCTGGAGCGGCGATCTTCGGAAAGATCATCAATCCATGCACGAGTAGAAAGCGCATCCGACTTCCTGTATCTCGTCAACTTGACCTACCGCATTTGACCGTGATCATCCGATCATATTCAACCAGTGGTATGTTTCTATATGTTGTCACTACAACCTGAAAATGACAACTTCGCCTCGAAAAGTGTCAACTTACGATCCTTCGTAAGGCTGAAAACGACAACTTCAGCAGGATCGGTGTCAACTTCTTATAGGCAAAACACCCGAAAATCGGGCACTAAGTTGGCGCCGCGTTGTAGAATGTTGTCACTTTTGACCAGAAACGAGCTTTTTGGGGAAAGTGTCAACATGAGCGTGAACTAAAGAGCAGGTCGGGCCACTTATTCGGACATAGGCTGAGCACCGGAGTGCACCTGATCGAGGAAACAGCTCGCCGTAGTATTTCCGCACGTATCAGGCCCTCTCATCGGATCGGCGCAACCCCTTGCCTGCCAACGGGCAATACATATTCATACAGAGTGCTCGTGTGACCTTCAGGATCGAGACGGCCGACAGAATCCATCGCTGACAACGGCTTGTTCGTCGGGCGGAAATGATCGGCGTTCGGTGACCGAGCCGGAGCGTTCGATGTGTTCAGAATAAAACAAAGGAGGCATGCTGGTGCGCCGACCGTATGCCTTCCTTCGACCGAACGCGGCAAAACCTCCCATGAAGCTTCCAGGAGGCTGCAATACACAGCAGCCTCCAGGCATGTCGATGCTGGATCAGATCAGGAAGCAGGCGCCATCCGGGATCTGGCCTTAACCCGAACACGTGCTTTCTCACGAAAAATCTGGCTCTCCTCGATCTGATCGACGGTCATTTCTGCGACTTCCAGAACCCCGATGTCCTCGGGGCCGGACAAAGCCGCTCCGATGACATCAGCGATATCGAAGATCAGCATGTCGCGCGGATCCGGCTGATACGTTTCCAGGGGTGAGATCGGCATCAGGCGGTTCCTTCGACGGTGCGGAGCCGGCCACCGATATCCAGGAGAAGATGCTCGTCCAGATACCCTGCATGTTCCGGGCAAAGGACACAGTCGCGTGCGATCAGCCGAGGATCGATTTCCACGAAGCTCGTCTTCGGCTCGCCCTTGTAGAGAAGCATGGAACTCCAGCCATGCCTGTGCGGTTCAGTAGTGCTCTTGAAGCATCCGTCCCATGCGCACATGCTGGGGAGGTTGATAAATTCCTCTACCCTCATCGTCCGTTCCTCGACCACGCGAATCTTCATCGCGCGCCGGCGTTCGTGACGGTTGGCCATTATTCGGCTCCTCCACTAGAACGCACCCCAAAAGACGCGGCGATTTCCTTGCTCAACAACCCGCCGAAGGCGGGTGCATTGAAGCCGGCGTGACCATCGATCTCCTGCCGGGTCGCATGAGGCAGCGCGTCAGCAATACGCTTCGCCAGTTCTTCGGCCGCATCCTGGTTCTTGTCGGTCGAGGCCGCAGATGACGTATTCTTGTCGGTGGCCGGCTTCACCTTCTTTGAGCGCGTCATCGCCTTCGCGATGGCGCCGGACATGACGTTCTTGACGTGCTTATCCTTGAGTTCTTCCGAAAGCTTGTCGAATTCGTAGAGGGCGGTCGGCGGCAGCAGGGCGATTGCTTCAGGCGAGCAACCCCGCTTTGCCAACTCATCGAATGCCCTGGCGGCGTTCATGTAGTTCTGTGCCGTGCGTTCCGACCAACCAAATTCATGTTTAAGCCAGTCGCCGAAGCGGCCGTGTCCCATCTTCTCCTTGACGGTGATCAGGTCACGACCGTTTTCGACGAGCATGAAAACTCCGCGCTGCGTCCTCGCCCGGATACGATCCGCGATTGGAGCGAACTGTGCATCGTTGTCTGCGGCCGGTGCTGCAACCGCCGTGCCGCCCTTGGTCGGCGGGATGATCTCGCCTTCAAGAGGCTTGGAATCCGCAACGGTTGCGGATTTCGGTTTGGGCGAGGTCGCCGCCTGTGCGGGTCCGGTCGCGTGTCCGGGCCTAACAAGGTCGAAGTCCTGAATCTTGTCACTGGTAGCCGGCGTTGCCGTCGTCGCCTTGGCCGTGCTATTTTCGTCAATCATCGTAGTTGCTCCTTTTTGTGATTGCGATGTTCGTAAATGCGGGACGGCCAAGCGAAGATTGGACCCTGAGCTTGGCTGTTCCGTTTTCGGGCCTATTCGCCCGATGCCTTCCACTGCGGGAAGGTCCACCGAACCTGTTTGTCCAGTTGCTCAAGCATCTTGTTCAGCCGAACAACGTTCGTGAGCGCCTGCTTGCGTGCGTCCGGATCGGACAGGTCGGAAGTCTCGATTTGGCGAATGCGGTCGGTGATCTGCTTCCTCTTGTAGCGGTTGACCAGGCTCGCGAGTTCGACGGTCGCGCTGATCAGCGCACCTACCATGATCTCCGCACGGGCGAGCGACCCCTTGGCGTTGTAGTAGGGGCTGTCTTCCGGGTTGTCGGTGAAGATCGCCTCGATCTCACCGGTGGCCGACTTGGGATCGCTGTCGTCCTCTATTTCGGGGGCCTCGATGCCCGCGATGTCGAGGCACATCTGAAAATCGGAGCCGCCGTTATACCATTCGAAGAACGGCTCGCGTGGATGTTCGAAGACAGCGAGGTGTTCGGCCTGCTTGGTCTTCACCTTCTGCTGCGCCTTCTTCCGCTCGCGATGTGCGCGGACCTTCTGTGCGTTCGTCATTGCCATGTGCGTTATCCGGTGTCGGTTACAAATTGTAAGTAACCGACACCTTCTGATCTTGCAAGAGGAAAAAATCTCCGAGCATCGATTTCTTGGTGCTCGGGCTTTCCGACCGACATAGATGGGCGCTGGAACGTTCCGTCGTGCCAGCGCCTCTCGGGCCAGACTCCGGATCGCTCAGCGGGCCTACCTGACCCGCTGAGCACTACGTCACACAGCGAGCGGCGAGAGAGGCGTGAGTTAAAAGCCCATCCGCATAAACCGGCATACAAGCCCGCCAAAACGCGTTCGGCGAGTAGCAGGTCTCGCGACTCGGGAACCGCCCACGCCTACCAGCGATTCTCTATGAGCCGGCAAACGCTATTGTGTTCGCGGCCTCGTGCCGGACGGGATTGCTGCGAATCACGGCGCCCGATACGGCACCCGATATCCACGGCGGGGCACAAATGGCGATCTCAGTTCCCTACTTCACGATCAAAACTAAGTCAGACCCCGGCGAACTTGTCTTCTGGCGGAGACCCACTGGCAAGAAGCAGGCCCGCTTGGCGGGACGCTATGCGCTGGAGCCGGACATCGACTTGAAAGCTTTCTCCTGTAACGCAGTCATCGATTGGATCGTGGTCTGTTTCTGGCTTGGCCGGAAGACGCAGGTCCAATGGTTGAAGCGAGATGTAGATTCCGCGCTCAGAACGAACTGTCATGTTGACATCCACGACGAGGAACCGGGAGGTGTGTCCGACAAGTTCGACGTCAGGATCCAGGAGCCGAACCTGCGAAAGATCCGAGCCCTGTGCGACGCGCTTGAGGTCAAATTCGGGTTGGAGATAATGCCAATCGTGCGGGCCATAGAAGTCAGCGTTGATTTCAAGCCGAAAGAGCCCGACGATGCGGCCCGTGCGAAGCTATACTCCGCACTCACCCGGCATTTCTGGACCGACCGGGACGTGATATCGCGCCTCTATGACCGCCCTCGTTTCACCTGGGGAACAAAAGCAGAGGCGGCAGCGGAGAAGAAGAAAAAACACGACCAGGTGCTCATGCACTTCCCTAACGAGGAGCCGTGCGTCAACGAGCATTTCTTGATCTCGACGAAGCATGACAGGGCACCATTCGTGGATGCGAACTACTACGTCGGCGCCAAGGATGCTGATGTCAGATGGCGGATCATGGACAAGGTGGTCGATAGGCAGAACCGGAGCGCCGGGACGTCCGTGCGGCTTGATGAGGCCGACAAGCGAGTGCGGGTCGAGGTGACATTGGATCGGCCGGCGGTGGAACAACTTGGCGTGACGTTCCTCGAGGATCTTCCCAGGATGTTTTCGGCACGGCTGCAGGGTAAATTCTTCAAGTTCATGTTCCCGACGTTTCTCGACGTCGGGAAGACGGGCCGCTCCCGGGATGCCGCGATCAAGCTCTGGCACGATCAGCAGCGGATCCAGAAGTTCTTGAAAACCGGCGTGATCGGACTGAAGGCTATGGACGACGCACGGGAGCGTCAAGCCAGGCGGTTGCGAAAGCGGGAGCGAGGGCGGCTGGTGTCGAAAGAACTGAAGATGAAGCTGCCGCCTCGCATCGGCACCCAGAAGGCCGGAACCTTTCTTGCATATGATGAACTGAATGGGCGCGTAAGTGATGCACTCGGCGAACTCGAGCGGCGTGTCGGGGCTGCCTTCTCCGGGTAGGTGCCCATGAGAGAAGGTGGGGAAGTATGAGGCATTAAAGAAGTTATTAGGTCCGGCGAAGACAGTTTTGAGCCAACGGCTGCTGCTTAAGGGTTTCTGCCCCCGCATCTTTGCGAAGTGTCCCGGGAAAAACTTGCACACTTGGCTGATCAACGCCTAACTGGTCTCGACACGAGATCGGCAGGGAGGGGCATGCACGGCCGCCTGCATGCCATCCATACCAGTCGATGAACCTCGTCGGCGCGCCCTGACTGCTCGCTGAAGAGGTTTCACTCGAGCGTGACGCGCCGTGATGATGTTGCCCTCGGAAGCATTGGAATCCGCAACCGTTGCGGATTTGAGTTCCCGGGAGATTGTCGTCGGCAGCGCGACCATGTTCCCTACGCCGAGGTTGGACGCACCGCTCGTCCGGCGTCATTTCGCCGACCTGCCCCTTCGTTCCCGCACGAATAGGGACGGCTCGAGCACGACCGATAATCGTTGCCAGTTTCACACAACAGCGCTGTCGCTAATCTCCCGGATCCGGGCAACGAGATCCGTAACGCGCCAATCGTCGAAGACCTGCTCCGGCCCGGTCGGTGCGATGTCGGTAAACGGCGCCTCATAGAGCAAGGCCGGATCCATCGATCCGGCTTCGGTCAGGTGCTCGATGACCAGGTCGATGAACGCGATCTGTTGATGGGTGGCGGTTCCATTCGCGAGGAAGTCGCCGAATATCTCATTCACGGCCGCTCGGTCGAGCCCGACCAGCGCGCGCACGAAACGACCGAAGCCATGGCTCGCCTCCCTCGCCCGTTCGATGTCCTGCGGACTGGCAATGCCTGCCTCCGCGAGCAGCCGTTCGAGCTCCGTCAGGTCGTAGGCTGTCAGCGGCTTTCCTTGGCGCAGCTTGTCGAGAACCTGGTTGCCGGAGAGACCGCGCAGGAAATGCCGCGCCTTGGCCTTGAAGCGGGCGAAATCCGCCTCGCCGACCTGCGGCAGATCGATTTCCTCGCTGGTGCCGATCTCGTCGGCGAAGTTTGAGTAGACGATCGCCTTACGGCCCTTCTCGATGTGCTGGATCAGGTTGCGCAGGCTCAGGCGAACGAGTTCCAGCAGGGGAACCGTCACGCCTTGCCACCATTCCGAGGTTTGGATCTCCTCGATGAGGGCGGCCTGCGCGGCGATGCCCGGAATAGCGGTCTGATCATCGAACGCCGATGCGATCGCCAGAAGCTCCTTCTTCAACGTGTCGAAGCGCCTCGAGCCTGTCAGCAAGGCAAGCTCGAGCTGGAACATCAGCAGGTCGAAGCGCTTCGCCTCCTCGTTGCCGAGTTCGCGCGATGACGGCAGCGGCGCGATGTCGCTCACCAGTTCGTCACGCGCCGCGTCGTCGATCGCGGTCCACGCCGCGTCACCCTGGTATTTTTCGACCGTGCGGCGCTTCTGGCGGACAATGAAATTGTTGAGGTTGATCCCGGCTATCGTTTCGCGCAGCACGGTAAGCGCATCGGCACGCACCTCTTCATCGCTCGTCGGCGCATCTGGCCCGGTGTCGTAACCTTCCTGCTCGCCCGCCGAGAATCCATCGACCTTGCCGCGCTTGTCGTCCAGCGTGCGCACTAGATCGAGCCTGGCCGCGAATAGACGGGCCGACAGCGACTTGGCCGCGCTTGCTTCCTTGATCTCGGGATTGGCGCCAAAGAATTCAAGGTTCTGGCAATAGTCAAAGACGCGGAAGAACTCCTTGTCCTGACCTGGGCCGAACAGGTCAGGGCAAAGACGCGTGCCGCGCCCCATCATCTGCCAGAATTTCGTCTTCGACCGCACCTGCTTGAAGAAGACGAGGTTGACCACCTCGGGCACGTCGATGCCGGTATCCAGCATATCGACCGAGATGGCGATGTGCGGAGCCTTGTCCTTCCTGGAGAAGTCATCGATCAACGTCTGTGCGTAAGGCCCGCTCTCATAGGTGACGACGCGGGCGAAATGCCCGGCGAGTGACGGATAGGCGGCGTTGAAGCGTGCCTCGATATAGACGGCGTGCGCCTGGTTCTTGGCGAAGATGATGGTCTTGCCGAGCCGGTCTCCACCTTCTACCTTGAGGCCGTTCTGCATCAGGTGCGCGATGACCTGGTCGACCGTATCCTGGTTGAACAGCCGTTTGTTGACCTCGGCCGCCTCGACGGTGTCGGGGATTTCGTCCTCGCCCCACTCCAGCATGTCCCACTGGTCCTTCTCCTCATCGGAGAGGTCGTCGTAGCGCAAGCCGGAACGCACAATCTTCAGCGGCACCGAAATCGCCACTGGCGGCACGAGATGACCATCGGTGACGGCCTCCTCGAGGCTGTAGGCGTCGGTTGGCACACCATCCTCCAAGTCGAACAGCGAATAGGTGTTCTTGTCGATCTCGTCCTTCGGCGTTGCGGTCAGGCCTACGAGAAGCGAGTCGAAATATTCGAAGATGGCGCGGTAGCGCTGGTAGACCGAGCGGTGTGCCTCGTCGATGACGACGAGGTCGAAATGGCCCGGCCCGAATTTCGCCTTGCCCTCCTGCCTGCCGTCGATGAGGTTCATCATCGTCGGATAGGTGGACAGGAACACGCGGCCCTCAGCTGTGCGCTCGGTCACCAGATTGACTGGCGCGGAATCCGGCAGGTGCGCCTTGAAGGCTCCGGCGGCTTGGTTCACCAGCGCCACGCGGTCGGCGAGGAACAGCACGCGTTTCACCCAACCGGCGCGCATCAGGAGATCGACCAGCGCGATCACGGTGCGCGTCTTGCCCGAGCCGGTCGCCATCACCAAGAGCGCCTTGCGCTCGCCGTCCTCCTCGAATGCCTTGGCGATGGCCCGGATGGCGCGCTGCTGGTAGGGCCGCTTGTATCCGGCGATTTTCGTATTCAGCTTCGTCTCAGCGAGGCTCTTCCGACTCGTGCGGCGCTGGATCAGCAATTCCAACTCGTCGCGTTTGTAGAAACCGCCGATCTGGCGTGGCGGATAGCGCGTGTCGTCCCAGATCCAGTGCTCGTAGCCGTTCGAATAGAAGATCACCGGCCGTTGGCCAAAGCGCGCTTCCAACTGGTCGGCGTAGAGCTTCGCCTGCTGCTGGCCCTGACGCGCGTCCTTGCGCGTGCGCTTGGCCTCGACCAGCCCGAGCGGCTTGCCGTCGGCACCCCACAGCACGTAGTCGACGAAGCCGACGCCCTCGGCATTCGGCATTCCCCCTACCCGAAACTCGATATCCTCCGGCTTGTCCAATGCCCAGCCTGCCTCGCGCAGGAGTAGGTCTATGAAGCGGTCGCGAGTCTCGGCCTCGTTGTAGTCGTGGGTGGAAGGCACGGCCTCCGCGATTTTGCGCGCTGCTGCGACCTCGGCTCGCAGGCGCTTCAACTCGTCGTCCAGACTGGCTTTGTCGGAAAGCAGCCTGGTCAATTCGCCGTTTGTGGCGTCGAGTTCGGCCTGCTGCGCCTTGAGATGGGCAAACGCTTTCTTCAGCGTGTCGTCGCGGCGCGTGAGAACGGAGCCGTCGAAGGCAAGCCCGTCCGGCGGCCTGGCTTTCCGGGCGTAGGTGCGGGCCAGCCAGAAGCAGACGTGAAACAGTTCCTTCACCGCGCCAGCAGCATCCTGTGGCCGGATGGTGCGCTCCTCGTGCACGGCGCGGTTACGCAGCGTGTTGATGAACTTCGCTTTGGCGAAAACGGCCTCACCCGCCGCGCGGCGGAAGCTCGGCTCGTGCAGCAGGGCGGCTATGTTGTCCTGGTAGGGCAACTTAAGGCCGGGGTCGTTACGGAACGCCCACTTGACTGCCAGCTCGACGGCCTTGCCGGCGAAGAACGCTGCCGCTGTCGGCGAGACGCCCGCCTGGCGCTCAGCCTCTGTCGCCGCCTCGTGGACGGTCGGGAACTCCAGCGCAAGGAAGGCGAAGTTGGACACTAGCGCTCGTGGACAAAGGTTGACTGCGGAATCCGGTTTTGATTCAAGGCTTCCATTTGGAGGGAGCCTTGGGCGAACGGATTGGTTTGACGGACGAGGAATGGGCGCTGATCGGCCCGCTTCTTCCTGCCGAACGAGGACGCGGTTGCCGCCCTGCGCAGGACAACCGGCGCTATTTCGAAGGCATGATGTGGATGGCGCGCACCGGAGCGCAATGGCGACATCTGCCTGACGAATACGGCAAGTGGAACAGCGTCTTCCGCCGATATCGGCGATGGGTCGAGACCGGCGTGTTCGAAGCGATGCTCGAAACGCTGGCGGAGATGGTCGAGCGGGATCGAAGCGCCGACATGATCGACAGCACCATTGTCCGGGCACATCATTGTGCGATCGGCATAAAAAGGGGACTCAGGAGACCGAGGCGCTTGGCCGATCGCGCGGCGGCTTCACCACCAAGCTCCATGCACGGTGCGATGCGAAGGGGCGGCCACTCGGCTTCGTCCTGACGCCTGGGCAAACGCACGACACACAAGGCTTCGCGCCGTTGTTCCGGATGATCTCCGATCGGATCGAGGCATTCCTCGCCGACAAGGGTTATGACGCCGATGCAATCCGCGAAGAGATCTCCAGCGCCAACGTTGAGGCTGTCATTCCCTCGAAAAGCAACCGGCGCGAGCCCATCCTCCACGACAAAGCCAAGTACAAATGGCGCAACCAGATCGAGCGCCTCTTCAACAAGCTCAAGAACTGGCGGCGCATCGCCACCCGTTATGACAAGACAAAGGAATCCTACCTCGGCTTCGTCGCCATCGCAGCAGTCAAACTATGGATACCCTTTGTCCACGAGCGCTAGCTCAACCGGCCAAGCTCAGGAAAATCGTCAATGAATGCCCTGCGAACCGGCAACCACTTCGTATCGTCAACGTCATACTTCCACTTTACGTTGTTAAACACCTTATATCCAACATCGGAAAGCTCTTTCGCTTCTCCATCGCCCCGACTTCATCACGCAGCGGCAAGTGCAATTTCATCAATTCTTCGCACATTGTCTTGTCGGCATGATCGAAATCTTCCGGCCGCACGACTTCAGGGTGGATGGGACCATGAGTGACCAGGTCAAAGTTTTTGCAAGACAGTGGATCAACGCCGGCTGCCAGGAGATTCCGCCGGAGCGCGTTCTGGTTCTTCACCGATCCGAGATGCTGCCCCATTCGAATGTAGGGCGGCGAGGCATTCGGGCTTGAGTTGTCGCCAGTTCGCCCGACATAGAGGAGGTCCCGCCCGTCGGCGGTTAGGACTTTCCAGACATAGAGCCAAAAGCCGCGCCTCAGCATAGGACCGGGAAGCGTGAAGCGGAATGTGCCGATGTCGGTCATCTTCCTCCCTCAGTTCCGCCTACGCCTGGCAAATCGCGGAACCGGTCATCGGTCGCCGACGAGCACGAGGAAAAGCGTGAAGAAAATTCCACCCCAGAAGAACAGCGAAAAGCCAACCTCCATGACCGGATTGCCCTTCTGGCGAGCCGACAATGCGATGTTGCCGGGCTTGGCGAAATAGTATCGCCACCAGAGGATAAGCGCGCCCGGCGCCCGGAACAGAAGCCAGGCAGGACCGCGGGTCGGCCTCAGCTCCTTCCCGACTGCCGATGGCGCCGACTTTATCTGCCTGCCTTCGCGGACACTTCGCCCCAACACAGATCCCCCCATCCAGCCTCCGCCTATTCATGCCTTGTCGAACAGGGTATTTGCAAGATGGCGGAGGCTGGCGACAATCTCCGTGTGCAGTCGCCTAAGGGGGGCGGGATGATTGTTCAGTTTCGCCGGATCGTGGCGCTCATGACTGCAGGGTCCCTGGCGCTTTCCGCCAGCGCCGTGCTGCCGCAAGCGTGGTTGGCGGGACATATGCTGTTGGGTCGGCCCGATGCCTATGAGATCGCGGTTTACGAGCTTTCGCGGCTGAGCGCCGCCGACTACGAACCGGCAATCGAGAGTGCCTTAGAAGATGGAGACGTCGACCTTGCCGACAGCATGGTCGATCTCGCCCGGCAACATCAGGTCGTGTTGCCTCCGGGTTTGACTGACCGCGTCGAGGCGGAGGCAGGCAGCACGGCTTTGGCGTCGGCGTCGGATACTTGGGACGGCTTCATATCGGGCGAGGCATCGAATGAAGCGGCTCTTAGCGGTGCGATTGCAGCTGATCTCGTAGGCTACGGAGACGTTCGGGATCTCTCTGCCCAAGCGAGTGCTTATCTGAAAGGCGAGCCAGTGGATCATGTCACCGTCGCGGTAGCCTCCGTTGGCCTAGCGCTGACGGGAACGACGCTTCTCTCCCTCGGCGGCGCCTCGCCGGCGACTGTCCCGGCCAAGGTCGGGCTCAGCACGATCAAGCTTGCGCGACGAGCGGGGAAAATGTCGATGGGTCTGGTCGAGGATGTCGCCGGCATGGCTCGCCGATCGATCAATGACGCCGCGCTTGCCGATCTCGGGCGGGCGGCAAAAAGCCTCGACCCGCGCGCGATGCTCTCGGCGGCTAGAAGCCTCGTGAAGCAAGATGCCGTCAAGACATTCGCCGACCTTGGAGACGATGTCTCCGCGATCGGCCGGAACGGCGGCCATCGCGGTGTCATGGACGTGCTGGCCCAGGCCAAAAACGTCGATGACGTGCGCCAGGCGGCGCGTGTTTCGAACCAATTTAGAAAGGGCACTCGCGGCGCCTTCCACTTCATCGGCAGGATGACGCTCAAGCTGAGCGCGTTGCTATATCACATATTCGGCTGGCTGCTAACTGCCGCGGCCTGGCTGGCCGGCGCGCTTTGGTTGCTGTTTCGGTTCATATCGTGGGCGAGCCGCTCCTTCAGAACTGTGCCCGCCAGGTAGCCGCGCGAAGCAACACCGCCTTGTCCAGCGGTGGCGCGAGTTCAAAGGCACGCGGCTCTCGAGCGAAATCAAACAGCCGCACCAACCGGAACGCGTCCGGACGCTCCTCCGAGAAGGCGCGTTCGTTTTCCGAAAGCAGGAACGGCGTCCGCTTGTGGCCGATGGTGGTTTTCACCTCGATCAGCCGTTCACGTCCGGCCGGATCGAAGGAACGGATATCATAGCCGGCGCCATCGCCATCTTCCGCCGAGACCCAGCGCACCTTGCGGGCAAGGTCGTCACGCCCCGACGATCGTAAGCTGGACTGCTCGGCAAAGAAGATGCGTTCCTCGCCATCCTTGCCCAGTTGACGGTTGCGGGCGTCCCGTAGCGCCGGATCGAACTTCCGCACGATCCGCTCCAACGCGGGAGGCACGGCTTCGAAATCAGCGGCGGGCGGCGCCTCGAAGAAAATCGGTTGCTGCTCCTGCAGGCCTGGCACAGGCGCATTCGCCCTTGGGTTCTCGAAGAGCGCCGGATTGGAGGCAATATTGCGCTCGATGCCGTCGACCAAGGCGTGCTGGAAATTGTGCCGCGGCACGTAGCCTTTCAGCCAGATCATGCCGAGCCGGTCCAGCACAGCGCTGATATTGTGGCGCTTGAACTCGATCGAGCCACGGCTGCGACCGGTCAGTTGCTGCAATGCCGCGTTGCCCTGCGCCTTCACGAACGGGCGGCCAGCCAGTTCCAGCGCCAGCATGTCAAAATAGTCGGCAACGATCAGGTCGATTTCGCTGTCAGTCCAGTCACTGCCGGCCAGCGCGGCGGACATGCTCAGAGCTGCCCTGAAAAGGCGCGGGATTGTAGGGAGGAGAAGAGGGCATTTGCATGGGTTTCGGCAACCAGAAGCTGTTTCATTCTCCCAGCGGCTCCTTCGGCGGCGATAACGAATTTCTGCTGCAAATCCATTGGCGGAATGACGGTTGGAAAAGCCGAAAGCTGGGTCTTGTTGATGGAAGCGATCCCCGTCGTCTGCTTGGCGACCCTCAAAAAATATTTCTTTCCATAGCCGCTCCCAACGAGCCAATTCAAAAACAGCGGCAGGAGGCGGTTCGATGTAGTCCTTACGCGAAATATATGATTCTGATGAATGGCCTCTGCTAACTCACCGGCCCACAGCGTGCCTCTTCCCAGCTTGTCCGGATCGCCGCCTTCCGTAAGCAACAGGTCATTCGGCTGGAGCCGATAGCGTTCGATCTCCCCCTCTGTCGCCTCGATGTATTTGACAGTCGAGAGGTCCAGCCGTCGATCCTGGACATTCACGACGGCCAGATAGGGCACTTCCCTCGTGGCACTCCCGTTGAGCTTGCGGCCCTTTGTGATGCCCGAACCGATATCGGCCACCTCTGACAAGGGGATCGGCTTGCTCCATCGCGACAGTTGCTCAGGCTTTTTCCCAAACATCTCCAGAAAGATCGACTGGGTGAGGCTGTCGAGCAGTTCGATGGCGCGCTTACGCTTGCGGCGCAACGCATCCGCCTTGTCCAGGATCGCCGCGATCCGCCGCTGCTCGGGAAGTGGTGGGAGAGGGATTTCGAGGCACAACAGTTCATTCGGACTCAAGCGTGGCAGATTTACACCGGTTGCACGACTGGCGGCCCAATCGACATTCCTATTGAGGCGCAGAAAGTGCAGCAGGAAGCGCTTGTCGATCCGATCCGTTGGCAAGATCGGCAGGATGTCTGTGCTGCATATGCCCTCAAAGTCAGGCGCGGCAATTTTCGCAAGATACGGACGTAGCTTACCGAAAAGGATGTGATTAGGGCTGAAACGAAACTTGTTGCTCGCTAGTTCCCCGTTTGCAACCTCGCCGAAGCTTAATGATGCGCCGCCGCTTTCAATGTGTTCAAGGCCGACATAGCGCGTTCCGGTGACGATGGCGTCTGGCGAAATGCTCTGCCGTTCGATCGAGGCAACCTCTCCCAGCGGCACCATCGGCCAACTCACAACATCGCCTCCAGTTCCTCCAACCCCTCAACGATCTCCTTCTCCAGCGCCCTCAGCTCCGCGATGATCTCCTTCGGCGGGCGGTGCTCCACCTGTTCGTGCACCACCTCCTTGTAGCGGTTGATGGACAGGTCGTAGCCGGCGGAAGCGATCTCGGCCTTGGGCACGCAGAAGCTTTGCGCGGTGCGCGGGCGGTCGCGCTCGGCGCCGTTGCGGTGCGCCCAGCGGGTGGCGATGTCGGGCAGGTTGTTCTTGGCCAGTTCCTCGTCGGCCAGTGTCAGGTTGACGAAATGACTTCCCGCCCCATTGGCCTCCTCATGCCCCGGCGTCGGCCCGATCTTTTCCGACGGCAGAAGGGCGTTGCGCTTGTCGTCCAGCGAAAAGCCGTCGGCTTGGCAGTCGTAGAACCAGACATGATCGGTGCCGCCGGAATTGGTCTTGGTGAACAGCACGATCGCGGTGGAGACGCCAGCATAGGGCCGGAACACACCGGACGGAAGCTTGACGATGCCATCGAGGCGATGGTCCTCGACCAGCATCTTGCGGATCGCCTTGTGCGCGGTCGACGAGCCGAACAGCACGCCGTCCGGCACGATGACCGCCGCGCGCCCGCCGGGCTTCAGCAGTTTCAGGAACAGCGCCATGAACAGAAGCTCGGTCTTCTTCGTCTTGACGATCTGGAGCAGGTCCTTGGCGGTGGTCTCGTAGTCGAGCGAGCCGGCGAAGGGCGGGTTGGCCAGCAACAGCGAATAGCGGTCCTCGTCGCCGGCATGCTCCTGGCTGAGCGAATCCTTGTAGCGTATGTCGGGATCCTCGATGCCGTGCAGCACCATGTTCATCGAGCCGATGCGCAGCATGGTGCTGTCGAAGTCGAAGCCGTGGAACATTTCCGTGTTGAAATGGTCCCTGGTTTGCCGGTCGATGAACAGCTTCGGGTGGTTGTCGCGCAGATACTCGCCGGCCGCGACCAGAAAACCGCAGGTGCCGCAGGCCGGATCGCAGATAATGTCCGCAGGCTTCGGCGCCGTCATCTCCACCATCAGCGAAATGATGTGGCGCGGCGTGCGGAACTGGCCGTTCTGGCCGGCGCTGGCGATCTTCGACAGCATGTATTCGTAAAGATCGCCCTTGGTGTCGCGGTCGGCCATCGGCAGCTTGTCGATGAGGTCTACCACCTTCACCAGAAGTGCTGCCGAGGGAATAGTGAAGCGCGCGCCCTTCATGTGGGTGGCGTGCGCGGTGCCGTCCTCGGCCATGCTGCGCAGGAAGGGGAAGACGTGCTCGGCGACGAGCGAAAACAGCGTGCCAGCGTCGCTGACGTTCTTCAGCCGCGACCAGCGCATGTCGGCATAGGCGACGCCGCCGTTTTCGCCGATGCCGTCCCTGCGGTCCGGGAAGATGCGGCGGCGCATGGGCTGGCCAGTGCGGGTCGCACGGTTTTCCTCGAGAAGCTCGGCGTCGTCCAGTCCGCGCATGAACAGCAAATAGGTGATCTGCTCGATCACCTCGAGCGGATTGGCGATGCCGCCCGCCCAGAAGGCGTTCCAGACCTGGTCGATTTTCGAGCGAAGTTCCCCTGTGATCATTTCTTACAAACTCTTGATTCCGATGGCGGCGACAACCTAGGCTGGATCGGGCAAAAAGAAAAAGGGCCTGGGGTGGCTTACGCTTTGATGACGCGTGCGAAGTGCACCGGCAACTGTGCATTTGCCGGTGCTGGATATGCTCCTGGCTGCAAGTCTGATTTCCGGGACCAGTTCGATGCCTGAAGTGAATTCGAAAGCCATTTCCAGAATTCTGGAAATGGCGCGGCGCAAGCTCCTCGAAACAGGAACACGAAACCGGCTGATTCACGTCAACCGGGCCAATCAAAGAGCCAATTGTCTGAATGTGATCAACGAGCGCTCGGAGGATATTTTTGCGCTCCTGCGCGTTCAAGCCAAGCGCATGCGCTTCAAGGCGATGGGCAAGGACAAGGTCGAAGACGGGCAGGACGTGCTGCTCTCCCTGCCGAGCGACGATCGCGAACCCGGCGCCGACAGGTATGGCGACAATTTCATCGAGACGCCGCTCGGGCCGGAATCGCTGGCGCGGCGACTCTTGCGCCTGGCACATGACGCGAAGACGGCGGAAGAAGAACAGGGACTCAACATCCTCTATCTCGCCATGGGCTTCCTGCGCTGGCGCGAGAGCCCTACATCGGAGATCCAGCGCGAGGCGCCGCTGGTGCTCATGCCGGTGCAACTGGTGCGCAACGAGCGCACTTCGACCTTCGATATCCTGTCCCGCGACGACGACATCACCACGAACCTGCCCCTGCAGGAGCGGTTGAGGCAGGATTTCGGCATCGTGCTCCCGGAAATCGAAGAATCCGAAGAATGGAGCCCGTCGCAGTATTTTGAGCTGGTGACCGATGCCGTTTCGGGGCAACCAAGCTGGTCGATCGATGCGGACGGCATGCAGGTCGGATTCTTCTCCTTCGCCAAGCTTTTGATGCATCGCGATCTCGATCAGACGAACTGGCCGGATGGCACGCTTGCCGACAACGACTTGCTCACCGGACTGCTGGCGGACGGCTTCGAGGCCGACACCCCGCTGTTTGGACCGGAAGACAAGCTCGACGATCACCTTGACCCGGCGCAGATCATCCAGGTGGTCGATGCCGATGCGTCCCAGACCAAGGTCATCGAAGAGGTGCGCAGAGGCGCCAGCCTGGTGGTGCAAGGCCCGCCGGGGACCGGCAAGTCGCAAACCATCACCAACATCATCGCGGCCGCTGCCCATGACGGAAAGTCGGTGCTCTTCGTTGCCGAGAAAATGGCGGCGCTTTCAGTTGTGCATGATCGGCTCGTGAAGTCGGGATTGCGCGACATCTGCCTCGAACTGCATTCGCGCACGGCCAACAAGAAGGCCCTGGCGCAGGAACTCGGCCGCACGCTCATGGCCAGCGCGCGCGCTTTGCCGGGAGCCGCCGATCCTGCCCAGCTTCGTCTCACGCGCGACGAACTGAACCGGATCACGGCGCTTCTGCACACGCCTCTACCGCCGAGCAATGAAAGCCCCTTCCGGGCAATCTCGGAAATTATCGGCTTCATAGGCCAAGGAGCCCAGGCGCCTTCCATTCCCGAGGAAGGTTTGGAGACACTGACGCGGGAAGGCCGCCAGCTGGCGCTAACGGCGATATCCGGTTTTGTCGCGGCGCTCGAAATGGCAGGCTCACCCGAAGCGCATCCATTCCGCGGAACCATGAATCTCGATCTGCAGCCTACAGATTTGGCGCGCCTCGAGAATGAATTGGCGGCGGCAACGAAATCAATCTCGGATCTGCGTGGCGCCGTGGTGCAGTTTGCTGACACGCTTCATCAACCCGAGCCGACCACCCTAACCGAGATCGCCGCTCTCGGTGCAGGGTTAGAGGCCCTGGCAGCGGCTCCTGCCGGAGCGGCATCATCAATAGCCGCGTTGTTTCCGAATGCGGACCATGCCCGGCAACGCGAAGCGTTACAAGCCGGCGTGAACTGGGCGACGGCCCACGCTGTTGCGGCCCCCAAGTTTGCTGCACCCGCATGGAGCGCCAGTCTCGGCCCGATGCGACAGGCAATCGTTCGCGGCCAGGCATCTTTCCTTGCCCGGCTGTTCGGTCCTTATCGCCGGGCGTCCGGCGAGTTGGCGAGCCTCTTGTCAGGTCCGCTACCCAAGGCGCCGGCAGAACGGCTGGCTCTGGTCGACGAACTGGCCGATGTGCAGAACCGGCGCAAGAGCCTGGCCGATGAAGAAGGCTGGCTGCAAGCGACACTCGGCGCCGAATGGCGCGGCGAATGCACCCCCTTCGCAACTCTGTTCGCAATCAGCGACTGGTTGACCGACATCAAACGTTCTGGAGCATTTTCAGAAGCCGACCATGTCACGAAGGCGATCACGGCATTTTCGGATCCTCTCGCGACAGCACGCGACCTCGAGGCCAGCATCCATGCCTGCCGCGCGCGTTCAGAGGCACCGATTACCCGGTTGCAATTGGATCTCGCCCAAGCGGAAATTGGAGAGGCACTGGAGACGGCGCCCTTGTCCGAAATCGCTGCCGCATTCGAACAGATGGCGGCCGATACGGGACGTTACGGCGACTGGGCCACTCTCGCACGCAGCGTTGCGACGGCGATCGATAGCGGCGCCGGCGCGATCGTCACCGCAATCGATGAGGAACGGATTACCCCATTAGAGGCCGGACGTGAATTCGCCTATGCTTGCGCCGAGGCACGCTGGAATGCAGCGCGGGCAGCGAGACCCGAGTTGAATGGGCTTCCCCGGCTTGATCGGCACGACCTCGTGCAATTGTTCCGCAAACTGGAGAAGGATCGTATCGATACCGCCAAGACATTGATCCTGTCGCGTCATTTCGAGCAGATGCCGCGCGGCACGATGGGAGAGATGGGTATCATCCGCGGTGAGGTCGGCCGCAAGCGCGGTCACAAGTCCATTCGCTGGGTGATGAAGAACGCCGGCAGCATGGTGCAACGCATCAAGCCGGTAATGCTGATGAGCCCGATTTCGGTAGCCCAGTTTCTTCCTCCGGGCAGCGTCCATTTCGATCTTCTCGTGATTGACGAGGCATCTCAGATTCGGCCTGAAGATGCCTTGGGCGTCGTGGCCCGTGCTCGACAGATCGTCGTTGTGGGCGACCAGAAACAGCTTCCTCCGACGTCATTCTTTGATCGGTTGGTTGATGATGTTGAGGATATTGAAGATGAGGACGAGGATGCCCCGATCGGCGCCACGGCGGCTGACATGGAGAGCATTCTGTCGCTCTGTGAGGCACGCGGGCTAAGGTCACGCATGTTGGAATGGCATTACCGATCGCGTGATCCATCTCTGATCCGCGTGTCGAACGCCGAGTTTTACAGAGACGAATTGGTGCTGCCACCGTCGCCACTGCAACTCGACGACGATTACGGGCTGAAATTTCAACGCGTCCCCGGAGTGTATGCGCGTGGCGGCAGCGGGTTGGGTCGTCAAGGCACCAACCGAATTGAAGCGCAAGCTGTTGTTCGCGGGATGGCGGACCATGCTCGCGCCTGGCCGGACCTGTCGCTTGGGGTGGTTGCCTTCTCAAAGGCGCAAGCCGACATGCTGACCGAGCTGCTGGAACTAGAGCGCCGTCAGGATCCCGTCCTGGACGGGTTCCTGCGCGAAGGGCGCCATGAGGATGTGTTCGTCAAGAATATCGAAAACGTGCAAGGTGACGAGCGCGATGTCATTTTGATCTCGGTGGGCTACGGGCCGCAGGAGGCAAATGGGCGGCTCGCTTCCATGTCTTTTGGACCGGTCAACGGTGAAGGTGGAGAGAGGCGGCTAAACGTCCTGTTCTCCCGTGCCAGGGTGCGCTGCGAGGTCTTTGCTTCATTCGACCCGGGCGATATCGATCCTGCGCGCAGCAAACGCGAGGGGCCACGGGTGTTGAAGCGCTTCCTCGACTTCGCAAAGACCGGCATCATGGAGGAGCGTGCGATCAGCGGTCTCGATGCAGACAGTCCGTTCGAGGAAGACGTTGCTGCCGCAATCCGTTCGCTCGGATACCTGGCGGATCCTCAAGTCGGGACGGCTGGGTTCCGAATTGACCTGGGCGTGCGTCATCCAGACCGTCCGGGGCAATATCTACTGGCAGTTGAATGCGACGGCGCCGCCTATCACGCCGCGCTCTGGGCTCGTGAGCGTGATCGGTTGCGTCAGGATGTTCTCGAAAATCTCGGCTGGCGTTTCCACCGGATCTGGAGCACCGACTGGTTCCATCACAGATCCCGAGAGATTCAGCGATTGTCCACGGCATTGGACCAAGCTCGATCGGCGGCACAAGATCGTATTCGCGTTCGCGGTGCAAACGACGGGGCCGTGAAGCCGACAGCAGTGGCACAAGATGCTGCACCTGAACTGATTGAGATAGACCATCTTGCTTTGTCGGCGCCTCCTTATGTCCGCGCTGAGCTTTCCGTGCGATCAAATCTCGAGCCTCATGAGGCTCCGGTCGCTCAGCTCGCTGACCTAGTGTTAAAAATCGTCGAGATCGAAGGGCCGATCCACATCGACGAGGTGGCACGGCGCATCACCTCAGCGTTCGGTAAATCGCGGGCCGGCAATCGTATTGTTGAGGCAACTGGGCGTGCCGCGCGTCTCGCCGCACAGAGAGACCACACGCTGAGGCGTGAAGGTCCGTTTCTCTTGACGGAGACGCAAGCTGAAGACCCGCCGATCCGGGATCGTATCGCCGAAACTGGCAGTCTGCTGAAGGCCTCCTACCTGCCACTCATGGAAATAGCAGCTGCGGCTCATCGCATTCGCTCGGAAAGTGGTGACATGCCGGCCGAGGATCTGATCCGCGCCGTAGCGCGTCTCCTGGGATTCCAACGGGTTGGAAGCGATTTGGCGGAAGTCATTAACGAGGCGCTGGGATAACCGAAGGATCGAGATGACGTGCCGGAATCTGCAAGAGGATTTCGTGTTGTCATGCCGGTGTTTTCTTTGGGTCGACGATCTTACTGCTCATCTTGGCTTTGATCGCCCGTGATTGTTCAAACGCCTGTTCGGCGGCAGCACAGTCACGATGTAGCCGTTTCTCACGAGAACGAAATATTGCTTCCACAGCCGGGTGTTCCGGATCATGTAGATGGTGGCATCGGAAGACACGCGCTCAATGACCGTCGCACGGCCAGCCTTGATGTCGCTCAGCATTTCCGAGAACTCGCCCGGCGCCAGGACGATGCCGTAGCGCGCGTAGAGTTGGCGGTGGAAATGCCAGTGATACTTCGGAATGGATTTCCCGTTCCAGAGCGGATCGAAGTCATCGTCGGCCATGATGTTCCGTATCTGACTGAGGGGTGCTTGGTGGACACAGGGGGCAGCCAGCGCTTGCGATGTTCGGTGTCGGGCAGGCCAGCACCTTCCGCGCCATGTGGCGTTACGGTCGGGTGTGAAAGATCATTCGCAGCTTCTGCACGCGCTCCAACGTCGGCGACGGATCGGAATCCCGGGACGCCAACCTGATCACTTCCAGCCAGAAACGCTCGTTGGTCGTGATCTCGCGGTCGCGGAGACAGGCCATGCGACGCCATTCATCGGGGGAAAGGCCGTGCTTGCGGCTCATTTGCCAAAGATCCCACGAATGGCCGACCGTGCCTTTGAGGTGAGGCTCGGATTGGTGTGGTCCGACGCCCGGCGGATTTCCTCGAGCCAGGCCGCCTCGTTCTCGGTGACCAGCGTCCCAAAGATCTGTCGGACGGCAAGTTCGGTGGTGTCGCCGCCGAGCTGCTCGAGCGCCAGCTGAAAGAGCATCACCGGATCACAGTCGAGGGCAGCCGCCAGAGCCGACACCCGGTCGAGCGGCAGCTTGGCCGTGCCGGCCTTGATCATGGCGAGCATGTTGGGATTGACGAAGCCCGCCTCGCTGGCAATCGCGATCTGGGTCTTCTTCGGCCTCAACTCAAGAACGCGCTTCTCGAGATACTTGGCGAGCCTGGTGTCCGCATAGGGCTTCCCCAGACGGTTGTTCATCATCACTTTCCTCTGAAATCGCAGCTTTATTGCGCTGCTGATTTCGTTATAGCGACGGCCTGATGGGGATTTTTTGGGAGATGATGGGTATTCAACTTTGAGCGCATGCCAATCGGGAATACATAACAGCTCAGGGTGCACGAGATTTCGTAGACATCTGGAGTGCCTTTGTGCCTGAACAGCCTGCGGGGTTGAGACTATTCGATTCCGCCGAAGCGTTGATCGGGGTCGAGCACCATCACGTCTAACCCGTCCAGGCTTTCGCGATCCGCCACGGCCTCGATGCTGACAATGCGATCGCCGTTCAGAGCGACGCGCAGGACGAGCAACGTGCGGCCACCAGCCTCCACCGCGATGCCGAGCGCACCGTCGAGCATTGCTGGCTTCGCTCCTCTGGCACGGCCGTTGAACGCGTTGGCAACCGCTGTCGGTCCGCGCAGTTCCGCCTGAGACCCCAGCCGCATTGCAGCCTCGTCGGCCCGGAACACGACGTCGGGGTCGAGAATGGCGAGCAGCGCCTCGAAATTGCCGTCGCGGGAAGCCGCGATGAACGCCTCGACCACGCTGCGCCGGCGGGCGCGGTCCGCTTCTGGAGAGATCGGGCTACCCTGCACGCGCCGGCGGGCGCGGCTGGCGAGTTTGCGTGTTGCGTCGGTCGTGCGCCCGACGATCGGGGCAATGTCATCGAACGGCAGGTCGAACATGTCGTGCAGCACGAAGGCGACCCGCTCGGCAGGCCCAAGTGTCTCCAGGACGACCAACATGGCAAGGCCGACGGAATCGGCCATGACGATCTCATGTTCGGGATCATAGGAGGCAGTGCCGGCTTCGGACGGCAAGTCGCCTCCGTCTTCGCTGATGGTATCTTCCCGGCGCAGTTTGCGTGAACGGAGCATATCCAGGCAGATGCGTGCCACCACGGTCCGCATCCAGCCGCCAAGATTCTCGACGTCACCGACGTCTGTTCGGTTCAGTCGCAGCCACGCTTCCTGCACTGCGTCTTCGGCCTCGGTGCGGGATCCGAGCATGCGGAAGGCGACGGCTCTCAGATGAGCGCGGTTTGCCTCGAATTGTCCTACCAGAATCTTTTTTTCGTCCATCGGTCACATCCCCAGTCTGCCGTGCGTCATGCCTGTGACGAACGAAATCCGGCCGATGTGACCAACTGGCGCTGGAATCGTCGCGAACCTGATCTAACACGGAGATGAAACCCATGCAGGCACGAATGAAGAACCCGGTCTTTGTTATTCCCGAAGCGATGCAGGCGCTGATGGCGCTGAACAAGGCGACGGAAAAGAGCGGCCTTTCCGAGGTCACCACCAAGCTCGTCCACCTGCGCGCGAGCCAGATCAACGGTTGCAGTGTGTGCGTGGACATGCATGCGCAGGAATTGAAGAAGGCCGGAGAAACCGATCGCCGCATCTTTGCCGTGGCGGCCTGGCGCGACACACCGTTCTTCACGGAAGCCGAGCGGGCGGCGCTTGCACTCACCGAGGCCGTCACTCGTATCGCCGATCGCGCGGACGCGGTGCCGGACGATATTTGGAATGAAGCGGCCCGACACTACGACGAGAAAGCCATATCCGGGCTCCTTCTTCAGATCGCACAGATCAACGTGTGGAACCGGCTGAATGCCAGTGTGCGGCAGGTGGCAGGCGCCGCGTGGAATTGAGCTGACGAGCAAATCGGAGGTCGGAGTGAGCGGTGCATTGCGCGAACAACAGCGCGCTGTGCACTGGCGCGCATTCTGGCCAAACTCTCAGCCTGCCTTCTTGCTGGCGACACCAGGAATGCCAGGTCTGCCGCCAAGGAACCGAGGATAAAGGACTATGACACGCCAATTCCCGAACACTGGCGAGAGTCGGCTGGAACGCGGCAAGCGAGTGCTTGCCGAGATCGACGGCGAAGCCGGCAACAATGTCGTGGCTGCGCTGGCTGACATTGCCCCTGATTTTGCAAACTACCTGTTCGAATTCCCATTTGGCGACATTTACAGCCGCCCCGGCCTCGATCTACGCGCTCGCGAGATCGCGACCATAGCGGCGCTGACGGCGATGGGAAACGCGACCCCGCAATTGAAGGTCCACATCGAGGCCGGCCTGAATGTCGGACTGACCAGGGACGAAACCATCGAGATCATCATGCAGATGGCCGTCTATGCCGGTTTCCCCGCGGCCCTCAACGGGCTGTTCGCGGCCAAGGAGGTCTTCGCTGCCAGATTCCTTGTCCAGCTTGAGCAAGCAGCAGGTTGACGGCGTATCTTAGCAGGTTGCCGCCGGTAGTCGCGTCCTCACGAAATGCTGTCCGGCCTCGGTGAGCTGATGTTCGACGCCGCCAGTGCGCGATGAAGCACCTAACTTTTGGCCCATAGGCGACAACGGTCAGCAAAGTGGTCTCGGATATGCCGAATGACCTTGAGATGGGCTGAAATGGTTTGCAGCCGTCCGGCTATAGCGACGACCTGATGGGGATTCTGTGGGACCTAGCGGACCCGCGTCCTTGTTCGCTTTCTTGGGATACGGTGCACAGCGGGGGCGATTGTTGAATCTATGGTATTTCAGGAAGTTTCTGATATTTTCTCGAAATGCTCGAAAGTCATGTTAGCACTACCATATCCGAGACGACCTATCGTCAGATCAGGGCTGACATCATTTTCGGCCGTTTGGCGCCCGGCGAGAAATTGCGGCTGGACCGGTTGAAGACGCTTTACGGCGCCAGCGTTTCGACGCTGCGCGAAATCCTCAACCGGCTGGCCTCGGACGGGCTGGTGATCGCCGAGGGTCAGCGCGGTTTCGAGGTGGCGCCGGTCTCGCCACAGGACCTGAAGGAAATCGCGGCGCTCAGGCAGTTGCTTGAATGCTATGCGATGGAACTCTCCTTCGCCGCCGGCGATATGGACTGGGAGGGCCGCGTGGTCGCGGCGCATCACAAACTGCAGCAGATGGAGCGGCGCATGATCGCCGGCGACCACTCCATCACCAAGGAATGGAAGCGCTACGACTGGGAATTTCACCAGGCGCTGATCTCGGCCTGCGGCTCCAAAGTGCTTATGGACACACACGCGGCGGTTTTCGACAAGTATCTACGCTACCAGATGGTTTCGCTGACTTTTCGCGGCCAGATCGCGGCCGACGAACACCGTCAGATGCTAGAAGCCGCCTTGGCGCGTGACGCCGCCACGGCCCAGACGATCCTGCGCAAGCATGTCGAAGCGGGCGTCGAGCGCGGCCTGCTGGCCAGTGAGCCGGAATTTCAAAAGCAGCGCAAAACCGTTACTGGCTCCTGAATCGGTCGATCAGGGTCAGCTCATCGCTTCGCTCCTTCCCGGGAGCTCCAGCCGGGTTCTGGAGGATGTCATAGTCGGCGAAGGTGCTCGCTATCGATATGTTTCATCCGATAAAATACAAAATCTATGGTGCTGCCTCCTTTATGGGTTGCCGCATCTGAGTGATCGTGTCATGTTTTTCCCAACGGCGCCAATGAAGCGCTGCGCATGCAATTCAGGGAGGAAAAGCATGAACATCAGGATCGATCGTCGCCGTTTTCTCGGCGGCATGGCAGTCGCCGCGGGTGCGCTTCCGGTTTTAGGCGCACGGCGGTCCTTCGCCGACGACAAGATCACGCTGCGCCTTTCGTCGCCGGCGACGCCGGGGGATCAGCGGGCTGTTGCGCTGACCGAGATTTTCGCGCCGGCGGTCAAGGATTTCGCCACCTTCGAGCCGCACTGGAACGCCGAACTGTTCAAGCAGGGCACCGAGCTTGAGGCCATCGCCCGTGGCAACCTCGAAATGTCGATCACCTCGGCGCAGGAACTGGCGACGATCTATCCGGAGTGGTCTATCTTCACCGCCGGCTACCTGCATCGCGACGCCGAACACCAGAAGAAGGTGTTCGCCGCCGATTTCATGGAGCCTATGAAGAAGAAGGTCGAGGACGAACTCGGCGTCAAGCTGCTGACGGTGATGTATCTCGGCCGCCGCCAGCTCAATCTCCGGACCGACAAGGACATCAAGACCCCGGCCGATCTCGCGGGGGTCAGGCTTCGTATGCCCGGCACCGATGCCTGGCAGTTCCTCGGCAAGGCGCTTGGCGCCAACCCGGTGCCGGTCGCCTTCACCGAAATCTACACCGCGCTGCAAACCGGTGCGATCGACGGCCAGGAGAACCCGCTACCGACCGACAAGGATTCCAAGTTCTACGAGGTCACCAAGCAGATCTGCCTGACCAGCCATCTGGTCGACCTGAACTATCTCGCCTTCTCCAAGAAGGTGTGGGACGGCATGAAGCCGGAGCAGCAGCAGGTGGTGCAGAAGGCCGCCGACGATGCGGCCGAATCCGGCCGCCAGAAGCAACTCAAGCTGGAAGCCGACCTCGAGCAGTTCTTCAAGGACAAGGGGCTGAAGGTTTACACGCCGGACGTCGATGCCTTCCGCAAGCATGTCCAGAAAGCCTATCTTGACTCCGAGTTCGCCAAGGATTGGCCGCAAGGCATGGTCGACAAGATCAACGCGCTCTGATCCGGGCCTGACCGATGTCGGCGACCCTACGCTGGTTGCGGGCGAGGGCCGATAACGTGGCGGTGGCGCTGCTTGCCGCCATGTTCATCGCCTTCATGCTACAGATCTTCGCGCGCTACGTCATCAACTACCCGATCGGCTGGACGCTGGAAGTGTGCCTGACCACCTGGCTGTGGCTGGTGTTCTGGAGCTCGGCCTTCGTGCTGACCGAGCGCGACCACGTCACCTTCGATCTGCTCTACCTGATCGTGGGCAAGCGCATGCAACGCATCTTCGCGCTCGTTTCGGCGGTGGCGATCGTCGCGGGCTTCGCGGCCGCGCTGCCGGCGACGATCGACTACATCACCTTCTACAAGATCAAGAAGAGCGCCACGCTGCACATCAGGCTGGACATAGTATTCAGCGTTTACGGCATGTTCGCCGTCGCCGTGATCGTGCGCTACGCGTGGCATATCTGGCGGCTGCTGCACAGCGACCGACCGGAGCCGCATGATGAGGCGCCAACGGTATGACGCTCGCCTTCTCGCTTTGCCTGCTGGCGCTGTTCTTCTTCGCGGGCATCGGAACCCCGGTCGCCTATTCCATGATCGTGGCGGCGATCGTCTATCTCGCCGTCAAGGGACAAGATCTCGGCCTCGCCGCCGAACAGATCATCCAGGGCCTTTACGACGGCTTCATCATCCTCGCCGTCCCCCTGTTCATCGTCGCCGCCAACATCATGAACGCCGGCACGATCAGCGAACGGCTGCTGACCTTCTGCATGGCGATCGTCGGCCGCCTGCGTGGAGGGCTGGGCCACGTCAACATCGTTGCCAACGTCATCTTCGCCGGCATGTCCGGCTCGGCGGTGGCCGATGCCGCCGGTCTCGGCAAGGTCATCATCGAGATGATGACGAAGGACGGCCGCTATCCGCCCGGTTACGCGGCCGCGATCACTGCCGCCGCTTCGACCATCGGGCCGATTATCCCGCCGTCGATCCCCATGGTGATGTATGCGCTCGTCTCCGACGCCTCGATAGGCTACCTGTTCCTCGGCGGCGTCCTGCCTGGGCTTCTGATGGGCGTCGTGCTGATGGTCCTCAACGCCTGGATCGCGCACAAACGCAACTTTGCCGTCGAGAAAGCGGTGCCGCTGCGCGACCTGCCCAAGGTCACCTTGAACGCCTTCCCAGCACTCCTGATGCCGATCATCCTTCTCTACGGCATCTATGGCGGCGCCACGACGCCGACGGAGGCGGCGGCGGTGGCGGCCGGCTATGCGCTGATCCTGGCCGCCGTGTTCTACCGCGCGCTCAGTTGGAAGGCGCTCTACGCCATCATCTCTGACAGCGCTCGATCCTCCGCAGCGATCGGCCTGGTGATTGGCGGCGCGCTGATCTTCAACTACATCGTCGCCAGCGAGAACATCCCGGCCCAGATGGCGGCCTCGCTGAAGGGGCTCGACATCTCGCCGCTCGGCTTCCTGTTCATGGTCAACCTGCTGCTCCTGTTCCTCGGCTGCCTGCTCGACGCTTCGACCATCATCCTCGTCATCGTGCCGCTATTCGTTCCGACCTGTCATGCACTGGGCATCGATCTCGTGCATTTCGGCGTCGTGGTCGTCGTCAACACCATGATCGGACTGATTACGCCGCCCTATGGAGTGGTGTTGTTCGTCATCAACGCCACGACCCGGATTCCGCTGCGCGAGATCATCAGTGAAATCGCGCCCTTCATCGCCGTGCTGGTGTTTGCACTGCTCACGATGATCGTGTTTCCGGGCATCGTGCTGTGGCTGCCGAGGCAGTTCGGATACATCGGATGAGCATTGCGGAGCCGAAACACCCGAAGGCCGATTCCGGCGACCGGGTCAGGCTCGGCCTGATCGGCGACAACATCGCCCGTTCGCGCTCGCCCGACCTGCACCGGCTGGCTGGAAAACTGTGCGGCCTCGACGTCAGCTACGAACTGTTCGTGCCACCGGACATGGGCAGCGATTTCGACGCCGTGTTTGATGCCTGCCGGGCCAGCGGCGTGCGCGGCCTCAACGTGACCTATCCCTACAAGGAAACGGTCGTCGAACGGATCCGCACTGCCGGCGAAGATGTGCAACGAATCGGCTCGGTCAACACCGTGGTGTTCGGCGAACGGGGGCCGATCGGACACAACACTGACCATTCCGGCTTCCTTGCCGCTTACCGCGCGACATTCGGACAGATGCAGCCAGGCAGGACGGCGCTGGTCGGCGCCGGTGGCGTCGGCAAGGCGGTCGCATTTGGGTTGGCTGCGCTCGGCGCGCGAGAGATCGCGGTAATCGACCGAGACGAGGAAAGGGCGAGGGGTCTGGCCGAGGCAGTAGCAGCCTACTCGGAGGGAGACGTTTCCACGACCTTCGCCGTTGATGCGCGCGAGGCCCTGCGGAGCGCGGACGGCATCGTCAACTGCACTCCGCTCGGCATGGTCGGCTATCCGGGCTCCGCCGTGCCGCTCGATCTGCTCGGCTCGCAGCGCTGGGCGTTTGAGGCCGTCTATACGCCGGTCGACACACCCTTCAAGCTGGCGGCAGAAGCGTCCGGCCTGAAGGTTCTGTCAGGCTTTGAGCTGTTCTTCCACCAGGGCGTCGATGCCTTCCGCATCTTCACCGGGCTGACGCCCGATCTTACCGCATTGCGCCGCCTGCTGGTGGAAGCAGCATCGAACTGACATCGAAGGAAGACCCATGCCAGACTCGCATCCCATGCGCGAAAAGATAGGCGTCAGCGCCGCCCTCGCTACGCCGTTCGATGACCAGGGCAGGATCGACTGGCGGCGCTTCACCACGCATGCCCGCAGCTTGCTGGGGCAAGGGATGAAGGTCGTGACCGCCTTCGGCACAACCGGAGAGGGCGTTTCGCTCGCAGCGGCGGCGCGTGCACCGCTTTACGAGAAGATGGCACAAGCCGGCATCGAGGCAGGCCAACTCGTGGAGTGCGTGTATGGTCCATCCTCGCAGGAGGCCGGGGGGCACCTGCGGCGCGCGCTAGATGCCGGCGCAGCCGGAATCCTTCTGGCACCGCCCTTCTATTTCAAGCAGCCCCAGCCAGAAGGCATCTACCGCTGGTTCGCCGAGACGCTGGAAACGGCAGGCCCGACCTGTCGCGATGTGATCCTCTACAATATCCCGCAACTCACCGGCGTGACCGTCGGCCCGGCGATGGTGACGCGGTTGAGGACGGCGTTTCCGGGCGTCATCGCCGGCGTGAAGGATTCCAGCGGCGATTGGGACCAGACGGCTGGCTTGCTGATAGAACACCGCGACCTCGCCATACTGGTCGGGCACGAGGGGCATCTGGCGCAGGCGGTGCGGCAGGGCGCCAGCGGCGCGATCAGCGGCGTGGCGAATTTCGCGCCGGCGCTGGTAGCCAAGTTGGTGCGCGGTGAGGACGACGCGCGGATCGATGCCATACTCGGCCTGCTGCTCAAGCTGCCGGTGGTGCCGGCGGTGAAATGCGTTCTCGCAGCACAGACCGGAGACGAGGCGTGGCTGCGCGTGCGCGCGCCGCTGGACGCCCTGTCTTCGGCAGATGATCGTGCCGCATGCGCAATGATCGCGAGAAGCTGACGCCTGAGCCTCGACGTTCAAGTTGCCAAGTTACAGGCTGAGGGCTGCAGGATCATCCAATCCGACAAAGTTTCTGAGGCTAGGTGGGACACAAATGGTTTGCAGGCACTTCGCCAAACCTTTGATTTCCTTGAACAGGAAAGTGGCCTGGTTTGCAAAAATAGTCCTGTAGTTACAATATCTTGCACCAGACTACGAATCTGGGGGTCAGGAGTTCGAATCTCTTCGGGCGCGCCATTCAAACCATTGAAATCGCTGGATAAATCGACTTCGCCGAGACGGATGAGCGGAAGACGTCTTGCCCGGTTCTGCCTTTTTCCAGCCGGGCTGGCGGGCGGGGAGCGCCAGGAGGAGCCGGAGGCCGATGGCGTCGAGGATCAGGTTCTTTGAACGGGCGGCGATGGTGCGCACTCGGAGATAGTCGGGCAGGTCACGGCCAGGATCGCGGCTTCGTCGCGCAGGCGCGACGGTGGCGCGTTCTGGCGGCGGATGTTCCTGCGCATAGCGGCTGAAAGGAACACTTCGGCGCTTCCGGGGCGGGTCTGCTTTGAGCTATTGAGTGCTTCGCGGCGGCGGCATCGGAAGGAAACGTCATGGCACATCATTCGCATCGGCCGGTCTTCATCGTGACCGGGGCCGCCAGGGGGCTGGGGAAGGCGATCGCCGAAAAACTGGTCGCCGATGGCGCCGCGATTGTTCCGGTCGTGCGCTCCGACGCCTCGGCGGCGGCCCTGCGCGCCCTGTTCGGCGAAGCCGCCGTGGTCGTGACGGGCGACGTGAATGCCCAGGACACGGCGGCGGCGGCGGTCGCGGCCGGGCTCGAGCGATGGGGCCATGTCGACGGTCTGGTCAACAACGCCGGCGTCATCGACCCGATCGGTGCCATCGCCGAAACGGACGCTGCCGCGTGGGACCTGTCGATCCGCACCAATCTCGTCGCACCCTATCGCCTCATGCGGACCTTCATCGGGGCGGCCGGGAGCACGGCCGAGCGGCGGCGCATCGTCAACATATCGAGCGGCGCGGCGCATCACCCCGTCGAGGGCTGGAGCGCCTATTGCGCGGCCAAGGCCGGGCTGGCGATGCTCACGCGCTCGGTGCAACTCGAACACGGTGCCGAGGGCGTCGTCGCGTTCGGCCTGGTTCCGGGCCTCGTCGATACGGACATGCAGGCCGCCATCCGGTCATCCGGGGTGAACGACGTAAGCCGCCTGCCGCGCAGTGCCCTGCGCCCGGCCGCCGAGCCGGCGCTCGCCGTCGCCTATCTGCTGTCGGGCGCTGGCGACGACCTGGCCGGCGGCGACGTCGAAATCCGCGATGCCGGCTTCCGCTCGCGCGTCGGGCTGCCGCCGCTGTAGGCGCGCGACCGGAGGCCTCAGACCGGCGAGGACGCAATATCCGCGCAGATCTTCTTGAAATGCCGCACGAAGGCCCTGGTCAGGTCCGAGCTTTTACGATGCGGATAGATCAGCTCGATGGTCACGTCGATGCGCGGCTCGAACGGCCGCGCCGAGAGCCGGTCCCGTGGATGGAAGCGCAGTGAGAACTCGTCCACCAGCCCGATGCCGATGCCGTTTTCGACATTCGGATAGACCGAGTTCACGTTCTCCACGGTCAGCACCGCCTCCGACGGCGCGTTGCCCATGACCTTTTCGTAGATCAGGTAGAGCCACTGATGGCTTGGCGGGTAGGAGACCTGCGGCCATGCGTTCAGCTCGGCGTGGCTGATGGAATCAAGCGCCTCCAGCGGATGGCCCCTGGGCATGATGCAATACATGTGCCCGACACAGACCTGCTCGACCTCGAGCCCTTCCGCCTTGGCCTCGCCCGTGCCGAACGAAATGCCGAGGTCGACGCCGTCCGTCGCCACGGCCTCGTAAACGGCCTTGCGCGGGCGGACGAGCAGGTTCATCCGCGCATCCGTGTTCTCGGCCATGAAGTCCTTCAGCGCATGGGCGATCAGGCCGCTGCTGAGCGGCTGGATGGTGGCGATGCTCATGCGCTGAGAAACGTCGCGCTGGAGATAGGTGATGGTGTCGGCGATCGCCTGGAAATGCCGGAAGTTGCGCTGCAGGGCCTCGAAGAGGACGCGTCCCTCGTTGCTGGGTATCAGCCGGCCGCGCTCCTTCAGGAACAGGGCGAGCCCGAGCTGATCCTCGATGCGGCGGATCATGGTGCTCACCGTCGGCTGCGAGATCTGCAGGCGCTCCGCCGCCGCCGTGATGCTGCCGGCAGAGATCACGGCATAAAACACTTCAAGCTGGCGCAGGCTTAAAGAACGTGAAGGTGCAATCGGGTTTATCGCCGGCCGCGTCTGCGGGGTCGCGTTGATCGAGCGTCGCTGGGGCATGGCGCATGAATAGCACGCAGCCCGGCAGCGGCGCTACCGGGCTGTTTTGGCCGGCAGGTCACGCCTGCCGCCTCGTGGTCACTTGGCCAGGTTGACGCCGGCCTTCTCGACCATGTTGCGTTCCAGGCCCCATTTTTTCATGATCTGTTCGTAGGTGCCGTTCTCGACGAGCATGTCGAGGCTCATCAGCATCGCCTTGCCGAGATCGGAATCCTTCGGCGCGATGCCGCCCTGATAGATATCGCCGAAGCCGTTGGGCAGGTTGGTGGCCGCCAGGTCGAGCAGGTTCGGCGCCTGGGAAACGAAATAGGTCAGCGGCGCCTGGCCGGAGAAGAAGCCGTCCGCCCGCTTCGAGCGCACCGCCAGGATCGCGCCGTTCTGGTCCTGGAAGGACTGGATGGTCGTCGGCTTGCCGGCGGCCTCGCATTCCCCGACCTTCTTCTTCAGCACGCGTTCGGCCGAACCTGCCGCCATGACGGCGATGTTCAGGCCGCAGACGTCGTCGAGCGACTGGATGTTGTGGGGATTGCCCTTCTGCACGGCGAAGGCGACGTATTCCCGCACCCAGTCGATGAAGTCGATCTTGGCGCGGCGGTCGGGAAAGTCGCCGATCGGGCCGACCGACATGTCGTAGCGGCCGGCGTCCAGGCCGGCGAGCATCGGCGCCAGGCCGCCGATGGTCTGGTGGCGGATTTCCACGCCCATGATCTGGCCCATGGCCACGGCGAGATCGGCCGCCGCGCCCTCGACTTCGGTCGGGCTGATGATGATCTCGTAGGGCGGATAGGAGCCGGTATTGACCGCCACCATATAGCCGCGATCGCGGATCGCTTGCGGCACCAGCGCGCGCACGTCCTGGTTCACCTGCTGCACCGGAACATCCTCGGCCTGCGCCGACGATGCCATCAGCAGCGCCGCCAGCAGGGCCGACAATCCGAACGTTTTCATTGCCATCAGTTCAATCCTCCACTTCTGATGCGATCAGCGCCGCAAGGCGCCCTGTTTGTGTGCGTGCTACTTTCCGAAAACCGGCTCCTTACGGGGCAACATGGTCAGATCACGCGATTCAGGAATGCGCGCGTGCGCGGATGAGAGGGGGCGACCAGCACCTGGTCGGGCGGCCCTTCCTCGACGATGTGGCCGCCGTCCATGAAGATCACGCGGTCGGCGGCCTCGCGCGCGAAGCTGATCTCGTGGGTGACGACGATCATGGTGAGGCCGCTGCGGGCGAGGTCGCGCATCGTCTCCAGCACTTCGCCGACCAACTCGGGGTCGAGCGCGGAGGTCGGCTCGTCGAACAGGATCAGCCGCGGCCGGATGGCGAGGGCGCGGGCGATAGCCACGCGCTGCTGCTGGCCGCCTGAAAGCTGCCGGGGATAGGCGTTGGCCTTTTCCGACAGGCCGACGCGCTTCAGCAGCGTCCTCGCGTAAGCCTCGGCCTCGCCGCGCTTCTCGCCGTAGACCCCGACCGGCGCCTCGATGATGTTCTGCATCACCGTCATGTGAGGATAGAGGTTGAACTGCTGGAACACCATGCCGATGCCCCGGCGCTGGCGGGCCAGCTGCGCGGGGCTGGCATGGTAGAGCGTGCCGTTGCGCGTCACATAGCCGACCTGCTCGTCGCCGACCGTGATCGAGCCCTTCTGCATCGCCTCGAGATGGTTGATGCAGCGCAGGAAGGTCGATTTTCCCGACCCCGACGGGCCGAGGATGACCACCGTCTCGCCGACGCGCACGTCGACGTCGATGCCCTTCAGCACCTCGTGGTCACCATAGGCCTTGTGGACGTCGCGCGCCGCGACCAGCACCGGGGCGGGTGGATTTGTCTCGCCGGCCGCCATCATGCAAGCTCCGCTTCGGAGAAATCGGGTTGCCGTTGCCCGTCGCGCCTGTCACCGCGCGCGTAATAGGCTTCGATGTAGGACTGCCCGATATTCAGGATGGAAGTGATGAACAGATACCAGACAACCGCCACCATCAGCATCGGGATGATCTCGAAGGTGCGGTTGTAGACGGCCTGCACGGAATAGAGCAGGTCGTTCATGGCGATGACGCTGACCAGCGACGTGCCCTTGATCATGCTGATGAGCTGGTTGCCGGTGGGCGGGATGATCGATCGCATCGCCTGCGGAATGACGATGCGGCGCAGCGCCCGTTCGCGGGTCATGCCGAAAGCCTGCGCGGCTTCGCTCTGGCCCGGATCGACCGAGATGAGGCCGGCGCGGATGATCTCGGCCATGTAGGCCGCCTCGTTGAGCGCCAGTCCGACGATCGCCGCCGTCAGCGGCGTTATCAGCGTGTTGGTGTCCCAGCTTATCAGCGTCGGGCCGAACGGGATCGTGATCGAGATTTCTGGAAACAGCGTCGCCAGATTGTACCAGAAGATCAGCTGCACCAGCATCGGGGTGCCGCGGAAGAACCAGATGTACAGGCTGGCGAAACCGGAAGGGAGGCGGTTGGCCGACAGGCGGCATATCGCCAGGAGGAGGCCGATGGCCGTGCCGAGCGCCATGGCGACGACGGTGAGGCCGAGGGTTACCATCAACCCCTGCATCACCGAGGGCTCGAACAGCCATGCGAAGACGACATTCCACTGGAATGCCTGGTTGGCGATGATGACCCACGCCATGTAGAGCGCCAGCAGCAGGATGGCGGCGGTCAGGCTCCGGCGCGCGTAATTGGCCGGCGAAACGGCGAGCGACACGTCCCGGCCCTGGACGGTGGCAGGCTTGCCGCCGCCGTTCCGCTCTCTCGCCGCCAGTTCGATTTCGCCGGGCTGTGGCACCGCAACAGGCCTCCCTTCGCCTCTTTCCGCGATTAGAGTGTCGTGTGCTGTCCGGCAAAACAGCTAAATTTTGAGCGGGGCATAGACGCTGACTATGGGAAGGCCCCGCCGGTGCCGTTTCGGATCGCAATCAGGAAGGGGCCGAAAGCATCGCTTCGAAGTCGCGGAACAACTGGTCCGGGTCTGCCGAGGATTGCACCAGACCCTGCGCGACCTGTTCCTGGCACATGACGGCCAGCATGCGCCGTGTCGCAGGCGACGTGTGGCCGAAGGGCGGCGTGTCGTCGGCGAAGTCGGCCAGCATGGTCTCGACCTCGGCCGTAGCCCATGGCGATGTCTCGCCGAAGTTCTTCGCCTTGGTCCACCACTGCCGCCAGGAGGCGCGCAACGCCTCGTAGACGGCAACGACCGCCGCCGGATGCCGCTCGGCAAACTCGCGCCGGAAGGCCATGACGTGGAACGCCGGATAGATGCCGGTGCGCTTGTGGAACTCGGTTTCCGCCGAACGGAAATCGACCACCAGCCGCCGCGCGGCGCCGTCCGGCGTGAACACCATGTCCGGCATGAAGGCGGTGGTGATGGCGTCGATGCGGTCGGCCATCATTTCGGCCATCAGATTGCCGTCGTCCGGCAGGAATTCGGTTCCGGGCGGCGGCGGGACATCCTGCGGCGTGCGCGGCTTCAGCTTGGTCGTCTCGTCCAGATGGCCGATGACCCAGCGCACGTCGCCTATGTCGACGCCGGCGTCGCGCAGCGCCTGGCGGGCCCACAACGTGCCGCTGTCGCTCCATGAATTGCAGCCGATGCGCTTGCCGCGCAGGTCCGACAGGCTGGTCAGGCTTGAATCGCGGCGCACGATGTAGTTGCGATGCCGGAAGCCGCGCAGCACGAAGGCCGGTATGCCGACGAGGCGGCGGTCGCCGTTCGCGTAACCCATGACGTAGCGGTTGAACGAAACTTCGCCGACATCGACCCCATCGGCGAACTCGTTGCCGATGCTGCCGCGGAAATCGACAGTGAGGTCGATGCCCGGCGTGGGCACGTTGCCGAGGATCAGTGGGCAGAACTGGTCGTAGGGCCGCAGCACCATGTTGACTTGAACGTTGGACACGGGCCTGCCCTCAGCTTGCCGGATCTTGATCGACCGAAAGCCCCGCCGCTTCGCGGAAGCGCCGGATGTCGGCCACGCAGGCGTCGTGCAGCCGGCTGGCGTCGGAGCCGCTGGCAATGAGCGAATAGCCGCGCTCGACCATGTCCTTCAGCGACTTGCCGGGCCACAGCACCGAACCGAGGGCCTTGCCGGCTCCCTTCGCCGCCTGCTCCACGGTTTCGATCATCTGCATCACCCGGGGATGGGTCATCTGCCCCATAAGACCCGCCGAGGCGGAAAGGTCGTAAGGGCCGACGAAAATCATGTCGATGCCGGCGACGGCGGCGATTTCGGCGGCGTTGCGCACGCCCTCCACCGTCTCGATCTGCACCGCCAGGAACACGTTGTCATTGGCGGTTGCGGCATATTCCTTCGCCTTGATGCCGAACCCGGAAGCGCGCACGGTGCCGGGGGCGGCGCCCCGGTTGCCCTGCGGAGGATAGCGGCACCAGTCGACGATCCGGCGTGCTTCTTCGGCGGTCTCGACCGATGGAGTCACCAGGCCGGCCGCACCGAGATCGAGCACCCGCCGCATGTAGTTGCCGTCCATGCGCGGCACGCGGACCAGTGAGACCGTCGGCGACGCTTCCAGCGCCAGCAGTTGCAGGCCGAGCGCCATGTGGTCGCCGATGCCGTGCTCGTGGTCGATGATGATGAAGTCGAAGCCCGCTTCGCAGATCACCTGCGTCGCGAAGGGGCTGCCAAGCACGCTCCAGCTTCCATAGACGCGTTCGCCCTGCGCGATACGCCGCTTCAACGTGTTCGGTCGATACATCGTTCGTCTTTCGCCCTGGATTGCAGTTTGGGAACCGGCGAAAGGATAGGCGGCAGGACCTCGAAGGAAATCGAAATAATCTCGGCATGCCATAAGGGCTGGCTATGGCCTTGCGGCCGTTCGACCCCACACGATGAAAAGCGCAGGGCGACCGGCAAGGCCGGTCGCCCGAACTGCCTGACCGCGCGGTCGTCTTGCCGTCTACGCCTGCAGGTAGCGTTCGGCGAGCCGCGCCCACAGCGCCGCGCCCGTCGTCAGGCTGGCGTCGTTGAAGTCGTACTTCGGATTGTGCAGGAAGGCCGAGCCTTCGCCGTTACCGAGCCTGAGGAAGCAGCCGGGCTTGTGCTCGAGGAAGTAGGCGAAATCCTCGCTTCCCGGAATCAGCGGGCATTCGGAGACGTTTTCCGCGCCGACCAGTTCGGTGACGACTTCTGTCGCGAAGGCGGTCTCTTCCGGCGCGTTGACGACAACGGGATAGCCATGCTCCCAGTCGATGTCGACCGTCGCGCCGTGCGCCTCGGCCACTGCGGCGGCGATCGCCCGGATCCGCTGCTCCAGCGTCTTGCGCACTTCTGGTGAGAAAGAGCGGATGCTTGCCGCGATCTCGGCGCGCTCCGGAATGACGTTGGAAGCCGTTCCGCCGTGGATCGTGCCGACGGTGACCACGGCCGTCTCGGTCGGGTTGACGCTGCGCGACACCACCGTCTGCAGTGTCATGACCAGATTGGCCGCCGTCACGATCGGATCGACGGCTAGATGCGGGCGCGAGGCATGGCCGCCGCGGCCGGTGATGGTGATGGTGGCGGTGTCGGCCGCCGCCATCAGCGGCCCCGACCGCGTAAGAAAGCTGCCCGCCGGGGCGCCGGGATGATTGTGCAGCCCGAAGATGGCGTCGCAGGGAAACCGCTCGAACAGGCCGTCGGCGATCATCGCCTGCGCGCCGCTGACCTTGCCGGCTTCCTCCGCCGGCTGGAAGATCAGGTTGACCGTGCCGGTGAAATGGCGGGTCCGCGCCAGATATTCGGCGGCGCCGAGCAGCATCGTCGTGTGGCCGTCATGGCCGCAGGCGTGCATGACGCCCGGCTTCGTGCTGGCGTAGGGCAGGCCGGTCTCCTCGACGATCGGCAGCGCGTCCATGTCGGCGCGGATGGCGATGCTGCGGCCGCCGGCTCCCTGCTTCAGCCGCCCCACCACACCATGGCCGCCGACATTGCGGGTGACCTCGTAGCCCCAGGCCTCCAGACGTTCGGCGACGTAGGCGGCGGTTTCGCGCTCCTCGAAGGAAAGCTCGGGATTGGCATGGAGGTGGCGGCGCGTGCGCATCAGCTCGGCCTCCTTGTCCTTGAAATCCGGGAGGGAGGCGAACTGATTGGATGTCATGGCTTTCTACTCGACTTGGAAGGGGCGGACGCCGCCGTCAGATGAAGCGGCTGAGGAAGCTGCGGGTGCGCGGATGCGACGGGTTGGTGAGAACTTCGCCCGGCGGGCCGGTCTCGATGACGTTGCCGCCGTCCATGAAGACAACGCGGTCCGCCGCCTCGCGGGCGAAGCCGATCTCATGGGTGACGACGATCATCGTCAGGCCCTGGTTGGCGAGGTCGCGCATCGTCGCCAGAACCTCACCGACCAGTTCCGGATCGAGGGCCGAGGTCGGCTCGTCGAACAGCATGAGTGTCGGCCTGATCGCCAGCGCGCGGGCGATGGCGACGCGCTGCTGCTGGCCGCCGGAGAGCTGGCGCGGATAGGCGTCCATCTTCTGCTCCAGCCCGACGCGGGTGAGCAGTTCGCGGGCGTAGCGTACGGCCTCGTCGCGCCCCTGGCCATGGACGCCGACAGGCGCCTCGATGACATTCTCCAGCGCCGTCATGTGCGGGTAGAGGTTGAATTGCTGGAACACCATGCCGATCTTGCGGCGCTGGCGTGCGATCTCGCGGTCCGACAGCCGGTCGAGCCGGCCATTGCGCAGGCGATAGCCGATCTGCTCGCCAGCGACCTCGATCGCGCCCTGGTCGATCGTTTCGAGATGGTTGATGCAGCGCAGGAAGGTCGACTTGCCGGAGCCGGACGGGCCGAGGATGACCACCGTCTCTCCGGGTGCAACGTCGAGATCGATGCCCTTCAGCACTTCGTTGGAGCCGAACGCCTTGTGGACGTTGCGCGCCCGCACCAACGGACGATCAGGCGCGCTCATCATGCTGGCTCCGGCTGGTTGCGGGGATCGGGTGCGGCCGGTGCATTTCCCGTGCCGCGGTCACCGCGGGCATAGTAGCGCTCGATCGCGCTCTGGCCGACATTCAGGATGGAAGTAATCAGAAGATACCACAGCACCGCGACCATCAGGAGCGGGATGATCTCGAAGGTTCGGTTGTAGATCGACTGCACCGAGTAGAGCAGGTCGGCCATGGCGATGACGCTGACCAGCGAGGTCGCCTTGATCATGCTGATGAGCTGGTTTCCGGTCGGCGGCACGATGGACTTCATCGCCTGCGGGATGATGACGCGGCGCAGTGCGCGGCCGCGCGTCATGCCGAAGGCTTCGGCCGTTTCGGCCTGGCCCTTGTCGACCGACAGCAGTCCGCCGCGTATGATTTCCGCCATGTAGGCCGCCTCGTTGAGCGCAAGGCCGAGCACCGCCGCCGTCAGCGGCGTGATCAGGTCGTTGGTGTCCCAGCTCGCTATGCCGATGGAGATGCGCGGGAACAGCGTCGACATGTTGTACCAGAAGATCAGCTGGACCAGCAGCGGCGTGCCGCGGAAGAACCAGATGAACAGCGCCGAGAGCGACCACGCCAAACGATCCTTCGACATGCGGGCGATCGCCAGCAGAAGGCCGAGCGCGATGCCGATCGCCATGCCGACGACGGTGAGGCCGAGCGTCACCGTCAGCCCCTGCATGACCGTCGGGTCGAAGAAATACTGCGCGACGACGGGCCATTCGAAATTGGGATTGATGGCGACGATGTAGGCGAAACCGCCCGCCAGGATAAGCGTCACGCCCCACAGGATGACCCGGTCGAGCGGGAAGGGCCGGTGGGCCCTGCGCACGTCGCGCAATTCATCCTCTTCGAGGCGCGGCAATCTTGCCGCGAGGCGGGCGGTGTCCGTCATGATCCGCTCCTTACTGACCCTGGTTGATGCCGGGCTTGTCGATCATGTTGTTCTCCAGGCCCCACTTCTTCATGATGGCGGCATAGGTGCCGTTGTCCATCAGGATCTTGAAGGAGTCGCGCAGCACCTCGCCGAGCGGCGAGCCCTTCGGCACGACCGCGCCCTGGTAGATGTCCTTAAAACCGTTCGGTTTGCCGACGGCGGCCAGTTCGAGCTGGCCGTTCGCCTGCTGGACAAAATAGGTCAGCGGCGCCTGCGACGAGAAGAAAGCGTCGGAACGCTTCGAGCGCACCGCGAGAATCGAGCTCGGCTGATCGGTGAAGGACTGAACCTCGACGGCCGTCTTGCCGTCGTCGGTGCACTTCTTCGACTGCTCCTTGATGACCTTCTCGGCCGAGCCGCCGGACATCACGGCTATGCGCTTGCCGCAGGCGGTATCGAGCGAGGTGATGCCGGCCGGATTGCCCTTCTGCACTGCGAAGACGACGTATTCGCGCACCCAGTCGACGAAGTCGTTCGACTTCTGCCGATCCGGATAGTCGCCGACCGGACCCATGGCGAACTGGTAGCGGCCCGAGTTGATGCCGCTGAGCAGGGCCGGAAGGCCGGCCACCGAAGCGTGGTCGATCTCGACACCGAGAAGCTGGCCGATGGCGTCCGAAAAGTCCTTGGTCGCGCCGGTCAGTTCTGTCCCGGTGACGATCTCGTAGGGCGGGAAGGAACCGTTGTTGACGGTTGTCATCTTGCCGGCGTCGACGATCTCCTTCGGCAGGCGGGCGCGCAATTCGTCGTTGACGCTCTGCTTCTGGATGTCCTGCGCCAGTGCGCCCTGCGCCATCATCACCGCGAACGACGCGATCAGAATGCCTTTCAGTTTCATTTTGTTCTCCTTCCCGATGTTGAAATGAACCCGATCATGCCGATGCCGCCCGCAAGCTCGCGGCAAAGGGAAACAACTCCTCGGCCGACACCCGACGGGACAGGATTTCCTGCACATGCAGTTCGCCGGCGAAATCCTCTATCATACGGCGGTTTACCTCCATGCCGCTATCGTTCCAGGCTGGCGGCAGAGCGTGTGCGGCTTCCAGCAGTTCCTCGATGATCCATGGCGAGGTCTCGGCATATTTGCGACGCTTGGCGGTCCACAGGCGTTGGCTTTCGTCGACAAGGCGCGACAGTTCCTCCGGCAACCATGGATGCCGGTCGGCGATCTCGCTCTTCACCGCCACCAGATGCATGCCGGGAACGTAGCCCACGTCATCGAAATAGCGCCGCTCGGCGGTTCGGAAATCCCTGACCAACTGGCGGAACCCGGATCCTGGCCGGAAAAAGTCGGCCGGCATGAACGGCGTGAATACCGCGTCGAGTTCGCCTTCCGCCAGAAGCTCCATCATCGGCCGCTCGCCCGGCGCCGCCTCGATGCGCCCGGGCCGGCCGAAGCCGTCGAGCCGATCGACGATCGGATGCTCCGCGGTCAGCCGGCCGGCGAACCAATAGGCATCCTCGACGCCGACACCCTCCCGGCGCAGCGCAGCGCGCGTCCAGGTGTTGCCGGAATCGCGCCAGCCGGTGACACCGATGCGCTTGCCGGCGAGCTGGTCGAGCCGTTCCAGCGGGCTGGCTTCGGTGGTGATGATGCAGCGGTGCCGAAACCCACGCATGATGAAGCACGGCATGCCGACGATGCCGTCGCCGCCTTCGGCCATCGCCGAGACATAGCGGCTGAAGGACACTTCGGCCGCGTCGTAGGCCGGATCGGTTGCCAGGTCCGGGATCAGCGTGCCCACCCGGTCTATGGACACGTCGAGCCTGTCGGACTTCACGTCGCCCAGGATCAGCGGGGTGAGGTAGTCCCAGTCGCGGGTGGCGAACCGAATGGAAACAGGCATGAGAAACTCGCAGGCACAATTGGACAAATCTGCCGTTAAATGTTTAGCATACTCCGATCAAACGTTATTACGTTATTGAACATTAATTCGGGGAACCAATGGGCGATTTCGACGCGGAATGGTTCGCGCAGCGGCTCGGCGACCGCACCGCCCGGGGGATCGCGCGTGAAACGGCGGCACTCATCCGCAACGGCGCGCTGCCGGTCGGCTCCCGGCTGCCGCCGGTGCGCGACATCGCCTACGCGCTGGGGGTCAGTCCGGCGACCGTCTCGATGGCCTGGAGCGATCTGAGGCGCCACAGGATCATCGACGGGCGAGGGCGTAACGGCGCCTGGATCAGGACCGACCGGTTCACCGCGAGGCCGGAACGGCTCATGAGCAGCGGGAACTACGGAGCGGGCGTCCTCAACCTGGCGATCGCCGAGCCCGACATATCGCTGCTGCCGCCGCTCGGTGCGGCCCTCGCGCACGGCGCTCAGGCCGGACGCCTCAACAGCTACGAGCGTGTGCGCATCCTGCCGGAGCTGGAGGCGGCCGTGCGGCCGGACTGGCCTTACGAGCCGGGTGCCTTTCTGGCCACCAATGGTGGCTACAACGCGATCTATACGCTTCTCCACGCCCTTGTCCGGCCCGGCGTTCCGGTGGCGATCGAAGACCCGACCGCGCTGCGCCTGCTGGACATCCTGGAAGACCTCAATGTGCCGATCCTGCCGGTCGAATGCGATGAGGCAGGGCCGTTGCCGCAATCGCTGGCAAGCGCGTTGGAGCAGCGCCCGGCCGCTTTCATCTTCCAGCCGCGCGTGCATTCCGTGACCGGGGCGCTGGTGTCGGCGCAACGGCTTGAGGCACTGGGGGACGTGCTCGCCGGAACCGACGCGTTGATCATCGAGGACGACGGCGTCGGTGGCGTCTGCGCGGCGCCGCGCATTTCGCTCGGCCGCCGCTTTCCCGGCCGCGTCATCCACGTCCTCTCCTTCTCCAAGACGCATGGTCCGGATCTGCGCCTCGCGGTTCTTTCCAGTTCGGCGACGCTCGTCGAGCAGATCCAGTCTTATCGCAGTTTCAGCTCGGGTTGGACGAGCCGCATCCTGCAGGCCGCGACCGCGTGGCTGCTCACCGATCCGGCGACGGCCGCGACGGTGGCGTGGGCACGCGATGTTTACAAACGCCGTCGGGAACTTCTCGCCGAGGAGCTTGGGCGGCGCGGCGTCACCGTCAGGGCGGGTCACGGCCTCAGTGTGCTGATCCCCGTCGCGCAGGAAAGCTACGCAATGGTCACGCTGGCCTCGCGCGGCATAGCCGTGAACGCCGGCGCCAAATTCTCGCCCGGCGCGACGAACGCCATCCGTCTCGCGACCAGCGTCCTGCCGGAAGAAAGGGCCGCGCAGGTCGCCGAGTCGATCGCGCTGGCCGCCAGCCCCGAGCGAACGGCCAGTTGGTGAAGACGCCGGCCACGGTGGCGATCCCGGCGCCCGGTAAGGACGACCGATCCTTAGCCGGCAAAACGCTTGCTTTCAATGATGCGGCGCGGGCGGCGGCATCGCCGATCCGCTTTGGAAGCGGTCGTTGGGTGGACAGGCCGTTTTGTAGGGCTTATATAAACGAACGTAACGGGCGAATCCTTCCGCTTTGGCGGTGAGAATTCACGTATCGCGAGCGCGGCAGGGTGGGGATGCCGTGTATTTATCCGAAACAAAGGAGAGATTATCCGCCGAGGCAAGCGGGTTTTAATCTTGAGAGTTGCATTGACTGTAGCATTGAATGAATACGATAGAGAGCCTGGTGTCAAAGTCGGGCTGAGAAATGTCTACAAGGTTTTCGGAGAAGGCTCCGCGCAAGCATTGGAGATGGCGCGAGCCGGCAAGAGCAAAGTCGAAATCCATGCCGCCACGGGCAGCGCGATCGGCGTCGACGACGCCAGCTTCGACATCATGGACGGCGAGATCTTCGTCATCATGGGCCTGTCGGGTTCCGGCAAATCGACCCTGCTTCGTCTCCTCAACCGCCTGATCGAGCCGACCGCCGGCGTGGTCGAGATCAACGGCCGGGACATCACCAAGATCTCGCAGCGCGATCTCATCCAGTTGCGCCGGCGCGACATGAGCATGGTGTTCCAGTCCTTCGCCCTGCTTCCCAACCGCAACGTACTCAACAACGCCGCCTTCGGCCTCGAAATCGCCGGCGTCGGCGAGGCCGAGCGGACCGAAAAGGCGCTCGCCGCGCTCGATTCGGTCGGTCTGAAGGATTATGCGCAAAGCAGGCCGGACGAATTGTCCGGCGGCATGAAGCAGCGCGTCGGTCTCGCCCGCGCGCTGGCCAGCGAGCCGACGATCCTGCTCATGGACGAGGCCTTTTCCGCGCTCGACCCGCTTATCCGCACCGAGATGCAGGACGAGTTGATGCGGCTTCAGGCTGAGCAGAGCCGCACCGTCGTCTTCGTCAGCCACGATCTCGACGAGGCCATGCGCATCGGCGACCGCATCTGCATCATGCAGCACGGCAAGGTGGTGCAGGTCGGCACGCCCGACGAGATCGTCTCGCGGCCCGCCAACGATTACGTCCGCTCCTTCTTCCGCAACGTCGACGTCTCGCAGGTTTTCAAGGCCGGCGACATCGCCCGCAAGACGCAGCTCACCCTCATCGACCGGCAGGGCGCCTCGGCGGCGGCCGCACTCGAGCGGATGGAGCAATCGGGCCGGGACGTCGCCATCGTCGTCGGCCGCGACAGGAAGTACCGCGGCATGGTCAGCCAGGACGCGTTGGTCGAGAACGTCAAGGCCAAGATCGCCTCGCCCTATCTCGACGCCTTCCTGCCGGACGTGAAGCCGATCGACGCCAGCGAATCCCTGTCGAACGTGCTCGGCCTGGTGGCGGCAAGCCGCTGGCCGGTGCCCGTCGTCGACGAAGAGGGCCGCTATGTCGGCTCGCTCAGCAAGTCGTCGCTTCTGGAAACGCTCGACCGCACAGGTTGAGCCGAACCGAAGGAAACATCCATGGACTTCGATTTCAGTGTCGGCCACGGCGCCGACGTCACGGTCAATTACATCCTCGACCATTTCACGCCGGCGCTGGATGCCATCGCCGCCGGCATCGGCTTCGTCACCAACGGTGTCGAGGGCGTGCTGACCGCCATTCCGCCCTTTGCCGGCATCGCCATCCTCGCGCTTCTGTCGCTGTGGCGGGTCGGCTGGAAATTCGCCGTCTTCACGGTCGTGGCGCTGGCGCTGGTCAACCACATGGCGCTGTGGGAAGGCACGATGGAGACGCTGTCGCTGGTGCTGTCGGCAACGGCGGTCGCCGTCGTCATCGGTATCCCTGCCGGCATCGCGATGGCGCGCTCGAACAGGGTGGCCGGTATCTTCAGGCCGGTGCTCGACCTCATGCAGACGATGCCGGCCTTCGTCTACCTGATCCCGGCCGCCATGTTCTTCGGCCTCGGCGCGGTGCCCGGCACCATCGCCACCGTCATCTTCGCCATGCCGCCGGTGGTGCGGCTGACCAATCTCGGCATTCGCCAGGTGCATTCCGAGTTTGTGGAGGCGGGGCTCGCTTTCGGCTGCACGCCGGCGCAGCTTCTGTTCAAGGTGCAATTGCCCAACGCGTTGCCCTCGATCATGGCCGGCGTCAACCAGACCATCATGCTGTCGCTCTCGATGGTCGTCATCGCCTCGATGATCGGGGCAGGCGGGCTCGGCAATTCCGTGCTCACCGGCATCCAGCGCCTCGATGTCGGCGGCGGTTTCGAGGGTGGCCTCGCCGTCGTCATCCTGGCCGTGGTCCTCGACCGGATCACCCAGAGTTTTGGCAGGGGCGGCTCGGGCTTCCTGAGCTTCCTTGCCTTCCGCAAAGCCGGAGGGCGCTTGCAAGCGACTCCGCCGAACAGCGTTCCGGCTGACGACGAGCGGCGCTCCGCCGCTGCTTGAAACTCCCGAAAACAAGAAGGAGCAGACTATGTTCAGAACACTGACACGCATCGGCCTTGCCGTGCTGATGGCCGGCAGCGTCGCCACGACGGCGTTCGCCGCGGACGGCAAGCCGGTCAGGCTCGGCTGGGCCGCGTGGTCCGACGCCGAATTCGTCACCAAGCTCGCCGCCAGGCTCATCCAGGACAATCTCGACACCAAGGTCGAGCTGGTGCAGACCGATGTCGCCCCGCTCTACCAGGGCGTCAGCCGCGGCGACATCGACGCCATGATGATGGCATGGCTGCCGGAAACCCACGCCGACTACTTCAAGCGCGTGGAAGCCAAGGTCGATACTCTGGGCACCATCTATGACGGCGCCAAGCTCGGCTGGGTGGTGCCGCAATACATCCCCGAAAGCGAGATCGCCTCCATCGAGGACCTGAAGAAGGACGAGGTGAAGGAGAAGCTCGGCGGCGAGGTGCAGGGCATCGATCCCGGCGCCGGCCTGACGCGCCTTTCCGAGAAGGCCATCAAGGATTACGGCCTCGATTACAAGCTCAAGATCTCCAGCGAGGCCGGCATGCTGACGACCGTCGACCGCGATATGCGCTCCGAAAAGTGGTTCGTCGCCACGGCCTGGAGCCCGCACTGGATGTTCGGCAAGTACAAGCTGCGCTACATCGAAGACCCCAAGGGTTCGCTCGGCAAGGCCGAGCACATCGACATCCTCGCCCGCAAGGGGTTCAAGGACGAGAACCCCAAGGTTGCCGAACTCCTGTCGCGCATGAAGCTGCCGATCCCGGAGCTTGAGGCGGCCATGTTCGACGCGCAGGAAACCTCCTACGAGAAGGCCGTCGACAAATACATCAAGGATCATCCCGACCGGGTGAAGGAATGGCTCGGCAAGTAACACGCCGGCCACGCACAGCGAGCGACGCCGGAAATGCGCGTCGTTCGCGTCCATCCCGATCCATCCGATCCGAATGACGACGAACTGGAGAACGAACGATGTTTGGCAACGACCATGCGGACCCCTGCGACGAAACGCTGGGCGGCCGGGTGTCCCTCGCCCGCGATGCAAAGGCTCTTTCCATGGAGGATGCGGCGCAGCGGCTCGGCGTCCTTGCGTCGAGCTGGCGCGCCTGGGAATGCGACCGTGACGTTCCGCGCGCGAACAGGTTGACGATGATGGCCGGCGTGCTGGGTGTCAGCCCGATCTGGCTACTGACCGGACTGGGCGAGGGGCCGGTGCGGCGAAGGCATGACGATCATCAGGAAAATCTATCGCGAGCGATCGATGGAATATCGAACGACATCGAAGCGCTGAACCAGCGCGTTCGCCGCATCGCCGAGTATCTGGCGCAGGAGCTTACCCCGGTGACTGCGGAACGACCGACCACCGGCGGATCGGGGCGGATCGCCGCGCACTCCGGCGGGCTACGGGCGTCTCACCAAAGGCTGTAAGCATAGGCCGGCCGACATGCCGCACCGCGGGCGGTAGCGGCCGGTCTCGGCGATCTCGTCTCCACGATTCGATAAGCACTCCGTTTCGATATCTCGGGCTCACCGGACAAGAAATCCGGCGAAGCACCCGACAACGTTACCCGTTGACAATAAAACGGAGATGTGGAAACGTTTCCATATCGGAGGAGAAGATGGTTGATCGTGCGAATAGGAATTCCACGATAAAGGACGTGGCCATGTTGGCCGGCTGCGGCATTGCCTCTGCCAGCCGCGTCCTGAACCGAAGTGGATATGTCAGTCCACAATTGCGCGAGAAGGTTCTTGCTGCAGCGCAGCAGCTCGGCTTCGACTTCAGCGATATCGGCCGGTCTTTTCGCAACCAGGCCACCAAAACGATCGGCTGCGTTGTGCCTTCGATTTCCAATCCGGTCTATTCAGTTGCCGTTCAGGGCATTCAGGATGTGGTGGTTGGCAAGGGGCGTCACCTTTTGCTCTCATGCAGCAACTACGATCCGGAGCGAGAGTTCTTGGCGGTCCGCAACCTGATCGCCAAACGGGTCGAGGCGCTGGTCCTGACCGTGAACGACCCGAAAGCGTCGGCGGCGCTGGATCTTGTCCGGTCCCGGCAGGTGCCCCATTGCCTGTTGTTCAATCACGATCCTGGCTCCCCAAACGCCTGTGGCGTCGACAACAGGGCCGCGGCCTACGAAGTCGTGCGTGCCTTTGCAAATGCCGGACACCGTCATTTTGTCTACGTCGCGTTGCGGTTAAGTAGTTCGGACCGCGCCTCACAGCGGCTAGAGGGGCTCGAGGCAGCCTGTAACGATTTGGGCCTCGATATGCCGGCGGTCCTCGAGATCGAGGACCGGCCGAACAGACTCAAAGAAGATCTGGAGACATTTCTGCGCGCAAACCCCGAGGCGACCGGCATATTTGCTTCGAACGACCAGTTGGCGATCGCCATTATCGCGGCCCTGCGCGAACTCGGTCTGAAGGTGCCTGCCGATCTGTCGATCGTGGGCTTCGACGGGATCGAATTCGGACAAATGCTCGAGCCAACCTTGGCCACCGTTGTGACGGATCCCTATGCGATGGGGCGTGCGGCCGCAGACATGGTCCTTTCGATGGGGCATCTCGCCGATGCACACCTCGATTCGAGGGTGGCAGGATTCTCTTTTCGATCCGGAGGCAGCCTTGGGCCGGCCGCAACCGGCAAGCCGCTGGTGGAGAAGTTGCCGCTTCCCCACCAGCATATCTCGCCCCGCAAGAACGTGAAATTGACCTCGGAGGAGAGACGGAAATGAAACATATAATGGCACTTTTTGTGCTGGCAAGCTTGCTCACCATCCCGGCTCATGCCGAAGACGCCGTGTGCTACAATTGCCCGCCGCAATGGGCCAACTGGTCTTCGATGTTGGAGGCGATCAAGGAACGCCTCGATATCCAGATGCCTCATGACAACAAGAACTCGGGACAGGCGTTGAGCCAGCTTCTGGCCGAGCGCGGCAGTCCGGTTGCCGATGTCGTCTATCTTGGCGTGACCGGCGGGATAACGGCGGCACGCGACGGCGTGGTCGAACCCTACAAGCCTGCTCTGTTCGATCAGATTCCGGAGGGCCTGAAGGATCCGGACGGCAATTGGTTTTCAGTCCACTACGGCACGATCGGCCTCTTCGTGAATGTCGACGCGCTGGGCGGTGCGGAAGTGCCCAAATGCTTCGCGGACCTGAAGAAGCCCGAATATCGCGGGATGGTCGGCTACCTCGATCCGTCCTCCGCCTTCGTCGGTTATGCCGGGGCGGTGGCCGTCAATCATGCCTTTGGCGGCGATCTGTCGAATTTCGATCCGGCCATCGAGTATTTCAAGGAACTCGCCGCCAACAACCCGATCGTGCCGAAGCAAACCGCATATGCTCGCGTCGTGTCGGGCGAAATTCCGATTTTGTTCGACTATGACTTCAACGCCTATCGGGCCAAGTATGAGGAAGGCGGGCACTTCGAATTCGTCCTGCCTTGCGAAGGTTCGGTTCGCGTTCCCTACGTCATGAGCCTCGTCAAGGGAGCTCCGCATCCGGAGGCGGCCAAGAAGGTTCTCGACTTCGTCCTTTCGGACGAAGGACAGGCAATCTGGGCCAAGGCTTATCTTCATCCGGCTCGGCCGATCAAACTCCCCGAAGACATGGCTGGCAAGCTCCTGCCCGACTCCGAATACGAGCGCGCAATTTCGGTCGACTACGCCGAATTGGAAAAGGCTCAGGCCGGGTTCGGCGAACGTTACCTCAACGAAGTCAAGTAGCGGCGATCGGGCCGTCCGCGCCGACGACAATCCTTACCGGGACCGCCTCATGGTCCCGGAACCTTCCTCCAATGGATAAGAGACCATGAGCTCCCGAGCTTTTGTGCCGCTTTGCTTCGCGCCATTGTTTGCCTTCACGCTCGCCTTTCTTGCCCTGCCGCTGGTGCGGTTGGTGTTGAGCTCGGGGGAGGGAGCCGCGGGGTGGACGATCTATTGGCAAATTCTTGCCACGCCTCGCTATCTCGATTCACTCCTGCAAACCGTTCTCGTTTCGCTGGCGGTCACGCTGGCGGCCCTGGCGGTCTCGACAACGGCGGGGCTGTTTCTCGCGCGCAACCGCTTTTTCGGGCGCGACCTTATTCTTTCGATCCTGACATTGCCGCTGGCTTTCCCAGGTGTGGTCATCGGCTTCCTCATCATCCTGCTGGGCGGACGGCAGGGACTGTTCAGCCAAATCACATCGGGGCACGTTGTCTTTGCCTATTCGATGCTCGGTCTGTTTCTCGGCTATCTTTATTTTTCGATCCCGCGGGTCCTGCTGACCGTGATGGCTGCGACGGAGAAGCTGGATCCTGCACTCGAAGAGGCGGCCAGATCGCTGGGCGCCGGTCCGGGACGGGTCGTCCTCGATGTCATTCTGCCAGGCCTGGCGCCGTCTCTGGTGGCTGCCGGTGCCATCGCCTTTGCCACCGCCATGGGGGCGTTCGGAACCGCGTTCACGCTGGCGACGGACATCAACGTGCTGCCGATGGTGATCTACACCGAGTTCACGCTGTCGGCCAACATAGCCATGGCTTCCGCTCTTTCGGTTGCCCTCGGCATCGTCACTTGGGCCCTTCTACTGATCGCGCGATCCTTCTCGGGCACGACCGCAGCGGCGGGAGGCTAGTCGATGAAAATCTCAATGGCCAAATCTATGCAGCTCACCGTCACGTTGGTGGCCTGCGCCTTCCTCCTGGTTCCTACCCTTCAATCCGTACTGGCCGGGGTGACGGTCAACTACCGCCTGGGCCTGTCTTCGGGGCTGACTCTGGAGTGGATAGGCAAAGTTTGGAACCTGTATCTCGACAGCATATTCCTGTCGATCGGGATTGCCGTTGCCTGTCTGGCCTGCACGCTGATTATCGGCGTGCCTGCCGCCTATGGTCTGGCACGCCGCCCCGGCTGGATCTCCCGCATACTTGAGGAATTCATTTCGCTGCCGCTGGCCGTACCGGGACTTGCCTTGGCGTTGGCCTTGCTGCAGCTCTACGGCTCGATGCGGGGGTTCCGCACTTCTTGGACTTTCATCCTCGTAGGGCACGTCCTCTATACGCTTCCCTTCATGGTCCGTTCGACGCTGGCCGTCCTCGCGGCCATGGACTTGAAAACGCTGGAGGAGGGAGCTGCTTCGCTCGGAGCATCGCCCTGGCAGCGTTTCCGCGATGTCGTCATCCCAAATGCTATGCCTGGCATCCTGGCCGGATCGTTGACGGTCGTCACCTTGTCGATCGGCGAATTCAACCTGACCTGGATGCTTCACACACCCTATCTGAAGACACTGCCCGTCGGCCTGGCCGACAGTTACGCGTCGATGCGGCTCGAAGTGGCGTCAGCCTACACGCTCGTATTCTTCATCATCATCGTTCCGCTGCTGATGGCCATGCAATGGGCCTCGCAGCGCGCGCAGAGGATTGGCAAATGACACTCACGCTCCGGTCCGGCTCCAAGACCTATCCCGATGGAACGGTGGCGCTGACGCCGACCGACCTGCATGTAGAACCGGGCGAGATCGTCTCGCTGCTCGGCCCGTCGGGATGCGGTAAGACGACGCTTCTGCGCCTGGTTGCCGGCCTTGAACGGCCCGACGCGGGCAGCGAGATCTGGTTCGGGGAGGACAACGTCACCGACCTGCCGGTAGAGAAACGCAAGATAGGAATGGTGTTCCAGTCCTATGCGCTGTTTCCCAACATGTCGGTGCGCAAGAATATCGCCTACGGGCTCAAGATGCAGAAGCTTCCGGCGGATGAAATCGACCGGCGCGTTGCGGAGGTGCTGAAGCTCTGTCAGCTGGAGCCTTATGCGGATCGCTCGATCGCCGCCCTGTCGGGCGGTCAGCGCCAGCGCGTCGCGCTGGCTCGCGCGTTCGCGCCGCGGCCAAGGATTCTATTGCTGGACGAACCGCTCTCCGCCCTGGACGCCGCGCTCCGCGACAAGCTCCGCGACGAGCTTGCCGGCCTTCTGCGTACCTTCGGCATCACCGCGATCTTCGTCACGCATGATCAGAACGAGGCGATGGCCATTGCCGATCGGGTCGTGGTCATGTCGCACGGCCGCATCATGCAGGCCGGCACCCCCGAAGAACTCTACCGCAATCCGAAATCGCGCTTCGTCGCTACATTCGTCGGGCACGCAATGCAAATAGACGGCGAGATCTCGGGCAGCCGCCTCGTCACCCAGGGCGGCTCGCTTCAATTACCAGATGATGCAGCCGGTTGCTCCGTTTTCGTCCGGGCCGAGGATGTACATATCGTGGGCGATGGGGCGCTGTCGGGCCGTGTGGAAAGCGTCACGTTCCTGGGCACCCACTATCGGGTTGGCATTGCCGGCATCGCCTCCGAAACCATCTTCGCGTTTCATGTCGGACAGCCGCCGCCTTCTGTCGGCGACAATGTCCGAATTTCAATCGAGACCAAGGCGTTGCTTCTTCTTCCTGAGCAGGCGGACGCGGCATGAGCAAAGTCATCCAGCTTTCTGATCCTCATATCGTACCGCGTGGACAACTCGCCTATGGCGTGGTGGATACGGGGGCAGCCCTCGCCACTGCGGTGGCAACGGTAAACCGCTGTCTCCCTGTCATCGGCCCTGTTGATCTGGCGATCGTCACCGGTGACCTGACCGATTTCGGCTCCTCCGCGGAATATGCGCGCTTCCGTGCAATCATGTCGGAACTGAAAATCCCCTACCGTGTCATTCCGGGCAACCACGATCTGCGCACCAACCTGCGGGCAAGTTTCGCTGATCAGGAGTGGATGCCACTCACCGGGGGAATAAGCTGGTCCGTCGAACTGCCGGATTTTGGTTTGGTCTGCCTCGACTCCCTGGTGGACGGACATCACCATGGCCACCTTGAAGCGGATGCGCTGGATCTCCTGAACGACGCCCTCAAGGGATTGGCGGGCAAGCCGGTGCTCGTAGGCGTACATCACCCGCCTTTCATGACAGGCATCCGGCCGATGGATGACAACAACCTGCGCAACGGTGCCGCCTTGCAGGTGATGCTCGACGCTTATCCAGGAGAGAGCCGCCTGGTTTGCGGGCACGTTCACCGCAGCGTCACTAGGGCGTTCGGTACTTCGATCGGCTTGATAGCGCCGGGGACCTCGCACGCCGTCACTTTGGATCAGCGGGAGGGAAACCCGCATACGTTAAGCCTCGAACCGGGCGGGTTCATGCTGCATGAGTGGCGCGACGGCTTCGTCTCGCACGTCGTTGCGGCGAATTTCTCTCCCAATCGCTTTCCGTTCACGACGCCGCAGGCGCCAAGCTAGCCAAGGCTGTCGGGTGCGCGACGTCGCGCGCTCATCGCACATCTATGGTAGATAACGAGGCTGCTGCCGGGCGCGAAAAGACGGCGGGCTGCCGGCCGCCTGCCTGATCCGACGCTTTGCCGACGGCATCGAGGAATGCCCGACTAGCCACCGCCCCGATCGCGAGCGGCGATCGATATCGACTGGTGCTGTCCAACGCACGATCCGGCAATAGGGTGACAGGCCGCCTAGTCCACCCGCTTCGGGCACAGCGCCTTAAATTGCTCCAGGGCAACCGGGTATCCGGACGCCATGCTGCCGTCCAACGGCTCCACCTCGCCGATCTGGAAGATCAGGTATTCGGTGCTGATCCCGGTCGGATCGTAATCCGGATTCGGGCCGCGAAACTGGTAGCCCTGCCCGTAGAGTGTGGTGAATTTCCCCGTTTTGCAGTTGGCCGAAATCTCGGTCTTCAGTTCCTTGCCCTCAGCCAGGTTGTCGGCAATGCACTTCTTCGTCACCTTCTGAATGTATTCGCGACAGAACTGGATCGCGTTCTCGCGCGTGTGTATCGTGGTGATCTTCGCGTGCGTCGAATTCAAATTCGACTTCTTGACGACGGTTACGACCATGCCCGCTCGCGAGCCGTAATAAATCGTCTCGGCTGCTGCCATGGTTGTCATTGCCAGCAGCGCTGCGATCAGGATCATGTTTCGCAAGATCGACCTCCGGTTCCTGTCTCGTCGAGACACTATCCCGGCTTCCGGGCTTCTTCCAACGGCGGCGCGGACTTGAGCCATGCCGCGATCTCTTCGGCGATTTGAGCGTCAGCGGCCGTTCTATCGGAAGCGGGCGGCGCGGTAGGGCTCGACCGGGATCGCAGGCGCGCGGCCGCAAATGATGTCGGCGACGATCCGGCCGGTCGCCGGCCCCGCAGCCAGGCCGACATGGCCGTGGCCGAAGGCATGGAAAATGTCGGCCGACGCAGTGGAGCGGCCGATGACGGGCAGGCCGTCGGGCGTCGACGGCCGATGCCCCATCCAGCGGGCGACGGAGTCGGGCCTGACCGTGCCGGCCAGCGGCGGAAAGGCGCGCTTGAGGTGGTCGAGCAGCACATCGGCCCGCCTCCAGTCGGGAGCAGCTTCGACCGCCGCGAGCTCGACCTGACCGGCGGCGCGCAGCCCGCCCTCCGTCATGGTGATGCCCATCTTGCCGTCGCTGGGCATCACCGGAACGGCAAGCGTCATCGCCGGATCGCGGATCTCGACATGATAGCCGCGCTCGCTGACGAGCGGCACGCTGTCGCCGGCCTGCCGGGCAAGGCTTCGCGAGCCGATGCCGGCTGAGAGGACCACCGTGTCGCAGGCGATGGTTTCCCGCCCGCCGACCTTGACCCCGCTCAGTCGGCCGGCGTCGAAGACGAAGCCGGTCGCCTGCGCCTTGACGAGCCGGGCACCGCGCGACACCGCATGCGCCACCAGGGCCGCAACGTAGGCGCCGGGGTCGAGGCAATGCGCGCCTTCGCCGACGAGGATGCCGAGCCTGTACTGCGGTCCGAGCGACGGTTCGAAGGCGCGCAGTTCAGTTTCCTCGAGTTCGCTCCAGGCGACGCCGTTGTCGCGCCGTAGCCGCCAGGCGAGGCTTTCGGCCTCGAAGGCGATGCGGTCGGGATAGGCGTAGAGCAGCCCCGACTGCCGGATCAGGTGCCCGGCGCCGGCTTCGTCGGCCAGATCCTTATGGCGCGCCGGTGCGTCCGCCAGCAGGGCCGAAAGCAGGCGCGCCGTTCTCTCTACCCGCGCCACGCTCGACCCGGCCTTGAGAAATCGCATCAGCCAGGAGGCGAGGCCGGGCAGCGCCGTCCAGCGTATGGTCAGCGGCCCGAGCGGGTCGAGGAGAAAGCCCGGCACCTTGCGCCAGAGGCCGGGCATGGACATCGGAACGATCGAGGCCGGACTGATCCATGCGCCGTTGCCGAAGCTCGCCGCCTGCCGCCCGCCTGCTTCGCCGGCTTCCAGGATGGTGACGCGGCAGCCGCCGCGCAAAAGCTCGACAGCGGTGCATGCGCCGACGATACCCGCACCGATGACGACGACGTGGTGGCTCATTCGATCACTCCTCGAACGCCTGTTCACGGACCTTGCCGATCGCCGGCATCGACACGGCGACGAGCGCGACAAGCGAAAGGACCAGCAATCCCAGCGAGACGGGCCGGGTGACGAAATTGGTGAAATCGCCGCGCGCAAGGAACATGGCGCAGCGAAAAATCTCCTCCATCATGGGGCCGAGGATGACGCTCATGATGAGCGACGCCGGCTCGCAGCCCAGCTTGAGGAAGATATAGCCGAGGGCCTCGAAGCCTATCAAGGGCCAGACGTCGAACAGCGTGGCTGACAACGTGCAGGTGCCAATGGCGCAGGGCACGAGGATCGCGGGATAGAGATACTCGAAGGGAACGCTCAGCAGCTTCACCCATATGCCGACCGGAGGCAGGTTGAGCACGACGAGCATCACGTTGCCGACCCACATCGATGCGATGACGCCCCGGAAGCTCTCCGGCTTCCCGGAGGCGGGCATCGGTCCGGGAGCGACGCCGTGGGCAATCAGCGCGCCGATCATCAGCGCCATCACGGTGACGAATGCCCCAGACCACGGCATGGAAAATATCGGCCTGCCCAAGCTCGGGACCTGGGAATCGAAGTTTGCGTCGATCCTCAGGATTTCGTTTGACATTCGTTCTCGCTTCGAAATAATCGCCACATGGTTTCGGAAATGTCGCATGACGTGCGATACGAAATCGCGGGAGGCAAAGGTGGGCGAGTCCCCGATCCACGACATCTTCGTCATCGGCGGCGGCATCAACGGCTGCGGCATCGCCCGCGACGCGGTCGGGCGGGGATTTTCGGTTTTCCTGGCGGAGATGGGCGATCTGGCGAGCGGCACGTCGTCCGGCTCCACCAAGCTCATCCACGGCGGCTTGCGCTATCTCGAATTCTACGAGTTCCGCCTGGTGCGCGAAGCCCTGATGGAGCGCGAGGTGCTGTGGAAAAACGCGCCGCACATCATCTGGCCGATGCGCTTCGTGCTGCCCTATTTCAGCGGCGGCCAGCGGCCGGCCTGGATGCTCAGGCTCGGCCTCTTCCTTTACGACCATATCGGCGGCCGCAAGCTGCTGCCGGCGACCCGCACGCTCGACATGCGCAGGGACCCTGCCGGCAAGCCGTTGAAGCCGATTTTTTCCAAGGCGTTCGAGTATTCCGACGGCTGGGTCAACGACGCCCGGCTGGTGGCGTTGAACGCCCGTGACGCGGCGGATCGCGGTGCGACCATCCGGACGCGTACCAGGGTGGTCGGGGCGCGCCGCGATGGCGACAACTGGGCGATTACCCTCGAGGACCTTCGCAACCGCCGGACCGAAGAGGTGAAGGCGCGGCTGCTGGTCAACGCCGCCGGCCCTTGGGTCGACCATGTGCTGGCCGAAGTAGTCGGCCAGAACGCGCACAATGTCCGCCTCGTGCAGGGCAGCCATATCGTCGTGCGCAAGAAATTCGACGATCCGCGCGCCTATTTCTTCCAGAACAAAGACGGGCGCATCATCTTCGCCATTCCCTATGAGGAAGACTTCACGCTGATCGGCACGACCGACCGCGACTACGATGCCGATCCGCATGATGTGAAGATTTCCGATGCGGAGATCGACTACCTGTGCGCGGCGGCGAGCGAATATTTCGCCGATCCCGTTCGCCGCGAGGATATCGTTTGGAGCTATTCGGCGGTGCGCCCGCTGTATGACGATGGAGCGTCGAAGGCGCAGGAGGCGACGCGCGACTACGTGCTCAAGGCTGACGGCGGCGGCGCCACCGCCCCGCTGGTCAGCGCCTTCGGCGGCAAGATCACCACCTATCGCCGGCTGTCGGAATCCATGCTGGAGAAGATCGAAGGCTTTCTCGGCAAGCGCGGCAGGCCGTGGACCGCGACGGCGCCGCTGCCGGGCGGCGATTTCCCGGCGACCGGCTTCAAGGCCGAGGTCGGCACGCTGCAGGCCGATTTTCCTTTCCTGGAGGCCCGCCTCGCGCATCGCCTTGTCAGGCTCTACGGCACCTGTGCCCGCACCTTGCTCGGAACCGCCAGGTCGACGGCCGATCTCGGGCGCGACTTCGGCGGTGACCTTTACGAGGCCGAGGTGCGCTATCTCGTCGAGCACGAGTGGGCGCAAACGGCCGAGGACGTGCTGTGGCGCCGCACCAAGCGCGGCCTGCATCTGAGCCGCGAGCAGGTGGCGGCGCTGGAGGATTTCATGCGGGAGCTGGACAAGGGACAGAGCGCGGCGGCGGAATAGACCGCAAAAAGGGGGAGAAGCCGAATGCTGGAACTGAAGAACGTCTCGAAGGTCGTGGGCGGTGCCACGCACATCGCCGATGTGTCGCTGACGCTCGCGCACGGCTCGCTGAACGTTCTGCTCGGCCCAACGCTTTCCGGCAAGACCAGCCTGATGCGGCTGATGGCGGGCCTGGACAAGCCGACCTCCGGCTCCGTCTGGTTCGACGGCAAGGATGTTACCGGCTTGGCCGTCCAGCAGCGCAACGTCGCCATGGTCTACCAGCAGTTCATCAACTACCCGGCGATGACGGTCTACGAGAACATCGCCTCGCCGCTACGCGTTGCAGGCGTCGAGAAGGGCAAGGTCGACAGCGAGGTTCGCAAGGCAGCGGAACTGCTGAAGCTGACACCCTATCTCGACCGCACGCCGCTCAACCTTTCCGGCGGCCAGCAGCAGCGCACCGCGCTCGCCCGAGCCATCGTCAAGAACGCCAGCTTGGTGCTGCTGGACGAGCCGCTGGCCAATCTCGACTACAAGCTGCGCGAGGAACTGCGCGAGGAACTGCCGAAGATATTCGCCGAGGCCGGCACCATCTTCGTCTATGCCACGACCGAGCCGCACGAGGCGTTGCTGCTTGGCGGCAACACCGCGACGCTGAGCGAAGGCCGCGTCACCCAGTTCGGGCCAACGGTCGAGGTGTTCCGCAAGCCGGTCGACCTGGTCACGGCGAGGACCTTCGCCGACCCGCCGCTGAACACCATTATGCTCGGCAAGCAGGGCAATCATTTTCTGCTCGACGGCGGGGTAAACCTGCCTGTGCCGGCGGCCCTCGCCGGCATTGCCGACGCCAGCTACACGATCGGCTTCCAGCCGCATCATCTTTCTCTCGAACGGCCGAACCCGGCCGCCGTGCCGGTGCGCGCCAAGGTGTCGATCACCGAGATCACCGGCTCGGAAAGCTTCGTGCATCTCGATTTTGCCGACGTGCGCTGGATCATGTTGGCGCATGGCATCCGCGAGTTCGAGCCGGACGAGCAGGTCGAGGTGTTCATCGACCCGCGCCACATCATGGTCTTCGACAAGCATGGCCGCGCCGTTTCGGTCGCGCCCCGGCTGGCGGCATAGGGAGGAGACGATGGCGCGCATCGACGTCGAGCATATCCGCCACTCCTACCTGCCGAATCCGTCGAAGGATTCCGACTTCGCGCTGAGGGAGGTCGATCACACCTTCGAGGACGGCGGCGCCTATGCGCTGCTCGGGCCCTCCGGCTGCGGCAAGACCACGCTGCTCAACATCATTTCCGGCCTGCTCAAACCCTCCCACGGGAAACTGCTGTTCGACGGCAAGGACGTGACCGGCCTGTCGACGCAGGAGCGCAACATCGCGCAGGTGTTCCAGTTCCCGGTCATCTACGACACCATGACCGTCTACGACAACCTGGCCTTCCCGTTGCGCAATCGCGGCGTGCCGGCGGACGTGGTCGAGCGCCGGGTGCGCGAGACGCTGGACATGATCGACCTTGCCGACTGGGCCAGGCGCAAGGCGAGGGGCCTGACCGCCGACCAGAAGCAGAAGATCTCGCTCGGCCGCGGCCTGGTGCGCTCCGACGTCAATGCCATCCTGTTCGACGAACCGCTGACGGTCATCGATCCGCACATGAAATGGGTGCTGCGCTCGCAGTTGAAGCAGCTTCACCGCCGCTTCGGCTACACCATGGTCTATGTCACCCACGATCAGACCGAAGCGTTGACCTTCGCCGATCAGGTCGTCGTCATGTTTGACGGCGGCATCGTCCAGATCGGCACGCCGGCGGAACTGTTCGAGCGGCCGAAGCACACCTTCGTCGGCTATTTCATCGGCTCGCCGGGCATGAATTTCATGCCGGTGGCGGTGGACGGACGCCGGGCGAGGCTGGGCGACCAGATCATCGAACTGCCCGGCACGCCGGCGAGTGGGGAAGGGACGATGGAACTCGGTATCCGGCCCGAATACGTCCGGATCGGCCGCGAGGGCATGCCCGTTTCGGTCTCCAAGGTCGAGGACGTCGGCCGCCACAAGGTCGTGCGCGCCAGGCTGGAAGGCCGCGATGTCGCTGCGATCGTCGGCGAGGACGAAGAGATTCCCGCCGAGCCGAAGCTCAGCTTCGACCCCGCGGGCATCAACATCTACGCCGGATCCTGGCGCGTCGAGATGGGAGCCTGAGCCATGGACAAGACATGGAACAACAGGGCCTGGTTCCTCGTACTGCCGGTGCTGGTGCTGGTCGCCTTCTCCGCCGTCATCCCGCTGATGACGGTCGTGAACTATTCGGTGCAGGACACGTTCGGCAACAACCAGTTCTTCTGGAACGGCGTGGACTGGTATCAGGAACTGCTGGCTTCGTCCCGGTTCTGGGAATCGATGTTCCGCAACCTGATCTTCTCCGCAATCATCCTCGCGATCGAAGTGCCGCTGGGCATCTTCATCGCCCTCAACATGCCGCGGCGCGGCTGGGGCGTGCCGACCTGCCTGGTGCTGATGGCGCTGCCGCTCCTGGTGCCGTGGAATGTCGTCGGCACCATCTGGCAGGTGTTCGGACGCGGCGACATCGGCCTGCTCGGTTACTATGTCAACGCGCTCGGCGTCGACTACAACTACGTGCAGGATCCGTTCGACGCCTGGGTGACGGTCATCGTCATGGACGTCTGGCACTGGACCAGCCTCGTCGTGCTGCTCTGCTATGCCGGCCTGGTGTCGATCCCCGACGCCTTCTACCAGGCGGCGAAGATCGACGGCGCCTCGCGCTGGGCGGTCTTCCGCTACATCCAATTGCCGAAGATGCAGCGGGTTTTGCTGATTGCGGTGCTGCTGCGCTTCATGGACAGTTTCATGATCTATACCGAACCCTTCGTCGTCACCGGCGGCGGCCCCGGCAACTCGACCACTTTCATGTCCATCGATCTCGTGAAGATGGCGCTCGGCGAGTTCAATCTCGGCCAGGCGGCGGCGATGTCGTTGGTCTACTTCCTCATCATCCTGCTTCTGTCATGGGCGTTTTACACCGTCATGACCAACTATGACGCGGAACGCTGAGCCATGGCCGGGGTGAACGAAAGGACAGGGCAGGCGATGGACGATGCGGGCGCCCCCGCGGCGAACGCCGCACAGGAACAGATCGCCCGCCGCATGCGTCGGCGCGGCGACGAGTCGCGCTGGTGGTGGCTGGTTCCGACGCTCTACATCGTGTTCCTGCTGGTGCCGATCTACTGGCTCGTCAACATGAGCTTCAAGACCAACCGCGAGATCGTCACCTCGCTGACGCTCTATCCGCACCAGCCGACGCTCCGCAACTACGCCATCATCTTCACCGATCCGTCGTGGTATTCCGGCTACATCAACTCGATCTCCTATGTGGTCATGAACATGGTGATCTCGGTCGCCGTGGCGCTGCCGGCGGCTTATGCCTTCTCGCGCTACCGCTTCCTCGGCGACAAGCACCTGTTCTTCTGGCTGCTGACCAACCGCATGGCGCCGCCGGCGGTGTTCGCCCTGCCGTTCTTCCAGCTTTATTCGGCCTTCGGCCTGATCGACACTTATTGGGCGGTGGCGCTGGCGCACTGCCTGTTCAACGTACCGCTGGCGGTGTGGATTCTCGAAGGCTTCATGTCGGGCGTACCGAAGGAGATCGACGAGACGGCCTATATCGACGGCTATTCCTTCCCGCGCTTCTTCGTGAAGATCTTCATGCCGCTGATCGCTAGCGGCATAGGCGTCGCCTGCTTCTTCTGCTTCATGTTTTCCTGGGTGGAGTTGCTGCTGGCGCGCACGCTCACCACCACCGACGCCAAGCCGATCGCCGCCGTCATGACCCGCACGGTTTCGGCGGCCGGCATGGACTGGGGCCTGCTCGCCGCCGCCGGCGTGCTCACCCTCATCCCCGGTGCGCTGGTGATCTGGTTCGTGCGCAACTACATCGCCAAGGGCTTCGCCCTGGGGAGGGTGTGATGGAAGTCAGGCGCAACTGGATCATTCCTCTGATCGTGGTTCTTGGGATCTACCTCGCAGCCACCGGCCTGCTGGCGGCCTTCGTTCCGACCGCGGATGGCGCGCGCGACTGGACCGCGCCGCTGGTTACCGGCGGCTGGATGGCATGGACGTTTCCGACGGCCCTGTTTTTCCTGACCATCGCCTTCATCCTGTCGCTGATGGCGGTGTGGGAATACGCCTCGCCGGGTGGCAATCCGCGTATCGGCCTGCTGCGCTTCGAGACGACGCGCGGCGATCGCCTGTTCATTTCGCTGCTTGGCAGCGCCTTCATCCATCTCGCTTGGTTGGGCCTTGTCGGACCCAACCTGTGGTGGGCTCTCGCTCTCTGCGTAGTCTACGCCATCGCGGTGTTTCGCTACGTTTAGGGGAGAAACAGTCGGGGCGGCGGCCTGCACGCCACCGCCCCGGATCGCACTTGAAACCTTTTTCAATCGGAGGAAACGCAATGCGACGGCAAATATTAGCATCGACGAGCGCGCTGGCACTTCTCTTCTGCGTGAACCAGGCTTTCGCCGGCATGGACGAGGCGAAAACCTTCCTGGACAAGGAAATCGGCGACCTGTCGACGCTTTCGCGCGCCGACCAGGAAAAGGAAATGCAGTGGTTCATCGACGCGGCCAAGCCCTTTGCCGGCATGGACATCAAGGTTGTGTCGGAAACACTGACGACTCACGAGTATGAATCGAAGGTGCTTGCGCCCGCCTTCACCGCCATCACCGGCATCAAGGTGACGCACGACCTTCTGCAGGAAGGCGACGTGGTCGAGAAGATCCAGACCCAGATGCAGACCGGCCAGAACCTCTACGACGGCTGGGTCAACGATTCCGACCTGATCGGCACGCACTGGCGTTACAAGCAGGTGCGCAACCTGACCGACTTCATGGCCAACGAAGGCAAGGACGTCACCAACCCGGGCCTTGACCTCAAGGACTTCATCGGCTCGTCCTTCACTACCGCGCCGGACAAGAAGCTCTACCAGCTTCCCGACCAGCAGTTCGCCAACCTCTATTGGTTCCGCTACGACTGGTTCAACGACGAGAAGAACAAGGCGGACTTCAAGGCCAAGTACGGCTATGACCTTGGCGTGCCGGTTAACTGGTCGGCTTATGAGGACATTGCCGAGTTCTTCACCGGTCGCGAGGTCGACGGCAAGAAGGTCTACGGCCACATGGACTACGGCAAGAAAGACCCGTCGCTGGGCTGGCGCTTCACCGATGCGTGGCTCTCCATGGCTGGCAACGGCGACAAGGGCATCCCGAACGGCCTGCCGGTCGACGAATGGGGCATCAAGGTCAATGAGAAATCGCAGCCGGTCGGCTCCTGCGTGGCACGCGGCGGCGATACCAATGGCCCGGCCTCGGTCTACGCCATCCAGAAATACCTTGACTGGATCAAGGCCTACGCACCGGCCGAAGCCCAGGGCATGACCTTCTCCGAGAGCGGGCCGGTTCCGGCGCAGGGCAACATCGCCCAGCAGATATTCTGGTACACCGCTTTCACGGCAGACATGGTCAAGCCCGGCCTGCCGGTGATGAACGAGGACGGCACGCCGAAGTGGCGCATGGCGCCGTCGCCGCACGGCGTCTACTGGAAGGACGGCATGAAGCTCGGCTATCAGGACGTCGGTTCGTGGACGCTGATGAAATCAACGCCCGACGACCGCGCCAAGGCCGCCTGGCTCTATGCGCAGTTCGTCACCTCCAAGACCGTGGACGTGAAGAAGAGCCATGTCGGCCTTACCTTCATCCGCGACTCCACCATCCACGACAAGAGCTTCACCGAACGCGCGCCGAAGCTCGGTGGCCTGATCGAGTTCTACCGCTCGCCGGCCCGCGTGCAGTGGTCCCCCACCGGAACGAATGTTCCGGATTACCCGAAGCTGGCGCAGCTCTGGTGGCAGGCGATCGGCGATGCGTCCTCCGGCGCCAAGACGGCGCAGGAAGCCATGGATTCGCTCTGCGCCGAGCAGGAGAAGGTCATGGCCCGCATCGAGAAGTCGGGCGTGCAGGGCGACATCGGCCCGAAGCTCGCCGAGGAGCACGATCTCGAATACTGGAACAAGGATGCCGTCTCGAAGGGCAACCTTGCGCCGCAGCTGAAGATCGAGAACGAGAAGGAAAAGCCGATCACGATCAACTACGACGAGTTGGTCAAGAGCTGGCAGAAACAGTAAGTTGACGCGGGCGTCCGCGCCCGTGCCGTGACAAGGGGGAGGCGGCATCGCGCCGCCTCCTTTTGGTGCGTCCTTCGAGGCTCGCTGCGCTCGCACCTCAGGATGAGGGAGGCCTGTGCAAACACCCATCATCGGGATTGGCACCATGCGGTCCTCATCCTGAGGTGCGAGCGCAGCGAGCCTCGAAGGACGCACCACACCAACCTATGGGAGGAACTGCGTGTCGGGAAATATCCTCGCCATCGACCAGGGCACTACGTCCAGCCGCGCCATCGTCTTCGATCGAAAAATGAAGATCGTCGGCGTCGGCCAGAAGGGATTCACGCAGCACTATCCTGCCTCCGGCTGGGTCGAGCACGACCCGGAGGAAATCTGGTCCAGCGTGCTGTGGGCGGTGAAGACGGCGCTGAAAAAGGCCAGGCTTGACGCTTCCGCCATCGCCGCCATCGGCATCACCAACCAGCGCGAGACGGTGGTCGTCTGGGACAGGGCGACCGGCGAACCGATTCACAACGCCATCGTCTGGCAAGATCGGCGCACCGCGCCGCTTTGCGCAAAATTCAAGAAGCAGGGGCTGGAACCGAAATTCACGAAAAAGACCGGCCTGCTGCTCGATCCCTATTTCTCCGGCACCAAGATCGCTTGGCTGCTGGACAAGGTGAAGGGCGCGCGCCGCCGCGCCGGGAAGGGCGAACTCATCGCCGGCACCATCGACAGTTTTCTCGTCTGGCGGCTGACCGGCGGCAAGGTCCATGCCACCGACGCCACCAACGCCTCGCGCACGCTCATCTACAACATTGCCAGAAACGAATGGGACGATGAGCTTCTGCGCATCCTGAATATCCCGGCAGGGATGATGCCGGAAGTGAGGGACTGCGCCGACGATTTCGGCGTCACCGAAAAAAAGCTGTTCGGCGCGCCGATCCCCATCCTCGGCGTCGCCGGCGACCAGCAGGCCGCCACCATCGGCCAGGCCTGTTTCCGGCCCGGCATGATGAAGTCGACCTACGGCACCGGCTGCTTTGCCTTGCTCAACACCGGCACCGACATGGTGCGCTCGAAGAACCGGCTTTTGACCACCATTGCCTACCGGTTGAACGGCAGGACCACCTATGCGCTGGAAGGCTCGATCTTCATCGCCGGCGCTGCCGTTCAGTGGCTGCGCGACGGCGCCAGGATGATCGACAAGGCCGCCCAGAGCGGCGAACTGGCGGCGAAAGCCGATCCGACGCAGAACGTCTATCTGGTGCCGGCTTTCGTCGGCCTCGGCGCGCCGCACTGGGACGCCGACGCACGCGGCGCGATCTTCGGCCTGACCCGCAATTCCGGCCCGGCCGAGTTCGCTCGGGCCGCCCTGGAGTCGGTGGCCTACCAGACTCTCGACCTGCTCGACGCCATGAAGAAGGACTGGAAGGGCGATTCGACACAAACCGTTCTGCGTGTCGACGGCGGCATGGTGGCGTCGGACTGGACCATGCAGTGCCTCGCCGACATCCTCAATGCGCCGGTGGACCGGCCGACCATCCTGGAAACGACGGCGCTGGGAGCGGCGTGGCTTGCCGGTTCGAAAGCCGGCGTGTGGCCGGATATGGCGGAGTTCGCCCGAAGCTGGGCGCTCGATCGCCGCTTCGAGCCGGCCATGGACGCCAGGACCCGGACGGCCAAGCTGAAGGGCTGGCACGACGCGGTGAGGCGAACCTTGTCGACCGGCTGAGCCTGCCGGCGACGTTGCCGGTCCACCGTGTCCACCGCTCTGCACGGCGAGGTTGTGAAATCCGGCAGGCGCTGATGTATGGTGTACCGGCACTGATTCGCTCCGATCATGCTGGCTGACCGATATGAGAAAAATCGCCGCCGCGCTGATTGTCGTCGCAACGCTCGTTGTCGCGCTGCTTTTCCTGCTGCCCCTGCTGGTTTCGACCGACTGGGCCCGATCCGAACTGGGGCGGCAACTGTCGTCCGCAAGCGGCATGGACATCCGGCTGGAAGGCCCGGTGCGGCTGTCGTTCCTGCCCGGCCTGGCGGTGGTTGCGAGGGACATCGGCATCTCGACCGAGGCGGGCGATCTTTCGGTCAAGGTTCCCGGATTCTCGACGGCGATCACGCTGTCGTCGCTGTGGTCGGACAGGCTCGAGATCCGGTCGCTCGCGCTGATCGAACCGGTCATCACCGTCAAGCCGCCGGCTGTGGCGAAGACTGCGGAACCGGCATCGGCCGGCCAGTCGAAAGGCGATCCCTTTGCCGCGCTCGTGACGACGCTGGAGCGGCTGGCCGTCAACCGCATCACCATCGAGAACGGCAGTCTCACCATCGTCGACGAAGCCGGGGCTGCAAGCACTGTCGGCGCCATCGACGCGGATTTGAAGGCGCCGGACCTCGACGGCGAGGTCGCCTTCTCGCTTTCGGCCACGCGGGACGACCGCCGCGTGCAACTGAACGGAAGGCTTTCCGCGCTCAGGCCGATCCTCCAGCACCAGCCGGCCCAAATCGCCCTCGATGCGGAAATCAAGCCGGCGCCCTCGCCGTTGCTTGCCTCGTTGAAAGCGAGCGGCGAGATCAGGCTGAACGAGAACGGCAGCTATCAGATCAGGGGCGGCCAGTTCGATCTCAGTGGCCAGGCTTTGCGGATGGACGCGCTTTTCCTGCCCGGGCAGCGGCCTCGGTTCCTTGCCGACCTGTCGGCGAAGCGCGTCGACATCGGCACCCTGATGGCAGCCGGGGACGGAGGCGCAAGCGGAGAGGGGGCGTCCGCCGGCGCCGGTGAACCCAGTCTCGCCATGCTGGCGGCCTTCGATGCCGACGTCAGCGTCACGGTCGATCAACTGGTCAGCGGCGCGCTCGCCGCATCCGACGTGCAAGTCGCCGCGACGCTGCGCAACGGGCGGCTCGAAGCGAAACTGGAACATCTCGGCCTCGATGCGGGGACCGTCGCCGCCTCGGTTTCGACCGATGTAACGGAGGCGTCTCCCGCCTTCCAGGGCAAGGTCGCCAGTTCCGGCCTGGACATCGGCGCGCTGGCGAAGCTTGTCGGCCAGGCCGTCCCGCTGGCGGGGAAAGTCACGGTGGATACGGCCTTCGCCTTTCGCGGGATGGCGCCGGCCAGGATGCGCGAAAGCCTCAACCTGCGCGGAACGGTCGGCATCCGCCAGGGCAAGGTTCCGCTTGCGGCACTCGCCGACGCAAAGGGCGGCCCCCTCGGCGACATCACCGGCTTGACCCTCGATGCGAAGATTCAAGACATCGCCAAGCCGGTCGACGTGGCGGGTAAACTGACCTGGCAGGGGCAGGAGGTCGCTTTCAAGTCACAGCTCGCGCCCGCCGATTTCCTGGCCGGCCCTTCCGCAGCCCAGGCCTCGGGACCGGTCAGCCTTTCCGTCGCCTCGAAATATCTCGGCGCCAGCGCGACCGGCAGGGTCGGCGCAGGCGGCACGTTCAAGGGCCAGGTTTCCGCCACCTCGCCGTCACTCGACAAGCTCCTGCGCTGGCTGGGGCAGGGCGGTTCCCCCGGCCTGCGGGATTTCGCCTTCGACGGCGCCGTAGATGCCGGCCCGCAAGGGGTTTCCTTCACCAAGGCGAAGGTCGGCCTGAATGGCGTCAAGGCATCTGGCGAAGGCGCCGTCAAACTCGGAACGCCGCTTGACATCCGCACGTCGCTCAGCTTTGCGAAGCTCGATTTCGCAGCGCTCACGGGCGGGACAAACGGCACGGCCACGGGCAGCAAAGGCCCGGCCGGGTCCGGCGACGCTCCAATCGATCTTTCGTTCCTGAAAGGACTGGATGCGAAGATCGACGTGGAGGCGGACAAGATCGGCTATGGCAAGGTTTTTGCCGGCCCGGTGAAAACCACGCTTGTCGTGGCCGGCGGAACCGCCGCCCTGACCGTCCCGCAAAGTCCTTTCTACGGTGGCACCGTGGCCGCTACAATGTCCGCCGACGGCTCCGGCGATGTGCCGGCCATAAAGCTGGACATGGCGATTGCCGGCGCCGCGGCAGCGCCGCTGCTTCGCGACGCGGCGGAGTTCGACCGTCTGGAAGGCAGGCTCGACACGAATGTCGCCGTTTCGGGAGCCGGGAAAACCAGCAAGGCGCTGAGGCGCTCGCTTGGCGGCAAGGCCTCGGTGAAGTTCAGCGACGGTGCGCTGCGCGGCATCGACATCGCCGAGGTCTATAACAACCTGGTCGGATTGCTCGCCAGCGGCTTCAAACCGGACGAAGGCAAGAAGACGACATTCACCGAGCTCGGCGCTTCCTTTTCCATCGGCAACGGCATCGCGCAGACCAACGACATCAGCCTGCTGGGCCCGCTGGTCAGGATGGATGGCGCCGGCAGGATCGACCTCGCCGAGCAGACGCTTGAAATCAAGCTCAACCCGCGCATCGTCGCCTCGCTTTCCGGACAGGGTGGCGACATCGCGACGAAGGGGATCGGCGTGCCCGTCATCGTCGACGGTTCGCTTTCGGCGCCGCGCATCTATCCGGACCTGAGCAAATTGCTGCAGGATCCGAAAGGTGCGCTGGAAATGCTGAACCGCTTCGGGTTGCCGACCGAAAAGCTAGGCCTCGACAAGCTGCTGCCCGGCCAGGCTGGATCGGGCGAAGCGGGAAAGGGAGCGGCCGACCTGATCGGCGATCTCATCAGGGGCGACGGCTCTGAAACCGGCAGGCAGGACCCCGCAAAGCCCTCCTCGGCGGAAGACGCCGCCAAGGCGATCATCGGCGATCTTCTCAAGAGCAAGGCCGCGAAACAGGTTCCTTCGACCGGCGGCGTGGCCACGGACGCCGAGAATACGGCGGAAACGCCGCCGGACCCGACCGCGCCGCAGCCCGAAACGTCGAAAGAAGACGGGATCGGCTCGCTTCTCGATCAGTTTCTGCGTTAGGCCTTGGAACGGACAGCGGGCCGCGCCGGCAGTTCTTGTCTGGCCCTGTCGCCACCGCATCCGACGGAGCGGACTGTCAAGCCGGGAGTCAGCCGTAGGTTCGCGGCGCCAGCGCCCCCTGGAACCAGCGGACGAATGTCTCGATGGAGAAGACAGGCAGTCTCGTCTTCGCGTGGATGTCGGCTGCGTATGGCACCATGTTGGTGCATTCGAGCACGATCGCGCCGAGATCCGGATTGGCGGCGACCAACGCGGCAGCGGCGTCGATATTGTCCTGCCGCGCCGCCTCTACGTCGAGCTCCAGCTCGTTTCCGAGAATGGCGCGGGTGAATTCGCGGCCGCCTTCGGTGGTGCCGACCGGCGTTCCCGCCGGCACGCCGGCCTTGTCCAGATGCAGCGACGTCAACGTTGAGGCCGAGATGGTGAGGATGCCGGCGCGCCTGCCTCTCGGCAGGAGGCGGTTGACCATGGCGACCTGCATCAGCGACGAGGTTGCCACCGGTACGCCGACGGCATCGGCAAGCTCCTCCTGGAAAAGCGACAGGAAGCCGCAATTGGTCGTAATCCCGTCGACGCCGTCGGCCACCAGTTCCCGTGCAGCCGCGATGAAATCGCCGAGCAGGCCCTCGGCGCCCTTGCGCACGACGCGGTCGGGCGTGGCGCTGCGCACGATCCTGTAGTGGACCGGGAACGGCCAGGTGGTGGCGTTGCCCATGTCGCCGGGAATGCGGGGAAAGCGCGCATCGAGCATGAGAATGCCTACCGAAGCGCCGTAGATCGATTTTCCGCCGGTTACGCGCATGCCTGATCCATCGTCTTGAAAGCGGGATGAACGAAGTCGTCTTCGACGAAGAGCCGGGCGTGGCACTCCTTGACCGCCTCGGCGATCTCGTCGCGCCGCCTGGCGATATGGCCGTCGACCAGCGCGACGGCCTTGCCCTTATCGCGCGCCCGGATGGCGTCGAGAATGGCGCGGTGCTCGCCCTGCGTGCGCTGCCGCCGGCTGCCCAGGTCTACCCAGCGAAAGAAGCGGATGCGCGCATTGACGTTGGCGAGCGTGCGGCCGATCTCGGCGTTTTGCGAGAACGATGCGATCGTCTCATGGAAATGCTCGTCGAAAGCGAGCAGATCTTCCAGGGATCGGCCGGTCGGGTCGCCGGTACGGTCGAGGAAAGCCGCGAGTTCGGCCAGCTCGGCGTCGGCTGCCAGTTCGACGGCGCGCTCGGCCGCGAAACGCTCGATCGCCTGCCGCAACTGATAAAGGTCCTGCACCTCCGTGACCGAATACTTGCGGCAGAAGAAGCCCTTGCCGCTCTCGAAGGTGAGGAAGCCTTCGGCGACCAGCCGGTTCAGCGCCTCGCGCAGCGGCGTCCGGCTCGCCTCGAGGCGCTTCGACAGCGCGACCTCGTTGATGCGCTCGCCGGGCTTGAGGCGAAAGTCGATCGCCATGGCCCGGATGTCGGCATGCAGTGCCTCGACCAGCCCGTCGCTCACGATCCGCCCTCGTTCCCCCGGCCTCTTGACTCAATCATGGTCTGCCACCAGTATTCAGACCTGTATACAGAATAAGCCGTGATTTTGAAAGGCCTTATCCAAGACAATCGGGAGAGACAGACTTGGCGGCGCCATCCGTGACCGTGCATGACAGGACCAACGCGATGACCGGCGCCGAAGCCATGGTCCGCATGCTTCAGGCCTATGGGGTCAGGCATATCTTCGGCCTTTGCGGCGACACGACGCTGCCGCTCTACGACGCGCTTCACAGGCTGGACCACGGCATTGCCCACCTGCTGACGCGCGACGAGCGCCACGCCGGCTACATGGCCGACGCCTATGCGCGCGTCATCGGGCGCCCCGGCGTCTGCGAGGGCCCGTCGGGCGGTGGCGCGACCTACATCCTGCCCGGCGTCGTCGAGGCCAACGAGAGCTCGATTCCGATCCTTGCCATCAACAGCGATGTCTCGACCGGTTCGCGCGGCCGCTATCCGCTGACCGAACTCGACCAGGTCGGGCTGTTTCGGCCGGCGACGAAATGGAACGCTTCGCTCGACGATGCGCAGCGCCTGCCGTCGATGGTGCGCCGCGCTTTTCGCGAGATGACGACGGGGCGGCCGGGCGCGGTTCATCTGGCGCTGCCTTTCGACACCCAGAAGGCCAGCGTCGCGCCCGACGAGATCTGGGCCGACACGCGCCACCAGACGTTCCCGGCGCTTCCCGCTGGCCCCGACGCCGCGTCGGTCGAGGCGGCGGCCGAGGCGCTGCTGTCGGCAAAAAGGGCGGTCGCTATCTGCGGCGGCGGCGTCGTCATCGCCGGGGCGATGGAGGCGCTGCGACAGTTGTCAACGATGCTCGACATGCCGGTTGCGACGACCGTTTCGGGGCAGGGGGCCATCGCCGAGACGGACCCGCGCGCCGTCGGCGTGGTCGGCTCCAACGGTGGCGTCGACTCGACCCGCGCCGTGGTCGAGGAGGCCGATCTGGTCCTGTTCGTGGCCTGCCGCGCCGGCTCCGTCACCACCGAGCGCTGGCGTCATCCGAAGACCGGCATACGCGTCATCCATATCGATTCCGATCCGGCCGTCATCGGCGCCAACTACAAGACGGAGGTGGCCATCGCCGCGGATGCGCGGCTGGCGCTGGAGGCGATTGCGGCTGACATCGCGCGACGCGGTACAGGCGGTTCCAACGGAGGCGCGGCGCGCGCCAAGGCCGCCTGGGACGCCAAGCTGGCCGCTTTTGCGCCGCTCGCCGCATCCGGCGAGGCGCCGATCCGGCCTGAACGGGTGATCGCGACACTGCAGGCGCTGCTTGGCGACGACGCCATCGTCTGCGCCGATCCCGGAACGCCGTGCCCCTATTTCTCGGCCCACTACCGCTGGCCGAGCGTGGGCCGCCATTTCATCACCAACCGCGCCCACGGTGCCCTCGGTTTCGCCATGGGCGCGGCGATGGGGGCGCATATCGGCCGGCCCGGCGTCAAGACGGTCGCCGTCATGGGCGACGGCTCCTTCGGCATGAGCGTCGGCGAACTGGAAACGGCGATCCGCTACCGCATGCCGATCACCTTCATCACGCTCTCCAACAGCGTCTACGGATGGATCAAGGCCGGCCAGCGTTCGGGCTTCGGCGCGCGCTTCCACAATGTCGATTTCACCCGCACCGACCATGCCGCGGTCGCCGCCGCCTTCGGCCTGAAGAGCTGGCGCGTCGAAGACCCTGACGATCTGGAAACGGTATTGAGGAAGGCGCTCGAGGCCGACGGGCCGACGCTTGTCGACGTCATCTCTCAGCCGCTGGACGAGGCCGCCGCGCCGGTTTCCGAATGGGTTGCCTAGAGCCGCGGCCGGGCGGAATGATGGCGCAACCGGTTTCTGCAAGGACGACGAACTTAAATCTTGCGTCGCGAGCGCCTCGCGGTTCCAATAAGGGCATGAGAACAGGGAACGCCATACCAATCAACAATGGGAGCATGAGGATATGAAGCGACTGACCACACTCCTGGCGACGACCGCCATGGCGTGCTTCGCCGCGAGCGCCGCACTTGCCGAAAAGTGGGATATGCCGATGGCCTATCCGGCGACGAACCTGCACTCCGAAAACGGTGCGGCCTTCGCCAAATGCGTCGGCGACGGCAGCGGCGGCAAGCTTCAGATCGTGACCCATCCGGGTGGGTCGCTGTTCGCGGGCAACGACATCAAGCGCGCGGTACAGACCGGCCAGGCGCCGATCGGCGAGCGGTTGATCTCGGCGCACGCCAACGAGAACCCGCTGTTCGGCATCGATTCGATCCCCTTCCTCGCAACCTCCTTCGAGCAGTCGGACAAGCTGTGGAACGCTGCGCGGCCGAAGATGGAAGAACTCCTGGCCAGCCAGAACCTCGTCTACGTCTACGCCGTGCCGTGGCCGCCGCAGGGCCTCTACGTCAAGAAGGAGGTCAATTCGGTCGCCGACCTGAAGGGTGTCAAGTTCCGCGCCTATAACGCCGCGACCGCCCGCATCGCCGAGCTGGCCGGCATGGCGCCGGTGCAGATCGAGGCCGCGGACCTGAGCCAGGCGCTCGCCACCGGGGTCGCCGAGAGCTTCATCTCATCGGGTTCGACAGGCGTCGACTCCAAGGTGTGGGAAAGCCTGACGCATTTCTACGACGTCCAGGCCTGGCTGCCGCGCAACGTCGTCTTTGCCAACAAGGACGCCTTCGACGCGCTCGACGAAGCGACCAGGAAAGTCGTCATGGACTGCGGCGACAAGACCGCCAAGGAAGGCACCGCCAAGTCGCAGGAGCAGTCGGCCGGCTACCTGAAGACGCTCGCAGACAACGGCATGAAAGTGTCGGCTCCGGGCGACCAGCTCAAGAAGGAACTGGCCGGCTTCGGCGAAACCATGACGGAGGAATGGATCAAGGCGGCCGGGCCTGACGGCAAGGCGATCATCGACGCCTACAAGGGTAACTGATCCCCAAAAGCGCGAGAGGGTCCGGCATTGCGCCGGACCCGTCCATGACAGCCGTCAAGGGGGAACGCCATGAAAACGACAAGACGCGCGCTCAACGCGTTGTATGACGGCGCGGCGGTGCTCGCCGCCATCTGCCTGGTGCTGCTGCTCGTCGTCATCGTCCTGCAGATGGCGGCACGCTGGAGCGGAATTCCGTTTCCCGGATCGTCGGACTATGCCGGCTACCTGATGGCGGCGGCGTCCTTCCTGGCGTTCGCGCAGGCGCTGAACCGCGGCGCGCACATCCGGGTTTCGCTGCTGTTCAACGCGCTCGACGCCCGCAAGCGCTACTGGGCCGAATTGTGGAGCCTGACCATCGCCACGGCGGCATCCGTCTATCTCGCCTGGTATGCGGTGAAGATGGTCTACTGGTCGCGCAAGCTGCACGATCTGAGCCAGGGACAGGATGCGACGCCGTTGTGGATCGCGCAGCTGCCGATGGCGATCGGCGCGGTGATCCTCGCCATCTGCTTCGTCGACAACCTGGTGACGTTGCTGGTCAGCGGGCGCGACAACATACGCACCGAAAACCTCGAACAGTCGCACGCGGAGTAGGACGATGCAGGAGGTCTATTTCATCGGCATCTTCCTCTTCATCCTGTTCCTGCTTCTGGGGACCGGCGTGTGGATCGGCCTGGCGCTGCTCGGCGTCGCCTATGTCGGCATGGAGCTTTTCACGCTGCGTCCCGTCGGCGACGCCATGATGACCGTCATCTGGCGGTCCTCCTCCTCTTGGTCGCTGACGGCGCTGCCGATGTTCATCTGGATGGGCGAGATCCTTTTCCGGACGCGCCTGTCGGAGGACATGTTCAAGGGCCTCGCACCATGGATGGCCAGGCTGCCGGGCGGCCTGCTGCACACCAACGTCGTGGGCTGCACGGTCTTCGCCGCCGTTTCCGGTTCGTCCGCCGCGACGCTGCTGACGGTCGGCAAGATGTCGGTCCCGGAACTCAGGAAACGCAAGTATCCCGAGCATCTGGTGATCGGCACGCTCGCCGGTGCGGCGACGCTCGGCCTGATGATCCCGCCGTCGCTGACGCTCATCGTCTACGGCGTGACGATCAACGAATCCATCACCAAGCTGTTCATCGCCGGCATTCTGCCGGGTCTGGTGCTGGCGGCGATGTTCATGGTCTATGTCGTTGTCGTTTCGCAGATCTCGAAGAAGTACCATCCCGATCCCGAACCCCCCATGACCTTCCTCCAGAAGGTCAGCAATTCGCGCTTCCTGATTCCCGTCATTCTGCTCATCCTCGTCGTCATCGGCTCGATGTATCTCGGTTTCGCTACAGCTACCGAGGCAGCGGTGTTCGGCGTCATCGGCTCGCTCATCCTCGCCGCCGCGCAGGGTTCGCTGACCTGGGCAAGCTTCGTCGAGAGCCTGATGGGCGCGACGCGCACCTCGGCGATGATCGCGCTGATCCTGTCGGGAGCGTCCTTCCTGTCGCTGTCGATGGGCTTCACCGGCCTGCCGCAGAACCTCGCCGAATGGATCAACTCGCTGCAACTGACACGGTTCGAGCTTTTGATGGCGTTGTTGGTCTTCTACATCATCCTCGGCTGCTTCCTCGACGGCATTTCCGCCGTGGTACTGACCATCGCGGTGGTCGAACCCATGATCCGCCAGGTCGGCATCGACATCATCTGGTTCGGTATCTTCATCGTCGTCGTGGTCGAGATGGCGCAGATCACTCCGCCGGTCGGCTTCAACCTCTTCGTCATGCAGGGCATGACCGGGCACGAGATGAACTACATCGCCAGAGCCGCCTTCCCGATGTTCCTCATCATGGTGCTGATGGTGTTTATCCTGATCGCCTTTCCGGACCTCGCGACTTGGCTGCCGGAGAATATGCGCCTTGGCCCCGGCGGCTGACCTGGACTGCGCGCCGGCATGATCGTGGTTCGGCTGCTTGCGGGTGCTGCGCGTCACGGCCGCCTGATCCTGGTGATCGGTCTTGTCGTCGGCATCCTTTTGCCGGGCCTCGCGCTTGCGATGAAGGACTGGATCGCCGAGCTGATCGCCGGCCTGCTGTTCATCGCTGCGCTGCGCGTCGGGCCGCGCCAGGCGGTGGGCGCGCTCGCCGAGGCGCGTGCCTCGCTCGGTCTCGCGCTGGTCTATCAGATCGCTGTCCCCGCAGCGGCCTTGTCCGCCTTCGCGCTTTGCGGCTGGAAAGGCGCGCTGGCGACAGGGCTTGTCCTGATGATGGCTGCCTCGCCGATCTCCGGCGCGCCGAACCTGGCCATCCTGACCGGCAACGACCCCGCGCCGGCGCTGCGTCAGCTCGTCATCGGCACGGCGCTGCTGCCGCTCACCGTGCTGCCTGTCTTCTGGCTGGCGCCGGCGCTCGGCGAGACGGCCGAGGTGTTGAGGGCGGCCGGCAGGCTGCTGGTCATCATCGGCGCGGCCGCCGGGGCGGCATTCCTCGTCCGCGCCTTTCTCCTCAAGGCGCCGTCCCGGACCGCGCTCGATGTCATCGACGGCCTCTCGGCGATCGCCATGGCGATCGTCGTCGTCGGGCTGATGTCGGCGGTGGGGCCGGCGCTGCGTGGCGACCCGGCCCTGCTCGCGGCCGCGCTGGCTGCCGCCTTTATCGGCAATTTCGGATTGCAGATGGCCGCCGCAGTCCTGCTGCGCCGTCTTGCGCCGGATCGTGCCGTGGCGCCGCTTGCGATCACAGCCGGCAACCGCAACGTCGCGCTGTTCCTGACAGCGCTGCCGGCGTCCGTTACCGATCCGCTGCTTCTGTTCATCGGCTGCTATCAGATACCGATGTACCTGACGCCGCTGCTGCTCGGACGGTTCTACCGGAGTCGCGACCCCGAGCGGTGAAGGAAGAGCCGAGGTCTATGACGCGGGCTTTTACCCTTGCGCCAGTAGGCGATGGCCAACCGGCTCTATTCGTCGCTGCTCGGCGTGGTGTCGGTCATTTCCGTCCTGTTGCGGCAATGGAGCGCGCGTCACACCGACGAAGCGCAACCCGCCTGACCGCGGTGAGAGCGGGCGGCTCAGCGCCGTTGAAAGGTATCGCCGAAGCGGTCGCGCAGGACGTTCTTCTGCACCTTGCCCATCGTGTTGCGCGGCAGCTCGTCCACCGAGAAGATGCGCTTCGGCTGCTTGAAGCGGGCGATCTGGTCGTGAATGGCCGCAAGCAGCTTTTCTTCGTCGATGACGCTGCCCTTCTTCGGCACGACGACGCCGACGACGCCCTCGCCGAAGTCGGGATGCGGCACGCCGATCACCGCCGATTCCAGCACGCCTTCCTGCTCGTCGAGCAGAAGTTCCACTTCCTTCGGATAGATGTTGAAGCCGCCGGAAATGATGAGGTCCTTGGCGCGGCCGACGATCTGGACATAGCCGTCTCGGTCGACGGTGACGACGTCGCCGGTGATGAAGAAGCCGTCGTCGCGGAATTCCTCCTTCGTCTTTTCCGGCATGCGCCAGTAGCCCTTGAAGACGTTCGGGCCGCGGACTTCGAGCACGCCGGTCTCACCGTTCGGCAGCACCTTCCTCGTCTCCGGATCGACGACGCGGATCTCGACGGCGGGTAGCGGGAAGCCGACCGTGCCGGCCCGCCGCTCGCCGTCATAGGGATTGGACGTGGTCATGTTGGTTTCGGTCATGCCGTAGCGTTCGAGGATGCGGTGGCCGGTGCGCGTCTCGAAGGCGTTGTGCGTCTCGGCCAGAAGCGGCGCGCTGCCGGAGGTGAACAGGCGCATATGCGCGGCCAGTTCCCTGGTGAAGCGCGGATCGTCCAGCAGGCGGGTGTAGAAGGTCGGCACGCCCATCATCGAGGTCGCCTTCGGCAGCCAGCCGATCACCTCGTCGGTCTTGAAGGAGGGCAGGAAGATCATCGAGCCGCCGGCCAGAAGAATGACGTTGCAGGCGACGAACAGGCCGTGCGTGTGGAAGATCGGCAGCGCGTGCAGCAGCACGTCGTCGGCGGTGAAGCGCCATGCCTCGACCAGCGACTGCGCGTTGGAAAGCAGGTTGTCGTGCGTCAGCATCGCGCCCTTGGAGCGGCCGGTGGTGCCGGAAGTGTAGAGGAAGGCGGCGAGGTCGTCGCCCTTGCGCACAGCCGTTTCGAAGCGGTCCGCCTTGCCGGCCGCTTCCGCCGTCAGCGTGCCCGTGCCGTCGCCGTTCAGCGTCATCAGGCGCGCGCCGGCCTTTTCGGCGATGGGGAGAAGGGCTGCGCTGGAAGCGTCGTCGCAGACGACGAGGCCCGGTTCGGCGTTGCCGACGAAGTACTCGACCTCGCTCGGCGTGTAGGCGGTGTTGAGCGGCAGGAAGATGGCGCCGGCCTGGATGCAGGCGGCGTAGAGCGCCAGCGCCTCGGCGCTCTTCTTCACCTGGACCGCGACGCGGTCGCCCGGCTTGACGCCCTGGTCCCGCAGGACATGGGCGATCCGCGCCGCAAGCCGGATGAAGGCATCGTACGACAGCGTCGAGCCGTCCTCCAGGAAGAGGAAAGGCCCGGTCTTGCGCTGATGGGGCGCGAACAGCGCATCATAGAGCACGTTTGCCATCGTCGCTTCTCCGTCAGCTCCGCTCGGGGCCGCTCCGGCCCAGCATGGATTTTATCGCGCGCGTCGTGACCACCTCTGCGCGATGCGCGAATAGTTCATGGTTCGTCTCTACCGTGTCGAGGTCGTAGCGGTAATTGACCATGACGCCGCAGGATTGGGCGATGCCTTTTTCCGAAAGGTCCGCGGCGGGATGGATCTTCTCAAGGCTCGCGCCGTTGCCGAAATGGAAGCGCGCCACCGGATCGAGCGGCAGGCCGTCGGGCCGCTTCGCCCGCACCAGATATTCGGCGGCGAGCGCGGCCAGCGCCTTGCCGTGGGGCTTGAGGTCGTCGGCGGATTTCGCTTCGAGGAGCTGTGTGAGCAACACCCGGCGCTGCTCGTCGCCGTCATTCGCTTGTGCTTGGCCGCGCATCCAGCGCGTCAGGCCGGGAACCGGCGAAAGCGTGACGAAGGTCTTGAGGTTCGGCAGCGACTGCATCAGGTCGGTCGCGACCTGCTTGATGAGGAAATTGCCGAAGGAGATGCCGGCCAGGCCCTTCTGGCAATTCGAGATCGAATAGAAGACGGCGGTCGTCGCCTCGTCCGCCGCGATCGGCCGCCGGTCCTCCGACAAGAGCGCGTCGATCGAGCCGGGAATGCCGGCCGTCAGCGCCACCTCGACGAAGATCAGCGGCTCGTCCGGCATTGCCGGATGGAAGAAGGCGTAGCATTGCCGATCCGCCGGCTGCAGGCGGCGGCGCAGTTCCTCCCAGCTGTTGATCGTATGGACGGCTTCGTAGGCGATGATCTTTTCCAGGATGTTGGCCGGCGTCGCCCAGTCGATCGGCCGCAGCACCAGGAAGCCGCGATTGAACCACGACATGAAAAGATGCTGGAAGTCGAGATCGGCGCGGCGGAAGGAAGGCGTTTCGTTGACCAGTGAAAGCAGGTCGCCGCGCATCGCGACCAGCCGTCCGGTCGCGCCGGGAAGCCGGTTCAGCCGCCTGAGCAGTTCCTGGCGCGGCGGCTCCGCCTCCTCGATAAGCCGGGCGAGTGTCGAAGCGTCGGGAGACGCCTTGTAGGCTTGCGCCGCCGTCGCAACCGCGCCGGCGTCGAGGTCGTGCGCGTCGGTGAGCAGGCGGAAGAAGTCCGCCTTGTCCTCCCGCGTGCCGTTCTCGTAGCGGTCGAGGATAGCGGTGGCGATGGAGAAGCCTGAAGCCTCGCCGCGCTCCGAAATGAGGGCGGCGCACAGGTCCTCCATCGAGCGCAGGTCGTCGCTTATCGAGCGCGGCGTGCTGCGTTCGAAGATCGTCGCGAGAAGGTCCTGCAGGAAGCTCGTTCTACTCATGTGCCGGGGCCCATCAGGTAGGTCGGCAACCACGTCGCGATCTCGGGAAAGATGCACAGGATGACGATCTCCAGCATCATGCACAGCACGAAGGGGATCGTGCCCCAGATGATGCGGGTCAGCGGTACGTCCGGCGCGATGGAGTTGACGATGTAGATGTTGAGGCCCACCGGCGGATGGATCAGGCCGATCTCCATGTTGATGGTGATGATGACGCCGAACCAGATCGGATCGAACCCTGCCGCGGTGATGATCGGCAGCAGGATCGGCGCCGTCATCAGGATCACCGCCGCCGGCGGAATGAAGAAGCCGCAGACGAGCAGGAAGATGTTGATCATGAACATCAGCACCCAGCGGTTGACTTCCATCTCGGCGATGGCCTGCGCCAGCGTCTGGGTGAGGTAGAGCGAGGTCAGCATGTAGCCGAACAGCACGGCGGCCGCGATGATCATCAGGATCATGACGCTTTCACGGGTGGTGTCGCGCAGGATCTGCCACCAGTCTGTCGGCCGCCACATCCTGTAGATCATGATGGCGAGAAGCACGCAAAGCGCGGCGCCCACGCCGGCCGCCTCCGACGGTGTGGCGACGCCGCCGTAGAGCACGTACATGACGCCGACGACGATCGCCAGGAAGGGCGCGATTTTCGGGATCGACTCGAATTTCTGCTTCCAGGTGTAGCGGAAGTCCGCGGCATAGGCGCGGAAGCCGCGCTTCCACAGCAGGAAGATGGTCCACAGCATGAACAGGCCGGTCAGCATCAGGCCGGGAAAGACGCCGGCCAGGAACAGCCGCCCGATCGAAGTTTCGGTGGCGATGCCGTAGAGGATGAAGGTGATCGACGGCGGGATCAGGATGCCGAGCGTGCCGCCGGCGCAGATCGAGCCGGTCGCGACGTCGTCCGGATAGCCGCGGCGGCGCATTTCGGGGATGCCCATGCGGCCGATGGCGGCACAGGTCGCCGGCGAGGAGCCGGTGAGTGCGGCGAACAGCGCGCAGGCCCCGAGATTGGAGATGACCAGCCCGCCCGGCAGCCGGTAGAGCCATCGGTCGAGCGCCTCGTAGAGGTCTCGGCCGGCGGGCGAGGAGCCGATGGCGGCGCCCATCATGACGAACATCGGGATCGAGACGAGGGTGAAGTCGTTGAGGCCGCCGTAAAAGGTCTCGGCGGCGACGTTGAGCGCGCCGAAGCCTTCGAAGACGGCGATGAAGACGAGCGCGATGGCGCCCAGCCCGAACGCCACCGGCGCACCGGAGAGCAGCACGAGGAGTGTGACGACAAGAACGATGCCGCCTTCGATTGCCGGGTTCATGCGGGCACTCCCCCTTGGCTGGCACCGGCGTCATGGCTGCCGCCGGACGGGAAGGGCGGTTCTCGCCCGGTGGCGAGGTTATAGAGGTCGACGACATATTGCAGCGTCAGGATGGCGAAGCCGACCGGCATGGAAGCGAAGGGAATCCACAGCCGCGCCCGCCACATCGTGTCGGAAACCCAGTTGCCGTCCCAGGCCTCCCACCAGTAGAGGCAGGCGAACACGGTCATCGCGGCGGAAAAGGCGAGCGACAGGATGGCCGAGAACAGCGCCAGCCGGAATTTCCCGACCGGCCCCATGTAGTGCGGCAGGATGTCGACGTTGACGTGACCGCGCGTCAAAAGCACGTAGGGGCTGCCGAGGAAGGTCGCGGCAACGATCGAATAGGTGGTGAAATCGGTCTGCCAGATCGTGTTGGAGCCGAGCACGAAGCGCACGAAGACCATCTGGCACACGACGATGACGCCGGCGGAGATGAGCGCCGCCGCCGCAAGGCCGCAAAGCGTCGAGATCAGCCTGACCGTTCGGATGAATCTGTCCATGGATTCCAGCCTGGGTTGTGGGAGTTGGCGTTTATGACCCCCACCCCTAACCCCTCCCCTCAAGGGGAGGGGGACTTGGGCGCGGCAGCTTCCCCTCCCCCTTGAGGGGAGGGTTTAGGGGTGGGGGTACGGCAGGTGTTCGCAACGCGAGCACCTGCCTGCTAACGGAAAGAGCGACCGAATAGGACTTGCTCCCACCTCACTTCACGGCGAGCGCCTCGTCGATCAGCTTCTGGCCGTCCGGCACTTCCTTGGCGAAGTCCTTGTAGGAGCTCTCCTTGGCGACCGCGATCCAGGCGTCGTATTCCTCCGGAGTCATGGTGACGACCTCGACGCCGTGGTCCTTGAAGGCCTTGACCATCTTGTCGTCGAGCTTGAGAGCCTCGGCGGCGAAATATTCCTGCGCCTTCTTCGAAGCCTTCATCAGCACGTCCTGCTGCTCCTTCGACAGGTTGTCGAAGCTCTTCTTGGACATCAGCACCGGCTCGTACATGAACCACAGCGCATTGTCGCCGGGCGCGGTGATGCACTTGACCTGCTCGTAGAGGCGATACGACACGAAGCTCGCCGAGCTCGTGTCCGTCGCGTCGGCGACGCCGGTCTGCAAGGCGTTGTAGACCTCGTTCGAGGCGATGGAGACGATCGAGCCGCCGGCAGCTTGCCACATGGCGGCGAACGTCGGGCCGGCGGAGCGGATCTTCAACCCCTTCATGTCCTCCGGCTTGTGGATGCAGCCTTGCTTCGACGCGACCGCACCGGCGAGCCAGGCATCGGCGAGCACGATGGCGCCGGCGTCCTCGATCTTGGCCTTGATCGCCTTCATGAACGGGGACTCGTTGAGACGCTGCGCCCGCTCGTGGTTCCTGACCAGACCCGGCATCAGCGTTGCACCGAATTCGCGCACGCGACCGCTGGCGTAGTCGAGCGGGAAGGACGTGATGTCGAGCTGGCCCTTGATGAGAGCGTTCCACTGGTCCTTCGCCTTGAACAGCGAGGCGCCCGGATAGACCTGGATGTCGAGGTCGACGTTGGCGGCCTTGGCTTCCTTGGCGATGATCTGCACCATCTCGTCGCGCGGGTCGCCCTTGCCGCCGGGGAACTGGTGCGAGGCCTTCAGCGTGACGGCACCGGCGCCGCCGGCCAAAGCGAGTGAGAGGCCGGCGGCGGTCGCCAACTTTGCGATACTGGATTTCATTGTTTCCTCCCTGCGGACTGTCGCCGCATGTCGTTTGTACTCCTCCGTACGCCTGTCACTCTAACCGACATGCACTCTAAGTCAACTTTCTTGTATACAAGATCGATATTGATGAATGCAGCGGGTTGATCTACGATCGGGCATGGTTTTGAGAAGCGCGGACAGGGTCAGGGAAGAGCTGGAGCAGGCGATCATGGCCGCCGAGTTCGCCGAGGGCGAGCGCCTCGACGAGGTGACGCTGTCGGCCCGCTTCGCGGTTTCGCGCACGCCGGTTCGCGAGGCCCTGCACGGGCTCGCCGCTTCCGGCCTCGTCGAGACGATCCCGCGCCGGGGCGCCTTCGTGCGCTATCCGAGCTTCATCAAGCTGGTCGAGATGTTCGACGTTATGGCCGAACTGGAGGCCATGTGCGGACGGTTGGCCGCGCGCCGCATTACGTCTGAAGAGCTGGAGCGCCTGGAGGAGGCGGCGGTCGCTTGCGAAAGGGCGATGGAGAAGGGCGACGCCGACGACTACTATCGTGAGAACGAACGGTTTCACCACGTTCTCTACCAGGCAAGCGGCAACTCGTACCTCGCCGGGGAAGCGTCGAAGCTGCACAAGCGGCTGCAGCCGTTCCGGCGGCTCCAACTCCGTGTGCGCGGGCGGCTTCAGCAGTCGATGCGGGAGCATCGCCAGGTTCAGAACGCCATAGTGAAGGGCGACGCCGAGCGCGCCGCCGATGTGCTGCGTGGGCATATCGCCATTCAAGGCGAAAACCTCAGGGACCTGATGGCGAATTTCGCCAAGCAGCAGGCCGGGACGGCGGCGCGGAGCCAGAGCGCGTCTCCCGAAAGTGGGACCGGGTTCCGGGACAAAGACATGCGTAAGATCAGGAACCCGGAGCGTGCCGAGTGAATCTGAAAGATCGCGACGCGCCTTAGAGCATTTTGCATGCCGGGCGGAATCGTCTGGCGGCGCATGAATGCGGCAAAACAAGGAGATAGATCGTTTCACCGTTTCCGTGAAGCGATCCAGAACCTATCGACCCAGCCGCTTCAACGCCTGCTCGTGCAGCGGACGGTCGCCGGCGGCGACGACGCAACCTCGCCAGTGGATGTCGAGCGGATCGCCCTGCCAGTCGGTGACGATGCCGCCCGCGCCTTCGATGATCGCCGTCGGGGCGAACAGATCGTAGGCGTCGAAGCCGGCGTCGACGGCTAGATCGGTGCGGCCGCGGGCAAGGCAGGCATAGCCGTAGCAACTGCCGCCATACTGGGTGAAGCGCACGGACTCGTCCAGCCGCGCGAACGGCGCGCGATCCGCCTCGGGAATGAAGCGGGGGTTCGATGAGGTCATATAGGCGTCGGCGAGCGTGGTGCCCGCGCGGCAGCGGATCGGCTTCCCGTCATGCCAGGCGCCGCGCCCGGAAATGCCGGTCAGGCGCTCTGCGGTGGCCGGCAGGTCGATGACGCCGGTCAGCGGCCGTCCCGCGCGGGCGACGGCGATCAGCGTGCCGTAGACCGGGATGCCGGCGATCCAGGCCGCCGTCCCGTCGATCGGGTCCAGCACCCAGACAAACTCGGCGTCGAGCCTTTCGGAGCCGTGTTCCTCGCCGAGGATGCCGTGGTCAGGGAAGGCGGCGCCGATCTCCTCGCGCAGCCTCGCCTCGACCGCGCGGTCGGTGGCGGTGACGAAACTGTCGTCCTGTTTCAGGTCGATGCGCATCGCTTCGCGCGCGGCCTGAAGGATCATGGCGCGCGAGGCGTCGGCCAGTTTTTCGGAGAAGGCCAGGAGTGTATCGGCGATGTCGGTCATTTTCGGTACTCAGTGAGCCAGGATTTGGCCGAGGAAGGTGCGGGCCCGCTCGGTCTTTGGGGCGGCGAAGAAATCCGCGGGCGTGGATGTCTCGATGATCTCGCCGTTGTCCATGAAGACGATGCGGTCGGCGACCGAGCGGGCGAAGCCCATCTCGTGCGTGACGCAGATCATCGTCATGCCCTCGCGGGCGAGGTCGGTCATGACGTCCAGCACCTCGGAGATCATCTCCGGGTCGAGGGCGGAAGTCGGTTCGTCGAACAGCATGACCTCGGGATTCATGCAAAGCGCGCGCGCAATCGCCACACGCTGCTGCTGGCCGCCGGACAGTTGCGAGGGATATTTGTTGGCCTGGTCGTGGATGCGCACGCGCGTCAGGTATTTCATGGCGGCTTCTTCCGCCTCGCCCCGTGGCTTCTTGTGCACGAGGCGCGGCGCCAGCGTCAGGTTCTGCAGCACGGTCATGTGCGGAAACAGGTTGAAGGCCTGGAACACCATTCCGACTTCGCGTCGCACGCTCTCGATCTTGCTTTCGTCGTCGGTCAGCTCCTTGCCGTCGACGACGATGCGGCCGCTGTCGTGCTCCTCCAGCCGGTTGATGCAGCGGATCATCGTCGATTTACCCGAACCCGAAGGGCCGCAGACAACGACTTTCTCGCCCTTGGCGACGGAAAGGTCGATGTTCCGCAGCGCGTGGTAGTCGCCGTAGAACTTGTTCACCTGTTCCAGGTCGACGATGCCGGTCATGGCTCAGCCCTTTCTGACATGGCGGTTGGCGTAGCCTTCGAGCAGGCTGAAGGCGGTCTGTATGAACCAGACCAGAACCAGGTAGATGATCGTGGCGGCGATGAAGATCTCGTAGGGGGCGAAGGTGTCGGCCACGATGGTGCGGGCGACGCCGGTCATCTCCATCAGCGTGACGGTCGAGGCGAGCGCGGTCGATTTCAGCATCGACACGATCTCGTTGCTGTAGGCCGGCAGCGCCAGCCGCACCGCCAGCGGCGCGGTGATGCGGCTGGCGCGCTGGAACTTCGTCAGGCCGAGAGCCTTGCCGGCTTCGATCAATCCCTTGTCGACGCCGAGCACGCCGCCGCGCAGGATTTCCGAGACATAGGCCGCCGTATTGAGCACCAGGGCGATGACCGAGCACCAATAGGGCTCCCGCAGAAGCGGCCACAGGAAGCTGTGCCGCAACAAGCCGAATTGCGGCAGGCCGTAATAGATGATGAACAACTGCACCAACAGCGGCGTGCCGCGGAAGAAGTAGATGTAGGCCTTGGCTGGCCACACCAGCCAGGCGTGTTGGGACAGCCGCATCAACAGGATGCCGACGGCCAGCAGCAGCCCGAGAAGGGTCGAAACCACCAGCAGATTGAGCGTCAGGCCTAGTCCCTGTAGGATCTTCGGCAGGCTGGTGGCGATCAGCGCGAAATCGAAGCTCATCGCGTCCCCCGCAGGTGGCGGTTGGCGCGCACTTCCAGTTGCCCGACGACAAGCGTGATGACCGTCGTCATCGCCAGGTAGATCATGGCGACGGTGACGTAGAGCAGGAACGGCCGATGCACGACGGAATTGGCCATCTTGGCGACGAAGAGGATCTCCTCCAGCCCGATGATGGAGATCAGCGCCGTATCCTTCATGATCGAAAGCATGTGGTTGCCGAAGTTGGGCAGGGCCAGTCGCCACATCTGCGGAACGCGCACGTACCAGAACACCTGGTAGGGGTTGAGGCTGAGCGCGCGGGCGGCTTCGATGTGGCCGCGGTCGACGCCGAGGAAGGCGCCGCGGAACGTCTCCGTCATATAGGCGCCGACGATGAGGCCGATGGCGATCGAGCCAGCCCAGAAGGGAGGCAGGTCTATGAACTTCACCGACGGGTCGAACAGGCGCACGAACCAGGTCAGCGTCAGCGCCATGCCGAAATAGAACAGCAGCAGCACCAGCAGTTCCGGGGCGCCGCGGAAGACCACCGTATAGACCTGCGCCAGTGCGCGCAGCAGGCGGCTGTTCGAAAGCTTCGCCGAGGCGCCGAGGAGCCCGAGCGCGACCGCCATGGCGAGCGCGACAGCGAAGACCTGCAGGACGGTCAAAAGACCGAAGAAGAAGTCATCCCACCAGCCGTCCAGCAGCGACATGGCAAACCCTCGCGAGCCAGGCGGGCGCCGCGGTCAAGCGGCGCCCGGAGGTTTTCGTTCGTCAGTCGACGCCCTTCCAGTTTTCCGGCTGGATGGAGAAGGGGAAGTATTTGTGGCTGTACTTCTCGAGCGAGCCGTCCTTGATCATCTCGGCCAGCGCCTTGTCGATGCGCTTCAGAAGCTCGTCGTTGCCCTTGCGCAGGCCGACGCCGACGCCTGGGCCGAAATACTTGACCTCGTCGATCGCCGGCGAGACGAATTCGAAGCCGGCGCCGTCATCCTTGCTGAGGAAGTCGAGATAGGCCTTCATCGGATTGGTGATGGCGATGTCGATACGGCCGTTCTGCAGGTCGAGCAGCATCGACTGGTTGCTGTCGTAGTAGACGACCTCGGCTTCGGGCAGCTTGGCTTCCAGCCATTTCGAATAGGTGGAGGCACGCTCCACGCCGAAGCGCAATCCCTTGAATGCTTCCGGGATCGGCTGGCCGGCGTCGTCGAACAGCTTCAGCTTGGCGTCTTTCGCACCGAGGATGCGGCCGATCGAGACGCGATAGGGAATGGAGAAATCGATCTTCTGCTTGCGCTCCTCGGTGATCGACAGGGAGGCGACGATCAGGTCGAACTTGGAGGCCAGCAGGGCCGGGATCATGCCGTCCCATTCCTGGCAGACATATTCGAGGTCTACGCCGATGCGCTCGGCGATGCCCTTGGCGACGTCGACGTCGTAGCCGGCCATCTGGCCGTCGGGCGTGCGGTAGTTGAAGGGCGCATAGGTGCATTCCATGCCGACCCGAAGGGTTTCGGCTTGGGCCGGCAGCGCCGCCGTCAGGCCCAGAAGCGCGGCGGCCAAAAGACCAGTCCTGAATTTCATGATGTCCTCCCGGTTCTTGGAACTCGTTGCGGCGATCCTCCCGCCGATTCCGGAACGATGCGCTGGTCGTCGGGCGAAGAATATCCTCCCAAGGGATGATGGTCGCCATCGGCCTCGGGGTGGATGGAAAGTGCCGACGGCTTGGCTTAGCCATCTGCCGAGCGTCGAGCGGAGGGAACGGTCCGATGAATTATTCGCGCATGCCTATCGAGCTGGAATCGCCGGAGCAGCTCGGCTACGACACCATCCGCTACAACCTGTCGGAAAGCTCGGTCGCCGATAGGCGGCTGGGCGAGCTCAATCTGAAGCTCGACGACATCCTGTTGTGCTACGGCGATCATCGCGGCGCACCTGACCTGCGCGCGCTGGTCGCGAAGACGGGCGAGGGGCTGGCGGCAGACGACGTGCTGATCACCGCCGGTGCCGCCGGCGCGCTGTTCATCATCTCGACCTCTATGCTGAAGGCCGGAGACCACATCGTCGTGGTACGGCCGAACTACGCCACCAACATCGAGACGCCGCGCGCCATCGGCTGCGACCTGAGCTTCATCGATCTCAAGTTCGAGGACGGTTTCAGGCTGGATCTCGGCAAGATCGAGGAGGCGATCAGGCCCGGTACGAAATACGTCTCGGTGACCTATCCGCACAACCCGACCGGCGTGATGATCTCGCCGGACGAGCTGCGCGCCCTGATCGATCTGGTCGAGCGCAAGGGCATTCGCCTGCTCTTCGACGAGACCTATCGCGAGATGACGTCCGGCCCGATGCTGCCCCTCGCCGCCGGCCTGTCGGACCGCGTCATCAGCGTCTCGTCGCTGTCGAAGACCTACGGCATTCCCGGCATCCGCATCGGCTGGCTCGTCACCCGCGACAGCGCGCTGATGGAAACCTTCCTGGCGGCGCGCGAGCAGATCGGCATTTCGGGCAGCATGGTCGACGAGTACATCGCCTATGTCGCGCTCAGCCGGCGCGAGGATTGGCTCGCCTTCAACAACGCCCGCATCGCCAGCGCCTTCGCCATCGTCAAGGACTGGATCGCTTCCGAGCCCCTGGTTGAATGGGTCGAGCCGTCGGGCGGCTGCGTCTGCTTTCCCCGCATCGTGCCTTCGGCCAAGGTGGACGTGGCCGGTTTCCACGAACGGCTCTACCGCAAGCACGACACCTATGTCGGCCGTGGCCGCTGGTTCGAGCAGGACGATCGCCATTTCCGCATCGGCTATGCCTGGCCGAACGAGGACGAACTGCGCAAGGGGCTGGCCGCGATATCGGCGGCGATCCGCGAAAGCCTCGTTGGTTGAGCGGATGAACCCGCGCGTGCGGCCGAGCCTAGAGATTGAGGCTTTTCAGGAAGGTCGAGAAAAGCTCCTGCTGGGTGGAAAGGTTGAGCTTGGTGTAGAGCTTCTGCCGATGGGTCTTCACCGTCGCCGTCGAGATGCCGAGGTGATAGCCGATCGATTCGCTGGAATGGCCTTTCAGGATGAGAAGCGCCACTTCGCGTTCGCGCGGACTGAGCAGGCCGCGGCCGAAGTCGGTGAACAGATGGTCGATGGGTCGCCCTTGGGATCGCGCCTCGCCGCGTGACAGATGCGCCCACAGGCGGCGGAAGATGGCCGCGATCAGCGGCTGCACCTGCTGAAGGCTGGCGATCGAGGCTTCGTCGAAGCCGCCTTCGCTGCGGATGCGCGACAGGCTGATCTCAGCCAGTTCGTCGCCCGGCAGGTCGATCGCGATGATCAGTTCTTCCATGCCCTCGGGCCAGCCGTGCGTGCGATAGCCCAGTTCCTCGTCCTCGTGACGGCGGATGTCGAGGTTCCGATAGAGATCGGAATCGAAATAGTTGTCGGGCGCCAGATCCCGCATCAGGTAGATGCCGGGCTTCAGTCCACCGAGATAGGCATTGTAGACCGGGTTGAGCAGATAGGTGCCTGCCGTGAAAAGCTCGATGGCCCGCTTGGCGCGCGGGCCGGAAAAGGTATCGAACACATAGGCCGGCCTGCTGGTGCGCCGGTGAATCACCGACAGCGCGAGATGAAAATGCACGACAGAGCCGATGGCGGCCAGCAGCGCCGCCACGCCGTCCGGCTGGTCATGACGGTCGAGCGCGTGGGCAAAAGGAGCGATCCAGCTGGCGGGAGAAGGTTCGGACATGGACCTTTCGGTGCGGTGCCCGCAAGGGGCTGATATCTCAACCGAAAGTTATGACATGGCGGCTTTCGGCACAAGCTTGGCGATCGCCGCAAGCGTCCGGTCGATCTCTTCGGCGGTGTTGTAGTGGGCGATGCCGATGCGCACCACGCCCTCGTCCTCCGAGAGGCCGAGATGGCGCGCCGGCTCCAGTGCGTAATTATGGCCTGACCACACGTTGATGTCCTCGGCCGCCAGCGCCTCGGCAAAGCGATGGGTGGATATCCGGTCGTGGACGAACGAGACCGTCGGCACCCGGCGGGAAAAAAGGTTCGGATTGGCGATGCCCATCAGCCTGACGCCGGGCAGCGCCGTCAGGCCGCCGACGAGCTGCCGCGTCAGGCCGGCTTCGTAGGCGTCGAAAGCCTGGTAGGCGCCGGCCATCTTCTCGCGTCGCGTTCCACTGTGGCCGGTGTGTTCGCCCGCCCATGCCAGATAGTCGATCGTCGCCGTCAGCCCGGCCAGCAGCTCGGTCTGCGGCGTGCCGGTCGAGAAGCGGTCCGGCAGGTCGTCGCTCTGGCAGCGCACCCGGTGCGGCGGCAGCGCGCGCAGCAGCGCCTCGCGCCCCCACAGGACACCGAGATGCGGGCCGAAGAACTTGTAGGACGAGCAGACGAGGAAATCGCAGCCGATGGCCTGCACGTCCGGCAGGTGATGCGGCGCCAGCTGCACGGCATCGATCCAGACCAGTGCGCCGGCCGCCTTCGCCATGGCGGTCAGGGCGGCGACTTCGTTGATGCTGCCGGTCATGTTGGAGGCGTAGTTGAGTGCCAGGAATTTCGTCCGCGAGGACAGAAGCGGCGCGAGGTTGTCCGGCTCGATGCGCCAGGTCTCCTTGTCGAAGGGGAGCCATTTCACGACAAGGCCATGCCGTTCGGCCATGTCGAGCCAGGGCGAGATGTCGCCCTCATGGTCCATGCGCGTGACGATGATCTCGTCGCCGGGCTTGAGCGTTTTGCCGATGACGCGCGCCATCTGGTAGGCGAGCGTCGTCATGTTCGGCCCGATCACGATTTCCTGCCAGGACGCCGCGTTGACGAAATCCGCCGCCGCCTCGTGGGCGGCGCGCCAGATCGCGTCGGCGCGTTGCGAGGCGGCGAAGTGTCCGCCCAGATTGGCCGATGCCGTCGCCATCGTCTCGGCCACCGCGGCGATGACCGGTTCGGGAACCAGCGTTCCCGCCGGATTGTCGAGATGGGCGGTGCGGGAGTTCCTGAGGGCCGGGAAACGGCTGCGAATGAGGTCCAGGGGATAAAGCGTCATGCGTCGAACTCCTTCGCGGCGATTTTGTCCGCCTTTGTCACGCCTTCTCGTATCGCTGGCCATCCACCCCGAAGGGGATGGGCAGTCAGCCTCGGGGAGGATGGCGTACCGACGCCGGCCGTGCAGGATTGTCGGAGCGAACAGGGAGGAACGGCATGAAGATCCGCGAATTCGGCGTCGAGATCTGGATGAACGCCTATGAGAATGACGCGAAATTCAATCTCGCCGAAACCTGCGTGGATTCGATCACCGTTGCCGAATTGCTGTCGATGGCCGGCCGCAACGACACGGCGCTGGCCGAACTGTTGCCGATGCGCCTGGGATACGGCGCCATCGAGGGCTCCGACAGGCTGAAGGACGCGATCTGCCGCCTCTACGAGTGGCAGAAACGGGAGAACGTGATCGTCACGCACGGGACGATCGGCGCCAACCACCTCGTTCACGCCGCTCTGGTCGAACCCGGCGATACGGTGGTTTCGATCGTGCCGACCTACCAGCAGCACACGTCCATACCCGAAAGCTGCGGCGCAAAGGTGCGGCCGCTCTGGCTGAAACCCGAGAACGGTTTCCTGCCGGATCTCGCCGAACTGGCCGAACTCGCCAGGGGTGCGAAGCTGATCGCCCTGACCAACCCAAACAACCCGACGGGTTCGCTGATCGACAGGGCCGGGCTGGAGGCGATCGCCGCCATTGCCCGCGCCGAGGGGGCATGGGTTCTGTGCGACGAGGTCTATCGCGGCATCGACCAGGAGGGGGACGGCTTCACCCCGGCCATGTGCGATCTCTATGAGAAGGGCATTTCCACCTGCGGCATGTCGAAGGCGTTCTCGCTCGCCGGCCTGCGGCTCGGCTGGATCGCCGCGCCTGAGGAGGTCATCCGTGCGGTCTTCATCCATCGCGACTATACGACGATCAGCGTCGGCCGCCTGGACGACCATTTCTCCGCGCTGGCGCTGGAAAACAGCGAGCGCGTGCTGGAACGCAGCCGCAGGATAACCCGAACCAATCTGAAGATACTCGACGACTGGATCGCAGCCGAGCCGAGGATCAGCTATGTGAAGCCGAGATCGGGGACGACGGCGCTCCTGCGCTACGACCTCGACATGCCCTCGGCTGACCTGTGCCGCACCCTGCAAGCCGAGACGGGCGTGATGCTGCTGCCGGGTTCGGTGCTGGACATGGAAGGCTGGCTGCGCATCGGCTATGCCTGCGACACCGAAGTGCTGCGGCAGGGTCTGGCGCTGTTTTCGCGGTTCCTGGCGCGGCAGGCTGGCGCGGGTCGCTCGCCGGTTCCCTGAGACAGGGCGGCGCGCATGCGCTCGTAATGCGCTAGGTCCACAATGTGGAATGATCTGGCCGTGTTTCCTGGTCCATTCACGCCGACATGCCGTTTTGGCTTGCCGCTCGGCTGGTTTGTGTGAAATAAAAACAGTCTTCGGGAGAGGTGAGGTCCATTATGTGGACCTTTGGAGAATGTTTGAAATGGCGCTGCCGCGGAGCCAGGCGCCGAACTGGGAGGAAACGATGGCTGGACTGACGCGCAGAGATTTTCTTGGAACCACGGCGGTCACCGCGGCGGCGCTGACCATGCCGGCAATCCGATCCGCGCGGGCTGCCGATTTCCGCTACAAATACGCCAACAACCTGCCGGTCGCGCATCCGCTCAACGTGCGCGCCAAGGAGGCGGCCGATGCCATCGCCAAGGACACGGACGGCCGCTTCGAACTGCAGATATTCCCCAACAACCAGCTTGGCTCCGACACGGACGTGCTCAGCCAGCTTCGGTCGGGCGCGGTCGAGTTCTTCACTCTGTCGGGCCTGATCCTGTCGACGCTGGTGCCGGTCGCCTCGATCAACGGCATCGGCTTCGCCTTCCCGGACTACGATACGGTCTGGAAGGCGATGGACGGCGAGCTCGGTGCCTTCGTGCGTGGCGAGATCGCCAAGTCCGGCCTCGTCGCCATGGAAAAGATCTGGGACAACGGCTTCCGCCAGACGACGTCGAGCAGCAAGCCCATCGCCACGCCCGAAGATCTCGCCGGCTTCAAGATCCGCGTCCCGGTGAGCCCGTTGTGGACCTCGATGTTCGAGGCTTTCGGCGCGGCCCCCACCAGCATCAATTTCGCCGAGGTCTACACCTCGTTGCAGACCAAGGTCGTCGAAGGCCAGGAAAACCCGCTCGCTATCATCCAGACGGCGAAGCTCTACGAGGTGCAGAAATACTGCTCCATGACCAACCATATGTGGGACGGTTTCTGGTTCCTCGCCAACAAGGAGATGTGGGAGGCGCTGCCGGAGGACATCCGCGCCGTCGTCACCAAGCACATCAACGCCGCGGCGGTAGCCGAACGGGCGGACACCGCCGCGCTCAACGCTTCGCTGGCCGACAAGCTGAAATCCGAAGGCATGGAACTCAACACGCCCGATCCGGCACCGTTCCGCGACAAGCTGCGTTCGGCCGGCTTCTATGCCTCCTGGCGCGACAAATACGGCCAGGAGCCGTGGGATCTTCTGGAAAAGGCCGTCGGCAAGCTGGTGTAGGGCTTCGGGCCGAACGGTGGAAAATGGCTCTCGGATGATCCGGCGCGACATCGAGCGGAAAGGGTTGGGCAAGCGGCCTCGGCAGCCTGCCCGGCTGTCTGGCCGATGATGGAGCCGGCAACCGAGGCGGAAGCGGGCGTTTCGCTGCGGCCGTGGGCGGCGAAGGCCGACGCCTTCCTCGGCCATCTGGTGGAGATCCCGGCGGCGGTCCTCGTCATCGCCGAGGTGGTGGTGCTGTTCGCCGGCGTGGTGTCGCGCTACGTCTTCGACCGGCCGCTGGTCTGGTCCGACGAACTCGCCTCTCTATGCTTCCTGTGGCTCGGACTGCTCGGCGCCTGCGTTGCGCTGCGCCGCGGCGAGCATATGCGCATGACCGCCATGGTCACCGCACTGCCGCCGCGCGGGCGCGCCTTCATCGAGGTGCTGGCGATCGCTGCCTCGGCGGCCTTCCTGTTGCTGATCGTCATGCCCGCCTACAGGTTCGCGCTCAACGAAACCTTCATCACCACGCCGGCGCTCGGCATTTCGGCCGCATGGCGCGCCTCGGCGCTTCCGGTATGTGCTGCGCTGATGATCCTGATCGCGCTGGTGCGGCTGGCTTGCGTCGCTTCCACGCGGCAGGTCGTCGAGGCGGTGGCGCTGACGCTGGCCATCGGCGCCGTGCTCTACCTGATGAAGTCGGTCTTCGCCGACCTCGGCAACATCAATCTCGTCATCTTCTTCGTTGTGCTGCTCGCCGCCGCCATCTTCGCCGGCGTGCCCATCGCCTTCGCCTTCGGCCTCGGCACTTTCGCCTATCTGGCGCTGACGACGCGCGTGCCGATGAGCATCGTGGTCAGCCGCATGGACGAGGGCATGTCACACCTGATCCTGCTCGCCGTGCCGCTATTCGTGCTGCTCGGCTATCTGATCGAGACGACCGGCATGGCGCGGGCCATGGTGGCGTTTCTGGCCGCCCTCGTCGGCCATGTACGCGGCGGGCTCTCCTATGTGCTGCTCGGCGCGATCTTTCTGGTGTCCGGCATTTCCGGCGCCAAGGCCGCCGACATGGCCGCCGTCGCCCCGGTGCTGTTTCCCGAGATGAAGGCGCGCGGCGCCAAGCCCGGCGAACTGATCGCGCTTCTGTCGTCGTCGGGCGCCATGTCGGAGACGATCCCGCCGAGCCTCGTTCTCATCACCATCGGTTCGGTCACCGGCGTCTCTATCGCCGCCCTTTTCACCGGTGGCCTTTTGCCGGCGCTGGTGCTGGCATTGGCGCTGGCGGGCGTCGCCTGGTGGCGCTCGCGCGGCGAGGACCTTTCAGCCGTGCGCCGCGCCGGCCTCGGCGAGATCGGCCGCACCTTCGCCATCGCGCTGCCGGCGCTGATCCTGCCGTTCGTCATCCGCTTCGCGGTCGTGGAGGGCATCGCCACGGCAACCGAGGTTTCCACCATCGGCATCGTCTATTCGGTGCTGGCCGGCCTGCTGATCTACCGCCGCTTCGAATGGCACAGGCTGCGCGCCATGCTGGTTGGCACGGCCTCGCTGTCGGGTGCCATCCTGTTCATCATCGGCGCGGCGACGGCGATGGCCTGGGCGCTCACCCAGTCCGGCTTTTCCGGCCAGCTCGCCTCCTTCATGTCGACGCTGCCGGGCGGGGCGGCGAGCTTCATGGCGATGTCGATCGTCGTCTTCGTCATCCTCGGCTCGGTGCTCGAAGGGATTCCGGCCATCGTGCTGTTCGGGCCGCTCCTGTTCCCCATCGCCGAGGCCGTCGGCATCAATGACGTGCACTATGCCATCGTCGTCATCCTGGCGATGGGCATCGGCCTGTTCGCACCGCCCTTCGGCGTCGGCTACTACACCGCCTGCGCCATCGGCCGGGTCAATCCCGACGAGGGCATGCGGCCGATCATGGGTTATCTGCTGGCGCTGCTCATCGGCGTCATCGTGATCGCGGCGGTGCCGTGGTTCTCCATCGGCTTTCTTTAAAGCATGATGCCGAAAAGTTGCAGACTTTTCGGAAAACATCATACTTCAAAAACAAAGGGTTAGAGTGAAATACCGATTCAGCGAAACGGCATTTCGCTCTAAGCGTCAGGCGCAGCGTGCGGTGAGTCCTCCGTCGACGATGATATGCGTGCCGTTGACATAACGCGCCTCGTCGGAAGCCAGGAACAGCGCGGCATAGGCGGTATCCCAGGCATCGCCCATGCTTCCCGTCGGGCTCTGGGCATTGCGCTTGGCGAGCATCGTCTCGACATCCGCGCCGTAACTCGCCGCCAGCGGCTCGCGAATCATCGGCGTGTCCATCAGGCCGGGCAGCACGCAGTTGGCGCGGATGCCTTTGCCGGCATATTGCAGGGCGATGTTCTGCGTCAGCGCCAGCACGGCAGCCTTCGACGCCGTATAGGCGGCGTAGGGGAAGCCGATCCAGCGCAACGCCGCCGCCGAGGAAATGTTGACGATGGCGCCTGCTCCCTGCTCGACCATCGCTGGCAGCACATGCTTGCAGGCGAGGAACACGCCGGTCTGGTTGACCGCGACGATGCGGTTCCATTCCTCCTCGCTTGTCTCGACCGGTCCTCCGGTGGCGGCGATGCCGACATTGTTGTGCAGCACGTCGATGCGGCCATGGGCGCCGAGGGCGGCGGCCACGGCGCGCTCCAGGCTGGCGCTGTCGGTCACGTCGGCCGTGAGCGCCAGGCAATCGCCGCCCTGCGCCGTGATCTCGCCGCGGGTTCGTTGCGCCGCCGCAAGGTCGCGGTCTGCGACGACGACGGCGCCGCCCTCGCGCGCATAGAGCAGCGCGGCCGCCTTGCCGTTGTTCAGCCCTTCAGGCGGCGCGCCGCCGCCGACGACGAGCACGACCTTGTTTTGCATGCGTCCGGGCATAAACGTGTTCCTCTGCCGGTTGTTCACAGTATGGACCGTTTGGCCCGGCTCAGAAGGCGACAATAGCGCAAGACGCGCGCTTGCGCAGCCTTAGGTGCAATGCAAATATGAATCAGGATAAGGATCGCGTGCCTACATGGTCCATATTATGACCAAACGGAAGTTGCCATAACATGAGCGCTATGCGGGAGGTCACCGGCGCGCAGAGCGTCGACCGCGCGCTCGGCCTGCTGGCTATCGTGCGCCGCAATGCCGAAGCCGGCATCGGCCTCTCCGATATCCTGGCCGAAAGCGGCTTGAACAAGCCGACGGCGCGGCGCCTGCTGCTCGCCCTGATGCGGGCCGGACTGGTGGAGCAGGACGCGAAAAGCCGGCGCTACCATCTCGGCGAGGAGGCCTTCCTGATGGGCGCGCTGGCGGCAACGCGCCATAGCCTGCTCGAATTCACCGGCGAGAGCCTGCGGCATATCTCCGACAAAAGCGAGGATTCTTCGTTCTTCTCCGTGCGCCGTCAGAACCTTTCGGTGTGTCTGCAGCGCGAGGAAGGCCGTTTTCCGATCCGCACTCATGTGCTGCAGGCGGGCGCCCATCACCCGCTCGGCATTGGCGCCGGCTCGATGGCGCTGCTGGCGGACCTGCCCGACGAGGAGATCGACCACATCGTCGCCGAGAACGAGGCCGCCGTCGCCGCCCGCTTTCCGCGCTATACGCCACAGGTCATCCGCGAGCAGGTCGAGGCGACGCGCGCCCGCGGCTGGTCACTCAATCCGGGGCTGGTGCTGCCCAATTCTTGGGCGATCGGCATGGTCGTTCGCTATCCCGACGGCCGCACCGCCGGCGCGCTCAGCCTGTCGGCCATCGACAGTCGTATGGGAGCCGAACGGCAGGAAAATCTCGCCGCGCTTCTACGCGACGAGGCCGGCCGCCTGTCCGTGAAACTGCAACGCATTTTTGCGCGCCGCGACGGCCGCGCGAGGAAACCGACGGAGACGTAGAGTGGGGCAGCAAGCGCCATCCGCAAACGAGGCCCTGCCGCGTTCGACGCGGGTGTCCAACCTGGCGCATCTTTTGACGCGGTCGGCGCGCCGGCTCGGCGACGAAATTGCGCTGGCGTGGGGCGAGCAAAGCTGGACATGGCGCGATCTCGATGCGCGCGTCAGCGCCATGGCCGCAGGACTTCGCGACCGTTTCGGCGTGAAGAAGGGCGATCGCATCCTGGTCCAGTCGCAGAACTGCAACCAGATGCTGGAATCGATGTTCGCCTGCTTCCGGCTGGGCGCGGTCTGGGTGCCGACCAATTTCCGCCAGACCCCGGCCGAGGTCGCCTATCTGGCCGAGGCGAGCGGCGCGAAGGGAATGATCTGCCACGCCGCCTTTCCCGATCATGCCGCCACCTGCGCCGCGCTTGCCGCGCCGCCGGCTTTCACGCTTGCCATCGGCGAGGCCGGGTTCGGCGACAGCTACGACGCCGTGGTCGCCGAGTATCTGGGCAGGGCGGTTTCCAACGAGGCGGTCGGGCGCGACGATCCCTGCTGGTTCTTCTTTACCTCCGGCACCACCGGGCGGCCGAAGGCGGCGGTGCTGACGCACGGCCAGATGGGCTTCGTCGTCACCAATCATCTGTGCGACCTGATGCCGGGCACCACGCAACACGACGCCTCGCTGGTCGTCGCCCCGCTCTCGCACGGCGCCGGCGTGCATCTGCTGACCCAGGTGGCGGCCGGCGCCAGGACGGTGCTGACAACGTCGGAGCGCTTCGACCCGGCTGAAATCTGGTCGCTGGTCGAACACTGGCGCATCACCAACATGTTCACCGTGCCGACCATCCTGAAGCGCCTTGTCGAGCACCCCGCCGTCGACGGCGCCGACCACGGCTCGCTGCGCTACGTCATCTATGCCGGCGCGCCGATGTACCGGGAGGACCAGAAGCGCGCTTTGGCGAAGCTCGGGCCGGTCATCGTGCAGTATTTCGGCCTCGGTGAAGTGACGGGAAACATCACCGTCCTGCCGGCCGCGGAGCACGAGGCCGAGGACAGGCCCGGCATGCGTCTCAACACCTGCGGCTTCGAGCGCACGGCGATGGAAATCTCCATCCAGAACGATGACGGCGCCGAACTTGCGGCCAATGCCAGCGGCGAGATCTGCGTCACCGGTCCGGCCGTCTTCGCCGGCTATTACGACAACCCGGAAGCCAACGCCAGGGCCTTCCGCAACGGCTGGTTCCGCACCGGCGATCTCGGCTATCTCGACGAGCAAGGCTATCTCTATATCACCGGCCGGGCCTCCGACATGTACATTTCCGGCGGCTCCAACATCTATCCGCGCGAGATCGAGGAGAAGATCCTCGCCCATCCGGGGGTCGGCGAGGTGGCGGTGCTCGGCGTGCCGGACCCGGCATGGGGCGAGGCCGGCATCGCCGTGTGCGTGCCGGCGCAAGGCGCGACGGTGGGCGAGGCCGAACTGATCGCCTTCCTCGACGGCAAGCTCGCCCGCTACAAGATGCCGAAGCGCTTCATCTTCATCGAGGAGATGCCGAAATCGGCCTATGGCAAGATCACCAAGAAGCTGGTGCGCGAGGCGCTGGAGGCGCGCGGCCTGCTCGCCGAGACGACGGCATGACCGCCCGCCCGCCCATCGCCCATCCGGGGCCGGTGGCGCAACGGCGGCATGCGCTGGCATGGGCAAGGGCGGTGCCGCTCGATTTCACCCTGGCGCGCGGCGAGGCGGTGGAAACCGGGTTGGCGAAGGCGGTCGCCGCCGCCGGCTGCGACAGTGCCTGTGTCGGGATCGACGGCGGCCGCTTCGATCCGTTCCGCTACGTGCTGCCCGCGGCTTCGCCCGATGGCGAACATGCCGCCTGGTATTCCGCGACCATCGCACCTGAAGGTGGCGTCACGGTGGGGCATGCGACGGCGATCGTCGGCCGCCGCGACGGCGCCGGCTTCGTTCATTGCCATGGGCTTTGGCAGGACGAGAGGGGCTCACCTGCGCTCGGCCATATGCTGCCGTCCGAGAGCTTGCCGGCCGAGGCCGTGCGGGTGCGCGGTGTCGGGCTGCGCGGCGCGGTCTTCGAGTCGCGGCACGATCCGGAGACGAATTTCCGGCTGTTCACCGCCGAGCTGGCGCAAGGTGGCGAAGCCGGCGACAGGTCGGCGCTCGCCGTCACCTTGCGGCCGAACCAGGACATTTCACTTGCGCTGGAGGCGATCTGTCGCGACGGGGGCATCCGCCGGGCTACGATCCTTGGCATCGGCAGCCTGAACGGCGCACGCTTCGAGAGCGGCCCGGTGATGGAGTCCTACGCTTCCGAGTTCTTCGTCACCGAGGGGCGACTGGAGGAAACGCCGGCCGGCCCGGTCGTACGGCTCGACATCGCCATCGTCGACATGCGCGGCGCCATCTTCCATGGCCGTCTGGTGCGCGGCGAAAATCCGATCTGCGTGACCGCGGAGTTGGTCGTAGTACCCGATTGAGCCGCGCTCGCGCCACGGAATGCGCGCTGGTTCGCCAATCCGGCCGGTTTTTCAGGAACGCGGCGATCGGCTTTTCCAGAATTTCGTGGACGGCCGCGCCGGTGGCGACGCCAGTGACGATCGCGGCGATGAAGACGACCGGTCCCGGCAGGGAAAGCACGGAGCCGGCCTTGGCCACCACCGAGATCGCCACCATTCTTTGGATTGCCGGAAGGTGTAGTTTTCACCACTTCGGCTCGATCGCTCGTACACTGCAACCGCGTCAATGCTGCAGCGCCCTCATCGCGATGCAAAAAAGAAGACCTCCACTCTCGCCGAGTGTACGGCTGATCTCGAAATGGTTGTGGCCTTCCGCCAGCACGAGTTCACTTTGTTTGCCGGCCGCGCGCAGCGCGGCGTGAAACGTCGTCGCCTGGCGGCGGTATTCGTCGGTCTCGGCCGAGCCGTAAGCCACCACCATCGGGCAGGCGAGACGCGACAGATGGCGGATCGGACTGAATGCGTCGATCTCTGCGGCGCTCAGTTGCAGGTAGGCGCCCCGCGCGCTCAGCATAGTGCCCTGGAGATCGTAGGCCCCGCTGGCGCACAGAGCGGCGCGTACCGAGCCGGGGATGACATGCTCGGGCGTGTCGGCCGTCAGCGCTGCGGCGACCAGATGCGCGCCGGAAGAATGGCCGACGACGACGACACGGCCGCTGTCGAAGCCCAGTTCCGCAGAGTTGCGTAAAAGCCAGCCTATACCGCGCTGCACCTGCCTTACCATGTCCGGCAGTCGAGCGTCGGGAATGCTCGCGAAATCGAGCACGGCGAAGTCGATGCCCGCAGCAACGAACGCCTCGGCGGCGAAGGCGCTGTCCAAGCGGTCCAGCATGCGCCATGCGCCGCCGTGGACGTAGACGACCAGCGGTGCGCCCGGCCTGCCGGCGGAAAACAGGTCGATGCGCTCGAGCGGCGTCTCGCCATAGGCGAAGCTGCGGCAGGCGAGCCGTTCATGCGCGGCAATGCTGGCGCTGCGATACCAGGCGATGATGGCGTCGGCATTCGGCGCCCAGGCGCTTTGCGTGTAATTGAGGTCCAGCCTCGCCTGATCGTAGTCGAGGAAGACATATTCGGGTTTCGGTCGGCTCATGGCTTCCTCTCTCGGGTGCATCAGCGCCGGATCCTCGCTCACCGCTGGTGGACGACGCGGCCGTCAACGATGGTCAGGTCGGCGGTGATTCCGGCGATCCTGTCGGGCATGCAGGTCAGCGGGTCGTCCGACAGGACCGCCAGGTCCGCGAGCCGCCCGACCGCGATGCTGCCCTTGTCGTCCTCCTCGAATGTCAGCGCTGCGCCGCCGCGCGTCGCGCATTCGAGCGCTTCCGCGCGTGTCAGCGCCTGCTCGGGGGCGATTACCGCGCCATGCTTGTCGCGCCGGTTGACCGCGTGTCCGATCGAATGGAACAGGCTGAGCGGGGCGTTGTCGCTGCCGAACGAGATGGGTACGCCCGCCTCGCGCAGCGAGCGCAGCGGCACGATCTCGCCGGCGCGCTCGCTGCCGAGTTTTTCGACCAGTTCGCTGCCGCGCTTGTAGATATAGGCGGTCAGATGCGTGGTCACGGCAAGACCGAGATCCGCGACCTGCCTGACCTGGTCCGGTGTCAGGCTGACGATATGGCCGAGCACCCAGCGCTGCCCGGCGATCGGCGCGGTTTCGTTCACCTCAGCGAAGAGATCGAGCATGTTGGGCAGGATGCCGACGGCGCGGATGCCGTTGCGGGCGGCTTCGACCAGGACGGCCTTGAGGGCGTCGCGCGGCAGCGAGGAATCGTAGTGGAAGCCCGCCCAGCCGGTCTGTGGAAAGGCGGCGCTGCGAAGCGTGCGCTCGACAGAATTGTCGATCTCGCCATAGAGGCCTGCCATCCCGAGCCATTTGTCCCCGAGACCGCGGCCGGCCAGCCAATGGCCCCAGGATTTCAGCAGCGCCCGGCAATCGTCGGCGCTGGTGGAAGCCCATGGCGGGCTGAAAACCAGGGACGCCCGCACTGTCTGGCCCCCGGCCATGTTGACCTTCCGGTAAGCGTCGAGCACCTCGGCGGCGATGCCGTGGCCCTCGAACACGCTGGTCGTGCCGGCGCGGTTGTAGGCTCGCATCGAGGCGGCAAGTGCGGTGACGCGGTCGGCCGGCGCGAAATTCGGTGCGCGCCGCATCAGGCTGAGCTCAACGACGGGCATCTTGTTGGCTTCGATGAAGACGCCGGTCGGCTCGCCGTTGCGCGGATCACGGCAGATTTCGATCGACGGTGCAGGCGGAACCGTCGCGGCATCGATGCCGGCCAGCCGGAGCGCAGCGCTGTTGGCGATCGAAACCAGCGGCAGGTCCGAACGCCAGTAGCCCCATATCGAGCGGATGTAGACGGGATTGTCCGGCGCGGCGCGGTCGAGGTCGTGGCGGTCGGGGAAACGACCCTCGGCGATGCCGGCCAGCACATTCTCGTAACCCGGCGGCTTGCCGATCGGCATGGTGACGATCCATTCGCCGGGCTTCCGGGAACGCGCGATTTCGGCGATACGGCCGACGATGTCCTCGATCGAGCGGCAGTCCGCCAGCGAGGGCAGTAGGTCCTTCAACCCCTCCCGGTCCATGTGGGCGTGGCCGTCGACCAGACCCGGCACCACGGTCCGTCCCGCGAGGTCGATCGTTTCCGTCGCCGCCGTGGCGAGCGCCGAGATGGCCGCCGTCGAGCCAAGGGCGGCGATGCGCGCGCCAGACACGGCCAGCGCCTCGTGGCGGCCGTCGTCGCCGAGGACGTTGCCGTTGACGAGAACGAGCGTCGGATATGTGGATGCGCCGTTCATGATTGTCCGTTTTCCATGGATATTTCCTGCCGTTGAAATCCGTCGTCGGGGCGGGTCGATTGCCGTGTTGCGCCGGGCAGCGCTTAGCCGTCGCGCGCGCTCGCGCCGTTGAAATCGGCGGCAACGAAGACCTGCCGGGTCAATTCGATATGCGCGCCGAGCAATTCGACCGCGCCGTCGATATCGTGGTTAAGCGCCGCGTTCATCAATTCGGTATGCGGCGCCAGTGCGAGCGCGCTGCACAATGCATGGAAGGCGGCGCTGTCGCGCCATTTCTCGCCTCTTGTGGCCGAAAGGCCGGGCGCGATGGCGAGCACGCGGTGATGGCGGCGCAACTGGTCGCGAATCTGGATATAGAAGCGCATCAGCCAGGGCGACTTGCAGGCCGACAATAGCGCCATGTGGAAAGCTTCGTGCCGCTCCTCCCAATCGGTGATGACGAGGTCTTCCGGCCGTTCGGTGGGCGGTGCGCAGCGCGACAGGCGGAAATGGGCGGCCACGAGTTTGGTTTCCCACGCTTCGTCGCCGTTTGCGATGGATGCGGCCAGCATCGGCAGTTCCACCAGCCGCCGGGCGGCGGTCAGGTCGCCCAATTCCTCCAACGATACCGGCGCGACCGTATAGCCCTTGTTGGCGCTGGACGTGACGAGATGTTCGGCCTCCAGCCGCGACAACGCTTCGCGCAGGGGCGTCCAGCCGATGCCGTAGGCTTCGCGCATGGCACCCAGCTTCAGCGGGACGCCGGGCTTCAGTCGTGTTTCGAGAATCTCCTGCCGCAGCGTTCGGTAGGCGAACTCCGTCTTTGTGATCTCGTCCATTTGAGTCCCTTGCTCTTTCAATTTTATATATAATTCCCCTTGAGAAGCAATGTTATATATATCTATTGACATCTTCGATATTACATCGAATGATCGATGCAACCAAGCCACCCAGGTGGCCGTGGCCCACGGGGAGGCATCATGACACCGGTAATCACCAACGCCGCAGGCGTTGCCCTGGATATCGCGCGCCGCGACGAATCCGATCCGCTCGCCCGTCTGAAGCAGCGTTTCCATCTTCCGGCCGACATGGTCTATCTCGCCGGCAATTCGCTCGGACCGACGCCTGTTGCGGCCTTCGCCGACATGGAAGCCGCCATGCGCCGGGAATGGGCAGAAGGTCTCGTGCGCAGCTGGAACGACGCGGGCTGGTTCACACTGGCCGAGAGCCTCGGCGACCGCGTCGGCGCGCTGGCCGGTGCGGCCGCCGGACAGACGATGGTCTGCGATTCGGTGTCGGTGAACGTCTACAAGGCTCTGCAGGCGGGTCGCTCGCTGCGGCCGAAGCGTACCACGATCGTCGCCGAGGGCGGCAGCTTCCCGACCGACCTTTATGTCGCCGAGGGCGTCGTGGCGGGAGCGCCGGGCATGGAACTGCTGCTCGAGGGCGTCGACGGCGCAAGGATCGAAGACCTCGTCGACGAGCGGACCGCCGTCGTGCTGGTGAACCACGTCGACTATCGGACCGGTGAACTGCGTGACATGGCCGCCATGACGCGCTTCATCCACGACAGGGGCGCGCTTGTCGTCTGGGATCTATGCCACAGCATCGGCGTCGTCCCGGTCGAGCTCGACCGCGCGGGTGCTGACCTGGCGGTGGGCTGCACCTACAAATATCTCAACTGCGGCCCCGGCGCGCCGGCCTTCATCTATGCCGCCGCACGCCATCAGGCGACGTTGCGCCAGCCGCTTTCCGGCTGGTGGGGTCACGCCGCGCCCTTCGCCTTCGAGCGCGGCTACCGGCCCGACAACGGCGCCCGCCGCCTGCTTTGCGGCACCCAGCCGATCCTGTCCATGCGTACCCTCGACGCCGGTCTCGCCGCCATCGAGGATGTCGACATGCATGCCCTTCGCGCCAAGAGCATCGCCATCACCGATCTGTTCATGACGCTCGTGGAAGACGCCTGCCGGACCCACGGCGCGACGATCGTCACCCCGCGCGATCCGGCCCGGCGCGGCAGCCAGGTGTCGATCGCCTTCGAGCATGGCTATCCCGTGGTCCAGGCGTTGATGGCGCGCGGTGTCGTCGGCGACTTCCGCGCGCCGGACATGATGCGCTTCGGCTTCTCGCCGGCCTATCTCAGCTATGCCGACGTGCATCGGGCCGCGTCCGCGTTCAACGCCGTGCTGGAGGGGGGCGACTGGCGCGACGCGCGCTTTACGGCGCGACGCGCCGTCACCTGACGCCGGCCGCCGGGAGGGCGGCCGCAGCTGTAGGGATCCTTCAATCCGGGTGAAATGAAAGACAAGGGAGGAAATGCGATGAACCATCTGCTCAGAAACGGTCTTGCGGGCGCCATGCTGATGGCGACCTGCGCGGGCTTCGCCATGCCGGCGCAGGCGGGCGCCACCATCGACGGCATCCGCCAGCGCGGCGAAACCGCCTGCGGCGTCAGCACCGGCATCGGCGGCTTCTCGATCGCCGACAGTTCGGGCCAGTGGACCGGCTTGACCACCGATTTCTGCCGCGCGGTGTCGACCGCCATCCTGGGCGACGCTGCCAAGGAGAAGTTCGTGCCGCTCAGCCCGCAGCAGCGCTTCACCGCCCTGCAGTCCGGCGAGGTCGACATGCTGACCACCGTCGCCACCTGGACGCTGACGCGCGACGCTTCGCTCGGCCTGCTCTATGCCGGCGTCTATTTCTATGACGGCCAGGGCTTCCTGGTCCCCAAGTCGCTTGATCTCAAGAGCGCGCTCGACCTCGACGGCGCCAGCATCTGCACCGCCACCGGCACCACCAGCGAACTGAACATGGCGGACTATTTCCGCGCCAACGGCAAGACGTTCACGCCGGTGGTGTTCGAATCCCAGCAGGAAGCGCGCGCCGCCTTCTTCAGCGGGCGCTGCCAGGCTTTTTCCGCAGACATGTCCTACCTGTCCTCGGTCCGCGCATCCGACGCGCCCAATCCGGACGACTGGCAGATCCTGCCGGAAATGATCTCCAAGGAGCCGCTCGGGCCGGTCGTCGGCCGCAACGATCTCGACTTCTTCACCGTCGCCAAGTGGACGCTGATGGCGCTGGTGGAGGCCGAGGAAAGGGGCGTCACCTCTGCCAATGTGGACGAGATGAAGGACAGCAAGGACCCCGGCATCCAGCGGCTGCTCGGCTCGTCGGGCGATATGGGCGAGAAGCTCGGCCTCGACGCCGCCTGGGCCTATCGCGTGATCAAGCGGGTCGGCAACTACGGCGAGATCTTCGACCGCAATGTCGGACCCCGGACGCCGTTGCGCATGGAGCGCAACGCCAACGCGCTGTGGACGCATGGCGGGCTGATGTACGCCCTGCCGATACGATGAGATGAAGGCCGCCGCAGTCGAAACGGAGCGGCGTGCGGGAGGCTGGAACGAGCCGGCCTTCCGCGCTCTCGCCATTCAGGTGCTGGTGCTGGCCATCGTCGCCGGCGTCGTCGCCTTCCTTGGCCTCAACCTCGTCGGCAATCTCGAAGCGCGCTCGATCCGCACCGGATTCGGGTTCCTGTGGCAGGCGGCCAGTTTCGAGATCGGCCAGAGCTTCATCCCCTACAGCGCCGATGCCACATTTGGCACAGCGCTGCTGGTCGGCCTGCTCAACACGCTGGTGGTCGCGCTGCTCGGCGTCATCCTGTCGACCGTCGCCGGCACCTTCGTCGGCATCGCCAGCCTGTCGCGCAATCCGCTCGTCGCGCCCCTGGCGACGGGCTATGTCGAATTGGTCCGCAACGTCCCGCTGCTGTTGCAGCTCTATGTCTGGTACGCGGTGCTGACCCAGATGCTGCCGGCCGCGGCGGCTGCGCCGAAACTGCCGTTCGGCGTTTATCTGGCCAAGAGCGGCCTGCATTTCCCGATCCTGCATTCGGGTCTTTGGCTGGTGCTCGCCGCGCTTTTTGTCGGCATGGTCGCCGCCTTCGCCTATGGCCTTTGGGCGCGGCGTCGGGCCGATCGCTTCGGCGGCCCGCCGCCACTCTGGCCACGAGCCCTGCTGCTTGCCGGGCTGCCGAGCCTCGCGTTCCTGTTCGTCGCCATGACGACGCCCTTCGACGTGCCGCGCCCCACCCGCTTTGGCTTCTCGGGCGGCGGCCAGGTATCTCCCGAACTGACGGCGCTGCTGATCGGCCTGTCGCTCTACAACGCCGCCTTCATCGCCGAGATCCTGCGCGCCGGCATCATGTCGGTCGATCGGGGACAAGCGGAGGCCGCCGCGGCACTAGGCCTCAAGCGGGGCCAGACCATGCGGCTGGTCGTCATCCCGCAGGCATTGAAGGTCGCGGTGCCTCCGCTCGCCAACCAGTATCTCAATCTCGCCAAGAACACCTCGCTGGCGATTGCCATCGGCTATCCCGACCTGATGTCCATCGGCAATACGATCATCAACCAGACCGGCCAGGCGGTCGAGGTGATCGCCATCATGATGGCCGCGTACCTGGCGATTAGCCTGTCGATCTCCGCCTTCATGAACTGGTACAATGCGCGCGTGGCGCTGGTCGGTACGCAATGAACGCCGCCGTTTCCGGATTGCGCTACAGGTTGTTCGGCAGCATCAGCAATTCGCTGCTGACGGTGGCGATGCTTGCCGCCTTCGTCATGCTGCTGCCGCCGCTGTTGCGCTGGGCCTTCTTCGACGCCACGTGGACGGCCGCCTCTCCGGACGCCTGCCGCGCCAATGGCGGGGCCTGCTGGGCATTCATCCATGAGAAGTACCGGCTGATCCTGTTCGGCCGCTACCCTTATGAGGAGCAATGGCGGCCGCTTCTGGCGCTCGCGCTCGCCGTCGTCCTGGTGTTGGCGAGCTGCTCGCTGCGCTTCGGCTGGCGCATGGTGCTTGGAGGATGGCTGCTCGGCACGGCCATCATCCTCCTGCTGATGCGCGGCGGCACACTCGGCCTGGCGCCGGTGCCGACCGACCTGTGGGGCGGCCTGCCGCTGACGGTCCTGCTCGCCATCGGCGGCATCGTCTGTGCCTTTCCGCTCGCGGTGCTGCTGGCGCTCGGCCGCCGTTCGCGGCTGCCGGTGGTGAAATCGATCTGCGTCGCCACCATCGAGATGGTCCGCGGGGTGCCGCTGGTGAGCGTGCTGTTCATGGCGTCGTTCATGATACCGCTGTTCCTGCCCGGCAGGCTGCAGGTCGACGCCCTGCTGCGCGCTCTGGCGGCGATCACGCTGTTCAGCGCCGCCTATCTCGCCGAGGCTATCCGCGGCGGCCTGCAGGCCGTGTCCCCCGGCCAGGAGCAGGCGGCTGCGGCGCTCGGCCTCACCTACTGGCAGACGTCGCTGCTGGTGGTGCTGCCACAGGCGCTGCGGCATGCCATTCCGGCGATCGCCAACCTGTTCATCGGTCTGTTCAAGGACACCTCGCTCGTCGGTATCGTGGGGCTGACGGACCTGCTGCTCGCCGCGAAGCAGGCGCTGGCCGACCCGCAATGGCGGACCTTCATCGTCGAGGGTTACGTCTTCGTTGCCCTGATCTATGCGGCGTTCTGCTTTTTCATCTCGCGCTACAGCCGCGCGCTCGAGCGCAGGCTGCGGAATGAGCGGTAGATCAGATAACGATGGAACTCTCGGACGATTGCCGATCGGTCAAGTAGGTCCCTTGTGGCGGGTCAAATGGAGCGCGTCTGCATCTCGAAGTTCTGATTGCCCCAGATCAGACGGCTCTTGTCATCACAGGCTATGACGAACCTTCCATAATCTATGTAGCTACGAACATGGCGAACCTTGCTATCGCAGCTCATGCGTAGACGTCGATCTGGCTGAGACAGATCGCGTGGGGGCGATTTCCTTCCCTCCCTATCCATGATGCTCGCCGCCATCGCCGAGATCGCGCGCGTCATCGAACAGGCAGGCTGGCACCGGTCCTTGTCCGCCAGATTGACCGAGTTGGAAACCAGGCAGGACGGTCTCACCGCACGTCTGCAGGACATGCCTCCAGCCACGCCCAACATTCATCCGAATACAGCGGAGGCCTATCGCCGCAGGATCGAACGGCTGACCGAAGTGCCTTCGCATCCTGACGATGCGCTCCAAGCCACCGACGCCATCCGTTGGATCATCGACTTCCTGATGGTCACTCCCGGCGAAAAGCAGGGTCGCTGCACAATCACCATTCAGGGCGAGCTTGGCACGATCCTCGACTGGGTCGGCCGCAGCGACAAACTCGGCTCCAAATCCGAGCGTGGCCTGCCGGCCGTGCGGTCTGATCGGCGGCGGTACGACATGTTTCGATTCCCGGTTGCTTACGAAGGCGGTGCTGTGTTAGAAACCTCCCATTGGTCCTATTGTTGGACCAATGGGAGGTTGACTTGGCCAGAACGAGCGCGGTCCAAAGCGTCGTCTCGACGTTGCGGAGCGAAATTCCGGAAAACTACAAGCCCGGCGACCTGCTCCAGAACGAGCGGGATATCGCCGAGCGGCTGGATGTGAGCCGCAATACGGTCCGCGAAGCTCTTATCCACCTGGAAGCGTTCGGCATCATCGAGAAGACGCAGCGAGGCCCGCGCGTCTGTGCACCCAATATCGGCGCCGTCTTCCATGTCATGGACCAGTATTTCGACCGCAGTCCGAAGACCTGTCAGGATCTTCTCGATTTTCGTCGCATCATCGATCTCGGCCTGCTTCCGCAAGCGCTGGAGAACGCGACGGAAGATGACCTGGCCCTGCTGGAGAAACATGTTTCGCGCATGGAGCGGGCGCTCACGGCACGGGAAGCGGCCGAGGCCGACTATGCCTTCCACAACGAGATCGTCCGCGTTGCCGACAACCGCGTGGCGATGACGCTGTACACGGTGCTGACCCACACGCTCATCTTCTACATGGAGATCGGCAAGAACAGCCGCGAGAACAGCGAGCGCACGATAGAAGACCACCGCGCCATCGTCGCGGCCCTTCGTTCGCGGAATCTTCCGGACGCGCTTCGCGCCCTTTCCAATCACTACGAATACAGCGAGCAGGCCGTGCGGGCGGTTCTGACCCGCAGCGCGACGGCGGCCGAAACGCGGGACATGGCATCATGATCAGGGCATTGCGGATCGAAAAGGAAAAGGTCGCCCGCTTCCACGAAGTGCCGCTCGACGCACCGGCAGAGGGCGAGGTACGGATATCCGTGCATCATGTCGGCCTTTGCGGCAGCGACCTGAACACCTTCAGGGGATTGAACCCGCTTGTCGGTTTGCCGCGCATTCCGGGCCACGAGATCGGCGGGGAGATCGTATCGGCTGGGCCGGGCGTCGACGCGGCCTATGCCGTCGGAAGGCGCGTCATCGTCATGCCGTATACCAGTTGCGGCCGGTGTACGTCATGTCGCAAGGGCAGGGTCAACTCCTGCCGCTACAACAAGACACTGGGTGTCCAGCAGGACGGCGGTCTGGCCGAGGAGGTCAACCTTCCGGCCGAAAAGCTGATCCTCAACGAAACCCTGGCGCCACGCCACCTGGCATTGGTGGAGCCGCTTTCGGTCGGTTTCCATGCGGTCGGCCGCGGACGTGTCACGGCAGACGATACGGTGGCCGTGATCGGCTGCGGCATGATCGGCATGGGCGTGCTGATCGGTGCCGTTGCACGCGGAGCGCGCGTGATCGCCATCGATCCGAGCGAGGAAAAGCGCCGCCTGGCCGTCAAGTTCGGCGCTACCCACGCGTTGCCGGCGGGCGGGGATGAAGTTGTCGCCGAAATCAACCGGCTGACGCATGACGACGGCGTCGACGTTGCCTTCGAGGCGGTCGGCCTGCCCGCGACCTTCACCCAGGCGGTCGATCTGGCCGGCTTTTCGGGCCGCGTCGTCTATGTCGGCTACTCCAAGGCGCCGGTCACGTACCAGACCCAGTTCTTCAACCTGAAGGAACTCGACATCCTGGGCTCGCGCAATGCCACGCTCGACGATTTCCATGCCGTGATTGCGCATCTGGAGACGATCGGCGCGGCGGCCGACGACCTCATTTCGAAAGTCTTTCCCTTCGACCAAGCCGAAGCGGCGCTGCCCTATTGGGACGGCGATCGCGATGTCCTCAAGATCCTTGTCGAGCGTATCTGACACATGACTGAACCGACCCCACTCGAAAAGGCGTTCGGCCTCTCCGGAAAACACGCGCTGGTCACCGGCGGCGGCGGCGGATTGGGACTTGCCATCGCCAAGGCGCTTGCAGCCGCCGGAGCGCGCGTCACCGTCGCCGGCCGCCGCGCCGACGTGCTGGAGGCTGCGAAAGCCGAGATCGGCGGCGACGTTGCCTCCAGAACGATGGACCTTAGCGACTTGGCGTCGCTGAAGGATGCCGCGGCCGATATCGAGGCGAGCCGGGGGGCGGTCGATATTCTGGTCAACAACGCCGGCAACACCGTCAAGAAGCCGTTCGAGGAACAGACGGCGGAAGACTTCGACAGGGTGTTCGACGTCCATGTGCGCGGAGCGCTCGAGCTGACCCGCTGCATCATTCCGGGCCAGGCGGCGCGCGGCGGCGGATCGGTGATCTTCCTCGCCTCGATGACATCCTTCATCGGCCAGCCCCTTGTCATGGGTTACACGACCGCGAAATCGGCGCTGCTTGGCGCCGTGCGCGGCCTTTCCGCGGAATATGCGAACCGCGGCGTGCGCGTGAACGGCATCGCGCCGGGCTGGATCGACACCGCGCTGTTCCGCGCCGCCACCTCGAACGACGCTACCCGGCTGAACAAGATCCTCGGCCGCATCCAGATGGGACGCGTGGGACAGCCTGAGGATATCGGCTGGGCCGCGGTGTTCCTTGCCTCGCCGGCCGCCGGCTACGTCACCGGCCAGACGCTCGTCGTCGACGGCGGAGCCCTGGTCGGCTTCTGAAACCAACCACAACCGTCCAACACAGGGAGGACCCGCAAATGAACATTTTCAACAGATGCCTGCTTGCGGCGGGACTGCTGCTTGCCGGCAGCGCCGCCGGTTTCGCCGACCCGCTATCCATCAAGGTCGCCTATGAGAACAATCCGGGCGAACCTGTCGATCAGGTCATGCACTACTGGAAGGACGAATTGGAGAAGAAGAGCAACGGCGAGATCACGCTGGAGCTTTTCCCGAGTTCCCAGCTCGGCTCCAAGAAGGACGTCACCGAGCAGGCCATGATGGGCCTCAACGTCATCACCATCACCGATGTCGGCTTCCTGGCCGACTATGATCCGGACCTTGGCGTGCTGTTCGGGCCGTATCTCGCCGACGATCCATCGAAGCTGTTCAAGATCTATGACGGCGAATGGTTCAAGAAGAAGTCGGACGAACTGAAGGAGAAGGGCATCCACATCGTGATGCGCAACTACCTCTACGGCGTCCGGCAGTTGATCACCAAGAAGCCGGTCCGCACCCCGGACGACCTGAAGGGCATGAAGATCCGCGTGCCGAACAACAACATGCAGATCAAGATCTTCGAGGCGATGGGTGCCACTCCGACGCCGATGCCGCTGGGCGAGACGTTCCCGGCGCTCACGCAGGGCGTCATTGACGGCGTCGAGAATCCGATCGCCGTTCTCTATGGCCAGAAGTTCCACGAGGAAGCCAAATATCTGAGCAAGATCGGCTATCTGACGAACACGGCCATGTTCGTCGGCGGCGAGGCTTTCTTCAGCAAGATCCCCGCCGACCAGCTCAAGCTGATCGAAGATACGGCTTACGACGCAGGGCTCTACAGCCAGAAGCTGACCACCGATCTCGACAACCAGATGATCGGGAAAATGAAGGAGGCGGGCGTCGAAGTCATCGATGTCGATACAGCGCCCTTCAAGGCCCTGACCGAGAAGGTCTACACCGAATTTCCGGAATGGACGCCGGGTCTCTACGACCAGATCAAGGCCGAGCTGAACTGAAACCGCTCCCAGGCGAAAGGGGCGGCCGGATGCGGCCGTCCCCGATCGTCGCGAGCCGGCGCCCTGCGTTTGCAGGGATGGCCGCAGAGATACCAGGAGCATCGTCATGGAATCCATAGCGCGCCTCGCGCATCGGCTCGCAGCCATACCGCTGCTGATCCTCCTCGTCGTGTTCAACGTCGCGGTGGTGATGCGGTATTTCCTCGGCCGGCCGCTGCAGTCCACGGAAGAAATCTCCGGCCTGCTCATGATCTGGATCATCATGCTGGGCGCCATCGCCGCCGAACAGGACGACCAGCACCTGCATATCCCGCTGCTGCTGGAGATGTGCTCCGCCAAGGTCGCAGCCGCCATCAATCTGGCGATGTCGCTGCTGTCGGCAGCCTTCCTTCTCTATGTCTCTTATGTCGGCCTGCTTTTGGCGATGAATGTCCACTTCAAGGTGACCGGCATTCTGAGAATCTCCTACTTCTGGATCGACATCGCCGTGCCGGTCGGTTTCGTCGTCATCGCCATCTATATGGCCCAGCACGCCATTCGCAGTGCGCGTGCAGCGTTTTCGGGGCACGCGCAATGAACCTGTCCATCGTCATCCTCATCATGCTTGCCCTCTTCGCGCTGAATCTGCGCCTCTACGTGGGCATCCTCATGGCGGTTTTCGCCTACTTCATCTTCATCAACCAGATTCCGATCCAGATTGCCGTCCAGCGCTTCATCGGGCCGGCCCAGAACAGTTCCCTGCTGGCGATCCCCTTCTTCATCATGCTTGGCACGGTCATGTCGCATACGGGGATCGCGGAGCGCATGATCAAGGTGGCCGACCTGTTCGTCGGGCGCCTGCGCGGCGGCATGGCGCTCACCAATATCCTGGTGTCCACCCTCATGGGCGGCGTCAGCGCGTCCAATCTCGCCGACAGCGCCATGCTCACGCGCATGATGGTTCCGGAAATGGAAAAGCGCGGCTACGACAGGGCCTTTTCCTGTGCCGTGACGGCCGCCGGGTCGCTGATCACGCCCATTATCCCGCCCGGCATCGCCCTCATCATCTACGGCCTGATTGCCGACGTCTCGATCGGCAAGATGTTCATGGCCGGCATCATCCCCGGCATCGTCGGCGCCGCCATCTTGATGTTCGCCGCCTATACGACCTCCGTGCGGCGCGGCTACAAGGCGAGTCGCACGCATCGTCTGACGAGCAAGGAACTCGTCGATACGCTGGCCTCCGCCTGGCCCGCCGTCGTCCTCATCCTGGCGATCCTCGGTGGCATCAGGGCCAACATCTTCACGCCTACCGAGGCGGGTGCCGTCGCGGTGACGCTGGTTCTGATCATCGGCTTCGTCATCTACCGCGAAATGCGTGTCAGCCATGTCGTCGACGCCCTTATCGAGACCACCAAGTCGACGGCCTCGGTGCTGCTCGTCATCATGGCGTCCTCGGCCCTCGCCTGGGTGTTCTCCATGGAGCAGGCCGGCCAGTCGCTGGCCCAGCTGATCTCGTCGCTGACGTCCAATCCTTATGTTTTCCTTCTCCTGCTGAACATCGTGCTGCTGTTTCTGGGGATGCTGATCGAAGGCACCGCACTGATGATCGTGCTGGTGCCGCTCCTCCTGCCGACCGTGAAGGCGCTCGGTATCGACCCCATCCATTTCGGCATCGTGATCATCGTCAACCTGTCGATCGGCACGCTGACGCCGCCGGTCGGCACGGTCATGCTGATGGTCTGCAACATCGCCAAGGTGAAGGTGAGCGATTTCACGCGCCAGGCCTTCAGCATGTATGCGGGCCTGTTCGCCTTCCTGCTGCTGGTCACCTACGTGCCGATCCTTTCCACTCTTCTGTCCCGTTAGAGGAAACCGCCTATGTCCGAGCAATTCCAGAAATCCGACAAGACCGTCTTCCAGGTCCTCAAGGACGAGCTGTTCACCGCCGTCGTCGGCGACGTTCTCGACGTGATGGGCTATCAGCACCAGTTCCTGCCGGCCGGCATCGCGCCGCTGCGCTCCGACATGAAGATCGTCGGTCGCGCAATGACCGTGCTGGAGGCGGACGTCTTCTCCGAGGGATCGCCATCGTCGGTCGGGCCTCTGGCCAACAAGCCGTTCGGCTTGATGATGGAGGCGCTCGACGACTTGCGCGAGGATGAGGTCTACATCGCCACCGGCGCGTCGCTGCGCTACGCGCTTTGGGGCGGCCTGATGTCGACGCGCGCCCAGCACCTCAAGGCCGCCGGAGCCATCGTGGACGGCTACCTGCGCGACAGCTGGGAAATCGAGAATCTCGGCTTCAATGTCTTCTCGCGCGGCATCTATGCGCAGGACCAGGGTCCCCGCGGCAAGGTGATCGATTATCGCTGCCCGATCCGGATCGGCGACGTGACGATCGTCCCGGGCGACCTGGTCTTCGCCGACCGTGAAGGCGTACTCATCATCCCGAAGGCGGCCGAGGCCGAAGCGATCCAGCGCGCGCTCGACAAGGTGCGCACGGAAAACAAGGTGGCGGTCGCCATCCGCGAGGGCATGAGCGCATGCGAGGCGTTTTCCACTTTCGGCGTAATGTGATGCCGGCCTCCGACGCAGTCTCGCCCGGCATGCCGCCCGATCGCTATGACGAGCGGCTGTTGCTGCTGGCCGACAGCGACAACGTGCTGGTGGCGAAGCGGCCGATCGGCGACGGGGAGGAGATCGTCGTTGCCGGGCGGCTCGTGCGCATCGGCAAATCCGTCCTGCTCGGCCACAAGATCGCCCGCCGCGCCATCGCGCCGGGCGAGAAGATCATGAAATACGGCGTGCCGATCGGCTCGGCCACGAGCCGCATCGACACCGGCGAGCATGTGCATGTCCACAACATGCAGAGCGATTATACCAAGACCCATGTCATCGAGGCATCGGACGAGGAGAAGGCGAAATGAGCAACGAGGCCGAACTGCGCGGGTATCTGCGGTCCGATGGCCGCAAGGGTATCCGCAACGTGGTGGTCGTCGCCTATCTGGTCGAATGCGCGCATCATGTCGGCCGCGAGATCATCGCCAATTTCAGGGGCCGCGATGTCCATCTCATCGGCTTTCCCGGTTGCTTCCCCAATGAATACGCGCAGAAGATGATGGAGCGCCTGTGCACGCATCCCAATGTGGGCGCCGTGCTGTTGCTTTCCCTCGGCTGCGAAAGCTTCAACAAGTTCTCGCTGTCCCGGATCGTCGCCGAAAGCGGCCGCCCGGTGCAGACACTGACAATCCAGAACAATGGCGGGACGCTGTCGACGATCGAGGATGGCACCCACTGGGTGAGCGAGCAGCTCGACGCGCTGGCCGGCGCCGAGACGGTTCCGATGCGCCTCGACGAACTGATGATTGGCACCGTATGCGGCGGCTCGGACGGCACCAGCGGCCTGACCGGGAATCCAGCCGTGGGTCGCGCCTTCGACCGTCTGGTGGATGCAGGCGCCACCTGCATCTTCGAGGAGACGGGAGAGTTGATCGGTTGCGAGGAGATCATGGCCGCGCGGGCCTTGACGCCGGAACTCGGCGACGAGTTGCGCGCCGCGGTCGACAAGGCCGCGCGCTACTATGCGACGCTCGGCTACGGCAGCTTCGCGCCGGGCAATGCCGATGGCGGGCTCTCCACCATCGAGGAGAAGTCGATGGGGGCCTACGCCAAATCCGGCTCTTCAAAAATCTCAGGCATCATCAAACCTGGCGATATTCCGCCCGCCGGAGGTCTGTTCCTGATGGATGTCGTTCCCGATGGCGAGGTTCGCTTCGGCTTTCCGAACATTTCCGACAATGCCGAGATCGTGGAGATGATCGCTTCCGGCTGCCACATGACGCTGTTCGTGACGGGTCGCGGTTCGGTGTCCGGATCGGCCATTTCGCCGGTCGTCAAGGTCTGCGCCAATCCCGATACCTTCCGCAAGCTGGCCGGCGACATGGACGTGGATGCCGGACGCATCCTGGAAGACCGTGCCACGCTGGAAGACGTCGGCTCCGAGATCGTCGATTTGATCAAGGATGTCGCGCGCGGCAAGCTGACGAAGTCGGAGCATCTTGGCCACCGTGAGTTCATCCTCACCTATAAGAGCTTCGAGCCCATCGGCCCCGCCTGCCTGCCGTCCGCCGCCTGAAAGCGGCGGTGAAAACTGGGTCGGTTGCTCGGCCGTTGACAAATGGACCCGTCTCAGCCTGCTATCGGGAGCGTCATTTCCACCTTCGTGCCTTTGCCGGGGCAGGAGACGATATTGGCTTCGCCGCCGCTTTGCCGCACGAAGCCGTACACCATGGCAAGGCCGAGGCCGGCGCCGCCTTTTCCCTCGCGTGTGGTGAAATAAGGTTCGAACGCCTTGTCCACGGCCTCGGGCGACATGCCAATGCCTTCGTCCGTCACCGAGACGACGACGCTTGCTTCCCTTTCCGCGCAGCTTATGCGGATCCGGCCGCCTTCCGGCATGGCGGCCGAGGCGTTGAGGCATAGATTGAGAATGGATTGCTCGAACAGAGCCGCATCGAGCAGCACCGTCGGCAGTTGGTCGGGGATGTCGAAGGCAAGCCGGCAGTTCTCGCCGATGGCGATCTCCAGCACGTCGGCCATGCCGCGCAGCAGGGCGCCGAGTTCCAGCACGTTGGGATGGATCGGCTGTTGGCTGCCGACCGAAAGCATGCTCGCGGCCAGCGAGCGGCCCCGGTCGGCGGCCTTGCGGATGCGCGCAAGGTGCCGCTTCTGGCGCGGACTGAAGCCGCCTTCCTCGCGCTCCAGCAGGCCGAGACTGCCGGTGATGATGCCGATCATGTTGCCGACCTCGTGGCTGACCTGGTGTGTCATGCGCATGATGCCGTCGAGACGATAGGCCCTGGCCGCTTCCGCTTCCCGCCGGTCCATCTCGGTCACGTCGCGCGCCAGGAGCACGATGCCGCCGTCCGTCTGGCGCGACAGCGAAACCTCCGTCACCCGCGCGGCCCGCCGATGGCGCGTAACGAAGCGGCCGTCGAGCAGGCCGGCTTCGCCGCCGCTTGGCAGCAGAGCGGGATCGATGTCGGGTATGGGCGCGACGAAGGCCCGCAAAGGCAGCTTGCGCGCAGATCCGGACCAGCCGACGAGTTCGATCACGCGCCGGTTCATGGTGATCGGCCGGCCGGCAGGATCGAACAGGGCGATGCCCTCGTTCATGTTGCGGAAGGTGGAGCGGATCGTCCGGGCCGCCGCCTCGGCGGTGCGCCGCAGCCGCGAAATGCGCCCGACGCTCTCGCGGAAGGCGCGGAAGGCTTCCAGAAGCCGGACCAGTTCCGTTTCGGTGCCGTTATAATCCGGCGTTTCCACGTCCTTGCGCCCTTCGGCCAGCGCGTTCATGCCACCGGAAAGGGAAACGATGCCGCGCGATACGCGCATGACCGAGCGGATCGACAGGACAGCCATGGCCAGAACCAGCAGCGAGGCGACGGTGACGACGGCGAGCAGGTGGCTCAGGGCGTCGGAGGTGGCCACAAGGTCGTCGTTGAGGCCGCGGGCAACGGCCTCGCTCTGTGTTTCGGTGGCGTGCGAAAGGTCGCGCGAGACCAGATGCAGCCGTGCCACCGCCGCGCGGATGGAAAACATCTCGAGCAGGTATTGCGTCTGCGCCTCGAAGACGCGCTCATACGGCGCAAGCTCGAGCCTGGAGACCCTTGCGTCAGGTGCGGCGCGTTCGAGGCGCGGCGCTGTCTCGGCGACGTAGCGGCGGCGCAGTTCGCCAAGCTGGAAGAGACTGTCGGAACTGGCGGCCGCTTGCACCACGGCATTCAGCCGGCGGCGGAAATCCCCGTCGGCAACGCCGCGCCCGGCGGCGATCTCGCCCAGCGCCCCCGCCGCTTCGGCCTTGTGCTGCTGGGCGGAATCGGCGTCGCTGGCAAGCGTCGTCGTCTGGGTGCGGATGGTTTCCAGAAGCTCGACGATGTGGGTGCTGGCGAAGCCCCTTGCCGCCGTTTCGCCGCTCTCCGGCTGCATGGCGCGCAGCAACGCATCGACCTGGGCGACCACCGAACGGCTTTCGCTGGAGACGCGGTAGGGCGACGTCGCGTTCATCAGGAAGGGAGCGCTGGAAACGAGGTCGGAGACTTGCCGCGACACCAGCGACGCCTTGGCAAGACTGGAAAAAGCCTGCAGGCCATAGGCCGCCATCTCCTGCCGCGCCCGTTGCAGGCCGAAGACGGCAATGGTCGCCAGGCTGAAGACGAGCACGCAGATGAAGACGATCGCGAAGGGCAGGCGGAAGGCGATCGAGGAGAGGAAGGAGCGGCTGATCACGAAGCGGGCTCGCCGTCATCCGTCTCGAGAACATAGCCCTTGCCGCGTCGCGTCCTGATGTGGCGCGGCAGGTCGGGATTGCGCTCGATCTTGCGCCGGAGTCTCAGCACCAGCACGTCCACGTTGCGATCGATGTAGCGGTCGCTTTCGGTGCCCAGGCGTTCGAGGATATGGGCGCGGCTGACCGGCACGTTCGGCGTTTCGGCAAGGATTTCCAGCAGACTGAATTCGGCACTGGTCAGCGATTTCGCCGGATCGGCCAGGCACAGCGCGTTGCGCCTGGTCAGGTCCACCGACCAATCGCCGAGCCTGAGCGCGGCGGGCTCGGAGCCCCGCTCGCTTTCCCGATCGGGCTTCAGGGAGGGGATCGTTCGGCGCAGCACCGCCTTGATGCGCGCCGTCAGCTCGATCGGCTCGAAGGGCTTGACGACATAGTCGTCGGCCGCCGTTTCCAGCCCCAGCACCCGGTCGGCGGCGCTTCCCGCCGCCGTCACCATGACGATGCCGATGTTGGTGCGGGCGCGCAGGCGCTGCGCGAAGGTGCGCCCCGATGTACCCGGCAGGTTGTGGTCGACGAGCACGAGATGCACGGTTTCGCGCGCCAGCACGGTCTCGGCCGCTTCGGCAGACGAGGCGGCGAGCGGCGTCCAGCCTTCCGCCTCCACGAGGTCGGAAACAAGCTCCGCCATCTCCGGATCGTCTTCGACGATCAGGATGCGAATCCGATCGTTCAGCACTGGCCTTCCTCCCGCCGGCATCATAGGCAGGGCGGCGGCAATGTTCAAAGCGGCTCGCATTATACGGTCTTGTCAAATTTGTCATGTTTGTCATTTTCCGCCGCCGCGCCGCCGCTCTGCTGTAAGAAAGGTAACGATTCTTCGATTGCGGCGGGGCACGAATGTGCCATCCTGAACGCGGAGGAAGGGACGGCGACGTCCCGAACGGGAGGATCAAGTGAGAGGCATCACCGCTCTCGGCGCGGGCGTGGCCCTTTGGCTGTGCGGCACGGCGGCATCCATGGCGGCGCCGGCGCTGACCGTGCTGTGCGCGGTGGACGAGGCGTGGTGTTCTGCCATGCAGCGCGTCTACGAGGCGAAGTCCGGCCTCGAGATCTCCATGACGCGCAGGAGCACCGGCGACATCCTCAACCAGATCCGTGCCGAGAAGGCGGCGCCGACCGCCGACGTCTGGTGGGGCGGCACCGGCGACACGCATTTGCAGGCGGGATCGGAAAACCTGCTGGAGCCGTATCATCCCGCGCATGAAAGCGACATGCTGCCCTGGGCGCAGAATTTCTTCGCCCTGTCCGGCGGGCGCTCGGCCGGCATCTATGCCGGGGCGCTTGGCTTCGCCTACAACGCCGACCTGCTGCGTAAGTTGAAGCTGCCGGCCCCGGCCTGCTGGAAGGACCTGGCCGACGCCGCCTATCGCGGCCGCATCGAGAGCGGCAATCCGAACTCCTCGGGAACCGCCTTCACGACGCTGGCGACGCTGGTGCAGCTCTTCGGCGAGGACGAGGCGTTCCGCTTCCTGGCGCAGCTGAACCGCAATATCGCCCGCTACACCAGCGCCGGCGCGGACCCGGTGAAGGCAGCGGCGCGCGGCGAAACGGTGATCGGCATCTCCTTCATGCATGACGCCGTCACCCAGAAGCAGGCCGGCTATCCGCTGGTCATCGTCGCCCCCTGCGAGGGCACGGGCTACGAGATCGGCGCCGTCAGCATCGTCAAGGGCGCGCGGCATCCGGCCGAGGCCCGGCGCTTCGTCGACTTCGTCCTCAGCCCGGAGGGACAGAGCACTGGTGCGGCCGCCGGCCAGAACCAGGTGCCGTCCAACGCCCGCTCGGTGCTGCCGGCGGCCGCGCCCGACATCTCGATGATCAAGATGGTCGACTACGATTTCGCCACTTTCGGCTCGCCGCAGGAGCGAAGTCGGCTGCTGCAGCGGTTCGACGCGGAGATCGCCCCGACGAACTGACCCAATCCCGCAGGCACTCCCGAAACCCGAACTGACGAACGCGCCGCCGAGGGGCGAGCCGAAAGCCTTTTTGCGTCCCGTTCACAGGCAAACCGATTACAAACGGAGGATACCGATGAAAACGAAGACCCTTTCCATGCTGCTGTTCGCCGGCACGGCTCTGGCCGCGGTGCCGGCCCAGGCGGCGGGCGAACTCAATCTCATCTGCTCGGCCGACGTCGTCATCTGCGAACAGATGAAGGGCGATTTCGAGAAGGCCCACAACGACATCAAGGTCAACATGGTGCGCCTGTCCTCGGGCGAGACCTACGCCAAGGTGCGCGCCGAGGCCCGCAATCCGAAGACCGACATCTGGTGGGCCGGCACCGGCGATCCGCACCTCCAGGCGGCTTCCGAGGGCCTGACGTTGGAATACAAGTCGCCGATGCTCGACCAGCTCAACGACTGGGCCAAGAAGCAGGCCGAAAGCTCCGGCTACCGCACGGTCGGCGTCTATGCCGGCGCGCTCGGCTGGGGTTACAACACCGACATCTTCAAGGCGAAGGGCTATAAGGAGCCGAAGTGCTGGGCCGACCTTCTGGCGCCGGAATTGAAGGGCGAGATCCAGATCGCCAACCCGAATTCCTCGGGCACCGCCTACACCGCGCTCGCCTCCCTCGTGCAGATCATGGGCGAGGAGAAGGCCTTCGACTATCTGAAGCAGCTCAACGGCAGCGTCTCGCAATACACCAAGTCCGGCTCCGCGCCGGTCAAGGCGGCGGCGCGCGGCGAGACGGCGCTCGGCATCGTCTTCGTCCACGATGCGGTGGCGCAGGCCGTCGAAGGCTTCCCCGTCAAGTCCGGCACGCCCTGCGAAGGCACCGGTTACGAGATCGGTTCCATGTCGATCATCAAGGGTGCGCGCAACCTCGAAAACGCCAAGACCTGGTACGACTGGGCTCTGACGGCGGAGGTGCAGTCGCGCATGAAGGACGCCAAGTCCTTCCAGCTTCCCTCCAACAAGAATGCGGAAATCCCCAAGGAGGCGCCGCGCTTCGAGGACATCAAGCTGATCGACTACGACTTCAAGACCTATGGCGATCCGGCCAAGCGCAAGGAACTGCTCGAGCGCTGGGACCGCGAAGTCGGCGCAGCCGCCAACTGACGCGCCAATAGGCGGCGCCCGCCCCCAGAACCCCAGGGCGCCGCCTCTTCCCAACACTGACAGCGAGGTCCGCCATGACGCGCCCCAATCGAAGGCTGGACATCGTCCTCGTTCTGGGCGTGGCGGCGCTCATGCTGCTGCCGTGGTATCGGATCGAAGGCGGCTTCTTCGGTTTCGGCTGGCTGGGCGGCTTTCCTCTGTCGCCGGAGGCCGCGCCCGGCCTGGTGCAGATCGCCGCGCACGGCCGGTTCTGGCTTGCCGGCGTCGTCCTGTTCCTGCTCGCGGCCGGCATGGCGCGCGGCATGGCGGACCCGATGCGCCGCGGCGCCATGCTGGCCTGGGCAGGGGGGCTCGGCCTGCTGTTCCTCTGCCTCCAGGGCCTCGCCATCGGCTTCACCGGCTGGACCTGGACCGTCAGCGAGAACCTGTTCGGGCCGCTCGCCGACGGCCAGCCGTCGATGGGTGCCGGCGCGGTGCTGAGCGCCGTCGTCTTCGTGCTGGTGTTTTCATTCGGCCTGGCCGAGCGCGGCGTCATGAAGGGCGACGCCTTCGTCGTCAGCGCCATTGCACTGCTCGTCTTCCTGGTCGCCGTCTTCGTCTTCTATCCCGTCGGCAGCATGTTCGTTGGCGCTGTGCAGGACTTCGACGGCTCGTTCAATCCGGACGGCTTCGTCCGCAACATGCAGGATCCGGGCATCTGGAGCCTCGACTGCGTCGTCGGCGGCGCCCGGTGCGGGGTCGCCTGGCGCACGCTGTGGCTCGGCATCGTGACCGGCCTTTCCTCGACGCTGCTCGGCCTCGCCTTCGCGCTCGTCGCCACCCGCACGCGCTTTCCCTGCAAGAAGGCGCTCAGGCTCCTGACCATCCTGCCGATCATCACGCCTCCCTTCGTCATCGGCCTTGCGCTGATCCTGCTGTTTGGCCGCGCCGGCTTCGTCACCCAGGCCGTCGCCAGCCTGTTCGGCGTCGAGCCCGGCCGCTGGCTCTATGGGCTGACCGGCATCTGGATCTCGCAGGTCCTGTCCTTCACGCCGGTCGCCTTCCTGGTGCTGATTGGCGTCGTCGAGGGCGTCAGCCCGTCGATGGAGGAGGCGTCGCAGACGCTGCGCGCCGACCGCTGGCGCACCTTCGTCAAGGTCTCGCTGCCGCTGATGAAACCGGGACTGGCCAACGCCTTCCTCATCGGCTTCATCGAGAGCATGGCCGATTTCGGCAATCCGCTGGTGCTCGGCGGTAGTCACGGGGTGCTATCGACGGAGATTTTCTTCGCCGTCGTCGGCTCGCAGAACGATCCCTCGCGCGCCGCCGTGCTTGCCATGGTGCTGCTCGCCTTCACTCTGTCGGCGTTCCTTGCACAGCGGCTGTGGCTGTCGGGCCGCAACTTCTCCACCGTCACCGGCAAAGGCGACAACGGTGTCCATGCGGCCTTGCCGCGCTGGCTTTCGACCGGCCTCTACGCGGTGGTCGTTCCGTGGATCGCCTTCACGCTCGTCGTCTACGGGATGATCCTGTTCGGCGGCTTCATGAAGACCTGGGGCCTCGACAATTCGCTGACGCTGGACCACTACGTCAAGGCCTTCTCGGTGAACCTGTCGGGTGGAACCGTCTGGACCGGCGTCGCCTGGAACTCCTTCTGGACGACGATGGAGATCGCGCTGATCGCCGCGCCGCTGACGGCCGCCGTCGGCCTGCTCACCGCCTATCTGATCGTGCGGCAGAAATTCGCCGGCAGGAACGTCTTCGAGTTCGCGCTGATGATGAGCTTCGCCATTCCCGGCACCGTCATCGGCGTCAGCTATATCATGGCCTTCAACCTGCCGCCGCTGGAGATGACCGGCACGGCGCTGATCCTGATCGCCTGTTTCGTCTTCCGCAACATGCCGGTGGGGGTGCGCGGCGGCGTGGCGGCCATGAGCCAGCTCGACAAGAGCCTCGACGAAGCCTCGCTGACGCTGGGCGCGGGCAGCTTCCGCACGGTGCGCAGGATCATCCTGCCGCTGCTGCGCCCCGCCATCACGGCCGCGCTGGTCTATTCCTTCGTCCGCGCCATCACCTCGATCAGCGCCGTCATCTTCCTCGTCAGCGCCGAATACAACATGGCCACCGCCTATATCGTCGGGCTGGTGGAGAATGGCGAATACGGCGTCGCCATCGCCTATTCCTCGATGCTGATCGTCGTCATGCTCGTCGTCATTTCCGGCTTCCAGTTCCTTGTCGGCGAGCGGCGGCTGAGGCGCGACAATCGCCTCGCCGGCGCCCCTCGCACCCTATCCCCCGAGCAGGAGAGAACCGCATGACCATGCAAAAGGCCGGTTCCGTCGTCTTCGAGAACATCCGCAAGAACTACGGTGCCGTCACCGTCATTCCGGACCTTTCCTTCACCATCGAGCCCGGCACGCTCGTCACCCTTCTCGGCCCCTCCGGTTGCGGCAAGACGACGACGCTGAGGATGCTGGCCGGCCTGGAGCATCCGAGCGCCGGCCGGGTGTTCATCGGCGGCAAGGACGTCACTATGCTGCCGGCCAACGAGCGCGACGTCTCGATGGTCTTCCAGTCCTATGCGCTGTTCCCGCACATGAACTCGCTCGACAACGTCGCCTACGGCCTGGAAGCCTCCGGCCTTTCGCGCAAGGAGGCGCGGGAAAAGGCGGAGGACGGGCTTTCGCTGGTCGGCCTCGCCGGCATGGGCCACCGCCTGCCGGCCGAGCTTTCCGGCGGCCAGCAGCAGCGCGTCGCCGTCGCCCGCGCGCTGGTGCTGGAGCCGCAGGTGCTGCTGCTCGACGAGCCGCTGTCGAACCTCGACGCGCGCCTGCGCCGCAAGGTGCGCACCGACATCCGCGAACTGCAGCAGCGCCTCGGTTTCACCGCTGTCTATGTCACGCACGACCAGGACGAGGCACTGGCCGTCTCCGACCGCATCATCGTCATGAAGGAAGGCCGCATCGCGCAGGCCGGTGCGCCGCGCGAACTTTACGAAATGCCGGCATCCTCCTTCATCGCCGACTTCATGGGCGAGGCCAACGTCATCGCCTGCGAGGTGATCGACGTTGCCGGCGGCGAGGCGCGCGTGCGCATCGGCAAGCTCGAGCAGCGTGTGCCGGCGCGAAACGCCAGGCCCGGCGCGGCCAGCCTTGCTGTCCGTCCCGGCTCGATCACCGTCGCCGAAGGGCAGGGGACAGGCCTTGCCGGCCGCGTCCTGCATTCGGCCTATCTCGGCGGCCATGTGGAATACGAGATGGAAACCGAAGTCGGAACCCTCTTCATCGTCGACCACGCCGTCGACCGCACGCTTCCCGCCGGCGCCGACGCGACGCTGGGTTTCAAGACCCGCGGCATCGCCCTTATCGAACACTGACCATCGCAAGGAAACACAATATGACATCGCAGGAACTGGACGCGCGCTTTGCCGCCGCAAAGGCCATCGCGCAGGAGGCCGGGGCCATGGCGCTCGACTATTTCAATCGGCGCGAAACGCTGACTATCGAGACCAAGCACGATTTGCAGGACGTCGTTTCGATCGCCGACCGCAACACCGAAAAGCTGATCCGCCGGCGCGTCGAGGCGGCATTCCCGCAGGACGGGTGTCTCGGCGAGGAATTCGGCCATGTCGCCGGCACGTCCGGCTACACCTGGATCGTCGATCCCATCGACGGCACCGCGCCCTTCGTCAACGGCATGCCCAACTGGTGCGTCTCCGTCGCGGTCGCCCATGCCGGCAAGCCGGTGATCGGCATCATCGCCGCGCCCTGCCATGGCGAGCTTTACGCGGCGGCGGCCGGCAGGGGCGCCGAGCTCGACGGCAAGGCGCTGAAGCTCGATTCCTCCCGCACCGTCCAGAACGGCCTGACCGGCATCGGCGCCAATTCCCATGTCACGCCCGATTCGGTGGGAAAGATGGTGAGCGAGCTTCTGCGGATGGAGGGCAATTTCATCCGCAACGGCTCCGGCGCGCTGATGCTGGCCTATGTCGCTGCGGGCCGGCTGGTCGGCTACTACGAGCCGTATATGCACGCCTGGGATTGCTTTGCCGGCTTCTGTCTCGTGCAGGAGGCCGGCGGCTGGTATCACGATTTCCCGATCGAGGGCGCGAGGCTGACCGAGGGCGCGCCGGTGGTGGCGGCGGCACCCGGGGCGCGCCACGCTCTCGAAAGGCTGGCGGGGCTGGCCTGAGGCTTGCAACAGTGCAGCGGTCCAGGAGTTCTGTCGCAAACTCGAACTTGACGCGAACAAAGGCTTCTGCCCGGTTTTGTCTGGCCAGGATTTCGAAGCTCTGCGAATGACGATGCTGGCCGGCGCGCTCGACCTGGGCGCATGCGCTTGACCTCCGGTGGAATATATCGCCATAGCGCTTCTTCCAGTTGCAAAAGCTCGCGTCGCTGATACCCGCCTTGCGGCAGCGAGATAGGGGACCTTTCCAGGGATGGCTGTTTAAGCAGCTTGCAATGCCCGCCGCCTGGCGCGGCGTGCCAGATAGGCTGGCAGGATTGCGACGGCTGCAGCCAGGATCCAGAGCACGATGCAGATGGTGCTGGAGAACAGGATCGAGACGTCGCCGCCGCTGATCGCCAGCGCGTTGCGCAGGTTGACCTCGGTGATCTGGCCGAGGACGAAGCCGAGGATGATTGGCGCCATGTCGAATCCGGCCTTGCGCAACAGCCATCCCACCATGCCGATCCCCATCATCAGGAAGACGGAAAAGATCGAGGAGTTGGTGGAATAGACGCCGACGACCGAAAGCACCAATATGCCCGGCACCAGCAGCCAGTTCGGCACCGTCAGCACGCGGGCGAAGATCTGCACCAGCGGCAGGTTGAGCGCGAGCAGGATGAAGTTGCCGACGAACATCGAGGCGACGAGGCCGCCGACGATCTCCGGCCGCTCTGTCAGCAGCATCGGGCCGGGCTGGATGTTGTAGAGCATCAGTGCGCCGAGCATCACCGCCGTGGTGCCGGAGCCCGGAACGCCGAGCGTCAGCATCGGCACGAAGGCGCCGCAGGCCGTGGCGTTGTTGGCGGCTTCCGGCGCCGCCAGGCCGCGCACGTCGCCCTTGCCGAACGTTCCCTCGGTGTCGGAGAGACGCTTTTCAGTGGTGTAGGAGATGGCGCTGGAGACGGAAGCCCCGGTGCCCGGCAGCACGCCGACGATGAAGCCGATCACCGAAGCGCGGATCGTCGCGCCGGTGCATTTCACCAGGTCGCTCATGCGAGCCGTCATGCGGCCGAGCTCGCGGATCACCGTGATGCCACGCCCCTCGTTCTCGAGGATGATCAGCGCTTCCGAGATCGAGAAGAGGCCGATCACCAGCACGACGAATTCGATGCCCTCGCTGAGTTCCGGCTGGTCGAAGGTGAAACGATAGGCGCCGGAGGTCGGATCGAGGCCGACGGTGGCGAGCACCAGGCCGATGGCGCAGCCGATCAGCGTCTTGGCCGGCTGGCTGCCGACCATCGAGCCCAGCGTGGCGAAGGCGAAGACCATCAGCACGAAATATTCGGCCGGACCGAAACCGATCGCCAGGCCGGACAGGATGGGCGCGAACAGTGCCAGGCCGACGGTGCCGAAGATGCCGCCGAAGAACGAGGAAATACCGGAGATCGCCAGTGCTTCGCCCGCCCGTCCCTGCTTGGCCATCGGGTAGCCGTCCATCGCCGTCATGACGGCGCCGGCGTCGCCTGGCACGTTGAGCAGGATGGAGGAAATGCGCCCGCCATATTCGGCACCACAATAGATCGCGGCCAGCAGGATCATCGTGCTCTCGGCGGGAAGCCCCATCGTGTAGGCGATCGGCAACAGCAGCGCGATGCCGTTGATCGGGCCGATGGCCGGCAGCGCGCCGACCAGCGTGCCGACGAAGCAACCGATGAAGCCGATGATGAGGTTCTGCGTGGTCAGCGCGACGGCGAAGCCGTGCCAGAGATAGTCGAGGTTCATGTTCGGGACCTTTCAGGTTCCAGGCGCGCGCGGCCGATTTGGCCTAGTGGCCAAACAGGGCGCCGGTCGGCAGATAGACTTCCAGCACGTAGGAAAAGACGAACCACCACAGCACGGCCTGGCCAACGGCGCCGAGCAACGCCTTGAACGGTGGCGCGCCGAAGATCAGCGCGGTGCCGAAGGTCAGGACGAAGGTGGAGACCAGGAAGCCGGCGGGCTCGAACAACGCGACGGCGGCGAGCATGACCAGCGGGATTCCCAGCACGCGCAGCAGAAGCCTCCCCGTCGGATAGCCTTCAGCTGGGCCGGGCGAGAAGAAATACCAGATGCTGAGCAATGCCAGCATCGCCGCCAGGCCGAGTGGGAAGACACGCGGTCCCAGCGGATCGGAGGCGAAGGCATAGTCGATGGCGGTCGCGCCGAGGCCGTAGGCAAGGGCGAACAGCAACAGGCAGGCCGCCGTGGCCCGGCCGATCAGCCGCATCGACTGGGGCGAAGGTTCGTGGTGCTCGGACATGGATGTCTCCACAAGAGGGCGTCCGCACCCGCCGGCCGGCGACGCAGTGCAGGGGAGGGGCGGCTCTCCGGCGATCGAACGCTGGCCGATCGCCGGAGATGGTTTTCGCGGTGAAGAATGAGGCCGCTGAGGCGGGGCCTACATGCCCGCTTCCTTGGCCAGGATCTTGAACTGCGCGACGTCCTTCTTCACGCGTTCGTCGAAATCCTTGCCGAACGACTTGAACTCGAACAGGCCGCGTGCTTCGCGCTCCTTGGCGAATTCGGGCGTCGCCATGGCGTTCTTGAATGCCTGCACCCACCAGTCGTAATCGGCGTCGGAAACCTCCTTGCCGACATAGAAGCCGCGCCACACCGGCCAGTCGATGTCGAAGCCCTGTTCGCGCGCCGTCGGCACGTTGGCGAGGTCGCCGGGCAGCCGTTCGGGCGCCATGACGGCAAGGATGCGGATTTTTCCGGCCATATGGTGCTTGACCATTTCGGCGGCGTCGCCCGAACCCACCTTGACGTGGCCGCCCTCGAGCGCGGTCAGCACGGCGCCGCCACCCTCGAGCGCGACGTAGCGGATCTGCTTCGGGTCCTGCCCCGCCGCCTTGGCGAGCAGCGATCCCTTCATCCAGTCCTGCGAGCCGACCGCGCCGCCGCCGGCGATGGCGAAATCGGCGGGATTGGCCTTGTAGGCCTCGACCAGGTCCTTCAGCGTCTTGTAGGGCGCGTCCGCCGCGACCACCAGCACGCCGTAGTCGGCGCCGATGGCGCCCAGCCAGCGCACGGCGTTCTCGTCGTAGTGGCCGAACTTGCCCTGCGCCAGAAGCAGCGCGGACCCCGACGACGCCGCGGTAATGAGGCTGCCGTCCTTGGAGCGCTTGGAGATGACGTGGTTGTAGGCCACCGCGCCGACACCGCCTTCCATGTAGGTAACGGCCATCGGCGCCGCGATCTGCTTGGTCTTGAGCAGCGCGTCGGCGGCAAGGCGGCAGGTGAGGTCGAAGCCGCCGCCGGGCTTGGCGCCGGCGAGGCATTCCGGCTTTGCAGGCTCCGCATTTGCGGATGCCGCGAAAGCGAAGGCCGCCACGGCTGCGCCGAGGATCGCCTTGATGAGACTGTTTGACATAAGTCCTCCCGTTGAATCCGGAGCGGCCGGTTTCACGGAACGCCAGCATGCCGGCGCGTGCACAATGGTCTTGCGCGACAACCGATATATGCTGGCTTCCTCCCCGGACCGGACCCATCGCTCCCTCGATCAGGCCGGCGCGGGGGAAGATAGCGGCCGTTCCTGTCACGATCCTGTCACGCTCGAATTCTTCCGGTTTCCCTGCAAGATGAGCGCGGCGAATCTTGCCGCTCCCCTGACCGCGTGTAATCATCCGCGCGTGCGCATCCTTCTTGTCGAAGACACTCATGACGTGGGCGAAGCCATCTGCCGGCGCTTCCAGCAGATTGGTCATACCGTCGATTGGGAAACCGATGGCACCGCGGCGTCCGACATCCTCGCCCATACCGCCTATGACCTGCTGATCCTGGACGTCATGCTGCCCGGCATGGACGGCTTCTCCATACTGAAGACGCTGCGCCGGGCGCGGATCGGCGTTCCGGTGCTCGTGCTGACCGCCCGCTCCGAGATCGACGACAGGGTCGGCGCGCTGGATCTCGGCGCAGACGACTATCTGGTCAAACCTTTCGATTTCCGCGAGCTGGAGGCGCGTGCGCGGGTGTTGCTCAGGCGCAGCAGCGGCGGCGATGCGACCAACGTCATCGTCTGCGGCGACATCAGGCTCGACCGCACCAACCGCAACGTGACGGTGGGCCGGCGCGAGGTGCAACTGAAGCGGCGAGAGATCGCCCTTCTGGAAATCCTCGCTTCGCGGCCGGGGCGCGTCTTCAGAAAGGACGAGTTGCTGGACCAGCTTTTCGGCTTTGACGAGGCCGCCGGCGTCAACGCGATCGAACTCTATGTCGGCCGGCTGCGCAAGAAGCTCGAAGGCGCCAGCGCGCGCATCGTCACGCTGCGCGGCAGCGGCTACCAGCTCGTCTCCGACGATGCGCACTAGCAATTCGCTCTTTGCCCGGCTGATGCGCCGCGTCGGCATCGTGCTGGCGCTGGGTGCGGCCGCGCTGACAACGGCGGCATGGTTTTATGCCCGCACGGCAGCCAACGAGGCTTACGACCGGCTGCTGCTCGGCGCCGCCTTCCAGATGAGCGAGGGGCTCGTCGTGGCCGACGGCAGGTTGCGCTTCCTGCTGCCGCCCTCGGCGTTCGAACTGCTGGGGCTGGCTGAGCGCGACCGTATCTTCTACCGCGTGGTCGACCCCGATGGCGCGACGCTGACCGGCTATCCCGACCTCGGGCCGAAGATCGATCTCCATGCCAGTCGCGGCGGCCCGGTCTTCTCCAACGGCAGCTATCTCGGCGTGCCGGTCCGCAACGTCACCGTGGCGCGGGCCATGAGCATGCCGCGCGGACCCGGCTGGGCCTACGTCATGGTGGCGCAGACCACCGAGGCCCGCCAGGCGCTGGCTTCCGAGCTGACGACCCGCGCGGTCATCCTGGTCGGCATTATGAGCCTGGTGGCCGTCATCGGCACGGCGCTCGCCGTCCGCTATTCGCTACGCCCGGTAGGCGAGCTCGGCACCGCGCTGAGGCGGCGCGACCCGCAGGACCTGACGCCGCTGAAAGTCTCGGTTCCCTCCGAGCTTTCCCCCTTCGTCACCTCGATCAACCATTTCATCACCCGGCTGGACGAGCGCGTGAAGCTGTTGCAACGCTATATCGCCGATAGCGCGCACCAGATCCGCACGCCGCTCACTGCCCTGTCGGCGCAGGTCAGCCTGATCGACGAGGCGAAGCTGGCGCCCGAGGACCGCCGCCATCTCGAACGCGTGCAGAGCCGCACCGCCGAACTCGCCCGCTTCACCAACCAGCTGCTCAACCACGCGATGGTGATCCATCGCTTCGATTCGATCCAGTTGGCTCCGGTTTTCCTCAACGACGTCGCCCGCAAGGCATTGCGCAACGCCGTTCCCATCACCGTCGACCCGGACCTCGTCGTGTCCTTCGAGCCGGCCGACGAGGAGCTTGCCGTGCTGGGCGACATGCTCAGCCTGCGCGAAGCCATCGTCAACGTCGTCGACAACGCCCTGCGCCACGGCGCGGTCGCGCGCCTGGAGGTGCATGTCAGGCAGGCCGGCGAGTTCGGCGCCGTCGACGTCCTCGACGACGGCCCCGGCATCCGGCCGGAAGATTGGCCGATGGCAACGAGCCGCTTCTATTCCGGTCGCTCTGATGCTGAGGGTGCCTCGGGCCTCGGCTTCGCCATCGCCGCGGAGGTCGCCGCCAGGCTCGGCGGCCGCCTGCGGTTCCGGCAACGATCCGAAAGTGAGCTGTTTTGCGTTTCCATCGAACTGCCTCTGGCGGAGAGGCCGAGCTGATGCGCAGAACCCTGATCTTCGCATTTGCGGCGGCGACGCTCCTGCTGCCCATGCTGGCGAACGCGCTCGAGGGCGATCACAGGATCTTCCCCGCGAAGGGCTCCGAAACCGGGCGCCTTCTCATCCACGGCGCCACGGATCTCGATGCGATGCAGCCGCTGATCGCCGACTTCCAGGACCGCAATCCCGATATCGCCGTCGAATATACGGATATGGTCACTAACGACCTGTTCCGGCAGGCACAGCAAATCTGCGCCGCAAAAGCCGAGGGTGCGGACATTCTCCTGTCGTCATCGGTCGACCAGCTCGTTAGGCTGGCCAACGATGGCTGCGCGCAATCGCACCGCTCCGCCGAGACGATGGCCGTGCCGGACTGGGCCAACTGGCGCGACGAGGTCTTCGGCTTCACCTTCGAGCCCGTCGTTTTCGTTTACGACCGCCGCACCGTGCCCGCCGAGGACGTTCCGCGCAGCCACGAGGCGCTGTCGAACCTGCTGAGAAGCAAGGCGGAAGCCTATCGCGGCCGCGTCGGCACCTACGACATCGCGGCCTCCGGCGTCGGCTACCTGCTGGCCTTCAACGATTCGCGCCAGGCACCCACCGCAAACGGCCGGCTGCTGGAAACGCTGAGCCGGACCGACACCGTCATTCGCTGCTGCAACAACGAGGTGCTGGGCGAGCTTGCCGCCGGCAGGATCAGCCTCGCCTACAACGTGCTCGGCTCCTATGCCTATGCCGCCGCACGCGCCAACGCTGCCCTCGGCATCGTCCTGCCCCGCGATTACACGCTGATCCTGTCGCGCGGCGCGCTCATCCCGTCGCACGCTCCGCACCCGGATGTCGGCAAGCGTTTCTTGAACTACCTGCTGTCGGCCCGCGGCCGCGGCGTCGCGCGGGAAAAATCCTTCTTCTTCGCCGAGGACGCGCCGCTGCCCGACGGCGTCGACGGACCGCCCGACCTGATGCAGTCCGGCATCGGCCGGCCGATCCGTATCGGCCCCGCCCTGCTCGCCGCGCAGGATGAGGTGCAGCGCAGGACCTTCATTGCCGACTGGATGGAACTGATCCGGAAAAGCCGTACGGATCGCTAACCGGCGTATTCAGTGTTGAGTCCAATAATTACGCTGGAGAGATTCCAGTTGCGGGTCACGTTCGAGGCTCTTGGCCATGACGAATGCGGAGCGCCTGCATGACTGGCCACGAGACCTATTCAGCGCCGTTCATTACCGCACACGACGATCCGGGCCAGCTTTGAGACACGGCCTGCCGCAAGGACATTCCGGAGAAATGCCGGCGTGACCGTCGCGCATGCGCCGGTCACGCCATAAGTTTCCTTAGTCCTTGCGGCTGAGAAGGTCCGCCGGCAAGTCGCGCTTGTGGAACTTCTTGAACATGGCGGGAAGCTCGCCGCTCTTGAACTTCTCGGTGATCCAGTTGTTGAGCCATTCCTTCAGCTTCGGCTCGTTCTGCGGCAGGGCGATGCCGAGGTCGAGCGACTTCTGCACGAACTTGACGTCCAGCGGATCGCCGCCCTTCTTCTCGTTCATGGCGGCGAGCACGGCCGTCTGCGTCGAGACGAGGTCGACCTGGCCCGACGCCACGGCGGTAATCAGCGTCGCGTCGTCCTCGAAGCGGACGATCTCGGCATCCTTGGCATTCTCGGACACCATCATGTCGTTGACCGTCGCGCGCGTGACGCCGATGCGCTTGCCGGCGAGGTCCTTGTAGTCCTTGATGGCGGCGTCCTTGGGGCCGGCGACGATGATGTCGAGGGTCGCATAGGGGATGGTGAAATCGACCGCCTTCTTGCGCTCGGGCGTGATGGCCAGGTTGGCCACGAGAATGTCGGCCTTGTGCGCCTGGATGGTCGGCACGCGCGCGGCGTTGGTGATCTGCACCAGCTCCAGCTTCACGCCGAGGCTGTCGGCGATCATCTTGGCGGTCTCCACGTCGGAGCCGGCGGGTTGCAACTGGGCATCGACATAGGCGAAGAGCGGCACGCCCATGGCGGTCGCGACACGGATCTTGCCGGCCGCCTTGATGTCCGAAAGCGCGTCGGCGCGGGCGGCCGGCATGGCCATGACGAAGGCGGCGGCCAGGGCGGCCATGCCGAATGCGAGTTTGAATTTCATAGATGTTTCCTCCTTGGTTATCATCGACCGTCCCGCTCCTCCGCGGGTGCCGGCTTCACAGTTCGTTGGCGAGAAAATTCTTCAGCTCCGGCGTCTGCGGGCTGCCCAGCATCGCACCGGTGCCGGTTTCCCAGACCTTGCCGGTGTGCATGTAGATGACGCGGTCGGCGGCGCGGCGCGCGAAGCCCATCTCGTGCGTCACCATGATCATCGTCATGCCGCCCTTGGCGAGCTTCTCCATCACCCGCAGCACCTCGCCGGTCAGTTCCGGATCGAGCGCCGACGTCACTTCGTCGAACAGCATTACTTTCGGCGACATCGCCAGCGAGCGGGCGATGGCGACGCGCTGCTGCTGGCCGCCGGACAACTGCTCGGGATAGGCGTCGATCTTGTCGGAGAGGCCAACCTGCTCCAGCGCGGTCCGGGCGAGCGCGTGCGCCTCGGCGCCCTTGACGTTTTTCACGCGGCGCGGCGCCAGGACGATGTTTTCCTCCACCGTCAGGTGCGGGAAGAGGTTGTAGCTCTGGAAGACGATGCCGACGTCCTGCCTGAGCGCGCGCAGGTCGAGATCGGGCGCCTCGACGCGCCGGCCGCAGACCTCGATCGAGCCGGACTGGATCTTCTCCAGCCTGTTGATGCAGCGAAGCGCCGTGCTCTTGCCCGAGCCGGAGCGGCCGATGATCGCCACGACCTCGCCGGCGCTGACCTCGAAGGAAACGCCGCGCAGCACCTCGACCAGGCCGAAGCTCTTGTGCACGTCCTCAAGCTTGACGACGACTGACATTGAGCCTCCTTTCGAGCGCCTGGCTCCAGATCGACAGCGGATAGCAAAGGGCGAAGTACAACAGCCCGGCGATGCCGAAGATCAGGAAGGGCTGGAACGTCGAGTTGTTGATGACCTGTGCAGCGCGCGTCAGCTCGACGAAGCCGACCACCGAGGCGAGCGAGGTGCTCTTGAGCACCTGCACGAGGAAGCCGACCGTCGGCGGCGTGGCGATGCGGGCCGCCTGCGGCAGGACGACGTCGCGCAGCGTTTGCCAGCGCGTCAGCGCCAGGCATTCGGCCGCTTCCGTCTGGGTGCGCGGCACCGCCTCGACGCAGCCGCGCCAGATCTCGCCGAGGAAAGCGCTGCAATAGATCATCAGGGACAGGCCGGCGGCGAACAGCGGCGGCATCTCGACGCCGAAGATGCCGAGGCCGAAATAGACCACGAACAGGATGATGAGCAGCGGCGTGCCCTGGACGATCTGGACATAGACGAAGACCAGGCGGCGAAGCGCGGCCGAACGGGATATGCGCGCCAGCATGACGATGAAGCCGGCCGCCCCGCCGACGACGAAGGCCAGCGCCGACAGCACGACCGTCCAGCCCATGCCCTCCAGCAGGTAGTAGAAATAGTAAAGGCTGAAGCCGCCGTTCATGTCGTCTCCTAGAGCGGGGTGCCGAGGCGGCGCCGGCGCGGGAACAGGCCCTGTCCCAGCAGCCAGAAGCCCGATTTCAGGAGAACGGTGAGCACCAGATAAAGCAGCGCCACCACGATGTAGGTTTCCAGCGAGCGAAAGGTGATCGACTGGATGTTGTTGGCGACCGCCGTCAGCTCCTCGGCCGAGATCTGCGAGGTGATGGAAGACGACAGCATCATCAGCACGAACTGGCTGGTCAGCGCCGGATAGACGCGCTCCAGCGCCGGCCGCAAGATGACGTACCAGTAGACCTGCGGCACCGACAGGCCGAGCGATTCGGCCGCCTCGATCTGGCCGGGATGGACGTCCTCGATGCCGGCGCGCACGATCTCCGTCGTATAGGCTCCGACATTGATGACCATGGCGAGCACGGCAGCGGCCAGCACCGGCATCCTGACGCCGACGCTGGCGAGGCCGAAGAACAGGAAGAATATCTGGATCAGGAAAGGCGTGTTGCGCACGAGTTCGACATAGCCGCCGGCGACGACCCGCAGCCAGGCATGGCGGCTGCCGCGCGCGATCGCGCCGGCGACGCCGATGCAAAGGCCGAGCACGGTGGCGGCGAACGTCATCTCGAGCGTCGTCAGCGCACCGGCCAGGAACTCCGGCCAGTATGCCCACAGGCTCGAGAAGTCGAATGTGTACATCATCGGGCGAGCCAGCCTCCGTCCACCGGCAGGACCGTGCCGTGCACATAGTCGGACGCCTGCGAGGCGAGGAAGACCGCGGCACCCCCCATGTCGGCGGGCTCGGCCCAGCGGCCGGCCGGGATACGCGCCAGGATGTCGCGCGAGCGCTGCTCGTCCTGCCGCAGCGCGGCCGTGTTGTTGGTGACGACGTAGCCGGGCGCGATGGCGTTGACGTTGATGCCCTTGTGCGCCCATTCGCAGGCGAGCAGCCGCGTCAGCCCGGCAAGACCGCTCTTGCTCGCCGTGTAGGACGGAATGCGGATGCCGCCCTGGAAGGAAAGCAGCGAGGCGATGTTGATGATCTTGCCGCCCTTGCCGCGTTCCAGCATGGCGCGGGCTGCCGCCTGCGAAAGGAAGAAGGCGGTCTTGAGATTGACGTTCATCACGTCGTCCCAGTCTCGCTCGGTGAAATCGAGGGCATCGGCGCGGCGGATGATGCCGGCGTTGTTGACGAGGATGTCGACCGCGCCCTTCCAGGCCACGGCCTCGGCGACGATGCCGGCGACCGGCGCGATCGAGCCGAGGTCGGCCGAAACGGAGCGGACCTCGACGCCGGCCTGCGCGCACAGTCTTTCGGTGTCGTCCATGGCCGAACGGCCGACCGCGACGATGGCCGCGCCGGCCCGCCCCAGCGCCAGCGCGATGGCCTGCCCGATGCCGGTGTTGGCGCCGGTGACGATGGCCGTGCGCCCGGACAGGTCGAACGGGTTCCGGCTCTCCACGCTCACCGGAGCGCCTCCATCGGCACCATGTCCATGTCGTCGAAATCCTGGTTGTCGCCGGCCATCGCCCAGATGAAGGCATAGTTGGAGGTGCCAACGCCGGAGTGGATCGACCAGCCGGGCGAGAGGATCGCCTGCTCGTTGGCGACCATCAGGTGGCGGGTCTCCTGCGGCTCGCCCATCAGGTGGATCACGCGGGCGTCGGCCTGCAGGTCGAAATAGAGGTAGGCTTCCGAACGCCGGTCATGCGTATGGCACGGCATGGTGTTCCACATGTTGTTCGGCTTCAGGACGGTCATGCCGAGGACGAGCTGGCAGGAGGCACACACGTCCGGATGGATCATCTGGTAGATGGTGCGCTCGTTCGCCTGCGCCGGGCTGCCGAGTTCGCGGACATTGGCCATCGCCCGCGAGATCTTGACCGTCTTGTGGCGCGCATGTGCCGGCGCGCTGATCAGGTAGAACTTGGCGGGGCTGGCAGCGTCGACGCTCTCGAAGCGGACCTCGCCCGCGCCCATCGCCACGTAGAGCGCCTCGTGCGCATCGAGGTCGTGGACGGCGCCGTCGGCCCGCACGCGCCCGGCGCCGCCGATGTTGACGACGCCGAGTTCGCGGCGCGCCATGAAGCTCGTCGTGCCGATCGGCTTCGGCGCCGTCAGCTCGAGCGCTTTGGAGACAGGCATCGCGCCGCCGACCACGAGACGGTCGATATGGCTGTAGGTGAGGGCGATCTCGTCCGGCTGGAACAGGCTCTCGATCAGGAAATGACGGCGCAGCGCGGCGGTGTCGAATCCCTTCGCCGCTTCCGGATGGCTGACTTGCCTGACTTCGATCTTCATGACTGCTCCAGAAATGATCCGACCGTCACGCCCCGCGCGCTGGCGCCGGGGCGTCGACGAAATAGTCGGGGTTGAGGTCCTTGATGTCGCCGATATCGGTGATGAGCGTGCTCAGATGCCCGTTCATGAGCGCGGCGGCGGCGACCGGGTCACGCGCCTCGATCGCTCTGGCGATGGCCGTATGCTCTTCGATGACGCGCAGCATCCGGCCCTCCTGCGGCAGCGTCAGGCGTCGGTAGCGGTCGACCTGCACCTTGACCTGCTGAACGACCGCCCAGATGCCCGGATAGCCGGCCATCTCGGCGACCGCGGCGTGAAAACGCTCGTCTGCCTGATGGAAGGCTTCCCGGTCGCCCGCGACCTCGCTTTCGCGCATTTTCTCGATGACGGCATGGAGGCCGATGACCTGGCTGCGGCTGGCGCGGCCGGCAGCAAGACGCGCCGCCGTCTCCTCGAGTGAGGTGCGGATGACGATCGCTTCGGGTAACGCGCGCAGCGGGATATGGGCAACGAAGGTGCCCGATTGCGGGAAAATGTCGACAAGCTTTTCGTTCGCCAGCCGCAGCAGCGCCTCGCGCACCGGCGTACGGCTCACGCCGTAGGCTTCGACGATCTCCTTCTCGACGATCGGCTCGCCCGGCGCGCGGCGCATGGAAATGATGTCGTCGCGCAGTTTCGCATGGATCAGCGAGGCGGCGGTCGCCGGCCTGTTGGGCTCGCCGGCGCGGCCGCCGGCGAGCGCGTGTCGGCCGCGTCCCTCACGCCCGGCTGCGGCGGCTTCGCTCATTCCGGGGCCCTCCGCGTGGCGGGCTGCGGGGCGCCGCCGGGACGACCCGCCAGGCGGGGCATGCGCTTCATCGTCAACTCCGCTCGACATCGGGAAAGGTCACGATCTCACTAACTAATATATCTAATATACTAGTTAGTGAGATGTGCAAGAAGGAATCCAGTCAGGGGCGTTGCCCTATGACGACGGCCGCGAAATGCAGCTGGTGACGGGGCTTGGTCGATGGCGTCGGGCTCAGACGCCTCACGCCGGCAATTCCCTCAGGCTCGGCACCCTGGAAGCACAGATGGCAAGCAGTTGAATCAGGAACCCTACGGCAGCCACCATCAAACAAGCCTCTACTCCGAACCGAGACGCGACAATGGCGCCCAGGACGGCCCCAACAGGCCTCGCGCCGGCTGTGGCGGTCATGATCAGGGCAGATACCCGCCCCAGCATGGAATGAGGCGTGACGGCCTGCCGCAAGGTGGTGGTGGATATCGTCCAGAGCATTGGTCCCATGCCAAACAGGAAAAAACTCAACGCGGGTAGGAAAGCGCTCTGGACCCAGGCTGTGAGCAACATCACCAGGGCGGCGCAGAAACCGAAGAGCGGACCTGTCACGATCACGATGCCGAAAGAGAAGCTTCGCGCCGCGAGAGGCGCAAGGAGCGCGCCGATGACCATGCCCACGCCATAGGTTCCAAGGGTGAAGCCCACCTCGGTTGGTGACAGGCCGAGATTCTGGACTGCATAGGCGACGAATATCGCCTGCAGAACGAACCAGGCCGTATTGAAAAATACGGCCGTGATGATGATCGGCCGCAACAGGTCGTGCGAGGCAACGAATGCCGCTCCTTCCTTCAGGTCGAGAAGCAGGTTGCGCTTCATCGCTCGGCTTAATCCGTCTTCAGTCGGCAAACCGCGCAAGAGCATGACCGCAAGAATGGAAAGACCGGCAGCAAGAACATAGGCCGTTGACGCTCCGGCCCACCCTACGATTGCCCCTCCCAATGCTGGTCCTGCTGCGTATGCAGGGCTGCGGGCCAGTTCCAACCAGCGGTTGGCGTCCCCGAGCCGGGCGCGTGGCACGATCGACGGGATCAAAGCCGGCGCAGCGACGCTGTAGCAAACGGTTCCTATGGCTCCGAGAAAGCCGAGAACGGCAAGAAGCGGCAGATTGAGCGCCCCGGTGGCAAGCAGACAAAGAATCGCCATCAAGGAAATGGCACGCAATGCTTCGCATCCCACCATCAGCATACGGCGGGACGCGCGATCGACCAGCAGCCCGGCTGGGATGGACAACAGCAGGAAGGGCAAGGTTTGCGCGGTTTGCAACCATCCGGTTTCTGCCGGTCCAGCCGACAGCAACAACACGGCGACGAGAGGGGCCGCTGCCAGGGCGATCTGCTCGGAAAACTGAGCAAAGAGATTGGACCAGGCCACTCGCTGGAAAGCAGCCGGCAATGTGGGTGTGGTGTCGATCTGCATCGCTATTGGCGTCTCCGTCGATGAACCGTCAGGAGACACGAGGAGTTCGGGGAAACCATCCGATTCCTGCCTACAAAAGTAAAAATTCCGAATTTCCTGCTGTTGTGGCGACGGTTCGTCGTATCACCTCGGTGACAAGTTCGAACGCTACATCTCGAAGGATCGGCACAACGCCCATCTACGCCGCAGGGACTACACCGCCATCGGGACAAGATGGCGCGTTCCGTATAGCGCCCTGGCAGCTCGGCTACCCGGCGGGGACGTGACGAACCTCCGTGCCACGAAGGATATCTGTCGATGGTGGCCTTCAAAACCGCCACCTGATCGCGGCATCGGCTGAGAAACCGCTCCCGCATCGTCATACCGAAGTGGCTTTGGCGACCGAGATGGCGTGATCGTCAGCTCTTCCCTATCTGGCCTCCGGCAGTCAGGTGGCTGTGGTCGGGTTACGACGCAAAGAGTCCGGCATGCACTCCCTCCGGAAGAACATCGCGGCGATCAGGTCAACAGTAAGCGGATCGCCGGCGACCTCTCATCAGCCATCCCTTTCGGGCGTGCTGCCGTCAAGGAACTGCTGCAGCCGCGGCACGACGAAATCGAGGAACACGCGCACGCGCTGCGGCATCCTTGCTCCCCCGAGGAAGACGGCGTGTATCTGCTCCTCGTCCGACGCGATCACGTCGGCCAGTACCTCCACCAGCAGCCCGGAGGCAAGATCGGCCCGCACGTGATAGTCGCCCATGCGCGCGAGCCCAACGCCCGCGAGCGCCATGCGGCGTACCGTCTCGCCGTTGTTGGCCAGCAGCGAGCCCTTCACCGCGCGGTCGACGATGCGCCCGCTTTCCTTGATCGGCCAGACCGGGGCGGCACGCCGGAAGTTGAAACCCAGGCAATTGTGTCGCGCAAGATCGTCGACAGTGCGCGGGATGCCATGCTGTTCGAGATAGGCGGGCGAAGCCACGATCTTGCGCCGCGCCACGCCGATCCGGCGCGCGACCATGCCGGAATCGGGCAGGGGGCCTACCCGGAACGCGATGTCGGTGCGGTCGAGATAGAGGTCGACGATCTCGTCCGACAGCGAAAGGTCGACCGTGACGTTGGGATAGGTGCGCCAGAAATCCGGCAAGATCGGTTCCAACCCCAGCACGCCCAGCGCGACGGAGATATTGACCCGCACCGTGCCGCCGGTCGTCGTGGCCCCCTGCGCCAGTTCCCGCTCGACCTCGTCCAGGTCCTGCAACAGGGCCTGGCTGCGTTCGTAGTAGATCTGCCCCTCCGCTGTCAGCGACAGCCGTCTTGTGGATCGTTCGATGAGGCGAACGCCGAGCCGGGTCTCGATGCGCGAAACGAGCTTGCTGACCGTCGATGGCGTCATACGCAGCAAGCGTGCTGCCTCGGAAAAGTTGCCCGCCTCCACCACCCGCAGGAACACCTGCATCTCGCCTGCACGATTGTCCATCGCTGTATTATCTTTGATTTCGTTTCACAGATGAAGTGGAAACCGGGCGGATTATCAAGTTCCGGGCGATGCCCTATTTCATGCCCACGAACGAAGTATGTCTCCCGAAAGTGAAATGCGGCTTTTGGAGGCGTACGCGAACTGGACGCTTCCAGAAGGAGATTTTGATGCAAACCGTTACCGCGCACGGCGCGACCATCCCCGCCCTCGGCTTTGGTGTGTTCCGCATGTCGGAGGAAGAGGTGGAGCGTGTCATTCCGGCCGCGCTCGAAGCGGGCTTTAGCCATTTCGACACCGCGCAGATCTACGGCAACGAAGCCGCGCTCGGCCGAGCATTTGCCCGTGCCGGCGCCCGCCGTGGCGACCTGTTCCTGACCACGAAAGTCTGGGTCGACAAGTACAGCCCCGACAGCTTCGCGGCCTCGGTCGACGAGAGCCTCGACAAGCTGAAAGTGGACCAAGTCGACCTGCTTCTCCTGCATTGGCCGGCCGACAAGGTGCCGGTCGCGGCGCAGATCGAGATGCTGGACGCCGTGCAGGCCGCCGGCAAGACCAAGTTCGTCGGCGTCTCCAACCAGAACATCGCGCAGATGCGGGAATCGGTCGAGCGTTCCAGAACACCCATCGTGACCAACCAGGTCGAACTGCATCCCTATTTGCCCCAGCATAGGCTTGCCGCCGCGGCGAAAGCAGCGGGTGTCGTTCTCACCGCTTATTACGGTATGGCCGACGGCGCGGTGCCGAAGGACCCGGTGCTGCAAGAGATCGGCGCCAAATACGGCAAGAGCGCCGCGCAGGTCGGTCTGCGCTGGCTGGTGCAGCAGGGTCATATCGCGCTCTCCAAGACCGCCAAGCCCGAGCGGGTCAGGGAGAACATCGCGATCTTCGATTTCGTCTTGGACGAGGCCGACATGGCCGCCATAGCCAAGCTGGCCAGGCCGGATGGCCGGATCGTCAGCCCCGCCGGCCTCGCGCCGGAGTGGGACGCCTGAGGCCTGCCTGAAGGCAGGCAGCGGCCGGCCCGGAGCACGCACAATGCAATCGTTTTAGCCGCATTCACATCGCGAGGCGATCCCGCCTCGCCGCGGAATGCCTTGAGGAGCCTTCATCATGGACGTACAGACGTCAGCGGTCGCACCGGCCGGAACATCCTCCGATGCCCGCTGGGCGCTTCTCGCTCTTGCGATCGGCGCATTCGGCATCGGCACGACCGAATTCTCGCCGATGGGACTTCTCCCCGTCATCGCCAAGGGCGTCGATGTGTCGATCCCGACGGCAGGGCTTCTCATCAGCGCCTATGCGATCGGCGTCATGGTCGGAGCGCCGATCATGACGCTCGCCTTCAGCCGTTTCGGCAAGCGCACGGCGCTGATGTTGCTGATGGGCATCTTCACCGTCGGCAACCTCATGTCGGCAATGGCGCCGGGCTACTTCACGCTGCTGGTCGCCCGGCTGGTCACCAGTCTCAACCATGGTGCCTTCTTCGGCCTCGGCGCGGTGGTGGCGGCGAGCGTGGTGCCGAAGGAAAAGCAGGCAAGTGCGGTGGCCGCCATGTTCATGGGGCTGACCATCGCCAATATCGGCGGCGTGCCGGCGGCCACCTGGGTCGGCCAGCAGATCGGCTGGCGGATGGCCTTCGCCGGGACGGCGCTGATCGGCATCGCCGCGATCGCGGCGCTGTGGACTGCCCTGCCGAAGGGCGAGCGCGGCGCCATGCCCGACGTGAAGCGCGAACTTCTCGTGCTTGCCCGGCCCGCCGTGCTGCTTGCCATGGCCACCACCGTCATGGGCGCGGGCGCCATGTTCACGCTCTACACCTATGTCGCCCCGACACTGGCGACGCTGACAGGCGCCTCCGCCGGCTTCGTGACACTGGGGCTGGTGCTGATAGGTACGGGCTTCACCATCGGCAACCTTCTGGGCGGGCGGCTGGCCGACTGGTCTCTTGACGGTGCCACCAAGATATTCCTCGCTGCGCTGGCCGCGATCATGCTCGTCCTGCCGCTGGCATTCGCCAGCCATGCGGGGGCGGCCATCGGCCTGCTCTTCTGGGGTGCGGCGGCCTTCGCGATCGTTCCGCCCGTACAGATGCGGGTGATGCAGGCGGCCTCGGACGCGCCGGGGCTGGCTTCCTCCATCAATGTCGGGGCCTTCAACCTCGGCAACGCGCTGGGCGCCGCGATCGGCGCGGCGGTCATCGGCATGGGCCTCGGCTATGCGGCCATTCCGATCGCCGGCGGCCTGCTGGCGGTTGCGGGCTTCGGCATAGTGCTCATCGGTGGCCGCGAAAAAGCACCGCAACTCGAAACATGCGGAGCCTGAAGCAGTGCTTCAGCGCTTCGCGCAAACCGAGCTGATAGGCAGGGCCGGGGGAATTTTCAGAGGGTTGACGCGTGCTTGATCTTTTTCAGCAGTGGGTTTCCACAACGTGACGTATGTGCCTTGCACGATCTCGATCGGAATGTCGGTTCCCATGATCGGCCAGCATGCTGACCCATGGTTGCAAGATGACGCAATTCCGGGAAACCGGGGGCTGCCGTTAGATGGATGCTTATTGCACGGTGGCAATCGCCGTGAATGTGTATCCGACACCGTAAACCGCCTTGATTGGGGCCGGCAGTTTTGAATGAAGCTCGATCTTGCGGCGCAAACGGCTGACGACGGCATCAAGGTGCCGATTATCGAAGCTGGACTTGGGGCGTGTGAGCATCTCCATCAACCTTTCGCGCTGGCATACCTCGCCGCAGCATTTGCATAACACGTTCATGAAGGCGAATTCCGTCGCGGTCAGCTTGAGCGCATGCTGATTGGGAGCAGTCAGCGTCCAGCTCGTGCTGTCCAGTATCCATTGGTCGTCGTGGTCGGTCGTTGTGTGAGGCGGGTTCCCGGTTCGCCGCAGCAGGCTGCGGATCGCGGCCTCGACCTCGCGCAAGGTGCTGTCCTTGACGAGATAGATGTCGGCGCCGCTCTCGAAGCCGCGGATGCGGTCGTCGCTATCGCCGAGCGCCGTCAGCATGATGATGCCGCAGGAATGCGACCGCCGGATTTCCCCGGCAAGGTCGAAGCCGTTTCCGTCCGGCAGCCCGACGTCGAGGATGACGACCGAAGGCGCGTTGTCCCCGGCAAGGACGCGCCGCATGTCCCGCGCCGTCGCGACGCCCGTCGTCTTAAAGTCCTTCAGCTCCAGGAAGTCGGCCAGATCCGTGCGCAGCCGGGGTTCGTCCTCGACGATCAGGACATGGGTCAAACCATTGCCTCCTCTGCCGGCCGGGCCTGCCGGGCGGCGTTCGCCGACAGCGGCACGCGAACGATGGCCACTGTTCCGTGCGGGCTCTCGGGGCGGCCATTGAGCCGACCGTTGATGTGGCCGTTGGGCCGGCTGTTGGGAACGAGTTGCAATGTGCCGCCGTGATAGGCGAGCAGCCGGCGTGCCGTGTAGAGCCCGAGGCCGGTGCCGGCGACCGCCTTGGCGTTGGAGGCCCGGAAGAAGCGCCGGCCGATCCGACCGCGCTCGGCGTCGGGGATGCCTATGCCGTGATCCCTGACCTCGACCATGAAGAACCCGTGGGCCTTGCCGACGTCGATGAAGACGGGCGCGCCGTCGGGCGAATATTTGAGGGCGTTGTCGATCAGGTTGATGATGACGGTCGCGAGCATGTCGGGATCGACATGAAAGCAAACCGCGTCGTCTTCCACCCTGAAGCGCAGGCGGTCGCCATGGGCCGTCATATCGAAATGCAGCCGCACGTCGGCGACCAGCGCGCCGATCCGCGTCGCCTGCGGCTGAAAACCGCTTTCGCGATCAACCGTCATGAAGCGGTTGATGAGGGAAAACAGGCGGTCGAGCGCCTCGCCGATGCCGGAGAGCCGCTCGCGTGTCGCTTGCGGGGATCTGTCGCCGACAAGGCCGATCATTTCGACCGCGTTGCGGATCACCGCCAGCGGCGTGCGGAATTCATGGCTGACGACGCGCATGAAATCCGCCTGCTCGTCGCGCAGCGCCCGCTCGGCTTCGAGGCTTTCGTTCAACTGGCTTTCCAGCCGCCGCCGTTCCTCGACTTCCCGCATCAGCGCCTCATTTTTCTCCCGCAGGTCGGCCGACAACCGCGAACTGACCATGAAGAGCATGCAGGCAAAGAAGGCGATCAGGAACAGCGTGCCTTGCAGCAGATACCAGGCGTTCCGGTCGGCGAGCACGGGGGCGCTCTGGAAGTCGACCGGCAGCCGGAATTCGATGAGGCTCTGGGCGAGGCTGGCGATCATGTATTCGGCGAGGACGGCGACGGTGACCCAGCGCAGCAGCGGCGGCTGCGTCCGGTCGCGGACAAGGCCGAGGCACATCACCGACATCATGACCACGGTGAAGAAAGTCGAGGTGTGGATGCGGATGGCGAGGTTGCCGGGGTCGAAGACGACGGCGGCGCTCCAGGTGACGACCTGGAAGATCAGCAGAGAGATACCGATCCAGGTGTAGCGCGGCTGCCCCAGGAAGCGGGCAAGGCCTTCGGCAAGCAGCACGAGACCCAGCTTGATGACAGTGTTGTGCAGGATGACGGCCAAGGCAGCAGGCTCAGCGCCACGCACGATCATCAGGAGAAGGCCGACAGCTATGGCCGCGAAACCTGCCGCCAGGAATTTGAGTTCGTAGAGATGGCTCCACGCCCGCCACACGAATATCCAGGCGACCGCCTGCAAGCTCGCCGTCGCCAACGCGACAACCAGTACGGTTCTGAGATCAAGCATCCCCGCGCTTTCACACCGGGCCCCCAGCCACGACCCCAAGCAGATTCGAAACCGAATTTTGCAGGTGTTGGACGGGTGCGCAAGCGTTGCCGGCTCTTGCAAGAATTGGTCAGAATTCAGTGGAATTGATCGGTGGAATGGCCGCGCGTCCCGACATTACACTTGTCGGGACTTGATGCGGTGGCTCTTTCCGCATGGTGGCGCGCGCCGCCATGCGCGCAAAGGGCTGGAGGGAAGCTGGCCTGCGAAGCCACGAGGGGCATCGCCGGCGAGCTTCGTGTCGCTTGCCGCCGCATTGCCGCGGGCCATCCGATGGCCGGCACAGACATGCGGGGGCCTCATGCCGGTCGTCTCGAGACGCAAATTCCACCCGCAGGCGCGCACGCTGGCGCTTCTGTGCTCGACCGCGCTGAGCGGAACTGTGGCGATTTTCTTTATCGTATCTGGATTGGGCGTCGGGACGGGCGCTGCGTCGGCAGGCGAGTTCGCCGCCAATGACGACGTCAGCCTGCGGCAGGCGATTCAAGACGCGAATGCGGATATCGACCCCACCTCGACGATCACGCTGACGGACAATATTACGCTCGATCCCGCCACGCTCCCGACCATCAGTCATTCGATAACCATCGATACCGGCGGCTTTGCCCTCAAGGCCCAGGATGGCGATATCCCAGGCGGAGACGGGCGCACTGTGACCCTCCCCTTCGATCCGGGAGGGTTGCAGATGACGGTCATCGGAGACGGGCACATTAACGGCGGCGATGGCGCCAATGGCGCCAATGGTGTCGTGGGGGCCGATGGCGGCGACGGAGGCTGGGGCGGTGATGGGCTGCATATCGACAGCCTTCAGTCACTCGAGATTGCCGACGGTTTCGTGGAGGGCGGTATTGCCGGATGGGGCGGTGCCGCAGGCGCTGGCGGCAACGGAGGGAATGGCGGCATTGGCGGAAACGGCATCTGGCTGGGTTCCGGCGACCTGGTCAATGACGGCACGATCTACGGCCAGATCGGGAGCATTGGCACCGGAGGCGTCATTGGCGGCAACGGCGGCAACGGCGGAAATGGCGTCGTTCTCGGCTCCGGCACGCTGACCAACAACAACATCATCAGTGCCGGAACCGCCGCCGCCGCCGGCGCCGGCGACGATAGTGGCGGCAACGGTGGCTTGGGTGGCATCGGTGTCGCTCTCGGGTCCGGCGCACTGATCAACAACGGCACGATCTACGGCAGCACCGGCGGTACCGGCGGTACCGGCATCAGCGGCGATGGCGGCATCGGTGGCGCGGGCGGTGCCGGCGTTACTATCGACGATGGTCAGTTGACCAACCGCGGGACGATAACCGGGGGCTTGGGCGGCAATGGCGGCGATAGCCGCAGCACCAGCGGCGGCATCGCTGGTGCTGGCGGCATGGGCGGCATGGGCGTCTTTTTCGGCACGGAAAGCCAAGGCGTAGTCGATGCCGATGTGACCGGCGGCGCGGGCGGAAATGGCGGGAATGGCCGCGGTGCTGATAGCAGCGACGCCTTCGGCGGTGCGGGTGGCGCGGGCATCGTGTTTCGGGGCGGCGGTTCGATCAACGTTAACGCCGCCGTGGCCGGCGGTGACGGAGGCAAGGGTGGGAGTGCGGATGTCGCCCTCGGCGGCGCGGGCGGGGTCGGCATCGAAGGCGCCGGCCTGACAATTACGATGGGTGCAACCGGCAGCGTTTCGGGTGGTATAGGCGCGGGCGCGGCCAGCAACGGCTTTGCCGTGAATCTCACAAGCGGTTCGAATGTTATAAGCTTGTCCGGCGTAACATCTCAGATGACGGGCGGCATCAATGTTGCCGCTGGAGATCTCGAATTCGTCACGAGCGGGGATGCGACGATCTCCAACGTCATTTCGGGCGGCGGCAGCCTGCTGTTCGACAGCGCCGGCAGAAAGCTGACCTTGACGGGCATCAACACTTACACTGGGGGCACGCAACTTCTTGGCGGCACGCTTTCCGTCTCCTCTAACGCCAATCTTGGCGATGCGTCCGGCGACCTGACCTTCGGTGGCGGTACGCTGCGGAACACGGCAGCCCTGGCGACTGCACGTGACGTCACGCTGGACGCGGGCGGCGGCACGTTCCAGGCCGATGCCGACCTGGCGCTGAACGGTATGATCTCCGGCGCAGGCAGCCTGACCAAGGCTGGAACTGGTGTACTGACGCTGTCGAACGCCAACAGCTATGACGGAGGCACCACGATCTCGCAGGGACAGCTCACGGCGGCCGCCACCGGCGCGCTCGGCACCGGCGCCGTGGACGTGAAGGATGGCGCTGCGCTCGCCTTCATCGACGACAACACCAGCGCCGGGAACCTCGCCATCACGCTGGGCGATCACTCGACCATACGCTTCAACGATGCTTCTTCGGCGGGAACGGCAACGATCGCCAATACGCAAGGCTATATCAATTTCTACGATAGCGCCGCCGCCGGAAGCGCGACGATCGTGAACGATTTCGGCGGAACCTCGTTCAATGCCCACTCGTCCGCAGGCAATGCCGACATTACGGCCAAGAATAACGGAACGATCGACTTCTACGACACTGCCACGGCCGGCACCGCAACGCTCACCAGCATGGCCGATGGCTTGATCCGGTTCCACGGCGACACTACGGCGGATGACGCCACCGTCGTGGGCAAAGCCGGCGGGTTGATCGACATTTCCGACCTGACCTCCAGCGGCATCGGCATCGGTTCGCTGTCGAGCGACGGCGAGGTCGTTCTCGGCTCGAAAGCCCTGACGCTGGGCGGGCTCGGCAAGGACGACACCATCGGCGGCACCATCGAGGACGGAACGGACGGCACTGGCGGTTCGCTCATCAAGACGGGTACGGGCACGCTGACACTGAACGGGATGAACACCTATACGGGGCTGACCACGATCACTGACGGCAAGCTCGTGGTCGGTGACGCCGGCCACGCGACGGCGAGCCTCGCCGGCGGCGTCCGGGTCAACAAGGGCGGCACGCTCGGCGGCATCGGCACCGTCGGATCGACGACGGTCGCGTCCGGCGGCACGATCGCGCCGGGCAATTCGATCGGCACGCTGACCGTCAAGGGCGACATCGCTTTCGACGCCGGCTCGACCTATCTGGCAGAGATCAATCCGGCGCACGGCGGCGATCTGATCGACGCCTCAGGCAAGGCGACGATCGCCGGCGGCACCGTCCATGCGCTCAAGGCGGCCGGAATCTATACGCCGGGCAGCCGTTGGACCATTGTCGGCGCTGGCGGCGGAGTGACGGGAACCTTCGATGCGCTCGACCAGAACATGCCCTTCGTCGACCTCGCGCTCGCCTATGACGCCAACCACGTCTACATCGACGCCGCGCGCAACGGGGTGGCCTTTTGCGACGTGGCGATGACCTTCAACCAGTGCTCGACCGGCAACGGCCTGGAAAGCACCGGCGGCGGCAATCCCGTCTATGACGCGGTCGCAGCCCTTCCCGATGCCGGGAGTGCCCGTGTCGCGCTCGATGCGCTGTCGGGCGAGATATACGCCTCCGCCAAGTCGGCCTTGATCGAGGACAGCCATTTCGTCCGCGATGCGGTGAACGACCGCATCCGCTCGGCCTTCGGCGATCTGTCTGCATCCACCATGCCGGTCATGGCTTATGGCGAGGGCGGTCGGCGTCTCGTCGCGCCGGACAGTGTCGGCCCGGTCGCCTGGGGCCACGCCTTCGGCTCATGGGGCTCCTTCGACGGCGACGGAAACGCGGCCGCGATGGACACCGCCACCGGAGGCTTCCTCGCCGGCATCGACGGTGAGGTCGCTTCGGGCGCCCGCCTCGGCTTCCTCGCCGGCTACAGCCATTCCACCTTCGACGTCGACGCCCGAGCCTCTTCCGGCTCCAGCGACAATTACCATCTCGGCCTCTATGCGAGCGGCAGGTGGGATGCGCTGCGCTTGAGCGGAGGCCTTGCCTATACATGGCACGACATCGAGACGGGCCGTTCGGTCGCCTTTCCCGGTTTCCGCGACAGCCTGACGGGAGACTATAGCGCCGGCACCTTCCAGGCCTTCGGCGAGGCCGGCTATAAGATCGGCATAGGCGCGACCTCCCTCGAGCCCTTCGCCAATCTTGCCTATGTCAATCTCACCACAGACGGCTTCACCGAAAAGGGTGGTGCAGCGGCGCTGACTGTCCGTGGCGAGACCACAGAGACTACTTTCACCACGCTCGGGCTTCATCTGTCTTCGGCCTTCGATCTCGGCGGCATCAAGGCGACGGCGCGCGGCACGCTCGGCTGGCGCCATGCCTTCGGCAACCTGACGCCGATCTCCACCCATGCCTTTGCCGCCGGCGACGCTTTCACCGTCGCCGGCGTGCCGATTGCAAAGGACGCAGCACTCGTCCAGGCCGGGCTTGATCTTGACCTCAGCGAGACCGCGACCCTCGGCTTCGCCTATCAGGGCCAGTTCGGCAGCGGCGTCACGCAGAACGGGTTCAAGGCTGATCTCAGCGTCAGGTTCTAGGAAGTGCGGACTCTTGGGAAATCCCTAGCGTCCACGCTTCCTGGTCGTTGTGCCGGCGACAAAGGCTCTTGTGATTGCACCAACGAAGGTCATTAGGTGCCTGGACGGCTGCCGTGGTAAGCGGCTTGCGAAACAGAGACCGCAATCATGACGCCGACCGACGACGCAGCATCCCTGCCGACCACCATCCATCCTGCCCTGGCTTCCGCCCTGGCGGCGAAGGGTTACAGCCAGTTGACGCCGGTCCAGACGGAGATGGCCAACGGCGGCCATGGCGAGGCCGACCTTCTGGTCTCGGCGCAGACCGGCTCGGGCAAGACGGTTGCCTTCGGCATCGCGATCGCCTCGACGCTGCTCGGCAACGCGGAACAATTCGAAGCGGCGGGGCGACCGCTCGGGCTGGTCATCGCGCCGACACGCGAACTGGCGATCCAGGTGCGGCGGGAACTCGACTGGCTCTACGCGGCAACGCAAATCGAGACCGCGACCTGCGTCGGCGGCATGGACATGCGCAAGGAGCGTCGTGCGCTGGAGCGTGGTGCGCATCTTGTCGTCGGTACGCCGGGACGGTTGCGTGACCACATCACCAAGGGCGCGTTGGACCTTGGCGTGATTCGCGCCGTGGTGCTGGACGAAGCCGACGAGATGCTTGACCTCGGTTTCCGCGAGGATCTCGAATTCATCCTCGGCGCTGCACCGGCCGGGCGCCGGACGCTGCTGTTCTCGGCGACGGTGCCGCGCGGCATCGCGGAACTGGCCGGGAATTTCCAGAGGGACGCGGTGCGCATCACGGCGACCGCTTCCACCGAACAGCACGCCGACATCGAATACCAGATGATGCTGGTGCGGCGCGACGAACGCGAACATGCCGTCATCAATGCGCTACTCGATTCCGACAGCGGCGGCGCGCTGGTGTTCTGCCATACGCGCGAGGCGGTGCGGCACCTGACCGCGCGGCTGGCCAACCGCGGCTTCTCCGTCGTCTCATTGTCGGGCGAGATGGCACAGTCCGAGCGATCAAACGCCCTGCAGGCCATGCGGGACGGCCGCGCGCATGTCTGTGTAGCGACCGACGTCGCAGCGCGCGGCATCGACCTGCCGAATCTCGACCTGGTGATCCATGCGGACGTACCGAGCAACCCCGCGACGCTGCTCCACCGTTCGGGCCGGACGGGACGAGCCGGACGCAAGGGGATTTGCGTGCTCATCGTGCCCGAGCACAGGCGCGGCGCCGCCCAGCGCGTGTTGGCACTCGCCAAGCTTTCGGCCGCTGTGCGGGCCGCTCCCGGCATAGCCGAGATCGAGGCACGTTACCGCAGGCAGATCCTCGACACTGCCCTTGCGGCCGCCGAACCAGACGGAGCGGAAGCGACGTTCGTGGCTGAACTGCTCGCGACGGCAACGCCGGAGCGTATCGCCGCCACCTTCCTGCGCCAACAACTAGCGGCGCGACCGATGCCGGAGGACCTTTCTCCGCTGCCTGTCGCCGACATGCAGGCGAGAAAGCCCAAACGCGACAGGCGGACCGAAGGCGAGCACGGCGCGCCGCCAACGCGCGAGGCGCGCAAGCCCGATATGGAGGGCGGCGTCTGGTTCACGCTGTCGCTCGGTCGCAAGCAGCGCGCCGACCCGAAGTGGCTGCTGCCGATGATCTGCAAGGCCGGCGGCGTGTCGAAGCGCGACGTCGGCTCAATCAGGATCGACGACACCGAAACCCGCTTCGAGGTCGCCGCCGACAAGGCGGCCGGTTTCGCCGAGCAGATCAAGCGACCGGGCGGCATCGAGCGGGGTATCGTCATCGAGCCTGCCGCGGAGGGGCGCAAGGCATCGTGGCGGGCGAGGCCGAAGTTCCGCAAAGACGGAAAGCTCGACCAGAAGCCGTTCAGGAAGCCGCACCGCAAGGGCGGTTCGGCTGAGCATCACGCTTCCGGCAAACCGAAAGGCAAAAGGCCGAAACGCCCGGCGTAACCAAGAGTGACGCTTCCATGGGGTGAAAGCGGCGGTTGCGGATGCCGGATTCCAAACGAACACGGGTTGCTGGCGTCTCCCGTTCGATTTCTATTCACTTTGGCGCACGGGGAGCGATGACGAGGGAACAAAGGTGTCCGCCACGTTTCATTCTCAGCCGCATTTGTTCCGGCGCGACATGACCTTTGTGGTGGCAATCGCAGGTCCTGCTTTCTCCTTTGCCAGACGAGCCTGCCTCGGCGGTGCCGCCAGCCCAGAAGGCATTCCACACCTGGTCGATTTTCGAACGAAGATCGCCTGCGAGCCCTACGTCCCTCCCAGACAACGAAATCGCTGTCGGAGGAACTCGCAGCCCACGCCGGCGTCACGCCAGACGAAAAAGGCGGCGCCGGAGCGCCGCCCTTATCTGGTGCAGACTGGCTGCTTGTTAACCGCCAGACCACGATCTCTGAAACGATACAATAACGGCTGATGGACGGCCGTCAAGCGGAAGGAGATATGGTCCAGCGGCAACTACTAAGCAATGGGAGAATGCAAACACAGTGTCCCAAACCATAGTGCCATCTGCAATAAGGCGAGTGCGCACCCGCGTGGCAAGGTTTGGACCCGTTGCCCGGTCGAGTTTGGACCCCGACCCAAATCACATTGCGTCTGGGGATATCAGGGTGTTTCCTGAACGTCAAATGCTTAGTAGGGAATTTTGACAGCTTAAATTTTGTGTCCTATAATTTGACCGTTCAGCATCCTGCGGTAGGATGTCGTGGGGCAAAACAATCAGGGCGGGTATCATGCGCTGGAGGCTTGGGGCCGATCTCGGCACGAATTCACTTGGCTGGGCAGTCATCGAACTGAACGAAGACGACTCGCCTATCGGCATAGTCACCGCCGGGGCACGCATCTTCAGCGACGGTCGCGACCCGAAATCAGGCGCCTCGCTCGCCTTCGACCGGCGCGCCGCGCGCGCCATGCGCCGCCGCCGCGATCGTTTCAAGCAGAGACAGGCGGCGCTTCTCAAGTACCTGACCGAAGCCGGTTTCCTGTCGGCCGCCGAGGTGGAGCGCAAGGCGCTGGAGGGGCTCGACCCGTTCGAACTGCGCGCCAGGGCATTGCGGGAAAAACTGCCGTTGCACCATCTCGGGCGCGCGCTGTTCCACCTCAACCAGCGGCGCGGCTTCAAAAGCAACAGGAAGGCCGATCGCGGCAAGAACGATGACAGCGGCAAGATCCGGGTGGGCGTGGCCCGGCTGCACGAGGCCATGCGCGATGCCGGCGCCGAGACTTTTGGCGACTACCTGCACGGCCTGCGCGCGGCCTCGTCCGATCCCAACGCGATTGCGAGCGTGCGCACGCGGCTTCGGCCCGAGACGGGCGAAGGCGCGCGCGGCGACGGCTACGATTTCTATCCCGACCGCCAGATGCTGGAGGAGGAGTTCAATCTCATCTGGCAGCGGCAGGCGCAATACTATCCCGAGACGCTGACGCCCGAGAACGAAAAACGCTTCTTCGAGATCATCTTCCACCAGCGGCCGCTGAAGGAGCCGAAGATCGGCACCTGCACGCTGGTTCCTGGCGAGCCGCGTCTGCCGAAGGCGCATCCGCTGTTCCAGCGCCGGCGACTTTTGGAGGAGATCAATGCGCTGAGGATCGTTACCGCCGGCGCGAACCCGGCGTCGCTGAAGCTGCAGCAGCGCGAGGTCCTCTATCTCAAGCTGAAGGACAAGAAAGCCGTCTCGTTCGAGACGCTGCGCAAGGCGTTGAAGCTCGATCCCGATGCGCGGTTCAACAAAGAGGGCGAGAACCGCAAGGAGCTCAAGGGCGACGAGGTCGCAGCCGAACTCGGCGCTAAGACGCGCTTCGGCACGCTTTGGCAGCATCTATCCGACGAAGCGCAATGGGAGGTCGTCTCGCACATCCGCGAACAGGAAAGCGACGAGGACGAGGCGATGCTGGTCGCCTGGCTGGAGGAGACGCACAAGCTCACCCCTGAGCAGGCCCACGCCACCGCTGGCGCCCGCCTGCCGGAAGGCTTCGGCCGTTTCGGCGAGACGGCGACGAAGAAGCTGATCGCGGCGCTGAAAGCGGCGGTCGTCGTCTACAGCGAGGCGGTGGAGAAAGCCGGGCTCGGCCATCATTCGGATTTCCGAACCGGCGAAGTGCTGGACGAACTGCCCTATTACGGCGCCGTGCTGGAGCGACACATCATGCCCGGCACCGGCGATCCGGCCGATCCGGAGGAGCAGCGGGTTGGCCGGCTGACCAATCCCACCGTGCATATCGGCCTCAACCAGCTTCGCCGCGTGCTGAACCGGTTGATCAAGCGCTACGGCCCGCCGGAGCAGATCGCCATCGAACTCGCGCGCGAACTGAAGCTCGACGAGGAGCGCAAGCGCGAGATCAACGCCAAAAACCGGCAGAACCGCGAGGCTGCGGTCAAGCGGTCCGAAAAGCTCGGTGAGATCGGCATTGCCGACAAGGGCGCCAACCGCGCGCTGCTGAAGCTGTGGGAAGAACTCAATCCCGGCAATGTGCTCGACCGGCGCTGCGTCTACACCGGCAAGCTAATTTCGGTCGACATGCTGTTCTCGGGCGCGGTGGAGGTCGATCATATTTTGCCGTTCAGCGCCACGCTCGACGATTCCAACGGCAACCGGCTTCTGTGCATGCGCGAAGCGAACCGCGAAAAGCGCAAACGCTCGCCCTACGAAGCCTTCGGACACCGGGACGATTGGGAGGACATTGCCGCACGCGCCGCGCGGCTGCCGCGCGAAAAGCGCTGGCGCTTCGAGCCGGACGCCATGTCGCGTTTCGACGCCCAGGGCGGCTTCATCGCACGTCAGTTGGTCGACACGCAGTATCTGTCGCGCCTGGCGCGGGAATATCTGAGTTCGCTCTATCCGGGCTCCGGCGAGGGCAGCGGCCATGTCTGGGTTTCGCCCGGCCGGCTGACGGAGATGCTGCGTCGAAGCTGGGGCCTGAACAGCGCGCTGCCGGATCACAATTTCGGCGGCGGCGCCGACCAGCCGAAGAACCGCAAGGACCATCGCCATCACGCCGTCGATGCGGTCGTGATCGGCGTGACCGACAGGCGGCTGCTGATGAAGATCGCGCGCGAAGCGGGCCTGCGCGGGCATGAGGCCGCCAACCGCGTGACGGCCGACCTTGCCGAGCCGTGGGAGGATTTCAGCGACGACGTGCGCGACGTCGTTCGCACCATCGTCGTCAGCCATCGCCCGGATCACGGCACAGCCTCCAAGGCCGGTTTGCCAAAGGGCCATGACGCAACGGCGGGACGCCTGCACAACGAAACCGCCTATGGCCTGACCGGCGAAAAAGACGAGAAAGGCAACGACCTCGTCGTCCACCGTATTCCGTTCCATGCGCTGAAAAAGACCGCCGACATTGATGCCTTGCGTGACGCCGACCTGCGCGCGGCCCTGCACGAATGGACCTTCGGCCTCGACGGCAAGGATTTCGAGGCAAGGCTGCGCAAGTTCCCGGAACTCGGCCCGCTTCAGTTTCGTCGGGTCCGAAGGGCGCGCGTCATCGAGCCGCTTTCGGTCATCCCCATCCGCGACCGCAGCGGCCGCGCCTACAAGGGCTACAAGGGCGATTCCAACTACCGCTATGACGTCTGGGAAATGAAGGACGGCAAGTGGCAGGCGGAAGTGGTATCGATGTTCGACGCGCATAAGCCGGGCTGGACATCGAAGATCAGGAAGGAGAATCCGATCGCGAAGAAGGTGCTTTCGCTGCATCAGGACGATGTATTGGCGATCGAGCAGGATGGGGGAACAAGGAAGTTGGTCCGCGTCGTCAAGTTCGGACAAAATGGGCAAATCACCTTGGCCGAGCCTCAAGAAGCCGGCGATCTTAAGAAAAGGGACGCAGTCTCGACCGATATTGATCCCTTCAAGTATTTCTCACCAACACCAGGCGGCTTGAAGCGCGCCAGGGCCAGGCAGGTGCGGGTGGACGAACTGGGCCGCGTTTCCGATCCGGGATTTCCCGCGCGCAAGGCGGCGCGGCGAAGGCCTTCCAAGCGCGCGGCTGCCGAGTAGGACGTCGCATGCGATGGAACGGATTATCGACATCGCCACCGACGGCCGTCATCTTTCAGCGCATCGAGGCTTTCTCGTCGTCAGCGAGGATCGCGCGGAGGTCGGCCGCATTCCTCTCGACGACGTTGCCGCGGTTATCATCCATGCCCATGGCGTGACCTGGACAACCAATCTGGTAGTGGCGCTCGCGGAACGCGGTGCGTTGCTGGTGCTGTGTGGCGCCAATCATGCGCCGGTCGCCGTCTGTCTGCCGCTCGACGGGCATCACGGGCAGAACGCGCGTATGCGCGCGCAATGGGATGCCGGCAAGCCTCTCGCCAAGCAACTCTGGCGCGAGATCGTGGTCGCCAAGATCCGCTGGCAGGCGGCGGTACTGGAGGCGCAGGGCATCGAATCCGGCGCTTTCGCCATGCTCGCCCGGCGGGTGCGCTCCGGTGATCCCGACAATATCGAGGCACAGGCGGCGCGGCGCTACTGGCCGTTGCTTATGGGGGAAGAATTTCGCCGTGATCGCTCGGCGGAGGGTGTCAACGCCTTGCTCAACTACGGCTACACCGTGCTGCGTTCGCTCGTTGCGCGCTCGGTGGTCGCGGCAGGGCTGCATCCGTCCATCGGCATCCACCACGCCAATCGCGGCAACGCGTTCGCACTGGCAGACGATCTCATCGAGCCGTTTCGGCCATTGGTCGACCTGGTAACCGTGAAGCTTGCCGCCAAGGGATGTTCAGAAGTGTCCTCCGACGCAAAACGCGCCTATGCGGGCCTGATCGCGCTCGACCTGCCAGGGGAAGACGGAACCACCACCGTCACGATGGCGGCAACGTATCTAAGTCAATCGCTGGCGCGCAGCTTCGAGACGGGCAAGGCGTCCAACCTTGCGCCGCCGCGCCCTCCCTCGGCGATCGAACTCGCCGGGCTGGGAGCCGTAGTCACGTGAGCGCCACTCAACTTAGCGGATATCGACTGATGTGGATTTTCGTCATGTTCGACCTACCGGTAATGACGAAGGCGCAAAGCAAGGCCGCCACCAAATTTCGCCAGTTCCTGCTCGACCAGGGCTTCGAAAAGAGTCAGTTTTCAGTCTATGCTCGGTTCTGCAACGGCAAGGAACAATTCGAGACTTACATGCGGCGGATCGAGGACCATCTGCCGGACCGTGGAGATGTTCATGTCCTTACGTTTACGGACAAGCAATATGAAAACATCGTCCGATTCTCGGGTCAGCGACGCAGGAAGCCGAGAAAAAACCCCGATCAGCTTGCTCTTTTTTGAAGCTTCAGCGCTTTTCCACTACCTGCTGAAGCAGGTATCTCATTGGTTTTCAACAAGATACCTGCTCAGGGAGTGTAGCCGTTCAGAGATCGTGGTCCAGCGGCAACAACGGGTCGGACTTCAACGCGACTGACGAAAGTGTAGCCGTTCAGAGATCGTGGTCCAGCGGCAACGAGAGCGACGCGCAGGGCGGAGGCGGCGACAGTGTAGCCGTTCAGAGATCGTGGTCCAGCGGCAACCCTAGACCAGGGCGGTCCGAACGATATGGAAGTGTAGCCGTTCAGAGATCGTGGTCCAGCGGCAACAGGATCTGCGACTTGATCGCCTCGGCCGTAAGTGTAGCCGTTCAGAGATCGTGGTCCAGCGGCAACAGAGCGACGACCGCTGGGCGGGATGGGCAAAGTGTAGCCGTTCAGAGATCGTGGTCCAGCGGCAACATGATGCCCCACGTCGCCTGCACGGGTTGGAGTGTAGCCGTTCAGAGATCGTGGTCCAGCGGCAACGTGACTGTCACTTACCCGGATGCCCCATTCAGTGTAGCCGTTCAGAGATCGTGGTCCAGCGGCAACCCACCATCCGCATGCCAGCGGCAACAACCGAGTGTAGCCGTTCAGAGATCGTGGTCCAGCGGCAACGACGGCTGGTACGCGATTAACCTGCACGGAAGTGTAGCCGTTCAGAGATCGTGGTCCAGCGGCAACGTTTCGTGGGTCGTGCAGGGCTATGACGGCAGTGTAGCCGTTCAGAGATCGTGGTCCAGCGGCAACCCATCCTTTCCGCACCGTCGCGATAAATCTAGTGTAGCCGTTCAGAGATCGTGGTCCAGCGGCAACCGATGTGCCGTTCAGCATTCAGGCCGGTGAAGTGTAGCCGTTCAGAGATCGTGGTCCAGCGGCAACCTTCTGGATTGACGATGCGACCTTCCTGCAAGTGTAGCCGTTCAGAGATCGTGGTCCAGCGGCAACGCGAAATGCAGGCGCTGCGTAATTTCCTGAAGTGTAGCCGTTCAGAGATCGTGGTCCAGCGGCAACTGCGATTTCGACTTCCATGGGTTCATCCGCAGTGTAGCCGTTCAGAGATCGTGGTCCAGCGGCAACTTGCTGGAATGGCAAAAGCTGAATCGGCTTAGTGTAGCCGTTCAGAGATCGTGGTCCAGCGGCAACCAGAAAAAGCCTGCGCAATGTTGTGCGAAAAGTGTAGCCGTTCAGAGATCGTGGTCCAGCGGCAACCGTTCCCAGCATGGCGCCAACCGGCATAGGAGTGTAGCCGTTCAGAGATCGTGGTCCAGCGGCAACCGATAGCGCATGGTGGGAATACTACGCATGAGTGTAGCCGTTCAGAGATCGTGGTCCAGCGGCAACCTTGCGGGGCTTATCAACGCCAAGTCTATCAGTGTAGCCGTTCAGAGATCGTGGTCCAGCGGCAACACGACGCGCGACGTATCTGAATGCGCGCCCAGTGTAGCCGTTCAGAGATCGTGGTCCAGCGGCAACCCAGAGGGGAGCAACGTAATCCCGGTCGACAGTGTAGCCGTTCAGAGATCGTGGTCCAGCGGCAACCGCAAAGCGCAATCATCTGTTCCGGATTGTAGTGTAGCCGTTCAGAGATCGTGGTCCAGCGGCAACACGACGTTGCAGCGCGCGGTGAAATCGCCAAGTGTAGCCGTTCAGAGATCGTGGTCCAGCGGCAACTCGCCGGCCGCGCCCTCGGCGGATGACCGCAGTGTAGCCGTTCAGAGATCGTGGTCCAGCGGCAACACGCGCTGCTGATCGCCGATGCGGTCGAGGAGTGTAGCCGTTCAGAGATCGTGGTCCAGCGGCAACCCGGCGGTCATTTCCGACACCATCTTGACCAGTGTAGCCGTTCAGAGATCGTGGTCCAGCGGCAACCCGGACGTCCGCCGGACGAAGCCGGCAAAAGTGTAGCCGTTCAGAGATCGTGGTCCAGCGGCAACTGTGCGGTCCTCGGGCCGCACCGCTCGTATAGTGTAGCCGTTCAGAGATCGTGGTCCAGCGGCAACTGGAACACCCAGTCAAAGTCATCGTATTCCAGTGTAGCCGTTCAGAGATCGTGGTCCAGCGGCAACCGTATCCGAAGCGGCTTCGCCGCACTTCGCAGTGTAGCCGTTCAGAGATCGTGGTCCAGCGGCAACCCGCTGCCGCTGCCGCCGCTGCTGCCGATGAGTGTAGCCGTTCAGAGATCGTGGTCCAGCGGCAACTCCATCGGGTCGCGGACCAATTCGCCTCTGAGTGTAGCCGTTCAGAGATCGTGGTCCAGCGGCAACCCATTCACTCGGCACGTCGCCGCGTGGATCAGTGTAGCCGTTCAGAGATCGTGGTCCAGCGGCAACATTCCAACCGATGGCGTATCACGGCGGCTGAGTGTAGCCGTTCAGAGATCGTGGTCCAGCGGCAACGAGAAATGTCACCGGCGGAACTGGCTATGCAGTGTAGCCGTTCAGAGATCGTGGTCCAGCGGCAACCTGCCGCTGGCGCGGCTGAGCAGTCGCCGCCCGCAGCGACGTCAGGACGGCGCGGTCTGCCGCACGAAATGCGTCGGCGAGACCGCGTTCATCGGCAGATGGACGGGCACGAAATCCACCCCGCGCACGGCGCTGGGAATCTCGTCCGACATCGGCTCACGGCCGATCGGCCGCTTCGTCGGGTCGGCGACCGGAACCGTCGACAGCAACTTGCGCGTATAGGGATGCTGCGGATTGCCGAAGACGGAGCGGCGGTCGCCGATCTCGACGATCTCGCCGAGATGCATGACGGCGACGCGGTGCGCGATGCGCTCGACGACGGCCATGTCGTGGCTGATGAAAAGGATGGCGATGCCGATGTCTCGCTGCAGGTCCATCAAGAGGTTGATGACCTGCGCCTGGATGGTCACGTCGAGCGAGGCGACCGCCTCGTCGGCGATGACGAGACGCGGGTCGAGCGCGAGCGCACGGGCAATGCAGATGCGCTGGCGCTGGCCGCCGGAGAAGGCATGCGGGTAGCGCTCGAGATGCTCGGCCGGCAGGTTGACCTTGGCCAGCAGGTCCGCCGCCCGCTGCCGCAGGTCGCCGCGCGACGCGATGCGGTGAACGCGCATCGGATCGGTCAGCGCCTGCGCGATCGTCATGCGCGGGTTGAGCGAGGAGAACGGGTCCTGGAACACCATCTGCACCTCGCGGCGAAAGGCGGCGAGGGCGGTCCGCCCCGCGCCAATGATCTCCTTGCCGTCGTAGCGGATGGAGCCGGACAGCGGTTTGTCGAGCTGCATGATGCTGCGCGCCACCGTCGATTTGCCACAGCCGGATTCGCCGACCAGCGCCAGGGTCTCGCCGGGGAAGATGTCGAAAGAAACGTGCTCGACGGCGTGTACACGTCCTGAAATGCCGCCGAACGTCCCACCCTTGAGATCGAAGCGGGTGACGAGGTCGCGGACCTCGATCAGAGGCTTTTTTCCGGCCGCGCTTGATCCGGCGGTCATAGGGCGGCCTCCGGCTCGGCGGTTTCCGCATCGTAGATGACGAGCGGGAATTTCTCGGGCGCGTCCTTGTCGGCCATGCTGCCGAGCCGCGGCACGGCCGAGATGAGGGCGCGCGTGTAGCGGTGCCGGGGCGCGGCGAAGATCTGGTTCACCGGACCCGATTCGACGATCTCGCCCTTCAGCATGACGCAGACGCGATCGGCGATCTCGGCGACGACACCCATATCGTGGGTGATGAAGAGCACCGACATGCCGATCTCGCGCTGCAGCGCGCGCACCAGATCCAGGATCTGCGCCTGGATGGTGACGTCGAGGGCAGTGGTCGGCTCGTCGAGGATCATCAGCGAGGGGCGACAGGCCAGCGCCATCGCTATCATGACGCGCTGGCGCATGCCGCCGGAAAGCTGGTGCGCATACTGGTCGAGCCGGCGCGCGGCGTCCGGCACGCGCACCAGCTTGAGCACGTTGAGCGCTATGGCGCGCGCCTCGCGGGCGGACTTGCCCTGATGCCGCATGACGACCTCCGAAATCTGGTCGCCTATGGTGAAGACGGGATTGAGGCTCGACATCGGGTCCTGAAAGACGATGGAGAACTCAAAGCCGCGCAACGCCTCGACGCGCTTTTCCGAAAGCTGCGTCAGGTCGGTGATGCCGCCGTCCTTCAGCCGCATCAGGATGCGCCCGCCGGTGATCTTGGCGCCGTCATACTCGGTCAGGCGCATCACCGTCATGGCGGTGACGGATTTGCCGGAGCCGGATTCGCCGACCAGCGCCAGCGTCTCGCCGCGACCGATCTGGAACGACACGCCACGAACCGCACGCACCGGATTCGCCGCGCTCGCGGCAAAACAGACTTCCAGGTTTTCAACCGAAAGGATTACGCCGTCGGGAAGGCTCGCGGTGGCGACAGATTGGACGGACAATAGCAACTCCCGGCGCAACGGATCGCGTCTGCCACCATCGAACGCAATGACCTTGCGGCTTGTCAATAGCGGCGGACGCCGAAGGTGCCCATGCAAATCCGCCGAAATCCGCCCCTGCGCGGGCGGTCGTCGGCGGTTATGCAAACTATGCATCGCTGTCTCGGATTTCGCATAGGCGATCAGGCCCGATTGGCGCTCAGCGCAGGGTGAGGGACGGATCGACGGTGCTGCGGGCGCCGACCTGTTCGGCGACCCGCGCCAGATGCTTCCACAGGATTTCGCCGTCGCGGCTGCGTGCGCCGATGCGCCGGAAGATCCTGATCTCGATCTCTAGGGTCATCTGCTGCCCGCCGATCTGCACCAGTTCGCCCTGGGCGATGGATTTCTGGACGCAAATCTGTGGCAGCCAGACCACGCCGCGGCCAGCGATGGCCATCTGTTTCAGCCCCTCCGCGAGGGACGACTGATAGACGAGGCTGAGGTTGAGGGGCCGCCGCCAGCGCGACTGGATGAGCGAGACCAGCTTGCCGAGATAACCGTCGCTCCAGGAATAGGCGAGGTACGGTATGCTGGTGCCCTCCGGCGCATCGAGGTCGTAGAGCGGTACTCCTGTCGAATCCACGCCGGAGACAAGAACAAGACGATCCTTGCCGATCTGCTGTGATTCGAAGGGGCCTGCACCCAGCACCCGGGGCCCGTCGGGGTGGTTGTAGGTGATGATGAAATCGCATTTGCCCGAAGAGAGGTGTTCCACGCATTCGAGGAAATCGGCCGTGTGCATGCTGCTGTTGATGGGCGCGCTGGGCATGTCGGGATTGCTGATCCAGTTGGGGAAGAAATAGATGGCCAGCGTATGCAGGGCGGCGAAGGTCAGCAGCTGCGAACTGGCGCCGGCGGCGTTTCGGCAGTCGGTGCGCAGGCGATAGATGTCGCGCACCATCTCCTGGCAGCGCGGGACGAACATGTTGCCGGCGTTGGTCAGATGGACCGGATAGGTGCTGCGGTCGATGAGTTCAGCCCCGACCCAGGCCTCCAGCGCCTTGATGCGCCGGCTGAAGGCCGGCTGCGAAATGTTGCGGGATGCCGCGGCGGTAGAGAAGTTGCGGGTCGCGACGATCTCCAGAAAATCTTCGAACCACGCCAGTTCCATCCGCTTCCTCATGCGTAACGCGCATAACCGATCCTATCTACGCATTGGACAGCAATGCAAGCGTCCTCCTAGCTTCGAAGGCAACGACAAGAAGACTGCTGTGTCCATCGTAGGGGAATATTTCCATGAAACGTGCTTTGGCATTGGCTTTGTGTCTGGGAGTCGGCACGGCGATTTCGCCTGCCGCCGCCGAGACCAAGAATCCCGGTACCTTCGTCTTTCTCTGGACTGACGACGTTCAATCCTTCGATCCCGCCTACATTGCCAACACCCCGAGTTCCTACGGGGTGTTGAACGTCTATAGCCGGCTGCTCAACTACAACGGCTCGCAGATATCCGAATTCGTGCCGTCTCTTTCGACCGAGGTGCCGAGCCTTGAAAACGGGCTGATCAAGCAGGGGGCGGACGGCTCGATCAGCTACACCTTCCCGATCCGCAAGGGCGTCCACGCACACAAGGTCGGCGTCAAGGGCGACGACGGCAAGATTACCTGGGAGTACTATGACGGGCTGAGCGAGGAGCAGAAGGCCAAGATCGAGCCGGGCTACGGCGAGATCACCCCCGAGGACGTGCGCTATTCGCTGCTGCGCGCCATCCTGATGGGGCAGTCGTGGATGTCCAACGCCATCACCGAGGTGGTGTCGGCCAGCAAGTACACCGATATCGCCAAGTGGGCCGAGAGCGTCGGCAACGTGAAGGACATCAACGAGGCCAGCCCCGAGGCGCTGCGCAAGGTCTATGACGAACTCGCCTCGCAGATCACGGTCGAGGGCGACACCGTCACCTTGAAGCTGCCGAAGTCGTTCCCCGCCACGCTCGGGGTTCTCGCCCTGCCGTTCGGCGCCTCGATCGTCGACAAGGAATGGGTGGCCTCGGTCGGCGGCTGGGACGGCGACGGCGATACCTGGAAGAAGTACTATCGTCCCGAAGTCGGGGCCGATCCGTTGTTCGCCGAGGAAAACGGCACCGGCCCCTTCATGCTCGAGCAATGGGACCGCACCGACCGCCGCATCACGCTGAAGCGGTTCGACAACTATTTCATGGGTCCCGCCTCGCTCGAGCGGGTGGTCATCCGCACCGTGCCGGAATGGACGACGCGGCGCCTGCAACTGCTTTCGGGCGATGCCGACTTCGTGACGACGCCGGTCGAGTTCCTCGACGAACTCAGCAAGACGGAGGGCGTGAAGGTCATCGACGGCCTGCCCAAGGTCTTCAGCCGCGGCCTCTATTTCGCCTGGCCGCTGGACGAGGCCGACAATTCCGCCATCGGCAGCGGCAAGCTAGACGGCAACGGCATCCCGCCGGACTTCTTCTCCGATATCGACGTCCGCAAGGGCTTCAATTACGCCCAGAACTACGATGTTCTCCTCAAGGACGTGGTGCTCGGCAAGACCGTGCAGGCGCGTGGCCCGACGGTGCGCGGCATCATGGGCTACCGGCCGGATTCGCCGATCTACACCTATGATCCGGAGAAGGCGGCCGAGCACTTCAAGAAGGCGTTCGGCGGCAAGTTGTGGGACGTCGGCTTCACCTTCACGGCCTATGTGCAGGAAGGCACCCCGCTTGGCACGGCAGCGCTGTCGGCGCTGCAGCAGGGCCTGCAGCGGATCAACCCGAAGTTCAAGATGAAGATCCAGTCGTTGCCGTGGGCATCGGTTTCGGACAAGCTGAACAATCGCGAAAAGCCCGCCTCGCCGCTGACCTATATGGGCTGGGGTCCGGACTATTCCGATCCGGGCGGGCCGCTGGGCGCCGCGACCTACTACCTGTCCCCGACGGGCCTTGTCGGCGGCATGCTGGGCCAGGGTTACCGCGACCTGATGACGGAGAAGTTCAAGCCGCTGCTGGACGAGGCGTGGGCTTCGAGCGATCCGGCCGTGCGCGAGCCGATCTATGCCAAGCTGCAGGAAATGTCCTACGAATACGCCACGACCCAGTTCCTCTGGGAGGACTTCTCCTACATCGTCACGCGCAGCAACATCGACGGCTACGTGCACAACATGATCCTTTACGGTGCCTGGGACTTCTATCCCATCACCAAGAAGGCCGATTGACCGACGTCGACGAAGCGCCGGGCGGAAATGCCGCCCGGCAGTCCGACCAATCCCTCGCTCCGCGGGTCCGGATGTGCTGAATTACGCTCTGCGACGGCTGCTGATGCTTCCCGTCGTCCTCTTCGCCCTTTCGCTGATGCTGTTCGCGCTGCAGATGTCGCTGTCGCCGACGCAGCGGCTCGCCGCCTACGCGCCGTCGCCCGACTTCCTCAAAGGCGGGCAGGACAGCATCCGCAGGATGATCGAACAGTATGGGCTGAACGATCCGTTCTACGTCCAGTACGGGCGCTGGATCGGCAATATCCTGACCGGCAATCTGGGTTGGTCAGAAACCGCGCGCCAGCCGGTCGCCCATGCGCTGGCCTCGCTTTTGCCGGCGACGATGGAACTGGTCCTGCTCGCCTTCATTCCGAGCTTCCTGCTGGCAGTCTTTCTCGGCTCGCGCGCCGGCATCCATCTCAACCGCTGGCCCGATCACGTCATCCGCATCTTCACCATCCTGGGCTGGTCCTTCCCGGTATACGTCTTCGGCCTGCTGATGCTGCTGGTCTTCTATTCGGCACTCGACTGGTTCCCGCCCGGCCGGCTCAGCCAGTGGGCGCAGGCCGTCGTCCGGTCGCCCGACTTCACCCGCTACACGGGGGCGAACACGGTGGATGCCCTGCTCAACGGCAATCTGGCGATCTTCTTCGATTCGCTGCGGCACCTGGCGGCGCCGGTCATCACGCTCACCTATGTCAATATCGCCAACATGACGCGCATCATGCGCACCTCAATGCTTGAGACGCTGCGCCAGGACTATGTCCGCACGGCGCGTGCCAAGGGCATGCCGCGGCGTGTCGTGGAATTGCATCACGCCCGTCGCAACGCGCTTTTGCCGGTCGTCACGATCGCCGGTATGGAACTGGCCACCATGATGGGCGGCGTGGTCATCACCGAAACCATCTTCGACTATACCGGCCTCGGCCAGTTCGCCGCCAAGACCGCAGCCAACCTGGACTTTCCGGCCGTGCTCGGCTTCGGCCTGTACTTCGCTGTCGTGCTGGTAGTGATGAACCTCATCGTCGACCTCATCTATCCGCTGCTCGATCCGAGGGTGAAGACGCGATGAAGGTGCTTCGCTACCTCAGGCGCAATCCGATGTCGCTGCTGGGCTTTCTCCTGCTCCTGGCGTTCGTCCTCGTCGCCGTATTCGCGCCGGTGCTGGCACCGCCGCAGGAATTCCAGCTGTCTGTCTATGACACGCCGCGTGCCGGCTTCCTGGCAACGCCGCAGCCGCCTTCGCCCGAATCCCCCTTCGGAACCACCGAAGGGCAATACGACATCTACTATGCCGTCGTCTGGGGCACCCGCACAGCCTTCAAGATCGGCCTCGGCGTCGTCGCCATCTCGGTGCTGATCGGGACGATCATAGGGTCGCTCGCAGCCTACTACGGGGGCGTCGTGGACGAAGTGCTGATGCGCATCGTCGACGTGTTCATGGCCGTGCCGTTCCTCATCGCCGCCATGGTGCTCACCGCGCTGCTCGGCAAGGGGCTCGGCCCGATCACCATCGCGCTGACGACCTTCGGCTGGATGGGCTATGCGCGCGTGGTGCGCAGCGAAATCCTGCGCATCCGCGAGATGGACTACGTGAACGCGGCGCGGAGCTACGGCGCCGGTGACCTCAGGCTGATCGTGCTTCACATCCTGCCCAATGCCTTCTTCCCGGTGCTCGTTCTCGCCACCATGGCCACGGGCTCGATGGTGCTCACCGCTTCGGCTCTCAGTTTCCTCGGCGTCGGCACCGAGGAAGGCTACGCCGACTGGGGGCAGTTCATCGCCTATGCGCGCAACTGGATCGTCGGTCAGCCCGGCAACCCGTTCCAATACTGGTATACGCTCGCTTTCCCCGGCGCCGCGATTTTCCTGTTCGTCCTGGCGTGGAACCTTGTCGGCGACGCTTTGCGCGACATCCTCGATCCCCGCCATACAAGCTGAAACTCAGGGAGTATCCGTCGTGTCTTCGCTTTCCAACAACGCCATCGAGCTTTTCGAGGACCTCATCCGCCATGAGGTCGAGGACAAGGCGATCCCCTCCATCTCCTACGCGCTCGTCGACCGCGACGGGTTGCTGCGCGACGGGCATATCCAGCGCCATGACCGGCACTTCGAGATGAAGGCTGACACCTGCTTCCGCATCGGCTCGATCACCAAGACCTTCACGTCCGCCGCCATCATGCAACTGGTCGAAAAGGGGCTGATCGACCTCGACGTCGACGTTTCCACCTACCTGCCCGGCTTCCAGCCGACCAATCCGTTCGCCGGGCGCGAAAGCGGGCCGTTCGGCTCCCAGATCAGCCTCCGCAAGCTGATGAGCCACACCGCCGGCATCGTGCGCGAACCCAAGAGCGGGCACTACCTCGACTCGCACAAGCCGCCGCTCGCCGACACGGTCGCCGAACTGGCCACCTCAACCCTGAAGCAGGATCCCAGCGCCGGCATCATGCACTATTCCAACGCCGGGATCGCGGTGGTCGGAATGGTGATCGAGCGGGTGACGCGAAAGAGCTACTCCGACTACATCACCGAAACCATCCTGAAGCCGCTCGGCATGAAGGACACATCCCCAGGCATGGCGCCGGGCATTCGCGAAAGGCTGGCGCCGGCCGACATGTGGACGTTGGAAGGCGACAGCCCGGCGCCGGTGTTCAACCTCGGCGGCTCACCTGCAGGCAACATCTTCTCCACCACCGCCGACATGGCCCGCTATGCGCAGTGCCTGCTGCGGGGCGGTTTCGCGCCGGACGGCCATGCCGTCGTCAGCCCCGCCTCGCTGCGCGAAATGTGGACTCCGGTCGGCAAGCGCCCGGCCGGCCACGACAAGGCGTTGAACGGCTACGGGCTGTGCTTCGGCGTCGGCGACATGGACGGGTGGACATCGGTCGGCCACGGCGGCGCGGTCTATGGCTACGCCTCGCAGATGCTACTGTTGCCGCGGGCCGGCTTCGGTGTCCTCGTCTTCGCGACGCTCGATTTCGCCAACCAGATCGCCTCGCGGCTGGCGGGCGACGGACTGCGCATCGCGCTTGCCGAGCAGGGCATGGGCCGGATGCCGCAGCGCAACCAGAAGGCGCCGGCCATAAGCGAAGAGCAGTTCGCGAGCCTGCCGGGACACTACCGGCACGAGGCGAGCGGCGAAGTCGTCGAGGTCAAGAGGAAGGACGGGAAGCTCTATCTGATGGGGGAAGGCGTGCCGTTGCAGATCCGCCCCGTCTCCGGCAACGACTTCGTCATCGACGGGCGCATCTACGGCCGCGGGGCCGACTATGCGCATATGAACGTCTCCTTCTCCGAAGCCGACACGCTGACGTGGAAGGGGGCGAAGTGGTTGCGCGTCGAGACCCTGCCGGTGGAGAAGGTCCCGTCCGAGATCGCGCCGCACCTGGGAGAATACGGTCCGGATTTCAACATCACCTATCTGAGCTACAGCCATGGTGAACTGAAGTGCCTGATCGAATATTTCTGCACGCATACGTGCGAGCCGGTCGATGCAGGCCGTTTCCGCATGCACGGCCTGCTCTACGAGGAGGAGATCCTCGAACTCGATGCGGTCGACGAGAAAGGTCGCCGCGGCATCCGGGTCGGGCCGATGTTCCTGGAACGCCGGCGCGCCGAAGTGGCGGCCTGACCGGTAACGGTCGCGGCGGTGATGGCCGCCGAAGCTGCACGGATTTCACCCAGATCGAAAGGCAGGGACATGAAGGTCTTCATCAGCGCCGACATCGAAGGTACGGCAGGCATCACCAACTGGGACGAGGCGCGCAAGGGGCATCCGGAATACGCCGAGTTCCGCGAATACATGACCGACGAACTGGTGGCCGCCTGCGAGGGCGCCAGGGCCGCTGGTGCCACCGAGATCGTTGTCAAGGATGCCCATTCGACGGCGCGCAATCTCATCCTTTCGAAACTTCCCGACTACGTGCGTATCGTCCGCGGCTGGAGCGGGCATCCCGATGCGATGATGTTCGGCATCGACGAGAGTTTCGACGCCGCCCTCTACACCGGCTATCACAACAAGGCCGGCACCGACACCAATCCGCTGGCGCACACGCTGACCGGCACTGTGTCGAGGATGTTCCTCAATGGCGAGATCGCGTCCGAATACACGCTCAACGCGCATTGCGCGGCTCGCTACGGCGTACCGTCGGCATTCCTGTCGGGCGACGCCGGCATGTGCGGCGAGGCGAAGGCGCTGGTTGCCGACATTGCCACCGTCGCCACCAGCCAGGGCTTCGGCCCGGCCACCTCCTCGCTGTCGCCGCAAGGGTCGGTGAAAGCCATTCGCGAGACGGTCGAGGCCGCGCTGTCGCGCGATCTGTCGACATGCCTGCCGAAGCTGGCCGACAGCTTCGAACTCGTCGTCGAGTTCACCACCCCGATCGAAGCCTTCAAGGGCAGCTGGTATCCGGGCATCGAGCATCCCGCACCGCGCACGCTTCGCTTCCGGGCGAACGACTTCTTCGACATCCAGCGCGCGATACGCTTCGTCGTCTGAACGGACGCCATACGGAAGGCATGCTTTCCGTTTGCTTTTGCCCCATCAGCCTCCTGCACATCGACGAAGCCGTCGACAAGCAATTGCAGCGCGCCGTTTATCCTCCGGCGAGACGGGGCAGCAGGAAGATTTCCGCGTCTTGCGGCAATTGCTTCGACCATGTGTCGCGGTAGATCGTCCCGTCGATGGAGACGGCGATGCCGCGGTCTATCCAGGGCTGGAGGCCGGGATGCTGTTCAGCCAGTTTCCTGAACAGCTCCCTTATGTCCTTGGCCTCGATATCGAGCTTGCTGGTGCCTCCGGCGGCCCTTCCGAGCGACCCCCAGAGCGTGACCTCGACCATCAGCCTTCCCGTGCGGCCTCGAGCGCGGCCAGAACGCGCGGCGGCGACATCGGGATGTGCGTCATGCGCACGCCCGCCGCGTTCGACAGCGCGTTGGCGATCGCCGCCAGCGGCGGCACGATCGAAGTCTCGCCAACGCCGCGCACCCCGTAGGGGTGGTTGGGGTTGGGGATTTCAAGGATCTGCGTGTCGATCATCGGCAGGTCGGAGCAGACCGGGATGCGGTAGTCGAGGAAGCCCGGATTCTGCAACCGCCCGTCCTTGCCGTAGATATATTCCTCGTTGAGCGCCCAGCCGATGCCTTGCGCCGCACCGCCCTGGTACTGGCCCTCGACATAGGTCGGATGCACCGCCTTGCCGGCATCCTGCACCACCGTATAGCGCAGCACCCGCGTGGCGCCGGTCTCGGGATCGACCTCGATGTCGCAGATGTGGGTGGCGAAGGAGACGCCGGCGCCGTCGGCGACCAGTTCGCTGTGACCGGCGATCGGCCCGCCCGTCGTGCCGGACGCGGCGGCGATCTCCTTGAGCGACAGCTTGCCGAGATTGCCGTGCTTCTCGCCCCTGGCGACCGCGTGGCCGTGTTCCCAGGCGACGTCATCGACGGAAATGTCCCACATCTGGGCGGCGCGCTCGCGCAGCGTCCTGATGGCGTTGCGGGCGGCCGAGATGGTCGCCATGGAGGTGGAGAAGGTGCCGCGGCTGCCGTCGGTCATGTCATTGTAGCCGAGGCTCGATGTGTCGGCGACCACCGCCTTCACATGCTCGTAGGCAATGCCGAGTTCCTCTGCCGCGATCAGTGACAGCGAGGCGCGCGAGCCGCCGACGTCGATGGTGCCGACGGCAAGCGAGACCGAACCGTCCATGCCGATGTTGAGGTCGGTGCAGGTCTGGCCGCCGAAGTTGAACCAGAAGCCGCAAGCCATGCCACGTCCCTGGTTCTTGCCGAGCGGCGCCTTCATGTGCGGATGGTTCTTCACCGCTTCCAGCGTCGGGCCGATGCCGATCGGGCCGTAGACCGGGCCGTAGGAAGACCGCGTGCCTTCCTGGGCGGCGTTTTTGATGCGGAAGTCGACCGGGTCCATGCCGACCATCTTGGCCAGTTCATCGATCGCGCTTTCCACCGCGAAGGCCGCCATCGGCGCCGAGGGCGCGCGGTAGGCCGCGGTCTTCGGCCGGTTGACCAGCACCTCGTAGCCGACGGTCTTGACGTTCTCGAGCCTGTAGCAGGCGAAGGAGGTCATGGCGCCGACTTCGGCCCATGAGCCGGCATAGGGGCCGCAGGAATAGCGCAGCGTCGCTTCGGCGGCGGTGATGGTGCCGTCCTTGCGGGCGCCGATCCTGACGTCGATCGAGGTGGCGCTTGTCGGGCCGGAGGCGCGGAACACCTCGTCGCGCGTCATTACCAGCTTCACCGGTCGGCCGGCCTTGCGCGACAAGGCGAGTGCCACCGGCTCGGCCCAGACGTGGGTCTTGCCGCCGAAGCCGCCGCCGATCTCGGAAGAGGTGACGCGCAGTTTCGAGGCGTCCATGCCGAGCAGTTGGGCGCAGTGCTGGCGGTAGACGAAATGGCCCTGCGTGCAGACCCACAGGTCCGCCGTGCCGTCCGCGTTGGCGCTCGCCACGCAAGCGTGCGGCTCGATATAGCCCTGATGCGTCTGCTCGGTCCTGAAGGAGCGCTCGACGACGAAATCGGCGTGGCCGAAGCCCGCGTGGACATCGCCATGGCCGAACTGGCTGCGCTTGGTGACGTTGGACGGCTTGACCGGCTTTTCCTCAAGACCCTCGGTAAAGACGGCGTCGTTGATCAGCGGCGCCCCGTGCTTCATCGCCTCGTCGACATCGGTCACATGCGCCAGCACCTCGTAGTCGACTTCGATGAGCTTCAGCGCCTGCCTTGCCGTGCGGGCGTCGATGGCGGCGACGGCGGCCACCGCGTGGCCGTCATAGAGTGCCTTCTTGCGCGCCATGCAGTTGTCGAGGATGTCGTACATGGCGGCGTCGCCATTGGTGTGATCGGGCAGGTCGGCTGCTGTGATGACCGCCTTCACGCCCGGCAGCTTTTCAGCTTTCGAGGTGTCGATCTTCCTGATTTTGGCGTGCGCGTGCGGGCTGCGCAGGATGCGCCCGACCAACTGGCCGGCCATGTTGAAGTCGGCGCCGTAGCGGGCGCGGCCCGTCACCTTGTCGATGCCGTCCGGGCGGATGGGGCGCGTGCCGACGGCCGTGAAATTGCGCGTCGAATAACGTGGATCGAAATTCATCGGTCAGGCTCCCCGCATCACGTTGGCCGCGTCCTGGACGGCGCGAACGATCTTGTCGTAACCGGTGCAGCGGCACAGGTTCCCGGCGAGGCCGAAGCGGATTTCCTCCTCGGTCGGCGAGGGGTTCTTGGCCAGCAGGTCCTTCGCCGCGATCAGGAAGCCCGGCGTGCAGATGCCGCACTGAAGGGCCGCGTGCTCGAGGAACTTCTGCTGCAACGGGTGCAATTGCTCGCCATGCGCCATGCCCTCGACGGTCTCGACCTGCCGCCCTTCGGCTTCGGCGCCGAGCACGAGGCACGAGCACACCAGGCGGCCATCGAGGATGACTGAGCAGGCGCCGCAGTCGCCGGTGCCGCAGCCTTCCTTGGCGCCGGTCAGGCCCAGACGGTCGCGCAGCACTTCCAGCAGCGTCTCGTCGGGCTGGCACAGATATTCGACGGCATCGCCGTTGATCGTGGTTGAAACTGCTACGCCGGCCATCATTTGCCTCCTGCACGCTGATAGGCGGTCACGGCGGCCCGCCTGGCCAGCACGCCCGCGACTTTTCTTCTGAATTCGATGGTGCCGCGCTTGTCGTCGATGGGGCGGCAGGCGCCCGAGCAGACCTTTGCAAGCCGCTCCAGCGTTGCTTCGTCGAGCTTCGAGCCGACGAGGACTTCGGCAGCCTCTTCCACCAGAAGCACCGTCGGCGCCGCGGCGCCCAGCGCCATGCGGGCTGTCTTGACGGCGCCCTTTTCGTCGAGCGTCAGGTTCACGCCGGCGCTGACCACCGCAATGTCCATCTCGGTGCGCGGGATGAAGCGCAGATAGGCGTCGCCTGCGTGCGGCGGACGCTTGTCGAGCAGGATCGCCTCGATGATCTCGCCTTTGGCGAGCGTGGTCCTGCCGGGTCCGGCAGGCACGGTCTCGACAGGGATGGTGCGCCGGCCCGACGGCCCGACGATCACTGCTTTGGCGCCGGCCGCCACCATCGCCGGCACGCTGTCGGCCGCCGGCGAGGCGTTGCAGAGGTTGCCGACGATGGTGCAGCGTCCCTGCACCTGCTTGGAGCCGATCAGCCTGGCCGCCTCGACCACGCCGGGCCAGGCCTTCTTCAGGGCGGTGTTTTCGCCGAGCACGGCACTGGGAACCGCGGCTCCGATCCTGAAGCCTTCGGCTGTTTCCTGTACATCACCGAGTCCCGGGACGGCCTTGATGTCGACGATGAGGTCGGGCTCGACGAAGCCGCCCTTCATTCTCACCAGGAGGTCGCTGCCTCCGGCCAGGATTGCGGCTGTTCCGGCCGAACTGGCCAGCGTGCCGACGGCATCTTCGATTGAAAGCGGACGTATGTAGCGCATCGTCTCCCCTGGGTGATCGCGATTTTATCGTTGTTTATAGGGCGCTTTGTTCGATTGGCCATCCAAATATTGCTGTTCCAGAGACTGGAATCCGGCACAGTCGTAGTGCCAGGGTCGCGCCGCCGTCATCGCTACCCACTATCTGAGAAAAGCGGCAATGGCCGCCGGCGTCAACGATCCGCGCAATCGTTGGAGATCGACGGTCGTCGGCATCCCCAAGTCGTGCATGCGACGAAGTCGGGGCGCGGTTAACAGCCGATGGCCGGACGTGGAGATAAGGAAATCAACGACGACAGGACAAAACTGCTTTCGGGTGCCTTTGTGGCCACACTGGCCGCGCTCCAGTGTCAGCGCAACGCGTCCCCGCCCAGAGAGATTGCTTCCGAAGCCTCCAGCAGCTTCGCTTCCAGCATGCGCATCTTTTCTTCCGGGATATCGATGGGCAGGACAAAGCAGATCGTTGCTTCCACCTGCCCGGCCTGGTTGGTGATGGGCGCGGCAAGACATTGCGTGAAACGGCTGATCATGCCCACCGTCCTGGCCAGCGGCAGCTGCGTGTGGGCATGACATTCCGCAACGAATGCGGCGATGTCGACGGGTTTGCCGTCGGGCATCGTCCGGTCCTCAGGTTCGAGGATCGCCGAGATTTCCGCCAACGGCATTTGCGACAGCATCAGCCTGCCGGACGCGGTCCATGGCAAGGGGATGCGCGAGCCGATTTCGGAGCTGATGCGCAGCGGCCGCGAGCCGGGGCGAGCGTGGACGATCACCTGTTTGCCGTGCAGGCGCGTGCAAAGCTCGCTCGTCTCGCCCGTCTCCTTTGCCAGCGCGTCGACCATTTCGCGTCCGCGCGCGACGATGTCGTTGGCGCGCAGATAGCTTGCCCCGTAAAGATAGATCAACTTGCCGAAATAGACGTTGCTCTCCTTGCCGCGCACCTCCAGCAGTCCCGCCTCGGACAGGATGTTCACCAGATCGTAGATCGTCGATTTGGGCGCGCCGAGAGCGTGCGGCAATTCCGCCAGCCGGGCAGGCCCTCCGTTCGACTGGAGGAAGGAAAACAGCTTCAGAACCCTGTCGACGCCGCGTTCGCGCGGTCCCCGCGCCACGCGGGTCTTCGCCGGAGGGGTCTTGTCCGTCAAAGGTCGGTCCATTTGGGGCTGGTCCATTTTCGCTGATCTCGATTGCCAAGCCGTATGGAATAGGTTACCGTCTCTAATATAAGAAAGTAGTCCAATATATAAGACTATTCAAGACCGCCAGATCGTGAACGTGCCAACCCATGAGGAGACATCGATGACCGAAGGAACTGAACGCCGCGATTTTCTGAAGCTCGGACTTGGAGGTGCGGCGCTCGGCGCGCTTTCGGCCTCGGTCCTGCTCGATCCCAAACAGGCGGCCGCGCAGGCCGCCAGCGACAGCCTGCTGCGCACCGTGCTCGACCGCGGCCATTTGATCGTCGGCACCGGCAGCACCAACGCGCCGTGGCACTTCGAGAACGACGCCGGCGAACTCGTCGGCATGGACATCACCATGGGCCGCATCATCGCCCAGGCGCTGTTCGACGATCCGTCCAAGGTCGAGTTCGTCAAGCAGGACGCGCAGCAGCGCATCCCCAACATCGTCACGAACAAGGTGGACATCACGCTCCAGTTCATGACGATCTCGGGTGCCCGCGCGCAGCTCATCAATTTCACCCGCCCCTACTATGTCGAGGGCGTGGCACTGATGACCAAGCCGGACTCCGCGGCCAAGACTTACGACCAACTCAAGGCCAAGGGCAGCGGCGCGCGCATCGCCATCCTGCAGAACGTCGACGCCGAGACGACGGTGCACAAGGTGCTTCCCGAAGCACAGGTGATGCAGATCGATACCCAGGCCAACGTCTTCCAGGCGCTCGAATCCAACCGCGCCGACGCTTCGGCGGTCGATCTTTCCAACGTGCGCTGGCTGGTCTCGAAGAATCCGGACCGCTATTTCGACGCCGGCATGCAGTGGAACAGCATGCTTTACGGCGGTGGCGTGCGGCAGGGCGATCTCGACTGGCTGCAATTCGTCAACACGGCCTTCAATATCGCCATGTTCGGCCACCAGAACGAACTCTACGACAAGGCTTTCAAGGATTATTTCGGCATGGAGCCGCCGGTGCGCAAGCCGGGCTTCCCGACCATCTGATCGCCTCGCCTCCCGGCCGCGATGGCGGCCGGGAGGCGTCCGCCGCACGAGGAAGCAGCGAGGCCCGATGGGCTACCACCTTAATTTCAATCTGATCTGGCGTCACTTCGACAAGCTCTGGCAGGGGCTGATCCTCAGTCTGGAGCTGGCGGTGCTGTCGATCCTGATCGGCGCCGTCATCGGGCTTCTCCTCGCCGTCTGGTACGTTTCCGCCGGCAAGGTGGTGCGCGCGGCGATCTCGGCCTATGTCGAGTTCATCCGCAACGTGCCGCTGATCCTTCTGGTCTACATCGTCTTCTACGGCATCCCGACGGTCGTCGATTTCGCCTACAGCCCCACAGCTTCCTTCATCGGTACGCTGTCGCTCTATTCGGGCGCCTATCTGGTGGAGGTCTTCCGCTCCGGCCTGGAAGCTGTGCCGCGCGGGCAGCTGGACGCCGGCAAGGCGATCGGCCTGACGCCCTGGCAGCGGCTGCTCTACGTGCGCCTGCCGACGATGACCAGGATCACCCTGCCGGCGCTGTCGAACACCTTCATCTCGCTGTTCAAGGACACGTCCGTCGCCTCCGTCATCGCCGTGCCCGAGCTGACCTACGGCGCGCAGTGGATCAACTTCAACACGTTCCGCATCGTCGAGGTCTATATCGTCACGACGATCATGTACCTGGTGACGGGCTACGGCATCCTGTTCGGTCTCAGGCAGGTCGAGCGCCGCTTCAAGGTGGAGCGCTGAGCATGGCCACGATCCTCTATGCCCTGCCGTTCCTGCTGCAAGGTTTTCTCATCACCCTTTGGGTGTCGGCGCTGGTGGTGGTGTTCTCGCTCGCCGGCGGCCTCGTGCTCGGCGTCGGGCTGGTCTACGGCCCCCGGCCGGTGCAATGGCTGGTGCGGCTTTTCAGCGACTGCATCCGCGGCATTCCGATCCTGGTGCTGATCTTCGTCGTCTATTACGGCTTCCCGCCGCTGGGCATTGCCATCGATGCGTTCTGGGCTGGCGTCGTCGCGCTGACCTTGTTCAAGGGCGCGCAGGTGATCGAATATGTGCGCGGCGCCATTTCCTCCATCCCCAAGGGGCAGATGGAGGCCGGCAAGGCCATCGGCCTGACCTTCGTGCAGCGCCTGCGCTACGTCATCTTCCCGCAGGCCGTGCGCCGCTTCCTGCCGCCGTGGATCAACGGCGTGACCGACGCGGTCAAGGGCAGCGCGCTGATCTCGCTGCTCGGCATCGTCGACCTGATGCAGTCCATCAACGAGGTGATCGGCCGCACCTACGAGGCCATGCCGCTCTACCTGCTCGGCGCTTTCATCTACTTCGCCATCAACTATTCGCTCTCGCTCACCAGCCGGTTCGTGGAACGGCGTTACGCTTATATCCGGGACTGAGACCATGAACGCAAACCAGCAGCCGCTTCTCAAGATCGACGATCTGCGCAAGTCCTTCGGCCAGGCAAACATCCTCAAGGGCATCGACATGGCCGTCAACAAGGGCGAGGCGGTCGCGATCATCGGCCCGTCCGGCAGCGGCAAGACCACCTTGCTTCGCTGCGTCAATTTCCTCGAAACCTACGAGGAAGGCTCGATCCGGATCGACGGGCAGGAAGTCGGCTACCGCGACGGCGGCAACCGCCAGCGGCGGGGCGAGACCGACCTTGCCCGCATGCGCGCCGAAACCGGCATGGTGTTCCAGAGCTTCAATCTTTTTCCGCATCTGACGGCGGCTGAGAACGTCATGCTCGGCCTCACCAAGGTGCGCCGCAAGCCCAAGCAGGAAGCGCGCGAGATCGCCGAACATTGGCTCAAGCGCGTCGGTCTTGACCACCGCATCGACAACCTGCCGTCGGAACTGTCCGGTGGCCAGCAGCAGCGCGTCGGCATCGCCCGGGCCGTCGCCATGGAGCCGAAGATCCTGCTGCTCGACGAGATCACCTCGGCGCTCGACCCGGAACTGGTCAACGAGGTCCTCGACGTCGTGCGCCAGCTCGCCGAGGAAGGCATGACCATGCTGATGGTGACGCACGAGATCGCCTTCGCGCGCGACGCCAGCAACCGCATCGTCTTCATGGACGACGGCAAGGTGGCTGCCGAAGGGCCGCCGAAGGAACTGATGGCGCAAGCCGGCTCCAACCAGCGGCTGGATGCCTTCCTGTCGCGTTTCAGAACCAGTCATTTGCATTAAGACGAACGGTTAGCCCATGCCTGCCAACGACCAGATTGCCGCGCGCGGCCTTCAGCTGCCGCCGGTTCCCACGCCGATCGGGACGTTCCGCAACGTCCTGCAGGTCGGCAACGTCCTTTACGTGTCCGGGCAGGGGCCGCTCGACCGCAACGGCGTTCTTCAAAAAGGCAAGGTGGGCCGCGACGTTACCGTCGAGGCGGCCTACGAGCATGCACGGCTGACCGGCCTCAACATCCTGTCGGTGCTGAGAGCCCACCTCGGCGATCTGGCGCGGGTCAAGCGGTTCGTCAAGCTGCTCGGCTTCGTCAACGCCACCGGCGACTTCGCCGAGCACCCGGCGGTCATCAACGGCTGTTCCGATGTCCTTGTCGAGGTTTTCGGCGAGGCCGGCGTGCATGCGCGCTCGTCGATCGGCGTCGCCTCTCTGCCCAACAATATTACCGTAGAAGTCGAGGCGATCGTCGAGATTTTCGCCGAAGGAGACAATCATGGATAACCGCAACGCCAGCGCCGCAACCGGCAGCAACGAGACGATCCGCGAGCGTCTCGGGCTGCGGCCGATCATCAACGTGTCGGGAACGATGACGGCGCTGGGCGCTTCCATCATCGTGCCGGAGGCGATCGCGGCGATGGCAGAGATTGCCCCGCAGTTCGTCGAGATGGACGATCTTCATCGTGCCGCCAGCAAGGTCGTCGCCCGGCTGACGGGCGGCGAGGCAGGCTTCATCACCGCCTCCTGCGCCAGCGGCATCTCGCTGGCGCTTGCTGGGGCGATGACCGGCACGAATCTTCTGGCGATCGAGCGCCTGCCCGATCTCGCCACGGGCCTCAAGGACGAGGTGATCGTGCAGATCGGCCACATGGTTTCCTTCGGCGGCAACATCGACCAGGCGATCCGGCTTTGCGGCGGCAAGGTCGTCGAGGCCGGCACCGTCAGCGTCGTCAACGACTACCATGTCGCCGACGCGATCAACGAACGCACTGCGGCCGGTCTCTACGTGGTGTCGCACCACACCGTCCAGTATGGCATGCTCTCGCTGCCCGAGTTCGCGGAAATCTGCCACGCCGCCGGCGTGCCGGTCATCGTCGACGCCGCTTCCGAATACGACCTGCAGCGGTTCCTGCGCGACGGCGCCGACATCGTCATCTATAGCGGCCACAAGTTCCTCGGCGGCCCGACCACCGGCATCGTCGCCGGCCGCAAGGACCTCGTGCGCGCCGCCTTCCTCCAGAACCGCGGCATCGGCCGCGGCATGAAGGTCGGCAAGGAAAGCATCGCAGGCGTGATCGCCGCACTCGAAGCGTGGGAGAAGCGCGACCATGCCGGCATCCGGCGCCGCGAAAGCGAGGCCCTGCATTTGTGGCAGGACACGCTGACCGGCCTGCCGGGGATCAGGGCCGAGATCGTTCCCGACCCGACCGACAACCCGCTGGACCGCATCGAGATTACCGTGTCGCCGGAGTCGGGCTATTCGGCGGCAGGTCTCGCCAAAGCGCTGTCGCTGGCGGAGCCGCCGATCATCGTGCGCAACCATGAGGTCGAGCGCGGCCACTTCTTCCTCGACCCCTGCAACCTGCACGAGGGAGAGGCGGAGATCGTCGCCAATGTCCTCAAGCGCGTGCTGACGGCAAACCCGAAGCCCGATTATGCGCTGATGACGCCCCGCAAAACCAGCCGGGCGGCCCTTTCCTGGCCTGACTAGAGCATCGGACCGAAAAGTGGAATCCGGTTTTCGGTGATTCCGATGCTCTACCAATAATTTAGATCGTCCTTTGTGCGTCCGAATGGACGCACGGCGATCTAGGACCGGCGCAGCGGGGAACCTGCCTCCGACCTCCTCGCGTGTTATTCGATCCGTCGTCGTCCTTCCGGCAGGGTCAGTTCGCAGACGGTTGCGAAGACCACGTCCACACCTCGCGCAAGCTGCTCGTAATCCGTCCATTCTTCGGGTGCGTGGGAGATGCCGTTGCGGCTGGGCACGAAGACGAGGCCGGTGGGGGCAAATTCGGCCATAATCATCGCGTCGTGGCCTGCTCCGCTGACCATGGTCCGGCTTTTCAGGCCCAGGGTTCCCGCGTGGCGTGTCAAAGTACCGTGCAGTTCCACCGAAAGCAGCACCGGGGAAACGAACAGTTGCTCCTCGACCTCGACCGTCAGGCCGTTCCCGCCCGCTTGCTCGATGACGGAACGGCTTCGCTCGACGAGCGTCCGAACCACCGCATCTTTCGGAGCGCGGATATCGACGGTGAAGGTCACGAGATCCGGGATCACGTTCGCGCCGCCGGGATGGACCTCCAGCTTGCCCACGGTGAGCACGGCGTCCTGTCCGATTGCGCGAGCCAGGTCCGGTAGCTGGGACAGCGCCGCCACCGCACCGACCAGGGCATCGCGCCGCGCATTCATCGGTGTGGTGCCGGCATGCCCCGCCTGTCCCCTGAACGTCACCTTCAACTGGGCCATTCCGACGACGCGGTCGACGATGCCGACGTCGTCGCCTTGCGCCTCCAGCACCGGACCCTGCTCGATGTGAAGTTCGAGGAAGGCGTAGACGGAACCCGGCTTCAGCACCGCACGATGCGCCTGCGCCGGGTCAAGCCCATACCTGGCCATTGCCTCTGCCATGGTGATGCCGTCGTCGTCCGGCAGCGCATTGAGGCTTCCCGTGTCCAGCCGACCGGTCAGGATTCGTGAGGCGACCATTCCGCCGCCGAAGCGTGTCCCCTCTTCCTCGATCATGCCGATGAACTCGATCGGCCGTTCCGGCATCAGACCACGATCCCTGAACAGGGACGCGATTTCTATCCCGGCGACGACGCCGGCCTGTCCATCGAACTTGCCGCCGTTGGGGACGGAATCGAAATGCGAACCGATCATGACCGGAGCGAGATCGGGGTTGCTGCCCTCCAGCCGGCCGATGACATTGCCGACCCCATCCTCGCGCACCGTGAGACCTGCGGATTCCATTTCGGCGCGCAGGAAGTCGGCGGCCTGTCGGAATTCCGGACTGTAGGTCAGCCGCGTCGTTCCCTCGCCGGGCGTCGCGGTGAACCGGTCCAGCCCCTCGATCAGGCGCTGGATGCGCTGCGGATCAGAAAACCGTGTCACAGCAAAAAACTCCGCGAAATTGCCGCTGGTACGGCCAGCCCCGTCAGTCCGGGGCGACAGGAGACCGGCTGGCGGCGCGTGTCAACCGGCAAGGCGCGATCTGCGCACCGGTACTTTATCGAGCCTGCGAGATCGCCCATCACTCCCGCCGAAGCGGGAGGGTTTCATTGGTGATATATGACTGGACATAAGTGTCTATGAATTCTAGTTTCGATCAACTTTTCGGCTGGAAAGATCGCTGCCTGTGCCCCACTCGTCGGCGAAACATCACTCGGACGTTGACGCAGGCCAGGCATGACACGCAGCTATTCGGCGCTATCGCTGTTCAAGGAAGGGCTCGCGGGCCAGGTAGGCTGGGAGCCGGCGTGGCGTTCGCCTGAGCCGAAGGCGCGCTATGACGCGATCGTCATCGGCGGCGGCGGGCACGGGCTGGCGACGGCCTATTATCTGGCGAAGAACCACGGCATCGCCAATGTCGCGCTGCTGGAGAAGGGCTGGATCGGCGGCGGCAACACCGGCCGCAACACCACCGTCGTGCGGTCCAACTATTTCTATCCCGAAAGTGCTGCGATCTACGGGCTGGCGCATTCGCTCTACAAGGGCCTGTCGGCGGACCTCAACTACAACATCATGCTGTCGCAGCGCGGCGTGCTGACGCTGGCGCACAGCGAGAACGGACTGGAGACGGCCGCCCGCACGCTCAACGCCATACAGGTCAACGGCATCGATTCCGAGCTGTTGTCGCTGGAGGAGGTGAAGCGGCTGGTGCCGATCTACAATTGGGGGCCGGACGCCCGCTACCCGGTGTTCGGCGGCACCATCCAGAGAAGCGGCGGCACCGCCCGCCACGATGCCGTCGCCTGGGGTTATGCGCGCGCGGCCAGCCGCCTCGGCGTCGACATCATCCAGAATTGCGAAATCACCGACTTCATCATCGAGGGCGGGCGCTGCCGCGGCGTGGCGACGACGAGAGGGACGATGCGGGCCGAGCGCACCGGCATGGCGGTTGCCGGCCATTCCTCGGTGCTGGCGGGTAAGGCCGGCTTCCGGCTGCCGGTCAACTCCTACGCCTTGCAGGCCTGCGTGTCGGAGCCGGTGAAGCCGATCCTCGACACGGTTGTGATCTCACCCGACACCGGCGTCTATGTCAGCCAGTCGGACAAGGGCGAGATGGTGATCGGCGGCGCGCTCGACCGCATCCCCTCCTACGGCCAACGCGGCAACCTGCCGGTGCTGGAAGGGGTGCTCGCCGGCATGCTCGACATGTTCCCGGTGCTCGGCCAGCTGAAGCTGATGCGGCAATGGGCCGGCATCGTCGACGTGGTGCCGGATTCCTCGCCGATCATCGGCGAGACGCCGCTGCCCGGCCTGTTCATCAACTGCGGCTGGGGCACCGGCGGCTTCAAGGCGATCCCCGCCGGCGGCACGCTGCTCGCCCATCTGCTCGCCACCGGCAAGCATCACGACATCAGCCGCCCCTTCGATCTTGACCGCTTCACCACCGGTCGCCTGATCGACGAGGCGGCCGGCTCCGGCATCGCGCACTGACGGTTTTCCCATGCAGCTCTTTCCCTGTCCCTTCTGCGGCCCGCGCGACGAGGCGGAATTCCACTATGGCGGCGAAGCCGGCAACCTCAGGCCCGACGGACGCGAGGTGCCGGCCGGGCGCTGGGCGGATTATCTCCACATGCGCGCCAACCCCAAGGGCGCGACGAGGGAAATCTGGGTGCACATGACCTGCGGCGAGTTCTTCGCCATGGAACGCGACACCGTCACCCATAAAGTCGCCGGCTCGGTGAGTCTCGGCGAAGCAGAGCAGCAGCCATGAGCGCCCGGCGGCTTCCCCACGGTGGCAGCGAGATCGACCGCTCGCGCCCGCTGAAATTCACCTTCGACGGGCGCACGGTCGAGGGTTTCGGCGGTGATACAATCGCCTCGGCGCTGCTGGCGTCCGGCCAGCGGATCGTCGGCCGCTCGTTCAAGTATCACCGGCCGCGCGGCATCTGGGGCGCCGGCGTCGAGGAGCCGAACGCATTGCTCGACGTCGAGCGCGACGGCCGCCGCACGCCGAACGCGCGTGCCACGACGGAACCGGTGCGGGACGGGCTTGTCGCGCGCAGCGTCAATGCCGCGCCGAGCGCCGAGCAGGACCGCAACGCCTTCCTCGACCGCTTTTCGCGCTTCATACCGGCTGCGTTTTACTACAAGACTTTCATGTGGCCGGACTGGCACCTGTTCGAGCCGCGCATCCGCGCCATGGCCGGCCTCGGTGCCGTCGATCCGGCCTGGGCGCAGGATCGGTCGGCGGATCAGATCAACCGTCATTGCGACGTGCTGGTGGTCGGCGCCGGCCCCGCCGGCCTCGCGACGGCCGCGAGCGCGGCGGCGGCCGGCCACAGCGTGCTTGTGGTGGACGACCAGAGCCGGCCGGGCGGTTCGCTGCGCCACCGTGCGGGCGAGATCGACGGCAGGCCGGGCGCGCAATGGGCAGCGGAAACGGTGGCCGCGCTGGAGAAGGCCGGTCTGGTTCTGCTCTCCAACACCACGGCCTTCGGTATCTACGATCACAATCTGGTCGCGCTGAACCAGCGGCACGACGACGGCCGGCCCGATACGCTGTGGCGGGTACGGCCAAAGCGCATCGTGCTGGCGACCGGCGCCATCGAACGGCCGCTGCCTTTCGCCAACAACGACCTGCCGGGCATCCTGTCCGCCGACGCCGCGCTGCAATATCTGAAGCGCCATGCCGTGCTGGCGGGCGAACGTATCGTCGTCGCCACCAACAACGACAGGGCCTATGAGGCGGCGAGCGTTATGGCCGAGGCTGGTGCCGAGGTGACGCTGGTCGATGTCCGGCCCGCTGCTTCCGCCGACGCCGGCAAGGCGCGGATGCTTTCCGGCCGCGCCGTGGTAGCTGCACACGGCCGCAACGCGGTCGAGGGCGTGACGCTGGACGACGGCACGCGGCTTTCTGCCGATTGCGTGCTGGTGTCCGGCGGCTGGACGCCGAGCGTGCATCTCTATTCGCAGGCCAAGGGCAAGCTCGCCTGGCGCGACGATCTCGCGGCCTTCGTGCCCGGAGCCGAGGTCGAGGGCATTGGAACGAGCGGCGCTCTGGCCGGCGCGATCTCGCTGTCGAAGGTTCTGGAAAGCGGCGTCGCCGCGCTCGGCCCACTTGCCGCGAAGAGCAAGGCATCGCCGGCTCCGAAAAGCACCGGCGTCGAGGCGAGCCTGAACACTAGCGCTGCATGGCCGAAGCCGAAAGCCAAGGGTCGCGTCTGGATCGATTACCAGAACGACGTGACGGCCAAGGACGTCGAACTGGCGGCGCGCGAGAACTTCGTCTCGGTCGAGCACCTGAAGCGCTACACGACGCTCGGTATGGCCACCGACCAGGGCAAGACCTCGAACTTGAACGGGTTGGCGCTGCTGGCCGAGGCGACCGGGCGCAGCATCCCGGATGTCGGCACCACCACCTATCGCCCGCCCTTCACGCCGGTGCCCTTCACCAGCCTCGTCGGCGCCAGACGCAAGTCGCTGCTGGCGCCGGTGCGCCGCCTGCCGCTGGACACCGTCCATCGCGCGCAAGGCGCGTCCTTCCGCGAATATGGCGGCTGGCTGCGGCCGGCCTATTATGGCGGGACAGGAAGCGGTTCCGCCGCTGCGATCCAGGACGAGGCACGGCGGGCACGCCAATCGGTGGCGCTGTTCGACGGCTCGACGCTAGGCAAGATCGAGGTGATCGGCCCGCGCGCCGCCGAATTCGTCGATTTCATCTACTACAACACCATGTCGACGCTGAAGCCGGGCCGCTGCCGTTACGGCTTCATGCTGTCGGAGAACGGCGTGGTGTTCGACGACGGCATTTTGGTGCGCCTCGACGAGCACCGCTTTGTCGTCTCGTGTTCATCCTCGCATGTCGCCGCCGTGCATGCGCGGCTGGAGGAATGGCGGCAGGATCGTTTCGGCCGTGACGCGGTCTATATCCACAACGCGACCGCGCAATACGCGACGCTCACCGTCTCCGGACCGAACGCGAAGGTGCTGTTGGAGGCGCTGGACCTGGGTGCGTCGCTGGACGATGCCAGCCTGCCGCATATGGCGATCACCAATGACCGCTTCGGCGGCGAGGAAGTCCGCATCGCCCGCGTCTCCTTCACCGGCGATCGCAGCTACGAGGTTTCCATCCGTGCCGACCGTGCGGAGGCACTGTGGGCGCGTATGCAGCAGGAGGGCCGGGCGCTGGAGGCGGTGACGATCGGGCTGGAGGCGCTGATGATCCTGCGCGCCGAGAAGGGTTACATCGTCATCGGCAAGGATACCGACGGCGCCACCATGCCGCACGATCTCGGCGTCGCCGGACCGCGCCAGAAGCGCGTCACCGAATTCGTCGGCCGCCGCTCGTTGTTCACCGAGGAAGGAACCCGTTCCGACCGCAAGCAGCTCGTCGGGCTCGCCGTCGCCGAAGGTGAGGCGCCGCTCGGCATCGGTGCCCACGGCATCGAGCGGAGGGGCGGTGCCAAGCGCAGCCTCGGCTACGTCACCTCGAGCTATTTCAGCCCGACGCTCGGCCGGCCGATCGCGCTGGGGCTGATCGAGCAGGGCGCGTCCCGCCACGGCGAGGTGATCGACATCCAGCATCTGGGCATGCTGCGGCGCGCGACGATCACCGCGCCCTGCGCTTTCGACCCCGCCGGAGACCGCCTCAATGGCTGAGCTTATTCCCAATCTCGCGGACCGCTGGCCGGCCGCTCCAGACTGGGCTTCGGCCCGGATCGAAGGTGCGGGCTTTACGGTGCGCAGTGTCGCCGGCCTCCACCAACTGCTGGTCAGCGGCGACCTCGATGCGTGGAACACCGCGTCCGGCCTGATGGGGCAGGGCGTTGGTGCGTTAGCGCTGGCCAAAGGGGCGGCATGGCAGGTCCGCGTCGCGCGCGACCGCTTGCTTGCCGTCTCGTCGAAGCCATTTTCCGTCGAGCCGGGCTGGCACGGCGAAGGCTTCGCCGTGACGCGCATGGACGCCGCCCTGCATGTGTTCGAGATCGAAGGGGAGGGGGTGGGCGATGTCATCGCCCGGGCCACGACGCTGGATCCGGAATCGGCGTCTCCGTCGGCAGCCATGCTGTTCGCCGGCGTCAATGCGGTCGTCTATCGCCACGGCGCGCGCAACCGGCTGCGCGTCCATGTCGACCGCGGACTTGCCGCCTACCTTTGGGAATGGTTTGGGCAATTGCCCAATGGCGTTGCGAGATAGCTTCGCGGAAACGGCTTCGGCCACCGTCGTGATCAGGGCGCCTGGCGCGTGTCCACTCTGCGCAAGGCGCGCGCGACGAAGGCCTCGACCTCGCCGTCCAACGGGTCCTTGCCGGCATGGATCCGCAGATAGGCAGGCAAGTGCGCGAGACGGTTCTCGATCGACTCGACGATCTCCAGCGCATAGTAGCCGATCTGGGTAAAGTAGAGGATGCGAGCGCGGATCAGGGCATCGGATTGCGGACAGCCGCATCTCAGGAACATCGCGTATATCGCCTCGACCCGCTCGCCATCTGCGAGATCCACGACCTTGCGGACCTCGCTGGAACCGTTGGCCCATGCCCTGACCGCGAAATCCAGTCGGGGATTGAACAGGTCCTCGTCGTACCAGCACTCGAAGACGTTGAGCACGCCCTGCGTGACCGATGCGGCGGGCAGGAGCGACTGGGCGAGAATACCGCGCGTGTTGCGCTCGCGCCAGTATTGCAGGAGCTGGTCGAGCAGATCCTGACGGCTCTTGAAGTACCAGTAGAAGCTCGATCGCGATATGCCGAGCTTCTGTCCGAGAGTGAGGATGCGCACGCCGTCCACGCCGTCGCAGATCAGTGTTTTGAGAGCGAGCTTGAGCCAGTCCTCCTTGGTCGCCTTGACATTCCCGGTCGAGCCGGAGCCGGCGGCCGGGCTGGAATGGCGATCGGCGCCATTCTCTTGGGAATCCTCGCGCACTATTCTGGTCGCCTCCGTCAGTCGAGGCTCAGGCTACAGCAAATAGCGGGCGTGTACGAGCCGCAGCAAGAATGCGCGGCCAATTCCGGCCATCGCGACAACCGCTGACGGCACAGGGCATTTCGGCAACGAAGCGGAACGATTTTGTTTCCGAAAGCGAACCCGATCGCGATTTCGAAGTTGCTTCACCCGCTCATCAGAACGGGGTCGAAGGGATAGCTCGTCAGGTTCTCGTAGCCGGTTTCGGTGATGAGGACCTGATCCTCGAGCTTGATGGAGAAGCTGCCGCCCTCCGGCGAGACCAGGGCCTCGACGCACATGACCATGCCGGGTTCGAGGACGTATTCGAACGCACCGTCGTCGAAGCGGTCCGGATAGGTGATCAGCGGCCACTCGTCGCACAGGCCGGCGCCGTGCATCTTCGCGCCGTATTTCTGTTTCTGGAACGGCGCGTCCAGGTGATGTCCGCCGAACACCAGGTCCCTGAAGCGCACGCCCGGCGCCAGCAGCTCCATGTTCGTCGCGATGTGTTCGCGCGCATGACGCATGGCGTAGATCATCTCGCCCGACGGCTTGTCCGGGCCGATCCACCATGTGCGGGAAATGTCGACACACATGCCGTAGGACCCGACCAGGTCGGTGTCGAAGGCGAGGATCTCGTTCTCCTGGACGATGCGCGGCCCGCATTCCTGGAACCATGGATTGGTGCGCGGGCCCGACGCCAGCAGGCGGGTTTCGATCCATTCACCGCCCCGGCGGATGTTTTCGGCGTGCAGGACGGCCCAGACGTCGTCCTCCGACATCGTGCCCGAAGGGATGCCGGTTCGCGCCGCACGCTCCATTTCGCCCACCGCCTTCTCGCAGGCGTGCACGGCGCAGCGCATCGCCAGGATTTCGTCCGGCCCTTTGACGGCGCGCGCCTTCTCGGTGAGTTCTTCGCCGGGGAATACTTGGAAGCCCTGAGCTTCGAGGCTTCTCAGCCCATGGATCATGATCTTGTCGACGGCCAGCCGCCTGTTGGTGCCGGAATGAAGCCGCATCAACTCACGGACTTCGTTTGTGAAGGTGTCGGCCGCTTCGTCGAGCCTGTCGCCGCGGTCGAAGTAGAACAGGTTCGCACCGCTTCGCCGTTCCCTGACCAGCGGGTTGAATTCGCTCAGGAAGACCGCGTTCTTGTAGTCCCAGATGACCATGTAGCCGTCGGCGCAGATGAGGACGGCGCGAAACGGGTTGTGGGTGTTCCACAACTGCATGTTGGTGCTGTCGGTCGCATAGCGGATGTTGAGCGGATCGAACAGCAGGAGCCCGCCGTAGTCCCTTGCGTGGATGAATCGGACGAGCCGCTTCCAGCGATGCTCGCGCATGCGCGCCAGATCCGGCAGTTGCAGACCGGCCTCGGCCCACTCATCGTAGGCCAGGATGGTCGGCCCGATTTCCATCCTGTCCATATCGTTGGCCGAGCCGTCGGCGAGCGGCCCGTCGCGGCTCGGGTCGATCTTGCGGATATCGCGATAATGCCCGTCCATCGTCAGCCCGCCCTCCGATCTTGTCCGGACGTTCGCTATTGACGCCAGCCCCGGCAACGGGAGACCGCGTCTGCGAACTTCGATCGCCAGTTCGAACCTTTCCCCGGGCGACCGTCAAGTACCGAACTTTCATCTTGCGGAGGCGGCAGTTCGCCGTTCAGCGCAAGCGCGGCCAGGGCTGCGCAGCCAAGGCCGGTCAGTTCGTCGAAGGATTGCGTGACGACCCTGCGTTGCAAGGCGTCCGCCAGGAACTGCGTGAAATAGGGGCTGCGTGACAGGCCGCCGTCTATCGACAGCGTGGGGCCGAGCGCGACTTCCCCGTTCATCGCGCCGATGACGTCGGCGGTCGCCAGCGCGATGCCTTCAAGCGCCGATTGCAGCATCAGCTCGCGCGTCGTGTCGGCGGACAGGCCGAGCCACAGCCCCGCCGCCGAGCGGTCCCAGTGCGGGCAGGCGAGGCCGGAGAGCGCCGGGACGAAAACCAGGTCGCGGTCGATTGCCGCCGGCTCGGCAAAGGATTGCAATTCCTCAACTCCCTTCATCAGGCCAATCCTGCCCAGCCATTCGACCGCCGCGCCCGCATCGTAGACGCCGCCATCCACGGCATAGGTCGTCTCGCCGCCGATCTTCCAGGCGACGGTGGGCAACAGGCCGGTTTCGGGGCTGCGCACGATGCGCGATCCTGTCAGTGCCAGTGCGAACGCGCCCGTCCCGAAGGTGATCTTGGCGTCACCCGGTTTGCGGCAGCCGTGTCCGTAGAGGGCGGCCTGCTGGTCGACCACCGAGGCGGTGAGCGGAACCTTGCCGATCGTGGCGATGACCGTTCCGGCGGTCGGCCCGATGGGCGGCAAGGCTTCGATCGGCACGCCGAAAAGACGGCAAAGCTCCTCGTCCCAGGTGCAGGTGGCGAGGTTCATCAGCGAGGTGCGCGAGGCGGTCGTCGCGTCGGTGACGAAGCGTCCGCCCAGCCTGTCGAGGAAGAAGCTGTCCGTCGTGCCGAGGCGCAGGCGGCCGGCAGCCAATGCCGCGCGCGCGGCCGGCACGTTGGCGACGATCCAGCCGAGCTTCGAGGCGGAAAAATACGGGTCCAGCGGCAGGCCGGCGCGCGCCAGCGTCGGCTGTTCGGCGCCGTCGGCGCGCAGCCGCTCCAGTGTCTCGCGGGTACGGCTGTCCTGCCATACGATGACGGGCGAGAGCGGCTCCCCGCTCGCCGCATCCCATGCGAGGCAGCTTTCTCCCTGATTGTCGAGGCCGATGGCATCGACCTGTCCGGCCTCAGTCACGCATGCGGCGACATTGCGCAAGAGTTCCAGCGGATCGTGCTCGACCCAGCCAGGATTGGGATAGTGCTGCCCGTGCCGGACGGAATGGGCGATGCGGATATCGCCCGCGCTGTCGGCAAGCAAAAGGCGGGTGGACGTAGTACCCTGATCGATCGCCGCAATCCGCATCCTATCCAGATCCGCTGCCTGCTGCTTCTATGATTATGGTTCCGCCCGCTGCGCGCGGTCCCTGCAATGCCGACAGGGGTATCAGGATACGGCGCTCCGGCAAGAGGCGGCCGTTCCTGCGCCAGAGCACCTGCGAGCCGTCGCGCGCGACAAGCGGGCCGGTCGTGGCGGCCTCGACGCGGATCTGGAGGCTGTCGAGGGACCCGGTGTGCCCGGAAGCGGACAGGCGTTGCGGCACGACCAGCTTGACGTTGGCGCCGCGCACGATCGTTGTGGTGGTCACGCAGGGAGGAAGGGTTCCGGCGAGATCGTCGGCAACCATCGCGCCGATGCGCGCACCCTCACGATACGACCAGCCCGCCGTCTCGATGGGGCGAAGCAGGTTGCCGGCGGCGAAGTAGGCCGGGTCGCTGCAGCGGCCGAACTGGTCTATTGCGGGTCCGCCGCTGCCGTCGTCCAGCGCGAGATGGCTCGGGCGTACCAGCCCGGCCTCCGGCGTGAACCATCCCGTCAGCAGCACGCCGTCGCAGGAGAGTTCGCGCATCGAGCCGTCGGCCAGGCGTATCGCCACCGCTTCGACACGGCCTCGCCCCCTGATTTCGGCGATCGTCGCCCGATAGTGCATCGGAATGCCGAGCAGGCGGGGAAAGAGATCGAGCGGGCGCCGCGCCGTCGGCCGATCCGCCGCCTCGATCACGGCGACCGGCCGGATGCCGGCCTTGCGGCAGGTGGCCACTGCCGAGAGGCTGACGAGTTCCGTGCCGACGATGACGGGGCGCCGGAAGGGCAGCATCTTCTCGATATGGACTTCGTGTTGCAGCGTTCCCGTGGTGATGACCCCTACGGGGCGATCGCCGGAAATAAGCCGCGCCGCGCGCGAGCTTTCGCGGGCGCCGGTTGCCAGGATGACGCGGCCGGCGACGATTTCGACCGGGCCTGCCGCACACATAGCATCGAGCCTTGCTCCCGGTCGCAGCGCCGTCACCGACAGGCCCGTCCGGACCTCGACGCCTGCCCGACGGGCGGCCTCCGCAAGCCTGTGGGCATAGGCGGGGCCGGTGAGCACGCGGCCGAATTCACGCAGGCCGAACGGGGGATGGCCACAATGGCGGGGCACGCCGCCGACATCGGTTTCGCGCTCGAGGATCGTCACCCGCTGGACGCCACGGCCACGCAGGGCAAGTGCTGCGGCGATCCCGGCCGGTCCGCCGCCGACGATGGCCACATCGGTCACGATCGTCTCAGTCATGGCAGGTACCGACCGCCAGTGGATCGGCCAGCCGGCCTTCGCTCAGCGCGGCGACGCGCGCCTGGCAATAAAAGCCCTGGCAGCGGCCCATGCCCGCGCGTGTGCGCCGCTTCAGGCCGCCGACGTCTCCGGCGGGCAGCGGGCCGTTCAGCGCCGCTTCGATCTCGCGCCGCGTCACCAGTTCGCAATGGCAGACGATGTCGCCGTGATCCGGCTTCTGCCAATCGCGTTCCAGGTGTTCGGCAAGGTTGGGCATGCGGGGCCAGACGGAGTTCTTCAGGGGGTGGAAATTCTTTTTTTGCTTCATGTCCGCATGCAGGCGGGCGACATGGGCCGCCAGCCCGAGAGCGGCCGTCAGGCCGGTCGAGCGGATGCCGCCGACGCTGATCCAGCGCCGCTCGGCATCGGCCGAGACGCGGTATTCCTTCCTCTCGCTTGCGGGGCGCAGGCCGGCATAGACGGCCGTTACCGGCATGCCGGCGAGCGCCGGCACTATGGCGACCGCCTTGGCGATGAGGGTGCGCAGAACCGCTTCGTCGACGCCCGCGTGGTCGCGGTCGTCCTGCTCCTCCGCCGTCGGCCCGACCAGAACGTTGCCGAAGATGGTGCGCGTGAGCACGACGCCCTTGGTGCGTTCGTTTGGCACCGGCAGGATGATCGTGCGCAGGAACGCGGCGGCTGCCTTGTCGAAGACGACGAACTGCCCCTTGCGCGGCTTGATGGTGAAGCCGGCCGAACCGAGCAACCGCTGCTCGAGGATATCGCCGAACAGGCCGGCACAGTTGATCACGAGGCTAGTCCGCACCGGACCCTTGGACGTTTGCAACGCCCACTCGCTGCCGTCGAACGATCCACCCGTCACCTCGGCGCCGAAGACCGCCCGGGCGCCGTTTTCGACAGCCTGGGTCAGATAGGCGAGGGGCGCCGACCAGGGATCGATGACGTGCTCGCCCGGCACCAGAAGCGCGCCGCGGGTATCCGGCGCAAGATGCGGCTCGCGCGCCGTTACCTCGGCCGACGTCAGGCGCCTGACGTCGTCGACGCCGTTTTGTCTTGCCTGCGCCTCGATGGTGTCGAGGCGTTCACGGTCGGCCTCGTTCCAGGCGACGACCATTGCCCCGGTTTCGAGCAACGGCAGGTTCAGCCGCTCGCGGATATCCAGATACTCCCTGTAGCCTGCCTGCATGCAGGCCACTTCCAGGCTGCCGGGCGGTGCGTCGAAGCCGGTGTGCAGCAAGGCACTGTTGGCCTTGCTGGCGCCGCTCAATATGTCGGCGCCGCGCTCCAGCAAGACGGTGCGGGCGCCGTCCAGCGTGAAGCGCCGGGCGACGGCGCAGCCGACGACGCCGCCGCCGACCACCGCCACGTCGAAGAGGTCCCCGTCTGGCATGATGTCGCTCTTTTGCGCCGCTCTGTTCAGGCCTGGGGCAGCGGGAACGGCGCGGGATCCATGAAGCGCCGCAGCACGTTGAGCGTCAGCCGCGAGATGTTGTTGTCGTAGTTGTTCCACGGCAGGGCGCCGGAATAGGCGATGGAGCCGACGGAGAAGACGGCGCCGCCGTTCGGAGTCTCGAAGAAGACGAGATCGGCATGCACCTTCTCGTTGACGTCGCCGGTCGTGCCCATGTGGTTGAAGAGGAGGTCTTCGACGACATGGACGTGCGCCTCGGTCTGCCGCTCGGAGCGTGCCACCACCAGCGAATGCGGCGGCGAGCCGAGCGAAACGTCGTGCCGGTCCAGTTCCATCCCGGAAGCGCCGCCGCCGGTCAGGCCGAAATCGCCGAGGATCTCGTCGTCGACGCCGTCGAGGATGAATGCCGCGCGCGGATCGTCGGCGCCGGATGCGCGGCGATAGTAGGACGAGACGTCGAAGCCCTGCGCGGTGAAGCCGACGCCGACCAGATGGTTGGGGCTGCGGCCACCCTGACGGCGCCACATGCCGCCATACTCACCGGTAAAGGAGTGGTAGTACTCGCCCGTCGGCGGCTCCCAGGCGCGGCTGCCGCCCTCGGAGCGCCTCACCTCGATGATGCCGGGCTGGGTACGGTTGTAGGCGATGCGCCAGTAGAAGCCGTTGCCGCCGAGATAGATCAGCCGCCCGCCGCTGTGGGTGAAGCGCTGGACCGCGTCGTACATCTCGCGCGAATAGTATTCGGGATGGGTTGCGGTCATCACCGTGCGGTAGCCCGACAGCAGCGAGAAACCTTCTTCGTGCAGATCCTCGTCGGTGATGACGTCGTAGTCCTGGTCGAAGTGCTCCAGCCAGCTGGTGATGTGCGTGTCGGCGTTGAACAGCCACAGGTGCGACGGCCCCGCGCCGTGGTTGGCCTCGACCTTGGGGCGCAGGTTCAGCACCGGGCGCAGCCGCGAGGAATAATAGACGCCGCTGCCGTCCGAATGCAGGTCGTAGAGCGAGTGGCCGTATTCGCGATGCTCGTTGAGGAACTGCTGGTGCGGATGCAGTACCAGCGCGCGGTTGAGATGCAGTTCCACCAGCCCGTCATTGGTGCCGAAATGCTCGTTCGCATAGGCCATGTAGGTGGCGAGCGGGAACAGGAAGGCGAGCTTGGAGGTCGGCTTGCCGCGCGCCGGCCGCACCACGAAGGTAACGAACTGCTCCTCGCCCTCGGCATGGATGCGCACGGCATAGATGCCGCTCTTCATCGTTTCGGGAACGGTCAGCGAAAAATCCGCCTGCCAGCCTGCGTCGTAGACGTCGTCGTCGTGGAAGTGGATGGCCGACCACTGGTCGGGCCGGTCCTTCCAGCACATGCCGTCCTCGCCGGTGAAGTTGTGGCCGGTGACGCCGCGCGTCGGCATGTTGACGACCACGCCGTCGAAGCGGCGTCCCGAAATGTCGCGCACGGTGACGCCCGGAATGTCGTCGGCGAAATCCCATGCACCGGCGAGCGTGCCGGCAAGGCGTTCCGGCCAGCGGTCGCCGCGCACCGCCTCGATCTCGGCCAGCGTCAGGGCGGCCGCTGAGACGCGCGGCCGGTCGATCTTGCCGTTGTAGAGCGCGCGGCCGACGGTCCGACCGGCATCCTGGCCGCCCCAGCTCGCAGCGAACAGCAGCGGTGCCGCACTATCCCAGGCGAGCCCGGCCGGAGCGTTCGCCTCCGCGCCGCCGGAGTCGTCTATGGTCGGGAAATCGTGTTGCGGCTGCTGGTGGACGGCGACCTTGCCGGCGGCGCCGTCATAGGTCGCAGCCACCAGATACCAGTGTTTCGCCAGCATCGGCTTGCCGACCGAGAGCGTGACCTTGCCCGCGCCGTCGGACAGTTCGATCCCCGCCGATCCGTCCTCGGCGACCACCAGCGCAATGCCCTTGCCGGCCGCCTCGTCCCATTTGGAGATGATCGCCTGGCGTCCCTTCTTCGGCGTCGTCGGCATGACCATGGCCTGCATGGAGAAGTTCGGCGAGGCGGCAAAGCTGTCGCCGCAGTCGATGCGCGCGAACGAGCCGGCGTGGATGACCTGCTTGCGGCCCGGATAGCGGCCGTCGACGGCACTGGACACCGGAACCAGCTTCACCGGCGGCGCCTCGGGCGCGCTATCGCCCTGTACGACCCGCACAACGCCGGCCTCGTACTGCGGATATTCGCAGTTGACCATGAAGCGGATGGTCTGTCCCGGCATCACGCTGACGCGATCCGCATATCCGGTTATCTTGAGCATGTGGGTCTCCAGGGCGATCGGTAAGGAGGCTGCGGCTGCGGTTCAGTCGGCGAGATCGACGTCGAAATGCCGCTTCATGCGCAGCTTGAAGATGGCCCATTCGGCATCGTTGAGATTGTGGAAGATGCCATCCAGCAGGGTCATCGGCTTGGCGCGACCGTTCATGCGCACCAGCCGCCACTCCTCGTGCGGCTTCGTGCAAAGCAGCGCCAGTTTGCCGTCCATCGATTCGCTGCGGATATGATTGACCAGCCGTTGCAGGGCCGCGCTGTGTTGGCCGGTTGGCTTGGCCCGGAACTCGGCGACGAGCGCGTCGAGGTCCTCGCCCTGGATCAGCCTTTCCAGATCCTGCCTTGCCATGTCGGCCCCCTTTTTTGCGCGCGCAAACTCGGCTTCCCGGGCCCGCGCACCAAATAGAAGGGATCGCAGGCCCAGCTATTCGGTCAATAGAGCGGCTGAAAAGGTCGTTGTCAATGACCGAACGGTCAATGAGGGGTGTGAATTACATATCGTTGGCAAAGTCCGGCCAATTTCAGTCGGCCACGATCACCTCGACGCCGGCCGCCAGCAGCGCGTCCATCGTTTCGGCCGGCGGCCGGACATCCGTGACGAAGCGGTCGATGGCGTCGATCTGGCAGACGCGGGCGAAGGCGCCGCGCCCCACCTTGGAATGGTCGGCGATGACGGTGAGGCGGTCCGCCTGCTCGATCATCGCGCGCGCCACCTGGGCCTCGCCGAGCGAGAAGTCCATGACGCCGTCCCTGGCGTGGATCGCGCCGATGGTCAGCACGACATGCGCGGCGCGGAAGCCCGAAATCTGCTCGATTGTCGCTTCGCCCATGGTCTGGCTGGCATCGGGGCGATAGAGCCCGCCGAGCAGGAAAACGGTGTTGGTGCGCCTTGCCGAGAGCGTGGCGGCGACCGCGGTCGAATTGGTGACCACCGAAAGATTGTCCAGACGCGCCAGTTCTTCGGCGAGGAACAGCGTGGTGGTTCCCGTGTCGATGAACAAGGTGTCGCCGTCGTTGAACAATTGCGCCGCGGCCCGTGCAATGGCGCGTTTTCCGGCGGTCTGCTCTGCCATGCGCACCGAGAACGGGTTTTCGTCGACGAGGGAGGGCAGGCAGGCGCCGCCGTGGAACTTGCGCACGATGCCCGCGGAAGCCAGCAGGTTGAGGTCGCGGCGGATGGTTTCGCTCGAAGCCGAGAGATCCCTGGCAAGGTCCTCGACCAGGACGCGGCCCTTTTCGCGCGCCACATCCATGATCATCGTGCGCCGCTGATCGGGACTGTATCGACTGAAGGTCATTGATTCTTCACACGATGGACTGGGGCCGCGGTGACGGCGAGGCCCGTTCGGCGGTGGGTGAGACGTGCAGCGGCTGCGTTTTCATATGATCCGATCCGCTGGCAATCGCAACAGCCGCCGTCTGCCGGGAGTGCCGTACCCGAACGGGCAACTGCATTCTGCCGGTCGAATTAAATTCAGTCAACCGGATTGACTGAACGGTCAATTCAAGTACGTTATTCGGGCTACAGCTTCCGTCGACGCTCAATGCGCTGTCGTTCCGCCATCGAATTCAAGATGGAAGTTGTGTCATTCAAGTGACTTGACAGAGACTACGGGTCTGTTGAAGTCTGGATCACGCAGCGGGAGGAGGCTGCGCGGCTCGAGGGCCGCTCAGGTCTCGCGGCGAACAACGCCACTGGGCAAGCTGAGGGGAGTTCTTCATGATATCGACACGACGCACGTTTCTCGCCGGCGCCACGGCGCTCGGCGCGGGCTCGCTGCTGATCGGACCCGGCCGCATCGGACGGGCACTGGCGCAGGACGCCAGCACGCTGATCTTCGCCGCCGCCGGCACGGTGACCAGCAGCTGGGACCCGTCCTCGCACACCATCGCGCCGCAGATCACCGCCGAGGCGCTGGTGTTTGGCCGCCTGACCAAATGCCTGATGAAGCCGGAGAATCCGGGCGAGATCCTGCCGGATTTGGCGCTCGAGTGGAAGCTGATCGACAAGTTCACGCTGGAGTACAAGCTGCGCCAGGGCGTCAAGTTCCATGACGGCAAGGACTTCAAGGCCGAGGACGTCAAGGCGACCTACGAATATGCCTCGCAGCCCAGCCGGCCGGCTTCCGCCTGGTATCCCGGCCAGGTCGAGGTCGAGATCGTCGACGACTACACGGTTCGCCTCAAGACGGAGAAGTACGGCTATCCGGCACTGAACTTCTGGTACGTGTCGTCGTTCCTGCCGATCCTCTCGGCCAAGGACGTCGCCGATCCGAACGTGCTCAAGCAGCGGCCGAACGGCACCGGCGCCTTCCGCTACCAGGAAACCAAGGGCGACCAGATCGTCTTCAAGGCGAATGCCGATTATTACGACGGCAAGCCGCAGATCGAGACGCTTCTGTGGAACTACGTGCCGGACGCAAACACCCGCGTTCTCGGCCTGCTCAACGGCCAGTACCACCTGACCGAGCGGCTGGAACCGGAGCAGTTTGAATCGCTCAAGAAGGAAGCCAACGTCACCACCGACAAGGGTCTTTCCAGCGAGAACAAATACCTGCATTTCCGCTGCAACAAGCCGCCGTTCGACGACGTCAGGGTTCGACTGGCCGCCGTCCATGCCATCGACCGTGACCAGATCCTGGCCATCGTCGGCGAAGCGGGACAGGCCTCCAACTGCCACATCTCGCCGGTCAAGTTCGGCTATACGGACGTTCCGGATTATCCGAAGTTCGACCCCGAAATGTGCCAGAAGCTGCTGGCCGAAGCCGGCTTCCCCAATGGCCAGGGCCTGCCCGAGCTCGAATACATCACCTCGGTCGGCTTCTATCCGAAGACCCGCGAATATGGCGAGCTGGTCACCGCCATGCTGCAGGAGCAGGGCTTCAACGTGAAGCTGACGACGCTGGAGCCGGCGGCTTGGGAAGAGCAGATCTACCGCCGCGCCGACGGCCAGGGTCCCGGCCACATCATCGACGTCGGCTGGATCACCGGTTCGCCCGAGCCGGACCTCGTCCTGCGCCCGAACTACTATTCCAAGTTCGCGCTCATCAACGGTGTCAACGATCCCGAGATCGATGCTTCGCTCGACAAGGAGCGCAACGCCGAATCGACGGAAGAGCGCCTGAAGGTTCTCCAGGAAGAGACATTGCCGCTGCTGGCCGCCAAGGTGCCCAGCCTGTCGCTTTATTCCTCGGTGTTCCTGCGGGCGATGTCGAACAAGCTGCAAGGGGCCTATTTCTACCCGAACGGCCCGATCGACCTCAGCAAGGCGACGCTGGGCTGACGCCCGCATGTCTGTAGCCGGCGGCGCCCTTGCGGGCGCCGCCGGCGCGCAGCATCATCGGCCTAGCGCCCCGGGCGCCGGCCTCCTTTCCTGTCGGGACGGCATTGGATGGCATTCGCGATCGAATTTTTCCTGCGGCGCATCAGCCAGGGGCTGGTGATCGTCCTTCTTGTCGCCTTCGTGATCTTCACGCTGCTGCGCATCGTTCCCGGCGATCCGATCCGGATCATCCTCGGTCCGATGACGCCGGCCAGCGTGCTGGAACAGACCGCCAAGGATCTCGGCCTGCGCGATCCGATCCTCGTCCAGTTCGGCCGCTTCGTCGGCCAGGTCGCCACCGGCGATCTCGGCCGGTCCTTCATCCGCGGCCTGCAGGGCGGCAGCGCCGGCGGCTCGCAGGACGCGGCCGGCTACAATCCCGAAAGCCGGGCGTCGGTCGCCGAACTGATCGGCACCGCTCTGCCTTACAGCCTCCAACTGGCCGGGCTGGGCATCCTGTTCGCCTTGCTGGTCGCGGTCCCCATCGGCATGGCAGCGGGTCTGAGGGCCGGCAAATGGCCGGACCGGCTCGGCCTCTATGTCAGTTCGCTGTTCGTTTCGCTGCCCAACATCTGGGTGGCGGTGGTGCTGATCTTCTTGCTGTCGGCCAAGGCGGACTTGTTGCCGGCGATCGGCTATCGCGGCTTCTCCTACACCATCATCCCGGCCATGGTGGTGGCGATCGAGCTGTCGCCGGTGATGATCCGCGCCATCTCGGTGTCGGTCGCCGCCAATCTCGGCGAGATTTACTACGACGTCGGCATGGTGCGCGGCCTGTCGCGCTGGACGATGATCTTCAAGCATGTGCTGCGCAATGCGGCCGTGCCGCTGCTCAACTTGTTCGGCGCGCAGATGATCGGCATGCTGCTCGGCGGCCTGTTCGTCGTCGAATACATCTTCAGCTATCCCGGCGTCGGCATGCTCACCATCAACGCTGTTTTCCAGCGCGATTTCCCCATCATCCAGGCCGTCGCGATCCTGGCTTCGGGTGCGCTGGTGGCCATCAACATGCTGGTCGATTTCACCTCCACGACGATCGACCGTCGTCTGAAGTTCTAGGGAGCGGCCGCCATGACCTCATCGACCGCGCAAGCCGAGATCGCGCCTCCGTCCGCTGCGGACAAGCAGCGGGGCGTGACCCGGCGCATCCTGGCGCGCGCCTGGAGCTACACCGAAATGAAGCTGGCGGCGGCGGTGTTCCTGCTCTTGGTCGCGCTCACCCTCTTCGGGCCGCTGCTGATCGACGCCTCGGCGACGAAGATGAGCGTCGCCGACAAGTTCCTGCCGCCGCTGTTCATGGAAGGCGGCCGGCTGCCGCATTTCCTCGGCACCGACCAACTCGGCCGTGATCTGCTGCTGCGCTCGCTGGTCGGCCTGCGCAACGCCTTCGCCATCGGCGTCGTCAGCGTGATCGGCATGTTCATCCTCGGCTGCGCCATTGGCATCTATGCCGGCTATCGCGGCGGCTGGGTCGACGTGATCCTGATGCGGCTGACCGACGTGCAGATGTCGATCCCGGTCATCATCCTGGCGATCACCATCCTCGGCATGTCGCGGCCGACGGCGGTCTCCATAATCGCCGTGCTCATCCTGGCGAGCTGGCCGGTCTACGCGCGCGTCTCACGCGGCGTCACGCTGGCGGAGCGGCAGAAGGAATATGTGCGCGCCGCCAAGATCCTCGGCGCCAGCGATCTGCGCATCATGGTGCGCCACATCGCGCCCTCGATCCTGCCGCCGATCGCTTTCGTGGCGGTGCTGGACGTGGCGCGCATGATGATCTTTGAGGCCATCTTCGGCTTCATCGGCATCGGCATCCAGCCGCCGACGCCGACCTTCGGCACCATCATCTCGGCCGGCACGCAATACCTGCTCAACGCTTGGTGGATCACCATCGTGCCGGGCGTTCTGCTGGCGCTGGCCCTTGGCAGCCTCAATCTCATGGGCGGCGTGCTGGAGCGGGCGCGCAACCATATCCTGCAGGGAGGGGAATGATGGCCTCGCTATCCATGTCGAAGCCGGGCAGCCCCTTGATGGAGGTTCGCGATCTCTCGGTCGCGATGCGCTCGCAAAGCGGCGTTCGGCCTATCCTGAACACCATAGACCTCACGGTCATGCCGCGTTCCGTGCTCGGCATCATCGGCGAAAGCGGCTCGGGCAAGACGGTGCTGTCGCGGGCGCTGGTCAACTGGATCAAGCCGCCGCTGGCGATCACCTCCGGTTCCGTCCGCTACGGCGGGCGCGACCTTCTGGCTCTGCCGGAAGAGGAGATGGCGGCGCTCCGCGGGCGCGAGATCGCCTATATCGGCGCCAACCCGACCAGCGCCCTCGACCCGACCGTTCCGGTAGGCCACCAGATTCTGGAAAAGCTGCGCGCCGTGGCGCCGCAGCTGTCGCGCCAAGACGCCCGCAAGCGCATCATCGACACGCTGGACGCGGTGCGCATCCCGTCGCCGGCCAAGCGCTTTGACGAGTATCCCTTCCAGTTCAGCGGCGGCATGATGCAGCGCGCGCTGATCGTCGACGCGCTCGTGTCCAACCCCAAGCTCTTGATCGCCGACAACATCACCCAGCCGCTCGATGTGACGGTGGCGGCGCAGATCCTGCGCCTGCTGCGCGACCTGCAGAAGGATTTCGACACGGCCGTAGTGTTCATCTCCTCGGCGCTCGGCATCGTCAGCGAGATCGCCGACGACATGATCGTGCTCGACCGTGGCCATATCGTCGAGCGCCAGCCCGTCAACGCGTTGCTCGAAAGGCCGGAGCACGGCTATACCCGCGAGCTGATCGCCAAGGTGCCGAAGATCTGGACGGGCGCGGCCGAGCCGCCGGCGCCGTCGGCGCAAAACGTCGTGCTCGACGTGCGCGACGTCGAGAAGACCTACGAGGTGCGCGACCGCAACGCCATCTTCGCCCACCGCAAGGTGCAGGCGGTGCGCGGCGTCTCCTTCACTGTGCGGCGCGGCGAGAACTTCGGCATCATCGGCGAATCCGGCTGCGGAAAATCCACGCTATCGCGGCTGCTGAGCTGTCTCGAAGCACCCAACCGCGGCCAGATCCTGTTCGAGGACAGGGACATCGCGACGCTGCGCGGCAAGGACCTTCTGGCGCTGCGCCGGCGCTTCCAGCTTCTGTTGCAGGACCCCTACAACGCGATCGCCGCGCACAGCTCGATCGGTCGCACCATAGCCGAGCCGCTGCTGATCCACGGCCTGGTCCCGCGCCGTGAGATCCGCAAGCGCGTATCGGCGGTGATGAGCGAGGTCGGCCTTTCGCCGTCTCTCTACGACCAGCTTCCGGTGGGCCTGAGCGCCGGCCAGCGCCAGCGCGTCAACATCGCCCGTGCGCTGGTGCTCGAACCCGAACTGCTGATCCTCGACGAGACGCTTTCGGCCCTCGATCAGGTCGAGCAGGCCAAGCTGCTCGACCTGTTCGAGACGTTGCAGGCACGGCGCGGCATCACCTACGTCTACATCTCGCACGACCTGGCGATGGTACGCCGGGTCTGCGCCCGCATCGCCGTGATGTATCTCGGGCGCGTGGTGGAACTCTCCGACAACGAGACGCTTTTCGCCAGTTCCTCGCACCCCTATACGCGCGCGTTGCTCAGCGCCATGCCGACAATCGAGGAAAAGCCCTACAAGACCGAAACCTACCTTCTGGAAGGCGAGCCGCCGGACCCGATCGACATCCCGCCCGGATGCAGCTTCCGCACCCGCTGCCCGTTCGCCTTCGATCGCTGCGCCAGGGAAGACCCGCGGCTGACACTCCTGCCGGACGGCAGCCTCAGCGCCTGCCATCTCGAGGGAAGCGGCCTGCCGGCGGTCGACATCGCCGGTTTGCAGCCGGTCGCCACGGTCGCGCAGACCCGGCCGGTGGCGCCGTGAAAGGACCCGGAATGGAAACGGCCCAGGCATTTTTCAGCCGCCGCAAGGAAGCCCATGCGGGCTGGCGGCGTCATCTCCATCAACGGCCGGAGGTCGCCTTCCAGGAACACGACACGGCCGAGTTTCTGGCGCAGCACCTGCATGACATGGGCCTGAAGGTCGATACCGGCATCGCCGGCACCGGCATCGTGGCGACGCTGGAGGGCAATGCACCCGGCGCGGTGGTTGGCCTGAGGGCCGACATGGACGCCTTGCCGATCCGCGAGGAGTCGGCGCTGCCCTATCGGTCCGGCCGCGACGGCGTCAGCCACGCCTGCGGCCATGACGGGCATATGACCATGCTGCTCGCGGCGGCCGAGTATCTTTCGGGCGCGCGGGATTTTCCGGGCACTGTGCGCTTCATCTTCCAGCCGGCCGAGGAAGCCGAGGGCGGCGGCCGCAGGATGGTCGAGGAGGGGCTGTTCGAGCGCTGGCCGGTCGATGCCGTCTTCGGCCTCCACAATTGGCCGGGCCTGCCGCTGGGCACTTTCGCCGCCCGTCCCGGCCCCGTCATGGCGGCAATGGACCTGTTTACCATCACCATCGAGGCGCGCGGCGTGCATGCGGCGCTGCCGCATCTCGGCACGGATGCGATCGTTGCCGCCGGGGCGCTGGTTTCCAGTATGCAATCGATCGTCAGCCGCACGGTCAGCGCCCTGCAGCCGGCGGTCGTCTCGCTGACGCAGATCCATGGCGGCAATTCGCTCAACGCGCTGCCGGGCGAGGTCGTCCTGCAAGGGACGGTGCGGGCGCTGTCGGACGATACCCGCGCCATGGTCCAGCACAGGCTGCACCGCATCGCCGACGGCATATCCGTCGCCCACGACGTGAAGATTTCACTGGCATTCGAGCCGCGCTACCCGGTCACCGTCAACGCCGTCGATCCCGCCGCGCGCGCGACCGAGGTCGCCGCCTCGATCTGGGGAGACAAGAAGGTCTTGCGCGACTACGAACCCAGCATGGCGTCGGAGGATTTCGCCTTCATGCTCAACGCCAAGGCCGGATGCTATGCCTGGATCGGCAACGGCAACGACACGCCGCTGCACAATCCGTCCTTCGATTTCAACGACGAACTGCTGCCGCTCGGCGCCCTTTACTGGGTGACGCTGGCGCGGTCATGGTCGCAGACCGGCACTGGGCGCAGCGGCGCCTGAGCCAATAAGGAGAACGACATGAGACTTGCCGGAAAACGTGCCCTGATGATCGGTGCCGCCACGGGTATCGGCCGCGCCTGCGTGGAGGATTTCGCCCGCAACGGCGCCCGCATCGTCGTGGCCGACATCAACGGGCCGGCAGCCGCCGAGGCTGCGGCGCTGGCGCAGGGGCTCGGCGCCAAGGCGTCGGACATCGCCTGCGACGTGCGCGAGGAAGCCTCGGTGCGCAACGCCGTGGAAGCCGCCGAGAAGGAAATGGGTGGCATCGACACACTGGTCTATTTCGCCGGGCTGATGCGCACCGGCACTATCGAGACGGTTGAAGCCGAAACCTGGGACGCCATCTTCACCGTCAACGCGCGCGGCACCTTCTTCGCCGCCAAGTACGGCGCACCCGCGTTGAAGCGCGCCGGCGGCGGCTCCTTCATCACCACCGCCTCGCTCGCCGGCCTGCGCGGCGCGCCCGGCATGACCGCTTATGCGTCCGCCAAAGGCGCCGTCATCGCCTTCACCACGGCGCTGGCGCAGGAGCTTGCGCCGTTCAACATCCGTGTCAATTCGGTGCTTCCGGGTTGGATCGACACGCCGTTCAACAATCCCGCCATCGAGCACATGGGCGGCGTCGGGCCGCATGCCGAGGTGGTCAAGCGCATCGTGCCGCTCGGCCGGCAGGGCGTGCCCGCGGAAGTTGCGCCCATGTACACCTTTCTGGCATCGGAGGAATCGCGCTACGTTACCGCCAAATCGATGATGGTGGACGGCGGCATGGCGCACTAGAAATTGCCGCCGCTGAACGTTTGGCGGCAAGTGGAATGAACATGGCCCGGCTTGGTCCCGGGCCATGGAAACGGCAGGTAATGAACGACATAGAATTCCCGACCCGGGCTCACGATCCGGCCGCCGACGATCTTCTCGAATCGCGGCGGCGGCTCGGCGTCAAGCTGCGGCTGGCGCGCCAGACCAAAGGCCTCACGCTGAAGGAACTGGCCAAGCGCAGCGAATGCTCCGAAAGCTTGCTGTCGAAGGTGGAGAACGGCAAGGCGCTGCCGTCGCTGCCGCTGGTGCATCGCCTGGTGCGCGTGCTGGAGACGAACATAAGCTGGCTGTTCGAGGAAGTGGAGCCGGACGATTCGCCGATTTCGCGCGCCGGAGCGCGGCCCGTGGTCACGCTCGACAACCGGCCGGGCGACGGGGCCGGCGTTACCTTCGAGCGGATCATCCCGTATAAGGGCGGACACCTCCTGCAAAGCAACATTCACCACATCGATGTCGGTGGCCGCAGCGGCCTGGCGATCACCCATGAGGGCGAGGAGACAGGTTATGTCCTGCGCGGCCGCATAGACCTGATCCTCGACGGCGTCACCTATACGCTGGGGGAGGGCGACTCCTTCTGCTTCCGGTCGAACACCCCGCATTCCTATCGCAACGCCGGAACGGAACGCGCCAGCATTCTGTGGACCTGCACGCCGCCCACGTTCTGACCTCCTGCTTTTCCAGCCGTTTTTCGCTCGCAGGATCGGTCGCATAGGGGCCGGCGCCGCAATCGTCTGCTCAGATCGGCAGCGACAGCCCGACCTTCACCCGGTCCATGACGACGAACGTCTTGAAACGCTTCACATTGTTGTTCTCGAAGAACAGCTGGCGCGTGAGGCTTTCATAGTCGGCCATCGATTTGACGTTCACGATCAGCAGGAAGTCGGCCTCTCCGGTCACATAATAGCACTGCTGGATTTCAGGAATGCCCGCAAAGGTGCGCTTGGCTCCTTCGTAGAGGTCTATTCTCTCGCTCTCCATCTCCACCTCGACAAAGATGGTGATCGACTGGTCGACCTTGGCGGGGTTCACGACGGCAATGTTCGCCTGGATGATCCCGGCTTCCTCCATCCTCTTGATGCGCCGCTGAACCGCCGGCGCCGACAGGTTTACCAACGTCGCGATCTTGCGCTGCGGCATCTTGTTGTCTTGCTGGAGGGCGGTGAGGATCGCCCTGTCAGCCCTGTCGAGCTCCTGATTCATGCTCATGCAATTTTCGCTCGCAGTTACCGTCGATAACGAGACATAAGTGCGCTGACTCTGCCGAATTCAAGCCGAATCTCCCAAGAAATGAAATATTCTTGAAATCAGCGCAGGCAGGTCGGCAACTGAACCCGTCGGATGGAGGACGGTCGACCGCCGGCGAAGCAGGCAGAATATCGGACTTAAGCTGGGGCAGTTCAAAAGATGAAATCGTCGACCCATTCGTTTGCCGTAAACACCGGTTTCGACGCTTCCGAACGGTATCCGGAAACTCTGCGCCCGCTCCTGAACCGGACCGACAGCGACGAGGCCCGCCGCGAAATCGCTTCCTGGGAAGGCTACGAGGTCACGCCGCTGGTGTCTCTTCAGAGGCTGTCCTCCAGGCTCGGGATCGCATCGCTCCACTACAAGGATGAGTCCGGCCGTTTCGGCCTCGGCAGCTTCAAGTCCCTCGGCGGCGCCTATGCCGTTCTCCGGATCCTGCTGAAGCACGTCGAGAAGAAGACCGGCAGGAAAGTCGACGCCGCCGAGCTCATCTCGGGGAAGTATGCGGATCTGACGGGTGATCTGACTGTATGCAGCGCCACCGACGGCAATCATGGCCGTTCCGTCGCCTGGGGGGCGAGGATGTTCGGCTGCAAATGTGTCATCTACATCCACGCAACGGTCAGCGAAGGCCGCAAGCTCTCGATCGAAAACTACGGCGCGCAGGTCGTCCGCGTCCCCGGAAACTACGACGACACCGTTCGCTTCTGCGCCAGCGAAGCCGAACGGCTGGGCCATATTGTCGTATCCGACACCTCTTACGAGGGTTACCTGGAAATTCCGCGTGACGTGATGCGTGGCTACACCGTGCTGGCGGCCGAAATCGTCGAGCAGTTCGCGGGCAAGGCTCCACCCACCCATGTTTTCGTACAGAGCGGTGTCGGTGGCCTCGCCGCAGCCGTGTGCAGCTATTTCTGGGATGCGTGGAACGGCCGGCGTCCTGTCTTTGTGGTGGTGGAGCCCGAAAATGCCGCTTGCTTCTATGAAAGCGTGCGGGCCGGTGCGCCCACAGTCGTCGGCGGCGACCTCGAAACGATGATGGCAGGCTTGTCCTGCGGCGAGGTATCCCTCATAGCCTGGGATATCCTTCGCGCCGGCGCGAATGCCGCCCTGTCGGTGTCCGACAGCAGCGTGAGCGCCTGCATGAGGGCGCTGGCCCGGCCGTGCAATGGCGATGCTCCGATCACCGCCGGCGAATCGGCCGTCGGCGGCCTCGTCGGGCTGCTGACCGCACTGGGCGATGCCGATATCAAGGCCCAACTCAAACTGGACGAGAATTCCGTCGTGCTTTGCATCGGCAGCGAAGGTGCTACCGACCAGCATCTCTATGATTCGATCATGGCAAGCGACGCCGCCTTTTCGGCCGAAGACCTGGCGGCCTGAACAAGGGCCGGCCGCCGCCGCCCGTCCTTATATGAAAATACTATGCGACGGCCGCGCCGCCGCCCTCGAAAACATATGCCGATAAGCCGAAGTCTACGGGCCTGAACACGGTCTGCGCTGCCCACGGCACGCGCACCGTGCCGATGGAGAACGGCACAATGCCCGACATTTTCATGCTGGCGATCGGCCTGGGCTGCTTCGCCCTTCTCGCCTTCTACGGCTTCGCCAGCGAACGGCTTTGAGGAGACGGCGATGATCCTCGACTACGCATTGGGCGGCTTCGCCGCCGCGCTCATCCTTGTTTACCTCATCTACGCGCTGCTGCGCCCGGAAAGGTTCTGATCATGACCCTCAACGGCTGGCTCCAGATCGCGCTGTTCTGCGCGATCGTCATCGCGCTCGTAAAGCCGCTCGGCTGGTACATGATGCGGGTCATGGCGGGCGAACACACGTTCCTTTCGCCTGTGCTGCGTCCCGTAGAGCGCCTGCTTTATGCCGGCGCCGGCGTCGACGAGCGGCAGGAGCAGCACTGGCTGACCTATACGGTGGCGATGCTGGCCTTCAACGCGGCCGGTTTCGTACTTCTGTTCGGCCTGCAACGCCTGCAAGGCGTTCTGCCGCTCAATCCCATGCAGATGGGGGCGGTGTCGCCGGATTCATCCTTCAATACCGCCGTCAGCTTCGTCACCAACACCAACTGGCAAGGCTATGGCGGCGAAAGCACCATGGGCTATCTCGTCCAGATGGCCGGGCTGACGGTGCAGAATTTCGTTTCAGCCGCCACCGGCATCGCTATCGCCATGGCGCTGATCCGCGGCTTTGCGCGCGCTTCGGCGAAGACGGTCGGCAATTTCTGGGCTGATCTGACACGCTCGACGCTCTACGTGCTCTTGCCGCTCTCGATTCTGTGCGCGCTGTTCTACGTCAGCCAGGGCGTCACCCAGACGCTCGGCAGCTATGTTGATGTCACCACGTTGGAAGGCGCGAAGCAGACCATCGCCGTCGGCCCGACCGCCTCGCAGCTCGCGATCAAGATGCTCGGCACCAATGGCGGCGGTTTCTTCAATGCCAATTCGGCGCATCCCTTCGAGAATCCGACGGCTCTGACCAACCTGGTCGAGATGGTGTCGATCTTCGCCATCGGTGCTGCGCTCACCAACGTTTTCGGCCGCATGGTCGGCGACGAGCGTCAGGGCTGGGCGATCTTCGCGGCCATGGGCGTGCTGTTTCTCGCTGGCGTCGCCGTCACCTACTGGGCGGAGGCTGGCGGCAACCCCGCCTTCGCGGCGCTCGGCATCGACGGTGGCAACATGGAAGGCAAGGAGGTGCGCTTCGGGATCGCCGCCTCCGCCCTGTTCGCGGTGGTCACCACGGCGGCCTCCTGTGGCGCGGTCAACGCCATGCTGGACAGCTTCATGCCGCTCGGCGGCCTGATCCCGATCGTCAACATGCAGCTCGGCGAGGTCATCATCGGCGGTGTCGGCGCCGGGCTATATGGCATCCTTCTCTTCGTCATCCTTGCGATCTTCATCGCCGGGCTGATGGTCGGACGTACGCCCGAATATCTCGGCAAGAAGATCGAGGCGAAGGAGGTGAAGATGGCGATGCTCGCCGTGCTGTCGCTGCCGCTCGCCATCCTCGGCTTCACCGCTGCGGCGGCCGTGCTGCCGACCGCACTTGCCTCTCTCGCGAATGCCGGCCCGCACGGTTATTCCGAGATCCTCTATGCCTATACCTCGGGTGCGGCCAACAACGGCAGCGCATTTGCCGGGCTGTCAGCCAACACGCCCTGGTACAACCTCACCATCGGCCTCGCCATGCTGATGGGCCGCTTCCTCGTCATCGTGCCGGTTCTGGCCATTGCCGGCTCGCTGGCAGCGAAGAAGATCGTGCCGACCTCGGCGGGCACCCTTCCAACCCATGGCGGCCTGTTCGTCGGCCTGCTCATCGGCGTCATCCTGATCGTAGGCGGCTTGACCTATTTCCCCGCACTCGCCGTCGGCCCGATCGTCGAGCATTTCGCCATGCTGGCCGGGCAGACTTTTTGAGGAACGCATCATGACCAAATCCTCGGAAATCAGCGTTTTCGATCCCGCCATCGTCGGGCCCGCCATCAGCTCGTCCTTCGCCAAGCTCGATCCGCGCGTGCAGTTCCGCAACCCGGTGATGTTCGTGGTCGAGATCGTCGCCATCCTCACCACTTTGATCCTGCTGCGTGATCTCGTCCTCGGCGGCAGCCGGCTCGGCTTCTCCTTCCAGGTCATCCTGTGGCTGTGGTTCACGCTGCTGTTCGCCAATTTCGCCGAAGCGGTGGCCGAGGGGCGTGGCAAGGCACAGGCCGACGCGCTGCGCCGTACCCGCACCGAAACCGACGCAAAGCTGCTCGCCGCCGACGGCTCGACCTACGAGCTGGTGCCGGCGACCAGCCTCAAGGTCGGCGACGTCGTGGTCGTCGAGATCGGCGACATCATCCCCTCCGACGGCGAGGTGATCGAAGGTATCGCCTCGGTCAACGAGGCTGCGATCACTGGCGAATCCGCGCCTGTCATCCGCGAATCCGGCGGCGACCGCTCGGCCGTCACCGGCGGCACGCAGGTGCTGTCCGACCAGATCAAGGTGCGCATCACGGCGGCCGCCGGCTCGACCTTCCTCGACCGCATGATTTCGCTGGTGGAAGGGGCGCAGCGGCAGAAGACGCCGAACGAGATCGCGCTCAACATCCTGCTGGCTGGCATGACGCTGATCTTCGTTCTGGCGGTGGTCACCATCCCGAGCTTCGCCCACTATGCCGGCGGTGCGATCCCCGTCGTTTCGCTGGTCGCGCTGTTCGTGACGCTGATCCCGACCACCATCGGCGCGCTGCTGTCGGCCATCGGCATTGCCGGCATGGACCGGCTCGTGCGCTTCAACGTGCTCGCCATGTCCGGCCGCGCGGTGGAGGCGGCGGGCGATGTCGACACGCTGCTGCTCGACAAGACCGGCACCATCACGCTCGGTAACCGGCAGGCGACCGAATTCCTGCCCCTGTCAGGTGTCAGCGAACGCGACCTGGCCGACGCCGCGCAGCTTTCCTCGCTCGCCGACGAGACGCCGGAAGGCCGTTCCATCGTCGTGCTGGCGAAAGAGAAATATGGCATCCGCAGCCGTGAAATGGGCGAATTGCATGCCCATTTCGTGCGCTTCACCGCGCAGACCCGCATGAGCGGTGTCGATCTCGACGGTACCAGCATCCGCAAGGGTGCAGTCGACGCCATGCTCGCCGATGCCGGCATTGCAGGAAAGCATCGCAGCGACGGGCAGGCCGCGCGCGAATTGCGGCAGGTAGCGGAAGGAGTAGCAAAATCCGGCGGCACGCCGCTGGCTGTGGCGCGCGATGGCAGGCTGCTCGGCGTTGTGCACCTGAAGGATATCGTCAAGGGCGGCATCCGCGAGCGCTTCGCAGCCCTTCGCCAGATGGGCATCCGCACCGTCATGATCACCGGCGACAACCCGATGACGGCGGCGGCCATCGCGGCCGAGGCCGGCGTCGACGATTTCCTCGCCCAGGCGACGCCGGAGAACAAGCTGGAACTGATCCGCGCCGAGCAGACCAAGGGCAAGCTGGTCGCCATGTGTGGCGACGGCACCAACGACGCGCCCGCATTGGCGCAGGCCGACGTCGGAGTGGCGATGAACACCGGCACGGTGGCCGCGCGCGAGGCCGGCAACATGGTCGATCTCGACAGCGACCCGACGAAGCTGATCGAGGTGGTGGAAATCGGCAAGCAACTGCTGATGACGCGCGGTTCGCTGACGACTTTCTCCATCGCCAACGACGTGGCGAAATATTTCGCCATCATCCCGGCCATGTTCGTCGCCTTCTATCCGCAGCTTCAGGCGCTCAACGTCATGCGGCTTTCTTCGCCCGAAAGCGCCATCCTGTCGGCCATCATCTTCAATGCGCTCGTCATCATCGCGTTGATCCCGCTGGCGCTGAAAGGCGTGAAATATCGCGCCATAGGCGCCGCCGCGCTGCTTCGACGCAACCTGCTGATCTACGGCCTCGGCGGCATGATCGTGCCGTTCCTCGGTATCAAGGCGATCGATGCCATCATCACCGCCGTCGGCCTTGCCTGAAGGAGTTCTGCCATGCTCGCGCATATTCGCCCTGCTCTGTTCATGATCGTTGCGCTCACCGTGCTGACCGGCCTCGCCTATCCGCTCGCCGTCACCGGCGTCGCACAGGCGATCTTTCCGGCACAGGCGAACGGCAGCCTGGTCGAGCGTGACGGCCATGTCGTCGGCTCGGCGCTGATCGGTCAGGCGTTCGTCAGCGACCGCTATTTTTATCCGCGCCCGTCCGCCGTCGGCACCGGCTACGACGCCTCCGCCTCCGGCGGTTCCAATCTCGGCCCGACCAGTGCCAGGCTGATCGCGCGCGTCAAGGCGGATGCCGCGGCTTTGGAGAAAGGAAATCCGGGAACACCGGTGCCGGTCGATCTCGTCACTACGTCGGGCAGCGGCCTCGATCCGGAAATTTCGCCGGAAGCGGCCTCTTTCCAGGTGCCTCGCGTCGCCAAGGCTCGTGGACTTTCGCAGGATGCGGTGCGCGCGCTGGTCGCCGCCCATATCGAGGAACGCGTCGGCGGCCTGCTTGGCGAACCGAGGGTGAACGTGCTGGAACTCAACCTCGCGCTGGATGCGGCCAAGGTACAATGAGGCCGGAGCACCTCTTGCGCAATTGCAGGATGACGGCAATGCTCCGGCGTCACCGAGGGGTGACTGAAAGGACGGCTTGAGCGCACGACCGATGCCGGATCAAAAGGCCGAACCCAAGCGTCCCGACCCCGAGGCCCTTCTGCGCGAAGCTGCGACGGAGACGCGGGGCCATCTGAAGGTGTTTCTCGGTGCCGCTCCCGGCGTCGGCAAGACCTACGAAATGCTGCTTTCCGCCGCCGCCCAGCGCCGCGCCGGCGTCGATGTCGTCATCGGCCTGATCGAGACGCATGGGCGCGTCGAGACCGAGGCGCTGGTCCACGGCTTCGAGATCGTGCCGCTGAGGCAGGTCGACTACAATGGCCGGCACCTTCGGGAGATGGACCTCGACGCCATACTGGCGCGCAAGCCGGCGCTGGTGCTGGTCGACGAACTGGCGCATTCCAACGCGCCGGGAAGCCGGCATCCAAAACGCTACCAGGACGTCGAGGATCTGCTGGCGGCCGGCATCGACGTCTATACGGCGGTCAACATCCAGCATCTGGAAAGCCTCAACGACGTCGTCCAGCAGATCACCCGTATCAAGGTCCGCGAAACCGTGCCGGACGCTTTCCTCGACCACGCCGACGAGATCGAGGTGATCGACCTCACGCCCGCCGACCTGATCCAGCGGCTGAAGGAGGGCAAGGTTTATGTTCCCGGCAGGGCAGAGCGCGCGCTGACGCACTACTTCTCGGCTGGCAACCTGACGGCGCTGCGCGAGCTGGCGTTGCGCCGCACAGCCCAGCGCGTCGACCAGCAACTGCTCACCCATATGCAGGCGCATGCGATCTCCGGCCCATGGTCGGCCGGCGACCGCATCCTCGTCGTCGTCAACGAGCACCCCAAGGCGGCTGCACTGGTGCGCTATGCACGGCGCATGGCCGAACGGTTGCGTGCCCCGTGGACCGCGCTCTATGTCGAGACGCCACGCTCGCTGCGGCTCAACGAAGCGGCGCGCGACCGCATCGCCGAAGCGTTGCGCATGACGGAGCGACTGGGCGGCGAGGCGGTGACGATGCCCGGACGAGAACTGGCCGGAGAAATCCTCGACTATGCAGCGAAGAACAATTTCAGCCACATCGTCATCGGTCGCAGCCGGCGCTCGCGCCTGCATGAGTTGATCTTCGGCTCAATCACCTCCGAGATCGTGCGGCGCGCCGGAAATGTCGCCGTCCACGTTGTCACCGGCGACGAGAAGGGTGCGCCGGCGGCGAAAACCGTAGACACACGGCCTGCCGCGGCACCGTTCGACGTGCGGCCCTATCTGGTCAGCGCGGCGGTGGTCGCCGTGGCGCTGGGTTGCGGCGAAGTGCTGGTCCGCTTCCTCAACGTGCAGAACGTCGCGCTGGTGTTTCTGACCGCCGTGCTGGTCAGCGCCGTCGCTTTCGGCCTGGGCGCTGCTCTGTTCGCCAGCCTGCTCAGCGTGCTGGCCTTCAACCTGTTCTTCCTGCCTCCCTATTTCAGCATCACCATCGCTGATCCTGAAAACGTGGTGGCGTTGTTCTTCTTCCTGGTGGTGGCGTTGGTTGCCTCCAACCTGACGGCCAGCGTGCGCGCGCAGGCGCTGGTGGCGCGCCAGCGCGCCCGCACCACCGAGGACCTCTACCTGTTCAGCCGCAAGCTGGCCGGCATCGCCTCCATGGACGATCTTCTGTGGGCGATTTCCTCGCAGGTGGCCTCCATGCTCAAGGTGCGGGTCGTCCTGTTCCTCCCTGAAAACGGATCGCTCGAATTGAAAACCGCCTGGCCGCCCGAGGACGTTGCCGAGGAAGCCGACCTCGCGGCGGCGAAGTGGTCGTGGGAAAGCAACAAACCGGCCGGTCGCGGCGCCGACACGCTGCCGGGCGCCCGGCGCCTGTTCCTGCCGATGCGGACGGGGCGTGGGCCGGTGGCGGTGATCGGTATCGACAGCGACAAGCAGGGCCCGCTGCTGACGCCCGACGAGCAGCGCCTGCTCGACGCGCTGTCGGATCAGGCAGCCCTTGCCATCGAGCGCATCAACCTGTCGGACGATTTCGACAAGGCGCAGCGTGCGGCCGAGCGCGACCGCCTGCAGGCAGCGTTGCTGACCTCGATCTCGCATGACCTGAGGACACCGCTGGCCTCCATCCTCGGCGCCGCGGACGGGCTGGCGGGCTTGCCGGACCTGACCGCGGACGATCGCACCGCGCTGCTGTCGACCATCCAGGAGGAGGCAGAGCGGCTGAACCGCTTCATCGCCAACCTGCTGGACATGACGAAGCTGGAATCGGGCGCCGTGGCGCCCAACATGGGGCTGGTGGATGTGAGCGAGGTGATGGGCACCACGCTGCGGCGGGCGGAACGGATCCTGGCCGGGCATCGCGTCGAAACGGCTCTCGATCCGAGCCTGCCCATGGTCCGGATCGATCCCGTCCTGTTCGAGCAGGTCCTGTTCAACCTTCTCGACAACGCTGCCAAATACGCACCCGCTGGAACGACCATCTCGATGGAAGGCCGGCGCGCCGGCAATTTGGTCAGCCTCCGGATTCTGGACGAGGGACCGGGCATCCCGCAAGCGGATCTGGAGCGCGTCTTCGACAAGTTCTATCGTGTGCGCAAAGCGGACAGCCAGCGGGCAGGCACGGGGCTCGGTCTCGCCATCTGCCGCGGCTTCGTCGAAGCGATGGGCGGAACGATCGAGGCGGGCAACCGGGCCGATCGGCCCGGCGCGGTCTTCACCATCACCCTACCGGCGCAACCGGAGGCCACGGCATGAACGCGAACGCCGTCACCATCCTGATCGTCGACGACGAGCCGCCGATCCTGCGGCTCTTGCGCACCAGCCTCGTCTCGCAAGGCTTTCAGGTGATCGAAGCGATGAACGGCGAAAACGCGCTCGCCGAGGCCGGGCGATCCAGCCCCGATCTCGTCATTCTCGATCTGGGCCTGCCGGATGTGGACGGGCTGGACGTGATCCGCACCTTGCGCGGTGCCGGCAACGCCGTGCCGATCCTCGTTCTGTCGAGCCGCTCGGATGAAAAGGGCAAGGTCGAGGCGCTCGACCTCGGCGCCGACGACTATGTGACGAAGCCGTTCGGCACGGCGGAGCTTTTCGCCCGCATCCGTGCAGCGCTCAGGCATCGGCTGCAACAGCAGGGCGAGCCGCCGGTGTTCCGCAGCGGCGATCTCGAAGTCGATCTGGTGCGCCGTATCGTGCGCATGCGCGACGAAGAGGTGAAGTTGACGCCGAAGGAATACGATATCCTGCGCATGCTGGTTGCCCATGCCGGCAAGGTGCTGACCCACCGCATGCTGATGAGCGAGGTCTGGGGCGGCGAGACCGACGTCCAATATCTGCGCATCTATGTCCGCCAGCTGCGCCAGAAGATCGAGACCAACCCCGAACGGCCGCAATACATCCTGACGGAAACCGGCATCGGTTACCGGTTGAAGATGGAATGAACGAGGGGCCGCGCGCCCGCGACCGGACTCGTGAAAAATCGATTGGAGCGTTTTGCAGCCGGACGGAATCGTCTGGCGTCGCACAAATGCCGCTAAGGCAAAGAGATAGATCGTTGCGCCGTTTCCGTGAAACGATCCAGGAGCGGAAACGGACGACGGCTTGAAAGCCTAGCCGCAAAGAAGCCTGCCGTTCCTCGCGCGCGGAAATACGTGCGGGCCAACGGCAGGTTCTTCAATATCGAACGCGTTCCGGCCCGTTCATCCGAACCGGAGCGGGATCAGGCGTCCAGCCAGACGTTCTGCAGGTCCATCTCGAAGGTCTGGTGAACGCCGTAGTTCCTCACCTTCTTGTTCATATGGCTGAAGAGCTTCTGCCAGTACGGCTGGATGATGATGCCGGAATCCTGCAGGATCGTCTCCAGGTCCTTCATCACCTCCTTGCGCTTGTCGACGTCGTTGATCGATAGCGCTTCCTTCAGCTTGGCGTCGAAATCGGGATTGGAATAACCCGTTTCGTTCCACGCTTCGCCGGTACGGTAGCCGAGCGCCAGGATCTGCACGGCAAGCGGGCGCATGTACCAGATCGTCATCGAGTAGGGATATTTCGTCCAGTCGTTCCAGAAGGTCGAGCCCGGCAGCACCGTGCGCTTGACCTTGATGCCGGCCTCGCGAAGCTGCGCGGCGATGGCGTCGCCGGTATTTTTCTGCCAGTCGTCCTCGATGGTGATCAGTTCGTGCTCGAAGTCGGCCTGGCCGGCTTCGGCCATCAGCTTCTTGGCGCCCGCCGCGTCGCGCGTCTTCTTCGGCAGCGGATAGTAAGCGGGCTGGATCGGGCTGACATGGTGGTTCTCGCCGACGGTTCCGCGCCCGTTATAGCCGAGCTGCAGCACGACGTTGTTGTCGACTGCCATCTGCAAGGCGTTGCGTACCCGCTGGTCGTCATATGGCTTGTTGGTGACGTTGGTGCGCGCCACCAGCGTGGTGGCGGTGGCGACCTCGGACTTAACCAGATCCATCTTGTCGAGGATGTCGATGAAGTCGGCCGGTGTCTCGAGGTTGATGTCGATCTCGCCGGAATCGAAAGCGCTGACCGTGGCCGAGAAGTCGGTGCCGTAGTCGATGAATTCGACGCCGTCGAGGGGAGCTTCGCCGCCCCACCATTTGCCGTTCTCGCGCCGCTTCACCACCGCCTTCTGGCCGACATCGTAGGAAACCAGTTCGAACGGGCCGGTGCCGATGGGCTTGGTGATGGGATTGGCGCCGTCGGCGTCGAAATTGCGATGCACGATGAGCGCGGGATAGTCGGTGAAATTGGCGATAAGCGAAATATCCGGCTCCGCCAGTGTCAGCTTGACGGTGTGGTCGTCGACCTTGGTGACGGCGCCGTCCCTGGCCTTGCCCGTCTTGGCGTCGATCATGCCGCCGACGCGCGCCGCCATGGAGTTGCCGGCCACGCCCTTCTCGCACCAGCGCGTCACGTTGTAGACAACGTCGTCGGCGTTGAAGGCGTCGCCATTGTTCCAGGTCACGTCCTTGCGCACATGCAGCACATATTCGGTGGCGCTGTCGTTGACGTCCCAGCTTTCCAGAAGCACCGGCTCGAAGGTGAACTCACGGGTGTAGCGCACCAGCGGCTCGAGCCAGGTGCGCGAGATGTTGGCAAGCTCCACCCAGTCGTAGGTGCGCGGATCCTTCTGCGCCTTGACCGGCATCGCCACGCGCAGCGTGCCGCCCTTCTTGACTTCGTCGGCATGTGCCGTCTGCGGCACGGCGAGGCCGGCCATGCCGTAGGCAAGCGCCGTCGATGCACCCAGCGCGCTCGCCAGCGACAGGAATTCGCGCCGGTCCATGCGCCCTTCGCGAACGTCCTTCGCCATCTGTTCCACGGCTGCCGGCACGCGGTCGCCGTTGCTTCTGTAGAATGCCATTTTCTTCTCCTTCTTCGTGTTCCCGGCCGCGCTTGCCTTTAATGGCTTTCTGTCGCGACCAATTCTTCAGGTGACGGTATCCGGCAGCTTTTTCTCGGCTTTCGCGATGAAGTCCCTGAGGCCTTCGGCGATGCCTTCGTCGAGTCTAGGCTCCTCATAGTCGGCCAGCATGTTGCGCGCCTTCTCGCGGCCGCGCGTGTCGTGGTCCTTGGCTCCTTCGGCTTTCCACTGCTCGTAGGAATTGAAATCCATCAAGGTGGGCATGAAGAAGGCGGATTCGAAATGATCGAGCGTGTGCTGGGTGCCGAGGAAATGGCCTTGCGGACCCACTTCGCGGATCGCTGCCATCGCGTCCTTGAAGTCGTCGAACGACACGCCGCCGGCATATTTGTACCAGCCGACGAGTTGTTCGCAGTCCGTGGCGAATTTCGAGTAGCCGCAGGTGAGGCCGGCTTCCAGCCATCCGGCGGAATGCCAAATGTAGTTGGCGCCGGACATGATCGCGGCATGCATCAGCATGTTCGATTCGTAGCCCGCCTGCGCGTCGTTCAGCTTCGAGCCGACATGGAAGCCCGACGTGCGCCACGGCAGGCGGTATTTGCGCGCCAGCGCGCCCATCAGGTACATCATCTGGGCGGCCTCCGGCGTGCCGCCCATCGGTGCGCCGGTCTTCATGTCGACCGTCACCATGAACTGTCCGTAGATCTGCGGCGAGCCGGGACGCAGCAATTGCGTGAAGGCGACGCCGGCAAGCGCCTCGGCATTGACCTGCGCGACCGCGCCGACGGCCGAGGCCGAGGTGGAGGCGCCGCACAGGGCGAAGGGCGCCAGGATCAGCGGCTGGTTGTGGCGCGCATAGACCTTCATCGCGTCCAGCATGGTGGCGTCCCACACCAGCGGCGAATTGCAGTTGGTGATGGAGACCAGGACGGAATTGTCCTTCACGAAATCCTCGCCGAAGACGATGCCGGCCATCGCCATCGTGTCCTCGGCACGCTCCTTCGAGGTGACGATGCCCATGAAAGGCTTGTCGGAATGCTTGAGCGCCGAGTGGATGATGTGAAGGTGGCGCTTCGGCACCGCGATCTCCATCGGCTCGCAGATGATCGAACTCGACGAATGCAGCGCCGGCGCCATGTAGGCGAGCTTGTGGAAATTGTTGAGGTCGGCGAGCGTGCCGTAGCGCCGGTTGTTGTCGAGGTCGCGTACATAGGGCGCGCCGTACATCGGCACGAAGATGGAATTCTTGCCGCCGACCTTGACGGTGCGCTCGGGATTGCGGGCGTGAAGCGTGAATTCCGCCGGCACCTTCGACACGAGGTCCATGAGCAGGGCACGGTCGATGTGGACCCGCGTGTCGGAGACGTCCGCGCCCGCCGCCTTCCACAGCGCGATCGCCTCGTCGTCGCGGAACTCGCAGCCGACGTCTTCCAGTATGGCGAGCGATTCCTGATGGATGAGTTCCACCGCCTCGTCGGGAACGATCTCGTAGACTGGTATGTTGCGGACGAGGGTTGGAAACGAGGCGACCGGCGCGCTTCGCATCGTCCTGCGTCCGACGCGGCCGCCGCCGCGGCGATGGGATGGGGGTGCTTCCGGTGCTGCGAGCGTGTCCGTCGTGCTCATGCTGGCTCTCCCTTGAGCAGGGTGCACCCGCAACGATCACCCGGAATGCGTCTTGCCCTGACCCCTAGGAGAACGCCTGCGAACCGGTTGTTCAAGCGAAATAGGAAGCCGGCTCGCTTGAGTTGAACTCAACGATCCAAGGGAAAGCAACCAGTCCCTCAGCATGACCGCCTGCGGGCTCAGCGGCCGGCGGGCGCTCCAGGTGACGAAGTAGGATTGCGGCGCCGCGATCGCCGCGTCTGTCACCCGCGTCAGGCTGCCGGCCTCGATCAGGGGCGCAACCAGGCTTTCCCAGCCCAGCGCCACGCCCTGTCCGCTCCGCGCCGCCTGCAGCGCGATGACGTAGCTGTTGAAACGGCGGACGTTGACGTGCCGGTCCGGATGGCCGACCTCGCGCAGGAATTCCGCCCAGGTTGTCCAGGTCCAGTCGATGCCTTCCACCGACAGCAGCTGCAATTGCGCCAGGTCCTGCATCGATTTCGCCGGATACGCCTTGGCGAAGGCGGGGCTCGCGACGGGAAAGATGCGGTCGTCATAGAGCTTGGCCGACAGTTCGTCCGGCCACTCGCCGTCGCCGTAGCGCAGCCGCAATTCCACGTCCGGCCGGTCGAGGCCATGCGGGTGATCCGAGATCACATGGTCGACGACGATGTCGGGATGGCTGTTCCAGAACGATCCCATGCGCGGCATCAACCACAGTTGCGCCATCGCCATGGTGCAGCCGACGGTCGCGACGGGCTGTCCGCCCAGCGATTTTATCTGCCGGAACGCAGATGCCATGCGCTCGAAGCCTTCGCGCATCGCCGCCGCCAGCGTCTCGCCCTCGCGGGTCAGCTCGATCGCCCGGTGCCGGCGCAGGAACAGCGGAATGCCGAGCTCTTCCTCCAGCATCCTGACCTGCTTGGAGACGGCGCCGGGCGTGACGTTGAGTTCGTCCGCCGCCTTGGTCAGGCTCAGGTGCCGCGCGGCCGCCTCGAAGGCGGCGAGGGCGATCAGCGAAGGCAGGCTATAGAAGCGGCGGACCATGTGGATCGTAACCCTGACAATATCCACGCCGCGCGCTGCGGCTCGGTTGCGAATGAAGATCTATTTCCCGGCATCGGTTGCCTGTGGCTCAATCGCCGGAGAATTACGTTCGGCTTGACTATTAGCCCCGGTTGGCCGTCGATGTGCAACCCTCGTCTTCCTGTGCGGAGACGATTGCGCCGCAGGTACCAGATATGCGTCCGGCCCGGATGCCGGCGCTCAAAGGGAGGGGCGATGACAGAGCGGATGTTCAGGCGGCTGTTCACGCCGGTCACATTGCGCGGCAGGACGCTGCGCAACCGCATCGTTTTCGGGGCGCATACTGCGAACATGGCGGAGGACGGCCTGCCGACCGAACGGCATGTCGGCTATTACGCCGAGCGCGCCATCGGCGGCGCCGGCATGGTCGTCGTCGAGCCGATGCCGGTGCATCAGGCTGCGGTGCTGACCCGTGGCAATTTCCGCCCGTCCGACGACAGTGTCGTGCCGCATTTCCGCAAGGTGACGGAAGCGATCAAGGGCAACGGCGCCGTCGCCATCCAGCAACTCTACCATGTCGGCCAGCATGCCGATGCCGATAATTCCTACCATGCCGGCTGGTCGCCGTCCGGCCTGCCGAGCTATCACGATTCCGACGGCTCGCATCGCATGACCGAGGCCGATATCGAAGAGACGATCGACGGCTTCGTACAAGCGGCGCGGCGCTGCCGCGAGGCTGGTTTCGACGGCGTCGAGGTCTGGGCCGCCTATCATTCGATGCTCGACCAGTTCTGGACGCCCTGGTCGAACCGGCGCGACGACCGCTGGGGCGGCAGCCTGGAAAACCGCACCCGCATGAGCCGCGAGGTGATGACGCTCATCCGCAAAGTGTGCGGCGAGGATTTCATCGTCGGTCTGGCGATCAACGACGAGCCGGACGTGGGGGTGGCCTTGCAGCGCGAGGCGCTGGCCGAGATCGCCGATCGGCATGATCGCGACCATCTGATGGACTACGTCACATGCGGCACCGGCTCCTATTTCAGCTTCGAGAAAATCATCCCGCCCTTCGTTTACCCGGAGAAGCTCGGCGCCGACCTGTCAGCTGTCATCAAATCGGCAGTCCGCCATGCGCTTGTGACTGCCGAAAGCCACATCCGCACGCCGGAGAACGCGGAGAGCGTACTCAGCGAAGGCCGCGCCGATCTCGTCTCCATCGTGCGCGGCCAGATCGCCGACCCGCACCTTGCCAACAAGGCGGCGGCCGGGCGCGCCGAAGACATTCGCGGCTGCCTGTCCTGCAACCAGATGTGCTGGGGTCGGCGTTCGCGCGACTACTGGATAAGCTGCGTCATCAATCCGTCGGCCGGCCGCGAATGGGAGTGGGGTGGCGACCGCTTTACCCCCACCGAGCGGCCGAAGCGCGTGCTGGTCGTCGGCGGCGGGCCGGCCGGGCTGGAGGCCGCGCGCGTGGCGGCCGAGCGCGGGCATCAGGTTGTGCTTGCGGAAGCTTCGGACCGTCTCGGCGGGCAGTTCCGGCTTGCCGGCCTGCAGCCGCGCCGCGCGCAGATCACCGACCTCATCGACTGGTATCAGCGCCAGCTAGCCCGGCTTCAGGTCGATGTGCGTTACGGCCAATACATGGAGGCCGACGATGTCGCACGCGAAGGTGCCGACCACGTCATCGTCGCGACCGGCTCTCTGCCGCCGGACGGCGCCTTCCAGCGGGTGCTGCCGCAACTGGACACCATTCCAGGCGGCGGCGCGATGCATTCCGCCGAGGCCGTGATGGCGCGCGAGGTCCGGCCGGGAAAGCGCGTGATCGTGCTAGACGACGGCGGCAACTGGAAGGGATGCGGCACCGCCTGGCGGCTCGCCGAGGACAGTCACGAGGTGACGCTGGTGACACCGGACGCCCTGGTCGGCAAGGAGCTCCAGCGCATGGCCGCGGACGCTCCGCTGCGCCGCGCGCTCGCCCGCCTCGGCGTCCGCTTCGTGACTGAAAGCGCCGTGACCCACTGGGACGGCAAAACGGCCACCATTGCCTCGCTGCTCGACGGGATCGAGCGGCAGGCCGAAGCCGACACGCTGGTCTTCGCCGGCACCAATCTTGCCGCCGACGGTCTGTCCGCCGACCTCGATGCACGCAAGATCGCCTTCACCGCGATCGGCGACTGCACCGCTGCGCGCCAGGCCGCCTTCGCCATCTACGATGGGCGCAAGGTGGCGCTTGCCCTGTGACTTGATCGTCCGCCGGAACTGAAACCGGCTTGCGACAGCATGTCTTCGGGAACGATCCTGCCGCTGGCGCATTGTGCCACCGGGTTATATCGCGGCCGTGCGGCTGCTCACGAACCATGCGCAGAGGGAGCGATTGAGGACTGCAACATGAAGATTGCCCATGTCGCGCCTCTCTATGAATCGGTGCCGCCGCAGCTTTACGGCGGGACGGAACGCATCATTTCCTATCTGACCGAAGCACTGGTCGATCTAGGCCATGACGCCACCTTGTTCGCCAGTGGCGACAGCCGCACATCCGCCAAGCTGGTGGCCTGCCGGGAACAGGCGCTCAGGCTCGACCCCCGTCCGCTGAAGTCGGAAATCGCCGCCCATTTGGCGATGCTGGAGGAGGTGCGCAGCCGCGCCGACGACTTCGACGTCATCCATTTCCATCTCAGCCATTTCCAGCACTTCCCGTTCTTCGAATACATGGCCGGACGTACCGTCACGACGCCGCACGGACGGCTCGATTATGTCGATCTCGCGCCGACCTACCGGCGTTTCCCATCCTTTCCGATGATCTCGATTTCGCGGAGCCAGCGCGCCCGGTTGCCCGAGGCCAACTGGATCGCCACCATTCCGCACGGGCTGCCGCTCGACCTTTATGAGCCCGACTACGAAGCCGGCACCGACGGCACCTATCTCGCCTTTCTGGGACGACTGTCGCGCGACAAGCGGCCCGACCGCGCCATCGAGATCGCCCGCCGTACCGGATTGAAGTTGAAACTCGCGGCGAAGATCGGCGACGGCGATCGCGCCTATTTCCGCGAGGTGGTGGAGCCGCTGATCGACGGCGACCGCGTCGAATATGTCGGCGAGATCGAGGAGGCTGAGAAGGCGGCGTTCCTCGGCAATGCGGCTGGCCTGCTCTTTCCCATCGACTGGCCCGAGCCCTTCGGCCTCGTCGTCATCGAGGCGATGGCCTGCGGCACGCCGGTGCTGGCCTGGAACTGCGGCGCCATGCCTGAGATCATCGATCCCGGGGTGACGGGCTTCCTCGCCGAATCGATCGAGGACGCGGTGGCCTCGATGCCGGACCTGCTCGGTCTGGATCGGCGCCGCGTGCGCGAGACCTTCGAGGCGCGCTTTTCCGCCTCCCGCATGGCCCGCGATTACGCGGCCGCCTATGCGCGGCTGCTGGGCGGCGGCACGCAGGCGCAGGCATCCTGATCGCGGACGGACGAATGGCGTCAGGACAGGAACAGCGGATCGCTGAAAACGGCACCCCGAACGTCGCGCCGCTGGACGAACGCAAGCTCGATCCGGCGGTGGCGCTAGCCGCGCTCGACGAGACGGCGCCGCGCGAACCGCACCGGCTGTTCGCCCTCAAGCACGGCGACTGCTTCGCGGTGGCCGATTCCTATGGCGACATACGCGGTATCGGCGACGGCTTCTTTCGCGACGACACGCGCGTGCTTTCCGAATTCCGCCTGACGCTCGGCGGCCGCTCGACTTCGCTGCTCGGCGCCTCGCTCAGCCAGGACAACGTGCTGTTCACCGCAAACCTCACCAACCTGCCGATCAAGAGTGCCGGCGGCCGTGATATCCCGCAAGGCGGCGTCCATATCGAGCGCGTGCGGCTGATCTGGCAGGATCGCCTGTTCGAGCGCATCACGCTTTCCAACTACAGCCAGGAGCATTCGACCGTGCTTTTGTCGCTGCGCTTCGCGGCCGATTTCCGCGACATGTTCGAGGTTCGCGGCTCGACGCGCGCCCAGCGCGGCACGGTGCGCGCCGCCGAAGTGGGCGAAAACTCGGTGGCGTTGCGCTACGACGGATTGGACAAGCTGGAACGCAGTTCCGTGCTCTCCTTCTCGCAGGCGCCGGACCGGCTTCTGGAAAACCGCGCGGATTTCTACATCGCCGTCACCAAGCGCAGCCGCCGGACGCTTTATGTCGAGGTAGGCGCAGAGGTCGCCGACACGCCAGGGGTGGAGCGATTCCGGGGGGCGACCGCGCGCGCCCGTTTCGCTATGCGCGCGAAGCGGCGCCACGGCGCCACCGTCCACAGTTCGGGCCGTGTCTTCAACGACTGGATCCAGCGTGCCCGCGCCGACGTCGCGCTGCTGACCACCGAACTGCCGACCGGCCCCTATCCCTATGCCGGCATCCCCTGGTTCTCCACCGCCTTCGGCCGCGACGGCGTCATCTCCGCGCTCCAGATGCTGTGGCTCAATCCCGGCCTCGCGCGCGGCGTGCTCGCCTTCCTGGCCCAGCATCAGGCTGCCGAGACGTCGCCCTTCAGCGATGCCCAGCCGGGCAAGATCATGCACGAGACGCGCAAGGGCGAGATGGCCGCGCTCGCCGAACTGCCTTTCGGCCGGTATTATGGCGGCGTCGACACGACGCCCCTCTACATCCACCTTGCCGCCGCCTATGCCGGGCGCACCGGCGACATGGATTTCATCGACGGTCTGTGGGATTCGCTGACGGCGGCTGCCGGCTGGATGGAGGAAGCCAGCCGCGCCACGGGCTTCGTCACCTACCAGCGCGCGGCGGCTTCGGGACTTGCCAATCAAGGCTGGAAGGACAGTGTCGATTCCATCTTCCATGCCGATGGCCGCATGCCGCCCGGGCCGATCGCCCTTGTCGAGGTACAGGGCTATGTCTTCGCCGCTTATCGCGGACTTGCCACGCTTGCGCGGCGGCGCGGCGAAGACGCGCGGGCGCAGCATTGGCAGGAACGGGCCGAGACGATGCGGCAACTGGTGGAGGATCGCTTCTGGCTGGACGAGCTCGGCACCTACGCGCTTGCCATCGACGGCGAAGGCCAGCCATGCGAGGTGAGGACCTCCAATGCCGGCCATCTGCTCTATGTCGGCCTGCCGACGGAGGAGCGTGCTCGTCTGGTGGCCGAGCAGCTGCTTTCGGCGTCCTTCCAGTCGGGCTGGGGCATCCGCACGCTGGCCGACGACGCCATCTTCTTCAACCCGATGTCCTACCACAACGGCTCGATCTGGCCGCACGACACCGCCATCTGCACGGCCGGGCTCGCGCGCTACGGCGTGCGCGAACAGGTGGTGCGGCTGATGAGCGGCACTTTCGAGGCTGCCGTGCATTTCAACATGCGCCTGCCGGAACTGTTCTGCGGTTTCACGCGCGCGCCGGGCGAGGCGCCGATCGCCTATCCGGTTGCCTGCCTGCCGCAGGCCTGGTCGGCGGGCGCCGCCTTCATGTTCATGCAGGCGTGCCTTGGCATCGAGATCGACGGCTGGAAGGGCGAGATCACGGTGACGCGTCCGAAAATGCCGATCGGCATCGATACGCTGGTCATCCGCCACCTCGAGGTCGGGGACGTCAGCGTCGATCTGAACTTCCAGCGCATAGGAGATCGCGTAGCCGCCTTCCTCGGCGACCGCTCCGAGGGGCTGGTGCCCCTCATGGTGCGCAGCTGAGCGATTGCCGGAACGGAATGTGATCTTGCGCGTTGCTCATGTCCGGCCGGGTGGGTGACCATCCGGCGACATCCCTTGAACCCATAGGTGAAAGCCCTCCGCGGGGGGGCGAAGGTTTTTCGACCGTCATGACAAGCAACGACCCGGACCTGTTCCTCTCGCTATCGGCGATCTGGGTCTTGCTTCTTGCAAGCCTGGTCCTGTCCCTCGTTGCGGTGATCCTGGTGGTGCGGACACGGCGCGGCAGAACGCCTCGCAATCTCGCCAACATCGCTTACGCCAATCCGGATTCGACCGTGGAAACCGCGCGCACACCGCTGCGGGAATTCGAGAAGAACGGCCAGTCGGCCGATGCGGCGCTGGTCAATTGGACCCCCGACACGCTGCGCAAGATTCTTGCCGACGAACTGCCGGGCGCGCAGGTCATCGTGGTTTCCAACCGGGAACCCTACATCCACAATCTCGTCGACGGTCCCGACGGCGACGAGGTGGAACTGGTCGTGCCGGCGAGCGGCCTCGTTTCGGCGCTCGAGCCCATCACGCGTGCCTGCAACGGCACCTGGATCGCCTATGGGGGCGGTTCGGCCGATCATCTCACGGTCGGCGCCGACGATAGCCTCCAGGTTCCGCCGGACCGGCCGTCCTATACGCTGCGGCGCGTCTGGCTGAGCGAAGAGGAGCATGAAGGCTACTATCTCGGCTTCGCCAACGAGGGGCTCTGGCCGCTCTGCCACATCGCCTTCACGCGTCCCGTCTTCCGCACCTCCGACTGGGAAACCTACCAGGCCGTCAACCGCAAGTTCGCCGATACTGTGGTCAAGGAAGCGCGCAACGAGCGGCCCATCGTGCTTGTCCAGGACTATCATTTCGCCTTGCTGCCGCGCATGATCCGCGAAAGGCTGCCGGAGGCGATCGTCATCACCTTCTGGCACATCCCCTGGCCGAATTCGGAAGTCTTCAGCATCTGCCCGTGGCGCGAGGCGATCCTCGACGGGCTGCTGGGCAGCTCCATCATCGGCTTCCACACGCAGTTCCACTGCAACAATTTCATCGAGAGCGTCGACAGGTTCATGGAGAGCCGCATCGAGCGCGAAGATGCCGCCATCTCCTATGGCGGGCAGACCAGTCTCGTGCACGCCTATCCGATTTCCATCGAATGGCCGCCGGTGCAGCTGGAAACCCTGCCGTCGGTGGCCGACTGCCGGCGCGACGTGCGCGAGAAATACGGCCTGGCCGACGATGTGAAACTATGCGTCGGCGTGGAGCGGCTCGACTACACCAAGGGTATCCTCGATCGCCTGCGCGCGCTGGAAGATCTGTTCGAGCGGCATCCCGAGTGGATCGGCAGGCTCACCTTGCTGCAGGTCGCCGCGCCGAGCCGTGGCACGCTGCCCGCCTACCGCCAGTTGTACGAGGAATGTCATCGCTACGCGGATGAACTCAATCGCCGCTTCGGCCGCAACGGCTCCAAACCGGTGCTGATGGTGGCCGAGCATCATTCGCAGCGTCAGGTCTACGAGGTCTATCGCGCGGCGGACCTGTGCCTCGTCACCAGCCTTCACGACGGCATGAACCTCGTCGCCAAGGAATTCGTCGCCGCCCGCGACGACGAACGGGGCGTGCTTTTGCTGTCGACGTTCGCGGGGGCTTCCAAGGAACTTCTGGAGGCGCTGATCGTCAACCCCTATGACGTGACGATGATGGCCGATGCGCTCCAGCAGGCGTTGACGATGCCCGGGCAGGAGCAGCGAAGCCGCATGCGGCGCATGCGCGAGATCGTGCGCGACAACAACGTCTATCGCTGGGCTGGCTCGATGCTGCTCGATGCCGCCCGCCTGCGCAAGCGCGGCGAGATGGAGCGCGCGACCGCGCATGGCGGCCCGCCCGCCGGCAACGGCAACCTGCTCACCATGATCCGTCGCGGCCGGGTGGCGGCACTGTGAGCGGGATGAATCTGTTGCCGCCGCCCGATCTCGACGGGCCGAACTGGGCGCTGTTTCTCGACATCGACGGCACCCTCGTGGAACATGCTCCGCATCCGGATGCGGTGGTGGTCGATGCTGGCCTCCGCGATCTGCTTGCCTCGCTGCAGGATCGGCTCGACGGGGCGCTGGCCCTGGTGACGGGGCGTTCGGTGGCGGCGGCCGACCGGCTGTTCGCGCCGCTGGAATTGCGAGCGGCCGGGCTTTACGGGCTGGAGCACCGGCTGGAGCCGGGCGGTCCGGTCGAGCCGGCAAAGGAGCCTGCCGACATCGCGGCATTGGCCGACGAGATCGAGGTCGAATTCGCCGGCCGTAACGTTCACGTCGAGCGCAAGGGTCCGATCCTGGCGATCCACACGCGCGCTGCCCCGGATCTTCTCGACCGGGCGATCCATCTCGTCGAGCAGGCCTTGACGCGACTCCCGCCGAACTATCGCCTGCTGCCCGGCAATGCCGGTGTCGAACTGATGCCGCTGGAGGCAGTCAAGGGAGCCGCGATCCGGCGCTTCATGAAGATGGAGGATTTCCGCGGGCGACGCCCGGTCTTCCTCGGCGACGATACGTCCGACGAAAATGGCTTCGAGGCGATCAACGAGGCGGACGGCATCTCGATACGGGTGAAGCCGAACGGCGCGACGCTGGCCGGCCATGCTCTCGCGGACGTTGCCGGCACGCTTGAATGGTTGCGGCAGCAGCGCCGCTGACTTTCCGTCTGTGCACGGACGGGAACACGGCGTATCCAAGGGATACGGCGACTCGGGCGAGGAGAGGACCTTCGATGACAGGCAGCACGGCCTTCCAGCAGAAATTCGGCTTCCGCCGCGACGAAGTCACCCTCGCCAATTGGCGCACGGCGCCGTTCAACCGCTGGGCTTTCCAGAACGTGGCCGAGATCGTGCCGAGCGTGGTCCAGACCTACGGGCAGGCGCAGGACGAGACGCCTGCGGACCCGGCCGGCATTCTCGACAGGGAGGTGGCGTCGCTGGATGGAACGCCGACCGTGCGGGCGTTTCTCGAACGCACGCACAGCGATGCGCTGGCTGTCATGCGGCGCGGCGAGTTCGTTGCCGACTGGCAGGCTCCGCATACGCGCTTCGGCACGCCGCATCTCGCCTTCTCGATCAGCAAGTCGCTGACGGCCATCGTCGCCGGCATCCTCGAAGGCGACGGGCTGCTCGATCCTGAAGCGCCGGTGGTGACCTACGTGCCGGAGGCGGCGAACTCCGCCTATGGCGATGCCACGGTGCGCCATGTGCTGGACATGACCGTCAGTCTCGATTTCGAGGAGGCCTATCTGGACCCCGAAAGCGTGTTTGCCCGCTATCGCCAGGCGATGCTGTGGAACCCCGGCGGGAACGGGGAAAGCCTGCTTGACCTGCTGTGCGATCTCAAGCGGTTGCCCGGTCTGCATGGCGCGGTCTTCCGCTACCGCTCGCCCAACTCGGACATGCTGGGCATCATCGTCGAACGGGCATCCGGGCAACGGGTATGCGACCTCATGCGGGAACGCCTGTGGGAACCCCTTGGCATTCGCGGCACGGTGGCCGTCACGGTGGATCGCCGGGGCTATGCGCGCACCGCCGGCGGCGTGTCGATCAGCCCGCGCGACCTTGCCCGCGTCGGCGAGATGATGCGGCAGGGCGGCATCGCCGGCGGCAAGCGCATCGTCGCCGAAAGCTGGATTCGCGACACGACAACCGCCGGCAGCCGCGATGCCTGGCTGGTCGGCGACTTCGTCAACCTCCTGCCCGAAGGACGCTACCGCAACAAATGGTATCAGAGCGGCAAGGGCTGGTTCTGCGGCATCGGTATCCACGGCCAATGGGTGGTCGTCGATCCGGCGACCGAGACCGTCGTCGTCAAGATGGCCTCGCAGCCGGAACCGGTCGACGATGACATGGATCGTGAAAACGTCGCCTTCTTCGAGTGGCTTTTCACGGCCGCCTGAGCACGATCAGCGCTTGCGCAAGCCGTCGACGAAGACGTCGACAAGGCGCAACGCCGCCGGTTGCCAGTCCGCGGTGCCTTGCGAATAGAAGATGCCGAGAAGCGTGCGCAGCAGGTCTTCCGGCGCAATGTCGGCACGCAGTTCGCCTGCCGCGACGCCCCGGCCGAGCAGCAGGCCGACGGCCTCGGTCAGGCGCTCGAAGGAATAGGCCTTGAGTTCCGAGGAGCCATGCGCGACCAGTTGCAGCCCTTGGATCATGCCTTTCTTGGCGGCGACCAGCCGCACGTTCGCGTGCAGCCATTGCCGTAGGGCCTCGACCGGATCTGGCTCGAAGGAAAGCAGGCCGGCGAGATCGGCAAGGTGATCGACCTCGTGCCGGTATACGGCCTCGAACAGCGCCTCGCGCGTCGGGAAGTGGCGATAGAGCGTGCCGATGCCGACGCCCGCCCGGCGCGCCACCGCTTCCAGGCTCGCCTGCGGCCCGCCCGTGCTGAACACATGGGTCGCCGCTTCCAGCAGAAGCTCGCGGTTGCGCAGCGAATCCGCGCGCGGCTTGCGCCTTGTTTTTACGGTTTCCTGTCCCATTTGTTCAGAACGTGCTCTTTCCCTCTTGATAAACGGAGGCATCCTCCGTATAAATAACAGATACCGGGGAAACGCACAAAGGCACGCATTCCCGGCCAGGGCCGACGAACGTCCGCGTCAGTATCCTTCCCGCGCCCGCACCTCGTGCCGTCTTCCGGCGGCTTGGATTCATACACCATAGAAACTGAATGGAGTACAACATGGCTCTCTCCATCAGCCTTTCCGTCAATGGTCAGCCGCGTGACGTCGAACTCGACGACCCGCGCGTCACGCTGCTCGACCTGTTGCGGGAGCGGCTCGTTCTGGCCGGCACCAAGAAAGGGTGCGACCGCGGCCAGTGCGGCGCCTGCACCGTGCTTGTCGACGGACGGCGCATCAACTCCTGCCTGGTTCTGGCCGCCAGCCTCGACGGCGCCGAAGTCACCACCATCGAGGGGCTGGCCGACGGCGACACGCTGCACCCGGTGCAGGCCGCCTTCATCGCCCATGACGGCTTCCAGTGCGGCTATTGCACGCCGGGCCAGATCATGAGCGCCGTCGGCCTGATCGCCGAGGGGCATGCCGGCGACGATCCCGAGCGCATCCGCGAACTGATGAGCGGCAACATCTGCCGCTGCGCCGCCTACAAGGGCATCACCGAAGCCGTTCTCGAGGCGCAGCGGACGCTTGCCGGCGCGGACTCCAGCCGGAGGGACGCGGCATGAACCGCTTCGACTATATCCAGCCGGCCAGCGTGGCCGAGGCCATCGCCGCCGTCTCCGAACCGGGATCGATCTATCTCGGCGCCGGCACCAACCTGCTCGACCTGATGAAGATCGGCGTTTCGCGGCCGCAGCGCGTCGTCGACATCACGCGTCTGCCCGGCCTCGATCGCATCGAATGGCTGCCGGACGGCGGCGTGCGTATCGGCGCGCTGGTGCGCAACTCCGACCTCGCCTATGACGAACACTTTGCCAAAACCTTTCCGGTGGTTGCCGAGGCGCTGCTGTCGGGCGCATCCGCGCAGCTTCGCAATGCCGCGACCGTCGGCGGCAACCTGATGCAGCGTACGCGCTGCGCCTATTTCCAGGACCTTGCCAGCGCCTGCAATCGGCGCGCGCCGGGCTCGGGCTGCGATGCGCTGGAAGGCGAGAACCGCCTGCACGCGGTGCTCGGCTGGAGCGAGCACTGCATCGCCACCCACCCGTCCGACTTCTGCGTGCCGCTGGTGGCGCTCGACGCGGTGGTTGAGGTGGAAGGGCCGCACGGCACCCGCGAGATCGCGCTGGATTCGCTGCATGCCCTGCCGGGCTCCACGCCGGAACAGGAAAGCACGCTGGCAGCCGGCGAATTGATCGTCGCTTTGCGGCTGCCGGCGGAAGCCGCGTCCTTCACCGGCAACGCCCGCTACCTGAAGCTGCGCGAGCGCACCTCCTATGCTTTCGCCGTGGTGTCGGCGGCGGCGGCGCTGGAGATGGAAGGCGACACGATCCGCGCCGCCCGCATCGCGCTCGGCGGCGTCGCCGCCAAACCCTGGCGAGCCCGTGAGGCGGAGGCGTCTCTGGCCGGTGCGAAGCCGACCGCTGAAGCTTTCGCCGGGGCGGCGGAACTGGCGCTCGCCGAGGCGCGGCCTTCAGGTGCCAACGCCTTCAAGATCGAGCTGGCACGCCGCATCGTCGCCCGTGCGTTGAATTTCGCGCTGGCAGGGACGCCGCAGGAAATGCCGGCCCTGCCGGCCTCGCCCTTCTCCACCAATCCCGGAGCGTACCATGTCGCCTGAAAACGCTGCCTCTCCCCTCCAATACGGCCGGGCGGGTTCCAATGCCGGCCAGCCGTTGACGCGCCGTGACGGCCTGCTCAAGGTCACCGGCCGCGCCACCTATGCCGCCGACAACCATCCCGACGGTGTGCTCTACGCCGTAGCGGCGGGCGCCAGCATCGCGCGCGGCCGGGTAACGAGCCTCGACGTCGCCGCGGCCAAAGCGCATCCCGGCGTCGTCGAGGTGCTGACGCCGGCCAACCGGCCGCCGCTGGCCCACGACCCCGACGAGAAGATGCCGCCCTTCGGCTTCCGCGTCGACGTGCTGCAGGACGACACCGTGCGCTACGTCAACCAGCCGATCGCCATGGTGATCGCCGAGACGCTGGAAGCGGCGACGGAGGGTGCTTCCCTGCTCGATCCGCACTATGAGGTGGAAAGCGCAGCCATCGACCTGGAGAGCGGCGAGCGCTTTGCCCCGGCTGCCGTCGGCGTCGGTGCGGCCGCTCGAACCGCCCATGGCGATGTCGAGGCAGGGCTGGCTGAAGCCGTCCGGGTCACCGAGGTCGATTACGAGACGCCGCCGCAGTACCACAACGCGATGGAACCGCACGCGGTCGTCGCCGAATGGGACGGCGACCGGGTGACGCTCGACATGCCCAACCAGGCCTTGGCGCTGAGCGCGGCTGCTTACGGTGCCTATTTCGGCATTCCGGCCGAGAACGTGCTGATCCGCTCACCCTTCCTCGGTGGTGGTTTCGGCTCCAAGGCGATCCTCAACGGGCCGCAGATCCTCACCATCCTCGCTGCGCGCATGCTCGGCCGCCCGGTCAAGCTGGCGTTGCCGCGAAAGCAGATGTTCGGCCCGGTCGGTCATCGCGGCCGGACCTGGCAGAAACTGCGTATCGGCACCGACGGCGAGGGGCGGATGACCGCGCTGCACCATCATGCGCTCGCCGAGACATCTACCTTCGACGACTTCATCGAACCGTCCGCGAACATTGCCCTGCCGCTCTACGCGGCACCGGCCATCCTCGCCGAGCACGAGGGGCTGCGCCTCAATGTCGGCACGCCGGGGCCGATGCGCGCGCCGGGCGCGGCGTCCGGGTCGGCGGCGCTGGAGGCGGCGATCGACGAGGCGGCAGAGGCCTGCGGCATGGACCCGCTCGCCTTCCGGCTTGCCAACTACGCCGAGACGGAGCCGGCAACCGGCAGGCCGTTTTCCTCCAAGACGCTGCGTGAATGCTACGCCGAAGGTGCGAAGCGCTTCGGCTGGTCCGGCCGTCCGCTGGAGCCGCGCCGGATGCGCGACGAGAACGGCTTCCTCGTCGGTTGGGGCATGGGCACGGCCGTTTTCCACTGCCCGCATTTCCCGGCCGAGGCACGCGCTACCTTGCGCGCCGACGGCACGGCGCTGGTGGAAACCGCCGGCGCCGACATGGGGCAGGGCGCCTGGACGGCGCTCGCCCAGATCGCCGCCGAGGCGCTCGGCCTCGATCCGAGCCAGGTCGAATTCCATTCGGGCCTGTCGAACCTTCCCGATGGCGGCGTGGCCGGTGGCTCCGGCCATACCGCCAGCGCCGGGCTTGCGCTCCACAAGGCCGGCGGGGACGCCATCGCCAGGCTGGCGGAACTCGCCACCGCCGATCCCGCGTCGCCGCTGTTCGGCGCCGGCAACATTGGCATCGTGGCGCGGGAAGGCCGGTTGTATCGCCGCGATGACGAGACGCGCAGCGACAGCTATGCCGATATCCTGAAGCGCGCCGGCCGCGCGCAAATCGTCGGCACCGCCAAGGCCGCGCGCGACCCGGCGGTCGCGTCGGCCTATGCGATGTTCTCGCACGGGGCGGTGTTCGCCGAGGTGAAGGTCGATCCCGATCTTGGCCAGGTGCGGGCGACGCGGCTGGTCGGCGCCTTCGCCGCCGGCCGCATCATCAATCCGCGCCTGGTGCAAAGCCAGTACTACGGCGGCATGATCTGGGGTGTCTCCTTCGCCCTGCACGAAGAGGCGGTCACCGATCGCCGCACCGGCCGCATCATGAACGCCGACCTTGCCGAATACCATGTGCCCGTCAATGCGGACGTGCCTTCGGTCGAGGCCATCCTGATCCCGGAGGAGGACGCCCACGTCAATCCGCTCGGCGTCAAGGGCGTCGGCGAGATCGGCATCACCGGCACGGTGGGCGCCGTTGCCAACGCCGTCTGGCATGCGACGGGCGTGCGCGTCCGCCGCTTTCCCGTCCGCATCGAAGACCTCGTTGCCGGCCGCAAAGTCGCCTGAACTGCCGCATCAGGTTCTTTGCGAGGGCTCCCGGCACTGTCGGGAGCCCTTTTTCATGCGCGGAATCATGATTGACAGTTTACCCGTCGCTTAATAAGTTCGGTAACAGAACGAATTAATGAGGGTGCGGTGAACGACAGCCTGAACATCTCCCGGAAGTTCTCGCAGCGCTCCGTCATGGAGGCGATCGTTCAGGGCGGTCCGATCTCGCGGGCCTCGATCGCCAAGCAGACCGGCCTGTCGAAGCAGACCATTTCCGAAATCGTGCGCACGCTCGAACAGGAAGGCTGGGTGCAGGAGACCGGCCGCACCAAGGGCCATGTCGGGCGCACCGCCGTAACCTACGAACTGGTCTATGATGCCGCCTATATCGTCGCCGTCGACCTCGGCGGCACCAAGGTGAGGGTGGCGATCACCGATCTCGCCTGCCAGATCTTCGGCGAAGAGATGGCGCCGACCGATCCACGCGGCGGCCGGTTCGTCGTCGACCAGATCGTCTCGCTGGCCTTCCGGGCGGCCGAGGCGAAGGGGGTTTCCCGCGACAGGATCCGCCTGGCCGTGGTCGGCGTGCCGGGAGCGCCCGACAGCCGCACCGGACGTGTGATGCTGGCGCCCAACATCGCGGGCTTCGACAGCATGGATGTCGCCGGTTCCCTCGCGCGGGCGTTCGGCTTCGACGTGATCCTGGAAAACGACGTCAACCTCTCGGTGATGGGTGAAAACTGGCTGGGGCAGGGACAGGGCATCGACGACCTCGCTTATGTCGCGCTCGGCACCGGCATCGGCAGCGGCCTGATGGTCGGAGGTCACCTCGTTCGCGGCGCCATCAATGCGGCGGGCGAGATGGGGTTCCTGCCGCTGGGCGCCGACCCGTTCGAGCCGGAATCCCTTCGCTCCGGCGCCTTCGAGCGCGTCGTCGCCTCGCACGGCATCGTCGAGCGCTATGCTGCCCTGTCGGGCAACCGTCTCGGCGTTCCGGCCATCTTCGACAATGCCAATGCCGGCGAGGCCGCCGCCGCCCAGGTCCTCGACGAGGTTGCGCGCAATCTGGCGCGCGGCATCGCCGCCATCGCGGCTATCGCCAACCCGCAGAAGATCATCCTCGGCGGCTCGATCGGGTTGCGTGCGGAGATGCTGGCCCGCGTCAAGGCGTTCCTGCCGCAATGCTTCCCCTATCCGGTCGACGTCGAAACCGGGACGCTCGGCGCGCGTGCGGCCATCGTCGGCGCCGCCGCCATCGGGCTCGGCCAGTTGCACAACACCCTGTTCGGCGTCGATGCACCCGACGGCCGCATCTCGCTGCCGCCTGCCGATGTCGACGCGTTGCGGGAGGCAGGATGATGCCGGCGCGCGACGACCTGATGCAGCGCCTGCGCAAGGCCCTCGACCGCGAGGACGCTCTCGCCCTTTGGCGTGGCGCGATCGGGCGCGAGAGCATCACCGGCAACGAGGCCAATTTCGTTGCCTATCTCGAACAGCAGATGCAGGCGCTTGGCCTTGCCGGCCTGACGACGGCGGATTTTCTGCCGGGCCGGCCCAACATCTGGGCCGAACGCAAGGGCGCGGGCGGCGGCAAGCGCCTCCTGTTCATCGGCCATACCGATACCGTCCATGTCGACGGCTGGCGCGAGCACTGGGCCGGAACCGAGCGTGAGGACCCGTTCGCCGCGCCGATCGTCGACGGTGCGATATGGGGGCGCGGAGCAGGCGACCTCAAGGCGGGCATCAGCGCCTCGCTGGCGGCCCTGAAGCTGCTCGACCGCGCCGGTGTTAGGCTGGCCGGAGACGTCTCCTTCGCCTTTGTCGGCGACGAGGAAAGCGGCCAGCCCGGCACCGGCGTGTCGGCCGGGATCAAGCATTTCGTCGGCGCCATCGAGGCGGGCGAAGTCGCGAAGCCAGATTTCGCCGTCTATGTCGAGCCGACCCGGCTTGCGGTCTATCCGGCACAGATCGGCTTCTTCATCACCGACATCACCATCACCGGCAAGTCGGCCTATTTCGGCGTCCCGGAACTTGGCAAGGATGCGCTGCGGGCTGCCCATGCGGCGATGACGGCGCTGTGGCGGCATTCCGATGCGGTGGCGGCGCGTGCCGACCACCCGCTTGTCGGGCGCGGCTTCCTGCTCGTCACCGGGCTTGCGGGCGGTGGCTACATCGCAGTGCCCGAACGCTGCACGCTGTCGCTGATCCGCAAGCTGCTGCCCGGCGAATCGCTGGACACGGCGGCGGCCGAAATCGAGAAGACGGTGCGCGAAGCGATCGCCGATCCGGAGATCAGGGTCGAGTTCGCCTATCCGGCCGGACGCGACCATCCGCTTGGCGGCACCGCCGCCGAGATCGATCGGGACGCGGCGGAAGTGCGCATGCTGTCGGCCAGGATGGAGTCGGCCATGACGGGGCGAGGCGCGATCGAAGGCGCGCCTTTCTGGTCGGAGACGCCCTTCTTCGTCAACCGCCTCGGCATACCGGCCGTCTATTGCGCGCCTGGCGATATCCGCAACTGCCACACCCACGACGAGCATGTGGACGTGGAGGAATACCTGGCCGGCATCGTCGGCTTCGCCGCCTTCATGGTCGACTATTGCGGCACGGTTGCATGAACCATCGACAGTCGAAGCGATCCAAGGGAGGAACCGCCATGTTGTTCAAATCCATTCTGACCGCAGCGTTCGCGGCCGGTCTTTCACTGGCAGGCAGCGCCGCCTTCGCCCAGACGGTCGGCCCGTCCGGCGAGACCGCCACGCCGAGCGCCGAGGTCAAGCTGACCGATTCCGACATCGCCGCGCTGAAGGACAAGGGCTACAAGGCGGCGCTGCTGTGGCATACGTCATCCGATTTCACCAACGCGGTTTCGGCCGGCGCCAAGGACGAGTTCGCGCGCGCCGGCGTCACCATCGCCGTGACCACCGACGCCCAGTTCGACGCCGCACGCCAGCGCAGCGACATCGAGACGGCACTGGCCGCCAAGCCGAACGTCATCCTTTCGCTGCCGCTCGACCCGGTGACCTCGGCCGAGGCGTTCCGCCAGGCGGTCAAGGACGGCACCAAGCTCGTCTTCCTGTCCAACGTGCCGCAGGGTTACAAGCAGGGCACCGACTACGCCTCGATCGTCACCGACGATCTTTTCCAGATGGGCAAGCAGGCTGCGGATGCGCTGGCCAAGGCCATCGGCGGCAAGGGCACGGTCGGCTACATCTTCCACGACGCCAGTTACTACGTCACCAACCAGCGCGACCAGGCGTTCAAGTCCACCATCGAGAAGGACTATCCCGACATCAAGATTGTCGCCGAGCAGGGCATTTCCGACCCGGCGCGCGCCGAGGAACTGGCGAGCGCCATGCTGCTGCAGCATCCCGATCTCGACGGCATCTATGTGACCTGGGCGGAACCGGCGGACGGGGTCCTGTCGGCGCTGCGCGGAGCCGGCAACACTAAGACGAAGATCGTCACGCTGGATCTCGCCGAGCCGGTGGCGCTGGACATGGTCAAGGGCGGCAACGTGGCGGCCCTGGTCGCCGACAAGGCCTATGAACTCGGCCGCGCCATGGCGGCGGCCGGCATGAAGGCGCTGCTCGACCAGCCGACCCCTGCCTTCGTCGTCGCTCCCGCACTTACGGTGACCAAGGAGAATGTCGCCGAGGGATGGAAGGAATCGCTCAACCGCGACGCGCCGCAGTCGGTGCTCGACGCCGCGAAGTAATGCAGCCACCCGGCGGCGGCCGTCGCCGCCGGGCCGATATCAGGTTGGAGGAAGTCATGAGAACGATGTTGAAGAGCCTTGTCGCGCTGGCCAGCCTGACGGTGGCTACCACCGCTTTCGCCGCCGACGGTGCGACGACCGGACCGCATGGCGAGAAACCGACACCCGCCGCCAGCCTGACGCTGACACCCCAGCAGGAAGATGAGATCAAGGCCGGCAAGTTTACCGCCGCTCTCGTCTGGCATGAGATGAGCGAATACACCAATGCCGTCAACAGCGGTGCCCATGACGAGTTCAAGCGCCTCGGCATCGAGGTTGTCGCGCAGACCGATGCCGGCTTCGACGCGGCGCGCCAGAAATCGGATGTCGAGACGGTGCTGGCCAAGAAGCCGTCCATCATCGTCTCGCTGCCGGTCGACCCGGCGACGGCCGCGGCCGTCTACGACCCGGCGCGTGCCGCCGGCGTCAAGCTCGCCTTCGTCGACAATTCGCCAGCCGGCTACGAGCAGGGCAAGGATTATGTGACGATCGTTTCCGACGACCTGTTCCAGATGGGCAACAAGGCCGCCGTCGCCATGGCCGACGCCCTCGGCAAGAAGGGCAAGGTCGGCTACATTTTCCACGACGCCGATTTCTATGTGACCAACCAGCGCGACGGTGCCTTCAAGAAGACCATCGAGCAGGACTATCCGGACATGAAGATCGTCGCCGAGGCCGGCATGGCCGATCCCGCGCGCGCCGAGGAGATCGCGCAGGGCATGATCACCCAGCATCCCGATCTCGACGGCATCTACGTCACCTGGGCCGAACCGGCGCTCAGCGTGCTGTCGACCCTGCGGGCCGCCGGCAACAGCCATACCAGGATCGTGACGCTGGACCTCAACGAACCGGCGGCGCTCGATATGGTCAAGGGCGGCAACGTCGCCGCGCTCGTGGCCGACGAAGCCTACAATATCGGCGTCACCGTGGCGCGCGCGGCGGCCGGCTCGCTGGTGGGCCAAGAGGTGCAGCCGTTCCTGGTGGTCGATTCGCTCGCCGTCACCAAGGACAATGTCGCCGATGGCTGGAAGAAGTCGCTCAACAAGGACGTTCCCGCAACCGTCGCCGACGCGATGAAATAGTCAGCGGGGCCTTGCTGCCCCGCTCCCCTTCGGAGGAAGATCGATGCCCATCGCCAATACCGGCGCCGCGGACCGGACGGGCGGTTTCGCCAGCCGCTTCAACCTGCAGCAATATGTCGTCTATCTCGGCTTCCTGGCGATCTTCCTTTTCTTCGCCGTGGTGCTGAGGGACAGCGGCTTCCTGACCGTCCGCAACCTGTCCAACATCGTGCTGCAGACGGCGCCGGCCACGATCATGGCGATCGGCCTGGTATTCGTGATGGCGGCGGGCGAGATCGACCTGTCGATCGGCTCGATCGTCGCGGTGGCGGCGCTCGCCGCGGCGGTGACGATCAATGCCTACGGCCTGGCGCCCGGCGTGTTGGCAGGGCTCGGCGCCGGGCTGCTCATCGGTTTCGTCAACGGAGCGCTCGTCGCCTATGTCAAGCTGCCGTCCTTCCTGGTGACGCTGGCGACGATGGGCCTGTTTGCCGGCGTGTCGCGCTCGATGACCAATCTGCGCTCCATTCCGGTGATGGATTCGACCTTCACCGGCTTCTTCGGCTCGGGTTCCCTCCTCGGCGTCCCCGCGCTGATCTGGTGGACCGTCATCGCCGTCGCCATAGGCCATCTCGTCTTTCGTGAGAGCCGTTTCGGCGCGCATGTGCTGGCCACCGGCGACAATGCGCGCGCCGCCGCCGTTTCCGGCATCAGCGTGCCGCGTATCCGGCTGGCCGTGCTGACGATCAGCGGCGGCCTCGCGGGGCTGGCCGGCCTGCTCTATGCGGGGCGGCTGCAGGCGGCGAAATACACGCTGGGCGAGACGGACCTGATGACCGTCATCGCCGCCGTCATTGTCGGCGGCACGCTGCTCAACGGCGGCAAGGGCTCTATCGTCGGCGCGCTCGTCGGCTCGCTGATGATGGGCATGCTCAACAACGGCCTGATCCTGATGGGCCTTTCCGTTTCCGACCAGATGATCGTGCGCGGCCTCATCATCCTGGCGGCGGTCGCCGTCTCGCTGCGCGAAAAGAACCGCTGAGGAAGGTTTTCATGTTTCTCGATATCCTGCGCCGCCGTAATCCGGCCTTCGTCGAGGCGGCAATGGCCTTGCACCAGCAGGGCAAATTGCCGGCCAACGCCTATGTGATCGACCTCGATACGGTCGAGGGCAATGCCCGCGTCCTCAAGGAAGAGGCCGACCGTCATGGCCTCAAGGTGTTCGCCATGACCAAGCAGGTCGGGCGCTCGTCGTCCTTCTGCCGGGCGCTCATGCGCGGCGGCATCGATCGTGCCGTAGCCGTCGACATGGCCTGCGCGCGCGCTACCCACAAGGCCGGCCTCAGGCTCGGCCATCTCGGTCATCTTCAGCAGGTGGCCCGGCACGAGGCGGCTGCCGCCGCCGGCGCCTTCCGTCCTGACTACTGGACCGTGTTCAACGAGACGAAGGCCGTGGAGGCCGGCGCCGGTGCCAAGACCGCCGGCTATACGCAGGCTCTGCTCGCGCGCGTCCAGGCCAAAGGCGACACCTTCTATCGCGGCCATGAGGGCGGCTTTGCCGCCGACGGCATCGCCGCCGTCGCCGACAGGCTGGACGCGGTGGACGGAGGCCGCTTCGCCGGCATCACGACGTTCCCGGCGCTGCTGTTCGACCACGAGAGCCGCAAGGTCAAGCCGACGCACAATCTGGCCACCCTGACGAAGGCTGCGGACGCTCTGGCGAAAGCCGGCCGCAAGGATGTCGAGATCAACGCGCCGGGCACGACTTCCAGCGTCATGCTGGCGGCGCTGGCCGACGCCGGCGCGACCCAGTGCGAGCCGGGCAACGGCCTGCACGGCACCACCGCACTGCATGTCATGGAAGACCTGCCGGAACTGCCGGCGGTGCTCTACCTTACCGAAGTATCGCATCTTTCCGGCGGCAAGGCTTACTGCTTCGGCGGCGGCTTCTACATCGACCCCATCTTCCCCGCATACGACGTGAAGACGATCGTCGGCGCCGAGCCGACGACAGCGGCCGCCGCCCTGCGAAGCGTCGAGGTCCCGCCGCCCTCGGCCATCGACTATTATGCAATGATCGACGCTACCGGCCCGACGGCGCCGAAGCCCGGCGACACCGCCGTGTTCGGCTTTCGCGGCCAGGCCTTCGTCACCCGCGCCTATGTCGTCGGCGTCTCCGGCATCTCGACCGGCGCCCCGAAGGTCGAGACCATCGAGAACGCCTTCGGCGAACCTTACGCCTGGCCGGTCTAGGAGGTCATGCCATGCCCGCCAATGCGATTTCCACCAATGCGCCGGTCCTGCAACTCACCGACATCCGCAAGACCTTCGGCGGCATCACGGCCATCGAGAAGTTCTCGCTCGACATCCATCCGGGCGAGATCGTCGCGCTGGTCGGCGACAACGGCGCCGGCAAGTCGACGCTGATCAAGATCGTCTCCGGCGTCCATCCCCCGACGTCGGGCAGCATCGCCATCGACAACGAGACCGTGACGATGTCGAACGCCACGATGGCGCGTGCGCGCGGCATCGAGGTCGTCTACCAGGATCTTGCCCTGGCCGATCAGCAGAGCGTCTACATGAACATGTTCCTCGGCCGCGAGCCAGTGAACCGTTTCGGCCTGCTCGACCGCCGCAGGATGATCGCCGAGACCGAGCAACTGGTGAAGGAACTGGATGTCCGAATTCCTTCCGCTCATGCCACGATCCGCGACCTTTCAGGCGGCCAGCGGCAGGGTGTCGCCATTGCCCGTGCCACTCATTGGGCAAGCAAGCTGATCCTGCTCGACGAGCCGACGGCCGCGCTCGGTGTTGCCGAAACGGCGAAGGTCGAGGAGATCGTGCTGTCGCTCAAGTCGCGCAATATAGGCGTGCTTATCATCAGCCACAGCCTCGACCAGGTGTTCCGGCTCTCGGATCGCATCTGCGTTTTGCGGCGCGGCAGGCAGATCGGCGTGCGCAAGACGGCCGAAACCGACAAGAACGAGATCGTCGCCATGATCACCGGTCTTCAGGAACACTGACGCTGCCGAGGTCGATCGCCCGTCGCGCCGCTCAGACCGTCTCCAGATAGGTCTGGTATTCGAAGGTCGTCACCCGCTCCGAAAACGCCTCCATTTCCTGGCGCTTGCAGTCCACCATCATCTGCTGGAGCGTCCGCGAGAATATCTTCGGGATCGCCAACCCGTCCTCGAAGGCGTCCACCGCCGATGCCCAGTCCGGCGGAATGTCGGGAAGATCGCGCGAATAGGCATTGCCGACAATCGGCTCGGCCGGCTCCATGCGAGCTTCGATGCCCTCCAGCGCGGCACCCAGGATGGCGGCCAGAACCAGATAGGGATTCGCGTCGGCGCCGGCGACCCGGTGTTCGATGCGCCTTGCCTTGGGGCTGCCACCGGGGATGCGGATCGCCGTCGTACGGTTCTCGTAGCCCCAGGCGGCCGCGGCGGGCGCGTGCATGCCCGGCCGCAGCCGGCGGAACGAGTTCATGTGAGGCGCGAACAGCAGCGTCGATTCCGGCATCATGGCCAGCAGGCCGCCGACGGCGTGGCGCATCATGTCGGAGCCTCTGTCCGTGCCGTCGTCGAAAACGTTGCGGCCGTTGCCGTCGACAAGGCTGAAATGGACGTGCAGGCCGCTGCCGGCCCGCTCGCCGTAGGGCTTGGCCATGAAGGTCGCGGCAAAGCCGTGCTTGCGCGCGATGCCGCGCACCACGTCCTTGAACAGCATGGCGTCGTCGGCGGCCTTCAGGGGATCGGCGACATGCACCAGATTGATCTCGAACTGGCCGGGACCGTTCTCGGCGATCGCCGAATCGGCGGGGATGTCCTGCGCCGCGCAGGCCGCATAGACATCGTCGAGGAAGCGATGGAAATGGTCGAGCTCGCGGATGGCCAGAACGGAGTCGGAATCGAGCACCTTGCCGGACACCGGCGAGATCGGGGCTTGCGGCCGGTCGCCGGACGGATCGACGAGGTAGAATTCAAGCTCGGTTGCGACGACGGGGGTGAGGCCGCGGGCGGCGTAGCGGCCGGCGATGGCGGCGAGCGCGCGTCTCGGGTCGCCCGGGAAGGGACTGCCGTCCTCGGTCGCCATCCACAGCGGGATGAAGGCCGTCGGGCGCGGTGTCCATTCGATCGGCAGGGGGCCGCGCCCCGTCCAGGCGCAGATACCGTCGGCATCGCCCGTCTCGAAGACCAGCCGGCCGCCGACGATGTCCTCGCCCCAGATGTCGATGCCGGCGATGGAGACGGGCATGCGCAGGTCGCCTTGCAGGACCTTGGCAGCCTGGGCGGCGGGAATGCGCTTTCCGCGCGGAATACCGTTCAGGTCGAAGATGGCAGCACGCAAACTCGACACTTCGGGATGGCCTCTGAGCCATCCGACAACTTCTGAAGCAGACAAGATATACCCTCCGGGGAGAACTCGTCCCATATATTTGGGGTCTCGGTCAAGCCGGGCGACGAATGTGCCGCCGACCAAAGCGGATTTGCGCCGGCGGCATCCTCCTCGCTCCCGGACATCACGCTGCCGATAGCGCCGCACCGCTTTCACTTCTCGTTGGGTGCACTTCGCGGGGTCTTGACAGGTTGAAGCTGCAATGCAAAATTTTGCATCAAGTGAAAAAAATATCACGAGGGAACCTGGCGTGGTGGTGGCTGCGGGCAACTCCATACGGGATGACGAGGCGAGCATCGCCACGCGCGCTGCCTGGCTTCACTATGCCGGCGGGCTGACGCAATCCGAGGTCGCAAGGCGCCTCGGCCTGACCGGCCTCAAAGCGCATCGCCTGATCACCAAGGCCAACCAGGACGGCCTCATCAAGATTTTCGTCGACGGCGACGTCTCCGAGTGCGTCGAACTCGAAAGCCTGCTGAGCGGGCGCTTCGGCCTCGACTATTGCGAGGTCGTTCCCGACTTCGATCCCGATGCTCTGCCGCTCAAGGCGCTCGGCATTGCCGGCGCCCGCTACCTGAAGCGCCAGATCGAAAACGGCGAATACGCCATGGTCGGCGTCGGCCACGGCAGGACGCTGGCGGCATGCGTCGAGCATCTGCCGCGCATGGCCGCTGGCGGCACCAGCTTCGTCTCTCTGCTGGGCGGGCTGACGCGCAAGTTCGCCGCCAACCCGCACGACGTGATCCATCGGCTGGCCGAGCGCACTGGCGCGGAGGCCTACGTCATGCCGGTCCCGATGTTCGCCAACACCGAACAGGACCGCGAGGTTCTGCTGGGCCAGCATGGCGTCGCCGACGTTCTGGAACTTGCCCGTTCTTCGGGCCTTGTGCTGGCCGGTATCGGCACGGCCGAACCGGAAGCGTCGCTGGTCGCCACCGGCATGGTCGCTCGCGCCGAGATGGACGAAGTCAAGCACATGGGCGGCGTCGGCGAATTGCTCGGCCACTTCTTTGACAAGGAGGGCAAGCCTTTCGAAACCGGCCTGTCCAAGCGCGTGCTGGCGCTTTGTCGGGAGGATCTAAAGCGCTTGCGCATCGTCGCCGTCGCCGGTGGCGTCATCAAGATACCTGCGGTCCTGTCTGTGCTGCGCAGCGGCAACCTGGCGGGGCTGATCACGGACGAGCGCACCGCGCGTGCGCTGATGGAGGGAATGCCGGTCGGGTAGCCGGCGACGCGGAACAGGTGGAACTACCCGGGAGGAACGGCAGATGTACGAGAAAGAAAAAGGTCTGATCGACGCCTTCGTGCGTCAGCAAGTCGACCGCCGTGAACTGCTGCGCAGACTCGGCGCGATGGGCATCACGGCCGGTGCGGCCGGCACCTTGCTCAACCTGGCGCAGACCAGGGCATGGGCCGCCGACTTCGACTGGATGGCGCACAAGGGAAAGAAGCTGAAGCTTCTCTTGAACAAGCATCCCTATGCCGATGCCATGATCGCCAATCTGCAGGCGTTCAAGGATTTGACGGGCATGGACGTGACCTACGACGTCTTTCCGGAGGACGTCTATTTCGACAAGGTCACCGCCGCCCTGTCCTCGGGGTCGAGCGAATACGACGCCTTCATGACCGGCGCCTACATGACATGGACATACGGTCCGGCCGGCTGGGTCACCGACCTGAACGAATGGATCAAGGATCCGGCCAAGACCAACCCCAACTACGCCTGGGACGACTTCCTGCCCGGCGTGCGCAAGTCGTGTGCCTGGAACGGCAAGCCGGGCGGCGAGCTCGGCTCCGACGACGCCAAGCAGTGGTGCATTCCCTGGGGCTTCGAGCAGAACAACATCACCTATAACAAGACGATGTTCGACAAGGTCGGCGCCACCGTGCCTGGCAATCTCGACGAACTGCTGACGACGGCGGCGAAGCTCACCAAGGATGTCGGCGGCGGTGTCTACGGCATCGGCGTGCGCGGCTCGCGTTCCTGGGCGACGATCCACCCCGGCTTCCTGTCGGCCTACGCCAACTTCGAGCAGAAGGACCTGAACGTCTCCGCCGACGGCAAGCTGTCGGCTGCGATGAACACGCCTGAATCCAAGGAATTCCACAAGAAGTGGGTCCAGATGATCCAGGAGAGCGGCCCGAAGAACTGGTCCACCTACACCTGGTATCAGGTCGGCACCGATCTCGGCGCCGGCGCTTCGGCGATGATCTACGACGCCGATATCCTCGGCTACTTCATGAACGGCGGCGACAACAAGATGGCCGGGCAGCTCGCCTATGCCGCCTTCAAGGCCAACCCGGCCGCGAAGGCGCCGACGCCGAACATCTGGATCTGGTCGCTGGCCATGTCCAGCTATGCCAAGGACAAGGACGCGACCTGGTACTTCATCCAGTGGGCTTCGGGCCTGGATCACGCCATCTTTGGCGCCACCAAGATGGACTTCGTCAATCCGGTCCGTCAGGCGGTGTGGAAGGAAGAGGCGTTCCGCGACAAGCTCAACAAGAGCTATCCCGGCTATGTCGATATGTTCGACGTCTCGGCGCCCGGCGCTTCGATCAAGTTCACGGCCCAGCCGCTGTTCTTCGATCTGACCACCGAATGGGCCGCCACGCTGCAGAAGATGGTGGCCAAGGAAGTGCCCGTCGACGAAGGCCTGGACGCGCTCGCCCAGAGCATCGACGGCCAGCTCAAGGAGGCCGGCCTCGGCTAGTGTCGCGCGGGCCGCGGATGCCTGTGGCGTCCGCGGCCTGAACAGTCAAAGCGACCGCTTCGGCAGTCGCAGGCTGCCGGTCCGCCGTCCTCTCCCTGCGGCCGGACCGGCAGCAATTCCAACCGTGGAAGATCGAGGCCATGCCCGCCGTTGTTCCCACTGCCCGGCGCTGGAGCGGATTGCGCATCAGCAAGCGGGCGCTTCCCTATGTGCTCAGCCTGCCGGCGCTGCTTGTGTGCATCGGCATTCTGGTGCCGTTCTTCGCGGCCGTCCTCTACTCGTTCCAGCGCTATCGCCTCAGCCAGCCGTGGAACCGGCAGTACAACTGGGGTGAGAACTACCTCAATTTCTTCACCGATCCGGGTTTCTGGAACACGCTTCGCGTTTCCCTTGTCTATGCCGGTTCCACCGTGGTGCTGGAACTGCTGCTCGGCCTCGGCATTGCGCTGCTCCTGCAGAAACGCACGCGCCTCAACAATTTCATCTCCATCATGCTCCTGATGCCGCTGATGACGGCGCCGGCGCTCGCAGCGCTGATGTGGAAGCTGATGACCAATCCCGGCTTCGGCGTGCTGAGCTATCTCGCCAGCCTAGTGGGATTGCAGGATTTCCGCTGGGCCTCCTCGCCCTCGACGGCGCTGTTCACCGTCGTTCTGGTCGACATATGGGTCTACACGCCCTTCATCATGATCCTGCTCCTGGCCGGGTTGCGTAGCCTGCCGACCCAGCCCTTCGAGGCGGCGGCGCTCGATGGCGTGCCGCGCAGCTTCGTCTTCTTCCGCATAACGCTGCCGATGCTGATGCCCTACATCCTGACGGCCACGCTGTTCAGGCTGCTCGATTCCATCCAGCAGTTCGACATCATCTACGCCATGACGCAGGGCGGCCCCGGCGACACGCTGACGGTGTTCCAGGTCGAGGCCTATCTGAACTTCTTCCAGTCGACCAATGTCGGGCGCTCGGCCGCCCTTTTGATGATCCTGTGGGTGATCACCTATTTCCTCTCCTTCGTCTTCATCAAGAACTGGTTGCGGTTGCGCGAACGGGCGCGCGGCGAGGCTTAGGCACGATGGAACACACGTCCCTCATCGAACGCACCCTGCGAGGCATCGCGCTGGCCCTGGTGGTCGTCTTCTTCATGTTCCCGCTACTCTGGATCTTCCTCATGTCGTTCCAGACCAACGAGACGATCCTGAGCATACCGCCGCAGCTGTTCTTCACGCCGACGCTGCAGAACTACACCGCGCTGATAACCGGCAAGCTGACCAGCGCCGCCGGCACGCTCGACATCGCCTTCATGCGCAATCTGTGGAACTCGGTGTTCCTGTCGGTGACGTCGGTAGCCGTCTCGCTGCTGCTCGGCGTGCCGGCCGCCTACGCCTTCGCCCGCCACAAGTTCCGCGGCTCGGAGGACATCGCCTTCACGCTTTTGTCCTTCCGCTTCGCGCCGCCGCTGCTGGTGCTTCTGCCGCTGACGCTCTATTTCCAGCAGCTTGGTCTGGCGAACACCTATTTCGGGCTGGTCTGGGTCTACCAGCTCATCTGCCTGCCGCTCATCCTGTGGATCGTGCGCGGCTATTTCGAGGACATATCGGCGGACGTCGAATACGCCTATCGCATCGCCGGCCATTCCTGGTTCGCGACCTTCCGCAAGATCGCCCTGCCGCTGGCGGGACCGGGCATCGCCGCCGCCGGCCTGCTGGCCTTCATCTTCGCCTGGAACAATTTCGTCTTCGCGCTGGTGCTCGCCTCGGCCGACAAGCAGCCGGTGACGGTCGGCGCGCTCGCCTTCGTAACGGCTTCCGGCATCCAGTACGGCCAGATCGCGGCGGCGATCGTGCTGTCGATCGCCCCGACCCTGGCGCTTGCCCTCTACGCGCAGCGCTATCTGGTCGAGGGCCTGTCGCTCGGCGCGGTGAAGGGGTAGGGCAGATGGCGACGCTCGAGCTTCACAACATCGTCAAGCGGTTCAAGGACAACACCGTGCTCGACGACGTTTCGCTCGCCGTGGACGACGGCGAGATCCTCGTCCTGTTCGGCCCGTCCGGCGCCGGCAAGACGGTGCTGCTGCGGCTGATCGCCGGCGTCCTCGATGCTGACGCGGGCCGGATCGTCATCGACGGCGAGGACATGACCGGCGTCGACGCCGAATTTCGCGGCGTCGGCATGGCTTTCCAGAACTTCGCCCTGTTCCCGCACATGGACGCCTTCGCCAACATCGCCACGCCGCTGGAGGCCAGGAAGGCGCCACGGGATGCCGTCAAGGCAGGCGTAGAGAGCGTCGCCCGCCTGCTCAAGATCGACCATGTGCTGACCCATCGGCCGAGGGCGCTGTCGAACGGGCAGAAGCAGCGCACCGCGCTGGCGCGGGCCCTCGTCGGCTCGCCGCCGGTCCTGCTGCTCGACGACCCGCTGCGCAATGTCGACGCCAAGCTGCGTTTCGAGATGCGGCTGGAACTGCCGCGCCTGCTGGCCGATCGCGGCGCGACCGTCATTTACGTGACGCAGGACTACAAGGAGGCGATGGCGCTCGGCGACCGCATCGCCGTGATGGGGCAGGCCGGCATAAGGCAGATCGGCACGCCGGAAGAAATCTATCTGCAACCTGCGGGACTCGACATTGCGCGCCTGTTCGGCGATCCGACGATCAATCTGCTGGATGTCAGACCATCCCGGGACGGGCAAGGCATCCATGTCGCTCTGTCGGGCACGCGAGTGGAACTGCCGGCCGCCATGGAGCCGTCCGTCGGCCGCGCCTGCGTCGCCGGCCTGCGGCCGGAAACGTTGCATTTCGTCAAAGCCGGGACGAAAGGTGCCGTTCCCGTCACCATCGAGGCCGAGACGCCATTGAACGAGAAGACGGTGACATTGGCGCGCACCAGGGGCGGCCGTGAGATCCTGGTGTCGCGGCCGGCCGGCACGCCCGGTCCGGACCACGGCGAGGCGTTCCTGGCGGTCGATGCCGGCAGCGTGCTGATGTTCGACAAGGCCTCGGGCGAGCGTATCGCGGCCGGCGGGCCTGCGGCGCCGCGTGAGAGGGCAACCGCATGAAGGCCGCCCAGCTCGCACTTTCCGGCGTCGACAAGTTCTACGGCCCGGTCGACCGCGGCGTGCATGCCGTGAAGTCGCTGACCATGCAGCTCGACGAAGGCGAGATCGTCGCACTGCTCGGCTCGTCCGGCTGCGGCAAGACCTCGACGCTGCGCATGATCGCCGGTTTCGAGGCGGTTTCGCGCGGCACCATCTCGGTCGCCGGAAAGCCGGTGCATGAGCTGCCGCCGGTTCGCCGCAACGTCGCCATGGCCTTCGAGGGCTATTCGCTCTATCCGCCGCTCACCGTGCGGGAAAACATCGCCTTCGCGCTGAAGGCGGCGAAGCTTTCACAGGCCGCGGTGGACGCCAAGGTCAACGAGATCGCCAAGCTGCTTGAGATCGAGGATATTCTGCACCGCTACCCGAGTTCCATTTCGGGCGGCCAGCAGCAGCGGGCCAGCCTCGGCAGGGCCTTGGTGCGTTCGGCTAGCCTGCATCTGCTCGACGAGCCGATGGGACAGCTCGAACCGCAGTTGCGCGCGGTGCTGAGGGGCCGCATCAAGCATTTCATTAAGGAGCGCGGCCTGACCGCCATCCTGGTCACCCACGACCAGACCGAAGCCAACGCGCTGGCCGATCGCATCGCTGTGATGGAAGGTGGCGTCCTGCAACAGTTCGATACGCCGACCGTCATCAAGGAGAAGCCCGCCAACCTGTTCACAGGAACCTTCGTCGGCGAGCCGCCGATGAACGTGTTCGCCGCCGACGCCACCCTTGAGGGCGGACGGGTCAGGCTCGACCTGCCGCAGGGCGTGTCCCTGACCTATCCGGAGAGCGAGTTCGCGCAGCAGGTGCGCGACAGGCTGCGGGCATTGCGGCAGGTCGTCATCGGCGTGCGGCCCTATGCGGTGCGCCGCATAACCAATGGCGTTGCCGCGAGCGTTGCGACGAACCAGTGGCTCGGCGACCAGACGCACATCGCCGCCGATTTCGCCGGCGGCACGATCGTGCTTGTCGAGCACGACCGTGCCCGCGTTGGTATCGGCGATACGATCGGCATCGGCATCGAGCCGAGGCACCTGCATATTTTCGACGCCGCGACGGGCGAGGCCGTCGCACACGGGATGGAACTGGCCTGACATGGGCGATGTTCTGATCGGGATCGATGCGGGAACGTCGGTGATCAAGTCGATCGCCTTCGACCTTGCCGGCCGGCAACTCGCCGCTGCTTCCCTACCGAACCACTACGAAACCGTTGCCGGCAGCGGCGCCGAACAGGACCTCGCCCGAACGTGGAAGGATACGGCGGCGACGCTGCGCCTGCTTGCCGAACAGGTTCCCGATCTCGCCGCTCGCACCGCCGCCGTTGCCGTGACGGGGCAGGGGGACGGCACCTGGTTGATCGATAGCGGCGGCGAGCCGGTCGGCAAGGGATGGTTGTGGCTCGACGCCCGCGCCGCCGCCCTCGTCGAGGAGTTGCGCGCGCGCGAGGATGTCGATCGCGTCCGCTTCGGTCAGACGGGTTCGGGGCTTGCCGCCTGCCAGCAGGGACCGCAGCTGAGGCTGATCGGCCGCACCGAGCCGGAGCGGCTGGAACGGGCGGCGACGGCGTTCCATTGCAAGGATTGGCTCTATTTCCGCCTGACGGGAATACGCGCGAGCGATCCGTCCGAAGCCTGCTTCACCTTCGGCGATTTCCGCAAGCGTGCCTATAGCGACGAGGCGATCGATATTCTCGGCCTGTCGCGCCTGAAGCGGTTGCTGCCGCCGATTGTCGACGGTGCGACAGCGACCCACGAGCTGTCGTCCGCCGCCGCTGCCGAGACCGGCCTTAAGGCCGGGACGCCCGTTGTTCTCGGCTATGTCGACGTGGTGTGTACCGCGCTTGGCGCAGGCCTTGTCGATGCTGCCTCGCGCCCCGGCTGCTCCATCGTCGGCTCGACCGGCATGCATATGCGACTTGCCAAGGATCATGCCGACGTCGTCCTCAACGACGATCGTACCGGCTACACCATGTGTCTGCCGGGGAGCGGTGCCTACGCCCAGATGCAGTCCAACATGGCCGCCACCCTGAACATCGACTGGGTGCTCGGCCTTGCCGCCGGCGTCCTGGCGTCTGAGGGCATCATGCGCAAGCCCGGCGACATGATCGCGCAGATCGACCGGTGGATCGCGTCGTCGGCGCCGGCCTCGTTGCTTTATCAGCCCTATGTTTCCGAAGCGGGTGAGCGCGGCCCCTTCATCGACGCCAATGCGCGCGCCGGCTTCATCGGCCTTTCCAGCCGGCATGGTTTCGGCGATCTGGTGCGCTCCGTGTTCGAGGGGCTCGCCTTTGCCGGGCGCGATTGTTATGCGGCGATGGGACCGATACCCGCCGAAGTCCGCCTGTCGGGCGGTGCGGCGCGCAGCACGGCGCTGCGCCGCATCCTCGGTGCCGTGCTCGGGGCCGGCATCAGGACCAGCAGGCGCGAGGAAGCCGGCGCCGCGGGCGCGGCGATGATCGCCGCCGTCTCGATCGGCCTCTACGGTTCGGTGGAGGACTGCGTCGCCGAGTGGGTGACGCCGCTGCTCGGCGAGGTGGAGGCGCCCGACGAGGAACTCGCGGCGATCTACCGCGCGACCTATCCCGCCTATGTCGAAGCCCGGCAGGCATTGGTGCCGGTCTGGCGCAGCATGGCCGCTGCAAGGGGACTGTCATGACCCGCAAGATCGCGATTTTCGGCGACAATTTCATGCTGCCAGACATCTTCCGTGCGGAGATCGAGAAACGCTGCGGCGACGGCCTCGATATCCGCACGCACCGCTCGGCATGGCCTGACGAGCCGATGGAGCACGGCTATGCCAGCAAGGGACTGGGCGGGCTGAAGGAGTATTTCGGCGACCCGGACGAGGTGGTGGCCTTCATTGCCGATGCAGAAGTGTTCGTCACCCAGCTGGCGCCCGTTTCGCGCGGCATGCTGAAACAGCTGCCCGCGCTGAAGCTCGTAGCTGTCTCGCGCGGCGGTCCGGTCAACATCGACATGGCGGCGGCGCGCGAGCATGGGGTGACGGTGGTCAACACGCCCGGCCGCAACGCCAGCGCGGTGGCCGAGTTCGCCATCGGCGCCATCCTGGCCGAAACGCGCCTGATCCGGGTCGGGCACGAATCCCTGCGCAAGGGCGAGTGGCGGGGCGATCTCTACCGCGCCGATCGCACCGGGCGGGAACTCAGCGAGATGACGGTCGGCGTCGTCGGCTACGGCGCTATCGGGACCAAGGTGGTCAGGCTGCTCAGGGCTTTCGGCTGTCGGATCCTGGTTTGCGATCCCTATGTGCAACTGAGCGTCGACGACCGTGCAGCGGGCGTGGAATTGGTGGCGCTCGACGACCTGCTGGCGCGCTCGGACGTCGTCACGCTGCATCCGCGCGTCACCGAGGAGACGCGTAACATGATCGACCGCGAGGCCATCGCCAAGATGAAGCCGGGGGTGATCTTCGTCAACACGGCGCGCGGTCCTCTGGCCGACTACGAGGCGCTCTACGAGGCATTGGCGGAAGGCCGCATCGCCAGCGCCATGCTCGAAACCTTCGCGGTAGAGCCGGTGCCGGCGGACTGGCCGCTGCTGCAATTGCCGAACGTGACGCTGACCCCGCACATCGCCGGCGCGTCAGTGCGCACGGTGACCTATGCGGCAGAGCTGGCGGCCGAGGAGGTGCGCCGCTACCTTGCCGGCCAGCCGCCGCTCAATCCTTGCTGACTGGCGACTGAACAAGATGAACACGGGGTCCGATCCGGTCGATCTTCTGGTGGTTGGCGGCGGCGTCAACGGCGCCGGCATCGCCCGCGACGCTGCCGGGCGCGGCCTGTCGGTCGTCCTGTGCGAAAAGGACGACCTCGCGCAGGGCACCAGTTCAAGGTCCGGCAAGCTCGTGCACGGTGGGCTACGCTACCTGGAATACTACGAGTTCCGGCTGGTTCGCGAAGCGCTGATCGAGCGCGAGGTGCTGCTGGCGTCGGCGCCCCACATCATCTGGCCTATGCGCTTCGTGCTGCCGCACAGTCCGGACGACCGGCCGGCCTGGCTGGTGCGGCTGGGGCTGTTCCTCTACGACCATCTCGGCGGCCGCAAGCGCCTGCCGGGCACCCGCACGCTCGACCTCGCGAAGGCGCCGGAAGGCGAGCCGCTCGACCCGCGTTACCGGCGGGCTTTCGAATACTCCGATTGCTGGGTGGACGACGCACGCCTGGTGGCACTCAATGCCGTCGACGCCGGCGAGCGCGGCGCAACCGTGCTGACCCGCACCGCCTGTGTCGCCGCCCGGCGCGAAGCCGACCTTTGGGTTGCCGAACTGAAGGATTCGCGAACCGGCGGTTCCAGAAACGTGCGCGCCCGCGCCCTCGTCAACGCCGCCGGACCATGGGTGAGCGAGGTGATCGAGGACGTTGCCGGCCTGACGTCGAAACGAGCCGTGAGACTGGTCAAGGGCAGCCATATCGTGGTGAAGAAATTCTGGCGTGGGCCGCAGGCCTATCTGATCCAGAATTCCGACAGGCGCGTCATCTTCGTCAATCCCTATGAGGGTGGCCTGGCTCTCATCGGCACGACGGACATTCCTTATGACGGGCGGCCCGAGGACGTTTCGGTGGACGCTGCCGAAGTCGACTACCTGGTCAAGGTGGTGAACCGCTATTTCAGGACGAAGCTTTCCGCCCGCGACGTGGTGCACAGCTTTTCCGGCGTGCGGCCGCTCTATGACGACAAGGCGGCTAATCCCAGCGCGGTGACGCGCGACTATCTGTTCGAACTGGACGCCGGCAGGGGACAGGCGCCGTTGCTGTCGGTCTTCGGCGGCAAGATCACGACGTTCCGCAAGCTCGCCGAGCATGCGATGGACCGCCTGAAGCCGTTCTTTCCGGCCATGGGCGAGGCATGGACGGCAAAGGCGCACCTGCCCGGCGGCGATATCGCCAATGCGGATTTCGGCGCCTTCGAGCACGGGTTGGAGGCGGACTATTCGTGGCTGCCGAAAGAGCTGGTCGCGCACTATGCCCGGCTCTACGGAACCCGCACGCGCACGCTGCTCGACGGAGCCGACAAGATCGCCGACCTCGGCATAGCGTTCGGCCCGAATTTCTATGAACGGGAAGCGATCTACCTGCGCGACCACGAATGGGCGATGAGCGCCGGCGATGTCCTGGACCGCCGCACCAAGCACGGCCTGCACCTGTCGGCGGTCGAGCGGGCCGATTTCGAGCGGTGGTTCGACACCGGACAATGGGCAGGTTGATGCAGACCGAGCCCTCCTTCACCCTTTCCGTGAACACCAATCCGCTGGTGAACCGCTTCGCCGATCCGGACGACCTGATCGACACCATCGCGTGGCGCATCGGCATCCGCTACGTCCAGCTGACGCATGAATTCATCAACCCGGCATGGCCGGCGGCAACGATCGGCAAGACGGTGCGGCGATTCCAGGCGGCGCTGGCGCGGACCAATGTCCGGGTGACTTCCTTCTTCACCGGGCCTTACGGCCGGCTCAACCATTTCGGCCATCCGGACGCGGATGTGCGTCGCTACTATGTCGAATGGTTCAGGACGATGGCGTCCATCGCCGCTGATATCGGCGCCGAGAGCTGCGGCACGCAATTCGCCATCCTGACCCATCGCGACTTCGACGACGACGCCCGCAGGGAAGCGATGATCGACATGGCCCTCGGTCATTGGGGTGAGGTCGCCGAAACCGCAAAAGCATGCGGCCTCAAATTCCTGATCTGGGAGCCGATGTCGGTCGGCCGGGAATTCGGTCACACGCTGGACGCCTGCGCGGCGCTTCAGGACAGGATCGACGGGGCAGGGCTGGCGCTGCCGCTCAACATGATGATCGACATCGACCATGGCGATGTGACGTCGAGCGACCCCGCCGACGTCGATCCCTATGCCTGGGCAGGGCGCTTCGCGTCGCGCTCGCCGATCGTCCATATCAAGCAGTCGTCGATGAACAAGGGCGGCCATTGGCCGTTTACGGCGAAGTACAACGCCGACGGGCGTATCGAGCCGACGAGGTTCCTGCAGACGCTGCGGCGCGGTGGTGGCACGCGCAACGAAATCTGCCTGGAGCTGTCGTTCCGCGAGCGCGATCCGGTCGACCGGCAGGTGGTGGAGATGATGCGCGAGTCCGTCGATTACTGGGCACCTTACGTCGAAACGGGTCGCACGGCGCTGGCGCCGGAAGTGGGGGTACAGGCATGACCCCGCTCTGGATCGGCACGAGCTGGAAGATGAACAAGATCCTTTCCGAGGGTCTGGCGTTCGCGCTGGCGCTAGGCCCCTTCGCACGCGGGCTGGACGAGCGCGTCCAGCCGTTCGTCATTCCGCCCTTCACCTGCCTGCGCGAGGTCGCGGCGGCGCTGGCCGGTACCGGCGTCAGGGTCGGCGCGCAGAACATGCACTGGGCCGATGCCGGCGCATGGACCGGCGAGATTTCGCCGGTGATGCTGAAGGACTGCGGCGCCGATCTCGTCGAACTCGGGCACAGTGAAAGGCGTCAGCATTTCGGCGAAACCGACGCCACGGTCGGCCTCAAGGTAGCGGCGGCCGTGCGCCATGGGCTGACGCCGCTGATCTGTGTCGGCGAGACATATGAGGAGCGCGAAGACGGACGCGCTCGGGCGGTTCTGGAGCGACAGGTCGAGGGAGCACTTGCCGCGCTGGACGGCGAGGCGCGCTCGGCCGCGGTCCTGTTCGCCTACGAGCCCGTCTGGGCCATCGGCGAAAAAGGCATGCCCGCCTCGGCCGATTATGCGGATGGCCAGCAGGCGTTCATCCGCGCGGTGGCGGGTCGGTATCTGGCCGCGCCGCCGCCGGTTCTCTACGGCGGCAGCGTGAACGCGGACAACTGTGCAGAACTGAGCGGACAGCCCAATGTGGACGGTCTGTTTATCGGGCGTGCCGCATGGCGCGCGGAGGGCTATATGGACATCATAGAGCGCGTTCTCGCGGCGGTGCGCGAGCGCGACCCCACGCACGGATAGGAGATCAGGCCATGAAAATCGCTCTTGGAGCCGACAGCGCCGGAAAGCCTCTGCTCGACGTCATCGCCGCGCATCTGAAGGGACGCGAAGACCTTGACGTGACGGACCTCAGCCAGAGCGGCTACTATGCCGATCTTGCCGCATCGGTCGGCAAGGAGGTGCTCGACGGCGCCTACGACCGCGCCATCCTTTTCTGCGGCACTGGCATCGGCGTCTGCATCTCGGCGAACAAGGTGCCGGGCATACGCGCCGCGCTCACCCACGACACCTATTCGGCCGAACGCGCCGCCAAGTCCAACAATGCGCAGATCATCACCATGGGCGCACGGGTCATCGGCCCCGAACTCGCCAAGGCGATCGCCGATACTTGGCTGGCTTCGGAATTCGATCCGGCCGGGCCGTCGGCCGGCAATGTCGCGGCCATCGACCGGCTGGATGGCAACAAGCCGTCGTGACACCTCGGCTTTCCCTCGCTACCTTGCCTCCCATGCCGGTATATCCGGACGCGCTGCCGCCAAGGGGAGGTTGATCGGTGCAGACGAAGAAGATCATCAACGATGGCGCCAAGGCCGTCGAGGAGATGCTGCAAGGCGTGCTTGCCGCCCATCCGCGCCATATCCGCGCGGTCGAAGGCAGCCCGCGCTCGATCGTCTCCCTGAACGGGCCGCGCCCCGGCAAGGTCGGGGTGATCATCGGCGGCGGCTCGGGCCATGAGCCGACGTTCCTCGGCTTCGTCGGTAAGGGCCTCGCCGACGCCTGCGCCGTCGGCAACGTCTTCGCGTCGCCGCCGCCCGATCCGATCGTCGAATGCGCCAAGGCCGTGGACGGCGGCGCCGGCATTCTCTTCGCCTATGGCAATTACGCCGGCGACGTCATGAATTTCGACATGGCGGCCGAAATGCTGGCGATGGAGGACATTGAGGTGCGCACCGTGCTGAGCACCGACGACGTCGCCTCGGCCCCGCCCGGCGAGCGCGAGAAGCGCCGCGGCGTGGCGGGCAATTTTTTCGTCTTTAAGGCGGGAGGTGCCGCCGCCGACAGGATGCTGCCGCTGGACGAATGCGAACGCATCCTGCGCAAGGCCAACGACCAGACCTATACGGTTGGCGTGGCTCTCGCTCCCTGTTCGCTGCCGCAGACCCGCCGGCCGAATTTCGAGATCGGTCCGGACGAGATGGAAATCGGCATGGGCATCCACGGCGAGCCGGGCGTCGAGCGCGGCCCGCTGCGCACGGCCGACGAGATCGTCGACGACATCATCGACAAGATCTTCGCCGAGATGACGCCGTCGCGCGGCGACCGTGTTGCCGTTCTGGTGAATTCTCTGGGTTCCACTCCCCTGATGGAACTCTACATCATGAACCGCAGGGTGGCGGCCCGCCTCGCGGATCGCGGCGTCGAAACCCATGCCACCTGGGTCGGCAATTATTGCACCTCGCTCGAAATGGCGGGCGCCTCGATCACGCTGCATCGCCTCGACGGCGAGTTGCAGTCGATGCTCGACCATCCCTGCGACTGCGCGATGTTCAGGGCGGGCTGATGACGATCTCGACCGACAGGCTCAAGGCGATGTTTGCGGCGGTCACCGCTGCGATCGAGGCCGACAAGGATCGGTTGTGTGCGCTCGACGGCGTCATCGGCGATGCCGACCACGGCATAGCGATGGATCTCGGCTTCACCGCCGCCCGCGACGCAACGGCGGCACTTGGCATCGATGCCGATCCCACCGCCGTCTTCAATGCAGCGGCGAAAGCATTCCTCAACGCGGTCGGCGCCTCTTGCGGCCCGCTCTATGCCACCGCTTTCATGCGCGCGGGCGCGGCTGTGAAGGGAAAGGCCAAGCTTGAGGCGGACGACATGGTCGACGCATTCGCGGCCATGGCGAAAGGTATCCAGGATCGCGGCAAGGCCGAACCCGGTGAGAAAACCATGGTCGATGCCTGGCTGCCCGCCGCCGAGGCCGCAAGACAGGCGCGAGCCGCCGGAGCCTCTCTACCGACCGCTCTGGCAGCGGCTGCCGACGCTGCCGGGCAGGGCGCCGAGGCGACCCGGAATTTCGCCGCCACCAAGGGCAGGGCGGCACGCCTCGGCGACCGCTCGCTCGGTCATGTCGATCCGGGAGCGGCGTCGGCGGTGACCGTCATCCGCGCCATGGCCGACAGCCTCGCCGATGCGTGAGGCCGGTCCTCAGGAAATCGTCAGCGTCCCGAAATCGAACTTGAAGGGCGTATCCTGAAGCACCGCGTCGATGATGGCGCAGGCGAGCGGGAAACGGTCGGGACCGATCGGTTCGAGTCCCGGTGTCGGCTGCAGCCAGGTCGACAGCATGCGCGCGGTGTCTATGCCCTCTACCGTTTCGCCGGCAAGCTCCTTCGCCATCACATCGGAAACAGTGCGATCCCTGCCGAGTTCATGGCCGAGGCGGCTGTTGCGCCCGCCGCCGACCGTCACATGCAGGTCGCCGAGGCCGGCGAGGTCGAAAGCGGTGTCGCGCCTGCCGCCGAAGCGTTCGCACAGGCGCGCCATCTCGCGCGTCGCCCGGGTGAAGGCGGCGGCGGTCGGGTTCTTCGACTGCCCGTCGGCGCGAGCCGAATCCGGATAGCGCGTCTGCATCGCCGCCACCCCGATCGAATAGAAATTTTTCAGCGCCGCGCAGGCTTCCACGCCGACGACGTCGTCCGTTGTCGAAAGCCGGTAGTAATTCGTCATCATCAGCGCAGCGAACTCGTCGGCCGCTTGCCGGTCGGCGCAGGCGTAGACGCAGGCGCTGGGCTTGCGATTAGCGAGCTCGCGCGCGATGCAGGGCCCGCCGATGCCGAGGAAGGCGCTCATCTGCGGCAGTCGCGAGGGCAGGGAACTTGCGAGCGTGACGAGCGACGTGCCTGCTCTGTCCAGGCCCTTGGTGACGAAGGCGATCCGGCGCGGCCGTCTCATCGTGCCGGCAAGCCGCTCCACCGCCCAGGAAATGCCGGGGCTGCTGACGCCGACGACGATCATGTCGGCGGCCTCGACATCGACATCCGTGAGATCGGAGTCGGCGATCGGCCTGACGTTGCCGGGCAGCGGCTGGTCGAGCTTCGGGTGCACGCCGCCAGCCTTGCCGATGCGCGCGATGATGTCGGTGTCGACCGGCGTGCCCGCCAGAAGCACCGTATGGCCGTTGTCGGCCGCGGGCACGGCCAGCGCGCTGCCCATCACGCCCGCGCCAAGGATCAGGATCGTCGCCATGGGCTCCTCACTCCTTCGTTGATTGGAACTAGCGCATCATCGCTGCGACATTGCCACCGTCGACGCTGATCACCGCGCCGGTGCTGGTGCGCGCCTTGGCGAGATGGACGAAGGCGGCCGCCACATCGGCGCCGGTCACCTCGCGCCCGACGAGGTTGCCGCGCATATAGGCTTCCGGCGTGACGCCGCGCGCCTTGCTGCGCTCAAGCACCATTTTGTCGGTCATCAGGCCCGTGCGGATGCGGTCGGCGTTGACGGCGTTTGAGGTGATGCCGTCGCCACCATGCTCGACGGCATATTGGCGCATCAGCGCCATCAGCGCCGCCTTCGACGTGCCGTAGGGGCCGAAGTCGGCGCCCGGATTGACCGCCTGCTTGGATACGTTGAAGACCAGCGAGCCACCGGTTCCCTGTCTGCGCATGACTTTCACCGCGGCGCGTGCCACGTAGTGATGGCTCCAGAAATTGAGATCGAAGGCCTTGCGGAAGGTCGCTTCGTCGACTTCGACCAGCTTGCCCTGGAAGGCGGCGCCAGCGTTGGAGATGAGAATATCGACGCCGCCATAGCGGCCGACGACCTTGGCTATGGCCGCGTCCACGGCGGCCGGATCAGTGACGTCGCAGGCGACGCCGATCCCGCCGAGGCGCTTCGCCTCGCGCTGCAGCGCCTCCTCGGCGATGTCGATCAGGGCGATCTCGGCGCCTTCCGCCTTCAGCGCCTCGGCGACGGCGAGGCCCAGCCCGCCGGCACCGCCGGTGACGACCGCCACCTGCCGGCTCAGTGGCTTTTCCACCTGCTTCGCCAGCTTGGCCTGTTCCAGCGACCAGTATTCGATGTCGAACAGGTCCGCCTCGGACAGGGCCTCGAAGGATTTGATGCCTTCGGCCTTGGTGATGACGTCGATGGTGGCTTCGGCGACATCGGCGGCGACGAGCGCGTTCTTGCGCGCCGCCCCGGCGGCGAATAGGCCGATGCCGGCGACGTAGAAAACGCGCGGCATCGCATCGAGCATGCGCTTGCCGCCGCCGGCGCGCTGGTTGTTGCGCTCGAAATAGGCCTTGTACTCGGCTTGATAGGCCGCCACCGCTTCGCGCACCGTCCGCGTCCAGCCGTCGAGATCGCTGGCCAAAGGTGCCGGCAGCGCCACGCCGAACCGCTTGATGTGGAGGACGTGCTCCGGTGTCGCGTTGCCGCGCCGGGTCAGGCTGCCGACGTTTTCGGCATTGCAGAAATCGAGCACCTTCTCGCCGGCCCGATGTTCGAGCACGAACCGTTTCGGCACGCCTTCGACGGCGCCCTCGATGGCGATGGCGCCGCGCAGGATTGGCGCGATGTCGGTGGTATCGGCAAGTCCGGCCGGGATGGCAGCGCTCCTGAACGGCTTGGCGCGACCCTTCGCCAGGCGCTTCTCGGCCTGGTCGATCTTGGCGATCATGTCCTCGTAGGCTTCGCGCGGATCGTCGGACCATGTGAAGATGCCGTGCTTCAGCAGGATCATGCCGTCGCCTTTCGGATTGGCCCGGAAGGCGGCGTCGCATGCCTTGGCCAGGACGAAGCCCGGCATGACATAGGGAACGATAATCGAATCGGGGAACAGTTCGCGCACGAGGTCTTCGCCGTGCGGCTGGTTGGTCAGCGAGACGATCGCGTTGGCGTGGGTGTGGTCGATATGCCGGAACGGCAGGATCGCGTGCAGGATCGCTTCGACAGACGGATTGGGCGCGGCCGGGTCCATCAGCAGGCGCCGCTGCAGCATGACCATGTCGTCGTCGCTCAATGTATCGAAACCGACCATAGCCTTCAGCGGGTCGAGGCGGACGGCCGGCAGGCCGGGTGGCTCGATCGTGCCCATGTCCCAGCCACTGCCCTTGACGCACAAGACATCGACCGCCGTGCCGTCCATATCGGTGAAGGTGGTCTTCACCGACGTGTTGCCGCCGCCATGCAGGACCAGTTCGGGATCGCCGCCGAGCAGGCGCGTCGTGTAGGTGCGGATGGCGAGATCGCGGTTGATCCCCTTGCCGACATAGCCGTCCACGACGGTGGTGAATTCACTGTCCGACCAGCGCGACTTCATGACAAACCCTTTCCCTTGCGGCCGCGCACGGCGCGGTCGGTGCAAGCCTTTCCAATACGGTTTCGGACGGCGGCGTGCCTGACCACAATGGCCCTAGAGGCGCGCTTCCGTCTCCGCGTCGAAGACGTGAACCTTGGCGGGCGGGATCGCGAAGCGGACCTCGCTGCCTTCGTCGAAACGCAGACCCTTTTCGACCACCGCCACGAACTGCCCGTCAGGACCGCTGCAGAACAATTGAGCGTCGTGGCCCAAACGTTCCAGAAGCACGGTGCGGGCCGCGATCGGGCCGTTGCTGTCGACCGTCACGTCGGTCGAACGTAACCCGAGGATGACCTTCTGGCCGGGCTTCGCCGACACCTCGCCACTCAGCACGATGCGGCCGCTCGCCGTATCGGCGGCAGGTCCGCCCGCGCCCGCGACCATCGTGCCCGGCAGAAAATTGATGGCCGATCCGCCGACGAAATCGGCGACATATTTGCTGGCGGGATGGTCGTAGATCTCGTCGGGGCTGCCGATCTGCTCGATCTTGCCGGCGCGCATGACGGCGATCGTGTCCGCCATCGTCATCGCCTCGATCTGGTCGTGCGTGACATAGATGGTGGTCGTCTTCAGCCGGTTGTGGAGCTGCCGGATTTCGGTGCGCATGTGCGCCCTGAGCTTGGCGTCCAGGTTGGACAGCGGCTCGTCGAACAGGAACACCGAGGGCTCGCGGACCATGGCGCGGCCCATCGCGACGCGTTGGCGCTGCCCGCCGGAAAGCTGCTTGGGATATCGCTGTAGGTAGTCGGTGAGGTTGAGGATCTCGGCCGCTTGCTCCACCCGGTTCTTGATCTCGGCCGCCGGCATCTTCGCCACTTCAAGGCTGAAGGCGATGTTATCGTAGACCTTCATGGTCGGATAGAGCGCGTAGTTCTGGAACACCATGGCGATGTCGCGATCGCGCGGATGGACGTCGTTGACCCGCTTGTCGCCGATCATCAGGTCGCCCTCGGAAACGCTCTCGAGGCCGGCGGTCATGCGAAGCAGGGTCGTCTTGCCGCAGCCGGAGGGGCCGAGCAGGACGACGAACTGCTGGTCGCCGATGCGGAACGAGATGTCGCGCAGGATGTTGATCGATCCGAACGACTTGCCGATTTTGCGGTATTCCACTGTCGCCATGTGAGTGTTCCGTTCTTTCCTTCGCGTCGGGCTCTGAACCGTCGCGTCAGTATTTCTGGCGGGTTGGCGTGATGACGATTTCCTGGACCAGCGCGTTCTGCGGCATCTGATAGGCGTGCAGCATGAGGCCCGCGACATGCTCCGGCCCGATGCCGCCGCCCATCTTGACCTTGTTGGCCTTGTAGTTGGCAAGCGTCGTCGGATCGAGCACGCCGCTCAACACCTCCGTCTCGATGACGCCGGGCGAAAGCACGATGACGCGCACGTCGTAATCGGAAAGGTAGTCGCGCAGCGACTCCGAAATCGCATGGACGAAGAACTTGGTGCCGCAATAGACGGTATGGTCGGGGTAAACCTTGCGGCCGGCGATCGAGCTCATCATGAACAGCGTGCCGCGGCGGCGCGCCATCATGCCGGACATCACGGCATGGACGGTGTTCAGCATGCCCTTGGTGTTGATGTCGATCATCTCGTCCCATTCTTCGGGCGGCTGGCGGCCGATGTCGGCGAGCCGGGCGATGCCGGCATTAGCGAACATCATGTCCACCGGCCCGTATTTCTCCTCCGCTTCCTTCACGGCCGCGGCGATTTCAGCGCGATCGCGCACGTCGACCTTGCGGGCCATGCTGTTGGGAAGGTTCAGCGCCTGCATGCGCTCCAGCCGGCGCGCCATCATCAGCACCGGATGGCCGGCGGCCGAGAAAGCCTTGGCGACGGCCTCGCCGATGCCCGAGCTTGCCCCCGTCACTGCCACCAATGGTTTGTCGGCCATGATACCCTCTTGCGTGATTGGCTATGCCGGGGCGGCGGCGAGCGCCGCCCCGATGGTCAGAATTCAGCCCTTGGCGACGATCTCGTCGACCTGCGACTTCAGCGCGTCCATGGTCTCCTTGGCGGAGCCCGACTGGCCGGCGAAATACTTGCCGAGCGCGACGGGGATCGTGTCGCTGGAGATTTCCGCCCAGGCCGGAAGATCCGGCTCGGAGCCCATGTAGTTGGCGATGGTTTCGCGCACCACCGGCAGGTGGCGCGTGGTGCCGGCGCCGACACGGGCGTTGGCCTTGACGCGCGGATCGTCATAGACGCTCTTGCGGGTCGGACCGGTGCCGCCGCCAAGCACGGTGATCAGTGCCTGGGTGTCGGCTGAGGTCGCCCACTGCATGAAGATCCAGGCCGCGTCCGGTGCCTTCGAGTATTTCGACACCGCCAGCGACGAGCCACCCTGATGGCCGACGCCGGGGATTTCGCCGAACGCGGTTTCCTGCACGGTCCTCAGCGTGGTGGTGGGTTTCGGCGGCACGATCGCTTCCATCAGGCCTGAGACCTTGGATGCCTTGGGGTCGTCGAAGAAGGGGAAGAACTCGCCCCACGACAGCATCGAGGCGGCGACGCCCTGCGCCACCGACTGGCCTTCGCCGTCCCACGTCCAGCCGTTGACGCCGGGCGGCATGGTGGCCTTGAGCTTGTCCCAGTAGGCCATCGCCTCCAGGCCGCGCTCGTCGTTGCCGCTGAACTTGCCGTCCTTGTCGAAGATCGAGCCGCCATGGCCCCACAGCCACGCCGTCCAGTCGCATTCGAGGCTGTAGTGGCCCGACTTCATCTGGCCGCTGGTGCCGTAGACGTTCGGCCCCTTGGCGTCGGTGATGGCCTTCGACGCGTTGAGCAGGTCTTCCATCGTCGTCGGCGCCGGCAGCTTCAGCTCGTCCCAGATGTCCTTGCGGTACTGCATGATGAAGATCGGGATGTCGTAGGGCACGCCGACCATCGTGTCCTTGTACATGGCGATGCCATCGACCAGCGGCTTGAGGAAGTCGTCGATGTTGTAGTTCGGCATCGCCAGGTCGGCGTTCTTGAGTTGCTCGCGCGGGTCGAACACGTCCTGGCTGAAATTGGCCGCCCAACTCTGGTCGATGTAGTAGAGGTCGTAGGTGCCGAGGCTGGAGGCGACATCCAGCGTCAGCTTCTGCAGCACCTGCTCGAGCGGCAGCACCTCGATCTCGATCTTGATGCCGGAGGCTTCCTCGAAATACTGCTTGAGCTGGGTGGCGATGGCGTTGGAGGGCGGCGTCGATTCCGTCGCCAACTTCAGCGTCGTGCCAGCGAACGGCTTGCCGACGTCGGCGAGCCACTTCATGACGTCGGCGTTCGGCTTCAACTCCTGGTCCTGTGCCTGCGCCTGGCTCATCGTCCAGAACGGACGCGCGCCGAGACCCATGCCGAGCGCGCCGGCGCCGAGGCCGAGCTTGCCGGCTGCGCGAAGGAACGAACGGCGGTCCATCTGCCCCTTGACGAAGCGGTCGGTGACAGAGGCGAGGTAGGCCTTTCTCATACTGTCTTTCATTGTGTACTCCTCCGTTTCAATTCGCGTTTGCGAAGGCTGCGAATTTGAGCCTTTCCCCTCTATTGCTTCAGCGATCCCATGGTGAGTCCGCGCACCAGGTGCTTCTGAACCAACAGAATGAAGATGAATGCCGGGATGATGGAGGCCGCGCCCAGTGCCGCCATGTTGCCCCAGGCCGTGCCGATCGAGGTGACGAAGGTCGAGGACACAACCGGCACCGTTTTCAGTCCGGTGGTCGTCAGCGTCAGCGCGAACAGGAACTCGGTCCACGAGAAGATGAAGCAGAGCACGGCAGTGGCGGCGATGCCGCCCTTGGCCATCGGCAGGACGATGCGCCGGAAGATGGTGAAGCGGCTGGCGCCGTCGACGATGGCGCTCTCGTCGATTTCGGCCGGTATGTCGTCGAAGAAGCTCTTCATCAACAGCACGGCCAGCGGCAGGTTCATCAGCGCATGGATCAGCACCATGCCGGTGAAGGTGTCGAGCAGGCCGAAACCCTTGTAGATGAAGAACATCGGCACGGCGACGGCGACCGGCGGCATCATGCGCGTCGACAGCACCCAGTTGACGAACTGGTGGCGGCCGCGGAAGTTCATCCGCGACAGGGCATAGGCGGCAAGCGTGGCGATGACGATCGCCACCAGCGTCGAGAGCGTCGCCACCACGATCGAATCCCACAGCCGCGGTGCCATGAAGAAATTGCCGCCGCCGGGCGTCACGGTCACGCCGCCGCTGCCGAGCGAGATGCCGAACACTTTTTGGAAATTGTCGAAGGTCGGCGTGAAGTGGAACAAATTCGGCGGCCGGCTGAAGATGTCGTTGCCGTATTTGAACGCCACCGATGTCCAGTAGTAGATCGGGAAGAAGAACAGCCCGACGACGACCCAGGCGGCGAGCGTGCGCAGCGTGCGCGATGCGACCGAAGCGTTCATCTCACCACCTCACCTTGGCAATCTTGATGAACAGGCTGGCGACGACAAGGATGATGGCCAGCGTGACCAGGCTGAGCGTCGCGCCATAGCCCCATTTGACGAAGCTGAACGTCTGCTGCCAGGCATAGAGCGACAGCGTGTAGGTCGACGTCCCAGGGCCGCCGGAGGTCATGACGAAGACGTAGTCGAACACCCTGAACAGGTCGATGCCGCGGATCAGCACCGCGATGGCGATCACCTTCGACATCATTGGCAGCGTGATACGCCGGAAGATCTGCCACTGCGAGGCGCCGTCGATCATCGCCGCCTCGTAGGGTTCGGGCGGCAGGGCCCTGAGGCCGGCAAGGAAGATCAGCACCATGAACGGCGTCCACTGCCAGATCTCGGGCAACAGCACGCCGGCAAGCGCGGTGGAGGCGGTCGCCAGGATCGGGTGGGCCGGATCGAGAAGGCCGGTCCATTGCAGGAAGTAGCTGATGACGCCGAACTGCGGGTCTTCCATCAAAAGATACATCATGCCGGCGATGGCCGGCGGGATGACCAGCGTCATCGTCAAAAGGCCGCGCAGGAAACCGAAGCCGAAACCGTCGCTGTCGAGCAGCAGCGCGATCGCCATGCCGAGCACCAGTTCGATCGCCAGGGCGACGGCGAAATAGACGAAGGTGATGGTGAGCGACTGCCAGAAGCGCGCGTCTTCCCACAGCTGCGTCCAGTTGGAGAGGCCGACATACTCCAGCGCGCGTCTGCGCGGCACGTATTCGTGGAAGCTGAGCCAGATGTTGTAGAAAAGCGGATAGACCGTAAAGACGAGCAGCAGGGCAACCAGCGGCAGCAGCCAGGGTATCGGCGAATCCGAGACAGACATGCGCCTGACTTGCGCAACGGTCATCGTCATTCCTCCCCGAGCCGATGCGCTGTCGCGCCACCGGCCGTCTTCTTTTTCTCCGTCGCCTTCCGCTCCTCCTCGATGAGCGGCGGGCTGGCTATTCCGCCGCGCGATGCCGCGCGGCTTCGCTGCGCGCAGCGATCAGGCGGTCGGCGATCTCGACGAAGCCGAAGCCGCCTTCGCGCGAGGCGACATAGGCTGGCTCGGCCTCGATGCGGCCGGCAAAGCGCCGGACGTTGGCCACGCCGCACGCATTCGGAAAAAAGGCGAACATCGGCGCATCGTTGGGGCTGTCGCCGGCAAAGACCACGCGCTCGCGCTCAGCGTCGATGTCCATGCCGAGGATTTCGGCGGCGAAGCGCCGCGTCATCGACAGCTTGTCGTATGTGCCGAACCAACCGTTGACATGGATGGACGAAATCTTGGCGACGGCGCCGCCTTCCTCGAAGATGCGCTTGATGCGGTCGACGTCCTCGGGCGGCAGGGCCGGCACGTCCTCGCAGAAATCGATGGCGAGATCGGCCTCGCGATAGAGCTGGTCGGCCGATACAGCGGCCCCCGGAACGGCTGCCAGGATGCGTTCGCGCAACTGCTCGAGCCGGGCGCGGTCCGCCGCGCGCTGTTCAGCGGGAATGGCGAAGACGCGCCGCATGCGCCGCCCCTGCGCATCGTAGGAGAAATAGAACGCGCCGTTTTCGCCGACGACACCGGCGACCGGCCACATGCGGGCGATCATGTCGCACCATCCGGCCGGCCGGCCGGTGATCGGTGCGACGGCGATGCCCGCCTCGCTCAGCCGCTCCAGCGCGGCATAGGCGGCTGCCGGCAAACGCCCCTCGTTGGTCAGCGTGTCGTCGATGTCGGTGAGCACGACCGAGATCCGGGCGGCGACGTCGAGCGGCATGGCTGCGACCGGCTTCATGTCAGACCTCGCCCGCCGCGAAGTCTTCCAGCATGCCGGCATCGGCGGCGATGTCGAGGAAGGAATAGCGGTTGCGCATCTCGCGGCAGTGGACGACGGCCTCGCGGTAGAAGTCGACCGGCAGGCCGAGGTCCTTGGCGGTCATCGGTCCGCCTGCTGCCGCGAGCAGCCGCTCCATCTCGTCGACCGGGATGGTGAAGGCCTGGAGCTCGCGCCTGAGCGTCGGCCACAGCTCGCTGAACTTCTCGTTCATTTCCGCCGCGGCACGCTCGTCGAATATCTTCGGTGCGATGTCACCCAGGCATTGGGCTGCGATCTCGTCGCCCATCCGTCGCGCCATGCCGGCCGCGTCGATGCGCGTCGGCCGGATCACCGGGGCCTTGTCGCTGTCGAGGAACATCTTCTGCAGCCGGGCGAGCGTGAGGGTGGCGACGCCGACCTGTTGTCCGTGCAGGGTGCAGGGATGCTTGTCGCCGGCGAAGCAGTCGATGTAGTGCGAAATCTGGTGCTCGCCCATCGAGCCGTGATGCGACACGCCGGTGAAGGACACGCCAAGCCCACACAGCGTGAGAACCCGGTACAGATAGCCGTTGGCGGCGATATCGCCCTCGGCGATGCCGGCGGCGCGCGCATTGAGCTCCACCTCGTCCTTGTCCTGGAGCAGGTAGGGCACCGTGGAATAGTAGGTCGACAACATGCGGTGCGACATCCACCAGTCCACCTGCGCGACGGAGCGCACGAGGCAGTCGCCGAAACCGGCCGCCGAAAGGTGGCGCGGCGCTGACGCGCTGACCGACAGATCGACGAAGAAACCCGCCGGCGCGTGCGACGGCAGCGATACCTTGAGGCCGTTTTCCAGCGTGATGGAGGCGGTGGTCGACGTGTAGCCGTTCATCGAGCCGGCCGTAGCGAAGACCGCGTAGCGGCGGCCGTCCTGCCCGGTGACGTATTTGCACAGGTCGTTGATGGTGCCCGAGCCGACCGCGACGACGCCTTCCGCACCGGCGAGCCGTTCTTTCAGCGCCGCGATGTTGGCCATGTCGGCGTGCGGATGATCGAGGATCACCGTGTCGACAGGCCCCAGCCGCTCCAGACGCCGGGCGACCCGCGCGCCCATGGCGTCCCACGTCGCCGCATCGGCGACGACGGTAAAGCGTTCGCCCAGCTTGAGGCTGTCGATGAGGTCGGCTTCGGCGCCGTCGAGGTTTTCCTCGATGACGATCCGGTCGTAGGGCATGCGCGGCGTCTTGCCTGTCTCCGGATTGACCCAGCGCCCGGCGAGAACGTCGTCGATCAGGGCGGTCCAGCCGCCCGCCGGCCTGTCCGTGTCGCCGCTCTGTTTCTGGACGCTTTGTATCATGCCGACCGTACCGATCTCGCTTTTTAACAAACGACAGCAGATATTGGCAGAAGTCAAGACATAAGACAAATGCCGTTGACAAATGGCGGGGCGATGGACCAGAGATTGCGAATGGCGAGCATCAAGGCGGCAAGCAGGGACGGCAGGGAAGTCGACGCAAGGCTGCCGACCGAATTCGCTGACGCCGTCACCTGGTCGGCCTGGCTCTACTATGCCGACGGTATGACGCAGAGCGAGATCGCCAAGCGCCTCCAGGTGTCGCGCGCCACCATCGTCAACTACCTCCAGGAAGCGCGGGACCGCGGCATTGTCTCGGTCCACATAAGCCCGCAGGCGAGCGGGCGCACGGCGATTGCGCGCGATCTGATGAGCCGGTTCGGGCTGCACGGCGTCTTCGTCATTCCGAACGGCGAGGAGCAGAGCCTGGTGCGCCGGCTGGGCGATGCCGGCGCCCGCGTCCTGGCGGACCAGATCGAGGACGGCGACACGATCGGCGTTGCCTGGGGCCGCACGGTCTTGGCTGTGGCGGAGCAGATCGTGCTGCGCAAGCCGGTCAGGAATGTTACCGTCGTGCAGGTGTCAGGAAGTTCGACCGGGGAGCCAGAATTCTCGCCGGAACTTTGCACCTCGGTCCTGTCGAACCGCATCCATGCGCGTTGCGTCAACCTGCTCGCACCGGCCGTTCTGTCGACGCGCGGCCTGAAGGCCATGCTGCTCGACGAACCGGTGCTGAAGAAGCAGTTCGAGCTGATCCACTCAACCAACCGCATCCTGTTCGGCGTCGGCGATATCGGGCCGGGCTCGACGGTGCGCGGCTCGGGCATCGCCAGCGGTGCCGAGATGGACGCCTATGTGCGGCAGGGGGCGGTCGCCGTCATCATTGGCCGCTTCATCGACAGCCAGGGCCGGCCGATCGGCGGCGATCACGACGAGCGCATGGTCGGCATCTCGCTGGACGAACTGAAACAGGTGGAGAGCCGCATCTGCGTTGCCGGCGGCCCGGTCAAGATCGCGGCCATCATGGCCACGCTCGAGGCCGGCTATGCCACGCATTTCGTCACCGACGTCGCGACGGGAGAGGCGCTGCTGGCCGGTTGAGCCGTTCGCCGGGTGCGAGCACGACGCCGGCCGTGGCGCCATGTTTGGAAGGAGAACCGCATGCCTGGCGAGCGTTACGTTGTCGGCATGGATTCATCGACCCAGTCGGTCAAGGCGATCGCCTGGACGGCGGACGGGACGCCGCGTGCCGAAGGCCGCGCCCCGCATGCCATCAGCACGCCCGCGCCGCGCCATGCCGAGCAGAACGCCGACGACTGGTGGATCGCCGCCCAGGCCGCCCTGCGCATGGTGACCGGGCAGGTCGATCCCGGCCTGATCGACGGCATCGCCATCTCCAACCAGCGCGAGACGATGGTGTTGCTTGACGCTGACGAGCGGCCGCTGGCGCCGGCGTCATTGTGGCTCGACGGGCGGGCGCACGAGATGGTCGACGTGCTGGCTTCCGAGGTCGGGCGCGAAGAACTGCACGCCATATCCGGCAAGCCGGTGGACGTGATCCCTTGCGTCTATCGGCTGCGCTATTTTCGCGAGCACCAGCCCGACTTGCTCGACCGCGCCAGATGGATCTTCAGCGTCCACGACTTCCTGACCATGAAGCTGACCGGCCGAGCCTCGGCCAGCTGGACCAGCGCCGACCCGTTCGGCATCTTCGATATCCGGCGCAAGGAATGGTCGAAGCCCATCCTCGACGCGCTCGGCATCGACGAGGCGAAACTGCCGGCGCTGCACCGGCCCGGCTCGGCGATCGGCACGGTGAGCGCCGAGGCCGCCGCCGCAACGGGCCTGCGGGCCGGCACGCCGGTATTTGCCGCCGGCGGCGACGGCCACTGCGCAGCACTTGGGGTCAGCGCCATCAGCCCCGGCATCGTCTATCTCAATCTCGGTACGGCCGTGGTGGGCGGCATGTGGTCGGCGACGCCGCAGATCAGCCGTTTCTGGCGCACGCTGGTTTCCCCCACCGGTGAGGGCTATCTTCTGGAAAGTTGCCAGCGCGGCGGCGCCTATTTCGTCAACTGGCTGCTCGACACCTTCGCCGGAGGACGGGCCGATCCGGCCATCTTCGCCCGCATGGAAGAGGAGGCGAGCCGGCTGCCGATCGGGTCCGAGGGCGTCATGGTCTGCTCCTACCTGCTCGGCTGCATGGATCCGCATTGGGACGAGAACGCGCGCGCCACCTTCACCGGCATGGGCGCGACGACCGGCATGCGCCATCTCTATCGCGCCTCGCTGGAAGCGATCAGCCTCGAATTCGCCCGCGCGCTCGAGCAGATGCGGTCGATGGGCTTGCAGCCCGACCGCATCCTCGCCATCGGCGGCGGCGCCGGCAGCCGCCTGTGGCGCAAGATGCTCGCCGACTCCACCGGCTTGCCGGTGGTCAGCAGCCTGTCGGACGAAGCCTCGGCGCTGGGAGCGGGCATGGCGGCCGCCGTCGGCGCCGGCTGGCATGCCGATTTCGCCGCGGCCACCGCAGCGATGACCCGCACGGCGGGCCAAATCGATCCGGACCCGGCGGCCTATCCAGCATGGCAGGCTCTGTCCCGACGTCAGGCGAAACTCTACGAACTTGCCCGGCTTACCCAAGAGCCGATCTAGCCGTGCCGCGCGACCGGCACACAACCACGAACAGGATGAAGACCATGAGTAACGAACGTGCCTTGCGGGAAGAGATGGTGGCGATCTGCCGGCGGATGAATTCCAGCGGCATCAACCAGGGCACCGCCGGCAATCTGTCGGTGCGCTCCGGCGACGGCTTCCTCATCACGCCGTCGTCATTGCCCTACGACACGATGACGCCCGACGATATCGTCGAGATGGGCTTCGACGGCACCTATGTCGGCCGCCGGCCATCGTCGGAGTGGCGCTTCCACCGCGACATCCTGAAGGAGCGCGGCGACATGAACGTTGTGCTGCACTGCCACTCGGTCTACGCCACGACGCTGGCCTGCCATCACAAGACCATCCCTAGCTTCCACTACATGACCGGTGTGGCCGGCGGCACCACCATACGCTGCGCCGAATACGCCACCTTCGGCACGCAGGCGCTGTCCGACAATGCGCTGGCCGCGCTGAAGGACCGCAAGGCCTGCCTGCTCGGCCAGCACGGCCAGATTTCGCTCGGCACCAACATGGAAGGCGCGCTCTGGCTGGCCATCGAGGTGGAGACGCTGTCGCGCATCTATGTGCAGGCGCTCACCCTCGGCGAGCCGCCGGTTCTCTCCGACGAGGAAATGGGACGCGTCATCGACCAGATGAAGCGCATGAGCTACGGCCTCGGCCCGGAGGCGGAAGGTTCCAACGACGTCGCCCGCCCGCGCAAGGCCTGACGCCGGCAACCGTACCTGCATGCGGGCGGCGCGTCAGACGATGCCGCCGCCGCCCGAAGCGACAGCCGGCCGCTCGCCGGCGACCTTCCTGCGATAGCCGCTGGCGCGATAAGCCGCGATCGGATCAATCGCCCCGCCGCGATTGAAGCGCGCCATCGCCAGGATCGGCTCGACGTCGGTGCGGAAGGCGGTTTTCAGCGTCTGCGTCGCCATCAGCGCATCGTTGTCCTGCTGGTAGCCGGCGAGCGCTTCGCGGTCGACCAGCAGCGCCGCCGCGTAGGCGCGCTGCACCTCGGCGGCCGACAGCATCAGGCTTTCGATCGGGTCGGTGACGTTGTGGCTCTGGTCGAGCATGTGGGCAGGGCGGAAATCTTTCGCTCCCGCAAGCTCCGCATCGACCAGTTCATTGAAGACGAGGAACAGGCGGTAGGGATCGATCGAGCCGGCGTCGAGGTCGTCGTCGCCGTATTTGGAATCGTTGAAGTGGAAGCCGCCCAGCTTGCCGAACTGGATCAGCCGCGACACGATCATCTCGATGTTGACGTTCGGCGCGTGATGGCCGAGATCGACAAGGCAATAGGCCCGCTCGCCCGTTTCCCTGGCGATGATGTAGTTGGTTCCCCAGTCCTGCACCACCGTCGAATAGAAAGCCGGTTCGTACATCTTGTGCTCGGTGAACAGCCGCCAGTCGTCCGGCAATTCGGCATAGATGGCTTTCACCGCCTCGAGATAACGTTCGAAGGCGCGGGCGAAGTTCACCTGGCCGGGAAAATTCGAGCCGTCGCCGATCCAGATCGTCAGCGCTTTGGAGCCGAGTTCCTTGCCGATCTCGATGCATTCGATGTTGTGCTCGACCGCCTGGCGGCGCGTGGCGGCGTCGGTGTGCGACAGCGATCCGAACTTGTAGGACAGGCTTTGTCCGGCGCCGTCGGAAAAGGTGTTGGAATTCATGGCATCGAACCCCAGCCCGAAGCGCGAGGCCGCCTGCTTCAGCCGCTTCGGGTCTGCCCTGTCCCAGGGAATGTGGAGCGAAACGGTTGGCGTTGCGCGCGTGAGCTGCTGGATGACGGCGCAATCCTCGATCTTGTCGAAGATGTCGCGCGGTTCGCCGTCGCCGGGGAAGCGGGCGAAGCGGGTGCCGCCGGTGCCGACGCCCCAGGAGGGAACCGCGACGCCGAAGGCTTCCACCTTTTTCAGGATGGCGTCGATGGCCATGCCGCGCCGGTCGAGCTGTTCGCCGAGCGCGGCGTAGTCGGCGCGCATGGCCTTTTCCCGGCTTCGGTTGTTTTCCGCGACGCCGTCTTCGGCAAGTATCGCTTCCATCGTCTTGTCCTCATCACCAGTAGAAGCCCGGCAGGGTGAAGCCGGGCACGACGCCGTAGCGCTTATAGAGCCGCCGTCTCTCGTTCTCGTGGCTAGTCGCCAGGATGCCGGTCTCGACCAGCGCCGTCGCCAGACCGGCTTCGGCGCCGCCGGCGATATCGTGCTCGACGCTGTCGCCGACGCAAACGACACGCGCGGGATCGGGGTTCCCGGCCAGCGCCAGTGCCGCCGTGTAGATTTCGGGAAACGGCTTGCCGATCCAGGTCACCGGCCCGCCGAGTTCGGCGTAAAGTTCGGCGATCCGTCCAGCGCCGAAGCTGGGGCCGGCCGGCGTCAGCATGATCTTGTCGGGATTCGTACACAGGCACGGCACGCCGCGCCGCGCAGCCGGACCAAGCAGCTTCTCGTAGTGCGCAAGGTCGTAGCGGTCGCTCTCGGAGGCCGATAACAGCACCACATCCGCCTGCGCGCCGTCGTCGACAAGCTGCAGCGGCAGCCCGTCGACCGCCGACGTGTCGCCGTCGCGCGCCACCAGCAGGCAGCGGCGGCCCGACTGGCCGGCATCGGCAAGCTGGCGCCAGGCGACCTCGCCGGACGACAGGAAATGCGACCAGCTTCCCGGCTTGAAGCCGAGCTTGACCAGCCGCGCCTCGTTAGGTGCCGACCGCTTGCCGGAATTCGACAACAGCACCGTCGTCTTGCCCGATGCCGTCAGCCGTGCGAGCGCCTCGACTGCGCCCGGATAGGGGGCCGTGCCGTCGTGCAGCACGCCGAACTGGTCGATAAAGAAGACATCGAAACGGTCGGCCAGGGCGCCTGTGCCGGAAAGAGCGATGGGCGCGGTCATGCCAGAAGGCCCGCCGCACGCGCGCCGGCCAACGCAAGCCGCGCGGTGCCGGCCGCCGCTTCCTGCGACCGGGCGTCGAGGAAGGGAACGCCGAGCCTGCGTTGCCGGATGCGCGTCCAGGCGGCGTTGGCCGCCCCGCCGCCGACGCTGCGCATCGATTTCAGCTGCGGCGCGCCGAGTTCGGCCAGCCGGCGGTAGCCAAGCGCCTCGATGGCCGCGATGCCTTCCAGCATTCCTTGCAGGAAGGTTGCGTCGCTTTCCGGGCGCGGCGTGAGCCGGGGCGGATAGACCGGATCGGCTATCGGAAAACGCTCGCCGGGCTTAAGCAGCGGATAGTAGCCGAGCTCGGTGTCGGCCTCGGGATCGATTTCGGCGCTGAGGGTGCGGATGCGGTCGATGTCGAAGAATTGCCCTAAAACCTTGCCGCCGCTGTTGGAGGCGCCGCCGGCCAGCCACATGCCGAGGATGCGATGGCTGTAGACGCCGTAGCGCGGCGCGAAGATCGGTCTGTCCGACAACAGTTTGAGCGTCAGCGTCGAGCCGAGCGCCGTGACGCCGTCGCCGAGAGCGCTCGCCCCCGTCGCCAGGAACGATGCGCAGCCGTCCGTCGTTCCCGCCACCACCAGCGTATCGACCGGCAGGCCGAAACGGTCGGCTGCCTGCCGGGAAATACGGCCGACGGGCGCGCCGGCCGCGACGACACGGGGCAGCAGCGCCATATCGAGCCCTGTCGCTGCCATCCAGTCCGGCCAGCGCGCGGCGACCGGATCGTAGCCGGTCTTCAGCGCATTGTTTTCGTCGGTCGTGTCGAAATGGCCGGTGAACTGGCCCATGATCCAGTCGGCCTGATGCAGCACGCGCTCCAGGCCGCGCACCGATTGGTGGTGAAGCGCCTTGGCGAGGCCGGAGGTCGGGCCGTTCGCCGCCGACCCGGCCGGGACGATCGGTGCGATGCGCTCGACGATTGTAGGGTCGGGAACGGCATCGTTGTACATCAGCGGCGCGTCCAGCGGAATGCCGGCCGCATCGACGGGAAGGGTGGTGCCGGACGTGCCGTCCACGGCGAGCGCCCGCACCGCATGGCGGGAAATCGTGCCGAGCAGTTCCGCCAGCGCCAGTTCCACGGCGCGCAGCCATGTCTGCGGGTGGCGCGGATCGGGTCCCGTCGCATCCATCGCGCACGCGCCTTGCCCGACGAGCCGTTCGGCGGCGTCCATCGCCACCGCCCGCACGCCGGATGTGCCGACATCGATGCCGATGAAGAGGTCTGCCGTCATCGCTTCGCCGCCGCGGCGTCGAGTTTCTGGCGGTATTTCTCGGCGTCCCAGTTGGTCAGCTCGTGATTCTCGTCTTCGCTCAGATAGCGCAGCGGCGCGCCTTTCGGGATGCGCGTGGCGACGTCGGCGAGGCAGCGCGCCATGGCGTCGGCGCTGGCGCTGGCGTCGGCGCGCATCAACACGCCGAGGCCCGGAAACAGGATGGAGGCCGGCGCCGATCCGATCCTGCGCCGGACATCGGCGGGCGTTTCGCCCGGTTGCGCGACGGTCGAGCCGACGCCGAGGAAGATGACGTGGTCGGGGTAGAGGCTGCCGCCAGCCGCGATCGCCGTGGCGGCGGCGTCGAGCGCGACCGCATGGGCCGCGCGATCCGCCGGCAAGCGGTAGCCGGCGGCATCGGCCAGTTGCGCAAGCCGTTTCGTATCGGCCGGCGGTGTGGGCCGTGCGTCCTGCCTCAGGTGCTGCTTGACCGTGCGCAGCAGCGCTTCCGCTTCGGCGACGCTTTCGGCGGCGACGACAAGGCCGTGGTTGCCGAGGATAAGCACGTCGGGGCGTTGCGCGCGGTGCAGCGCAATTCCCTTCGCCAGCGGCAGGCCGGGCCGGTGATACGGCACATAGGCCCAGTTGAAGCCATCGAGGCGTTGGCCGAGTTCGGCAACCGCGTCGGTGCGGACTGCCAGTGCGATGGTGTCGACGCAATGCACATGGGCGACGACGCGCTGCGGCATCAGCGCATGCACGGTCGTCTCGATCGACGGCCTGAGGCCCGAAGGGTTGCGCGCGGCAATGGTGAAGCGGTGCGCCTGTTCGGCGGCGGGATCGCCGGCTTCGACCGCTGCGAGCAGCGGCGTCATTTCCACCGGCACCATGATGTCGCGCTCCAGTGCGTGCGCCAGCCATGTCCCGGATGCCTTGATCCAGAGCGTGTCGCCGTCCTTGATGGAGGTGTTGCCGCCGGCGGCCTGCGTCAGCGACGGGTCGGAGCCGACGGCCGCCGAGAAGGCGCGCAACGCCGCCATTTCGGCTTGCAGGTCGGCGGTATCGGGTGCGCTTGTCATGGTTCGGTCGTGAGTTTTCGGGGCACGAGAGAAAAGGGGCGGGAGGCGCTGGCGCGCCTCCCGCTTCGACCTAGAAGTCGAAATCGTTGATGTTGTCCTTGGTGAAGACGAACGGCGCGCCGAGCAGGATCTCCGAGCCGTTGATCACCGACAGGTCGCCGAGCTTGCCGGCCTTGACCGAGGTCGCGCCGGGCGCCAGCGTGCCGTCAGCGGCGGCCCGCAGCACATAGGCGGCGGCATAGCCGAGGTCGACCGGGTTCCAGAGAACCACCGACTTGACGCAACCCGCCCCAACGTAGGGCTTCATAGCGTTCGGCGTGGCCAGGCCGACGACGGCGACGCTGCCGCACTTCTTGGCCTGCGTCACCGCGTCGGCTGCCGCCGGCGTCGCCACCGAAGTCATGCCGAAGATACCCTTCAGCTCATCGCCGTATTTGTTGATGAGCGTGTTCGACTGGTTGAACGACAGGATGTTGTCTTCCTGCGCTTCGACCGTCTCAAGCCACTTCATCTTCGGATGGCATTTCGCCTGGTAGGCCGCCATCTCCGAAATCCAGCGCGCCTGGTTGGGCGTGGTGAAGGTGGAGGTGACGATGGCGAAGGAGCCTTCCTCACCGATCTCGGAGGCCATGGAATCGACCATCGCCTTGGCGATGCCGTTGAACTCGGCCTGGTTGACGAACCACTGGCGTGCGTCCGGCTCCGAATTGGCGTCGTAGCCGACGACGTTGATGCCGGCGGCAAGCGCCTTCTTCAGCACCGGCGAGATGGCGACGGGATCGTTGGCGGCGAACAGGATGCCGTCGACGCCGCTGGTGATGTAGTTGTCGATCAGCGTGATCTGGTCGTCGATGTTGGCCTTGCTCGGACCGTCGGTCTTGGCGTTCATCGTGCCCATTTCCTTGGCGGCGTCGGCGATACCTTTCGACGTCGCGTTGAAATAGCCGATGCCGACGAGCTTCGGCACGTCCACCACGGTCAGCGTCTTGCCCTTGCGGTCGGGCGGGTTGGTCGGCTGGCCGCCGTCGTAGGGCTTCGCCTCGGCGGTCGCGGGCGTGGCGTCGCAGGCGAGCGGGTTGGTCGGCAGGTCGTCGCCGCCCGTCCAGGCGGATTGGGCGTGGCTCAGGCTTGTCGAGAATGACAAGGCAAGAAGCGCGGAAAGTACGATTTTGTGCATTTCATCCTCCAAATAATCGTCCGGACACTGATGAGCGGCAGTGAAGGACGGTCTTCTCCCATTTATCGAGTGCCGCTCCTCTCGAAGATCGCGCTGGCGAGGACCGCCAGGATAAGCACGATGCCGATCAACATGATCGTACCGTCGCCTTTGACGCCCGCCAGCGACAGGCCGTTCTTCAGCGCCTGGATCAGGCACAGCCCGAGCACCGTGCCGAGCACCGTGCCTCGCCCGCCGAAGATAGACGTGCCGCCCAGCACCACCGCCGTGATGGCGTCGAGCTCGATGCCGGAGCCCATGTCCGAGCGCGTCGTCGAGACGCGCGAGACGAAGATGACGGCGGCGACGGCGGCGGCGAATCCCGACATCGTATAGAGGGCGAGCTTCGTGCCTTCGACCGAAAGGCCGGAAAAGCGCGCCGCCACTTCGTTCGAGCCGATGGCGTAGGTGGTGCGGCCCCAGCGCGTATAGGCAAGGATGACGGCCGCGACGACCGCCGCGATCAGCAGGATCCAGAGCTGGGTGGGCACGCCCAGCACCTCGCCCTGGCCGAGCACGTAGAACCAGTCCGGATAGCCGCGCACCGAGCGCGCCTGGCTGATGCCTTCGGCAAGTCCGCGATAGAGCGCCAGCGTCGCCAGCGTGGCGATCAGCGCCGGAACCCGGAAGCGGGTGATGATGAGGCCATTGACATAGCCGGCAAAGGTGCCGACGGCGATCGCCGCCACCGCTGCGGCCGGCAGCGGCACGCCGAGGTTCTTCCAGAATACGCCGGTCAGGATCGCCGTCAGGCCGAGGATCGAGCCGACCGAAAGGTCGATGCCGCCAGTGGCGATGACGAAGGTCATGGCAATGGCGATCAGGCCGGTCTCGGTCATCAGCCGGCCCTGGTTCAGTAGGTTGGCGACCGTGAAGAACCTGTCCGACTGCCATGACAGAACGACCAGCGCCAGCACCAGCAGGATGGCCAGGAACGTTTCGTGGCGAATGAGGGATCGAAGCGTCATCGCCGGCTCCTACACGGTCCGCCGGCGGCGCAGCATGTCGGCCAGCACCGTCGCCAGGATCAGCAGGCCGATCACCGCGCGCAGCCAGTAGGCCGAGACGTTGACGAAGATCAGCGCCGAGCCGATGGTGGCGAACAGGATCGCCGCCAGCGTCGAGCCGATCACGGTGCCCGATCCGCCCAGGATCGACACGCCGCCGATGACGGCGGCCATGATGATGGTGAGTTCCAGGTTCGGCGGCACGGTCGACTGGATAACCTGCAACTGGGTGGCGAACAGGATCGTCGCCAGCCCGGCGAAGAAGCCGTTCAGGATGAAGACCGCGACGATGCGGCGCTCGATCGGAATACCGGTGGCGACGGCAGCCTCCGGGTTGCCGCCGACTGCGTAGAGCGAGCGGCCGAAGGCCGAATAGCGCATCCAAAGTGCGGCAAGCACGGTCAGCACGATCATCGCGACCAGCGGCACCGGCAGGCCGAGCCATTTCTGCTGGGCGATCAGGAAGGCCGGCGGCAGGTCGCTGATCCAGGTGCCGCCGGTGACCGAGATCAGCCCGCCGCGCAGGATCGACAGGGCGCCGAGTGTCACCACGATGGAGGGAATGCGGAAATAGGCGACCAGGATGCCGATCAGCCCGTTGATCGCCATGCCGACCAGGACGGGGAAGAACCAGGCGACCCAGATCGGATAGCCGGCGACCGCCAGCGTGCCGGAGATCGTCGCCAGCACGCCGATCAGTGCGCCGATCGAGACGTCGATGTTGCCGGTGATGATGACCATCGCCATGCCGATCGCGGCGACGGCGATATAGGCGTTGCCGGAAAAGATCGACGTCAGGTTGTTGGCCGAGATGAAGCGGGGGTTGACTGCCGTCACCGCGATGAACAGCACCACGATGGCCAACAGCACGATGAGTTCCTGGCCGTAGTCGGCCATAAGCCGGCGCAGGAAGCCCGGCCGCTGCAGGCTGGTCTGCGGCCGCACGGGAGGCAGGTCGACGCCGCTCATCGCCATCACGCGGCCTCCTTGTGCGCGGTCATGGCGGCTCCGACCCGCTCGGGCGTCGCCTCTTCGCGGCTCAGTTCCTCCATGATACGTCCGCCCGCCATGACAAGCACGCGGTCGCTCATGCCCAGCACCTCGGGCAATTCGGACGAGATCATCAGGATCGCCACGCCCTGCCTGACCAGTTCGCCCATGATGGTGTGGATTTCGGCCTTGGCGCCGACATCGACGCCACGCGTCGGTTCGTCGAGGATCAGCACCTTGGGGCTGGTTTCCAGCCATTTGGCGATGACCACCTTTTGCTGGTTGCCGCCGGACAGTTCGCCGACCGGCTGGCCGATGCTGCGGCAGCGCACGCCGAGCCGCTTGACGGCTTCCGTCGCCCGTCTGGCCTCCTGGGCCGCGCGGATGAAGATGCCGGAGGACAGCCGGTCGATGGTCGCCATCGAGATGTTCTTGCGGATCGCCATCGGCTTGACGAGGCCTTGCAGGCCTCGGTCCTCGGGAACGTATGCGATGCCGAGGTCGCGCGCCTGCCGCGGCGAGCGGATCGCCACCGGCTTACCGTCGAGCACAACCGTTCCGGACGTGGCGGGCGTCATGCCGAACAGCGTCAGCGCCAGTTCGGTGCGGCCGCTGCCGACCAGCCCGGCGATGCCGAGGATCTCGCCCTTGCGCAGCGAAAACGAGATGTCGCGCACCTGCCGGCCCCGGTTCAGCCCGTCGACCTGAAGGACCGTGTCGCCGATCGCCGCTTCGACCTTCGGGAACAGGCTGTCGATCGGCCGGCCGACCATGAGGGAGACAAGCTGGCGCTCGTCCACCTCGCCGATGTCCTTGGTCGCCACATGCGCGCCGTCGCGCAGCACGGTGACGCGGTCGGCCAGCGCAAAGATTTCGGGCAGGCGGTGGCTGACATAGACGATGCCGACGCCGCGTTCGCGCAACTGGCGCACGATCCCCATCAGCCGTTGTACGTCGGCCTCGACGAGCGAGGCGGTCGGCTCGTCCATGATGAGGATTTTGGCGTCGCGCGAGAGAGCCTTGGCAATCTCCACCCTTTGCCGCTGCGCGACGGAAAGCGTAAGCACCTTGGTGTCGACATCCAGTTCGCGGGTGTCGAGCTGGTCGAGCAGGTCGCGGGCGCGGCTGCGCACGGCGCTCCAGTCGATGGCGCCCGAAGAGGTGCGAGGATAATGGCCGAGAAAGATGTTTTCGGCGACCGACAATTCGGGGAACAGCAGCAGTTCCTGGTAGACGGTGGCGATCCCGGCGGCGGTTGCATCGCGCGGCGAGGTGAGCTTGATTTGCCGCCCGTCGACCGTGATCGTGCCGCCGTCCGGCATATAGAGCCCGGACAGGATCTTGATCAGTGTCGACTTGCCGGCGCCGTTCTCGCCGAGCAGTGCATGGACTTCGCCCGCCCGCACGTCAAAGCTCACGTCCTTCAGCACCTTCACGCCGGCAAAGGCCTTGGAGACGCCGGAGAGCGTGACGAAAGGCGTGTCCGCGCTCATGCCCTGGCTCCCTTCGCATTTCGGCGCGCGTCGTCGCGGCGCGATTCGGCCTGCGCGCGCCAGGCGTCGCGATAGGCTTCGAGGCCCGCGATGGCGCTGGCCGTGATCGCCTGCGTTTCATCCTTGAAGGGATGATGGCCGAGCGCGTCGAAGGCGAGCGCCGCGGCCCCGGTCGCCGAACCTTCGCTCATCGCCGAGCGCACGAAGCGCTGCGCCGGCCGCAACTGCGCCAGCATTGCGCCAAAGAGATCGATGCGAGCGAGCCCGCCGTCGACGATCACCGTGTTGTCGGAGCGGATGAGATCCAGCGAGAAGTCGGTCATCATCACCACATAGAGAGCTGCGACCGCCGCGCGCTCCTCGCCGCTGACCTCGCCGCCGACGATTTCTCCGGTCGTCTCGGGAAAGGGGCCGCCGGCGGTCCACGACGGCATGGCGTAGACGCCGCGCCGTATCACCGCTTCGACGGCAGCCGGGCCGATCGGCTTGTTCCAGCCCCCGGCGATGTCGTCGTATTCGCGCCCGCCCATGAACCGCAGCGACGGCGCCGGTTCGCCCCGCACCGTGACGTTGGAGATCATGTCGCGCTCCTGCTGGAGCGCCGACAGCGGGCAGTCGAGGTTGATGATGATGACCCAGGTGCCGGTCGACACCAGGGTGAAATCGGACAGGCCCGTCATGCGGTAGTAGGCGAGCGCCGCGTTGGAATCGTGGACGCCGTTATGCACGGCAAGGTCCCGCGCCGATCCATCGGCAAGCGGCACGGTCACGCTGTCGACCACTGCTCCGGCGGGGGCGATTTCCGGGAACAGGTGCCGCCAGCCGAGCTTATGGACGAGGGAACTGTAGTCGCGCTTCAGCGGCGCCCAGGCCTGCGTGTGCGCGCCGAGGTAGGAATATTCCGACAGTTTGCGGCCGGTCAGCCGCCAGCCCCAATATTGCGGATAGCACAGGATGGCGTCGGCGCCGGCAAAGGCCTCGGGCTCTTCCTTCTGCAGCCAGTAGATGTGGCGGGTGATGCAGAAGCCGAGCGGCAGGTGCGGGGTGAAGGTTTCGGAAAAGTCCGGCAGTTGCGGATCGATCTCGGCGGCGACGGAGGGCGGGATTTCCTGTTCGTAGTCGAGGATCGGATGCCTGAGGTCGTCGTCGCCGCTAACCAGCGCGAATGTGCAGCCATGGGCGGAGACGATGACGCGCTCGACGCCGTGCCGCTCGACTGCGCCGGCCAGTTCCGCCCGCATCCAGGCTTCGAGCCGCTCGGCGTCGAGCACGCTCCTGCCGTGATGTGTCAGCCAGACGGGCTTGGTGCGGCGCTCGTCGAGGACGGCTCCGTCGCGCGAAAAGACGAACAGCTTGGAATTCGTCTTGCCGAGATCGAAGACCGCCAGCGCACCACTCATGGCGCCCCTCCGGCGATTCTCACGGCGACGCCGGCGCTTTCCAGCATGCGGGCGGCAGCGTCGCTGAGACCGTCGTCGGTGATCAGCGTGCCGACCCGCGCGAGCGGCAGCGCGACGTTGCGGGCGTGGATCGAGAATTTGCGGCTGTCGGCCAGCACGACGATCTGGTCCGCCGTCTGGCTTAGTTCCTGGATAGAGCGGACCATCAGCGGATGGGATTCGAGCAGGCCCTCGGCACTGATCCCCTGGGCGCCGAGAAAGAACTTGGAGCCGTAGAAGGCGGTCGGCGCGGCCGAGGAATAGATCACCCGCGGCTCGCGGTGCAGGTCGCCGCCGGCCACGGTCAGGCTGCACGAACCGTTCTCGCCGAGATAGGCCGCCAGCGGCATCGAATTGGTGAACAGGCGGATGTTGCGGTCGGCGAGCTTGACGCCGAGATGGAAGCAGGTCGAGCCGCCGTTGACGATGACAGCGTCGCCGTCCTTCACCAACGTGGCGGCGAGATCGGCGATCTGCCGCTTCGCCTCGACCGCGAGATCGCGGTTCTCGTCATAGGGGCGGGCGAAGACGGCGCCGGACGTCTCCAGCGCGGATACGCCGCCATAGACCTTCCGCGCATCGCCGGACTCGTCGATCTTGTCGATGTCGCGGCGCACCGTGGCGGCGGAGACGCCGAGGCGCTCCTGCAACTCGCGAACCGATGCGAAAGGGCGATCCCGCAAAAGCTCGACGATCTGCCGCTGGCGGGCCAAATCGTTCAAATTGTCCTCCCTGGCCGGTCATCCTCCTGACCTTGAAGCAGGTTACGCAAAACGGTGATGTTGGCAAGCCTGTTTTGAGAGACTTCAATCATTTTGCAATGCAATACGATTACATTGCGCTGCAAAATGAGCTATTTGCATCTTTTGATGATTGACTTTTTGCACGCAAGCTTCTGAATAGAGCGAGGGCGCACGGCGCCATCCGGAGGTCCATTCATGCCCGACAAACGTTCAGCGCTGCTCGCCAACCTGTGGGATGAGAAGAAGGCGGCCGCCATGAGCGAGCCTGAGCGTCTGGTGTACCGCTCGAACCTTTTGGGTTCCGACAAGCGGGTCACCAATTACGGCGGCGGCAACACGTCCTCGAAGATCATGCAGAAGGACCCGCTGACCGGGGAGGCGGTGGAGGTCCTGTGGGTCAAGGGGTCCGGCGGCGACAGCGCCTCCATCAAGCTGGACGGTTTCGCCACGCTCTACATGGACAAGCTGTGGGCGCTGAAGGGGCTCTATCGCGGACCCGACCACGAGGACGAGATGGTCGGCTACCTGCCGCACTGCACCTTCAATCTCAACCCTCGCGCCGCCTCCATCGACACGCCGTTGCACGCCTATGTGCCGAAGCCGTTCGTCGATCACATGCATCCCGATGCCATCATCGCCATCGCCGCGGCGAAGGACTCCAGGGCGCTGACGAAGACCGTCTTCGGCGATGCGATCGGCTGGCTGCCCTGGCGGCGGCCGGGCTACGAGCTCGGCCTGTGGCTGGAGAAATTCTGCAAGGAGAATCCGAAGGCCAAGGGCGTCGTGCTGGAGAGCCACGGCCTGTTCACCTGGGGCGACACGCCCGAAGAATGCTACCGGACCACGATCGACACGATCAATGCGGCGATCGAATGGTTCGACGGGCAGACCAGCGGCAAGCCGGCCTTCGGCGGAGCCGCCGTCAAGGCGCTGGCGCCGCAGGAGCGGCGCGCTGTCGCCGCCCGCCTGATGCCGAAGATTCGCGGCATGATTTCCGGCGCGGTCAGCAAGGTCGGCCACTTCGACGATTCCGAGGCGGTGCTGGAATTCGTCAATTCCCAAAAGCTGCGCCCGCTGGCGGCGCTCGGCACCTCCTGTCCCGACCATTTCCTGCGCACCAAGATCAGGCCGCTGGTGATCGACTTCGACCCGGCCAAACCGGATGTCGACGCCGTCGCGGCGCGGCTGGCCGACGACGTGGCTGCGTACCGAGCGGACTATCAGGCCTATTACGACCGTTGCCGGCACGACAATTCGCCCGCCGTGCGCGATCCCAACGCCGTCGTCTACCTGATACCGGGCGTCGGCATGCTGACTTTCGCCGCCGACAAGGCGACCGCCCGCATTTCGGGCGAGTTCTACGTCAATGCGATCAACGTCATGCGTGGCGCCTCGGCGGTGTCCGCCTATGTCGGTCTGCCGGAGCAGGAGGCGTTCGACATCGAATACTGGCTGCTCGAGGAAGCCAAGCTGCAACGCATGCCCAGACCGAAATCGCTTGCCGGGCGCATCGCGCTGGTGACCGGCGGCGCCGGCGGCATCGGCAAGGCGACGGCGATCCGCCTGTTGCGCGAAGGCGCCTGCGTGGTGCTGGCGGATATCGACGCGACGGCGCTGGAGGTCGCGAACAGCGAGCTCGGCACAGCGTTCGGCAAGGACTTCGTCCGGTCCATCAGGCTCGACGTCACCAGCGAGGCCGATGTCGCCGCCGGCTTCGCCTCGACGGCGGTCGAATTCGGCGGCCTCGACATCCTCGTCTCCAATGCCGGCATCTCGTCTTCGGCTCCCATCGAAAACACCGAACTGTCGATGTGGAACCGCAACATGGACATTCTCGCCAAGGGCTATTTCCTCGTTTCGCGCGAGGCCTTCCGGCTTTTCAAGCAACAGGCGGTCGGCGGCAACGTCGTCTTCATCGCCTCGAAGAACGGCCTTGCCGCTTCGCCGAACGCAGCCGCCTACTGCACCGCCAAGGCTGCTGAAATCCATCTGGCGCGATGCCTGGCGCTGGAAGGGGCGGAACATCAGATCCGCGTCAACACCGTCAATCCCGATGCCGTGCTGCGCGGTTCGAAGATCTGGACCGGGGAATGGCGCGAGCAGCGCGCGGCCGCCTATTCGATGCAGCCGGACGAACTGGAAGAGCACTACCGCAAGCGCTCCATGCTCAAGCGCTCGGTCTTCCCGGAAGACATCGCCGAGGCGGTCTACTTCCTCGCGTCCGATATGTCGGCCAAGTCCACCGGAAACATCGTCAACGTCGATGCCGGCAACGCCCAGAGCTTCACCCGCTGAAGCTGGGTACAGCGTCAGGGCGGGGCGCCGGCAGCAGGTTCAGGCCTTCGGCGCGCAGATCTGCCAGGCGTCATAGGCTGCGACGACCGTTTCCGCCTGCGCCTTGTAGCCGGCTACCAGAGCGTCGCCGTAGATCGTCTCGTCGGGATATTCGGTGATCAACGTCACCGGCACGCTGGAGCGCTCGTCCAGCGAACAATGGCATGGAAAGCCGTTGATCATCTGGAACCCTGCATCGCCGGCATGGATTTCGTAAAGGGCAATCTGCCTGCGGTTGAGGTCGGCGAGGCCCGGCACCTTGCCCAGTCGCCTGGTCACGCTATCCAGCATCGTCATGGCCGGCTCTTCCCATCCCTGATGGTAGCGCAGGATAAGGAAAAAACCCTTCGGCAGCGTCCACATCTCGAAGCCGCGCGGAATGTATCCCATCAGCGGCCGGGTCCATTCGTGCGACGGGTAGCCGTGCAGGTTGACATGCAGTGTCGCACCGGTGAGGCGCTGGGCGACAGCTCGGATTTCCTTCTCCCACAGCTTGTCCGATGACCGGTATTCCAGGTCGTCGCCCAGCGCGGTGTAGCGCGCGGCGTGGTGCATGTGGTTCGGGTTATCGCGGCACAGGCGCTGGTGCAGCGCATAGCCGTCCGGGTTTTCGACCGGCGAAACGGTGAAATGCGCGTTGGGCTTGCTTGTCAGCGCCTGTCCGCCGAACAGCGCGCCGAGCACCCCGGTCACCTCGTTCGGATGCTGCCCGCCGCTAACCATGACCGGAACGTCGCTCCCCGACACATGGTGCGCGACGATCCTGCGGCCGCCGACCGAGCGCACGTCGAACGGTGTGCCGCCCACCTTCTTCAATTCGGCCGCGATGCGCGCGAAACCCGGTGCCGAGCGTATGGGTTCCGAAGGCCGGTCGTTCGCCTTGGTCGCGAAGCGGCGGATCGGCCGCACCTCGACACGCGCGCTGATCTTTTCTCCTCGACCGACGACCATCGGCACGATGCGGCCGGGTTGCAGCGTCCGGTCTCCCGGCGCGCGGCCGGAACGCCTATGGAAGACGTCCAGAAGCGTGAAATAAAGGTCCTCGTGCAGCGCCTCCCTGAGGCTCACGGCTTCCTGCTGGAAGTCGAGCGGCTCGTCTTCGGCGGGAAAGGCGACGTCGACGGCGAGTTCAGGAAAGAACGGTTCGCTCTCCGGCCAATCGGCCGTCGTCGCCGCCGTGCAGATCGCCTCGAACAGGCGCTCGTAGTCCGTCTCCAGCCGTTCGCCGGGACCCTTGCCGTCGCGGATGATCCAGCCTGTCGGCGATACCGTCGGCCGGTCCTGCGCGTCGCCATGCAGCCGGTTGGGCGCCAGCACCGCATGGGTCTCCCGCCGGCCATCCTTGAAACGCAAGTCGACGTCGTAGACGAAACCATCGCCCTGCCGTGGCTCGAAAGCGAGGTCGACGCCTTCGAGCAGGCCGGCAAGAGGATAGGCCTCCAGCCGGAACCGGTTCGCCGCGGCCTGTTTGTGGATTGGATAGGCGATCCTTGCGGCGACCAACTCGGTACGCTCGACCTCTTCCAGGAAGAAATGAAGCAGCGGCTTGTAGGCGCTGCGGCAGCGCGCGGAAATGCCGGCCTTGGCGAAACGCGCCTCGGCCTCGCGGCGATGCCTGCGGTCGTCGAACGTCCACAGCTCCAGTGTGGAGGTGCCGCGCTCAGCCTTGAGGACGGTATCCAGCGTGCGCTCGAAGCGCTTGTCGAGCAGCACGGTCATCGCGACGTCCTTCCGGTCGGGTCGAGACTGTCACGCAGCCAGTCGCCCAGGAGATTGAGGCCGAGCACGGTCAGCAGGATGGCGAGGCCGGGGAAGACACTGACCCACCATGCCGTCTGCAGATAGGTGCGCGCATCGGCCAGCATGCCGCCCCAGCTCGGAATGGTCGGGTCGACGCCGAGGCCGAGGAAGGTCAAGCTGCTTTCGAGCAGGATGTTGTTGGCGAAGTTCAGCGTTGCCAGCACGATCACCGGACCGAGCAGGTTGGGCAGCAGATGGCGCAGGATGATGTTGCGGTCGGCCACGCCGATGGCGCGCGCCGACAGGATGAATTCGCGTTCGCGCAGCGACAGCACCGACCCGCGGACGAGGCGGGCATATTGCACGCATTGTGACACGATCAGCAGGACGATGGTGTTGATCAGGCTGCCGCCGAGGATGGCGAAGAAGGTGATGGCAAGCAGGATGAAGGGCAGGGCGAGCTGCACGTCGACGAAGCGCATCAGGAGTGCGTCCCAGGCGCCGCGATAGTAGCCGGCGACCAGCCCCATCGCCACGCCGACGAAGATCGAGCCGACCACCGAGGCGAAGCCGACGACGAGCGAGACCTTGCCGCCGGTCACCACGCGCGCCAGCACGTCGCGGCCGAGCGGATCGGTGCCCAGCACATGCGCGAAGCTCTGGAACGGTGCCGTCAGGCGAGCGGCGAGGTCGATCTTGGTGCCGCCGTCGGGAAACAGGAGCGGCGCAAACAGGACGGCAAGGCAGATCGTGCCGAACAAAAGGATGCCGACGACGAACTCCATCGCCTTGAAGCGGTTGAGACGCCCGGATGTCGTTGCATTGGCCATGTCACTGCGTCCTGATGCGTGGGTCGATCAGCCCGTAAGCAAGATCGATCAGAAGGTTGACGCCGATGATGAGAGCCGAGAGCACGGTGATGACGGATTGCAGCACCGGATAATCGCGCGCGGCGACCGCGTCGAAGGCGAGCGTGCCCATGCCCGGCCAGTTGAACACGCGCTCGACGACGACGATGCCCCCGAGCAGGCCGCCGAACTGCACGCCGAGGAACGTCAAAAGCACGATGGCGCAATTGCGCAACGCGTGCTTGTAGAGCACCTTGGTTTCGCTCAGGCCCTTGGCGCGGGCGACCATGACATATTGCGAGCGCAGCGTGTCGAGCATGGTGGTGCGCACGAGCCGCACGTTGGTTGCCGTCAAGATCAGCCCCATGGTGACGGCCGGCATGATGTAGCTGGAAAAGCCGTCATAGCCGGACGGCGGCAGCCATTGCAGCGCGATGGCGAACAACAGCACCAGCATCGTCGCCAGCCAGAAATTCGGGAAGGACAGGCCGATCAGCGAAAAGATACGGATCGCCTGGTCCGGCCATTTGCCGCGCGTTGTGGCGGCTTTCACGCCGAGCGGAATGGACAGCATGATGGAGACGAAGAGCGAAGCGAAAGCGAGCGTCAGCGTCGCCGGCAGCGCCGTGCCGATCAGTTGCGATACCGGCGTGCCGCCGACGAAGCTGCGGCCGAAATCGAGCGTCAGCAACCCTTTGAGGAAACCGAAATACTGCACGTAGAACGGCCGGTCGACGCCGAGCGCGACTCGGATGCGCTGCAGGTCCGCCTCGGTGACGGTGCCGCCGCCCTGCGCGCTGATCAGCGCCGGGTCGCCGGTGAGGCGTATGGCGAAAGCGACGACCAGCGTCACCACGAGAACGGTGAAGATCGCCTGCAGGATGCGTTTGGTCAGAAAGCCGATCACGGGGCCGCTCCGATTTGGGAAGGACGCCGCGCAGGGTGCGCGGCGTCCGCAGTGGTCACGCCTAGTCGACGGTCACTTCGTTGAGCTTGATGCGGTTGTCGGGAGCGGGCGTGAAGTTCTTCACCCGTTTGTTGACGCCGTAGATGGCGTTGGAATTGTAGAGCGGCAGTTCCAGCGCCTTGTCGTTCACATAGGCGGCGATCTGCTTAAGCACCTTCTCGCGCTCGGCCGCATCGGTCATCGGCCGCTGCGATTCCAGGAGCTTGTCGAGTTCGGCGTCCTTCTCGTAGGGGTTCCACTTCTCGCCGCTGTGATACATCGAATAGGCGGTGTTGTCGTAGTCGAAGGTCCAGCCGCCCCACTTCTGCTGGAACAGCGCGCCCGTCTTGCCCTGCGGGATGATGTCGTTGAGCAGCACGTTCAGCTCATAGGGCTTGATGGTGGGGTTCAGGCCGACGGCCTGCAGGTAGCTGCTCACTGCCTGCGCCACCTCGTTCATCGTCGCGTCATTGCCGCGGATGTCGATCTGCAGCGGCGCGCCCGGCTTGACGCCGGCCTCGGCCAGAAGCTTCTTCGCCCCTTCCGGATCGAAGGGCAGGCCCTTGAGGTCCGGATCGTAGCCGAGCGAGAGCGAGCTTTGGAAGCTGACGATCTCCGAGGCCTGGCCGGCAAGGATGGCATCGACGATGGTTTTGCGGTCGACGGCCATGATGATCGCCTTGCGCACGCGCACGTCGGCGGTGATGCCGTCGCGGGTGTTGAAGCGCAGCGCATCGACCGTCGGCCCCGGAACGCTCATCAGTTCGAGGCGGGAATCGCCCTTGATGGTCGGCACCATCGAGATCGGGATGATCGGCGGCACGACGATGTCGACGCGGCCTGCCTGCAATTCGGCGACGGCGGTGGCCGGCTCGGTGATGAACTTGTAGTCGAGTTCGGAAATCTTCGGCGCGCCGCCCCAATAGTCCGGGTTCGCTTCGAGCTTCACACCGATCTTCGGCTCATAGGAGATGAACTTGAAGGCGCCGGTGCCGACCGGGTGGGTGTTGAAGTAATCCTCGCCCTTTTCCTTGATGTAGTTCGGCGGCACGATCATGGCGCCATAGCCGGCGAGCTTGGTCAACAGCACCGGATCGGGGCTCTTCAGGATGAAATCGACGGTCGAGGGATCGACCACCTCGACCTTTTCGATCGCCGCGTAGTTGGATTTCTGCGGCCCCTTCGAGCCTTCGTCGCCGAGCAGGCGGTCGAAGGTGAATTTCACGGCGTCGGCGTTGAAGGGCTCGCCGTCGTGGAACTTGACGTTCTGGCGCAACTTGAAGGTGATCTTCTTGCCGTCGTCCGACACCTGCCAGGATTCGGCCAGGCCAGGCACCAGCTTCAGGTCCGGCCCGCGATAGGTCAGGCCATCGAAGATGTTCGTCGCTACGGTCGCCCAGGCCACCAGGAAGATGTCGACCGGGTCCCAGCTGCCGGGGTCCTGAGACAGCGAAACCGTCAGCTTGCCGGCGGCGAGGGACGGCGAAGCGGCAATGAGGGCGGTGGACATTGCCAGCGCACCGAGCAGCGATCGGGTTAGTTTAAGTGTCATGCGTTGGTTCCTCCTGTGGATTGTTCCTAACCGGCGACGAAATGGCCGGTTTCGATCTCGCTCATGGTGACGATGGCCGGTTCGTCGCCGACCGGGCGAAGCGGGCTCGGGATCTCGCCGGTGGGGACCGGCGTATCGCGGCGGACCGTGGGATCGGCGACCGGAACCGCCGACAAGAGCCTTTTGGTGTAACTGTGCGCGGGCGTCTCGAATACCTGCCTGCGTCGGCCGAGCTCGACGATCTGGCCGAGATAGAGCACGGCGACACGGTGGCTGATCTTCTCCACCACCGCCATGTCATGGCTGATGAAGAGATAGGCCAGGCTGCGCTCGGCCTGCAGGTCCATCATCAGGTTGATGATCTGCGCCTGGATCGAGACATCCAGCGCCGACAGGGATTCGTCGGCGACGATGAGTTCCGGATCGCAGGCGAGCGCCCTGGCGATGCAGACGCGCTGGCGCTGGCCGCCGGAAAACTCGTGCGGATAGCGGCCGGCATGCGCCGCCGTCAGGCCGACGCGCTCCAGCAACTCATGCACCTTGCGCCTGGCATCGGCGGCAGACATCAGCCTGTGCGTCAGGATCGGTTCGGCGATGGAAAAGCCGGCGGTCTTGCGCGGGTCGAGAGACTCGAACGGGTCCTGGAAAATGTACTGGATCTTCTGCCGCAGTGCGTGACGCTCGGCCTTGTTCAGGTCCGTCAGCTGGCGGCCGCGGAACGAGATCGTGCCCGAGGTCGCCGCCTGCAATTGCTGGATGGTGCGCCCGATGGTCGACTTGCCCGATCCGGATTCGCCGACGAGTGCCAGCGTCTCGCCCGGATAGATGGAGAAGCCGACCTTCTCGACGGCGTGGACGCGATGGCTGACGCCGCCGAACAGGCCGCGCTTGACGTCGAAGCGCACGACAAGGTCGCGCACTTCCAGAAGCGGCGCCGCGTCGTAGCGGGCAGTATCCTGGATACGCTCCTCTTCGGCCGCGGTCGTCACGCCGTCGTCGGTTGCGGCGGTCAGCGGCGTGCGCAGGGGCAGGTCCTTGCCCTGCATGGCGCCGAGCTTCGGCACGGCGGCGAGCAGCGCCTTGGTGTAGGGCTGCACGGGCTTGGCGAAGATGGTCCTGACGTCGCCTTCCTCGACCTTGCGGCCATTTCGCATCACCACCACGTCGTCGGCCATTTCCGCCACCACGCCCATGTCGTGGGTAATGAAGATCACGCCCATGCCGAATTCCTTCTGCAGGTCGCGAAGGATGGCTAGAATCTGCGCCTGGATCGTCACGTCGAGCGCCGTGGTCGGCTCGTCGGCGATCAGCAGCTTCGGCTTGCAGGCCAGCGCCATGGCGATCATCACGCGCTGGCGCATGCCGCCTGACAGTTGGTGCGGATAGCGCTTCAACTGGCCCTTCGGGTCGGGCAGGCGCACCTTGGCCAACAGCTCCGCCGCCGCCTCCAGCGCCTGCGCGCCGGTCAGGCGCTCGTGCAGGATCAGCGCCTCGCTGATCTGGTCGCCGATGGAAAAGACGGGGTTGAGCGAGGTCATCGGCTCCTGGAAGATCATGGCGATCTCGTTGCCCCGGATCGAGCGCATCTGGTCCTGGCTGAGCGCCAGAAGGTCGACCGGTCCCTTGCTGCTTTGGAACAGGATCTTGCCGCCGGCGAAGCGGGCGCCGGCCATGTCGGCCAGCCGCATGATCGAAAGGGCCGTCACCGACTTGCCGGAACCGGACTCGCCGACGATGGCAAGTGTGCGTCCGGCCTCGACCGAATAGGACAGATTGTCGACCACGCGGCTGGCACCGAATTCGACGCTGAGGCCCTCGATCGACAGGATCGGATTGCTCATTCCTCAACCTCCGCCGCTTCGGTCGTGTCGGCATCGGCGGGCGCGATCCGCGCGATGACGGCGCCGGCAGTTTGCATCGATCCCGCCTTCGCCAGAAGCGTTATTCTGCCGCCGTGCGGCGCCGCCACGGTCGTTTCCATCTTCATGGCGTCCATCACGGCGACGACGTCGCCCGTCTCGACACGGTCTCCATCCGATACGCGCCACAGTGCGAGCACGCCCGGAACCGGCGCGTGTACGGCATTTTTGTCCGGCGTGGGCGAGGAGGGTTCGACCGGGATACCTGCTGGTCGTCCGAGCAGACCGAGCAGCGCGTCGGGAATGCCGATCTCGACGAGCCTGCTGTCGATCTCGATCCTGCCGCGCAACATGCCAGCCTCGACCACTGGCGCCGGACGCCTGCCGGCGTCCAACACCCCGGCAAAATCCGTCTCGATCCAGCGGGTGTGGATGGCGAAGCTTTTCGAGAAATCCGGATGGTCGAGCGCGGCGCGGTGGAAGGACAGGACCGTCGGCACGCCCTCGATGCGGAATTCGCCGAGTGCCCGCCGTGCCCGGGCAATGGCCTCGTCGCGCGTCGATCCCCAGACAACCAGCTTGGCTATGAGGGAATCGAACAGCGGCGGCACCGTCGAGCCCGTTTCGACGCCGCTGTCTATCCGAACACCCGGACCCGACGGCGGTGCGAACAGGGAAATCGCGCCGGCCATCGGCAGGAAGCCGCGGCCTGGGTCCTCGACGTTGATGCGGAACTCCAGCGCATGGCCGCTCGGTTTCGGCGTCTCAGTGAAGGAGAGCGGCAGGCCTTCGGCGATGCGGAACTGCTCGCGCACGAGGTCGACGCCGGTCGTTTCCTCGGTCACCGGATGCTCAACCTGGAGGCGTGTGTTGACTTCAAGAAAGGAGATCACGCCGTCGGCGGAAAGCAGGAATTCGACTGTGCCGGCGCCGGTATAACCGGCCGCCTTGCAGATGGCGCGCGCCGCCTCCTCGACGCGTTCGCGCTGTTCGTCGGTCAGGAACGGCGCCGGAGCTTCCTCGATCAGCTTCTGGTTGCGGCGCTGCATGGAGCAATCGCGCGTGCCGACGACGACGACGTTGCCCAGCCTGTCGGCCAGCACCTGCGCCTCGATGTGGCGCGGCCGGTCGAGGAACTGTTCGATGAAGCATTCGCCGCGCCCGAAGGCGGCTGTGGCTTCGCGTGTGGCGGAATCGAAAAGCTCCTCCACTTCGTCCATTTTGCGCGCGATCTTCAGGCCGCGACCGCCGCCGCCATGGGCAGCCTTGATGGCGATGGGCAGGCCGAATTTTCGGGCAAAGGCGAGTGCCTCGGCGGCGGTGGCGACCGGCCCGTCGCTGCCGGCGACCAGCGGCGCGCCGACGGCGCGGGCGATGTCGCGCGCCTGAAGCTTGTCGCCCAGCGTCTCGATAACCTTCGGGGAAGGCCCGATCCAGGTCAGGCCGGCGTCGATGATCGCTTGCGCGAACTCGGCCCGCTCCGACAGGAAGCCGTAGCCCGGATGGACGGCATCCGCGCCGGAACGCTTCGTGATGGCGATCAGCTTGCCGATGTCGAGATAGGTATCGCCCGCCTTTTGCCCATTGAGCGCATAGGCCTCATCGGCCATGCCCACGAAGGGTGCGTCGCTGTCGGCATCGGCATAGACCGCCACCGATGCCAGGCCGGCGTCCTTGCAAGCCCGGACGATGCGGACAGCGATCTCGCCGCGATTGGCGATCAGAACCTTCTTCACGACGCGGCTCCGATCTCGGCAAAGGGGCCGAGCGCGTTGAAGCGCACCTTGGCGCCGATGGGGACTTGCCCGGCAAGGTCGAGATGGTGGGCTGCCACGTTGGCGATGACCGGATAGCCGCCGGTCAGCGGATGGTCGGCGAGGAAGAGCACGGGCTGGCCGCTTGCCGGCACCTGCACGGCGCCCTGCACCGTCGCCTCACTCGGCAGTTCGCGCGTGTCGCTGCGTTCGAGAGCGGAGCCCTTCAGGCGGATGCCGACACGGCTCGATTGCGGCGTGACCTCCCAGTCCTGTGACAGGAAGCTTGCGATGGCCTGCAGCGTGAACCAGTCCGTGCGCGGCCCCAGCGTGACGTCGAGCGTCACCACCTCGCCGGCCTTCGGAAGGTCGGGATGGATCGTCTGAACTGTCGAGACGAGCGCACCCATCGGCGCAGCCAGAACATCGACACGATCACCTGTCGTGAGCGCGCGCGGCCCGATCTGCGCCAGCGTATCGCCCGAGGCGCTGCCCAGCACCGGCTCGACGGCGAAGCCGCCGCGCAGGGCCAGATAGGAGCGGAAGCCATGCGTCGCCTCGCCGATCGAAACCGTGTCGCCGTCTTCCAGTGCCATGGCTGCATCGTTGGCCGCGGCGAGGGTGGCTCCATTCGCCGCCTCGATGGTGATAGAGGCCGGTGCTCCGGTCAGCGCCATGACGCCGGCGCCCTTCATCCTGAAACGAAACCGGCCGAAGGTGATTTCGAGCGCCGCCGTGTCCGGTGGGTTGCCGACCAGCCGATTGGCCGCCTTGAGGCTCGCCTTGTCGGCGGCGCCGGAGATGCTGACGCCCTGGCTGGCCTGTCCGGGGCGCCCGAGATCTTGGAATAGGACCGGAAAGGCAGCGTCGAGGATGTGCATCTGCGCGGCCGCGATCTCCTTGCCCGCCACTTGCCTCGACGCCTTGCGCCGGTGCGCGGCGATTGCCGTAGGGCGGTGCGATCCAGCCATGTCGACAAAGCGGACACGATATCCCGGTTGCAGGATCGTGGCCGGATCGCGCCCCAGATCGAACATTGCGAGCGGCGTAGAACCAATCAGCTGCCAGCCGCCGGGGCTGGTTTTCGGATAGACGCCGCTGAATGCTCCCGCCAGTCCCACGGCTCCCGCCGGCACCTGCGTTCGCGGTGTCTTGCGGCGCGGAACGTCGAGCAGCGGATCGCCACCGGCGAGGTAGGCGAAGCCGGGCGCGAAGCCGGTGAAGGCAACTGTGTAGTCGGCGGCCGTGTGGCGTTGCACGACTTCCGCCTCGCTTATTCCCAGCAGTGCGGCGACCTCGGCAAGATCCTCGCCATCGTAGCGAACCGGAATTTCGACCAGCGGGCCGGTCGCTGCCGGGGCGGTCGAGAGGTCGCGGCCGGAAATCTCATCGACCAGACGTGCTGGCGGCAACTGGCTTGGGTCGAACGCGACGAGCAGGGTGCGCGCCGCCGGGATGAGTTCCGAAATCCCGGCAATCGGCTCGTTCTCGAGCGAAGCAAGCAGGGCGAGCGTCGTTTCCAGATCGGGGAGTTCGACGAGGATACGGCCTGCGCGGACGGGAAGAAAGCGCAGTACCGGGTGCCGGCCGGCGATCGGCGAGCCAGCGGCTCCAGCAGGCGATGTTTTCGCCAGCGCGGTCACCGCGCCTCGGCCTTGCCGGAAAACGGCTGCACGGACAGGCCGGCTTCTTCCAGCCCGGCCCGCAGGCGCCGGGCGATTGCCACAGCGTCGGGGCTGTCGCCATGGACGCAGACGGATTGGGCTTCGATGGCGACGTCGCCGCCGTCGATCGACCGGATGACGCCCTCCTTGACCATGCGCACGATCCTCTGCGCAATCTCCTGCGGGTCGTGCAGCACCGCGCCCTTCTGGCGCCGGGAGACGAGCTGGCCATCGGTTGTGTAGGTCCGGTCGGCGAAGGCTTCCGCCACGACGGTCAGGCCGGCGGCGCGGGCCTGCGCGATCAGCGGCGATCCCGCCAGCGCCATCAGGACAAGACCGGGATCGACGCTGCGGATGGCGGTGATGACGTCGCTGGCCTGCCGTTCTTCGTGGGCGATGGTGTTGTAGAGTGCGCCGTGCGGCTTGACGTAGGTGACGGTCGTGCCGGCCGCCGCCGCCAGACCCTTCAGCGCGCCGATCTGGTAGATGACGTCGCCGACCAGCTCTTCGCTCGACGGGTCCATGTTGCGGCGTCCGAAGCCGGCAAGGTCGCGGTAGCCGACATGCGCACCGATGGCGACGCCGCGCCGGCAGGCAGCCTCGAGCGTGCGCAGGATTCCGGCAGGGTCGCCGGCATGGAATCCGCAGGCCACGTTGGCGCTGCTGACGATGTCCAGCATCGCCGCGTCGTCGCCCATCGTCCAGGCGCCGAAGCTTTCACCCAGGTCGCTGTTGATGTCGATTACCGGCATGACGGGGCTCCATCGCGGCAAAGGCGGCCTTGGGGCATCCGGAGCGAGCGGCTGCAATCAGGACAAAAAGCGTGAATGCCGATGAGCGTCACCGAACGGACCCCTCCCAAGGTCTCCATCTCTCCTGGCATCCCTTAGCAGAAAGTGACTGGCTTGTCCATATTGTTCAACAATCTTATCATAGTAGTATACAATATGGGAAGCGACGGCCGCCTATTTGGTGGGCTGTGTTCCCGGACCGGGTTGAAGCGGGGCCGGTCAGATCGTAAGTCTCGGCTCGGCCGGTTCCTCGGAGATCGGCGCCATGATGGAGCGCACAGTGACTGCTCGCCCTGACGCCGATGCGGCCGGTTCGCTCTCTTCCCTTGTCGAGCGGCAGGCGACCGGCGTCGCCCAATCCCACCGCATCGCGGCACGTCTTCGCGAGCGCATCGTCGCCGGCACGCTCAAGCCGGGTGCGCATCTTTCCGAAGCGGCGTTGAGTGAGGAACTGGACGTCTCGCGCAACACCTTGCGGGAGGCGTTCCGGGTGCTTGCCAAGGAAGGCATCCTGAACCATGAGGTGAACCGGGGCGTGTTCGTCTCGATCCCGAGCACGCAGACCATCGTCGATGTCTACCGCGTGCGGCGGCTGGTGCAGTGCGCGGCGTTGGCCCAGGGTTATGCCGGGCATCCGGGCGCCGTCCGCATGCGCGCCGCCTTGCAGGAAGCCGAGCGCTGCCGCGGCATCGGCGACTGGCTCGGTGTCGGCAGCGCCGACATTGCCTACCACGCGGCCATCGTGGAACTGGCCGACAGCCCGCGTCTTTCGGCCTTCTTCGGGCAGGTTCTTCTGGAACTGAGGCTCGTCTTCGGCCTGCTGCCGAATGCCGAGCATCTGCACGCGCCCTTCGTCGATCGCAACCGGGCCATTCTGGGCCTGCTCGAGGACGGCCGGTCAACGGAAGCCGCACAGGCGCTCGAGACCTATCTCGGCCAGGCCGAACGCCTCATCCTCTCGGCCTATTCGCCCCTCTCGAAATAGACCGCGCGACCGCTCGCCCGTCGCGATCGATGTGTCTTGAGCCGTGCATTCGGCCGCGATGGCACGCCGCCTTGCGCTGCCGGTTTGTTCGCTTGCCTTTCAAACTCATATGTGAATATGATCTTCACAAGAGAAGATCGGGAGGATCGATCATGCGATCGCGCGGCGTCACGCCGGTGCGATGCATGCTTTTCCCGCAGCGGATGGACAAGTCATGACCAGCTTCGCACCGACCGTTGGCGTTGCCTCCACTCATCCCGCCGATATGCCGGCCGATCATGCCGGCCTGCCGGTGTGGAATGCCGAGAACTGGTTCTACGAGGACTGGCCGGTCGGCCAGAAGATCCGCTCCTTGCGCCGCACCATGGCCGAAGGCGACAGCCATCTTTTCAATGCGCTGGTGCTCGACATCCACCCTTACGTGCAGGATCAGATGTTCGCCGAGCGCGAAGGCATTTTCGGCAAGCGACTGGTTGCCGGCGCTTTCGTCTTTTCCGCCGGGCTCGGCCTCGTCGCCACCAACTGCGTCAACGCCTTTTCCTATGGCTACGACAAATTGCGCTTCATCAAGCCGGTCTTCATCGGCGACACCATCTATTCGATCCGCACCAACCTGGACAAAACCCCTCGCTACAAGGAGATGGGGCTGATCCGCGCCAGCTACGAGGTGTTCAAGGGTGAGGGCGAACTGGTGCTCTATTGCGAGCATCTGCAGACGGTTAAGTACAGGAATCCGGCTGATTTCGCCGGCAAGACGGAGAAGTGACGATGGCCGCCGCTGACCTGCCGCTCGCCGATCTGCCCCTGGCCGGTCTCGTCGTTGTCGACATGAGCCAGTTCCTGTCGGGGCCGTACTGTTCGCTCAGGCTTCTCGACCTCGGCGCCCGCGTCATCAAGGTCGAGCGGCCGGACGGCGGCGACCTGTCGCGCCGGCTCTATCTCAGCGATACCGAGATCGGCGGCGATTCCACCATCTTCCACGCCATCAACCGGGCCAAGGAAAGCTTTGCCGTCGACCTGAAGAACGAGGATGATCTGGCGGCCTTGCGCGGCCTGCTCGCCCATGCCGACGTGCTCATCCAGAATTTTCGCCCGGGCGTCATCGAGCGCCTCGGCCTCGACTATGAGCACGTCAAGGCGCTCAACCCGCGTCTGGTCTATGCCTCGATCAGCGGCTACGGCGAGGAGGGGCCATGGGTGAAGCGGCCGGGCCAGGACCTGCTCGCCCAGGCGCGTTCCGGCATCATGTGGCTGAACGGCGACGAGGAGCAGGGGCCGGTGCCGTTCGGCCTCGCCGTCGCCGACATGCTGGCTGGCGCCGCCTGCGCGCAGGGCATCCTCGCCGCACTGGTGCGGCGCGGTATCACTGGCAAGGGCGGCCATGTCGAGACGAGCCTGTTCGAGGCGTTGATCGATTTCCAGTTCGAGGTGCTGACCACCCACCTCAACGATGGGCAGCGCCTGCCGCGCCGCTCCTCCTTCCGCAGCGCCCATGCCTATCTGGCAGCGCCCTACGGCGTCTATCCGGCCAGCGACGGCTTTCTGGCGCTCGCTATGATGCCCATTTCGAAGCTCGCCGATCTCTTGCAGATCGAGGCGCTTGCGCCCTATCGCGACGAACCCGCGACCTGGTTCACCGCGCGCGACGAGATCAAGGCCATCATCGCCAGGCGCATCGCCGAGAAAACCGTCGACGAATGGCTGGCGATCCTGGAGCCCGCCGACGTCTGGTGCGCCAGGGTTCTGAACTGGCGCGAGATGCTGGACAGCGACGGCTTCAAGGCGCTCGACCTGTTGCAGACGGTGACGCGCGAGGACGATGTCGCGATCCACACCACGCGCTCGCCGCTGAGGGTCGACGGCGTGCGGGCAAAGGTCGAGCGGGCGGCGCCGCGCATCGGCGAGCACAGCGAAAAAATCCGCATGGAGTTCGGCCTGTGAGCGGCGTGCGCTTGAAAGGCATGACCTGGAGCCATCCGCGCGGCTATGACCCGATGGTCGCCTGTTCCGCGCTCTGGGAGGCCAAGACAGGCGTTTCCATCGCATGGGAAAAACGCTCGTTGCAGGATTTCGAGTCCTTCCCGGTGGAGGAACTGGCGCGCGCCTACGACCTCATCGTTATCGATCATCCGCATGTCGGTCAGATCACCGCCGAAAATTGCCTGGCGCCGCTCGACGTGGCGGGACGCGAGGCGGAACGTGAAGCGCTGGCCGCCGGAAGCGTCGGTCGCTCCTATCCGAGCTACCGGTGGCAGGACCGGCAATGGGCCTTTCCCATCGATGCGGCCGCACAGGTACAGGCCTGGCGGCCTGACCTGATCGATGCGCCGCCGGCGACATGGGCGGACGCGCTGGCCCTTGCCCGGCAGGGACGAGTGCTGCTGCCGCTCAGGCCACCGCATTCGCTGATGGCGTTCTATACGCTCGCCGCCAATCTCGGCCGGCCCTGCGCCGTCGAAGGACCGGGTGACCTGATCGACCGCGAAACCGGCGAAACGGCCTTTGCCATGCTCGCCGAAATGGCGGCGCTGGTCGATCCGCACTGTCTCGCGATGGACCCGATCGCGGTGTCGGAAAAGATGGCCGAGGCCGGTTCGCAGATCGCCTGCGCGCCGCTGATCTACGGCTATGTTTCCTACGCTATGGCTGGCTTCCGACCGCACCGGCTGGCCTTCGGCGACATTCCGGCGGCAGGCGGCGACGGTCGGGTCGGCTCCGCGCTCGGCGGCACCGGCATCGCCGTATCGGCCCTTTCCACGGCGAGGGACACGGCCATCGACTTCGCTTATTGGATTGCCAGCGGTGCCGTGCAGCGCGGCCCCTATGCCGCCGCCGGCGGTCAGCCTGGCCATGCCGACGCCTGGCAGGACGGTGCGGTCAACGCCGCCACCGGCGATTTCTATCGCGCCACGCGCGCGACCCTCGAAGGCGCCTGGGTGCGTCCGCGCCACGACGGCTATATGGCCTTCCAGCAAGCGGCGTCCGACGCCATCAACGAAGGCCTTGCCGCAAGGCGGTCGGCTGCGGCCGTGATCGCGGACCTGAACCGCCTCTTTCGCGGCAGCTTTTCCAAGCGCCCGGTCTGAGCGGAATTAGGGCGTCGTCCCGACGTCTGAGCCCGCCAGCTTCGACAGGCGGGCAGTGGCCTCCTGAAGCAGCGCGATCGTTTTGGTGATGTCCGGGGCGGTTGGGGCGTTGACCAGCGTGATGTAGGGAATGGTGAGCGCCGCGATGCCGCGCCCGTCCGAGCCGAGGACCGGTGCGGACAGATTGTAGACGCCCGCCGTCTGCAGCGAGGCCATCATCTCGTAGCCGCGCTGGCGCACCTGGTCGAGCCGGGCGAAGAAGTCCGGCGACTGCTTCATCTCCTCGTTGCTACGCAGGTGTTCGGCGATCATCATTGCGCGCTCCTCAGGCGAGCGGAACGCCAGCAGCACATGGCCCGAACCGGTGTCGAAAAGGCTGATATGGGAGCCGACGCGGATCGAGATGCCCCAGTAGTGAGGCGCTTCCTGTTGCGCGATGACGACGGCGTTGCCACGGTCGAACACGACGAGCTGGTTGGCCTGCCACGAGGTCTCGGCCAGTTCGCGCATGATCGAGGTGGCGTAAGAGACGAGCCGGCGCACCGGCGCGTGAAGTTGCGCCAGCCCGAACAGTTTCAAAGTCAGCGAATAGCGGTCGCCGTCGGGGCGCGTAACGTAGCCGCGCCTCACCAGCCGGTCGAGCATCCGGTAGAACTCATTCGGGCTGCGGTCCAGCCGCTTGGCGATCTCGGCCTGGGTCAGGCCGCCGTCCACGCTGGCAAGCAGCTCGAGGATGTCCAGCCCCTTGTCGAGCGCCGGTGCGCGGTAGCGGTCGTCCTCGTCGTCCTGCACCATGGCCTCTCTGGTGAATTTCAATCTTCATATACGCAAGCGGTCGGCGTTGGGAAGATATTTGGCTTGACCGGCCGTAAATATTTTGTTTGCATATGAATGAAGCAAGTGGACAGCTTCAAATCACGGGCAGCCGACGGATGCCCCAGGGAGGATATTCATGAACAGACTGCTTTCCGGCGTCGCCGCCGGTGCATTGCTGCTGGTGTCGGGCGTGGGCATGGCGCAGGCGGCCGATCTGCCTGGCAAGTTTCCCGGCGTCACCATCGATGCCAAGCTGATCGGCGGCCAGCAATACGAGAAGCTCTACGAGCGCATCGGTGAATGGGAGAAGGCGACCGGCGCCAAGGTCAACGTCCTGTCGAAGAAGAACCACTTCGACCTCGACAAGGAAATCAAGTCGGACATCGCCTCCAACTCGATCACCTGGTGCGTCGGCTCCAACCACACCTCGTTCGCTCCGCAATATCCGGGCATCTATGTCGACCTGAACACGCTCCTGCCGAAGGAGGAGATTGACGCCTTCGTTCCGGCCAACATCGCCGCCGCGACCCTGGACGGCAAGCTGGTGATGCTACCGCGTGCCCAGTTCGACGTTTCGGCGCTCTACTACCAGAAGAGCCTCTATCAGGACGAAGCCAAGAAGAAGGCCTACAAGGAAAAGTACGGCGAGGAACTGGCGCCGCCCGACACGTTTGACGAGATGGCCCAGCAGGCTGAATTCTTCGCCAACCCGCCGGATTTCTACGGCACGCAGTTCGCCGGCAAGGAAGAGGCCATCAACGGCCGCTTCTACGAGATGCTGGTGGCCGACGGTGGCGAGTATCTCGACAAGGACGGCAGGCCCGCCTTCAATTCCGAGGCCGGCGTGCAGGCGCTCGACTGGTTCGTAAACCTCTACAAGGCCAAGGCCGTGCCGGCCGGCACCACCAACTACCTGTGGGACGATCTCGGCCAGGGTTTTGCGTCGGGCACCGTCGCGCTCAACCTCGACTGGCCGGGCTGGGCCGGCTTCTTCAACGACCCGAAGTCGTCCAAGGTAGCCGGCAATGTCGGCGTCAAGGTGCAGCCCAAGGGCTCGTCGGGCAAGCGTTCCGGCTGGTCGGGCGCGCACGGCTTCTCGGTGACCGAGAACTGCGCCAACAAGGAGGCTGCCGCCTCGCTGGTGTGGTGGCTGACCAACGAGGACAGCCAGAAGCTGGAAGCCGCCGCCGGCCCGCTGCCGACGCGCACCGCCGTGTGGGAATGGGATATCGAGCAGGCGAAGTCCGATCCTTACAAGACCGAAGTGCTGCAGGCCTTCCAGGAAGCCGCCAAGAACGCCTTCCCGGTGCCGCAGACGGCCGAGTGGATCGAGATTTCCAACGCTGTCTATCCTGAGCTCCAGGCTGCTATCCTTGGCGACAAGACGTCCAAGCAGGCGCTGGACGACGCGGCCGCCAAGGCGACGCAGATCCTCGAGGATGCCGGCAAGCTCTGACTTGTGCTTCCTGCGGCGCCGTCGCGATTGCCCGGCGCCGCTTCCTTTTTTCGCCCCATCGCCGATAGTCTGCATCGAGCAGGGGCGTCGCCCCATGCTCCGTTCGCGTGGCGCCCCAGGGATTGTCTTCGCATGAAAGCCAGGCGGCTATCCGCACCCACCCTCCTGCTGCTGCCGGCCGTGATCGTGCTGGCGGCGGTGGTCGTGGTGCCGCTCATCCTGTCGTTCTATTCCAGCTTCACGCCTTTCCGCCTGACCCGGCCCGAGACCTTCTTCACCTTCATCGGCCTGCGCAACTACCAGCGCATCCTCTCCGACTGGAATTTCTGGATCGCCTTCGGCCGCACGGTGCTGTTGCTGACGGTGGCGCTCAACCTTGAAATGCTGCTCGGCCTCGGCCTCGCCCTGCTGGTCGAAAAGGCGACGCGCGGCCAGCGCGTGCTGCGCACCATCATGATGTTCCCGATGATGTTCTCGCCGATCCTCGTCGGCTTCCAGTTCAAGTTCATGTTCAACGACAATATCGGCCTGGTGAACAACGCCCTGCAATCGCTCGGCCTGACCGAACGGGCCATTCCCTGGCTGATCGACGGCAAGCTCGCCTTCGCCGCCATCTCGATCGCCGAGATCTGGTCCTCGACGTCGATCTTCGCCATCCTGATCCTGGCCGGCCTGCTTGCCATGCCCAAGGAACCGGTGGAGGCCGCACGCGTCGACGGCTGCACGCCCTGGCAGACGTTCCGCTATGTCACCCTGCCGTTCGTCATGCCGTTCGCCTACATCGCCATGACGATCCGCTCGCTCGACGTGGCGCGCGCCTACGACATCGTCAAGATCATGACAGACGGCGGGCCTGCCGGCCGCACCGAGCTCCTGTGGACGCTGATCGCGCGCACCGCCTACAGCGACGCGCGCATGGGGCAGGCCAACGCCATGGCTTATGTCTCGATCCTTTTGTCGATCGTCTTCACCGTCTATTTCTTCAGGAAGCTCGCTGCGGCGCGCACCCAGATCGGCGCGGAGTGGTGACGATGGACGCCAACGCATCCGCCCGCCTGAAGCGTCGCATCGCCACGGTCGCCCACCGCGTCGGCCTGTTCCTCGCCATGCTGGTGATCTGCCTGCCCGGCCTGTGGATCGTGCTTTCCTCGCTGCGGCCCACCGTCGAGATCATGGCCAAGCCGCCGGTGTGGATCCCGCAGCAGGTCTCGTTCGACGCCTATGTCGCGATGTTCTCCGGCGTCGGCAAGGGCGGCATTCCCGTCCTCGACTATTTCCGCAATTCGCTCATCATCTCGGTCACCTCGACGGTCATCGCCATCGCCATCGGCATGGCCGGCGGCTACGCCTTCGCTCGCTACCGCTTCCGCGGCAAGTCGGCGATGTTCCTCGGCCTGATGCTGACGCGCACGGTGCCCGGCATAGCGCTGTCGCTGCCGCTGTTCTTCGTCTATGCCAAGCTCGACATCATCGACACGCATTTCGGCCTGATCCTCGCCTATGTCGCGCTCAACGTGCCGTTCACCATCTGGCTGATCGACGGGTTCTTCAGGCAGGTGCCGAAGGATCTGGCAGAAGCGGCCCAGATTGACGGCTGCACGCGCTGGCAGGCCTTCTGGCAGGTCGAGTTCCCGCTCGCCGGGCCGGGTATCGCCTCCTCGGGCATCTTCGCCTTCCTCACCTCGTGGAACGAATTCGCCCTCGCTTCGCAACTCACGCGCTCGGTCAACTCCAAGACGCTGCCGGTCGGCTTGCTCGACTACACCGCCGAGTTCACCATCGACTGGCGGGGCATGTGCGCGCTGGCGGTGGTGATGATCGTACCGGCGCTGCTCCTCACCTTCATCGTCCAGAAGCACCTCGTCGGCGGCTTGACCTCCGGCGCGGTGAAAGGCTGATTTTCATGGCGACCGTATCCCTGAAAAAACTCACCAAGCGCTATGGCACGATGGAGATCGTCCACGGCATCGACCTCGATGTCGGCGATCGCGAGTTCATCGCGCTGGTCGGCCCGTCCGGCTGCGGCAAGTCGACGACGCTGCGCATGATCGCCGGGCTGGAAGAAATATCGGACGGCACGATCGAGATCGGCGGCCGCGTCGTCAACGACCTGCCGCCGCGCTCGCGCAACATCTCCATGGTGTTCCAGTCCTACGCTCTCTACCCCCACATGACCGTACGTGAGAATCTCGGCTTCTCGCTCAAGATCGCCGGCGCGCCGAAAGAGGACATGGAGCGCCGGGTGGCGGAAGCTTCGGCCATCCTCGGCCTCGACGCGCTGCTCGAACGCCGCCCCTCTCAGCTTTCGGGCGGCCAGCGCCAGCGCGTCGCCATGGGCCGCGCCATCGTGCGCGATCCGGATGTCTTCCTGTTCGACGAGCCGCTGTCCAACCTCGACGCCAAGCTGCGCACGCAGATGCGCACCGAAATCAAGAAGCTGCATGCCAAGGTTAAGTCCACCGTCATCTACGTCACCCACGACCAGGTCGAGGCGATGACGCTCGCCGACCGCATCGTCATCATGCGCGACGGCTATATCGAGCAGGTCGGCACGCCGGACGAGGTGTTCAAGCGGCCGGCAACGCGCTTCGTCGCCGGCTTCATCGGCTCGCCGCCGATGAACTTGCAGGAGGCAACGGTGGCGGACGGCAAGCTGGTTTTTGCCGGCGGCCAGAGCCTCCCGCTGCCGAGCCGCTTCAAGTCGGCCGTCAGCGCCGGCGACAAGGTGGTGTTCGGCCTGCGGCCGGACGATCTCTATCCGGTCGGCCATGGCCTGCATTCCGGCGACGAATCCGACGTTCATGAGTTGGAAGTGCCGGTAACGGTAACCGAACCGCTCGGCAACGAGACGCTGGTGTTCGCCGAATTCGACGGCCGCGACTGGGTCTCGCGCATGCTGAACCCCAGGCCTTTGAAAGCTGGCGACCGCGTTACCATGAGCTTCGACCTGTCTCAGGCGCATCTGTTCTCCGCCGAAACCGGCAAATCGCTGAGGACCTGACGATGGCCAGGATCGAGAAGGTCGAACTGCGCATGGTCGACCTGGTGCCGAAGGTGAAGCGCACCGACGCCATCCAGAGCTTCGTTTCCCAGGAGACGCCGATCGTCACCGTCACCGACGCCGACGGCGCGGTCGGCATGGGCTACAGCTACACCATCGGCACCGGCGGCTCCTCGGTCATGCGGCTTTTGGCCGACCATCTGGCGTCGCGGCTGATCGGCCGCGATGCGGATAGGATCGAGGCGATCTGGCACGAGCTGGAATTCGCTACCCACGCAACCACCATCGGCGTCATCACCGCGATCGCGCTCGCCGCCATCGACACTGCGCTGTGGGATCTGCGGGCGAAGAAGCAAGGCTTGCCGCTGTGGAAACTTGCCGGCGGCGCCAAGGATCGCTGCCCGCTCTACACCACCGAGGGCGGCTGGCTGCACATCGAGACCGAGGCGCTGGTCGAGGATGCCCTGGCGGCCAAGGCCAAGGGGTTCACCGGCTCCAAGGTCAAGATCGGCAGGCCGCACGGCGCCGAGGACTTCGCCCGACTTTCGGCTGTGCGCAAGGCGGTCGGCGACGGCTACGAGATCATGACCGACTGCAACCAGGGCTTTGCCGTCGACGAGGCCATCCGCCGTGCCGAGCGGCTGCGCGACCTCGATCTCGCATGGATCGAGGAGCCCCTGCCCGCCGACGACATCGACGGCCATGTGCGGCTGTCCAATTCCACGGCGACGCCGATTGCGGTCGGCGAGTCCCTCTATTCGATCCGCCATTTCCGTGAATACATGCAGAAGGGCGGCTGCTCCATCGTACAGGTCGATGTCGGCCGCATCGGCGGCATCACGCCCTGGCTGAAAGTGGCGCATATGGCGGAAGCCTTCGACATGCCGGTCTGCCCGCATTTCCTCATGGAACTGCATGTCAGCCTCGCCTGTGCGGTACCGAACGGCAAATATGTCGAATACATTCCCCAGCTCGACGAACTGACGGGGCAAAAGATGCGCATCGAGAACGGTCACGCACTGGCGCCGGACGCTCCCGGCCTCGGCATCGACTGGGATCACGACGCGATCAAGGCGCGCAGCATCGCCGAATTCAACGCCACCGTTACCGAGCGGAGAAACTGAGATGCAACGCATGGGCATGGTGCTTGGCCTGAAGCCGGAAAAGGTCGAGGAGTATGTGCGCCTGCATGCCGCCGTCTGGCCGGATGTGCTGGCCACGATCTCGGCCTGCAATATCAAGAATTACTCGATCTACCTGAAGCGGCCGGAGAACCTGCTGTTCTCCTATTTCGAATACCATGGCACTGACTTTGCCGCAGACATGGCGAAGATGGCGGCCGACCCGAAGACGCAGGAATGGTGGGCGGTGTGTATGCCTTGCCAGGAGCCCTTCGAGACGCGCAGGGATGGCGAATGGTGGGCCTCGATGGACGAAGTTTTTCATCATGGATGAGGGGATCGCCATTCCTTCGCCCCGTAAACGGGGAGAAGGTGGCCCGAAGGGTCGGATGAGGGGCAGCGCCAGTATTGGGAGGTACGCGCCGCCCCTCATCTGCCTGCCGGCATCTTCTCCCCGTAAACGGGGAGAAGGACGCTAATGTTTGACCCTGCCGCCCTCGCCCAGTCCTGGCCGATGCCGTCGAAGCCGCGGCCGATCGTCACTTTCGGTGCCGGCTCGATCGTCGGCGACGCGCATTTCCCTGCCTATAGGAGGGCGGGTTTTCCAATGACCGGCCTTTACGACCCCGACCATGCCAAGGCGCAGAAGCTGGCATCGGAGTGGGGCGTCGAAGCTTTCGCTTCGGTGGCCCAGGCAGCTTCCGTCGAAAATGCCATCTTCGACCTTGCAACGCCCCCTTCCCGTCACGCCGAGGTGTTGAAAGCGCTGCCGGACGGCGCGGTCGCGCTGATCCAGAAGCCGATGGGCAACAATCTCGTCGAGGCGACGGAAATCCTGGAAATCTGCCGTGCCAAGAAACTTTCGGCGGCGGTCAACTTCCAGCTTCGTTTCGCGCCGATGATGCTGGCGCTGAAGGATGCGATCGCGAAGGGCTGGCTCGGCGAGGTGGTGGATTTCGACGCTTGGCTGGCGCTCGACACGCCATGGCAGCTCTGGGAGTTCCTGCTCAAGGCGCCGCGCGTCGAGATCGCCATGCACTCCATCCACTATCTCGACCTGATCCGGCAACTGCTCGGCGATCCGGCCGGCGTTCACGCCAGGACGCTGGGGCATCCGAACCATACGGTGGCGCAGACGCGCACCAGCGCCATCCTCGACTACGGCGAGACCGTGCGCTGTTCGCTGTCGATCAACCACGACCACAAGTTCGGCCGCCGCCATCAGGCCTGCGAATTCCGCATCTCGGGCACCGAGGGCGCGGCCTGGCTGCAACTCGGCGTCAATCTCGACTATCCGCGCGGCGAGCCGGATATCCTCGAAATCTACCCGAAAGGCGGCGACGGTTGGGTCGCGGTTCCGCTGTCCGGCGCCTGGTTTCCGGACGCCTTCGTCGGCCGCATGGCCAATGTCCAGCGCTTCGCCGCCGGTGAGGATGCCGAACTGGTCAGTTCCGTCGAGGATGCTTGGAACACGATGGCGCTGGTCGAGGCCGCCTATCGATCGAGTGCCGCGCCCGCCACGCCGTTGGCGAGGAAACCTTGATGGAACAGACCACCTATTTCGAGGACTACGAGATCGGCGCGTCGCGCAAGACCAGCGGGCGCACCATCACCGAAACCGATTTCGTCGTCCATGCCGGCCACACCGGCGATTTCTTCCCGCATCACATGGACTCCGAGTTCATGAAGGCAACGCCGTTCGGCCAGCGCATCGCCCATGGCACGCTGGTCTTTTCCGTCGGCGTCGGGCTGACGGCGAGTGTCATCAATCCCGTCGCCTTCTCTTACGGTTACGACCGGTTGCGCTTCATCAAGCCGGTCTTTATCGGCGACACCATCCATACCCGCACCACCATCGCCGCCAAAGAGGACGATCCGAAGCGTGCCGGCTCCGGCCGGGTGATCGAGCGTATCGAGGTCATCAACCAGCACGGCGAGGTCGTTCTGGCGGCGGATCACATCTATATCGTCGAGCGGCAAACCAAGCCGGCTTGACGCAGCAAGGAGACAGGACGTGTCACAGGATTTGAAAGGCAAAACGGTGGTCGTCACCGCCGCCGCACAGGGTATCGGACGGGCATCGGTGCTGGCGTTCGCGGCTGCCGGCGCCAACGTGATTGCCACCGACATCAACGAGGCGGCGCTTGCCGAACTGAGCGGCACGCCAGGGCTCGTCACGCGCCGGCTCGACGTGCTGGACGATGCGGCGGTCAAGGCGGCGTTCGCCGAGATCGGGCAGGTCGATGTCCTGTTCAACTGCGCCGGCTTCGTGCATGGCGGCTCGGTGCTGGACATGAAGGAGGGCGACCTGGATTTCGCCATCGACCTCAACGTGAAAGCGATGGTCCGCACCATCCGCGCGGTCCTGCCAGGTATGCTGGAACGGAAAGACGGCGTCATCATCAACATGTCGTCGGTTGCGAGTTCGCAGAAAGGCGTACCCAACCGCTTCGTCTACGGCCTGACCAAGGCCGCCGTGATCGGCCTGACCAAGGCGGTTGCCGCCGACTACGTGGCCAAGGGCATCCGCTGCAACGCCATCTGCCCTGGCACGGTCGAAAGCCCGTCGCTGGAAGGCCGCATGCGCGCGCAGGGCGACTATGAAACGGCCCGCGCCGCCTTCATCGCCCGCCAGCCGATGGGCCGCCTGGGCAAGGCCGAGGAAATCGCCGATCTGGCAGTTTATCTGGCCGGCGCGACCTATACGACGGGACAGGCCTACAATATCGACGGCGGCTGGTCGATCTAGGAACGCGTTCAAGTCCCTGTTTCGGCAGGATGGACGAAACGATCTCAAGTGGCCTTTCCCGGCCGCGATTCAATCAGGAGAGAAAAGATGAAACTTCTTCGCTATGGCGAGCCGGGTGCCGAAAAACCGGGTCTTCTCGATGCGGACGGCGTCATCCGCGATCTGTCGGCCCATGTTGCCGATATTGGCGGCGGCGCGCTTGACGCGACCTCGCTCGCGGCGCTGGCGAAGCTCGATGCGAAAAGCCTGCCCGTCGTTGCCGGAACCCCGCGCCTCGGCGCCTGCGTGGCGGGCACCGGCAAGTTCATCTGCATCGGCCTCAATTATTCCGACCATGCCGCCGAGACGGGGGCCACCGTGCCGTCCGAGCCGATCATCTTCATGAAGGCGACCTCGGCTATCGTCGGCCCCAACGACGATGTCCTGATCCCGCGCGGGTCGGAAAAGACCGACTGGGAAGTTGAGCTTGCCGTCGTCATCGGCCGGAAGGCCAAATATGTCTCCGAAGCCGAAGCGCTGGACTATGTCGCCGGCTACTGCCTCACCAACGACGTCTCGGAGCGTGCTTTCCAGGCCGAGCGGCAGGGCCAGTGGACCAAGGGCAAGAGCTGCGACACCTTCGGGCCGATCGGTCCCTGGCTGGTTACGAAGGACGAGGTCAAGGACCCGCAGGACCTGAAGATGTGGCTGACGGTCAATGGCGAGACGCGGCAGAACGGCTCGACCAAAACCATGGTCTACGGCGTCGCCTTCCTCGTCTCCTACCTGTCGCAGTTCATGTCGCTGATGCCCGGCGACGTCATTTCGACCGGTACGCCGCCCGGCGTCGGCCTCGGCATGAAGCCGCCGCGCTACCTCAAGGCCGGCGATGTCGTCGAACTCGGCATCGAGGGGCTGGGCACGCAGAAGCAGACCTTCCGGGCGGACGTCTAGGCGGACCATCGGCATGACCAGCATCACCGGTCTGCGCGTCTTCGATCTGCGCTTTCCGACCTCGCAAAGCCTCGACGGTTCCGATGCGATGAACCCGGACCCGGACTATTCGGCCGCCTATGTCATCCTCGACACCGACATGGCCAACCTGAAAGGGCATGGGCTGACCTTCACCATCGGTCGTGGCAACGAAGTCTGTTGTACCGCGATCGAGGCGTTGCGGCATCTCGTCGTCGGGCTCGACCTCGATTGGGTCAAGCAGGACCCGGGCCGCTTCTGGCGTCACGTCACCGGCGACAGCCAGTTGCGCTGGATCGGCCCCGACAAGGGGGCGATGCATCTGGCCGTCGGCGCCGTCGTCAACGCCGTCTGGGACCTGTGGGCGAAGGAGGCGGGCAAGCCGGTGTGGCGGCTGGTGGCTGAGATGAGCCCCGAGGAGATCGTTCGCATCGTCGATTTCCGCTATCTCACCGACGCGATCACGCCCGGTGAGGCGCTGGAAATCCTGAAGAAGGCCGAAGCCGGCAAGGCCGATCGCATCGCCACGCTCGAGCGCGAGGGTTATGCCTGCTACACGACCTCGGCCGGCTGGCTCGGCTATTCCGACGAGAAGCTGGCCAGGCTTTGCCGTGAGGCGGTCGAGCAGGGCTTCGATCACATCAAGCTGAAGGTCGGCCGCGACCGGGCCGACGATATTCGCAGGCTGAAGATCGCCCGCGACGTCATCGGCCCGGATCGCTTCCTGATGATCGACGCCAACCAGGTCTGGGAGGTCGATGAGGCCATCGACTGGTTGAAGGACCTTGCCTTCGCCAAGCCCTTCTTCATCGAGGAACCGACCAGCCCAGACGACATCGCCGGTCATGCGGCGATCCGCAAGGCGGTGGCGCCGATGAAGGTGGCGACCGGCGAGATGTGCCAGAACCGCATCCTGTTCAAGCAATTCATCGCCGGCGGCGCCATCGATGTGGTGCAGATCGATTCCTGCCGTATGGGCGGCCTGAACGAGGTGCTAGCGGTGCTCCTGATGGCGGCCAAGTATGATCTGCCGGTCTGGCCGCATGCCGGCGGGGTCGGCCTGTGCGAATATGTCCAGCACCTGTCGATGATCGACTACGTCGCCGTTTCAGGCACGAAACAGGGCCGGGTGATCGAATATGTCGACCACTTGCACGAACACTTTCTCGATCCTTGCGTCATCCGTGACGCGGCCTACATGCCGCCGGCGACACAGGGTTTCTCCATCGAGATGAGACCGGCGTCCATCGAAGCTTACCGCCATCGCACCTGACCGGTCGGCGCTGTTGGCTGGCGATCCATCCGTAAACGATTGCTAACAGATCGAAATTATATCGCGTCGCGACGCGGCATCGTGGCGGAGTGGTGAGGCAAAGGACCGCAAATCCTTCGATCCCCGGTTCGATTCCGGGGCGAGGTCTCCATCAATCACTATTTCTCGCCTTGAGCGATCGTTCCGGCCGAACCTCAATCAGGTCGACATGACGTCTATTGTTGCGCCGGCGCCTGCTTGGCGCGGGCGACGATCTGCGTCGGATTGACGAAGCGCAGCGCGATCAGCAGCCAGACGAGCGTGGTGATCATGTAGATGACGGCCATGGCGTCGATCGACTGCACGGCGCGCACGCCGGAGGCGAAGACCGAATAATAGAGCGCGACAACCAGCGTCTGGCTGGTCGGCCCGGCGGTCAGGAAGGTCAGCTCGAACATGCCGACCGTGCGCACCAGCACCAGGAGCAGCGCCGCCAGGATGCCGGGCACCAGCATCGGCAAAAGCACGTGGATGAAGAGCTGGAAGGTGTTGGCGCCGAAGACGCGGGCCGCCGCCTCGATCTTGGGATCGATCTGCTCGATGAAGGGGATCATCACCAGGATGACGAAGGGGACAGTCGGCACCAGGTTTGCGATCACCACACCCCAGAAGGTGCCGCCGACACCGGCCTGATAGAGCACGGTAGCCAGCGGAATGCCGAAGGTGATCGGCGGCACCAGCAGCGGCAGGAGGAACAGCAGCATCACCAGCTTCTTGCCGGGGAAGTCGCGCCGTGCCAGCGCATAGGCGGCGGTCACCCCCAGAAGGCCGGACAGGGCGACGACGATGAAGGCGATCTGGAAGGTGACGATCAGCACGTCATGCAACTGGAATTCCGACCATGCGGCGAAGTACCAGCGATCGGTGAAGCCGGCGGGCAGCCAGGTGCCGAGCCAGCGGGTGCCGAAGGACGACAGGATGACGGCGACGATCATGGCGGCGAGGTTGAGGACGAAGAAGATCACCACCGCCCAGACCGCGGTGATCCACAATTTCGCGCCGATGGTGGTGTCGCGGATCATCGGATCACCTCAGCCTTTCCCGCCGGCCGTGGAGCCGCGGTAGAACAGGTTGCGGAACGCCAGTATGGCGACGACGATGACCATCTGAACGGCGGCCATGATCATGGCGATGGCCGAGGCCATCGAGTAGTCGTACTGCTCGAAGGCGGCCTGATAGGCGGCGATCGAGATGACGCGCGTCGGTCCCGCCGGCGCCCCGAGCAGGATCGCCGAAGGAAAGACGGCGAAGGCCTGCACGAAGGACAGGCAGGCCGAGATGGCGAGGCCCGGCGCCAACAGCGGCAGGAATACGTGGCGGAAGCGCTGCCAGGCGCCGGCGCCATGCGTGGCTGCGGCATGTTCCAGCGCCGGGTCGATGCCGGTCACGTAGGACAGCGTCAACAGGAAGGTGAACGGAAAGCCGGTGATGATGAGGGACGCGAACACACCCCAGTAGTTGTTGGTAAGCTTCAACGGGTGCTCGATGACGCCGAACAGCATCAACGTGCGGCTGAACCAACCCTGCGGCCCGAGATAGTTGAGCAGGCCTTCGGCAACCAGAACCGTGCCCAGCGTCACCGGCAGGACGAGGATGGTGGTCAGCAGGCGCTGGCGTGTCATCAGCCGGACTCGAAGCGCGATCGGTACCGCCAGCGCCAGGCTGATGACGGTGACGGGACCCGCCAGCCACAGTGTCGTGGCGATGGTCCTGTAAAGGAACGGATCAGAAAAGAAGCGCTGGTAGTTGGCAAGCGCGCCGCCTTCCTTCGGCTCGAAGGAGAGCAACAGGCCGTAGGCGAAGGGATAGATGAAGACGGCGAGCACGAACAGGATTGCCGGCAGCGCCAGAAGCGTCACGCCATCGATGCCCCTCAGGGCAAGGCGTTGGCGCAGGGAAGGCTGTGGGTCGGCCATCGTCGCTTGCCTTAAGCCGGGAAGATCAGCATGCGATCGGCGTCGACCGAGAGTAACACCGGGCTGCCGACCGAAACCGGCCGCGCGGCGTGGAAGACGACTTCCGCGCCGTCCGCCTTGCGCGCGGTGCCGACATATTCGCGCCCGCGGTATTCGATCGTCTCCACCGTCGCCGCCAGCGCGTTCGCCTCGTCGTCCGTCACGGTGATGTCGTCGGAGCGCGCCACCACGATGGCCGATCCGCCGGTGGCGATGTCGCCGCGCACCGTGCCGGACAATTTGACGCCGCCGACATCGACCGTCCCGCGTGCGCCGTCGCGGTCGACCAGCGTACCAGTGAGGCGGTTGCGGTAGCCCATGAACTCGGCGACGTCGAGATGGTCCGGATTTTCGTAAAGATCGCGCGGTGAGCCGACTTGCCGAATGGTGCCGTCGCGCAGCACCACGATGCGGTCGGCGAGCGACAGCGCTTCGTCCTGGTCGTGCGTGACGTAAACGGTGGTGGCGCCGAGCTGGTTATGGATGCGCCTGATCTCGGCGCGCATTTCGAGCCTGAGCTTGGCGTCGAGATTGGACAACGGCTCGTCCATCAGCACCAGCGGCGGCTCGATGACGATGGCGCGGGCGATGGCGACGCGCTGCTGCTGGCCGCCGGACAGTTGCCCCGGCAGCTTGTTTCCCTGCGTTTCCAGCCGAACCAGCGCCAGCGCTTCGTCCACCCGCCGCGCGGCTTCGGCCTTCGCCATGCCGCGCATCTTCAGCCCGAAGCCGACATTGGCCTTGACCGTCATGTGCGGAAACAGCGCGTAGTTCTGGAACACCATGCCGAAGCCGCGATCCTCCGGCTTCAACTGGTCGAGGCGGCGGTCGTCGAGATAGATGCTGCCGCCGGTCGTCGCCAGAAGGCCGGCGAGGCAATTGAGCGCGGTCGACTTGCCGCAGCCGGAGGGGCCGAGCAGGGCGATGAACTCACCCTTGCGGATGGTCAGCGAAATGTCCTTGAGCGCGTTCACGGTTCCGAACGAACGGCTCATGCGGTCGAGACGGAGTTCGTCGAATTGCGACGAGGCAAGCAGCATCCGTCGTGGCTCCACTGTAGAGGGAAGTCCGGCCGTACCCAGGCCGGACCTTGAACGAAAATGTCAGGCGGCAGCCGTCACTTCGGCGCAGCGGCGACCTGCTCGTCCCAGATGCGGAACGCGGTGACCATGGCCGAAGGCTCCAGCGGCAGCTCGATCGGGTTGTTGGCGATCAGGTCGGCATATTCGGCGCGACCGAATTCCTTGATCGCGTCCTGGCTTTCCTGCGGCGCCATGTCGAGGGTGACGTCCTTGACCGCCGGGCCGGGATAGAAATAGCCTTCGTCGTAGGTGAAGGCCTGCTGCTTCGGCGTCAGGAGGAAGGCCATCAGGTCCTTGAGCACGGCGAGCTTCTCGTCGCTGACGCCCTTCGGAACGCACATGTAATGCGCGTCGGCCACCCAGTGGAAGCCCTTCAGCGCGCCGACTGCTGCCTCCTTCGGCACGACGCCGAGGACGCGCGGGTTGATGTCCCAGCCGGTCGTCGTCACCGTCATGTCGCGCGTGCCTTCGCCGAGCTCCTTCATCAAGGCGCCGGTGCCGGTCGGATAGTATTCGATGTATTTGTGCAGTTCTTTCAGATAGGCCCAGGTCTTGTCCCATCCCTTCACCGGGTCCTTGGGATCGGTGTCGCCGAGCAGGTAGGGCAGGCCCATCAGGAAGGTGCGGCCGGGGCCGGAATTGGCCGGGCGGGCATAGAGGAACCGGTTGGGGTTCTCCTTCGCCCAGGCAAGCAGTTCCTCCGCCGTGGTCGGCGGGGTCTTCACCTTTTCGGGCATGTATTCGATGAGCGGGCCGGACGGATAATAGGTCACCACCACGCCGTGATCCTGCGCCAGCGTCTGCATGCGTGCAGCCGGCTCCTGGTAGACGTCTGCCAGCTTGGGCAGCGCGCCGCTGTCGTCGGGCAGGAGCTTCACCCACAGCCCCATTTCCAATCCGGCGGAAAGCGCGTCGGTTCCCGTCAGCACGAGATCGATATCGACGCGGCCGGCGTCCTGCTGCGCCTTCAGCTTGCCGGGCAACTCCGGCGCCGGCGCCTTGGTGAAAGAGATGTTGGAAACGAATTCCGGCTTGGCCTCTTTGTAGTTCTCTATCGCCTTCTGCGTCAGCGCCAGGTTGCCGGCGACATCGACGATGTTGAGGGCGACGGGCGAAGCCGGCGCCTTGGACTGCGCGAAGGCGCCCATCGCAGGCAACACCGCGATACCAGCCATGCCGCCCAATGCCTGTCTGCGGGTGATCTTGTGCATCTTGTTCTCCTCCCTGTGCCGCCTCTCCCGTAGCGCGGCTTCACTAGTAATATATTAGTCTATCAGTTGGCAAGCGCAATCGCTTTCTGCGTCCTTATAGGTTCAGGCGGCGGCCATACGCGCCGCGCTGGCAGCCGCCCCGTTCGCCAGAAGGTCGTCCAGTGCCGCCTCGACAGCCGCTACGAAGTGGGGATTGGCCGGAAGGTCGAGGCCGAAGACCTGTTCCAGTTCCAGGAACGCCGCCGTCAACTCCGCCGCCGAGGCACAACCCTCGGCCCGCTCTCTCATGGTCTCGGCGAGCGGATCGCGCACGTCGATGCGCCCGCCTTTTTCGTCCGTGCCGGCGGCATAGCGGATCCATGCCGCCACGCCGAGCGCCAGTCTGGCGAAGGGCGCCCCCGCCGCGATCCGGTCGCGGATGGTGCCGAGCAGCCGTTGCGGCAGTTTCTGCGAGCCGTCCATGGCGATCTGCCACGTGCGATGGCGCAGGGCCGGATTGCGGAAGCGTGCCAGAAGGTCGGTCTTGTAGGCCTCGAGGTCGATACCGGGCAGCCGCGGCAGGGTCGGCGTCACTTCCTCGTCCATCATCGAGCGCACGAGCGTCGCAAAGCCGGGTGCCGCCATGGTGTCGGAGACCGTCTCGTGCCCGGCCAGATAGCCGAGATAGGCCAGCGTCGAATGGCTGCCGTTGAGCAGCCTGAGCTTCATCAATTCGTAGGGATCGACGTCGCTCACGAACGTCGCCCCGGCCATCTCCCATGCCGGCCGCCCTGCCGGGAAGTCGTCCTCGATCACCCATTGGGAAAACGGCTCGGTCATGATCGGCCATGCGTCTTCCATGCCCAGCGCGCGGGAAACGGCGGCGCGGTCGGCGTCGGTGGTAGCCGGCACGATGCGGTCGACCATCGTCGAGGGGCAGGCGATTTCACCGGCGACGAAGCGGCCGAGATCGGCGTCGCGCAACGCGGCGAACCGGCTGACGACACGTTTCAGCGTTCGGCCGTTCGCCGGCAGGTTGTCACAGGAGAGCAACGTAAAGGGCCGAACCCGTGCGGCGCGCCGGCGCGCGATCGCCTCGACGATGAAGCCGATTACGCTGCGCGGCAGGTTCGGCGAAGCGAGATCGTGGCGGATGTCGGGATGAGCCTCGTCCAGTTCGCCGCTGGCCGGCGAATGGCAATAGCCCTTTTCGGTCACCGTCAGCGAGATGATCTTCACCTGCGGATCGGTCATGGCCGCAAGCAGCGCCTGCGGGTTTTCGGGCGCGACCAGCAGGCCGGTGCTGGAGCCGATCACGCTAAGGCGCTCGCCGCCGCCGTCACGCACCACCACTGTATAGAGCCCGTCCTGCGGCGCCAGCGCGTCGCGCGTGTCGACGCTGCGCAGGGAGGCGCCGACGATACCCCAACCGAGATCGCCCCCGGCAAGCACGGCGTCCGTGTAGACGGCCTGGTGCGCGCGGTGGAAGGCGCCGATACCGATATGCACGATGCCGGTTTGCATCCGGCTGCGGTCGTAGCCCGGCCGGGCTACGGTCGAAGGCAGGTCGCGCAGGCGGCTGTTGGAAAGGCGATCCGTCGCGCTCACAGCCGGTATGCCTTTTTTGCCAGATTGTAGGCGAGGTCGTGGGCGACCTCGTACGCTTCGTCTTCCTCCAGCCGATGGTCGGAAACCAGTTCAGCCAGATAGGCGCAGTCGATGCGGCGCGCCATGTCGTGCCGGGCCGGGATCGAGCAGAAGGCGCGCGTGTCGTCGTTGAAGCCGACAGTGTTGTAGAAGCCGGCCGTCTCGGTGGTCAGTTCGCGGAAGCGCCGCATCCCGTCGGGACTGTCGAAGAACCACCATGCCGGCCCCAGCCGCAGCGCCGGATAATGGCCGGCGAGCGGCGCAAGCTCGCGGCCGTAGGTCGTCTCGTCCAGCGTGAACAGGATCAGCGTCAGCCGCGGGTCGTTGCCGAACAGGTCGAGCAGCGGCTTGAGATCGCGCACGTAATCCGTGCGGGTCGGGATGTCGGCTCCCTTGTCGAAGCCGAACGTCTCGAAGAGTTGCGGGTTGTGGTTGCGGAAGGAGCCGGGATGGATCTGCATCACCAGCCCGTCCTCGATGCTCATGCGCGCCATTTCGGTCAGCATCTGCGCCCGGAACAGTTCGGCATCGCGGGCATCGACTTCCGGCTTCATCACACGGTCGAACAATGCTGCGGCGTCGGCTTGCGAAAGGTTCGCCGTCAGAGCCGTGGGGTGGCCGTGGTCTGTCGAGGTCGCACCGCGCGCCTTGAAATAGGCGCGGCGGCGGCGATGCGCCTCCAGATAGCCGGCAAAGGTCGCTGGTGTTTCGGCAAGGCCAAGGAGTCCTTCGACGGCTGTGTGAAAACCGGTGCGCGATGCATCGACCACGGCATCGGGCCGATAGGCGGGCACCACCCGGCCCTTCCAGCCCGAGGCGAGGATCGCGTCGTGCGCGGCCAGGGCGTCGGTGGCGGCGTCGGTGGTCGAGATCGCCTCGATGTTGAAGCGCTCGTAAAGCGCGCGCGGCCGCATGCTCGGATCGGCGAGCTGTTCCGAAATCCTGTCGTAGAGCCTGTCGGCATTGTCCGCGCCGAGGCGCTCGCCGATGCCGAACACCGTTTCCAGCGAGTGCTCGAACCACAGGCGCGACGGCGTGCCGCGAAACAGGTGGTAGTTGTCGGCGAAGAGCCGCCATATCTTGCGCCCGTCCGTCTCGACCGGTGTGCCGTCGGGCCGGGGCACGCCGAGCGCTTCCAGCGCGATGCCCTGCGAATAGAGCATGCGGAAGATGTAGTGGTCGGGCTTGACGAACAGCGTCGCGGGGTCCGGAAACGGCATGTCCTCGGCATACCACGTAGGATCGGTATGGCCGTGCGGCGAGACGATGGGCAGGTCGCGTACATGCCCGTAGAGCCGTCTGGCGATATCCCGCTTTGCGGGTTCGGCAGGAAAAAGCCTGTCGGGGTGGAGCGGCATGACGGGTATCCTCTGGTCCGGACCGGCGGCAAGCGGCTTGTCGGAAATGCCCGCTTCCGGGCATATTTTGTCCATGGCGCGTTTGCGAGTGTTGGCTAAGGGTAGGGAATAATATATTAGTATGTCAACCGGGATGAAGATGGGATTCGGGTCATGGAAACGATGAAGGCGGAACAGGCAGCGCAGGAAGCCGGCGCGGTTGCTGCCCGCACTGCGCCCCGCGCCAAGGCGCGTCCGGCTGGGATCGTACGCACCACGGCCGCCGACGCCATCTACCGCGAACTGCACGCGGCTATCGTTTCCATGCAACTCAGGCCGGGCAACCCATTGAACGAGAAGGCGCTGACGGAGCGTTTCGGCGTCAGCCGCACGCCGGTGCGCGAGGCGCTCATCCGCCTCGTCGAGGACGGACTGGTCGAAGTCTATCCTCAGTCTGGCACCTTCGTGGCGCCGATTCCCACCTCGCTCATTCCCGAGGCCGTCGTCATCCGCAAGGCGCTGGAAGGCGCCACCGTCGAGCGGGCGGCCACCATAGCGAGTGCCGACGACGTGGCGCGGCTCGATGATATTCTGGCAAGGCAGCGCTTCCTTGCCGGACGGCAGGACACGAACGGTTTCCACGAGGCCGACGAAGCTTTTCATGAAGCGATTGCCGGCATCGCGGGATATCCCGGCATCTGGAACTATCTGCGGCCTGTGAAGGTGCAGATCGACCGGGCGCGGCGCATGACCCTTCCGGCGCTCGGCCGGATGGAGCATGTCATCGGCGAGCACCAGACGATCCGCGATGCCATCGCCGCCCATGACGTGTCGGCCGCCTGCGCCAGCATGAAGGTCCATCTCAGCGCCGTCATCCCCGACGTCGAACTGTTGCGTGAAACCTACCCGGATTGTTTCGTCTGAAGCGGCGTCCGGGCCGAGGAACGGCGACGATCGCACGAAGCGGGGAGGACGAAGCTGGTGCTGAGGCGTCCGCGCGCTACAGGTGCAATCGCTTGAGGACGCCGGTCGCCCGGATGGTTTTCAGATCCACGCCTTGGTGCTGCGCGGCGTCGCCAGGAGCAGGCTGGTCTCGCTGCCGGTGATGCCGGGGATCAGCCGGATACGGCGCAGCACGGCGTCGAAATCGCTGAGGCTCGACGTGCCGAGCTCGACCACGAGGTCCCACCGGCCGTTGGTGGTGTGGATGGTCGAGACTTCCGAGAATCCGCCCAGCGCGCGCACCACCCGGTCGGCGGCGTGGCCCTCGATCTCGATCATCATGATGCCGCGTATGCGCTGGTCGACCGCATCGGCGCGCAGGATCACCGTATAGCCGACGATGTCGCCCGACTTTTCCAGCCTTTCCATGCGCGCCTTGACCGTGGCGCGGGAGACGCCGAGATCGACCGCGAGGTCGGAGATGCTGCGCCGCGCGTCGTGGCGCAGCAGTGCTATCAGTTTCCGGTCCAGCGTATCCATTTTTTCATTATGATAAAGATGCCGATCATATTGCAAACTATATCCGACAAATTGGCAATTATCGCTGTTCGATCCGACGGACGATCGTGTTTGACTCGCCCTGACGCAGGAGATCGACACGATGCGATGCAGGATTGTTGGAGCGCCGGTTCAGGAGGGCAATTCCTACCCCGGCTGCGATATGGGGCCGTCGAGCCTGCGTGTCGCCGGCATCGTCTCGGCGTTGCGGGATCTCGGCCATGAGGTCGAGGATCTCGGCGGCATCCAGCCGGGCGCGATCCGACCCATGGCGCATGCGAATCCGGCGCTCAAGGCCTTGCCCGAAATCTCCGCCTGGACAGCGGCGATCGCCGAAGCCGCCTACGCGGCAAGCGCCGGCGCCATGCCGATCTTCCTCGGTGGCGATCATTCCATTTCCGCCGGTACGCTTGCAGGCGTCGCCCGCCGCGCCGCCGATCTGAAACGCCCGCTGTTCGTGCTCTGGCTGGACGCGCATCCCGACTTCCACACGCTGGACACGACGACAAGCGGAAACCTGCACGGAGTGCCGCTCGCCTATGCCTGCGGCCAACCCGGCTTCCGCAACTATTTCCCTGACCTTGCCGTCCCGGTTGATCCCGAGCGGGTCTGTACGCTCGGCCTGCGCAGTGTCGATCCGGCCGAGCGCACGGCGCTCAAGCAGGCAGGCGTTACGGTGCACGACATGCGCGCCATTGACGAACACGGCATCGGCGCATTGCTCCGGGCCTTTCTCGAGCGCGTCGCCAAGGCCGACGGCATGCTGCATGTCAGCCTCGACGTCGATTTCCTCGATCCCTCGATCGCGCCGGCGGTCGGCACCACCGTTCCTGGCGGCGCTACATTGCGCGAGGCGCATCTGGCGATGGAGATGCTGAGCGACAGCGGGCTTGTAACCAGCCTCGACCTCGTCGAACTCAATCCTTTCCTCGATGAGCGTGGCCGCACCGCCACGCTGCTGGTGGACCTGACGGCGAGCCTGATGGGTCGCCGCATCATGGACCGCCCGACCCGCAGCCATTCCGGGAGACACTGACCATGACCCAGCCTTCACGCCTTGCCATCGTTCCGTTCGTCAGCGTCGATTCGATGATGAAGCTCGTGCTGGCAGTCGGCGTCGAGCGGTTCCTGACCGAGCTTGCCGCCTATGTCGAGGAAGATTTCCTGCGCTGGGAAGCCTTCGACAAGACGCCGCGCGTCGCCTCCCATAGCCATGACGGCGTGATCGAGCTGATGCCCACCTCGGACGGCACGCTGTACGGCTTCAAATACGTCAACGGCCATCCGAAGAACATGCGTGAGGGGCGCCAGACCGTCACCGCCTTCGGCGTGCTGGCCGATGTCGGCTCCGGCTATCCGATGCTGCTCACCGAAATGACCATGCTGACGGCGCTGCGCACCGCGGCGACGTCTGCGGTGGCGGCGAAATATCTGGCACCGAAGGGCGCACGTACCATGGCCATCATCGGCAACGGCGCACAGTCGGAATTCCAGGCCGTGGCCTTCAAGGCGATTGTCGGCATCGATACGGTCAGGCTCTACGACATCGACCGCTCGGCTTCGGAAAAATGCGCGCGCAACCTCGCCGGCCTCGGGCTGGAGACGGTGATCTGCGCGTCCGGTCAGGAGGCGGTGGAAGGTGCCGACATCATCACCACGGTAACGGCGGACAAGCAGTACGCCACCATCCTGACCGACAACATGGTTGGCTCGGGCGTCCACATCAACGCCGTGGGCGGCGACTGTCCCGGCAAGACCGAGCTGCACAGGGACATCCTGCTGCGCTCCGACATCTTCGTCGAATATCCGCCGCAGACGCGCATCGAGGGCGAGATTCAGCAGCTCGCGCCGGACCACCCCGTCACCGAGCTTTGGCAGGTGATGACCGGCAAGGCCGAAGGCCGCACGGCGTCCAAGCAGATCACCCTGTTCGACTCGGTCGGCTTCGCCACCGAGGATTTTTCCGCCTTGCGCTACGTGCGCGACAAGCTGGCGTCCACCGGCTTCTACGAGGAACTCGACCTGCTCGCCGATCCCGACGAACCCCGCGACCTCTTCGGCATGCTGCTCAGGGCGGCCAAGTCGTAGCGCATGCTGTGACGCCTCCTGCCGTCCGCGCTCTTGACAGCTAGGGCGGTAGCGGTAGCTTTTGTTCGTATTGTCTTGCAATGTTCGCCATGCGCACATTGTCGATCCGAAGAAGGGCGCGGAGAGGTCGTTTGTGGTTCAATTCCAAGAGCGATCCCGTCCGGATCGTTCCGCTCCTTCAGTTCCATCGCGTCGGACTGCGCTGACCATGGCGTTCGTGCAGGCAAACGGACTTGCCTTTCATGTCGCCGATAGAGGCGAGCGTGAGAAGCCCGCGATCGTCTTCAGCAATTCGCTGGGCAGCGACTTCCGCATCTGGCAGGAAGTCGCGGACCGCCTGGGTGGACGCTATCGCATCCTCCTCTACGACAAGCGCGGGCACGGCCTCTCCGACGCGCCGCCCGGCCCGTACACGATCGACGACCACACAGACGACCTGCTTGCCTTGCTCGATCATTTCGGCATCGCCAACGCCGCCGTCGTCGGTGTCTCCGTCGGCGGCATGATTGCCCAGCGCCTTGCGGCGCGGGCGCCGCAGCGGATCAAGGCGCTGGTCCTGTGCAGCACCGCGGCGAAGATCGGCACGGCCGAAAGCTGGGCCGCCCGTGTCGAAGCCATCCGCAGCGGCGGCATCGCCTCCATCGCCGACGCCATCCTTGTGAACTGGTTCACGCCGGGCTTCCGCAGCGAGCGTACGGCTGACTACGCCGGCTGGCGCAACATGCTGGTGCGCATGCCCGTCGAGGGTTACATCGGCACTTGTGCCGCGCTCCGTGATGCGGACCTGCACGCCGATGCCGGCCGCATCGCGGCACCCACGCTGTGCGTGGCGGGTGCTCACGACGGTTCGACGCCGCCGGACTTGGTGCGAGCCACCGCCGACCTCATCCCCGGCGCCCGCTTCACCGTGATCGGGGACGCTGCCCACATTCCCAGTGCGGAGGCCCCGGACGTGCTGGCGGAACTGATCGACAACCATCTGCGCGAGGCCGGCCATGGCTGACGACGACACTCGTTACGAGGCCGGCATGGCCATCCGCCGCAAGGTGCTGGGGGATGTACATGTCGATCGCGCCGGCGCGCAGGCTGGCGATCTCGACCGCGATTTCCAGACCTTCATCGCCGAAGGCGTCTGGGGTTCGGTGTGGACCCGACCGCATTTTTCGCTGCGCGAGCGGTCCATCGTCACCATCGCCCTTTTGGCCGCGCTCGGCCATGACGATGAATTCGCCCTGCATATCCGCGCCACCCGCAACACCGGCGCGACGGTCGACGATGTGCGCGAGACGCTGCTGCACGTCGCCGCTTATGCCGGCGTGCCGGCCGCCAACCATGCTTTCAAGATCGCCCGCACGGTCTATGCTGAGATCGCGGACGGAGCGGAACGGTAGGCGGGGAGGGCGCTTCTTTGGCGGACAAGGACACGAACGCGATCCGCGACCTGGGGTCGTTCTACCAGCGCGACAGGGCCTGGCATCCGCCGGCCTTCACGCCGCAATACAAGACCTCGGTGCTGCGCTCGCCGCAGCACGCGCTGCTGTCGATGGAAGGCACCGTGTCGGAGATGACCGGTCCGCGCTTCGGCCATGGCCAGCTCGGCCCGCTCGACAACGACCTGATCCATAATTTTTCCAGGGACGGCGAGCCGATCGGTCAGCGCATCATCGTCCATGGCCGGATTCTGGACGAGAACGGGCGCCCGGTTCTCGGCGCGTTACTGGAATTCTGGCAGGCCAATGCCGGCGGCCGCTACCGCCACAAACGCGAAGCCTATCTCGCCCCGCTCGATCCCAATTTCGGCGGCTGCGGCCGAACCATCACCGACGACGACGGCCGCTACTGGTTCCGCACCATCCGGCCCGGCGCCTATCCCTGGCCGAACGGCGTCAACGACTGGCGCCCGGCCCACATCCATTTCTCCATCTTCGGCCATGCCTTCACCCAGCGCCTCATCACCCAGATGTATTTCGAGGGCGACCCGATGATCTGGCAGTGCCCGATCGTCTCGACCATTCCAGACCGCGCGGCGGTGGAGCAACTCATCGCGGCGCTGGACCGCAACAACACGCTGCCGATGGATGCGCTCGCCTACAAGTTCGACATCGTGCTGCGCGGCCGCCGCTCGACCCTGTTCGAGAACCGCATGGAGGGCAACTGATGGTGCAGAAGCTCGACATGTTGAAGGAAACGGCCTCTCAGACGGCGGGACCTTACGTCCATATCGGCCTGACGCCGAACTGGTGCGGTATCGACGGCGTCTACCCCGAAGATCTCGGCCGCGTCATGGTCGGGCCGCAGGCCAAGGGCGAGCGCATAACCGTCACTGGTCGGGTCCTGGACGGCAGCGGCACGCCGCTGAAGGACGCGCTGATCGAGATCTGGCAGGCCGATGCCGCCGGCCTGCACAACAGCCCGCTGGAAAGGCGCGGCGCGGCCGACCCGCATTTCACCGGCTGGGGCCGCCAGCCGACCGACGGCGTGACCGGCGAGTTCCGCTTCGAGACGATCAAGCCCGGCCGCGTGCCCTACAAGGACGGTCGCCTGCAAGCGCCGCATATCACCTTCTGGATCGTCGCGCGCGGCATCAATATCGGCCTGCATACGCGCATGTATTTCGCCGACGAGGAAGCGGCCAACACAGAGTGCCCGGTGCTGGCGCGCGTCGAGCACAAGGTACGCGTGCCGACCTTGATCGCGCCGCGTAGCGAAGGCAAGGATGGCGTGGCCTATACGTTCGACATTCGCTTGCAGGGCGAGAAGGAAACCGTGTTTTTCGACGTTTGAGCGACGATCCGCTGTGGGAAGGCCGACCATGACCGAGCTTCCAGCAACTCCCGGAGCGGTCCGGTGACCGGTGCCCCGTCCCGGCCGTTCCTTGCGGCGCTCGTCGGTGACGAGAAGGTCGAGGCGCTGTTTTCGAACGAGGTCGAACTGGCGGCGTTGCTGGCTGTCGAGGTGGCGCTTGCCGACGCCGAGGCGAAGGCGGGCCTGATCGCGGTGGAGGCCGCCGCTCGCATCGGAGACGTATGTCGGACATTCTCGCTGGATCGGCAGAGGCTGGCCGAGGGCCTTGCGCGCGACGGCGTCGTCGTGCCGGACCTCGTGCGTCAATTGCGCGAGGCGGTGGGCGAGCCGCATGGCGATGCGGTGCACAAGGGCGCGACCAGCCAGGATATCGTCGATACAGCCCTGATGCTGAGACTCAAGCGCGTCGCAGGCATCGTGGAGAAGCGGCTGGACGCTCTCGTGGCCGGCCTGCGCGACCTGGCCGCCCGCGACGGTGCCGTGACGCTGATGGCGCATACGCGCATGCAGGGAGCACTTGCCATCACCGCCGCCGACAAGATCGAGACATGGCGCGCGCCGCTCGAGCGGCAGGCCGAAGAACTGCGGCGGCTTGGCCCGTCGATCTTCGTCGTGCAGCTTGGAGGCCCTGTCGGCACGCGCAGCGGATTCGACGGCAAGGGAGACGTGGTGGCACGCGAAATGGCGAAGGCGCTCGGCCTCGCCGACGCACCTTGCTGGCACTCCGAGCGCGACCGGATCGCCCGTTTCGCCGCGTGGCTGTCGCTGACCTCGGGCCTGCTCGGCAAGCTCGGGCAGGATGTCGCGCTGATGGCACAGAGCGAGGTTGGCGAGGCTGAGATTTCCGGCGCGGGTGGCTCGTCTTCCATGCCGCACAAGGCCAATCCCGTATCGGCGGAGGTGCTGGTGGCGCTCGCCCGCTTCAATGCCGGCCTGCTCGGTACGCTCAACCAGGCGCTGGTGCACGAGAACGAACGTTCGGGGGCGGCTTGGACGCTGGAATGGCTGGTGCTGCCGCAGATGGCGATAGCGACGGCGGCAGGGTTGACGACCGCGCGCGGACTGGTGAAGGCGCTGCGCATCCGGCCGTCGCGCGCCGTGGACCGATACGACTGAGCCGGCAGGCCGAGGGGGAGGGGAATAAAATACGCACGCAAGTCGTCATCGTCGGTGCCGGTCCCGCCGGCCTGCTGCTCGGTCGCCTGCTCGAAAACCACGGCGTCGAAACCGTCATCCTCGAGCGCCGCAGCGCCGGCTACGTCCTCGGCCGCGTCCGCGCTGGCGTGCTGGAGCAGAAAACGGTCGAACTGCTGGAGCGAGCCGGCGTTTCGCACAGGCTGCATGAGGAAGGGCTGGTGCATGACGGCGTCGAACTGAGCTTCGACGGCGAGCGCCATCGCATCGATTTCCGCGCCCTCGTCGGCCGCACCGTCACGGTCTACGGCCAGACCGAGGTGACGCACGACCTGATGGACGCGCGCGCGGCGTCCGGTGCGGCAACCGTCTACGAGGCCGAGAACGTATCGCTGCACGGTTTCGATGGTGATTCGCCGAAGGTCCGCTACGTCAAGGACGGCATCGGCCACGAGATCGCCTGCGACTTCATCGCCGGATGCGACGGCTTCCATGGCGTGTCGCGCGCCAGCGTGCCGGCCGGCGCGCTGCAAACCTTCGAGCGCGTCTATCCATTCGGTTGGCTCGGCCTGATGGTGGAGAAGCCGCCCGTTTCCGACGAATTGATCTATGCCAACCACGAGCGCGGCTTCGCGCTCTGCTCCATGCGCTCGCGCCATCGCAGCCGCTACTATGTGCAGGTTCCGCTGGACGAGCGGGTGGAAGACTGGTCCGACGACCGCTTCTGGGACGAGTTGCGCCGCCGCCTCGACGCCGAAACGGCTGAGAGGATTTCCACCGGCCCGTCGATGGAAAAGTCGATCGCGCCGCTACGCTCCTTCGTCGCCGAACCGATGCGCTTCGGCAGGCTGTTTCTTGCCGGCGACGCCGCTCACATCGTGCCGCCCACCGGTGCCAAAGGGCTGAACCTCGCCGCCGGCGATGTCGGCCTGCTGGCCGATGCGCTGGTCGAGTTCTATGCGGAGCGTTCGGCGGCCGGCATCGACGCCTATTCGGCGCACGCGCTGGCGCGGGTGTGGGCGGCCGAGCGCTTTTCCTGGTGGATGACCTCGCTGCTGCACCGGCTGCCCGACATGGACGGCTTTACTCGCCGCATCCAGCGCGCCGAGTTCGACCAGTTGCGGTCGTCCGAGGCGGCCGCCCGCGCTATGGCGGAGAGCTACACCGGTGCTTTTGGCGCAGAAAGCGTCATGCGCTGATTGGCTTGGCTGCCCATGCGTCGAGACGGGTATCGCGCAGATCCCGGATCGAGGCCGCGCCCTCGCGGTCGAGCGCGCGGCTCAGGCCCGAAACGATCCGGCCCGGCAGCGCCGGCCCGCCATAGATCAGGCCGGTGTAGAACTGCACGAGGTCGGCGCCGGCGCGGATTTTCTCCAGTGCCGTCTCGGCTGAATCGACGCCGCCGACGCCGATGAGGATGCGATCCGGCCCGAGCAGCCTGCGCATGCGGGCCACCATGGCGGTCGAGCGCTCGAACAACGGCCGCCCGGAAAGCCCGCCGGTTTCGGTTGCCTTCGCCGATTTCAACGGCGGCCGCGCGATGGTGGTGTTGGAGACGATGACCCCCTCGATGGCCTTTTCGGTCACTTCGGCGGCGATGTCTTCGAGGTCGGCTTCGGTGAGATCGGGCGCGATCTTGAGGAAGACGGGCGGCTGTGCGGCAGCCTTGCCGCGCGCGGCCACGACGCGGGACAGAAGCTCGGCGAGCTGCTCGCGTCCCTGCATGGTGCGCAGGCCCGGCGTATTCGGCGAGGAGATGTTGACGGTGAGGTAGGAGGCCAGCGCCGCGAAACGGGCGACGCCGGCCTCGTAGTCGGCGACGCGGTCGGCGCTGTCCTTGTTGGCGCCGATGTTGACGCCGACGATGCCCCCGCGCCGCTTGCGCGCGACCAGCCGCCGTTCGGCCGCCGCATGGCCCTCGTTGTTGAAACCCAGCCGGTTGATGACGGCGCCGTCCTCGGTCAGCCGGAAGATGCGCGGTTTCGGATTGCCCGGTTGCGGAAGCGGGGTGATCGTGCCGACCTCGGCGAAACCGAAGCCCAGCGAAAGCAGCGCGTCCGGCACCTCGGCGTTCTTGTCGTAGCCCGCGGCCATGCCGAGCGGATTGGGAAAGGTCAGCCCGCAGGCCGAGACCGCGAGCCGGCTGTCGGGAGCCGGCCGAACGGCGACCGGCAGGCCTGAGCGCAGCGCCGCGATCGACAGGCCATGCGCGCGCTCCGGATCGAGGCAGAACAGCAGGCGCCGGCCGATCGCGTCGAAGGCGCTCATTCGTCCTCCAGCGGCGGGAAGATGTGCGACCCGTCGGCGCCAAGCGGCAGCGGCTTCACCCACGACACGGTGTCGAGGGCGAGGGGGCCGTAGAGATGCGGGAACAGCGCGCCGCCGCGCGACGGTTCGTAGCGCAGCGCCGGGCCGAGCCTGTCTCCGTCGATCGCAGCCACGAGCAAGCCGGATTGCCCGGCGAAATGTCGCGCTGCGGTCTCGCGCACCTGGTCGGCGGTGGAGAAATGGATGAAGCCGTCGGCAAGGTCCACGGGCGCGCCGTCGAACCGGCCTTTCGCTTCGGCCTCGCGCCACAGCGCCTGAGGGACTATCTTGTAGATGATCGCGGACATTGCCGCCCTATAATGCGAATGTCCGGCGCGGAAAAGGGCAGGGCGGGGTTGTCCCCATTTCGGGCGCAAAGCCCTGTCATGAAACTCGCTGAAACGGGTATCGGACGAAGGAGGAAGAGATGCGTTTTGCCAGCCTTGCTGCCTGCCTTGCCCTGATGCCGCTTGTCGCGGTTCCCGCCCACGCCAACGATGTCGAACGCTACAGACTGGAGAAATCCGCCAATGGCTACGTGCGCATGGACACCCAGACCGGCGCCATGTCGATCTGCGAGGAGAAGGAAGGCCAACTCGTCTGCCGCGTCGCCGCCGACGAGCGCAGCGCCTTCCAGGACGAGATCGACCGGCTCCAGGACAAGGTGAAGGGTCTCGACGAGCGTGTATCGAAACTGGAGAATTCTCTGTCGCAGAAGCTGGAATCGAGCCTGCCCAGCGAGGAGGATTTCAACAAGACGATGAGCTACATGGAACGCTTCCTGCGGTCCTTCATGGGGATCGTCAAGGATATGGAAAAGGAAGAGCCTGCTCCGCAGAAAACGTGAAAGGGAGCTTGTTGAAAGCGGCAATTCCAGTCTTTGCCGCTTGAAAACGCCGACCGTGGCCTCATAATCCGATCGCTGATCCCAGGACATAACAAGAATGGGGATTGGGAGGGACTATGCCTGGCGGCCACCGCTTCGTCATCGCCGACGACCATCCCCTGTTCCGAGGTGCCTTGCGCGAGGCGATCGCCGGCACCGGTGCCGTTGCCGCCATCCATGAGGCCGGTGACTTCGAAAGCGCCAAGGCGCTGCTTCTTTCCAATGGCGACATAGACCTCGTCCTGCTAGACCTTGCCATGCCAGGGGCGAGCGGCCTGTCCGGCCTCATCTCGCTGCGCGGCATCCATGCGACGGTGCCGATTGTGGTGGTCTCGGCGCACGACGACCCGGCGACGATCCGGCGCGCGCTCGATCTCGGCGCCTCCGGCTTCATCTCCAAGTCCGCCAGCATGGAAGAGATCCGCTCTGCCATCCAGGCGGTGTTGTCGGGGGATATCGCCGCTCCCATTGGCATCGACCTCGGCGTCGAGCGTGATCCCGAGGTTTCCGACCTCATCAAGCGGTTGCAGACGCTCACCCCGCAGCAGACCCGCGTTCTCGGCATGCTGGCCGAGGGCCTGCTCAACAAGCAGATCGCCTATGAACTCGGCGTTTCCGAAGCGACGATCAAGGCGCATGTCTCGGCCATATTGCAGAAGCTCGACGTCGACAGCCGCACCCAGGCGGTGATCCGGCTGTCCAGGATCGGCGGTGACCCGCTGCAGGCGGCAGGCTGATCCGAAGCCTATTCCGCCGCCGATGCGAGAGGGCGCACGCGCGCCATCATCGTGCGCAGCACCGCCGGCTTGAGCGGCTTGTTGACCACCGGCACGTCCAGCTCCGCCGCGGCGGCGCGCACCTCCCCTGTCCGGTCCGCGGTGATCAGCACGGCCGGAATATGCTCGCCGTGCAGCGCGCGGATCGCCGCGATGGCGTGCAGCCCGGTCTCGCCGTCGAGATGGTAGTCGGCCAGCACGATATCCGGGCGCTTCAGGCCGGCGCCGATCTCGCGCGAGCCTGAAAGCGTCGTCACGCTGCATTCCCAGCCCTCCAGCAACAGCCGCATGCCTTCCAGGATACGCGCATCGTTGTCGATGCAGGTGACCTTGAGCCCGGCGAGCGAGTTGGCGGGGCGCGACCGGGACGTTGCCTTCGCTTCGTCGTCCGTGACCTGCGCCGTCACCGGCATCAGCACGGAAAAGCGGGTACCCTTGCCCGGCAGTGAGAAGATGCGGATTTCCAGCCTCAGCACGCGCGCGATACGGTCGACGATGGACAGGCCCAACCCCAGGCCGCTCGCTTCGCGCGCCCCCTCGTCCAGGCGGGTGAATTCGTGAAAGACCGTGCCGAGCTTGTCGCCGGCTATGCCGATGCCGGTGTCGATCACCTGCACTTCAGCAAGGGATCCGCGCCGCCGCACCCCGACAAGGATACGGCCGCTTCGCGTATACTTGATCGCGTTGGAGACAAGGTTCTGGATCAGCCGCCTGAGGAGATTGCGGTCGGTGGCGACGCTGAGCGAAGACGGCACGATGACGAGTTCGAGCTTCTTGCCCGCCGCCATCGGGCGGAAATCCGTGCCGATCTGCTTCAACAGCCCGTCCAACCGGAACGTCGTCTCCTCCGGCTTCAGCGCGCCGGCGTCGAGTCGGGAAATGTCGAGGACGGCGCCCAGGATCGTCTCCACCGATTCCAGCGAGGATTCGATGTTGGCCGCTGCCTGCGCGGTCGGTCCCTTGCCGGCTTTCTCGATCAACGAGGCGCAATAGAGCCGCGCTGCGTTAAGCGGCTGCAGGATGTCGTGGCCGGCGGCGGCGAGGAAGCGCGTCTTGCCGAGATTGGCTTCCTCAGCCAACATCTGCGCCTGCGCCAGTTCCTCGTTCACGCTGGTCAATTCGGCGGTGCGGCGCGCCACCCGCTGCTCGAGCGATTCGTTGACGCGTTTCAATGCCTCCTCTGCCGCTACGCGCGGCGAGATATCGGCATAGGTGGCGACGATGCCGCCGTCCGGCATCGGATTCGAGCGCAGCTCCAGGGTGCGGCCGCTGGTTGTGAGCGTCATCTGCCAGGGGCCGTCGAAGGCGGTGAAACGGTTGAGGATGCCGACATGCTGGTCGGCGGCGATGTCGCCGCGCTCCGCCAGATAATGCAGGACTCGGTCGAGCGAGACGCCGACCTGTCCCATCTCGTCGGGCAGGTCGAACAGCGCGCGGTACTGCCGGTTCCAGCAGGTCAATCGAAAATCCTTGTCGAAGACGGTGATGCCTTGTTCCATCTGGTCGAGTGCGATCTGCAGAAGGTCGCGATTGTGCTGGAGCGCTTCCGTCGCATCGTCGAGCAGCCGCAGCGTGTCCTTGGTCTCGCGGTCGTTGCGCCTGATGAGCAGCGACAGCACCAGCCGTGCCGTCGACGAGCCGACCGCGCTCGCCAGCAACTGTTCGGAAAAGCGCATCACGTCCATGCTCGCCGGCTCGTTGCCGTGCAGCACGATGCCGCCGTCGCTGGCGAAGCTCTGGAAAGAGCGCTCGGTGCGCTCGACGCCGAGATAGCGCGAGATGGTGTCCTTGAGGTCGTTGACCGTGGTGGCGGTGCGGAAGCGCCTGAGCGAAGGCATCGGGTTTGCCTCGCGCGGCACGAAGATGGCGGCCTGTATGCGCTCCAGCGGCGCCGCCGCGCGCGACAGCGAACCCAGCACGTAGAAAAGGATGTTGATCGACAGGCTCCACAGCACGCCATGGTTCAGCGGTTCGGCGAGCGTCCCGAACAATGCCTGAGGTTTCAGGGCGGCCCAGCCAAACAGGCCGTTCGCGACGATGGTGTTGTCGGGCGCGGCGAGCGAGGGGAACAGAAGCGTATAGCCCCACACCAGGAAGCCGGCCGTCATGCCGAGGGCCGCTCCGCGCGCATTGGCGCCCCGCCAGATCAGCCCGCCGATCAGTGCCGGCGCGAACTGGGCGATGGCGGCGAACGACATCAGGCCGATGGAGGAGAGCCGGACGCTGTCGGTGCTGGCGCGATAGTAGAGGAAGGCGATGAACAGCATCGCGAAGATCGAGGCGCGCCTGACGTTGAGGATCAGCGTCGACCAGTCGCCGCTCTCCGAAGCCGCCGTCTTGATGACGCGGCGCACGAACAGCGGGATGACGAGGTCGTTGGAAATCATGATCGCCAGCGCCACGCTTTCGACGATGACCATCGCGGTGGCGGCCGACAAGCCGCCGACGAAGGCGATGATGGCGAGCGCGTCATGGCCGGAAAGCAGCGGCAGCGACAGGACGTAGAGATCGCTGCTGGTGCCGGCGCCGACTTGCGCCAGCCCGGTCAGGGCGATCGGCAGCACGAAGAGATTGATGGCGACGAGATAGAGCGGGAAGACCCAAGTGGCGGTGCGCAGTTCCGCTTCCGAGCGGTTCTCCACGATGGCGACGTAGAACTGACGCGGCAACATCAGCATGGCAAAGCCGGAAAGCCCGCCGAGCACCAACCATGTGGCGAGCGACGTGCCGGTGCCTATCGCGCGGCGCGCCTGCGGGTCCGCCGCCAGCGTTCCGATCATGTCGCCCGGCCCGCCGAAGACGGCGAACGTCACCATCAGGCCGATGGCGACGAATGCCGCCAGCTTCACCACCGATTCCACCGCGACCGCCAGAACCAGCCCGTCCTGGTGTTCGGTGGCGTCGGCGTGACGCGTCCCGAACAGCACCGCGAACAGGGCGAGCAGCATGGCGACGATCAGAGATATGTCGCTGACGAACGGGTCGAAGGACGGCGGCGAGCCGGTATAGTGCTCGACCATCAGGCTCACCGAGCCGGAGATCGCCTTGAGCTGGAGGGCGATATAGGGAACCGCGCCGATGGTGGCGATCAGCGTCGCTATGGCCGCCACGGCCGAGCTCTTGCCGTAGCGGGCAGCGAGAAAATCGGCGACCGAGGTGATCTTTTCGGCCTTGGCGAGCCTGACGATGCGCCTCAGCAGCGGGAAGCCGAACAGGAAAACCGCTGCCGGGCCGATATAGATACCGAGATATTCGAGCCCGCGCTCGGAGGCGAGGCCGACCGAGCCGAAGAAGGTCCACGACGTACAGTAGATGGCGAGGCTGAGCGCATAGATGAAGGGGCGCGCCTTGCCCGGTCCATGCACGGCCGAGCGGCGGTCGCCGAGGCTCGCCACGCCGAACAGGAGCGTGACGTAGAGCAGTGCGATGAAGACGATGAACCAGCCTTGCACGCCGCAAGAACCTCCCTTGTCCTGCAGGCAATCACAGCCGGGCGGGCGAGTCTATCGCGACCTTGGGCGTGGTGGCGCGCCGGCGCGGGGGCGTAAATATTAGCGTAGGATAATCAAAATCGGCACGACCTTTTGCCGATGGTGCGGCGTCCGCTTTTTGCTATTGTGCGGCGGCGTTGCTGCCGGATGCGTACGAATGGGGCGGCAGCAGACGAAAGCAAGGGGATACGGAGGACCGCATGCTCAAAGAGTTTCAGGAATTCATTTCCAAAGGCAATGTGATGGACTTGGCCGTCGGCGTCATCATCGGCGCCGCTTTCGGGAAGATCGTCGATTCGCTGGTCAACGACATCATCATGCCGATTGTCGGCGCCATCTTCGGTGGCCTCGACTTCAACGACTATTTCTTCGGATTAAGCTCGACCGTCACTGCCACCACCCTGGCGGAAGCCAGGAAGCAGGGCGCCGTCTTCGCCTATGGCAGCTTCATCACGGTGGTTCTCAACTTCCTCATCCTGGCCTGGATCATCTTCATCATGGTCAAGGCGGTGAACAACATGCGCCGTCGTCTCGAGCGCGAAAAGCCGGCGCCTGCAGCCGCACCGCCGCCGGCCGACGTTGCATTGCTCACCGAGATTCGCGATTTGCTGGCCAAGCGCGCCTGATCGGCGGCACCTCGCGATCCGAACAGAAAACCCCGGTCCGTTACGGCCGGGGTTTTTCTTGTCGCGTTGGTGAAGCGCCGCCTGGTTGTGGGCAAAGCCGGCGTCAGCCGCCGGATGTCGGCACCAAAAGCGGAATGATGCGCTCGCTCTCGGCGACGGCAGGGCGGCCGGCGGCAGCGTAGGGAATGCCCAGTGCGTCCCAGGTCTCGACCAGAGCGGCCTGAAGCTCGGCAATCAGCGCGTCGGTGTGGAAGGGGCTTGGCGTGATGCGCAGCCGCTCCGTGCCGCGCGGCACCGTCGGATAGTTGATCGGCTGGATATAGATGCCATGCACGCCGAGCAGGCGGTCGCTGGCCATCTTGCACAGTTCCGGGTCGCCGACGAGCACCGGCACGATGTGTGTCGGCGTGTCCATCACCGGCAGGCCGGCGCCGGCAAGCACGTCCTTGGTGCGCCGGGCCTGGCGCTGCTGCGCCTCGCGTTCGACCTGCGAAGTCTTGAGATGGCGGATGGCGGCGGTGGCGGCTGCGGCGACAGCCGGCGGCAGCGCCGTGGTGAAGATGAAGCCGGGCGCATAGGAGCGCACGGCGTCGATGACGCTCTGCGTGCCGGTGATGTAGCCGCCCAGCGTGCCGAACGCCTTGGCAAGCGTGCCTTCGATGACGTCGATGCGGTGCGCCAACCCCTCGCGCTCGGTGATGCCGCCGCCGTGCGGGCCGTACATGCCGACCGCATGCACCTCGTCGATGTAGGTCATGGCGTTGTATTTGTCGGCAAGGTCGGCGATCTGCGCGATCGGCGCGATGTCGCCGTCCATCGAATAGACGCTCTCGAAGACGATCAGCTTGGCGCGCTCGCGGCCCGCCGTCTGCAGGATGCTTTCCAGATGCGCCACGTCGTTGTGGCGGAAAATTTTCTTCTCGGCCCCGGAACGGCGCACGCCTTCGATCATCGAGGCATGGTTCAGTTCGTCCGAGATGATGAGACAGTTGGGCAGGAGCCGGGCGATGGTGGAGATCGCCGCCTCGTTGGAGATGAAGCCGGAGGTGAAGACCAGCCCCGCCTCCTTGCCGTGCAGGTCGGCCAGTTCGGTTTCCAGTTGCACCAGCGGATTGCTGGTACCGGAAATGTTGCGGGTGCCGCCGGCGCCGGTGCCCATGCCGCCGGCCGCCTGCTGCATGGCCGCCACGACATCGGGATGCTGGCCCATACCGAGATAATCGTTGGAGCACCAAACGGTGATTTCCTGCGTCCGGCCGTTGGCCCGCCACAGTGCGCGGGGAAACTGGCCGACGATGCGCTCCAGGTCGGCGAAGACCCGGTAGCGCCGCTCCGCGTGGAGCTGGTCGATAGCATCCTCGAAGAACCGCTGATAGTTCATGTCGTCTTCCCAAGTTTGCGCGGGATCATAAGCATGGGGCCGGCCGTCGTCCATTCCGCGCTTTCGGTCAAAATGCCACGCCTGCCACAGGTGATAATGACGCCGGCGGGGCGCTTATTGCAGGCTTTCCGGCAACTGGGTTTCACGACGATGCTTCCGGATGCAGCGCAATGTTACCACCGCTTCTTAAGGCTTTTGCGCTAGGAGGACAGCGGCGGACGGCTTGATACAGTTTTCACGCGAGCAAAGAGGTCCAGATGGCGGTTCTTGTGACGGGCGGCGCCGGCTATATCGGCAGCCACATGGTCTGGGAGTTGCTGGATGCCGGCGAGGAGGTCGTCGTCATCGACCGCCTGTCCACCGGTTTCGACTGGGCGGTGGCGCCGGAAGCCAGGCTGGTCGTTGGCGACGTCGCCGACAGGGACCTTGTCTCCACGGTGATGCGCGAGAACGGCGTCGATGCCGTGATCCACTTCGCCGGCTCGATCATCGTGCCGGAATCGATGGCCGATCCGCTCGCCTATTACGAGAACAACACCTGCAAGACCCGCACGCTGATCGAGACGGCGGTGCGGCAGGGGGTGAAGAACTTCATCTTCTCCTCCACTGCCGCCGTTTATGGCGGCGCCGGGATGGAGCCGGTGGGCGAGGACGCACGGCTGGCGCCGGAATCGCCATACGGCCTGTCCAAGCTGATGAGCGAGTGGATGCTGCGCGACGCCGCCGCCGCGCACGACCTGCGCTACACGGCGCTGCGCTATTTCAACGTCGCCGGCGCCGACCCGAAGGGCCGCACTGGCCAGTCGACGCCGGGCGCCACCCATCTCATCAAGGTCGCTTCGGAGACGGCGCTCGGCAAGCGGCCGTTCATGCAGGTGTACGGCACTGACTATGCGACGCCGGACGGCACCTGCATCCGCGACTATATCCATGTCAGCGATCTCGCCGCTGCTCACAGGCTTGCCCTGCAGCGCCTGCGCGCCGGCGGGGAGAGCCTGATCGCCAATTGCGGTTACAGCCACGGCTATTCGGTGCTGGAGGTGATCGAGGCCGTGCGCCGCGTCTTCGGCCGCGATTTCGACGTCCGCATGGGCGAGCGGCGGCCGGGCGACGCGACCGCCGTGGTCGCCAATTCCGATCTTGCCCGCCGCGAATTCGGCTGGAAGCCGCAACGCGACGACCTCGACCTGATCGTCAAGGACGCGCTGAACTGGGAGCGCGCGCTGACGGGCAAAAACTCCGTCCGCGCCTGATTCTCTGGAGCGTTTTGCAGCCGGACGGAATCATCTGGCGTTGCATAGATGCGGCTAGAATCTAGCGGCTGGACCAGCCGCCGAGGCTCGAAACGGCCATCGAGACACGCTATGGGATTGTCGGCGGGCCGATGGGTCACGCACGATCTTGCGTGAGGATTGCATGAGAATTCTGGTTCTGGGCGCCGGTGTCGTCGGCACGGCGGCGGCCGCGTATCTCGCCAGGGACGGTCACGAGGTGACGGTCGTCGAGCGGCACGATCAGGTGGCGCGCGGCACCTCCTATTGCAATGCCGGCCTCGTCTCGCCAGGCGACGCCACTGCCTGGGCTTCGCCGGAAGCGCTGAAGACCTTCTTTCGCGGCATTTTCAACCACAATCTCGGCATCCGCGTCAGGTTGCGGGCCGATCCCTATTTCTACCTCTGGAGCCTGCGCTTCCTGCGTCAGTGCACGACACCGCGCCTGCGTGCCAACAGTCTCGCCAAGCTCAGATTGGCGCTCTATGCGCGCGATTGCATCAACGAACTGTCGGCCGAGGCCGGCATCGGCTACGACGAGCGCAAGCGCGGCATCTTCTATTTCTTCCGCTCCCAACGGAGCTTCGACACGGGCTCGGCCAATTATCGCTTTCTCGGCGAACACGGCCTGCCCATCGAGATCGTCGGCCGCGACCGCATCGCCGAGATCGAGCCGGGTCTGGCGGCGGTGAAGGACAAGATCGCCGGCGGCATCTATTCTCCTGTCGACCAGACGGGCGATTCGCGCCAGTTCACCGAGCGCCTCGCGGCCTACGCGGCGGACAAACTCGGCGTCGTCTTCCGCTTCGGCACCACGGTCGAGGCATTTGACACCGAGGGAGACCGGGTACGTGCCGTGCGCACCTCGGCCGGGCCGCTCGAGGCGGACGCCGTTGTGCTTTGCATGGGGCCGGAGAGCGGCCTGCTCGGCCGTCGCCACGGACTCGACCTGCCGGTCTATCCGGTGAAGGGTTATGCCATGACCGTTCCGCTCGAAGACCCGTCTAAGGGGCCGACCATGGGTGGTGCCGACGAGGACAGCCTGATCGGCTATTCGCGCTTGGGCGACCGGCTGAGGGTTTCGTCCACCGCCGAGTTCACCGGCTTCGACCGCAGCTGGCGGCCGCGCGACTTCGCCTCGATCTTCCGCGCCGCGCATGACCTGTTCCCCGGCTCCTTCGACGAGAAGAAGGCCGAGCTTTGGGCCGGTTTGAGGCCGATGATGCCGAGTTCGGTTCCCGTCATCGGCCGTGCGCGCTATCGTAACCTCTACCTGAACACCGGCCACGGCCATCTCGGCTGGACCACGTCCTGCGGTTCGGGAAAGGTGCTGGCGGACCTTGTCGCCGGCCGCGAGCCGGAGATCGACACGCAGGCGCTGCAATACGGGCACGAATAGGGTCAGGCGGTCGCCGGCTTGAAGGTGAGCGCCACGCCGTTGATGCAGTGGCGAAGCCCGGTCGGCGGCGGACCGTCGTTGAAGACGTGGCCGAGATGGCCTCCGCAGCGCCGGCAATGCACTTCCGTGCGCACCATGCCGAGCGTCGTGTCCTTGTGCTCGCCTACAGCCTTGGGAATTTCCTGCCAGAAACTCGGCCAGCCGGTGCCGGATTCGAATTTCTTGTCGGAGGAATAGACCGGCAGGTCGCAGCCGGCACAGGCGAACACGCCCTTGCGATGCTCTTCGAGCAGCGGGCTGGAGCCGGGATATTCGGTGCCTTCGTGCCTGAGCACGTCGTACTGCGCCGGCGTCAATTGCGCCTTCCATTCGGCGTCGGTTTTGGTCACTTCGAACGTTTCGGCCGTGGCGGCGCGGGCGGGCTCGGGGCGCCCCATGCGCAACAGGGAAACGCCACCGGCCACGAAGGCGATGCCGGCGGCACCGTTCAGAAGAAAGTTGCGGCGGTTCATCGGTTCGATCCTTCCTGTCGTTTCTTGCCAGTTTCCCGGTTCGCGGGGAAATCAATTGCGGGTGAGGGCGACCGGCTGTTCTTCACATTCGCGGCAGGATGGGCGTTTGTTACGTCTCCTTGCGGAAAGTGCCGAAATGAAAGCGCTGCATCGCGCCCCAAGGCGTCGCGTGTTCATGGCGGCGGCTGTCGACGAGGCGGAAACCTACCCCCAGTGTCATAGCGAGGCTTTCGGCATCGTGGCGGCAGACCCGCAGGCCGCTGCATCGCTCCGGTCCGTCCGGCGCGAAGGTGCCGATGATGGCGTGCCCGCCTTTGCGCAGCGCCGAACGTAGACGTTCCACATAGGCTTTCCGGTCTTCGGCATCGGTCAGGAAATGAAAGGCGGCGCGGTCGTGCCAGATGTCGTAGGTGCGGGCAGGCTGCCATTTCCTGACGTCGGTCACGATCCAGTCGATGCGGCCGGCCTCGGGGCCCATGCATTTCCTTGCCGAGGCCAGTGCCGCCTCCGATATGTCGAGGACTGTGAGGTCGCCATAGCCGAGCGCCAGCAGCCGGTCGACCAGAACCGAAGCGCCGCCGCCGATGTCGATGACCGCGCTGTCAGACGTCGCGCCGGCTTCTTTCAACAGGTCCAGCGAGGGCGCCGGCTCTTCCTGATACCAGCTTACGCCGGTGACCGGCTTCGTCGAATAGACCTCCTGCCAGTGGGTTCTCGCGTCGAAATCGCCTGTGGTCATGTTTGAAGCTCCGTCGCTGGCAGATGACGCCGCAGGCAATGCAAAGACAAGAGCCGATGGCGCCGGGATCGGTTGCCCTCGCCGGGATTTGCCGGTATGACCGCGCCATCCTCCCCCCAGCCAACCGGGACGTTTGCCATGACGGACATTGCCGCCACCGCCGAGGCGCAGGCCGCGCTGCTTTCGGCCGCCCTGCCTTACATGCAGCGCTACGAGAACAAGACCGTGGTGGTCAAATACGGCGGCCACGCTATGGGCAACGCCGACCTCGGCAAGGCCTTCGCCCGCGACATCGCGCTGCTCAAGCAGTCCGGCGTCAACCCGATCGTCGTCCACGGCGGCGGGCCGCAGATCGGCGCCATACTGGACAAGATGGGCATCGAATCGAAGTTCGAGGGCGGTCTGCGCGTCACCGACGCCAAGACCGTCGAGATCGTCGAGATGGTTCTGGCCGGCTCCATCAACAAGGAGATCGTCGCCCTCATCAATGCCGAGGGCGAATGGGCAATCGGCCTGTGCGGCAAGGACGGCAACATGGTGTTCGCCGAGAAGGCCCAGAAGCGCGTCCGGGACCCCGACAGCAACATCGAGCGCGTGCTCGACCTCGGCTTTGTCGGCGAACCGGTGGAGGTGGACCGCACCTTGCTCGACCTGCTCGCCCGCTCGGAGATGATCCCCGTGCTGGCGCCGGTGGCACCCGGCCGCGACGGCCACACCTACAACATCAACGCCGACACCTTCGCCGGGGCCATCGCCGGCGCGCTCGGCGCGAAGCGCTTGCTGTTTTTGACGGACGTGCCGGGCGTGCTCGACAAGGACAAGAAGCTGATCGACGAACTCACGGTGGCTCAGGCGCGCGCGCTGATCGCCGACGGCACGATCTCTGGCGGCATGATCCCCAAGGTTGAGACCTGCATCGAGGCCATCGACCGCGGGGTCGAAGGCGTCGTCATCCTGAACGGCAAGACGCCGCACGCCGTGCTGCTGGAACTTTTCACCGAGCATGGCGCCGGCACGCTGATCGTGCCGTGAGGCACGATCAGCGTGCCTGTCGTTTTCCGGCGTAACGGTTATCGCTTTCATTTCTATTCCAACGAAGGCGATCCGCGTGAGCCACAGCACGTCCATGTGCTGAAGGATGGCATTGACGCGAAGTTTTGGCTGTGGCCGGACGTTGTGGTAGCCTATAATGACGGGTATAGCGCACGGGTCCTGCGTGAACTGACCGGCATCATAGAACAACACCGCGACGAGATCGCGGTAGCTTGGGATGAGCATTTTGGTTAAGGCGAAAGCCGTCGGCTTCGACGAGGACAGCATGTGGGTCGACCTGTCGGACGGCCGCCGCCTTGGTGTGCCGCTCGCGTGGTTCCCGCGACTGCTCCATGCCAGTCCCGAACAGCGCGCGGATGTCGAAATCAGCACGCGCGGCCTGCATTGGGAGGAACTCGACGAGGATATCTCGGTTGAAGGCCTTCTGGCTGGGCGCGGCGACCAAACCCGCCCGAAGGCGAAAGCCGCCGCCGAATAATCAGCCCCGCAAATGGCCCAGCGGCACATGGCCGGGGCCTTTGATATTCTGCAGGACGAGTTGGGTGTGCACGTCGCGCACACCCTTTAAGCGCATCAGCCGGTGCATGACGAAGGTATTCAACTCGTCCACCGAAGGCACCATGACGTGCAGCAGGAAATCGTGGTCGCCGGTCATCGTCCAGCAGGCCGAGACCTCGTCCATGCGCTGCACCGCGTTGATGAAGATTTCCGGCGACTCGTCGCTGTGGCTGGTGAGCCGGACCTGGACGAACACCTCCACCGCAAGCCCCAGCGCGCGGCGGCTGAGTTGGGCCGAAAAACCCTTTATGACGCCGCTCCGCTGCAAGGCCTCGAAACGCCGCGCGCACGGTGTCGTGGAGAGGCCGATTTCCTGTGCCAGTTCCGATATCGGCTTGCGGCCGTCATGCTGCAGCGTGTCGAGCATCTTGATTTCGAAGGCATCGAATTGAGGCAATTCAACCTCCAGAAAAGTCATTCCTGGTTGATTCTAGCTCGATTGCCTCCTTCGCGCCAGAACTGAGGCAGGTTTGCCTCGCCTCCGCGCGCTATCCTTCTTCGACGATCAGAACGACCCGCGAGGAGGAAGCCATGTCGATCAGCGTCGCCGAATATGCCCGTGAATGCGCCGCGCAGGGGTTGCGCGGCAACTACGCCGTCTGCCGTTCCGATTTCACGGTGGCGCAAGGATACGACTACAGCGCCGAAGAGCAGGACGTGTGGCGCACGCTGTGCGATCGCCAGACCAGGCTGACGCGCCGGCTGGCGCATAAGTCCTACCTGGACGGCATCGATGCGCTCGGCCTGCTCGACCGCATTCCCGATTTCGGCGAGGTGAGCGACAAGTTGCGGAAACTGACGGGTTGGGAGATCGTCGCCGTGCCGGGCCTGATCCCGGCCGCGCCCTTCTTCGATCATCTCGCCAACCGCCGTTTTCCCGTCACCAACTGGCTGCGGACGAAGGAAGAGCTCGACTACATCGTCGAGCCGGACATGTTCCACGATTTCTTCGGCCATGTGCCGATCCTGACTCAGCCGGTCTTCGCCGATTTCATGCAGATGTATGGCGACAAGGCTGGCGATGCGATCGCGCTGGGAGGCGACGAGATGATCACCCGGCTCTACTGGTATACAGCCGAATACGGGCTGATGCAGGAACCGGGCCAGCCGCTGAAGGCCTTCGGCGCCGGGCTGATGTCTTCCTTTACCGAGCTTCAGTTCGCCGTCGAAGGCGCGGATGCCCATCATGTGCCCTTCGACCTGGAGACGGTGATGCGCACCAGCTACGAGATCGACAAGTTCCAGCGCGCTTACTTCGTGCTGCCGTCCTTCGATGCCCTGAAGGACGCCTTCGGCAAGGCCGACCTTACGGCCATCGTCGGACGCTGGAAGGAAAAGCCGGCGCTCGACCCCGCCACGGTGTGAGGTTCCGGCCGGTCGCCGCTATGCCCTGAGGGCACGTCCCTTGGGATGCAGCCGCGCAAGCTGTTCGCGCTGGAGATCGGCGGCCGAAGTCAGGAACTCCAGCACCGTGCCGAGCTCGACGTCGCTGAAGGCTTGCAGGCGCCGCCGGCCCTCGCGGGCGAGATCGCCATAGTAGCGCTCGCACAGCCGTTGCGTGTCTTCCGTCGCCTCGACGATCACCTTGCGCCGGTCGTCGGGATCGCGCTTGCGTCTCACCAGGCCGCGCGCCTCGAGCCGGTCTGTCAGCGCGGTGACGGCTGCTGGTGTAAGGCCCGACACCGTTGCCAGCGTGCCGGCCGTCTGCGGCCCGTTGTAGAGCATGCTGACGCAACGCCGTTCGCCCAGGCTGAGGCCGCTCATCTCGCCAACGGCATCGTCATAGGCCTGCGTCTCGTCCTGCCAGCGCATGATGGCATGTTCGATGGCGTCCAGCAGACCGTCGCGCACTTCGCCGGATAGTCTTACTTCCATGGCGGAAATATCAATTTTTCGAATGTTTCGACAATCTGACTATAAGCCCTGGAGGGGCAAGACGCAACGTTGCCTCGATAGCCGGCGGGAGGGTTCAAGCCGCCTTCGGCACGGCCTCGACGATCACCAGATTCCGGCCGCTGTGCTTTGCCTCGTAGAGCCGGCGGTCGGCGCTGCGCATCAGGTCCGGTATCTTCGCTCCCTGGGGACAAAGCGCGCCGCCGATGCTGACGGTGAGCGGGATGGCCTGCTCGCCGTCCGGTTGGAAGCGGATGGCTTCGACTTCGCGGCGGATGCGCTCCGCGATCTGGCTGGCTTCCCGTTCGTCCGTCCCGGGAAGGAAAGCGCAGAATTCCTCGCCGCCGATGCGGCCGAGCACGTCGCCCGCTCGCACGCCGCGCTTGATCGCCGCGGCAATCAGCAGCAACGCCTCGTCACCGGTGAGGTGGCCGAAATTGTCGTTGATCGACTTGAAATGATCGGCGTCGATGATCAGCAGCGCGCCACGGTCCGCTTTGCGGCGCGACCGTTCAAGCATGGCAAAGAAGCTTTCCCGGTTGAGCATGCCTGTCATGTCGTCGCGCCGGGCCTTTTCGGCCAGCCGTCGATGCGCCGCCGCGAGCTGGGCGTGCGCGCGGGCGAGGTCGCGATGGGCTGCCTTGAGGCGCGCGCTCTGGCTGAACATGAGTGCACTCACCGGCCAGGCCGTGATGAGCGGGCAGACGATGCACAGCCACAGGGCCACGCCGTCGAGCCGGCCGCCGAGGGACGACAGGACAAATCCGCAGATCGACACCGAGATGGCGATGGCGGCGATGGTTACGGCAGTGGCGCGCAGTGCAGTCCGAATCATCCGCAGGTCCTCCTTGCCGCCCCTTCGCATCGGGGGCCTGAAGACCGGCTTTCAGCGATGGATAAAATTTGAACGACCGTGCCAATTTTGCCCAAGTCCGCTCGCAAAGGTTGTGGATAATGCCCGCTGTCCCGAAGGCCGTTTCGTGCCATAAGCAGTCCATGACCGAGTTTCCTGATCCCGCCCGCTTCTCCCACGTCACCGACTGGGTGTTCGACCTCGACAACACCCTCTATCCGCATCACTCGAACCTGTTTTCGCAGATCGACGTGAAGATGACGGCCTATGTCTCGGAACTGCTGTCGTTGTCGCGCGAGGACGCGCGCAGGCTGCAGAAGGAACTCTATCTTGAGTACGGCACCACGCTGAGCGGGTTGATGGCGCGCCACGGCATCGATCCCGACGATTTCCTGCAAAAGGTGCATGACATCGACTATTCCTGGCTGGTGCCCGATCCTACCCTCGGCGCCGCCATCCGCCAGCTGCCGGGGCGCAAGTTCATCTTCACCAACGGCGACCGTGGCCACGCAGAGCGCGCCGCAAGGCAGCTCGGCATCCTCGATCATTTCGACGCCATCTTCGACATCGTCGCCGCCGGCCTGACGCCGAAGCCGGCGCGCCAAACCTACGAGAAGTTCGCGGCGCTCCATGCGGTCACCGGCCACAACACCGTGATGTTCGAGGATCTCGCCCGCAATCTCGCCGTGCCCAAAGCGCTGGGCATGACGACGGTCCTGATCGTGCCGCGCAATTTCGAGCCGACCTTTTCCGAAATATGGGAACGCGATCCGGACAACGACGACGACGTCGATTTCGTCACCGACGATCTGTCCGGCTTCCTCACCGCAATCGTGGGCGCGCCCGTTTGAGGCGTTTCACCTCGGTCGAGGCGGCCATCGATGCGGCTGCCCATCGGGTGCTCGACCGGCTGCCGGCGAATGGCATCTCGGGGGCCGTCGTCGAATTCCTCGTCTTCGGCCTGAAACAGGGCTGGGCCTGCCTGTTCGGCGGCGCGATGCTCGCCCTCATCCTCGCCACGCGCTTCCTGTGGCCGGACCATGCGGCGCTGGCCCGCTACGACTTTCTCTTCCTGGCGGCATTGGGAATCCAGCTCGCCATGCTGCTTTTCCGCCTCGAGACCACGGCGGAAGCCAAGGTGATCCTGGTCTTCCACATCGTCGGAACCGTCATGGAATTGTTCAAGACGTCTGCGGGGTCGTGGATCTATCCGGAGGACAGTTTCTTCCGCATCGGCGGCGTGCCGCTGTTTTCCGGCTTCATGTATGCCGCCGTTGGCTCCTATCTCGCCCGTATCGGCCGCATCTTCGACATGCGTTATTCGAACTACCCACCGCTGTGGACGACGGTCGTACTGTGTGCGGCGATCTATGGAAACTTCTTCGCCCACCATTTCATCGTCGACCTGCGCTATGGCCTGTTCGCGGCAACGGTGCTGCTCTACTGGCGCACGGTCGTTCATTACCGCGTCTTCCGCTTCCGGCATCGGATGCCGCTGCTGGTCGGCTTCCTCCTGGTGGCGCTGTTCATCTGGTTTGCCGAGAACATCGGCACATGGTCGCACGCCTGGCTCTATCCGGGCCAGGCGGACGGCTGGACGCTGGTTTCGATAGCCAAGCTTGGCTCCTGGTTCCTGCTGATGATCATTTCCTTCGTGCTGGTCAGCCTCGTGCACCGGCCGCGCCCGCTCGAAGCGGAAGAGCAGGACGGTTCTACAGTTTGTAGAAGCGCTTGATGATCTCCCACGCCTCGTCAGCCGTCTCGGCGTAGTCGATAATGTCCTGGTCGCCGGGGGTGATGGTGCCCTGCTCGGCGAGGAAGTCGAGGTTGAGCGCCTTTTCCCAGAAGGAACGGCCGAACAAAATGACCGGCACGCGTTCCATACGTCCGGTCTGGATCAGCGTCAGCGTCTCGAAGAACTCGTCCATCGTGCCGAAGCCGCCGGGGAAGACGGCGACGGCCTTGGCGCGCATGACGAAGTGCATCTTGCGGATGGCGAAGTAGTGGAAGTTGAAGCACAGCTCCGGCGTCACGTAGGCGTTCGGCGCCTGCTCGTGCGGCAGGACGATGTTGAGGCCTATGGAAGGCGCGCCGACGTCGTCGGCGCCGCGGTTGCCGGCCTCCATCACGCCCGGTCCGCCGCCGGTCACCACGACGAACTCGCGATAGTAGGACGTGGCGGAATGCTGCGAGCACAGCCGCGCGAACTTGCGCGCCTCGTCGTAATATTTGCTGTTGGCCTCGAGGTTCTTCTTCTGCGTCTCGTTCTTGGCCGCCCAGGCGGCACCGCCCGGTTCGGGCAGGCGCGCGCCGCCGAACAGGATGACTGTCGAGCGGATGCCGCGCTCGGCGAGAATCATCTCGGGCTTCAGCAGTTCGAGCTGGAGGCGCACCGGACGCAGCTCGCGCCGCGTCATGAAGTCTTCGTCGTTCCAGGCCAGACGGTAGGTGGCGGCGCGCGTCTGCGGCGTGTCCGGCACGCTCTTGACCCGCTCCAGATCCTCGCCGGAGTGCGGCAGAGGCGTCCAGCCCGTCGGTTCCATAGGATCCATGTCGCTTATCCCCAAATCTGCTCTGACGGCGCCGTCCCGTGACGCCGTCGCGATTGACCCCCATACTGCCTTCAAATAGGGTCCGCCCGCCTTTCAGACAGGTTAAGAACCGCCCCTTAACAGCTTGGTAACGGAGAGATCATGTCGAAGCCAGACCTGGCCAGCCTCGAAACGACCCTCGACAAGGCCTTCGAGGAGCGCGATGGCGTCTCGACCGCCACGCGCGGCGAGGTGCGCGATGCTATTGAAACGGCACTCGACCTGCTCGACAAAGGCGTCGCGCGCGTTGCCGAACGGCAGGCCGACGGCAAGTGGCACGTCAACCAGTGGCTGAAGAAGGCCGTGCTTCTGTCCTTCCGGCTGAACCCGATGGAGGTCATCGCCGGCGGCCCCGGCAACGCCGTTTGGTGGGACAAGGTAGCCTCGAAGTTCGAGGGCTGGGGAGCGATGGACTTCGAGAAGGCCGGCTTTCGGGCCGTCCCCTCGGCGGTGGTGCGCCGCACGGCCTATGTGGCGCCGGGCGTGGTGCTGATGCCGTCCTTCGTCAATGTCGGCGCCTATGTCGATTCGGGAACGATGGTGGACACCTGGGCCTCGGTCGGCTCCTGCGCCCAGATCGGCAAGAACGTGCACCTCTCGGGCGGCGTCGGCATCGGCGGCGTGCTGGAGCCGATGCAGGCCGGCCCCACCATCATCGAGGACAACTGCTTCATCGGCGCGCGTTCGGAGGTGGTGGAAGGCTGCATCGTGCGCGAGGGCTCGGTGCTCGGCATGGGCGTCTTCATTGGCCAGTCGACCAAGATCGTCGACCGCGCCACCGGCGAGGTCTTCTACGGCGAGGTGCCGGCCAATTCCGTCGTCGTGGCGGGTTCGCTGCCCGGCAAGCCGCTGCCCAACGGTGAACCCGGCCCGAGCCTCTATTGCGCCGTCATTGTCAAGCGGGTCGACGCGAAAACCCGCTCCAAGACCTCGATCAACGAATTGCTGCGGGATTGACCCTCGAAGCCGGCGCAAGCAAGCTGCCGCCGCTTCGAATTGTGAGAGGGAACAATGCAGCTAAGCGATTTTTTCAGTTTCGAGAGACTCATAACGCCGAGCGTCATCAAGATCGTCTACTGGCTGGGTATCGCCGTCCTGCTTGTGTTCGGCGTCGCCAGCTTCTTCATGGGCCTGCTCTCCGGGTCGCTCGGCGCCGGTCTCTTGTCGCTCGTCGGATCGGTGCTGGGCCTGCTCTTGTGGCGGGTGATGTGCGAACTCTATATCGTGATCTTCGGGATGTTCGACCGTCTCGGCCAGATTCGGGACGGTCTTTCGCAACAGCAGCGGGGATACGCGCAGCCGCCTCTGTGACGGCAGCGTTTCTCAAGCGGAAAATGGCCAGCCTTGTCTGATCGAATCCAACTCTCCTGGCTTTTCTTCAGGACCTCGGGCCGCGTCAGTCGCGCGGCCTATTTTCTTGGCGGCCTGCTGGTCGCCATCGCGCAGGCTTTCCCGCTCTATCGCTTCACGCTGGTGCCGGAGGGCACGGCCGAAAGCGAGACATGGGCGCTGCTGTTCATGGTGGCCTTCCTCGGCTCGCTATGGTCGAACGTGGCGCTGGCTATCAAGCGCCTGCACGATCTCGGCAAGCCCGGCATGATGGCGTTCGTCCTGTTCGTGCCGGTGGTTTCCATCGTCGCGTTCCTCGTGCTGTGCCTGTTTCCGGGCGATCCGGGACCGAATCGCTACGGCTCCCGCACCAACGCGCCGGCCTGAGCGTCAGTCGAAAGCGTCCGGAGCAAGTCGCGGCACGCCGGACCCGGCCCGCTCGGCGGCGCGGACAAGCGCGATGGTGCGTTCGATGGTCGGCGCCGCCGTGCCGGCCCGTTTTGCCAGCCTGAGCACGGCTCCTTGCAAGGCATCGACCTCGGTTGGCCGGCCGCGTTGGAGATCGTCCCACATCGAAGACCGGGCTTTCCCGTCGATCGCCAGCATGCGCCGGGCGAGCAGCGCGAACAGCCAGTCGGGCAGGCGCAGGATGGACGGCAAAAGGGCAGGGGGCGCACCGCCTGCCGCTGCCACCGGCCGGATGCCGGACGCTTTCATGGCCGTCAGCGCCTCGTCCATCTGGCGGGCCAGCACGAGTCGCCAGCGCCGGTCGGCCAGTTCGGCCGCGAGCGGCAGGTCCGACAGCGCCACGAGAGCGTTGTTGAGGTTGAAGAGCAGCTTGCCCCACAAAACGTCCTCGATATCGGCGTGAGCCGCGCTCACGCAGCCTTCGACCGACAGCAGTTCAGCCAGTCCCGGCACGCCGGCGCCGACCAGCACCGTTCCCTCGCTGGCCCGGTGCATGTGGAGCGGGCGTTCGCCCTCGCTGGATTGCGCCACGTTGAACGGCACCATTCCGGCAAGGACCGGACGGGGAGCGGTCAGGCTCCTGATGCGGTCTGCATTGTCGACGCCGTTCTGCAGGCTGACGACGATGGCGTCGGGCCGCGCATGCGCAGCGACCAGCTTGCCCATCTCTTCCGTCGCCCCGCGCTTGACGGTGACCAGCACGACATCGGCCCCGGCCAGCACAGCCGGGTCCGCGCTCGCATCGACGGCATCGGGCGCCAGCAGGCGGTCGTGGCCGTCGAGGTCGGAGATGCGCAGCCCGTTCTCGCGCAATGCCTGCTCGATTCGCGGCCGGGCCAGGAACGTTACCTTTCGTCCGGCACGGGCGAGACAGCCGCCGACATAACAGCCTATTCCGCCTGCGCCGGCGACGACGATATGGGCGTCCGTGCTGATCTTCCGTGTCTCCATGGCCGGCGACGATACACAATCGCGGCCGGACTGTCGGCAGGGTCGCGCTGGCCCAACAGCCCATCGTGACAGGTCGCGCGCTTTGTTCTAACCCTTCGCCCATGACGCTGCCCGTTGATCCCGCCGAGAACCTCGCCGCCCTCATCCGCTGTCCGTCGGTGACGCCCGCCGAAGGCGGTGCGCTGGCGGTGCTTCAGACGATGCTGGTGCCGCTGGGCTTCGCCGTCGAGCGGCCGGTCTTTTCTGAAGGAGGCACGCCGGACATCGAAAACCTCTATGCCCGTCGCTCCGGCAACGGCCCACACCTGATGTTCGCCGGCCATACCGACGTCGTGCCCGTTGGCGACGAGGCGGCCTGGGCACATCCGCCCTTTGCCGCAGAGGTCGCCAAAGGGGAAATGTACGGCCGCGGCGCCGTCGACATGAAGGGCGGCATCGCCTGCTTCGTCGCCGCCGTCGCCCGCCATGTCGAGAAGAATGGCGCGCTGAAAGGGTCCGTCTCGCTGCTGATCACTGGCGACGAGGAAGGACCGGCGATCAACGGCACCGTCAAGCTGCTCGAATGGGCCGCCGGGCGCGGCGAGACGTGGGACGCGGCGCTCGTCGGCGAGCCGACCAATCCGGACAAACTCGGCGACATGATCAAGATCGGCCGCCGCGGTTCACTGTCCGGCGTCGTCACCGTCAACGGCAGGCAGGGCCACGCCGCCTATCCGCATCTGGCCGACAATCCGGTGCGCGGACTGATGGCGCTGGTCGACGCCCTGCTCGCCCCGGCCTTCGACGAGGGGACGAGGGATTTCCAGCCGACCAATCTGGAGGTGACCTCCGTCGACGTCGGCAACCCGGCCACCAACGTCATCCCGGCGAAAGCGACCGCCACTTTCAACATCCGCTTCAACGACACCTGGACGGCGGAGAGCCTGCAGGCGGAAATCCACAACCGCCTCGACGCAGCCTCGCGGCGCAAGACTTACCGCAAGGGCCGCAAGGAGCCGGTGGACTACGACCTTGTCTGGAAGGACGGGCCGAGCCATGTCTTCCTCACTCGGGACGACAGGCTGATTGACGCGCTTTCAGGTTCGGTGCATGCGGTAACGGGCTCGATGCCCGCGCTTTCCACGTCCGGCGGCACGTCCGATGCGCGCTTCATCAAGGACTATTGCCCGGTGGTCGAGTTCGGGCTGGTGGGCAAGACCATGCACATGGTGGACGAGCGCGTCGCCCTTGCCGATCTTGAGACGCTGACGCAGATATACCAGCGTTTCCTCGAGGACTGGTTCGGGTAGCGGCGCCATGCTGTCGGGGCAGGACATATCGGCCTCCCTTTCGGGGGCGTGGCGGCTGATGCGGGGCAAGGCCGACGGCCTGCGCCTGCTCGATCTTTCCGCCGACGGCTTCTGGAATTCCTTCTTCGCCATTGTCGTCGCCCTTCCGGCCATGGCTGTCGGCTGGGTCGGGGTCGCCGGCGAGATCGGCGATCCGGATGCGGTGGTCTCGCGCCTTTCTATAGTTCTGCGGCTGGCGGTGGTGGACCTCGGAACCTGGGTGCTGCCGCTGTGCGGGCTAGCCTTCGTCGGCCGGCGCGTCGGCATCGGTGACCGCTTCGTGCACTATGTCGTGGCCAGCAACTGGGCCTCGGCCATCGTCGCCTGGATCATGCTGCCGGCTGCGCTGGTCAGGCTGGTCGCGCCGGCGAGCGACCAGTTCGCCGTCCTGCTGTCGCTCGCCCTGTTCCTGCTGACCATGGTCTTCACCTGGCGCATGACCAACGCCGCCGTCGGCAAGGGCGCGGCGATCGCCACGGCCGTGTTCGTCGGCATGTTCGTCGGCTCGCTGGCCGTCCTGTTCGCCCTGCAGGCACTGCTCGGCATCACCGTCGCGGAGTGAACGGCGCCAGTCCTGAGGGGGTTAGTCCGCCAGCTTCCACTGCTCGCGCGAATCCGCGCGCGGGTAGACGCCGACGATGCGCACCTCTCGCGTGAAGAAGCGCAGTTCCTCCAGCGCGTTCTTCACCCCCGGATCGTCCGGGTGGCCTTCGATGTCGGCATAGAACTGGGTCGCGGTGAAGGCGCCGAGCTGGTAGCTCTCCAGCTTGGTCATGTTGACGCCGTTGGTGGCGAAGCCGCCCATCGCCTTGTAGAGCGCCGCCGGCACGTTGCGCACGCGGAAGAGGAAGGTCGTCATCATCCGGGCGTCCGGCGTCGGCCGCTCGACCCACTGTTTGGACTTGGTCAGCACGACGAAGCGGGTGGTGTTGCTTTCGATGTCCTCGACGTTCTCCTCGATGACGTCCAGCCCGTAGAGCTTGGCGGCGAGCGCCGGCGACAGCGCCGCCATGGAACGCTGCTTTTCCTCCGAAACCAGCTTCGCCGCACCTGCCGTATCGCCGGCGATGACCGGCTTCCAGCCGTTCCTGCGAATGTATTTGCGGCATTGGCCGAGCGCGTGGATGTGGCTGTGCACGGTCTTGATCTCGTCGCGCTTCACGCCCGGCAGCACCATGAGCTGAAAGTGGATCGGCATGAAATATTCGCCGACGATGTGCAGCTTCGATTCGGGCAGGAGATGATGGATGTCGGCGACGCGGCCGGCGATGGTGTTCTCGATCGGTATCATTGCCAGATCGGCCTTGCCCGTCTCGACCGCGTTGAAGGCCTCCTCGAAGGTGGGGCAGGGCAGGGGTTCCATGCCGGGATACATGTCACGGCAGGCGCTGTCGGAGTTGGCTCCCGGCTCGCCCTGGAAGGAAATCCTGTTGGTCTTTTCCGGCATCGTCTCGTCTCAGTTTGAAAGAATCTGGCGGGCCCGCTCGAGGTCCTGCGGCGTGTCCACGCCCAGCGGCACCGAACGCACGATCTCGGCGTCGATGCGCATGCCGGCCTCCAGCGCGCGCAACTGCTCCAGCCGCTCGCGCGTCTCCAGCGGCGACTGCTTGAGGGAGACGAATCGCTCCAGCGCGGCGCGGCGATAGGCGTAGAGGCCGATGTGATGATAGAGCGGCCCGTCACCCCACGGCGCGGTGGCGCGGGTGAAGTAGAGCGCCTTCAGCCGGGTGGGCGAAAGCGGCGAACCGACGATCTTGACCACGTTCGGGTTGGTTTTCTCGTCTTCGTCGATGATCTCGACGCCGAGCGTGGCGATGTCTACGGCCGCCTCCTCGAACGGCTTCAGCGCCGCCTTGATGACGGCAGGCTCGACGGTCGGCAGGTCGCCCTGCACATTGACGATCGTCTCCACTTGGCCGGCCGGATCGAGCGTCGTCAGCGCCTCGAAGATGCGGTCGGAACCCGACTGGTGGTCGGCGCGCGTCAGCACGGACTCGAAGCCGTGCGCGCGCACAGCCTCGGCGACCGCCTCCGTGTCGGTGGCCACCACGACGCGCCCGAGATCGCTTTCTGCGGCGCGGCGCGCCACATGCACGATCATCGGGGCGCCGGCTATATCGGCGAGCGGCTTGCCCGGCAGGCGCGTCGAGGCCATGCGGGCAGGGATGAGAAGAAGTGTGGACATGGTTGGCTAGGGCGTCGAAGAAGAGCGTGGAAAGTGTCAAAAAGTCTCACTGGCTGCGCTCTTATAGGTGTTGCAACGCCCAAGCAAAAGACCTAGTTTCCGCCCGATTTGGCCGCCTTGCGCGCGGCCGCGATACCGACGGACGGATGGACGGATTCGGTCCCGCCGGACAAGGGAGATGGGGTGCATGGACTCTTTCGAGATCAACAAGGTGATCGGCGGCCTGCTGGGAACCGTTTTCGTGGTTTTCTCGGTCGGGCTCGTATCCGACGCCCTGTTCGCCTCGCCTTCTCCCGAGAAGCCCGGTTTTGCCATCGAGGCCACTGAAGAGCCTGCCGGCGGCGCTGCTGGTGGCGAGGCCGCTGGCCCGAAGCCGGTCGCCGAATTGCTGCCGGCGGCCAGCGCCGACAAGGGCGCCGCTATCTTCAAGAAGTGCGAGGCCTGCCATTCCGGCGAGAAGGGCGGCCCGAACAAGGTCGGCCCCGACCTGTGGGATATCGTCGACCGCCCGGTTGCCGAGCATGAAGGGTTTTCCTATTCGGCCGGCATGAAGGAATTCTCCAAGGGCGGTTCGGAAAAGTGGACCTACGACAATCTCTATCATTTCCTTTTGTCGCCGAAGGCTTTCGTGAAGGGCACGGCGATGGGCTTCGCCGGCCTCAAGAAGGACGAGGACCGCGCCGACCTGCTCGCCTATCTGCGCACGCTGTCGGATAGCCCGAAGCCGCTGCCGGAGGCTGCTGCGGCACCGGCCGAGACGAAGCCGGCCGAGGCAAAGCCTGCTGCTCCGGCAGAGGGCGAGAAGCCCGCCGAACCGGCGCCGGCGCCCGCGCAATAACGCATTTGTCAGAGCTGAATTCTTGAAAAAGCCGGGTTCGTCCCGGCTTTTCTGTTAGAAAACGCGCATAAGGCGCCGCAAAACGCCCTGATGCGGTTTCCACATGCGCCGGATGGACTAGATTGTTCGCAATCGGCCACGGGACGAGGAGCAGGATGAAGGCGATACCGAAGACGTTTCCCGCGCTGGCGGGCCTCGCCGTCGTTTTCCTGCTCGGCGTTGCGGCCGCCGCTTCCGCCGACGAATGGCGCACCTCGGGCTGGCTGATCCGCGAATCCAAGTACGGTGACAACTTCCAGCGTTACGACTACGTGAACCCCGATGCGCCGAAGGGCGGCACGCTGAATTCCACCGTGGTCGGCACTTTCGACAGCTTTAACCCCTATGTCGTCCAGGGCTCCCCGGCCGCCGGTTTTTCCCAGTTCGGCGGCGGACTGCTCTACGATACGCTGATGGAGCAGGCGATCGACGAGGGCAGCGTCTACCACCCGCTGGTGGCGGAGGCCTACAAGTTCCCCGCCGATTATTCCTCCGTCACCTACCGGTTGAATCCCGCCGCCCGGTGGCACGACGGCCAGCCGATCACGGTGGACGACGTGGTCTGGTCCTTCAACGTGCTGAAGGCCAACAGCCCGATGTACAACCGCTATTTCGAGAACGTCACCGAGGCGGTGGCGGTTTCCGACCGCGAGGTCGAATTCCGCTTCAACCAGAAAGGCAACCGCGAACTGCCGAATATCCTCGGCGACCTCGTCGTACTGCCGAAGCACTGGTGGGAGGGCACCGACGCCAGCGGCAAGAAGCGCGATATCACCAAGCCGACGCTGGAAATACCGCTCGGCTCCGCCGCTTACAAGATCAAGAGCTTCAAGCCGGGCTCCGAGATCATCTGGGAGCGCGTGCCGGACTACTGGGGGGGCAAGCTGCCGGTCAAAGTCGGCCGCGAGAATTTCGATACCCGCCGCTACACCTATTTCCTCGACGAGAGCGCCGAATGGCTGGCCTTCATCAAGGGCGGCTGGCAGGACATCAATCCGGAAAACAGCGGCCGCGGCTGGATGACCAAATACGATTTCCCGGCGATCAAGGCCGGCGACGTCATCAAGAAGGAATTCAAGGCGGAGTCGCGCGCCAACATGCAGGGCTTCGCCATGAACACCCGCCGGCCCCTGTTCCAGGACCGGCGTGTGCGCCAGGCGCTGTCCTATCTCTACGACTTCGACACCATCAACCGCACGCAGTCCTTCGGCCTGAACACCCGCATCACAAGCTACTTCATGGGCAGCGACCTCGCTTCCAGCGGCTTGCCGCAGGGCGAGGAACTGGAGCTTCTAAACCAGTACAAGGACAAGCTGCCGCCGGTACTGTTCACGCAGGAATGGAGCCTGCCCGCCTTCGACAAGCCGCAGGCCGAACGCAGGATCCTCAAGCAGTCCGTCGACCTGCTGGCTTCGGCCGGCTGGGTGATCAAGGGCGGCAAGATGGTGAATGCCAAGACAGGCGCGCCGTTCCGCTTCGAAATCCTCGACTTCCGGCAGGGTGCGGAAGCGACGATGATGCCCTACGTCACCATGCTTAGGAAGATCGGCATCGACGCCACGCTGCGCTTCGTCGACCAGTCGCAATACGTCAATCGCCTCAACGACTTCGATTTCGACATGACCACGGTGGTGCTGCCGCAGTCGGATTCGCCCGGCAACGAACAGCGCGACTTCTGGTCCTCGAAGGCGGCCGATTCGCCCGGTTCGCGCAATTACGAAGGAATCAAGGACCCAGTCGTCGATGCGCTCGTCGACAAGGTAATCTTCGCCAAAGACCGCGACGACCTGACGGCGGCGACGCGTGCGCTGGACCGCGTTCTGTTGTGGAATTTCTATGTCGTGCCGCAATTCACCCGGCCGGACGTCTGGCTGGCCTACTGGAACAAGTTCGGCATCCCCGACAGGCAGCCGACCTATATCGGCCCGGACATCGAATCGTGGTGGATCGATCCTGAGAAGGAGAAGGCGCTGGCGGCCAAGTACAAGAGCGTTGATTGATGGGCGGCGAGGTGCGTCTTTCCAGGCGGGAGCTGATGGCGCTGGGCGGGGCGGCCGCTGCGGCAGCACTCGTGCCCGGCCGCGCTTTCGCCAATACCCCGACGGAAACGAAACTGCACGGGCTTTCGGCCTTCGGCGAGCTGAAATACCCGACCGACTTCAGCCATTTCGGCTACGTCAACGCGGATGCGCCGAAGGGCGGAACCATCAATTTCGCGCCGCCGAATTCCACCTTCAACCAGAGCTTCCTCACCTTCAACACCTTGAACTCGCTGGTGTTGAAGGGCGATTCGCCGCCGCGTACCGAATATTGCTTCGATTCGCTGATGGTGAGCGCGCTGGACGAGCCGGACGCGGTCTACGGGCTGCTGGCCGAGTCCGTGACGCTTTCGGCCGACCGCAACACCTACACTTTTGCCCTGCGGCCCGAGGCGCGCTGGCACGACGGGTCGCAGCTGACGGCTGCCGACATCGTCTTCGCGTTGAAACTCTACAAGGAAAAGGGCCATCCCAACCTGTCGCAGGCACTGCGCTGGATGACCGATGCCGTGGCCGTCGATGCCGCGACGGTGCGCCTGACCTTCAGCGGTGAGCAATCGAGCCAGAACATCCTTGCCGTCGCCCAGATGCCGATCGTCTCGAAGGCCTACTACACCGCCAACGACTTCGAGGCGGCGACGATGGCGCCGCCGCTGGGTTCGGGACCATACAAGATAGGCCGGGTGTCGGCCGGGCAGTTCGTCGAATACGATCGCGTCGCCGACTATTGGGGACGCGATCTGCCGGTGAATCGCGGCCTTTACAATTTCGATCGCATCCGCATCGATTTCTACCAGAACCGCCAGGCGGCCTTCGAGGCCTTCAAGAAGGGCGACACGCATTTCCGCGAGGAGTTCACGGCGCGCGTCTGGGCGACCGGCTACGACTTTCCGGCGCTTACGCAGGGCAGGGTCGTCAAGCGGGAGTTTCCCGGCGAGAAATGGCCCGACATGCAGGCGGTGGCGCTCAACCAGCGCCGGCCGCAGTTCAAGGACGTGCGGGTGCGCCGCGCCATCGGCCTGTGTTTCGATTTCGAATGGACGCAGCGCACGCTGTTCTACGGCTCCTACGACCGCGCGCAGTCCAATTTCGAGAAATCCGACTACAAGGCCGAAGGCCTGCCTTCGCCGCAGGAACTGGCACTGCTGGAGCCGTTCCGCGCCGAACTGCCGGCCGAGGTTTTCGGCGAGCCGCCTTTGCAGCCGGTGTCGGACGGCTCCGGGCGCGACCGCAAGATACTCGGCCAGGCGGTGAAACTGCTTACCGAGGCCGGCTGGAAACGCTCGGGCGAGTTCGTCGTCGACGATAAGGGCGAGCGGCTGAAGGTCGAGATATTGGCCGAGGACGACGGGCTGGTGCGCCTGTTCACGCCGTGGATGGAGAAGATGCGCACGATCGGCATCGACGCCACCATCCGCCAGGTGGACCAGGCGCAGTATGAACAGCGGCAGAACGACTACGATTTCGATTTCATCCTGCTGCACTGGTCGATCGGCGCCACACCGACGGAGGATTCGCTGGAAGTCCTCTATCATTCGCGCTCGGCCACGATGCCCGGCATGCGCAATTATCCGGGCACCCAAAGTCCCGCCGTCGATGCGCTTGTCGCCGCGGCCGGGCGGGCGCAAAGCCGCGCGGAATTGACCGCGGCGCTGAAGGCGCTCGACCGGGTCTTGCGCGCGCGCCTCGACTGGATTCCAACATACTACCTGGCGAATCACCGCGTCGCCTATTGGGACATGTTCGACTTCGTCGAGCCGAAGCCCGACTACGGCTTCCCGGCGGAGATACTGTGGTGGTTTGACAAGGAGAGGGCGGCGAAGATTGGCAAGGCCTGAGAAGCGGATCGGCCCGAGGGGCACGGTCATTGGAGGCCGGACATGAGGGGCGAGGCCTGATGGGCGCCTATATCCTGCGTCGCCTCCTGCTGATGATCCCGACCCTGCTCGGCATCATGGCGGTGTCCTTCGTCATCGTCCAGTTCGCGCCGGGCGGCCCTGTCGAGCGCGTCATCGCCCAATTGACCAACCAGGGCGGCGATTCCGGTGATCGTCTGGGCGGCGGTGGTGGTGGCGACGTCACCGCCGGCGGCGGCTTCGAGGCAAGCGGCGGTGCCGATTCGCGATATCGCGGGGCGCAGGGGCTCGATCCCGAATTCATCGCCAAGCTGGAGAAGCAGTTCGGCTTCGACAAGCCACCGCTCGAGCGCTTCGGCCTGATGATCTGGAACTATGCCCGCTTCGATTTCGGCCAGAGCTATTTCCGCGACGTTTCCGTGGTCGACCTGATCCTGGAGAAAATGCCGGTATCGATCTCGCTCGGCCTGTGGATCACGCTGATTTCCTATCTGATCTCGATCCCGCTCGGCATCCGCAAGGCGGTGAAGGACGGCTCGTCCTTCGATACCTGGACCAGCGCCATCGTCATCGTCGGCTACGCCATTCCCGGCTTCCTGTTCGCCATCCTGTTGATGATCCTGTTCGCCGGCGGCTCGTTCTGGGACCTGTTCCCGTTGCGCGGCCTGACCTCGGACAACTGGAGCCAGCTCTCCTGGCCGGCCCGCGTCCTCGACTATTTCTGGCACCTCACCTTGCCGCTTACCGCGATGGTGCTGTCGGCCTTCGCCACCACGACGCTGCTGACGAAAAACTCCTTCCTCGACGAGATCCGCAAGCAGTACGTGGTCACCGCGCGCGCCAAGGGCCTGTCCGAGCACCGGGTGCTCTACGGTCACGTCTTCCGTAACGCCATGCTGATCGTCATCGCCGGTTTCCCCGGCGCCTTCATCTCGGCCTTCTTCACCGGCTCGCTCTTGATCGAGAACATCTTCTCGCTGGATGGGCTCGGCCTGCTCGGCTTCAAGTCGATCGTCGATCGCGACTATCCCGTCGTCTTCGCCAACCTCTATATCTTCTCCCTCATCGGCCTGTTCATCAGCCTGGTGTCGGACCTCACCTACACCTGGATCGACCCGCGCATCGACTTCGAGCGGAGGGACGTCTGATGTCGGATGTCCAGTTGAAGGCAGCCGTGGAAACGCAGCGCGAGGAAGTCGGCGCCCGCCCGGTGAAACGGCCGTGGCTGTCGCCGCTCAACAAGCGCCGCTGGGCCAATTTCAAGGCCAACCGGCGCGGCTACTGGTCGCTGTGGATTTTCCTCGCGCTGTTCGTGCTGACGCTGTTTTCCGAGTTCATCGCCAACGACAAGCCGATCATCGTCTCCTACAAGGGCGAGATCCTGTTCCCGGTGCTGGTGGCCTACCCGGAAGAGAAATTCGGCGGCTTCTATGCCGTCACCGATTATCGCGACCCGGTGATCCGCGACGAGATCGAGGCCAATGGCTGGATGATCTGGCCGCCGATCCGCTATTCCTATCGCACCGTCAACAACGCCGTGCCGGAGGCCGCACCATCCAGGCCGTCGTGGCAATATGACGTCAAGACCCGCTGCGCCCAGTACCCCGAGGGCGAGAACGATCCCGACTGCATCGTCGGCAACTGGAACTGGCTGGGCACCGACGACCAGGCACGCGACGTGCTGGCGCGCGTCATCTACGGCTTTCGCGTCTCGGTTCTGTTCGGCCTGATCCTCACGCTGGGCTCGGCCGTCATCGGCGTCTCGGCCGGCGCCATACAGGGCTATTTCGGCGGCTGGGTGGACCTTCTGTTCCAGCGCTTCATCGAAATATGGTCGGCCATCCCTGTCCTCTACCTGCTCTTGATCGTCGCTGCGGTGCTGCCGCCCGGTTTCTTCATCCTGCTGGGGTTGATGCTGCTGTTTTCCTGGGTCGCCTTCGTCGGCGTGGTGCGGGCGGAGTTCCTGCGCGCCCGCAACTTCGAATACGTCAACGCGGCGCGTGCGCTGGGCGTCCCCAACCGCACGATCATCTTCCGCCACCTTCTGCCCAACGCCATGGTGGCGACGCTGACCTTCCTGCCCTTCATCCTCAACGGCTCGATCTCGACGCTGACTTCGCTGGACTTCCTCGGCTTCGGCCTGCCGCCGGGCTCGGCCTCGCTCGGTGAACTCCTGAAGCAGGGCCAGCGCAACCTCAACGCGCCATGGCTCGGCATCGCCGGCTTCGTCACGCTGTCGATCATGCTGTCGCTGCTGATCTTCATCGGCGAAGCGACCCGCGACGCCTTCGACCCGAGGAAGACGTTCAAGTGAGCGCCTCGCCCCTCCTCTCTATCCGCGATCTGTCCGTCGCCTTCACGCAGGGCGGCGCGGAAAGCCTCGCCGTCGACCATGTCTCGTTCGACATCGCCAAAGGCGAGACGCTGGCTCTGGTCGGCGAGTCCGGTTCGGGCAAGTCCGTCTCGGCGCTGTCGGTGCTGAAGCTTCTGCCCTATCCGTCGGCCAGCCACCCGTCGGGCGAAATCCGCTTCGACGGCAAGGACCTGATGGCGCTTGGCGAGAAGGACCTGCGGCGGGTGCGCGGTAACAAGATCACCATGATCTTCCAGGAGCCGATGACCTCGCTGAACCCGCTGCACACGATCGAACAGCAGATCGTCGAGGTGCTGTCCCTGCATCAGGGCATGCGCGATGAGCAGGCGCGGGCGCGAACGCTGGAACTGCTCAACGAGGTCGGCATCCGCGAACCGGAAAAGCGGCTCGGCGCCTATCCGCACCAGTTGTCCGGCGGCCAGCGCCAGCGCGTCATGATCGCCATGGCGCTCGCCAACGAGCCTGAACTTCTGATCGCCGACGAGCCGACGACGGCACTCGACGTCACGGTGCAGGCACAGATCCTCGAACTGCTTGCCAGGCTCAAGCAGAAGAACGGCATGTCGATGCTGTTCATCACACACGACCTCGGCATCGTGCGCAAAATCGCCGACCGTGTCTGTGTCATGACCAAGGGCAAGATCGTCGAGACCGGACCAACGAAGGAAATCTTCGACAATCCCAAGCATGAATACACCCGCCACCTGCTCGCCGCCGAGCCGAAGGGAAAGCCGCCGGCGCCCGATCCCGCCGCCCGGCCGGTGATGATCGGCGAACAGGTCAAGGTCTGGTTCCCAATCAAGCAGGGCTTCTTCCGCAAGGTCGTGGACCATGTGAAGGCGGTGGACGGCATCGACGTGACCGTTCGCGCCGGCCAGACGCTGGGCGTCGTCGGCGAATCCGGCTCCGGCAAGACGACGCTGGGGCTGGCGCTCGCCCGCATGATCTCGTCGAAGGGAGAAATCCGCTTCGACGGCCGTGACATCGACAAACTGTCCTTCAACGCCATGCGCCCGCTGCGGCGCGAATTGCAGATCGTCTTCCAGGACCCCTACGGCTCGCTCAGCCCGCGCATGTCGGTGGCCGAGATCATCGAGGAGGGGCTGCGCATCCACGAGCCGAAGCTCGGCGCCGATGCCCGCGACGGCCGCGTGGTCGACGCGCTGAACGAGGTCGGACTCGATCCGGCCACCCGCTTCCGCTACCCGCATGAATTCTCCGGCGGCCAGCGCCAGCGTATCGCCATCGCGCGTGCCATGGTGCTCAATCCAAAATTCGTGATGCTGGACGAGCCGACATCGGCGCTCGACATGAGCGTGCAGGCGCAGGTGGTCGACCTGCTGCGCGGGCTCCAGGCCAGGCACGACCTCGCTTATCTCTTCATCAGCCACGACCTGAAGGTGGTGCGTGCGCTCGCCAACGACGTCATCGTCATGCGAAACGGCCGCATCGTCGAGGCTGGACCAGCCGATCAGATTTTTGGAAATCCGCAAACCGACTATACTCGGGCCCTGATATCGGCCGCATTCCGCATCGAGACGGCACCGAGCGGCGCGGTGAGCGAGTAGGTGATTGAGGGAATACGAAATGCCCGTCATGGACAAAGGCCGCGTTCTTCTGGCGCTGACCGGTTTCCACCCGCAGCGCTGGCATGAGCTCCTGTCGACGGAGCGTGAGGTGGTGCTGGAGCCGGATGGGCCCGCCGATCCCTCCATCGCCTATGCGGTGGTGTGGAAACACCGGCCGAACCTTCTGACGTCGCTGCCCAACCTGCGTGTGATCTTTTCCATCGGCGCCGGCGTCGATCATGTCTTCGCCGATCCCGGCCTGCCCGACGTCCCGATCGTCAAGATCGTCGCCGACAACCTGACCCAGCACATGACCGAATATGTTGTGTGGCGGGTGCTCGACCATCATCGCCAGGCTATGCTCTACCGCAGCCAGCAGGCCAAGAAGATCTGGCATGAGGCGCCGCAACGCCCGGCGGGAGACATTTCCGTCGGCATCATGGGGATGGGCACGCTCGGCCGCGCGGCCGCGTCGATCCTCAAGTCGCTCGGATTTTGCGTCAACGGCTGGTCGCGACGCGAACAGGCCGTCGAAGGCGTATCCACCTTCGCCGGCGACGCCGGGCTGATTCCCTTTCTCAACGCGACCGATATCCTCGTGGTGCTTTTGCCGCTGACGCCGGCCACCAGGGGCATTGTCGATTACGACCTGCTCAAGCAGTTGCGGCGGCGCAACGGGCTGGGCGGCGCGGTGCTCATCAATGCCGGCCGCGGCCGGTTGCAGAAGGATGCCGATATCGTGCGCGCGCTCGAGGACGGCACGCTGAAGGAAGCGAGCCTCGACGTGTTCGAGGTCGAGCCGCTGCCGAAGACCAGCCCGCTCTGGGCTCATCCCAAGGTGTTCGTCACGCCGCATGCCGCGGCCACTTCGGACCCCAACCATCTGGTGCCGATCATCCTTCGGCAGATGGACGCGTTCGAACGCGGCGAGCCCTTGCGGGACCTTGTGGATCGCGAGGCCGGTTACTGAGCCTCGGAAGCCCGGCTCACGCCTTGGGTGATGCCGGGATGCACTTGCGCCGCACCATCGAGCGGTTCATGGCGTCGATCTCGCCGCGCGCCTGCTCGACCGCCTGTTGCGCCTTCGAGCGCGTGTCGGGCACCACCGGCCCGAGCCCCAGCGGCGTCGCGCTGACGACCGGCTTGGCGTTCTCATCGAGGTAGTAGCGGCTCATCAGCGATTGACGCTTGGCCAGAAGGGTGTTGCAGGGCGTGCTGTCATAGGGCAGCGACGACATGATGTTGCGTTCCTGGTGTCCCACCAACGAATCGGAACCGCAACTCGCCAGAAACAGGCACAGCGGCAGAACTATCAGACTCGCACGCATCTTGGCCTCCGTTTCCGCGACCGGGGTCGCTTATCCTGCGCTATTGACCGTGACCGGGCGATCGTCGTCAAGAGCGCATCCTGCCGGGCATTGCCTCGACGGTTTCCGCTGTGGCGGCGGGGAATGAAGCGGGACGGCTCCGGTTCCTGCGGATTCCAGTCGACAAGCGCAGCACGGGTCGTTACGGCGTGGGCGGCTTTTTGGAGAACGAAGGCGAATGGCTGAAGGAATCGTGATCGCGCCGTCGGTGCTGTCGGCGGATTTTTCCAGGCTGGGCGAGGAGGTCGAGGCGGTGGCTGCCGCCGGCGCCGACTGGATCCACCTCGACGTCATGGACGGGCATTTCGTGCCTAACATCACCTTCGGTCCGCCCGTCATCAAGGCGATCCGCAATCGCACGGACAGGTTCTTCGACTGCCACCTGATGATTGCGCCCGCCGATCCCTATCTCGCCGCCTTCGCCGATGCCGGCTGCGACGGCATGACGGTGCATGCCGAGGCCGGCCCGCATCTCGACCGCTCGCTCCAGACGATCCGCAACCTCGGCAAGAAGGCCGGCGTCTCGCTCAATCCGGGAACGCCCGAGAGCGCCGTCGAATACGTGCTCGACCGGCTCGACATGATCCTCATCATGACCGTCAATCCGGGCTTCGGCGGCCAGGCCTTCATTCCCGCGATGATCGACAAGGTGAAGCGCGTCAAGGCGATGATCGGCGACAGGCCGATCCGCATCCAGATCGACGGCGGCGTGTCGCCTGAGACGGCGCCGCTCCTCAGCAGTGCCGGCGCCGACACCTTCGTCGCCGGCTCCGCCGTCTTCAAGGGCGGCACCGCCGCAGCCTATCGCGCCAACATGGATGCCATCCGCGCCGCCGCCGAGGCGGCCAGATAGGCAGCCTCAGTCGAAGAAGATCCAGCTCGACAGGATGAAGGTCGGGATCAGCACCACGCCCGACCACGCCATGTAGCCGAAGAAGCTCGGCATGTTCACACCACGCTGGCGGGCAATGGCGTAGACCATGAAGTTGGGCGCGTTGCCGATATAGGTATTGGCGCCCATGAAGACGGCGCCCGCCGAGATCGCCGCCAGCGTCGTCGCCATGTCCGTCATCAGGTGCTGCGCGTCGCCGCCGGCGAGTTCGAAGAACACCAGATAGGTCGGCGCGTTGTCGAGGAAGGACGACAGCACGCCCGTCAGCCAGAAATAGGCGAGGTCGTTCGGCCCGCCCGAAGCGGTCGTCACCATCGCCACCAGCGGCTTCAGTGCCCCCTCGTCGCCGGCCTGAAGGATCGCCACCACCGGCACGATGCACACGAAGATTGCCGCGAACAGCTTCGCCACCTCGGCGATCGGTCCCCAGTTGAAGCCGTTCGCCTCGCGGTATTCCTTGCGCGAGACGGCGAGCGAAGCGAGCGCCAGCAGCAGGATCAGGCCGTCGCGCACCAGGTTCTGCAACTCCAGCGCGACGCCGTAGATCGAAACGCTGACGCCTGGCTTCCAGTAGGCCGAAAGCAGGATGGCGGCGATGACGCCGGCCAGAAGCGGCAGGTTCGGCAGGCCGCGCACGCGCACCTTGGAGTCCGGCGTCGGGTCCTTCACCTTCGGCAGGCCGCCCTCGCGGCGATGCAGGATGATATCCAGAACGAGGAACGCCGCCAGCACTACGCCGCCGACGAAAAGCGTGTCGGGCAGGATATGGATGGTGGTCCAGAAGAAATCGACGCCGCGCAGGAAGCCGACGAACAGCGGCGGATCGCCGAGCGGCGTCAGCGAGCCGCCGATGTTGGAAACGAGGAAGATGAAGAACACCACGACATGGGCGTTGAAGGGCCGATTGTCGTTGGCGCGGATGATCGGCCGGATCATGATCATCGAGGCGCCGGTGGTGCCGACCACCGAGGCCATCAGCGCGCCGATCAGCAAAAGCCCGACATTGGTGAGCGGCGTACCATGGATGTTGCCCGCCACCAGGATGCCGCCGGCAATGGTGAACAGCGCGAACAGAAGGATGATGAAGGGCATGTATTCGGTGAGCAGCGCATGCAGCACCGCTTCGGTCGCCAGATGCGGGCCGAAGGCGAAAGCCAGCGGCACCACCACCAGCGCGGCCCAGACGGCGGCGATCTTGCCGTAATGGTGTTCCCACGTGTGGTGGAAGAGTAGCGGGCCTGTTGCGATGGACAACAGCAGCCCGGCGAAGGGCAGTGCCCACCAAAGCGACATGGTGGCGCCCGGCAAGCCCTCGGCGGCAAATACCGGACCGGCGGTCAACACGGCAATCAACGTCGCCAGGATTTTTACTGGATACACTCTGTCCCCCTTAATCGATCGTCGTGCGTCCTTCGAGGCTCGCTTCGCTCGCACCTCAGGATGAGGACCGGTTGTGCCAGCCTCTCTTGGGCGGAGAGCACGACCTCCCTCATCCTGAGGTGCGAGCGAAGCGAGCCTCGAAGGACGCACAATCGGCACCATCAAACCAGCCGCACCCCGGTCTCGCGCATGCGCTTGAGCATTGTCTCCACCGAACCGTTCAGGTCGATGCCGCGGCAGGCGTCCAGCCGCACGGTTGCATCGAACCCCTGGTCGACTGCATCGAGCGCCGAATAGGCGACGCAGAAATCGGTCGCCAGCCCGGCGAAGGTGACGGCGCCGATGCCGCGCTCGCGCAGATACCCGGCAAGTCCGGTCGGCGTCCTGTGGTCGTTCTCGAAGAAGGCCGAATAGCTGTCGATGGCCGGCCGGAAACCTTTGCGGATGACAAGCTCCGCCTTCGTCCAGGCGAGGCCGGAATGGAAATCCGAGCCGGCGCTGCCCTGGATGCAGTGATCTGGCCACAGCGTCTGCGGCCCGTAGGGCATGTCGATCGTCTCGAAAGCCTGCTTGCCTGGATGGCTGGACGCGAAGCTCGAATGGCCGGCCGGATGCCAGTCCTGCGTCATCACCACGTGGTCGGCATGGCGGATCAGGTCGTTGACCAGCGGCACGATCTCGTCGCCGCCAGCGACAGCCAACGCGCCGCCGGGGCAGAAGTCGTTCTGCAGGTCGATGACGATCAGCGCTTCCCCGGCCAAGCCAGCCTCCTGTCCTGTGTGGATGCCGGTCGAGCCGCCGGCGGCGGTCGAAACTTGACCAGATGGCGCGCCGCGTCAACCCGCCGAATCCGGAACGTGCTCGCGCGGGTTGTCTTTGACAATGGCGGGGGGCTTGATATCATTCGTATACAAATGAATTGCCGGCCACGTACCGGCAGCTCCTTGCGAGGGAAGGAGCGACGGGAAGGCAGAGCGTGACGCGTTACGCGAAACCCACCATTCTCAGTGAGGCGCTGGCCTTGCTCGGCGAGCGGCCGTGGCGGCTGTTGGCCGGCGGCACGGATTTCTATCCGGCTCTCGGCAACCGCCCGCTGAAGGAGGATGTGCTCGACATCAACGGACTGGCTGAACTGCGCGGCATCGCCGACAGCGGTGACCATTGGGTCATCGGCGCGCGCACCACCTGGACGGATATCGCCCGCCATCAATTGCCGGCCGCTTTCGATGCGCTGCGACAGGCGGCGCGCGAGGTCGGCTCGCCGCAGATCCAGAACGTCGCCACCGTTGCCGGCAATCTCTGCAACGCATCGCCGGCGGCCGACGGCGTACCGGCGCTGCTTACGCTCGACGCCGAGGTGGAATTGTGCTCGACGGCCGGCGTGCGGCGCCTGCCGCTCGACCAGTTCATCCTCGGCAATCGCCGTACCGCGCTCGGCGCCGGCGAGATGGTTACCGCCATCCGCGTGCCGAAGCGGTCTGCCGTCGGCGGTTCCGCCTTCGTCAAGCTGGGCGCGCGTCGCTATCTGGTGATTTCCATCGGCATGGCGGCCGCTCGCCTGGTGGTGGAAGGGGGCGTTGTCCGCGAGGCGGCCGTAGCGATCGGTGCCTGCTCGGCAGTGGCGCGAAGGCTGGCCGGCGTCGAGGCCGCGCTGCGCGGTATGCCTGTTCCCGCCTTGCGCGATGCGGTTCTGGCGGCACCCATGGACGAGCTTTCCCCGATCGACGACGTGCGCGGCAGCGCTGCCTACCGCATCGAAGCGGCGCGCGAGATCGTCGTCCGCGCAGTGATGGCGGCCGCCGGGCCGGGCGAGGGGAGGCGGGCGGCATGAGCGAAGGGCGCATCGATATCGCCTTCCACGTCAACGGCGCGCCGGTTTCGCTCGTCGTGCCGCCGGTTCGGCGGTTGTCGGCGGTGCTGCGCGACGAACTGCGCCTCACCGGCACCAAAGTTGGCTGCGACGCCGGCGACTGCGGCGCCTGCACCGTGCTGCTCGACGGCGAGCCGGTCTGCGCCTGCCTGACGCCCGCTGCGTCGGTGAACGGCGCGACGGTGACGACGGTGGAAGGATTGGCCAACGGTGCGTTGTCGGCCTTGCAGGCTTCCTTCCTCGCCCATGGCGCGGCGCAATGCGGCGTCTGCACGCCCGGCCTGCTGGTCGCCGGCACGGCGCTGCTGGAAAAGGTACCGCTTCCGAGCGAGGCGCAAGTGCAGGATGCGCTGGGCGGCGTGCTCTGCCGCTGCACCGGCTACCGCAAGATCGTCGCGGCGGTGATGGACGCGGCGGACTACGGTTCAAACGCCGGCGGCATCGATCGCCACCTCCCGGCCTCCGGTCACGCCGTTGGAGCGCGTATTGCCAGACTGGACGGCGTACCCAAGATCAACGGTACCGAAGCCTTTGGCGGCGATTCCTTCCCCGCCGATGCGCTTGCCGTGCTGGTCGTGCGCTCGCCGCATCACCACGCCCGCTTCGTTTTCGGCGATCTTGACGCCTGGGCAAAAGCCAAATCCAGCGTCGTCGGCATCTTCACCGCTGCCGACATTCCGGGCAAAAACTGTTTCGGCGTCATTGCGCCCTTCGCAGACCAGCCGGCGCTGGCCGAAGGCTTGGCACGCTTTCGCGGCGAGGCGGTGGCGCTTGTCGCCGCCGAGCGCGACGCGGTGGCTGGCCTCGACCTGTCGGATTTCCCTGTCGAGTGGACCGAACTGCCAGCCATGCTGCAACCGGCCGAAGCGCAGGCGGACGGCGCATCGCTGATCCATGCCAACCGGCCCGGCAACCTGCTGACAAAGGGCTTCGTCGAGCGCGGCGACCCGGAGGCGGCGCTGGCGGGGGCGGCCGTCGCCGCCACGCAGACAATCGAAACCTCTTATGTGGAGCATGCTTATATCGAGCCCGAAGCCGGCTATGCGGCTTGGGACGGCGACACGCTGACGGTCGTTGCCTGCACGCAGGCGCCCTACATGGACCGCGACGATACGGCAAAGGTGCTCGGCCTTTCACCCGATAAGGTACGCATCGTGCCGACCGCCACCGGCGGCGGATTCGGCTCCAAGCTCGACGTCTCGCTGCAACCGCTGATCGGGCTGGTGGCGATGAAGACGGGCCGGCCGGCGGCGCTTGCCTACACGCGTTCCGAATCCATGATGTCCACCACCAAGCGCCACCCCGCCGTCATGCGGGCCAGCATCGGCGCGGACGCGCAAGGCCGCATCGCCGGCATGGTGTTCGAGGGCGATTTCAACACCGGCGCCTATGCGAGCTGGGGGCCGACCGTGGCGAATCGCGTGCCGGTCCACGCTTCCGGTCCTTACCGCACGCCGAACTACCGCGCCGAGGGCCGTGCCATCCACACCAACGGGCCGATCTCCGGCGCTTTCCGTGGTTTCGGCGTGCCGCAGGCGACGATCATGCAGGAGACACTCTACGACGAACTGGCGGACAGGCTGGGCATCGACCGGCTCACCTTCCGCCTCGCCAACTGCCTGCGCGACGGCGACGAGACCGTCACCGGGCAGAGGCTCGAAGGCGTCGGCATCGCCGCCTGCCTGGAGGCGCTGGAGCCGCATTGGCATCGCGCGCTGACCGAGGCTAAAGCCTTCAACGCCGCGAACGCGGACCTCAAGCGCGGCGTCGGCGTGGCGTCATGCTGGTATGGCTGCGGCAACACCTCGCTGCCCAATCCCTCGACCATCAAGATCGGCATTTCCGCTGCCGGCGAGGTGGTGCTGCATCAGGGCGCCGTCGATATCGGCCAGGGCTCCAATACGGTGATTTCCCAGATCGCCGCCGATGCGCTCGGCCTGCCGCTGGCCGCGATCCGACTGAAGGGCGCCGACACCGCCATCACCCCCGACGCCGGCAAAACCTCCGCCTCGCGCCAGACCTTCGTCACCGGCAAGGCGGCCGAAAAGGCGGCCCGCGCGTTGCGCGAAAAGATCCTGCGCTTCGCCAACGTGTCGGAGGCGGCGCAACTGGCGCTGGAAGCGGGCGTGCTCGTCATCCGCGAAGGGGAAGCCACCCGCCGCATCAACCTCGCCACGCTCGCCGCCGACGCTGATGGCTTGGCCTTCGTCGCGCAGGAGACCTACGACCCGCCGACCCTGCCGCTGGACGAGAAGGGGCAGGGCAAGCCCTATGCCGTCTACGGCTACGGCGCGCAGGTGGCCGAGCTTGAGGTCGACATGAAACTCGGCACGGTGAGGCTGATAAAGATCACCGCCGCGCACGACGTCGGCAAGGCGATCAATCCGCTTCTGGCGGAAGGCCAGATCGAGGGCGGCATCGCGCAGGGCATCGGGCTGGCGCTGATGGAGGAATACATCCCCGGCCGAACCGAGAACCTGCACGACTATCTCATTCCCACCATCGGCGACGTGCCGCCGATCGAAACCATCCTGGTCGAAGTGGCCGATCCGGAAGGGCCGTTCGGCGCCAAGGGTTTGGGCGAGCATGTGTTGATCCCGACCGCTCCGGCGATCCTCAACGCCATCCGCCATGCCACCGGCGTGCTGGTGAAGAAGGTACCGGCGACGCCCTCGCGGGTGCTCGCCGCGATCAGGGCAAAGGGGATGGAAGCATGAGATGTCTTCGCTCAAGGATACCCCCACCCCTAGCCCCTCCCCTCAAGGGGGAGGGGAAGCTGCCGCAAGCCAAGTCCCCCTCTCCCTTGAGGGGAGGGGCTAGGGGTGGGGGTGCCTCGGCAGGCGGGGAGCTCTTATGATGAGCGAACTTTCCGAGCGCTTCGAGACGCATGACCCCGGCGCAAAGAAGGTGGCGGAAAAGATCCGCTGCGATGCCTGCCCGGTCATGTGCTACATCGCCGAGGGCCGCACCGGCGCCTGCGACCGCTACGGCAATGTCGGCGGCAACATCGTGCGCATGGACCCGCTGACCATCCTCGATCACGCCGCCGAGACCGGCGCCGCCGTCGTGCCGTTCGACGACGGCGAGGCGTGGGACGGCGAACTGGTCGACACGCGCCGCCGCTTCGTCTCGGCCATCGGTGCCGGCACCACCTATCCTGATTATAAGCCGGCGCCTTTCATCGTCAGCCAGGAGGTCGAGGGCGTCGATCTGGTGACTGTGGTGACGGAGGGCATTTTCTCCTATTGTGGCGTCAAGGTGAAGATCGACACCGACCGCCATATCGGCGATGAAACGGCCGTCGTGCGCGCCGGCGGCGAGGCGATCGGCCACGTCACCACCGGCGAATACGGCTCGCAGATGCTGTCGCTCGGCGGCGTGCATCACCTCACCGGCGGTTCCAAGCAGGAGGGCCGCGCCACCTGCGACGCCATGCTGGCGCTCTGCAACAAGGAGCCGGTCGAGCTTGCCATCGACGGCGGCGCCACCGTCGTCGTGCAGGCGGGCCGCCCGCCGGTCATCGACGGCAAGGCGGAAAACCGCATGCGCGTCGGCTGCGGCTCGGCCACCATCGGCATGTTCGCCACGCAATGGCGCGGGCTGGTGGACGAGGTGGTGGTGGTGGATGACCACATCACCGGCGTCGTTTCCGAGCATCAGGCCGGCAAGGTGCTGGGCTGGGAGGATACGGGGATAAAAATCCTTGGCCGCCGCTCGACGCCCGGCCGCTATTTCAAGGTGTCGGAGCCGGGGCTGGGCTGGGGCGGCACGACGATCTCCGACCCCTTGTCGATCCTCGGAGAATGGAACGCCAAGAAGGGCGCGCGGCCTGGCCTGTCGCTTCTGATGGTCTCCACTACCGGCGAGCAGTTTTCCTATTACGAGCTGGATGACGATCTGAAGCCGGTCGAAAGGCCGTTTCCCGAGCGGCTGCGCAAGTCCGTCGACCTGATCGAGGACAATTGCGAGCCTGCCCTGTGTACCGTGCTGTTCGTCGGAGGGGCAGGGGGCTCGCTGCGCGCCGGCGTCACCGAGAACCCGGTCAACCTCACCCGCTCCGTGCATAGCCTGCAGACCTACGTCACGGTCGGCGGCGCACCCTGCTATGTCTGGCCGGGCGGCGGCATCACGCTGATGGTCGATGTCAGCCGCATGCCCGACAACGCATTCGGTTACGTACCGACGCCGGCGCTGGTGGCCCCCATCGAATTCACCTTGCGCCGCGACGACTATCTGAGGCTCGGCGGTTACGAGGCCGAAATCCGCAGCGTCGGGGACGTGCTGGCACGCGGCGGCGAGTACCTCAATCCACGCCGCACCGCCGGTGCCCCGGTGGACAATCCGTGGCCGCCGCTGGTGCAGGCGCGGCGGCGCGAGGGGCCGGAGCGATGAACGGCCCGCAGGTGCATTGGCTGGACGACGGGCGGCGACTGCACCTCAACCACGGCCCCATCGACCTGATCGTGGAAGCCTTCGGGGCGGCCGGGGAACGGCAAGCAGCCTATGCGCAGGCGGTCGAGCGCTTCCAGACGATCCTGACCGAACTGGTGGCGGAATTGCCGGAACTGCGTAAGCCGGCTCGCTCACTGACCCCCACCCCTGACCTCTCCCCGCAAGGGGGAGGGGGACTTGGGCGCGGCAGCTTCCCCTCCGCCTTGCGGGGAGGGGTCAGGGGTGGCCAGGCACTCCCGTCGTCGCCTTTCACCGGTCCCACCGCCCGGCGCATGGCGGCCGCCGTCGCCCCGCTGGCCGAAACTTTCATCACGCCGATGGCGGCGATAGCGGGCTCCGTGGCCGACGAAATCCTGGCGGCGATGCTGATCGGACGCCGGCTCGACCGCGCCTATGTCAACAATGGCGGCGATTGCGCTCTGCACCTCGCCGAGGGCCAATCCATGCAATTGGCGATTGCCGGCACCGGCCACGGCCTCGCCGACCGCGTCACGATCCGGGCCGAAGACCCGGCGCGCGGTGTCGCCACCAGCGGCTGGCGTGGCCGATCGTTCTCGCTGGGCATCGCCGATGCCGTCACCGTGCTTGCCCGGACCAGCGCCGGGGCCGACGCGGCGGCGACGATCGTCGCCAACGCCGTCGACCTGCCCCGCCACCCGGCCGTCATCCGACAGCCGGCCTGCGACCTCGCGCCTGACAGCGATCTCGGTGAACGGCTTGTGACCACCGGCGTCGGCGTCTTGTCTCCGACCGAGGTCGGCGCGGCGCTGGAGAGCGGCATGGCCGTCGCCGAAGACTTGCGCCATCGCGGGTTGATCGCGGCGTCGGCGCTGTTTCTTGCCGGGCAATCCCGCATTAGCGGCCCGATATCGCTTCCGGCTGTCTCCCATTCGACAGAAAAGAAAGAACTCGTCCATGCCTGAATTCCCCATCCGCAGGATCGCGGTCCAGATCGAAGACATTTTTCACGAAGGCGGTCCGGTAGCTAGGCAGCCGCGCCGACGCGCCGTCGCCTTCGGCATCGTGAAGAATCCCTTCGCCGGCCGCTACGTCGAAGACCTCCAACCGGCGATGGAGGACCTGAAGCCGCTCGGCCTCGACCTGACCGACCGGTTGATCGCGGCGCTCGGCGGCAACATCGCGGCCATCGACGGTTACGGCAAAGGGGCTATCGTCGGCACCGAAGGCGAGATCGAGCATGGCGCGCTGTGGCATGTGCCGGGCGGATACGCGATGCGCGAACGCCTCGGCCAGGCAAAGGCCATAGTGCCGTCAGCCATGAAGGTCGGCGGCGCCGGCGCCACGCTCGACGTGCCGCTCGGCCACACCAACGCCGCCTATGTGCGCAGCCACTTCGACGCCGTCGAGGTGCGCGCCGCCGATGGGCCGCGGCCGGACGAAATTCTGTTCTGCCTCGCCATGGCCTGCGGCCCGCGCATCCACAACCGCATGGGCGGGCTGGAGGCAAAGGACATCAAGGTCTGGGACGGCCAGCGATGACCGTCGGCCCGGATGGCGGCTATCATCTGCAGGAGCAGATCGGCTTTGTCCTGCGCAAGGCCAACCAGCGCCATCTGGCCATCTTTTCCGCGCGCATCGGCGACCTGACGCCGCCGCAGTTCGCCGCGCTCGCCAAGCTCAAGGAGGTCGGCGAGACCTCGCAGAACCAGCTTGGCAGCCTGATCGCCATGGATGCGGCGACCGTGAAGGGCGTCATCGACCGGCTGAAAGCGCGCGGTCTGGTCGAGATCGGCAAGGACGGCGCCGACAAGCGCCGTCTGCTCGTCAGCCTTACGGCGGAAGGGCGCGACCTGATCGGACGTCTGGTACCGCTCGCCGCCGCGATCACCGGAGAAACGCTGGCGCCGCTGACCCGGCGCGAGGCCGCCACGCTGCTGCGCCTGCTCGGCCGGATCGCCTGAAGCGCCTTCTTAGCCGCCCATGCCGCTGCGCGGCAGCTGGATAAGCTCGCCGAAGCGGGCGCGCAGTTTCTCGTCGACGCTGCGCGGCACGTGGCGCGGGAAACGCTCGGCCAGCACCCGCTTCTTCTCGGCGATGGCCCGCTGGAGAATGTCCGGCTTGCCCTTCTCGTTCCATTCCTTTGGCGAGAAGCGGTCGCCGACAGCCGGATAGAAATATTCGGTCTGCATGAGCCTCAGTGTCTGCTCGTGGCCGAGATAGTGGCCCGGGCCGTTGAGGCAGACGTCGGCGATCGTATCGACCGAGAGCGCCGCGTCCGTCACCTCGATGCCGCGCACGCAACGCTGGCACATGCCCAGCATGTCGTTGTCGATGATGAGGCTTTCGAGACAAAAGCCGAGAAGCGAGGCGTGCATGCCGGCCGATTCATATACGAGATTAAGGCCGGACAGGCCTGCCATGACGTCGGTGATGCCTTTTTCGAAGCCGGACTGGATGTCGGGCAGTTTCGAATCGGCCATGCCGGCGGCCGAGCCACCCGGCAGGTCATAGAACTGCGCCATCTGCGCGCAACAGGCGGTCAGCAGCGCCTGCTCGGCCGAACCGCCCGACATGGCGCCGGTCCTGAGATCCGAGACGAACGGCCACGTGCCGAAGATCGCCGGATGGCCGGGTTTTATCGCGTTGACGTAGATCAGCCCGACCAGCACTTCGGCCACTGCCTGCACCACGGCCCCGGCGATCGCTGCCGGCGCCGTCGCACCTGCCTGTCCGGCCGAGAGCAGCAGGATCGGGATGCCGCCTTCCACGCAGGCTTCCAGCACGCCGCAGGCGTCCTCGGCGAATTTCATCGGCGGCACGACGAAGCAGTTGGAATTGGAGACGAAGGGCCGGGCGCGGAAATTCTCCTCGCCGCCGGCAATCGTATAGAGCATCTCCAGCGCCGGCTTCACGTTCTCGCGTACGGTGAACGACGTGCCGACATGCTTCGACGTGCCCATCACGCAGGCGTAGAGCGTGTTGAAATCCATGTCGAGCGGGTCGGGAATGTCGCGCGGCACCATCGGCCGCTGGAAGAAATGGATGTTATCCAGCCCGTCGACGATGCGGGCGGCGTCGTAGATGTCCTGCAACAGCGATTCGCGATAGACGCGCTTCTCGACATCGACGAGATGAACGGCCGCGCCCGCCGTGCCGTAATGCACGCGCTTGCCCTGGATCACCATGTCGTGCTTCGGGTCCTGGCCGTGCAGCGTGAAATTGCGCGCCGCGCGCTTGATGGTGTCGAGCACGAGGTTGCGCGGGAAGCGCAGGCGCCCGTCCTCGCCCAACGTCGCGCCGGCCTTGGTCAACGCTTCGATGCAGGAGGGAATGGCGTTGGCGAAGCCGACGGTTTCCAGCAGCGTCAGCACCGCCTCGTGGATGCGCTCGAGGTCGTTCTGCGAAAGCGGCGCGTAACGGCCGCCTTCGAGGCCGGCGCGCACCGGCCTGATATCGTCGGCCAGCGGCGCGGCCCGCATGGCACGGCGCGCTTCGCGCCCGCCGGAGCGGCGTGAACGGTGTTCTTCTCCCGGCGCGTCGAGCTTCTCGGCAGTCTCAGACATCACGACAACTCCACCCATGCGGCGAAGCCGGCCGGTAGCGGTTGATCCGCCTTGGTCCAGCTCTGTTCCCGCATCGGACTATGCCGTCATGTCTGGCCCATCAGCATGAGCCAGCCGATTCCGCCGGATGGGCCAGCCCTTGCGTCAGCTGTCGCGCAGCGGAAGGCGATGCTCAGGCGGCCGCCGGTCGGCGCCCCGCTGCCGTCGCAAGCTCCCGTATGCCGGGTTCGATGTGCTGCAGCGCAATCGAGGAAATGCCGAGCCGCATGAAGCGCGACGGCCGGTCGGATCGGTCGAAGAAGCGGTCGCCCGGCTCGATGATGACGCTGCGGCTGGCCGCCGCCGCCGCGAGGTCGCGCGAATCCGTGCCGCGCGGCCCCTCCAGCCACAGCGAGGTGCCGCCGGCCGAATCGGTCGAGCGCCATTCCGGCAGGAAGGCGTCGATCGCATGCACCAGCCGCTTGCGCCTCTCCTCGAACGCCGCCGAAAGCCGGCGCACCAGCGCCTCGTGATGGCCGAGCGAGAGGAACAGTGCCACTGCACGCTGGTTGTTCGCCGGCGGATGGCGCAGCATGAAGCGGCGCAGCGCCCTGAGTTCCGCGATCAGCCCAGCCGAGGCGACGATGTAGCCGAGCCTGAGGCCCGGCGCCAACGTCTTCGACATCGAGCCGACATAGATGACGCGCCCCGAGCGATCGACGCTCTTCAGCGCCTGCTGCGGCGCCTCGTCGAGCAGCTGGCTGTCGTAGCCGTCCTCGATGATGATCTGGTTGTTGCGGTTGGCGCGCGCCAGAAGGTCCTGCCGCCGTTCCGCCGAAAGCGGCACCATGGTCGGACAATGATGGCTGGGCGTGACGAAGACGAAGCCGGAATCGGCCGGAATGGCCGAGGTCACGATGCCGGACTCGTCGACCGGCACCGGCTGCACGTCGGCGCCCGCCAGCTTGAAGATGGAGCGCGCGTCGGGATAGCCGGGGTCTTCCATCGCTACCTTGGAGCCCTTGGTCATCAACAGCGAGGCCAGCATGTAGAGCGCGTTCTGGGCGCCCAGCGTGACGATGATCTCGTCGGGATTGGCGAAGATGCCGCGCCGCGGCAGCAACCGCGCCTGGATCTGCTCAATCAAGAGCGGGTCGTCGCGATCCACCATGTCGGACGCCCAGTTGCGGATTTCCAGCACCGCCAGCGCCATGCGATTGCATTCGCGCCATTCGGCGGTCGGGAAAAGCGCGGGGTCGAACTGACCGTAGACGAACGGATAGGACGACTTGATCCAGTTCTCCTGCTTATTGGGCGGCGGCATGTCGGAGGCGGCGATCTGCCGGCGTGCCTTCCAGTCGATCTCGTTCTGCTGCTCGGGCGACTTCTGCGGCTTGGCCGGCGTGGCGAGCACTTCCGGGTTGACGAAATGGCCGCGCCGCTCGCGCGCCACCAGGAAACCCTGGTCGACCAGCTGCTGAAAGGCGAGCACCACCGTGCCGCGCGCCACGCCGAGCTTCTCCGCCAGGATGCGGCAGGAGGGAAGCGGCATGGACGCGGCGATCTGGCGATCGAGGATGGCGGCGACGATCGCCTGCCTGATCTGCGCCTGCAGCGTCTGGCCCGACTCGGCAGAGATGCGGAACAGGCCCGACCAGATGGCCGTGTCATTACGCTGTGGCATAAAAGCTCTCCTCGATGGTCAGTCTTTTTAATCTTGGTGGACCAGTGGACTGTATGCTTGGCATAAGCCATTGCGCCAATCAATTTTTCTGATTTCTCCGATTTATGCCAATGATCCATCAGCCGGCCCGGGAACCGATCGCGGCCGGTTGAAACGGTTGAAAATTCCGCCGATAGTCCGCGCCCGCCCGCGGCGGGACAAAACCGCGTTACCGGCCTCCCGCCGGTGGCACGCGGTCTGCTAAGTTGCGCCGCAAACCGCTGAGGAGTCCTGCCGTGGATCACAATGCCTTCGCCAAGCAGCTTGCCGCGCTCGGCAGTCACCGCGCCGCCATGAAGATGGACATGCGCGCCGCCTTCGCCGCCGATCCGCAGCGCTTCGACAAATTCTCCGCCACCGACGGCGACCTTTTGCTCGACTGGTCGAAATGCGCGGTCGACGAGGAGGCGATGCGCCAACTCGTAGCACTTGCAGGTGCAGCCGGCGTCGAGGAAAAGCGCGCCGCGATGTTTTCCGGCAAGCACATCAACATCACCGAGGACCGCGCCGTGCTGCACACGGCACTGCGCGACCTCGACGGCAAGGGCCTGCATGTCGACGGGCAGGACGTGAAGGAGGACGTCGAGTCCGTCCTCGCCGCCATGACCGCTTTCGCCGACGCCGTGCGCTCCGGCAAGGCGGCCGGCGCGACCGGCAAGGCGATCACCGACGTCGTCAACATCGGCATCGGCGGCTCCGACCTCGGCCCGGCCATGGCGACGCTGGCGCTGGCGCCCTATCACGACCGGCCGCGCAGCCACTATGTCTCCAACATCGACGGCGCCCATATCCACGACACGCTGAAGGGGCTCGATCCGGCGACGACGCTGTTCATCATCGCCTCCAAGACCTTCACCACGGTCGAGACGATGACCAATGCCGAGACGGCCCGGCACTGGATCCAGGAAAAGCTCGGCAAGGAGGCTGTCGGCCACCATTTCGCCGCCGTCTCCACCGCGCTCGACCTCGTCGCGAAGTTCGGCATCCGGCAGGAGCGTGTGTTCGGCTTCTGGGACTGGGTCGGCGGCCGTTATTCGGTTTGGGGCGCCATCGGCCTGCCGGTGATGATCGCCGTCGGCCCGGAGAACTTCCGCGCCTTCCTGCGCGGCGGCGCCGAGATGGACGCCCATTTCCGCGATACGCCGCCCGAGAAGAACCTGCCCTTCCTGCTCGGCCTCGTCGGCTTCTGGCATCGCGTGGTGTGCAAATATCCGGCCCGCGCCGTCATCCCCTACGACCAGCGCCTGTCGCGCCTGCCGGCCTATCTCCAGCAGCTCGACATGGAATCGAACGGCAAGAGCGTCACCGTCGATTCGAAGCCGGTGACGACGCCGACGGGGCCTCTGGTGTGGGGCGAGCCCGGCACCAACGGCCAGCACGCCTTTTTCCAGCTGCTTCACCAGGGCACCGACATTATCCCGGTCGAGTTCCTCGCCGCTGCCATCGGCCATGAGCCGAACCTGAGGCACCACCACGACCTGCTGCTCGCCAACTGCCTTGCGCAGTCGGAAGCTCTGATGAAGGGCCGCACGCTGGAGGAAGCGCGGGCGCAGATGCTGGCCAAGGGGCAAAAGCCCGATTTCGTCGACCGCATAGCCCCGCAGCGGGTTTTTTCCGGCAACCGGCCCTCGGTCACCATCCTCTACGAGAAGCTCGACCCGCGCACGCTCGGCCGGCTGATCGCGCTCTACGAGCACCGCGTCTTCGTCGAGGGCGTGCTTTACGACATCAACTCCTTCGACCAGTGGGGCGTGGAACTCGGCAAGGAGCTCGCCACGCAGCTGTTGCCTGTCGTGGAAGGCAAGGAGAGTGCCGCAGGCAGGGACGCCTCGACCGCCGGCCTGGTGGGACATATCCGGCGGCTGGGCGCGAAGGGGTGAGGCGGCAATTGGCAACCATCAAGGGGATCCTGTTCGACAAGGACGGCACGCTGGTCGATTTCAACGCCACCTGGTCGGCGGTCGCCGATTTCATGGCGATGGAGGCGGCGGACGGCGACCGGCCGGCGGCCGACGAACTGCTCACCGTGGCCGGCTACGATTTCGATGCGCGGCGTTTCAAGGCCGACTCGATCTTCGCCGCCGGCACCAACCGCGACGTGGTGGAGGCGTGGTTTCCGCAGCTGTCGCGGCAGGAGCAGGGCGCCGCCCTTGCCCGCTTCAACGAGATCACGGCCGTGGAAGGATCGCGCAAGGCGGTGGCGCTGCCGGGCATACCGGCAGCGCTGACGGCGCTGCACGGGCGCGACTACCGGCTCGGCGTCGCCACCAACGATTCCACCAGCGGCGCGGAAAAGACGCTGCTGGCCCTCGGTATCGCTCAGCTTTTCGACGCCGCCTACGGCTACGACGCCGTGGCCAACCCCAAGCCGGCGCCCGACGTGGTGCTGTCCTTCTGCGACTTGACCGGACTGAAGCCGGCCGAGATCGCCATGGTGGGTGACAACCGCCACGACCTCGACATGGCCCGCGCCGGCGGCTGCGGGCTGGCGGTCGGCGTGCTGTCCGGCACCGGCACGCGCGCCTCGCTGGCGCCGATGGCCGACGTGGTGCTGGACTCGGTGGCCGACCTGCCGGCGTTCCTGGAGGAATTGGGCCGGAACTGAGCGCCGTCGTTCCCCCTCTCCTTTGAGGGGGTGAGAAGCGGTCCGCGCAGCGGACGAAAAGCCAATTGCTTGGCTTTTCGAGCGACGAACGGTGAAAGACCGGTTCGCCTCGGGCGGATCAAACCTCCGGTGGACGTTTTGAAGGTCTTGAACGCCCGAAGGGCTGGGAGCCATAGCGGAGGCCGTGGCCGGGCGAAGCCCGGTCGGGAGGGGTTCGCCTACGCGAACTTCATCATCGCCACGCTGCCTTTCGGCCCTGGCCATTGTCAAAGAGCCGACCTCATTGTTTGAGGTCGGGAAGCGGGCGCGGGGGCCGTGCCTGCTAAGTTAAATAGTGGCGCGGCATCCCGCGCCCGCCGGTGTCTTGCCTCCCCGAGGGTCGTTGCCGCCTTTCGGGCGGCCCGCTGGCTCGGTCGAGGCCCGGACTTGGGGGTTCATCGCCCAGCCGCCTACCGCAGACGACCAGCCCGGCACCGTCTCCCGCCACAAGCGCCCGGTTCGCGACCCGCGTTCCCGCACAGGAGATGGCAGGCAGTATGAGGCGGATGAAAAGGACGGGGATAGATTTCGGGAAGATTTTTCAGAATCGCACTCCGTCCAGCACCCCTCATCCGACCTCGCTGTCGCTCGGCCACCTTCTCCCACAAGGGGAGAAGGGAGGAGTTTGCGCCTCCGCTGCGGCAAATCTCCAGCGTTGACGATTGGCCGTGAGGGTGACGCGGCCTTGCCTTCTCCCCTTGTGGGAGAAGGTGGATCGGCGCGTAGCGCCGAGACGGATGAGGGTGCTGGACGGAGTACGGCCTGGGCATCGTTGTTCCTGGCGTGGCAAAGGTCGTGTTACATCGATGTATTTTACCCGGGTAATATTGACGGGCGCGCGTCGGACTGTTAAATGCGCCGCATGGAACAGAACATCATCACCGTTACCGCTTTTGCCGGCGACCGGCTTTTCGCCTCCGGGCAACCGGCCGAGGTTGCGCTTGCCCTGAAGGCGGCCGCCGCCATGCCCGGCGACGTGCCGTTGCTGGCCTTCAACGACCGCAGTGGCCGGCAGGTCGATTTCGACCTGAGCGGAACCGACGCCGAGATTGTGGCCCGGCTGGCGCCGGCACAGGACGGCGCCGACCACGGCGAACCGGCCGCGCGCCGCGGCGCCGGCCGGCCGAAGCTCGGTGTCGTGGCGCGCGAGGTCACGCTTCTGCCGCGTCATTGGCAATGGCTGGCCGAGCAGCCGGGCGGCGCTTCGGTGACCTTGCGCAAGCTGGTCGATGCCGCCCGCGCCGCCGACGCCGGCAAGGCGGCCGCGCGCACGGCGCAGCAGGCGGCCGACCGCTTCATGGCGGCGATGCTGGGCAACCGGCCGGGCTACGAGGAAGCCGCGCGCGCGCTCTACGCCGGCAACCGGGACCGCTTCCTTGCGGTGTCCGAGCCATGGCCGGCGGACCTGCGCGACCATGCCCGGCGGCTGGCCGAGCCGGCTTTCGGCTGAAAAAGCACGGCGGGCCGATACCCCCGCCCCTGGCCCCTCCCCGCAAGGGGGGAGGGGGACGCCGACATCGCCGTTTTGTCCAAAACCGGCAACGTTGGTGGATATGGAAGCGCCGCATAGTCCCCTCCCCCTTGCGGGGGGTAGGGGTGGGGGTACAGCGCCCGATCCGACAGCCTGCCGGCAGGGGCAAAACCCGCCGGTTCAGATGCCGTTTTCGACCCAGGCGCGGATGAGCGTGTGGGCGATCGCGCCTTTCGCCGGCGTGACGAGCCCGCTCGGATGCTCGCGCGCCAGCATCTGCCGCACCTCGTCGCGGAAGAACCAGCGGCAGTCCTCCAACTCGCCGAGGTCTGGCTGGATATCCTCGTTGAGCGGTTCGCCGAAACAGCCGATCATCAGCGAATAGGGGAACGGCCACGGCTGGCTGGCGTGGTAGACGACGCGGCCGAGACGGATGCCGGCCTCTTCCATCGTCTCGCGCCGCACCGCGTTCTCGATCGTCTCGCCCGGCTCGATGAAGCCGGCCAGCGCCGAATAGGAGCCGGGCGCGAAGTGGGGGCTGCGCCCGAGCAGGCATTTTTCGCGCGTCGCGGTCAGCATGATCGCCACCGGGTCGGTGCGCGGAAAATGGTCGGCGCCGCAGGAGGGGCAGTGGCGCCGGTAGCCGCCGGCGCGCGTTTCGCTGGCATGGCCGCATTTCGAGCAGAAGCGGTGGCTGGCGTTCCAGGCAAGCAGCGCGGCTCCCTGTGCCAGTGCGCCGAGCGCGGCCGCATCGATGAGGCCCTGCATATAGACCGAGCGGTAGTCGATGGCCTTGACCGTCGCTGGCAGGTCGTCCGCGCCGATGCCGGCCGATGCGGCGAGGATGGGGCCGCTTGCGTCGAAGCCCAGAAGCACGGCCTCGCCGAGGCGGGGCTTGAACGCCTCGCTTTCGGCCAGCCCGTACCACGGATCGAAGGTGCCGCCGTCGAGCTTCAGGCAGATGCGGCCGTCGCCGAGCAGCATCAGCCGCGTGCGCGGATCGGCCAGTGCCTTCTCGACGCAGTCGTCGGCGCGGTTTTCCGACTGCCGGTCGATCCGGTTGCCGGCGAAGCCGACGAACTGGCTGGGCTCGGCCGAAGGCGCGTCGAAAAGGGCAAAGGTCATGGCGGCTGTCGGAGGATGTGTTCGGTTGGCGGGGTAGCTCTTATAGCGCCGCCTTCACGGTCTGGGCAAACTGGTGGAAATCAGCGCGCTGGTAGGGTTCGCGCAGGCCGTGGCCCCAGACCGGGCCGGGCCAGCCGGGGTCGCCCTCCGAGCGCGCCACCACATGGATATGCAATTGCCGCACGATGTTGCCGAGGGCCGCTGTGTTGATCTTGGTGCAGTCGGTCGTCTTCTTCAGAGCCTGCGCCACCATGTTGACCTCGAAGGTCAGCATCGCCTGGTCGAGCGGGGTGAGGTCGTGGATTTCCTCGATGCCCGGCCGCTGCGGAACCAGGATGAGCCAGGGCCAGCGGCGGTCGTTCATCACCCTCAACTCGCACAGGCCCAGCCATATCAACGGCTCGCTGTCCGCTTCCAGCCGGGCGTCGAGCGTGAATCCGGCCTTGAGGCCAGGCATCATCGGCGTTTCCCTCGTTTGTGACGAGGCTATTGCGGCGCCACGCCCCCCGCAAGCGATTCATGAGGGGACAACGGCAAGCCCATGCGGATTTTTGCCGGGCCTTGCATTCTCGCGCCGGATTGACGATATGGAAGACGGGAGGTTGGTGGTGGACGATCCACTCGCCAACCGGGTCAGGTCCGGAAGGAAGCAGCCCTAACGAGCCCGGAACGGGTCATTGTTCCAGCCTCCCGCCTTCTCCTCCCGCGACCTCCGTTCGGCGACCCCTTTGGTGATGTTGACGGCGCATCGGCACGCGGGCGAAACTCGTTGCGGAATCGGCTGCCGAGGCGGCCTCAGCACAAACCCCGTCGAGGCCGATGAGCGAAGCCGGACCAAGCGAATCGGAAAAGGGCGTGACTGAAAAGACGTCCGGCGCCTATCGCGTCCTGGCGCGAAAATACCGCCCCTCCGATTTCTCCGAACTGATCGGCCAGGAGCCGATGGTGCGCACGCTCACCAACGCGTTCGCCACCGGCCGCATCGCCCAGGCCTGGATGCTGACCGGCGTGCGCGGCGTCGGCAAGACGACCACGGCGCGTATCCTCGCCCGGGCCTTGAATTACAAGACGGCCGACGTCGACCGTCCCTCCGTCGATCTCTCGGTGCCCGGAGAGCATTGCCAGGCCATCATGGAAGGCCGCCATGTCGACGTCATCGAGATGGACGCCGCCTCCCATACCGGCATCGACGACATCCGCGACATCATCGACCGCGTGCGCTACGCGCCCGTCGCCGCGCGCTACAAGGTCTACATCATCGACGAAGTGCACATGCTGTCGACGCCCGCCTTCAACGGCCTGTTGAAGACGCTGGAGGAGCCGCCGCCGCATGTGAAGTTCATCTTCGCCACCACCGAGATCCGCAAGGTGCCGATCACGGTGCTGTCGCGCTGCCAGCGCTTCGACCTGCGCCGCATCGACGCCGGCGCGCTGGTCGGGCATCTCGCTTCGATCGCCGAAAAGGAAGGCATCGCCGTCGATGCCGAGGCGCTGGCGATGATCGCCCGCGCGGCGGAAGGCTCGGCCCGCGATTCGCTCTCCATCCTCGACCAGGCGATCGCCCACGGCAGCGGCAAGGTGGATGCTGGCGCCGTGCGCGCCATGCTCGGGCTGGCCGACCGCGCCCGCATCGTCGACCTGTTCGAGCACGTCATGAAGGGCGATGTCGCCACCGCGCTTACGGAACTGCGCCAGCAATACGATGTCGGCGCCGATCCGGCCGCCGTGCTGACCGACCTTGCCGAGTTCAACCACCTCGTCACCCGCCTGCGCTTCGTGCCCGAAGCCGCCGACGACGCCACCCTGTCGGAGGAGGAGCGCCGGCGGGGCAGGGACTTTGCCGGAAAGCTGTCGGTCCGGGTGCTGTCGCGCACATGGCAGATGCTGTTGAAGGGCATCCCCGAGGTGCAGAATTCCAACCGGCCGCTAGCGGCGGCCGAGATGGTGCTGATCCGCCTCGCCCATGCCGCCGACCTGCCGACGCTCGACGAGGCGCTGAAGACGCTGGAGGGCGGCGGCACCGCCTCTCAGCCGTCCGCGTCATCCTGCCCGGCTTCCTCTGCGTCGGCGCCGGTATCGGGCAGCGCGGTTGCGCAGGCGCGCATGCCGTCCGGCGGTGGCGGCTCCGCCCCGGCGATGCGGTTGGTCGAGGCACAGTCGGAGACCGCGCCGCCGGTGCCGGTCGCCGCAGTCCGGCCCGCCATCGAGGAACCCCCGGCGCCGGCGCTGAAATCGCTGGCCGATATCGTGGCGCTGGCCGAGCAGCACCGCGACGGGTTGGTCAAGGCGATGCTGCGGCGTTACGTGCGTCCGGTCAGGATGGAGCCCGGTCGGCTCGACGTGGCGCTGACCGAGGACGCGCCGCGCACGCTGCTCAACGACCTGACGACGAAGCTGCGCGCCTGGACGGGCCGCAACTGGCTGGTGTCGCTTTCCAAGGAGGAGGGCGGACAGACGCTGGCCGAGATGGAATCCGCCCGGCGCGAGAGCGCTTTCCTCGACGCGCGCTCCGACCCGACGGTGGCGGCCATCCTCGCCCGTTTCCCCGGCGCCAGGATCATCGACGTGCGTATTCCCCAAGCGGTCGACGATGCAGCGGCCGAGGATGACGGGGACGACACCGACGGCCTGCCGGAGGACCCCGTGGACCCGGCGGTCGACGACGACGAATAGCGCCGCGGCCGGCAATGTGACGAAAAGAAGGATACGACCATGAAGGATCTGCTCGGGCTGATGGGCAAGGCGAAGGAAATGCAGGCCAAGATGCAGGCCATGCAGGAGGAGATCGCCGTCATGGAGGCCTCCGGCCAGGCCGGCGGCGGGCTGGTTTCGGTGACGCTGACGGGCAAGTTCGAGATGAAGGCGCTGAAGATCGACCCCTCGCTGTTCAAGGAGGACGAGGTCGAGATCCTGGAGGACCTGATCCTCGCCGCCCACAACGACGCCAAGGCCAAGGTCGAGCAGGTGGTGCAGGAAAAGACCAGGGAACTGACCGCCGGCCTGCCGATGCCGCCCGGCATGAAACTGCCGTTCTGACAGGCCGCCCGAGATATTGCCGGGCCACGACGAAAACGGTGCATGGCAGGCGCCGCAGCGCAGACGAACACCGGTCGCGGGCCGGTCCGGCGGAATTGCCGGATCGAGCCTCGAAGTCTGCCACAATTTGCCCTGTTATCACGCCTTGTAACGACGCGAGCGGATTGTTGATCGCGTCCAAGGCCTTGCAAGACGGCCTGTAAGCTGATCGCTAACCATTTGGCCATCTTTCTGCCCGAAACGATCTCATTCTTGCCACGACTTGGCTCGCTAGGATTTCGGGGGACGGGAGCAGCAGCAACAGTGAGGCGGATCAATTGACTAGCCAGCGATGGAAGGTGCCAGCCCTGCTGTGCGCCGCGCTTTCGCCGTTTCTTCTGGCCGGTTGCAGCCAGACGACATCCCACGGCATGTCCGTTGCCAGTCTCGCCAGTTCCGTCCTGCCTTCCGCCGACGGTTCGACCCGCGTCCGCCCCTATCGCTACACGTCCCGCGACAAGGAATGCCTTGAACGGGCGATGTTCTTCGAATCCAACCGCTCCAGCCGCGCCGGCATGGTCGCTGTCGGCACCGTGGTGATGAACCGGCTGCGATCCGGCAAACACGGCAACACCATCTGCGGCGTGGTCGGCGAGCGCAACCAGTTCGCGCCCGGCGTGATGACGCGCAAGATGAACTCCCGCGCCATGCCCGACGTGCAGGAAGCCGCCGAGGCGGTGCTGAAGGGCGAGCGCTCGAAGAAACTGAAGAACGCCATGTTCTTCCATACCGCCGGGCTGAAGTTCCCCTACAAGAACATGCACTATGTGCTGGTCGCCGGCGGCAACGCCTTCTACGAGAAGCGCGGCCGCAACTGGCAGCCGCTGCCCGACGAGCAGCAGACGATGGTCGCCTTCGCCGGCGATACGCCGGATGCCGCCGGGAAGGCGATCACGGTCGCCGCGGCCGAGTCGGCGAGCGATGCCGGCGGATTGCCGGGCGTGCAGCAGGTCGACCTGCCCGACACCGCGCCGGTGATGACCGCTGCGGCGAGGCCGGCTGCGCGGCCTGCCGAAAAGCCGGTCGCGGTCGCATCCGCCGATCCCGCGCCGCTGCCGCAGAACAGCCCCTTCGCCTTCGCCTCCTCCGACGAGGCGATGGCCGACGGCTTTGACAATGCGGCGCCCCAGGCGGCTGCGCAGAAGAAGCGCAGCCGTGTAGCCGCGCCCGCCCCGCAGGCTGTCGTCGAGGTCGCTTCCGCCGAGCCGTCGCCGAAAGCGCAGAAGAAGATCATCGATTCCGTGCCGTTGCCGACGGCCCGGGCCAGCATGGTGAAGGCGGCGTCCGCCAAGCCCTCGAAGCCGGCCAAGGCGCAGGCCGTGCTGGTTGCCGAGGAAGAGCCCTTGGCTTCGCGCTTTGGCCGCGACGACGATTCCGGCATCTCGATGAGCTTCGCCCAGTAGCACGACACGGGTCGCCGTGGCGCGACCGCGAGGAACCGCGCGTTTGTGCGGTTCCGTTCCCGGCCCACTCCCCAGTGCCCGGCATTCGGCTTATATGCTCTGCCATGTCGAAGCGAATCGCCGGCCCCGAGATCGAACGCCTCATCCAGCTTCTGGCCAAGGTGCCGGGGCTCGGGCCGCGCTCGGCGCGCCGCGCGGCGCTCCATCTCATCAAGAAGAAGGAACAGTTGCTGGCGCCGCTGGCCGATGCCATGGGCGAGGCCGTGGACAAGGTGCGCGTCTGCTCGACCTGCGGCAACGTCGACACCGCCGATCCCTGCATGATCTGCACCGATCCGCGCCGCGATGCCGCGACACTGATCGTCGTGGAGGACGTGTCGGACCTGTGGGCGCTGGAGCGCGCCTCGGCCATGAACGTGCGCTACCATGTGCTCGGCGGCACGCTGTCGCCGCTCGACGGCATCGGCCCGGAGCAGCTCAACATCCGCGCGCTGGTCGACCGTGTCGCCGGCGGCGAGGTCAAGGAGGTGATCCTGGCGGTGAACGCCACCGTCGAGGGCCAGACCACGGCGCATTACCTCACCGACCAGCTTGCCGATTTCGACGTCAAGGTGACGCGGCTGGCGCATGGCGTGCCGGTCGGTGGCGAGCTCGACTATCTCGACGAGGGCACGCTTGCCGCCGCATTGAAATCGCGGACGGCTTTTTGAGCGGGGGCGAGCGCGTCGTGACTTTTGGTGACAAGTTCCGCCACGCCGGGTTCTTCGGGTTCCTGCTTCAAGCCGCATCGGTCCTGCTGGTCCTTGCCGCCCCCGCTTCCGCCGCGAAGGTCGACGGGCAGTTCCGCGCCTGGCTGCAGACCGACCTTTGGCCGGACGCCGAGGCAAGGGGCATCTCGCGCAAGACCTTCAATCAGGCTTTCGACGGCGTGAAGCCGAACCTCAAGCTGCCGGACCTCGTCATGCCCGGCGAAAAGCCTTCGACGCCCAAGGTCCAGCACCAGGCGGAATTCGGCTCGCCGGGGCCTTACTTCGCCGAAAAGACGCTGGCGCCGGTCGCTACCGGCGGACGCGCCCGCGCCGGCCGGTATGCCTCCACGCTTGCAAGGATCGAGCAGCGCTACGGCGTGCCGGGTGGCATCGTGCTCGCCGTCTGGGGGCGCGAGACCGGCTACGGCGCGGCCAGGCTGCGCTACGACGCCTTCGAGGTGCTGGGCACGCGCGCCTTCCTGTCGGCCACCAAGCGCGACATGTACCGCACCGAACTCATCGCCGCGCTGGAGATCGTCCAGAAGGGATTGGAGCCGGTGGGCGCGATGAAGTCGTCATGGGCCGGCGCGCTCGGCCAGCCGCAGTTCATGCCGACCTCCTTCCTCAAGCATGCGGTGGATTTCGATGGTGACGGCCGCGTCGACATCTGGGATTCTGTTCCCGACACGCTGGCTTCCATCGCCAATTATCTCGCCGACTACGGCTGGGTGAGGGGGCGCGACTGGGGCTTCGAAGTGACGGTGCCGGACAGCGTTTCGTGCGCGCTCGAAGGCCCGGATCGCGGCAGGAAGATTGCCGACTGGGGCAAGCTCGGCATCGCCCGGGTCGGCGGCAAGCCGTTTCCGGCCAGCGAGGCGAAGGCTGAAGGGTATCTCATGATGCCGGCCGGCCGCCATGGCCCGGCCTTCATCGTCACGCCGAACTTCTACGTCCTGAAGGAATACAACACCTCGGACCTCTACGCCCTGTTCATCGGCCTGTCCGCCGACCGCATCGCCCATGGCGACAGGCGGTTCTCGGGCGAGTGGGGCGCCGTCGGCGGCCTCTACCGCTCCGACATCGCCGCCATGCAGCGGGCGCTGGAGAAAAAGGGTTACGACGTCGGCAGCGTCGATGGCCTGCCCGGCTTCAGGACGCGCCGCTCCATCGGCGAATGGCAGCAGAAGAACGGCCGCGCCGCCACCTGCTTCCCCGACGAGAAGCTGGTCAAGGCGGTGAAGTGACTTCCTTCTCCCCGTTTACGGGGAGAAGGTGGCGGCAGCCGGATGAGCGGCAGTACAAGCTTTCGCGAGTGGGCGCTGCCCCTCACCCGACCCTTCGGGCCACCCTCTCCCCGTAAACGGGGAGAGGAAAGGGCGCTACGCCGCCGCCGCCATCTCCTTGTGGACGTCGGCCAGGATCTCGAACGAGCGTACGCGCGCCGCGTGGTCGAACACCTGCGCCGTCACCATCAGTTCGTCGGCGCCGGTGCGGGCGATGAAGGCCTCGACGCCGCGCCTGACCGTTTCGGGCGAGCCCACCACCGCCTGCGCCAGCGCATGGCCGAGCATGGCGCGGGCATTGGCGTCGAGGTCGCGGCCGTAGCCTTCGACAGGGGCGGGCAGCTTGCCCGGCCGGCCGCTGCGCAGGTTGACGAAGGCCTGCTGCAGCGAGGTGAACAGGAAGCGCGCCTCGGCGTCCGTAGGCGCGGCGACGACGTTCAGCCCCAGCATGACATAGGGCTTGTCGAGATGCTCCGAAGGCTGGAAGCGCGAGCGGTAGACTGAAAGCGCGTTGTCCAGTTCGGCCGGCGCGAAATGCGAGGCGAAGGCGTAGGGCAGGCCGAGCAGGGCTGCGAGCTGCGCGCCGTAGAGGCTGGAGCCGAGGATCCACACCGGCACGTCCTGCCCTTCGCCGGGCACGGCGCGAAGGCGCTGGCCTTCCGCCGCCGGCTGGAAGTAGCCCATCAGTTCCACCACGTCCTGCGGGAAATTGTCCACGCCGGCGTCGAGATTGCGGCGCAGCGCGCGGGACGTCAGCATGTCGGTGCCGGGCGCACGGCCGAGCCCGAGGTCGATGCGGCCGGGAAAGAGGGCGGCAAGCGTGCCGAACTGTTCGGCGATGACCAGCGGCGCGTGGTTGGGCAGCATGATGCCGCCGGCGCCGACGCGGATGGTCTTCGTGCCCGCCGCGACATGGCCGATGACGACGGCGGTGGCCGCGCTGGCGATGCCCGGCATGTTGTGGTGCTCGGCCAGCCAGTAGCGCTTGTAGCCGAGCCGTTCGGCGTGGCGGGCGAGGTCGAGCGAGTTGGCGAGCGACTGCGAGGCGGTGCCGCCTTCGACGATAGGGGACAGGTCGAGGACGGACAGGGCTGTCATGCGAAAATCTCCGGTGCTCGCGACCATATGGGGGCGCGGCGGCGAGGGCGCAAGCGAACGCGCGCGGACTGGCCCATGCCCGCCCGCCGATGCGCTCAGGCTTTCTGGGGCTGCCTGGCCGGCGCCGGCTTGCGCGCCGTGCGTCCGTTCGCGGCGGGCCTGGCCGTCTCCTGCTTGCCGGAAACCGCCTTGGCGGGACGCCGGCGTCGTACCGGCCGCCGCTTCGGCAGCGCCTTCAGCGGTCTGGCGCTTTCCTGCGCAAGCGCGCGCCGCACCGTTTCCGTGATCGTCGTGGTGACGAAATCCGCTCCGGTCCCGTCCTCGGTGATCGAGCCCCGCCGATTGCCATTGGCTTCCATTGGCACCAGCAGGCCGACGCGAAGCTTCGCCTTACGCCGCTTCAGCCGCCGCACCGCGTGACGAGCCTGCGCCAGCGAAGCGGCGTTGAGATAGGTCACGACGACGGTGTCGGCCTCGCCCAGCGCCAGCGCGCCGAAGCGTTCCGGTTCGAAGGTCTGATAATCGGCGATCGCTGTCTCCGCGCCCTGGATTTCCAGCACCTGCGCCACCATGGCGGCGGCCGCGTCGTCGATCTCGCCGCGTCCGCCGATGCAGACAAGGCTGCGGCCTTCGCCGTCTGGCAGGTCGGGGCCGGCGTCGTCGTTGTCCTCGGTGTCCGCTCCGGCTTCGTTTTTCCCGGCCTCGTCGTCGGCGCCGTTTTCTTCCACCTCGTCCTCAGCGAGGTCGGCGAGCTCCTGCACCAGCGTGCCGGCGGCCGTCGCGAAACGCACGCGCTGCTCGTGGGTCATGACGCCGCGCTGGCGGTCGACCTCGCCCAGCACCAGGGCGGGCAGCGCCACCTCATCGTAGAAATCGACGAGATATTCGTCTTCCAGATAGTCCTCCGCGTAGTCGGCGGCCTCATAGGGGTCGCCGGCAAGCAGTCGCTGATAGACGCGGGCGTGCGGCTCCAGCACCGGCTCGTTGCCGAGCAGCACGCCGAGGAACTCGAACTGCGAGACGTGCCGGCCGAGCACGACGAGACACACCGTCAGCGGTGTCGACAGCACCAGGCCGAGCGGCCCCCACAGCCAGGCCCAGAAGATCGCCGCGACGATGATGGCGAGCGGCGACAGGCCCGTTTCCGAGCCGTACAGCCATGGTTCCAGCACATTGTTGGAGATCAGCTCCATGGCGATGAACAGGGCAGCCGTCCACAGCAGCGGCGCCCAGCCCGGCGACACCGCCAGCGTGAGCAGCAGTGGCATCAGCATGCCGATGGCCGGCCCGATATAGGGCACGAAGCGCAGCACCAGCGTCAGACCGCCCCACAGAAGCGCGTTGGGGATGCCGAGCAGCCACAGGCCGGCGGTGATCGGCACCGCGTAGATCGTGTTGATGACCAGCTGCATCAGCAGGTAGCGGCCGACGCGCTTGCCGGCGTCCTGCAGCGCCTCGGTGGTCTTGTGCAGGTCGCCATAGCCGACCAGCCGGATGAAGCGGTCGCGCAGGTCCTCGCGCTCCAAAAGCATGAACACCACCACGACGATGACGAGGCCGGCCATCGAGAACGGGCTGATCAGCGGGACGACGATGTTGTTGAGGATATCGAGCGGGCTCTGGCGCGAGACGATCTCGACCGGCAGCGGCTTCTGTTCCGGCGTTTCGGCGCTTTGCGTGCCGGCCTGGAGCTCCTGGCCGACGCGCTCGGCCGCTCCCGTCAGGCGCTCGATCAAGCCGCCGCCGGCGCCGAGTTCCTTCAGCGAGCGGATCTTCTCGACGACGTTGGTCTGATAGGTCGGGATGTTCTGGGCGAGGTTGGAGACCTGCGAGGCGACCAGGAAGGCGAAGCAGGCGATGACGATGAAGGCCGAGAGCACGGTGAGCGTCACGGCGACCACCTTCGGCACCGCCATCTTGCGCAGCGCCGAGACGATCGGCGCCAGCGCGAAGGTCAGCAGGATCGCGATCGCCAGCGGCAAAAGCACGTCCTTGCCGAGATAGAGGATGGCGGTGACGCCGACGATGGTGACGACCGGCGGCACGGCAATGCGGGTGAGGTCGCCGTTCGCTGCTTCCGGCGGGGCAGCGGCTGCTTCGCGGCGGATTTCGGAATTCGTCGTCAATGGCTTCCCCCTCACAGACAGGCGCCGCCGGGAAGGCCGTGCGGGGATGGCGGCTAGAACGCCCATGCGCTTCGCCAAATCCCCCGGCGATGCGGCCGCCGTCAGTCCTCCCGGTCCCCTTGTCGGGCCGTGCGCAGGAACGCCGCTGCCCGGGCAAGGTTCCGTCCCCCTCCCAAAGTCGCAGCCAATTCACGGATTTTCATGGCTGGCATACCGTTTTGGCGCTTGAACTTGCCATTATCGCGCGTATGTAAGCCTCGCGAATTGACTTCAGGGAATGACACTTGGCTATCTACAGGGAAAAAGACATCTTCGAGCGGCGCAATGCCGCAAATCAGGCAAAGAAGGCGCTTCTGGAGCGCTTCAAGGCAAGACCCGCGGCGGATGACCCGGCCGTGCTGGCCCGTCAGGCGGAACGCAAGGCTATTTTGGAAGCCCGCGCCATCCGCGAGGCCGAAAAGGCGAAATTGAAGCAGGAGAAGCTGGCGCGCGAAGCGGCCGAAAAGGCTGCCCGCGAAGCCGAAGAGGCGCGCCTGCGTGCCGAGGCCGAGGCCAAGGCCGCGGAAGAGGCTAAGGTCCGCGCGGCCGAAGAGGCCGAACGGCTCGCCGGCGAGCTCGCCGACGAAGCGGCTCGCAAGGCCAAGCGCGACGCCCGCTACGCGGCGCGCAAGGCCCGCGTCGGCCGCACGCCTCCGGGCTTCTCCGCCCGCTGATTTGTTTCGGATTTGAAACAAGCCCGGCCACCGAACGGTGGCCGGGCTTTTGGCGTTTCAGCATTTGCAGCCGGACCGCATCGTCCGGCGCCGCGCGGGCGCGCTGACCGGATCAATCCACAGCAGCGGGATCGTGCGCGCCGGAAGGCCGGTTGCTCCGGTCAGGCCACCAGCTTGAGGCCGGCGATGCCGCAGACGATCAGGGCAATGCAGCCGATCCTGACGGCGGTCGCCGGGTCGCCGAGCAGCCACATGCCCAGGATCGCTGTGCCGACCGTGCCGACACCTGTCCAAACCGCGTAGGCGGTTCCGACCGGCAGGTCCTTCAGCGCCAACCCAAGCAGGCCCATGCTGATGATCATCGACACGATCGTCAGCACTGTCGGCATCGGTCTGGTGAAGCCGTCCGTATATTTCAGGCCGATTGCCCAACCGACTTCGAAAAGACCCGCGAAAAAAAGAAGAGTCCACGGCATTGGCCGCTCCTTGTGAAATGGCGAGCCGTCCAGCCGTGTATCGAGCCAAGGGCAAAAACCCCGGCGCGGGGTCGTCCCCGCGCCTTCGATATAAGGGAGGCAGGCAGCCGGTTCAACGAAAACCGGCCGTCGAGCCGCCGAAGGGGCCTATTTCTCCTTGATGCGGATCGCCTGAACGGGCGGCGGCGGCGTCTTTCCCGCTGCCGCCGGCTTCTTGGCGTCCTTCTTGGGTTTTCGGACTTCCTTCTTCGCCTTCATCGCGCCTTTGGCCATGGCCTGTCCTCCAGTCTGTGGGGAACGGAATCAAGCAAGAGTTGCGGCCGACCGCAAGGGGGATAAACAACCGCCGTCCGCAAAACCGGCCGTGTCGGCAATGTTGCAGCGCGGTTGCAAAACTCACTGTGCATCCGCCTTGCGGGCGCTATGTTGGCAAGATCGTTAGACGGATGGCACCATGGCAGGACACGGCGGCTCGAGACGGGTGATCTATGCGGCGCTGGCCGGCAACCTGGCCATCGCGCTGACCAAGTTCGCCGCCGCCTTTTTCACCGGCTCGTCGGCCATGCTGTCGGAGGGCGTGCATTCGCTGGTCGATACCGGCAATGGCGGCCTCCTGCTCTATGGCATGCATCGCGCCGCGCGGCCGGCGGACAGCACGCATCCGTTCGGCCATGGCCGCGAGCTTTATTTCTGGAGCTTCATCGTAGCACTCCTGGTGTTCGCGCTGGGTGCCGGCGTTTCCTTTTATGAGGGCGTCATGCACATCATGGCGCCCGAGCCGGTCGCCAACCCGATGGTGAACTATGTCGTCCTCGGTTTCTCGCTGCTGTTCGAGGGCGGCTCCTGGTGGGTGGCGCTGAAGGAGTTCCGCAAGACCAAGGGCCGGCTCGGCTGGTTCCAGGCGGTGCGGCTGAGCAAGGACCCGAGCGTCTACACGGTGCTGTTCGAGGACAGCGCCGCCCTGCTCGGCCTTCTCGTCGCCTTCGCCGGCATTTCGGCTGCCGAATTCTTCGACATGCCCGAATTCGACGGCGTCGCCTCGCTCGGCATCGCCGCGATCCTGGGAGCGACCGCTATATTCCTGGCGCGCGAGAGCAAGGGCCTGCTGCTCGGCGAGCCGGCTTCGCGCGAGGTGCAGGCGAAGGTGCTGGCGATCGCTCAGCAGGACGCGGCGGTGCAGCGGGCCAACGGTCTCGTCAGCGTCCATATCGGCCCCGAGGAGATCATCGCCGGCCTGAGCGTCGAGTTCGAGGACCATGTCGCGGCCCCCGAGATCGAGGCCTGCGTCGAACGCATCGAGGCGCGGTTGAAGGCCGAGGTGCCGACGATCAAAAGCCTGTTCGTCAAGCCGCAGACGACACGGACATGGGAAAGGCGCCGGCAGCAGATGGCCGATGCCTCGGATGACGAGGTGTGAACCAAGGGCGGAGTGGCGAGGAAACCAGACCGGGAGATGTGACATGAAGATCGACGGCGGGTGCCATTGCGGCGCCATCACCTATGAAGCGGAGGTCGATCCCGAAAAGACCTCCATCTGCCATTGCACGGATTGCCAGCAGATCACCGGCACGGCCTTCCGCGTCACCGTCTTTGCGCCGGAAAGCGACTACCGCATCACCGCCGGCACGCCGAAGGAATACATCAAGGTCGCCGAAAGCGGCGCCAAGCGCGCTCAGGGTTTCTGCGCCGACTGCGGCTCGCAGCTCTATTCGACCTCGGTCGGTGACGGCCCGAAAGTCTACGGCATCCGCGTCGGCACCGCCCGCCAGCGGCAGGACCTTATCCCGCGACGCCAGACCTGGCATCGCTCGGCGCTGCACTGGCTGCCGGAGTTCGACGGACTGGAGACGGTGGAGAAGCAGAGCTAGGCGCCTGCGGGTATGGCGATCGCGTACGGCGCGCACCCCCACCCCTAACCTCTCCCCGCAAGGGGGAGGGGGGACTTTGCGGCGCAGCTACAGTCTGCCAACCTTGCCGATTTTAGATGAAACGGCGGCGTCAGCGTCTCCCTCCCCCTTGCGGGGAGGGGTTAGGGGTGGGGGTCTACGCCATAGGCGACCACGCCCAGCGAGGCGTCAAACCCCTTCAATCGTCGCCCTCGACCACCCGCAGCCTGAGCTGCCCGGTCTTGGAATCGGCGACGCGCTTGCCGACTGCCGCCGGCTGGCGTGGTTCGTCTTCCCCGCCGTCCGGCGAGCCGAACTCCAGCGCCTCGATCTTCTGGCCGCGCTTCGTCACTTTGGAGGACGAGACAAGGATGTCGTCGATGTCCTTCGCCGCCTGGCCGAAATGCGCCTGCAATTTGCGCACGCGCTCGTCGAGGCGGCCGACGTCCTCCATCAGCCGCACCACCTCGCCCTGGATCAGATGCGCCTGCTCGCGCATGCGCGCGTCCTTGAGGATCGCCTGCACCACCTGGATCGACAGCATCAGAAGCGACGGCGAGACGATGACGATGCGGGCGCGGTGCGCCCGCTGCACCAGTGCCTCGAAGTTTTCGTGGATCTCGGCGAACACCGATTCGGACGGCACGAACATGAAGGCCGTGTCCTGCGTCTCGCCCTGGATGAGGTACTTTTCCGAAATATCGCGGATATGCACCTCGATGTCGCGGCGGAAGGCCTGTGAGGCGACCTTTTGCGCCGCCTCGCCCTCGGCGGCGCGGATGGCGTTCCACGCCTCCAGCGGGAATTTCGCGTCGACGACCAGCGACGGCGTGTCGTTCGGCATCCTGATGATGCAGTCCGGCCGGCTGCCGTTCGACAGCGTCGCCTGGAACTCGTAGGCGCCGTGCGGCAGGCCGTCGGCGACGATCGCCTCCATGCGCGACTGGCCGAAGGCGCCGCGCGTCTGCTTGTTGGACAGGATCGCCTGCAACTGCACTACCTGGCCAGCGAGCGACTGGATGTTGCCCTGCGCGGTGTCGATGACGGCTAGCCGCTCCTGCAACCTGGCGAGGCTTTCGTGCGTCGAGCGGGCCTGCTCGCTCATCGACTGGCCGAGCCGTCCTGTCATGGCGTCGAGCCGGTTGCCGATCGCCTGCGTCAGTTCCGCCTGACGCGAGCCGAACACCTCGGCCAGCGTCCCCATGCGCCCCTGCATCTCGGCCTGCGCCTGCAGGATGCCGGCCATGCGCGCCTCGGCTTCGCGCGCTGCCGCCGCCTGCTCGGCCGCAGCGGTTGCCCGCGCCTTGCCGGCGCGCCAGACGGCGGCGACGAGCAAAGCAAGCAGGATGAAAAGCAGCACGCCCGCGAACGCCAGCGCGCCGCCCACCGTGACGGTGCTGGCGCCGAGGCGGAAAAGCGGGGCAGACAGGAAGGCGGCGCTTTCGTTCATCGCGCCAGCATAGACGATTCGCCCGGTGTCGAAAGATCAAAACGTGAACAATCATTGCCGTTGACGCTCGCCAGCCGAGGTCTTAGGTGAGGCGCATGTCGATCAAGCCGCTCATCATCCTTCCCGATCCCGTGTTGCGCCAGCTTTCCAGGCCGGTGGAGCGCGTCGACGCGCCGCTCAGGCAACTCGCCGACGACATGCTGGAAACGATGTACGACGCGCCCGGCATCGGGCTGGCGGCCATCCAGATCGGCGAGCCGCTCAGGCTGCTGGTCATCGACCTCGCCAAGGAAGACGAGACGCCCGCGCCGCATGTCTTCATCAACCCGGAAATCCTCGAAAGCGCCGACGCCCGCTCGGTCTACGAGGAGGGGTGCCTGTCGATCCCGGACTATTATGCCGAGGTCGAGCGCCCGGCCTCGGTCCGGGTGAAATATCTCGACCGCGACGGCAAGGAGCAGGAGATCATGGCCGAGGGGCTGATGGCGACCTGTCTCCAGCACGAGATCGACCACCTGAACGGGGTCCTGTTCATCGACCATATCTCCAAGCTGAAGCGCGACATGGTGGTGAAGAAGTTCCGCAAACTGGCCAAGGACAAGGCCCCCGGCCGCCTGGTGGGGTGATCCGGCCTCACGACAGGATCGCCGCCAGCCATTGCAGCCCGAGCCGGCCAAGGGCGACAAGCCATGGCCACAGGCTCGGCGCCAGTGCCAGCGCCACCACCATCCACAGGCCGAGCGGCCGGATGCGCAGCACCAATGTGCGATGCCGGACCGTCTCGGCGACGCCGGCCCTGTATTGTGTGTCACGTGCTTCCACGCCTGCGATGGCGGAATGCAGGGCAGGACGAGATTCGCGCTGCTTGCCCATGGCGCAACTCCTTCGATGTCGGATGCCTTGAGGGTAAGGCCGTGCAGAGGACCGTGGATAAGTCGGGACGAGGTTCCTGCCATTTCTCGCCAGCGGCTTGACCCGAGGCGTGGAAAGCCGTTCAAACCGTCCCCACCGGATCGAAGCCGGGGAGAAAAATGCCGCTTCGCATCGTCTTCATGGGCACGCCCGATTTCTCGGTGCCGACCTTGCGCGCGCTGGCCGGGGCCGGTCACGAGATCGTCGCCGTCTACACGCAGCCGCCGCGCGCCGCCGGCCGGCGCGGGCTGGAACTGACGTCGTCACCGGTGCAGCGCGAGGCCGAACGGCTGGGCGTCGAGGTGCGAACGCCCGTCTCGCTCAAGGGCGAGACCGAGCAGCAGGCCTTCGCCGCGCTGAACGCCGACGTCGCCGCCGTCGTCGCCTATGGCCTTCTGTTGCCGAAGCCGGTGCTGGACGCGCCCCGTCTCGGCTGCCTCAACGGCCATGCCTCGCTTCTGCCGCGCTGGCGCGGCGCCGCTCCCATCCAGCGTGCCATCATGGCCGGCGACGTCGAGACCGGCATGATGGTGATGAGGATGGAGGAGGGGCTGGACACCGGCCCGGTCGGGCTGGTTGAAAAAGTGGTTATTGGTGCCGACATGACCGCCGGCGACCTGCACGATCGCCTGATGGACGCAGGCGCCGCGCTGATGGTCGAGGGGCTTCGGCGGCTTGAAACCGGCGCGCTTTCTTTTACCGAACAGTCAAAAGAAGGCGTGACCTACGCAAAAAAGATCGATAAAGGCGAAACCCGCATCGACTGGACCCGGCCGGCGCCCGACGTCCACAACGCCATTCGCGGCCTGTCGCCGTTTCCCGGCGCATGGTGCGAGGTCGCTGTCGGCGGTAAGCCGGAGCGGCTGAAGCTGCTGCGCTCGACGCTGGCGGACGGCATGCAGGCCGGCGAACCGGGCGAGATCCTGGATGGGCAGCTGACGGTCGCCTGCGGCAGCGGTGCGGTGCGGCTCACCGAGGTGCAGAAGGCGGGTGGCAAGCCCGCAGCCGCTGACGATTTCCTGCGCGGCACGAGACTGGAAAAAGGAACGAGACTGTCATGAGCATGATGTCTATCCGCGCGGCCACGCCGCGCGACCGCGAGGCGATCCGCCTCGTCGAGGAACATGCCTTCGGCCAGCAGGCGGAGGCAGGTCTTGTCGACGCGCTGGTCGGCGGCGGCGATACGGTGCTGGAACTGGTCGCGGTGGACGAGGGCCAGGTGGTCGGCCACATCCTGTTTTCGCGGCTCGCCGTACAGAACGGCGGCAAGTCTTTCCCAGCGGTGGCGCTGGCGCCGCTGGCGGTCGAGCCGTCCTTCCACGGCACCGGCATCGGCGGCGCACTGGTGCGCGAGGGGCATCTCAGGCTGAAGGAAGCGGGCGAGACGCTGGCCATCGTGCTCGGCGACCCGGCCTATTACGGCCGCTTCGGCTACAGCCATCAGCGCGCCGCCGGCTTCGACAGCGAATACCAGGGCGAAGCCTTGCAGGCGCTTGCCTGGGGTGAGGCGCCGGAAAGCGGGCAACTGGTCTACGCGCCGGCCTTCTCGGCACTGGCCGCCTGACCCCTTTTCCGGGATGCCGCGCTTCCGCCTAGACATCGAATATGACGGCGGCCCCTATGCCGGCTGGCAGCGGCAGGCCGGCCAGCATTCGGTGCAGGCGGCCATAGAGCAGGCGCTGGAAAAATTCTGCGGCGAGGCGATCACCTTGCGCGGCGCCGGCCGCACCGATGCCGGCGTCCATGCCACCGGCCAGGTCGCCCATATCGATCTGGCGAAGGACTGGCGGCCGGACACCGTGCGCGACGCCGTCAACGCGCATCTGCAACAGGCCGGCGAGCGCGTCGCCGTCCTTGCCGCGAGCGTCGTCGCCAACGATTTCGACGCCCGCTTCTCAGCCAGGGCCCGGCACTACGTCTACCGCATCGCCAACCGCCGCGCGCCGCCGGCGCTGGACAAGGGCAAGGTCTGGTGGGTGCCGAAGCGCCTCGATGCCGAGGCGATGGATGAGGCGGCGAAGCAGCTTCTCGGCCGGCACGACTTCACCACCTTCCGCTCGGCGCAATGCCAGGCCAACAGCCCCTTGCGCACGCTCGACCGCCTCGATGTGAGGCGCAGCGGCGATACGATCGAGATCTTCGCCTCGGCCCGCTCCTTCCTGCACAACCAGGTGCGCTCCATGGTCGGCTCGCTGAAGAAGGTGGGCGAGGGTGCGTGGACGTCCGAGGACCTGAAGGCCGCGCTCAATGCCCGCGACCGCGCCGCCTGCGGCCAGGTCGCGCCGCCGGACGGGCTGTTTCTGGTTGGCGTGAATTATTGAGGCAGTTTGCCAGTTGGGCCTGTCGCGGTACCCCGTCCTTACACGGCAGTGTTATCGCATATGGCGTGGCCCCCTCTCCGTCGCGCTACGCGCGCCACCTCTCCCCCCGTTCCGGGTGGAGAGGATAGGCCGGTCGCAGGCTTGGCGCCCATCCTCGCCCTCACGAAGTGGGGGAGAGGTGGCTCGGGCGTAGCCCGAGACGGAGAGGGGGAAACACCTATGTGATGCCCTTGCCTTCAGGAGGAAGTACGCGCAGGGCCTGAAAAAATTCCGTATATGACAGCCCCGCCGCGATCCTCACCCCCGCAGCTGCCGCCGCAAAATCTTGCCGACATTGGTCTTCGGCAGTTCGGTGCGGAACTCGACGTGGCGCGGGCGCTTGTAGCCGGTCAGCCGCTCGCGGCAGAAGGCGAGCAGGTCGGCCTCGGTCAGCGCCGGGTCCTTCCTGACGACGAAAAGCTTCGGCACCTCGCCGGACTTCTCGTCCGGCACGCCGATGGCCGCCACTTCCAGCACGCCGGGATGCTGCGCCGCCACTTCCTCCAGTTCGTTCGGGTAGACGTTGAAGCCTGAGACCAGGATCATGTCCTTCTTGCGGTCGACGATCTTGGTGTAGCCCTGCGGGTCCATGAACCCCATGTCGCCGGTCTTGAAGAAGCCGTCGGCGGTCATCACCTTGGCCGTCTCGTCGGGCCGCTGCCAGTAGCCGGCCATCACTTGCGGCCCGCGGATGCAGATCTCGCCGACTTCGCCGAGCGGCACCGGTTCGCCGTCGTCGTCGCGGATGGAGAGTTCGGTCGAGGGCAGCGGCAGGCCGATGGTGCCGGTGAAGGCGTCGGCGTCGAAGCGATTGGCGGTCGCCACCGGCGAGGTCTCCGACAGGCCGTACCCCTCCGAGATCATGCAGCCGGTCAGTTCCTTCCAGCGATCGGCGACGGATTTCTGCGCGGCCATGCCGCCGGCGAAGGTCAGCACCAGCGGTCTGAAATCCAGTTTGCGGAAATCCTCATTGTTGAGCAGCGCGTTGAACAGCGTGTTGAGGCCGGGGAAGATGTTGATCTTGTATTTCGCCAGTTCCTTGACGAAGCCCGGAATGTCGCGCGGATTGGTGATGAGCAGGTTCTGCGCGCCCTGCTGCATGCCCATCAGCGCGTTCACCGTCAGCGCGTAGATATGGTAGAGCGGCAGCGGGCAGACATAGACGAGGTTGGCCGGTCGCGGCCGCTTGATGAAGGCCGTTTCCACCCACAGCGCGTTCTGCGCCACGTTGGCCAGCACGTTGCGATGGAGCAGCGTCGCGCCCTTGGAAACGCCCGTCGTGCCGCCGGTATATTGCAGGAAGGCGACGTCGTCGGCCGACACCTCGGCCGGCTTGAAGGTGCCGGCGCGTCCGGCCCTGAGCGCGGCAGCGAACTTTATATGGCCGGGCAGCGACCACGCGGGCACCAGCTTCTTCACCCGCCGCACGACGAAATTGACGATCGTCCCCTTCAGCCCGCCCAGCATTTCGCCGAGCGAGGCGACGACGACGGTCTTCACCGCCGTCTTGGCCACCACGGACTGCAAGGTCGAGGCGAAGTTCTCCAGGATGACGATGGCTTCGGCGCCGGAATCCTTCAACTGGTGTTCCAGTTCGCGCGGCGTGTAGAGCGGGTTGACGTTGACCACGACGTAGCCGGCCCTGAGCACCGCCATCATCGCCACCGGATATTGCAGCGTGTTCGGCATCATGATGGCGACGCGCGCGCCCTTCGCCAGACCGCGCGATTGCAGGAAGGCGCCGAAGTCTGCCGACAGCCGCTCCGTCTCGGCGTAGCTGATGGTCTTGTCCATACAGGTGAAGGCCGGGCGGCTGGCGAAACGCTGGCAGGCCTCCACCAGAAGCGCGCCGATCGATGACGCCGGCAGCGGGCCGATCTCGGCTGGGATGATGTCCGGATAGCTCGCCAGCCACGGCTTGGCCGCCTCGCCCGATGCGATGGCGGCACTCGCCTTCGGCAACGACTTAGGCGCCGTCCGGGCCTTGGGTGCTGTCTGCGCCGCCTGCTTGCGCGCGGCGACCGGCGCAGCCTTCGCCTTGGCGGGGGCGACAGGCTTGGCCGCGGCTTTCGCCGCCGGCTTGGCGCCCGTCCGCTTTGCGACTGCCGGCTTGGCATCCGTCGCCGGCTTGGCGCCTGCCTGTCTTTTTGTGTCCGCCGCCTTCTTCCTGGTCGTCGTGCCGGCTGACTTCGCCACCTGCTCCTCCCCGATAGGTGTCCCGGTGGATGCGGGCCGGGATTTGCCGGCATCGCATCCTTGCGGACTATCTATCGCGACAATCCCAAAGCTGCGCAAGTCTTGCCCCAAGGGCAGGCCGGCAAGGAATTCGTCGCACCGCGTCTTTCGGCGCGGATGCGGTCGGGCGCAGGTTTCGCCGGCGCTGTCGGTAGGCAGGAAAGGCGGAGAAAATTTTGCTTATCACGCGAAAAAGACAGCCATGAAAACTGCGTGATATATTCGACGAGGAACGGTTTTGCTAAGAATGTGGCTTTTCTTGGAACGTCGTTCCGCATGCCGTGCGGTAAGCAAACTGGGTGTTCCAAAGCTTTGAAAACGATGCTTATATGCGGCCTCCGCGAGCCTGATAGAGGGGCTTGGAAAAACTTCAGGGAGTTCTCAATGAAAAAGAAAATGGCTTTTGCGGCTGCGTTGCTGGCCGCAACGGTGCTGGGAGGCGTGGCCAACGCAAAGACGCTGGTCTACTGTTCGGAAGGGTCGCCGGAAGGCTTCGACCCCGGCCTCTACACCGCCGGCACGACGTTCGATGCGTCCTCGCGCACGGTCTACAACCGCCTCGTCGAGTTCAAGCACGGCTCCACCGAGCTCGAGCCCGGCCTCGCCGAGAGCTGGACGATTTCCGATGACGGCCTGGAATACACCTTCAAGCTGCGCCAGGGCGTCAAGTTCCAGACCACCGACTTCTTCACGCCGACGCGCGAGTTCAACGCCGACGATGTGATCTACTCCTTCGAGCGCCAGCTCAAGGCCGACAATCCGTGGAACAAGTACGTCGCCGGCGCTTCCTGGGAATATTCGGCCGGCATGGGCTTCCCCGACCTCATCAAGGGAATAGAGAAGGTCGACGACCACACCGTCAAGTTCGTGCTGAACCATCCCGAGGCGCCGTTCATGGCCGACCTCGGCATGGACTTCGCCTCGATCCTGTCGAAGGAATATGCCGACAAGCTGGCCGCCGACGGCAAGATGGAGCAGATGAACCAGCAGCCGCTGGGCACCGGCCCCTTCACCTTCGTCGCCTACCAGCCGGATGCGGCGATCCGCTACAAGGCCAATGACAGCTACTGGAACGGCAAGCCGAAGATCGATGATCTCGTCTTCGCCATCACCACCGACGCCTCGGTGCGCCGGCAGAAGCTGGAAGCCGGCGAATGCCAGATCTATCCGTATCCGAACGCGGCTGACGTCCAGGCGCTCAAGGACAACAAGGATCTGAACGTCGAGGAGCAGGCCGGCCTCAACGTCGCCTATCTCGCCTACAACACGCTGGTCGCGCCCTTCGACAAGGCCGAGGTGCGCCGCGCGCTGAACGAGGCGATCAACAAGAAGGCGATCGTCGACGCCGTCTTCGAGGGCCAGGCGCAAGTCGCCAAGAACCCGATCCCGCCGACCATGTGGTCCTACAACAACGACGTGAAGGATGACGAATACAACCCCGACGCGGCCAAGGCCGCGCTGGAGAAGGCCGGCGTCAAGGATCTCAAGATGAAGATCTGGGCGATGCCGGTTTCGCGTCCCTACATGCTGAACGCCCGCCGTGCGGCGGAGCTGATGCAGGCGGACCTCGCCAAGGTCGGTGTCACCGCCGAGATCGTCTCCTATGAGTGGGCCGAGTACCTGAAGCGCTCGTCCGACAAGGACCGCGACGGCGCCGTCATCCTCGGCTGGACCGGCGACAACGGCGATCCGGACAACTTCCTCGACACGCTCCTGGGCTGCACCGCCGTCGGCGGCAACAACCGCGCCCAGTGGTGCAACAAGGAGTTCGACGATCTGGTGAAGAAGGCCAAGCAGACCTCCGACCAGGCCGAACGCGCCAAGCTCTACGAGCAGGCGCAGGTGGTCTTCAAGAAGGAGGCGCCCTGGGCCACGATCGACCACTCGACGGTGTTCATGCCGATGTCGAAGAAGGTCACCGGCTACACCCAGGACCCGCTCGGCATCCATCGCTTCGACAACGTCGACATCGCCGAGTAATCCTCCAAACAGCGCCCGGCTCCGGCCGGGCGCTTGCTTATCCGTCCCTGGTCGGTTGCTCCGGCCGGGGCGAGATGTCATAGGACATCCATGCTCAAATTCTTCTTCGGTCGGCTGCTGGTCCTGATCCCCACTTTCATCGGGGTCTCGATCATCGCCTTCGCCTTCATCCGCCTTTTGCCGGGCGATCCGGTCATGCTGATGTCGGGCGAACGCGTCATGGACCCGGCGCGCCACACCCAGATCATGCATGAACTCGGCATGGATCGGCCGATGGTCGTGCAGTACCTTTCCTATATCGGCGGCATCCTGCAGGGCGACTTCGGCACCTCCATCGTCACCAAGCGACCGATCATCCAGCAGTTCTTCGCGCTGTTCCCGGCGACGCTGGAACTCTCCGTCTGCGCCATCATCTTCGCCATCGTGCTCGGCATTCCGGCCGGCGTCTTCGCCGCCATCAAGCGCGGCTCCTTCTTCGACCAGTCGGTGATGGGGGCGGCGCTGGTCGGCTACTCGATGCCGATCTTCTGGTGGGGCCTGCTGCTGATCATCCTGTTCTCCGGCATCCTGCGCTGGACGCCGGTGTCGGGCCGCATCGACCTGCTCTATTTCTTCCCATCCGTCACCGGCTTCATGCTGATCGACTCGCTGCTGTCCGGCCAGAAGGGCGCCTTCACCTCCGCGCTCAGCCATCTCATCCTGCCGACCATCGTGCTCGGCACCATTCCGCTCGCCGTCATCGCGCGCCAGACGCGCTCGGCCATGCTGGAAGTGCTGTCGGAGGACTATGTGCGCACCGCCCGCGCCAAGGGCCTTTCGCCCTTCCGCGTCGTCGGCATCCATGCGCTGCGCAACGCCATGATACCGGTCATCACCACCATCGGCCTGCAGGTCGGCGTGATGCTGGCCGGCGCGATCCTGACCGAGACGATCTTCTCCTGGCCGGGCATCGGCAAGTGGATGGTCGATTCGGTGTTCAAGCGCGACTATCCCGTCATCCAGGGCGGGCTGCTCTTGATCGCCGCCATCATCATGATCGTCAACCTGATCGTTGACCTGCTCTACGGGCTGGTCAATCCGCGCATCCGGCATTGAGGAGAGGACGATGGCTGACACGACCGCCAAGACCGCTTCCTCCCTCGACGAGATGTCGCCGCGCCGGCGCCAACTCGCCGAGTTCTGGTTCTATTTTTCGGAAAACAAGGGCGCCGTCATCGGCCTGTGGTTTGTCCTTGCCCTCATCATCGTGGCGGTTCTGGCGCCGCTGATCGCGCCGCACGAGCCTTACCAGCAGTACCGCGACGCCGTGCTGGTGCCGCCGGTCTGGCAGGACGGCGGGCGCTGGGAGTTCCTGCTCGGCACCGACGCGGTCGGCCGCGACATCCTCTCGCGCCTTCTGTTCGGCGCACGCTATTCGCTGTTCATCGGCATCGTCGTCACGGCCATCGCGCTGGTCGCCGGCATCCTGATCGGCGTCGTCGCCGGCTATTTCCGCGGCTGGGTCGATACCGTCATCATGCGGCTGATGGACATCATCCTGGCCTTCCCCTCGCTGCTCCTCGCGCTGACGCTGGTGGCGGTGCTGGGGCCGGGCCTCGACAACGCCATGATCGCCATCGCCCTCGTCTACCAGCCGCATTTCGTGCGCCTGACGCGCGCGGCGGTGATGTCGGAGAAGACGCGCGACTACGTGGTGGCCGCGCGCGTCGCCGGCGCCGGCCCGCTGCGCCTGATGTTCAGGACCATCCTGCCCAACTGCATGGCGCCGCTGATCGTGCAGGCGACGCTCTCCTTCTCCAACGCCATCCTCGATGCGGCCGCCCTCGGCTTCCTCGGCATGGGCGCGCAGCCGCCGACGCCGGAATGGGGCACCATGCTGGCCGAGGCGCGCGAGTTCATCCTGCGCGCCTGGTGGGTGGTGACGCTGCCCGGCCTCGCCATCCTCATCACCGTGCTCGCCATCAACGTCATGGGCGACGGCCTGCGCGACGCGCTCGACCCCAAGATGAAGAGGTCGTGACCATGGCCCTGCTCGAGATCGAAAACCTCGTCGTCGAGTTCGAGACGGCATCAGGTCCGTTCCGCGCGGTTGACGGCGTATCGCTCAAGGTCGACGAGCGCGAGGTGCTGGCGATCGTCGGCGAGTCCGGTTCCGGCAAGTCGGTGTCGATGCTGGCGATCATGGGCCTTCTGCCCTGGACGGCGAAGGTTTCCGCCGACAAGGCGTTGTTTAACGGCAAGGACATGCTGGGCATGAGCCAGTCCGAGCGCCGCCGCATCGTCGGCCGCGACGTCGCCATGATCTTCCAGGAGCCGATGGCGAGCCTCAATCCGTGTTTCACCGTCGGCTACCAGATCGAGGAGGTGCTGCGCTTCCACCTCGGCCTCGACAGGAAGAAGCGGCACGCCCGCGCCGTCGAGCTGTTCACGCAGGTCGGCATCCCGAACCCCGAGGAGCGGCTGTCCTCCTATCCGCACCAGATGTCGGGCGGCCAGTGCCAGCGCGTCATGATCGCCATGGCCATCGCCTGCAATCCCAAGCTCCTGATCGCCGACGAGCCGACCACGGCGCTCGACGTCACCATCCAGAAGCAGATCCTCGACCTGTTGATGAACCTGCAGGCCGAGAACGGCATGGGCATGATCATGATCACCCACAATATGGGCGTGGTGGCCGAGACGGCCGACCGCGTCATCGTCCAGTACAAGGGGCGCAAGATGGAGGAGGCGGACGTGCTGTCGCTGTTCGAGGCGCCGAAGAACGCCTACACCCGCGCGCTTCTGGCGGCCCTTCCCGACAACGCCACCGGCGACCGGCTGCCGACGATCGCCGGCCTGATGCTGGAAGGCAACGCTTCCGTGGCGGCCTCGCAATGAGCGCCGGCGCCGAAATCGTCGTCGAGGGCCGCGACATCAAGCGCGACTACATCGTGCCGGGCGGCGTGTTCAAGCCGGCGCGCACGGTGCACGCGGTCAAGGGTGTGTCCTTCAAGGTGGAGAAGGGCAAGACGCTGGCCATCGTCGGCGAATCGGGCTGCGGCAAGTCCACGCTGGCGCGCATCATCACCCTGATCGACCCGGCGACCTCCGGCGAACTTCTGCTCGACGGCCACAAGGTCGATATCGCGGCCGGGCGACCGACGCCGGAACTGCGCCGCAAGGTGCAGATCGTCTTCCAGAACCCGTACGGCTCGCTCAACCCGCGCCAGAAGATCGGCGACGTTCTGATGGAGCCGCTGGTCATCAACACCGACACGCCGGCGGCCGAGCGGCGCGACCGTGCCTACGACATGCTGCGCAAGGTCGGGCTGGAGGACAAGCACTTCAACCGCTATCCGCACATGTTCTCCGGCGGCCAGCGCCAGCGCATAGCCATCGCGCGTGCGCTGATGCTGAGGCCGAGCCTGCTTGTGCTGGACGAGCCGGTCTCGGCGCTCGACCTTTCCGTGCAGGCGCAGGTGCTCAACCTGCTCGCCGACCTGCAGGACGAGTTCCAGCTCACCTACGTCTTCATCAGCCACGACCTGTCGGTGGTGCGCTACATCGCCGACGACGTGATGGTGATGTATTTCGGCGAGGCGGTGGAATACGGCAGCCGCGACGAGGTCTTCACCAACCCGCAGCACAGCTACACAAAGACGCTGTTCGCGGCCACGCCCCGCGCTGACGTCGACAGCATCAAGGCCAGGCTGGCGAAGAAGGCCGCCGCCTGACCGCAAGCCGTGGATCATACCTTCGGTTTGGAGTGTCGAATCGAACCCTTCGGGTTCGCAAGCCCGACCGGGCGTCGCGCGGCCAGCGCGCCCCATCGGAGCCGTAAGCGAAGCGAACTGGCGTGAGATCGAACAAGTGGTGCCGCTTGCGTGACTCGAACACGCGACCCTCGCATTACGAATGCGATGCTCTACCAACTGAGCTAAAGCGGCCCGCGGAGCGTGGCGCTCCGAGAATGCGGCGGTGATAGCCGCAAGCGGGCGTAAATTCAAGATGCGTCGTCGGCTATTGTGCGCGGCTTTCGCGCCGCAGGAAAACGGTGCGCGGGCAGGCCGGATTGCCGGCTATGCGGTCCACACCCGTTGATTGATTGCCCGGCTGCGTTTAACCATCATGTTTCTGACGCCGCGTAGAGGATTGGTGCTTGGATCCGATCGAGAAAGCGATCCGCAACGCCTTCGAGAAGGGCAATGCCGACGACAGGGCGTTCCGCGAGAAGGTGTATCGCTCGGCCTTCGCCGCGCTCGACCGCGCCCTGCAGGCCAATCCGGGCGTGACGGTCGAGGCGGCCATCAACCGCCGCAAGGCCATGCAGGCCAAGATCGCCGAGATCGAATCGGAATTCCTGCCGGCCGTGGATATTGCCCCGCCGGCGCCCGGCGCCGACGATGCGGCACCCGCCGTCGACATCGGCGGGCCGCGATCGAAAGACGCGTCGTCCACAGCCGCTCCCGCCGTCGAGGTTTCGGGGGCGGGCTCCGGCCCGGTTCCGTCGGTCGAAATGCCGTCCGTCGGTGGCGCTTCCGCGTCGCCTTCGGTCGAGGCCGGGCGGCCGCAGGAGAGGGGCGCTCGTGTCGAGCCTGAGTTTTCTCCTCGGCCGGACGCGGCAGCGGCGCGGGCGCGTGTCGAGCCGTCCGTCGCCGACATCACGCCTGCTCCGGCGCTGGCCGGCAGCGCGCCTGCCGAGGCGGCCGCGAACGTGGCGCCCGACCGCGACGAGCGGCGGACCCGCCGCCGCTTTCCCACCGGTCTGGTCGTCGGCGTGCTCCTGCTTGCGGCCATTGCCGCCGGGGCGTGGTGGGCTGTGCAGTCCGGCCTGTTCAGGCTGCCTGGAGAAATCGGTTCGTCGCGGCCGGCAGAAGATGGGGATCAGGCGACGGCGCCGGCGGAAGGCGCCTTGCAGAAGCCGGGCGAGGCGGACCAGCGCAACTGGATCACCGTCTTCGCGCCGAACGATCCCACCCATGTCAACGCCCCTTCGGACGCCAAGGCCGAGGTGATGCAGGACGACAGCGGCTCCTTCCTGCGCGTCCGTTCCGGAAAATCCGGCTCGGCCGTCAGCTTCGACGTCGGCCAGGGCGTGCTGGAGCAACTGGCCGGCAAGCATGCCGTCTTCGACATCGTCGCCCGCGCCGAGGAAGGCAAGGACACGCAGATGTCCATCGACTGCAATTTCGGCGAGCTCGGCGATTGCGGCCGCAAGCGCTACGCCGTCGGCCACGAGAAGAACGAATATCTGTTCGACGTCGACTTCCCCGACAAGCGTCCCGGTGCCGCCGGCGCCATCGCCGTCAATTCCGACTTCGACGGGCAGGGCAAGTCGGTCGATATCTACGAGATCAGGGTGTCGGTCGTCGAGTAGAGCACTGCTCAGTCGAGCAGGGCCTGCAGCGTCTCGATGCGGTCGGCCTCGGCGGGCGGTTTGTCCCAGCGCAGGCACGAGACGCGCGGAAAGCGCATGGCGACGCCCGACTTGTGCCGGGTGGAACGCGCCAACCCCTCGAAGGCGACCTCGATCACCAGTCCGTTCGTCTTGTCGGCGCGCACCGAACGCACCGGGCCGAAGCGCTCGACGGTGTTGTCGCGCACATATTTGTCTATTCTGCGCAGTTCCTCGTCGGTGAAGCCGAAATAGGCCTTGCCGACCGGCACCAGTTCCTCCTCGCCTTCCGGCCCCGACCAGACGCCGAAGGTGTAGTCGGAATAGAAGGAGGAGCGCTTGCCGTGGCCGCGCTGGGCATACAAGAGCACGGCGTCGACGGTGTGCGGGTCGCGCTTCCATTTGAACCACGGGCCTTTCGGCCGCCCGGCAAGATAGGGCGAATCCCACCGCTTCAGCATCACGCCTTCGATGATCGGATGCGGCGGCGCGGTGCGCTTTTGCTCCAGTTCGTTCCAGCCGGCGAACGCCACCAGCGGCGACAGGTCGAAGCGGGCCGGGTCGAGCGTAGGGACGAACGCTTCCAGCCGCTCGCGCCGTTGCCGGAAGGCGAGGGCGCGCAGATCTTCGTCGCCCGCCTGCAACAGGTCGTAGCAGCGCACGAAGGCGGGGTGGCGCTCGCGCATGGCCGCCGACACGCTCTTGCGGTTCAGCCGCTGTTGCAGGTCGGAAAAGGTGCCGGTGGCGGATGGCGTGCCGACCAGCAGTTCGCCGTCGAGCACGCCGGAGAAATCGACGGCGCCCGCCAGGTCTGGGAAGGCACCTGCGACGTCGTCGCCGGTGCGCGAATAAAGCCGCACCGTGCCGCCTTCCGCCACCACCTGCACGCGGATGCCGTCCCATTTCCATTCGGCGGCGTAGTCGGCCGGGTCGAGCTTCTCGAAATCGCCGGCTTCGATGGCATGGGCGAGCATGACCGGCCGGAACAGCCCCTTCGCCGTCGTGTCGGGCTTCGGTGCCCGGCCTTCCAGCCAGGCGAACAGGTCGGCATAGGGTGGTGAAAGGCCGTGCCAGAGCTCCTCGATCTCGGCCACGTCGACCTTGCCGAAAGCGGCCAGCGCCTGCTTGGCGAGCCGTGCCGAAACGCCGATCCGCAAGCCGCCGGTGACCAGCTTGATGATGGCGAAGCGGGCGGACGTTCCGGCGCTGTCGAGCAGCCGGGCTAGTACCTTCGGCCCGTCCGAGCGGCTGGCCGATTGCAGGGCCGAGACGACGTTTGCCAACGTTGGGGCTGTTCCGTCGTTGTCACCCCCACCCCTGACCCCTCCCCTCAAGGGGGAGGGGGACTTGGGCGCGGCAGCTTCCCCTCCCCCTTGAGGGGAGGGGTCAGGGGTGGGGATATTCCGCTCCGGCCAGACGAGGGAAACGGTTTCCGCGAGGTCGCCGACATAGTCGTAGGAGTAGGAAAACAGCACCGGGTCTATGCGCTCCTCCACCAGCGCCCGCAGCATGGCGGGTTTTACGGACGCGATGGTGAGGTCGCCGGTGATCGCCGCCAGCGCCAGGCCCCGGTCAGGGTCTTCCACCGAGCGGAAGTAGTCGGTCAGCAAGGTCAGCTTGCCGTTGCGCGACGGCGTCAGCACCAGCCGGTCGAGGAGTTCTGCGAAGCGGTTCATCAATCGCCCTCGTCCTCGTAGCCGACCAGATTGAGCGGCCGGGCGGCGATGCCCTGAAGCTCGCACCAGCGCACCAGCGCTTCCTCGCGGCCGTGCGTGACCCAGATCTCGGAAGCGCCGGTGTCGTGGATGGTGTCGGTCAGTTCGTCCCAGTCGGAATGGTCCGAGATGATCAGCGGCAGCTCCACGCCGCCTTGCTTGGCGCGCTGGCGGATGCGCATCCAGCCGGAGGCGAAGCAGGACAGCGGGTCGGGAAAGCGCCGCGCCCAGCGGTCCTGGAAAGCGGATGGCGGGCCGATGACGACGGCGTCGGCGAAATCGCCCTTCGAGCCGGTCTCGACGGTGGCGGGCTCCAACCTGCCGAGGTCGATGCCGCGGCTCTGGTAATAGTCCGAAATCGTCGTCAGCGCGCCGTGTATATAGATCGGCCTGTCGTAACCGGCGTCGCGCAGCAGCCGCATGACGCGCTGCGCCTTGCCGAGCGCATAGGCGCCGACCAGATGGGTGCGCTCGGGGAACTGCGCTACCGATTTCAGCAGCCGTGCGATTTCTTCTTCGGCCGGCGGATGGCGGAACACCGGCAGGCCGAAAGTCGCCTCGGTGATGAAGACGTCGCAGGAAACCACTTCGAACGGCTCGCTGGTGGCGTCCGGGATGCGCTTGTAGTCGCCGGAGGCGACGATGCGCATGCCGCCGTGCTCGACCGCGATCTGCGCCGAGCCGAGCACATGGCCGGCCGGATGGAAGGTGACGGCGACGCCGTTGACGTGAAGGGTCTCGCCGAATGCGGCCGGCTGCGTCGTACCGGCGAAATCCTCGCCGTAGCGCAGCCCCATGATGTCCAGCGTCTCCCGCGTCGCCATCACCGCGCCATGGCCGGAGCGCGCGTGGTCGGAATGGCCGTGGGTGACCAGCGCCCGCGCCACCGGCTGCACGGGATCGATGAAGAAATCGCCAGGCGGACAGTAGAGGCCTTCGGGGTGGGGGCAGAGCAGGTCCTTCGCGCGCATGCGGCAAGGATAGGCTTTTATTCACCGGCGAAAAGCCGCCCGCGCAACGCTCCTGACTCCCCGCTTGCAAGTTGAAGAAAGTTGGATCATAGCGAGCGCCCCGGCGCTTCTCGCCGGCGGACCCTAGAGACCTCGACCATGAAACCGCTTCAGGCTTCGTCCGGTGACGTGCTTGCCGATCGTCGTGCCGGCTATGCGGAAATGCTGTTCTCGTCCGGCGACCATGCCGCCGCCGCCGACCTGATGCGCGACGCGCTGGACCTTTCGCCCGGCTGGGCGCTGGGCTGGTTCAGGCTGGGCGAGATGCGCGAGGCCGCCGGCGCGCTCGACGCCGCCGCGGAAGCCTGGACGACCGCGTTGGAACTCGATCCGCGCGACCGGCCGGGCGCGGCCCTCAAGCTGGCATTGATCGGCCGCGCGCCGTCGGCCGAGACATCGTCCAGCGCTTTCGTCGAGGCGCTGTTCGACCAGTATGCCGACACCTTCGACGCCGCGCTGGTGGAGAAACTCGCCTACCGCGTGCCCGCGCTGCTTTCCGATGCGATCCATATGCAGGGACGCAATACGTTCCGGCTGGCGCTCGACCTCGGCTGCGGTACCGGCCTGATGGGCGAGGTGTTGCGGCCCCATGTCGAGCGTCTGGAAGGGTTCGACATTTCTGGCCGCATGCTGGCCAAGGCGCGCGCGCGAGCCATCTACGACCGGCTGGAAAAGGCCGACTTGCAGGATTTCCGCTACGAAGGAGGTCGGCCGGACCTGATCGTTGCCGCCGACGTCCTCATCTATCTCGGAGCTCTGGAGCGTGTGGCGAAAACCGTCGCCGGCCTGCTTTCGCCGGGGGGCCTGTTCGCCTTCTCGGTCGAGCGGCTGGCGAGGGAGGGCGATTTCGCCCTCCAGCCGTCCCGCCGCTACGCGCATTCGGAGCCGTATGTCCGCCGCCTTCTGGGCGAGAACGGCCTGGACGTGCTGTGGCTGGAGGAACACGTCCTGCGGCTGGATCGCGGCGAGCCGGTGGTCGGGCTGATCGTGGTGGCGTCTTTCCCTCCCCCTTGAGGGGAGCGACTATCTGAGGTGTCAAGTTGCATTTGCGAACTCGGTGCGCGCGTCGCGTGCTTTTGCGTTGAGGATGACGAGTAGCTTGCGGGCGAGCGCGATGCGGATGACCATCTTCTCTTTTCCGGCGGCCTGCAGCCGCTGATGGAAGGCGGCGAGATGCGGGTCGTATTTGGCGGCGAGCCTGGCGATGAGAAAGAGCACACCGCGCGGCCCGGCGCGGCCACCGCGCAGGTGACGTCGGCCGCTACGCCTGCCGCTGTCGTTGGCCATCGGCGCCAGCCCGGCGAGCTTGGCGATTGCCTTGTTGGAAAGGATGCCGATTTCGGGCAATTGAGCAAGCAGGCGGGCCACGGTGCGCGAAGCCACGCCCTTGATCGAGCGGAAGGTCCGATCGAGCCTGGCCCACAGCGGGTCGTCGTCGATCAACGAGGCGATCTCGCCCTCGATGCGGCGGCTCTGGCGCGTGAGCAGCGCGATGACCTCTTCGAGACTTGCGACCGTCTCGGCATCGGCCGCCGCGCTCCTGCGCTGCTTGTTGACGGTCAGGTCGGCGCCGAGCTGGGAAAGTCGGACCATCAGAGCTTTGAGCCGCGCCTGCGCCGGGCTGGGCGGCGGCGTCGGCATGATCTGCTTGGCTTCGGCGAAGCGGGCGATGACGGCGGCGTCGATCCGGTCGGTCTTCTCCAGGAAGCCAATCCCCTCAGCGAAACAGCGCACGTTGCGCGCGTTGACGATACCGCAGGGCTGGCCGGCCTGCCACAGCAGCAGGAAAGCCAGCCGCTCATAGCCGCCCGACGCCTCCATGACGGCGAGTTCGGCACCATGGTCCCGGCAGAAGCCGGCGAGCCCGGCAATGCCGGCCGCGTCGTTGCCGAAACGCTCTGCCGTCGCGCCTGGCTCGACATGGGCGTCGAGCCAGTCTTTCGAAACATCAACTCCACAAATGGTCCTGCTCACGGTAACCTGCCTTGTGCGTGCGGTTGAAGCCAAGCGACTATTCGGTCGTGCGTGACGAGGCGAAGATCCCTGGCTCCCCTGCGGTTGTGGCCGGAGGGTGTACGGGCGACTTCGCCAAGCCTCGAACCGGATGGCCATCCGGTTCGAGGCTCAGTCGCTTTCCTCGCACAAATCCTGCCTGCGTGCAGATACAAGGGTGGCCCGAAGGGCCGGGAGGGGTCGTCGCGGCAGTGCTCCGGCGCTATCAGCGTTGGTGGCGTTGAGGTGACCCCTCCGGCCTCGCTTTGCTCGGCACCCTCCCCCCAAGGGGGAGGGAAACCCGTGATCCCTTTTTGTTCCATTTTCCGCTTGGCCTTTGATCCGCCCCGCGCTACCTGTGTCGCGTGACCGCCGAGCCGCGCCCGACCGACGTCAATGAAGCCGCCCACCTGCCAGAACCGTTCGTCAGGTGGTTCGCGGCCAAGGGCTGGGCGCCGCGCGCCCACCAGCTCGACCTTTTGGCGCGGACCGAGGCCGGCCAATCGACGCTGCTGATCGCGCCCACCGGCGCGGGCAAGACGCTGGCCGGCTTCCTGCCTTCGCTGACGGAACTGGCCGTACGCGGCAGGCGCAAGCCCGGCGAACCGAGGCGGGGCGTGCATACGCTCTATATCTCGCCGCTGAAGGCGCTCGCCGTCGACATCCAGCGTAATCTCGGCAAGCCGGTCGAGGAGATGGGCCTGCCCATCGCCATAGAGACGCGCACCGGCGACACGCCCGCCCACAAGCGCCAGCGGCAGAAGCTGGCGCCCCCGGATATTCTTCTCACCACGCCCGAGCAGCTTGCCCTGCTGATCGCCGGCGGCGACGCCAGGCGCTTCTTCGAGGATCTGAGCGTCGTTATCTTCGACGAACTGCATTCGCTGGTCACCTCCAAGCGTGGGCATCTGCTGTCGCTGGGATTAGCGCGGCTGCGCAGCCTCAAGCCGGATTTGCGCGCGATCGGGCTTTCCGCGACGGTGGCCGAACCGGACGAGTTGCGACGATGGCTGGTCGGGCAGAACCCACCTTCTTGGGCAGCGACCCCCACCCCTAACCCCTCCCCGCAAGGGGGAGGGAAAGCTGCCGCGCCCTCTCAAGCCATCATCAAGACGAAAATCTCCTCCCCGCGTGGAGAGATCTCGGACGGGGGCGTGTCGCAGACAGAATCCCCCTCCCCCTTGCGGGGAGGGGTTAGGGGTGGGGGTAGCGAGCGGCCCGCCCATGAAAGTCGGCCGCTTACCCCAATGGCCGGTCTCGTCACCGTGGCCGGCGGCGCGAAGCCCGACATCTCGATCCTCGATTCCGAGCAGCGCGTGCCGTGGGCGGGGCATTCGGCACGCTATGCGATCCCCGAAATCTACGACCAGATCCGCCGCCACAGGACGACATTGCTGTTCGTCAACACGCGCAGCCAGGCCGAGCTGCTGTTCCAGGAGCTATGGCGGGTGAACGAGGACTCGCTGCCGATCGCGCTGCATCACGGTTCGCTCGACGTCGGCCAGCGGCGCCGCGTCGAGAAGGCGATGGCCGACAATGCCTTGCGCGCCATCGTCGCCACCTCGACGCTCGACCTCGGCATCGACTGGGGCGACGTCGACCTCGTCGTCCATGTCGGCGCGCCGAAGGGCGCGAGCCGGCTGGCGCAGCGCATCGGCCGCGCCAACCACCGCATGGACGAGCCGTCCAAGGCGATCCTCATTCCCGCCAACCGCTTCGAGGTGCTGGAGTGCCGCGCAGCCCTCGACGCCAACTATCTCGGCGCGCAGGACACGCCGCCCCTTTTGGCAGGTTCGCTCGACGTGCTCGCCCAGCATGTGCTCGGCACCGCTTGCGCCGCCCCCTTCGACGCGGACCAGCTTTTTGCCGAGGTGACGGGCGCGGCCCCCTATGCCGGGCTTGACCGCACCACCTTCGACCGCGTCGTCGATTTCGTTGCCACGGGCGGTTATGCGCTGAAAAGCTACGAGCGCTACGCCCGTATCCGCAAGACGAAGGAGGGGCTGTGGCGCGTCACCCATCCGCGCGTCGCCCAGCAATACCGGCTGAACATCGGCACCATCGTCGAGATGCCGGAACTCAACGTGCGTTATGTGCGGTCGGGCAGGGTGGCGGGCTATGGTGGCAGGGTTCTGGGCAAGGTCGAGGAATATTTCGCCGAGACGCTGCGGCCCGGCGACAATTTCCTCTTCGCCGGCAAGGTGCTGCGCTTCGAGGGCATCCGCGAGAACGAGTGCGTCGTCTCCTCGGGCGGCTCGTCGGCGCAGATCATCGTGCCGTCCTATGCCGGCGGAAAATTCCCGCTGTCGACCTATCTGGCCGACCAGGTGCGCGGCATGCTGGCCGATCCCGAGCGCTGGCAGGCGCTGCCGGAGCAGGTGGCCGATTGGCTGAGACTCCAGAAGGAAAAATCCATGCTGCCGAAGCGCGGCGACCTTCTGGTCGAGACCTTTCCGCGCGCCGATCGCCATTTCATGGTCTGCTATCCCTTCGAGGGAAGGCTGGCGCACCAGACGCTCGGCATGCTTCTGACACGCCGGCTGGAGCGGGCCAACGCCCGCCCGCTCGGCTTCGTCGCCACCGACTATTCGCTGGCCGTGTGGGCGCTGGACGACATGGGCGCGCTGTTTTCGGCGGGAAAGCCGTCGCTCGGGCAACTGTTCGACGAGGACATGCTGGGCGACGACCTTGAGGAATGGCTGAACGACTCGTGGATGCTGAAGCGCATGTTCCGCAATTGCGCCGTCATCTCCGGCCTGATCGAGAAGAAGTTTCCGGGGCAGGAAAAGACCGGCCGGCAGGTCACCGTCTCGGCCGACCTGATCTACGACGTGCTGCGCAGCCACGAGCCGGACCATGTCTTGTTGCAGGCGACGCGCGCCGACGCCTCCGCCGGCCTGCTCGATGTCGGCAGGCTGGCCGACATGCTCTCGCGCATCCGTGGTCGAATCGTGCATAGGAAACTGGAGCAGATTTCGCCGCTGGCCGTGCCGGTGATGCTGGAGATCGGTCGGGAATCGGTGAACGGCAGGGCGAACGAGAGCCTGCTGATGGAGGCTTCCGACCTGATCGCCGAGGCGATGGGCGAGGCCGGCGAGGCGCCGGCGCGCAACGGACCGGTGGTGACGCTGCATGGCACCGCGCCGAAAGCCGGCCATGCCGAGCGAAAGAGGATTGGAACCGCCGATTATGGCCGTCGCAGCGTGAGATCGAAATGACCGCAGTTCACCGCGCCAACGCCATCGCTGCCGCGGGCCTTGTCGGCCTCGCCGGCGAATGCGCGGTCTGCGACCCGCGCGGCGTGCTCTATTTCCCCGATTTCGGCCTGCTCGCTGTCTCCGACCTGCATCTGGAGAAAGGTTCCGCGATCGCCCGGCGCGGTGCGCTGATCCCGCCCTACGACACGGTGGCGACGCTGGCGCGGCTGGCCGAGGCGGTGGCCGACTACCAGCCGCGCACCGTCGTCAGCCTCGGCGATTCCTTCCACGACGGCTGGGGGGCGGAGCGGCTGCCGCTGCCGTTCCGCCAGCGGCTGGAGGTTTTGATGACCGGCCGTGACTGGTTCTGGGTGACCGGCAACCACGACCCGGACGCGCCGGCCGACCTGCCGGGTGAGACGGTGCGGGAACTCGCATTCGGCTCGCTAATCCTGCGCCACGAGCCGTCGGGCACCTATGTCGAGGGCGAGGTGGCCGGCCACCTGCATCCCTGCGCCCGCATCGTGCAGCGCGGCCGCTCGGTCAGGCGCCGCTGCTTCGCCGGCGACGGCTCGCGCATGATCATGCCGGCCTTCGGTGCCTATACCGGCTCGCTCAACGTGCTCGACCGCGCCTATCGCGGCCTGTTCAGGCACGAGACGCTGATGGCCTACATGCTGGGCGCCGACCGCGTCTTCGCCATGCCGGGCTCGATGCTCAGGCCGGGGTGATTTTTGCCGGGCTTGGCTGGAGCAACGGTCGCCGTTTCTGCTTCGCGCGAGACGGGCCGTCGCATATGGCGCATTTCCCCCTCTCCGTCTCGGCTTCGCCGAGCCACCTCTCCCCCACTTCGTGAGGGGAGAGGATAGGCGTCCAGCTTGGCTCCCATCCTCTCCCTCCGGAACGGGGGGAGAGGTGGCGCCGCGAAGCGGCGACGGAGAGGGGGCAGCACGCCTTACACAATTATCCAACCCCGGTGGGGCAGGACATTGCCAATTTGCCTCGGTTCAATCCTTGCGGAAGACGATGCGGCCCATCCAGCCCGTCAGCATCGCCAGCGACACCGACAGGAAGCCGTAGAAGAAGCCATGATTGTGGGCGAGGCGGAAGACGGCCTGCTCGAAGCCGGATTTGCGGATTTCGAGCTGCGCCGAGCTTTCCTTGACGAACACGCCGTTCTTGAACAGGAAGGCGCGGGCCTTGTGCGTGCCCACCGGCACGTCCGGCGCCAGCCTGACCGTGGCACGGAAGAGGTTCTGCGACAGGAAACGCACGCCGCCGACATTCTCGCTGTAGAGGCCGGTCGCCGTCTTGCGCTGGCGCAGCGCCTTGGTGAATTCGGCGATGGTCGTCGGTGGCGCCTCGGGGTCGCCCGGCTGCATGTAGATGTTGTTGGCGCCGAGCGAGAGCTGCTTGTAGCTGTCGGGCTGGGTGATGTCCTGGAAAGGACGCGTCGAGGCCACCGAATAGGAGACCGGAACGTTCTCGAACTGCTCGGATTCCAGGTTGATCCAGACGCCGAGCACGCGGTCCTTGCGCCGCACGACGACCGGCCGCGCTGGCCCCTCCAGCACGACGACCACATCGTAGCGGCCTTGCCGGGCGATCTGCGGGTCGGCGTCCTCGAGCGCGCCGAAGATGGTGAGATCGGCGCCCGAGAATCCGGCGGTGATGGAAACGGCGTCGGTCGACAGGCCGATCTGGATGCCCTCCTCGTGCGGCGTCTGGGCGCGCGCGGCCGGGATCGCCGTCGCCAGCGCCAGCATCGCAAGGAGAGCAAGCCTTGCCGGATGCATCAGCCCATCCCCGGCACGGAAAGGGAGTAGAGGTTCGGCGGCGTGGCGAACAGGTCGACCGCCAGCCTCAGCGCCACCGCCAGCACCAGCAACGCCAACAGCGCGCGCAGCTGCTCGCCGCGCAGCCGCTGCCCCGCCTTGACGCCGTACTGGGCGCCGGCGACGCCGCCCACCATCAACAGGAAGGCCAGCATCACGTCCACCGTCTGGTTGGTGCTGGCATGCACCAGCGTCGTGTAGGCGGAGGTGAAGATGATCTGGAACAGCGAGGTGCCGATGACGACGTTGGTCGGCACGCGAAGCAGGTAGATCAGCGCCGGCACCATGATGAAGCCGCCGCCGACGCCCATGATCGAGGACAGGAAGCCGATCGCCACGCCGAGCCCGATCACCGGAATGACGCTGACGAACAGTTTTGAGGCGCGGAAGCGCATCTTCAGCGGCAACCGGTGGATCCAGTTGTGCTGGCCGGACTTCTTCAGCGTCGGCGCCGTGCCCGAGCGCGTCGCGCGCAGCGCGTTGACGCTTTCGTAGAGCATCAGCCCGCCGACGGTGCCGAGCATGACGACGTAGAGCAGCGAGATGAACAGGTCGAGCTGGCCGAGCGAGCGCAGCAGCGCGAATACCCATATACCGAACGTCGAGCCGACGACGCCGCCGGCAAGCAGCACCCCTCCCAGCTTGAAGTCCAGCGTGCCGCGCTTCATGTGCGAGAGCGCGCCGGAGAAAGAGGAGGCGATGACCTGGTTGGCGCCGGTGGCCACCGCGATCGCCGGCGGGATGTTGTAGAAGATCAGCAGCGGCGTGATGAGGAAGCCGCCGCCGACGCCGAACATGCCCGACAGGAAGCCGACCGCGGCGCCCATGGCGAGCAGCACGAGAATATTGACGGAAATTTCCGCGATCGGGAGATAGATGCCCACCCGTCCGTCTCGACCAGTTTACCCTCGGGCCGGTAAAGCCCAGGCCGGTATAACACCGAAAAGCTAATCTGTTCTTGCGCCGGCAGCGCGGCGGGATTTTTCCCGCCGCGCTGCCGAAACGAAAACCATCTCAACCGTTTAACAGGCGAAACTATGGCCGGGCGTCACGTCAGCGACGCCGTCCGCCTCATTTGCGCGCCAGAAGCGCCTTCACCAGCTTTTCGTCGACCGTGCCGGTCGCTTCCAGCCCGTTGTCGCTCTGGAAGGCCATGATCGCCTTCTTGGTCCGGTCGCCCATGACGCCGTCCGTGCCGCCGGCGTCGTAGCCGTTCTTGTTGAGGATCTTCTGGATGTTCTGCACCGCCTTCTTCATGTCGATGCTGGCGGTGGTGGTGGGAACGTCCTGCCAGGCGTCGGGGATGTCGACGGTATTGGCGGAGGGATCGAGCGGCTTTGCCTTCCACAGTTCGACGGCGGCGCGTGCCTTTTCCAGCTGTTCGGGACGCAGCGCGTTGGCGATCTCGTCGCGCTTGGCGGCGGCGTCCTTGTCGCCGGTCTTGGCGACCAGCGCGAACCACTTGTAGGAGGCCTCCAGGTCCTGCTTCATGCCGACGCCCTTGGCCGCCAGGATGCCGAGGTTGAACTGGCTGTCCTTGACGCCGAGATCGGCGGCCTCCTGGAACCAGTGCGTGGCCGACTGGTTGTCGGTGGTGCCGTCGGCCGCCATGGCGTAGAGCACCGCAAGGTTGTGCATGGCGCTGGCGTTGCCCTGCTCGGCGGCGAGTTGGTACCAGGTCTTCGACTTGGCGATGTCGCGCGCCACGCCGGTGCCCTTCTCGTAGAAATTGCCGATGCGGTACTCGGCCGGCGCAAAACCGAGGTCGGCCGCCTTCTGATACCATTTGGCCGCCTCGGCCATGTCTTCCTTGACGCCACGCGCCTCGGCGTAGCGCGAGCCGAGCTCGAACAGCGCCTTGGGATCGCCCTTGGCTGCGGCCTCGCGCAGCGCCGGCGGGTTGATGCCGGCCGGCACTTCGATTGCCGCGTCGGCAGCCGGAGCGGTGGGCGCGACGGCGTTGGTGGTTTCGCCGACGCTCGCGACCTCGGTGTTTTGAGCCGGCGCGACCGGTGTGGCTTCGACCGGTGCTGCCGATACGGCCTGCGTATCATCGGCGGGGATGGCGTTGCTCGCCTTCGCGGCGGCTTCCGCCGTGGCCATATCGTCCTGTTCCGCGATCTGGCTCTGCCCGTCGGTGGCGGCTGCCGCATTCTGCTGCGGCTTCGCGTCCGGCTCGTTGTCGACCACGCGGACAGGCGCGGCATCGCCGGAGTTCGTCGGTGTGGCGGCGCTCTCTACCGGAGCGGAAGGCGTGACCGGCGCTGTCGCGGCCGACGTGTCGGCAGCCATCGCGACGCGGCTGTCGGCGATCCGTGCCGGCTCGTTGGCTGCGGTCTGCTGCGGATCGGACAGGAAAGCCTTGCCGAGCTGCAGGCCGGCCAGCGCCAGCATGATCGCGGCGGCGGCCATCAGGATCGGCTTGCGCCGCGCCTTGATGAGATCGCCGATCCGCAGTGCCTTGACCGGTCCGGCCACTGTGGACTGGCGCTTGAGCGCCTCGGCTTCGGCTGCTGCCGCCTGGGCGGCGCGGCGGGCGGCGGCGATGAAATCGGCCTTGGCGACGTCGCCTTCGCCGCCCCTGGCCGGCTGGCCGCGTTCGTCGCGCACCCGCTTCATGATGGCGTTGAGGTCGGGCGCGCCCGAACCGGGTTCGAGCGGCCGGTTGATCAGTTTGGGCTCCAGCGGCTCGTCGATGTCGACGGCAGGCGCTTCGGCCGTGGCACCGGCGGCGGGTGCCGCTTCGGTCTGCTCGCTCTGCCGGCGCAGCTTGAAGGCGCGTGCAAGGCCACCGAGCCGCGACTTGCGGTCGCCGCCCTGCTCCACGGTTTCGGAGCCGAGCGCTGCGCGCGCCGCATCGGCGGCGGCTTCGGCCGGGGTGCGGACCATCGGCTCCTTGCCGGCCGGGATGCCCGGTGCGTCCAGGTCGCCGGCCAGCGGCAACGCTTCGCTGATGTCGAGCGCCGGCGCCTCGCGCACGGCGATCTTGGCGCGGGCAGGTTCGGCGACGGGCTCGGCAGCAGGTGCGCTGGGGCCGCTTTCCAGCGAGCCCAGCCGGTCGACGATCTTCAGCAGCGTGTCGTGGATCGCCTCGAAGGTCTTTGTGTTGCGCTCGTCGGAACGGCGCGTCAGCCCCTCCAGCGTCTTGAGGTCATTGGCCAGGCCGGCGACGGCCGCGGTCTCGGGGCCTGCCCCGGTCAGCGTGCGCACGGCGTTTTCCGCCGCTTCGCGCGCGGCTTCCAGGATTGAATCGCGGCTGGACGTCAGGCTCTTCTCGATCCGGTCGATGCGCGGCGCGATATCCTCGAACACCGGCAGCGGCGTTCCCGGCTGCGACAGATGCGCCGAAAGGCCGGAAACCTGCGCCTCCAGCGAGCGGATCAGCTCGGGGTCGACGGCGGCGACTTGCGCGGCCGAGGAATCCAGCCGGTTCGAGATCGCCTCCAGCCGGCTTTCCAGCGCGCGGATGGCCGTCTGCCCAGCGGCGTCGGGAGCGCTCGTCTCCAGCCGCTTGGCCAGCGCCGTGAAGCGGGCGTCGATCGCTTCCATGATGCCGCTCGCCTCGAAGGCGGCTTCCGGCGAGCGCCGGTCCAGTTGCTCGGCGACCTCGTTGAGGCGGCGTTCGAGATCGTGGAAAAGCAGGTTGCCGTGCTCGATGGCCTCGCCCTGGCGGCGCTCGATCATGTCGGACAGCACGTCGAAGCGCTGTTCGATGCCGTGGAAGAGCGCGTCGGTCTGTGGCAGGGCAGGGGCGTGCTCGATACGCTGGGCGATGTCGGCGATCTGCGCGCCGAGCCGCTCCATCGCATGTTCGGGCAGCGTGGCGCGGGCGGCGAGGTCGTCGACGCGGCTGGACAGCGTATTCAGCCGGTCCATCATCTCGTTGCCGGGACGGTCCGCCGCGACCTCTTCGATCTGCTGGGCGAGCGATTCGATGCGCCGCTCGATGCGCTCGAACGAGGCGGGGTCGAAGGCGGCCGATTGCGCCGCCACGGTGGAGGCGACGATGGCGCGCGAAATCTCGTCCAGCCGCTCGTCGATCAGGCCGAAGGTGTCGTTATGGCTGCCCTGCTGGTTGACGAAGTGGTCGACCGCGCCGGCCAGCGTGCGCACCTTTTCCTCCAGCGAACGCAGCGACAGCGATTCGGGCAGGTTGGAGACGGCCGAGCTGATCTGCTCCAGCCGCTCGCTCAGCGCGGCGATGCCGGCGTCGCCCCGCTCGGCAAGCTGGCCGTTGCCCAGCCGGTTCTCGAAAGCGCTCCAGCGGCGGTCGAAGTCGTCCCAGCGGCGGTCCAGCCCGCGCACGCTTTCCTCGCGCGCCAGCGTGTCGAGCGCCGATTTCACCTGTTCCAATTCCAGCCGCAGCAGATTGACGTTCTTGTCGTCGCTCCTTTCGGCGAGCGTCTGGATGGCGCCGGACAGCCGCTCGAACTCCAGTCCGAGCTCGGCGCTGCCCTTGGCGGCCGGCGTGGCGCGGAAGGAGCGCTCGATTTCCTGGCGCAGGGCCTGGAATTCGCGATGAACGCCGACCGACATCTGCTGGCGCAGTTCCTCGCGAAGGCCGCGCAGTTCTCCGGCGATCCTGCTGGCGGCGGCGACGCCGTCCTCCTGGTCGCGCATGCGGTCGATGTCGCGGGCAAGCGCGTGGTAGGCCTGATCTGTGACACCCGGCCGGCGCGCCGGCTGATAGGAGCGCTGTTCCTCACGGCGCGGCATTTCGGGAGCGGCCCGCTCACCGTAGGGATAGGCGTGGCCGTAGCGCGGATCGCCGGCGCCGCGCGCGTCCTGGCGGGGTGCCTCGAGCCGCTGCCCAAGGGCCTCCAGCGATCGGTTGAGCTCTTCCAGCGTGCTGTGCGGCCTGCGCTGCCTGCCGGCATTGAGGGTATCGAGGTAGGACCGCTTGCTGTTCATCGAAACGCCCGTTTCCGAAATGGCCGGAACGATCCGGCTTTTCCTTCCCTGTCGGGGGACCGCAGCGGCAAGGCCGGGCGGAAGCGCGCTTCCGGGTTGGCCCCGCTCCGAGAAACCGTGAACAATTCGATACAGGATAAACACGGATGACCGACATGCGCACGTTTCGCCCAACGTGGTAAACAAGCCGTTAACCAAGCTTAAGAAGCTTTGGCGATTGTTCGCAAACAGGGGGCTTGCAACGGGCGCATAGCCGGTTTGCGCGAAACGCTGTTGCTTTCGCCGCATTGCACCATTATACCCTTACGTAAACGTAAGAGGTGTGCGGTTCGTGCGCTGCTTGCGCGTTTTTTGTTGAAACCGACCGGAAGCCAACGCCCCGACCGCTTCCATCAGGCGCTGCCGGCTCGATCGCCGCGGCGCCCCACCGGGGAAAGTCTAGATCCATGACCCTGACGACGACCGGCCAGACCGTGGCCAACATCAACAATGCACCCAAGGATATCGCCGACGATTTCGTGCGCATCGGCGAGATGGCCAAGACGTTCGGCGTGACGCTGCGCACGCTGCGTTTCTATGAGGACAAGGGCCTTCTCAGCCCCAAGCGCGACGGCGCCACGCGTCTCTACACGCGCCGCGACCGCGCACGGCTGAAGCTGATCCTGCTTGGCCGCAAGGTCGGTTTCTCGCTGCGCGAGGTCAAGCAGATCATCGATCTCTACGATCCAGCCGGCTCGAATGCCCGCCAGCTTCGCCTGGCGCTCGACAAGTCGGAAAAGCAGCTCGTGCGGCTGAACAAGCAGCGCGCGCTGATCGACGACGCCATCGGCGAGTTGACGACGATGATAGGTACGGTTCGCCAGCTGCTGTCGGAACGCCATCCGGCGCAATCCAGCGCAACCAACTGAGCGGGCCTTTCCGCCGATCCGCCGATGCATAGGATTATAGCGTCGGCTGCGTTTTCGGCTCCCGCCGATCCCGCCTCGTGATAGCCTGCTGCCCGGAAGGGCGGCGGGCTTTTTTCGTTGGCGCAACGCCGCGTCAAAAACGCGCGCGATCCAAAATTGACGTTTACGCAAACGTCAATTTTTGCTATGCGCCCTTCGATGTCGGTTCGCGCGGTCGCTCAGGGCGGCGCGGACCTTCCATGCTGGGCGGAGGACAAGTCATGCCGATCTATCAGGCCCCGGTGCGCGACACGCTGTTCGTGCTCAACGAAGTGCTCGGCATCGAGCGCCATTCCAACCTGCCGGGTTTCGCCGACGCCACGCCGGACATGATCGAGGCCATCCTCACCGAGGGCGCCAGGCTCGCGGAGGAAGTCATCCAGCCGACCAACCGCGCCGGCGACCTCGAAGGTTGCACCCGCCACGACGACGGCTCGGTGACGACGCCGAAGGGCTTCAAGGAAGCCTATAGGCAATATTGCGAGGGCGGCTGGATGGGGCTGGCGGTGCCGGAAGAGCACGGGGGGCAGGGCCTGCCCTATGTGCTCCACAACGCCGTCGGCGAATATGTGGCGGCCGCCAACATGGCGCTCTTGATGTATCCGGGCCTGACCCAGGGCGCCATCGCCGCCATCATCGCCCACGGCTCCGACGAGCAGAAGAAGCTCTTCCTGCCGAAGATGGTGGATGGTTCGTGGACCGGCACCATGAACCTGACCGAGCCGCATTGCGGCACCGATCTCGGTCTGTTGCGCACGAAGGCGGTGCCGAACGGCGACGGCACCTATAAAATTTCCGGCCAGAAGATATTCATCTCGGCCGGCGAGCACGACATGGCCGACAACATCGTCCATCTGGTGCTGGCCCGCATCGAGGGCGCGCCGGAAGGCACCAAGGGCATCTCGCTGTTCATCGTGCCGAAGTTCAAGCTCGACCAAGACGGCAAGCCCGGCGCCCGCAACGCCGTCTCCTGCGGCTCCATCGAGGAGAAGATGGGCATCCACGGCAACGCCACCTGTGTCATGAACTACGACGAGGCGGAGGGCGTTCTGCTGGGTGCCGAGAACGGCGGCCTCAAGGCCATGTTCGTGATGATGAACGAGGCGCGCCTCGGCGTTGGCCTGCAAGGCCTGTCGCAGTCTGTCGTTGCCAGCCAGAACGCCGTCGCCTACGCCAAAGAACGTTTGCAGGGCCGCTCGCTGACCGGCCCGAAGGCGCCGGACAAGAAGGCTGACCCGATCATCGTCCACCCCGACATCCGTCGCATCCTGATGACGATGAAGGCGTGGAACGAGGCCGGCCGCGCCTTCATGCTGTGGACGGCGCTGAAGTCCGACATCGCCCATCGCTCGCCCGACGCAAAGGACGCCGAGGCGGCCGACGATATGCTCGGCCTGATGACGCCGGTGCTGAAGGGCGTCTTGACCGACAAGGGCTTCGAGCACGCCGCGATGGCCCAGCAGGTCTTCGGCGGCCACGGCTACATCGAAGAGAACGGCATGAGCCAGTTCGTGCGCGATGCCCGCATCGCCATGATCTACGAGGGCGCCAACGGCATCCAGGCGCTCGACCTCGTCGGCCGCAAGCTGGCGATGAACGGCGGCCGCGCCATCCAGGCCTTCTTCAAGGAGGTCGGCGATTTCTGCGAGGAAAACCGTTCCGACGAGAAGATGGCGCCCTTCACCAAGGCGCTGAAGAAGGGGCTGAACGATTTGCAGGCCGCTTCGTTGTGGCTGATGCAGAACGGCATGAAGAACCCCGACAATGCAGGTGCCGCCTCGACCGACTACATGCACCTCACCGGCCTCGTCGTGCTCGGCTATATGTGGAGCCTGATGGCAAAGACCGCGCAGGCGGCATTGGCCGGCGCCGGCGACGGGGCTTCCTTCTACGAGAACAAGCTCACGACGGCGCGCTACTTCATGGAGCGCGAGATGCCGGGTACCGCGGCCCACCTCGCCCGCCTCTCGTCCGGCGCCGACAGCATGATGGCGCTGCCGGCGGAGGCGTTCTAGGATCGGATAGCTGCCAGTATCGGAGGTCGCCCTATGACCAATCCCGCCGAAGTGCTCGGACTGCCGAAACCTGTATGGATCACCGAAGACGTCGCCATGCTCTACGACATGGCGCACCGCTTCCTCGTCGACGAGATCGCGCCGCACTACGACGATTACGAGAAGAACGAGATCGTCGACCGTTCCGCCTGGGAAAAGGCGGGCGCGGCGGGCCTGCTGTGCGCCTCCATGCCGGAGGAATATGGCGGTGCCGGCGGTACGTTCGCGCATGAAAGCGCCATCATCGAAGCGATCGGCCATGTCGGCGTCGACGGCTTCGGCATCGGCCTGCACAACGCGATCGTCGCGCCTTACATCCTCCGCTACGGCTCGGAGGAGCAGAAGAAGAAGTGGCTGCCGAGGATGGCGAGCGGCGAGCTGATCGGGGCCATCGCCATGACCGAGCCCGGCGCCGGCTCCGACCTGCAAGGCGTCAGGACGCGCGCCGAGAAGGCCGGCAACCAGTACCGCATCAACGGCTCGAAAACCTTCATCACCAACGGCCAGAACGCCAACCTGATCGTCGTGGTCACCAAGACAGATCCGGCCAAGGGCGCCAAGGGCACCTCGCTGATCGTCGTCGAGACGGACGAGGTGGAAGGTTTTCAGCGTGGCCGCAACCTCGACAAGATCGGGTTGAAAGCCAACGACACCTCCGAACTGTTCTTCAACGACGTTGCCGTGCCGACCGCCAACCTGCTCGGCGCCGAGGAGGGGCAGGGTTTTATCCAGCTCATGCAGCAACTGCCGCAGGAGCGGCTGATGATCGGCACCACGGCCATCGCCATGGCCGAACGCGCTCTGGCCGCCACCATCGACTACGTCAAGGAACGGCAGGCTTTCGGCCAGAAGATCATCGATTTCCAGAACACCCAGTTCAAGCTGGCCGAACTGAAGACCGAGATCACCATCGGCCGCACCTTCTACAATGACTGCGTGGCGCGCCATCTCGCCGGCGGGCTCGACCCGGCTACCGCCTCGATGGCGAAATACTGGCTGTCGGATTTGCAGGGCAGGGTGGTCGACGAATGCCTGCAACTGTTCGGCGGCTATGGCTATATGAATGAATATCCGATCGCTCGCATGTACCGCGACGCCCGCGTGCAGCGCATCTACGGCGGCACCAATGAGATCATGAAATTGCTGATCGCGCGCTCGCTCTGACGCGACCAGCTATCCGAGGAGACGAAGAATGGCCGAGGCTTATATCTACGACGCCGTGCGCACGCCGCGCGGCAGGGGCAAGAAGGACGGATCGCTGCACGAAGTGCCGGCGGTGCGCCTTGCTGCGAAGACGCTGGAAGCCGTGCGCGACCGCAACGGCCTCGACACGTCGACCGTCGACGACATCATCTTCGGCTGCGTCGATCCGGTCGGCGAGGCCGGCGCGGTCATCCCGCGCGCCGCAGCCTTCGAGGCCGGCTATGACGACAAGGCGCCGGGCATGCAGATTTCGCGCTTCTGCGCCTCGGGCCTCGACGCCGTCAATTTCGGCGCCGCCAAGATCGCGCAGGGCGCCGACGACATCGTTATCGCCGGCGGCGTTGAATCGATGAGCCGCGTCGGTATGGGTGCCGCCGGTGGCGCCTGGTTCATGGACCCCTCGGTCGGCCTGCCGGGCTGGTTCGTGCCGCAGGGCATTTCCGCCGACCTGATCGCCACCAAATACGGATTCTCGCGCGACGATGTCGACGCCTATGCGGTGGAGAGCCAGCAGCGCGCCGCGCATGCCTGGGAAAAGGGCTGGTTCAAGAATTCCGTCATCCCGATCAAGGACCAGAACGGGCTGGTGATCCTCGACCATGACGAGCATATGCGCCCGACCACCGACATGCAGTCGCTGGCCGCGCTCAACCCGTCCTTCGTCATGCCCGGCGAGATGGGCGGCTTCGACGCGGTCGCGGTGCAGAAGCATCCGGAGATCGAGGAGGTGAACCACGTCCACCACGCCGGCAATTCCTCCGGCATCGTCGACGGCGCGGCCGCTGTGCTGCTCGGCTCGAAAAAGGCCGGCAAGATGCTTGGGATGAAGCCCCGCGCCCGCATCCGCGCCTTCGCCAACATCGGTTCCGAGCCGGTGCTGATGCTGACCGGCCCGGTCGACGTGACGGAAAAGCTTTTGAAGCGCGCGAAGATGAAGACCTCCGACATCGACCTGTTCGAGCTGAACGAGGCCTTCGCGTCGGTCGTGCTGCGTTATATGCAGGCTTTCGAGATTCCGCACGACAAGATCAACGTGAATGGTGGCGCGATCGCCATGGGCCATCCGCTCGGCGCCACCGGCGCGATGATCCTGGGCACGGTGCTGGACGAACTTGAACGGCGCGACCTCAACACCGCGCTGGTGACGCTGTGCATCGGCGCCGGCATGGGCACCGCGACGATCATCGAGCGGGTGTAGGCCGTGGGCGCCTTGCCGACAGACGCAGCGCTGATTCTCGTCGACGTGCAGATGGCGTTCGTCGAATGGGAGCGTGCGGGCCTGCGCCGCAACAATCCGCAGGCGGTCGCGAACATCGCCCGCCTGCTGGCGGCTTTCCGGGCGGCCGGCCTGGCCGTGTTCCATATCCGCCACGCCTCGACGTCGCCTGACTCGGCGCTTCGGCCTGACAGGAGCGGCTATCGGCCGATGGAGGAGGCACGCGAGCGCGACGGCGAGCCCGTTGTCGTCAAGCACGTCAATTCCTCCTTCATCGGCACCGATCTGGAGAAGCGCCTGATCGATGGCGGCCATCGGACGCTGGTGATTGCCGGCATCACCACCAACCATTGCGTCGAGACGACGACCCGCATGGCCGGCAATCTGGGCTTCGATGCGCGTCTCGTCGGCGACGCCTGCTACACATTCGATCGCATCGGGCTGGACGGCGAGGTCCGCCGTGCCGAAGCCATCCACGATATGACCCTGACCAATCTCAATGGCGAGTTCGCCTCAATCGTAACAAGCGACGCCATCGTCACGGCCCTCGCCGAACCGGCCGCGTCGTAAGGAGGATTCGATGACCTACAGGAACTTCACCGTCGAAACCGACGCCGACGGCATCGCGCTCGTCACCTGGGACATGCCGGACCGCTCCATGAACGTCTTCACCGAGGAGGTGATGGACGAGCTGGACAGGATCATCGACCAGGTCGTCGCCGACACAGCCGTCAAGGGCGCGGTCATCACCTCCGGCAAGGAAACCTTTTCCGGCGGCGCGGATCTGACCATGCTGAAGCGCCAGCTCGAGCGCTTCCACGCCGAGCGGGCGAAGGACCCGGAAGCGGCGACGAAGATGCTTTTCGAGGGCGCCGGTCGCATGACCTGGCTGTGGCGCAAGCTGGAAACCTGCGGCAAGCCGTTTGTGTCGGCGATCAACGGCACCTGCATGGGCGGCGCCTTTGAGCTGTCGCTCGCCTGCCATGCCCGCGTCGCCGCTGACAGCGAGGCGGTCAGGATGGCGCTGCCCGAGGTCAAGGTCGGCATTTTCCCCGGCGCCGGCGGCACCCAGCGCGTGCCGCGCCTGACCGACCAGCAGCAGGCACTGCAGATGCTGACCTCCGGCCAGAATCTCACGCCGCAGAAGGCCAAGGCCATGGGGCTGATTACCGAGATCGCGCCGCCGAAGAAGCTGGTCGAGACGGCCAAGGCGCTGATCAAGGGCGGCTTGTCGCCGGTCGCGCCGTGGGACCAGAAGGGCTTCAAGCTGCCCGGTGGCCCGGTCTATTCGGTCGCCGGCGCGAATCTGTGGCCGCCGGCCATCGCCATCCTGCGCCGCGAGACATACGGCAACTATCCGGCCGCCACGGCGATCCTGAAATGCGTCTATGAGGGCCTGCTGGTGCCGTTCGACACGGCCTTGCGGATCGAGCAGCGCTATTTCACCGAGATCATGCAGTCGAAGGAAGCTGCGGCCATGATCCGTTCGCTGTTCGTCTCCCTGCAGGAACTGAACAAGGGCGCCCGTCGCCCCGAAGGTGTGCCTCAGACCAGGTTCAAGAAGATCGGCGTGCTCGGCGCCGGCTTCATGGGCGCCGGCATCGCTTATGTCACCGCAAAGGCCGGCATCCCGGTCGTGCTGCTCGACCGCGACGTGGAGTCGGCCGAGAAGGGCAAGGCGCATTCGGCCGGCATCATGGACGGGCTGATCAAGAAGGGCCGCGCCAAGCCGGAGGACAAGGACAGGCTCCTGTCGCTGATAGCGCCCACCGCCGACTATGCCGCCCTCGACGGCTGCGACCTCGTCATCGAGGCGGTGTTCGAGGATTCAGGCGTGAAGAAGGCGGCGACCGAGCAGGCCGAGGCGGTGCTGAAGTCCTCCGCCGTCTTCGCCTCCAACACCTCGACCATTCCGATCACCGCGCTGGCGAAGAACTCGGCGCGGCCGAAGAATTTCATCGGCATCCACTTCTTCTCGCCGGTCGACAAGATGATGCTGGTCGAGATCATTCTGGGCAAGAAGACAGGCGACAAGGCGCTGGCCCGTGCCATCGACTATGTGCGCGCCATCAAGAAGACGCCGATCGTCGTCAACGACACGCGCGGCTTCTACGTCAACCGCTGCGTGCTGCGCTACATGTCGGAAGCCTACAAGATGCTGATCGAGGGCGTGCCGGCGGTGATGATCGAGAACGCCGCCAAGGCAGCCGGCATGCCGGTCGGGCCGCTGGCGCTGACCGACGAGACGGCCATCGACCTTGCCCAGAAGATCATGAAGCAGACCGTTCGCGATCTCGGCGACAAGGCCGTCGACCCGAAGCAGATGGAACTGATCGACACGCTGGTCGACAAGTTCGATCGCAAGGGTCGCAAGAACGGCAAGGGGTTCTACGACTATCCGGCGAAGCCCGCGAAGAAGAAGCTGTGGCCGGGCTTGAAGGATCTTTTCCCGCAGAAGAAGCCGGAAGACGTCGACTTCGAGGAACTGAAGCAGCGCCTGCTCGCCGTCATCGCGCTGGAAGCGGCGCGCGTGATGGAGGAGAAGATCGTCACCGACCCGCGCGAGGCCGACGTCGGCTCGATCCTCGCCTTCGGCTTCGCGCCCTATACCGGCGGCACACTGTCCTACATCGACGGCATCGGTGCGAAAAAGTTCGTCAAGCTCGCCAAGGACTTGCAGAAGAAATACGGCGCCGAGTTCAAGGCGCCCAAGCTGCTGGCCGACATGGCTGAGAAGGACGACAGCTTCTACCGGCGGTTCGATCCATATGGGAAAGCGGCGTAGCCGTTGCTCTCCTCGCCCCGTTTACGGGGAAAGGATGCCGGCAGGCAGGTGAGGGGCGGCATCGAGTTCTGCAATCTTGGCGCCGCCCCTCATCAGTCACCTCGTGACACCTTCTCCCCGTAAACGGGGAGAAGGAAAGGATGCCCCCATGTATGTCTGGTTCCGTCTCGCCCGCATGGTGCTCACCGCGAAATCCCGCGGTCCCTACCGCATGGGCGGCGAGAGCCGGCTTGCCTTCCGCTGTTTGCCGAGCGACATCGACAGCAACCTGCACCTCAACAACGCCCGCTACATGATGCTGGCCGATGTCGGCCGCATCGACATCTTCCTGCGTGCCGGACTGCTCAGGCTGGCGCGCGAGCGCGGCTGGGCGCCGATGCTGGGCGGCTTGCAGACCGTGTTCGTGCGCGAGATCCGGCTGTGGCGCCGCTTCGAGGTGGTGTCCACGGTCGAGACGTGGCAGGGCACGCAGGTGATCGGCGGCCATCGCTTCGTGCTGGAGGACGGCCGCACCGCGGCGCAGGTGCTGACCACCGCCGGCATCTACGACCGTCGTGGCAAGCGCTTCGTCGAGATGGACGAGGCGCTCACCGCCCTTGGCCACGATCTCGTGCCGCGTCCGCCGACCGAGGCCGAACAGGTGTTCATGGCCTCCCACGCCCGCCTTCGCGATCTCGCCAAGAACGGGGCCGGCAACGGGGAAGGCGGCGAAGGCCTGGTCAACAACGGGTGAAAGGCGGCGCGCGGCGCTGGACAAGCATCGTTGCGCTGCCTAAAACGGACAGGTATTTTTTCCTTTCGGAAGGCAGCCATGCTTTCGCACGACCGCGTCTGGGCGGCCATCGACGCGCTGGCCGAGCGCTATTCGCTCTCGGCTTCGGGCCTCGCCAAGCTGGCGGGGCTGGATTCGACCGCCTTCAACAAGTCCAAGCGCCTGTCGGCCGACGGGCGGCCGCGCTGGCCATCCACGGAATCGCTGGCCAAGATCATGGAGGCCACGGGCGCCTCGCTGGACGAATTCGTCGCGCTGGTCGAGGCTGGCGTCGCCGGCCGTACCGGCCGCCGGACGTCCGGTCGTGGGGCGCCGGTGCCGTCCTCCTTTTTCGACCATCCCCCTTTTGACAGGCCCTTGCCGCAGCAGCGGCCGACGATCCCGCTTGTCGGCTTCGCGCAGGCCGGCGCCGGCGGCTTCTACGAGGATGCCGGCTTTCCCGCCGGCCATGGGCTCGACCTGATCGAACTGCCGGCGCAATCCAGCGAGACCTCCTATGCGCTGAAGGTGCAGGGCGATTCCATGCTGCCGCTCTATCGTGACGGCGACGTGCTGATCGTCCAGCCCGGCGCCACCGTGCGCAAGGGCGATCGCGTCGTCGTCAAGACGACCGGCGGCGAGGTGATGGCCAAGGTGCTGGAGCGGCAGACGCCGCAGGCCATCGCGCTTCTCTCGCTCAACCCCGCGCATGCGAACCGCGAACTGCCCATGGTCGAGATCGAATGGGTGGCGCGCATCGTCTGGGCGAGCCAGTAGAGGATGCGTCCCGCCCACGCCGCCGCTGCCGCAGCCATCCTCGTGGCGATGTCGGCGGCGATCATAGCCAGCGGCCATCGCCTTGCCGTGCCGGCGGATGAGATCGTCATCACGCCGGAGGATATTCCGGACATGCCGGCCGCGTCGGAAACCGGCCCGGAAACCGGCATGGACGACGGGCAGGCCGGGGACGAAGCCTCGACCGAAGCGATCGAGCCGCAGCAGCCTGACGACGCCTTGATCCGGTCCCGCGCCATCGATCCCGAATTCGTCGCCCCGCCGTCGACGGGCGCCGCGCCGCTGGAGCGCGCGGAGCCCCGCCCGCCGCTCAGCAACCTGTCGCTGGCGATGCCGCCCAAGCCGAAGATGCCGGACGAATGGAAAGGCAAGCCCCTGTTCCAGCCGCTGGCGACCGCCGCCGGCGTCTTCCAGGCGATGGGCTATACCGTCGCCATTTCCGGCGTCGATGCCGTCATGCCGGACGAGAGCTGCACCGATGCCGCCGGCAAGGAATGGAATTGCGGCATGCGCGCGCGCAGCGCCTTCCGCGCCTTCCTGCGCGGGCGCGCGCCGATCTGCACCGTGCCGCCCGAGGGCGGCCGCGACACCATTTCCGCCGCCTGTCGCATCGGCAAGCAGGATATCGGCGCCTGGCTGGTGGCGAACGGCTGGGCGAAGGCGGCCAAGGGCGGCCCCTACGCCAAGGCCGAGGAGGTCGCGCGCAAGGAGCACATGGGCGTCTTCGGCGTGGCCCCCGATCTGTCGAACCTGCCGCCGGAGCCGCCGCCGGTCGAGGCGCCTGTCGAACCCTCGCCGTCGATCCTCGACCTGTCGGGCGAGCCGCCGCCCCCGTCTACACCGCCGCCCGCTACGCCAGGCTTCCCGCCAGCGCCCGCTCGATGAGGGCGCGCGTCTCGCCGACGCCGTAAAGCGCGGCGAAGGAGCCGAAGCGCGGGCCGCGTTCCTGGCCGATCAGTACCTCGTAGATCATCTGGAAGAAGGCCACCGAGACGCCGGGGCCGCCCTCGGGCGCCTGCTTGGAATGGTCCTGGTAGCGCTCGATCTTGCGCGCGACGTTGAGCGCGGCATTCTGGATCGCCTCGCCGTCGGCGCCCGCCGGCAGCGCGGCCAAGGCAGCGGCCAGCTTCGCCAGCGCGTCGCGCTCGACCTCGTCCGGCGCGCGGTACTTTTTCTGCGGCTTCACGAAATCGTCGAAGTAGCGGATCGCATAGCTGACCAGCCGGTCGAGCTCGGGATTGGTGGCCGCCGTCACGCCCGGCGCATAACGCGAGATGAAGCCCCACAGCACGTCGCTGTTCTGCGCATTGGAGGCGCTGACGAGGTTGAGCAGCAGCGCGAAGCTCACCGGCAGGTCGATGGCCGGCGGCTGGCCGTCGTGCATGTGCCACACCGGATTGCCGAGCCGGTTCTTCCAGTCCTGCTTCGGATAGGCCGACAGGAAGGAATAATATTCGTCCACCGCCTTCGGGATGACGTCGAAATAGAGCTTCTTCGCCTGGCGGGGCCGCTGGAACATGTAGAGGCCGAGGCTCTCGGTCGGCGCGTAGGTCAGCCATTCGTCGATGGTCAGCCCGTTGCCCTTCGACTTCGAGATCTTCTGGCCGTGCTCGTCGAGGAACAGTTCGTAGACGAAATGCTCGGGCGCGCGGCCGCCGAGGATGACGCAGATCTTGTCGTAGATCGCCTGGTTGGTCTGGTGGTCCTTGCCGAACATCTCGAAGTCGACGCCGAGCGCCGCCCAGCGCATGCCGAAATCCGGCTTCCACTGCATCTTCACTGCGCCGCCGGTGACCGGCAGCGTGGTTTCCGTGCCGTCCTCGTCGTCGAAGGTGATGGTGCCCGCCTTGGCGTCGACATGCTTCATCGGCACGTAGAGCACGCGCCCGCTCTTCGGCGAGATCGGCAGGAAAGGGCTGTAGGTCGCTTGCCGCTCCGGGCCGAGAGTCGGCAGCATCACCTTCATGATGGCGTCGTACTTCTCGACCGCGCGCAGCAGCATCGCGTCGAAGCGGCCGGACTTGTAATAGTCGGTGGCGCTGGCGAACTCGTAGTCGAAGCCGAACGTGTCGAGGAAGCGCCTCAGCATCGCGTTGTTGTGGTGGCCGAAACTCTCGTAGTCGCCGCCGAACGGGTTCGGCACGACGGTGAGCGGCATGTGCAGGTAAGGTTCGAGCGCCGCGCGATCCGGTACGTTGTCCGGGATCTTGCGCATGCCGTCCATGTCGTCGGAGAAGCACAGCAGCCGCGTCTTCACCTTGTCTTCGGTCAGCACCCGGAAGGCGTGCCGCACCATCGTGGTGCGTGCCACCTCGCCGAAGGTGCCGATATGCGGCAGGCCGGACGGGCCGTAGCCGGTCTCGAACAGAATGGTCTCGGGAAAGCCCGTCTTCTCGTAGCGTTTGACGATCTTTTTCGCTTCCTCGAACGGCCAGGCTTTGCTCTCGGCTGCGGCTGCGAGGATTTCGGGCGAAAGGTCGATCATGTTGGATCGCGTCATGAAGCTGGTCCTACGGGGAAGAAAGGCCGCTGACGGCGGCACGAGGCATGCTCTATGCGCGCGAGCCTTAAGCGTCAACGGCAGGAGGCTTTTTCCTTGCGGCGTTGCCGGCGCCTTCCTACCTTGCCGGCAACGCAACGAGGGAAAACCATGCCTGTTCCGACGACCCATGAAGCGCTGATCTACCTGATGGTGATCGCTTCCGCCTCCGACCGCGAGATGTCCGACGCGGAGCTTGGCCGCATCGGCGCCGTGGTGCGCAGCTGGCCGGTTTTCGAGGATTTCGATGCCGACCGCATCATCGACGTGGCGCAGGATTGCCAAAGGCTGTTGAACGACACTGAGGGGCTGGAGGGCGTGCTCGACCTCGTCGCTGGCGTGCTTCCGGCACGGCTGAGGGACACCGCCTACGCGGCTGCCTTCGAGGTGGCCGCCGCAGACCTCGAGATGCGGCTGGAGGAAGTGCGCGTGCTCCAGTTGATCCGCCGCCGGCTCGATCTCGATACGCTGACGGTGGCGGCGATCGCGCAGGGCGCCAAGGCCCGCCACCGTACCCTGACGTAGCCTGTTGCTGACCGTTCAGTAGAAGCTGACCGGAAAATAGCGCAGGTAGAGTTCGGCGAAGGTGCCTTTCACCGAGATTTGTTGCAGCGCATAGTCGAAGGCCGCGGCAAGGGCGGGATTGTCGGCCTTGACGGCGATCGATAGCCCCGTGCCGAGATATTCCGGCGCGATGTAGGGGCCGCCGGCGAAGCGGCAGCAATCGGCCGAGTCCGAGCCGTCGAGCCAGAAGGAAAGGCGCATGCCGTCGCCGAAGGCGGCGTCGAGCTTGCCGGCCTTGAGGTCGGCGTAAAGCTCTTCCGGCTTGGCGTAGGTCGCGACCTGCACCTTGCCGAAATCGTCGCGCAGCAGGCGTTCGTGGCCGCTGCCGGCGACGACGCCGATTTTCTTGCCTTGCAGGGAGGCGTAGATCGGCTCGGCGACCGGCTTGGCCTTCGGCACGACGAAACGCGCCGGAAATTGCAGGTAGGGACGTGAAAAGGCGTATTTCTCGCGTGTCTTGGCCGTCACCGCGATGCCGGCCAGGATGGCTTCGCCCTCGCCCTTTTGCAGCGCCGCGTCGAGCTCGTCCCACGGCAGCGCCTGGATCTCGCATTTGGCGGCAAGGCCGAGCTCGGCGCAGATCGCCCGCGCCAGGTCGATGTGCAGGCCCGACAGGCGGCCGCTGCCGTCGAGGAAATTGAACGGCGGAAAGTCCGTCGTGGTGAGGAAGCGTAGGCGCGGCATGGCCGCCAGATCGGGCTTCGCCAGCCGCTCCTGCGAGTCCCAAAGAATGGGCGCCTGCGGTCCCGCTGCGGCTGCCGGCCCTGACACACCCGACAGGCTTGCGCCGAGGCAGAGCGCGCCGGCATAGATCAGGGCAACGGCAAGGCGGCGCAAGGTCACGCGAGGTTCTCCATCGACCCCCGAGCTTGTCTTATGAAAACGGCGAGATCACAACGGATTTCGGTTTCCTCGGTGTAAATAAAAGCTATTCTCGGGTTGTATCGACTGCCGCGCGAGGGGTTGCGGGGCAGACGGCCGTGGGGGCGGCCGGAGGAGGAGGGAGCCGTCGCTGAACATCACGGCGGCAGGACGGGGGACGGCGAGCCATCATGGGCTCATACGAATTTCCGGGCGGGGAGGGGCTCCCGCACGGATCGCCAGCCTATCCGCTGAATGATCCGGCCGCCGCGGCCGGGCCGGATTATGGCGTGCTGCTGGCGGAGGTCTTTTTTCCCGAACTGGTCGAATGGCGCGGCGTGCTCGCCAGGCTCGGCGTGCCGCCGCAGACGGCCTACGAGGTCGCCGCGCGTGCCCATATTGAAGGCGGCGACTTCGCCGCCGGCCTTGTCGACTGCGGCATCGACCAGGGGCGGCTGGTGCGCGCGATGGCGGCAGACCTGGGAATCGCGGCGGCCGAGCAGGTCGATCCCGAGCGGCTGATCGTCAGCGACGCGCATGCGCTGGTCCTGCTGCGGCGTCATGGCGGCCATGTCCCGGTCAAGCTTTTCGAGAAGGGCGGGGACGTCTCTTTCCTCATCACGCCCGAGCGCATCCGCCTCGGCGTCGTGCGCGAGCGCGTGCGCGCCAGCCCGGCCTTGGCCGGACGGCTGAAGATCGTCCCGGCGGCGGCGCTGCGCGCGGCGGTGCTGCAACGCACGCGGCCGTTTCTGGCCAGGAACGCGGTCGGCCGTCTGTTCGAGCGCCTTCCCCAGATGTCGGCCCGTGTCGTCGCCCAGGCGTGGCAGGGCATCATCGTCGGCTTCGTCATGACGGCCATCCCCGTCGGGCTCGTGCTCATGCCCTTGCAGATGCTGGCCTTTCTCCACGCCGCCGCCACCTTCTTCTTCTTCGCCTGCGTGGCCCTGCGTTTCGCTGCGGTGGCCGCGCCCAGGCCGCGGATCGTGCGGCCGAAACTCGGCCTGCCGCCGCCGAACGCACCGCTTTTTTCCGTGCTCGTGGCGCTCTACAAGGAGGCCGAGGTGGTGCCGCACCTGCTGGCCGCGCTCGATCGCCTCGTCTGGCCGCGCGAGAGGCTGGAGATCAAGCTGGTCTGCGAGGCCGACGATGCCGCCACGCTTGCCGCTATCCGCGTGCACGCGCTGCCGGCGCATATGGAGGTCGTCGAGGTGCCTCCCGGCCAGCCGCGCACCAAGCCGAAGGCGCTCGCCTATGCGCTGCCGATGACCGGCGGCGAGTTCGTCGCGCTCTACGACGCCGAGGACCGGCCCCATCCCATGCAACTCGTGGAGGCCTGGCAGCGCTTCCGCAGCCATGGCCCCGACCTTGCCGTCGTGCAGGCGCCGCTGGAAATATCCAACCGCCATGCCGGCATGATCGCGCGCATGTTCGCCTTCGAATATGCCGGCCTGTTCAGGGGGCTGCTGCCCTGGCTGTCGAGCCGGGGCCTCGTCCTGCCGCTCGGCGGGACGTCCAACCATTTCCGCCGCGCCGCACTTGACGAGGTTGGCGGCTGGGATCCGTTCAACGTCACCGAGGACGCCGATCTCGGCGTCAGGCTGGCGCGTTTCGGCTACACGGCCGAGACGATTTCCTGCCCGACTTACGAGCCGGCACCGACGCGCTTCGGCGTCTGGCTGCCGCAGCGCACGCGCTGGTTCAAGGGCTGGTCGCAGACCTGGCTGGTGCATATGCGGGCGCCGCGCCGCCTTGCCGCCGACCTCGGCTGGCGCTCTTTCCTGGTGGCGCAGGTGCTGTTCGCCGGCATGCTGGCCTCGGTCATGCTGCATCCGCTGCTGCTTGCCACCTTCGCCATGATCGTCGTCGACCTCGTGACGCGTACCGAGCCGATCGGCACGGCGCGCTCGCTGCTGCTCCTTGTCGATGTCGTCAACATCGGCTGCGGCTACGCCTCCTTCCTGCTGCTCGGCTGGCAGACATTGACCCGGCGGGAACGCAGCGGTTTCTGGAAAGTGGTGCTGGCGACGCCGCTCTACTGGGCGATGATGTCGGTCGCCGGGTGGCGGGCGGTCTGGCAGTTGTGGCGCCGCCCGCATTTCTGGGAAAAGACCCCGCACGAACAGTTCACAGCCGATCCCTGAGCGGGTGGTCGGCGGCTCAGCTCAGCGGTTGCGGTCCATGCCGCGCAGGAACTGGTCGAACACCGAACCCATGTTCTTCTCGTAGTCGTCGCGCTGCTGGCGGCCGGTCTCGAACATCTTGCCGAAGATGTCGTCGTAGGGGTTGCGTGGCCTGCCGCCGGGATTGGCCGGCTCGGGGTCCGGCTGCGGTGCCTGCCGTTGCCGTGCCTGCCCGCTCTGCTGGCCGCCGCCCATCATGTCCTCGAGGATCTTGCCCCAGGGATTGTCGCCGAGGGGGTTCTGCCCCTGCTGCGCACGCCCCTGCGGCGCCTGCTGCTGGCCTCCTCCGCCGCCGAACATGTCCTGCAGCACCTTGCCGAACGGGTTGTTGCCGAGCGGATCGAACGGGTTCTGGCCCTGCGGCGCCTGCCTCTGCTGCGGCGCGGGCTGACCGCCCATCATGCCGCCGCCCTGCTTCATCATTTCCTCGATGATCTGGCCGAGCGGGTTGTTGGCGCTGCCGAAGCCGCCGGCCTGGGCGCTCTGCATGCCAGCCTTCGGCATCTGATTCGTCGTCTGCTTGAACAGGCCGCCCATCAGCATCGAGGCGATGACCGGCAGCATCTGCTGCAAGACCTGGCTGCCGATGCCGGTGGCCTGCGCCGCCTGCGCGGCCACCGCGCGCGACAGGTCCTTGGAACCGAAAAGCTGGCCGAGCACGTCGTTGCCCTGGTTCACGCCCTGCTGCGAGAAGGCCTGATTCGCGTTCTCGAAGAACTGGCCGTACTGCCCGCTGGCCAGCGCGTTCATGAAGCCGCCGAGGCCCTGGGCATCGGACGTGCTGCGCTTCAGGCCCTGGCTGAAGGCCGGCAACAGCGCTTCCACCGCAAGCTGCGCCTGCTGCTGGGAAAGATTGAACTGCCTTGCCAGGAGTTCGAGGCCCTGGCCGTTCTGGGCCTGCGCCAGCATGTCGAACAAGGGCATCATCGCTATTCCTCCCGGCGATCCGATAGCGCCAGCCTAGAGTGTTTTGGCAACGGATTGAAGGGCTACTGGTACAGGAGGTAGCGGGAGAGGGTGGACGCGACGGTATGTTGCCTGAAGCCTCCACCCAGCGTTGCCGGACGGTCGCCGCCGCGCCCTGCTTACGCCTATGTCAGCCGGGCCGGGAACGATAATGACGTTTTGTTTCAGATTGATCCAAACCGTTTTGAATCAATTCCCCGCCCGGACCTTTCCGATTTGCATAGAAGCGGATGCTAAAACGATGGTGGCGGCGGCATCAAGGAGAGACAATGCAGACTGATTTCGCCGTCGTGCGGCAATATCTCGAAGGCGCGTGGCTTCACGTGCATGGTGACGACGAGCTTGCGTGCCAGTTGCGCGAGGCGCTCGACCACCTGATCGAGCGGGTCGCCGTAGCCGAATGCAGCCGGCCCCAGCGTCGCGCCGAAATCCTGCACTTTCCCAAGCGCGCGCAGCGGTCCTGACCCGCTGCCGGATCGCCGTCAGTAGGCGTATTCGAGGAAGACCGGCTCGATCGAATCGCCCCAGCGCATGTGATAGGCGCTGAGCATTTCCTCGGCGCTGGTGGTGCCGCGCGCCATCACTTCCTCCAGCGTCGACAGGAACGACGTCTCGTCATAGCCGTCGCGGTTCAGCCGATGGCGCCGCTTCAACCCGTCGCGCGAGATCGCCAGCACGTCGCGGGCGACTTCGCGCAAGGTGGTGTTGCGGAACGGCGCGGCAATGCCTTTTTCAGGCACCGCGTCGCGCATGGCGAGCGCCTCGGCATAGGTCCAGTCGGCCGTCAGCGCCTCGATGGCGTCAAGTGCTGCCTCGTCGTAGAGCAGGCCGACCCAGAAGGCGGGCAGGGCGCAGATGCGCCGCCATGGTCCGCCGTCGGCGCCGCGCATTTCCAGGAAACGCTTCAGCCGCACGTCGGGGAAAAGCGTCGACAGGTGGTTTGCCCAGTCGCCCATCGTCGGCATGCCGTCCGGCACCTCCTTGCGGGCGGCGCCGGCCATGAACTGGCGGAAGGTCATGTGCGTCATATCGTGATAGCGACCGTCGCGGATGACGAAATACATCGGCACGTCGAGCGCCCATTCGACATAGTCGGCGAAGCCGAAATCGGGCGAGAAGCAGAATTCCAGCATGCCGGAGCGCTGGTTGTCGGTATCGCGCCAGATGTCGCCGCGCCACGACAGGAAGCCGTTCGGCTTGCCTTCGGTGAAGGGCGAGTTGGCGAACAGCGCCGTCGACAAAGGCTGGAGCTTGAGCGACACCTGCATCTTGCGCCGCATGTCCCGCTCGCTCTCGAAGTCGAGGTTCACCTGGATGGTGCAGGTGCGGTACATCATGTCGAGGCCCTTGGTGCCGACCTTGGGCATATAGCGCGTCATGATCTCGTAGCGCGACTTCGGCATCTTCGGCGTCTCGGCAAGCGACCATTTCGGGCTGCCGCCGAGGCCGAGAAAACGGATGCCGAGCGGTTCGGCGATCTCACGCAACTGGGCGAGATGCGCGTTGCCCTCGCGGCAGGTCTGGTGGATCGTCTCCAGCGGCGCGCCCGAAAGCTCGAACTGGCCGCCCGGTTCGAGCGAAATGGCGCCCTGTCCGGTCGGCTCGACAAGGCCGATGATGCGGCCGTCGTCGATGATCGGGTCCCAGCCGAGCTTTTCCTGCATGCCTTCCAGAATGGCGCGGATGCCGCGCTCGCCGCCGTAAGGCACCGGGGCGTTGCCGTCGGTGTAGAACGGGAATTTCTCATGCTCGGTGCCGATGCGCCATTTGTCGCGCGGCTTGTTGCCGGCGGCGAGATAGCCGACGAGTTGGTCGAGGCCTTCTATCGGCTGATTGTCCGTCGTGTCGCGCGCCATGCAACCTCTTCTGGCGTCCTGTCGGGAGCGCCCCGCTCACTAGAGCATGTCTCCCGAAAGTGGGAACTGGTTTCGGGACAAAGACATGCGTAAAATCAGGAATCTAAAGCGTGCCGGGCGAATCCGGAAGATCGCGGCACGCTTTAGCGGCCTCAGGCCGCGGCGGCTTGATGGACGATAGCAGGCCGCGCGATCAAGCAAAATTTGCTGAGCCATGCGTCAACGGAGTTGAATGTTTGTCCGGGCGCAAACGCGATGGCGGCAAGACCCTGTCGTGGGCAGGGAACGGGCTACCAGTCTCCGGCGGTCGCCTGGATGACGGCGAGTGCCGCCACCGCCGCCGTATCGGCGCGCAGGATGCGTGGCCCGAGCGGGATGGCGGTGACGAAGGGCAGCGCCCGCAGCATCCTTCTTTCGTCGTCCGAAAAGCCGCCTTCCGGCCCGACCAGCAGACCGAGTTTTTTCTCCGTCAGCGCCTTCAGGGCGGGCAGCGGGTTGTTGGTCGAGGCGTCCTCGTCGCAGAAGATCAGCCGTCGCCCGGCATCCCAGCCGGCCAGCAGCCGGTCCAGCTTTTCGGATTCACGAACTTCCGGAACCGCCAGGATGCCGCATTGCTCGGCCGCTTCGACGACGTTGGCGCGCAGGCGTTCGATACCGGGCTTCGCAACCTGCGTATGCTGGGTGGCGACCGGCTGCAGAACGCCGGCGCCCATTTCCACTGCCTTCTGCACCAGGTAGTCGAGCCGCCCCTGTTTCAGCGGCGCGAAGCAGTAGACGAGGTCCGGTAGCGGCGGCTGCGGCCTTTGCTCTACCAGAACGGTCAGCCGCACGGTCTTTTTGGTTCGGCCGGCAATCGCCGCCGACCACTCGCCGTCGCGGCCGTTGAACAGAAGGACCTCGGCGCGCTCCGCCAGCCTCAGCACGTTGGTGAGGTAATGGCTCTGCTGCGGATCGGCCTCGATCTCGGTCCCGGCGGCAAGGTCGTGCGGCACGAACAGCCGCTGCATTCTGTAGTTGGCGCGCATGGCCGATCCATGCGGCAGGCGACGAGCGCGGTCAAGGCGGGTCATGTTCTTCGTAGCCCGAGTTCGGCTTAGCGAAGGCTAATCACCCCCACTCCGTCTTGCTGCGCAAGCCACCTCCCCCCTGACAGGGGGAGAGGAAGGGCGCCAGGATTGCGGCCGGCTTTCCTCTCCCCCCGTCGAACAGGGGAGAGGTGGCCCGCGTAGCGGGACGGAGTGGGGGTCGACGTCTCTGCTCGAATTCAGTCCGCGTGTCACCCCGGACGCTTGAACGCCTTGCGCTCGGCTTCGATCCTGGCGCGACAGGTGCAGCCTTCGAGATGGTCGTTGACCAGCCCCATCGCCTGCATGAAAGCATAGACCGTCGTCGGGCCGACGAAGCTCCAGCCGCGTTTCTTCAGCTCCTTGGAAATGCGCGCAGAGACGGCCGTGGTCGGGTTGGCGCGGATATGCGCGAGATCCACCACCGCCGGCCGTTCGTTCGCCGCCGGCTCGAAGCGCCAGAAGAAGGCAGCCAGCGAACCGGCCTCGTCGGCCAGTTCGCGCGCCCGTTTCGCGTTGTTGATGGTGGAGACGATCTTGCCGCGATGGCGGATGATGCCGGCATTGGTCAGCAGCCGCTCGACATCAGCTTCGGTGAACTTCGCCACCCGCTCGAAGTCGAAGCCGTCGAAGGCTTCGCGAAAATTTTCGCGCTTGCGCAGGATGGTCAGCCAGGACAGGCCCGACTGGAAGCCTTCCAGGCAGATCTTCTCGAACAGCCGCCGGTCGTCGGCCACTGGCCGGCCCCATTCATTGTCGTGGTAGGCGAGGTAGTCCGGCAGGTTGCCGGGCCAGGCGCAGCGCACCGCGCCGTCGGGTCCGGTCATCAATCCTGTTGCGTCGCTCATGCTCTATCCATTGGTTAACCGGCCATGCCACGGCTTTACGGCCGCTTTACCAGATTCCTGAACCGGCCGGTAACCGTACCGGAAGGTTTACTGACAAAGCGGCATTTTACTGATTTCGATTCACTTTTCGGTTTCCCTCAGGCGCCACCATGGCGGCAGGCGAAGGGGCGGGACACCCGTTTCCCGCCGTCCAGACGATCGTGTTCGAGAGTACGTCCCGATGATGAGATTCCTTTTGCCGCTCGCCGGCGTCGCCGTCCTGCTGGTTGCTCCAGCCAATGCCGGCGACCGTTATGCCGAGCGTCCGCCCGTCGTGGTCAGTCCGGACCTCTCGGCACCGTGGGTGCTGCAACTCCAGGGCGCGCCGCGCGTCATGCGCCAGAGCCGGCAGGCGGTGGAACAGCCCCGTCTGCGCCAGCGCCGGCAGGCCGTGCGGCAGGCGGAACCGGACCAGACCCGCACAGCCGCCGTGCCGCGCCCCGCCGCAGGACAGAATCGGGCGCGCCGCACCATCATGGTGCCGAAGCAGATGAACCCGATCTACCTGCCGCAGGAAGTGGCCTACGACGGGAAGGAGAAGCCGGGCACCATCGTCATCGATACGCACCAGAACTTCCTTTATCTGGTCGAGAAGGACGGCAAGGCGCGGCGCTACGGCGTCGGCACCGGCAAACCGGGCTTCGAATGGGCCGGCACGCATAAAGTCACCGCCAAGCGCGAATGGCCGGACTGGCGCCCGCCGGCGGCGATGATCAAGCGCGAAGCCGCCAAGGGCCGTTACCTGCCGACCTTCCTGGCCGGCGGCATCGAAAATCCGCTCGGCGCGCGCGCGCTCTACATCGGCACCACCGAATATCGCATCCATGGCACCAACCAGCCCTGGACCATCGGCGGCGCGGTGTCGTCCGGGTGCATTCGCATGCGCAACGAGGACGTCGTCGATCTTTACGAGCGCGTGCCGGTTGGCACGACGGTCGTCGTCATGTAGATTCTCGGGACAACGGGGGACGGGCCGTGTGGGGACATGGCCGGTCACGGAAGGGCAGCCGGGCAACCGCGCTGCCCTTTCGCTTTGCACTGGCCCGCAGTATTTGTGCGTCGCACAAGAGGCAGTGCTGTTCGCATTCGTGCCGCCACGACCGGGCGGGCGATGCTAACACCACGGCCGGACAGCCGCGGAGAATCGATCCATGTCCCTTCCAGACGACAGCCGCTATCTGAAAGGCGGCCCCGTCGCCCAGCGCATCATCGCCGCCGTGCGGCGCGACGCCGAAGAAGCACGGGCCGACGGTTTTCCACCGAAGCTGGTGTCGATCACCGTCGGCGACGTCGCGGCGGTGGATGTCTATGTCCGCAACCAGCGCGCCAAGGCGGCACTTGCCGGCATCGATTTCGAGGAGCGGCGCTTTCCCGCCGACCTGACGGCGGCCGAACTGGAAGCCGCCATCCAGGGCATGAACGCCGATCCGCGCATCACCGGTATCATCGTCCAGCGCCCGGTGCCGGCGCATATCCCGATCAAGGCGATCCAGGCCGCCATCCATCCAATCAAGGACGTGGAAGGCATGCACCCGGCCTCGATCGGCAACATCGTCTACAACCAGCTCGACCTCGCGCCCTGCACGGCAGCCGCCTCGGTCGAACTGCTCAAGGAAACGGGCCTCGACCTGAAAGGCCTGGAGGTGGTCGTGGTCGGCCATTCCGAGATTGTCGGCAAGCCGATCGCTTTCCTGTTGATGAGCGAGGGCGCCACGGTAACGGTGTGCCACCACATGACGCGCTCGGTGGCCGCGCATGCGCGCCGCGCCGACGCGCTGTTCGTGGCGGTCGGCAAGCCGCGCCTTATCAAGGCCGATATGGTCAAGCCGGGTGCTGCCGTCATCGATATCGGCATCAACACCGAGATCGGCCCCGACGGCAAGGAACGCATCGTCGGCGACGTCGACACCGACAGCGTCAAGGACGTCGCCTCCTGGATCACGCCGGTGCCGGGCGGGGTCGGGCCGCTCACCGTCGCCATCCTGCTGCGCAACACCATGGTGGCGCTCAACCGCCAGCGCGACCTTTACCGCGCGACTTATGGCGTGGGGGACAATGGCGTGAGGATCGCGGCGGAATAGCGGGGCTGCGCTGCCCGGCGCGCTTCATTCTCTATCGTAGCGCCGCCACTCATTGTCCTGCCGGACATTTCTCCCCGTAAACGGGGAGAAAGAGGCGGACGGAACGTCGTCGCCCGTTCTGCGACATTGGCGATTCGCGAAACCATCGACGCAAGCGCCCCTCTCCCCGTTTACGGGGAGAGGATGCCGGCAGGCAGGTGAGGGGCGGCGCCGACTATCGAAAATTCACGCATCGATCGGTTCGCAGGTTCATTCCCCCGCCATCGCGACCTTCGCCACGCCCTTCGGCCGCTCCCCGCCATAGGCCCAGTCCAAAAGCTGCACCGTATGCACCACCGGCATGTCCGCCGCCGAGGCGATCTGGGTGATGCAGCCGATGTTGCCGGTAGCGACCAGCGCCGCCCCCGTCGCCTCGATGTTTTTCACCTTGCGGTCGCGCAAGCGCGCCGAGATTTCCGGTTGCAGCATATTGTAGGTGCCGGCCGAGCCGCAGCACAGATGCCCCTCGCGCGGCTCCTTCACCACGAAGCCGGCGCGCGCCAGAAGCTCCTTCGGCTGGCGCGTGATCTTCTGGCCGTGCTGCATGGAGCAGGCCGAATGATAGGCCACCGCGATTCCCGGCTTCTTCGCCGGTTCCGGCAGGTCCAGCGTGGCAAGATATTCCGTCACGTCCTTGGCCAGAGCCGAGACTTTCGCCGCCTTGTCGGCATAGGCCGAATCGAGCCGCAGCATGAAGCCGTAGTCCTTGATCGTCGTGCCGCAGCCCGATGCGGTAATGACGATGGCATCCAGCCCGCCGGCCTCGGCCTCGCGTGTCCAGGCATCGACGTTGCGTCGTGCATCGGCCAGCGCTGCGTCCTCCTTGCCCATGTGATGGACCAGCGCGCCGCAGCACCCTTCGCCGCGCGGCACCACGACTTCGACGCCGAGGCGGGTGAGCAGCGACACGGTCGCCTCGTTGATGGCCGGATCGAGAACGGATTGCGCGCAGCCGGTGAGCAACGCCACGCGCCCGCGCCGCGCACCTTTGGCGGGATGACTGCCGGGCCGGGACACCGGCGATGCGGCCGGCACCGTCTTCGGCGCCAGTTTCAGCATCGCGGCGAGCGGTTTCAGCGCCGTGCCCTCGAACAGGCCGGCGCAGGGACGGCCGAGCTTCGCCAGTTTCAGCGCGGCGCGGAAGCGAGCGGGGTAAGGCAGCACGAAGGCGAGCAGCGCCCGCACCAGCCGGTCGGGCAGGGGGCGCCTGTAGGTCTTTTCGATATGGGCGCGGGCATGGTCGACCAGGTGCATGTAGTTCACGCCCGACGGGCAGGTCGTCATGCAGGCGAGACAGGAAAGGCAGCGGTCGATATGGGTGACGATCTCCTTGTCCGCCGGCCTCCCGGCCTCCAGCATGTCCTTGATGAGGTAGATGCGGCCGCGCGGGCTGTCGAGTTCGTTGCCCAGCGTCACATAGGTCGGGCAGGTCGCGGTGCAGAAGCCGCAATGCACGCATTTGCGCAGGATCTTTTCCGATTCCGCCACATGCGGATCGGCGAGCTGCTCGGGTGAGAAAGTCGTCTGCATGATGTCCGCCTAGGCCATGCGGCCGGGGTTGAGGATAGCCTTCGGGTCGAACTCACCCTTCAGCCGCGCCGAAAGGGCGGCGAGCGCCGGCGGCTGCGGCTGGAACACCGGCAGCGCCGCGCGATCCGCCGCGCTGGCGCGCACCAGCGTGGCGTGGCCGCCGCCGTGCTTCTTCACCAGCGCGCGCATCAGGTCGGCTTCCGGCTCGCCGCTTTCCATGCGCAGCCAGGCGAGCCCGCCCTGCCAGTCGTAGAAGGCGTCGACGGCCGTCTGCCGGCGCAACGCCATGACCATGGCGTGGCCGTCGGACGGCGCCATCGAAACGCGCCAGACCGGCCGCTCGTCGTTCCCGGCGAAGGGCGCGCAGTCGCGCACTTCGCCCCACAGCAGCCTGGATTTTTCGCCGGCGATTTCCTCCAGCGGGCCAGCATTTTTCAAGAGCGCCGTCAGCATGGCGAGTCGGGCAGTGACGGACGGCGCGAACCCCTCGACGCGCAGCAGCGTCGCGGCATCGCTGCCGAAGCGGCCGCCATTGACGCGCGCGACGGCAGGATAGGGCAGGTGCGCCGCACTTGAGACTTCCGCGCTGGAGCCCATGGCGAGCGCCATGGCGGCCACCGCCTGCTCGTCATAGAGCCCACGCACGGCAAGCGTCGTCTCGGTCTCGGCGGCGGGCAGCACCTTGAAGGTGACGTCGGTGACCGCCGCCAGCGTGCCCCAGGAGCCGGCCAATCCCTTGGAAAGATCGTAGCCGGTGACGTTCTTGACCACGCGCCCGCCCGACTTGAACGCCTCGCCGCGTCCCGAAACGGCATGGATGCCGAGGATATGGTCGCGCGCCGCGCCCGCCTTGAGCCGGCGCGGACCGGCAAGGTTCGCCGCCAGCACGCCGCCGATGGTGCCGCGCCCCGGTGCCTCTCCGAGCAGTGGGCCGTAGTCCAACGGCTCGAAGGCGAACTGCTGGCCATTCTCGGCGAGCAGGGCCTCGATTTCGGCAAGCGGCGTGCCGGCCTTCGCAGAGAGAACCAGTTCGGCCGGTTCATAGAGGGTTACGCCGGTCAGTCGGGAGAGGTCGAGCGTATGTTCAGCCTGCACCGGCCGGCCGATGCTTTGCTTGGAGCCGTGGCCGAGGATTTCCAGCGGCGCCTCCTCCGCCAGCGCCCATTGCACGGCGGAAAGCGTTTCGGCGGCTGTGGTGGGTGTGAAGATGGTCATGGGTGTGCCAACCCCCTCTCCGTCGCGGGCTCCGCCCGCGCCACCTCTCCCCCGCTGTGCGGGGGCGAGGAACTGCCAATCGCGAACGCCTCGGTTCCTCGCCCCCACGGAGTGGGGGAGAGGTGGCGCGCGAAGCGCGACGGAGAGGGGGCTGCGGCTGTCACGGTGCGCGATCTTTGCCAGCTTTGGCCATGACGAAGCGCAAATCGGCGGAGATGACGTCCTCGGCCAATCGCCCCTCAACCGCTGCCAATATCGTCTCGAAGACGCTCGGCACGTGCTTCAACGCATCGACGCTCCAAAAGCGCAGCACCGAGTAACCTTCCGCTCGCATGAATTCGTCACGTTGTCGGTCATAGTCGTTGTCAGCATGCTGACTGCCGTCCAACTCCACCACAAGCTTGTGCTCGCGACAGACGAAATCAGCGAAGTAAGGGCCGATTGGCACCTGACGTGCGAATTTATAGCCGCCGAGCCGCTTGGCCTTTAATTCGTTCCAGAGAATTGCTTCGGCCATGTTGTCGCCATGGCGGAGTCGGCGCGCGCGGGCGATTCTTTCCGGTGAGCGACGGCTTGGCTGATCGGGAGCCCCCCTCTCCGTCGCGGGCTCCGCTCGCGCCACCTCTCCCCGGCTTCGCGGGGACGAGGAACCCAGGTCGTGTGATGCCCTCGCCATCAGAACCTCGGAATATCCGGGAACGCGACTTGCCCCTTGTGCACATGCATCCGTCCCAGTTCGGCGCATCGCCGCAATTGAGGAAACACCTTGCCGGGGTTGAGCAGGTGGCCGGGGTCGAAGGCGCATTTCACCCGCATCTGCTGGTCGAGATCCGTTTCGTTGAACATTTCCGGCATCAGATCGCGCTTTTCGACACCGACGCCGTGTTCGCCGGTCAGCACGCCGCCGACCGCCACGCACAGGCGCAGGATGTCGGCGCCGAAGGCCTCGGCGCTTTCCAGTTCGCCGGGCTTGTTGGCGTCGTAAAGGATCAGCGGATGCAAATTGCCGTCGCCGGCGTGGAAGACGTTGGCGACGCCAAGCCCGTATTTCTCCGAAAGCTCTCTCATGCCGTGCAGAACGCGCGGCAGTTCCTTGCGCGGGATGGTGCCGTCCATGCAGTAATAGTCCGGCGAGATGCGCCCGACGGCCGGGAAGGCTGCCTTGCGCCCGGCCCAGAAGGCCAGCCGCTCGTCCTCGCTTGCCGAAATGCGGCAGGTGGTCGAGCCGTTCCTGATGGCGATCGCCTCGACCGCGCCGATCAGGTGGTCGACCTCGACCGCCGGCCCGTCCAGTTCGACGATCAGCAGCGCCTCGCAGTCGAGCGGATAGCCGGCCTGGACGAAATCCTCGGCCGCGCGGATGGCCGGCGCGTCCATCATCTCCATGCCGCCGGGAATGATGCCGGCGCCGATGATGTCGGCGACGCATTGGCCGCCCTGCTCGCTGGTCGGGAAACCGATCAGCAGCGCGCGCGCCGTGTCCGGCTTCTTCAGGATGCGCACAGTCACCTCGGTGACGACGCCGAGCAGACCTTCCGAGCCGGTCATGATGCCGAGCAGGTCGTAGCCTTCGGCATCGAGATGCCGGCCGCCGAGGCGGATCACCTCGCCGTCCATCAGCACCATTTCGATGCCGAGCACGTTGTTGGCGGTCAGCCCGTATTTCAGGCAGTGCACGCCGCCGGAATTCTCCGCCACGTTGCCGCCGATGGAGCAGGCGATCTGCGAGGAGGGGTCGGGAGCGTAGTAGAAACCCTCTTCCTCCACCGCCCGCGTGATGCCGAGATTGGTGACGCCGGGCTGGGCGACGACGACACGGTTCGGGTAATCTATCGACAGAATGCGGTTGAAGCGGCTCATCACTAGCAGCACCGCGTCCTCCAGCGGCAGCGCGCCGCCGGACAGCGAGGTACCGGAGCCGCGCGGCACGACACGGATTTTATGCTCGTTGCAGTATTTCAGCACCCGCGACACCTGCGCCACCGTTTCCGGCAGCACGACGACAAGCGGGAGTTGCCGATAGGCGGTGAGCCCGTCGCTCTCGAAGGCGCGCATCTCGTTGACCGTCTCGACGACGCCTTCGCCCGGCACGATGGCGCGCAGATCGGCGACGATGGTCGCACGGCGGGCCATCGTCTCGCTGTCTGCCTTCGGCATGGCAAGCCCGGACATGACATATCCTTCCGTCGAACTGGTAAAAAGCTTTTACCAATTAGCGGAGCTGCATGCAAATGCTGCTTTCGGCGAATTCGGAAGCGGCGGAGCGCGTCGCATTCCGCAGCGGCAATTGGCCGCGTGGCCCTCCCATGCGGAAAGTACAGCGCGTATGGCACCGCCCCCTCTCCGTCGCGCTTCGCGCGCCACCTCTCCCCAGAGGGGCGAGGAACCCAAGCTGGAGAAGCGCCGGCATCGCGGCCACAGTTCCTCCCCCCGTTGGGGGGAGGTGGCGCGCGAAGCGCGACGGAGAGGGGCAATGCGCCACAGGCGATGGCCTCCCTTCAGTAGGTTGGCGTTACTCTCCCGCCGGCCGATCTTGCTCGGCATGAGAGTGTCGGATGCGCCTGACACCCCACCACACGGCAAGCACCGCGACCGGGACCGCCGCCGCCGTCACCGCTTCCGGCGAGAAGGTGTGGCCGAAGGCCGAGGCGCCGCCCTTGGCGAGATAGCCGATCAGGCCAACGACGTAGTAGGAGACGGCCGCCACAGACAGGCCCTCCACCGTCTGCTGCAAGCGCAGTTGCAGCCGGGCGCGGTTGTTCATGGAGGCGAGCAGGTCGCGGTTCTGCTTTTCCACCTCGACGTCGACCCAGGTGCGCAGGAGCGTCGTGGCGCGGGTGAGTTTCCGGGAGAGGTTCGCCTGCCGTTCCTCGACCGAGCGGCAGGTGCGCATGGCCGGCGCGACCCGGCGCTGGAGGAAGCCCGCCCAGGTGTCGTGGCCGGGCACCGGTTCCTCGTCCAGCGCCTCCAGCCGCTCGCGCACGATGCCGTCATAGGCGCGGCTGGCGCCGAAGCGGTAGAGGCTGGCGGCGGCGTCGGCCTCGAGTTCGGCCGCAAGCTCGGTCAGGTCGGCCAGCAGTGCGTGGCTGTCGCGTGCATCAGTGTCCTTCATCTCGCGCGTGATCGTCGCCAGCCGGTCCTCGATACGCCGCACGCGCGCCGACAGCGCCAGCGCCAGCGGCAGGCCAAGCACGGCCAGCGTCCGGTACGTCTCGATGTCGATCAGCCGCTGCGACAGCGCGCCGGTCGAGGCCGGCGTCAGCCCACGGTCGAGCACCAGCATGCGGGTCAGCCCGTCGCCGTCCTGGCGGAAATCGGTGACGATGGCGGCCTTGCCGTGCTCGACCAGCGAGTAGCACAGGCTGGTCGGGTCGAAATTGGCGATCAGCTTCTCGGCCGCCGGCGTCCATTTGCGGATCTCCAGCCTGATGCCGGAGATCACGGTGCCGGGCGGCGAAAAGCCGTTGCCGAAGGGAGAGTCTTCCTGCTGGGGGCCGCCCTTGCCGAGCATGCCTTCCCACAGATAGGTGGAAAATTCCGTGTGCCGCTCCCAGCGCAGCGTGCCGGTGCCCCACTTCATCGCGTGATGGCGCGCCTGCCGGTCGGGGGCGGCAATGCCGAGCCGCCGCGACAGTTCCGACAGCACCGCATGGTCGACGCTCGATCCCGCCTCGGTCATGAAGGAAAGCTGCACCAGCACCCTTGGCCCTTCGACCAGCGGATAGGGCCGCGCATGCACCTCGCCGAGCGCGCCCGGCCGGCCCTCGTGGGTGGGAAAGCCCAGCACCGCGCCAGCGGCGCGCGGCCTGAATTCCAGATTCGATGCCTCGTCCGACACGGCCGGTCCCCCGGTTTGCCGCAGGTCCGCGACAGGGCCTTGCGTGCGACGTTCGCCTCTAAGGTCAATCGCGGCGGGAGGCAAATGCCGAATCCGGCAAGGCCAGCGCAGGGGGGGCGACCATACGCCGAACGGTTGACCTGGAATTGGATAAATTATTTGACCAGTTGGCGACGCTGCCTGTATTCTAAGCGGCAGGGCTTCATTCGCGGGCATTTCCGTTGAGCGACATCTTTTCCCGCATCGAGCATTCGCGCACGGCCGACGAGGTGATCGGCCAGATCGAGACGCTGATCCTCGAAGGCGTGCTGCGCACCGGCGATCGGCTGCCCGGCGAGCGCGACCTCGCCCAGCGCTTCGAGGTATCGCGGCCGATCCTGCGCGACGCGCTGAAGACGCTGGAACTGCGCGGCCTGCTGGTCACCCGCCACGGCGGCGGCACCCATGTCGCCGACGTGATCGGTCAGGTCTTCTCCAAGCCGGTGATGGACCTGATCTCCACCCATCGCAAGGCGGCAGGCGACTATCTCGAATACCGCCGCGAGATCGAGGGGATCGCGGCCGAATACGCCGCCCGGCGCGCCACGCCCGACGACATCGCGCTGCTCGATGCCATCATGGCGCGCATGGACGATGCCTACGACAGCGGCGACTTCGAGGACGAGGCCGAGATCGACGTCGAGTTCCACCATGCCGTCGGCGAGTGCGCCCACAACATCATCCTGCTGCACACGCTGCGCTCGTGCTACCGGCTGCTGTCGGAAGGGGTCTTCCGCCACCGGCTGCTGGTGTTCACCTTGCCCGGCGCGCGCGAGGAACTGCTGGCGCAGCACCGCGCCATCTACATGGCCGTCAAGGCTGGCGACCCTGCCGCCGCACGCAAGGCGGCGATGGATCACATCGCCTATGTCGAGCGCTCGATGGCCGAGGCCGAACGCACCGGCGACTGGCAGCGCGTGTCGCGGCTGAGGCTGCGCCAGCGCGCCGGCGAACACGAATTGCAACGCAAACGATCCTGAACCTGGGAACCTTTCGATGAGCCTCCATCTCACCATCGACGACCTCAAGAGCCAGGCGCGCCGGCGCGTGCCGACGATGTTCTTTGATTATGCCGATTCCGGCGGCTGGACGGAGAGCACCTATCGCGCCAACGAGGAGGATTTTAAGAAGATAAAGTTCCGCCAGCGCGTGCTGGTCGACATGGACAACCGCACGCTCGAAACGACCATGATCGGCGAAAAGGTGTCGATGCCGGTGGCCCTGGCGCCGACCGGCTCGACCGGCATGCAGCACGCCGACGGCGAGATGCTGGCGGCGCAGGCGGCTGAGGAATTCGGCGTGCCGTTCACGCTGTCGACCATGGCGATCTGCTCTATCGAGGACGTCGCCTCGGTGACGAAGAAACCTTTCTGGTTCCAGCTCTACGTCATGCGCGACAAGGATTTCGTCTATAACCTCATCGATCGCGCCAAGGCCGCGAACTGCTCTGCGCTGGTGCTGACGCTCGACCTGCAGATCCTGGCGCAGCGCCACAAGGATCTGCGCAACGGCCTGTCGGCGCCGCCGAAGATGACGCCGTCGAACATTCTGGACATGGCCATCCGCCCACGCTGGGTGATGGGTATGCTGGGCACCAAGCGACGTACGTTCCGCAACATCGTCGGCCACGCCAAGGGCGTCACCGACCTGTCTTCGCTGAAAGCCTGGACCGACGAGCAGTTCGACCCCTCGCTGTCGTGGAAGGATGTGGAATGGATTCGCGAGCGCTGGGGCGGCAAGCTGATCCTGAAGGGCATCCTCGACAAGGAGGATGCCGAGATGGCGACCAGGACCGGCGCCGACGCCATCATCGTCTCCAACCACGGTGGCCGCCAGCTCGACGGAGCGCCGTCCTCCATCTCGGTGCTGGAGGAGATCGTCGATCATGTCGGCGACCGCATCGAGGTGCATATGGACGGCGGCATCCGCTCCGGCCAGGACGTGCTCAAGGCGCTCTGCCTCGGCGCCAAGGGCACCTATATCGGCCGGCCGTTCCTCTACGGGCTCGGCGCCGACGGCAAGCGCGGCGTCACCAGGGCGCTGGAGATCATCCGCAAGGAACTCGACATGACGCTGGCGCTGTGCGGCCGCCGCGACATCAACACGGTCGGCAAGGACATGCTCTACCGATAGGATACGCCGGCAGTTATCGAATCGGCGGAGCCTTGATGCCGGGACTTCATTTTCGCGACGCCCGCGCGCCGAAAGGCATGCGCCTCTACGCCATCGGCGACGTGCATGGCCGGCTGGATCTGCTTGCCGCCATGTACGATGCGATTGCGGCCGAGATCGCGCGGGACGGCGTGGCGGACTGGCGCGTCGTCCATCTCGGCGACTACGTCGACCGCGGCCCGGATTCGAAGGGCGTCCTCGACTTCCTGATCGACAGGCGGACGCGTGACGCCCGCTTCCTTTGCCTGTCGGGCAACCACGAGCAGGGACTGCTCGATTTCCTCGACGCACCGAGCGCCACCGGCCTGTTCGTCCGATTCGGCGGCGTGGAGACGGCGCGCTCCTACGGTGTCGAGCTGACGGCCGGATCGATCGAGGCGGGGCATCGCGCGCTGGCGGCGGCCATTCCCGCCGGCCACAGGGAATTCCTGCGCTCGCTGCCGACCTCGGCCAGCTTCGGCGATTTCTTCTTCTGCCATGCCGGCGTCAGGCCCGGCACGCCGCTCGCCCGTCAGGATCCGCACGATCTCGTCTGGATTCGCGACGAGTTCCTGCTGCACGCCGGTCTCTACGAGAAGGTGGTCGTCCATGGCCACACGCCGGGTACGGCCGCCGATATCCGGCCGAACCGGGTCAATCTCGATAGTTTCGCGGTCGGGTCGGGAAGGCTGAGCGCTCTGGCGGTGGAAGGCGGCGCCAAGCGTATCCTGGAGGCGACGGTCGAAGCCGTCTCTCAGCGCGCCGCGACGACGCCGTAGCCGTCCACGGCGAGGTGGTTGTTGGCTGCGTCGGCCGCGTAGATGCCGACGCCGCATACGACGATGGCGGCCAGCATGGCGAAGGACAGGAGGGCTGCTTTCACGGTTGTGATCCCAGGTTTTGAAGCCGTTCGCATGGCTGCACGGACGCGGTTACCAATGTGTTGAAAACGCGGCTTTTGCTTCAAGGTTTCGGCAATTGCGCGCTTCTAGGGTCGCTCTGTTTCGGTGGTGTGTCGTGCCGGCAACACCGAGGGACGGTGCCGGTTGCGATGCCGTTGCAGAGCGGTCGCGCTGATAGGCTATCGGCCGGCCACAGGCCAAGCGCGAAAGACGTCGTCCACAACGGATTTTCAGGGGCGTGGCGGATATGCCACGATTTGTCGTGCGTCCTTCGAGGCTCGCTGCGCTCGCACCTCAGGATGAGGACCGTTTGGAGAAAACCTCAACAAGCGGGGCCGGTGCACGACCTCCCTCATCCTGAGGTGCGAGCGCAGCGAGCCTCGAAGGACGCACTGCTTGGTTCAGATCGCCGCCACCCAGGCACGCGCGATGGCGATGCCGCGTTCGTCGGCGTCCGCGCCGAAGCTGGCGGCGTCCGCTTCCATCGTCTCAGTCCAGTCGGGGCGTTTCTGCGCGATGAGGTCGCCGAACTTGGCGCTCCATTGCCGCACCAGCGCCCGGTCGGCTTCGAAATGGAACTGGAAGCCGTAGGTGGCGCGGCCGACGCGGAAAGCCTGGTTTTCCGCCACCGCATTGCCGGCCAGGCGCACGGCGCCGCCGGGCAGAGAGAAAGTGTCGTCGTGCCACTGGAAGGTCGGGAAGGAGGCCGGCAGGCCGCCGAGCACGGTGTCCGCCTTCGCCTCCGGCGCCAGCGACACCTTCTGCCAGCCGAATTCGCGGGCGGTGCCGATGTGGTTCTCGCCGCCGAAGGCGCGGGCGATAAGCTGGCTGCCGAGGCAGATTCCCAGCACCGCCTGCTGCCGGTCGGTGAAGGTGCGGATGAGCTTCATCAGGTCGGGAAAGTAGGGATACGCCTCGTCCGCCAGCGCATTCTGGCCGCCGCCGAACATCACCAGCGCGTCATGGTCCGTCGTGTCCGTGGGTAGCGCGTCGCCGAGATAGGGCCGGTAGAGGTCGATCTCGGCATTCGCCTCGGCAAGGGCGGCGCCCACGTTGCCGAGGCCGGTCCCGTCATAATTCTCGACAATCAGTACCCGCATGACCATCCTGACAGCGTTTGGAACGCGCGAGCACTATCATGCCGGCCGGAGGCGGGCCAGCAAGGCGCGCCCGACAGGCGGAGAAAACGCTATGCCACTGCAAAACCGCGTCGATCCGTTCGGGGCGATCCACGCCGTGCCCGAACGCGGCCTGTTTACCGGCAATCGCGGCATCATCCACGATCCCGAAACGAAGACGCTGCTTCGCAAGCGCTGGGCCTTGCCGGCCTGGATCGTCTGCGAATGCGTCTTCCGCGACGTGCGCCGCGAGCCGATGGGTCGCAACCGCAAGGGCAGGCCCGGCGAGCCGGACAAGGCCGGCTGGACCGAGCTGTTCTTCTTCGACGAGGTGACGGCGCTGGCGGCGGGGCATCGCCCCTGCTTCTACTGCCGGCGCGAACGGGCGGCCGATTTCCTGGCGCGGTTCGGCGCGGCCTTCGGCATCGAGGAACCGCGCGCGCCGATGCTGGACAAGCGCCTGCATCGCGAGCGCCTCGCCTCGGGCGGCACGCCGCCTCCTGTCGGGGCAGGGGAGCTTGCCGCCCTGCCGGATGGCGCCATGGTGGCGGACGGGTCGCGCGCCTACGCCCTGCGCGGCGGTGCTGCGCTGCCGTGGAGCTTCGCCGGTTACGGCAAGCCGGTGCGCTTCGGTTCGCTGGGAAACACGCTGAAAGTGCTGACGCCCGCCGCGACGCTGGCCGTGCTTCGGCAGGGCTACCGCCCGGTGTGGCGCGAACAGTGATGAGAGCCAGCGTCTTCGCTGGTCAGGCGCCGCCGCCCGAGAGCGCGAAACCGACGACCACGGCGGCGACCGTGGCGAAGGCGGGATAGACGACCAGCAGGCCGGTGACCAGCGCATCGCCGAGTCCCGCGCCTTTGCGCGGCGGCGCCACCGGCTCGAACGGGCCGGCGGCACTTGCCGAGGGCGCGCGCATGCTCGCGGCGGCCGGCTTCAGCCGCGCTGCATTCCTGTCGATGATTTCGATGTCGCCCCTTGCCGCCATGGCCATGCCGCGAAAACGGCGAAATTGTTTCAATCCGTGTGCATTTTTGTTTCCATGCCGGGCAGGCCAAAGCGCGCACCGTAAGCTTGCCGCTGCAAACGCCATCGGCTAGGACGCTCTCGCCCGCCCGAACCTGTCACCGGGGCGCGGCGATCAAGCTGAGACAGCGGGGACCGACCATGGCCGACAAATCGCAGAAGATGCTGGCACGCCTGCCGCGCGGTTTTGTCGATCGCCATGCCGATGACATCCGCGCCGTCGAACTGATGATGGGCAGGATCAAGGCCGTCTACGAGCTCTACGGCTTCGAGCCGGCCGACCAGCCGCTGATCGAATACACCGATGCGCTCGGCAAGTTCCTGCCCGACCAGGACCGCCCGAACGAAGGCGTCTTCTCCTTTCAGGACGACGACGAGCAATGGCTGTCGCTGCGCTACGATCTCACCGCGCCGATGGCGCGCTTCGTGGCGGAAAACTACGACCGCCTGCCGAAACCCTTCCGCAGCTACCGTGCCGGCTGGGTCTTCCGCAACGAGAAGCCGGGGCCGGGGCGCTTTCGCCAGTTTATGCAGTTCGACGCCGACACGGTCGGCACGCCGGGCGTCGCGGCGGACGCCGAAATGGCAATGATGATGGCCGACGTGATGGAGGCGCTGGGGATTGCGCGCGGCGACTACGTCATCCGGGTCAACAACCGCAAGGTGCTGGACGGCGTGCTGGAGGCGATCGGCCTCGGCGGCGACGATAACGCCGGTCGCCGGCTGACCGTGCTGCGCGCCATCGACAAGCTGGACAAAGTCGGCCCGGACGGCGTGCGCGATTTGCTCGGCAAGGGCCGGCTGGACGACAGCGGCGATTTTACCAAGGGCGCGGGACTGACGGCGGAGCAGGCTGAGAAGGTGCTTTTGCTGACGACGGCATCCGACAGCGATCCGGCGGTGAAATTGCAGGCGATGCGGGCGGCCGTTTCCGGTTCCGCGCGCGGTGAGGATGGCGTGCAGGAACTGGCCGATATCGGCGCCATGATTGCCGCAGCCGGTTACGAAGATGGCCGAGTGAAGATCGATCCTTCCGTCGTGCGGGGTCTCGAATACTACACCGGCCCCGTCTACGAGGCCGAGCTGCTGGCCGAGATTCCAAACGACGAGGGCAAGATCGTCCGCTTCGGCTCGGTCGGCGGCGGTGGGCGCTATGACGGGCTGGTGTCGCGCTTCCGGGGCGAACCGGTGCCGGCGACGGGCTTTTCCATCGGCGTGTCGCGCCTGATGACGGCGCTGAAGAACCTCGGCAAGCTCGACACGTCCAACGTGATTGCGCCGGTGGTGGTGCTGGTGATGGACCGCGACACGGAAAGCCTCGGCCGCTACCAGAAGATGGTGTCGGACCTGCGCAAGGCCGGCATCCGCGCCGAAATGTATCTCGGCGGCGCCGGCATGAAGGCGCAGCTGAAATATGCCGACCGGCGCGGCTCGCCTGTCGCCGTCATTCAGGGCGGCAACGAGCGCGAGGCCGGCCAGGTGCAGCTGAAGGACCTGATGGAGGGTGCCAGACAGGCAGCCGCCATCGCCGACCACGCCGAATACAAGGAGGCCCGGCCGGGCCAGGCGACGGTCGCCGAGGCCGATCTGGTCGCCGAGGTGCGAAAAATCCTCGACGCACAGGCTGCGGAGCGCGGCCGTGGGTAAGGATGCGCCGGCGCTCCCCCTCCCCCTTGAGGGGGGCCGAAGGACGACCGCGAAGCGGTCGGGAGGGGTCGCCGCGGCCGCGCTCGGCGTTCTGTTGGTCCCTCGCGCTGCTGCAACGACCCCCTCTGGCCGCTTTGCGGCCATCTCTCCCTCAAGGGGGGAGAGTGGGCGGTGCGCACCATGACCGCCCTGCCGTCCTTCGCCGCCGATATCGCCGCGCTGCTGGCCGAGCGCGAGGCCGGCGTGGTCGACGTGGCGGTCCTGCAGCCGGCCAACCCGTTCCTCGACATGGCCGGCGAGGATCTGCGCCGCCGCATCTTCCTCACCGAGAGCGAGACGGGCGAGACGCTGTGCCTGCGCCCCGAATTCACCATCCCCGTCTGCCGCGATCACATCGCCAGCCAAGCCGGCACGCCGCGCCGCTACGGCTATATCGGCGAGGTCTTCCGCCAGCGCCGCGACGGCCCGTCCGAATTCTTCCAGGCCGGCATCGAGGACCTTGGCGAACGCGATACGGCTGTCGCCGACGCCCGCTCGGTGGCCGATGCTTACGCACTTTTGATGCGCGTGTTGCCCGACACGCCGCTGGCCGTCACGCTGGGCGACCAGACGCTGTTCGAGGCGGTGTTGGCAGCCCTCGGCCTGCCGCGCGGCTGGCGCATGCGCCTCGCCCGCGCCTTCGGCTCCAGGGAGGTGCTGGAGGCCGCGCTGGCTGACCTCGCCGACCCGCCGCGCAACGGCGCGCTGCCGGCCCCGGTGGCGCTGCTGGCGCTAGACGGCGACACTGAGGCGCTCGCCGCCTACGTCGCCGAGGGCATGGAGCAGGCAGGCCTGCCGGCAACCGCCGGCCGCACGCCGGCGGACATTGCCCGCCGCCTCATCGAGAAGGCGCAACTGCGCTCGATCCGCCTGTCCGGCGAGGCTTTCGCCGCCCTCAAGGGCTTTCTGGCCATCGAGGCGCCGCTGCCCGATGCCGCAGCTTCCCTCGAAGCCTTCGCCGCCGACGCCGGCCTGCTGCTCGGGCAGGCGCTGGAGAATTTCCGCCGCCGCGCCGAGGCGCTTGCCGGCCATGGCTTGCCGGTCGAGACGATCCGCTACGACGCCGCCTTCGGCCGCCCGCTGGATTACTACACCGGCCTGGTCTTCGAGATCGGCGTCGCTGGGGCTGGACGCCCGCTGGTCGGTGGCGGCCGCTACGACCGGCTCTTGACGCTGCTCGGCGCCAGGACGTCCATTCCCGGCGTCGGCTTCTCGGTCTGGCTGGACCGCATCGCGGCGGTGCGGGAGGGCAAATGAGTCTTTTGTTTTGGACCCCCACCCCTAACCCCTCCCCGCAAGGGGGAGGGGAAGCTGCCGCGCCCCTGTCCCCCTCCCCCTTGCGGGGAGGGGTTAGGGGTGGGGGTATTCTGGCCGCGACGGGCGAGGCTCTCCCATGACCGTCACTCTCGCCCTCCCTTCGAAAGGCCGGCTGAAGGAGCAGGCGCTGGAAGTGCTGGCCAAGGCCGGGTTGGCCGTCGGCCTGCCTCAGGACGAGCGCAAGTACCACGCCCGCATCGAGACCTGCCCCGGCGTCGAGGTGGTGTTCCTGTCGGCCTCCGAGATTGCCGGCGAAATCGGTGCCGGCGCCGTCGACCTTGGCGTCACCGGCGAGGATCTGGTGCGCGAAACCCTAGCCGAGTGGGAAGCGCGCGCCGAGATCGCCGCACGGCTGGGCTTCGGCCATGCCGACGTGGTGGTGGCGGTGCCCGAGATATGGCTGGACGTCGACACCATGGCAGACCTCGACGACGTCGCCGCCGACTTCCGCCAGCGCCACGGCAGGCGTCTGCGCATCGCCACCAAATACTGGCGGCTGACCCAGCAGTTCTTCACCGCCAAGCACGGCATCCAGGTCTATCGCATCGTCGAAAGCCTCGGCGCCACCGAGGGTGCGCCGGCGGCCGGCTCGGCCGACATCGTCGTCGACATCACCTCGTCCGGCTCGACGCTGCGCGCCAACCATCTCAAGGTCTTGTCGGACGGCGTTATCCTGCGCTCGCAGGCCTGCCTCGTGACGTCGCGCAGGCAACGCGCGCCGGCTGACGAGGCGCTGATCGCCGAAATCGCTGACAAAGTGGCGAAGGCGGTGGGCTGAAGCAGGGCGGCCCCTCCTACCATAGCGCCATTGCGCCTTGGCCTCCCGGTGCTAGTTTTCATTCCCCGCATGCGAAGGAGGAGTCCATGGCAACCGGAACCGCAACGCTGTCCAGCGCAAGGACTGCCGGGAAGGCGGCCGAGACCTTCATCGAACCGAGGGACGGCATCGCCCATGTCTCGGGCGACCGCTCCGTGCCGCTGCTGCACAAGACGATTCCCCAGCAGTTCGCCGAAACGGCGCAGCGTCATGCCGACCGCGACGCCGCCGTCTTCCTGGGGCAGGACCGGCGCTTCACCTGGGCCGAGCTTGCCGAGACGGTCGATGCCTTCGCCGCCGGCCTTTTGGCGCTGGGGCTCGAAAAGGGCGATCGCATCGGCATCTGGTCGCCGAACCGCTGGGAATGGCTGGTCACCCAGTTCGCCACCGCCCGCATCGGCCTGATCCTCGTCAACATCAATCCGGCCTATCGGCTTTCGGAGCTGGACTATGCGCTGAACAAGGTGGGTTGCAAGGCGCTGGTCACCGCCGCCAGCTTCAAGACCTCCGACTATCTCGGCATGCTGACCACGCTCGCGCCGGAACTGGCGACAGCAGAACCGGGCAAGCTCCGCGCCAAGAAACTGCCGTCGCTGGAGATCGTCATCCGCATGGGCGAGGAGGCTTCGCCCGGCATGCTCAACTTCGGCGACGTGCTGGCGATGGGCGGCCGCGACGAGCACGAAAGGCTGGACGCCATTTCCGCCACGCTGAAGCCCGACGACGCCATCAACATCCAGTTCACCTCCGGCACCACCGGCGCGCCGAAGGGCGCAACGCTGACGCACGACAACATCGTCAACAACGGCAATTTCGTCACCTCGGCCATCAAGCTGACCGCCGAGGATCGGCTGTGCATCCCGGTGCCGTTCTACCATTGCTTCGGCATGTCGATGGGCTCGATGGGCTGCGTCACCAAGGGCGCGGCGATGATCTTTCCGGGCGAAGGCTTCGAGCCCGGCGCCACCTTGAAGGCCATCGAGGCCGAGCGCTGCACCGGGGTCTACGGTGTGCCGACCATGTTCGTGGCCATGCTCGACCATCCCGATTTCAAGACTTTCGACCTGTCCAGCCTGCGCACCGGCATCATGGCCGGCTCGCCGTGCCCCATCGAGGTGATGAAGAAGGTCATCTCGCTGATGAACATGCGCGAGGTCACCATCGCCTACGGCATGACCGAGACCAGCCCCGTCTCCTTCCAGTCGAGCACCGACGACCCGCTGGAAAAGCGCGTCTCCACCGTCGGCCGCATCCAGCCGCATGTCGAATGCAAGGTCGTCGACGCCGAGGGCCGCACCGCCGCGGTCGGCGAGGCGGGCGAACTGTGCACGCGCGGCTATTCGGTGATGAAGGGCTATTGGGAGGACGCGGAAAAGACCGCCGAGGCCATCGACCCGGAAGGCTGGATGCACACCGGCGACCTCGCCACTATCGACGCCGAAGGCTTCGGTAACATCGTCGGCCGGGTCAAGGACATGGTCATCCGCGGCGGCGAGAACGTCTATCCGCGCGAGGTGGAGGAATTCCTCTACCGCAATCCCAAGGTCCGCGAGGTGCAGGTGTTCGGCGTGCCGGACAAGAAATACGGCGAGGAACTCGCCGCCTGGATCGTGCTGAAGCCCGGCGAGAGCGCTACCGAGGACGAGATCAGGGCCTTCTGCCAGGGCCAGATCGCCCACTACAAGATCCCGCGCTACGTCCGCTTCAAGGACAGCCTGCCGATGACCGTCACCGGCAAGGCGCAGAAATTCGTCATGCGTGACGCGATGAGCGAGGAGCTTGGCCTGGCGGAAGAAAAGACGGCATGAAAAAGGCCCCTTGCGGGGGCCTTTTCCGTTTGCCGTGAGATACCGGCTCAGTCTTTCTCGAACACGCCGGTCTTGGCGATGATGCCGGCGATCGCGCCGCCGACCAGCGGGGCGACGATGTAGAGCCACAGCTGGCCGATCGCCACGCTGCCCGAGAACAGGTTGGGGCCGATCGAGCGCGCCGGGTTCAGCGAGTTGCCGGAAACCGGGATGAAGCCCAGATGCAGCGCCGCCAGCGTCAGGCCGATGATCAGGCCGGCCAGCATGTTCATGTGCTTGGCGCTGGTCGAGGCCAGGATGACGAGCACGAAGGTGAAGGTCGCGATCATCTCGGTCAGGAAGACCGAGGAGGTACCCCACTTCGCCGGGTCCCACGTCGTCGCCCCGAAGTTGGAGATCGGATCGCCGGCCTTGCCGGAGACCATGATCCACAGCGCGACCGTCGCCAGGATGGCGCCTACGATCTGGGCGATCCAGTAGGTGATGACGTCCTTCGCCGGCAGGCGGCCGGCGAGGAAGAAGCCCAGCGTCACCGCCGGGTTGAGATGCGCGCCCGAGATCGGGCCGATGGCGTAGGCCGCCGCGACCAGGCCCAGGCCGAACGCAAGGCCGATGCCGATCTGGCCGAGCGGCAGCGCCGTGCCGAGATCGCCCGTCACGATGGCCGCGCAGCCGATGAACACAAGCAGGAACGTGCCCAGCACTTCCGCGAGAAACAGTTTCATTTTTCCCTCTCCTCGTTGGATGTCGCCACGCCGTCTCGGCCCGCGAATCACAGGCGGAAGGATATGTCGGCCCTTGCAGGTTGCAAAGCAGGCGCGGTGCACCCGGACGCGCGCGGTTCGTGCGCTTGTGAAGTCGGGCCGCTGCCGCTACAGCGGGGCCGGATCAACCGCGAACGGCAGGAACGATGCGACTGGGCGGAAGGCTGGCGGCAGCCATCGAAGTGCTGGAGGACATCGGCCGCAGGCACCGCCCGGCGGCGGATGCGCTGCGGGACTGGGGCCTGTCGCATCGCTTCGCCGGCGGCGGCGACCGCGCCGCGATCGGCAACATCGTCTACGACGCGCTGCGGCGGCGGCGTTCCGCCGGCTGGCTGATGGACGGCGATGCGCCCCGCGCCCTCGGCTTCGGCGCCTTGCTGCTGGAATGGGGCCAGACGCCGCAAAGCCTGAACACGGCACTCGAGGGCGACAAGTTCGCGCCCGAATCGCTTTCTCAAGCCGAACTGGCGGCGGCGTCCCGCTCCCTGCTCGACGCGCCGGATGCCGTGCGCGCCGATTGCCCGGACTGGTGCGCGCCGCTGCTGCAAGGCGCTTTCGGAGCCGACTGGATAGCGGAAGCGGGCGCCCTTGCCGCGCGCCCACCGCTCGACCTGCGCGCCAACACGCTGAAGGCGAGCCGCGACAAGGTGATGGCCGAACTGGCGCTTGCCGAGGCGGGCCCGACCGTGCTGGCGCCGGACGGCATCCGTATCCCGCCGATCGAGGGCAGCGGTCGGCACCCCAACGTGCAGGCCGAGCCGGCTTTCCAGAAAGGCTGGTTCGAGGTGCAGGACGAGGGCTCGCAGGTCGCAGCACGGCTGGCGGGGGCTGCGCCCGGCATGCAGGTGCTCGACTATTGCGCCGGCGCCGGCGGCAAGACGCTGGCCCTGTCGGCTGCGATGGAGAATCGCGGGCAGATCTTCGCCCACGATGCCGAAAAGCAGCGGCTGGCGCCGATCTTCGAGCGCCTGCGGCGCGTCGAGTCCCGCAATGTGCAGGTCGTCGCCAAGCCGGCCGAGCTTAGCCCCCTCTCGGGCCACATGGACATCGTGCTGATCGACGCTCCCTGCACCGGCTCCGGTACGTGGCGCCGGCGCCCCGACGCCAAATGGCGATTGACCGACCGGCAGCTGGAAGCGCGCCGGGCCGAGCAGGCGGCGATCCTCGATACGGCCTCGGGTTTCGTAAAGCCCGGTGGACTGCTGGTCTACGTCACCTGCTCGGTGTTCGAGGCGGAGAATGGCGGCCAGATAGACGCGTTTCGTGCCCGCGACGGCGTCTTCTCGGCTGTCGATCATGCTGCCCTGTGGGAAACGCACTTTCCCGGCCACGCGGCTGCGGCGCGCATCGACAGGGAACGCGGCGTCTCGCTTTCGCCCGCCCGCAGCGGCACCGACGGCTTCTTCTTCTGCGCGCTGCGCCGGCTGGGGTGAGGGGCGCTGGTTTTCCCTCCCCTCAAGCGGGAGGGGAAAGTCCGTGCATCTTGCTGCACCGCACAAATCGCGATTGCCTGCCGTCGCGGCCTCTGCGATAACCGCGATCGTTAGCAGCGAAAGCACCCGCATGGCAGCCAAGATCGTTCCGGCCCCCGACTATGAAGAGCGCGTGCGCGCCTCCTTCGCCCGCCAGCAGGCGATGGCGACCATCGGCGCCGACCTGACGCTGGTGACGCCCGGCATCGTCGAGATCGAGATGCCCTACAGCGAGGCGCTGACACAGCAGCACGGCTTCCTCCATGCCGGCGTGATCTCGACGGCGCTGGATTCGGCCTGCGGTTACGCCGCCTTCTCGCTGATGCCGGAAGACGCGGCCGTGCTGACCATCGAGTTCAAGGTCAACCTGCTGGCGCCCGGCAGGGGCGAGCGCTTCCTGTTCCGCGGCTCCGTCACCAAGCCGGGCCGCACCATCATCGTCGCCGATGGCCAGGCCTACGCCATCGCTGCCGATGGAGAAGCCAAGCTGATCGCCACCATGACCGGCACCATGATGACGGTGACCGGACGCGAGGGAATGCAGGGGTGAGACGCCGGTTTGCGCAGCAAATCGAAAGGTCCGGTGGACCTTTCGAAGGCGTCGAACGCCAGGGAGCTGCGGAGCAGCGGGTCCCTGGCCGGATAGGATTTGCGCAGCAAATCGAAAGGTCCGGTGGACCTTTCGAAGGCGTCGAACGCCAGGGAGCTGCGGAGCAGCGGGCCCCTGGCCGGATAGGGTTTGCGCAGCAAATCGAAAGGTCCGGTGGACCTTTCGAAGGCGTCGAACGCCAGGGAACTGCGGAGCAGCAGGCCCCTGTCCGGATAGGGGCCGCGCAGCCGTGACGAACCCCGTCACGCGCGTCGCCGGCAAGACGGTCCTGTTCGCGATGGCGGCCGAGGCCGAATACGGCCCGCACCTGCGCCGCCTGTTCACGCCGTTGATGACCGGCGTCGGGCCGGTCGAGGCCGCTATTGCCATGGGCGCCGAACTCGCCCGGCTGCAAGGGCAGGGCGCATTGCCGGACCTCGTCGTCTCCCTCGGCTCGGCCGGTTCGCGAAGGCTGGAACAGACGGGCGTCTACCAGGCGGTCTCGGTGAGCTATCGCGACATGGATGCCTCGCCGCTCGGCTTTAAGAAGGGCGTCACGCCCTTCCTCGACCTGCCGGCGATCGTACCGCTGCCGCTGCGCGTTCCCGGCATCGCCGAGGCGACGCTGTCGACAGGTGCTGCCATCGTTTCGGGTGCCGCCTATGACGCGATCGCCGAAGACATGGTGGACATGGAGACCTTCGCGGTGTTGCGCGCCTGCCAGCTTTTTTCCGTCCCGCTGATCGCCCTGCGCGGCATTTCCGACGGCGCGGCAGACCTACGCCATGTCGGCGACTGGACGGAGTACCTGCACGTCGTCGACGAAAAACTAGCGGTGGCCGTCGAGCGTCTTTCCGAAGCGCTCGCAACAGGTACGCTCGCGCCTTGAATCTACGCGCGAAGGCGCTTGCCCTATGCATGAAGCGCTTGAATCGGACTGTCGGTTCTGCGCGCCAACCCATTGCGCCGACTCGACTTTGTCTTTAAAGGCTCGCCATGACGACACATCCCGACACCGTTCTCATCATCGACTTCGGCAGCCAGGTCACGCAGCTCATCGCAAGACGGGTGCGCGAGGCCGGCGTCTACTGCGAAGTCGTGCCGTTCCAGTCGGCCGCCGAGGCTTTCCAGCGCATCCGGCCGAAGGCCGTCATCCTGTCCGGCAGCCCGCATTCCACCGTCGACATCGGCAGCCCGCGCGCGCCGGACGCGGTGTTCTCGGCCGGCATCCCGGTGCTCGGCATCTGCTACGGCGAGCAGACCATGTGCGCCCAGCTGGGCGGCAAGGTCGAGACCAGCCACCATCGCGAATATGGCCGCGCCTTTCTCGAAATCCAGGACGATAGCGCGCTGTTCGAGGGCGTCTGGCCCAAGGGCACGCGCCATCAGGTGTGGATGAGCCACGGCGACCGCGTCACCGCGCTGCCGCCCGGCTTCCGCGTCGTCGGTACTTCCACCGGCGCGCCCTTCGCGGCGATCGCCGACGAGAGCCGGAAGTTCTACGCTGTGCAGTTCCACCCCGAAGTGGTGCATACGCCGGACGGCGCCAAGCTGCTCAGGAATTTCGTCCACCACATCGCCGGCCTGCGCTCCGATTGGACGATGGCGGCCTATCGCGAGCAGGCGGTCGAAGCGATCCGCAGGCAGGTCGGCAAGGGCAAGGTGATCTGCGCGCTGTCGGGCGGCGTCGATTCCTCCGTCGCTGCCCTGCTGATCCACGAGGCGGTCGGCGACCAACTCACCTGCATCCTCGTCGACCACGGTCTGATGCGAAAAGATGAGGCCGCCGACGTGGTGGCCATGTTCCGGCAGCACTACAACCTGCCGCTGATTCTGGTCGACGCCGCGGACAAGTTCATCTCGGCCCTTGAAGGCGAGAGCGACCCGGAAAAGAAGCGCAAGACCATCGGGCGGCTGTTCATCGAAGTGTTCGAGGACGAGGCGAAGAAGCTCGGCGGCGCCGATTTCCTGGCGCAGGGCACGCTCTATCCCGACGTCATCGAAAGCGTCTCCTTCACCGGGGCCACCTCCTCGACCATCAAGTCGCACCACAATGTCGGCGGCTTGCCCGAGCGCATGAACATGAAGCTGGTGGAGCCGCTGCGCGAACTGTTCAAGGACGAGGTGCGGGCGCTGGGCAAGGAACTCGGCCTGCCGGAAAGCTTCATCGGTCGCCATCCCTTCCCCGGTCCGGGTCTCGCCATCCGCTGCCCCGGCGGCGTGACGCGCGAGAAACTGGAAATCCTGCGCGAGGCCGATGCGATCTATCTGGACGAGATCCGCAAGGCCGGCCTCTACGACGCCATCTGGCAGGCTTTCGCCGTGCTGCTGCCGGTGCAGACGGTCGGCGTCATGGGCGACGGCCGCACCTACGATTCCGTGCTGGCGCTGCGCGCCGTCACCTCGGTGGACGGCATGACGGCGGATTTCTACCACTACGACATGGAATTCCTCGGCCGCACCGCCACTCGCATCATCAACGAGGTGAAAGGCATCAACCGCGTCGTCTACGACGTGACCTCGAAGCCGCCAGGAACGATCGAGTGGGAATGATTCAGGCCCGTCGGAACACCGCCGATTTTACGCCAGAGTTCGACGTATCCAATTGAAAACAAAAATAAAAATGGCCGTCGACTTTCGATAACTATCGGCGGGCACAGTTTAGCTCTGGCGGACTGCCTGACGGACCTCCGGCATATTGCTCATCCGAATTTTTCAAAGTACCGTCATCGGCAATGAGGCGCGTGACGGTACTTTTTTTCGTCTAACCTTTTGATGATTAATACAAATCATCGTCGCGGGCCTTCGGAATTGTGCTGACGGTACTTTTCGGGAGGCAGTGAGAATGCTGACGGATGCGGCCCTTAAGGCATTGAAGCCGAAAGATAAAATCTACAAGGTTGCGGACCGCGACGGGATGTACGTGCGCGTTATGCCCAGTGGCGCGATCTCGTTCCGCCTGGACTACAGGCTCAATGGCCGTCGGGAGACCGTCTATCTGGGGAAGTACGGACGGGACGGAATTTCGCTCGCCCGGGCACGAGAGAAGTGCATCGACGCCCGCCGGGCGATCAGCGAGGGCCGGTCTCCTGCGATCGAGAAGCAGCGCGAGAAGCGGCGGCTGAAGGAGGCGAAGAGCTTTGGCGAATTTGGCGAGAAGTGGCTGACTGCCGCACCGATGGCGGACAGCACACGGGCAATGCGGCGCGCCATCTTCGAGCGTGAGCTACTTCCGGTCTGGCGAAACCGCTTGCTCAATGAGATCATGCCGGATGATCTGAGAGCACACTGCGCCAAAATCGTTGAGCGCGGCGCTCCCGCCACGGCCATCCATGTGCGCGACATCCTAAAGCAGATTTATGGCTTCGCGATCCTGCACGGAGAGAAGGTGGCCAATCCCGCGGAAGAAGTTGGCCCGGCATCGATCGCGACATTCGTGCCGAAGGACCGTGCACTGTCGCCGACTGAGATCCGCGTCATGCTCAAGCAACTTGAGGGCGTCGCCACCTTGCCCACCATTCGGCTGGGCATGAAACTGTACCTGCTCACGATGGTACGCAAGAGCGAACTGCAGGACGCAGTATGGGAGGAGGTGGACTTTGAGAACGCTGTCTGGACGATCCCAAAGGAACGTATGAAGCGCTCGAAGGCGCATAACGTCTATCTGTCGCGCCAGGTGCTCGACATCATGGTCGCGCTGAAGACCTGTGCAGGTAATTCGAGGTACCTTCTGCCGTCGCGCTACGATGCCGATTCTCCGATGTCGCGCGCGACCTTCAATCGGGTGACTTACGCTGTAGTCGACCGGGCGAAGGCCGAGCGTCTGCCTCTGGAACCGTTCACGGTCCATGACCTCCGGCGCACGGGCTCAACTCTGCTGAACGAACTAGGCTTCAACAGCGACTGGATCGAAAAGTGCTTGGCACATGAGGACGGACGCTCGTCGCGCGGCGTCTACAACAAAGCCGAGTATGAAGTGCAGCGTCGGCACATGATGCAAGAGTGGTCGGACATCGTGGACGCTTGGGTGGACGGCAGGAAATACGTGCCCACGCTCATCCCGCCCTCGATGCCACTTCTAGAGCCTGATCCTGCTCTTTGACAGGCCGACTCCTGCGTTGCTTCACATCCGGGCTCGGAGCGCGAAGAATCGGCATTGAACGACGGGCCGCAAGCCACGCCTGAACCTCATCCAAATCCCAAACGACGCATCTTGGGGACAAGGCAAAGCGTCGGGGAAATTCGCCACGCTGCTCCATTTCGTAAATTGTGCTGTCCGCCAATGGAACGATCTCGCGCAATTGCTGCCGCCGGATCGTTTTCTTGATGGGCGTGTTCGCATGAGTGCGCACGTTGCGTCTCCTATGACTCAAAGTGAGGAGATAGAGAGCATAGATCCGGAAGGATGGAAGCCGCCATTACCCCGCATCGGGCATTTGCGCGCCATGGCGTGCACTTCGGACGGTCTAGCTGCCTCGCACCATCACCTTCTAACTACGAATCTGGGGGTCAGGAGTTCGAATCTCTTCGGGCGCGCCATTCCATCTAACTGAAATTTATATTATTTTTGGCATTTCGCGTGGTGGCGCACCGGCTTAGTTATCAAAATTAAGCCGGTTTTTCAGCCGGTTTTGGAAAGCCGGATACTCCTTCGAATTCCGTCGTAGCGTGGCGTACGCGCTGAACAGGGCGAATGAATGCCTTGGTCTCCGCAGCATCAACACCGGCGAGATTTCGTCGGCGTCGTCAGCGCGCGAGAACAAATGCCCGTAGGTATGCACGCCCATGCGCTCCTGTACGACCTTGGACGGCAAGGCAAAGCCCTCCTCCATGCGGCCCTAGAGATAGATGTGGCCTTAGCGCAGTCGGATAGAGCGCTGCTGAATACCGGGCCGAATTCGTCCTATCTGCGGATTCGCTACTCCCCCGAACATAAGTAACCGCCGCTATCCCTACACTACCGTCGCGACCTAAGTCCGGAGTAGCGCGTCGAAATTGCAGGAAGGATCAACCGAGGAGCTGGAGAATATCTGTCGCAACGCGGCGGCGTACTTTACGCTCGGCATGCTTCAAGAGGCTTTGCTCCTCTGGGGTATGGGGCCGGGAGAGCCTTGATCGCTTTGAAATGCTATGCTCGGGGCGATCGATCAGTCCTTTGAGGATGGTATCGATTTTGAGGGTATGAGGGGTCCGCGACTGAGCAACTATACACTTGTGTGCGCTCGGTTAAGTCTCCTGACATGGAGACGCCCAATCGCGGAGAGCGCAAGGTCGATTGGAGAAAGCGTCTCTTTTCAATTTCAACAGGATGAACGGGCCACGCCAAAGCGGTGGCCCGTGCCGGAATGATATCGTTAGGCCGTCAGGATGGCCACGATCTCCAGGCTGTCGGGATCGACGATGACGATCCGGCCGTCGGCCAGTACAAAATACTCGTAGCTCTCATAAGCTGGCACGATCTTGACGATGCGGGCGGGCAAGCGATGCAGATGCACGTGGCGCGGCACCGCCGTGCCGACCGTTATCTCGAAATCGATCTTGGAGACGGGCTCCACCTTTGCCTCATGGATCACGTTGACAATCTGGGTTTTCTGCTCGACCGTCACATTGCTGATCGAAGCCGTCGAGTTCTTGTCGGTTGTAGTCGAGCTTTGGCCCTGCGCTTCATTCGTGGTCGTGCTGCCGCTGCTCTGCCCGGACTGCTGCTCTGTCTGCCCTGTCGAGCCTTCGGCCTTGTTGGTGGTCGTGCCGGAAGACCCTTCGGCGGCGGTGCCGGATCCTGCCTGTCCTGTCCCCGTCTTACCCTCAGCCTGTGTATTGTTCTGCCCCGTGTCCGAGCCCTGGGCGGCCTTGCCGGACTTCTCTTCCGACTTTCCTTGCGCGGTCGTTCCTCCGCTCGCATCGTTGCAGTCGGTCGCGCCAGCCGGGCAGGCGCTGCCGCTCTTGCCCTGTGCCGATCGTTTTTCCGTCGTCGACGCCTTGCCCTGGCTCTGCTGCTTGGTGTCGCCGTTGGCCGAGCCCTGGGCTTTCCGTTCGGTGGTGCTGCTCGTGCTGTCCTCGGTCTTGCTGCCGGCGCCCGACTGCGACCCTGAGCAATCGGCGCTGCCCACCGTGCAATTGGTCATTCCGGACTGGCCGGTGGACTCGCCCGAAGGCTGACTCTGCGCGAGCGCTACGCTGGACGCAACGCCAAGGCCGAGCACCAACATGCTCTTGATGACAATCTGTTTCATCTGGTTCTCCTCGGATTGTGGTCCCTCGCGGTTTCAAATCCCTCTCTTCCAGCTTTTGTTCCGGGAGGCGCTAATGTAGCCGATCACGAATGTTTGCAGCCTCTTCCGCTACGGAAGGTTGCGTCGATCGTTCGAACTTATTGCGTTTCGATGGAACAAAATGGGCCGCCAGGAGGTTTTTGGCTCGCTCCCTTGCCAGCCTCCCCCTCCATGGCGCCCGGAGCAAAGCCCGCCCGGCAATCACTGCCCCGGACGGGCTTTTTCAATTCGACTCGGGCGAACAACAAGAGCAATGTAACTGAGCGGGGCGGCGTGGCCCTGGGAGGAAATCATGCCGCGTCTTAACACATGGCAGAGCGGTGGTTGAATAGCCCCTAGATTTGTGGACGCCTTCTTCCCTAATTTTGAGGCAAGGAGGCCGTGATGGGGACTGGCAATTTCAGTGACGAGTTCAAGCGTGATGCGGTCGCGCAGATCACCGAGCGGGGCTACCCCGTTGCGGAGGTATCGAAGCGGCTCGGCGTCAGCCAGCACTCGCTCTACGCGTGGCGCAGGAAGTTCTCGAAGCCATCCGGTTCGACTGATGGCGATCAGGCGGCGGAGATCCGTCGGCTGAAGAAGGAACTGGCACGCGTCACCGAGGAACGCGACATCTTAAAAAAAGCCACCGCGTATTTCGCCAAGGATGCAAGGTGAGATACGCGTTCGTTGCCGAGCATCGCCAGCAGTTCAAGGTGCGGGCGATGTGCTGCTGCCTGCGCATCCGACCCAGCGGCTTCTATGCATGGCTGAAGAGCCCGTTGAGCAGACGGGCTCGGGAAGACGCACGTCAGACTGATCTGATCAGAAAGGCCTGGAAGGAGAGTGGCAGGGTCTATGGTTATCGCAAGCTGCACGACGACCTCCTCGATCAGGGAGAGACCAGTTGTGTCAATCGCATCGCCCGTCTCGCGAAGCTGGCCGGGATCAAGGCACAGATCGGCTACAAGCGCCGGCCCGGTTCCCATGGCGGCAAGCCATCAGTCGTGGTCGACAACACCTTGGCTCGACAGTTCGATGTCGATTCGCCGGACAAGGCGTGGGTGACAGACATCACCTATATCCGGACCCAGGAGGGCTTTGCCTATCTGGCCGTGGTGATCGACTTGTTCTCGCGCCGCGTCATCGGTTGGTCATTGCAGAGCCGCCAGACCACCGACGTCGTTCTGCAGGCGTTGCTGATGGCCGTGTGGCGTCGAAAGCCGAAGAGCAAGGTCCTGGTCCACTCGGATCAGGGCTCGCAGTTCACCAGCATGGACTGGGCAGCCTTCCTGAAGCACCACAATCTCGAGCACTCGATGAGCCGTCGCGGAAACTGCCATGACAACGCCGTGGCCGAAAGCTTCTTCAATCTCCTCAAGCGCGAGAGGATACGGCGCAGGACCTACCGAACACGCGAAGAGGCAAGGCAGGACGTGTTCGACTACATCGAAATGTTCTACAACGCGAAGCGCAAGCACGTCAGAAACGGGATGCTGTCACCCGTCGAGTTCGAAAGGCAGCAGGAAATGTAACCCGAGGGCGTCCACGAAACTCGGGGCTATTCAGTTCGGCCAGCCTGGCATAGGCAAGCCAGTTTCCGGGATTGTCGTATTGCCGTGGCCAGAAACAGTTCGGGTCGTCACGTCGAACGTGTTCCAGGCACTGGAGACGCCGCAGTTGATCGCCGTTGCCGCTGGAATCCTCTACGATTGTCACGACTGCCCCGAGCCGTTCGAGGCGCTCAGTATACTTCGCGTCAATGAGGCTCGAAGCGGTGATCAAGGTGAGCTGGTATCGGCGGGCGGCCGATAGCAAAGCAAGAGCCATGCCGAAGGTGCCTGAGGTCGTCTCGACGATGTGTGCCCCCGCCTTGATCCCGCCGTCGGCGGCGGCCCGGTCCAGAATGTAGCGCGCGGGCATGAGCTTCATCAGCGGAAACACGGCAGCGACCAGATTGGGCGACAGTGTTGCCATCCGAGGCGTCTCGAGCGCGCGGAAATAGTCGCAGTCCAACGCTACCATGACGCGCCTTCGTCATTGATCTTGTAAAATTGGACGTCGCTGAAGCCGGCTTGTTGTGCTGCGGCTGCTGCGCGTTCGGCAAGCCGCTGTACATTCGTCCCAGCCAGATCGAAGAGGACTCCGATCAGTGAACCGCTATGCGCGACCTGGACGCCGCATGCGCCGGTTTCCCGGGCGATTTCGATCACCCGGTCGAAATCTTGCTTGGGTAGATGCCGCTGGCTGATTTGTGCGCTGACCGTTGCTGCTCGCCCTGCACAGTAGGGGTCCTGATATCGCACAGCGCGAGACACTAGCGCCCTGACAACTTGGAATTGCTGGATCTCTGCGCTGTTGTACCGGGCCGGCAGGAGCTGCAGCGTATCGATGGGCAGTCCGCAGTTTGCCTTAAACCCGACAACCAGCAGCGGCGGTAACGAGCCGCCGAAATTTTCCAGGATCCGGCCTTCTCGCTGAGCGAAAAGAACGGCTTGATCGTCAAAGGCGATGGCGTCGCTGGCTTGCTCCGCGGCCACGGCCAACATAGCGATGCGCGTTGGGGTCAGATGGACGTCATGAGCCGCAGCCACCGCACGAATGGCGGCTACAACATCGGCGGTCGATGACCCGTATCCGTGGCCGACTGCAATGGCGCTGCGGATAGAAAGGATGCCTCCCAGGTTGCCTCCCAGATGCTTGAGCGCAAGACGCGCTGCTGCCGCTGCCTTGCATTTGGAGGCGGGGTCTGTCGTGAGCGCGCTCGATTCTGTTCGCGTGAAAGTGGCGCTTGACCTGAGTTTCGTCAGCGGAAGAGTGACCAACCCACGGTGAAGCTGTCCGCCATCGTCGTGAAATACGCCCTGCACCAGTTCGCCATGATGTGCGATTGCTGTTGCTGCCCCACTCAACTGTTGTGGGTCGCCCTGCCGTACCAAATTGCACATCGAGGCCACAGCCGCCTCCACCGATCCTTTTCGCCAGCACAAAGAGTGGCGTTCGCGTCATACGATGCCCGTCATTGGATTCCGGCATTGACCGAACGAGCACGGCCAAGCAATCGATGCGTCCAGTGCATGAAGCGGTTACAGACCGCATCTTTGAAGTCGGTTTCCAGCTTTGATTTCAATGTCTCGATATCGGCAGCTTCGCGCCGCCAATGCGGCCGTTCAGAACCACTTTCAGATCACCTTGAAGCAGACATTCCGAGATCTGCGCCCCGAAAATTTTATCGAGTAAATCACGCAAGCTGGATACCAGGGGCCTCCAATGCCTAACCTGCCGGCTCTTCGCTTATCGATTCATCGGACGCAACGCTATCCAGAGCAGGCGCCGAATATGCTCTTGCTGGCGCGTCAGGATCCAATACTCCCCATTGGGTTTTCTCGTAACTCATAAGTGGTCGTCCGAGTACTGACACGGTGCCAGATTCTTTATCTGGCCAGTACACGCCAACCGGCACAGCGTTGGCGTGCTCGTATATTTTCACAACTTGGATAGGTCCGCCGATGGATGGGTGGGCACCGCCACGAATGAGATCCCGTAGAACTTCAAGGGGTTCCATGTCGAAAGACCCTTCGGCCAGCTTCGAGCGATCGCGCAGAACGGCAACTAGTTTTGCTTTCGCTGCCTGAACCGGAGCTTCGTCGCCAGAATATGCAATAAGCTTGGCTGACCCTGCCGATTGGCCTCCCCACTCCTTTGCCGGTCTAAAGGTAAATCCGTGGACGGATCTGTCGTAGTGAAGAGTCCAGACGCGAAATGCTTTGTTCTTCCAGGAGTATCCGGACAGCATAAAGAGTGCTTCGGGGTCATCTGGGACTTTCTGCCCACGAGGAAGCCCAGAAATAAAAGACCTCGAATGGTTGAACATTCGGATCAGATGGCCCTTAAGCTCTTCAAGATCGAGAGCCCGGCTCGATGCGGGAGGATGCATTCTGATTGAATTGTATGCTTGGAGCATTAGCGGATAGGCATCGGATGTGTTGCCCGCGAATGACAGTACCGAGTCCGAACGCGGAAGAAGCATTATCTTGGGATTTGCGTCCCAGTATTGGCCCCCGACAATCGGCTATCCGATGCGATGACCAGCTCGCGAACGTGTCCAACCGTGCGTAACCAAGCCATGCCGAGTGTCATAGTCATGTACCTTAAGGTTGAACTCGGTTCCGATTGCGCGGGGGCGTTGGATCGGCTGTGCCCGCGCATGCAGGCCATGGTGATAGCACGATAGTCCCGAGCCAAATTTTTAGAATGGCACCTTGTCGTCGAAATCATCCGCAAATTGCGGGTTTGTCGGCTGGATCGGCGGCGGAGGTGGAATAACGACAGCTTGGGTCGGCGGCGGCGGAACCGGTGGGACGGGAACTGCCGGCACAGCGGCTGCTACTGCCGCCGCTGCACGCTCCCTGCGTCCGCGCCAGAAGCTCTGGAACTCCGGTCCCTTCGAATCCGGCGGATATTTGGGCGGGTGGATGAACAGCGGCACCGGGGCGGGGATATCGGGGCCGATCACCACTGCTTCGCCGGGCGCCAGCATCGGCACGAACTGCGCTGCGCCGCGATCGAGGTCGCCGCAGGCGCGCTCGACCGTTTCGCGGTCCTGATCGTTGGTGAGCCGGTGCACGAACAGCGTTCCCAACTGGCTCATGACGTCCTGCGGAATGTCCCTGGGCCGCTGCGTGGCAAGGACGCAGGTCAGGCCGTATTTGCGGCCTTCCTTGGCGATCAGCCCAAAGGAATCGAGCTTTACTGTGCTGTGCTCGTCGCCGACCGAGCGTCCGAGGAACTGATGCGCCTCGTCGAGAAACACAACCAGCGGCGACGTGCGAAACGCGCCGGCTCTCGCTTCGGCCAGCAGGAACCGGCCGATGACGTTGAGCAGGATTTCGCGGGTATTGTGCTCGAACCGCACATCCTTGAAAGAGATCACCGCGATGTCGCGGCTGTCGTCGGCCAGGAACGCGCGCAACTCGGTCACCAGCGACGTGCCGTTGGTCTTGAAGATGCATTCGAGCTCGCGTGAGCCGATCAGCGTGTTGATCCGTGCAATCAGCGATTCACAATATCCGAGCGAATTCTGGTCGGTGTTGCCAAACGCCGCGGCATTGCCCTGACTGCTCGCCCAGACGCATTCGTTCTTCACCTGCTCCGCAAGGTTGGTGATGTCGAAGTCGCACGCCGGATCGTGGAGATACGCGGCATGCGCGTGCAGCGCGTTGAAATATGGCGCGCGCGGTCGTCCAGCCTTTTCGACCAGGCCGTTGTTGACGAACACACCCGCTGGAGGCGCGGCGGCGCTGGCCGCGACCAGCTTGAGGCTCTTGATCGCTTCCCTGAGCCTTGGCCCCTGACTCTGGCCAGACGGCCTGAACAGCGAGAACAGATCGTCCTCGGTGATCTGGCGATAGGGGAAATGGACGCGTCTGGCCGCCCCGGCGGGTGCGTCGAACACGAAAACCTTGTCGACATTGCCCATGTCGGCGAACTCGCCGGTCGGATCGAGCACGATCGCCCGGCCGCCCGCCTTCTTCAACTGCTGGACCAGCGTGGCGACGGTCCAGCTCTTGCCGCCGCCGGTGGCGCCGAACACCCCGCAATGGCGGCCGAAGATCTTCTCGGGCGGCAGGCAGACATCGACGCCGTCCGCAGCGTCGATCCGCCCGATGCTGAGCGTCAGCTCGTCCTCATTGGCCACCGCATTACGGATCAGCGTCGCCAGCTGACTGGGTTCGGCAAGATACACGCCGTCGCCAATCCGCGGAAAATCGGGCAGGCCGCGCCTCAGCTTGTTCGAGAGTTGCTCGACCGCCGCCAGCAGTTGAATCTTGCCGATCGGATTGGTGACCGCGGATTTGCCGAGTGACGGTTCGACCGTTAGCCGCTCGCCATCGGGAATCTTGGTCTCGACAATCCGGCCGAGAATCTGGAACCGCTCGCAATCGACGAACACAAAGTCGCCGACTGCGCCGAGCGACAGACCGCGACGCTCTGGCACCGCCGCTGCATTGGGCAGGTTCACATGGACATAGGAGGCGGTCGCTTGGGTGATTGTGCCGATATAGCGTTCGGGATTGATCGGGTTGATGCGGGTCACGTCGTCGGCGCCCCCGCGTCCCGGAGCGTTCTGACACGCTGCATGTGCCGCTCGCGATCGGTTTCGCCGACCAGGTCGGGAAGAGCGGAAACCAAATCCTGGAACCGGCCGTTAATGAGATGGATACGCGCATCGCCGCCGGCCACCATGCGCTTGAACGCGGCTAGGAACGGGTTCTTTGGATCGGCGACGGCGAGCATCGTCTGCGACGCGGCATCCAGCTCGGCCGGCGGCACGAATGCCGGATCGCAGATGACCAGTCGCAGCGACATGTTGGCCTCGACCGCCGACAGGATTGGCCGGCTGATATGGTCGTCATTGAAGCCGAAGCCCGAAATCAGCAGCGCCGTGTCGGGCTCGCGCAGCGCCGCCTGGAACGCACCGATCATGTCGAGATAGGGCGCCTCGAAGCTCTCCTGATACTTGCTCGAGCGCGGATAGATCAGCACCGGCTTGCCTTCCGGAGCCCGCGACCGGTAGATGTCGGCGGCCTGGCGACGCCAATCGAGCGAGCCGTGCAGCTTGTAGAGGTGGAAAACATTCTCAATGTAATCGGGTGCGTCGCGCTGGCCCGAGCGGCGCACGATGTCAAACTCGAAATGGCTGCGGTCATAGACTTGATCGAGACCGTGCGAGAAGCCGTCGATGATCGTGAACCGGTGCCGCCGCGCCGCTTCCTCGAAGCACAGGTCGTAGTTGGTCGTAAACAGCTTCGACCGTGCCTTGCGAACGCCGCGGCGCCCGATTTTCTGGATCAATCCCGCATGGGCATCGAGGTTGGTGGTGCGATCGACAAAGTCGACGCGGGCAAGGATCGCCTGTTCGGCCGCTTCCACGAAATCATGGATCCGGATGTAGGTTGGGTCGGTGACCGCGGTCTCGTGCAGTTCCAGATAAAGTTTGCACAGTGTCAGCAGCCGCTCGATATTGTCGTCGATCTTCGCGCTGGCAAAGGTATCACACACCGCCTGGAACGCTGGTGCGCCGACCTTCGCCTGCACCGCTACCCAGACGTCCGACATGCCCGCCGGCGACAGCTTGGCCGCGTCGTTGGTCGCCGCGAACGACGAACCGGTGCCGGTCAGCACGACGACATTGGTCGCGTTGAGGACATTGAGCAGCGCGCTTTCGACGACGCGCTGAGTCCCCGCTTCCTCGATGCGCTCGCCGTCGGCGCTCATCTTGTCCTTGAACAGCCGCCAGCCGTCGCCAGACACAAACAGGCGCAGATGTGCAGCATCGGCTGTCTTGCCATTCCAGTAAGTCATCCGCCCCCAAACCACATCATTCCTATAGGCGGGCAGCCTAGCATCATTTATCGCACAGGGGAGTGCGGAAGTGCAGCCCGCTTTGACCTCCACTGAATTTACGAGCCCAAGGCGATCATTGGTGGCTTTCTGTCTGTCCGCTTCTGGCAACCTAAGCTGGAAAGCTGCCAATCATCGAGGCTATTGCCGATGGCTACTTCCCGTTATGATTGCGGGCAATGGGGCTCTAGTGATCGATTCCCAAATGCGGAGTTCTTGGAAATGAAGGGCAGGTGATTTCCGGCTCCTCGGTGACATTTATCGCTTGTGTCCGTGATTATGGGGGTCGGCGTGCCGGCGCGCGGCGAGCCGTTCGGGTCGACGCCCTTCAGCGTCGACATATTGGTGGCGAAGCTGAGCTTCCTGAACTCCTGTGCCTCGTCGACGATGACATGGTCGACGCCGATCTCGGCGATGGTCACAAGATCGTCCTTGGGCGTGGCGAGCGACTCCAGACACTCCTGCGAGCCCTCCTTCAGGCGCTCGAGGCACTTGCGCGGGACCCGATCCTCTTCGTCGGTGTCGAGAAGAAGCTTCTCGTAGAGCTCCAGCTCATCATGGATCATTTGCTGCTCGAAGACGGCCGGCACACCGAGAAGCGCTGCGTGCAGTCGATCCGTCTCCACCGATCGCGGCGGCGCCGGGATTGAGATAATTTGGATAGTCGATCAGTGCATAGGCTGCGATGGTTGCGGCTTCCACAAGGGTATCTAGCATGATCTGATCCAGGGCTTGCATCAGGTGCCCGGAAGGCCCTTCACAGATGTAAAGTCGAAATGATCATCCAGTCTCACGCTGGTGGCGCCGCATCCTGCGTTTCGCCGAACAGCGGCGTCGCCCGCATCGACGCTCGATCGGCGAACGCTTCGAACCACATTGCGAGCTTGGGACGACCGGTTCGGAAATCCGGAAGTTCGCGGAACACCAGCCAGTCGAGCGTGGTCGCCAGCGCGATCTGACCGACGTCGATTTCCTCGCTCGGTGCCCAGGTAACCTCAAGCCAGTCGTACGTCTCCACGAGCTTAAGCGTGTAGCCGTCCGCCAACGGCGGATAGCGCAGATGCTCTGGCCGGCGCGCCGTTTCCCAGCGCAGCGCGATACCGGAATCGGCAAGGCCCTGGGCTGCCGCCTGGATCTGAAGCGCGCGCCACCGCGCCTCGCCTTTAGCGGGGATGAGTGGGCGGTTCGCATGCAGAGTGTCGAGATAGGCGCAGATAACATCCGAATCGAACAGCGCAGGCCCGTCGTCCCGGAGCAACACCGGCACCTTTCCGAGCGGGTTCTGTGCGAACACCTCGGTATTCTTCACCGTCGGACTGGTCTCGCAATGGAGAACCTCGATCCGATCGGCGAGGCCGGCTTCGTGCACGAACACGAGTGCCTTGCGGGCATAGGGAGAGTGGGTCTGGTAGAGAAGCTTCACGAACGGTCTCCGAGTTACAGCGCGCATGCGCGGTTGAGGACGGCTGCCAGGACCGCTGTGAGTCGCTTCGCCGTCGGCAGTGCAGAATTCATTGGGCGAGGGCGAAGAGGCCCCACGCGCCCAACCGATCGTGCTCAAGGAATGGCTTCTCGCGCCTCTGTTTGCGATCGATGAAGCCGTCGAACGGATCAGAACTAGTTCAATTACGGAATATATTTGCGACCCCACAACTGCAAAGCTGGTCCCTCCTTCGGCTCGAGATCAGTAGATCCCGCACGGTGCTGCGTGGTCGCCGCAAGACGGTTGGATGCAGGCGCGACGGTTTCTGAAGCCACCTTCGCGGCAGCAGAGCGAATACTCCTAGCCCGCAAGGAATGCGCGAATCTCAGCGGCCAGCGCGTCCGCCACCTTTGCGCAGGGGCTAATATGCGGTGACCGGAGCATCAGTACATCGAAGTGCAAACTTCCTCCAATGCCATCGACTTCCACGACCCCGGCCGGCGGATTGCGGCTGATGAGACGCTTCGGCATCAATCCCAAACCCATACCCTGACGCACCATTCCCAGTTGCAGACCCGCATGCTCGATTTCGGCCGACACCACCAAGGGAAGGTTCATCTTGGCCAGCCTGCGGGTAAGGCGCTGCCGGACGTCACATCCTTCGGGACTCAGCACCCAGCCGACCTGCTTTTCCGGCCCGGCGTCGAAATCGCGAGAGGCGACCGAAACCACCTCCTCTTCACCGATTTGCTCGGCGTCATAAAAGCGTGATCCGTCGGATAGAATGACCGCAGCGTCGAGATGCCCTAACCGATGCTGCTCTGCGAGTTCGCCACTCCACCCGGATTTGAGGCGAAGGGAGACACGAGGGAATTGACTGATGACGGCGGCAACACTCTCTGCGAGTTCCTCATGCGCAAGGCCATTAACCAGGCCGAAGCGGAATACACCTTCGGGTTCGGGAATTGCGGCAATGGACTTCAGGTTTTCGAAAGCGTCGAGAATTTCTCGGCTGCGGGCGACGACCTCATATCCCATCGGCGTCAGGATCGGCGGTTTTTGTCGGCGGTCGAGAAGTTTTGTCCCGAGGGCCTGCTCAAGGCGCTGGATCTGACGGCTGACGGCAGGCTGCGTCAGCGGAAGCCGCTGCGCGACCTTCTGCATGGCCCGTTCCTCTGCGAAGAGAACGAACGTTCGCAGTTCCTGAAACATGTCTGGCCCGCATAAAAGTTTTTATCTTTATGAATCGAAGTATCGTCGTGAGCAAGCCCATTCTCTCTAAACCCGAAAAATACGAATACCCGAGTCTGCCATCTGATCGGCCGTCCCTCTGCAAGTGATGGGCAGATATCGAACTCGAGGGTCTGCTTTTAGATCATGCTGTTGGCGTGCAACTTGCTTTGCTCGATGGGCTGCCGCACCTCCCAATGTTCGACAAGTCTGCCCGCATCCAGTCGGAAGATGTCGACAATGGCGAGGCCCTCCTCTGCCGGTTCCCGCTTCGCATGCATATGCACCATGACGAAGTCCCCTTCAGCAAAAATCCTCTTCACCTCTCCTCTTACGAAAGGAAACGAAGCTCTGAGCTGCTGCACATAAGCTTTGAAGCCATCTGCACCATCCGCAATGTTCGGATTGTGTTGAATATATTGCTCGCCAAAATGCACCGAAGCTGCTTCGATATCTCCTTCGTTTACCGCCTTACGGATGAAGTCGAGGACGATTTCCTTATTGGCCTCTAGGGTCGATTTTTGAACGGCGGCAGGCGACGACCCCGACGGATGAACAGGCATAGTTGACTCCTTTGATTGGCGTTGCTGAGCCCGTCGTGAACAGCGGGGTCGAGCGTGCGAGCTACCCCAACATAGTCGGCCGCAGGATTGAGATGGTCGATGCTCCAAACCATCAAATTGTTATCCGATCCTCTCATTGTGTGGACTGCTTCCATCTGGGAGAATGGCTCTCATGGACGTGTTGTCAGAAGTGCTCGCAACGCTGAGATTTGGTGGTGCAATGATTGGCAGCGCCACGCTCCGTCGGCCGTGGGGGATTTCGGTCGATCCAACGCGGAATGCCGCCATCCATGTCATAAGGCGGGGCGAATGCTGGCTGCGTTTGAATGGCGAAAAGGAACCAGTTCGCATTGGTGAGGGAGATGTAATCCTTGTCGCAAGCGGCGTCGGACATACGATCAGCGACCCCGCAGATGCACCGACGGCATCAATGTCTACCGTACTCGCAGCGAATCACAACGAATCGGAATCGAAGCACCGCGGCAGCGCGACTACTCTTCTTTGCGCGAAATATTCCCTTGGCGGCAACGGGCCACATCCGATCATTCCGTTGCTTCCACCGCTTATCCATCTAAGTCGCGAGCAGATTGTCGCCAACGAATCGTTGCGGCTCGCGATGGAGCTTTTGCGGCTGGAAGCTGACGGCAATCTGACGGGTCACGACATTGTGGCTCCGCGCCTTCTCGACGGCCTGTTGATCTACCTGTTGCGCGCATGGATCGAACATCAACCACTCGGGGCGGGAGGATGGTTTGGGGCCCTGCGCGACAGGGGTATCGCACGAGCCTTGCGTCTCATCCATGAGCGCCCTGCTGAAAGGTGGACTATCGTCTCCCTCGCCGACAGCGCCGCACAGTCTCGGGCCACATTCGCGCGCCGCTTCACCCGACTCGTTGGCGAACCACCGCTGTCCTATCTTACCCGCTGGCGCATGAACCTTGCCGCAAAGGCTTTACGGGAAACTGACCAGACCATTGGCGAGATCGGACGCGCCGTTGGCTATGAATCGTTGCCGTCGTTCTCTCAAGCGTTCAAACGTGCGACAGGCAGATCGCCTGGCCTCTACCGCAATGCCCCCTACCTTCCGACCGATTGATACGCCGCCACCGGATTGTGTGAGGTGCTCCCCCCGTCATCGGATCGCCTGGGGCCGGAATTCCCAAGGTGTTTAGTTCCGGTGGCGGAAGCTGTCGCTAAGCCTGGTATCGGCGGCTCGTTGGGCCGCGGCTGTCCCCTAGCTGTGAACCAGCCCCAGCTTGCCAAAATGCTCTCCTTCCTCAAGGAAACGGAATGCCTTGGCAGCATCGAGCCAAGAGAATGTACGCTCGATGACAGGCTTCAGATTCTGCGCCTCAATAGCACGGTTCATAGCCTCGAACGATTCGCGTGAACCGACGGGAATGCCGCGAACCTGAACCTGTCTGGTGAATATTTCGAGGGGGTTGATTGCTCCCTCCTTGCCGCCGAGATAACCGATAACATTAATCTGGCCGCGCCGAGAGGAAGCCTTGAGCGATTGGGCGAAACTCTGCGGGCCACCGACCTCTATTACATGGTCGACCCCGCGGCCCTCCGTAATCTCGAGCACGGCATCGGACCATTGGGGGTTCCGTCGGTAGTTGATGCCTGCGAAGGCCCCGAGCTCCCGGGCGCGTTCCAGTTTCTCGTCGCTGCTGGACGTGACGATGACCCTTGCGCCGCTTGCACGAGCAAATTGCAGACCGAAAAGCGAGACACCGCCAGTTCCCTGGGCCAGCACCGTTTCCCCAGCCTTGATGCCCCCTTCCGTGACGAGCGCGTGCCACGCTGTAACCGCGGCACACGGCAGGGTGGCTGCCTCGACGTCAGTCAGGTTTCTGGGCGCCAAAACCGCCGCTTGCTCATCGAGCACTGCATATTCGGCGAGCAGGCCGCCAATCGGACCTCCAAGCTGATAAGCCGGCTCCGCCATGCGAAAGGAGCCGCCGATCCAGCGTTGCCAGAACGTGCTGCAAACCCGATCGCCAACCCTGAAGCGCGTGACCTCCTCACCGATTGCCACGACCTCGCCGACGCCGTCCGACAGCGGAACGAGGGGGAAGTCGAAGGCGGTGTGGTAAGTTCCGTTGGCAATCTCCACGTCGCGATAGTTCAAGGCCGTGGCCTTCATCCGAATCAGAATTTCCTGACGACGCGGCGTGGGTATGGGACGTTCGACGATGCGAAGCCTGTCGGCGCCGTGACCGTCCTGAAGAACCATGACTTTCATGAAGAGGCATCTCCTGTTGTTCAGATGCCACGAGAATGGGCCTGCCAGCGACAGTATTCAAATTCATAATATGCAAAATAATTATGCTAGAGCAGCATGTTTATGGATCTGCAAACGATCATCCTCTTTGCTCTTGACGCTCGCAGCCGGCGGCGGCCCTTGAGCTTGGGCCGCAGGTTCTCGAACTCGTGAAACTCCCAATCGAAGGAGGGCATGATCGACGCAGGGAAATTGGAGCTCAGCCTTGCTGATAATTCAGGCAGGCCAGCACCGACCTGGCAAATAAGGTGGCGTCTTCCGCCATCATCAGGTGGCCGGTATCTGGAATATTTATCCGCATGGTGCAGGCGGTGTTCGCCCAATCCGGAACGTCCCACCCCGCCGCCGAACGCGCGCCGGCAATCAGGTAAACCGGCGTCGGCGACGCCACCAGGCTACGAATGCCAGCGAGATATTCGTCGCGGCCGGTGGCGGCAACGACAGCCTTGGCCTGCGCCTTGATGGTAGACGCCGGCTGATTGGAGAGCAGGTCTCTTGCAAGCGCGGAGGTCCACGGGGTGATCGGGACCCCGGCAGCAGCGATCCAGGCATCAGGATCAGCCTTGTAGCCATCTATGATCGAGGCGACTTCGGATACCTGCTTTCCGGCAATCTGCCCGCACCAGAAAGCATCCTTCAGCGTGAAATTGCCCTCTACACTGGTGAAGGATGCGACAAGCTCGGGGCAAAGCACGCAAACCAACGCAGACACAGCGCCGCCAACGGAATGGCCGACGAGATGGACCTTCTGGTCCCCAAGGCGCCTGATATATGCTGCGACATGACCTGCCTGATCATTCAGCGTTAGATGTTCAACATCACTGTCCTGATATTGCCCATAGCCGATCAAGTCAGGCGCATAAACGTCGGTATCGCCAAATGCGCCCACTATCTTCGGATCTGCCAAACTTCCGAACAGGCCATGCACAAGAACAATCGGAGCATTTGAAAAAGCCATCGCCAAAGTCCATTATTTAGTGTCATTCGAGGCCGAGCTATCTAAAACCAACTCGGGATCCACGCGGTAACCGACGGCCGCCAGCCGCCGCGGTCGTGTACAGCTGACGCGCGCAATCCGCTTGGGGAGGTGACACCGCTGAGGGACGTTCGGGCTGCCAGAAGTATCGCGGTTCCAGACTAGCTCTCTCCGTCAACAACACGGCGAAAGGCGTCAGCGTTTGCTTCGCACCAACTACGGAATGAGCGAGGCGGCCTGCTTATCAAGTCCTGGACAGTGGTAGTTATCAAGCCCTTCGTATCGGATCGCATTGATCTCAAACCTTCGACCAAGGCAGCGGCGAGCGAAGGAGGGGCACCGTTCGGATAGCGAAACCTCACGACTTCCTCGGGTGAGGCGACATCTCGAATGGTGATCTCTCTGCCGATAACTGCCGAGATAATAGCTACCTGCTCCGCAACGGTAAGCGCTTCGCGGCCAGTCAACGTATAGGCTTTGCCGGCATGGCCATCTTCGGTGAGCGCCACGGTAGCGACGGCGGCAATATCGGCCGGGTCGATCAGTGCGGCACGTCCCGGCCCAGTGGGATCGAGTACGTAGCCGGACTCGCGCAAGGTCTGCATCCAGTCGAACGTATTGGTCGTGAACCCACCGGGGCGAAGAAAAGTCGCCGGAATCCCCGATGCATGAATGAGTTGTTCGCGTTCGTGATGCCAACGGCCCATAGGAGGCAGGGGTGTAATCGCAACAGCATAACTCGAAAGATAGACAATGCGTCTTATTCCCGTTTCCTTGGCAGCCAGCAGCGCCGTTTTCGCCGCCTTGTGCTCAATGCCTGGCACCAACAGGAAAAGTCTGTCTGCGCCTTGATAGGCTTTGGATAAGGAGGACAGATCCTCCAATTCGCCGACAGCCACGTCGGCAGCCGCCGGGAGTCTCGTCGCTTTGGAGGCGTCGCGAACGAGTGCCCGTACGTTTTCGCCACGCTCGACCAGCTGACAAACGAGTTCGGTGCCGACGTGGCCTGTTGCTCCGGTTACTACGATCATTGCATTGTCACTTGTCTGGCGGGATAATCATTTACCGGTTAACGTTAACCGGTAAATGATATGCATGTCAAGCGTTCGGCGGGCACCGTCCGGAAGTTTCCGAGCACATGAACAAGAATTGAAAGCATTTGCGTTGGAGAATTTAATGCCTGAACTGCTAGACCTCTTCGGCAACACCTCGAAGGTTGTCCGGGCTGTCACTGACGCGGCGCTACGCGACCATGGCCTTCGATTGGGGCAGGATCACTTGCTAGCGGCGCTTTGGAGGCGCGATGGCCAGACTCCTGGCGAAATCGCTGTCGCACTTCGTGTCACCACTCCCGCAATTACTAAAGGCGCTACGGTGCTCGAGAAATCGGGTTTGCTCGAACGGCGCGCCGATGATCGAGACAACCGTCTGGTCCGCCTTTGGTTGAGTGAAAAGGGGCGCGCGCTTCAAAGGCCTGTAGAGGAGACTCGATTGCAAGTTGAAGAAAGATTGACCACGGCCCTTTCAAGCGCCGAGATGAAAGCTCTTGTGCGCAGCCTCGAGAAATTACTTGTCGCTGGGAGCGATATTCTCGCGCCCCGCCACGAGATAGACGATCACGAATAGCGACCGCTCCACATGACGTGTTGATCTAACGCGAGAAAGGTTGAGCGGCCGAAGGCAAATCGTGCTGTTGTTTCGTGACATCCAGTAGTTCCTCGAAGCGAGGGGCGCGGGCCATCTGCTCGATCTATGAAATAGATCCGAACGAGATGGGTGGCGGCCGCCCTGGGCCAGCGACCGATCGGTATTTCTCTGGAACAATTTCATCCTGCACCGATGAATTCCTCCCATCCGCGCTGTCCTTGTCCATAGCCGAGCCCGGATGGTCCGGCGGCCTCACACGCTCAGACGATGGGTATGCAAAAAATGCTTCATTGCCGCCCTGCCTCAAAACCCCACGCGGCAAAGTAGTAATTTCCGAACAAAATTACTAGTTTCTGGAAATGGGACTTCCGACCCGTGGAAGCGGCTGCTTTCGGGAAGCGATCAATGATCAGGAACGACCGAAATTAAGGTCGGCTGCAGAACGGCAGCTTGCCGCCTGGTGATCTCCAGAACCGGACAGTCCGGTGTCGGCCCCCAACCGGCCACTCGTGACGCTCCCATTGGTGTTGCGGGTCTCCCGTTGAGGAGGTGCGGCGGCGATTCAGTCGATCTCGACGTTCATGGCGAAGTCCCAGGTGCCGGCGCCGTTCTTGGCCAGGCCGATCATCATCAGGCCGAGCGCCTCGAGCGTGTGGGCCATGTGCAGGCCGCCGACGTCGAGCGGACGCAGCCCGAGGCTTTCGAGGAAGGCAGAGACGCGCGCCTTCGCCTCCGCATCGTCGGCTGCGATGAATGCGTCGAGCCGTCCGCCCTTGGCGAGGACATGACCGAAGATCGTGTTGAACGCCTTCACGACATGCGCGCCGGCGGGGAGGCCTTTGGCTGTCTCCTGCGCACCGGAACTGTCGTGGGGCGTGACGAGGCCCGAGAGGTCGGGGGCAACCGGGTTGGCGATGTCGACAATCACCTTGCCGTCGAGCGCGTCCCCAAAGTCGGCCACCGCGGCCGCCGCGCCGGAGTAAGGCACGGCGAGGATGACGATGTCGCCCGCAGGCGCGGCGCCGTACGTCCCCGTGGTCGCGCCGGACCCGAGCTTGTCGGCCAGCGCCCGCGCCTTGGCGGGGTCGCGGGTGACCACCTCGACGATATGCCCGGCCTTGGCGATACGGCCGGCGATCGCCGTGGCCATGGTTCCTGCGCCGACGATGCTGATAGTGCTCATGTTCGATCTCCTGATGTTTGGAATGCTACTTGTGGCCTTGACCAGGATCAGCCGGCCGGGAAGTAGTGGCCGTTTTCCATGTCGGCGATCAGACCCGGCTGAGCGGGCTCCCAGCCGAGGGTCTGGCGGGTGACGAGGCCGGATGCCGGAACGTCCAGCGTGACCAAATTCGCGAGGAACCCGAAGTATCCCGGCAGCATCAGGACGTCGGCGGGAATGGGCACGGCGGGCAGGCCGAGGCGGCCGCCAATAGCCTCGGCGATTTCGCGGAACGGGATACCCTCGTCGCCGACCGCGTGCCAATTTTTGCCGGCTGGGGCCTTCTCCAGCGCCAGGCGAAACAAGGCGGCGAGATCGCGAGCGTGCACGGCTGACCAACGGTTTGCGCCGTCTCCGGGATAGCCGATGACGCCCTTCTCCTTCGCGAGCCTGATCAGCAGCGGAAGGAAGCCGGCATTGTCGGTCGTGCTGTGCACGATGGGAGATCCGCACAATCGAAGACCGTACGCCCCGCTCAGCGAGGCCGACCGCAGTGGTTTCCACGATGTTGCGAACCCGCAGCGTGCCCTTATATGTGTCGCCCGCTGGAAGGGCCGGATCGTCCTCTGTGGCTGGCCGGCCCAGCCCTTCCCAACCGGGTGAACCAATGCTTCCCGATACGACCAGCGGCTTTCCGGTCCCCGCCAGTACCTCGCCGTAGGCAAGCATGATCTGGGCCTCCGCTGCAGCCACGGCGTCGATGCCGCCGGACGGAAGCAGGTCCTGCCGGTGCGCGACGTGAATGACGCCGTCGGAGTCGGCGGCCGCCGCCTTGAGCCCGTCGATATCCTCGAGGCTGCCGTGCCGAGCCTTCGCGCCGAGCGCGGTCAGCTTGGCTGCGGACTCGTCCGAGCGGGCCAGGGCGGTGACCTCGTGGCCGGCGGCAACGAGCTCGGAGATGATGTACGGACCAGAATGGCCGGTCCCCCCGGCGACAAAAACATGCATGGTACTGCTCCTTGTGGGCGATGCGGGAAGTCGGGGGGCGGGCGTGCTCAGCCGTCGAACTTGACCAGGTCCTTGAAGATCAGTTGACCCCAGCTATTTCCACGCGCCTGCACAAGCAGCCCGCCTTCAGAAAGCCCGCCAAGTTTGATCGGCGCGAAACCGACATTTTCCGCGAGCGCACTGATCTCCGCCGCGGCGCCATCATCGTCGCTCGCCAGGAACACGACCCTCCTGCCACCATGTACGGCCGGATCCTGGGCAAGGACCGCGGCGACCAAATGGTTGAAGCCCTTGACCAGTTTTGCACCAGAGAAGGCCTGAGCGACGAACCGGGAAGAAGGCTGTCCTCCCAGTTCCTCAGGGGGCACGCCGTAGGCATTGGTCACATCGACGATGGTCTTGCCCTGCCAGTTGGAAAGCGCCTTCGCGACATCCGGGTGCTGTTCGAAACGGACGGCCAGAAAGACGATGTCCGCTTTGACGGCGTCAGCCAGTGTTTTGGGAAGGATTGTGGGTCCGATCGCGCTTGCAGCGGATGCAAAGCTTTCCGGGTCGCGCGTGGTAGCAACGGATACTTCGATGCCCCTGCGGGCGAACGCCTTGGCCAGAGCCTGGCCGATATGGCCGAAGCCGATGATTGCGTAGCTCATCTATATTCTCCTTGGGTTGATCACGCCCTACGGCGCTCCGAACAATCGAATGGAGAGCCGGGCGTGCGTGTCAGAGTTGCGCCAGGCCGCCGTCGACGGCGACTTCGCTGGCGGTCATGAAGCTGCTGTCCGACGAGGCGAGAAAGGCGGCCACCGCTCCGATCTCCGCCGGATCGGCCATCCGCTGGAGCGGATTCATTGAGGCAAAGACCTTCTGACCCTCCTCGCCCAGCGCTTCCTTCGCGAGTTCGGTCGCGGTCGGGCCGGGCGAAATCACGTTTACCCGGATGCCGGTGCCCTTCAGATCCTCCGCCCAGGTCCGCGCGAGGTTGCGTACTGCCGCCTTGCTCGCGCTGTAGGCGCTGAATGCCGGGGCGCCCGTGGTGCCGGCGCTCGATCCGGTCAGGATGATCGAACCGCCCTGGCCCATCAGGGGCAGCGCCTTCTGGACCGTGAAGATCGTACCCTTCACATTGGTGTCGAAGGTTACGTCGATGTGCCCGGCGGTGATCTGGCCGAGCGCAAGCTGGCTTCCCACCCCGGCATTGGCGAAGACGATGTCGAGGGTTCCGCGCTCGGCCTTCACCGCCGTGTACAGCCGGTCGAGGTCGTCTGGATCGGAGACCGAGCCTTTCACCGCGCGGGCATTTGAGCCGAGATTGGCCACAGCGGTGTCGAGCGCTTCCTGCCGGCGGCCGAAGATGAAGACAAAGGCCCCCTCTTCAATGAAGCGCTTTGCCGCGGCAAGGCCGATGCCAGTGGCGCCGCCTGTGATGACTGCAACCTTACCTTCAAGCTTTCCCATGACTTTCCCTTTCGTGGTGTCGGGACAGCATTTGTCCCCGAGAACCTCGAAATGGGTCCGCCGGCGTTAGTTGTGGAGTGCGCAAGCGCGCATATCGGTGGTGCGAAATCGATCCGGCCGGGCGACTGTCGCCAGCCGCGACGATCCCTATCCATCTCCCAAAAACCGAGCCGCGCTCGTCGGCATATGCTATAATGACCGCCTTATTGCCCTTCGGCGTGTTAGATATGAGCTTTGGAAGAAGCACCGTGCGGTGCGAGGTTGCACCATGATCGACTGGGACGACGTCCGCTATTTTCTTGCTGCCGCACGCGGAGGCTCGGTCCGAGCCGCCGCCGAGCGCCTCGGGGTGAATCACTCGACCGTGCTGCGACGCATCGCCCAGCTCGAGCAACGGCTGGGCGTGCAGATGTTCGAAAAGCTGCCCTCTGGCTACCGCCTGACTTCTGCGGGCGAGGAGGTCCTCGAATTTGCGGAGCAGATGGAGGCGTCATCACATTTGCTGGAGACGCGCATCTTCGGTCGCGACCAGGGTGCGCGCGGGCTTTTGCGGGTGACGCTTCCTCCGTTCCTCGCCACACACCTGCTCATGCCGGATCTCGCCGACTTCGCGCGTCTGCATCCGGACATCGAGATGGAAATCTTGTCGTCGGGCGAGGTAGCGAATCTCACCAACCGGGATGCTGATGTCGCAATTCGTATCGTCGCCAACCGCAAGACCCTGCCGCTCAATCTTTACGGGCTGAAGGGACCTGAGTTGTTCAGCGGCGTCTACATGTCTCGTGATCGACTAGCCGCGTGGCGTGCGGGCGCGGCGAATCCCATCCGATGGATCGTCATAGATGATCATGGAATTCCGGACTGGGCACGCGAGGCAGAGGTCCACACCACAGCAGTTCCTTTCAGGACCCCGGACGCCGAGACACAGATTGCAGCGGCGCAACAAGGGATCGGAATGACGAAACTGCCATGCTTCGTCGGAGATGCCGACTCCTTGCTGGTGAGGGTGCCGGGCACCGACCTGCCCATGCATGGAACGCTCTGGCTTCTCACACAGGGGGAGACGCGCAAGACCAAGCGCGTGCGGCTCTTCACCGAGTTCGTATCCCGCAGGCTCGCCGCCTACGCGCCGCTTCTCGCAGGGCTGTCTGTATCGGGCGACTGATGCGGAGCAGGTCGCTGGCGATGCGTGCAGTTGACGAGCGCCTGTAAGAGGATAGCCCTGGAGGCACCACCCGGTGGAAGGGGCTCTAACAGCGCTTTATCCAAAGTTGTTCCTGAAAACCGTCGTTCCGATTTTGGCCCCGGCTCTGCCGCCGGTCGCGAGCCAAACGAATGTCAAGTTTTGGCGGCGACGGAGGAACCCGGACGGCGGTAATGAGGTCGTATTCGGAGCGGCAGATTTCCGGGGAACCTTCCCCAAGACCGGACCGTCCGGAGACGGCCCCCAAGCTGTCTCGTTATGCACCGGCGAGATATTCATTCGAGAAGTAGTCGCCGAAATCGGGGCGGGTCGTCAGCGCATCTCCCGTCGCGTCGCGCAGGATACCGGCCGTAAACAAGAATCCACCCATCGCCTCGATCTTGCTGCGATCGATTTCGCCGACGGTCCCATCCGGGCGGGCAAGGTAGTTGCCCTCCACCAGCGCCTTCATGGAAGCGCGGATGAAGGCGGGGTTGGTGACCATGCCCTTGTTGGCCTCCACCAGCAACGCCGCAGCCTCGTCGGGATTGGCGGCCGCGAAGGCATAGCCGTGACGGGTTGCCCGCCCGAAGGCCGCCGCTCTTTGCGGATGCTCGGACAGGTAAGCATCGCTCGAGACGATGAATGTCGTGTGCTGGTCCGGCACGCCGTAATCTGCATAACGGAAGGCGCGCTGCGGCTTGTTTTCCAGTTCGGCCTTGATCCCTTCCCAAGTGTAGACCTCGAGTGTGAAATCCACCGCGCCGTTGGCAAGCGCTTCGTAGGCTGAGGTGCCCAGCGTCACCGTTTCGAACCTACCCACGCCGCCGCCGTTGCGGATCAGCGTACCGATCAGCGCATTCTCCCAGTCGCTGCCGAAGCCGCCATAGGTCTTGCCGTCAAGGTCTCTCGGACGCTGGATATCCGCTCTGTCGGCCTTGAACACCAGACGCCCTGTTTCGGTCTGCACGACGGCATAGACGGCCTTGAGGTCAGCCCCGGCTGCACGCTGGGTGAAGAAGCCGATCGCGCCGCTGACGCCGAAATCGGCCACCCAATTGCTGACCAGTGTGCCCGATGCGGTGTCGGCATAGGGCAGGATCTCAACATCCAACCCTGCCTCGGCATAGAAGCCCTTGTCGCGCGCGACATAGAGGCCGACATGGTTGGTGTTGGGCGTCCAGTCGAGCGCAACTGTCACTTTCTTGCGGCCGGCCTCTGCCCAGGTGGGGGTTGCGCAGGCCATGCCTGAGGTGAGGCCGAGCAAGAGTGCATCGCGGCGGTTGATCGTGGTCATGGGTCGGGTGCTCCAATGGTTCAGGCTTCGAGAAGCGTTTCCAGCACAGCGGCTTCCACCACGCTGGCGTCCCGCAGACCGGTGGCGCCGGCGTGGCGCGGTCGTGGCAGCGGAACGGAAAACTCGCGGACGACGCGAGCCGGACGTGCTGACAGGACGTAAATGCGATCTGACAGGAAGACAGCCTCGCGTACGTCGTGCGTTATCAGCAGCGCCGTCCAGCAGTGGCGCTGCCACATGGCCTCCAGCCAGCGCTGCATGCTGGTGCGGGTAAGCGCATCGAGCGCGCCGAACGGTTCGTCCAAGAGCAGCATGTCCCGCTCCTGCACCACGGTGCGCAGAAGGGCGGCGCGCTGTCGCATGCCGCCGGAAAGCTGGGCCGGATAATGGTTCTCGAACCCTGCCAGCCCGAATTCCGGAAAGAGCGGCAGCACCTTTTCCCGCGCAGGCTTGCGCCCCATGCCCTGCACCTCGAGGCCGAGGGTGACGTTGTCGAGGATGCGCCGCCACGGCATGAGGGCGTCGCGCTGGGGCATGAAGGCGAAGCGGCCGACTTCCGGACCAAGCGGCTGGCCCTCGCAGCGTATGCTGCCGCTGTCGGCACGGATGCCGCCAATCAGCATCTGGAACAGGGTAGACTTGCCCGCACCCGACGGGCCGAGGATCGACACGAACTCGCCTGCGTGTACGTCGAGCGAAATGCCGTCAAGGACAGGCGTAGTTCCGAAAGCCTTGCGGATATCTTTGAGTTCGAGCTTCGGCGTCATGGCGCCGGCTCCCGCTGCAGGCGTAGCCAGGGCATGGCCAGACGTTGGACGAGCACCGTGGCGGCGAACAAGAGCAGGGTCAGCGTCGCGCTTACGCCGACCGCGGCGAGCACGAGGTCGGGCCGAAAATTGTTCTTGGCGTTGAGAATGTAGATGCCCAGGCCGCGCGCCGCGCCGGCGTATTCGGCGAAGATCGCACCGACGACCGCGTAGGTGATGGAGATGCGCAGGCCGGCGAAGAAGAAGGGCGCTGCCGATGGAAGGCGAGCGAGCCGGAAACTTCGCCAGCGCCCTGCGCCCATGGAGCGCAGCAGCATCGATATCTCCTTTTCCGTCGACTCGTAGCCCTGCACCAGCGCGACCAGCATCGGAAAGAAGGTCACCAGCGCGACCAGCATGATCTTCGGCATCAGCCCGAAGCCGAACCAGAGCACGACGAGCGGCGCGATGGCGACCAGCGGCAGCGTCTGGCTAACGATGAAGACAGGAAACAGCGCCCGCCGCATTGCTTGCGAGAAGTCGAGCAGGATGGACAGGACAAACGCCGTCGCCAGCGAGCAGCCGAAGCCGAGCAACGTCGCGCGGATGGTGGGCAAGGTATTGTCCCACAGTGCTGCGCGGTTCACCCATGCCTGTTCGGCTACCCGGATAGGAGACGGCAAAGTGGTCGCACTGATGCCGGACAGATAGGCATAGAACTGCCAAGCAAGCAGCAACGACGCGATGGCGATCGCGGCAGGCCCCGTCCGGGCCAGTAGGGAAAGTGTTTTGGACATGGTGCAGGCGCCTTGCGCGGACAGCGCGAGGCTCAGACGGCGGTCGGGCTGTTGGCCGAAACGGTGAGGTCGAGCGCCAGATGGCCTTCGGGAGAGCCGAAGCGCAAAAAGGCCTCGCTGAGCGTGGCGAATACCGGACCGGCATCGCCGCGTAGCGTGGTGCAGAAATTCTTCGACCGGCCGAACACGCCTGAGCGCTTCATGAAGTCGATGCAGCCGTAAATCTCGTCCATATGGTGGGCGGCGCCCAGCGGGTAGAGCGAGAGCTGTGCGCCGACTTTCTGGCCTGTTGCGGTTGCGTTTGTCACGGCGGCCAGCGCGGCATCGATCCGCTGGGCAAGCGGGGTGGTGGCCTCCAGTCCCTGGATGGGCGTGCAGATCGGATCATCCGGCTCGCCGGGGCAGCCTCGCGACACGGTAGCGTGCAGTACGCAATGCACACCGCGCTGGGACGCGGCCACGTGGAGGTCGCGCATGGCGGGAAACAGCTGTTCGGGCGGGCCGACCAGAAGGGTGGAAAGATCATCTGTCTCGATCCGGAAGCGGTCCCGGTATGGATCGAGTGCCGACAGGCTGCCGAGGATGACACGGACGAAATCGTCCGTCATCGGGTACAATGCGACTTGTGCGCCAGAAAACATGATCCGCCTTGCTCCGCTGGTATTATCCAGATCAGCTTGAGGGTTTCGCGGCATGGCGCTGCGGTCTCAGCCCCGGCAATACGGAGCACCCCTGTGGTGAGGCGGTACTCAACACAAATTTGGCGACGGCGCAAGGCGTCTATGTAATTACCCTCGGGAGGCAGCGGCGATGGAAGAACGCAACAATCGCTTGTAGAGCGGTTAGATTAATTCCGACTTCACGCCGGAGGAGATATAGCAGCCGCTAAAGCGGCAAACCCGCCTTGATATAGCCGTCGAGGAAATGTTGCCGGTCCTCATCGCGCCTAAAATGCTGCATAGCTGCCCAACGCGATCCGAGAAAGCCTGGATTAATCTCCAGGAACCGGCTGGCTTCCTCGTGAGCTTCTTTGAGCCGACCGAGTTGCGCCAGGCTCGCGGCAAGGATGCGCTTTGCCGGTAGCCGGCCGACCTCCTCCTTGCAGAGAACCCCGACCGCCTCGGCATAGTGGCCGGCGGCATAGTATGCGAAGCCAAGGTCCCAATAGTACCAACCCGGCGGAAAGGGGTTGAGCCGGAGAGCATTCTCGGCCAGTTCGACGGCATCGTGAGGCTGGCCTTGCAGGACCCTCAAGCCCGCCATGTTCACCATCGTATCGGCATGGTTCGGGTTGATCCGCAGCGCCGTTTGTAATGCGGCTTCCGCCTCATCGAGTTTGCCCTCGCAGAGCCGGGCATACCCAAGCACGCTATGCGCCATGGGATCGTTCATATCGAGCGACATGGTTTTCTGGGCGCAAGCGAGCCCCAGGGCCTGGTTCGCGTCGAAGTCCTCCCCGTACTGGATCGCCGCGCTGTAGTACGAGACGGCCAGCCATGCATAGGCCTCCGCCAGATCCGGATCGAGCTCAATGGCCTTGGCAAGGAAAGTACGAGCGAGATCGTTCCCCGCGGGTGAGTGCATGACAAGAACGCGCCCGCGAACGAGGAAGTCATACGCTTCGATCGTCGTCCGGCGCCGGGGCGTATCATCGAGCACCGGTCCAAGCGGCAGCACGTCAGACAAGGCCGCGACGACCTTGCGTACGACCAGATCCTGCAGACCAAAGACGTCGGCCAGATCGCCATCGAAGTGCTCGGCCCAAAGGCATCTGTTCATCGTCGCCTCGGTGAGGCGAACCCCAATTCTGACCTGGCCTGCGACGCGGCGCACGCTTCCCTCGACGACATGGCGGGCGCCGAGTTCCTTCGCGATCGATTGCGTATCGGCGGACCTTGACTTGAAAGCGAACGATGAATGGCTCGCGATCACAAGGAGGCCAGGCACCTTCGACAGGTCGGCGATCAGATCCTCCACCAGACCGTCGGCGAAATGCGCCTGCTCCGGATCGAGGCTCATATACGAAAAGGGCAAGACTGCGAGGGAGGGGTCCGCTTCGAGCGCCCGGCCGGCGTCGATGATGGGAGCCTCGCGCTCCTGGATGGTGAGCGGGCCTGCGAAACGATAGCCCACCCGTGGGAAAGTCGCGATCCACTCTTCCCCGTCCGGCGAGACCCGAAGCCGTCTCCGGAGTGTGGCGATCTGAACCGTCAGGTTGCTTTCTTCAACATTGGTATCTGGCCAGGCGGCATCCATCAAAACCGCCTTGGGCACCACCTGACCGCGCGCCTCCACCAGAGCCTGCAGCAGCGCGAAGAGTTTGCTTCCCATCGCAACAGGAAGGCCGTTCTCGAAGAGTGCGCTGCTGCCAGCGTCGAGCACGAAGGGGCCGAATGCGAAGCGCTGAGGCGCCATGGCCTATCATACGACCTTCGGACGAAATTTTGTGGCTTTCGGAAAAATTTTGGAATCTGTTCGGAGCGTCTTCAGGATTGCCGCCGCGAAATCGCCGATGCTCTCCACCTCGGGCCAGCCTAAACGGGACCTGGCCAAAGCTTGGCAAAGCACCAGGGGAGTTAATCATATGGCAAAGCTAACATTGGCGACGAGCGTGCTTGCCGGCGTGACCGCGCTTTGCGGCGCTGCCGCAGCCGATTCCTCGATGGTCGGCCCTACATACATCGGGGATCGTGCGGCGGACCCCGAGGACGAGACGTTCGCCTATCTGGTGAAGCCTGATGAAAGTGATCATCCGATCGCTTTCATCGGCCCGGCCCGCAATTTCGGCCCCGTAACCGGCGAAGCGGAGAAGGACACGATCGGGTACCTGCCGCTGCTCGCAGTGCAGGGAGATGGCTTTTGGTCATTTGTGCTCGCGCGCGAGTGAGGTTTCAAATGCGGCGAGGACTATGGAATCGCCGCCTGCCGTGACGGGTCGCCGCCTGCCCACCGATTCTCGCGGGCTGTCTGATGACGTAAACAGACATTTGATCAATCGACCTGATGGGAGGCCACTTTACCTGTGTTCGGAGAACAAAATCGGAATCGCTCATCACGGTGGATCAGATCCACGCCGTCGCGATAATTAGCGCTCGTGGACAAAGGGTATCCATAGTTTGACTGCGGCGATGGCGACGAAGCCGAGGTAGGATTCCTTGGTTTTGTCATAGCGGGTTGCAACGCGCCGCCAGTTCTTGAGCTTATTGAAGAGCCGCTCGATCTGGTTGCGCCATTTGTACTTGGCTTTGTCGTGTGGGATCAGCTCGCGCCTGTTGCTTTTTGAGGGGATGACGGCCTCGACCTTGGCGCTGGAGATTTCGTCGCGAATGGCATTGGCGTCGTAACCTTTGTCGGCGAGGAAAGCCTCGATCCGATTGGAGATCATTCGGAACAAGGGCGCAAAGCCTTGTGTGTCATGCGTTTGTCCGGGCGTCAGGATGAAGCCGAGCGGACGGCCTTTCGCATCGCAGCGGGCATGGAGCTTGGAGGTGAAGCCGCCGCGCGATCGACCAAGCGCCTCGGTCTCCTGAGTCCCCTTTTTATGCCGACCGCACAATGATGTGCCCGGACAACAGTGCTGTCGATCATGTCGGCGCTTCGATCCCGCTCGACCATCTCCGCCAGCGTTTCGAGCATCGCCTCGAACACGCCGGTTTCGACCCAGCGTCGATATCGGCGGAAGACGCTGTTCCATTTGCCGTATTCATCTGGCAGGTGTCGCCATTGCGCTCCCGTGCGCGCCATCCACATCATGCCTTCGAAATAGCGCCGATTGTCCTGGGCTGGGCGGCATCCGCGTCCTTGCTCAGCGGGAAGAAGCGGACCGATCACCGCCCATTCATCGTCCGTCAGACCAATCCGTTCGCCCAAGGCTGCCTCCAAATGGAAGCCTTGAATCAAAACCCGATTCCCCAGTCAACCTTTGTCCACGAGCGCTAGTCACGCCGAACTCGGGAACGCGGCTCACAAAACGGAGATCATGCCGCCGTCGACATAGATGATTTGACCATTGACGTAGTCCGAGGCTCGCGACGCGAGGAAGATGGCGGTGCCGATCAACTCTTCAGGCTTGCCCCAGCGTCCTGCCGGCGTCCGGCCCTTGACCCAGGTGTCAAACTCCGGATCGTTGACGAGCGCCTCGTTCATGTCGGTCAGCATATAGCCGGGGACGATCGCGTTGGCCTGAATGCCTGATTTCGCCCACTCGGCTGCCATACCGAGCGTCAGCATCTTTATGCCGCCCTTGGCGACGGTGTAGGGAATGACTGTGGCGCGCGCGAGTTCGCTCGTCAACGAACCGACGTTGATGACCTTGCCGTGTTCTTTGTGAGGGAAAGGCGGAGCGCCACAGCGAGCCTAGTCCCGAAAGTGTCCTTCCTTGGCAGTCCTATCCGCAATAAGCCTTGACGCGCGTCCGGGCCGCTGGTATCCGTTTCGTCAATGGGACATTTTTAATACCTATCGGGACAAAATAAGTCCCTTCATGCGGAGGCGTACTGATGCGAAGTGAACCGGTTCTGACGTCAAAGGACAGCATGAATTCGGTGCTGGGTGTGCCCTGGGCGGCAACGCTCGATTTGAGGTCGGGCGCTCTATGGCCGCCTTCGCACGTTGTCACGTGCCGCCTCAGCGATATGGCGGGGCGCTATGCTGACCGCGCCGCGGAGCAGGAATTGTTGAACCAATCTGATCCGCTGATCTATCGGGCAGACGAGATCCTCGCGCCGGAAACGCGAGGCGAACTGCACACCAGCGTCACCGTGGTTTTTCCAGGTAAGGTTGGTGACGAATACTTCATGAGCAAGGGCCACTACCAGGTCGATGATGCTGCGGTGAAGGTCTATCTGGCCGTCTCCGGCACAGGCTACATGCTGATGCAGAACGCGAAGGGCGATACCATGGAGGTCCCCATGGCGCCGGGCACGATCGTCTATTGTGCCGCAGGCTGGGCGCAGCGAACAGTCAATGTCGGCAACGATCCATTCGCCTACTTCAAATACTGGCCAGCGGATGGAGGTCACGACTACGAGCGCGTCGCTCGCGAAGGCGGATTCCTCAAGCGGGTCGTCAAGCGCAACGGTCGCCCGCAAGTCATAGATGCAAAAGATATCTGATCGCGCAAATGATGCTTGAGCAATCGGCGAGCAGGTTGAACCGCATAAAGAATCCAATAGTAATCAGGGAGGAAGAATGATGTATAAGAAAATATCCACAGCAATCTCGTTCGCAATGACTCTCACATTGCTACCTGCAGCGCTCGCTACCGGTTCCGGTGCGGCCGCCGCTGACGAGCCACTGAAGGTTTCGTGGATTTTGTCCAAGGCAGCGGCGCAAGCCGACCACCGGGCTCTCGATGGCTTCAACAGCTACATCAAGGAAAACAATTTGAACTGGACCGTCGACGTATCCGACGGCAAAGGGTCACCGGCCACAGCCGCTGAACTCCTTGAAAATGCGGTTCAACGCGGCTCTTCGGTAATCATCCTATCAATGGTAGATATGCGCGCCTCGCAGGCGTCTCTTGATAGTGCAAGCGCGGCCAAGATCCCGGTCTTCACGATCGATGCCGGATGGACGCCCGGTGTTGTGGTCGACATCACCGCAAACAACTTTGCGATGGGCGCAATCATCAACGCCTACATGGCTGATCGTCTGGGTGGAAAAGGCGGCGTAATCGCCTTCAAGGAAAACTCCCATCACGGCGTGCGCAAGCGCGGCAAGGAATTCGACGTCGTCATGGGCGAGGCACCCGGCATCAAGGTTCTCGCCGACCATCAGATCGATGTCACCAATTTCTACGCTGACTCGAAAAACGCGATGGAGGATTTCATCACCCGCTTTGGCGATGAGGTCAACGGCGTGTTCGCCGGCTGGGACGAGCCCGCAATGGCCGCCGCCGATGCGATCAAGGAGGCCGGGCTGAAGAATGCGTTCGTGGTCGGCATCGATGGAAATACGGCCGCGATGAAGTACATTCGAGACGGTGGCCCGTTCGTGGCGACGGTCGCGCAACCGTTCGAGAAGATGGGCTCGCAAACTGGCCAGTACATCTCTGACATCGTTGTCAATGGAAAGGATCCGGATACCGTCATACCGGTCAAGCAGGTTTACCTGCCAACCTGCCTGATCACGGCGCAGAATGTGCCTCCGGAAGGCGAGCTGCCGTGGAAGGCATGTGAGTGACCCCTTCGACAAAAGTGAAGTAGGGTTGTTCACGTAAGGAACGTCTACTGTACGTCTCCCGAAACCGAGAAACCGTTTCGGGAGAGGTGCACGACGTACAGAGCCAGAGCGTGCAAGCGGCTGCAAAAGATCGCGACACCCTTTGGTTTTCGAGACCGAGATTGCTTCCCCACAATACGGTATACTAGCCGACCAACAGGCGTGGACACTTCGGCATGAGCACAGTGGAAACAGACCTCGTTGCCTCCGACGCTATTTTTCAGGCGCAAGACATTTGCAAGCAGTTTGGCCCGGTCCGTGCGCTCAACAACGTCAATTTGACGGTCCGTAGAGGCGAAGTGCATGCGCTCTTGGGTCAAAACGGCGCCGGCAAATCTACTTTGGTGAAGATAATTGCCGGCGCCGAACGCCCCGATAGCGGTCGGCTTCTGGTGGATGGTGAACCCTTGCGAGCCGGAGACCCTGACGCCGCGGTCAGCCGCCGCGTCGCTTACGTCAGCCAGGAAGGCAGTCTCAATCCCGGTTTTACCGTCCCGGAGAATGTCTTTCTTGGACGGGAGAAGACGCGCTTCGGACTGCTGGACCGCAAGCGTATGCGTAGGGAGGTTGAAGAGGTCCTGGCTGAGTTTGGCCTCGACCTGGATCTGCACCATGAGGTCCGCGCCCTCAATCCGGCCAAGCGAAAGCTTGCCGAGATCGTACGAGCGCTTGCGCTGCGGCCATGGCTGCTCGTCCTCGATGAGCCAACCGCCGCGTTGCCGCAACCGGATGTCGATCATCTGTTGTCGATTATCCGCCAATTGGCCGAAAGCGGCATCGGTGTGCTGTTCATCTCGCACTATCTGAGCGAAATTTTTTCCGTGGCTTCAACGGCAACCGTGCTGCGCGACGGCGAACTGGTTTGGACTGGGCCGATGAGTTCGACCAACGCCACCGCGCTGGTCCGCCACATGATCGGAAACGAGGTTGAGGCCGTGGCGCCGCCAAGAGGCGACGCGATCGCCGGCGCACCAGTTTTGGAAGTGCAAAACCTGTCCACTGCGGATGGTCGAGTGCAAAGTGCAAACCTTGCAGCGCACTCCGGCCGTGTTCTTGGCATTTTCGGTGTCGTAGGTGCCGGCAAGAGCGAATTGCTCGAAGCGATTTTCGGACTGCACCCGGCAACCGGCGGCAAGATCAGCCTAGGAGGTCAAAAGGTCGACCGATGGGGCCCGCGCGAAGCTATCAGGGCCGGCATGGCCCTTGTGCCCGAAGACAGGTTGTCCAAGGCACTGCTGGCCGGGCGCAGTATCGCGTGGAACGTCGCAATGCCGTATTGGAACAGCCTGAGCCGCGGATTTTCTATCGGCGGCCGGGAAGCCAAGCTGGGCGACGAAGTCATTTCCGAACTCGGTATTACCGCCCCGGGCAGCCACACCTTGGTCGAACATCTGAGTGGCGGCAACAAGCAGAAGGTTTCGGTTGGCAGGTGGCTCGGCACGCACTCCGCGGCCCGCATCTTCCTGTTCGACGAACCTACCCAAGGGTTGGACGTTGGCGCACGTGCAGGGGTTTACCGGCTCATGCGCAATCTGGCCGACAATGGCGCATCAATCATCGTCGCCTCGTCGGATCTCGAAGAAGTGCTGGCGATTAGCGATGACGTCATTGTCATCAAGAACGGAAAGACAACTGCCTTGAACGAAAATGAAAGCCGTGAGGCTGCGGCGGTTCTGGCCGCGGCAACTTGACGAAGCCGTCGTCTGTGACGGCGTAAAACGGTTGAGGATGTATGATGACAAAGACTGTCGATGCGGCGCGGGATACCCGGTCGCCAGCCCGATCGGACAAGGGCCCGCAGCGGAACCAACAAGTGGCGAACATGAGCCTGACCGAAGGGCTCCGCCGGTATGGTACTTTGCTGGCATTGCTCGTGATCTGCGTTCTGCTTGCACTGACCACGCCCCGCTTCCTCACTGTCAGCAATCTCTCAACGGTGCTGGTGCAGCTTTCCATGCTGGTGGTGGTGGCAAGTGGCCTCACCGTTGTCGTCGCTTCCGGCGAGTTCGACCTTTCGGTGGGTGCGGTCGCCGGCCTTGCGGGCGTCCTGACCACCGGCCTGCTCGCTCATCTGGGAACCGACGTTGGGCCGGCGGTTGGAGCCGGCGTTGCGGTGGGGGCGGTTGTTGGGCTGCTCAACGGCTTTCTGGTTGCAGTTGTCGGGCTGCCTAGCCTTATCGCCACTTTAGGGATGATCTCGGTCGTTACGGGTCTGAACCAATGGTACACCCAAGGCCAGGCCGTTTACGGGGGGCTGCCGGACAGCTTCGCCGTATTGGGTCGAGGCGCATTGTTCGGCATTCCGGTTCCGATCCTCATCATGCTGGCAATCGTCGTCATTTCCTACATTCTGCTCGAGCGCTCGGCGACGGGTCGGCACCTCTATACGATCGGAGACAACAAGGACGTCGCCCGGCTTGCCGGTATTTCGGTCCGCTGGAACAAGATCTTCGCTTTGGTCTTCTGCGGGGCTTGTGCTGGGCTGGCAGGCGTCATCATGGCCTCCCGTCTCGGCTCAGGCCAGCCGGCAGCAGGCGATCACTTTCTCATGGACGGTCTGGCCGCCGTATTCCTTGGCATGACGGCTTTTTTCCTCGGACAGGCAAACCTGCGCGGTACTGTGGTCGGCGCGCTCATCATCGGTGTGCTTCGCAATGGCTTCAATCTTCTGGGCTGGCCTTACTACATTCAGGACATCGCTATGGGCGTCATCATGATCGGCGCCATCACTGTCGCCGCCTCCAAGGGAGCGGTACGGATGCCCAGCGTTACGGCAATGTTCAAATGAACTGCACTTACCCCATCTTGGCCGGCTCTAGCGCAACGCTTTCGGTGACGCGATGACTGGCGCAGCGACGCTCGGCCTTGACTTCGGCACGGGTTCTGGCCGTGTCGTCATGATCGACCTGAACATCGGCGGCGTCATCGCAGAGCATACGGTGGGGTATCAGAATGGCCTCCTCGACGAAGCGAGGGCGCCAGAAATGAATCTCGCCCCGAACTCCGCCATCCAGGACCCGGGCGATTTCATCCTCGCTGCTGAACAGTTGCTGACCTGGGCCGCGCGGGCCGCCGCCGAACTGGGCTTCGAAATCCACGCCATCGGCATTTCGGCTACCTCCTGCACCATACTTCCTGCCTTGCACGACGGTACCCCGCTATTGCACACGCCAGCCTTTGCCGGTCGGCCGCACGCTTTCGCCAAGCTCTGGAAGCATCATGCGGCGGATCACTACGCAAAGCGGATTGCGGCGGCCTGCCCGAGCTTTCTGGGGCGATACAACAACCAGACGAGCTCTGAATGGTCACTGGCAAAAGCCTGGCAGACAATGGCTGAAGACCCTCCGCTGTGGGAAGCGGCGGAACGCTGGATCGACGTCGGTGATTGGATTGTTTGGCAGCTCACCGGCACGGAAACGCGCTCCGCAAGCCATGCCGGGTGCAAGAACCATTGGCAGCCGGATCTGGGTGGTTATCCCGAGGAAGCCAGCCTCGAAGCAATAGAACCGGGACTTGGCAGTTGGCTAAGCAAGCTGGCGCCGCCCCATCCGCTTGGCACCTCGGGGGGACCCCTAACACGCCGCTGGCAAGACGTGACGGGCATCGGTGCTGCGGCGCTCGTCGGGGTCGCCATGGTTGACGCCGAGGCGGCCGTGCTGGGTTCAGACGTCGACACGCCCGGCATATTGGTGGCCGCGGCAGGGACGTCGACCTGCCATATAAGCCTGTCGGCACAACCGACGCCGGTGGTAGGGATCGAAAGCCTGGTCTATGGCGGCGCCGTGGACGGACTATACGACTACTGCACCGGTCAGGCGGCCAGCGGGGATATGCTGGCGTGGCTGTCGAGGATGTTGGCTTTTGGCGACAGCTCCACCCCCGAAGCAGTTCTTGAAACACTTGTCCAAGAGCTTGAGGGGTCAGTTAGCCCAAGCCCGATCCAGGTGATGGACTGGTGGAACGGCTGCAGGACGCCCCTGGGACAAGCAGACCTTGGCGGCATTGTCACCAACATCAAGACGACAACCACGCCGGTCGAAATCTACCGGGCCATGCTGGAGGCAGGAGCGATGGGCATGCGTTACGCTTATGACCTCCATCGCCAGGCCGGGCCTATCCACGAGATTCGCATAACCGGGGGAATGGCCAGGTTCCCTGCTATCATGCAGATCTATGCAGACGTCATGGGTCAAATGGTCCGAGCCAACTCGACGGTGCTGGGCTCAGCCCGTGGGGCCGCCATTTCTGCCGCGAAAGCAGCCAAATGGGTCGTGCCCGCCAGCCTCGGCTATACCGACTACGAGCCGCGCCAGAGCGAACGCTACGGCGAACACTACCGGCAGTATTGCCGGCATATCGAACAGGCATCGGCGTCAACGTCTTGACGGCATGTTCATCGCGAGACGCTCTCGTCGGAGAGAATGGCGCGCGCTGTCGCTTCATCGGTGACCAGAATGTGCTGCAAACCAGTGTTGAGAAGTGATCTTATCGCCGCCGCTTTTGACGTGCCGCCGCCGACTGCGATCACATGGGCGGCATGACTCAAATCCTCCAGCCGCATCCCGACCCCACCCGCTGCTTCCACCACCTTACCTTTGATGTCGAAGAAGTAGCCGAGGGATTCGCTGACGGCCCCACGCTGTTCAAGGGTCTTGATCCGTGCGGCGGAAAACCGGCGGCGCGCGGCAACGCTTTTTAACGTCCCGACGCCTTGCACCACGACGGTCGCCGAACGGATGAAGTCGAAAATCTCGCGAATGGCGGGCTGCGCGTCGAGCAGGATGCTGACCGATTGCTCGCCAAGGTCGCTTGGCAGATGCAACAGCCGGTACTTTGCGCCCAGCGCCCGGGCAAACTGTGCAACGACAGTATTGGCCTCCGTTTCCAGAGCATCTCCCAGGCCGCCGCCGGTCGGTGCTATGGTCGCACCCGGATACTCCTTATGGCTGAAAAGATGTCGCGCCACATCTGCCAGTGTCGATCCGCCGCTGACGGCAACCACGTCCTTAGGACCAAGGACTTCCAGAATGGCTTCGCCTGCAGCGCGCGCCAAGGCCTCGCGTGCAACCACTTCGGTTTCGGAATCGCCTGGAACGATAAAAACGCGCCGCAAGGAAAATTCAACGGCCAGCATGCGTTGAAGGCTCCTTAGTTGCTGAAGCTCAGAGACGATCTGTCCAAGATCCGCGAGGATCTGCCGTCCAGCCACGGACAATGACACGCCGGATCCGCCCAACTCGGTCAGGCCAATCTCGCGCAAGATCTCGACTTCCGATCTGGTGATCCGCTCGGACCAACCCAGACGGTCGGACAGGATGCGGCGACCGACAGGTTCGCCCGCCGCCACGGCACGCAGTACGGTGTAGCGTCGCTCGACCAACTCTGCCATCTCTGGCGCTGCCGAAATGAGCACCGACAACGGACTTTGCATTGGCTTATCCGAGAGTTGCGATGGAATAGAACTTCTGATCCGAAATTAGACCCGTTCTGTCAACCGGCTACGCCGAGGCCACGGCAGTCGCTTTTGAATGCTGGATTGACGGGATGATTGCGCTGATTGAGTAACTGGCGATGGTGCCTCGCTCGATCCTTCCAGATGTCGACATCCGTTGGAGGTTTGCAGGTCGGGTGAGACCCAAAACCGCAACACGAGGCATTCCGGTTTGATGGATATTGTAGCAAGGTGGCGCGATGTTTGCCTCGCTAACTGCTTGGACGCGCTATCGGCGAGAAACCAAGCATAGATAGCAATCCGGTGCCAAAATGCTGGCGGCTGATCATCCTCGGCTTCCTACTACGAGGCGCACCGCCGCGCGGCACTCTCTCGGGAGCACGGTGACTCTATCGAGTTCTGGCACCGGGCCAAAGTGGCTGCGGAAATCGCCCGTATCGATCCTACGGCAGAGATGAATTTGGAGACTCTACGCCGGGTCGTTGATTAAGAGTTCGGGGAATGTTGACTGTCTTGGCCGGCTTTGCGCTCCATGATTTCCACGCTTCGACCTCCAACACGCGATTTTGTCATCGGTCAGTTTTTCGCAATCGGATGCCGTTGTCGGAAAGAACCTCGATGCCAGCTTTCTCAAGAGCTTTGACGATGCTGATCAGATTGTTCGCGATCGGAGTTCTCGCGCCCCGCTCGAAGTCTGCAATTGTCTGACGCGCGACATTTGCAGCCCGCGCCAGATCGTCCTGACTCCATCCGAGCATTGCACGAGCTCCACGGCACTGCTCAGCGCTAAAATTAGGTACCCGATCCTCATTATTTTGATTGACGTCAATCAATTTGTATAATAACCCTATTGCGAAATACAGTCGAAAAGGCGCTGGAACGCCCTTTTTTGACCTGACCAAAGCCAAGCTGTTGGGAGCTCGGATCATGGCTGATTCCGACAATACCACGACTTTGCCTTTCGTCACGCCTGGACTGGAGCACGGTAGTTCGCCCAGGCTCGCCGATGCACAGACCTTGGCTCTCCTCTAAACTGGTAGTCGGTCAATGGTCGATCCCGCGCTCATCCTTTCTCTTGCCTGGATCGAGGCGCAGGCGACGACATTGGCTTCTTGCGTTCAGCAGCAAGAAGCTGAAACCGAACTCATGAAAGATGGCGGTTGCCCATTCATATCGACTGAGGTGCCGGAAAGCGGGGAAGGGAGGAGAGCCGAAGTCCGCTACTTGGCCGCCCGGAAGGTGGAATTGGAAAACGCCACGGAAGCGGAAATCTTGCTGGAGAAAATTGCAACCACACCCGCCATCTCGTTGGCGGGTGTGGTTGCCAAGCTCGCAGTCGTCGTTCGTGAGGCCGAAGACAACAGCGATCTCTCCGAATTTCCGCTGCCACATATCCGCTCGGCATTGGCTGACCTGCGACGTCTCACGGACGAAACGATAGGCGACGACTTCCCCACATTGCCCGGTTGTGATCGGTCGATCGGATCGATTTTCGAACAGCCGGCATCCTCCATCGCCGCCTGGCGCGCATTCCGTGCGTGGAGCCAGGGCGATGACGAAGCTTATCGAACCTGGACGGACACCTTCAGGACACTGCAAAGCGCACGCCAGTAGACGATTTCGACGTCGGCCGATCCGCCAGTCCGAGGAACGCCGCTTTCCAACAATCCATCGTCAATGACGGAATCCAAGGATACCGCACACGTCCGCGCCGCCCTATCAAACTTTTGAAAGGGAGAGAGCGGATGCGGATGAAACCGGACTCATCGCGGTGGCGTGACCCACATGCATATGCGTTCGTCAAGGATGCCGCCGCCGATGTGATCGCCTGGGAATTCTTGCGCCGGAATCCTGACTACCAGCGTGATTTCACTGCGTCCCGCACGACCAAGGCCATGCGCGAGCTGCGCAAACGTTGGGGTTTGCAGTTTCGCCGCCAGGCCTGACCAGTCCGCTGCCGAACAGCCTGTTTATTGGGCGCCTGAGATCGATCCAGGCGTCATCAATCTCATCGAGACGCCGGATCCTTTGCAGGTAAGTCAGAGGAGGGCGGCGGACATTTCATACCTCCAAGGCGAGCGTGATGAAATCGCACTTCACATCCGTCCATCGCCTGCAGGCCAGCAACTGGTATTCCTGGACGGTGCGCAGCCTGGCCAACCGGTGGCCGCCATTATTCCACTCGACGAAATGGCATTCGATCGGCTCTCATCAATCGAGCGATTTATCCACTCGATCGGCGACAAACACCGCCCTGACACCCGGTTGAGCCAAGCCCAGCGGCGGCGTCTGGGCCATATGTTGCGATGCCTCGACGGCCGGGAAGAGGAGGCATCGCACTTCGAAGTCGCGACGGTGTTGTTCGGTCGGCGGCTTGTCAGTCGGGAAAGCTGGCCTGACTCGTCCTTTCGATACCAGACGCGTCGCCTCGCGCACGACGGCATGAAGATGGTCGCACAGGGCTACCGCCAGTTGCTGCGCTTTAGACGGCGACATTCGTGATCCTGCACGCCCCGGGTGCGAAATAGCGTCACGCAATTCCGCACCTGATCCCCCTGTTTCTACTCCTCCATCCTGATCACGGATCATCGTTCATTCGCGACCGCAAGAAGGAGACACCCTCATGAACGCCACCACCGCCGCATTGCCGCCGCGCTACCTGCGCACGAAGGAAGCCGCGCACTTTCTCAGTCTTTCCGCCCGCACGCTCGAGAAGCACCGCACTTACGGCACCGGCCCTGCCTATCACAAGCTCGGAGGCCGCGTCGTTTACGCAATCGAAGACCTGCAATCCTGGGCACAGCGCGGCGCGATGACCTCGACCTCCGATCCGCAAGGTTCGGTCCTGCCAGCCAAGCGCCACGCCGCGTTCCCCATTGCCTACGCCGGGCGTGAAGTCCGCTGAACGGTAACCTTTCCTTTGTCAGCACGAATACGCCCTCCGTCGGAACGCGGTCAACTTGACCTATTCCACACGCTACCCGGCGATTTCGCGCCACGCGATGCGCAGGACCTTATGGCCTATCCTTTCTTTTCGCTCGCCAAATCGAGGCGCATCGCGCCCATCGATTTTCGTGCCGGCGATGTCGTCATTCGAGTTGAGGCTGTGCCCGATCATGGCATGGCGACCATTTGGGATGCCGACATCCTGATCTGGGCCGCCAGCCAGATCGTCAACGCACGGGACGCGGGCCTGCGTACGTCGCGGCTGATGGCGGCGACGCCTTACGAGATGCTCAAATTCATTGGTCGTGGCGTCTCACTGCGCGACTATCAACGCCTCAAGGCCGGGCTCGACCGCTTGCAATCGACGAGCGTCGTCACATCCATCCGGCAAGCCGCGGAGGGTCGCCGCCATCGCTTCTCATGGATCAACGAATGGCAGGAACGAACCAGCCGCGAAGGCCGCCCGTTCGGCATCGAACTGATCCTACCGGACTGGTTCTATCGCGCCGTCATGGACGACGCGCTCGTCCTCACCATCGACCGCGCCTACTTCAGACTGACGGGCGGCCTGGATCGCTGGCTTTACCGGCTTGTGCGCAAGCATGGCGGCCGCCAGCGCGCCGGTTGGCGCTTCGATATCCGGCATTTGCACCAGAAGTCTGGCAGCCTCGCACCGTTCAAGCGCTTTGCCTTCGAACTGCGCGACATCGTCCGCCGGCAACCGCTGCCTGGATATCGTTTGTTCACAGAAGTCGAAGCCAGTGGCCGTGTGTTGCTTGCTTTCGAACCGGCGCCGCCTGTTGACAGGCTCGTGCTATCGGGAACCCGAACCATCGTGCCATTGGGAACCGCACTATCGTGCTATCGGGAACCTGAAGTCGGTCTAAGTGACAAGCCTGAAAAGGAAATTCGTGCTCCTAACTTAGATTCTAACACTGAATCTAACCTAGATTCTGATGCGCGTGGAAACGCCAACCATGGTGCTGCGAACCGGTTGGGGCGCGTGCCATGAACGGAGAAATGAATCGTCGCGCGCACGACCGTCCGCTGCCCGACGAGCCTCAACCCTTCACCACCTTGGTCGAACTGACCTTCCAGAAACAGAAGGTTGAGCACTGGATACGTTTCGGCCGCAAGAGCTACGAAAAGATTCTCGACCGTCGCCGCAGCGTCGTCGGCTTCGCGCCGAACGCCGTCTTTGCCTTCGTCCGCTGGGCGGCCGGCGAGCACGGCACCATCATTTCCCGGCTCGATATTGTCCGCGCGATCGGCCGCGGCGAGCCGTTCCAGACACTGCCATTCGTGCGGCCGGGCGGCGACATCCTGTTGCGGCTCGACGCCTGGGCGAAGGTCGAGAAGGCATTGCAGGCGATCGACGCCGTGGAAGCGCTCGGCCTCGATGCGGCCGACGTGTCACCCGATCACTGGCGGCACGTCCACAACCGTTTGACCGCAGGCCTTGAGCCGGACGCCTATACGCCGGAACGTCATGCGGCGTGGCTCGGTCGCCGCAGGATCGCGCCATGACGCGCGCCGGTCTCATGTTCGCGACCGCGCTCGCTGCGTTCGCCGTCAGCTATCCCGGCCTCACGCCGATACCGGTCAAGTTGATCTGGAACGCATCGGCCAGCGTACCGATCGGCTTCTATACGACCGACTTCGCCGGCCCGTTCGAGGTGACTGATCTTGTCGCCGTGGACGCACCCGAACCGCTCGCGACCTTCCTCGCCGAGCGCGGCTATCTGCCCAAGGGCGTTCCGCTCCTCAAGCGCTTGCGCGCCGTCTCCGGGCAGACGGTTTGCCGGATCGACCACGTCATCACCGTCGATGGCGTGATTGCCGGCGCAGCGCTGGAGCGCGACCGCGCCGGTCGCGAGCTTCCAGTCTGGCAGGGGTGCCAGCGCATCCACACCGGCGAAGTCTTCCTGATGAACTGGCAGATCCGCGACAGCATGGACGGCCGCTATTTCGGACTCATCTCCACCGACCAGATTATTGGCCGCGCCGTGCCGTTGTGGACCGACGAGGAAGGCGACGGCCGCTTTGAATGGCGCGCGCTGACGCGGTGAGCGCGCGACGGGCGGCGCATGGCGTGTCGTCCGCTTTCATCATCACCGCAACAAAAGGAGACTATCCATGCCGCAGATCGGTCAATTCACCGCTGGCAAGAAGAACTTCGTCGGCACCATTCACACGCTCACAATCACGCAGGAACTGACTATCGTTCCCGCAGAGGAATCCGACACCGAGAACGCGCCGGATTACCGCGTCCATCGTGGCGATGCCGATGGCCCGGAAATCGGCGCGGCGTGGAATCGCACCGGCGATAAGGCCGGCGAATATCTGTCCGTGCTGCTCGACGATCCCACCTTGCCGCAGCCGATCCGCGTCAACCTGTTTCAGAACAGTAGCGACAAGGCGTCATGGTCGCTGCACTGGAGCCGTCCGAAGCAGCGCGACGAGCGGGACTGAGGCCATGCGGTCCTGCGTCATGCCAGCGCTCAAATCCCTCATCTCTTTGTTCGCGGAACAGCCGTCTCATCCCTTCGTCCCGCTCGACCGCAGGACGGTCGGCGCGCGCAGCGAAGATCAAGGGCGGCCAGCGGCCGGCGCTTCGCGCGGACCCTTGACCGTAGCGAGCACGCTGGCAGGCTGGGGGCGTGGCGGAGAAGGGCCGGCACGGCGTAATGCCGTTCTTGTCGTCGTCGGCGCGCTCGCGCTCTGCGCGGGACCGGGCGCGTCGATCGCGCAATCCATGCCGGCAAAGCGCAGCGTCGTCGCCGATCCTTATGCCGCGCACATTGCCGAGGCGTCGCAGCGTTTCGGTGTTCCCGAGCACTGGATTAGCGCGGTGCTGCGCGCCGAGAGCGCGGGCGACGTGCGTGCGGTCTCGGCGGCGGGTGCGATCGGGCTGATGCAGGTCATGCTCGGCACCTGGGCAGGCTTGCGTAATCGCCACGGCCTCGGCCGCGATCCTTATCAGCCGCACGACAACATTCTGGCGGGCACGGCTTACATGCGCGAGATGTGGGACCGCTACGGCAATGTCGCCGCGATGCTCGCGGCCTACAATGCCGGCCCCGCGCGCTATGACGAATACCGCACAACGGGCAAAGATCTGCCGGCGGAAACGCGCGCCTATGTCGCCGCGCTCCTGCCGGTTCTCGGCGGGGCGGCGGCACCCGATGCAGCGGTCCGGCGAGCCGCGCCAACGCCCGACTGGCGCGATGCGCCGCTGTTCGTCGTGCGCCCGAACGACAGCGCAACGGCTGCTGCGCCGCCGTCAGGCGACACACGCGCGACCGTTCCGGTGCGTGAGCGCCGCAATGCGGAGCCGCGTTTCGGCGGCATGTTCGTGGCGCGTGCGGGCGACGGAGCGACGCCATGAGGATGGCGTTCCCGCGCGCGCTCGCGTTCGTTCCGGTGTGCAGTCAGGCAAGTTTGCGCCTGGCTGCATTCCCGGTTGGAGAGGCAGAAACAGCGGAAAAGGCGGAGGGCAAGATTGAAGAAACCGGCACCCTGTCGGGCCGGTTTCCAAAATTGTCTTTGTCTGCACACTGGTTAGGCGGCCGTTTCCGGCACCATGGCTCTGAGGGCTGGAGTGCCGCGATTTCGTGCAACGCCATGGCGTTGCTGGTTTTCAATCGGCACCGTGGCCGCCGATTGCGCGATTTGCGCCGGTTTCGACCGGAGGCGCGTCCATGAGCGCCGATGACGAAAACCGCCTCCGGCCGAGGCCGGGCCGCATCCGTTTCGATACGCCGCCGCGCGCGGGCAAGACCAAGAGCTTTCTGACGCAGGCGAAGAAGATCGCGCGCCAGCAGCGCCGCACGTCGCCTCATGTCGGTTTCGGAACGGCGGTGTTCACGCCAGCAGCGCTGGCCGGCTCTCATTTGGTGCTGTCGAGCGGCAAGGGCGTGAAGCGCGGACGCGGCGCGGTTTTCGTCCGCTCCCGCAATCTCGGCGGCGGTGGATGGCAGCACCGGCAACCCGGCGCGCGCCGCGTCATGGTCCAGCAGCGCTATATTCTCCGTCCCGGTGAGAGCCGCAAGGCGCAATCCCATCTGCGCTATATCCAGCGCGACGGCACCTCGCGCGACGGCGAACGCGGGCAGCTCTATTCGGCCGGCGATGATCGCGCCGACGGCGACGCCTTCCTTGAGCGCGGCCAGGACGATCGCCACCAGTTCCGGCTCATCGTCTCGCCGGAGGACGGCGCGGAGTTGTCCGACCTCACGGCCTACACCCGCGACCTCATGAATCAGATGGAAGGCGACCTCGGCACGAAGCTCGATTGGGTCGCGGTCAACCACTACAACACCGGTCATCCCCATGTGCATGTCATCCTCCGGGGCAAGGACGAGCTGGGCGAAGATTTGGTCATCAACGGCGACTACATCGTCCATGGCGTCCGCGAGCGCGCCAGCGCTCTGGCGACGCTGGAGCTTGGTCCGGTCAGGGAGATCGAGCAGACCCGCAAGCTCACGGCCGAGATAGATCAGGATCGTTTCACGCGCATCGACAGGGCGATGGCGGAGGAAGTCCATGCGCGATTCCTTGACCTGCGCTACGAACCGGAAGAGCCGAAGCCGCAGTTCGAGCGCACGCTTCGTCTGCGCCGGCTCGCCAAGCTGGGCCGCATGGGCCTCGCAACGGAACATGCGCCGGGCGTGTGGGAATTGAACGAGCGGATGGAGCCGACCTTGCGCGAGATTGGCGAACGCGGCGACATCATCCGCTCCATGCAAAGGTCGCTCGCCGCCGATGGACTGGAGCGCGATCCTTTGACTTTCCACATCCATAAGACGGTGCCCGCCATACCCGTCACCGGTCGCGTGCTCGACAAATATCTCGCCAACGAGCTGGGCGACAATCTCACCGTCGTCGTGGATGGGATCGACGGCCGGACGCATCACATCTCCAACATCGACCCGAGGCAGTTGGAGGATGCACGGATAGGCAGCATAATCGACATCGGCCGGGCCGAGGCGAACGCCCGGCCATCAGACCGCGCCATTGCCGCGATAGCCGAGGACGGCATCTATCGGCCGAGCCGCCATCTGGAGCAGGCCAGATTCGAGGGGCGTGTTCCGGGCGGCGACTACGAGGGCTATGTCGATGCTCATGTGCGACGACTGGAGGCGCTGCGCCGCGCCGGGATCGCCGAGCGGATCGACGCCGACCAATGGCGCATCCCGGAGGACTTTGAGAAACGCAGCATGGCGTTCGACGCCGGACGCGGTGCTCAGGCCAATATCCGCGTCATCACCACCTTCGATCTGGAAAGCCAGATCACGGCGGACGGCGCGACCTGGCTCGACAGGCGACTGGTGTCGCCCGACGCATCCGACCTCGCGCCGACCGGCTTCGGTCAGCAGGTGCGCAAGGCGATGGAGCGGCGGCGCGAGCATCATATCGACCATGGCGATGCGACGCGGCAGCAGGACGGCCGCGTTACCTACCGGCGCAATCTGCTCGCTACCCTACGCGGGCGAGAGATCGGCCGCATCGGCGCGGACGCGGCGACCGCCAAGGCATTGCCGTTCCGTGCCGCCGCGGACGGCGAGACCGTTTCCGGTAAGTTCACCGGCACCGTTCAGCTATCCAGCGGCAAGTTCGCCATTGTCGAAAAGAGCCACGAGTTCACCCTTGTCCCGTGGCGTCCGGTCATCGACCGTCAGCTCGGCCGCGAGGTCATGGGCGTCGTGCAGAGCGGCACTGTGTCGTGGCAGTTCGGGCGCCAGCGGGGCATAGAAATATAGGTTGTCGTTGTCGCAACTTGGCCGACCGAATGGTACTGAGCGAGAGGCCACTATATTCAGGAGCACGCGGCCATCGTCCTATTCGTCGCCGACGCTATCCAGTAGCCCTTCGGCGCCATCTTTTCTGTTGCCTCTCGCGCGAAGGCTTATTCTCTGATCGGCTCCATCTCTTTTGCCGAATGGAGCCCTTATGCGCGGAGGCCGAATCCTTTGGGGCCAGATCGCCGTCGTCTTCACCATCGCCCTGGTGATGACGTGGGCGGCCACGCAATGGACCGCATGGCGGCTCGGCTTTCAGGTGCAGCTTGGCAACCCATGGTTCGAACTGGCGGGCTGGCCGATCTACTATCCGCCGGCATTTTTTTGGTGGTGGTTCTCCTTCGACGCCTATGCGCCTGCGGTCTTCACTGAAGGCGCCTTCATCGCGGCATCCGGTGGCTTCATCGCGATCGCCGCCGCCATCATCATGTCGATCCTTCGTGCGCGTGAGTCCCGCAACGTTGCCACATACGGTTCGGCACGGTGGGCTGAGGACAGGGAAATCTGCGCCGCCGGGTTGCTCGGCCCGGATGGTGTCGTGCTCGGCCGGTTTGAACGAAACTATCTACGCCATGACGGTCCCGAGCATGTGTTGTGCTTCGCCCCGACGCGATCCGGCAAAGGTGTGGGCCTTGTCGTGCCGACGCTTCTGACCTGGCCGGGAAGCTGCATCGTCCACGATATCAAGGGCGAGAACTGGACGCTGACGGCCGGCTTCCGCGCCCGGCATGGCCGCGTGCTGCTGTTCGATCCGACCGACGCGAAGTCGTCGGCATACAACCCCTTACTGGAGGTGCGACAGGGCGAATGGGAAGTGCGCGATGTGCAGAACATTGCGGATATTCTGGTCGATCCAGAAGGGAGCTTGGACAAAAGAAACCATTGGGAAAAGACCTCGCATTCGCTTCTGGTGGGCGCAATCCTCCACGTCCTCTATGCGGAGAAGGACAAGACGCTGGCGGGGGTCGCAAACTTCCTGTCCGATCCGCGCCGGCCGGTCGAAGCTACCTTGCGGGCGATGATGGACACGCCGCATCTCGGCGAGGCCGGTGTCCATCCTGTCATCGCGTCGTCCGCGCGCGAACTGTTGAACAAGTCCGAAAACGAACGCTCCGGCGTGCTTAGCACGGCCATGAGCTTCCTTGGCCTATACCGCGATCCCGTCGTGGCGCGCGTCACGGCGCGCTGCGACTGGCGCATTGCCGATCTGGTCGGAAGCGGCGAGGCAGTCAGCCTCTACCTCGTGGTGCCACCCTCCGACATCAACCGAACGAAACCCCTGATCCGACTCATCCTCAACCAGATCGGCCGCCGGCTGACCGAGGAACTGAAAGCCTCCGGCAAGCGTCATCGCCTCTTGCTGATGCTGGATGAGTTTCCCGCGCTCGGGAGACTGGATTTCTTTGAATCGGCGCTCGCCTTCATGGCCGGCTACGGCATCAAAAGTTTCCTGATCGCGCAGAGCCTCAACCAGATCGAGCGCGCCTACGGCCCGAACAATTCCATCCTCGACAACTGCCACGTCAGCATCGCCTTCGCAACCAACGACGAGCGCACCGCCAAGCGCGTATCAGATTCGCTCGGCACGGCGACAGAGTTGCGCGATTCCACCAACTACGCCGGGCACAGACTGTCGCCGTGGCTAGGGCATCTCATGGTGTCGCGGCAGGAGACGGCGCGGCCGTTGCTCACGCCCGGCGAGATCATGCAACTTCCGCCCGCTGACGAAATCGTCATGGTGGCGGGCACGCCGCCGATTCGCGCGACCAAGGCCCGCTACTATGAGGATGCGCGTTTCAAGGAACGCATCATGACGCCGCCCGATCCGGCCGCGCGCCCGAACGCCGCACGGCAAGGATCGGATGACTGGTCGCGCCGTGTCGTCACCGCAGCGAAGGCTTCGGCCACGAGTGCCGCCGCCGGCAGCATGGACGGCGATCCCGCCAATGCCGGCATTCGCCGCGAACCCGTATTGCCCGAGCACGAGGAAATCGTCGCGTCGTCGCGAACGCCGGAACAGGAGTTCGATCTCTTTGACGGCGAACCCGACGTCGACGCGGCGAAGGCCCGCGCGCTGCGCTCGCATATCCGTCTGGTCGCGCGGCAAGCGTCGCTCGACCCCGGCGATAACATCGAGCTTTAGGAGGTAACGCATGACGGCCCGCACCCGCATGAACGTCTATTTCAACCCGGAATTGCTCGTCCAAGTCGAAGTGCTGGCGCTGCGCCGGCAAGTCTCGAAATCCGCCATCATCGAGGCGGCCGTTGCCTCCTTCCTGTCAGGCGATTCCTCCGAGAAGCTGGAGGCGGCCATGTCGCGCCGGCTGGACAAGCTCGGCCGCCAGATCGACGGGCTCGACGAAGATATTGCCGTGCTCGGCGAGACCGTCTCGCTGTTCATTCGCTTTTGGCTGACCATCACGCCTCCCCTGCCGGAGACCGCCCAAGCCTCCGCGCGCGCGAAAGGTGTTGAACGCTTCGAGGGGTTCATGCAGACGCTTGGCCGACGGTTGGCGACGGGAGACAGGTTCCTTAAAGAGCTGTCGCGGGATGTAGACCGTTCCGGCTATAATACGAATGAGGGTGACCAAGGCGCTTGAGAATGGTGTCTCACTTAAACATGCAACTCGACCTACGTGACGCTGTCATTTCTTGAAAACTGCCATTCTCGATCTTTCGTATCACCCAGGATACTAAGGGAAGCCTATCTGTTCCACCGAGATAGACGTGCAGACTGATCTACCACCGAAGGGGCCCGTGGTGCATCTAGGCTGTTTCGGTTGAAGAACTAAGGGAATTCCAGACCCATGGCAGGCCGAGAGACATCCACCCCGCCGAGCGGCCTCTGAAAATGCGGCTTTTTCCCAAGTCGCCCCGAAAGCCGTCGTTCCGGTGCTGCCCCAAGTCTGCCTCGTTGAAACGCTCCATCGGGAAACAGAGTGCACGAACTACGTCGAAAACGCCGAATACATGTCAACTTAACGCTCTAGCTTAAGGCACAGGGGTTCGGTCATCCCATTGGGTTCGCGACGCTGCGCCATCAATCTTGTGGAAACGCATAAGCGATCACCTGATCTCCAATCTTTGTTTCCATAAAGTGGTGCCCGCCGGGAGCGATGACGACGTACTGCCGGCCGTCGACCTCATAGGTCATCGGCGTCGTTTGTCCGCCGGCCGGGAGGTCGGCTTGCCAGACGATCTTGCCGGTCTTGATGTCGATGGCGCGCAGTTTGTCGTCCGTCGCCGCGGCGACAAAGATCAGGCCACCTGCGGTCACCAGCGGACCGCCATTGTTCGGCGTGCCGATGTCGATCGGCAGCATCGAAGGAATACCCCATGGTCCGTTGTTGACCGCGCTGCCCAGGGGTTTGTCCCACAAGGTCTTGCCAGTTTTGAGATCGATCGCCCGGATATGGCCGTAGGGCGGTTCGGAGCATAGCAGCCCGGTCGGCAGCCGCCAGCCGGCATTGACGTGGATGGCGTATGGAGACCCTGCCTGCGGGTCGCCCTTGTCCGACACGGCCTTCGACATCTTGCCCTTGTCGATCGGCTTCAGGCCCATCTTGTCAGCCTCGGCGCGGGGCATCAGCTGGTTGTAGTTCGGCATGTCGTTGTAATTGGCGACAAGAACGCCACTTTGCGGGTCGACCGCGACGCTACCCCAGTCCGACCCGCCGTTGTAGCCTGGATATTCGATGAACGGCTTGTCCACGGTGGGCGGAGTGTATTCACCCTGATACGACGCCTGGTGGAACTGAATACGGCAGTAAAGCTGGTCAAGCGGGCTCATGCCCCACATGTCCTTCTCGGTCAACCTGGGCTGGTCGAGATGTGCGTAGGTCGAGTAGGGCTGCGTCTTCGAAAGCTTGTCGGGTTCGACGCCGCCCGTAGGCACCTTGCGTTCCTCGACCGGGAATAGCGGCTTGCCGGTCCTGCGGTCGAGCGCGTAAATGTGGCCTTGTTTGCTCGGTACGATGACGGCAGGCACGACACCGTTATCGGTCGGCAGATCGACCAGCGTCGGCTGCGAGCCGAGATCGTAGTCCCACAGGTCGTAGTGGACGGTCTGGAAATGCCAAACCGGCTTGCCGCTCGTCACATCGATGGCGACGATCGAGGAGTTAAACTCGTTCTCAAAATCCTTGCGGTTGCCGCCATAGTAGTCGACGGCGGAATTGCCGAGCGGCAGGTAGACATAGCCAAGCTCAGGGTCGGCCGCTGCGACGGTCCACATGTTCGGTGTGCCGCGCGTATAGGTATCGCCTTGCGGCGGTGCGCCAGTCCGATCGGGGTGGCCCATGTCCCAGGCCCAGACCAGCTTGCCCGTCGTGGCATCGTAGCCACGGACGACGCCAGACGGCGCGTCCTCGGCTTGGCCGTCCTTCACCTGCGCGCCGACAACAGCGATGCCGCGCACGATTGTCGGCGGCGCAGTGACCGAATACCAGCCGGGCACGGTTTCGCCGATGCCTTGCGTCAGGTCGACCATGCCCTTGTCGCCGAAATCGGCGCAGAGTTTGCCTGTCCTGGCATCAATGGCGATCAGGCGTGCGTCGAGCGTGCCCCATTCGATGCGGGTCGCGCAGGGCTGGTCGGCGACGGCATCTTTCACTGTGTAGTAGGCGACCCCTCGGCAGGTCGCGCCATAAGGAATGGCGTCGTCTGATACCTTGGGATCATAGCGCCATTCTTCCTTGCCGGTCGCGGCGTTGACGGAAATGACGATGCCCTTTGCGGAGCAGGCATAGAGATGGCCGCCGATCTCCAGCGGTGTGTTTTCCGGAGAATATTTGCCGTCCGCGGCCTTGCTAGGCATGTCGCCGGTGCGGAATGTCCAGACTTTCGTCAGCTTCGAGACGTTCTCGGCGGTGATCTGGTCAAGCGGCGAATAACGGCGCCCCAGTTCGGAACCGCCGTAGACCGGCCAGTCCTTGCCCGGCTTGTGGATCGTCGTGTCCGGCTGTCCGGTCCGGTTCTGCGCCGCCGGCGTAGCGGGCGGCGGGGCCGGCAGGGCTTCTTGCGACTGCGCTGCGCCTGTGAAGTGATGCATGCCCATTCCGGCCGCCATCAACACAACGAGGCCGGATACGGTCGCGTATCTCCCGCCGCTGCGGCGCGGGCGGACGGGTTCGTTGAAGGCCGGCAAGGCCAACAGAACGAAAATCAGAACGACGGTCGGCGCCAGCACGCGCGGCATCAGCCCCCAGCCATCAAGGCCGACTTCCCAATAGGCCCACGCCAGCGTTGCCAGCCAGGTCAGGCCATAGAGCCATATGCCGGCCGGATTGCCGGATAGCAGCAGGCCGCCGGCCACAACGAGCGCGATGCCGGTCGGCAGGTAGTACCACGAGCCGCCCAGCCAGATCAGCCAAGCGCCGCCGGCCCCCAGCAGCGCCCCGAGAACCACAAGCAATGCGCCGACGAACATGCACCACCAGAATGCAAGTCCTGAGTGTCGGAAATCGTGGTTGTCAGGCGAGTGAGCAGGCAAATCGGTCATGACAAAATTCCATCGGTCTTCAATCGTGATGTCGCCGAACGCCTCCAGTCGTTGATGGTTGCGAACTGATCACGGTTTGGCGCCGTCGCGCGCGTCACCATTTCGTGATGCGGAAGCCGACGCGGAACCTGACGCCCCAAGCCATCGTTAAGCCGCAACCGCCAATTCCATGCAGGCAAATCGGCGAGGGGATGCCGCAGATTTTTTCCAGCAACGCCAACGGCATCGCCCGCTTCGTTTTGTGGGGCGCACTGTTCGTCGGCATGTTCGTCGCGCTGGGCGGCACGGCGCTGTTGCGGTCCAGTTTCCTGACTGGAGTGGGCGAGGCGGTCGCGCAGCCAGTGCCCTTCAGCCACAAGCATCACGTGGGCCAACTCGGCATCGACTGCCGCTATTGCCACAACGGCGTCGAAACCTCGTCGTCGGCCGGCCTGCCGGCAACAGAGGTCTGCATGACCTGTCATTCGCAGCTTTTCACGAGCGCGGCGATGCTGGCGCCGGTCCGTGCGAGCCTGGCCAGCGGCAGACCGCTTCAATGGAAGCGCGTCAATACCGTCCCCGATTTCGTGTTCTTCAATCATTCGATTCACGTCGCCAAGGGCGTCGCCTGCGAGACCTGCCACGGCGAGGTCGACGACTTGCCGCTGATGGCTAGGGCGGAGCCGCTGTCGATGGAGTGGTGCCTGGGTTGCCACCGTGATCCGGAGCCCAACCTTCGGCCGCCGCAGGACATCTTCCTCATGCACTGGAAGCCGCCCGAGGATATCGACCGGATACGGAAGTCGCTGATTAGCGTGCTCGACATCCATCCCGTAACGATGACGGATTGCTATGTCTGCCACCGCTGAAACGAAACCCGCAGCCGCACAAAGCCCGGCTTCCCTGGCACACCGCGCGGCGGACAAGGACATCTGGCGCAGCCTGGAGGAACTGGCCGACAGCGGCGAGTTCAGGCGGTTCATCGAATCCGAATTTCCGGCCATCGCCGCACGCCTACCCATGCAAGTCAATCGGCGCACGCTGCTGAAACTCGCCGGCGCATCGCTGGCGATGGCTGGCCTGACTGCCTGCAGCGAGGTGGAGAGCATCGTGCCCTATGTCCGCCAGCCGGAAAATATCATTCCGGGCAGGCCGCTCCACTACGCCACCGCGCTGTCGAGCGAGGGCTACGGCATCGGCGTCATCGTTGAAAGCCATGAGGGGCGGCCGACCAAGATCGAGGGCAATCCCGACCATCCCTCCTCGCGTGGCGCGACTGATGCGATCATGCAGACCGCCGTCCTCGCCCTGTTCGATCCGGATCGCTCGCGCGTGCCGCTGAAGAACGGCGAACCGGCCGGATACGGCGATTTCCTGGCCGACATGGCGAAGCTGAGCGCCGATTGGGCAGCGTCGGGAGGGCAGGGTGGAGCGCTGCTTGTCGAAGCCACGACCTCGCCGACGATGAAGGCGCAACTCGAGGATCTGCGTAGCTGGTATCCGAAGCTCCGCGTCTATCGCCACGATCCACTCGCCGTTCCGGCAGGTACGGCCGCAACGGCAAAACTGTTCGGTCGCGCGCTGGCCCCGGTCTATCACTTCGACCGGGCGGACGTGATCCTGTCGCTCGACGCCGATTTTCTCGGCGAAGGGCCGGGGCGTCTTGCCTACGCCCGCAATTTCGCCGACCGCCGCCGCGTACGCAGGCCGGGCGATACGATGAACCGGCTTTACGTTGTCGAGTCCACGCCAACGCTGACCGGTACGGCTGCCGATCGCCGCAAGGCGGTGCGGCCGAGCGAGGTGGAGAGCCTCGCTGCCGCTTTGCAGGCCGGGCGAGCGCCCGCCCCGCAATGGTTTTCGGCTGCGATTGAGGATCTGGTAGGCGCGGGGCGAAATTCTCTCGTCGTTCCCGGCGAGCGGCAGGGTCCGTTCGTTCATGCGGCGGCGCATGGGTTCAACCAGCGATCCTGCGCTATCGGCACGACGGTGGATTTCATCGAGCCGCCCGATGCGTTGCGCGTCGACGGCGACCTTGCCGCGCTGTGCGACGCAATCGCCGGAAAGGAAGTCGACAGCGTCGTCGTGCTGGGCGCCAATCCCGGCTTCACCGCGCCGGCCGATCTCGACGTTCGCGCCGCCTTCTCGCGGCTCAAGCTTCTGGTGCATTGGGGCCTTTATCGCGACGAGACGGCGCAACTTGCGCATTGGCATGTTCCCGCCGCGCACGATCTCGAAAGCTGGAGCGACGTATCCGGCCATGACGGCACGGTTTCGATCGTCCAGCCATTGATCCGCCCGCTCTACGGCGGCCGTACCGCGCATGAAATGATTGCCGCGCTGGCCGGGCGCTTCGACGTCGACGCGCTCGGCCTGGTTCGCGAAACCTGGGCGAAAAGGCTAGACGACAGCGCCTGGCGCGAGGCGTTGCGTGACGGCCTCGTGGCTGGCAGCGCCGTTGCGCCTGTCACGGTCGAAACGGGCACGGGGCTCACCGATTTGAAACCGGAGCCGGTTTCGCAAGGATTGGAGGTTCGTTTCGCCATTGACCCCTGGCTGCGCGACGGCCGGCACGCCAATTGCGCCTGGCTGCAGGAACTGCCCCGGCCGCTGACCAAGCAGGTCTGGGGCAATGCGGCGCTGATCTCGCCCGCCACGGCCGGACGGCTGCAACTGGAAACTGGGCAGGTGGTCAACCTTGCGCACGGCGGCCGCAGCATCGATGCACCGGTCTGGATTATGCCCGGCCATCCTGATGAGACGGTGACACTGCCGCTCGGCTTCGGCCGCAGGACCGGCTCGATCGCTGCATTGGCCGGTGGCTTCGACGCGTACCGGTTGCGGACGTCGGATGCGATGTGGTTTGCCGGCGGCGTCACGCTCACCCCCCGCGCCGACACGGCCCGTCTGGTGACGACCCAGCATCACCACGCGATGGAAGGGCGCGCCATCGTGCGCCGCGCCTCGCTCGATCATTTCCGCGAACGCCCGGATTTCGTTCGCGACGACCTGCCGCCCGCGCCTACGGAATCGCTCTATCCCGACTGGCCCTATGACCAGGAGGCATGGGGCATGTCGATCGACCTTTCGGCCTGTATCGGCTGCATGGCATGCGTCTCGGCCTGTCAGGCTGAGAACAACAGCCCCACAGTCGGTCCCGACGAATGCGCGCTCGGCCACGAGATGCACTGGCTGCGCGTCGACCGCTATTATGCCGGTCCGCCTGACGACCCCGAAACCCTTTTCCAGCCGGTGCCCTGCATGCAATGCGAGAAGGCACCGTGCGAAATCGTCTGTCCGGTCAACGCCACTGTCCACACCCATGACGGCCTCAATGCGCAGGTCTACAATCGCTGCATCGGCACGCGCTACTGCTCGCAGAACTGCCCCTACAAGGTGCGCCGGTTCAATTTCCTGGAATACCAGCCCTATGGCGGAGAGGCAGGGCCTGAGCAGGCGGCTCACAATCCAGACGTTTCGGTGCGCTCGCGCGGTGTCATGGAAAAATGCACCTACTGCGCACAGCGCATTTCCGAAGCGCGCATCCATGCCCAAGTCGACAACCGCGCCATCGCCGACGGCGAGGTCGTCACCGCATGCCAGCAGGCCTGTCCGACACGGGCGATCAGCTTCGGCAACCTGAACGACAAGCGCGCGGCTGTCCTGCGCGAGAAGGGCGCGCCGCATTCCTATGCGTTACTTGAAGAGCTGAACACGCGCCCGCGCACCACCTACCTCGGCCGCATCCGCAATCCCGGCAACGCAGCCGCTGCCGCAGAAAAGGGGCGGACCGATGGCTAGAACTGCCGCCGTCGGAAGGGCGCCGCCGGTTCTGCGTGGCCGGCACGATTTTCCAGAGATCAGCGGACGCATCGCCGGCGTCGTCCTGAACGGGCGGCTGCCGCGCTATTTCTGGGCCGCTTTCTTCCTCTGCTTCGTCCTTGTGCTCGTGCTTTTCTACTCCATCACCTACCTGGTCGCGATCGGCGTCGGCAAACTGGGCATCGACATGCCGGTGGTATGGGGCACGATGATCTCCAACTTCGTCTGGTGGATCGGCATCGGCCACGCCGGCACGCTGATCTCGGCGGTGCTGCTTCTGCTGCGCCAGCCTTGGCGGGCCTCGATCAACCGCTTCGCCGAGGCGATGACGTTGTTCGCGGTGGCGATGGCCGGGCTATTCCCGATCCTGCATCTCGGCCGACCGTGGTTCTTCTACTGGCTGCTGCCGCTGCCCAACACGCATATGCACTGGCCGCAATGGCGAAGTCCTCTTGTGTGGGATTTCGCGGCGATCGCCACCTATGCGACCGTCTCGCTGCTGTTCTGGTTCATGGGTCTGTTGCCCGACCTCGCCATGTTGCGCGACCGGGCGAAAACGCGTGGCGCGCAACTGTTCTACGGCATTCTCGCAATGGGCTGGCGCGGCTCGGCCCGCCACTGGGCACGCTATCGCGTCGTCTATTACCTGATGGCGGCGCTGGCGACGCCGCTGGTCGTCTCGGTGCATTCGATCGTCTCGCTCGATTTCACCTTTGCCATCACCCCCGGCTACCATTCGACGATCTTCCCGCCGTACTTCGTCGCCGGGGCGCTGCTATCCGGCTTCGCCATGGTGCTCACCATCGCCATCCCGCTGCGTTGGGCGTTTTCGGTCGAGGACCTGATCACGCTGAGGCACATGGACAATGCCGCGAAACTGATGATCGCGTCGGGGCTGATCGTCGCCTATGGCTACGCTTCGGAAGCGTTCTTCGCCTGGTATTCTGGCGAAACGTGGGAACGTACGATGATGGTGCAGCGTGCCGTCGGTCCCTATTCGACGCTCTTTTGGATCATGCTCGCCTGCAATGTCGGCGTCCTGCAACTGTTGTGGTTGCGGCGCGTGCGCCTCAACATGCCGGCGCTGTTCGCCATTGCCGTCATTGTCAACATCGGCATGTGGATCGAGCGTTACGTCATCGTCGTCAGCGGTCCGAGCCGCGATTTCCTGCCCTCGGCCTGGCGCGACCAGTCGCTCACCTGGCTCGATTTCGGCATCCTGTTCGGCTCCATCGGCACTTTCTTCGCACTCATCTTCCTGTTCGTCCGTATCCTGCCGGCCATCACCATCTTCGAGGTCGAGGAACTGGCGGAAGAGACGGGGAGGGTGGCATGAGCCTCTACGGCCTTATTGCGGCCTTCGCCGAGCCGGATGCCCTGGTCCATGCGGCGAGCGCTATGCGCGACAATGGCTACCGGTGCATGGATGCCTTCTCGCCGTTCGAAATCCGCGAACTGGAAGCCATCCTGGCGATCCGCCCGACGCGCCTGCCCTGGATCGTGCTGGCGGGCGGCATCGCCGGCTTGGTGCTCACCTATGCGTTGATCCTCTATTCCGTCGAGATCGACTATCCGCTCAATGTCGGCGGCCGGCCGTTGCATTCATGGCCGCCCTTCGTGGTGATCGCCTTTGAGGCGGGAATACTGGGTGCGGCGCTTGCCGGCTTCGTCGGCTTGCTCTGGGCCAACGGGTTGCCGCGCTACCACCATCCCGCCTTCAACGCCGAAACCTTCAGCTACGCACGCGGCGGCAAGTTCTACCTGCTTGTCGAAACGGCCGATCCGAGGTTTCGCAAGGGCGTCACCAGGGGCCAGTTGACACGGCTGGGTGCCGAGACGGTGGAGGAGGTGGAAGCGTGAACGGGCGAGCGCCGCTGCTGCTCTTGCTTCTGCTCGCCGGCTGCGACCAGGACATGGCCCGCCAGCCGCGTTACGATCCGCTGGAGGCGAGCCGTCAGTTCGCCGACGGTGCCTCGGCGCGGACTCCCGTCAAGGGTACTGTGGCCCGCGACACCGACCTTTCGCCCCGTCCCGAAAAGATCCCTCTTCCTGTGACGATGGCAACGCTGGAGCGCGGCCGGCAACGTTTCGACATCTTCTGCTCGCCTTGTCATGGCCGCACGGGCGACGGTCACGGCATGGTGGTCCGGCGCGGTTTTCCCGCCCCGCCGACCTATCATCAGGACCGGCTGCGCGAGGCTCCCGACAGCCATTTCTACGATGTCATCACCAATGGCTACGGAGCCATGTATTCCTATGCGGCGCGCGTGTCTGCTGCCGACCGCTGGGCCATCGTCGCCTATATCCGCGCCTTGCAGCTTTCACGCCACGCTCCGGTCGCCGCCTTGCCCAAAACCTTGCAGGCCCGCCTGAACGCGGAGGCGCCGCAATGATGCGCCTTGCCGAACGCCCAGTCTTTATGGCGTTGGTCGTCGGTGCGGTCGGCCTTGTCTTGTCCGCCATAGGAGCTTTTTTCGACATCCATGCCACGCTGGCGGGCTGGCTGACGGCCGCGCTCGTGGCCACCGGCCTGCCGCTCGGTGCGCTCTCCATCCTATTGGTGCATGGCCTGACGGGCGGACGCTGGGGCGGCGCCATGCGAGCGCCGCTACGCGCCATGGTGGCGACGCTGCCGCTGGCGTTGCTGATGCTGCTGCCGGTGCTCGCATGCCTCGATCAGGTCTTTCCTTGGGCGGGCGATCCAAGTGTTCTGCCGGATAGCGTTCGCCTCAAGCTGGCTTATCTCAGCGCCCCCTTCTTCGTCGTGCGTTTCGTGGCCTGCTCGGCGATCTGGCTGGCGCTGACGTGGCTGGTGCTCGGCTGCGCCGCGACCGGCGGCGCGCTGTCCGGCAGGTCCTGCGCGCTCGGTCTGATCCTGCACGGTATCGCTCTCAGCGTCTTTTCCACCGACTGGATGCTGTCGCTCGAACCCGAGTTCACCTCGACCATCTATGCCATGATCGAAGCTTCGGCGCAGGTGGTCGGCGCAGGTGCGCTGGCGCTGCTCGTGCTCGCCGCACGGCGGCAGATCGAGGTGCTGCCTGGCGGCGAGCATGGCGTCGCGCTGAGCGAGGACGTTGCCAACATGCTGTTCGGTTTCGTGCTGATGTGGGTCTATCTCGCCTTCATGCAGTGGCTGATCGTCTGGGCCGGGGACCTGCCGACCGAAATCCACTGGTACATCGCTCGCGCACGCCATGGCTGGCAATATCTGCTCCTGGCCGTCATCGCTGTCGAATTTGCAATGCCGTTCGCGGGTTTTCTCAGCCGCCGACTGAAACGCAGCCATGTCGGGCTTCTGTGTCTCGGCGGCGCCGCCGCGGCAGGCCATGTCTTCGAGACCGTGTGGCGCGTCCGCCCGCCGCTCGGCGGATCGAGCCTGCTGTCGGGCTGGCATGATCTGGCCGCCTTCGCCGCCGTCGGCGGCCTGTGGGCGGCGCTGTTCCTCTTCGCGCTGACCGATCCCGAGCGGATAAGCCTGTGGCGGGGAAAGCCTGCGCATGGCTGAGAGCGTCCGTCCGCCCGAAACTCGCGACGTCTGGCCGAGGGCGCTGATTGCCTTCGGTGTCGGCCTTCTTGTTTTCCTTGCCGTTTCAGCCGTCGCGCTGAAATTCGTCTTCGACACCACGCCAGTCTGGCCGCCTCCCGGTCCGGCGGCAGAGAGCGACAGAGAGAGCCCAGCCTTGCAGCGCACGCCTGAGAGCGATCTCGCGGCCTTCCGCAGCAAGGAGGACAAGGAACTGACAACGCTCGGCTGGGTGAACCGCACCGCCGACATTGCCCGTATCCCCGTCGAAGAAGCGATGAAGCTGGTCGCGCAAGACGGCCTTCCGAATTGGTCGAAGAGTACTGCTGCGCTGGACGGAGAATGCACGCTGCTGGATCAGAATGTTCCGCGCGCTCCGCAAGTCGGGAACTGCCGTGGCGGAGCGAAGGCGGGAGCCGGACCATGAAGCCCGTACTCTGCATACTGTGTCTGTTGGCGGCCTGGCCCGTTCAGGCTGCCGACCGCCCGAGCTTCGATCCGAAGATCGGCGCGCAGCTCGATCTGCGACGCAGTTTCCGTGATGCTTCCGGGACGGAAGTGATTTTGTCTGCCATCCTGAGCGGGCGTCCGGCGCTGCTGGTCTTCGGTTACGACAAATGTCCGAACCTGTGCGGCGTCACGCAGCAGGCAGTCGCCTCCGATCTGAAAAGGACCGGCCTCGATCCCGCATCGTATCACGCGCTTTTCGTGTCGATCGATCCTGGCGAAACGACGCAGGATGCGGCCGCAGCGAAGGCCGGCATTGCTGGCGCCGCCGGCCCGCGCGGCCTGACAGCCTGGCGCTTTCTGACCGGCGCCGATGGCGGCGGCGCGGCCCTCGCCGCAGAGGCGGGGATGACGTTCGAGCGGCGCGACCGAATCGACCAGTACGTCCATCCGATCGCTGTGCTTGCGGTCACGCCGCAGGGCCAAGTCTCGCGCGTCCTGCCGGCGCTCTCTTTTGAGCCACGGGATCTCAGGCTCGCGCTGGTCGAAGCGTCGGCAGGAAAACTCGGCTCCATCGCCGACCATGTCTTCCTGCTTTGCGCCGGCTTCGATGCGTCGAGAGGCCAATATACCTCGATGATCCGGACCGTGCTCAAAATGGCAAGTTGGACCACCGTGCTTTTGCTGGGCGCCGGCCTCCTGCTGCTTTCCAGGCGGAGGCCGACATGAGCTTCGGCATCCCTTTCGCGCCGAGCGAGGCATCGTCGGCTGCGGCCAGCGTCGACACGCTGTTCTACACGCTGCTGGCCTTCACCACGGCGCTCGGCGCGTTTCTGACTCTGCTGGTCGTCGGCTACGCGGTCAAGTACCGGGCAGGCTCCGGCGCGGACCGCACCGGCGAACGCGGCCGCAGCCTGCCGCTGGAAATAGGCTGGACCCTCGCCAGCCTGATCATCGCCTTCGCCATCTTCGGCTGGGGGGCGACTTTGTTCATGCGGCGCGACCATCCGCCGGCCGACGCGCTGCAGATCGCCGGGCTCGGCAAGCAGTGGATGTGGGAATTCCGTCATCCTGGCGGCCAGCGCGAGATCGACGAGTTGCATGTTCCCGTCGGCAAGCCGGTCGTCGTATCGCTGGCATCGCAGGACGTGATCCATTCCTTCTTCGTGCCGGCTTTTCGGGTCAAGCAGGACGCCGTGCCCGGCCGCACCACGCACGTCTGGTTCACCGCCACCGAACCCGGCCACTATCATCTGTTCTGTGCCGAATACTGCGGCACGCAGCATTCGGAAATGGGCGGCTGGGTCGATGCCCTGCCTCCCGAGCAATATGCGGCGTGGCTGTCCGACCAGGGCGAGGGCGAGACGCTGGCCGCCACCGGCGAAAAGCTTTTTCGCGCGCTCGGCTGCTCCGGCTGCCATGGCAATTCCTCCAAGGTGCGGGCGCCACCGTTGGAGAATGTCTACGGTCGCCCGGTGGCGCTCGCCAATGATGCGACGGTGATCGCCGACGAGCGCTACCTGCGCGACTCTATCCTGCAGCCAAAGAAGGAGGTCGCCGCCGGCTACGAGCCGGTGATGCCGAGCTTCGATGGCCTGGTCGACGAGGCGGAGTTGCAGATGCTGCTGGCCTATTTGAAGTCGCTGTCGCCGCAGGGCTCGACGAACAGTGAGTCAATCCGATGAGCAGCGATGTTGCAATGCGGGCGAATTATCTGGAGGAGGGCGCTGGCCCGCGCGCCTGGCTGCTGACCACCGACCACAAGCGCGTGGCTTGGCTTTATCTTGTCTCGCTCACCGCCTTCTTCTTCCTCGGCGGAGCTTTTGCGGTGCTGATGCGCGTCGAACTGGCGACGCCCGGAGGCGACCTGGTTTCCGACGATGTCTACAACCGCCTTTTTTCGCTGCACGGTATCATCATGGTGTGGTTCTTCCTGGTGCCGTCGATCCCTGCGACGCTCGGCAACTTCCTCCTGCCGCTGATGATCGGCGCGCGCGATCTTGCCTTTCCGCGCCTTAACCTGGCGAGTTGGTACGTCTTTGTCTTCGGCAGCCTGTTCGCACTCTTCTCGGTACTGGCGGGCGGGTTAGACACCGGCTGGACGTTCTATACGCCGCTCTCGACGCTCTATGCCAATGGCTTCGTCTCGACCGCGGCGATGGGCGTCTTCATCGTCGGCTTCTCGAGCATCATGACCGGCATCAATTTTATCGTCACCGTGCATACGTTGCGCGCGCCGGGCCTGACCTGGTTCCGCCTGCCCATTTTTGTATGGACGATCTATGCGACCGCGCTGGTAATGGTGCTGGCCACACCTGTGCTTGCCGCCTCGTTGATCCTGATCGTGCTGGAACGGGTTTTCGGGATCGGCATCTTCAACCCCGACCTCGGCGGCGACCCGCTGTTGTTTCAGCACCTGTTCTGGTTCTACTCGCACCCGGCGGTCTACATCATGATCCTGCCCGGCATGGGCGTGGTGTCGGAGGTGCTGCCCTGCTTCAGCAGGCGGCCGCTGTTCGGCTACAAGGCGGTGGCGCTTTCCTCGATGGCGATCGCCGTTTTCGGCTTCCTGGTCTGGGGCCATCACATGTTCGTCTCGGGCCAATCGGCCTATGCGGGCGTGATCTTCTCCTTCCTCTCGTTCTGCGTCGCCATCCCGTCGGCGATCAAAGTGTTCAACTGGAGCCTGACGCTGCGCAAGGGCGAGATCACCTTCGAAGCGCCGATGCTCTACGCGCTGTTCTTCCTGGCGCTGTTCACCTTCGGCGGCCTTGCCGGGCTGTTTCTCGCCGCGCTCGCGGTCGACGTGCATGTCCACGACACCTATTTCGTCGTCGCCCACTTCCACTACATCATGGTCGGCGGCATGGTGACGGCCTATATGGCTGGGCTGCATTTCTGGTGGCCTAAGATGACCGGCCGGCTATATTCCGAGACTTGGGCTCGCGTGGCCGCCGCCGCCACCTTCATCGGCTTCAACCTGACTTTCTTCCCGCAATTCGTGCTGGGCTTCCTCGGCATGCCGCGGCGCTATCACACCTATCCGCCGGAATTCCAGTTCTGGCATGCGCTCTCGTCGGCCGGTGCGGTGGTGCTGGCGGCCGGCTACCTGATGCCGCTGTGTTATCTCGGCTGGTCGCTGTTCAGGGGCGCGCGCGCAACGGACAATCCTTGGGGTGCGACCGGGCTGGAATGGCAGACGGCGTCGCCGCCGCCACCGCACAATTTCGACCGGATGCCGACGGTCTCGCAGCCGCCCTATGCTTATCCGATGAAGGGGCTGGAGCATGAGCGTTTCAGCCCGCACAAGGACAAGGTGCGGGAGACTGCGGCATGAGTGCCTCGCCGCAAAGCGTCGCCTTCGACACGCCGGCACGCGAGAAAGCCGCTGACGCCTTCGGCATGTGGGTGTTCGTCGGTTCCGAGGCGATGCTGTTCGGCGCCGTCATGCTGGTCTTCTTCGTTGCCCGCGTCAGCTACGGACCGGCCTTCGCGGCGGCTTCGAAACATTTGTCGCTGACGCTCGGCGCCGTCAACACCGCCGTCCTGATCACCTCCAGTTTCACCATGGCGCTGGCGCATTTCCACGCCGACGCGGGGCGCTGGCGGGCCGCCGTGTGGGCCCTGATGGCCACCGCGCTGCTCGGCGTGGTCTTTCTGGTGATCAAGGGCACCGAATATGCAATGGAATTCCATGAAGGGATCGCGCCGGTGCTGGGCACGCCCTTCGCGTTCAGCGGCCCCGACCCGGTCCACGCCGCCTTCTTCTTCAGCCTCTACTTCGCGATGACCGCGCTGCACGGCCTGCACCTGACCTGTGGCATCCTCGTCATCGCCGGCCTGCTGGCGCTGTGGCGCGGCGCCGACCCGTCAAGCCGCGCGCGGCGCGTGCAGGCCGTCGGCGTTTACTGGCACTTCGTCGACATCGTCTGGGTGTTTCTTTTCCCCGTACTCTATCTGATCAACCGGTGAAGCGCATCATGAGCGAAATCCGCAAGCTTGCCGTCGCCTATGCCACGCTCCTGCTGCTGCTTGCGCTGACAGTCGGTTCGTCCTTCATCGATCTCGGCGGCTTCAATTCCGGACTGAACCTGGCGATCGCCGCCGCCAAGGCGGCGATCATCGCCGTCCTGTTCATGCACCTTGCAGCGGCGGGAACACTGCCGCGCCTGGCGGTTGCCGCCGCTGGCCTGTGGCTCGCCATCCTGTTCGGACTGACCCTTGCCGGCCAGTGGGGCGGCGGAAGCTGAAGGAAGATAGAACCAATCGTCGATCCGCGCGTTCGGTTTTTGCTAGGGGCCGTGTCAACCGGGCCTGACGGTATGGTGAACAGGAGGTCTTTTTCCCGGTTTCTCTTCCTGGCCAACGAAACGGCAGACGAGCACCTTATCCCGTCCGGCCCGTAGCGCCCGATGAACCCGGCTCCGGAAGGTGGACATGTCTGCGGACCTTACGTCTTTTGCGCTCAATTGCTCGCTCAAATCTTCCCGAGACGGGGAGAAATCCTCGACCGATCGCATCCTGCAGGAACTGAGTCGATGTCTTTTTGAACACGGCGTGGAAACCGCTGCTCCGATCCGCGCCGCCGATTTCAACATCAAGCCGGGAGTGCTGTCCGACGAAGGGGAGGGCGACGACTGGCCGTGTTTGCGGAACCGCATACTCGCCTCCGATATTTTCGTATTCGGCCTTCCGATCTGGCTGGGGCAACCCTCGAGCATCGCCAAGCGCGTCATGGAGCGGATGGATGCCTTCCTGTCGGAGGCGGACGACCGGGGCCGGATGCCGGCCGCAGGCAAGGTGGCGCTGGTGGCGATCGTCGGCAACGAAGATGGGGCGCATCATTGCCATGCCGAATGCTTTCAGGCGCTGAACGACGTCGGCTTCACGATTCCCGCAAACGCCGGCGTTTACTGGGTCGGAGAAGCCATGGGCAACGTCAACTACGTCGACCTTGCAAAATCTCCCGACGTCGTCACGGCAACGATGACTATGGCGGCGGCAAACGCGGTGCACCTGGCCCGGCTGCTGAAGCGGCAGCAATACTCCGGAGCGCCGGGATAGGATGCGAAGGGTGTTCGCGCCCCCGATGTTGCGATGGCAGCATAGATACATATTGGCCGTAATATTTCGTGACGCTGGCGGGCGCACAAAACACCGCTTCGCACGTTGCGTCTTCCATCAGGAAGGAGATGTCCCAGATGGCAAAGAGCAACCAGCAGTCCGCCACCGCGGCAAGACAAAGGCGCATTCAAAAGGACGTCGATCGCAACGATCGGGCCTCCGGCAAGGCAACCGCGAAACCGATGCAGGCTGGCGCCAGACGCTATCCCGTTCCGCCATTCCCCAGGCAGCACTATCCGAAACCCGGAGACGAACGCATTCTCGATCCGGCTCCGATGTACGATGCTCCTTACTATAAGGGCTCGGGCAAGCTCGAGAGCAGGGCAGCGCTCATCACAGGTGGCGATTCAGGCATCGGCCGAGCCGTGGCCGTGCTCTTCGCGCGCGAAGGTGCCGACGTGGCGATCGTTCACCTGGCCGAGAAGGGCGACGCCGCCATAACCAGGCAAGCCGTCGAGAACGAGGGGCGCCGCTGTCTGGTCATGGCCGGCGACGTGTCCAAGCGCGCCTTCTGCGAAAAGGCCGTGGCGAAAACCATGGAGGCGTTCGGAAAGCTGGATGTGTTGGTCAACAACGCGGCCTTCCAGGTCCATTCCGAAAAGTTCGAGGACCTGACCGAGGAGCATTTCGACGCGACGCTGAAAACCAATCTCTACGGCTATTTCCATATGGCGAAGGCGGCGGTCCCTCACATGCTGCCAGGCTCGGCCATCGTGAACACCGGCTCGGTCACCGGCATCGAGGGCTCGAAGGCGCTGGTGGACTATTCCATGACGAAGGGCGGCATCCATGCCTTCACCCGCTCGCTGGCGGGAAACCTGATCGGCAAGGGCATCCGCGTCAATGCGGTGGCGCCAGGCCCCGTCTGGACACCGCTCAACCCGACCGACAAGGAAGCCGAGGACGTGTCGCAGTTCGGCGCGAAGACGCCGATGAAGCGGCCGGCCCAGCCGGAGGAGATCGCGCCCGCCTACGTGTTTCTGGCTTCGCCCCAATGCTCCAGCTACATCACCGGCGAGATCCTGCCCATCATCGGCGGATATTGAGGACAGGCGCCGGCCCCGCAGCCGATCACTTATTCCTACAACGCGGAACGCTCCCGAACCTCGAGTGTTTGCCTCACACGCCGGAACCTTTCCGGTCGCCCCGGCAGGGGCAATCCCCAACCGATGAAGAAGGAATGAAGCCATGGGTTTCTTTTCAAAGGATATCCAGACCCTCGACGATCTGTTCGTCCACACGTTGCGCGATATCTACTATGCCGAAAAGCAGATCGTCGAAGCTCTTCCGAAGATGATCGAAAAAGCGACCGCGCCGGACCTCAAGGCCGGGTTCGAGAAGCATCTCGAAGAAACGGAGGGCCATGTCGCGAGGGTCGAAAAGGTCTTCGACATGCATGGCGTGGAAGCCAAGGAAGTCGATTGCCCCGCCATCGACGGCATCCTTGAGGAGGCCGACGAGGTCAGCGGCGAGGTTGAGGACAAGCAAGTCCTGGACGCTGCCCTGATCGCCTCGGCGCAAGCGGTCGAGCACTATGAGATCACCCGGTATGGCACGCTGATCGCATGGGCCAAGCAACTCGGCAGGGAGGATTGCGCGTCGGTGCTGGCCCAGAACCTCAAGGAAGAAGAGGCCACCGACAAGAAGCTTTCGGCGCTTGCGGAAACCAGGGTCAACCGCGAAGCGGCCTAGACCGAGGAGATATGACCATGCCGAGAGGCGACAAGGACAAATATACCGACAAGCAGAAACGCAAGGCCGAACACATCGAAGAAGGCTATGAGAAACGCGGCGTCTCGGAAGAGGAAGCGGAGAGGCGCGCCTGGGCGACGGTCAACAAGGAATCCGGCGGCGGCAACAAGTCCGGTTCCGGACGCGGCAAGGCCGATACCAATGTTGCCGCCAAGAAAGGCGGCCGTCTCGGCGGCGAAGCCTCCGCCGAACGCCCCGCATCAGAGCGGTCTGCTTCTGCCAAGAAGGCGGCGAAAACCCGCGAGCGGCACGAACATCACGCCCACTGAGGCGACGAAATCCTCAAAAGCAGAATCCGCTTCGGCAGGCCGGAGCGGGTTCTTTGCATGTCAGCTTCCACTGATGCGCGGTCACTTTCGCCGCGGCCGCGTCCGACTGGGCCAGGGCGATGACCTCGTGGCCGGCCGCGACGAGCTCGGAGAGATGTACGGACCGGTCCTGACGCAGGAGCGGATATGGCAAGTCTTGACGTCGGAAATCGGCCTTCACATATTTCTCCTGGTCGCTGCCGATTGCCGGGGTGACCATTCCTCAACCAGCTGAAATCGTTCAACCATTGGAGGTTTCAATGAGCGAGAGAACATTCGAAAGTCCCGTATTTGTGAGAGCCGCAGAAGGTCTCATCCAGGAGATCGCCTGTCTCGAGGATGCCTGCGACTTTCTCCATGAATGGCCCAGGCGCCGCCGTGGCGTGATCTATGAAACGGCGACGCGGGCGTGCCACCGCGCGTTCGATGGCCTTGTGCCGCTGAAGGCGGCGCGGGAGGCGTTCGCCGGCTTTGCCCGTTCGGCGAAAATCCTCGAGGATGTCTCCGTGGCGATGCCCTGGATAACCGGGCCGAAAGCCGGCGAGACTGGCGGCGTTGCCGCCTGACGCGACGAAGGGAGGATACGATGCTTTCTCAACCCTTCGAAAAGCCTGTCCGCGTGTGGGTCGGGCTCGGCTTTCCGCGGCAGCTGAACTCGGTCGTGGATGCCTACCAGTTCGTCACGGATTGGTGTGGAAACAGTCCGGAGCAAAGGGCGGCGATTCGCGCCTGCAAAGCCGCACTGGCCGGCGAAGTCGACGCAGAGACAGCACGCGGCATTCTCATGCAGTTCGCCAGGAAGAAAGACATTCTGGTCGAGGACGAGGCGACACCGAAAGCTGCAAGCTCCGGTCAACAGCTACACGTCTGATCTGCAGTGCGATCTCAGGGCGGCGACCCACGGTGTCGCCGCTCCTATCTCTTACGCAAATGCGCATCCGGATCCGTGTGCTCGGGTGGCGGTGTGATCTGCGAGCTTCCTACTCGATCCGTTTGATCCTGCCTTTTGACAGCCGAAAAATGCCGTCATGGCCGCCTTGCTCTGCAAAATCGTCCTGTAGCTCGCCCCAGGTGCCCAAAGGTTTGCCGCAGTCATCGCATTTGATTTCAGTCGCTTCGGTTGCACCGACGGGAATGCGAAGCCGGATCGTTCCGCAATAGGGACATTCGAGCTTGTGATCCAGATATTCCTGCATCGGTCCGGCCCTCGATCGCCCCCTATCGGCGACCATATCGGATTAGCGCTCTGTTGAAAGACCAAATGGCATTTGCGCACTACTCAGGACGTTGTGTGTTCCATTCTGGAGCGCAGTCAGCGAGAACCGATCTTGGTTTCACTCGACTGTGGATGTCTCCGATGCCGCCGACACCTGCTGCGCGGCAAGGAACATCAGCGTGGACGCTGCGGTGCGGCGGTTCCAGCCGGCGGATTCGGCCCTATCCAGCAGGCCCGTCAGCAGCGGCTTCAAGGCGCTGCGGCACTCCGTTTCATAGGCGAGGAACTCGCTCGGCGAACGGGTCGGCGTTGGAACGGATCCGATGTCGGTCATCTTGTTCATAGCATCCCCCGGATTATCTGCGAAATGCCCGCCCCCGGTGACGGGAGCGGGCCATTTGATCAGTGCCTCAGAAGTCCATGCCGGTGCCGGCGGGCATGGCGGGTGCAGTTTCCTTCTTCGGCTTTTCGGCGACCATAGCCTCGGTGGTGACCAGCAGGCCGGCGACCGAAGCGGCGTCTTGCAGTGCGGTGCGCACGACCTTGGCCGGGTCAATCACCCCCTGCCTGTAGAGGTCGCCGTACTCGCCGGTCTGGGCGTTCCAGCCCCAGGCGAAGTCGGTCTTCTCGCGCAGCTTGCCGACGATGATGGAGCCTTCAGCACCGGCATTCTCGGCGATCTGCCGGGCAGGTGCCTCGATGGCGCGGCGCACGATGTCGATGCCGTATTTCTGGTCTGCATTGTCGGCCGCCAACGTGTCGAGTGCCTTGACGGCCCTAAGCAGCGCCACGCCGCCGCCGGGCAGAATGCCTTCTTCGACAGCCGCGCGGGTGGCATGCAGCGCATCGTCGACCCGATCTTTCTTCTCCTTGACCTCGACTTCCGTAGCGCCGCCGACGCGGATCACCGCGACGCCGCCGGCGAGCTTGGCCAAGCGCTCCTGCAGCTTCTCGCGGTCGTAGTCGGAGGTGGTCTCCTCGATCTGCGCCTTGATCTGCGTGACGCGGCCCTGAATCTCTTCTTTGCGGCCGGCGCCGTCGACGATGGTGGTGTTCTCTTTCTCGATCACCACCTTCTTGGCGCGGCCGAGCATCTGCAGCGTGACGTTCTCCAGCTTGATGCCGAGATCCTCGCTGATCGCCGTGCCGCCGGTGAGGATGGCGATGTCCTCCAGCATGGCCTTGCGGCGATCGCCGAAGCCCGGCGCCTTGACGGCCGCGACCTTGAGGCCGCCGCGCAGCTTGTTAACGACGAGAGTCGCCAGCGCCTCGCCCTCGACGTCCTCGGCAATGATCAGCAGCGGCTTGCCGGATTGCACCACGGCTTCGAGCACAGGAAGCATGGCCTGCAGATTGCCGAGCTTCTTTTCATGGATGAGCACATAGGGCTCCTCCAGTTCGACCCGCATCTTGTCCTGGTTGGTGATGAAGTACGGGCTGAGATAGCCGCGGTCAAACTGCATGCCTTCGACGACTTCCAGCTCGGTCTCGGCGGTCTTGGCTTCCTCGACGGTGATGACGCCCTCGTTGCCGACCTTCTGCATGGCTTCCGCAAGGAAGCGGCCGATCTCGGCGTCGCCGTTGGCGGAAATGGTGCCGACCTGGGCGATCTCGTCGTTCTTCGTGATCTTGCGGGCGTTGGCCTTCAGCTCGGTCACCACGGCGTCGACCGCCTTGTCGATGCCGCGCTTCAGGTCCATCGGGTTCATGCCGGAGGCAACGGCCTTGGCACCCTCCCTGACGATGGCCTGGGCCAGAACCGTCGCGGTCGTGGTGCCGTCGCCGGCCAGATCGTTGGTCTTGGAGGCCACTTCGCGCACCATCTGCGCGCCCATGTTCTCGAACTTGTCTTCCAGTTCAATCTCTTTCGCCACCGTCACGCCGTCCTTGGTGATGCGGGGCGCGCCGAACGACTTGTCGATGACCACGTTGCGGCCCTTGGGACCAAGCGTCACCTTCACGGCATTGGCGAGAATGTCGACGCCGCGCAGCATGCGCTCGCGCGCGTCGGAATGGAATTTCACTTCCTTGGCAGCCATTGGATCACTCCTTCGATAGGCAGCTTTCTTTGACTGGTTGATATCGGGTTCGCGCCGGTCAGGCGGCTTTCTTCAGCGTGGCCGCCTGTTCGATCACGCCCATCACGTCGCTTTCCTTCATGATGAGCAGTTCCTCGCCATTCAGCTTGATCTCGGTGCCGGACCACTTGCCGAACAGGATGCGGTCTCCGACCTTGACGTCGAGCTCCACCAGCTTGCCGCTTTCGTCGCGCGCGCCGGGGCCGACGGCGATAACCTCGCCCTCCTGCGGCTTTTCTTTGGCGGTGTCGGGAATGATGATGCCGCCGGCCGTTTTTTCATCGGCTTCGATGCGGCGGATCAGGATACGGTCGTGCAATGGACGGAACGTCATATCGTTCTCCTTCGGGACAAACAGATTGTTGAAGTTCCTCTACACCGGACCAGCAATATCGGACCGGTGCGGGGCTCGCGCGACCCTTTCGGCGTCGCGTGCGCATATCGAGCTAGTTTTGCTGTTTTCCGGTTTCAAGAGGCTTCGCAAAAATTTTTGGCACTCGCACTGATCGAGTGCTAGTGCCATGAAAACATACGGCTAATCGGATCGCGACCGTGCATTTCCCGCTTGAATTTTTCGGACTGTCGAACAAAATTATCCCAAGCTTCGCCATAGGCGAGGCTGTGAAGTCGAAACCTGTGCAAAGGAGCTTTTTGGAAAGACGGAGGATCAAGATGGACCGACAGAATTCCACACCGATTATTCCCTCTCTCGTTCCTGAAACGTCCGACCTCGCGCTGGACCGACTGTTGTCGCCGGCGAGGCATTTCAGGCATCCCGACGACGTCCTGAACGACGATACGCTCGACATTCAGGAGAAGCGGGCGATCCTCTCGTCCTGGGCCTCGGACGCTTGCGCGGTGGAATCCGTTCCGGCGCTGCGTCGGCCGCCGGGAGCCGAGCAGCCGATCTCCTTCGACCAGATCATGGACGCGCTATGTCGGCTCGACGTGGCGGCTGTGCCATCGCGTTCGACGAGTGATCGACGGCACAGCTTCGGCCGTCTGGATGCATGAAGGTCTGAAGCAGAGGAGACGCATATGGTCACTGCGGTCAGCAGGGAATTCCGCCTGCAGATGGAAGGCTACGGCCTGACCACGGCCGAAATCCACTATCATCTTCCCGATCACCCGAGTCTGCTGCAACTCTACCTCTGGCAGGACTATGATTTGGCCCCTCACTTCCCGGAGCTGAAAGGCTTCCTCGGTTATTGGGAACGCGAACTGGAGGGCGCGCTGCACTCCGTGCGCGTCGCCCACCATCGCCTCATCGAGCCGTCGGAATGGCGCGTCGTCGACGGCGTCATTGCCATCAACTGAAGTTCATCTCGGGCCGCAGGCCGTCGATCATCGGTGCCGGACGCGATTTACGGGAAGCGCGCACTGCCGGGACCAATCCAGCCCGTTTGGCCGCCTTGAGGAAGGCTTTGTGCGCGTCGCGTGCGCTGCGCCATCCGTCTAGCGCATCCCGGCAGGCGCGTTCCGCCACGCGCCAGCTCCGCCCGCGCGCCCATTCGGGCCACTGCTGGTCCAGACACTCCAGCGCCTCGAAGCTGCTGGCGACATTGCGTGAAGCGTTGGGAAACTTGAGGGTAACAGGTTCGGGGAACCGAACGTCGTTCATCACTTCCTCCTTTTTTGGACGTCTTTTGCGAGCAAGCAATCGGATGGCGTCGTCTACGCGCATCTATGGTTGAGATGGGGACGCAGCGCGGAACATCAAGACCGTCTACGCTGGCACCGGAACGCTCAATCCTCGTCGGCATCCAGCAGATCGATCAGTTCCGCGACGCGCGTTCCAGGCAGCGGCCGTCCCTCGCCCATCAGCGCCTCGTCGCCGTTGAGCCAGGCCCAGGCTTCCCGCAGCTCCTCGAAGGAAGCGCCGGTGGACAGGATGTCGGCGACCAGCGTTGCGTCCGTCGGCCCAAGGACCGATACGATCTCTTCCCGCGTCATGGACATGGTCGCTCTCCTGCGCATTGATGTGGAAGGTGCTGACCGGAAGATTCCCGCCGGCGACGGCAAGACAATGCGCGTCGGCGAAGGACGTTCCGCGATCGACCTCTTGACGCGCGGAAAGCGAATTCCCAGATCGAATCCGCCGGCGCCCTTTTAGGGTCGGCAAGGTCAAGGAGCGCTCATCCTTGGCGCTCCTCGTACCCATGTTGCTCAGCAATGGAGGATATGGCTATGAGAACCGCATTCGATTTTTCCCCGCTTTATCGGTCGAGCATCGGCTTCGATCGTGTTTTCGACCTGCTGGAGAACGCGAGCCGGACGCCGAGCGTCGACAACTGGCCGCCCTACGACATCGCCAGGACAGGCGAAGACGCCTACCGCATCACCATGGCGGTGGCGGGCTTCGGCCAGGAAGAGCTAAGCATCGTACACGAGCCCAACATGCTTGTCGTCTCCGGCGAGAGAACGGCGGAAGACAACGGCGACTATCTGCATCGCGGCATTGCCGGGCGGCCGTTCGAGCGCCGCTTCGAGCTTGCCGATCATGTGAAGGTGACCGGAGCTGGTCTCGTCAACGGCCTGCTGACGATCAATCTCCAGCGTCAGATTCCCGAGGAGATGAAGCCGCGCAAGATCGAGATCGGCAGCAGCAGCGGCAAAGCCGGGTCCCGTATCGAAGCTGGGACTGCCAAGGCCGTGGGCAAGCAGATCGCTGACAAGCAAGCCGCCTGAGGCAATGCGGATGAAATCTGGCGCCGGACGCTGGCCGTCCGGCGGCGGACGGATTTGTCAAAGATGATAGCGAGACTGGCGAAAGGAGAATGACGATGAGCGTACGCGATCTTATTCCTTGGGGACGCGAGGAGAGTCGCGTCCCGAGCCTGTTCCGCGACAGCGAGCGTGATCCGTTCCTGTCGCTGCACCGCGAAGTGAACCGGCTGTTCGACGACGTTTTCCGCGGCTTCGACGGCGCCCTGCCGTCCGTCGGCAGGGCGTCTCCCTTCGGTGGGAACTGGCCGAGCGTCGAGATCTCCGACGACGACAAAGAGATCAAGGTGACGGCTGAAGTGCCCGGCATGGAGGAAAAGGACATCGAGATCATGCTCGATAACGGTGTGCTGATGCTGCGGGGCGAGAAGCGCTCGGAGACTGAGGACAAGGACCGGCAGTTCTCGGAACGCTACTACGGCCGCTTCGAGCGTCGTATCCCCCTCGGCTACGAGATCGAGGAAGACAGGATAGACGCCCGATTCAGGAACGGCGTCCTGTCCGTGACCTTGCCGAAAACGGCGAAAGCGCAGTCGCAGGCCAAACGCATCGCGATCAAGAGCTGACGTCTGGACAGCCTGGGAAGCGGCCGATGCCGCTTCCCAGGCTTTTCGACAAAGCTCGTCGACCCGCAGAGTGAATGATCCCGCCTCAGCTTAGTCCGCTTCCTGGATTTGAAACGAGATGCATATCTGAAAGCGACGCGCCGATGACTGAGTCTGCTTCCAAGCACGAACTTATGGGCGTTTTGACATCGTGAATGAGGCAAACTAAGTCGTCGATTTGAAATTCAAACATCTTGACGGGGCGTGAAGCCGGGCGACAGCTGTCGGAGAGCAGCCATCGCAAGCGGACCGTCAACTGGACGGTGGCTGTGGCAAACTCTTGGCGCGAAGCGGCTGGTCGATACCGACCCTCAAAAGATATGTCCTAAGTTTGGGCATGTACCGCCGCCTCAGGAAAGCGCGTCTCCCGGAAAGCCGTGGCAAGGTAGCACCTCGCAGGTCATCATTCCCGAATGGACGCAAGGATCATCCTTCATGATATCGCTGGCTTCCTCGAGTGGGACGATGAGAATGGCGACACCACAAATGGTATCTGCTTACCGGCCGACGCGCGCAGCACTAGTCGTCTTGTCTTTGAGCGCAGTGCAGGGCATCACAGGTTCAATTGCACGAAAACGGTATCGGATGTCTGCAGTCTGGCCTGACGCAAAGATCGTTGCAAAGCTCGTCCGCTGTTGCGGTCGTGGGATTTCGCTCGCATTCCTGGCGCTTGCCATATTGGCGATCTCACACCCTGCGGTATCGCAACTGAACTCCGACAGGTCGCTGGCGGCAACGTCGAAATCGATCGAAACCACTGCGAGCAAATCCGAGCAGGCAGGAGAGAAGCTGCTATCGGCTGGGCTGTGTTGGTGTCGTTCACAGGAGCAGTGCTTGGCCTTGACAGCGTTCTCTTAGACTGACGACAGCACTGAGCTTCAGTCTTTCCTTCGAGAAGATCAAAAAAAGCCTGCTCCGATTCGCCGGGGCGGGCGAACTTGTGCAAGAATTGCACAGGTTGGATTGTTTCCTGGCATCAGCTCCCGCGCAACATCCGCCATATGTCATGCCAGTAAGCCGCGATGAATGAAGCGCGGCCGCAGCGCCCATGCCGGTGACGCCGAGCGCTCCGAGCCCCATGTGCTTCCATCGTGTCAACTCGGCAGTGACCGCCTTCACTTCCGTCATGTCGTTGATCAATCTGGACGAACTCTCCGGTCTTGGCGATCTGATCCGACATGTCGTCGGCCTTGACATAAATCTTCGCCCGGCTTTGAGTCGACCGCTGTTCCGACTGTTCATAGGACAGGGCTACACGAGTGTCCGATTCCTTGATGTCGCGTCGAATTTTGGTGATGTCGCGCTGCATGTTTGCGTCGCCTTGAGTAGCCCGCCGATCATCTTTCGGGGCTCTTGTAGGAAGGTGCCGCCATGTGCCTGTTGCCCTATCTGCACTGCTAGCTCCAGCATCCGCGACGGGCGCAACTGCGATCATCGCCAAGAACGCGCTTGTAGCTCGGCCTGCCAGCCAGGATCAGCGCGACGGTCTCGTCCGGCGAGTGTTGCCTGACAGTCGGCAGAGGGGAGTACCATCTGCAATTGCTCTTTGCTGGTACTGGGGGCACCAGGGGTTCCAGCTTAAGCGTGTGGGCCAATCATCACGCGTTGAGAGAGAGCGTCGGCGCCATCTTCGTTGTCGTCGTCGTGCCCACTCAGGCGTTCACTTGCTCCCGAGGGTGTCACGCGTTGCTGAGCGTCTTCGATGTCTCAAGAGACTCTCCATTCCTACTGTTGTCCTTCGTATCGATCGTTCACAGATTGATTGAAAATATTTTCGTTTATGAATAGGATTGTTCAAACATGATGGCTGCTCAGAGGGAGGTCTTTCGAGATGCCGCATCCGCAATTCGCCGCAGAGCTGATTGAACGCGCCAAAGAAAAGGGACCTGTAACCATCGGATTGGCAGGGGCTGGCCAAATGGGCACCGACATCGTGGTGCAGGTGGCGCAGATGCCCGGCCTCCGAATCGGCGCGATCTCGGAGGTCCGGCCGCAGGCCGCCATTGATGCGGCTCTGCTTGCGGGCTTCGATCGCTCTGAGATCGTCACGGCCAATTCGCCTGTAGCCATCGAGGCAGCGATCGAGGCCGGCAAGATCGCCATCACCGAGGATCTCCAGGCGCTGGCCGCGGCTGGGCGTATTGATGCCATCATCGACGCCACGGGCAACCCCAACATCGGCACGCTGTTCGCTCTCGATGTGATGCGAAATGGCAAGCACATCGTTATGTTGAACGTCGAAGCCGACATCACCATTGGCCGCTTCCTGAAAGAGGAGGCCCGCAAGGCGGGCGTCGTCTACACTGGGGCCGCCGGCGACGAACCGGCCTGCACGATGGAGATCATCGGCTTCGCTCAAAGCCTCGGCTTCGAAATCGTTGCCGCAGGTAAGGGCAAGAACAACCCGCTCAAGCTCGACGCGATGCCGGCCGACTACCAGCGCGAGGCCGAAGAACGCAATATGAACGCGCGCATGCTGGTCGAGTTCGTCGACGGATCCAAGACAGCGATCGAGATGGTCGCGATCGCCAACGCGACCGGTTTGGTTCCGGATGTTCCCGGCATGCACGGGCCGACCGCCACGCTTCAGCAACTGGCGTCGGTCCTCTGCCCCAAGGAAGATGGCGGCATCCTCAACCGCAAGGGTGTCGTCGATTATTCTATCGGCAAAGGGGTCGCGCCTGGTGTGTTCTGCATTATCAAGACGCGGCATCCGCGCATCCTGGAACGCATGATCGATCTCAAGGTCGGCAAAGGACCCTATTTCACGCTCTACCGCCCCTATCATTTGACCAGCCTGGAAGTGCCGCTGTCGGCTGCGCGCGCTGTGCTTTACAAGCGCGCCGACATGCAGCCGCTCGACCACCCAGTGGCCGAGGCTGTGGCGGTAGCCAAGCGGCCGCTGGCCGCCAACGAGACGCTGGGCATGATCGGCGAGACGGACTACCGCGGCCATGCCATGACTTGGGAGGATGCGCGCCGCAGCGGCGCCATTCCAATCGGACTGGCGGAGCGCGCTAAGGTGATGCGGCCGCTCAAGGCCGGTGAACTGCTGACCTACGACAATTGCGTTCCCGACGATTCCATGGTGGTTACGCAGATTAGGCGACGACTGGACCAGTCCGATGGGCGCTTCGTGACGGATGCAGCCTAATCGTCCGCACTCCACTCCGCCGTATAGACGGCTGGCTTGGAGAAAGCTGTAAAGGGCCTTCATAGCGCCGCAAGGGGATCGAAGCATGCGCGACATCGTTGTCGGCATTGATGCCTCCACAACGTCGGTGAAGGCGATCGCTTTTGATCGGCACGGCCGCGAATTGCTTCAGGCGCGGGAATCCTATCCGCTTTCCAATCCGCACCCCGGACATTTTGAACAGGATCCCGAGGATTGGTGGTCGGCACTACTCAAGGTGCTTCGCACCCTTGCCGACGGCATAGGCACGGACCGTATCGCGGCAATGGCGATCGCCCACCAGCGCGAAACCTTTACACTGCTCGACGCTAGAGGTGCCGCACTTGTCCCAGCTATCCTGTGGCTCGACGAACGGGCGCGCCCGCAAGTGGCTCGGCTTTCGGCGCGGTTCGGGCGCGACCAGATACGCGAATGGACGGGAAAACCACCGGACCCAACGCCGGCGCTGTATGCCTTGGCCTGGCTGGCGGAGCACCGTCCGGAGGCGATGGAAAAGGCTACTGCCGTCGCCGACGTGAATGCATTTTTGGCATTGCGACTGACCGGCCGGCTGGTGACCGCCACGGCGAGCGCCGACCCGCTCGGACTGTTGGATATGGCGAGCCGACAATGGCAGCCTGAACTGGTCCAGGCTGCGGGGCTACGGCCCGAGCAAATGCCGGGGCTTGTTCCTCCCGGCTCTGAGATGGGACGCCTGCGTGAGGATGTAGCGTGGCAAACTGGCCTTCCGAGCGGTCTTCCATTATTTGCCGGTGCCGGCGACGGACAAGCCATGGGCCTGGGGATGGGAGTCGTTGGCGAAGGCAAGTCCTATCTATCGCTGGGTTCCGGCATCGTTGGCGGCACTTATTCCCGAAACTATGTGAACTCCGACGCCTTTCGAACCCTCGTATCGCCTTCCGGCGGCTTCATGCTGGAAACGGTGCTGCGCTCAGGCATGCAACTGGTCGAATGGATCGTGCGCACTACCGGTGGGCGTCCCGTCGCGGCACTAGAAGCGGAATCCCGCGTGGTCGCGCCGGGATCCGGCAATCTGCTCGTTCTACCCTATTGGGCAGGCGTGATGAGCCCCTATTGGGACGAAGCCGCGCGTGGTGCGATCTTCGGGCTTTCGCTAGACCACACGCCTGCTCATTTGTTTCGCGCTGCGCTGGAGGGCATGGCTTTCGAACAGGCGCTTGCAACGGAAGCGCTCGAAGAGGGTTGCGGACGTTTCGGCGGCGCCATCGTCGCAGCCGGTGGCGGCACACAGTCGGCACTGCTCATGGAGATCATGGCCAGCGCGCTCGAGAGACCGATTGCGATCTCGCCGGTGAATGAGGCGGCTGCGTTAGGCGCCGCCATGCTGGCCGCCGCGGGTCTCGGCTGGCATGCGGATGTCGCCGCCGCCAGTCTCGCCATGTCGGCCGAGGCCACACGCCAAGTGGAACCAACGGCCGAACTCGTAGACGCTTATCGCGCACGCAAGCCGATCTATCAGACGCTCTACCATGCGACACGGAACGTGCATCATCGCATGGCCGAAATCGAATAGCGACGTTCACCGGGCGGCTGTCTGACTAGGAAAGAAGCCCCTTGGCGGCATTCTCGTCAGTGACGAGAGCCGACACCTTAATACTGGTGAGCGCAGCGCGCATGACGTCGACCTTGTCGGCGCCGCCCGAAACCAGCAGAACTTTGCGGATATCGGACAGTGCCTGGAGCGGATAGGCGCATACCCGCCGATTGACATCATGGTCTATGGGATGGCCTTCGGAATCTACGAAATGGCACAGGATGTCGCCCACGGCACCAGCAGCCTTCAATTCCTCAAACTCGCTCTGCTTGATGAAGCCGTAGTTGGCGATTGGGCTTTCGTTCGAGAACGAACCGACGCTCAGCACCGCCATACTGGCCCGTCGAGCGCGAAGCATGACGTCCTCCACGCTGCGCTGGCTCATGAAGGCATCCCGCTGCGCCGGCATATCGGCATAGACCGGGACCGGCAGCAGGTAACAGTCGGCACCGATCTTTTCCGCCAGCTCCCAGGCGCTCTCTGTCGGGTTCAGCGGTTGAGCGCGGGTGAGTCCGCCTAGCATGGACACCACAACGGCTTCGTGCAGCGCACGGCGCGGCAAGGCACTGATAGCGAATTTCAGTGTCCGGCCCCAGCCAAGCGTGACCACATCGCCGGAATTGAGGTTGTCGGCCAGATAGGCGGCTGCGGCATGGCCGACAAGTTGCGGCACATTGCGGGCATCCGCCGCCGCAGGCACGACAGTAACATGGCCGAAGCCGTATTTCTGCCGAAGCCCTTTCTCCAACTCCATGCAGCCGACCACGCTTTCGCGGATCCGAAACTGGACGACGCCTTCCTCGCGAGCCGCCGAAAGGATGCGGTGGACCTTTATGCGCCCTATCCCCAGGAGCTCGGATATCTGCTCCTGCGTCAAACCCTCGACATAGTAGTGCCATGCGGCGCGCGCTTTGAGCTCCTGCTCGGGGAAATGCGAGGATTTCCCGTTTTCCGAACCGGCCATGCGCCATCCTCGTTTAAAATGCGCCACACTTGTAAGTCGCGCCGCCGTCCCAGGCAAACGCCAGCAGATCCATGCAGCTCGTTAGACCTCGACCCTATTGACAATGTCTCATCGTCAAGGTTAGCTGAAAAAAAATATCTATCAAAGTGAAATTGTTCACCTGGGAGGAGTTGGGTGATCATAGATCTTACGAAGCAGCGCCAAGTTTCCCACCGCGACCGGGACAGCACGGCGGCGCGCTCATGAGTGCGAATTCCACCCAACCCGGCGCGAGCGGCGCTACCAGTTGGTCGATGCAGGCCAGCACCCTGTTCACTGGCTCAAGAGGCACGCTGATCGGCCTCATCCTCCTGTGCCTGGTGCTGTCGCTCACCACCGACACCTTTCTGACAGTCCGCAACATCCTCAACGTGCTCGACCAAGTCACCGTCCTCGGCATCATGGCCATCGGCATGACGCTGGTCATCCTGATCGGCGGCATCGACTTGTCGGTCGGTTCCATTCTCGCATTGGCTGGAATGGTATTTGGCTACACCGTGCATCCCGATTATCTCGGAATGCCGGTCATTTTGGGTGTCATTACGGCGCTGTTGGCCGCCGGTGCCTGCGGTCTAGTGTCCGGCCTTCTCACCACCGTCGCTCGATTGCCGTCGTTCATCGCCACGCTGGCGATGATGTCGGTTGCGCGAGGCCTCGCCAACATCATCACCGACGGCTCACAGATCGTCGGATTCCCCAGCTGGTTCTCGGACCTGTCCATCGTGCGCCATTTCGGCTTCCTCTCGGTGACAGTCGCGCTCATGCTGGTGCTGGCCGTTCTGTTCGCGATCTTCCTCAACTACCGGGCCGCCGGCCGTAATCTCTACGCGATCGGCGGCAGTCCGGAGGTCGCCCGCCTTTCTGGCATCCCGGTGACCTGGCTCACCACGCTGGTATACGTGGTCTGTGCGATGCTCGCAGGCCTTGCCGGTATCGTGCTTGCGGCACGGCTCGATTCCGTGCAGCCCAGCTCCGGCCTCGGCTATGAACTCGACACCATCGCGGCGGTGGTGATCGGCGGAGCAAGTCTGTTCGGCGGCGTTGGCTCGATCGGCGGCACGGCCATCGGCGTCCTCATTATCGGCGTTCTACGCAACGGGCTCAACCTGCTCGGCGTCTCACCTTTCATCCAGCAGGTCATCATCGGCGCGGTGATCGCGCTCGCTGTGGCTGCCGATACGTGGAGGCGCGAGTCGAAATAGGAATTCCGCCAGCGGCGGAGTGGAGGATAGCGGCCCATCCGGTCCGCAAAACAGGTTCCCGGTCGATGGATTGCCAACCGGGTTCGACATCAACGGAGGAAACACAATGCTGACTAAGCGTTCATTGCTACTTGCAGCCGCTGCCCTGATCCCACTGATGGCGACGCCGGGCGTAGCTTCCGCGAAGGAGCTAAAAAAACTTGGGCTCGCGGTTGCCAACCTGCAAGCCGACTTCTTCAATCAGATCAAGCAATCGGTCGAGGCCTACGCCAAGGAGAAAGGCATCGAGGTCGTGACCGTCGACGCCAAGGGCGATTCCGCTACGCAGGTCAGCCAGGTGCAGGATCTGATCACCCAGAACATCGACGCGCTGGTCTATATCCCTGCTGGTGCGACTGCCGCTTCGGTGCCCACGAAAACCGCAAAGGCGGCAGGCATTCCGGTCATAAACGTCGACCGCAACGCAGACGGCGCACCGGGCGACACTTTCATCGCCACGAACAGCGTGGCTTCCGCCAAGGCGGTTTGCGATTACATCTTCAAGCAGGCCGGCGGAAAGGGAGAGATGATTATCATCCACGGCCAGAAGGGCACCACACCGGAAGTGGATCGCACCAAGGGCTGCGGCGAGTCGCTGGCCGCCAATCCCGATATCAAGGTGGTCGGCGAACTGTGGAGCGAAGGTTGGCATCAGGACGAGGGCTTCAAGCTGACCCAGGATCTGTTGCAGGCGCATCCCAACGTTACCATCGCCTGGGGCCAGGCCGATGCGCTGGCATTGGGCGCGGCACAGGCCGTGAAGGTCGCCAATCTCGACCACAAGGTCTGGATCGCCGGCTTCGACGGTGACGTGGCGGCGCTCAAGGCACTCAAAGACGGCGTCTTCGACGTAACCGCCACGCAGCAGACGCAAGGCATGGGCCGTCTAGCGGTGGATTCGGCCATCAAGCTGGTCGCCGGAGAGCAGGTGCCAGCCGAGCAGCTCCAGGATGCGACATTGACCACCAAGGACAATGTCGAGCAGTTCATCGCCAATCATCCGTGACCCATGAGCGTCGAGGCCCACGAGACGGCAGCAATGCAGGCGGAAAGCTCCACCTTGGGGCTCTCCGCTAGTGGCCTGAGCAAAAGCTTCGGCCCAGTGCAGGTGTTGACCGACGTGGACCTCGACGTCCAGCCCGGCGAGGTCGTCGCCCTGCTGGGCGAAAACGGGGCCGGCAAATCTACTCTTTCCAACATCATCGCCGGTTCGATCCGCGCGGACGCCGGTGCCATTTCGTGGCAGGGACGGCCCTACGCTCCCAATTCCCCAGCCGAGGCCATCGCTGCTGGCATCGGCATGATCCATCAAGAACTCAAATTGCTGCCCGACCTTTCGGTTGCCGAAAACGTCCATGTCGGCCGCGTGCCGATGCGCGCCGGTCGAGTAGACCGCAAGCTAATGCGCGAGCGGGCTTCGGCTCAGCTCAAGCGGCTCGGTCTTGCCGTCTCTCCCGATCGGCTGGTGCGGGATCTGCGCATCGCCGCCCGCCAGCAGGTGGAGATCGCCAAGGCCGTGGCGCTGAATGCCAGGCTGCTCATCTTTGACGAGCCCACGGCAGCTCTGGGTGGTGAGGAGACGGAACTGCTGTTTGAGCAGATTCGTCGGCTCAAAGCCGAGGGCATGGCCTTCATCTACATCAGCCACCGGCTGGAGGAGATCGCACGCATAGCCGACCGCATCGTCGTCATGCGTGATGGTCGCATCGTGGCGCGCCACGAGACCGCCGACGTTCCTGTTCGAACCGTGGTCGAGCAAATGGTCGGACGCAGCCTGGAGCGGATGTTCCCGGCGGTCGCAACACCTGCCGATCGCACAGTGATAGAGGTCGAAAACCTGTCGTCGCCGAGCGGCAGCTTCTCGGGTGTCAATTTCAAGGTTGCGGCCGGAGAGATCGTGGGAATGGCCGGACTGATCGGCGCCGGTCGCACAGAACTGGTGCGCGCCATCGCTGGTGCTGACCCCATCTCGAGCGGAACTGTGAAGGTCGAAAACAGATCTATTGAGCTGCGCAGTCCCGCCGATGCTATCGCGGCCGGCATCGTCCTGGTGCCCGAGGATCGTAAAGAGCAGGGGTTGGTTCTCCAACACAGCATCGCCGAGAACCTCGCCATAGGCAATTTCGACCATATAGCGAAGAAGGGATGGGTCTGGCCCGGCGCAGTGCGAGCTTTCGCTGAGCAATCGATCAAGCGGCTAGGGGTGAAGGGATCGCCCGAGCAGCCGGTTAGCAAGCTTTCGGGCGGCAACCAACAGAAGGTCGTGATCGCCAAATGGGTGGCACGACCGCCACGCGTCTTCATACTGGACGAACCGACCCGAGGCATCGATGTCGGCGCGCGCGCCGCGATCTACGACGTTATCGCCGAACTCGCGCGTTCGGGCATGGCTGTCATCGTGGTCAGTTCCGACCTCGAGGAAGTTCTTGGCCTGTCGCACCGCGTGCTGGTGCTTAGCCGAGGACGGCAGCGTGGCATCCTGGATCGCGAGGCAGCCACGGATGTGGCGGTGATGGAATTGGCGACAAGCTGACATGGCAGTCTTGGCATCTCAGCCTCCTGATCGGTTAAAGATGGCATTCTCCCGGCCATCTAAGGGAGGCGCGGATCCGTTGTTCGCGCCTCCCGATACAAGAGAACCAGGACAGACGAGAGGAACCGGATGAAACTGTTCGACCTTTCAGGAGAGATCGCTCTCGTTACCGGCGCCGGCAGCGGGATCGGTCAGGCAATCGCCGTCGGATTAGCCGAAGCAGGAGCCGACATTGCCTGCTTCGGCCACCTGTCCAAGGGTGGCTTGGAAGAGACGGTAGCCAAAATCGCCGCCCTTGGCCGCCGGGGGCTGGCTGTTCCCGGTTCGGTGACCTCCAAAATGGAGCTTGAGACTGGCATTGCCTGCATCGAGCGCGAACTCGGCCCCCTGACTATCGCTGTGAACAATGCGGGCGTAGCCAATGCGACACCGGCTGAGACGCTGTCTCAGGAAGCGTGGGAAAAGCTCTACGACGTCAACGTCACCGGCACTTTCCTGTCGTGTCAGACCGAAGCAGCGGTGATGCTTCCCCGCAGGCGCGGTGCCATCATCAACATCGCCTCGATGTCCGGCTCAATTGTCAACCGCGGCCTCACTCAGGCGCACTACAACTCATCCAAGGCCGCCGTTATCCATATGTCGAAGAGCCTGGCCATGGAATGGGCGGACCGCGGGCTCAGGGTCAACGTGATCAGCCCCGGCTATACGCTCACGCCGATGAACCGGCGTCCTGAGGTGGCCGAGCAGATCAAAGTCTTCGAGCGCGATACGCCGATGGGACGCATGGCCACGCCCGAAGAAATGGTCGGCCCGGCAGTTTTCCTGGCCAGTCGCGCATCGTCATTCGTCACTGGCATCGACCTGATAGTCGATGGCGGATTCGTGTGCTGGTAGGAGGTTGCCATCGTGCAAAAGCGTTTTGAGGGAAAAACGGTCGTCGTGACGGGTGCGAGCGGCGGCATCGGCGCGGCCATGGCCAGGCGCTTCGCCGAGGAGGGCGCCAATCTGGTGGTCAGCGCGATTGACCCTCGCGTCGACGAAGTGGCTGACCAACTCGGGAAGTTCGGCGGCAAAGTCGCTTCCATGCGTATGGACGTTACCAGCAAGGATCAGGTGGCCGCCCTCTACGATCTGGCCGAGCAGTTCGGCGGGGCCGATATCTCGATCCAGAACGCCGGTGTCATCACCATCGCCCGGATTGAGGCGATGACCGAGGCCGAATGGGATAAGGTGATGGCGGTCAACACCAAGGGCGTGTTCCTCTGCTGCCAGGAAGCGATCTTGCGCATTCGCAAGCACGCCCGCGGTGGCCGGCTTATAAATACTGCCTCAGGCCAGGCAAGGCAGGGCTTCGTATTTACGCCGCACTATGCGGCCTCCAAGTTCGGCGTGATAGGCATTACGCAGAGCATCGCCAAGGAAGTCGCCAAGGAAAACATTACCGTCAACGCGATCTGCCCCGGCATCATCGACACCGACATGTGGGCCTACAACGATGCCGCTTGGGGCAAGCTGCTCGGCGACTACAAACCCGGCGAGCTAATGTCCGAGTGGGTCCGCAACATACCCATGGGCAGGGCTGGAACCGGAGAGGACGTATCGGGTCTCGTCGCCTTCCTGGCCAGCGACGACGCCACTTACATTACCGGCCAGACTATCAACGTCGACGGCGGCCTTATTATGTCTTGAAGGGGCTGACCTGACTCGCCGAACTACAGCTGCCGCTTAAAGCGGCCTTGGAAGAGAGTTTTCCTCCTTCTCTTCTCTTCGACTGCTGTGAAGTGGCGGACGCGTTCCCTGTTGGAGGCCATTGGCCGAGGTTGGCCGATACCACCGAGTTGGAATCGAAGTTATCGAATCTCGGACGATAGACGGATCCTCGTTCAAACGTTGATGCAACTCTCAACACGTAGATTTGTGCATAGTTTTGTTATTGCCACGGCCGCTTTGCGCCGTTATTTCGGTCGTTGAGGCAGACTTCGCTGCCGCCTACAGAGGACTTCCGCAGAGCTGTGAGTGGATCGTTTGCGCTGCAAGTCCGTGATATATCCTTGTAAATATACTTGCAAACATTGTAGCGAGCCAAATAACAATGGACAGCACTCGGTGTCCTGCTCAGAAGGAAGTCTATTAGCTCATACGATCCGTTGACTTGCGCCTGATTGAGGATCTCGTCGAGTTCGCTCGAAAGCGCGTCTACGTGCTAGATTTCTCGGATTCGAGCTTCTCGGAGTTCTTCGCCGCTGAGTTGGACGTAGATGTCGACGGCCCGACTTATGCCGAACACGGCGGCTCGAAGGGCAAGCGGCTGCGCTGCTTCCTTCAGAAGGTCGACGCCACGTTGCGCGCACCCTACAGACACTCTGGGAGCATCGTGGCGAGCGGCGCCGGAACGGACCGGATGTTGGGACGATAGCAAGCGCCTCTTGCATTCAGTCCGATTGTCGAAAATTGCGCAGCCGGTCGAACAGAACGGCGAGGATGATCGCGCCGCCGATGAAGGTGCCCTGCCAGAAGGCGTTGATGCCGAGCAGGCCGAGGCTGTTGCGAATGACCTCGATGAGAGCGGCGCCAACCAGCGCGCCGAGCGCCGTGCCGACGCCACCGGCGAGGTTTGCGCCGCCGATGACGGTGGCGGCAATCACCTGCAGTTCCATGCCGTTGCCGATGTTGGTGGTGACCGCACCCAGCCAGCCGGTCTCGACAATGCCGGCGATGCCGGCTGACAGGGCGCAGATCATGTACACGGCAACCTTGATCGGTTTTACCGGCACGCCGGTCAGCGTCGCCGCGTGCTCGTTGCCGCCGATGGCGAAGACATGACGGCCGAAGCGGGTCCAGCGCAAGACGAATCCGGTTATGAGCGCCAGCACGATCATGTAGAGGACCGGGTTGGCAATGCCGAACAGCCAAGCTCCGCCGCCGAGCGCAAGTAGTTTGTCGTGATCGGGACCGAACTGGAACACGACGGTGTTGTTCGAAGCCACCATAGCCAGGCTGCGGGCGATGGAGAGCATGCCGAGTGTCACTACGAAAGGCGGGAAGCCGAGATAGGCGATCAATATTCCGTTGAAGGCACCGATGACCAGCGCCGTGATAAGCGCCGCCGCTATCCCCATGCCGATGCCGTAGCCGGCATGCATGGTGACGGCCAGTACCATCGAGCACAGGCAGAGCACTGAGCCGACCGAGAGGTCGATGCCGCCGGTAATGATGACGAAAGTCATGCCAAGCGCCACGATGGCGACGAAGGTGACGTTGCGGGTGATATTGTAGAGGTTCTTCGACGTCGCGAAGGAATCGGTGGTGAAGGACAGGAAGAGGCAGGCCAGAACGACCGCGATCACCACCCAGAAAGTCTGGCTGCTGAAAAGCCGCGACCAGAATGTATGCTGCTTGTGGGCGATCGTCTGATCGAGGGTCACTGTCATCGTCGGCCCCTGGTCTGGCGGAAAATTTCAAGCGGCGGCTGTCTCGATCGCGCCGGTGATGAGCCCGGTGACTTCCTCGGGCGAACTGGATGCAATCGTCTTGTCGGCGACCTTGCGGCCGCGCCGCATGACGATGACACGATCGGCGACATCGAACACGTCGGGCATCCGGTGGCTTATAAGCACCACCGCGATGCCGCTGTCGCGCAATTGGCGGATGAGATTGAGGACCTCTGCCACCTGGCGTACGGAAATGGCGGCGGTCGGCTCGTCCATCAGCACGATCTTGGCCTTGGACAGCATGGTGCGCGCGATCGCCACCGCCTGGCGTTGGCCGCCCGACATGCGACGCACGAGATCGCGCGGCCTGGTTTCCGATTTCAGTTCGGTGAAAATCTCGCCCGCACGGCGATACATCGACGCGTAGTCGAGGATGCTCACCGGTCCCAAACCGCGCCGCAGTTCACGGCCGAGAAAGACGTTGGCGGCTGCCGTCAGGTTGTCGCAGAGCGCCAGGTCCTGGTGCACGATCTCGATGCCGTGGCGACGGGCGTCGACGGGTTTGTGCAGGACAAGATCCTGACCGTCCATGCGCATGATGCCCTGGCTCGGCTTGAAATTGCCGGCAATAATCTTGACCAACGTCGACTTGCCGGCGCCGTTGTCGCCCATCAGGCCGACCACCTGACCGGGGTCAATCGACAGCGAGACGTCACTGACGGCCTGGATTGCCCCGAAATGTTTCGAGACGTTAGCAAGTTCGAGAACAGCCACCACTTCCTCCGACTGGGGCCTGTGCCGCCGGCGGTGCCGACTGCAACGCATTTATGCAAATGGTCTCGCGAGCGTCAATTGTCTGATGAAAGCAGTGATCGTAATTTTGTCTGACAAATACATTGACGGGAAGGAAAAGGCGCGATTACCTGTTTTCGGAGGATGTCGCGGCCCGCCGGCGGGCCAGCGGCGGCTTGCCGGGGCCTGCAGCGGTGCATGCCTCACAAAAGGAATGTTCAAGGGAGGACTGCCGACATGAAGAAATCGCTTTTGCTTGCCGCGACTACAGCTCTCTTGTTGGGGGCCGGACCGGCTTTGGCCAAGAAACAGCTCGTCATCGTGGTCAAGGGCCTCGACAATCCGTTCTTCGAGGCTATCCATCAGGGCTGTGAGAAGTGGAACTCGGAAAACAAAGATTCCAAGTACGAGTGCTTCTACACGGGACCGGCTTCGACTTCGGATGAAGCTGGCGAGGCACAGATTCTGCAGGATGTGCTCAGCAAGCCGGACACCGCCGCCGTCGCCATCTCGCCGTCCAACGCGCCGCTGATCGCACAGACCCTAAAGACCGCCAATCCGTCGATCCCGATCATGACGGTCGACGCCGACCTTGCGAAAGACGACGCTGGCCTGCGCAAGACCTATCTCGGCACCGACAACTACCTGATGGGCAAGCGCATAGGCGACTACATCAAGCAGGCCATTCCGAAGGGTGGCACGATCTGCACCATCGAGGGCAATGCCGCCGCTGACAATATCCTGCGCCGCGCGCAGGGCATGCGCGACTCGCTGTCGGGCAAGGAAGGACTGGCAGAACTCAAGGGCGAAGGAGGCTGGACGGAAGTTGCAGGTTGCCCGGTCTTCACCAATGACGACGGCGCCAAGGGCGTGCAGGCGATGAGCGACATCCTCGCCGCCAACCCCGATCTTACCGCCTTCGGCATCATGGGCGGCTGGCCGCTGTTCGGCGCGCCACAGCCCTATCGTGATCTCGTCAAACCGCTGGCGGACAAGCTGGCCAAGAACGAGTTCGCCATCGGCGCAGCCGACACGATCGGTGACGAGGTGGCCATCGCCAAGGAAGGCCTTGTTACGGCGCTGGTCGGCCAGCGGCCGTTCGAGATGGGCTACAAGGCGCCGTCGGTGATGCTGAGCCTGATCAAGGGCGAGAAGGTCGATGATCCGGTCTTCACCGGCCTCGACGAATGCACCAAGGACAATGCCGACACCTGCATCCAGAAATAGGATCGGTCAATAAACTGCGGCGGCGCGGTCTCGGCCGCGCCGCCTGGCTTTTCGCAAGCAGCCGCGCACAACGAGGGCAGGTTGGAGACGGAGATGGCAAAGCGCATTATGTTCACCGGCGGCAGTGGCAAGGCCGGCCGGCACGTCGTGCAATACCTGCTCGATCAAGGCCACCAGGTACTCAACCTCGACATAAGGCCGCTCGACAACCCGAATGTGCGCACGCTGATCACCGATATCACCGACAGCGGCCAGGTCTTCAATGCGCTGTCGAGCTATATGGGGCTGCACGAATTCGATGCCTCGCTTCGGCCCCAGCCGGTGGATGCGGTCGTGCACTTCGCCGCCATCCCGCGCATCATGATCGCGCCCGACAACGAGCTTTTCCGCATCAATGCGATGGGCACCTACAACGTCGTCGAGGCGGCGGTTAAGCTCGGGATCAGGAAGATCGTCATCGCGTCCAGCGAGACGACCTACGGGCTGGTCTTCGCCAATGAGCCCAGAAATCCTGCCTATTTCCCGCTCGACGAGGACTACGACGTCGACCCAATGGATTCCTACGCGCTGTCAAAAGTGATCAATGAAAAGACCGCCCGAGCTTTCGCGTTGCGCAGCGGCTTCGACATCTATGCACTGAGGATTGGCAATGTCATCGAGCCGCACGAGTATGAAGATTACATCCCGAAGTGGAAGAGCGATCCCGCCTTCCGCAAGCGCATCGCATGGAGCTATATCGACGCCCGAGACCTCGGCCAGATCACCGATCTCGCAGTGGCGAAAGACGGGCTGGGTTTCCAGGTGTTCAACGCGGTGAATGACGAAACCTCATCCGACCTGCAGACCACCGACCTTTTGCAGCGCTTCTATCCCGGCGTGCCGGTCAAGCGGGAATTGGGTGAGTTCGAGACATTGCTTTCGAATCGGAAAGCGAAAGAGGTACTGGAATTTTGCCCGAAACATAGTTGGCGCGATTACGATCACGCATGACCGAGAGGCGCCTTGAACGATCCCTGATGGACCCGGACGACACGTCGCAAGTGACACTCGGTTGTTGCGGACATCGAGAACCGGAGAACGATAAATGAGCGGACGTACAAGAATCGGCTTCATCGGCCTCGGCATGATGGGACATGGGATGGCCAGGAACCTGGTCGCCAAGGGGTTTCCATTGACGGTTGTCGCGCACCGCCGCCGCGAAGCGGTCGACGACTTGGTGTCGCTTGGCGCTGCCGAGACGACGACCCCCGCCGAGGTCGCCGCAGCCTCGGATATCGTGTTCATCTGCGTGGGCAATTCCGCGCAAGTGGAAACGCTTGTGCGCGATAGAAGTGGACTGGCTGCCGGAGCGCACCGAGGTCTGACCATCGTGGACTGCAGCACGTCCGATCCTAACTCGACGCTGATGCTCGCGGCGGAACTGATGCCGCTGGGCGTAGACTATGCGGATGCGCCTCTCTCTCGCACGCCGAAGGAGGCCATGGAGGGTACGTTGGACTGCATGGTCGGCGCGGCCGATGCAGTCTTTGCTCGCATCGAACCAGCCATCTCGGCCTGGGCGGGCAGGATCGTGCACGTCGGCAAAGTCGGCGATGGGCACAAGATGAAACTGCTCAACAATTTCGTTTCTCTTGGTTACGCGGCGATCTACGCCGAGGCGCTGGCGCTCGCCAGGAAGTCGGATATCGAGCCCGCGACCTTCGATAGTGTGATACGAGGAGGCCGCATGGATTGCGGCTTCTACCAAACCTTTATGCGGTACGTGCTGGAACGCGACGAGAATGCGCATAAATTTTCCATCGGCAATGCCGCCAAGGACCTACGCTATCTGGAGGCGATGGCCGACGCTACGGCCTTCGCCAACCCCGTCGGGAATGCCGTAAAGAACACGTTCGCTGGTGCAGCCGCAACAGGACGTGCAAATCACTACGTCCCCATGATCTCCGACATCGTCGCTGCCGCCAACGGTACAAGACTCGATTAAAGAAACCATCTGACGGCGCCTGCTTGCCACGGCGGCTTATGCCGGAGAGCTTGGCCATTGGACGTGAGTTGGGGGAGACGGTACCCCGAGGACACGTGGTCCTCGGAATATGCGCTGAATGCTGTTTCCGCCAAGAACTGGCACGGGACTGGCAGTTGGCAGTTGGGCCGCTGACCGAGCCGCCGTCCAATCGGACGAGTGTCCCTGGCTCAATATGGAGAAATCGTTTCGAAGCCGATGGAAGGCAGGCGCACGCCTCCAGAAAAATTCCTCGCCCTGTGACCGAGGATCCCAACCTGGCAGCGGACGAGAGCTCCCATTCTGCTATTAGTTCGGCCGGAACGTTTGCTGTCTGTTGCCATTAGATCAGTTCCATTGGCAGGTACCGGATGACGACCTTGTCCTGCCGGAACATCTCCTCCAACCGGGCCTGCCGCATGCGCCAATCCTCCCTATCTACCTCTTCCACCATCAGAAAATTACGATCTCGTCATTGGCAGCCTCGGCGCCTTGCCGCCCGAACCCCTCGGCAGGTGACCGCAGATAGGCGGTTACGCCATCGAAGCGGCGTGACAAATCTTCCTTGACGTAATCGTATTCCTGGCGGCGTCCGGAATTCCGGGGAAGCAGTATCTGTACAAGCTTCATGGCGACCACCTGCCGGGGAGCAATGGTCGCCCTGGCCGAGCCGTTCCTTGGACCGAACGATCCGACGTCGTGATTGATCACACAATGTATCGGACGGGAACCAATGTCGGTCGGCCTTGTTAGTCCATACCGCACGCAAGTGTACGACAGCGAGGAAGACCTCCATGAGAACGAACTTATTGCTGGCCTCACTGGCCGGAGCGACGGCTATTGCCTTTTCGTTTCCCGCGCTGAGCGCCGACGCCGCCCAGGACTTTGTGAACAAGGCCGCCGTGGGCGGAATGTTCGAGGTTGAGTCCAGCAACCTGGCCGGCAGCACGGCGATGGACAACACTGTCAAGGATTTCGCGACGATGATGGTCACCGACCATACCGCCGCGAACACGAAGCTGAAGACGGTCGCCGGGGAGCAGAAGCTCACTGTGCCGACAGCTTTGGACGCCAAGCACCAAGCCATGTTGGACAAGCTCAACGGAGCCAAAGGCGAGGCATTCGACCAGGCTTACGTGCAAGCGCAGCGCGATGCGCATGACGAGGCGGTTTCGCTGTTTGAGGATTACTCCCAAAACGGCGCCAACGCGTCGTTGAAGGCGTTTGCCACAGAGACGTTGCCAACGCTCAAGATGCATCAGGAAAAGATCGAGACGATCGCCAGTAACATGGGGACCGGGGGGGCGACGGGATCCAGCGAGTCGACCGAAAGCGCTGCCCCGGTGCCCGGAGCAAATAGCTTTACCGAAGCGCAGGCCAAGGACCGCATTCAGAACGCCGGCTACGCCGACGTTTCGGGTCTGGCCAAGGACGACAATGGCGTCTGGCGCGGCCAGGCGACAAAGGACGGCAAGACCTTGTCCGTCGCCCTCGACTATCAGGGCAACGTTACCTCCCAGGCCAACTGACCTAACCAGGAGATATAGAAATGAGAACCGTGAGCGGGCTGTACGACGATTACGATGATGCCCAGGACGCTGTGGGCGAGCTTGAAGCATCGGGCATTCCCAGTTCTGATATCAGCATCGTCGCCAACAATTCCGAGAACTGGTACGCGGAAGACGCACCGTCCGAGGCCGCCGAAGACGCTGGCACGGGTGCAGGAATCGGTGCGGTTGTCGGCGGGGCAGGCGGTCTGCTGACTGGCCTCGGCGTCATGGCTATCCCCGGCGTCGGTCCCGTCGTGGCTGCGGGATGGCTTGCGGCAACGGCTGTCGGAGCCGTAGCTGGCGCGGCCGTCGGCGGTGCGACAGGGGGTATTGTCGGGGCACTGACCGACTCCGGCGTATCTGAGCGGGACGCCAACGTCTACGCCGAGGGAGTCCGCCGGGGCGGCACGCTGGTGACAGCCCGGGCAAGCGATGACCTCGCGCCGGAAGCGGAGCGGATTCTAGGCCAGTCCACGGCGGTGGACGTCGCGTCGCGACGGCGCGACTACGAAGCGGAAGGATGGACGGCGTTCGATCCGGCCGCGCCGGCGTACACGCCCGGAGAAGCGCGACGGGTTCCATGATGTCAGCTAAGGGTTCTCCGACCTCGATCTGCTTTGGATCGAGGTCATTGTAAGCGAATCCCGATCATCGCGAGATTGCGCGCTGTGGTACGCTGACTGCCTTGGCGAAGGAACTCGGGCGGAACGACTGAGTTCTGTGCTTGCGCAAAATTTCCAGCAAATCGGCAAAAACCTCTGCGGCTTGGCCGAGGCAGCGTGAAGCTGAGGAATCAAAATCCAGCGGAGCTGCAAGCTCGCTTTTCCAGCGGGCGAATTGTGCCGGAAGCGATATTCGGAATTTTTCGCATTTCACGGAATATCTGACCGGTTTTGGCAGCGGACTGGCGGATGTCGTAGCAAGCGGTGGCGCGTGCGACGCTCGAAGCCGACATGCGCTTCAGTCGGTCAGGCTGATCGATAAGCGTCAATGCTGCCCGCGCGACCCCCTCCCAGTCACCCGGAAAGCCCGAAACGATTCCTGGCCACTCGCTGGTGCCGACCAGGAGGCCCGTTTCCCCAGTTTCGATCATCTCGGGCACACCGCCGACCCCGATCGCCACGACTGGCACCCCGGAAGCCATCGCCTCCAGCACTGCCAGCGGCATAGCGTCGGCGCGAGAAGTGTGAAGCATCAGGTCAAGTGCGGGGTACACGCCACTCGGTTCACGCCACAATCCAGCCATGTGGAGGTTTTTCTCGATGCCCATCCGCTTGGCTGCGATTGCGAGTTCCTTCTCCATCGAGCCGGTCCCGATCATGGCAAAATGCACGTCCGGTCGCCGCTGGAGGATGTAGTCGGCGGCCTTGAGAAATTTGTCCGGTCCTTTTTCCCAGGCCAACCGCCCCACGAAGCCGACGAGGAGAGCGTCGTGAGAGACCTGAATGGCGTCGCGAAAATGCGCTCGATCAACGGAACCGGGGTGATACACTGCCAGATCCACGCCGTTTGGAACGAGACTTACGGTTTCGGGGGCCAGGCCGACCGCCATCGCCTGTGACCATGCCTCCCGGCACACGACGATGGTGTGGCTGTTGGTGTTTCGCGCAACGCTGATCTCCTGTGGCTGGAGGCTCATTCCGTGCAGGGTGGCGACAGTGGGGATTCCGCTCAGCGTGCCAGCGATCGCCGCTACGGTGTGAGCGTTCATCAGATGCGCGTGAAGAAGATCGACATTCTCCGCGCGGATCAGCGTGCAAATCAGTTCGATCGTCCGCCATGGGGGATCGTCGCGCAGAGGCGCTATGTAAACGTCCCTGCCTTCGGACCGAAGCGCGTTGGTGAAGCCGCTTTCGAAGGGGCACAGCAAGGACACTCTGAATTCGTCGGCCGGCAGATACTTGATCAGATTATGGACGTAGTTCTCCATGCCGCCGACGATGGCGTTGCCCAGGACTTCAAGAACATGGATTTTTTGCTCGGGACCCGGCTTGGAAACCATGCTGCGGGACTGCGCCACCGGAATCCTCCCTTTCAAGGTGCGGGACAAAGGCGCAGCCACTCTGCCGCCGTCTTGTTCATTATTGTCTCGCGGTCCGCTTGCACGACCCCGATCTCGTCGAAGATCTGCTTAACTTCGTCGATGGCGCGGCGGATATGCGCCCCGCTGCATGGCAGGAACCGGTCGCTCCCGAACTGGATGGAGCGGGGACCGATGACGTCGAGCGCTTTGCGAAAGACCTCCTCGCGATAAATCGGAGGCGGGCCAAACGAGATATCGAACCGGAACTGGCTCTCGGCCGGCTCGACGCCGTTTATGCGATCGATAAGCCCGACCGCGTTCGCCTCGTCGCACCATGGCCAGCCAAGATGGGCGAGCGTCACCCGGAGGCCCGGATGTTCGCGGACGGCTTCGTAAAAACTCGGTCGGCAGAAACGGCCGGACCGACCGTCGATGAATATGCCGCTATGGAAGAGGATGGGCAGGTCCAGCCTTACGGCGACCTCGTAAACGCGATGCGCGCAATCATCGTAAGGGTACCAGCCTGTTGGAACCATCTTCAATCCGCGTATCCCAGGGAGCGCCGCTGCGCGCTCGAGGTCTTCGGCGGCTTCCGGATGGAGCGGGTTCACGACGGCGAAGCCGACGAGCCGGTCCCTATGACCCTCGACCAACCGGGACAGATGGCGGTTTCCGGCACGTAGCGATCCGGCATCCTCCAGAGAATAAGGCTCGGTCAGGAAAGGCGCCAGAAGGAACGCCACCTCGACGTCAGCGTCATCCAGCGTCCGGAGGACTTCGCCCGTGGTCTCGCGTCCCGATGTATGAAGATGAGCATCGATAATCATTTACGCGCTCCGTGTGCCAGACAACATGTTGAGGCGCACGACGTTCCCGACCAACGCAGAAATTTCCCGACGGCCGGAAGCCGGTAGCTTCAACTAAAACGACAAGGCGACGGAACCGGAAGGCTTTCGCAAGCTTCCTATTCACCTTGATAGATCGGCGTGATGAAAATGGACCAGACCGCAGTGCAAGTGCCCGCAAGCCGGACGCTGCTGATTTGCTTCTCCCACCTGCGGTGGGATTTCGTTTATCAGCGTCCGCAACACCTCATGACGCGCGCCGCTCGTTCATACGACGTCGTATTCTTCGAAGAACCTGTATTTGAGGAAGTCGAGTCATCGTTCCTCAGGGTAAGGACGCATAGCCTTATATTGAAGGTCGTCACGCCTGTGCTGAAGACGGGCGAAGGCGCTCGCGATGTCATCCGAATTCTGGAAGAGTTACTTTGGAAACTTCTGGAGTCATGCGACTATGACAGGTTCATTGCGTGGTATTACACGCCAATGGCGCTTCGGTTCTCAGCGTTTCTTCAGAGCGACGTCTGCGTGTACGACTGCATGGACGAACTGACGGCGTTCAAGAACGCTCCCGACGAGCTAGCGAGTCTCGAGAGGTGCCTTTTCAAGCGGGCGGACCTCGTCTTCACCGGCGGGCAGAGTCTCTACGAAGCCAAGCTCGGGATGCACCAGCGTGTGTTCGCCTTTCCCAGCAGTGTCGACGCCGCTCATTTCGAGCGGGCCCGGCAGGGCAACCGGGACCCCGACGATCAGGCGGCGATCCCTCACCCCCGCATCGGGTATTTCGGCGTCATCGACGAACGCCTGGACACTCCGTTGCTCGCCCGCACGGCACACGCGATGCGTGACGTGCACTTCGTCATGGTCGGGCCCGTGGTCAAGATCGATCCCGGCATCCTGCCCGCCGGTCCCAACATCCACTGGCTCGGACCGAAAGCCTATGCGGACCTGCCGGCCTATATGGGCCAGTGGGACGCGGGATGGATGCCGTTCGCGCTCAACGAGGCGACCCGCTTCATCAGTCCCACGAAGACGCCGGAGTTCCTGGCGGCCGGCTTGCCCGTGGTGTCAACCGAGATCGTCGATGTCGTGCGAACCTACGCGGTGCAGGGGCTGGTGCAGATCGCGGAGGCGAACAGCATGGAATCCGCGTTGCGGAACGCTCTCGCCCGGTCGAACTGGGATCTCGCGCAGGTCGATGCGTTTCTCCGGAATTCGTCGTGGGATTCGACCTGGCTCGCGATGCAGAGCCTGATGGATACGGTTCCAAGAGGGCATGCCCGCGGCGCCGACAGGGTCGACGCCTATGTTTGATTGGCTCGTCGTCGGCGCCGGGTTTGCAGGAAGCGTGCTGGCGGAGCGCCTCGCCTCGCAGCGCGGCGATAAGGTCCTGATCGTCGACCGGCGCGCGCACATCGGGGGCAACGCGTTCGACTGGTACGACGAAGCGGGGATCCTTGTGCACCGATACGGCCCCCACATCTTTCACACCAATTCCGACGCCATAGTGCGCTACCTGTCGCAGTTCACGGATTGGCGCTCTTACGAACATCGGGTCCTTGCCTGCGTGGACGGGCAGCTTCTGCCGATCCCGATCAATCTCAACACCATCAACCGTCTCTATCGCCTGAACTTGACTTCCGTGGAAATGGAGCGGTTCCTGGCGTCACGCCGCGAGGGCGTGGACGAACCGAAAACCGCGGAGGACGTGGTCGTCGGCACGGTCGGAAGGGAGCTCTACGAGAAGTTCTTCCGCGGATACACCCGCAAGCAATGGGGCCTCGATCCTTCGCAACTGAGCCGATCCGTGACGGCAAGGATTCCCACCCGCACCGACCGGGACGACCGGTATTTCACGGACAAGTTTCAATGCATGCCGGACGGCGGCTACACCCGTATGTTCCAACGCATGCTTTCGCACCCGAACATAAAGGTGATGCTGCAGACTGATTATCGCGAAATCCGGGATGCCGTCCCTTTCCGGCGTCTGGTTTATACGGGGCCGATCGACGAGTTCTTCGATTTCCGCCTCGGACGGCTGCCTTACCGTTCGCTGCGGTTCGACCACGTCACGCTCGACCAAGCACGCTTCCAGCCGGTGGCGGTGGTGAACTACCCGCAAACGGAAGCGTTCACGCGCATCACCGAATATAAGCACCTCACGGGCCAGGAACATCCGCAGACCAGCCTCACCTACGAGTATCCGGTATCCGAAGGCGACCCGTACTATCCGGTCCCGAACGCCCAAAACGAGGCGCTTTACAAGCAATACGAAGCTCTTGCGGCGCAGGAACCCGAAGTGCTCTTCGCCGGACGGCTCGCAACTTACCGCTACTACAATATGGACCAGGTCGTGGGCCAAGCGCTGGCGGCGTTCGAACGGATCCGGAAAGCGTCGCCGTTACACGGCGCCGCGGTGGCAGAGGTCGTGGGATGACATGCTCCAGGTCTGGACGGGCGTGGAGTGCAGTATCGTCCGCGTGAAGGACGCGGTGCGCAACCAGCTTGTGGAAACCGGACATTTCGACCGTGACGGCGATCTGGACCTTCTTGCCGGACTTGGCGTGAAAACGGTCCGCTATCCGGCCTTGTGGGAACTGGTGGAGGCGCGTGAAGGCTGCGACGACTGGACTTGGCTGGACCGCCGGCTCGGACGCCTGCGGGAGCTGGGCATTTCTCCCATCGTCGGTCTCCTGCATCACGGCAGCGGCCCGCCTTGGACACATGTACTCGCGCCCGACTTTCCCGACAGATTGGCCGCAATGGCTGGCAGGGTCGCCCGCCGGTATCCATGGCTAAAGCATTTCACGCCGGTCAACGAACCCGCCACCACGGCGCGGATGGGCGGACTGTACGGGAAATGGATCCCGCACGCGACAGACGAAGCGACTTTCCTGCGCATGCTGGCCGCCCAATGCCGCGCGGTCGCTAAGGCAATGGCGGCAATACGAAGCGTAATTCCCGACGCCCAACTCGTGCAAACGGAGGACTTCGGACGAACGTTTGCGACGCAACGGCTTGAATATCAGGCGCAGTATGAGAACGAGCGGCGCTGGTTGACGCTGGACCTGTTATGCGGGCGCGTAGATGACCGGCATCCATTCTACGCCCGATTCCTCTCGTCCGGAGTAGATCCGCGCCATCTTCGTGAATTGGCCGCCGCGCCATGTGCGCCAAACATCGTCGCGGTCGATTACTATCTTACCAGCGACCGTTTCCTCGATCATCGGAGTAGCCGATATCGCGATGAAACCCCGGGGGGAAACGGAGAGGACGTCTATGTCGATGTCGCTGCTGTCCGCTTCGACGCGCCTGCCGACGAGCTCGGACTGGAGAGCCGCCTGACGGAAGTGTGGGAACGCTATCGGCTGCCCGTCGCCGCTGGCGAGGTTCACAACGGGTGCACCAGGGACGAACAGCTGCGATGGTTCATGGAAGGCTGGCAGGCCGCGCAGAATTGTCTCGCCAAGGGCGTGGACGTGCGCGCGGTCACCGCCTGGGCGCTGTTCGGCTCGTTCGATTGGAATTCATTGATGACACGGCAAGACGGCTATTACGAGTGCGGTGTATTTGATTGCCGCATGACGCCGCCCCGGCGGACCGTGGTCGCGGAAGCTGTGTCGGCGTTGGCGCACGGACGAACGTTCACTCACCCCGCGCTGGATCAAACAGGTTGGTGGAGGCGTCCGGCCCCAAGTGTCGGTCCAGCTTCCGGGATTGTGCTGCAGGGCGTCGACCCGCGCATGTCCGTCTTGAACGAGTGCTGTCAAAACCGACGGCTCCGGACCGTAAGCGTTCGCAGGCTCCCGCCACACCGAATCCTCGACGACCGATGGGCCACAATCGTCCTATCTGGCTCGGCCGGGAGCGGAGGCGGGGACAGCTTTTCGCTATCTGTCCGGTATGCCGCAGGCGGAAGTCTCGCCTTCAAAATTCCTCGACATCTCGACTGGGTCGCCGCGTGCAACGCCCTTCTGGATCATGTTGTCGACGGGACGCGCGGACAGTGGGAACTCGTAAGCGCTGAGGCGGCAAACCAGTACCACATACGGCAGGCAGGTGCATCGCAGCCAGCGTTGGTGCAGCCGGTTTCGCAGGTCCAGGTTCCCTAGCCGGACCGGACAGCCAAGGCTCGGCGGCGCGGTGCGACCTCCAGGAACGCCTCGAAAATTCGATCCGGGCGGAACCAATCTTCGCCGGAAGGCTTGGTTAGGATTCCGTGTCTCGGAGGGGAACATGTCACCAATCGCCAAGACCGCGCTGTTGACGGCAGCCAGCCTTTCCGCATTCGGATTGGTCGCCGCTTCGGACCCGTTGCCGCCGGACCTCACCTATCGCCCCCTGCCGAGTATGCCGCTTTCTGCGGTGCGGGAGGCCGACGAGGCGCAGAAGCCCACCGTCATGGAACGGCAACGCAAGCTGCTGAATGATCGCTACGATCTGTCGGACCGGCCCATTCCCGGCGTCCTGATGTCCGGTGGAAGAAAACCTGTTCAGGACGGTGTGCGGGTCAAACTGCCGGCCGGCGAGACATGGGACGATCTGGCCGCCAAGTCTCCTCAGGAAATCCGGGACAAGGACCTGTTGCCGAAAGGCTTCATGCCGCTGCCGCACGTCAAGCAGGCGACGGGCGGGCAGGTCTTCCCCGAAGAAGAGATCGGTGAGATCGGCCGTGACGAAGGCCGCGATCTTCGGCGCTTCGACGTCGATTTCGATCTGCCCGACAATCTGACGCCGGAATTCCCGCCACCGATATTCTTGACAACACATCCCGAACTCGGCGACGTCTCGCGCGGCGATCTGCTGACGATCCGCAATTTCTACGAGTACATGAACGGCATCGTCACCCCGGTGCAGATGGAAGGGCTGCGCCTGCTGCTTACGCCCTTTCCGCAAGAGGAGTTCAACCAGACCGAGGACCGCAAGGTCGCCCAGCAGAGCTTGGGCGTTGCGTGTCTCGACTGTCATTCGAATTTTCACACAAATGCGGCTTTCCACCAGACACCGGATGTGCGCCCGCAGGCGGAACGGTTCCGTCTCGACACAGTGAGTCTTCGCGGGCTTTTCAACCAGCAGATCCACGGATCGAAGCGGTCGCTGCGCTCGGTCGAGGACTTCACCCAGTTCGAACAGCGCACGGCTTATTTCAATGGCGATCACGTCAGCGCGACGCGAAAGGGCGTGAACCTGCCCGACCGGACGAATCAGGTGGCGATGATGGCGCAGATGCAGAACATCATCGATTTTCCGCCGGCGCCGAAGCTCGACCCTTTCAACAGGCTCGATCCAGCCAAGGCAAGCGAGCAGGAACTTAAAGGCGAGCAAGTGTTCATGGGCAAGGGGCGGTGCGCCGAGTGCCATGTCCCGTCGCTGTCCTTCATGGACAACAATATGCACGATCTAAAGCTGGAGCGGTTCTACAAGGTCGGCCAGACGTCCAACGACATGGTCGCTATTCCCGACGGTCCGATCAAGACGTTCACCTTGCGCGGCATCAAGGATTCGCCGCCTTATCTGCATGACGGGCGGTTGATGACGCTGGCCGACACCGTGGAATTCTTCAATCTCGTGCTCGGCACCAAGTTGGGCCGGGACGAAAAGGACGCGCTCGTCGCCTACATGCTCACCTTGTGAGGCGACACAGGGCGCTAGGACGGAGGACGGCATGCGCGCTTTCGCAATCACGCTCGGGCTCGCTCTTTTGCCTGCGCACGCATCGGCCAGATCGGCAATCCCGCAGGCATGGCACCGGATACGAAGATGGAAAATCCCGGCGTGCCGGCGCCGAACCAGACCAACTACCAGGACCGGCTGTTCGCCCAGCTTGCGGGCGAGGGCGGGCTGGCGGAGGTCGAACTCGGAAAGTTCGCAGCCGGCAAAACGACTCATGACGACGTGAAGCGGTTCGCCGACCGCATGGTCGATGATCACGGGAAGGCTAATGACATGCTGCGCTCGGTCGCCGAAAAGAGCAAAATGCCGCTGCCAAACGCGATGAATGCCGACCACAAGAAGATGCGCTCCCACCTTCAGAAGCTGACTGGCCCCCAGTTCGATCGCGCATACATGGCCGCCCAGATCGTCGACCATCAAAAGACCGCGTTGCTCCTCGCCTGGGAGATAGATCAGGGAGAGGACGCCGAAATGCAGCGCTTTGCCGCCGACACGTTGCCGACGGTGCTGGAGCATCTGGAGATGGCGCGGTCGGTCCAGGCCAAGCTGGCGAGCGAGAACGCGCCGAAGCCGCAGGCCGTGAAGAATTGAAGAAGAGCGGCGTCTCCACGCAAGATTAGCGGAACCTAGTCGCGCGGCCCGTCCGTTGATTTTCCCCCTTCGGCATCGAGCTCGGAAATCGAGGCAAGAATCGATGCGGCGGTATTCTTGGCGCGCTGCTCGAATACGGTCTGAATTGGCGGAACGAAAGCCGTGGTCGACCGTTCTCAGTCCAGCTGGTCACAGTGGCTATGCAAGGCTCGCTCATCCTCATAGGAGCGGGTTTTTTTCGTGGCATCGAATCTGTCCTAAACCCCGTCGAAACTGGAGGAATACGCATGCCGAAGAAAGCAACCAAGGGCCTCGAGGATATGTTCCTGGACGGACTCAAGGACATCTATTACGCGGAAAAGAAAATTCTCAAGGCGCTTCCGAAGATGGCCAAGGGCGCCGAGTCCGAGGAAGTCGCGGCCGCTTTCGAGAAACACCGCGAACAGACGGAAGAACAGGTCGAGCGGCTGGAGCAGATTTTCGATTCCATGGACAAGCCCGCCCGGGGCAAGACTTGCCCGGCCATCGACGGCATCATCGAAGAAGGTTCGGAAATCCTGTCGGACTACAAGGACGCTCCGGCGCTCGACGCCGGCCTCGTCGGCGCGGCGCAGGCGGTCGAGCACTACGAGATCGCTCGGTACGGCACGCTTATCGCCTGGGCAGAGCAACTCGGCATGAAGGACGCGCTACAACTGCTCCGCAAGACCCTGCAGGAAGAAATGGAAACCGATGAGGCGTTGACGAAGCTCGGCGAGCAAGGCGTCAACGAGCGAGCCATGCAGGAAGCCGCTTGACATCCTCCAAGCCTCCAAGCTCCGGACCTGGCGTCCGGAACTTTCCCATTCATGGAACATCATGGAAAAGCTCTTCTCGCGCTTCGCCGACGCCGTCTCGCGTTGGACGGGTCGTCCAGCCGCCTTTGCGCTTTGCATCCTGGCCGTGGTGGCATGGGCTGTCAGCGGTCCGGTCTTCGGTTTTTCCGAAACGTGGCAGCTCGTCATCAATACCGGAACAACGATAGTAACATTTCTTATGGTATTCCTGATCCAAAGCACCCAGAACCGCGACGGCGCGGCCGTCCAGGCGAAGCTTGACGAACTCATCAGGTCCGGCCGCGCCAAGAACGACTTTATCGGCATCGATCACCTGACCGAGAGCGAGGTCGCGGAATTCCGTGAAATGTGCGCGCGGGCGAAGGAGAGGTCCGAAAAGCGTACTGTTGCGGCCTGACCGATGGCGTGAGCGAAGTCCTTTGAAGACGGACACACGGCAGGTCATAACTGGTCCAAACCAACGCGGATGCATGCGGCGTCGACGTCCCCGATGGCGGTAGCAGCCCATTTATCCGGCAGAGCGGTGATGTCTGGAGTCCTTCGACCGACGCGGTTGGCGATACGGTTCCGACGCGGTCTTGGCTCGTACAATGCCGCGTCGACACGGCGGATTATCTCGACGGGATTGATTACATCCATCTGGAACGGGATATTCGTTGCGCTCCGCTGCCTACGAGCTGGACTATTGTTCGGGCACGTCGCGCTCGTTCTTGCTTCATCGCTCAAGGTCGTCGATTGCCACGCGCCTTGAAAGCGCGGGGGCCGGCGGCCATCTATGCGGTCATGCCGTTACCCCGAAAATCCGCCGCGCGTGACAGCACCGTTCAGGGCGATCTGTTCGGCTCCGCGCTGCAAGCGCCGAAAGGCTTTCGTTATCAGCCTGATCTCATCGCGCCTGCAGAAGAAACCGAACTCTTGAGGCACTTGGAAAGCCTGCCTTTCCAGCCCTTCGACTTCCATGGCCATCTCGCCAATCGACACGTCGTTGGCTTCGGCCTGCGTTATGACTATGACCGGCGGCGCGTGGTCGAAGCGCCGCCTATCCCCGAATTCCTGGTGCCGCTCAGGAGCAAGGTCGCCGCCTTGCGGCTCGACCCGCCGAGGCCTTCGCCCAGGTTCTCATCAACGAATACCGTCCCGGCGCCGGAATCGGCTGGCATCGCGACAAACCGCATTTTGCCGAGATCGTGGGCATCTCGCTCTTGGCGCCTTGCGATTTCCGGCTGCGTCGACGGACCGACAGCGGCTGGGAACGGCATACGGTGAGTGTCGAACCCAGGTCCGCGTATCTCGTGGCCGGACCGGTAAGGACTGATTGGGAGCACAGTATCCCGCCAGTCGATGGGCACCGTTTCTCGATCACCTTCCGAACGTTGCGGCCGACGGACTGATCTTTTCGTGGTTGGAACCCTGCGGCGCCGCTTCCGTTTGTTGTCCAGCAAAGCAGGAGGCAACAGTGCCACCGGGAGGCAAATCGAAATATACCGACAGGCAGGAATGCAAGGCCGACCACATCGCCCAGGGCTATGAGAAGCGCGGCGTGTCGGAAGCCGAACGCAGAGCCTGGGCGACCGTCAACAACGACGACGCGCCAGCAAAGGCGCCGCGGCAAGCACACGGGTCATCCCGCGGCCCCACAAGAGCGGGAAAGGGCGGCAAGGCGGCGGTTTTCCCCGTGCGCGGCCGATTGTTTCTCGGCAAAGAAGGCGGCCGCGACGTGCAAGCGCAAAGTTAGATATGCCGATGCGATCGAAACTGCTCAGTAAGGGCGACGGCGTCAGGACCTTCGTCGTCGTCCTCGATTCCGGCGAGGAGGCCTTCCGGTCGATTTCTGACTTCGCCGCACGGCAAAACGTCACGGCGGCCGGAGTGACCGCGATCGGCGCCTTCGAAAGCGCAACGGTCGGATGGTTCGATTTCGCATCGAAGACCTACCGCAGGATTCCGGTTGCCGCGCAGTGCGAGGTGTTGAGCGCGATCGGCGACATCGCGGCGGGCGATGACGGCGAACCCAGCCTGCACTTGCACGCGGTGCTCGGCCTCTCGGACGGATCCACCCGCGGCGGCCACCTGCTGGAGGCCATTGTCCGCCCGACGCTCGAGGTGATGGTGACGGAAACGCCCGCTCACCTGCATCGAAGAAAAAGGCCGGAGCTCGGCATTGCCCTGATCGACCTGTAGCCTGGACATGTCTTGATGCCGTCCACAGTGATCGAGAAGAGCACGTATGATCCAGTGACGCGGACGATGAGCATTTGGTTTAGGATCAGCGGCCGACGCTATGATTACGAGGACGTGCCGCCGGAGACCTACGCCGCCTACCGCGCTGCATTTTCAAAAGGCCGCTACTTCAACAGGTTCATTCGCGATCGGTTTCCGCATCGATGGATACCGGACATGCAGTAGTCGCCACTTGTATCTACATCGCGGATTTCCACCCGCATTCTGATGCGCTCGCCGGAACGGTTCGACCGCTCATGGATTGAGTGAGTTCAACCCTCAGGGAGAGTTTCCATGGACCACAGCAACCACGTTCGGCTCACAGAAGCGGAACTGAACCCCGCCAACCTCGAAGGCGCCACGATTTATGGGCCGGGCGACGAGAACCTCGGCTCCGTGTCGCATGTTCACGGCGCCGGCACGAGCGCGCAGGTGATCATAGACGTTGGCGGCTTTCTCGGCATAGGCGCTAAGCCTGTCGCGGTTCCCGCCAGCCAGCTTGATTTCATGCGCGACGAGGACGGCGATGTCCACGCGGTAACGCCCTGGACCGAGAACGAGCTCAAGAGCATGCCCGAACACAGGGATTGATCTCGAACCGGTAGGAGGCACCTCATGCCCGACAACGACATCAAGACCACGCCCAGCAATCGCGACACGCCGCCGATGCGTTCACCGGACGGCAACGATCGTCGAAGCCCGAGCAAGGCAAGCGCGGGCGACGACAGCGTGCAGGCGCCTGCTGCACCCAAGACCAGCGGCGCATCGGCAAAGGACGCAGGGCTGTCGAAATCCAGCGTTGCCGATCGAAATCCGGAAGACAAACGCGAAGCGGGAGCAACGGCAAGGCCTACCGACGAACGAGGCGGGTTGTGATCTATGAACCGATCAGTGGTAGCGGCAGTTGCCTGTGCGGCGCGGTGCGTTACACGCTCACGGATGCGCCGCTGCGGACAGGCGTCTGTCACTGCTTGGACTGCCGCAAGGCGAGCGGCAAGTCATTTTATCCCGTTCGGGGTCTGGCCCACGAGTGAGTTCAAGTGCTCCGGCAAGATGAAAGCCTTCGCCAAGCGCAGTTTTTGCCCAGCCTGCGGCTCCCGCATCGCCTGGCTTCGCGATGGAGAGGCGAGATCCTGTTGGGTCCCTTGATGACGCGCCGACAGGCATTGTGCCCGAATACGGGCTTTGGACCAGTCGCCGAGAGGACTGGATGAATCCTTTTCCCTGGGCGGAACAGTTCGACAGCCGTCCAGCTAGCTCGGTCACCCGTCGGCGATTTCGATCCAAACCGGAGCATGATCGCTCGCCTTCTCCCAGCCGCGCGCTTCCCGGTCGACCTCGGCCGCGACCAGGCGATCGGCTATGGCTGGGCTGAGCAGGAAATGGTCGATGCGCAGGCCCGCATCCCGGGCGAACGCATTCCGGAAATACTTCCAGAAGGTGTAGATGCGCTCGCCGGGATGCAGCGTGCGCAACGCGTCGGTCCAGCCGTGGTCGAGAAGGCGCTGATAAGCTCCGCGGACTTCCGGACGGAAGAGAGCATCGTCGCGCCATCGTTGCGGGGCATAGACGTCGAGATCGGTCGGCATGACATTGAAGTCGCCGACGAGCGCTGCGGGCACCTCTGCCTTCATGAGTTCGGCGGCATAGGCTTCCAGCCGCCCGAACCATCGGAGCTTGTAGTCGAACTTCGGACCCGGCGCGGGATTGCCGTTGGGCAGGTAGAGGCAGCCTACCAGGATTCCTCTTACCGCCGCTTCGAGGTAGCGGCTGTGGCTGTCGTCGGGATCGCCGGGCAGTCCTCTTCGAGTTTCGATCGGGGCCTTTCCCCTGGCGAGAATCGCCACGCCGTTCCAGCTTTTCTGGCCGTGCCAGATCGCGCCGTAGCCGGCCTGCTCGATTTCCCGAACGGGAAACCGCTCGTCAGGAGACTTGAGTTCTTGCAGGCAGACGACGTCGGGACGCGCGGATTCGAGCCAGCGCAGCAGGACTGACAGGCGGCCATTCACGCCGTTGACGTTGAAGCTCGCGATCTTCATCGCGGGACACTACGGATGTCGATCACCCGCCCACCTCGGTATGCTGCTCAGGCAACGCCCTTGCCGCCCGTGACACCGTAGACCTCGCCGTTGATGAAGCTCGCTTCCTGCGAAGCCAGCAGGACGTAGACGGGCGCGAGTTCCGCCGGCTGGGCGGGTCGTCGGAAGTCGCTGTCCTTGCCGAAATTCTCGACCTTCTCGTCGGGCTGGCCGCCGCTGGGCTGCAGCGCGGTCCAGACCGGCCCCGGCGCCACGACGTTGGCGCGGACGCCTTTCTCGATCAGTTGCTTGGCGAGCGCCTTGGTGTAGGCGAGGATCCCGGCCTTGGTCGTTGCGTAGTCGAGGAGGATCGGAGAAGGCTGATAGGCCTGGATCGAAGCCGTGGTGATGACGGCAGCACCCGCCGGTAGATGCGGGACTGCCGCCTGCGCGATCCAGTGCAGGGCGTAAAGGTTCGTCTTCATCGTACGATCGAAATCCTCGGTCGTCAGTTCATCGATCTTTTCTCGATATTGCTGCCTGCCGGCGTTGACGACGAGGATGTCGAGGCCGCCGAGCTCCGAAACGGCCTTCTCGACCATTTCGCGGCACTATGCCTCTTCCTGAATGTCGCCGGGAAGAGCGATAACCTTACGGCCTTCCGCTTCGATCAGCTCGATAACTTCTCTGGCATCCGCCTCCTCTTCCGGAAGATAGGAGATCGCGACGTAGGCGCCTTCCCGTGCAAAGGCGATGGCCACTGCCCGGCCGATGCCGGAATCGCCGCCCGTGACGAGCGCCTTGCGGCCTTCGAGTCGACCGGAGCCGCGGTAGCTTTCTTCGCCATGGTCCGGCACCGGATCCATTTTTCGTGCAAGGCCCGGCATCTGCTGCGGCTGTTTCGGAAAGGGCGGTGCGGGATAGACTTTGCGCGGATCCGGCAATCGGGTCGAACTGCCCACGACGATGTCTCCTTCCGGTTTCGATGTTCGCTGCGACGGAGCGATGCGACAGGCATATCGCCCGCGAACAGTCGAAACGTGGTGACGGAATCTTGGTTCCGCACAGACGGCCCGGGCGGGCGCGTCGAACCCGACCGGAACCAAGTTCCCATGCGGCAACTTCTTGATTGCGACAGCCAGCGTCCGGAGCGGCCGATGAAAATTACGAGCACAGACTTGTGGACCGTCGTTCGTTCTGCGGTGACGGGATTTTTGAATGACAGCGCGATAAGCCATGCGGCGGCGATGGCGTTCTACGCCGCAACGTCGTTGGCTCCCATCTTGCTGATGGTGCTCGGTGTCGCAGCATTCGCTACAGGAAGAGATGCCGCGGAAATCGCGATATCCGCCCAATTGACTGGATTGCTCGGTCCCCAAGGAGCCGACCTTCTGAAGGTGACGGTCGAGAACGCGTCCGCGCACAAGGGCGCTCTGGCTTCCGTTGTCGCCATCGTCACCTTGCTCGTCGGCGCGTCTGGAGTGTTCGGCGAAATGCAGTCCACGCTCAACCTCATCTGGAAAGTGCCGCCGCAAAAGATGTCGCTGTTCAGCCTGGCCCGGACCCGCGTGGCCAGCCTTGGTCTCGTCGCCTCACTCGGCTTTTTGCTGCTGGTCTCGCTGGCAGCCAGCGCGGCGATTTCGGCGGTAGGCGACGTAATCACCTCCAATTGCCCTTCGGAGAGCTCGTGCTGTCAGCGTTGAACACTTTCGTCTCGTTGATCCTGGTCGCTCTGCTCTTCGGCGCGATCTTCAAGATACTACCGGATCGCGCGCTCTCCTGGCGCGACGTGCGGTTCGGCGCGATCGTTACAGCGGTTCTTTTCACGGTCGGCAAATCCCTTATCGGCTGGTACCTGGGGACCACCGCGATCGCCTCGTCTTATGGCGCCGCGGGCAGCCTTATCGTCCTTTTGCTATGGGTGTTCTATTCCTCGGCGATATTCCTGTTCGGCGCTGAGGTCACACGCGCCGTTGCCGTCGGCTTCGGAAGTCGCCGTAACCTGATGCCAGTCAAGATTGGAGAACGACCTCCTGACACGTCCAAAGTGGCAAGTTCGCTTGCGCGCTCTTTCGGAGGTATCGCATTGATTGCAGGAATAGCATCGTTCGCGACGTTGGCATTTCTCCCTCGATGCCATCGACCTAGGCGTCGATGACGCGCCGCTCGCGCACGAAGAGCACTTTCTGCGTTCCGCCGACGTGCGATGCGATTTCCAATATCGTGAATCCAACTGTCGGTCTTGGGAACAGGTTGCACCTTGGAGGGTTCTTCGCCGAATGTTCGAACCTTCATCATACGATGCCTTGACGACAATAGCAGTCGGAGCCGTGATCCTGCTCACGGCTTGGCTGCCGATGATACTGAAGAGGCTGCCGCTTTCCCTGCCAATCGTGGCGATGGCGGCTGGCTATGGGGTGGGTCCGCTATTGTGGTCGGACACCGTGGTGCGCGCAGCGTACCGGCCCGAAGTCATCGAACGGCTTACGGAGTTCGTCATCCTCATCGCGCTGATGGGGGCGGGGCTAAGGATTAAGAGGCCGCTCAGTTGGCGGGGGTGGGTGTCCACCTTGCTTATGATCGCGGTCGCCATGCCTCTGTCGATTTTCGGCATGGCCGCGCTGTGCTGGAGCCTGGCGGGTTTTTCCGCGGCGTCAGCCGTTCTCATTGGAACGGCGCTGGCGCCGACAGATCCTGTGTTGGCAGCGGAGGTCCAGGCCAAACCGCCCGGCGAGGAAGAAGGCGGAGAGGTCAGGTTCGTGCTGACGTCGGAAGCCGGGCTAAACGACGGAGCCGCTTTCCCGTTCGTCCTTCTGGCTATCGGCCTTTCCACCGCGTCCTTCCAGGCGATCTGGCAAAGCTGGCTGCTGAGCGACGTCCTGTTGCGAATCCTTGTCGGCGGTGTGGTGGGGTTTCTGGCGGGCTGGTGTTTCGGGCTTCTGGCGTTCAAGCTACCGAGCCTTGAACTCGCAAAGACCGGGGATGGGCTCGTGGCCGTCGGCGTCACCCTCGTCTCCTACGGCGCGACGGAGATGCTCGACGGTTATGGTTTCCTTGCCGTTTTCATCGCGGCCGTGACTTTGCGGGCGACGGACCGCGGCCATGATTTTCATGCCGCGATGGCCGAGTTCTCCGAGCAGATCGAGCGTATCCTGATGGTGTTGATCATGCTGGTCTTTGGCGCTGCCCTGAGATGGGGATTGCTCGCCCCGTTGGGCTGGCGGGACATTCTCGTCGGCCTTTTGTTCCTCTTGCTCGTCCGGCCGCTCGCCGGCTGGGCAAGCCTTGCCTGGTCGCCGCTCCCAACGGCAGCAAAAGGACTGATCGCGTTCTTCGGCATTCGCGGACTTGGCACGATTTACTATCTGGCCTTTGCGGTCAGCCGAGCGGAATTCGAAGACGCCGGAAGGATCTGGGCTCTCTCCGCCTTCGTCATCATGTGTTCGGTCGTTCTACACGGAGTCAGTTCATCACCCGTCATGAACTGGGTCGATCGACGGCGGGCACGCGTGCAAAAACAGCATGTCACGCCGGACACGACAAAGCCTGAACGCGCGACCGACGACGACGTCGCCGGATCAGCTGCTGACTTCGGCGGGCGCCGTGAGCCTGAAGGATCTTGAACGGAGCCTGCTGTTTACGACATCCTCACTCGCGGCTTACTTGGGGCAGGGATCCACAAGTGTCGATCCGATTGGCTTCAATCGGCCGGCCCGACGCTCGCTCACCAACTCTTCAAGAGAACGCGCCGCGTTTCGCACCTTCTACTGGATCGCCTCGTCGGCATCCAGTTCGTCGTGGCTAGTGGCATACGGCTTCCGATAGCCGATATAGCGGTCGAGTTCGGCATGCGCACCTGCTGGGGCAAGCTTCAAGAATCGGAGCCAGTCGGCCAGCGATCGGCGCACATTCTCCGCTCCCTCGACATCACCATGCACGACCGAGAACAGCCGCCCGGCGAGGTGACGCGGGTAGCCCCAGCCGTTGAGCTCTACCTGCTTGGCGAGCAATGCATCCTTGCCTTGTGTCGGCGACGGATCCGGATTGCCGTCATCGGCGCAGACCAGCCGGTCCATCATCAGGTTCACCGGGAGGAGACTTGGTACCATGGGTGATGATCATCACGCCGTGCAGCGACCCAAAGCGGATAGATCTCGTTCATCCAGTCATGCATCTGGCCGAATGGTTCGGATAGCATGAGCACGGCCAATGGCAAAGTGCCGCCGCGGTTGAGAAGCATGCCTTACGGATTGATGGTGCGGTCGTATTCCGAGGCGAACGGGATAGGTCGAGGATTTCGGCGCCCAAACCAGCTTCGCTCTGGACAGTCGACTGCGTGATCTCTGCCAGCCGATAGCTCTTCGACATCTCACCGGAGCAGGTGTGCTCGCTGCGACGAGCCGTTGATGATGAGGTTCGTCGGCGCCAATGCTTCGTCCACGTATCGTTTCTGGGCTTCCAGCACCGCGTCGTGCGCTGCCCGCCAGTCGACCGAAAGATCGTAATCGGGATCGGCGAATTCCGGCCCGGCCTTGCGCGTGACCGGACTCTCGCGAGAATCCGGTTCGCTGGATATGATATGCTTCTGTCCTGGTGTCAGGCCGCTGGGTCTCTCCGTTGTTGGCCTTCGAGCATAGAAAACCTATTCAAGGGCATGCTCTTGCGCCAGACGAATGCCGACGCCGAACTGGTCGAAGAATGGAGCCTTCCGACCGCGGCCACCTTGGGGTCGTCCGTACGGATACGCGGCATTTTTCTAGAGGTGCGTGCTCGTCTCCCGGCAGCGGCGAAAAAGTTTTTCCATGTCGATGCCCGCGTGCTCGTTCTGCGAATGCCACGCGAGGCTGCTTCCAGCTTTCGAGTCAGCGAGGAACGCTCCGCATTGGCGATGGTCGACGTAAAACCGACGTGGTGCAGAAGCCACTTTTCGTCATAGAGCCCAAGCAGCAGCGAGCCCACTTCAGCCCTGTCGCTCAGGTATCGAACCCGCCGACGACGCAGTCGGCGCTGCGCAAGCGCTAGGACCTTGACCATGGCCCTTTCTCCAGGCCGATACGGCTCGTCGAGGCGCTTCGCGACGATGCCGTCGGTCTTGCCGGAACGGTCAGCCAACCAGGACGCCGCGACGTCGCGATCTCGCGTCTGCGCCGAAAGCCGCGCGCCGTCACCTCCCACAGTCTTCGCAAAATGCTCCAGCGTCGACCTCCGTTCCGAAAGCGGCTTTTCAAAAAGACGCGCGTTATCGGTTAAAGCCAACACGTCGAAGAGGATTGTGGTAGCGGGGGTCTCGATGGACAGTTTCCGGATGCGGCTCTCTGCCGGATGCAATCGCATCTGAAGGGCATCGAAGGAATTTTGCGAACCGATCTCTATGACCAGTTCGCTGTCGACGACAAAGTCGGGCGCTTCAGCCGAGCGGAACGCCTCGACCGTCTCGGGAAAGAAGCGGCTGAGCGATTTCCCCGACTTGGTCCGCAACTCGACGGCGTTCCCATCCTTGAAGACTAGGCAGCGGAAGCCATCCCATTTTGGTTCGAACTGCCACAGCCCGCCATCGGAAGGGATTTCGCTCGCGGTCCTTGCTTCCATTGGAGACGTCGACAGGGGCAAGAGGAAGCGAGACACGGCTCCAGGCTCGCTTGCAGCGGGTATTTAGCGCAGCAGCGCGATTAGGATGATGATCGGGATAGGAACCCCAAGCATCCACAGGAGAACGGAACGCATCTTCGTATCCTTTCGGGTTTCGCTGGATTAGGCAAACTCAGGACATGCGGTCGAACCACCTCGGAATCTCGGTTCCTTCGTCGCGGTGCCTGCCCCCCATGCCGGCTGCCCAGAACGCAGCGGCCGCGCTGATGGCGAGTGAAGCGGCGGCGACGAAGGCCGCGATCACGGCGAAATGCTTCGCGCGTTTGGCCTGCTGCTTGGCTTCGTCGGCTGCCTGCTTCGCATTGGCGACCATCGCGTCGACACGGGCTTTGGCCTCGTCCGGAGAAATGCCGGTTCGCGACGCGATGACTTGGGCCAGGTAAGTCCGGTCAGCTTCCGCGATGTCGCCACTCGCGACACCCCGGGCCACGATCGCCATTGCCTCGTTGCGCGCGTCGGCGGAACTGCCTGCCTCCGGCCGATCGGACCGGAATGCTGTGTCGACCGCCTGCGAGAAGGGAATCGCACCCTTGGCTGTGTCAGCCATTTTTTCGATGGTCGCCTGCGCTGCGCCTCCCGCTGCTGTGGCAGCCGTTGTGGCGGCACCGCCGGCGCTCAGGGCGAGAAATAGGGCGCCGACCAGAACGCCGGTACCCCACGTGACGAGGCCGTGCATTCCGTCGCGCACGTCGGATTCATGCTCGGTCGCGTCATAGGCCCGGCGCCGCATCCGCCCGGTGACGTACCCGCCAGCCATGAAGCTGGAAACCTGCACCCAGACGAGCCATAGTCCCAACGCAATGGCCAGCCCCACCGCAGACATGCCGGTGTTGTCAAATGGGGACGTCAGCGACAATCCGATCGCAGAACCAAAGGTGACGAGAACGAGCGCGATGGCGGAAGCAACGACCGCTCCTGCGAAAACCGCGGGCCAGTCAAGGTAGCTGCGGGAATCCGCGTCTGCATCGCGACGGGCCACGATCGCCGTCTCTTCTTCTATAATGGTCATGGTTGAACCCTTTCGCGAGGCGCCGAAATCTTGCGGCCCAAAACAACTTGCGGCTCAACGCAGCCCGAGGAAGGAAAGGATGAACATGATGATCACGATCAATCCGACGAGATAGATGATGCCGTTCATGATAACGTTCCTGTGCAGATTTATCGCAAAGCAACGTCGTTTGGCTCGCTTAGTTCCGAGTGCGGCTGCATTGAGCAGTCGGGGCATAAGGACCATCAACCCGTCTCTCTTAGGAGCGGAGCTCCCAGTCAGGAGTGAGGAAAGTCCGCAGTGACGTGTTGAGCTTCGCAACTTCGAACGGTCGCGCTGGATTTCTGATGGAGGGGGTGCTCGTCTGGCCGAGACTTCGTGGCCATGCTGGAGCCTCTGGGACCTGACCTCTGGTTTTCCGATGGCGGATCGTTTTTGTGGCGGACTGCGGCAACGGTCGGCAAAACATCCTGGGCATCTCGGCCTTTGGCGGGAAGGCGCAGGAAACCAGCCGTCGGCGTTTACCATGCTGACGACGGAACCGGGTCCAGATGTCGCGCCATCCACGACCGCCAACTCGTGGTGCTGCATTCCGGACAACTTAAGGCAAGGCTCGATCTCTCGAATCCTGAAGATGAGATGCTGCCGCCGCTTCCGGCGGGCTCGCTCGGCGTGGAGACCGTCGGTAGGCATAGCTCTCTTGTCGGCCGATGCCGACATACGCTTTGACGATATCGTCGCGTTCCCATCGCGACGGCGCCCACGCGATAACTTTGAAGGGTTCGTCAGTATCCAGCCGCGCCCAATGCGACTTGTCGCCGTCGAGCCGCATTCGTCGCACAGGCGGCGAGGTGACGGACGCGATAGTTGGAAAACTATAGCATATACGCCGGTTATCTACACCCGAAGCTACATTCAAAGCATGACCTTGGGCTGGCGGCTTAATCGGCAGCGTTTACGAAATGCTAACCTTGCCGGCTTGCGAGAGTGGGCACCGCGCCAAACGACCTTCGATCAAGAACTGGCCAACGGTAGATAGTGACCATGCACAATCTCCCGATCTCCGTTGCTCTGGTCATCTGCGTGGCGGCAGCTTTTCTAGCGGTCTCGGTTGCCGCTAATGAAGATCCAACTCGTTGGGGCGAAGAGACTGCGGGAAGGGTAACGTTCTTCTGAAACCCGCTGTGATCAAAACCGGCGGAACCTTTCCTCCATCACCAGTGTTCGTTTGGTCAGGAGGATTCAACCATGCCCGACAAGCCAGCTTACGAGACAGGTGCCCGCGAGCCAATGGAGAAGAAGCAGCCCGACGCGAACGAAGATGTTTCTCAGGGCGCCGCTACCAACAAGTTGCCGCCGACGCCGTTCGGCAATTCTGAGCCCGTCGATGACGTGGACGAAAAGACCCGGCACTCCGACGGTCAAAGTCCACCGTTTGAAGGATCGCCCAGCCCTTCTACCGAGCAGATAGCGGGGGCTGGCCCCGCGATCGCTGAACGTTCGAAGGATGCCCACGCTTCGGCGCCCAATAGGCAACCGGGTGCCTATGTCGAGGATGACCCGCTGCCGAACATTCCTGACGGCGAGGCGAGCGCCGCCGAAGGCAAGCCGCGATAGCAAGGTGAGGAAATAGCAAAGTGGAAGCATACATTCGCGGCTCTATCCTGCTGCCAGTCATCAAGCGTGCCGAGCCTCCACTCCCGGCATGGAAACTACACGCTATCGAGATTGGCCATGCGGAGGCTCGACGTGCAGCGGCGAGTTCGAGGGCGAAAAAAACTTCTGTTCAGAAATCGGTTGGTCCTTCGCGCCCGGCCATTGCGTTCAGTTCCTTGGTCAGTTCAGTGCAATGTCTTCGACGCGCGTTCTTCCGCGCCAGAATAGGCTCCGGAGGAATGTATCCGTTTTCAGCGCACCCGTCACGATCCTAGTCGGGCTGGGCTTTCCGTGCAAAATCCGGTCAGCCAAATGCGCATTGGCATATTTGGACGATCGCCCCGCCTGCGACCGGGACGAGGCGTGGGAAGCAACGGTAGCGGCGTGCCGCGATGCGCTGGCGGATAGGACGGCCACCGAGGAAACAAGGAATGTGTTTGCGGTCTATGCTCGCCGGCGAGACATCCTAGTGGAGGATACGCTGACCTGCATCAAACGTCAGATCCGTAGCAGAAGGGGAGCGTGAATTGTCGCCTCTTTCTAACGGAACCATCTATGCCGTGTACGGTTCGTCTATAATTAGGAGAATCCAAGCATGCCCGAAGATCTATCACGCAAGGACGAGCAACGCGGCACCCGGAACATCATGATGTGGGGCGTGGCAATCGTTGCCGCTGTCTTTATCGCCTTACTCGCCATCTTTGTCTTCGGCGCCGGCGGTTCAGACAAGATTAAGCCGGAGACGACCGGGCAGGAAAATTACGGCACGAATGCGCCGCTGCAGACCTCCCCGCCAGCTGGGACGAAAAACGACGAGACGAACGGCGGTACCAAGTTGCCGGAAGCACAGCTATAATAAGGCACTTGACCAACGGTCCGTGAGGGATGAGTACGCTCCGGATGACGCCGATGGCCTGCCGCCATCTGATCTACGCTTCATGAATTCCTTCAGGCTTTTCCCAATCTCCGTCTCGTTGTAGACGCCCGCGCTAAATATCGACATTGCAGCACGCGCCAGATCGTCCGCGTCTCACCGGCCGGCCCCTGATGTCGTGATCTTTCCAAAGACGATCCTAAACCTTCTTCAAGGTCGCCATCTCGCTTGGGTAGGCGATGCCTGAAATCGATCCGAATCGTGCATGCACGGCTATCTCCCTCGAAAGCTGCCCGCCCGACGCGGACTTGCTCCTATAGGCGTAGGGGGCAGAGGGGCGTGCGGGCGACCCCCGACTGGTTAGCATGGCAGCGTGTTCCGCGATGAAAAACTCGCTTTGCGGACCATCCGTGCAAAGACGCAATCTCCGGATGGCTCCAAGTCAGAGCCGACTATCAACGACAGATTTGGAGTTGGTTCCTCGTGGGAACGATTTTTCTGCATCTCCGTTGCTCCTGCTTGCTATTATTGGAGCAATCTCATGCCTTCAGCACCGCGCGCTGCCTGGAAAGGCTTCCTCAGGGTCGGATCGGTGACGTGCAAGGTGAAGATCGTTGGTGTGGTGACCGAAGCGGAGAAGATCCGCTTCAACGTCCTCAATAGAAAGACCGGCAATCGCGTCCACAGCGTCTACGTCGACGAGGAGACGAACGACGAAGTGCCGGCCGACGAGCAGCAGAAGGGCTGGGAGGTCGACAAGGGCGATTTCCTGCCGATCGACGCCGAAGAGATCAAGGCGCTGAAGCTGACTTCCGAACACACGCTGGATGTCGATGATTTCGTGCCGGTCAAGGAGATCGACACCCGCTATCTCGAAAAGCCTTACTATCTGGCCCCGGCCGACGCGGTTTCAACGGAGCCCTTTGCCGTCCTGCGCGAGGCGATGGAGAAGACCGGCATGGCGGCGCGGTCTTGCGTCGTCATGTACCAGCATGGCCACGAGGTCGTCATCCAGCCCTACGGCAAGGGCATGCTGATGTCATGGCTGCGGCCTCACAAGGACGTTCTCTCCGAAAAGGAAGCGTTCGAAGGACTCCCCTCCGGCAAGCTCGACAAAGATTTGATCGACGTTGCCTCGATGCTGATCGACAAGAAGCTGACGACGTTCGATCCGACGCACTTCGAGGACAAGTACGAGGAAGCCCTGGTCGAGCTGATTGACGCCAAGAAAAAGGGCAAGAAGCCGCCTCTGCGCAAGGTCGAGAAACCCAAGGAGAACGTCGTCAACCTAGCCGAGGTGCTGCGCAAGAGCCTAGAGGCGGAAGGCGTCAAGGGACCGACCAAGAAGAAGGGCAAGGCCGCATAAGCGGGTTTGCTTCTTCTCGGGCAGCTTTGAAATCCGGCAAGATTGATGGCGGGACCTCTGACTGAATCTCGGTCCCGATATTGGAAGACAAACCATTTTCCGCCTTCGTTCTCGTTGGCGGGGAGAGAAACTCCGAAATTTGCGGTTCGAACCAGGGCCTAATCATTTCGATGGCAGACTGTTAACCGTCGGGCTCGTTTCAACGACTACCGATTTGCTACCCTCTCGGAATGTACACGGGTCGCCGCATCCCCATTGCCATTGGTAATGCCGGCTTGGCCTGCTGCCGGTTTCGTGGACACCGAGATAAGGTGTTTAACGGAACTGGAGAGTTGGAATGCAGAGAAGGAAGTTCAGCCGCGAGTTCAAACTTGAGGCAGTGAGACTGGTGAAGGAACGGGGCGTCGCGGTGACCCAGGCGGCTCGTGACCTTGATCTCCATGAGAATGTGCTGCGCAAATGGATTCGCGAGACAAGCGTTGATCCGCGACACGCCTTTCCCGGCCATGGTCAGATGAAGCTGGAGCAGCTCGAGATCGATCGGCTGCGCAAGGAAGTGGCCAAGCTGAAGGCGGAGCGCGACATCTTAAAAAAGGCCGCAGCCTACTTCGCGAGGGAAGCGATATGAGGTTCGCTTTCATTGCGAAGCACCGGAGCATCTGGCCGGTGGCATGGCTATGCGACGCTCTGGATGTGTCCCGTTCGGGCTTCCATGCCTGGCTCAACCGCACCCCCAGCACGCGCTCCCGGCACGACGAGGTGCTGGTGACGGCGATCGATCGCAGCTTCAAGAGCAGCGACCGAACCTATGGCGCTCGCCGCGTCTGGCATGACGTGCTGGCCGAGGGTCTCTCCTGCGGCTTGCATCGCATCGAGCGGCTCATGCGTCAGAACGGGCTGCGTGCCCGGCCGCGGCGTCGTGGGCTACCGAAAGACACCGGCGAGCGAGCCGCAATGTCGGACAATATCCTCGACCGCGCTTTCGAGGCCTCGGCCCCGAACCAGAAGTGGATCGCCGACTTCACCTACATCTGGACCGCCGAAGGATGGCTCTACGTTGCCGCCGTGGTCGACCTATTCTCCCGGCGTGTCGTCGGTTGGGCGATGAAGGCGGAGATGACGGCCCAGCTTGTCACCGACGCTCTCATCATGGCGATCTGGCGCAGAGGCAAGCCGGACAGTCTGCTGCATCACAGCGACCAGGGCAGCCAATATACGAGCGAACAGTTCCAGCGCCTGATGGCCGATCACGGCATCACCTGCTCGATGAGCCGGTCGGGCAACGTCTGGGACAATGCTGCGATGGAGAGCTTCTTCTCGTCGCTGAAAACCGAGCGGACAGCACGCAAGGTTTACAGGACGAGGGATGACGCCAGGGCGGATGTGTTCGATTACATCGAGCGCTTCTACAATCCCCGGCGACGGCACTCGACATTGGGATATATGAGCCCGGTCGAGTTCGAAGAGAAAGCTATGTTAGCTTAACCTCGTGTCCGAAAAACCGGCAGCAGGCCAGAGCGCCAGTTCGAGGACCGCCGTCCGGTCCTTGAGTAATTCCTCGTTCGGGATGCGCCAGCCATCCAGGAACAGCAGCGGCGGAATGAAGAGGAGGAAGAAGATTTGCGGGTCAAGTTCGACACGCAGATTGGCGATAAGGCCGATTATCCCGCCCAGGACGATCTGAACCAGTGGTCGGGGGACCGGCAGCGGTAACAGGCGCGAGATGAAGCCGCTTACGACCACCGCGACCATGAGAATAAGGACGATTGTAATGGTTTCCAACGAAGCGCCTTGTTCCTGATATCGCTTTCGTGAACCTCGTTTTAAAGCGGTTCGCGACATTCGTCTTTAAGAGATATACACTTGCCCATGAACCGATGCCCGGTGCGCATGCTGCAATGGGTTCGGCCTGGGTTAGGCCAGTTCCAGCAATGATCGACTTCGATAATGTCGCTGATGCGCAGACGCTCGCGCAAGCGATCGTCAATACGATCCCAGAGCCGTTTATCGTGCTGGACGACGGGCTTCGCGTGCTGGCAGCCAGCCGCTCGTTCTATGAGACGTTCAAGGTCGACCCTGTGCAAACCCGGGGCTGCCTGTTCTTTTCGCTCGATGGCGGTCAATGGGACATTCCCGCGCTGCGCGATCTTCTTGAATCGGTCATTCCCAGACAAGCTGCGATGGACGATTTCGAAGTCGAGCATGATTTTCCAGCGCTTGGTCACAGGACGATGCTGCTCAATGCGCGGCAGGTCATTTACGACGATACACCCGCTTCGACGATTCTCCTGGCTTTTGTCGATGTAACCGAGCGTCGGGCCACTGAACGGAAGAAAGACGATCTGCTAAGACAGACGGAGGAGTGGCTTCGTCAAAAAGACGTTCTCCTTCAGGAGATGCAGCACCGCGTCGCCAACAGCTTGCAAATCATAGCGAGCATCTTGTTACTGAAGGCGCGAGCCGTGACGTCGGAGGAAACGCGTCATCACTTGCAGGACGCCCACCAGCGCGTGATGTCGGTGGCGGAAATTCAACGACATCTCTATCCGGCCCTCAACGCCGACGAGATCGCGGTCGATTCCTATTTGTCGAAACTTTGCGCCAGCTTGGCGTCATCGATGGTGGCCGAAAGCCAATGGATCACCGTGAAGGTCATGGCGAACAAGGGTTCCGTCCGGTCCGACAAGGCCGTCAGTATCGGCCTCATCGTCACCGAACTGGTCATCAACGCGATCAAATATGCTTTTCCCTCGGGGCGCCCTGATGCTCAGATTCTTGTTACGTACGAGATCGACGACCAGGACTGGAAGCTAATCGTGTCAGATAATGGTATCGGAAAGAACGTCGCCGACGCGGCTGAGGTGACCAGCGGGCTCGGAACCGCAATTATCGAGGCTCTCGTGCGTCAGCTCGATGCGCGAATGAACATTGCAAGCAACGCCACAGGTACCAAGGTGTCGATTACCCGGGCAACATTCACGTCTCGCATGCCGCATGCGGCCCGAACCAAGCGGATTGCGGATTCAATTAATACAGCCACGATCCACCTTCGGCGCAAAGGCTCGGTTCGCCAGATTGGAAACAGCAGCCTACCCTCACCGGAAGCGGGACGACCGCTCGATGAGGTCGATCATGCGGGCCGCTGCATGGATGGTCAGGGGATGATCCGTAAAGCCCGGCCTCGGCGAGATGTACCCGGCCATTTCGCGGGCCAGTTCGAGCTGCTCGTTCGATGCCGTGGCAAGCAGCGAAACCAGCAGGTTCTCCAGCGCGATGACCCGCACGCGAAGCGTGACAATATCCGCATTGCTCATTTCCGGAGCCGGGATTTGCTCCTTGTCAGCCGCGAGTTCGCCGACGGACCCTGCGGCCCCGCCTTCGTTATCCCAGCGTGATAGCGCCTCTCGGCGCTGGTTATCCTGGCTCGACGCCTCTGGATTCCGATTGGGCATCTCGGCTCCTTTCCAAATATCCTTCATCGGCTCGGAAACAGGTCGCGCGGCGGGCAGAACCGGCGATGGCCGCTCGGGGTGGCCTATCGATACCCGATCCCCGATACGTAGTCGCGAAGCAATTCTTCCTCGTTCTCCGCTTCCGACAGCAGAGCCTGCAAAGCCTCCCGCGCATAGATGATGCCGAGGGGTCTGCGTCCTTCATCGAGGACCGGAACACGTTGCAGGCCCCGTTCCCTCATTGTCGACCAGACATCGAGCAATAGCTCGTGTGCCCGGCAATAGGTGACATCACGGGTCATGATGGCGTCAACCCTGGCGGTGCAGCCGGCGCCCATGCAGCGACCGATCTGGCCGACGATGTCGGTCTTCGTCAAAACACCGACCATGGCGCCGCGGTCGCACACGACGATGAGATCGGTGTGAGGCCTGGACATCAGCGCGGCCGCTTCCCTGACCGGTGCTTGCGCTTCTATGACGGCCAGGCGCTCGATCGCCCGTGGCAAAAATTCCTGACGATCATTGTACCGGCTCCTGTATCGCTCTATTCGCCGGCCGAATCTCTCGCTCGCGCCGTCGTTGCCACGAACGATCAAATCGGCATGCGGTAACCGTAGAATTCGTGGTCCTCATTATAGCCGCCCTGACCGGCGCCGAGATCGGCGAAATCCTGAACGAACTCGATCGCCGCTATCCACTTGACCATCTTGAAGCCCAGCTCATTTTCACAGCGCAACCGCAAGGGCGCGCCATGCAGGACGCTGACCGGCGCGCCGTTCATCTCGTAGGCGAGGATGGTCAGTTCGTGGCGCATGTTTTCAATCTTGTGGACATCGTAGTAGCGCCCGCCGTCGGCGCCGTCGGCAAGGGAATAGAACACGGCGTAACGGGCCTCCGACGTCGGCTTCACGATGTCGAGGATGTCGCGCATGGCAACGCCGCCCCATTCGGCGACGCCGGACCAGCCCTGGATGCAGAAATGCGTCGTGATTTGCTTCTGTTTGGACATCGCCCCGATATCAGCCAACGAGAATTCCTGCGGCCGCTCGACGAGGCCGCCGACGCGCAACCGGTAGCTGGCGAAATTCTCCGCCACGAGATTGTCAAACTCCTTTGAGTTGGGCATCGTGCCGTTTAGCCAGAAATACGGAGAGATGTCCTTCTTTGTGAGCTGCGAGCGGGCGTCCCAGCCTTCGGCCAGCCCCATCAGCCAGCCGATCATGAACGCGCCCGCGCGCTGCACGAGGCGCGCGTGGCGGATGGTGAAGGGCGAGACGACGAGCCAAGTCGCGATCAGCACCGCCATCGCCATCAGGAAAAAAGGAAACCCGGCCCACGAGGCATCGTCGACGCCGGCGAACATGTGATTGGTGTTCTGCCTTATGCCGGTGACGAACACCATGGCGCCATGCGCCAGGATGAAGCCGACGAACCAGGCGAACGCGATGAAGTGGACCGAACGCATCGCCTGCCGGTTGAACAGCCGGCCGAACCAGCCCGACGCATTGGAGACCGCCGGGCTCTGCATCAGGCCGGTGAAGATCGAGACCGGCGCCGCGACGAAGACGGTGATGAAGTAGCTGAGTTGCTGGAGGCCGTTGTAGCGCGTCCAACCCTCGTCGACCGGGAAGTTCAGCGACGCATACTGGATCGCCGTCGAGAGCGCTGCCGGGAAAACTTCCCAGGTGATGGGCACCAGCCTGCGCCACTGGTCGGTGGTAAACAGCAGTACGTAGAAGGCGACGCCGTTGATCAGCCACAACAGGTTGACCGAGAAATGCCACCAGCGCGACAGGCCGAGCGTGTGGCGCAGGCCCGGAATGCCGAGCCATGTCGGCAGCGTGACGGAATCATCCTTCGCGGTCCATATGCGACCTTTCGGGACAGGCACCTGGAATCGAAACCAATCGCTCCCCGGCGTGCAGTCGCGTCCCCAATAGAGCCGCGGATGGTCGGCCAGAATCTGTATCCCCGCGCGCATGATGAACAGCATGAAGAACATGTTGAGGAAATGCTGGAGTTGCAGCCACCACGGGAAGCCCGAGTCCACCAATGGTGCCGATTGGGCGATGCCGGGATGGTTCTGGATGAAGGCCGCCACGCCGGGAAGCTCACGCAGGCTTTGCGCCAGCGCGATCAGGCAGAGCAGCGCGGCGACGCCGATCGGCAGAAACCATAACGTATTGATCCAGCGGCTCCCGATGCGGATGTGGGGGAAAATTCCCTGCTGTGGCGGCATCCAGTGATTGAGACGGATGCGGTCGCCGGCGTCGCTAAGCTTATAGCGAAGCGGTTCGGGTGAGGGGGGTGGGGAAGTCGTGGACATTGGCGATCGCTTTCTATCATCGATCGCGCCTGGCAATGATGACGTCAGTCGCGAAGTTTGGTGAGCGCCGAACCGCTGTGGAAGGCGATGTGTTCGGTCTTGCCGCTCTTGATTTCGTATTGCGGCACTTCCGCACTCGCATGATGCGTGTAGCCGTTAACTGCGAAATCTTGCGTATGAAGGCGAATAACCGTGCCGCTGACGCGCCCGGCTTCGGAATTCCAGCTCACGTGATCGCAGACATCGAATTGATCCGGCATGGAAGGATTCCTCCGAAAGGCTTGCATCTGAAGGCATCGTCGCATGGTATTCAACCTTCACGCTTAAATTGATGACTGAAAGCAAGACGGTTAAACTGCTACACCATACTCTGGTCTCTCAACGATGAGGCTGGGACTTGATTGTCGGGAAGTCAGTCCGACACCTCATAAGTCCACACCCGAAACGCTTTAAGGACATGGGGGCCGAACGAATTGATCAATGGGATGTCGGCGGCATCACGGCCGCGTGCCACCACGATCCTGCCGATCCGCGGTGTGTTGTTGCGCGGATCGAATGTGTACCATTCGCCGTCGAGGAAGACCTCCATCCATGCGCTGAAGTCCATTGGATCGACGACCGGCACGCCAATGTCGCCGAGATGGCCGTTGACATAACGGGCGGGAATGTTGAGGCAGCGGCAGAACGCGACAGCAAGGTGGGCGAAATCGCGACAGACGCCAACGCGTTCGTGATAGACCTCGAAGGCCGTGCGCGTCGGCCGGGCCTGCATGTAGTCGAAGCGGATGTGATTGTGGACGAAGTCGCAGATCGCCTGCACGCGACCCCACCCGGGCGAGATCGTGCCGAAAAGGTCCCACGCGGTCTGGCTGAGACGATCTGTCTCGCAATAGCGGCTGCCCATCAGGTAGACGAGGTTGTCGTCCGGCAGTTCTGGAACCGCGAGTTCGCGCGCACCAGGCAGCGCCCTGTCCAACTGACCGTCGTCCCTGATCGTCGCATCGCCCCACATGGTCAGGTCGCCGGCCGGCGCGACGAGACGCCGGCAACGGTTGCCGAAGAGATCGCGGTAGGTCGAGATCGATACCTCGGGGGTGGTGAATGTCGTTTCCGGCACCCTGATGTCGGTCGCGCGGTCCTCATGGACCGATAACAGGCACACAAGGGCCGTGGGCTGCTGGCATGTCAACGTGATCTCATAGCCATAGCGGATCAGCATGGAAATCCGCCTAGTGGAGATCCGCAGCGGTCAGCGTGTAGGAATCGCGCCTGCCGTGCGAATAGGCCTTGCGCGCGACATCATAGATAGACGTGCGCAAGGCGTCGAAAGCCGACAGGCACTTCGCTTCCAGCGCGCCCGCCTCGCGTTTGGTGTCGGGCTTCGCGAGCGCATCCGCCTCGATGAAGAAGCGGATCTGGAACATGCCGTCATGACCCACGAAACGAACGGCGTTGCGCGCTTCGTCGAAGCTGCGGCTTGGGTTGGGAAAGGCCAGCGTCATGACCTGCGCTCCGCCGGTTTCGGGATTGCCCTGAAGGGCGAGAGTTCAATGCGTTCCCTGCGGCGCTCGGCGTTGCGAAGGTTGAGACACAACATGCCCCGCGTGGCGTCCGATCGACTCAGGCCGGTCATGGCATCGCTGCCGAAGCGCGCCGGAATGCCGGTAAAGACGTGATAGATCGTCCAGGAACGGTCGGCTTCGATACGGCGGCCATATTGATGGTGCATGGAATCCTGACCGGGCGCGCCGCCTTCGTTTTCCCAGACGCTGATCGCGGCGGCAATTCGCTTCCGTTCAGTCTCCGTGAGGTGCTGCATATTCATGGTCATTGCCTTCCTTCGTCCACCGCTTCCGAGCCGATGATGCCGCAGTAGTGTATTCTGCCGTTCGCGTCGGTGATCGTCATGGAGTCGGGACGCTGTGGCATGTCGAGGGTCCGCGCCAACAGCCGCGCGGCTGCGATGGCGCCGTCGAGATCATCGACCTCCACGGTTTCGCGGCCGACGACGGCATGGGCATCATCCGCGCCGCGGGTCCGGTAAAACTCGATTCCGATCTTCACCACTCGTACCTGCTCAACCGCATCGAGGCCGTCAATCCCTGCCTTTGCGAACCGAAACGTTGCTGTTCGCGGCGAGTTTGACCGGGTTGCTGGATCCTCCTTCAGGCTTGGGCGACGCCTTTTCCTGCCTCGGCTTCCTGATCTCGCGATTGCCGCGGTTCTGTCCTTTGGCCATGATCGAACGTCCTTTCGAGAAGGGTTGCGCCGTCGCCGGATTGCAAAAAGCGGACGGCTTCGAGGCTGTCCTGTGTCGTCACCCGCTCATGACGCTCGTCATCGTTGCGGATGCGGTATTGCGGCGAATCTCCCCGCGGCGGCAGCGTGCCGGTGATGTGATAGATTTCCGCGCTCTTCGGGAATGTGCCGAAACTGCCGCGCAGGCGCACCGTTTGCCCAATGGCGAAAAGATGCGTCGGAGCCTCGCGGCGATTGGCACGCGCGTTGCGCCGCAGAATGCTCATGGCGGTCATGGTTGCTTATCCTTTTCGAGTGCGGCATCGAGATCCGCCGGATTGATCGGCACCATCTGATGCGTCGATCCGCGCGTCCCGATGCTCGGCAAGTGGATGAAAGCGCCGATACGCCGCCAGGCAAGCCAGTAGGCGCCCTCGATCGCTTCCTCGTCATGGTCGACGCGATAGTCTCCGGCCGGCTGCAGCGTATCGAAGTCCGGCAGCCGGAACGGCGCGGAGAAATGGACGACGGTCTGTGTGGTACGGCTGGCCATGGTTGCGATTTCCGCAGGAGCACGCAAAGGCGCCTCCTGCATTATTCCCATCCGAACCGGAACGATGCCGACGCTGCCAGTACATCCGTGGTCAGCGCCGGCGTTCATTCCGAGGTTCGAACGGAACGACACATGCGCCGGATTGGCGCAATAAAGCCGCTATCGAGAATTCGGTAGTGAATGGCGGGTCTCTGACACCGCTAAAGCCAAATCGGCCAAATCAACGAGCCACGTATATGCGCTTCAATTGAGCTGCGAACAAGGCGCGGAATAGTTTTTTATTTATGGACACGAATTAAAAATCTCAATTTACGTAAAATAAACAATCGCTTGAAACCAAAATACGGCCCTTGAAAAGTGATAATTTCTGAAAATTATTTAAGATAGTCAGAGAGGTATTTTGAAATACGCAAGAATTAATTTTGGCAGTCCTATCAATCGAGTGCCAAACGCCCTATGTTGGTGATGTGGCAGCCCTACGCGCGGCCGCAGAAAGATCCCAATGAAATTCCGTCCGCTCCACGACCGCGTCGTCATCCGACGCGCGGAAGGCGATTTGAAATCGAAGGGCGGGATCATCATTCCCGATACCGCCAAGGAAAAGCCGCAGGAAGGCGAGGTGGTCGCCTCCGGACCTGGTTCTCGGGACGAAAACGGCACCCTGATCCCGCTCGACGTCAAGGCGGGCGACTTCATCCTGTTCGGCAAATGGTCCGGCACCGAGGTCAGGATCGACGGCGAGGACCTCCTGATCATGAAGGAGGCTGACATCATGGGCATCGTCGAAAAGACCGAAGCGGCCGCCGGCAAGGCCGCCTGACCGCGTCCCCATTCAAGATCGGCCTCATTCAAGAATCGATTGGACAAACATCATGTCTGCCAAGGAAATCAAGTTCTCCACCGACGCGCGCGACCGAATGTTGCGTGGCGTGGAACTGCTCAACAACGCCGTCAAGGTGACGCTGGGACCGAAAGGCCGCAACGTGGTCATAGACAAGGCCTACGGCGCGCCGCGCATCACCAAGGACGGCGTCACCGTCGCCAAGGAGATCGAGCTGGCCGACAAGTTCGAGAACATGGGCGCGCAGATGGTGCGCGAAGTGGCGTCCAAGACCAACGATCTTGCCGGCGACGGCACCACCACGGCCACCGTGCTTGCCGCGTCGATCCTGCGCGAAGGCGCCAGGCTGGTCGCCGCCGGCATGAATCCGATGGACCTCAAGCGCGGCATCGATCTCGGCGTGGCGGCCGTCGTCAAGGAAATCCAGGGCAATGCCAGGAAGGTCAAATCGTCCGACGAGATCGCCCAGGTCGGCACCATCGCCGCCAATGGCGACGCCACTGTCGGCGCCATGATCGCCAAGGCGATGGACAAGGTTGGCAACGAGGGCGTCATCACCGTGGAGGAAGCCAGGACGGCAGAGACCGAACTCGACGTGGTCGAGGGCATGCAGTTCGATCGCGGCTATCTTTCGCCCTACTTCGTCACCAATGCCGAGAAGATGCGCGTGGAACTGGAGGACCCCTACATCCTCATCCACGAGAAGAAGCTCGGCAATCTGCAGGCAATGCTGCCGATCCTCGAAGCCGTCGTGCAAGGCGGCAAGCCGCTGCTGATCATCTCCGAAGACGTCGAGGGCGAGGCGCTGGCCACGCTCGTCGTCAACAAGCTGCGCGGCGGCCTTAAGGTCGCCGCCGTCAAGGCGCCCGGCTTCGGCGACCGCCGCAAGGCCATGCTGGAAGACATCGCCGTTCTGAGTGCCGGCCAGATGATCTCCGAGGACCTTGGCATCAAGCTGGAAAACGTCACGCTGGACATGCTCGGACGCGCCAGGCGCGTCGTGATCGAGAAGGACACGACCACGATCATCGACGGCGCCGGCGACAAGGCCGGCATTGCCTCGCGCATCGCCCAGATCAAGGCCCAGATCGAGGAAACCACCTCCGACTACGACAAGGAGAAGCTGCAGGAGCGGCTGGCCAAGCTCGCCGGCGGCGTCGCGGTGATCCGCGTCGGCGGCGCGACCGAGACCGAGGTCAAGGAAAAGAAGGACCGCATCGACGATGCGCTGAACGCCACGCGCGCGGCGGTCGAGGAAGGCATCGTTCCGGGCGGCGGCGTCGCGCTGCTGCGCGCCAGGGCCGTGCTGGCCTCGCTGACGGGCGCCAACGCCGACATCACCGCCGGCGTCTCGATCGTGTTCAGGGCGCTGGAAGCGCCGGTCCGCCAGATCGCCGAAAACGCCGGCGTCGAGGGCTCCATCGTCATCGGCAAGCTCGCGGACAGCAAGGATCACAACCAGGGCTTCGACGCGCAAACAGAGACCTATGTCGACATGATCAAGGCCGGCATCATCGATCCCGCCAAAGTGGTGCGCACCGCCTTGCAGGATGCCGGCTCGATCGCCGCCCTGCTGATCACGGCGGAAGCGATGATTGCCGATATCCCGACAAAGGAGTCCGCCCCCTCGGCAGCCGCAAACGGCGGCATGGGCGGCATGGGCTACTAGGCGCATCGACGGTCGCGGATGCCGGGACGGCATCTACCGATTTCGCATTTCGTTTCAGGCGGTCGCGCAGAGCCGACATGCGAAGGCAGTGCCTCAACTCTCCGCCGACGGCGGCGGAGGGCAATCGGAACTTCAATCGGAAAGGATTGACACCATGGCCATGCAAAGCACGACGAAACGATCTCTCTCGCGGCGCTGGGAAGACTATCAGCCAACGAAGACCATGCTGGTCTGGGCGTGTATCGCGGCGATCGTCGCCACGATGGTCGTCGGCTTCAGCTGGGGCGGCTGGGTGACCGGCGGCACCTCGCAGGCGATGGCCGCGACAGCAGGTGACAACGCGCGGGGAGAACTGGCCTCCGCCATATGCGTCGAACGGTTCAACGCGGCGCCGGACAAGGCGGCGAAACTTGTCGAGTTCAAGGCCCTCAGCGACGGCTACACGAAACGCCAGTTCATCGAGGCCGGCGGCTGGGCGACCATGCCTGGACAGACCAGCCCCGATAGGCTGGGTGTTCAAGGCTGCGCCACGGCTCTCGCCGCATAAACCTTCGAGAAGAGATATCCCTGATCGCCGGACAGATTTCCGACGATCTCTTTCCATCCACCAAAAGGAGTCCATTCGATGACCGACTCTGTCAGGAAAACCAATCCGAAGCCGGCAACGGAAGAGTACGAACAAAACCGCTTCGAAAGCATCCGCAAGGCGGCTGCCGAACGGCGCCGGAAAGCCGACACCGACGGCACACGCCGGCGTGCCCGCCAGACGGCCGAGGACAACCGTCTGCTATGAAAACGCAAGCGTAACCACTTCCCCACACCATGGCTCCTGCTTGGCGGATCGCTCCGCGCAGCAGTCTCTAGACAAATCGAGGCCCGACCATTGTCTTTGACGCAAGCCGCCACATCCATCTCCCCGCTTCAGGGCGGCGAACGGGCCTGGCCCAAGGTTCTCGCCAGCTATCGGGAACCAAACAGGGGGCGCAGCCTGCTTGAACTGACAGTCACCCTTCTCCCGTTCGTCGCTCTTTGGACGCTTGCCGCGATGGCGGTGCATCATGGCTTCTGGTGGGGGGTGGCGCTGACTGTTCCGGCGGCAGGCTTCCTGCTTCGCCTGTTCATGATCCAGCACGATTGCGGCCATGGCTCCTTCTTCGCCCACCGCAAGGCGGATGACTGGACCGGTCGCGCGATCGGCGTCCTGACGTTCACGCCATATGATTACTGGCGTCGCGCGCATGCGACGCATCACGCCTCGGCCGGCAATCTCGACGAGCGCGGCGTCGGCGACATCACGACCCTGACCGTGGCCGAGTACCGGTCCCTCTCGCAATCGCGCCGCCTCGCTTACAGGCTCTACCGCAACCCGTTCGTGATGTTCGGCATCGGCCCGATCTGGCTTTTCCTGTTCAAGCAAAGACTGCCCTTCGGCATGATGCGCTCGGGCATGGAACCGTGGGTCTCGACCATGACGACCAACCTGGCGATCCTGGTCTTGGCCCTTGGCCTCGTCTGGTTGGTCGGCTTCGGGACGTTCATGCTTGTGCAGCTATCGGTCGTGGTGCTGGCAGGATCGGCCGGCATCTGGCTGTTCTATGTGCAGCATCAGTTCGAGGAAACGCACTGGTCGCAAAAGCCGCAATGGCAGTTCCAGGACGCCGCTTTGCACGGCTCCTCATATTATGAACTGCCGTTTGTCCTGCGATGGCTGACGGCCAACATCGGCATTCATCACGTGCACCATCTTTCGAGCAGGGTGCCGTATTACCGGCTTCCGGAGGTGCTGAGGGATTATCCGGAACTGCGCGGCATCGGCCATATCACCATCACGGAAAGCCTCCGCTGCGTGAAACTCGTCCTGTGGGATGAAAACAGCCAGCGCCTCGTCTCGTTTCGCGAGGCAGACGCCATGCCGTATCAACAGCTATGATCGACGCCACGTTGGCGTGGATGGAAGCGAACTGTTACAATAGTGCTATCAGCTTCGTTTCTCGCAAAGGGAGGGCCTTAGAGGGCTATGGAGTAGACATAGTTCGCATCATCACCTGAGACGGTGCGCCAAATTCCGCCGATTGCCCTCTATTGCCGCCGATAACCGCCGAAACTACGCCCACGCAAAGAGTGAGAGATGGCCCCTGCGCGAAAAAGCGTACAAACGGCGGCGTTTGGCGGTGAAAAAGTTCGAATCGCTTCCGGTCGATTGGACGATTTTGACCCTGCGCAGACGTGGTTTATGGGGCTTTGACCGACCGCTATGCGCCGCCAACCTGGTCGTTCAGCTTGCCGCTATGCAATCCTGAAAGCTGCCATCAGACGAATAATACGTCTACCATGCTCGCCTTTCCATGCAATCGGGCGTAGGTTGCACGATGGATGCCAAAAAATTTCGAGCTCCCGTGGTCGTCTATATCGCCGGTCCACTGGGGTTCGTGCTCATCGAATCCATGCAACAGGCCTCGGATTTTCTGTTTGACCATTGGCTTGGAAACGACAGCCTGGCCTGGACCGACGCGATGAGGTGCTGCGCCGAAGAAGGTGCTGCCGATGATGCGAGTGCCGCATTCCTCTCCGCACTGAAGGGTGCTGGGATCAGTTACGATCGCACGGTCAAAATTTACTGACGACGGCCGCTCACAACCGCAGGCTGAGTTGCATGCGCTGGCGGGATCGGAACCCGCCGTTTCAATTTCTGCGGACATTCGCCTGATGAAGCATACCATCTATCCAAACGGAGGGCTCGAATGGCGATGAAGCCGAATTATCGATACGAGCGTAGTCAACGAGACAAGGCCAAGGCGGCCAAGAAAGAAGCGAAGCTTGCCGCGAAAGCAGCAAAAGACAAGCCCTCGTCCATGGCACAGGACGAAGCGCGGGAGCCCGCTGCCGACGAAGGCTGAAGCAGCGTAGAATGGCCTCGGAGTTGCAATGACGAAGCGCGAGACGGACGACTTCGAAATCGATGTGGAATGCCCTCGCTGCCATCATCAGGCAAAGACGCGCGTCGGCTGGATTCGTACGCACACGCAGCTGGAATGCCAGAATTGCGGCGACATCATCGACATCGAGAGCAAGAACTTCAGGTCGCACGAACAGCGCTAGGCTGTCAAAAGATACCGGCTTCTCCCTGGAGGCTGCGATCGCAATCCGCCCCCCCAAATACCCGGATGCTGTCCACCGAGATCGAGATGCTAGGCAGATGGATGTGAGCTGCGAGCCACGGCCTTCGCCGGAGGACGGTACATCAACGCAAGTCGCCGACCGTTATGACGTAGTTCGTCTGCCGACCACGCGAATAGAGTTTGCGGGCAACTTCGTAAATCGAGGCGCGCGCCCGATCGAACGCGGCAAGACAGGCCGCCTCCGTTGCCTCTGTCCTGCCCGTGCTTGCGCCGGTTCCTGCGAGCGCATCGGCTTCGATAAAGAAGCGGACTTCGAACATGCCGTCGTGGCCGATAAAGCGGACCGCATTGCGTACTTCGTCGAAACTGCGGCTGGGGTTGGGAAAGTCGAGCGTCACGGCTGACAAGCCGAGCCCTCCTGGCCGGGCAACCGGCGGGCCAGCGACCTACCATGCTCACGCCGACGCGCCTCGTTGCGGCGATTGAGGGAAAGCATGCCTTCGGTGGCCCCGTCATGGCTCATGCCGATCATGGCAAGGCCCTGGATTTTCGCCGGGATCCCCGTGAAGACGTGATAGATGCTCCAGGAACCGTCCCGTTCGACCCGACGGCCATACTGGTAGTCGATGGAGTCATGACAGGTCGCTTCGCTCCTGCTTTCCCGCCTGGAATCTGCCGGGGCGTGCTGTCCGATCTCGTGAGCATTCATGGTGGCGTCCTTTCTTCGTGTCTGCGGCGCTGCACCGTCAGAAAGCCATCGGGCACCGGAGATCGATTGGAACCCGAAGGCCGGACCCGATCCCCACGGCTCATCAGTTCCTGACTTTGCCGCTCGACGTGTTGGCGGCGGGCCTGAGCTGGCTGCCCAAAGGGTTATCGGCCTTTGTCGGCGCTTTTGCCTGTTTCGGTTTCCGAATCTCGCGATTGCTGCGTTTTTGTCCCTTGGCCATGGCCGAACGTCCTTTCGAGCAGGGTTGCGTTTTCGCTTTCCGACGGTGGCCGTACCGCGTCGAGGTTGTCCTGTGTGGTCACCCGCTCATGGCGCTCCTGATCGTTGCGGATTCGGTATTGCGGGGAATCTCCCCTCGGAGGGAGCATGCCGGTGATGTGGTAGATTTCCGCGGTCTTCGGGAATGTGCCGAAGTTGCCCTTCAACCTGACGGCCTGTCCCACGGCATAAAGGTGGGTTGCGACCTCGCGGCGGAGCGGGCGGGAATTACGGTGCACGAAGCTTGTCGTGGTCATGATTGTCTTGGGTCCCGTTCCAGCGCGGCTTCAAGGAAAGCCGGATCGATCGGCACCATCTGCTGGATGGTTGCCCTTTTCGAGATGGCTGGCAGATGAATGAAGGTTGCGACACGTCGCCAGGCGAGGCTTGAACCGCTCTCGATAGGCTCTTCGTCTTGGTCGACGAGATAGTCGCCCGGCGGCTGCGGCGCATCAAACCCCGGCAGCGAAAACGCCGACAGGAAGCTAACGACCTTCTGCGTGGTGCGGTTGTCCATGCCTGCCACCCTTTCGGAGATGCCGCTGCCCGAACCGCAGACGAAGTTCCGCCTGTCAGGTCCATACGCTGTCGGCGCGGCGTTCATTTCCAGGCTTCGAGCAGAAGCGGCCGGTTGCGCCGGTCGGCACAATCATATCGCTATCGAAAATTCGGAATAAATTGGCGGGTCTCTGACACCGCGCAAGCCAAATCGGCCAAATCAACGAGGTCTATTTATGCGCCTTAATTGAGTTGCAAACAAGGCGTTTCCGTTTTTGTTTTTCTCTTGAAGAGAATTCGCAGCTCAGCAGCCAAGGAAGACTTCAAGTATAGACACTTCGACATTGAGACCACTCGGATGGCAGAGCCGCCGCTTGCGGGCGAGGCCTCGGTCTGGTTCCTTGCTGTCGGCGGGTGTTGTCCTGATTCGCAGCGCGTGGCGCCGGTTCCGGACCGGCAAGCGAGCCTCTGAGAGGAAGACGGCAATGAACGCCAGATCGGCAATCACCGAGATGAAGCCTAAGATCACCGTGATCGGGGTGGGCGGCGGCGGCGGCAATGCCGTCAACAACATGATCGCCGCCGGATTGCAGGGCGCGGAATTCCTTGTCGCCAACACGGATGCCCAGGCGCTTGCCATGTCCAAGGCATCGAAACTGATCCAACTGGGCGCCGGCGTCACGGAAGGGTTGGGAGCCGGCTCCATGCCGGATGTTGGCGATGCGGCCGCGCAGGAGTCAATCGACGAGATCATGGACCATCTTGCGGGAACGCATATGTGTTTCGTGACGGCCGGCATGGGCGGCGGAACGGGGACGGGCGCCGCTCCTGTCATCGCGCACGCAGCACGGCAGGCCGGCATCTTGACGGTCGCAGTCGTGACGAAGCCGTTCGTCTTCGAGGGCAGGCGGCGCATGCAGTCGGCCGAGGATGGCATCGAGCGGCTTCGCGAATGCGCGGATACGGTGATCGTCATCCCAAACCAGAACCTCTTCAGGGTCGCCGACGCCAGGACGACCTTCGCGGATGCCTTCGCCATGGCCGATCGTGTCCTCTACGCGGGCGTTGGCTGCATCACCGATCTCATCGTGAAGGAGGGATTGATCAATCTCGACTTCGCCGACGTGCGCGTGGTGATGCGCGACATGGGCCGGGCGATGATGGGGACGGGCGAGTCCTCGGGCGACGGCCGGGCCAAGGCGGCGGCCGAAGCGGCGATCGCGAACCCGCTTCTCGACGAGGCGTCGATGGGTGGGGCGAGAGGCGTGCTCGTCTCGATCTCGGGTGGGCCGGACATGACGCTGTTCGAGGTCGACGAGGCCGCGACCCGCGTCCGCGAGGAGGTCGATGCCGATGCCGACATCATCGTGGGCGCCATATTCGACGCGGCTCTGGAAGGAAGGTTCAGGGTCTCCGTCGTTGCGACGGGATTACGACCAAAGACGCAGGTGACCGAATTCGAGCAGAGACTGGCCTAAGGAGCTGCGATGCTATCCGAACCCCGCTCGCCGCGCCTTGCCGTTCTCATCGATGCCGACAATGCCTCGGCCAAGATCGCCGACGGCCTGTTCGAGGAGATCGCCAAGATCGGCGAGGCCAGCGTCCGTCGCATCTATGGCGATTTTTCCAGCTCACGCTCGAAGGCCTGGGCCGACGTGCTATCGAGGCACGCGATCATTCCGCAGCAACAATTCGCCTATACGACAGGCAAGAACGCGTCCGACATCACTCTGGTCATCGACGCGATGGATCTTCTTCACAGTGGTCGTTTCGACGGCTTCTGCCTGGTTTCCTCCGACAGCGATTTCACCCGGCTTGCCGCCCGCATCCGCGAGCAGGGCATCGACGTGTTCGGCTTCGGCGAGCAGAAGACGCCTGAGAGTTTTCGGCAGGCCTGTCGCAGGTTCGTCTATACCGAGAACCTTCTTGCATCCGCGCCGGCAAACGAGCCGGAGGCTGCACCGAGCGCAAAGCCGTTGCAATCACCCTCCGCCGCCGTGCCGATCATCCGGAAAGTCATCGCTCAGATGGAAAGCGAGGACGGCTGGGTTCCGCTCGGTGCGGTTGGCACTCAGCTTGCCAATCTGGCCTCCGACTTCGATCCCCGCACCTTCGGCTTTCGCAAGCTGAGCGATCTCGTACGCAAGACCAACGCCTTCGAGATCGACCATCCTGAAGGAGGGATGCTGCGGATAAGGATCAAGCCGGAGGCCGCAAGAAACGGACGGCGGGGAGCGTGAGGGCCTGCGAAGACGTAGAAATTCCTATTCCGCCGAGATGATCAGTGCTGAGGAGGCAGCAAGTTTTATTCCAGACCCTTGCCTTGTTTCGAACACCGAATAGGTCTACGTTCTAAATATCGATCTTGGCTGTCGAACTTTGTTTCTGACGCGAGCTGCGTCTTCGGCGATCTTCTCCTATCAAAATCGATCTGAACCGTTTGTCACGCATCTTGCGCGGCAAGAAATTTTCTATGGATGATTGAAAGGAAATCGTCATGAATACTGGAACCGTGAAGTTCTTCAATTCGGCCAAGGGCTTCGGCTTCATCGAACTCGGCAATGGCCAGCCGGACGTGTTCGTCCACATCTCCGCCGTCGAGCGCGCCGGCATGCGCTCGCTCGCCGAGGGCCAGAAGCTCAGCTTCGACGTCGTGAAGGACGACCGCAACGGCAAGAGCGCGGCCGAGAACCTGCAGGCAGCATAACGATTGCGCTGGCCTTTGACCACGGATGTACTGGCACTGGCTGCAGAGCGCAGGTGAGAGAGGTCGGGCAAGCCCCGGCCTTTTTTCTTTTCATGATCGGAGACCCGCACATGCGACACCCCGAAATGCCGCAGGGGATATTCAAGCCGAAGCCGACCGCCATCGAAACGAAGCAGGACGCCACCACCAGGGCTGCCCGCCAGATCATCGACGGCGAAGCGGCCGTGCGGGAACAGAAGACCGAGCGGTTGAGGCTGGCCAGGCTGGCCAGCGAAGCGACAAACACGAACACACCGCCCACTCAGAGGCGGATAAACAGGCGCAAACACACCTAGCCGGATTGCACGGTACGATCACAGCAACGGGACAAAAGACGATCGCCGAATTCCAACAGGGAAGGATGATGACTATGCCTTCGACCTATTTCGCTTATCGGCACGCCATGACAAAATTCTGCGACATGCTGCTGGGAAAACCGCCTGTCGTGGCGAAACGCTTCAAACCCGCCATGCTGGAAGCGCAGCCTGACGAAGCGCGGCGTCGCAGGCGGAACGATACCGACGGCTCGTCGCGCAGAGCGACCGAAACGAAACGCAGACACTGGATGCACTGAGACGTCCGATCCTCAGGCGAGCGCGGAACGCGTATGTCGGAGATTCCGATAGGTCTACCATGAACAGCCAGAACTTCAGGGGGCCTTTGGTGATCTACGACGACCGAGCAGGCTTTAGCCTGATCTCGTCGGTGTCCCAGGCGGCTGATTTCCTGTTCGCCCATTGGGGAGAGCATGACAGCCCGGCGTGGTCCGACGCCATGAACTGCTGCTCGAGCGTCAAACTGGGGACCGCCACGCCGGAGCAGGTCAGTTCCGCCTTCATCACCGCAGTGACGGGCGCCGGGATCAGGATCGACTCCACGCTGCGCCTGTATTGACCTCGGCAATAGACCTTCTCGGCCTCAGATCGAGTGCCGTGACCGCCACGGAGCGTAGATGAACAACGTTGTCACCCTTCATGGCGAAAAACGCTGGAAGGCCGTCATCGACTATCGCACCGATGACGGGCCGAAGAGTGTCGAGCACTATTTCGAGGAGATTTCGGATCTCCATCTCATCATCGAGCACGGACCTGACTGGAATTTCCTCATCCGCTGTACGGTCACACTCAATCGACCCGACGATGGCGAAGAGCAGAACAGCACTGGAAAAGCGCTGCGACAAGAGCGGCTGTACTGACTTCCCAGCCTGATTGACGGGCCACTTTCCGCGTCACTTCCGGGGCGACCTTGCAACGGCTGACGCGAACGTCTGCAACTCCAGCTTGGATGCCAAAACTTGACTGACCGCTCCCGGCCCCTGAGCGGTAGTGCCGCCAATGTCGTTTCGCCGATATCGAGGTTCAAGGCGAAGTCCCAGGTGCCGGCGCCATTCTTGGCCAGGCCGACCATCATCAGTCCGAGCGCCTCGAGCGTCCGGGCCATCTGCGGGCCGCCGACATCGAACGGACGCAGCCCGAGACTTTCGAGGAAAGTCGAGACGCGCGCCTTCGCCTCCGCATCGTCGGCTGCGATGAACGCGTCGAGGCGTCCACCCTTCGCGAGGACATGACCGAAGATCGTATTGAACGCCTTCACGACCTGCGCGCCGGCGGGGAGGCTTCTGGCGGTTTTCTGCGCACCGGAACTGCCATGGGGAGTGACGAGGCCCGAGAGGTCGGGGGCAACCGGGTTGGTAATGTCGATGATCGCCTTGCCGTCGAGCGCTTCCCCAAAGTCGGTTACCACCGCCGCCGCACTGCTGTATGGCACGGCCAGGATGACGATATCACCCGCCGGCACGACGCCGTAGGTCCCTGTGGTCGCCCCGGCTGCAAGTTGGTCGGCCAGCGCCCGCGCCTTGGCGGGGTCGCGAGTGATCACCTCAACGGTATGCCCGGCCTTGGCGATGCGGCCGGCGATCGCCGTGGCCATGGTTCCTGCACCGATGATGCTGATAATGTTCATGTCGATCTCCTAGAGAAGTGAATGCTGTTCGCGAGCTCTACGGGGTCAGCCGGCTGGGAAGTAGTGGCCGTTGTCCAGGTCGGCGAGCAGGCCGGGCTGAGCGGGTTCCCAGCCGAGGGTCCGGCGGGTGATGAGGTTGGACGCCGGGACGTCCAGCGTGACCAAATTCGCGAGGAACCCGAAGTACCCCGGCAGCATCAGGACGTCTGCGGGAATGGGCACGGCGGGCAGGCCCAGACGGCTGCCAATGGCTTCGGCGATCTCGCGGAATGAGATGCCCTCATCGCCGATCGCGTGCCAATATTTGCCGGCTGGGGCCTTCTCCAGCGCCAGGCGAAACAAGGAAGCGAGATCGTGAGCGTGCACGGCCGACCACCGGTTCGAGCCGTCTCCGGGGTAGCCGACGACGCCCTTCTCCTTCGCTAACCCGATCAGCAGCGGGAGGAAGCCGGCATTGTCGGTCGTGCTGTGCATGACGGGAGGAATCCGCACGATCGAAGATCGCACGCCCCACTCAGCGAGGCCGAGCGCGGTGGTTTCCACGCTGTTGCGAACCCGCAAGGTCCCTTTGTACGCATCGCCGCCGGGAAGAGCCGGGTCGTCCTCGGAGGCTGGCCGGCCCAGGCCTTCCCAACCGGGCGAGCCAATGCTTCCCGAGACGACAAGCGGCTTTCCGGTCCCCGCCAGTGCCTCGCCGTACGCGAGCATGATCTGGACCTCCGCCGCAGCCACGGCGTCGATGCCGCCAGACGGAAGCAGGTCCTGTCTGTGAGCGACATGGATGATGCCGTCGGAGCTTGCGGCGGCCGCCTTGAGCCCGTCGAGATCATCGAGGCTGCCGCGCCGAGCCTTCGCGCCGTGCGCGGTCACTTCTGCCGCAGACTCGTCCGAACGAGCCAGAGCGGCGACCTCGTGGCCGGCGGCGACGAGCTCGGAAATGATGTACGGACCGGAATGGCCGGTCCCGCCAGTGACGAAAACGCGCATGAAACTGCTCCTTGTGGACGACGCGAGAAGTGGTGGTCCGGGACCTGCTCAGCCGTCGAACTTGACCAGGTCTTTGAAGATCAATTGACCCCAGCTATTTCCGCGTGCCTGGACCAGCAGCCCACCTTCCGATAGCCCGCCAAGATTGATCGGCGCGAAACCGAGATTTTCCGCAAGCCCAGCAATCTCCGCTGCGGCATCGTCATCGTCGCTCGCGAGGAACACGACCCTCCTGCCACCAGGTACGGCCGGGTCCTGACCAAGGTCCGCAGCCGCCAAATGGTTGAAACCTTTGACCAGTCTTGCACCAGAGAAGGCCTGCGCAACGGCCTTTGAAGAAGGCTGTCCGTTCAGTTCCTCAGGGGGCACGCCGTAGGCATTGGTCACATCGACGATGGTCTTGCCCTGCCAGTTAGGAAGCGCCTTCGCCACATGCGGATGCTGTTCGAAACGGACGGCCAAAAAGATGATGTCCGCCTTGATGGCGTCCGCCAATTTTTTGGGAATGATCGTGGGACCGATCGCGTTTGCGGCGAATGCAAAGGTTTCGGGGTCACGTGTGGTTGCAACGGATACTTCTATGTCGTTGCGGGCAAACGCCCTGGCCAGAGCTTGGCCGATATTGCCGAAGCCGATGATTGCGTAGCTCATATTATTTTCCTCGATTACGGAGCCCTACGGACTCCAAATAGTTGACTGGAGCCTTCCCGGCGTGGCCCGTCAGATTTGTGCCAGACCGCCGTCGACGGCGAGTTCGCTCGCGGTCATGAAGCTGCTGTCCGACGATGCGAGAAAGGCGGCCGCCGCTGCGATTTCCGCCGGATCGGCCATGCGCTGGAGTGGGTTCATCGAGGCGAAGACCTTCATGCCTTCCTCGCCTACCGCTTCCTTCGCGAGTTCGGTCGCGGTTGGCCCGGGCGACAGCACGTTCACCCGGATGCCGGTGCCCTTCAGGTCCTCCGCCCAGGTCCGTACAAGGTTGCGCACTGCCGCCTTGCTCGCGCTGTAGACACTGAATGCCGGGGCACCCGTGGTGCCGGCGCTCGATCCGGTCAGGATGATCGAACCGCCTTCGCCCATCAGCGTTAGCGCCTTCTGGACCGTGAAGATCGTACCCTTCACGTTGGTGTCGAAGGTTTCGTCAATGTGCTCGGCGGTGATCTCGCCGAGAGGAAGCAGGCTTCCCGCCCCGGCATTGGCGAAGACTATGTCGAGGGTTCCGCGTTCGGCCTTCACCGTTGCGTAGAGCCGGTCGAGGTCGGCCTCATCGGAGACCGAGCCCTTCACCGCGCGGGCATTGGGCCCGAGCTCGGCCAGGGCGGCGTCGAGCGCTTTCTGCCGGCGACTGAAGATGAAGACGAAGGCACCCTCCTCGACGAAGCGCTTCGCCGCGGCGAGGCCGATGCCGGTAGCGCCACCCGTGATGACGGCAACCTTACCCTCAAGCTTTCCCATGACTTTCCCTTTCGTGGTGTCGGGACAGCATCCGTCCCCGAGAACCTCGAAATGGGTCCGCCGGCGTCCGTTGTTGAGTGCGGAAGCGCGCATATCGGTGGTGCGAAATCGATCCGGCCGGGCGACTGTCGCCAGCCGCGACGATCCCTATCCATCTCCCGAAACCGAGCCGCACTCGTCGGCATATGCTATAATGGCCGCCCTTGTTGCCATTCGGCATGTTAGATGCAGGCTTTGAAGGGCGCACCCAGCGGTGCGGGATTGCACCATGATCGACTGGGACGACGTTCGCTACTTTCTTGCCGCCGCGCGTGGGGGGTCGGTCCGGGCTGCCGCCGAACGTCTCGGAGTGAACCACTCTACCGTGCTGCGACGCATCGCCCAGCTCGAGCAACGGCTGGGCGCGCAGATGTTCGAGAAGCTGCCCTCGGGCTACCGCCTGACTTCAGCGGGCGAGGAGGTCCTCGAGTTCGCAGAGCAGATGGAAGCGTCATCACATTTGCTGGAGACGCGCGTCTTCGGCCGAGACCAGAGCGCGCGCGGACTTTTGCGGGTGACGCTTCCGCCGTTCCTCGCCACACACCTGCTCATGCCCGATCTCGCCGACTTCGCACGTCTGCATCCGGACATCGAGATGGAAATCATGACGACCGGCGAGGTGGCTAACCTGACCAACCGCGAGGCTGACGTCGCGATCCGCATCGTCGCCGATCGCAAGACCCTGCCGCTCAATCTTCACGGCCTGAAGGGACCGGAGCTCGTCAGCGGCGTCTACATGTCCCGCGATCGACTGGCCGCGTGGCGTGCGGGCGCTGCAGGTCCCATCCGATGGATCGTCATAGACAATCATGGAAATCCGGACTGGGCGCGCGAGGCAGAGGTTCACGCCACGGGAGTTCCGTTCAGGACCCCGGACGCCGAGGCGCAGATCGTGGCGGCGCAGCAAGGGATCGGGATGACGAAGCTGCCGTGCTTCGTCGGAGATGCCGACCCCCTGCTGGTGAGGGTGCCGGGCATCAATGTACCCATGCATGGGACGCTCTGGCTTCTTACGCAGGGGGAGGCACGCAAGACGAAGCGCGTACGGCTCTTCACCGAGTTCGTATCCCGCAGGCTCGCCGCCCACGCGCCGCTGCTGGCAGGCCTGTCCGTATCGCGCGACTGATGCCCGACGCTGGCGGCTTTATCCCAAGTCGCTCCCAAAAGCCGTCGTTCCGCTTCCGGCCCCTAAGCTGCCGAGTGAATGGGAGAGCACGACGACGATCCTCCTAGGTCGGCACTGCTCTTCTTACATCGGCACGGAGAAAGCATAGCTGTCTTCCACGCCGTCTCGGCTAGACCAATCCAAGCTCAGTCCGCCGTTGCCTGCCGTCACGATCGCCCTGTTACCGTTTGCAGAGGCGATCGCCTTCAGTAGTCCGCCTCGCGAGCCTTTCACACGAGCTTCATCCTTGCCGGCAACCTCCACCCGCTGGAGCAGCGTCCGGATGATCTGACGAGGCGGTTTCCCGGCCACCTGAAATCTCATCCGCGCGTCCTTCGCCATACGGATCACGTCCTGCATGGACAGCATAGGGCCTATCCGGATCACCATTGCCTCAACCCGGTCCGCTTCGATCTCGGCTTGCTCCCGGAGACTGGAAAGTTCGGCGATACGCTCCTTGAACATCCGATCGGTACTGACAAACATCCCGTTTTCGACGGCTTCATACAGATTTCGAAGCTTGCGCTCTGCCTCATCCGCTTGCGCTCTTAACTTGACAACATGCTGGCGCCGACGATCCGTCCAGTCTTCACGATGTGCCAGAAGCGGGGTCATCAACGCCTCGATCCGTTGGGGAACGAGCAGCGTCGATCGGAGGAAGTCGATCACGGCGTCATCCAGCCGGTCCATCGGGACCGCCGGTCCCTGACAGCCTGTTCGACCCTGCCGCGCTCGGGTCGAGCAGGTGTAGTAGCGACCGCACGCGTCGAGAGCAACATCAGGACCCTGAAGGCACAAAGCCGAGCCATCCTGCTCATCAGCCACAACCTCGATCAGGTATTCCGGCTTGCGGATCGTATTTGCGTGCTGCGCCGAGGCGTCCAAGTGGGCATCAAGCGCACCAGGAAAACATCGAACAATGAGATCGTCTCAATGATCACCGGGCTCACCACCTCCCAGGATTCCCGAGAACGACCGTCGCAGTAGGAAGGTAGCGTTTCATGTTCATGCAGAGACTTATCGATCGCAACCCGGACCTTCTGAGGGCCGCAATCGATTTTCATCAGTCGGGGCGCATCCCAGCCAACACCTTCCTCATCGATCTTGACGCGATAGGCGCGAACGCTCGGGTCTTGAGTGCCACGGCCGAGGAACTCGGGCTCAAGACGTACATCATGACGAAGCAGTTTGCGCGCAATCCCTTCGTCTCAAGGGTTGCTCGAGCCGCCGGCCTAGGCGGCGTGGTGGCCGTCGACATCAATTGCGCATTGATGGCACGAAGGTATGGCATCCCCGTCGGACACATGGGGCATCTAAACCAGATTCCGCGAAACCAGATCCCGGCAGCCGTCGCGATGCGGCCGGAGGTGATGACGGTTTACAATATCGAACACGCGCAGTGGATCGACGGGGCAGCCTCCGGTGCGGGGATTATCCAGGACGTTATGATCCGCGTGAGTTCACCCGGAGACATCTTCTTTGACGGACAGGAAGGTGGTTTCCAAGAAGGGGAAGTTGCGCAAGTAGCTGGGGCGATTGGCAAGCTCACAAACGTCCGGCTCGTTGGCGTCACCGCGTTCCCGTGTGTTCGATACAATCCGAATCGTGGGGACAAAGCGGAACCTACGCCGAACCTGCATACGATCCTTCGCGCCGCTGACACGCTCCGGGGCATGGGAATTGACGTTCAGCAGATCAACACACCGGGCAACACAGCCTCAGATACGATGCCTATGCTGGCTGGCTATGGCGCGACCCATGTGGAACCCGGTAACGGCATCTCCGGAACCACCCCGAACCACGCCTACCGTGACGACCTTCCTGAGATTCCGGCGTACGTTTATGTCACTGAGATCTCTCATCACGTTGGAGCGCGAGCCTATGCGTATGGGGGTGGCGTGTACCACGACATGCATATGCCAGGCTCACCAGGGGCACTGGTGGGGCCGACTTGGGAGGCTGCACGCGAGAATGGAGTCGAATACCGGCACGAAATCAAACAGGTCATCGACTATCATGCGGTGCTTGAGCCTGGCGACAGGTGCCGACCTGGTGACACCGTGTTGCTCGGCTATCGCACGCAAATGCAAATGACGCGTTCGTTTATTGCCTGCGTGTCCGGGCTCTCCAAGGGCGTTCCCCAACTTCATACCCTGTTCGACTGGGCCTGCACGCCGCTCGACGCAAATCTCGAGCCACTTTCACCTGCGAGCGTGCGGGAGGAACTCAGCCAAGTAGCGGCGGAATAGTTCCGGCCCGCGTGCCGGCCTCGCCGCTCGCGTTTTCGAGACCGGCCGTCGTGTCGGAGGCTGGTGGCGCTAAGGCCGGGAGCAGGCGCATCGCGTATCGACGGCCTTATTCAACGATAGAACCGGCTTAGCATCGGCGAACCTCAAGCCATTCATGCTCGTCACGTACCGAGGAGGCATTGGAGGAGGAAGCTAGCGCCGATCAAAGAGGTCTCTACCCCGATCTTTGTAAGAGGTCGCCATTGGAGTGGAATGCGTTTGCTGTCTCAGCTTTGAGTGCCGATCTGGGGCGCGGAACTGATGCCTGACCTTGAGGGCATACTCTCATATATTTCTGAAGCGCGCCGCCCAGAACATGTCCATCCCCTGCTAGAGCGTGTAGCTGCCGAGTACGGAATGAAGACCGTCGCCTATCTTGGCGCGGGAACACTCACTCGTGGGGGCCCAACGCGTGAGCCGTACATAGCTGTGACCTATTCGGCGGACTGGGTGAATAGGTACAGGGCACAAGGATATCTCAGAATAGATCCGACCATCCAAGTTGGCCTCAGGCGCATACTCCCACTGGACTGGGATGAGTTCCGCGAGCGGCACGGTCACTTGCGGCAGTTCTTTGGAGAGTCACACGAATTTGGTCTCGGCCGACAAGGACTCTCATTTCCTGTTCATGGCTACCTCGGCGACCGGGCATTGTTCTCGGTGACCGCAGATTTCAGCAATAGGGAATGGCAGTGGACACGCCGAACCGTGCTTCGGCATTTCCCTGTCATTGCGTCACACCTCCACGAAGCCGTGCTTCGTACCGAGGGTGTGCTCCGAGGGCGACCTCACCTGTCGCGAAGAGAAGTCGAATGCCTGCAATGGACCTCGGAAGGCAAGACCGTCTGGGAGTGCGGAGTCATCCTCGGGTTGTCTGCGCATACCGTGCGCTGTTATCTGGAAAGCGCACGGTACAAGCTTGGTGCGTCGAGCAACACGCACGCTGTTTCGCTGGCGTTAAAGTCGGGCCTGCTCTTCGATATGCCGTAAACCCGGCTATTCAGCCGGATACTCGCCTCAGCCATTAGCTCCTACGTCGTCCTCGTTCCCACGCGAGGAGGAGACGATGATATTGGCTATTGAGGGCGTTGACCGCCATCTCCATCCAGACCTTTTCGACCAGATGTTCCGTATGCGCGCGGCAGTATTCGCCAATCGACTGGGTTGGGACGTAACGGTCGTTGACGGTCGCGAGATTGACTGGTTCGACGCAGAGGATCCGCTGTACCTGTTTAGTATCGATGAGGTCACGGAAGAGTTGAAAGGCGCCGTGCGGCTGCTTCCGACGACCGGACCGAATATGCTTAGGGATGTGTTCTCGGTTCTCGTTCCCGATGGGGCGGTCGAAAGTCCGCTGATCTGGGAAAGCTCGCGTTTTGCGATCAACCCTGGCGTGGGAATCGGTCCGGCTCATCAGGAAGCCAACCAGGTCGCGAACGCCACTACCGTTGAACTGCTTTGCGGACTTGTGGAAGCAGCTCAACTTGCAGGCGTCGAACACATCGTATCGGTGTTCGACGCTCGAATGGCTCGGATCTTCCGCAGTCTCGATTGCGGATACGAGGTCATCGGTGTCCCGACACGGATCGGGGCAGCGATGACATACGCCGGGCTGTTCGAGACGTCCGATGCACTGCGTCGACGGCTGGGGAGCAAGGCCGGATTGCACAAGCCTGTGCTTTCAACGGTGCGAGCTGCCTCCGAGATCACTCGGAGGGCGTAGCGCAACAGCTCGGATTGCCGCGTCGGTGGATGATCGTGGCGAGGAAGAAGCGTTCGGGCCGAAGGTATGTTGCCGGGCCGCCACGCCGGCGCGTCGCCAGTCAAGCCATAGCGATGGTTGCGCGCCGCCGGTGCCGGGATCGCCGGCGTGGCGGGGATGCTGGTCCGCTGTGAAGCGACCTGCGGATAGGCCCAGGCAACGGCCGGCATGTAGGGAGACTCGCCGGAGCGCAGTTCGATGAGGTAGGTGCGGCGATCCGTGGTGATGACGAGGTTGGTGGTGATGTCGGTGCGGGTCGGCTTCCTGACCTGGGAGGGGGCGGCCAACCGCTATCCCGAGGGCATCCCGCTGGAGGTCAAGGCCACCATCCGGCATGAACTCGCATTGATCGAGCGCCTCGATTACGCGCCCTATTTCCTTACCGTCAATTCCATCGTCCGCTTCGCCCGGTCCAAAGGTATTCTCTGCCAGGGGCGAGGCTCGGCCGCGAACTCTGCGGTGTGTTTCGTTCTCGGTATCACTTCGATCGACCCCGACCGCAACCAGCTCCTGTTCGAGCGCTTCGTGTCCGAGGAGCGGCGCGAGCCGCCCGACATCGACGTCGATTTCGAGCACGAACGCCGCGAGGAGGTGATCCAGTGGATTTACCAGACCTACGGCCGTGACCGCGCCGCGCTGTGCTCGACCGTCATCCGCTACAGGGCAAAGGGCGCGTTGCGGGACGTGGGCAAGGCACTCGGCCTGCCCGAGGATCTCGTCAAGATCCTCTCCACCCAGGTCTGGGGCTGGTCCGAGCAGGAGATCGGGCCGCAGCATGTCGACCAGCTCAATTTGAACGTAGCCGACCGACGCCTGCGTCTCACGCTCGAGCTTACCCATCAACTGATCGGCTTCCCGCGCCATTTGAGCCAGCACCCCGGCGGATTCGTGCTGACCCGCGATCGACTCGATGATCTCGTTCCGATCGAACCGGCGGCGATGGAAGACCGCCAAGTCATCGAATGGGACAAGGACGATGTCGATGCCCTGAGGATGATGAAGGTCGACGTGCTGGCGCTCGGCATGCTGAGCTGCATGCGGCGGGGCCTCGACCTACTTTCCGAGCACAAGGGCATGGCGCTCGATCTCGCTTCCATCCCGGCCGAGGATCCGCGCACCTATGCGATGATCCGCAAGGCCGAAACGCTCGGCACCTTCCAGATCGAGTCCCGCGCGCAGATGTCCATGCTGCCGCGCCTCAAACCCAGAACCTATTACGACCTCGTTGTCCAGGTGGCGATCGTCCGGCCCGGTCCGATACAGGGCGACATGGTGCATCCCTATCTGCGCCGCCGCGAGGGGATCGAGCCCGTCCACTATCCCAAGCCCGAGCTCGAAGCCGTGCTCGGCAAGACCCTGGGTGTGCCGCTCTTTCAGGAGCAGGCCATGAGAGTGGCCATCGAATGCGCGGGATTCTCGCCAGGCGAGGCCGACCAGCTCCGCCGGTCCATGGCGACATTCAAACACACGGGCGGCGTCTCGAAATTCCGCGACAAACTCATCGCGGGGATGATCGCCAATGGCTATGAACCCGAGTTTGCGGCCGCCACCTTCAAGCAATTGGAAGGCTTCGGCAGTTATGGCTTTCCGGAAAGTCACGCAGCCAGTTTTGCGCTTCTCGCCTATGCCAGCGCATGGCTCAAATGCTGGCATCCCGACGTGTTCTGTTGCGCGCTGGTCAACGCCCAGCCCATGGGCTTTTATGCTGTCGCCCAGATCATCCGCGATGCGCGCGCCCACGGGGTTGAGATCCGGCCGGTCTGCGTCAACGGCTCGCATTGGGATTGCACCCTCGAACCGACTGAAGGTGAGGACCGCTTTGCGGTCCGATTGGGCATGCGGCTGGTCAAGGGTCTCGCCAACCGCGATGCCGCGACGATCGTCGCGGCACGCGAGGACCGGCCCTATGCCTCAATTGATGACCTCTGGCGCCGCGCCGGCGTGCCGGCCGCCGCCCTGACGCGACTGGCCGAAGCCGATGCCTTTCAGCCGGCATTGGGGCTGGCCAGGCGCGAGGCGCTGTGGGCCATCCGTCCGCTGCGCGACGAACCCCTGCCGTTGTTTGCAGCAGCGGCGGCTCGCGAGGCCGAGCCCTTGCCTGAAGCCTTTGAGCCCGCCGTCACGCTGCGCCCGATGACTGACGGCCGCGAGGTGGTCGAAGACTATGGCCATCTCGGCCTGTCACTTCGCGCCCACCCCGTGTCCTTCCTGCGCGCCGATCTGACGCACCGGCGCATCGTCTCCTGCGCCGAGACGATGGCTTCGCGCAACGGACGCTGGCTTGAATGCGCCGGCGTCGTACTCGTCCGCCAGCGGCCCGGCAGCGCCAAGGGCGTTCTCTTTGCCACCATCGAGGACGAAACCGGCACCGCCAATGTCGTGGTGTGGTCGAAAACCTTCGAGAAATACCGCCGGGTCATCTTGTCTTCAGCCATGCTAGGCGTACGCGGTCGCGTCCAACGCGAAGGCGAGGTGGTGCATCTGGTCGCCCATCAGCTGACCGACCTGACGTCCCTGCTCGCCTCGATCGGCCATCGCGGCGACCCGTTCCCCTTGCCGCATGGACGCGGCGACGAACTGCATCGCGGCGGCCCGCGGCCCGATCCGCGTGACGAAGCAAAGGTCCCCGCCGCGCGCAACGTCGTCGACCCCTATCTCCATCTTGACGAGATCCGGATGCGGGCCCGGAATTTTCACTGAGCCGGATCTTCCCGCCTTCGCTTGCGCAGCTCGGTCTCCAGGAATTCCCAAAGCCACGTTTCGATCGCTTCGATCGCATTGTCCGGTTTCGAATCCCGCAACTTTTCCGCCTGCTCAACGAATCCGGAGAACATGCCGCGTATCTCATCGGGAGATGCGGCAAGCCGCTTGAGCATCCTCACCGAATTATGGGCGTAGCCGAGAAACTGAGCATTTCGCTCCTTGATCTCCGCCAGCATCGCCTGAGTAATGCGTTCGCTCGGGGCGACGAACGCGCCATCCTCCCAGTCGACATAAAGCGAGGCATTCTTCGCGTGGTTCGATGTCTCGTGAAACTCGACCTGGCGCCTCTTGAACGCCTCTATGGCACCCTGCAGATCACCACGCAGCTTCGCGGCTTTTTCTGCCTCCGACCCTTCGAGCATGTAGGCATTGGACTTGTTCTTGGATGCATGCCGGGCAAATGCAGCAAGCACCTTCTTCTGGTCGACTTCCAATCCCATCACCAGGCTCATTCCCCAAGCACCGAGCGTATCGACCTTGGCGCATTCCTCCAACGAGATCTGGTGCAGGGACAGGGCCCTTGCCACCCCGCCCGCCTTGCCGAGGAGCTCCGCCTCGAAGAATAGATGCTCCGCGTTGTCGAACGTCTTCTCGGCCCCACGGACGATCACTTCGAGGGAAGCCTGATCCGAATTCGCCTCATCGTCGCTCACGCTGCTCTCCCGTCTCATGGCCCTCAGTAGCGCTGTTTCATGTAGTCCGGGATCACGAACCGCTGCACATAGGGCTGTGACCGCGAGCGGTTCATGGCATCCCAATACATGGCGACCGCCACCGGCTCGGTAATCGCTGACGGCACGTGATAGCTGTACCTGGGAAACTCCGCAGTCGACGTCGCGGGGACATGGTACGACCGCCTGAATTCGGGCTGGAGATAGTCGTAGATCGCCCAGCGGATGTTGTTCAGGAACTCGCCGATCTGGCTCGAATGGTAGACGAAAATGTCTTCGTGAAACCATTCGAAGAAGGTTTCGACGGCGAGATAAGCCTGTTGCTCGCTTACCGGATGACCGGCTTGCTCGAGCAGTCGGCGCAGATGCCCCACATTCGTCGCGAGCCGCGCCAGATTGTGCTTGGCCATGTCGCCGCACATCTTGAGGTAGCGGTAGCGCGTGATGCGCACATCCGCGACGACATCGATTGCGTGCAGGTTGACGCCTGTGGCGATGAACTCCCCTTCCAGCCAGGTCGCGAATGCTTCCACCGCTGCAGACAGACCATCTCCGTCGGCACCAAGCTTCGGATCGGTGCAGACTTGCCGCAAGTGAAACAGGAATGTCAGGTCGGACGGGCGCGCGTTGCTCGGCGCTCGCTTGAGGCCCAACGGTATCGGCTCGCCCTTGAAGGCACGAATCTCGGAGAGGAAATCACCGAGCAGGATAACGAAGAGCCGCGCGCATCCACTGGTCTGGAACATGAGGTTTGACGGATCGGGCCGATCGGTCTTCATGAACATCGCCCAATTGACCATGCCGTCGATCATCTCCCAGGCCGAATTGAGGATGATCGCCTCACGTTCCGTATCGTTCATCGTCGTCCTGGCCTATTCTCGCGAACATTTACTTCCCTCTCGGCCGCAACCACCCGCCGAAATCAGGCACTCTACATGACCAGCGACTGGACACCGATATTCGTACAACCATTCGACGATCTGCCGGACCCGCGAAACCTTGTCGCCGCGGTCGTCGGAGCGCAGCGTGGCATAGGTGGTGAATAGGATGCCTTCCGGCAGCGTGATCGGCTTGCCGTCACCACATCCTGCAGGATACGCCGGCCGGGCTCATGGAACAGAACGTCGTTCGTCACCACGGTCGGCACGCGCATCTTTGTGCCGAGCGTCGAGAGATCATACAGCCGCATCTGATCGTTGGGCCGACGCCGCAAGGTCAGCGCCAGATAGGCGCGATCCCCGAAGGCGTCGCGCAACCGGCGCAGCCGCATCGCGCATTCCTCATCGGCCGCGTCCGGCACCAGCACCGCGATCAGCCCCTCGCCATAAGCGGCGAGGTCGGGCCATTCGAGGTGGCACTTGGCCTTGCCGGCACGTCCCTTGCCGAGGGAGAGCAAGCGGCAGAGCTGCGCATAGGCGGCGCGGTCGGTCGGATAGACCAGCACCGATGTGCCGTCGGCGAGGTCGAGGCGGCAGCCGACGACCAGCCGGATGCCGGTTGCCTTGGCTGCCTCGCGCGCCCGCACAATGCCCGCCAGCGAGTTGCGGTCGACAACGGCAAGCGCTTCGATGCCGATCATGGCGGCTTGTGCGAATAGCTCGTCGCAGGAGCTGGCACCGCGCAGGAAGGAGAAGTGCGAGGTTACCTGGAGCTCAGCGTAGCGGGGCGCGTTCATCCGAAAATTCCATGGATGAACCAGCGCTGGCTGCCGGTCGTTGGATCCTCTCCGTCGCCGGCACGAAAGAGCCAGTAGCGTTCGCCGGTCTCGTCTTCGACGCGGTAGTAGTCGCGCACCGCGGCGAGTTCGGCATCGCGTTTCCACCATTCGCCAAACACCCGCTCTGGCCCGTCCGCTCGCTTCACGCGCCGGCGCACGCCGCGCCAGGTGAAGGAGACTGGGGGATGGTCAGGAAGCAGGGCAATGGTCTCAACCGGTTCGGGATGAAGGAAGAGGCGCGCAGGGCGTGGCCAAGCATCGGGCCAGCTCGTACCGCTGTCGGACGCAAGCGCCGGAACGCGGCAGACCGAGCGCTCGGGCACATCGCTCATCACCGGCGCGGCGCGATAAAGCGCGCGTTCGCCGACACGGTTGGCGAGAGTGTCGATCAGATCGGAGATGTCTGGTTCGACCTCCTCGACCAGGGAGGTCACGATCTGGCGCGCGTCGAGTCGCTCGGCGATGGTGGCGCACAGCGTCATTGCCTCAATGCCGAAGCCCGGATCGATGGTCTCGATCCTGTCGCAGAGCAGCCGGGTGAGACGCTTCACGTCGCGCACCGGCTTGGCCATGCCGACGCGGACGGCCTGCGCGCGACTGTCGACACGCTGGCAGATGAGGTCGAGCCGGCGCGCGCCCTGGCCTTTCTGTTCAAGCGCGGCACAGAGCGCCTCGACCAGCTTGCCGATATACCTGCCGATCGTCTCGGCCGCCGAAATTGGTTCGGCGAAGAGCCGCCGCACCTCTGTCAGTTCCGCGGGCCGGATCGGCTCGATCGGATCGACCGAGCGGCCAAGGGCTGCATCGAGGCGACGGCCGAGTTCGGGGCCGAAGCGCAGCGCCAACGGTGCACGGGGTTGGACCGCGACGTCGCCGACCCGATCGAAGCCGAGCAGGCGCAGTTCAGCCGGTATGCCGCGTGGCAGGCGCAACGCCTCGATCGGCAAATTGGTGATGACGTTGGCGCCATGACCGCGCGGTGCCACCGCCGTGGGTTGGGCAACAAAGCGCGCGAGCGCATGAGCAGCTCCCCAGGTGTCCGCGATGGCGACGCGCGCCGCGACGCCGGACATGGCCAGGCGGCCCACCAGGCCGTCGAGCATGGCGAGCTCGCCACCATGGAGATGCTCGGCGCCTGTCGTGTCGATGACGATCCCATCGGGGGGATCGGCGGCAACGATTGGCGCGATGCGTTGCAGGATCCAGAGCGCCAGACGATCCAGCGCCGCGGCCTCGCCTACGGGGTCGGCATCGCGGACGGCAAGGCCTGCCACCAAAGCCTGCGCCTTGGCCGCAGGCATGCCGACGCGCACGCCGAGCGCGGTGGCCGCCGCATCGGCTGCCGTCACGATCCGCCGGCTTCCGTCTCGGCCAACCACGATCAGCGGTGCCTCAGCGGGCGGCGCTTTGTCGCCGGTCATGCGCCGTAGCCGGTCGGTGGACCAGTTCGGCAGGAACAGCGAGACGACCCTTCTCATCACAAGCTTCCAGTTCGAAATCTGCGGATTCGCCGGCGCGGGCCCGGATCAACTCGACGAGCCAGCGCGCCCGTCCGACGCCGGGGACCGGCAGGGACGTGGACGGCAGTACCGAAACCCGCCAGCGGGTTGCGGCAGCGGTAGGCAGGCCGAAATCCGTAGCGTGGGCCTGCCGGCGCCAGCGGCGTAGCGCGAGGCCGATGGTCCCGGTGCCCTCAGCGGCGAGCATCAGGCGGCGCGAGGCCTTCATCGACAGGTGCGCAACCTCACCGACGACAGCGCCGAGCGCCCCATGGCGAAGACCCTCCTCCATACAGGCGAGAACGCTGGCTTGGTCGCCAGCCTCGAGATATATCACACGGTCGGGTGGCAGGCCGGCCTGGGCGACCGCAGGAGCGAAAATGTCGGCCTGGGTGATGCACCACAGCACGCGCCCTTTGGTGCGGGCGGCAATGCCTGCGGCAAACAGGGCCGCTGCGGCGCCATCGACCACGCCGTGGCCTCCGCCCGCAATCTCATGCAGCGCGCCCCGCGCAAGGCCCTGTCCGGGCAGGCGTGAATCGACCTCGGCCAGCCCGAAGGGCAGCACCGATTGCACGCGGCGGCGATGGCCTTCGATCTTTTCGATCTGCGCGCGCAAAGCGTCGATGGCGGGCTGAGGCCGCACGATATTGATCGACCTCCATGTAAGGGCCTTGCAATCATGTTCTCTATTTGTTCTAACGATGACATCGAAGAGTCAAGCTCGATTCCGTCGCGCCAGGGGAAGAGTGATCGCTCCGGCCCACCAGCGGTTTGCGTCGCGAGGACAGTGTCGTCGCCGGCCCGCAGCACCTGGAACGGTTGACAACGTCGAGATAGCGCCCGCACGGCGTCTTGATTTCGGTAGTTCTTGGCAGGCGTTGGTGATCGACGATGGGCTTTGCGCGGGTGGATTTCGCGATCCAGAATTCTGTATTTCTGTCTTTCTGGATAGAACGATTTCTGGCTTTCGGGATTGCAAGAAAGGCAGAAATCTGTATCCTTGCCTCGCGTCGCGCGACCGGGGGTGGTCGTCGCCGCGCCAAAGGGGGCGGCTTTGGCCAGCAGACGGACCGAAGGCAGCAGCGAAAGCAGTACGCTGGAGAGCGAAAAGGAATCGCTCAACTTCAAGGTCAGCCCCCAGTTCAAGAAGGAGTTCAAAGGCTTCGCCGTGTCCGAGGGGATCAGCATGACCGATCTCCTCAAGGAAGGTTTCGCCCTCACGAAGAAGAAGCGGCAGAAATGACCGCGCGTGCCCAGGCGGGCAGAATTCTCCACGCGCTTGCGTGGCGCAGGTGGCGCCCATGACGCTGGACGAGACAAACCGTCCCGGTTCCGAAGCCGAGTGGCTGTTCGCTATAGCGGAGGGTCGCGCCTTTCCGGGCGTCGACGGACTGGTCGCGGTGGACGGCTATAACCCCCTTGGCCGCGCGCCAGAGGAAGTTGCGGTCATGGAGAAAGCACGCGACTACGGAGCGCGTGCCGTATTCTTCGAGGCTGGCCGGCACGGGCGCGCCCCTGTCGCCCAAGCCCTCGTGTTCGACGCCAGCACGGCGGTGGACGATGAGGAGTTTGCAAAACTCCACAAGCGGCTGTGGAGTTGGGGCGGTGTGCCTCTCGTCTATCGCGCCGCGCCGGGGTGCATCCAGTTGTTCCGCTGTGCGCACGAACCGGATTTCGTCGGTCCGGACAATGTGCCGGTCTGCAGGCCAATCCGAAGCCTGTCGGTCGCTGCCGAGATCGCCGCTCAGGACATTTGGTGGAACGCGGCCCGCATCCGCAACGGCACGATCTGGGACGACCCGACCGCATGTGACCTCATGCTCTCGGCACAAAAATCGGCGCACCGAACGCTCGTTGAGGAGGTCCGGGCGCTGGCCAAGCAACTCACCGAGAGTGGCTTGCTTGAGGCGCGGCTGCGCCGTCGCCTGCTCATTCTCGCGCTGCTCATAGCCTATCTCGAAGAGCGCTCGGTCCTCCTGCCCAAGGATTTCGCGCGTGCGCGCAAAGGCGCGACCCGTTTCTTCGAAGTGCTGGGCGATGGCGCCGCACTTGTGAAATTGCTCGAGACCCTGGAGGGGCGTTTCAACGGTCACGTGTTCCGACTGACCAAGCAAGAGCGGGCCGCGTTGCTCGCGAGCAGCGAGCTTGCGAGCTATGCACGGCTTGTCGAGGGACGCGAGGATGCGACCGGTCAACTGAGTCTGTGGCGGCTCTATTCGTTCCGTGACCTGCCGGTGGAGCTGATCAGCAATATCTACCAGCTTTTCGTCAAGGACGCGGCGAGTTCCATTTACACGCCGCCGGCGCTCGTTCGGTTGATGCTCGAGGAGACTTTGAGCTGGGAGCGCCTCGATACGCTGATGGCCGGTGAGGGTGTTATTCTCGATCCGGCGTGTGGATCGGGCGTCTTCCTGGTGGAAGCCTACAAGCGGCTTGTGCTGCATTGGCGACTTCACAATGGTTGGGCTCGTCCAGGTATCGACGACCTGCGTCCTCTCCTGCAGCGGGTGCATGGCGTCGACCTTGAGGAAGGAGCCATCGAACTCGCAGCATTCAGCCTGTGTCTCAGCTTGTGTGACGCGCTTCAGCCGGAAGAGATCCGTGCCAGTGTGAAGCTCTTCCCACCGCTGGCGAACGAGACATTGCACTGGAGCTGCTTCTTCGAAGCCAAGGAGAAGGGGCTCATCAAGGTCCCCGTCGCGGTGCTCGTGGGCAATCCCCCGTTCGAGTCGACGCTGACGACGGAGGGGGCCAAGCGGAGCTACGCCCGCTATACCAAGACCTACGGCCTGCTGGCCGACATGCAGCTCGCATACCTCTTCCTGCATGAGGCGATGGAGCTGCTCACGCCCAATGGCATCGTGGCGTTGGTCGAGCCGGCCGGCTTTCTCTACAACCAGAACGTCGCCCCATTCCGGGGTGGCATTTTCACGCGCTGGAATGTGCGCGAGATCCTGGACTTCGTCTCGGTTCACCGCCACGACCGCGCCGCCGAGCGCCGCGGTCGCCTGACTCTGCCTCGCTCCGCCCAACAGCCTGCGCAAGGCCGGCCCGTAGGCTTCCTCCATGCCGCTGCGGACCATGTGGACAGCAAAGAGGAGCAGCATGGCTGCTCCAGCCAGATGAAGAAGGATGAGGGAAAAGTGCATGGCTCACGTCCCTGGCAGCAAGCGGACAGGGTTGTGGGCAGGGCTGCTATATAGTCAATTCTTTAGTTTCTATGGAATCATAGGTTAAGCCTATAGATCGGCTCCTCAGGGAGTGAGCACGGTCTGCATGAACGCCTCGATCTTCGGCGAGTGCCGCCGCTCCTGCAGGCAGGCCAGCCGATACTCCGTGTGAATCTCGGCGTCTTCTATATGGATCGTGGTCAGGCGCGGATGGGCGACGAACTCGAAATCCGCCACCACGCCGATGCCGAGGCCGCGCTCGACCGCCTTCCAGACACCTTCGCGGCTGCCGATTTCGAGCAGCGGCTTGATCTCGATACCTGCCTTTCCGGCGGCGCGCTCGAAGGCACGACGCGTGGTCGAACCGGTTTCGCGCAGGATAAGCGATTGTCCCTCAAGCTCGGCGATGCCGACGCTCTCGCGTCCGTACCAGGGGTGCTCGGCGTTAACGAACACGACGACCTCGTGCGTGCTGAACGGCACCGAGTAGACGCGCGGATCGTCGACGACATGCGCCAGGATGGCAACGTCGGAGTCCAGGTCGAGGATGCGCTGCAGGGTCTGGTCGGAATTGCCGAGCAGCATGTTGACCTTGATCGACGGATACTTCGCCAGGAAGCGCGCCACCATCTCGGTCGCGTGGAACGGACCGACCGCAGCGAGGCGCAACTGACCGGTCGTCAGTCGGCCGCTGCTCAGCATCAGTTCCTCGGCTTCCTCGTTGAGGCTCATGATGCGCCGGCTGATGTCGAACAGTGCAGCGCCCGTTTCCGTCAGCTCGACGCGGCGGCCGCGCCGTACCAACAACTCCACGCCGTAACGCTCCTCCAGTTCCTTGACCTGGGTGGTCACGGTCGGCTGGCTGATGTGAAGCGCTTGGGCGGCGGCCGTGAATCCGCGGTGCTCGGCGACCGCGTGAAACGAGCGAAGATGGGTAAATACTATAGCCACAGCCTATGATAAGCGACGAAGATTTGTATTAGTCAATGGATTTGGGGTTTGCCAGACTTCCCTTCAGACAACGAATTCAGACAGGAAGCCTGCCGTGTGGTCCTATCGCAATCCCGTTGACGTCCGCTTCGGCCGCGGCAGTTTTTCCCTCCTGGGCGATCTCCTGAAAGGCCGCAGCTACGCGCTCGTCACCTACCCGGACACCTATTTCCGCTCGCTGTCGGCCGAACTGGAAGCCAAGGCCGGCAAGCCGCTCCTGGTGATCGACGACATTGCGCCCAATCCCGACATCGCGCTGCTCGAGGTCCAGACGGCCCGCTTCGCGAACCTCTCCAGGACGCCGGACGTCGTCGTGGCGCTGGGCGGCGGCTCGGTCATCGACTCGGCCAAGGTCTTTGCGGCGGCGCGAGGCGACTTCGCCGCGATGGACGCATACCTGAAGAAGCGCGCTGGTGCCGAGACGATCAAGCCCTGGCCGCTGATTGCGGTGCCCACCACCGCCGGCACCGGCAGCGAAGTCACGTGCTGGGGCACGGTGTGGGATAATGCCGGCGGCGTGAAGTTTTCGCTCGCCCATCCCGGCCTCTATCCTGAATTCTCCATCGTCGATCCTGACCTGATGGTCGGCAAACCGCGCGACCTGACCATCCAGACCGGACTGGACGCGCTGTCGCATTCGCTGGAAAGCCTGTGGAACCGCAGCGCCAATCCAGTTTCCATGGCGCATGCGGTCACCGCAGCGCGCGGCGTGCTCGCAACCTTGCCCCGGCTCGCGGAAGACCTGCGCAATGCCGAACTGCGCGAGGGCATGGCACGCGCCGCGACGCTGGCCGGCTTTGCCTTCTCCAACACCAAGACGGCAATCGCGCATTCGCTGTCCTACCCGATCACGTTGCGCCACGGCGTGCCGCACGGCATCGCCTGTTCGTTCAGCCTGCCGATGATTATCCGCAGCGTCGCCGGGGAGGGCGGCATCTGCGCCGAGGGGCTGAACGCGATCTTCGGTACGGATGCCGAGGGCGCGGCCCGGCAGCTCTCCGATGTCCTGGCAGGGCTTGGCGTCGCCACCGACTATCGGCACTACGGCATCGACGCCGAGGAGTTCCGCGACCTCGTCGATCTCGCCTTTGACGGCGAGCGCGGCCAGAACTTCATAGGCAGCAAGAAAAACCTGCATGCGGCGGCAGATCTTGGCAAGGAGGAGCGCAAGGCTGTCGCTTAGCTGTCATCCGGCGGCGGTAGGCGGCACAATGCCGTCCACCACCGTCCCGATCAACTGTTCAAGGGAGGAACACATGACCGTTTTGAAACGCTTTCTGGCGGGCCTTGCCACGGCCGGCGCCATCGTCGCCTATGCGGGCAGCAGCCAGGCCGCCGAAGAATGCAAGAACCCCGACTCGCTTGTCTTCTCGATCATCCCGACGGAAGAGACGACGCAGGAACTCGGCATCTACAAGCCCCTGATCGACAAGATCAAGGAAAAGACCGGCAAGTCGGTCGAGTTCTTCATGCCGACCTCCTACGCTTCCGTCATCGAGGGCATGGTGAACGGCTGGGTCCAGATCGGCGTGCATGGGCCGAATTCCTATGTGCTGGCCAAGGAAAAGGACCCCAAGCTGGAGGTCTTCGCGACCTACACCAAGGCCAAGGGCCATTTCCAGGAAGAGGGGCCTGGCTACAAGGCGGTCCTCGTCGTCAAGACCGGCTCGAAGTTCGACAGCATCGAGAAGCTGAAGGGCAGCGTGCTCGCCTTGGCCGACCCGGCCAGCACATCGGGCAACCTTCTGCCGCGCATGGTCTTCGGGCCGCTCGTCGGGGTCGGGCCGGACCTGGAGAAGTATTTCTCCAAAGTCGTCTATTCGGGCGGCCATGACCAGTCGGCGCTCGCCGTCGAGGAGGGACGTGTCGACGCGGCCTGCCGCATTTGCCATGCTGCCTTTTCACTTATGACAGCCCCGAAGACGAGGCTCGAATGTTCATCGTCGCCAATCGAGCCCGCAAACCGATGAATCGCCTGGATGATTTCCACGCTGCTTTGGCGGCGGCAGATGAAGATGCGATAGAGATCCAGCGGCTGGTAACCGAGGCAGGCATGAGGATGGCTCGCAACACCTCGTCCACCGCGTGGAAGGCGGGAGAGGTTGCTTTCACATCTTCCATCGCGACTGCCTTGCGACGGCATGGCCCCGCGATTGTGTCAGCGGTGCTGACGAGCATAGCTGAGGCCTATGAGGGGCTTCCTCTGACCTATGGTGCATCGATATTCGGCGCTTTGATCAAGCTCTTCGCAAATCCGCCCGAAGGCTTTGACCCGGACGACTTGGTGCCCACGCTGAGACAGTTCGATATGGTGTTGGTGGGCGAGGCGGTGAAAGGCCTTAGCGGCGGCGACTCCCGCGCGGTGGCTGTTCACGGTGCCATCCTAGAATGCTTGGGCCAGATAAAAACGGCTGAAGGCGAACTGCCGGTGTAGTTCCGACAATTGCATCAATGTCGCACTCGGATCAGGTCCGAGTGCGACAGTTATTTGCGGGCCTAGGCTTCGGACGGAGCCTTGTCAGATTGCGGCCGCTCGATCGCGAAGCCCAGCGCCGAACGGCGCATGGCTTTGCCGATGCTCTGGTCTCAGCGCTCCTTCACTGCGCGCGTCTTGCGCAGACGGATGTCAGGCGAGGGTGCCTGAACCGCGACACGCGCAGAAATGGCAACCGGTTCTCGAGAATCGGCCGGCTGGCAGCGCGATCCGAGCGCTGGGTTGGCTGGGGCCGGAGAATGCGGATGCCGTTTTGAAAATATTGAAGGGCAGGCTTTCATCGGCCGACTTCAGCGAACTCGTGACGGCCGCACCGCAGTTGCCTACGTGGTTTGCCCAAGCCATAGGGAAGGCTCCCTTCGATTGCAGGGCAATTCGAAATCCCAGCAACCTGATCGCCGATGCGAAAGCTCTGCTGCGTGATCGAAAGTGCGATTTGCGGCGGGCTGCGAAATGGCTTTATCAAGTCACGTAGAGCGCCGTTATTGCCGAGCGTCCAGCAAGGCGTTGATCCGGTCGATCTCAGCCGCCGACAGTTCGGTTCTGCCGAATGCCGCCGCCAGTTGCATTTCCGCGTCATCCAGCGCTTGCGCCTGGGCGGCTGGGTCCTGAAGGGCCAGTGCCGCCTCGCGGCTGCTTTCATAGGCGGCAATCTTGCCGACCGCCGAGTTGGGGGCGGCGTGCTCGCGGGCCGTGGCCGATGCGTGAGCCGCGCTCAACGCTCCAAATGAGCGGGTAACAGACGCACTTTGCGACGTCGCCACGAAGGTTCTGTGCGTAGCGGATTTGCCGTGCACAGCGGCCGATTTGTCGTGGCTGGCCGACGATTTGCCATTGCTGGAGCCGCCGCGCCCGCCATTGCCGTGTCCGCCGCTGTTGCCGGCACCCTTGGCGTGGGCTGCGCTGGTCAAGCTCAATCCATCGACAGAGGCTAGCGATGCACCTCCGGCTGCCAAGCCGAAGCAGGTCAGTACGGCAAGGTAAGCTTTCACTCTCATGGGAGTCCTCCTGCGAAAGCCGGCCCGAGAGGCGCCCTTGCAAAAAAAGCTTGCCTTCGCCCAGTGTATCTACTTAGTGTATCCAATCATCGGATGCGATCGGGAGGCGATCTTGGCGAAGGCTTCTGCCACGCAAATTGCGGTGGAGCAGCTCAGGGCTTCGATACTGTCGGGAGAGGTCCTGCCCGGCACGCGGCTGATCCAGGAGCAGATCGCCGAGGCCTACGGGTTCTCGCGCATCCCGGTGCGCGAGGCGCTGCGGCTGCTGGAGGCGGATGGGCTCGTCACCTACGAGCGCAACAACGGCTACACGGTGGCGCGCATCGACGCCACGCAATTGCGCAGCATTCAGCGACTCCGCCAGCTGCTTGAAGCCGAGGCCGTTCGCCAGGCCTCCGCCGCCGGTGAACTCGGTCCGGATCTCGCCGCTTCCATGCGGCAGGTCCATGCGGAACTGAAGGCGATGAATCCCGAAAACGCGGGGGAGGTCGCGTCGCGCACCCGCGCCTTTCATTTCACCCTGTTCGAGGCCTGCCGCGAGCCGGTCCTGCTGCGCATTCTCCGCAATCTCTGGGATTCTACCGACAGCTGGCGGACCATCTACTACCGGCTGGTCTTCGCCTCGGAGGCCGATCACCGCAAGCAGGTGTTCGAGGAGCATGAGCATCTCATGCGGATCGTCGAAAGCGGCGACGCCGAGGCGACCGTCGCCATACTCGACCATCTCAGGGACCGTGGCATCGCCGCCGTTGAGAGGGCGGTCGTTCAAAGCCGATCGCAAGAAAGCAGGCTGCAGGCCCACCTCATGCTGAGGACCCTGCAGACCTGAGGCTTGTCACTGGAATGCAAGACGAAACCCCAAGGGGGAAAGGTGAGGAAAATGGGAGTGATCAATTTCAGCCGCCGGCTCGCGCTCGCTTTGGTGGCGGGCAGCGCACTGTCGCTGTTCGCGGGAGGCGTGGCCGCCGCGCAGGACAAGGTCCTGTTGCGCCTGGCGCACGGCTACACCACGACGTCCGTCGAGCAGGAGGTGCTGGCTGCCGCAGCCGATAGGATTCGCGAGCGAACGGGCGGTGCGCTCGACATCCAGATATTCCCGGGGAACGAGCTCGGCACGAATGCCGACATGGTCGAGCAGGCCGTTTCGGGTGGCGATGTCATCGTCTTCGTCGACGCCTCCGGCGCCGCCGAAAAGGGCTTTCCCACACTCGGCATCCTGTCCGGCCCCTTCCTCTTCGATAACGGCGAGCAGGCGCAGAAATTCGCCAAGTCGGACATGTTCAAGGAATGGACCGAGGAACTGGCGGCGAAGGGCAACCTGCGCATTCTCGCGCTCAACTGGTTCGATGAGCCGCGCGACATCATCGGCGACCGCTCCTTTGCCGATCCGGCGTCCCTCAAGGGCATGAAGGTCCGCCTGCCGCCGCTTGCAGCCTGGCTCGCCACCTTCGAGCCCCTCGGCGCCATCCCGACGAGCCTGACCTACGGCGAGACATACGGCGCCCTGGAGCAAGGTGTGGTGAACGCGACCGAATCCTCGCCCAACGCGATCTTCGCCGCCAAGTGGCACGAGGTGAGCAAGCACTTGACGCGCACCGGCCACATCCGCCCCTGGCTCGGCTACGCCATGGGCGAAGACGCGTTCAAGCGGCTGAGCGAGGATCATCGCAAGATTCTGGTGGAGGAGTTCACCGCCTCCGGCGAGGCGGCGGCCAAGACCCATACCGAGCGCACGAACGGCCACATCGAACAGATGAAGGCGGCCGGCGTCGAGATCCATGAAGCGGACATCCCGGCCTATCGCGCCGCGACGGAAGGCTTCTACACCAGCTCCAAGGACTGGCCGGCCGATCTCGTGGGCCAGATCCGCGCACTCGCCCAGTAGTTTCGTGCCCGTCCGTCCGGCAATGCCGGACGGACGGCAACACAGTGGACGGTTTTCCCATGAAACGATTAGTCGTTTTCATAGAAGACGATGTGCCGGCCATTTTGCTGGCTGTAATGGTCGTGGTCCTCGGCGCGGAAGTCTTTTCCAGATACCTCCTGTCCCGGTCCATTCTCGGCGCCTCGGAGATCGCCGAACTGTGCTTCGTCTGGCTGGTCTACCTGTCAGCCATCGGCGTCCTGCGCCGCCGTCGGCACATCGCCGTCGATGCGTTGCGCATGCGGCTTGGCTCTCGCGGCCAGGCGCTTCTCGATTGCCTGACCAACGCGATCATGGCGGGAACGCTAGGGCTGCTTCTCCTGCGCGCCTGGACGTTCGTCAGCCGCACCAACTTCTCGCCTTTGCCGGCGACGGGTCTTTCCAGACGGGTACTGGCCGTTGCCGTGCTCGTCGGGATCGCCGGCATGCTGGTCCACGTCCTGCTTCACCTCGTCGCCGCGCTGCGTGGGGCGAGGAGCGACAGCTACAGCGCCGAACCCGAAAGCCTGGGTGACCTCGACGATATCGAGCAGGGCAAGGGGACCGCGATATGACCATGGTCCTGCTCATGCTGCTGATGATCGGCCTGATCGCCATCGGCCTGCCGATCGCTTTCACGCTGCTTGTCACCTCGGTCGCCTATTTCACCGTCACGCCCAGCCTGGACATCATCGTGGTGCAGCGCATGGTGACCTCCATGGCGTCCTTTCCGCTGTTGGCGGTGCCGTTCTTCGTTCTCGCCGGCACCATCATGGTCCGCGGCGGCATCGCCGAACGGCTCATCGGCTTTGCCGACGTGCTGGTCGGGCACCTTCGCGGCGGTCTCGCCCAGGTCAACGTCATGAACAGCGTGCTGATCGGCGGCATGTCGGGTTCGGCCAGCGCCGACGCGGCCATCGACAGCAAGGTCCTGGTGCCGATCATGCGGCGCAAGGGATATTCGAACGGGTTCGCCAGCGCCCTGACAGCGACCTCGTCCGTATTCTCGCCCCTGCTGCCGCCGTCCATCAGCCTTGTGATCTACGGCGTCATGGCGGACGTCTCCATCGGCGACCTCTTCATGTCGGGCATCGGCGTGTCGGCCGTCATGCTGGTCGTGATGATGCTCACCGTGCATGTCATGTCGATCCGCAACGGTTATGAGCCGTCGCGCAAGCGTGCCACCGCCGGCGAGATATGGGCGGCTTTCCGCTCTTCCATCTTCGCGCTGCTCATGCCGGTGCTGCTGCTGGTCGGCCTGCGTGCCGGTGTCTTCACGCCCACCGAACTGGCCGCTGTGGCGGTGATCTACTCGCTTTTCGTGGCGATGGTCATCTATCGCGAGATCCACTGGCGGGATCTGCTGCCGATCTTCCGCGAAGCGGCGCTCACGACCGCGATGATCATGTTGATCATCGCAGCGGCCGGCGCCTTTGGTCTCGTCGTCTCCTACGAGCAGATTCCACGGCTGCTGAAGTCGGCCTTGGACACGGCCGCGATATCTCCGACCATGTTCATGGTCATCCTCTCAGTGGCGCTGCTCATCGCCGGCACGGTGCTGGAATCGCTGTCGCTGATGATCATCCTGATTCCCGTGCTTGCTCCCATGGGCGCCAGCCTCGGCATCCCGCCCGAGCAACTCGGCCTGTTGCTTGTGCTGATCTTCACGCTTGGCGGCATCACGCCGCCGGTCGGCACGATCACCTTCACGGTCTGCGCCATCACCGGCTGCCGCCTTGGCGAATTCACGCGGGCCTTCCTGCCTTTCTTCGCTGGAATGCTGCTGGTCGTCGTCGCCGTGATCCTGTTCCCGCCGCTGACCACATGGCTGCCAGCCGTCCTCCGACACTAGACTCCGTGAACCGAACCATGCCGCATGATCCGCTCCTGCAGCCTTTCCGGCTGAAACACCTGACGCTTCGCAACCGGATCGTCAGCACCTCGCACGAGCCCGCCTATGGCGAGCAGGGAATGCCCAAGGACCGCTATCGGCTCTACCACCTGGAGAAGGCGCGGGGCGGGGCGTCGCTGACCATGATCGGCACCTCGATGGTCTCGCGCGACAGTCCCTCCTCCTTCGGCAGCAACCTCGTCCTGCACAGGCCGGAGATCGAGACATGGCTGCGCAGGCTCGCGGACGACGTTCATGCCGAAGGTGCCGCCGTGATGCTGCAGATCACCCATCTCGGCAGGCGCACCAGTCACTATGCCGGCGACTGGCTGCCAGCCGTCTCGGCCTCCGCCATTCCCGAGCCGTTCCACCGTGCCACGCCCAAGGTGGCGGAAGACTGGGATCTTCAGCGCATCATAGCCGGCTACGCCGCCGCCGCGCTGCGCTGCCGCGAGGCCGGGCTCGATGGCGTCGAGATCGAATGCTACGGTCATCTGTTCGACGGGTTTCTCTCGCCGCTGACCAATCGGCGCGACGACGCCTGGGGCGGGACGCCGGAGAAGCGGCTGGCCTTTCCGAGGGCCGTTGTCCAGGCGATCCGCAAGGCGGTCGGGCCGGACTTCATCGTCGGCCTGCGCGCCGCCGTGGACGAGGACGATCCGGAAGGGCTGTCGCTGGAGGAAGGGCTGAACGCCGTGCGCGTACTGGCCGGCGACGGCATCGATTTCCTGTCGGTCATCAAGGGCACGATCGGCAACGACGAGGGGCTTGCCCGCGTCATTCCGCCGATGGGCACGCCCTCGGCACCGTTCCTGGATTTCGCCGGTGCGGTGAAGCGGGCGCTGGACCTGCCGGTCATGCACGCCGCCCGCATCAACGACGTGGCGACAGCCCGCCACGCGGTCCGGGAAGGCCTACTGGACCTCGTCGGCATGACGCGGGCGATGATGGCCGATCCGCATCTCGTCAGCAAGGTGGCCTCGGGGCTGGCCGACCGTATCCGGCCATGCGTCGGGGCTACCTATTGCCTGGACGCGCTGCACCGGACCGGCGACAGCAAATGCATCCACAATCCCTCGACCGGCCGTGAAGGCACCATCCCGCACGTCATTCCCAAAAGCCCCGCGCCGGGCCGCCGCGCCGTCGTGATCGGCGCTGGGCCTGCCGGGCTGGAGGCGGCGCGCGTCCTCGCCGAACGCGGGCACAAGGTGACCGTCTTCGAGGCGAACAAGGCACCCGGCGGCCAGATTCTGATCGCTTCGCGCTCGCGGCGGCGACGCGACCTGATCGGCATTGTCGATTGGCGGCTGGCCGAGGCGGATATCCTCGGCATCGACATCCGGTGCAGCGTCTATGCCGATGTCGAGGACGTCCTGGCTGAAAGTCCCGACGTCGTGATCGTCGCGACCGGCGGATTGCCGGACCGTAGCTTCCTGAGCGACGGCGCGGACCTCGTCCTCGACAGCTGGGAGGTGATGACGGGAGCCCCGCTTTCCGGGGATGTCCTCGTCTTCGACGCCATGGGCAACCATGCCGGGCTGGACGCGACGGAAATCGCCACCGCTTCCGCAAGGACCGTCGAATATGTGACGCCGGCGCGCACCATCGCTCCCGAGGTCGGCCCGCTGACTTCGCCCGGTTATCTGCGCATGTTCGCCGAGCGTGACGTGACGACCACCCTCGGCTGGCGCCTTCGCAAGGTGACGCGGACGGACGATGGCCGTCTGGCGGCGCACCTGACCCACGAATATTCGGACATGACCCGTATCCGGATCGTCGACCATGTCGTCGTCGAGCAGGGGACGCTGCCCAACGACGACCTCTACTTCGGTCTCGTCCCCCATTCCATCAACTGCGGCGAACTCGACCAGGAAGCCTTCGTCGGCATCCGCCCGCAGGAGATCGTCCGCAATCCCGCCGGCACGTTCAGGCTCTTCCGCATCGGCGACGCGGTAGCGGGGCGCAACATCCACGCCGCCATCTACGACGCCGCGCGGCTGTGCCTGCCGGTCTGACGCAATCCTCCCTCAGAAAGAATGGTTCTGACATGACAATGACTTATGTGAATCTCGGCAAGACGGGCCTCAAGGTTTCGCGGCTGGCACTGGGCTGCATGACCTATGGCGATCCCAAGGCGGGCACCCACGACTGGGCGCTCGACGAAGCCGGGGCTCGTCCCTTCGTACGGCAGGCAATCGAAGCCGGTATCAACTTCTTCGACACCGCCGACGCCTATTCGGCAGGCGCCAGCGAAGAGGTCGTCGGCAAGCTTTTGAAGGAGCACGCAGCGCGCGAGGATGTCGTCATCGCGACCAAGGTGCATTTCCCCGTCGGCAAGGGCGGACCGAACCGGCAGGGCCTGTCGCGCAAGGCGCTGATGGCCGCCTGCGACGCCAGCCTGAAGCGACTGGGCACGGACTTCATCGACCTCTACCAGATCCATCGCTGGGACCCGCAGACGCCGATCGAGGAAACGCTGCAAGCGCTGGACGACCTCATAAGGGCCGGGAAGGTGCGCTATATCGGCGCCTCGTCGATGTATGCGTGGCAGTTCTCCAAGGCTCTCTACACCTCGACCGTCAACGGCTGGGCGCGGTTCGTCTCCATGCAGCCTCACTACAACCTCCTCTATCGCGAGGAGGAGCGCGAGATCATCCCGCTGTGCCTGGATCAGGGCGTCGCCGTGATTCCGTGGAGCCCGCTGGCGCGCGGCCGGCTGACCAAGGTCGCCTCCGACAGCGACCGCAGCCGGCTCGACCCCTTCGCGCAAAGCCTTTATCTCGCCGAAGACGAGAAGATCATCGAGACAGTGGCCCGTATCGCCAAGGCGCGTGGCGTTCCGATGGCCCAGGTCGCGCTGGCGTGGACGGCAAGCCGGCCCGGCATCACCGCACCGATCATCGGGGCGACCAAGCCGCATCACATTGCCGACGCGGTGGCCGCCCTGTCGATCCAGTTGACGGCCGAAGAGATCGCCGATCTCGAAAAGGACTACGCGCCGCGCGCGGTCTCGGGCCTTTCCCGCTGACGCGCAGCGCTGCATGGCGGCGGCCGTCTTCTTTTTCGCCTCGGTTCGCCGCCTGTAGAAACAAGCGCATCGCCGAAGGCAGATGCTTGTGCCTGATGTGCCATCGTAGGCGCGATGGCATGGGCGAGAGGATGCCGCAGGGGGTGATCGGCTGGAAACTGTGAGGCCCGGCCGCAAACGCCAGCCGGTAGTGCTTAAGCCCGCTCGCGGCACGATCCCTGACAATGGGCGCGACATGCGCCATGACATGGATCGATGCCACCGGGCGGGCTTCCTGTCTGGCGGTGGCGCTTGCGCCGCCGGGGCTGTCCGACGCGCCCTAGGCGGCGGCCTTCTTGTCGGGGCGCGGCGCGAGGCCGGCAGCCTGCTCGCACACCTCGATATGCTTGGCGAGAGCCTGGTTCGACAGCACAGAGCTGATGGTGGTGATGTCGCGCCCCTGGTAGCGCGGCATCTTCTGGATTTCCTTCAGCCGTTCCAGAAGGGATATGCGGGTCATCGCGTTGCTCCTTTGCTGATGATGGTGCGCCCGGTGCCTGGGCCGGAGCGACCCCGATCATGCGCGGATCATCGCTCCGACGGTCGGCCGATGGCGCCGACGTGGTCTGTTCCCCTTTGTCCCCCTTGCCCTCGAAAAGACGGATCGGAAAGCGGCCCTTCAGGCCGCCTTCTTCCGTGCCGCGGCGGCCTTGGCCGCATTGAACGGGATCTCGACGTCGACGGCCAGCGTCGACATCTGCTCGCCGCGTTCCATCTTCACGCTCACCTTGTCCTGGTCGATGTGCATGTGCCTGGAGATGACGCGCAGGATTTCGTCCTTCAGCTTGGCGACGAGGTCCGAGCCGCCGGCGCTGGCGCGCTCGTGCGCCAGCAGCACCTGCAGGCGCTCGCGCGCCGCCGGGGCCGACTGGGGCTTGGAAAAGAGCTTAAACAGCTTCATGCCGCTTTCCTCCCGAAGAACTTGCCGAAGAAGCCCCGCTTCTCGCCCGGAACGGTGACTGGCAGGGCCTCGCCCTTGAGCCGGCGCACGGCGTCGAAATAGGCACGCGACGGCGCGCTGGCCTCGTCCGCCAGCGTGACGGGCGCACCGAGGTTGGAGGCGCGCAGCACGTCCATGCTCTCGGGAATGATGCCGAGCAGCGGGATCGACAGGATCTCCAGCACGTCGTCCACCTTCAGCATGTCGCCGCGCTCGGCCCGCGTCGGGTCGTAGCGGGTGAGCAGCAGGTGTTTTTCCATGCGCTCGCCGTTTTCGGCCTTCAGCGTCTTGGAATCGAGCAGGCCGATGATGCGGTCGGAATCGCGCACCGAGGAGACTTCCGGATTGGTCACCACGATCGCCACGTCGGCATGGCGCATGGCGAGGGTGGCGCCGCGCTCGATACCGGCCGGGCTGTCGCAGATCACCCAGTCGAAGGCTTTCTTCAGCGCCGCGATGACCTTCTCCACGCCTTCGGGCGTCAGGTTGTCCTTGTCGCGCGTCTGCGAGGCGGGCAGCAGGTAGAGCGTTTCGACCCGCTTGTCGCGGATCAGCGCCTGGGTGAGCTTCGCTTCGCCTTGGATGACGTTGACGAGGTCGTAGACGACGCGCCGCTCAGCGCCCATGACGAGATCGAGATTGCGCAGGCCGACGTCGAAATCGACCACGACGACCTTCTCGCCGTTCTGCGCCAGAGCGGCGCCCAGGGCGGCGGAGGACGTGGTCTTGCCCACGCCGCCCTTGCCGGATGTCACCACGATAACCTTGCCCATTGACCTCTCCTGTTATGGACCTCTCGGCCGGGTCCGCCCAAACCCTAGCCGAGTATTCCCGTCTTCAACCCGTTGCTTTCCAGCCAGACCTGTACCGCCTGACCCCGCAGGTCCGGCTCCATGTCTTCCGCCGTCAGGTAGAAGCCGTCGATGGCGATCAGTTCGGCTTCCAGCTTGCGGCAGAAGATGCGGGCCGAGCCATTGCCGGTGGTGCCGGCCAGCGCGCGTCCCCGCAGCGTGCCGTAGACATGGATCGATCCGCCGGCGACGACTTCCGCGCCCGAGGCGACCGAGCCGACGATGGTGACGTCGCCCTCGGGAAAGAACAGCGACTGGCCGGACCGGACCGGCTCGGTGACCACCAGCGAGGCCGTGGCCTGCGCCGGGGCAGGGCCCGCGGCCGCTATCGTTTCCACCGCCGGAGCGTCCTGCGCTTCGTCCGCTTCGCTTTCGGCCGGGGGCTCGAAGTCGGAGGCCGGGCGGCCGTCGCTCATGGCCGGCGGCATGTCCGCCCCGAGCTGCGAGGGCCGTGCGCCTTCGATGCCCATGACGCGGACGTTGCGCCGGCTGAGATCGTCGACGAGCTTGCGCAGCTCGGCCTTGTCGATATCGAGCCCGTCGACGTCGAGCACGACGGGCCGGCGCAGGAAGAAGCCGGCGGAGCGGGCGGCGAGGTCGTCGAGCCCGGCCAGCCAGTCCTCGAAGGGCAGCTCCGGGGCAAGCGACAAAGCGAGAAAGGACCGCCCCTTGAGGCGGATGGGCCGGGGTTTCGTTAACACGATGGTGATCTTGGTTAATTTTCGGTAGCCAAGATGTATCGGTGAAATGGTTAACGAAAAGTTAACGCGGGCCTGTCCGGCTGCGGTTCGGCGCGCCTCTGTCGAAGGGGTGGCGAGACCGGGATCGGCAGGCTGAAAGGCCGCGGTCGCGCCTTTTCGCGCCTCGGCAGCGGTTGCTGGACGCGTCGTTTCCGAACCGCCGGAACGCCTGTGGTCACATCAAATATTTTGTCGCTGCCTGCAAAAACCGCGTGAACGACCGGCCGGCTCGACACCGGGCAGGCGGTGATTCGGATTGGCGGCCCGAAATGCACCGGCCGCCGATCCTGAACGGGCAGGGCAACGGCTCGCTCACCGGCATGACCCTGCGAGAAATTCGGACGGACGCTGCCAGCCCAATGCCGGCTGAACTTGTCGGCCGCCGATGTCGGAAACTCCATCGCCGAAAAGGTGCCGGGCGAATGCCCGCAGACCCCCTTTTTTGCGATATCGAAACTTGTAAACCTGCCCGTGCCGGATGCAACATACGCGCTTGGCGCTGTCTGCCGGACCACCTGTGATGGATGAATATGGTTTCAAGCTTGCCCTCCCCAGTGTCCCAGTCGGTCGCCTCGAGGCTGACGGGCGCAGCGATTTTCCTGGTGGTTACGATCAACCCCGGAGCGGAAGCGGAGGAAACGGTGCGCGAACTGTGCGCCAATCTCTCCAGCCTGCTGCGCGGCGTCGGCTTCCGCAATCTTGAAGGGCAGCTCTCCTGCGTCATGGGATTCGGATCGGATGCCTGGGACAGGCTGTTCGGCGCGCCGAGGCCGAAGGACCTTCACCCATTTCGCGAGATTCGCGGCGTGCACACGGCGGTTTCGACGCCTGGCGACATGCTCTTTCATCTGCGCGCGGCCTCGATGGACCTGTGCTTCGAACTGGCCACGCACGTCATGGCCCGGCTCGCCGGCGCGGTGACCACGGTGGACGAGGTTCATGGCTTCAAGTTCTTCGACGACCGCGACCTGATCGGCTTCGTCGACGGCACCGAGAATCCGGTCGACCAGGGGGCGATCGACGCGACAATCATCGGCGAGGAAGATGCGGCCTTCGCCGGCGGCAGCTACGTCATCGTGCAGAAATATCTCCACGACATCGAACGCTGGAACAAGGTGCCGATCGAGGAGCAGGAGAACATCATCGGCCGCCACAAGCTCTCCGACATCGAGCAGCGCGACGCGGACAAGAAGCCCTACGCCCACAACGTGCTGACCAACATCGAGGAGAACGGCGAGCAGTTGCAGATCGTGCGCGACAACATGCCGTTCGGCGAAGTCGGCAAGGGCGAGTTCGGCACCTATTTCATCGGCTATGCCCGCTCGCCGCACCGCATCGAGAAAATGCTGGAGAACATGTTCGTCGGCAATCCACCGGGAACCTACGACCATCTGCTCGATTTCAGCCGGGCGGTGACGGGCTGCCTGTTCTTCGTGCCGACGGCGGATTTTCTCGACAACGTGACGCTCGAGCCGCCGCAGCCGGCGGCGACACCGGACGATCCCCCACCGACTGACGAGACTCCCGAGCAATCGTCACCCCGCCACGGTTCGCTCGGCATCGGATCCCTGAGAAGAGAGGCTGGCCATGAATAACCTCCATCGCGAACTCGCACCCATTTCCGATGCGGCCTGGGCCGAAATAGAGGAGGAGGCGACGCGCACGCTCAAGCGCCATCTCGGCGCGCGCCGTGTCGTCGACGTCGTCGGGCCGAAAGGGCTCGACTTCTCGGCGGTCGGCACAGGCCATGTCCGGCAGATCGCCGCAACCGGCGACGGCATCCAGTCCGTGCAGCGCGAGGTCAAGGCGCTGGTCGAACTGCGCGTCCCGTTCCAGCTGTCGCGCCAGCAGATCGACGACGTCGAGCGCGGCGCGACCGACTCCGACTGGTCGCCGGTCAAGGAAGCGGCCCAAAAGATCGCTTTCGCGGAGGACCGCGCCGTCTTCGACGGCTATGCCGCCGCCGGCATCCAGGGCATCCGCGAAGGCACCAGCAATGCCGGTGTCGCGCTTCCGGCCAAGGTGGACGATTATCCCGCCGCGGTGGCGCAGGCCATCAGCCAGTTGCGGCTCGCCGGCTGCAACGGGCCTTACGCGCTGGTGCTCGGCGCCGACGCTTACACCGCCGCCAGCGGCGGCAGCGACGACGGCTATCCGATCCTTCATCACATCGAACGCCTTGTCGACGGCGGCATCGTCTGGGCGCCAGCCATTCAGGGCGCATTCGTGCTGACCACCCGTGGCGGCGATTTCGAGCTGGATATCGGCCAGGACATCTCCATCGGCTATGCGAGCCATTCCGGCACCGCCGTCGAACTCTATTTCCAGGAAAGCTTCACCTTCCGCCTGCTGACGACGGAAGCGGTGGTGGTTCTGGAACCGCAGGAGGCATAAGGCGCCACGGCAGGCGCGATCGGAACCGCAACGGGAGGATCGAATGGCCAGCACCCGCGACAGCATCGCCGACATCTGGGGACCGCGAACGCCGATCCTCGGATCGCAATGGCCGGTCCGGGTTGACCAGAACGTCGAGGAGGAACCGGATCGCTGGGTGCAGGCCTGCTGCTTCCTCTGTTCCAACGGCTGCGGCATCGACATCGCCGTCAAGGACGACAGGCCGGGCGGCCGCATCGTCGGCGTGCGCGGGCGCGAGGCCGATGTCGTCAATCGCGGTCGGCTCGGCCCCAAGGGGCTCCATAGCTGGGTCGCCAATGGCAGCCCCGACCGGCTGACCCGCCCGCTCGTCCGTCACGGCGACAGGCTCGAGCCTGCAAGCTGGGACGAGGCGATGGACCTGATCGTCCAGCGCATGAAGGCGGCCAAGGCAAAATACACTGCCGGCTCGATCGGTTTCTACACCTCGGGCCAGCTTTTCGCCGAGGAAAACTACACGCTGAGCGTCATCCGCACCGCCGGCATAGGCACGCTGCACATCGACGGCAACACGCGGCTGTGCACCGCGACCGCCGGTGCCGCACTGAAGGAAACCTTCGGCTCAGACGGCCAGCCCGGCACCTATGGCGACGTCGACGTCACCGACTGCTTCCTCTTCGTCGGCCACGACATGGCCGCGACCGCCACGGTGCTGTGGGCGCGCGTGCTCGACCGACGTCGCGGCGACGCGCCGTCGAAGATGATCGTCATCGATCCGCGCCGCACGGCGACGGCTGCGGAGGCCGACCTGCACATCAAGCCGCGCCTCGGCACCAATGTCGCGGTGATGAACGGCCTGATCCGGGAACTGATCCAGCAGGGCCATGCCGACCGCGCCTTCATCGAGGCGCACACGCTGGGCTATGACGAGCTTGCCAACACCGTCGAGGCCTATACGCCTGAGCGGGTCGCGGAGATCGCGCATATTCCGGCGGATCAAATCCGGCAAGCCGCCGCCATGATCGGTGGTTCCAAAATGCTGCTGTCGACCTGCCTGCAGGGTGTCTACCAGTCCAACCAGGGCACTGCGGCGGCCGTGCAGGTCAACAACGTCAACCTGGTGCTCGGCCGCATCGGCCGGGCCGGCTGCGGCATCTTGCAGATGAACGGCCAGCCGACCGCCGAGAACAGCCGCGAGACCGGCTCGGGCGGCGATCTGTCCGGCTTCCGCAATTTCGACAATCCGCGCCATGTCGAGGAGATGGCGAAGCTGTGGAACGTCGATCCCGCGACGCTGCCGAATTGGGGGCCGCCGACGCATGCGATGCAGATCTTCGACTATGTCGGCGACGGCTCGATCAAGGTGCTGTGGATCATCGGCACCAATCCGGCGGTGTCCTTTCCCGATCTCGGCCGGCTGCGCGAGGACCTGCGCAGACAGGGCGTGTTCGTCATCGTGCAGGATGCCTTCATGACCGAGACGGCGGAGTTTGCCGACGTGGTGCTGCCGGCGGCGATCTGGGGCGAGAAGACCGGCTGCTCGACCAATGTCGATCGCGTCGTCCACTTGAACCACAAGGCGATCGAGCCGCCGGGGGAGGCGCGCTCCGATCTCGACATCTTCCTCGATTTCGCCCGGCGCATGGATTTCCGCGACAAGGACGGCGCGCCGCTGATCAAGTGGAGCGATGCCGAAGGCGCCTTCGACGCCTGGCGCGAATGCTCGCGCGGCCGACCTTGTGACTATTCGGGCCTGAGCTATGAAAAACTCACCGGCGGTTCCGGCATTCCGTGGCCCTGCAACGAAAAGCATCCGGACGGCTCGGATCGCTATTACGCAGACCTCAATTTCGCGACCGACCCCGACTATTGCGAAAGCTACGGCCACGACCTTCTGACTGGCGCTGCGATCACCGAGGAAGATTATCGCGCGAAGAAGCCGAACGGCCGCGCCTTCCTGCGCGCCGCCGAATACGTGCCGCCGGCCGAGGAGCCGGACGCAGCCTATCCGTTCTTCCTCTCGACCGGCCGGGTCGTCTATCACTTCCACACCCGCACCAAGACCGGGCGGTCGAAGGCGTTGCGGGAGGCGGCTCCCGATGCCTTCATCCAGGTAAGCGAGGCGAACGCGGGCCGCCTCGGCGTCAAGGAAGGCGAGATGCTGCGCGTCATCTCGCGGCGCGGAACGGCGGAAGCGCCGGCCCGCGTCGGCGACATCGAGCCCGGCACGCTGTTCATGCCGTTCCACTACGGCTACTGGGACGATCCGGAGCGGGCGCGCGCCGCCAACGAACTGACGCTCTATGAGTGGGACCCGGTCAGCAAGCAGCCGCACTTCAAATATGCCGCCGTCAGGCTGGAGAAGGTGACGGGAGCGCTGCTGCCGCAGCCGGAGGAAACCAAGCGGGAAGCAACGACGGCGGCGGACGTTGGCGAGCCGGCCCGGCCCTGTCTCGCCGACTATATCGGCCTGCTTCTGGCGAACGAGGCATGTCTGGGTCGCGGCTGGGAAAAGCTCCACAAGGCGCATCCGAAAACACCGGACATCGGCCAGCAGGGCGGGCTGTTCAGGATATGGACGAGCGAGAACGTCGCCGCGCTCCAGCCTTTCGTGCAGACATACGGTGAGCGGCGCGAAGGCGAGCCGGAGGCGCTGGACAAGGCGCTCAGGATCGGCCGGCCGGCGACCGGCTTCGGCCTGATGCGCGACCTGCAGGACCTGTGGCTGATGGTGAACGAGAGCACGGTCTCGATTGCCGTGCTGGTCCAGGCCGCCCGCGCGCTCGGCGACGGCGAACTGGAAACCGCCCTGCGCGGCATCGAGAGCCGGAACGAACGCCAGCGCAACTGGTTGTTGTCGCGCATCCGGCAGGCCGCGCCGCAGGCGCTGACGGTCCCGTCCTGATGCGCGCGGCTGCCGAGTGCGGCATTCGCAATATGTTCGCGGCATCGTCGTCGCCCGATGCCGGCTGACAAGCGTTAAAGACAGGGAGAGCGAACGATGGCGAAGCGGTTCAAGGTCGGCGACCATGTAGGCTGGAATTCCGAGGCGGGACACGTTTCGGGAACCATCATCGCGATCCATACGCGCGATTTCGACTACAAGGGCCACACGCACCGCGCTTCGGAAGAAGAACCGCAATACGAGATCAAGAGCGACAAGACCGACCATATTGCCGCCCACAAGGGCAGCGCACTGCATCTCGCCTGACGGGACCGTCCTGGATTCGCTCCAAGTGCGCAAAATCGCCGCTGTCATGGACATTTGCGGCTACTGGCTTGTTCCCTTTGCGGGCGGGTATCGGCTAAAGGCAGGTAACGTCCAAGGAATGCCTGCCCCATGAACTCCTCCGCATCCGCTCCTGAGCGCTCTTCTGCCTCAGGCCCCCTCTTCTTAGGCATCGATACCGGCGGCACCTATACCGACGCCGTGCTGTGGGCCGAGGGCGGAGGCGAAAAGGGCACGGTGCTGGCCAAGGCCAAGGCGCTGACCACCCGTCACGACCTGGCGGTCGGCATTTCCGGCGCGGTCGATGCGGTTCTGGCCAAGGCGGCCTGCGACCCGGCGACGATCAAGCTCGTCTCCATGTCCACCACGCTCGCCACCAACGCGCTGGTCGAAGGGCAGGGCGGGCGCGTCGCGCTGGTCATGATCGGCTTCGGTGAGGACGATCTTGCCCGCGACGGCCTGAAGGGTGCGCTGGGCGCCGATCCGGTGGTGTTCTGCCCAGGCGGCCACGATGTACATGGCAACGCCGCCGATCTCGACCTTGCCGCGCTGGAGGCTGCGCTGCCGGAACTGGCGGAAACGGTTTCGGGCTTCGCGGTCTGTGCCTATTTCGCCACCCGCAATCCCGAGCACGAATTGGCCGCCCGCGACCTGATACGCGAGCGCAGCGGCCTGCCGGTCACCGCCAGCCATGAGCTGTCGGCCAAGCTCGGCGGCCCGCGTCGGGCGCTGACGACGCTGCTCAACGCGCGGCTGATCTCGATGATCGACCGGCTGGTCGCGGCGACCGAAGGTTTCCTCGAAAAACGCGGCATCGCAGCACCCTTGATGGTGGTGCGCGGCGACGGCGCGCTGGTCTCGGCCGCCTTCGCCCGCCAACGGCCGATCGAGACGATCCTGTCGGGACCGGCGGCCTCGCTGGTCGGCGCCCGCCACATGACCGGGCTGGACAACGCCATGGTGTCGGATATCGGCGGCACCACCACCGATGTCGCCGTGCTGGACAAGGGGCGCCCGCGTCTCGATCCCGAGGGCGCCACCGTCGGCGGCTTCCGCACCATGGTGGAGGCGGTCGCCATGCGCACCTTCGGTCTCGGCGGCGATTCCGAGGTGGCGTTCCAGGAAGGCGTGCTCGACCCGCGTCTGGTGCTCGGCCCGCGCCGGCTGGTGCCGCTGTCGCTGGCGGCCGTCACGCATGGCGCGACCGTCATCCGGGAGCTGGAGCGGCAGTTGCGCGCGCCCAACGCCGGCCGCATGGACGCCCGCTTCGCCTTCCGCACCGGCATCCCCGAACGCTTCGCCGCCGGGCTCGGCCGTTCCGAGGCGAAGCTCTACGAGGCGATTACCGCGGTGCCGCAGCCGCTCGACCTGCTGCTGTCCTCCAACGCCCAGAACGCAACGCTGAAAAGGCTGGTGGCGCGCGGCCTCGTGCACATATCGGGCTTCACGCCTTCGGACGCCGCGCACGTGCTCGGCCGGCAGGCGAACTGGAACGGCGAGGCCGCCCGCCTCGGCGCCGAACTGTTCGCCCGCAAGCGCGACGGCCGCGGCCAGGCCGTCGCGGATTCGCCGGAAGCCTTCTGCGCGCGCGTTTTGCGGGCCGTCACCCGCTGGTCCGCCGAATACATACTGGAAACCGCCTTTGCCGAGGACGGGCTGGACGGCGCCGGCACCGTCGCGCATGCGCTGGTGCAGCGCGCCGTGGACGCCTATCCCGGCATCGCCCGCCTCGCTGTTTCGCTTGACCGCCCGGTGATCGGCCTCGGCGCCTCGGCACCGCTGCACTATGCCGGCCTTGCCGCGCTGCTCGGCAACGCCTGCATCGTGCCGGAAGACACCGACGTCGCCAATGCGCTGGGTGCCGTCGTCGGTCAGGTGCGCGTCACCGTCGAGGCGCGCGTGAGCCAGCCCAAGGAAGGGTTGTTCCGCCTGTCCAGCGACAGCGGCATCGTCGATTTCGAGGAGGAGGACCCGGCTGTCGCCGCCGCCGAGGCCGAGGTGCGGTCGCTGGCCGAAAGCCGCGCCACCGAGGCCGGCGCCGACGAGGTCGAGATATCGGTGTCGAAGGAGTTCCGCGTCTCGATCGTCGAGGGGCAGCGCATGTTCGTCGAGGCCGAGATCGTCGCCGTCGCGTCAGGCCGGCCGCGCATTGCGGCGTAAGCGCGGGCATCGGAACGATAGGATAATTGACCCCGGACCGCGAGCGTGCCAAAGGCCCGGCACGACTTGCCGCTTTTCTCCGGCGGCCTTCTTGGAGACTGAGTTAAATGACCGACCGCATCGAGATCGCAGGCCTGCGCATCGCCCCCGAACTACACGACTTCGTCGTGAACGAGGCGGCGCCCGGCACCGGCATCGATGCCGCCGCCTTTTGGAACGGCTTCGCGGCCATCGCGCACGATCTTGCGCCGAAAAACAGGGCGCTGTTGAAGACGCGCGACCATATCCAGGAAAAGATCGACGCCTGGTACAAGCAGAACGGCGCCCCCGTCGACATGGCCGCCTACAAGGGCTTCCTGAAGGAGATCGGCTATCTGGTGCCGGAAGGCCCGGCCTTTGCGGTGAAGACCGAGAATGTCGATCCCGAGATCGCCACCATAGCCGGTCCGCAGCTCGTCGTGCCGGTAATGAACGCGCGCTATGCGCTCAACGCCGCCAACGCCCGCTGGGGCTCGCTCTACGACGCGCTCTACGGCACCGATGCCATCCCCGAGACGAACGGTGCGGAAAAGGGCAAGGGTTACAATCCCAAGCGCGGCGAGAAGGTCATCGCCTGGGCCAAGGCTTTCCTCGATCAGTCCGCGCCGCTGGCGTCCGGTTCGTGGAAGGATGTGACCGGCATGTCGGTGTCGGGCGGCGCGCTTGCCCTCAGGACGGCCGCGGGTACGGCCACGTTGAAGGACCCGGCGCAGTTCGTTGGCTATCGCGGCGACGCGGCCGATCCGGAAGCGGTCCTGCTCGAGCGCCATGGCCTGCATGTCGAGGTCGTCGTCAACCGGGAAAGCCCCATCGGCAAGGCAGACCCGGCCGGCATTTCAGACATGATCCTCGAAGCCGCCATCACCACCATCCAGGACTGCGAGGATTCCATCGCGGCCGTCGATGCCGAGGACAAGGTCGTCGCCTATCGCAATTGGCTCGGCCTGATGAAGGGCGATCTTTCGGAAACCTTCGAGAAGGGCGGCAAGACGATGACGCGCCGCCTCAACGGCGACCGCAGCTACACCGCGCCGGACGGCTCGACGCTGACACTGCCCGGTCGCTCGCTGATGCTGGTGCGCAATGTCGGCCACCTGATGACCAATCCGGCCGTGCTGCTGGCCGACGGTTCGGAAGTGCCGGAAGGCATTCTGGACGCCGCCGTCACCGCGCTGATTGCCCTTCACGATGTTGGCAAGAACGGCGCGCGCAAAAACTCCCGCGCCGGCTCGATGTATGTCGTCAAGCCGAAGATGCACGGGCCGGAAGAAGTCGCCTTCGCGGCCGAGATCTTCGACCACGTGGAAAAGCTGGTCGGCATGAAGCCCAACACCATCAAGATGGGCATCATGGACGAGGAGCGGCGCACCACCGTCAACCTCAAGGAAGCCATCCGCGCAGCCAAGGACCGCGTGGTGTTCATCAACACCGGCTTCCTCGACCGTACCGGCGACGAGATCCACACCTCCATGGAAGCCGGCCCGATGATCCGCAAGGGCGACATGAAGCAGGCCGCCTGGATCGCGGCTTACGAGAACTGGAACGTCGACACCGGCCTGGAATGCGGGCTGGAAGGCCGCGCCCAGATCGGCAAGGGCATGTGGGCGATGCCCGACCTGATGGCGGCGATGCTGGAACAGAAGATCGCTCATCCCGAGGCCGGCGCCAACACCGCCTGGGTGCCGTCGCCGACGGCCGCCACGCTTCACGCCACGCACTACCACAAGGTCGATGTGCATGCGGTGCAGGATAAGCTGAAAGGCCGCGCCAAGGCGAAGCTCGACGATATCCTCTCCGTGCCGGTCGCGGTGCGGCCGAACTGGTCGGCCGAGGACATCCAGAAGGAACTGGACAACAACGCGCAAGGCATCCTCGGCTATGTCGTGCGCTGGATCGACCAGGGCGTCGGCTGCTCCAAGGTGCCGGACATCAACGATGTGGGCCTGATGGAAGACCGCGCGACGCTGCGCATCTCATCCCAGCACATCGCCAACTGGCTGCATCACGGCGTCTGCAAGGAAGCGCAGGTGATGGAGACGATGAAGCGCATGGCCGCCGTGGTGGATCGCCAGAATGCCGGCGACCCGCTTTACCGCCCGATGGCGCCGGATTTCGACAAGTCCATCGCCTTCCAGGCCGCCTGTGACCTCGTCTTCAAGGGCCGCGTCCAGCCCAACGGCTACACCGAGCCGGTGCTGCACGCACGTCGGCTGGAGCTGAAGGCAAGGGACCGAGCCGGAATTTAACCACTACCGTGGCGTGGCGTGCGCAAATGACCCTCCTCGCCATAGACTGTTCCGCCAATCTGTGCGCGGCCTGCGTCTATGACGCTGGGGCCGGCAAGGAGCTGGGCAGAACAGTGCTCGACCTGGGCAAGGGGCATGCCGAGCACCTGATGGGGGTAATCGAGGGTGCGCTGGGTCAGGCCGGCAAGTCCTATGCCGATCTCGACGCCGTTGCCGTCTCTATCGGACCCGGTTCCTTCACCGGCCTGCGCGTCGGCGTTGCTACCGCGCGCGGGCTGGCGCTGGCGCTGAAAATCCCGGCCATCGGCGTCACCACGCTGGAAGCGCTGGCTGCCGAGGCTCGGCAATCTTTTCCGGGCCGGCCGATCTTCGCCGCCCTCGACGGCGGGCGTGGCGAAATCCACGCCGCCCTTTACGATGAATTGGCTGTTCTGCGCTACGGTCCGGCCGTGACCACGCTGGAGGAGGCCGTTGCGATGGTGACTGAGGGGACGGTGCTTGCCGGCAACGCGGGGGAGCGGATCGCGGAAGCGGCCGGCGGGTCTTTCGACTTCGGGCCGCTCGGCGCCACCGCGGATATCGCCGTCTACGCCAGCCTCGCCGCCGAAAAAGAGCCGGGCGAGAAGCCGAAGCCGCTTTATCTGCGCGACGCCGACGCCAAGCCGCAGGCCGGGTTCGTGCTGCCGAGGGCGCGCTGATGCGCATTCCCTTCCTGCCGCAGCGCCCGAAGGACTATGCGCTGGAGCCGCTGACGCCGGAGGACAGCGATGCCGTATCGATCCTTCATCGCGAGGATTTCGTCCGTCCGTGGACGGGTGGCGAGTTCGCCGCGCTGCTGGAGCAGGACACGGTGTTCGGCTTTGCGGCGAAAGAGGTGGGAAATCCCCGGGCCGGCATCGTCGGCTTCGTGCTGGCGCGGCTGGCGGCCGGCGAGGGCGAGATCCTCACCGTGGCGGTCGCCCGCAGCCATCGCCGGCAGGGCATCGGCTGGCAGTTGATGGACGCGGTGCTGCGGCAATTGCACGGCGACCGTGCCGAAGCCTTGTTTCTTGAAGTGGACGAGACGAACGCGCCGGCCACCGCGCTCTATCGCCGGCTCGGCTTTCGCGAGGTCGGCAAGCGGCCCGATTACTATCGCTCGCCCGAACGCGGTCCGACCGGGGCGCTTGTCATGCGCCGCGATCTCCGCTAGCCGGCAAATCCGGCAAATGCGCCGAGAGAGCGCAAGGGACGATGATCGCGAAAATCCGAAACGGCCTGATCCTGCTTTTCGTCGCGGCTGTCACGACGGCGGTGGCGGTTTCGCAGTTCACGGTGCTGAAAACCGGATGGGGCAATCCCTCATTCGTGCCGCGCCTGTGGCACAAATCGATCCTGTGGGCGCTGGGGTTTCGCGTGCATGTCGTGGGCAGCCTGTCGCGGAAGCGCCCGCTGCTGATCGTCGCCAACCACGTCTCGTGGACGGACATCGGCGTCCTCGGCTCCATTGCCGACGTCTCCTTCATCGCCAAGGCGCAGATGCAGGGCTGGCCGCTGATGGGCTGGCTGTCGACGCTGCAACGCACCGTCTTCGTCGACCGCGAGCGGCGTCACAGCTCCGGCGACCAGGCGAGCGAGATCGGCGAGCGGCTGAAGGCGGGCGACGCCATGGTGCTGTTCGCCGAAGGCACGACGGGCGACGGCAACAGGATGCTGCCGTTCAAGAGCACGCTGTTCGGCGCTGCCACACTGGCAATCGGCAAGGGGGCGACGGCGCACGAAGGGGTGCAGGAAGTCGCCATCCAGCCGGTGGCGATCGCCTATGTCCGCCGCCACGGCATCCCGCTCGGCCGCGCCGGGCGCATGGCGCTGTCGTGGATCGGCGACCAGGACCTGGTGCCGCATGTCGCCGGCCTGTTGAAACTGGGCGCCGTCGACGTCGAGGTCCGCTTCGGCGAACCGGTGATATTTTCGGCCGGATCGAACCGCAAGGAAGCGACGCGACTGGTCGAGGCCCGCGTGAAGGCGATGATGCAGGCGGCGCTGCAAGGGACCGAGGCGGGCTGACTGCCGGAATCGGTTGTTCTTGACCGCCAAAACGCGATAGAAGCCGCCCATGGATGCATTGACCACGGAACAGGCGCCGGACCGCGCCGCGGCGGATGGCGGACAGCAGGCCAGGAAGGTCTTCGTCAAGACCTATGGCTGCCAGATGAACGTCTACGATTCCCAGCGCATGACCGACGCGCTGGCGGCGGACGGCTATGCCGAGACGCAGAGCATGGAGGACGCCGACCTCGTCCTGCTCAACACCTGCCATATCCGCGAGAAGGCGGCCGAGAAGATCTATTCCGAACTCGGCCGCATCCGCGACCTCAAGGCCGAACGCGCAGCCGCCGGCAGCGAATTGCTGATCGGCGTCGCCGGCTGCGTGGCGCAGGCCGAAGGCGGCGAGATCATCCGCCGCGCGCCGGCCGTCGATCTGGTCATCGGTCCGCAGACCTATCACCGCCTGCCGGACGTGCTGGCGCGCGTGCGCGGCGGCAACCGCGTGGTCGAGACGGACTATGCGGTGGAGGACAAGTTCGAGCACCTGCCGGCGCCGAAGAAGGCCGAGGTCATCAAGCGCGGCGTCACCGCATTCCTGACCGTGCAGGAAGGTTGCGACAAGTTCTGCACCTTCTGTGTGGTGCCCTATACGCGCGGCTCGGAAGTGTCGCGGCCGGTGGCGCAGATCGTCGCCGAGGCCGAGCGGCTGGCGGAAGCCGGCGTGCGTGAGATCACCCTGCTCGGCCAGAACGTCAATGCCTGGCATGGCGAAGGGCCGGACGGCAATGACTGGGGCTTGGGCCGGCTTCTGTTCCGGCTGGCCGAAATCCCCGGCATCGCCCGGCTGCGCTACACCACCAGCCATCCGCGCGACATGGACGACGAACTGATCGCCGCCCATCGCGACCTTGAAACGCTGATGCCCTATCTCCATCTGCCGGTGCAGGCGGGCTCGGACCGCATCCTGAAGGCGATGAACCGCAAGCACAAGGTCGGCGACTATCTGAAGCTGATCGAGCGCATCCGCGCGGCAAGGCCGGATATCGCCTTGTCGGGCGATTTCATCGTCGGCTTCCCCGGCGAGACCCATGCCGATTTCGAGGACACGGTGAAGATCGTGCGCGAAGTGGGGTACGCCTCGGCCTTCTCGTTCAAATATTCGCCCCGCCCCGGCACGCCGGGCGCCGAGATGGACGGCCATGTGGCGGAGCAGGTGAAGGACGAACGCCTTCAGCGCCTTCAGGCGCTGCTGGTGGAACAGCAGCAGGCTTTCACCGTTTCCATGGTCGGCAGGACGATGCCGACCCTGATCGAAAAGCCCGGCCGCCAGGCAGGCCAGCGGGTCGGCCGCTCGCCCTGGCTGCAGCCGGTGATTGTTGATGAAAAGGCCGGTGGAATCGGCGACATTATCGAGGTGCGAATCACGGAAGCGGGCTACAATAGCCTGCATGCCGTGCCGGCCTGAGCGCCGGCGGACAAGGAGAGACGGTTGACCGCAGCCGACCTGAAGGCAGTTCCCCCACTCGCACCCTTGACGCCTTCCGGGGCGTCCGACATGGCGCACATCGTCCTTACCTTCGACAACAACAAGCTCGCCAGCGCTCTCTACGGCCAGTTCGACGAGAACCTGGCCCGGCTGGAGCAGAAGCTCGGCGTCGACATCCGCTCGCGCGGCAACCAGCTCACCATCAAGGGCTCGCCCACGGCCGCCGAGCAGGCGCGGCAGGCCCTCGACAGTCTCTATGCCATCCTCCAGAAAGGGGCCGACATCGGCCAGTCGGACGTCGACGGCGCCATCCGCATGGCGGTGGCCGCCGACGACCAGCTCACGCTGCCGACGCTGGAGCGCAAGGGCAAGGTCTCTGCGGCGCAGATTTCCACCCGCAAGAAGACCATCTACGCCCGCTCGCTCAATCAGGACGCCTATATGCGCGCGCTGGAGCGATCGGAACTTGTCTTCGGCATCGGCCCCGCCGGCACCGGCAAGACCTACCTGGCGGTGGCGCATGCGGCCATGATGCTGGAGCGCGGCATGGTCGAGCGCATCATCCTGTCGCGCCCGGCGGTCGAGGCGGGCGAACGGCTGGGCTTCCTGCCCGGCGACATGAAGGAAAAGGTCGATCCCTATCTTCGCCCGCTTTACGACGCGCTCTATGACATGATGCCAGGCGACAAGGTGGAGCGCGCCATCGGTGCCGGCGTCATCGAGATCGCGCCGCTGGCTTTCATGCGCGGCCGTACGCTGGCGCACGCCGCCGTCATCCTCGACGAGGCGCAGAACACCACGCCGATGCAGATGAAGATGTTTCTGACGCGGCTCGGCGAAGGCTCGCGTATGATCGTCACCGGCGATCCGACCCAGATCGACCTGCCGCCGAACACCCGCTCCGGCCTTGTCGAGGCGCTGCGCGTGCTGGACGGCGTGCCGGGCGTCGTTACCGTGCGTTTCACCGACACCGACGTGGTGCGCCATCCGCTGGTGGCCGAGATCGTCAAAGCCTACGACCGCGACGGCAAGGTCGCGCGCGGGCTGGGCGCGGAAGGGTGAGCACCGACTTTTTCCCGGTGCCTTCAGAAAGTTTCGTCAGCGCCGTACCCCCACCCCTAACCCCTCCCCGCAAGGGGGAGGGGAAGCTGCCGCTTGCCAAGTTCCCCTCCCCCTTGCGGGGAGGGGTTAGGGGTGGGGGTACGGTGCTGGTGTTCTTCATCGCAGGCCGCCATGCCCGCTGATCCTGCGCTTCCGATAGATATCGACCTCACCGTCGAGGCGGGCGACTGGCCGGACGAAGCCACTCTCACCGTACTGGTCGAGCGTGCTGCGGCCGCCGTCTTCGCCGAGCTTGGCGCCTCCCGTCCCGGCGGATCCGAACTCGGCGTCGTCTTCACCGACGATGCCCGCATCCGCGAACTCAACGCCGGCTGGCGTGGTAAGGACAAGGCGACCAACGTGCTTTCCTTCCCCGCCTTCCCGGAGACGAAGACGGGCCCGCTGCCGCCGCTGCTGGGCGATATCGTGCTGGCGGCCGAGACGGTGGCGAGCGAGGCCGCACTGGAAGGTAAGCCGCTGGACAACCATATTACCCATCTGGTGATCCACGGCCTGTTGCATCTTCTGGGCCATGACCACGAGACGGACGCCGAGGCCGAGGAGATGGAGGCGATCGAGCGCAGGGCGCTCGCAAGGCTTGCCATTCCCGATCCCTATGCGTAACTAGATCGAGAAACCGACCGGACGACGATGAACGACAAGCAAGAAGCCGCCCACGCCGAGGCTGGTGGCGCGGCAAAGCCTTCCGAGAAGCAGGAAGACCCTTCCAGTCCCAGTACCGCGACCGGCACCGCGGCCATTGAGCAGGCGCCCGCCGGACCGTCGCTTTTCGACCGGATGCTGGGCCTGTTCCGTCATCGCAACGGCACGTCGCTGCGCGAAGAGATCGCCGACGCGCTGGCCGAGACGACCAGCGAGCCTGGCGCCTTCTCGCCCGGCGAACGCGCCATGCTCAACAACATCCTCAGGCTGCGCGAGGTGCGCGTCGAGGACGTCATGGTGCCGCGCGCCGACATCGAGGGCGTCGAGATCGGCACCACGCTGGGCGAACTGCTCGGCCTGTTCGAACAGTCCGGCCATTCGCGCATGCCCGTCTATGTCGAGACGCTGGACGACCCGCGCGGCATGATCCACATCCGCGACGTGCTCGGCCACATCACCCGCGCCGCCCGCCCGAAGAACGGTCGAGGCCGTAAGAAGGCGCAGCCGGCGGCAGCCCTTGCCCTTTCGGAAGTCGACCTGACGCGCCCCATCGGCGATCTCGACCTGATCCGCCCGGTGCTGTTCGTGCCCCCGTCCATGCTCGCCTCCGACCTGATGGCGCGCATGCAGGCCGGCCGCACCCAGATGGCGCTGGTCATCGACGAATACGGCGGCACCGACGGGCTGGCCTCGCTGGAAGACATCGTCGAGATGGTCGTCGGCGACATCGAGGACGAGCACGACGAGGACGAGCCGCTGGTGACCAAGACCGGCGACGGCGTCTTCCTGGTCGACGGCAAGGCCGAGATCGACGATGTTGCCACCATGATCGGCGACGGCTTCGCCGCCGGCGAGCACGGCGAGTCGGTCGACACCATCGGCGGCATGATCTTCAACACGCTGGGCCGCGTGCCGGCGCGCGGCGAAGTGGTGCAGGCCATTCCCGGTTTCGAATTCCATGTGCTGGACGCTGACCCGCGCCGCGTCAAGCGCGTGCGCATCGTGGAAACCGCCAAGGGCGACCGCCGCCGCCGCGTCGCCCGTGCCGAGCAGGCGTGACAGCCGGGCCGGCTTGAGGGCTGTTGGTCAGCGTGTGCTGACGCAACGCCGGTCTGCGGGAAACTTCAAGGCCGGCCGACATTCGGGTTCGGTCCCGCCGGGGCGAAAACATCGGCAGGGACGTGCCGCGTTCGTTTGGAGCCGTCCTCCCGGCCTGCTAGAACTTCACCGCATGATTCGGCGGGCTGGGCCATGATCGCACCTGTTTGCATCGGTTTCCTCTCATGAGCGCCGGCCAATCCGGGTTGCGCGCCGGTCCCTCGGATGGCGCCGCCGCATCGGACCGCCGGTTTTTCGAGCGCGTGGCCGGCCGCGTCATCCTCCTGTGGGGGTGGCGGCGGGCGCTCGTCGCCTTCCTCGCCGGCGCGCTGGCCGTGCTGACGCAGGCGCCGTACGATTTCTTCGCCGCCGGTTTCATCGCCTTCCCCGTCCTCGTCTGGCTGCTCGATGGAACCACGCTTGAAAGCTCCGGCGGCGTGCTGCGTCGGCTGAGGCCGGCCTTTGCCGTCGGCTGGTGGTTCGGCTTCGGCTACTTCCTCGCCGGCCTGTGGTGGATCGGCGGCGCGCTTCTGGTCGAGGCCGACGAATTTGCCTGGGCGCTGCCGCTCGCCGTGGTCGGCATTCCCCTGATTCTCGCCTTCTTCTACGGTCTGGCGACGGCCGTGGCGCGGTCAGTCTGGAGCAGCAACATCGGCCGTATCGCAGCCCTTGCCTTCGGCTTCGCGCTCGCCGAGTGGCTGCGCGGCTTCCTGTTCACCGGCTTTCCATGGAACGCCATCGGCTATGCGGCGATGCCGGTGCCGCTGCTCATGCAGAGCGATGCCGTCGTCGGCATGAACGGCATGAACGCGCTCGCCGTCTTCGTCTTCGCTGTCCCTGCGCTGCTGGCCGGACGCCGTCATCTGCGTTTCGGCTTCGCTGTGGCTGTGCTGCTCGTGGCGGCCCATGTCGGCTTTGGTTACGTGCGGCTTACCGCTCCGCAGCCTGCTGACGTCAAGACGTTGGACGTCCGCATCGTCCAGCCTTCCGTCGATCTCGCCGAGAAATGGGATGCCTCGGTTCGCGACCGCATCTTTGCCACCATGCTCGCCCTGTCGTCGAAAGAGCCGGAGGCCGGCCATCAAAAGCCGCAGCTTATCCTGTGGCCGGAAACTTCGGTGCCGTTCCTGTTCACCGAGCGTCCGGACGCGCTGACGGCGATCGGCGACATGCTGGCCGAGGGCCAGATGCTGATCGCCGGCGCCGTGCGCGAGGAGGAAGCCGCCGGGCAGGGCGCCGACAGCCGCTACTACAACTCCGTTGTCGCCATCGACGACCGCGGCGAGATCGCCGATGCCGTCGACAAGGTCCATCTGGTGCCCTTCGGTGAATACTTACCTTTCGACGGCCTGCTCAAACGTCTCGGCGTCGAGCAGCTGGTGGCCGGGCCGATGAATTTCTCGGCCGGCAACGAGCGCCATGCCATCGCCGTGCCCGGCGGCGCCCGCGCGCTGCCCTTCATTTGCTACGAAGTGATCTTTCCCGATCTCGTTTCGGTTGACGCAGCGTCAAGTGAGCTTATTGTAAACGTTACGAACGATGCGTGGTTTGGGGACACGCCCGGTCCGTACCAGCATTTTCGGCAGGCGCAGCTTCGCGCCGTCGAAAATGGTTTGCCGCTGCTCAGGGCGGCCAACAACGGTATCTCGGCTGTCGTCGATCCACGCGGCAGGACGATCGATGCGCTGGCCATCAATGCGCGGGGGGCGATGGATGTGCGGGTGCCAATTTACCGACAGGAGACGCTTTCGGCTGCGCAACGCCGCGTTAACGGATTCGTCGTCATGATTCTGTTCGCCCTGGCCGCAGGCCTTCTCAGCGTAAGGCGAAGGCTACCGGCGAATTGACATGTGATATATTAGAACTTCATAGTGGAACGCCTGATTTCACGGAGGGCCGGTCGCGCTGGTTGGAGTGACGGCCGGTTCCGCTCGGGCATGCAAGAACAAGGAGCCGGACAACGGCGAGGAAAAATGGTAGAAGAAAATAAGAAGAAGCCGAATCCGGTCGATACTCATGTCGGCAGCCGCATCAGGCTTCGCCGCAATATGCTGGGGATGAGCCAGGAGAAGCTGGGCGAAAGCCTCGGCATCACCTTCCAGCAGATCCAGAAATACGAGAAAGGCACCAACAGGGTTGGCGCCAGCCGGTTGCAGGCGATCGCCTCCATTCTGGGCGTACCCGTTTCCTTCTTCTTCGAGGATGCGCCGGGGCAGGAAGCGGCCGGCGCCGGCTTTGCCGAGGACACGCCCACTTCCTTTGCCGTGGAGTTCTGTTCGACGCCGGAAGGGCTGCAACTCAACCGCGCGTTCTTTCGCATCACCGATGCGAAAGTGCGCCGGCGTATCGTCGATCTGGTGAAGTCTCTTTCCGACGACGAAACCGACTGACGTTTGCCTGTTGCCTGCAATGCGCCGGGGCACGTCGCTGCTCCGGATTTTTGTTCTTCTGGCGGCCTCTGGATTGGCAGACTGATCCCCTTGGCTGTCTTGACGGACGGTCGGGCGGCCCGCTAACAGGATCGGCGCCAGGCTGGCGGTGTGCCGGCCATTTTCCAGTGGGGACACCCGTGACGCGGCAGAATTATCTCTTCACCTCGGAATCGGTTTCCGAGGGCCATCCCGACAAGGTCTGCGACCGCATTTCTGACGAGATCGTCGATCTGGTCTATCGCGAGACGCGTAAAGTAAAGCCCGAGGACGCCAAACGCTATGCCGACGTCGCGGTTTCCGATCCGTGGAAGGTGCGCGTCGCCTGCGAGACGCTGGCGACCACCAATCGCGTGGTGATCGCCGGCGAGGTGCGTGTGCCGCACAGCCTCCTGAAGAAGGACAAGGCCGGCAACGTGGTGCTGGACGCGGCCGGACATCCCGCCGTCAACCCGGCGAAGTTCAAGTCGGCGGCGCGCAAGGCCATCCGCGACATCGGCTACGAGCAGAGCGGCTTCCACTGGAAGAAGGCCCGGATCGACGTTTTGCTGCACGGCCAGTCGCCTGACATCGGCCAGGGCGTCGACAACGCCGCCGACCGCCAGGGCGAGGAAGGCGCGGGCGACCAGGGCATCATGTTCGGCTATGCCTGCCGCGAGACGCCGGACCTGATGCCGGCGCCGATCTACTACAGCCACAAGATCCTCGAACTCCTGGCCGCCGCCCGCCACGAAGGGCAGGGCGACGCCGGCCGGCTCGGCCCCGACGCCAAGAGCCAGGTGACGGTGCGCTACGAGAACGGCGAGGCGGCCGAGGTCACGCAGATCGTGCTGTCGACCCAGCATCTCGATGCAAGCTGGGATTCGAAGAAGGTGCGCAAGGTCGTCGAGCCCTACATCCGCGAGGCGCTCGGCGATCTGAAGATCGCCGCCGACTGCAACTGGTACATCAACCCGACCGGCAAGTTCGTCATCGGCGGTCCCGATGGCGACGCCGGCCTGACCGGCCGCAAGATCATCGTCGACACCTATGGCGGTGCGGCCCCGCATGGCGGCGGCGCCTTCTCCGGCAAGGACACCACCAAGGTTGACCGCTCGGCGGCTTACGCGGCGCGCTATCTGGCCAAGAACGTGGTGGCGGCCAAGCTTGCCGAGCGCTGCACCATCCAGCTCTCCTACGCGATCGGCGTTGCCCAGCCGCTGTCGGTCTATGTCGACCTGCATGGCACCGGCGCCGTGGACGAGGCCGTTCTGGAGAAGGCGCTGCGCGCGGTGATGGACCTGTCGCCGTCGGGCATCCGCCGGCATCTGGACCTGAACAGGCCGATCTACGCCAAGACCACGGCCTACGGCCATTTCGGCCGCAAGCCCGGCCGCGACGGCTCCTTCTCGTGGGAGAAGACCGACCTCGTCAAGGCGCTCAAGGACGCCGTCTCGAAGGAACGGGCGCTGGCCGCCTGACCGCCATGACGGCTCCGGAACCTCCGGTCGAGGAGCGGCGGCCGAGCCGCTCCAGCGAGGCGTTTTTCGGCCGGCGCCATGGCAAGGCGATCCGCCCGCATCAGGCGGCCGCCCTTGCCTCCGGGCTATCCCGCTACGGCGTCAATCTTGACAACGCGGCGCCCGCCGCGCTGGCGGCCTTGTTTGCGGCCCCGGTTTCGTCTGTACGTCTGGAAATCGGCTTCGGCGGCGGCGAGCATCTGCTGCACGAGGCGAAGGCGGCGCCGGCAACCGGCTTCATCGGCGTCGAGCCCTTCGTCAACGGCATGGCCAAGCTGATGACGGCGGTGGAGCGAGAGCCGCTGGCGAACCTGCGCGTCTATGATGACGACGCCACCCGCCTGCTCGACTGGCTGCCGCCGGCCTCGCTCGACGCCATCGATCTGCTCTATCCCGACCCCTGGCCGAAGAAGCGGCACTGGAAACGGCGTTTCGTCGGCAAGGCCAATCTCGACCGCTTCGCCTGCGTGCTGAAGCCGGGCGGCCGCTTCTGCTTCGCCTCCGACATCGACAGCTATGTCAACTGGACGCTGCTTGTCTGCCGCGCCCATGGTGCCTTCGACTGGCAGGCGGCCTCTTCGCGCGACTGGCACGATCCCTATCCCGGCTGGCCGGGCACGCGCTACGAGGCCAAGGCCATCCGCGAAGGCCGCAGGCCCGCCTATCTGACCTTCCTGCGCCGTTGAACCGATAGCGCAACCGCGCGGGAACCTGATAGGCTTCCCGGCATCCAAGACGATGCAGGTTCAAGACGGTACGGGCAGGGAGAAGTGCTATGGCGCACCGGGTCAAAATCCTCGAAGCTGAGAATGTCACGCACAATGTGCGCCGGTTCCGGTTCGAACGACCGGACGGTTACGCCTTCGTTCCCGGACAGGCGACCGAGGTCTCGATCGATCAGGATGGCTGGCGCGAGGAAAAGCGGCCCTTCACCTTCACCGGCCTCAGCCAATGGCCGGACCTGGAATTCACCATCAAGACCTATACGGACCACGACGGCGTTACCAATCGGCTGGCAACGCTCGGAGCGGGCGACGCGCTGCTGATCGACGATCCGTGGGGCACGATCGAATACAAGGGCAAGGGAACCTTCATTGCCGGCGGCGCCGGCATCACGCCCTTCATCGCCATCCTGCGCGACCTTGCCGACAGGAAGGCGGCCGCAGGCCATCGGCTGATCTTCTCCAACCGCACGGAAGACGACATCATCCTGCGCGATCTATGGGAGAAAATGCCCGGCCTTGAGCATCTGTTCGTGGTGACGCGCGGCGACGGCAAGACGTTTCCCGCCGGCCCGGTCGACAAGGCCTTCCTGCGCGATCATGCCGGCGACTTCGGTCAGCATTTCTATGTCTGCGGACCGGACAAGATGGTCGCCGACATCAACGCCGCGCTGACCGAGCTCGGCGCCGCCGCCACCAATCTGGTGTTCGAGCGGTAAGGCTCAATAGTAGCGGCGGATATCCCTGAACGCCTTCGGCTCGATGCCGAGATTGGTCAGGTCGCGCGCCTTCGGACGATGGCCGGCTTCGGCCGCATAGGCGGCTGCCACGGCGCTGCCGAGGACGTTGATCGCGTCCGCAATCGTTGCAAAAGTGCCGCGCTTGCTCATGACAATTCCTTTCGTACGCAGTGCGGCACCATCTGTGCTGCATTGCATCATAAATAGGAGTTGCCCCGCCGTGCGGGTAGGGCGCCTGGCGCATGGCCGTCTTGCGCCCGGCGCGTGGCTTGCCCGCCGGCCTTTCGGACTTGAAACGCCGGCATGGATCGTCTATATCGGCATCAAATTCTTGGTCGGTATGACGAAGAGTGGGTCCACCCGGTCCCGCTCTTTTTTGTTACCGGCCGCCCGAAAGGCGACCGACTGGAACCGATGGCAGAGAGCGTGACCGACGGCGACGACCGCATCATCCGCGAGAGCGGCATCGATGCGCGCATCGCCATGATCGTCGAGCCGGTGCTGCGCGGCATGGGCTTCCGCCTCGTGCGCGTGCGCCTGTCCGGCCAGAACGGCCTGACCCTCCAGATCATGGCCGAGCGCAACGACGGCACCATGACCGTCGAGGATTGCGAAGAGGTCAGCCGCGCGGTGTCGCCGGCGCTCGATGTCGACGATCCCATCGAGAAGGCTTATCACCTCGAAGTGTCGTCGCCGGGCATCGACCGTCCGTTGGTGCGCAAGTCGGATTTCTCGACCTGGGCCGGTCATCTGGTGAAGATGGAGACCGCGACGCTGGTTGCCGAGCGCAAGCGCTTCAAGGGGCGCATCGCCGAGGCCGGCGAGGATGCGGTGGTGATCGAGCGCGAAGCCGCCTACGGCGAGGAGCCCCGCGTCGCCGTTCCCTACGACGCCATCGCCGAGGCGAGGCTGATCCTCACCGACGACCTGATCCGCGACGCGCTGTCGAAGGACAACCGCGCACGCAAGGAAGCGAAGAAGCATCGCGGCGAGACGGACGAAAGCGCCGAAGCGGCCGGCGAAACCGAAATTGAAAGCTGATTGAGCGGTCGCCCGCGAAAGGCGGCCTTGTCAGGGAGAAAGAAATGGCTGTCAGTGCCAACAGGCTCGAACTTTTGCAGATCGCCGACGCCGTCGCGCGGGAAAAGTCGATCGACAAGGGAATCGTCATCGCCGCCATGGCCGACGCGATCCAGAAGGCGGCGCGCTCGCGCTATGGCCAGGAAACCAACATCCGCGCCGACATCAACCCGAATACGGGCGAGATGAAGCTGCAGCGGCTCATGGAAGTGGTCGAGACGGTCGAGGACTACGCCACCCAGATCGCGCTGTCGTCGGCGCGTGAGCGCAATCCGGACGCCCAGATCGGCGACTTCATCGCCGAGCAGCTCCCGCCGATGGATTTCGGCCGCATCGCCGCCCAGTCGGCCAAGCAGGTCATCGTCCAGAAGGTGCGCGAGGCCGAGCGCGACCGCCAGTACGACGAATACAAGGACCGCATCGGCGAGATCGTCAACGGCACGGTCAAGCGCGTCGAATATGGCAACGTCATCGTTGATCTCGGCCGCGGCGAGGCGATTATTCGCCGCGACGAACTGATCCCGCGCGAGAACTACAAGTACGGCGACCGCGTTCGCGCCTATGTCTACGACGTGCGCCGCGAGCAGCGCGGCCCGCAGATTTTCCTGTCGCGCACCCATCCGCAGTTCATGGCCAAGCTGTTCACCATGGAAGTGCCGGAGATCTACGACGGCATCATCGAGATCAAGTCGGTGGCCCGCGATCCGGGCTCGCGCGCCAAGATCGCCGTCATCTCCCGCGATTCGTCGATCGATCCGGTCGGCGCCTGCGTCGGCATGCGCGGCTCGCGCGTGCAGGCCGTGGTCGGCGAGTTGCAGGGCGAGAAGATCGACATCATTCCGTGGTCGCCGAACGCCGCCTCCTTCATCGTCAACGCGCTGCAGCCGGCCGAGGTCGCCAAGGTGGTGCTCGACGAGGATGCCGAGCGCATCGAGGTCGTCGTGCCTGACGACCAGCTGTCGCTCGCCATCGGTCGTCGCGGCCAGAACGTGCGTCTGGCTTCCCAGCTCACCGGCTGGGACATCGACATCCTGACCGAGCAGGAAGAAAGCGAGCGCCGCCAGAAGGAGTTCACCGAGCGTTCGAACCTGTTCATGGAAGCGCTCGACGTCGATGAGATGGTCGGCCAGGTGCTGGCTTCCGAGGGCTTCACCTCCGTCGAGGAAGTCGCCTATGTCGAGCCGGATGAAATCTCCTCCATCGACGGCTTCGACGAGGATACCGCGACCGAGATCCAGACGCGCGCCCGCGAATATCTGGAGAAGATCGAGGCCGAGCAGGACGCCGCCCGCAAGAAGCTCGGCGTCAAGGACGAGCTGCGCGAGATTCCCGGCGTCACCACCGCCATGATGGTGGCGCTCGGCGAGGACGGCGTGAAGACCATCGAGGACTTCGCCGGCTACGCCGCCGACGACCTCGTCGGCTGGAAGGAACGCAAGGACGGCGAGACCAAGGTTTATCCGGGTGTGCTCGCCGACCATGGCGTCTCCAGGGCCGAGGCCGAGCAGATGGTGTTGGCGGCTCGCCTCAAGGCCGGCTGGATTTCCGAGGAGGAAGCCCAGGCCGAGGCCGCCGACGCTGAAGCCGCCGAAGCGGCCGAAGCGTGAGATGAGACGCATCGGGGCAGCCCTTGGACGAGATGAACGATCGCACCTGCATCGTCACCAGGAAACACGCCGAGCCGGATGACCTCATCCGGTTCGTCGTCGGCCCGGATTCGGCCGTCGTCCCCGATCTGAAGCGAACCTTGCCCGGCCGCGGTTGCTGGGTCAGCGCCGAGCGCCTATATGTCGACAAGGCGGCGGCCAAGGGCCATTTTGCCCGCGCCTTCAAGCGGCAGGTCGTCGTGCCCCCCGATCTCGGCGCCATGGTCGACGCTTTGCTGGCGAAGGCGGTGCTGGGGTCGCTGGGCCTTGCCCGCAAGGCAGGCATGGTGGCGCTGGGAGCGGCCAAGGTCGACGGCGCCGTCCGCTCCGGCAAGGCGATCGCCGTGCTGCATGCGGCCGAGGCTTCCGAGGACGGCGTGCGCAAGATCAGCCAGGCCCGGCGCGCCACCGTCCATCTTGGCGGGCCTGCCATCCCTGCCTACAAACTTTTCGCCGAGGCGGAATTGGGTTTGGCATTGGGGGGGGCAAATGTGATACATGCTGCCGTTCTCGCGTCGGACGCGGGTCGCGCGGTCCTGAAGCGCATGGTTGCGCTCGACCGATACCGGGGCGGTTCCCTGGATGATTTGGCAATGCTTGCGGCGGTTGCCGGCGAAGATGATGCCGCAGAGGATGTGGAATGAGCGATACGAAATCGGGTGACGACAAGACCTTGAGCGTTACCCCCAAGAAGACCTTGACCTTGAAGCGACCGGGTGTCGAACAGAGCACCGTGCGGCAGAATTTCTCGCACGGCCGCACCAAGTCGGTCGTCGTCGAGACCAAGCGCAAGTTCATAAAGCCCGGCGAGAAGCCGGAACCAGTGGCTGTCTTCACGCCGCGGCCGACGCCGGCCGCGACAGCGGCAGCGCCTGCGCCGGCAGCGCCCGAGCCGCGCACGCCTGCGCCGCCGCCCCCCGCGCCGCCGCCACAGGAGCGGATGGTCCTCAACGAGCTGTCGCGTGGCGAGATGGAAGCCCGCCGCCGCGCTCTCGAGGGTTCGCAGGCGCGTGAGGCCGAGGATCGCGCCCGTGCCGCCGAGGATGCCAAGCGCCGTGCCGAGGAAGACGAGCGCCGCAAGCGCGAGCGCGAGGAATCGGCGCGCCGCCAGGCTGAAGAGGAAGCGCGCCTGAAGGCCGAGGCGGAATCGCGCCGCCGCGCCGAGGAAGAAGCGCGTCGCCGTGCGCCGCAGACGGCCGAGGCCGTCGGTGGCGACGAGGAGGAAGCACGGCCGCGCGGCCGTGGTCCGGTCGCCCCCGTGCGCCGTCCCGTCGCGCCGGAAGTGGCAAGGCCGGCCCGCACGAAGGGCGAGGCCGACCGTCGCCAGGGCAAGCTGACGCTGAACAGCGCCCTGTCTTCCGAGGATGGCGACGCCCGCGCCCGTTCGCTAGCGGCCATGCGCCGCCGGCAGGAGAAGTTCAAGCGCGCCATGCACAATGAGCCGCGCGAAAAGGTGATGCGCGAAGTGACCATTCCCGAGACGATCACCATCCAGGAACTGGCGCAGCGCATGTCCGAGCGCGCCGTCGACGTGGTGAAGTTCTTCATGAAGCAGGGCCAGATCATGAAGCCGGGCGACGTCATCGACGCCGACACGGCCGAGCTGGTCGCTTCCGAATTCGGCCACACCGTCAAGCGCGTCGCCGAGTCCGACATCGAGGAGGGGCTGTTCAACATCCCCGACCGCGAGGAGGATCTGGTGTCGCGGCCGCCGGTGGTCACGATCATGGGCCACGTCGACCACGGCAAGACCTCGCTGCTCGACGCCATCCGCAACGCCCACGTCCAGTCGGGCGAGGCGGGCGGCATCACCCAGCACATCGGCGCCTATCAGGTCGAGAAGAACGGCCAGCAGATCACCTTCATCGACACGCCCGGCCACGCCGCCTTCACGGCGATGCGGGCGCGCGGCGCGCAGTCCACCGACATCGCCGTTCTGGTGGTGGCGGCCGATGACAGCGTGATGCCGCAGACGGTGGAGTCCATCAACCACGCCCGCGCCGCCGGCGTGCCGATCATCGTCGCCATCAACAAGGTCGACAAGCACGAGGCCAACCCCCAGAAGGTGCGCACCCAGCTTCTCCAGCACGAGATCGTGGTGGAAGAGATGGGCGGCGAGACGCTGGACGTCGAGGTCTCGGCCAAGACGGGCGCCGGCATCGACAAGCTCTTGGAAGCCATTCTGTTGCAGGCCGAAATCCTCGACCTCAAGGCCAATCCCGACCGCACCGCCGAAGGCGTCGTCATCGAGGCGCGGCTGGACAAGGGCCGCGGCCCGGTCGCCACCGTGCTGGTGCAGACCGGCACGCTGCTGCCCGGCGAGATCCTCGTCGCCGGCAACGAGTGGGGCCGCGTGCGCGCACTGGTCAACGACCGTGGCGAGCAGGTCAAGGAAGCGCCGCCGGCAATGCCCGTCGAGGTGCTCGGTCTCCAGGGTACGCCCCAGGCGGGCGACCGCTTCGCCATCGTCAACAACGAGGCCCGCGCCCGCGAGATCACCGAATACCGCCAGCGGCTCGCCCGCGACAAGGCGGTGGCCAAGCATGCCGGCCAGCGCGGCTCGCTCGAGCAGATGATGTCGCAGCTCCAGCAGGCCGGCACCAAGGAGTTCCCGCTCATCGTCAAGGGCGACGTGCAGGGCTCCATCGAGGCGATCGACGCGGCACTCGAAAAGCTCGGCAACGACGAGGTGCGCGCGCGCATCGTCCATTCGGGCGCCGGCGCCATCACCGAGAGCGACGTGACGCTGGCCGAAACGTCGGGAGCCGCCATCATCGGCTTCAACGTGCGTGCCAACGCGCAGGCCAGGCAGGCGGCCGAGCAGGCTGACATCGAGATCCGCTACTACAACATCATCTACAACCTCGTGGATGACGTGAAGGCGGCGATGTCGGGGATGCTGTCGCCGGAACGCCGCGAGACCTTCATCGGCAACGCCGAGATCCTGGAGGTGTTCAACATCACCAAGGTCGGCAAGGTCGCGGGCTGCCGCGTCACCGAAGGCAAGGTGGAGCGCGGCGCGGGCGTGCGCCTGATCCGCGAGAACGTCGTCATCCACGAAGGCACGCTGAAGACCTTGAAGCGCTTCAAGGACGAGGTGCCGGAGGTTCCCGTCGGGCAGGAATGCGGCATGGCGTTCCAGAACTACGAGAACATCCAGGTCGGCGACATCATCGAGTGCTTCCGCGTCGAGATGGTGACGCGCACGCTATGACCGGACGAGGAAGGCGGTGGCCTTCCGTTTCAGGCAACGGCGCGGTCCCATCCCGCGCCGTTTGACTTTCAGGACAGACGACAATGCCCCGTTCCAACACTTCCGGTCCCTCCCAGCGCATGTTGCGCGTCGGCGAGCAGGTGCGCCATGCGCTTTCCGACCTGCTCCAGCGCGGCGAGGTGCGCGACGACCTGATCGAGACGGCAGTGATCTCGGTCTCGGAAGTGCGCATGTCGCCGGACCTGAAGATCGCCACCGCCTTCGTCGCGCCGCTGGGTGCTGCGGACGACGCGGCGGTGGTGGAGGCGCTGAACCGGCACGCGCGCTTCATTCGCGGCCGCATGTCGCCGGCGCTCAGGCAGATGAAATACATGCCTGAATTCCGCTTCCGGCTCGACACCAGCTACGACAATTTCCAGAAGATCAACGATCTCCTGCATTCGCCCGAGGTCGCGCGCGACCTGCGGCATGACGACGAGAATGAGGAATAGATGTCCCGCCCGCGCAAGAAGAAGGGCCGGCCCGTTTCCGGCTGGGTGATCCTCGACAAGCCGGTCGGCATGGGCTCGACCGAAGCCGTCTCGAAGATCAAGTGGCTGTTTCAGGCCGAGAAGGCCGGCCATGCCGGCACGCTCGACCCGCTGGCGTCCGGCATGCTGCCGATCGCGCTCGGCGAGGCGACCAAGACGGTGCCCTACGTGCAGGACGGCGCCAAGGTCTACCGCTTCACGGTGGCCTGGGGCGAGGAGCGTTCCACCGACGACCTCGAAGGCCCGGTGACCAAAAGCTCCGACAGGCGCCCGTTGGAACAGGACGTCCGCGCCGTCATGCCGAAATACACCGGTGTCATCATGCAGACGCCGCCGCAGTTCTCGGCCATCAAGATCGCCGGCGAGCGCGCCTACGACCTCGCCCGCGAGGGCGAGACGGTGGAGATTCCCGCCCGCGAGGTCGAGATCGGCCGGCTCGACATCGTCGAGCATTCCGCCGACCGCACCGTCTTCGAGATCGAGTGCGGCAAGGGCACCTATGTGCGCTCGCTCGCGCGCGACATGGGCCGCGACCTCGGCTGCTACGGTCACATCGCCGAACTGCGCCGCACCGAGGTCGATCCGTTCACGCCGGATGATTTCGTCACCGTCAAGGAACTGGAACTGGCGCGCTTCGGCGAGGCCGGCCAGCCCGACAGCGGCGACCTGCCAATGGATTTCGCCGCGGTAGACGATTTCCTCATCGATACGGTGGCGGCGCTCGATTGCCTGCCGCAGGTCGCCGTCGGCGACGACGCGGCGACCAAGCTCAGGCTCGGCAACGCCGTCATCGTGCGCGGCCGCGACGCACCGCTGGAGGCCGAGGAGGCCTGCGCCACCGCGCGCGGACGCCTCGTCGCCATCGGAGCCATCGAGCACGGCATGTTCAAGCCGAAAAGGGTCTTCGTCGGCTGACGCCACCTTCCGGCAGGGCATTCACGCTCAAGCCGACTCGCAATAGGCTTGGCCTGATCGGGAATCGGCACATGGCGAAGGCTGACGGCAAACGTATCAGGCGCAAGGCGCGGCGCTCGCCGGTCGGCGCCTCGCCCGGCACGCTGATCGCCGATCCGTCCGCGCAAAAGACCCGGCTGACGTTGACGCTGATCGCGGCGGAAAAAACCAGGACCGTCCAGGACGCCGGCCTCAACGATTTGGTCAAGAGCCGCGGCCACTGGCCGCTGGTCTGGCTCGATTGCACCGGCCTCGCCGATATCGCGGTGGTCGAGGAGATCGGCCGCATTTTCGGCCTGCATCCGCTGGCCCTGGAAGACGTCGTCAACACCGGCCAGCGTCCGAAGGTCGATTTCTATGACGACCACGCCTTCGTCGTCCTGTCGATGATCGACGATCCGGCCACCCACCGCTACGAGCAGATCGCCGTCTTCTTCGGCGACAATTTCGTCGTCACCTTCCAGGAGCGCGAGGGCGATCCGTTCGATCCCGTGCGCAAGCGCATCGAAAGCTCCAGCCCGAACCGGCTGCGCACGCGCGGCGCCGACTATCTCGCCTACGCGCTGATCGACGCCATCGTCGACAGCTACTTCGCTCCGATCGAGGCGTCCGGCGACATGGCCGAAAGAGTAGAAGACGCCATGCTGAATTCACCGCAGAAGCAGCAGATGCTGCAACTCCAGCAGATGCGCCGCCACATCAACGCCCTCAAGGGCGTGCTGTGGCCGTTGCGCGACGCGCTGGCGGCCATCGTCCGCAGCGAGGTCTCCTGCATTCACGCCGAGACGAAGGTGTTCTTCAACGACACGCTCGACCACGCCATCCGGCTGATCGAGATGGTCGAGACGGAGCGCGACACCATGACGGGGCTGATCGAGATGCACCTGTCGCTTTCCCAGGCGCGTACCAACGACGTGATCTCGCTACTCACCATCGTCTCGGCCATCTTCATTCCGCTCACATTCCTCGTCGGCGTCTGGGGCATGAACTTCGATCCCGACACCTCGCCCTGGAACATGCCGGAACTGCGCGCCTATTACGGCTATCCGGCTGCGCTCGGCTTCATGGTTGCCGTGGCGGTCGCGATGTATATCTACTTCAAGCGCAAGAAGTGGCTATGAAAACGGGGCCGATGCGGCCCCGTTGAAGTTTCCGTCGGGTAAGGCGCTTCAGGTTTTCGCCGCCTGCACGAATTTCGGATCGAACGTCTTTTCGTAGGGCACGTCGGCGTTGGCGAGTTCCGGGTCGAGCTTCTTCAGCACGCCCATCATCGAATCGTAGCCTTCCTTGGTCACCATGCCGTCCGGCGAATACATTTCCTTGGAATTCTGGAAGGCCTGCATGTAGAGGTCCTTGTTGCCGAGCAGGTATTCCTCCGGCACCGTCGCGGCGACGTCTTCGGGCTTGGCCTCGCTGATCCACTTCAGTGCCTTCATGAAGGCGTTGACCGTGCGCTGCATGGTGACGGGATTGGCCTCGGCGAAGGCGCGCTGGACATAGACCGTCGCCGCCGGGTTCGGCCCGCCGAACAGGGCGCGCGTGCCCGCTTCCGTGCGTGTGTCGAGCAGCACGGCGATATCGCCCTCGAATTGCAGTTGCGCGATCACCGGGTCGAGATGCGACAGGCCGTCGATCTCGCCTTTCTTGATCGCCGCGACCGCGCTGGCGCCGCCGCCGATGCCGATCATGGCGACGTCGTCGGCCTTCAGGCCGTTCTTCTGCAACGCGTATTGCAGCATCAGCGCCGTCGAAGAACCCGGCGCGGTGACGCCCATCTTCCTGCCCTTGAGGTCGGCCACCGACTTGATCTCGCCGGCAAGGTCCTTGCGCACCGCAATCACGATGCCCGGGAAGCGGCCGAGGTCGCAGACGGCGGTGATGTCCTGGCCCTTGTCCTGCATGCGGATCGTGTGTTCGTAGGCGCCGGTAACGACGTCGACCGAGCCGCCGATCAGCGCCTGCAGCGATTTCGAACCGCCGGCGAAGTCGTTGATCGTGACGTTGAGGCCTTCCTCCTTGAAGAAGCCCTTCCGCTCCGCGATCGTCAGCGGGAGGTAGTAGAGAAGCGGCTTGCCGCCGACGCCGAGGGTAAGATCCGGCTTTTCCGGCGCGGCATCCTCGGCCGCCGCCGGAAGCATGCTGAAGAGCGGCGCAGCGAGGCCGATGCCCGCGGTTCCGATCAGGAAATCTCTGCGTTTCATGGTCTTTCCTCCTTGATGTTTCGAATAAGGCTAGCGGCCGCGCCACGCCAGAAGCCGCTTCTCGACCAGCCCGACCAGCCAGTCGACCAAGAGAACGAAGGCCATCAGCACGAACATGCCGGCGAACACACCGGTGACGTCGAAGACGCCTTCCGCCTGCTGGATGAGATAGCCGAGGCCCGCGGCGGAGCCGAGATATTCGCCGACCACCGCTCCGACGACGGCGAAGCCGACGGAGGTGTGCAGGCTGGAGAACATCCATGACAATGCCGAGGGCAGATAGACGTGCCGGAGCAACTGCCGCTCGTTCATGCCCAGCATGCGCGCGTTGGAAAGCACCGTCGGGCTGACTTCCTTGACACCCTGGTAGACGTTGAAGAAGACGATGAAGAAGACCAGCGTGATGCCGAGTGCTACCTTCGACCAGATGCCGAGGCCGAACCACAGCGCGAAGATCGGTGCCAGCACGACGCGCGGCAGCGCGTTGGCGGCCTTGACATAGGGGTCGAAGACGGCGGCGACCAGTGGCTTGCGCGCGAACCAGAAGCCGAACAGCACGCCGCCGGCCGCGCCGATGAGGAAGGCGAGGATCGATTCCGACAGCGTGATCCACAGGTGATACCAGATCGAGCCTTCGAACACCCACTCACCGACGCGGCGCATGACGCTCACCGGATCGCCGAAGAAGAAAGCGACGGTCTTGGGGTTGCCGAACAGCGTTGTCGTCGAGGCGAGGTGCCATAGAACGACGATGATGACGGCCACGAGGACCTGCAGGGAAATCAGGGCGGCACGGTTCATCATGAGGCGACCGATGCCTTGGTATCGGACACGGCGCCGGTCTGGCGATAGGCGGCGATCACCTCGTCGCGCAGCGCATTCCAGATGGTACGGTGGAGATCGTTGAACAGCGGATCGTGGCGGATTTCGCCGATCTCGCGCGGCCGCGCCAGCGGGATCGCATAGTCGCCGATGATGCGCGAGCGCGGCCCGGCCGACATGATGATGACACGGTCGGACAGCGCGATGGCCTCGTCGAGGTCATGGGTGACGAATAGCACCGCCTTGCGGTCTTCCGACCACAGGTTGAGCAGCAGGTCGCCCATGATGAGCCGCGTCTGCGCGTCGAGCGGGCCGAAGGGCTCGTCCATCAGGAGCAGCTTCGGATTGCGGATCAGCACCTGCGCCAGGCCGACGCGCTTGCGCTGGCCGCCGGACAGCATTTGCGGATAGCGGTCGGCGAAGGCGCTTAAGCCGACGCGCTCCAGCCAGCCTTGTGCCTCGCGCCGGGCCTCGGCACGGGCGACGCCCGCGATCTCCAGCCCGATGGCGACGTTCTCGATGACCGTCTTCCACGGCATCAGCGCATCCTGCTGGAAGAGGTAGCCGGCCGACTTGTTCATGCCGGTGAGCGGCTGGCCGAAGATCCTGACCGCTCCTTGCGCCGGCTTCAGCAGCCCGGCCGTCGCGTTGAGCAGGGTGGACTTGCCGCATCCGGTGGGACCGACGATGGCGACGAACTGATGGGAGCCGACGGCGAGGTCGGTCGGCGCGACGGCGTCGAAACGGCGGCCCTGCGCGAGATCGAATGAAATTGCCACCCCGTCCAGATGGACGGCGTCCTGCGGGGTCTGGCCAGTCTCAGCCTGCATTTGTCCTCCCGGCCGGGTTGGCCACTCCACTTTTAGGTCAGTCAAACTGACATGACCAGAGCCGGGGTTGCAAAAACGCCGGACCAGCCTTTCTCGGGACGGGACTAGCCAGACGCGGCAAAATCGCCTATATGCGCGCCAGCTTGGCCGGCAGGAAGCTGGTCCGAGCCGTTTGTACTGGCCTTTGCTGGACGACATCCCGGCTCAAGGCGTCCCGTTTCCTCCAACAGACAAGGAAAAGCACGATGTCGGTTACTGCCGAACGCAAGAAGGAATTGATGGCTCAGTTCGCCACCGTCAAGGGCGACACCGGTTCGCCGGAGGTGCAGGTCGCCATCCTTTCGGAACGCATCAAGAATCTGACCGAGCACTTCAAGGGCCACAAGAAGGACAACCATTCCCGCCGTGGCCTGCTCGCTCTCGTTTCCCAGCGCCGCAGCCTGCTTGATTACCTCAAGCGCAAGGATGAGGCGCGTTACCAGACGCTGATCGAGAAACTCGAACTGCGTCGCTGACCATTCGGCCGGCGGGCTCTCTTCAAGAGGGTCCGCCGGTCGCGCATCCGGGCCGCGCATAGAGCGTCGGTCCGAACGGCTTTTCGCTGCAGAGGGCAGCCTGAAGCCGCCCATGGACGGTCATGGGGCAGGATTGCAGGACGCTCGCGCCGACCGCCGGCGGCAATTGATCGAGCTTCCCGTTGTCTTGCCCGTGGCTGCCCTGAACGAAGCCAGGGAAGGGGGCAGTCGCGCACAAAGGTGTCGCGGCCCCTTTCGCACACGAAGGACAAGATATGTTCAATCACCACAAGGTGGAAATCGAATGGGGCGGCCGTCCGCTCATCCTCGAAACCGGCAAGATCGCGCGCCAGGCTGACGGCGCGGTGCTGGCGACCTACGGCGAAACCGTCGTTCTCGCCACCGTCGTTTCGGCCAAGGAGCCGAAGCCGGGCTTCGATTTCTTCCCGCTGACCGTCAACTACCAGGAAAAGACCTTCGCGGCCGGCAAGATCCCCGGCGGCTACTTCAAGCGCGAGGGCCGTCCGTCCGAGAACGAGACGCTGGTGTCGCGCCTGATCGACCGGCCGATCCGCCCGCTTTTCGCCGACGGCTACAAGAACGACACGCAGGTCATCGTCACCGTCGTCCAGCATGACCTGGAGAACAACCCCGACATCGTTGCCATGGTCGCGGCCTCGGCTGCGCTGACGCTCTCGGGCGTGCCCTTCATGGGCCCGATCGGCGGCGCCCGCGTCGGCTACATCAACGGCGAATACGTACTCAACCCGCATCTCGACGAGATGCCGGAATCGAAGCTCGACCTCGTCGTCGCCGGCACGTCCGACGCGGTCATGATGGTCGAGTCAGAGGCGAAGGAGCTGTCCGAGGACGTGATGCTCGGCGCCGTCACCTTCGGCCACAAGGGCTTCCAGCCGGTGATCGAGGCGATCATCAAGCTGGCCGAGGTCGCCGCCAAGGACCCGCGCGACTTCACCTCGCCGGATTATTCCGAGCTCGAGGGCGAAATGCTCAAGGTCGTCGGCGACGAGCTGCGCGACGCCTACAAGATCACCGACAAGCAGCACCGCTATGCCGCCGTCGACGCCGTCAAGGCGAAGGTGAAGACGGCCTTCGCGCCGGCCGAGGGCGAAGAGGCCAAGTACACGTCCGAGCAGATCGGCACCGTGTTCAAGGAGCTTCAGGCCAAGGTCGTGCGCTGGAACATCCTCGACACCTCCTCGCGCATCGACGGCCGCGACCTGAAGACCGTCCGCCCGATCGTCGCGGAAGTCGGCGTCCTGCCGCGCACCCACGGTTCGGCGCTGTTCACCCGCGGCGAGACGCAGGCGCTGGTCGTCGCCACGCTCGGTACCGGCGAGGACGAGCAGTACATCGACGAGCTGACCGGCACGCGCAAGGAAACCTTCCTGCTGCACTACAACTTCCCGCCCTACTCGGTGGGCGAGACCGGCCGCATGGGTTCGCCGGGTCGCCGCGAGATCGGCCACGGCAAGCTCGCCTGGCGCGCTGTCCATCCGATGCTGCCTGTCGCCGAGCAGTTCCCCTACACGCTGCGCGTCGTCTCCGAGATCACCGAGTCCAACGGCTCGTCCTCGATGGCCACCGTCTGCGGTACCTCGCTGGCACTGATGGATGCCGGCGTGCCGCTGGCAAAGCCCGTCGCCGGCATCGCCATGGGCCTCATCAAGGAAGGCGAGCGCTTCGCCGTGCTCTCCGACATCCTGGGCGACGAGGACCACCTCGGCGACATGGACTTCAAGGTGGCCGGCACCGCCGGCGGCATCACCTCGCTGCAGATGGACATCAAGATCGACGGCATCACCGAGGAGATCATGAAGGTCGCCCTCGGCCAGGCCAAGGACGGCCGCCTGCATATCCTGGGCGAAATGGCCAAGGCTCTGTCGGAGAGCCGCGGTCAGCTCGGCGAGTTCGCGCCGCGCATCGAGGTCATGCACATCCCGACCGACAAGATCCGCGACGTCATCGGCTCCGGCGGCAAGGTCATCCGCGAGATCGTGGAAAAGACCGGTGCCAAGATCAACATCGAGGACGACGGCACGGTCAAGATCGCTTCGTCGAACGCCAAGGAGATCGAGGCGGCCAAGAAGTGGATCCACACCATCGTGGCTGAGCCGGAAGTCGGCGAGATCTATGAAGGCACGGTCGTCAAGACCGCCGATTTCGGCGCCTTCGTCAATTTCTTCGGCCCGAAGGACGGTCTGGTCCACATCTCGCAGCTCTCTAACGAGCGCGTCGCCAAGACCACCGACGTCGTCAAGGAAGGCGACAAGGTCTGGGTCAAGCTGATGGGCTTCGACGAGCGCGGCAAGGTACGCCTCTCCATGAAGGTCGTCGACCAGGCGACCGGCAAGGAGATCGTCAGGGAAAAGAAGGCGGACGCCGAAGACGCGGCCTGATTTCTGCCTTCAACGGAAATGCGGACGGGCGCGGCGCAAGCCGCGCCCATTTTGCTTAACGCATGTCTCCTGAAAGTGGCCCCGGTTTCGGGTCAAAGACATGCGTAGAATCAAAAACCTAAAGCGCAGGAGCGAATCTGAAAGATCGCGACGTGCTTTAGGCCCCGCCTGACTCGTCAGCCTCGATCCGTGCTATAGGCGCCCGCGCCGGCGGGACGTGAACGGGACAAAGGAGACGACGATGGCAAACTTCGATCACAGAGCGTTGCAGGTGACGGCGCTCAAGGTCGCCGGCGATTTCATCTGTTCGGAAGACCTGTCCGCCGGCGGCGTGGCGTCGGCGCTGGTTACGGCGTCCGGCAGCGTCCACACCGGCATCTGCATAGACACGGCTTGCAGCCTCGGCTTCTGCGCCGAACATGCTGCCATCGCCGACATGCTCAAGAGCCGGCAGACCCGCATCGTCGCTATCGTGGCGATGAACGCCGACGGCGCGGTGATGCCGCCGTGCGGCCGCTGCCGCGAATTGATCCGGCAGGTGGACCCCGGCAATTGGCACACCGCCGTTGTCGTGGCACCGGACACGGTGGTCACGCTCGCCGAGTTGCTGCCGTTCGCCGCGCCCGTCAAGCCAGCCGTTGCCGGCTGATCGCGGCGGGCGATCGTGTTATCGGGGGCCATGGCGACCGATTCATTGAAAACCCTGTTCCATCCCTTTGCGGCCGGCGACCTTGATCCGCCCGACCGGAATGCGCGCGCCCTGTTCCTCGGCGCCGAGCCGGGGTTCCGCCTGCCGGAGGGCTGGGCCGCTGTGATCCATGCCGTGCAGAGTTTCCGGCCGGATTTCCGCGCGCTGGAGCGCATGGGGCTGGTGTCGGTGACGCCGCGCCCCGAAGGCGAAGGCTACGATCTCGCCCTGGTGCTGTCTGGCCGCCATCGCGGCCGGAACGAACTTAACGTTGCCGAGGCGATCGAGCGGACGAGGGCAGGCGCGTTAATCGCTGTCGCCGGCGCCAGGGACGACGGCATCGCCAGCCTGCGCAAGCGGCTGGGCAGCCTCGTCGAAATCGAAGGATCGCTGCCGAAGTATCACGGCCTCGCCTTCTGGTTCCGGCGGCCTGCTGAAGATGGCATAGCCTCGGCCTTGCGCGGCGCCAATCCGCCTGTCCATGTGGAAAACCGCTTCCTAGCCGCGCCCGGCATGTTCTCGCACGACCGCGTCGATGCCGGTTCGCGCTTGTTGGTGCAGAACCTGCCCGGCGATCTTGCCGGGACGGTCGGCGATTTCTGCGCCGGCTGGGGCTATCTGGCCGCCGAAATCGCGCGGCAGTGCCCGGCGGTAGCGGCGCTCGATCTCTACGAGGCCGATTTCGAGGCGCTTGAGGCGGCAAAGGTCAATTTGCAGGGGATTGCGCCGAAAACGGCGTTCTTCTGGCACGATCTTTTGGCCGAGCCGGTCGAGCATCGCTACGACGCGGTCGTGATGAACCCGCCGTTCCACAAGGGGCGCGCAGCCGAACCGGACATCGGCGCCGGCATGATCCGCGCCGCCGCGCGGGCGTTGAAGCCTGGCGGCAGGCTGCTCATGGTGGCGAACCGGCAATTGCCCTACGAGCCCGTGCTGGCGGAGGCCTTTTCCAGCCATACCGAAATCGCCCGCGATGCCGCCTTCAAGGTGCTTTCGGCGCGCCGCTGACGGTATAGTCGGCGGTTATTCGTGCCCGCTGTCGGTATGCTTCAGTTCGTCGAGCGTCGGCATCGATACGATGTGATAGCCCGAATCGACGTAGTGGATTTCGCCGGTCACGCCCGACGACAGGTCCGACAGGAGATAGAGCGCCGAGCCGCCGACCTCGTCGATGTTGACGGTGCGGCGCAGGGGCGAGTTGCGCTGCTGATAGGAATACATATAGCGCGCGTCGGAAATGCCGGCGCCGGCCAGTGTCCGCACCGGCCCGGCCGAAATGCCGTTCACGCGGATGCCGCGCGGACCGTAGTCGTTGGCGAGATAGCGCACGCTGGCTTCGAGCCCTGCCTTGGCGACGCCCATGACGTTGTAGTTCGGCATGACCCGCACCGAGCCGGCATAGGTCAGCGTCACCATGGCGCCGCCGTCCGTCATCAGCCCCGCCGCGTGGCGGGCGATCTCGGTGAAGGAATAACAGGAGATCACCATGGTGCGGACGAAGTTCTCGCGGCTGGTATCGGCGTAGAGACCCTTCAGCTCGTTCTTGTCGGAGAAGCCGATGGCGTGGACGACAAAGTCCAGCCCGCCCCATTCCTGTTTCAGCGTGTCGAAGGTGGCGGCGACCGAAGCGCTGTCCTCGACGTCGCACGGCACGACCAGTTTCGCGCCTGCCTGATCGGCCAGCGGCTTGACGCGGCGGCCGAAGGCCTCGCCCTGGTAGGTGAAGGCGAGTTCCGCGCCGTGCTCGGAGAGTTTCCTGGCGATGCCCCAGGCAATCGAATGGTCGTTGGCGACGCCCATGACGAGGCCGCGTTTGCCTTTCATCAGACCTTCCATGGCAGGATTTTCCTCAGCCGTTGTAGCGCTGGAAGACCAGGGTGGCGTTGGTGCCGCCGAAGCCGAAGGAGTTCGACAGCGCCGTGTCGATCTTGGCATTGTCGATGCGCTTGCGCACGATCGGCATGCCCTCGAATTCCGGATCGAGATTCTCGATGTGGGCGCTCTCGCCGATGAATCCGCCCTGCATCATCAAAAGCGAATAGATCGATTCCTGCACGCCCGCCGCGCCCAGCGAGTGGCCGGTGAGCGACTTGGTCGAGGTAATGTTCGGCATCTTGTCGCCAAACACCTCGCGGATGGCGCCCATCTCCTTGGAATCGCCGACCGGTGTCGAGGTGCCGTGGGTATTGATGTAGTCGACCGGTCCTTTCACCGTGGAAAGCGCCTGCCGCATGCAGCGGATCGCGCCTTCGCCGGATGGCGCCACCATGTCGTAGCCGTCCGAGGTCGCGCCGTAGCCGACGATCTCGGCATAGATCTTGGCGCCGCGCGCCTTGGCGCGCTCGAGCTCCTCCAGCACCAGCACGCCGGCGCCGCCGGCGATGACGAAGCCGTCGCGGTTCACGTCGTAGGCGCGCGAGGCCACGGATGCCCGGTCGTTGAACTTGGACGACATCGCGCCCATGGCGTCGAACAGGTTCGACATGGTCCAGTCGAGGTCTTCGTGGCCGCCGGCGAACATCACGTCCTGCTTGCCCCACTGGATCATCTCGGCGGCGTTGCCGATGCAGTGCGCCGAGGTCGAGCAGGCCGAGGAGATCGAATAGTTGACGCCGTGGATCTTGAACCAGGTGGCGAGCGTGGCCGACGCCGTGGACGACATGGCCTTCGGCACGGCGAAGGGGCCGATTCGCTTCGGGCTGCCGTTCTTCAGCGTGGTTTCGGCAGCTTCCACGATCGTGCGCGTCGAAGGACCGCCCGAGCCCATGATGATGCCGGTGCGGGGATTGTCCGAGATGTCGCTTTCCTCAAGGCCGCTGTCGGCGATGGCCTGCTTCATTGCGACGTGGTTCCACATGCCGCCCTGCGACAGGAAGCGGGCGGCACGCCGGTCGACGAGGTCGGTCGTGTCCAGGTTCGGAGCGCCCCAGACCTGGCAGCGGAAGCCGTGCTCGGCGAAGGATTCGGAAAAGCTGATGCCCGATTTGGCGTCGTGCAGCGAGGCGCTCACTTCGTCAGCGTTGTTGCCGATGGACGACACGATGCCCAGGCCTGTGACTACGACTCGTCTCATGCGCAAGCTCCTCGCGAGAAAGCTGTTCTGGTTCAGGCTGCCGATTGCTTCGACAGGCCGACCTTCAGGTCGGTCGCGGAATAGATAGGCTCGCCATCCGCTTTCAGCCAGCCGTCGGCGATACCGAGCACCAGCCGGCCGCGCATGACGCGCTTGAAGTCGATGCCGTATTCCACCTTTTTGACCGACGGCGTCACCATGCCCTTGAACTTCACCTCGCCGGTGGACAGCGCCATGCCCTTGCCGGGCTCGCCCAGCCAGCCGAGGAAGAAGCCGGTGAGCTGCCACATGGCGTCCAGGCCGAGGCAGCCGGGCATGATCGGGTTGTCGATGAAATGGCAGGGGAAGAACCATTTGTCGCGATTGATGGCAAAATCCGCACGGATGAAACCCTTGTCGAAGGCGCCGCCGGTCTCGCTGATCTCGGTGATGCGGTCGAACATCAGCATCGGCGGATAAGGCAGCTGCGCGTTGCCGGGGCCGAACAATTCGCCCTTGGCGCAGGCCAGGAGATCCTCATAGTCGTAGCTCGACTTTCGATCCGCCATTGAATTCGTCCCCGTTCCTGCGGGCCGTGCCGCCCTGTTTCGACGTCTGTCGCGACGTTCGTAGCATAACCCGTTTGCGCCGGAAAACCGGCCGTCCGATCGGTCCAGAGGCTCTAACCCGCCCCACCGCGCGGGTCAATGCGCGCTATTGATCGTGCGGAGCCGACAGAATATATGTCGGGGAACGCACGGGTTCGAGGAAAGCGCCGTTTTTCCTTTCGCGACCGTGCGGAGACGGATTGCTGCTGGGTGATGGACGACAACGGGCAGGCGAAAACGATCACGGTTGATCGGCGGGTGCGTGAGGCCGGGCTGAGGCCGACGCGCCAGCGCGTCGCCCTGGCCGAATTGCTGTTCGCCAAGGGCGATCGCCATCTGTCGGCCGAGGAACTGCACGAGGAGGCGCAGGTCGCCGGCGTGCCGGTGTCGCTGGCCACCGTCTACAATGCGCTGCACCAGTTCACGCAGGCCGGCCTGCTGCGCATTCTCGCGGTCGAAGGCGCCCGCACCTACTTCGACACCAACACGTCCGATCACCATCATTTCTTCGTCGAAGGCGAAAACCGGGTTTTCGACATCGAGCATGGCCCGGTCACGGTCGGCAATCTGCCGGAACCGCCGGACGGCATGGAAATCGCCAATGTCGACGTAGTGGTGAGGCTGCGCGCCAAGCGCAACTCGTAAGGCCCGGCGACCTTCGCCGGCTTGCGCCGTCAGTCCTTGATCTTCTCGCCGGGATAGGCGCCCCACAGCAGCGACTGGTTGATCCAGCCGGTGTGTCCGCCCAGCGTCATCTCGCACCAGTCCCCGGTGCAGGACTTGATCGTGCCGATCACGCCGGGATCGACCAGCGCGACGACCCCGGCGCCCTTGTCGGGATCGCCCAGCAGCTTGATCTCGGCGTCCTTGCCGCGCTGCCACGGCGCCACCATCGCCGTGCGCTTGCCCGACAGCAGCGACTGGTTGATCCAGCCTTCGGAGCCTTCGGCGTCGCGCACCTTGCGCCATGTGTCGTACTCCTGCACGATTTCCATCGGCAGGCCGGCCTTCAGGTACATCCAGTTGACGGAATAGTTCACGCCCGGCCCGATGCGCGAGTTGACCCGGCCGGACTTCAAGCTGACGAATCGCGGCAGCGGCAGGCCGCTCGGTCCGAGCGTCACGCTCTGGGCAGCGCCCTGCGCGGCGGACGGCATGGGATGGAAGGCTGCGCCCAGCAAGGCTGCGCTGACGATCAGGCGGAGCGACGCGAAACCAGACACTTTCATTCCCCAGATGTTGCCGTTCACTTGACCGCGCGGTTGCCCGCAGGCCCGCGCGACACCCTTTTTCTTTGTCATCGGCGGCAGCGCTTGATACATGAAGCAAAGGGCGCTGCCACCGGTTTGCAGTTTCGCCCGTCTTGGTTAAAGAGCTCTCAACGAATCCGGGATCGAGGGAAGGAATGGCGGCCAAGAAGAAGCCTCTCGTCGTCATCACGCGCAAGCTGCCGGATCCGGTCGAGACGCGCATGCGCGAGCTGTTCGACGCCCGGCTGAACGTCGAGGACCGGCCGATGAGCCATGATGAGCTGGTCGCCGCCGTCAAGGAAGCCGACGTGCTGGTGCCGACCATCACCGACACGATCGACGCCGCACTTATCGGTGAGGCCGGGGAGAACCTGAAGCTGATCGCCAATTTCGGCAACGGCGTCGACAAGATCGACATCGCCGCCGCGGCAAAGCGCGGCATCGCCGTCACCAACACGCCCAACGTGCTGACCGAAGACACCGCCGACATGACCATGGCGCTGATGCTCGCCGTGCCGCGCCGGCTGGCCGAAGGCGCCAACGTGCTTCCCGGCGACAAGAAATGGCCAGGCTGGTCGCCGACCTGGATGCTCGGCCGCCGCATCGGCGGCAAGCGCCTCGGCATCGTCGGCATGGGCCGCATCGGCACCGCCGTCGCGCGCCGGGCCAAGGCGTTCGGCCTGTCGATCCACTATCACAACCGCCACCGCATCATGCAGGCGGTGGAGGACGAACTGGAGGCGACCTACTGGGAAAGTCTCGACCAGATGCTGGCCCGCATGGACATCATCTCGGTCAACTGCCCCTCGACGCCCGCCACGTTCCATCTCCTGTCGGCGCGGCGGCTGGCGCTGATGCAGCCCACTTCCTACATCGTCAACACTGCGCGCGGCGACATCATCGACGAGGACGCGCTGGTCAAGCTCATCCAGGACGGCAAGATCGCCGGCGCCGGGCTGGACGTTTACGAGAACGAGCCGGCCCTCAACACAAAGCTGTTGAAGCTCGCCGCCCGCGGCAAGGTCGTGCTTTTGCCGCATATGAGCTCGGCCACGCTGGAAGGCCGCATCGACATGGGCGAGAAGGTCATCATCAACATCCGCGCCTTCTTCGATGGCCACCGTCCGCCGGACCGCGTGCTGCCGCTCAGGACCTGACGTCCGCGTTCGGGGTCAGTGCGGCGACAGCGTGCGCGCCATGAAAACGTCGGTATGCCTGATGAATTCCGGCGTCTGGCGGAAACGCGGACACGGCGTGAAGCCGAAAGCCTCGTACATGGCGATTGCGTTTGTCATGTAGAACGTCGTGTGGAGGAGAACGGTTCGCCGCCGTCCCTTGTCGAGTTCCGCCATCGCGGCGGCCATCAGCGACCTGCCGATGCCCTTGCCGCGGAATTGCGTGTCGACGAAGAATTTTTCGATCTCCGAGGCTTGTTCGTTGAACGCTTCGAACGCGACGCATCCGGCCGGCACGCCCTCGACCCGCGCGAGAAACATCATGGCGTCCGGATGGTCATATTTCGCGGCGAGGTCGCTGCCGCTCCGGTCGGGATGAAAGATCGCCGTTACGGCCGCAGCCGAGACGCCGTGCGGCGCAACCGCCTCGGCATCCCACTGCCCGAGCCTGCGGCAAAGGTCGGCGGCGGCATCGAAATCCCGGGCGCTACGGGCAGGCATAACCGAGATCATCTCATCCCCGCGATCGCCAGTTATCTGCAGCAAAGCTAACATGAGCCGGCACGCGGGAACAGCTATGCGGTCTCAGTCAGAGACGGTGAGAGTTCCTTGCACATCGACGGTCACTCGCTTGCCGCGAAAGCGCTCGAAGCGACCCCGGTCCAGTTTCACCGCCGGTGGCGTCTTCCAGCCCATCTCGCGCGCCACGATCAGGCCGAGCAGGAGGATGGCGTCGGGTTCGTGAAGAACGAGCGCGGCCGGTGCATGGCCGTTGTGAACGAGTTCCAGCAGCACCGCCGAGGCCGAGGACGAGCCGATGGTGCCCGGCAGGAACAGCACCTTGCCCGCTATGGATTCGCCATGCTGCGGATGGCGCACGTCGGCGATCCGCCCGGTCTTCGCATCGACGCCGCCCCAGAAGCTGATGGGCGCGGTGAGGATGAGGGATTCGCCGGTGGCAGGGGCGCCGGATACCAAGATTTCGGACGGCGTCTCCGCTTCGTCGGCAACATCATTCTTGATCGCCGCTGAAGTGCCCCCACCCCTAACCCCTCCCCGCAAGGGGGAGGGGAAGCTGCCGCGCTCAAGTCCCCCTCCCCCTTGCGGGGAGGGGTTAGGGGTGGAGGTAGCGACGTCGCCCAATTCACCCGCCGCCAGATCCGAAAACACCGGCCGTCCGGTCACCGCGCTTTCCACGCAATCGGCGAGCGAGCCGTAGAGCACGCCGTAGCCGGTGTTGCCCGGAGCATAGTGTGCGAACTTGCCGGAATTGGTCATCAAAACGGCCCCGGCAAGGTCGGGCAGGATCGGCGTCACCACCACGCAGGTATCGGCGACGATGGTGACGCCCGCCGCCTCCAGCGTCTTGCGCCGCCCGTCGTTTTCCAGGTGCGCCAGCGCGTGGCGCCCAGTGCAGGCGTAAAGCGGCACTTTCAACCGCCGCCCGGCGATCAGCCTCTCCAGTGCCGTGAACTCGGCGAGCGACAGGTGCGGGCTGCCGATGGCCACTGCATCGATGCGGTCGGCCGCCGTCGCCGTCGACAGGCCGGCGCGCGCAGCCGCGACCATGTCCGGCGTGACCCGGATGACCGCTGGCGGCGGCAGGCCGCCGAGCGCTGTCGCCACATCCGGCGCTTCCGGCGTCACGCCGGCGATGTGGAACAGCCCGACCGCGCCGGAGGAAGCGGCGGCCGCGCCGAAGGCTTTCAGCGCGTCCTCGCCCGGATGGCCCTCGACGCCGGCGACGACGCCGATCGCCGTGCCGACCTCCCGGCCGAAAAGGCTGCCCAGAACCGGCCAGGCGATTTCCGAGCCGAGGAAGGCGCGGGGCAGGGTGGAAACGTCGAACACCACCTCTGCCAGCCGGTTCTCCGGCCGGTGTAGGCCGTAGTCCGGCGCGCGGCCGGCGATGGCGCAGGCAATGTCGAGGAAATCGCCGTAGCGGTTGGTGCGCGCGCCGAGCACGGAATTGCAGAAGACGACGGCGTTCGATTCGCCCCAGGCGACGTCCGTGCCGAAGGCCGGCCGATGCCCGGCCTGATAGGGCGCGCAGGTCCAGCTCGGCTCGCAGCCGAGTGTGCGGTAGGCGTCCATCATGCGCCGCGCCATGGCGCGCTCATGGCCTTCGAGCCGCACTTTCGAGCAGCCCATGAGGTCGAGCCCGCCGACATTGAGGGTTGACCGCACGGCGGCCCTGGCGCCGCCCTCGACCAGCCTTTCGGCGAACAGCGTGCCGGAATCGCCGTGGTAGAGCGCGCCGTCGATATGGGCCGAAGCGATGGGAATCAGGCGCGGCGCACCGAGCAGGCGGGCGGCCTCCGTGACGATGCGCATGGCGATTGCGGTGCCGTCGCGGCCGCCGGCGACTGTCTGTTCCTCGGCGGTCAGGGTGAGAGCCACGTCAGCGCCTCTTGTAGCGGATCGTCTCGAAGCGCGCCGCCAGCGCGTCGTAGAGCAGCAACCGGCCGACCAGCGGCTCGCCGATGCCGGTTATGAGCTTGATCGCCTCCATCGCCTGCAACGTGCCGATGACGCCGGTCAGCGCGCCGAGGATGCCGGCCTCGGCACAGGAGGGCACGACGCCTGCGGGCGGCGGCTCGGGGAACAGGTCGCGATAGGAGGGGTTCTGCCTGCCGTCGGCACCCGTTTTGAACGGTTTCAGCACCGTCACCGAACCGTCGAAGCGGCCGACGGCGGCATGGACCAGCGGCTTTTTCTCCCGTTCGCAGGCGTCCGCCACCGCATAGCGCGTGTCGAAGTTGTCGGAGCCGTCGACGGTGAGATCGTAACCGGCGACGAGGGCAGGGGCGTTGTCCGTCGTCAGCCGCAGCGTGTGAAGTTCGACGGTGACATGCGGGTTAATGCGTTGGATCGCTTCGCGCGCGCTTTCGCCTTTCGGGCGGCCGATCGACTTGGTGCCGTGGATGACCTGCCGCTGCAGGTTGGACAGCGAGACGGTGTCGTCGTCGACGATGCCGAGCGTACCGACGCCGGCGGCCGCCAGATATTCCAGCACCGGCGCGCCCAGCCCGCCGGCACCGATGACCAGCACCCGCGCCCGCTTCAGCTTCTGCTGCCCGGGCCCGCCCACCTCCGGCAGCACGATATGGCGCGCATAACGTTCGAGTTCTTCGTCGGACAGGGGCAGGACGGTCGTCATGGTCGAACCATAGAGCGCGAAAGAGGCGCTGTCAGGCGAGGATTCGCGAAATCGCATAGGACTGCGCCGTACCCCCACCCCTAACCCCTCCCCTCAAGGGGGAGGGGGACTTTGCGGCACTGCTACAGCGCGCCAAGCTCACCGATTTCGGCTGAAACGGCGGCGTTGGCGTCTCCCTCCCCGTTGCGCGGAGGGGCAGGGGTGGGGTGTCGCGCCAGTCAGAATAGAGAAATTCCATATGCGATAGCCCTGCCTCAAGGGGGCTCAGGGCGCATCAGCTTCCCCTCCCCTCCCCCTTGAGGGGAGGGGTTAGGGGCGGGGGGCGGCGCCGCCCTATAGTGAGACGACACGGCCTGCTCAAAACCCTTCCGTCGCCGTCACCGTGCCATGGTCAACGGTCAAAAACTGCGCCCGGCCTTTCAGGCTGGAAAAAAGTGCTGCATCCGTGCCGGTCATGAAGGTCTGGCCGCCGAGTTCCTCGAGGATCGAGAACAGCGCCGCGCGCCGGCCGGCGTCGAGATGCGCGGCGATCTCGTCGAGCAGCAGGATCGGCGCCATGCCGGCCATCTCGCCGGTCAGCCTTGCATGCGACAGCACGATGCCGACCAGCAGCGCCTTCTGTTCGCCGGTGGAGCAGTATTCCGCCGCCATGGCCTTCGGCCGGTGCCGCACGGTCAGGTCGGCGCGGTGCGGTCCTTCCAGCGTGCGGCCGGCGGCGCGGTCGCGCTCGCGCCCCTCGGCCAGCGCGCGGCGGAACCGCTCCTCGGCCTCGACGGCCGGCATCGTCGCCACCGCCGCCTCCAGTTCGCCCGCCAATCCGATGTCGGCCTGCGGAAACGGCCCGTCGCCGGGCAGGCGTTCGATCATGGCGGCCAGCAGCCGCACCATTTCGGCGCGGGCGGCGGCGATCGCCGTGCCCGTCTCGGCCATCTGCGTCTCGATGGCCTCGAACCAGGCGCCGTCGCGCGAGCCTTCGGCCAGCAGCCGGTTGCGGCCACGCATCGCCTTTTCGTAGTCCAGCGCGCGCTGGCCGTGCCCGGCGTCGATCGCCAGCACCAGCCGGTCGAGGAAACGTCGGCGGTCGCCGGCCGGTCCGGTGAACAGCGAATCCATCGAGGGCGTCAGCCACACCACGCGCAGCCATTCCAGCATGGCTTCCGCCGAGCGCGCTGTCGCCCCGTTGATGCGCACCTTGCGCCCGCCTTCGCCGGGTGTGTCGTTGCCGGATGTGCCGGTGCCGATCTCGGCCTCGCCACCCGGGCCGTCCAGCCGGGCGTGCAGGGCAAAACCGCCGTCGCCGCCCTCGCGCGCCACCTCGCTATAGGCGGCGCGGCGCAGGCCGCGCCCCGGCGCAAGCAGCGAGACGGCTTCCAGCAGATTGGTCTTGCCGGCGCCGTTGTCGCCCGTCAGCACCACCGCGCCCGGACGAAGATCGACCGCCAGCGCCGCATAGTTGCGGAAGTTGGTGAGCGTCAGGCGCGTAATGTGCGGGGAGGGCACAGGGACTGCGGCTTTACACCCGCATCGGCATCAGCACGTAGAGCGTGTTCTCGTCGCTGGTGTCGTGGATGAGCGTCGGCGAGCCGGCGTCGGCCAGCATGAAGCGCGCCTCGCTGCCGGTGAGCTGAGCGGCGACGTCGAGCAGGTAGCGGGCGTTGAAGCCGATCTCCAGCGGATCGGAAGAATAGTCGGCCGCCAGTTCCTCGGTCGCGCTGCCCGAATCGGGGTTGTTGACTGTCAGCGTCAGCTGTCCGTCGGCGATCGCCAGCTTCACGGCCCGGCCACGCTCCGAGGAGATGGTCGACACGCGGTCGACGGCGGCGGCGAAGGTCTGCCGGTCGATGACGAGCTTCTTGTCGTTTCCGGTCGGGATGACGCGCTGGTAGTCGGGGAAGGTGCCGTCGATCAGCTTCGAGGTCAGCACCACCGAGCCGATGGTGAAGCGGATCTTGGTGTCGGAAAGCTCGACCGTGACGGCGACATCCGGATCGTCGACCAGCTTTTGCAACTCGCTGACCGTCTTGCGCGGGATGATGATGCCCGGCATTCCCTCCGAGCCCGCCGGCGCGTCGAATTCGGCGCGCGCCAGCCGGTGGCCGTCGGTCGCCACCGAGCGCAGCTTGAGCTTGCCGCCGACGTCCATCGCGTGCAGGTAGATGCCGTTGAGGTAATAGCGCGTCTCCTCCGTGGAGATGGCGAACTGCGTCCTGTCGATCAGCGTCTTCAACGCGGTCGCGTCGAGCCGGAAGATATGTGGGAAGGAGCCGGCCGAAAGCTCGGGGAAATCGGACTGCGGCAGGCATTGCAGGCGGAAGGACGAGCGGCCGGAAATAACCGACATGGCGTTGCCGTCCTCGTCGGTCTTCAGCATCACCTCCGCACCCTCAGAGAGCTTGCGCACGATGTCGTAGAGCAGATGCGCCGGCACGGTGGTGGCGCCGGCCTGTTCCACCTTGGCCGGCGTCGCCTCGTTGATCTCGAGGTCCAGGTCCGTCGCCTTCATTTCCAGCGAGCCACCCTCGGCCGACAGAAGCACGTTGGACAGGATGGGGATCGTGTTGCGGCGCTCGACCACGCGGTGGACGTGGTTGAGGGACTTGAGCAGGTTCGACCGTTCCAGGATCACGCGCATGACGAAAAGACTCGCTCCGACTGGCAAAGCGGGTCTCCGGTATGCCGACCCGCAACTTGCTCCAAACTCGTTTGGAATCTGGTCAAACTGACAGGAAAACCCCTTGAAAAGCAAGCCCGGCAGGCTCGTGCGATGAGGCGCCGCAGGCTTTGTCGGGGATAAACTTCATCTGGTCCCGCAAGTGTCGCCCGTCATCGGCAAATCGTCTGGAAAACCGCATGGCCGGTCCGCGAAGGCGGCCGGCCATGCCGTGGTTTCACGAACGTTTTCAGGCCTGGTCGTTGATCAGCCGCCGCAGCAGCTCCAGTTCCTGCGCCAGCGTGTTGTCGGAACCGGACAGGTCCTCGATCTTGCGCACGGCGTGCAGCACGGTGGTGTGGTCGCGGCCGCCGAAGCGCCGGCCGATCTCGGGCAGCGAGCGCGGCGTCATCACCTTGGAGAGATACATCGCCACCTGCCGCGGCTTGACGATGGTTCGCGTGCGCCGGTTGGACAGCAGTTCCGTCTTCGAAACGTTGTAGTGGCGCGCCACGATGCGCTGGATGTCCTCGATGCGGACCCGCTTCGGTTCGCCCGAGCGGTAGATATGGCCGAGGATGTCGTCGATGCGCTCGATGGTGATCGGCTCGAACGACTGGCGGAACAGCAACTGGTTGAAGGCCCCTTCCAGTTCGCGGCCAGAGCCGGTGACGGTGCGCGCCACATGGGCGATGATGTCGTCGGCAATGGCGAGCGAAGGATCCTCGGCCTGAGCGGCCGCGAGCCGCTGCTTGAGCATCGAAAGCCGCATCGCATAGTCGGGCGCGGCCATTTCCAGCGCCACGCCGCCGTTGAGGCGCGAGCGCACGCGCGGCTCCAGCGATTCCAGTTCCGCCGGCGGCCGGTCGGCCGCCACCACCACTTGCCTGGCGCTGTCGAGCAGCATGTTGATGAGATGGCAGAACTCGTGCTGGATCGACTTGCCCTGCAGGAACTGCATGTCGTCGATGATGAGCAGGTCGATGTCGCGCAGCCGCTCCTTCAGCGTCAGCGCGTCGTTGTCGCGGATGGCGGTGGCGAAGCGCCACATGAAATATTCGGCCGTTAGGTAGACGACACGCGATTTCGGGTTGTGCTTCAGCGCTTCCGCCGCGATCGCCTGCAACAGGTGCGTCTTGCCGAGGCCGACGGTGGCATGCAGGAACAGCGGGTTGAAGCGCACCGCGCTGGAGGCGGATTCGGCCACCGCCCGCGCCGCCGCGAACGCCACCCGGTTGGACGGCCCCTCGACGAAGGAAGCGAAGGTGTAGCGCGGGTCGAGCGGCGAGCCGAGCACGCTCTGGCGCTGCTCGCCGTCCATGCCGCCGCCTGCGCTCGCGGCACTGCGCGGTGCGGGAATGCGCTCCGGCTTGCCCGGCGCCAGCGTGCCGGAGGAAAGCGCCGTCTGGGTCTGGCGTACGGTCTTGCGTGCCGGCGCCGCTTCGGCCTCCGTGTGGCGCACAGGCCGCACGGCGCTGCGCACGATGATTTCGACCTTGAGGACGTCGTCGTCCTGCTGCTTCCACAATTCGGTGATGAGATCGAGATAGTGGCCGTTGATCCACGAGCGCAGGAATGCCGTCGGCACGGAAAGGCGCACGATGCCCTTGGAGGCTTCGGCCAGCTTCATACGGCCGAACCAGCTCGAATAGACCTCGCTGCCGAGCCGGGCCTTCAGCTGGGCCTTGATGCTCTCGAAGCGCTGGTCTGCCGCGCTGTTTCCCACGGTGTCGCTCCCGCCGGGATTACCCGCAAACGGGATGTCGCCGCTCATCTCCCTTTCGGTGCCGCTCTGCATTCTTATGGTTCCTGTCTTCGTACCTTCGTTGCGCCGGGGGTGCGCCTCCTGCACCTTGATCCCGACGATGCTCCTTGCCGGCCGCACCGGTCGCCGCTGACCGTCGCCGCCGTTTGCCCGCTGCCGTTGCCGACATGGGGCCGCGGGACCGATCAGGCAAAGCAATGCCGCCCGGCTAAAGCCGGTGGGCCTGCGACTGCCATGCACAATGACTCAGTCCCCTACGCATCGAGAGGGCAAACCTCGCCCGTTCGCGGAGACGATCCGCGTTGTGGACGCTGCCGATTTCAGCTAGGTCGAGGGCCTGGGGCCCGTCCCTTTCGATGGGCAGACACTAACGAAATCGCTGTGGAAAGGGCAAGGCCGCCTCTAACGGATTTTTAACGAATCTGGTTAGCGTGGGCGCCTTCCGGCGCGGTGTCGCACCGGGTCGAAACCGCAAAGCCGTTGTGATTCAAACCCTTTTCCAAGCCGTGTGAAAAAGGGTAGCTGGCGCGAAATATTTTTTATTATTTCCCTTGACACAGGCTTGTTCGCCGCCGCCCTGGGCATAGTGTGGACGGCTTGTGGATGACCTTCCGTAAGTGTCTGGAATAAAACGGAAATGTCTGCCCGGAGCAATCGCCGCCGGAGGCTTTTGCGCGCTCTCTAATGGACCGGGCAGGCCCTCCCGCCGGCAAACGAAAACGAGGTCTGCCGGCCTGCCGCAGCGGCAATCGGCACGGCCGTTTTCCAAGCCCTTGCCGACAAACGAAAAAACCCGGCGCGATGCGCCGGGTCGATTGGAACGGGCCTGCCTTTGAGGGCGATCAGGCGGTCAGGGTCTTGACCCGACGCGTCAGCCTGGAGACCTTGCGCGAGGCGGTGTTGACATGCAGCACGCCCTTGCCGGCGGCGCGCATCAACTCGGGCTGGGCGATCTGCAGGGCGGCCTCGGCGGCGGCCTTGTCGCCGGCGGCCAGGGCTTCCTCGACCTTGCGCACATAGTTGCGGACGCGCGAACGGCGGTTCTTGTTGATCGCCGTGCGGCGGGCGATCTTGCGCGTTGCCTTCTTGGCCGAGGAGGTGTTGGCCATGGTGCCTCTCTTCTGATCTCAACGGGTCGGCGCCACGGCAAGCCGCAAGGCGCAAAAAACAAACGGGCAGCCACGCGGCCGCCTCAGTTGGTGCGGCTTATAGTTCAGCTTTCCGGGCGCGTCAACGGAGAAGCTACAGCAATTTGCTCTATGTCGCTCACCGGTTCCTGAACGCCGGCTTGCGCTTCTCGGCGAAGGCGGCCATGCCTTCCTTCTGGTCGTCCAGCGCGAACATGGAATGGAAGACCCGCCGCTCGAATCGCAGCCCCTCGGCCAGTGTCAGGTCATAGGAGCGGTTGACGGCTTCCTTGGCCATGATGACGGCGGGCAGCGAGAAGTCGGCGATCTTCTGGGCGGCCTTCACCGCTTCCTCGACCAGGTCGGCCGCCGGCACGACCCGCGACACCAGTCCCGAACGCTCGGCCTCAGTGGCGTCCATCATGCGGCCGGTCAGCACCATATCCATCGCCTTCGACTTGCCGACGAATCGGGTCAGCCGCTGCGAGCCGCCCATGCCGGGCATGACGCCGAGCGTGATTTCCGGCTGGCCGAACTTGGCGCTGTCGGCGGCAATGATGAAGTCGCACATCATGGCGAGCTCGCAGCCGCCGCCCAGCGCATAGCCGGCCACCGCCGCGATGACGGGCTTGCGCGTGCGGGTGAATTCCTCCCAGCCGACGAAGAAATCCTCCAGATAGGCCTCGACATAGGTCTTGGCCTGCATCTCCTTGATGTCGGCGCCGGCGGCGAAGGCTTTTTCCGAGCCGGTGACGACCATGGCGCCGATGCCGTCGTCGGCGTCGAAGGCCTGCGCCGCCGCCACGATATCGGCCAGCACCTGCGAGTTCAGCGCGTTGAGCGCCTTGGGACGGTTCAGTGTAATCAGCCCCACCTTGCCGCGCGTTTCGGCGATGATCGTTTCATAGGCCATGGTCTTCTCCCGTTCGGCTGGTGCTGGGCCGCGATGCTACTTCTGACAGGTGGGACAGTAAAAGGTCGAGCGGCCGCTTTGCACGATGCGCCGCACCGTGCCGCTGCAACCGGGTGTCGGGCAAGGTATGCCCTCGCGGTCGTAGACGGCGAAGCTATGCTGGAAATAGCCGAGCGAGCCGTCCGCCTGCCGATGGTCGCGCAAGGAGGAACCGCCGGCGGCGATGGCGTCGGCGATGACGGCGCGAATCGACCCGGCCAGACAGTCGGCCATGGCGCGCGCCTTCGGGCCTGCCTTGCCGAGCGTGCCGGCGAGCCGCAGCGGCGACAGGCCGGCGCGCCACAGCGCTTCCGACACATAGATGTTGCCGAGCCCGGCGATCAGGCTCTGGTCGAGAAGCGCTGCCTTCAAGGGTGCCTTCCTGCCCTGGAGCAGGCCCGCCAGCAGCGGCCCGTCGAGCGCGTTGCCGGTCGGCTCGATGCCGAGCCCGGCAAGCATGGCGTGCTCGTCCGGCGCCCCTTCGGCGAACAGCATGAAGCCGAAGCGGCGAGGGTCGTTGTAGACGACGCGCGCCGGTTCTCCCTTTTCCGTCGAGAGGTGGAAGACGACATGGTCATGAGCGGCGTTCTTCGAGCGCTCGTAGTGGAAATCGCCGGGGATCTCGCCCGCTCCGTCCTTTTCGATGCGGAAGGAGCCGGACATGCCGAGATGGCAGATCAGCACCGGACCGCCGTCGACATGCATCGTCAGGTATTTGGCGCGGCGCCCCAGCGCCGTTATGCGCCGGCCCTCCAGCCGTGCACCGAAGGGCGAGGGCAGGGGAAAGCGCAGGTCCGGCCGGCGTGCCTCGACCCTTTCGATGCGCGCGCCTTCCATCACCGGCTGCAGGCCGCGCCGGACGGTCTCTACCTCGGGCAGTTCAGGCATGGCCGCGTAACGCCTTGAGGAAGGAGGTGCCGTTGCCGCCGGGGGCGATGCCGAGATGCTCGGCCACGGTAGCCCCGATGTCGGAGAAGGTCGGCCTCAGCCCGACGGCGCCGCCCTTCAGTCCCGGCGCCAGCCCGGCGATGGGGATGCGCTCGCGCGTATGGTCGGTGCCGTGCCAGGTCGGGTCGTTGCCGTGGTCGGCGGTCAGCAGGAAAAGATCGCCGGTCTTCAGTTTGGCCAGCGCCTCCGGCACGCGCCGGTCGAAGGCCTCGAGGGCTGCCGCATAACCCGGCACGTCGCGACGGTGGCCGAACTCGGTGTCGAAATCGACGAAGTTGGCGAAGACGAAGTCGCCGTCCTTCGCGTCGTCCAGGGCGCCGAGCGCGGCATCGAACATGGCCATGTTGCCGGCGCCCTTGCGCACCTCCGAAATGCCGCGATGAGCGAAGATGTCGCCGATCTTGCCGATGGCAATGACCTTGCCGCCATGGTCGATCACACGGTCGAGCAGCGTCGGCTCGGGCGGCGGCACGGAAAAATCCTTGCGGTTCGGCGTGCGCTTGAAGGTGTCGCGGCTCTCGCCGAGGAACGGGCGGGCGATGACGCGGCCGACATGCAGCGGGTCGCACAGGCGCCGCACCACCTTGCAGAAGTCGTAGAGCCGTTGCAGGCCGAAATGCTCCTCGTGCGCGGCGATCTGCAACACCGAATCGACCGACGTGTAGCAGATCGGCTTGCCGGTCTGGATATGCTCCTCGCCGAAATCCTCGATGACGGTGGTGCCGGGCGCATGCCGGTTGGCGAGGATGCCGGGCACCCGGCCCTCGCGGATCATCGCCTCGGTCAGCGCGGCCGGAAAGGCCGGAACCGTGTCGGGAAAATAGCCCCAGTCGAAGCGTGCCGGCAGGCCGGCGATCTCCCAATGGCCGGAGGGCGTGTCCTTGCCGGCGGAGATTTCCTGCGCCGCGCCGTGGAAGGAGGAGGGGGCAAGCGTGATCCCTCGGCCGAAGTCGAAGCCGGTTGCGATGCGCGCGGCTTCGCCGAGGCCGAGCGCGACCATGTTGGGCAAAAGCAGCGGCCCTTGGCGCAGGCCGTCCCGGTCGCCCTTGCCCGCCGCGCATGCTTCGGCGATGTGGCCGAGCGTATCGGCGCCGGCGTCGCCGTATTTGCCGGCGTCGGCGGCTCCGCCGATGCCGAAGGAATCGAGAACGAAAACGAAAGCGCGCGCCATCGGCTGCCCATGCTGGTTGCAACCCAGACATAGGAGCCGGCGCCCGCCTTGGCAATTCGGAAACCAAACGGCAACCGCTTGCCGCGATAATTCCGTTTAGGACATGGGACCGGTGGGGCAGATCGTGAAGAAGGGACGCAGGACGCATGCGCGTGTCGCGGCGGCGGGGCTCGCCGCGATGGTGACGCTCGCCTGCCGTCCGGCCCTGGCGGATTGGCGCCAGGATATCGGCACCTTCCGCATCGGCATTGTGGCCGAACCCGGCGCCGGCAATGCCGTTCCCGGCCTTGCCCTGCTGACGGACGCCTATTCGAAGGCGCTCGGCATGAAGGTCGAGGTTCTGGTGGCGCGCGACTATGCCACGCTGATCGAGGCGCAGATCGACCGGCGCGTCGACTATGCGGTCTATTCGGCCACCGCCTATGCGCTGGTTTCGCTCCGCTGCGGCTGCGTCGAGCCGCTGGTGGCGCCGACCGATGCCGACGGGGCCGCCGGCATCCGCTCGGTCCTTGTCACGCGCGACGCCAGGATATCGAAGCCGTCCGACATGGCCTCGCGCCGCATTGCGCTCGGGCCTCCCGACAGCGTCGCCGGCACCTTGATGCCGCTGGCCGATCTTGCCGCCGCCGGCGTGACGGACCTGGAAGGCCAGCCGCTGCTCTGGCGCGCCGCCTCGGCTTCGGCCGCCGAGGCTATGCTGGCGGCCGGCACCGTCGATGCCATGTTCGGCTGGGAACGGGCGTCGGCAACGCGCGGCGGGGACCGGTCGTCGGGCGGCGGCACCGTGGCACGCCTGAAATCGGCGGGCATCCCAGCCTCGGCGCTGCAGGTGGTGTGGACGTCTAGCCTGCTGCGCTACGGGCCGCATGCCGTGCGCAGCGACCTGGACGCCGACGCCAAGCGGCGCCTCGTCGATTTCCTGACCGGCCTGAAGGACCGGGACCCGAAGGTCTACCGCCTCATGGAGCGCGGCCATCCCGGCGGCTTCGTCGCCGTCAATCCGAAGGACTACCAGCCGGCGGTGACGCTGGTGCGCGCCGTTGCCGGCAAGTCCCGGCCTTAGCTACCAGGGCAGTTGGAGCAGGGGACGGTCAACGTCACGCGCGGCCTGACATAATAGGTGTTGCTCATCGTAATGTCGCCGAAACTCGATATCAGGCCGGTCGCGGCCACGTTTTGTCCCGACCAGGCGATGATGGGCTTGTAATCGAGCGTGCTGGTCACCTGTAGCAGGAAGGAATCCGGGACGTTGAGCTTGGCGGGCACGTTTATGGTGTTGTCGGTCGCCTCGCCGGTCTTATACCGCCATTCCACCGTCGGCCCTTCGGACGTTATCGTGATGGCGGTGATGGTGATTGTCGGCGTGGAGCGGTGGTAGGGCTGCATCGTCGAGGCGGCGACGGCCACGATATCCCCAAGCGTTTCTGTATTGACCTGGGACTGCTGCGAGACGAGGTCCGCTACCGTGAAGCCCAGGCGGGCGACCTTCCTGCTGGTTTCGAGCCCTTGCGATGCCTCCATGGTGATGAAGTAAAGTATCAGCAGGACGGGCGCGATGAAGGCGAATTCGACCGCCGCCACGCCGCTCCTGTCGGCGCAAAGCCGCCTGATCCCTGCCGCCAGTTTCCTCATTGCCCCATGCGCCCCCGCGCTCGCCATGATCGTCGCTTCCGGCCCCCGCGCCAGCCCGCTAGTCGTTGAAGGGTTCGTTCTGCCAGATCGCCGAAGCGAAATGCAGCGTGTCGGTATCGTTCAAGTTGGACAACTGGAGAGCCATGTAGTCCGTCATTACCGGCCATTCGTAGAAGACCCGCAGCATGTTCTTGGTCATCGACGTGCCGGGAAGGAACTTGAATTCATCATCGACTTTCTGGCCGTCAGCCAGCTTGGTCAACTGGACCCCGTCCCTGCCGTTTTTCTTGGCGATCTCGAAGCCAAGTTCGGCGGCATCGTGAAATGTGGTGAAAGTGCGCAGGTCCACGTGGATGCGGCCGAGACAGTTGTTTGCGGCCAGCAGGCTGAGCTGGTTGCAGATCTGCTGCTTCACCCAGTCTTCGGTGGCGTCGGCCTTCTTGACCTGGCCGGTGCGCAACTGGCGCGCCACGGTGTCGGTGGCGTTGACCATGACTTCCTGGGATGCGAAGGAAACGCAGCTTTCGAGGATGACGAAGACCAGTGCGAAAAAGGCCGTGCCCAGCAGGCCGAATTCGATGGCTGTCACGCCGCGGCGATCCTGCGCAAAGCGGACGAGCAGGCCCTTGCCTCGCGTCTTGCGGTCGTTCGGTCGGCCAGATGTGTCGTCCATGTCGTGCGGCCCGTAAACTCTGTCGCAGGGCACCGTAGACGAAACCTGTTGAGGTCCGGTTTGACGGAAACCTAAATTCGCACGGTTTGCATTAACGCGCCGCTAACCCGGCCGTCGAGCCGGTCAGGCTTGAGCGCCGGTCAGTTGCCGGCGTTCATTTCCATTTCCGAGGTGCGCTCGGCCTCGCTCTTGAACGAGCTCTCGCAATAGGGCGTGCACGACATCGTCTGCACCTGCGAGCGCCGGTAGATGCGCACCGTCGAGGCGTTCTGGCGCGTCACGGTCACCTGTTCGTCGATGATCGGGCTGCCGTCCTTGTCGAGCACCACCAGGTTGGTGACGCCGAAGCCCTTGCCGGTAAGCACGATGGTGGAGGCGTCCTGCACGGCGGCATCGGCGATCAGCGGGTTGCCGACGACGATGGTGTCGGCCGCGCGCGCCAGCTTGACGATCCGCGCCTGGTTCATCGTCACCTCGATCCCGGCGTCCGCCCGCGCCGGCGCCGCGAAGGCCGTTGCCGAAAGCAGCGCGGCGGCGATCAGGAACGATCTCGACAGGGCCATTTCAATCTCCGGGCTGCGCGGATTGCGCGAATGTGTTCAACGGATCATGAACGGGATTGGTGAACCAACGGTTAAACGGCGGCGCCCCCGGCATCGCGGAGAGACGGGAATCGCGCAAATCCGCCGTTCCCGGCTCATCGATCCTTAACGGAAATCGCCTAAGGTGCCTGTAGTGGCGCATTCGCCGCCCGGAACCATGGTGGACCCCGATGCTTGAAGCCCTGATCTTCGTCGTCTTTCCCTTCTGCATGCTGTTCGCGGCGATCTCCGACATGCTGTCGATGACGATCGCCAACCGGGTCTCGCTCATCCTCGCCGGAGCCTTCATGGTCGTGGCGCCGCTGACGGGCATGGAGTGGACGCAGTATGGCCTGCATCTGGCCGCCGGTGCCTTGGTGCTGGCCTGCACGATCGGCCTGTTCGCCCTCGGCGCCATGGGCGGCGGCGATGCCAAGCTGATGGCGGCGACCTCCGTGTGGATGGGTTTCGGTACCTGCCTCGTCGATTATCTTCTTATCGCTTCCGTCATCGGCGGTCTGCTGACCATGGCGCTGCTCGTCTATCGCGGCTCGGTGCTGGCGACGATGACGCGCAACAACCTGTTCCTGCGCCACTTCGCCGACGAGAAGATGGGCATTCCCTACGGCATCGCGCTGGGCCTCGGCGGGCTTCTGGCCTTTCCGGCATCGCCGCTGGTGCAGTGGGCGCTGGAGCGCACGGCCTCGTGAGCGCTCGCCGGCACAACTTTCTCGCAAAGGCGGCTCCGGCCGCCTTTTTCATGCCTGCCGGTCGATGCGGCGGGCGATGCTTCGCATTTGCATAAACGTTAAATTAATCACGATCGTAAGCATTGCATTAACCCTAATTTGACGATTGCCGCTGCAAAGTCCCGCCTGGCTAGAGGTTTGCTAAGGGCGAGGGTTGGGCATATGCCGGCATCCCGATTGATTATCTTGAGCGTCGCGGTGGCCGCAGCCGGGGGGGCCGGCTATGTCGCCAAGAACATGGCGGTCAAGCCGCCTGCCGAAGTCGTCGTCAACACGCCGCAGCAGCCGGCCATCGCGTTGCAGGATGTGCTGGTGCTGTCCGGCGACGTGCCGATGGGCGGGACGCTGGCCAACAACATCTCGTGGGAAAAGTGGCCGTCCGACGGCGTCAACGCCAATTTCATCACCCGCGCCAACGAGCCCGACGCGGTGGAAAAGCTGAAGGGCTCGGTCGCCCGCATGGCCATGTACACCGGCGAGCCGCTGCGCCGGTCCAAGCTGATCGGCGAGGGGCAGAGCTTCATGTCCTCGATCCTGCCGTCGGGCACCCGCGCCGTCGCTACCTCGATCGCCGCCGATACTTCCGCCGGCGGCTTCATCCTGCCGAACGACTTCGTCGACGTCATCATGACCCGGCGGGTCGACAAGGACGTTCCGGGGTCGAACGGCTTCTTCACCGAGACCATCCTGAAGAACATCCGCGTGCTGGCCATCGACCAGACGATCCAGGAAGACGAGGAAGGCAAGAAGACCCGTGTCGGCCAGACGGCGACGCTGGAGCTGACGCCGCAGCAGGCCGAGATCATCACCGTCGCCCAGCAGATGGCGGATCGGCTGACGCTGGCGCTCAGGCCCATCGCCGACGCCGACGAGAAGGTCACCGGCGAGGCCGATTATCTCGTTTCCGGCAACGGCCGGCGCGGAACGGTGCGCCTGATCAAGTCGGGAGAGGTTTCCGAAATGGGAGCTAGGAAATGAGGACACATGCTGGAGTGCGCATCGCGCTCGCCGCCGTGCTCGGGCTCGGCCTGTTCGCCGCCGGCTCCTTCATGCCGGTCGAGGCGCATGCCGGCAAGGCGCGCGTCGGAACCAGTTCGGCAAACCAGCACATCAAGCTCGGTCTGAACAAGTCGGTGGTCCTCGACCTGCCCAGCGATGCCTATGACATCCTGGTCGCCAACCCGGCGGTCGCCGACGCGGTCACCCGCACCTCGCGGCGCATCTATCTGTTCGGCAAGGCGGTCGGCGAGACGAACATCTTCGTCTTCGGCGCCAACGGCGAGCAGATCGTCAGCCTCGACCTCGACGTCGAGCGCGATGTCGCCGGCCTGGAGGAATATCTCAAGCGCTTCATTCCCGGCTCCGACATCAAGGTCGAGCTGCTCAACGACAACGTGGTGCTGACCGGTACCGTCGACACGCCGCTGGATTCCAAGCGCGCCGCCGACCTCGCCACCGCCTTCGTCACCGGTGGCGAGGCGACGACGGGCCAGTATTCACAGACCGCGGCGGGCGGCAACGCCGCCGGCGGCGTCGATATCAACAACCCCGACTCCCAGCGCCAGAAAAGCGCCATCATCAACCTCTTGCAGATCATCGGCGACGATCAGGTGACGCTCAAGGTGACGGTCGCCGAAGTCAGCCGCAACGTCATGAAGCAGCTCGGCGTCAACATGGTCGCCAATGGCTCGAGCAACGGCATCAGCTGGGGCGCCGTCAGCGCCCAGCAGTTCGGCCTCGGCATGCCGATGCAGGGCGCGGTCAATCCGGCGTTGTCGCTGGGGACTTCCACGCTCAACGCCTATCTCAATGCCATGGAACAGGGCGGCGTCATGAAGACGCTGGCCGAACCGACGCTCACCGCCGTCTCGGGCGAGAAGGCCACCTTCAAGGTGGGCGGTGAATTCAACATGACCTCCGGTTACACGGAAAACAAATCCAACGATAACCGCGACGGCAATCCGACCTATTCGCACGAGAAGATCGAATACGGCATTGGTCTCGAATTCCAGCCTGTCGTCCTTTCGCCCGGCCGCATCAGCCTGAAGGTCCGGACGAGCGTGTCCGAGCCGACCAACGAGGGGTCGGTGGTCGCCGGCGGCGGCAGCGTGATCTCGCTGCGCAAACGCCTTGCCGACACCACCATCGAGCTGCCCTCCGGCGGTTCGATGATGATCGCCGGCCTCGTTCGCGACGACGTGCGCCAGGCGCTTACGGGCATGCCCGGCCTCTCCAAGATCCCGGTACTCGGCACGCTGTTCCGCTCGCGCGATTTCGTCCGCAACGAGACCGAGCTTGTCATCATCGTGACGCCCTATCTGTCGCGGCCGGTGGCGCGCAACGAGCTTGCCAAGCCGGACGACAATTTCAACGCCGCCAGCGATGGCGCCGGCATGTTCCTTGGCCGCGTCAACCGCGTCTACGGCACCATGCAGACGGACAGGCCAGCCGGCCGGTATCACGGCGTCGTCGGCTTCATCTACAAATAAGCGGGGAACGGACATGTCTGGTTCAAACTTTGGAGCAGGGGTCATGGCGACAGCGCCGCATTCCGTTCGCCGGTTCCGTTTAGGCACCTCCCTTCCGCTCGTGGCAGTTGCCGCCGCGGCACTGCTGGCGGGCTGCGCCAACCGCGATTCCATCACCGTCGGTTCGGTGCCGGACGATTACCGCACCAACCATCCGATCGTCATTTCCCAGCAGGATCTCAAGATCGACCTGCCGGTCGGCGCCGGCGACCGTGGTATGACCAGGGCGCAGCGCCAGACGCTGCTCGGCTTCCTCGACGGCTACGACAGGAGTGCGGCACCCCTGCTCACCATCGCGGTGCCGTCCGGTTCGGCCAACGAGATCGCCGCCCGCGCGGCCGCCCGCGATTTCGCCCGGCTGGCGGCGGCCAGCGGCATCAGCCGCAAGCGCATCTCGACCCTGTCCTACCAGGCGGGCGGCTCCGACGTCTCGGCGCCGATCCGCGTCTCCTATACCGCCGTCAAGGCGCATACCGACCGTTGCGGCCGCTGGCCGGACGACCTCTTGAACAATGCCGAAAACAAGCACTACGCCAATTTCGGCTGCTCCTACCAGAACAACCTCGCCGCGCAGATCGCCAATCCGGCGGACCTGATCGGGCCGCGCAAGCAGACCACAATCGACGCGGAGAATCGCGGCAAGGTGATCGACGTCTATCGGGCGCGAGGCATCTCCGAAGAGTTCCTCGGCAATTCCGAAGTGACCTACTAGGCCGCGGGGGCAGGACGATGAGCAATCTCGCCTACGACACCGATATCGAAGGCAGCGACGACGCCCGCGACGTCGCCGCCATGCAGACCCTGCGGCCGATCCCGCGCATCTCCATCCAGGCTTTCTGCGAGACGGAAGGGGTGGCCGGGCCGATCGAGCGCGCCGGCAGCGACCGCCGCATGGCCAAGGCGCACCTCAAGGTGCATATGGGCGGCATCCCGACCGCGATCGAGTTCTACCAGTCGGCGCCGACGCCCAACCTGATCCTGCTGGAATCGCGCGCCGAGCCGAAGGAACTGATGGCGCAGCTCGGCCAGCTCGCCGAGCATTGCGACCCCAGCTCCAAGGTGGTGGTGGTCGGCCACTACAACGACGTCGGCCTTTATCGCGAGCTGATCCGCTCCGGCATTTCCGAATACGTCATCGCGCCGATCTCGATGGCCGACATCGTCAGCGTCATCTCCTCGATCTTCGTCGATCCCGAGGCCGAGCCGATCGGCCGCGCCATCGCCTTCGTCGGCGCCAAGGGCGGCGTCGGATCTTCCACCATCGCCCACAACGTCGCCTGGGCGATGTCGTCGCTGTTCAAGTCCGAGGTGATGGTGGCCGACCTCGACCTCGCCTTCGGCACCGCCAACATCAATTTCGACCAGGACCCGGCGCAAGGCATCGCCGAGGCGGTCTTTTCGCCCGAGCGCATCGACGAGGTCTATCTGGATCGCCTTCTGGCGCAATGCGCCGAGCACCTGTCGCTGCTGGCAGCGCCCTCGACGCTCGACCGCGTCTGCGATTTCGACGCCGACGCCTTCGCCCACATCATCGATACCGCCCAGCGCAGCGCGCCGCTCCTGGTGCTCGACGTGCCGCATGTCTGGAGCGGCTGGTCGAAGAACACGCTGGCAAGGGCCGACGACGTGGTCATCACCGCGACGCCCGAGCTGGCCAACCTGCGCAACACCAAGAATCTGGTGGACATGCTGAAGAAGCTCAGGCCGAACGATCCGCCGCCGAAGCTGGTCCTCAACCAGGCCGGCGTGCCCAAGCGCCCCGAGATCAGCCCGCAGGATTTCGCCGAGCCGCTCGGCATCACGCCGATGGCGGTCATTCCCTTCGAGCCGCTGCTGTTCGGCAACGCCGCCAACAACGGCCGCATGCTGGGCGAAATGGACGCCAAGAGCCCGATCGTGGCCATCGTCAACGAGGTCGCCCATGTGCTGACCGGCCGCAGCGAACTCAAGACCAGGAAGAAGGCCGCCCTCGGCGGCATCCTCGAAAAGCTGAAGCGCGGCAAGAAGTGATGGCAGTTCGGCGGAATCGGTAGCGATCATGTTTGGCAAAAGAGGCAACGACGACGGCAACCGGGGCGTTCCCGAGTTCCGCCCGACCGCGCCGGCGGCGCCGCCGGCGGAGGCTGTCCCGCGCTCCACCGTGGCGGAGGCGCCCGCACGTCCCGCCGCAACTCCTCCCAGCGCCCCCTTGGCTCCGCCGGCGCCGCCGCCGGTCACGCGCCGCAACGTCGAGGCTCCGCCGCTCGCCGCCGAGCCGCGGCGCGGCCCGCGCGAACGCTCCGAGGCCTATTACGACACCAAGAGCCAGGTCTTTTCGGCGCTGATCGACACCATCGACCTGTCGCAGCTCGCCAAGCTCGATCCCGAGAGCGCGCGCGAGGAAATCCGCGACATCGTCAACGACATCATCGCGATCAAGAACTTCGCCATGTCGATCGCCGAGCAGGAAGAACTGCTCGACGACATCTGCAACGATGTTCTGGGCTACGGCCCGCTGGAACCGCTGCTGGCGCGCGACGACATCGCCGACATCATGGTGAACGGCTCCAAGAACGTCTACATCGAAGTCAACGGCAAGGTCGAGACGACCGGCATCCGCTTCCGCGACAACCAGCAGCTCCTCAACATCTGCCAGCGCATCGTCAGCCAGGTCGGCCGCCGCGTCGACGAATCTTCGCCGATCTGCGACGCGCGCCTGCCCGACGGCTCGCGCGTCAACGTCATCGCGCCGCCGCTGGCCATCGACGGCACCGCGCTCACCATCCGCAAGTTCAAGAAGGACAAGCTCACCCTCGACCAGCTCGTCCGCTTCGGCGCCATCTCGCCCGAAGGCGCGGAGGTGCTCAAGATCATCGGCCGCGTGCGCTGCAACGTCATCATCTCGGGCGGCACGGGCTCCGGCAAGACGACGCTGCTCAACTGCCTGACAAACTATATCGACCGCGACGAGCGCATCATAACCTGCGAGGATTCGGCCGAACTGCAACTGCAGCAGCCCCACGTCGTGCGCCTGGAAACCCGCCCCAAGAACCTCGAGGGCGAGGGCGAGGTGACCATGCGCGACCTGGTCAAGAACTGCCTGCGCATGCGACCCGAACGCATCATCGTCGGCGAGGTGCGCGGCCCCGAGGTGTTCGACCTGCTTCAGGCGATGAACACGGGCCACGACGGCTCGATGGGCACCATCCACTCCAACAGCCCGCGCGAATGTCTCAACCGCATGGAATCGATGATCGCCATGGGCGGCTATTCGTTGCCGCAGAAAACCGTGCGCGAGATCATCGTCGGTTCGGTCGACGTCATCATCCAGGCCGCGCGCCTGCGCGACGGCTCGCGCCGCATCACCCACGTCACGGAAGTGGTCGGCATGGAAGGCGATGTCGTCATCACCCAGGATATCGTCGTCTACAACATCAAGGGCGAGGACCAGAACGGCCGCCTGCTGGGCGAGCATGTCTCCACCGGCATCGGCCGGCCGCATTTCTGGGAACGCGCGCGCTATTTCGGCGAGGAACTGCGCCTGGCGACCGCGCTCGAGGCGATGGAGAAACGGGCCGACTGACGCCGCCGTGGGAAAGGCAGGGGCTTTGCATCATGTTTGGAATTGATCCCACGACCCTGGCTTTCGTGGCGCTGGCCGGCTTTGCCGCCGGTGCGGTCGCCTATGCCTTCCTGTTCAACGACATCAGCCGGGAAAAGCAGGTCGGCCGCCGCCTGCAGACCGTCAAGGCGGCCGACAGCGACCGTGCCGCGGCCAAGGCCTCGCGCGACCGCATTGCCGAAGTGGCCAAGCGCCGCAAGTCCGTGCAGGATTCGCTGAAGGACCTGGAAGAAAAGCAGAAGCGCAAGGACGTCAACGTCAAGAAGCCGCCGCTCAAGGTGCAGTTGCGGCAGGCCGGCATGACCGTGACGATCGAGCGTTTCTATCTTTATTCGGGCATTTTCGGCCTGGTGATGGCCTTGCTCTTCTTCCTGGTCGGGGCGCCGCTGTTCGTCGCGCTGGCGATCCTGCTGGTCGGCGGGCTCGGCTTGCCGCGCTGGCTCGTCTCGTTCCGCCGCAAACGCCGCGTCAAGAAGTTCCTCGACGAGTTTCCCAACGCGCTGGACGTCATCGTGCGCGCCGTGAAATCCGGCCTGCCGCTCAACGACGGGGTGCGCCTGATCGCCAACGAGGCGCAGGAGCCCGTCAAGACCGAGTTCCGCCGCATCGTCGACGCCCAGCAACTCGGCCTGTCGATCCCCGATGCGGCCATGCGCATGCCCGAGACGATGCCGTGTCCCGAGGCGGGCTTCTTCGGCATCGTCATCCAGATCCAGAGCCAGGCCGGCGGCAACCTTTCCGAGGCGCTGGGCAATCTCTCGCGCGTGCTGCGCGACCGCAAGAAGATGAAGGCCAGGGTGCAGGCCCTTTCGATGGAAGCCAAGGCTTCCGCCGCCATCATCGGTGCGCTGCCTTTCGTCGTCGCGGTCATGACCTTCATCACCAGCCCCAAATACATCATGCCGCTGTTCACCACCGATACCGGCCATCTCATCCTCGGCCTCTCCGGCATCTGGATGGGGATCGGCATCTTCGTGATGCGCAAGATGATCAATTTCGACGTGTAGGTGCAGCGATGGGCGTCGTCAAAACCCTTACCGATCCTTCCTTCCTCATCGCGCTGCTGGTCGGCATCGCCGTCTTCGCCACCGTCTTCACGCTGGTTCCGGCCTTCGGCGGCAACCCGCTCAAATCCCGCATGAAGTCGGTCGCGCTGGAGCGCGAGGAACTGCGCGCCAAGCAGCGGGCCCGTCTGGCGGCCGAGGCCGACCGCCGCCGCAAGGGCCTGCGCGAGGAACAGTCGCTGGGCATGCGCACCATCGTCGAGCGGCTGGACCTGAAGCGCGCCCTGGCCGACGAAGGGACCATGCAGAAGCTGAAGATGGCCGGCTTCCGCGGTCAGAATCCGCTGACGAAGTTCCTGTTCTTCCGCCTGGTCCTGCCGTTCGTCGGCCTTGCCTTGGCGGTTGTCTATGTTTTCGTGCTGGACGGCCTGCCCGAGCAGTCGACCTTCGTGAAGATCTTCATCTGCGTTCTGGCCGCCTATGCGGGTTTCTACGCGCCGGTATTTTATGTCTCCAATCTGGTGACCAAGCGCAAGCAGTCGATCCAGCGCGCCTGGCCCGATGCGCTCGACCTGATGCTGATCTGCGTGGAATCGGGCATGTCGACGGAGGCGGCCCTGCGCAAGGTGGCCGACGAGATCGGCTCCCAGTCGGTGGCGCTGGCCGAGGAGTTCGTGCTGACCAACGCCGAACTGTCCTACCTGCAGGAGCGCCGCCAGGCCTACGAGAACCTCGCCGCGCGCACCGGGCTGGAAACGGTCAAGTCCGTCAGCCAGGCTCTTATCCAGGCGGAGCGCTACGGTACGCCGGTCGCCCACGCGCTGCGCGTGCTGGCTTCCGAGAGCCGCGACATGCGTATGAACGAGGCGGAGAAGAAGGCCGCCGCCCTGCCGCCGAAGCTCACCGTGCCGATGATCCTGTTCTTCCTGCCGGTGCTGTTCGCCGTCATCCTCGGCCCGGCCGGCATCCAGATCAGCGAGCAGGGCGGCCTCTTCGGCCCCGCGCACGCGTCGACGCAGGACAGCTCGAAATAGGGCAGGGGTGGCCGTGCCCTTCCGGGCAAGGCGCAGACGGCGACCAAACAAAAACCCGGCTGTTCGGCCGGGTTTTTCATTCGTCGATCGTGCCGGGTGGCCGCCGGCGGGCCGGCGGATCGGTCAGTTGGTGTTGGTTTCGGCGCCGCCGCCCTTGTCTTCTTTCTTGAGCTGGTTCCAGGCGTTCTGCTGCGACAGCATCTTGCGCAGGTAGGCGACGTTGGCGGCGGCCTGGTCGGGCGGCAGTTCCTGCGAGGCGATCTTCTCGGCCTCGTCGAAGCGGCCCTGCAGGCCGACCACCAGCGCCAGGTTCTGGCGTACGCGGCTGTCGGCGCTGGGCTGCTGGGCGGCCGAGCGCAGATAGGTTTCGGCCATGCGCAGGTCGCCGCCGAGCAGATAGGACATGCCGAGATTGGACAGCACCGACGGTTCGTTCGGCTTCAGTTCGAGCGCCTTGCGGTAGCGTTCGCGCGCCTGGTCCTTCTGGCCGAGCTGGTCGAGGATTGCGCCTTCGGCCGAAACCAGCTTCCAGTCCGGGTATTCGGGCGTCTGCGCCCGGCGCACGGCGTCCAGCGCCGGCTGGAGCTGGCCGTTGGCGGCGAGCGCCTTGCCGTAAGCCGCCAGCACGTCGCGATCCTTGGGATAGGCGATGGCGAGCTTGCGCATGACGGCCAGCGACTGGTCGGCGTCGCCGTTCATCTGCAATACGGTGGCGTATTTGATCGCCAGTCCCTTGTCGTTGGGATTGCTCGCATAGGACCGGCCGAGCGCTACCGAGGCGCTTTGCAGTTCGCCGGCCGACATCGTCTCCACCGCCTTGCCGCGCGAGGGGCCGATCGAACCCGTACTCATGCGGTCGGTGCCGCAGCCCGCCAGTCCGGCCGCCATGACCAGCGCCAGCGCCGTCGCTGCGAAGCGGGCCTTACCCCTCGTGCCGGCATGTCTCGACATGGAATCAGGCCTCCGTTGCACAAAGGCTCCCGTCGAAAGGTGCCTTCCCCAGCCGAGAAATATTCTGTTAACCCTAACGCTTGGTTAAGAAGCGCGAGTCGGCGTCCGTCCGGCTCGGCACTGGAGTGCCCATGCCCGTCGAGATCGTCTCCCGCAAATCGAAAAAGTCCTTGCCGGTCCATCTGGTGCGGCCGGGAGAGCTGGAAGCGGCCGGCCTGCCGCCGTCCGCGACCGCCTGGGCGAAGGCCGCGGGCTTTTCCGGCGACGCGGGCCGCGCATTGCTGGTGCCGGGCGAAAACGGCGCACTGGCCGGCGCCCTGTTCGGGCACGGCGACGGTATGCTGGCGCTGGGTGCGCTGGCGCGTGCCCTGCCGGAAGGCGACTGGCATTTCGCCGCACAGCCGGCCGATCCGGACCTTGCCGCGCTGGCCTTGCAACTCGGCGGCTACGTCTTCACCCGCTACGGCAAGAAGCCGGGCAGGGCGCTGCGCTTCGCCTTGCCGGAAGGCGCCGACGCTGCCCGGGTGGAACGGCTCGCCGCCGGCACCATGCTGGCGCGCGACCTCGTCAACACGCCGACCAGCGACATGGGGCCGGAGGCGCTGGAAAAGGCCGTGCGCGGCCTCGCCCGCATCCACAAGGCGACGGTTGCCGTCATCAAGGGCGACGACCTGTTAAAGAAGAACTTCCCGATGATCCACGCCGTCGGCCGTGCCTCGGCCGAGGCGCCGCGCCTGATCGACCTCGCCTGGGGGCCGAAAGGCGCGCCGAAGGTGACGCTGGTCGGCAAGGGCGTGTGCTTCGACACCGGCGGCCTCGACATCAAGCCGGCGTCCGGCATGCTCTTGATGAAGAAGGACATGGGCGGCGCGGCCAACGTGCTGGGGCTCGCCTCGATGATCATGGCCGCCGGTCTCAAGGTGCGGCTGCGCGTGCTGGTCCCGGCGGTGGAAAACTCCATCTCGGCCAACGCCTTCCGCCCCGGCGACGTGCTGACGAGCCGCAAGGGAGTGACCGTGGAAATCGGCAACACCGACGCCGAGGGCCGTCTGGTGCTCGCCGACGCGCTGGCGCTGGCCGACGAGGAAACGCCCGACCTTCTGATCGACATGGCGACGCTCACCGGCGCCGCGCGCGTCGCGCTCGGACCGGATCTCGTGCCCTTCTACACCCACGATGATGCGCTTGCCGGCGATCTGGCGGCCGCGTCGCACGCGGTCGAGGACCCACTCTGGCGCATGCCGCTGTGGAGGCCCTACGAGGCGAAGCTGTCCTCCAAGGTGGCCGACATGAACAACGTCACGGCCGACGCCTTCGCCGGCTCGGTGACGGCGGCGCTCTTCCTCGGCCGCTTCGTGGCGAAGGCCAGAAGCTGGGCGCATTTCGACATCTTCGCATGGAACCCCGCCGACCGGCCACATGGCCTTGCCGGCGGCGAGGCGCAGGCGATCCGCGCGCTGGAGAAGGTGATTTCGAGCCGGTTCGGCTGATCTCCATCTGAAACGCATCCGAAACGATTTGCCGCCACAATGACGGCATGGCGATCACCATGCGACCGTCCCAGGCGATGCGGCTCTGGCAGCAGGTTCTGCTGGCCGAGGTGCGCGACGACGCGCCCGACCTGACGCAGCGCCAGATGGCGATCCTGCTCACCATCTACCTCGACCCGCCGCCGCACACGATTCGCGCGCTGGCGGCGCGGCTCGGCGTCACCAAGCCGGTCATCACCCGCGCGCTCGATACGATGGGAACGCTGAAGCTGGTGTCGCGCCACCGCGACGAGCTTGACCGCCGCAATGTGCTGGTCAAACGCACGGTGGAAGGTGCGCTCTATGTCGAGCGGCTCGGCGATGCTATCGTTGCCAAGGCACTCGACCTGCCGATCTGATGGTTGGCCCTGTTACTGGCCCTGATACTGGATTGAATCTTGACCGTTCGCGACCGCCGCCTGCACGCCTTCCGCTCCGATCTCGCCGACAAGCGCCTTGAGGGCGAGGTGGAAGCCGCACGCTTCGTCACCGGGCGACCGGCGCGCATTGCGGTGCCCGTCGCCGACGTGCGCCGCGAGCCGCGCCCCGATAGCGGCATCGACACCCAGTTCCTGTTCGGCGACGACGTGACGGTGTTCGACGAGGCCGGCGGTTTCGCCTGGGTGCAGGGCGCGCGCGACGGCTATGTCGGCTATATCGCGGCCTCGGCGCTCGCCGGCCGAGATCATGCGCCGACGCATCTGGTCTCGGTGCCGCGCACCTTCCTTTATCCCGGGCCGGACCTGCGTTTCCCTCGCGGGGAGGCCCTCTCCATGGGTTCGGCGCTGACAGTGACCGGCACGGCCGAGACGCGCGGCACGACCTATGCGCTGCTGCCGTCCGGCGAGGCGGTGATCGCCGGCCATCTCACGCGCATCGGCGAGAATGCGGCCGACTATGTCACGGTGGCCGAGCAGTTCGAGAACACGCCCTACCTGTGGGGCGGCGTCTCCGGTTTCGGCATCGACTGCTCGGGTCTCGTCCAGCTTGCCATGCGCATGACAGGGCGCGACGTGCTGCGCGATTCCGACATGCAGGCGAACGGGCTGGGCGAACTGCTCGATCCCGGCGCGGACTATTCCGGCCTGAAGCGAGGCGACCTCGTCTTCTGGAAGGGCCACGTCGCCGTCATGCTCGACGCCGACATCATGATCCACGCCAACGGCCACACCATGCAGGTCTCGCGCGAGGGCCTGCGCGAAGCGGTTCAGCGCATCGGCTACCTCTACGGCGGCCCGACCGGGTTCCGGCGACCGTAAGAGCTGGCACCTGTCTGCCGGCGGGCAGGCTAAAGCGGTGCGAACGCTGTGCGCTTGTAGTTCCGGAAGCTGAGCGGAGCGCAGTGGCGAAGTTCTCCTCTCCCCGCAGATGGTACGGCTGCTGCATATGGCGCAGACCCCCCACCCCTAACCCCTCCCCGCAAGGGGGAGGGGGACTTTGCGGCACCGCTATAGCGCGCCAATCTTGCCGATTTCGGCTGAAACGGCGGCGTCAGCGTCCCCCCCTTGCGGGGAGGGGTTAGGGGTGGGGGTACTGCACCACATGCGACAACTCCTCCGTCGCGGAGAAAGGAGCGCCTTCGCCGCGTCTCTTTCCGCAAAAAACTTCCCGAAATCTATCCCCGTCCTTTCCGCCCGCTCTATACTGCCCGTCATCTCCTGTGCGGGAACGCGGGTCGCGAACCGGGCGCTTGTGGCAGGAGACGGTGCCGGGCTGGTCGTCTACGGTAGGCGGCTGGGCGATGAACCCCCAAGTCCGGGCCTCGACCGAGCCAGCGGGCCGCCCGAAAGGCGGCAGCGACCCTCGGGGAGGCAAGACACCGGCGGGCGCGGGAAGCCGCGCCACTATTTAACTTAGCAGGCACGGCCCCCGCGCCCGCTTCCCGACCTTGTTCGCAAGGTCCGTTCTTTGACAATGGCCAGACTGCGAGAGCAGGGCGTGGCGACGATGAAGTGCGCCGATATTCAGCTCCCGCCGCGCCGCAGGTGCTCGTCTAGCCTCGGCATGATCTCGACGAAGTTGCAGGGCATGTGGCGGTAGTCGAGCTGCGCCTTCAGGATGCCGTCCCAGGCGTCGCGGCAGGCGCCGGGCGAGCCGGGCAGCACGAAGACGAAGGTGGCGTTGACGACGCCGCCGGTGGCGCGCGACTGGATCGTCGAGGTGCCGATCTTGTCGAAGGAGATGCGGTGGAAGACTTCCGAGAAGCCGTCCATGCGCTTCTCGAAGATCGGTTCCAGCGCTTCCGGCGTCACGTCGCGGCCGGTGAAACCGGTGCCGCCGGTGGTGATGACGACATCCACGCCCTCGTCCTTCGACCAGGCCAGAACCTTGGCGCGGATCTTTTCGCGATCGTCGGTGACGATGGCGCGGTCGGCAAGCAGGTGCCCGGCTTCAGCGATGCGGTCTACAATCGTCTGCCCGGACTTGTCGTCGGCCAGCGTGCGCGTGTCGGAAACGGTGAGCACGGCAATGCGGACGGGGATGAAGGGTCGGTCGGACACGGTTCACGCCTCTTCGCTTCGACCCGGCGAGGGCATGCCGCGCGTCGCCGCCACGAACCAGCCGGGGTGCTTGGCCCTGATGGCCAGGGCTGCGCGCTTGGCGACGTTGCCCGTCTCGAACAGGCCGAAGCAGGTGGCGCCCGAGCCCGACATGCGCGAGAAGCCGGAGCCGGCCTTGTTCAACGCAGCAAGCGCTTGGCCGATGGCCGGCTGGATTTCGCGCGCGGCGGGTTCGAGGTCGTTGCGCGTGGTTTCCAGCCAGTTCCGCAGCGAATGGAAATCGATCGTGCCGGGCAGGGGAGGCAGGCTTTCGCCGTCGCGCCGGGTCAGCCGGGCAAACACCTCGGGCGTCGCCACGGCCGCGCCCGGATTGACCAGCACCAGCGCGAGCGTCGGGAAATCCGCCACCGGCTCGACGATCTCGCCGATGCCTTTGGCGACCAGCGGCCGAGCGGCCAGGCACATCGGCACGTCCGCGCCGAGGCCGGCGCCGATCTCGGCAAGCGCGCGGTCGTCCAGCTTGCTGCCCCACAGCCGGTTCAGCGAGCGCAGCGCGGCGGCCGCGTCGCTCGATCCGCCGCCGATGCCGGAGGCCACGGGCAGGTTCTTTTCAAGCCGGACGGCGGCGGGGGAAAGCACTTGCCGCGCCGGTTCCGGCAGTGCCTGCCGCAGCGCTTCGCGGGCGCGGAGGACGAGATTGCCGGCGCCGGCGTCAAGCTGATCGGCGAACGGGCCGTCGATGGCAAAGCCGTCCTCCGCCGCCGGCTCGACATGCAGCCGGTCGCCGAAGCGGGTGAAGACGACGAGGCTTTCGAGCAGGTGAAAACCGTCGGCGCGCCGGCCGGTCACATGCAGCGCGAGATTAAGCTTGGCCGGCGCCAGCTCGGTGACGGCCAGATCTGCGAGGGTCGGATCGGTGGGAGGAGGCGCGATGTCCACGGTGTGCGGTCGGGCGAGGGGTCAGTCCTTGGCCAGCCGGTATTCGCCCGTCTTGGGGTCCTGCACCAGCGTGCCCATGGTGCCGTTGGCTTGCTGCTTCTCGGCGCGGCGGACCTTGGCGGTCACCCGTTGGGCCTCGCGCACGAACGACCGGTAGCCGACATAGGCGGCGATGCCGACGATGGTGAACAGGATGAGTTGCGGCATGTCGATGCTCCTGCCTCAGGGGCGGTTACGCGGCCAGCAATGTGATTTCCGTTCATGCTAGACCTTTCATGCGGCTTTTCAAAGGCCGTAACGGCTCCACAGGGCGCGATCCTCGGCCGCATCCGCCAGGCCGCCGGCGGCTGCCGCCGCGATGTCGGCCGGTTGTGCCTTCGAGCCGAACAGGCCGAAGCGGGCGAACAGGCCGCGCGGCTGGCTGATCAGCTTGAGCCGCGTCTTGGCCCCGTAGCGCTTTCTCAGTACCCCGCGCATGTCGCCCAGCGCGTCGACCAGCCCGAGGTCGAGGCCGCGCTTGCCGGTCCAGAACAGGCCGGTGAACAGGTCGGGATCGTCCTTCAGCTTCGACCCGCGCCGTTCCTTGACCATGTCGATGAAGGTTTCGTGCACCTCCAGTTGCAGCGCCTTCAGCCGCTCGACGTCTTCCGGCTTTTCCGGCCTGAACGGATCGAGCACGGACTTGTTCTGCCCGGCGGTGTGGACGCGCCGCTCGACGCCGATCTTCTTCAAGAGTTCGGGAAAACCGAAGGAGGCGGACACCACGCCGATCGAGCCGACGATGGAGGAAGGGTCGGCGATGATCTCGTCGCCGGCCAGCGCGATCATGTAGCCGCCGGAGGCCGCCACGTCCTCGACGAAGACCAGCACGCGTTTGTTCTTCTCCACTGCCAAGTCACAGATGCGCTTGTAGATCAGCCGCGACTGCACCGGCGAGCCGCCCGGCGAATTGATGGCAATCGCCACCGCCGGCGCCTCGAAGGCGAAGGCCTTTTCGATCAGCCCGGCCGTGGTGGCGAGCGACAGGCCCGGCCGAAACTGGCTGCCGCCGGCCATGATCGCACCCTGCAGGCGGATGACGGGGATGGTGACGGCGTCGGAACGCCAGGATTTCGGCAGCAGGCGGTTGATGAGACGGCGCAAGGTGTTCTCCGGCAATGGCTGAAAGCATGTAGGCATTCGCCGCGCGGCGGCAATATCAAAGAGGCGTCAATCGCCGAAAAGCGAGGCCATCCCGTTGTTGATGGCGTCGGCGCGGGCCGAAAAGCGGTCGGAACCGGACTCGTGCAGCACCAGCGGCGGTTTGAGCGACAGTTTTGCGCGCGAGCCGCGCCAGGCGCGCAAGACAATGCGGATGGCGGCGGCGTCGGCGCGCGGATGGATGGCGAGGATCTCGGCACCGCCGAAGCGGCCCGAGACGGCGGCGACCAGCTCCGCCAGCTGTTCGGGCCGGGCGATGACGGCCAAGCCGCCGCGCGGTTTTACGACAGCGGCGGCGCTGCGTACCCAGCGCTCGAACAGGGCGTCTTCCATGACATGCGCGGCCCGCTTCAGCGCGTCCGGTGTCGCGCGGTCGGCGCCGGCGTTGAAGGGCGGGTTCATGACGGCGAAATCGAAGCCGTTGTCGGCGAGGCCGGCCGCTACCCGCGCCCGTCCGGTCAATGTCACGTCGGCTTCGAGAACCGAAGCGCGGCCCTGCAAGGCGGCGTTGCCGGGATGCGCCAGCGTCGCTTCGGCGAAGGCGGCCATCTCGGGCGAGCGCTCGACCAGCACCGCCTCGGCCGCCGCGCAGCGCGACAGTACCGCGAGGCCGGCGGCTCCGGCTCCGGCACCGAAATCGGCCAGCCGTCCGGCAAAGGCGGAAGGCACGCTTGCGGCCAGCATCATGGCGTCCATGCCGGCGCGGTGGCCGCTTGCGGCAGGCTGGACAAGGAAGAAGCGTCCGCGATGGAAGGCGTCGACTGTCTGCGCCGTCCCGGCGGGGAGTGCGTTCATGGCCGAGGACTCACGGAACGCGCATCTCGTGGGCGATGCCGGCGTCGGTGAGGATGCGGCGCGCCTCGTCCGCCCGGTCCTTTTCGACCAGGATGCGGCGTGGCAGGACGCCGATCGAACCGTCAAGCACGCTCATGTTCTGGTCGGCCACCAGGAAGCCGATGCCGGCGTCGCGCATCAGCGCTTCGACGAAGGAGATGATGACGACGTCGTTGGTGCGGACAAGTTCGATCATGGCGCGAAATTCGCAGCTTGGGACGGCGATGTAAATGACGGTCGCATCGGCCTCACTTCCCGGCGAAATGCGCCTTCAGCCTCGCTATGTCTTGCGGCGTCCATTGCAGTCCCATCACCGCGACCCAGGCGTCGATATAGTGCTCGGGCGCATAGACGTGGCCGTGCCCCATCGGCGTGGTGGTGGCGAAGGCGAGATCGACCAGCGATTGCAGGAAGGAGACGATCGGATACCAGCGCAACTGGTCCGACACGTCTGGGCCGCGCGGCCGGGTCATCCATTCGGGCGCCCGGTAGAAGGAATAGGGATCGAAGAAGGTGACCGAATCGCTGGCATATTGCAGGTAGACGACGCGCAGCGGCCCCCATTGCGCGCCCGGAATGTCGAGCGCGTTCTTCTGGCTGGTGAAGCGCACATAGGAGCCGTCGCGGAAGCGCGGCAGCCAGAACGGCGTGCCGGCGTTGCGGCGCTCGGTGATCGAGCGCCAGATGCGGCTGGCGAAGGGCGGGCCGGCCCACAGCGCGCCGTGATAGGGATCGCCCAGCACCTCGAACAGCTCGTTCGACAGTTCGGAATTCATCGCCCCGAGGCTGAGGCCGTAGAGATAGAGCTTCGGCCGATGATCCTTCGGCAGCGTGGTCCAATAGCCGTAGACTTCGTGGAAAAGCGCGCGGGAGGCGTCGCTGCCGTAACCGGGCTCGACCAGCAGCGACAGCCAGCTTGCCAGGTAGGAATACTGGATGGCGACGCTGGCGACGTCGCCGCCTTCCAGGTAGTCGAGCGTGTCGGCGGCGGCCGGATCGACCCAGCCGGTGCCGGTCGGCGTGACGATGACCAGCGTGGATTTCTCGAAAGCGCCGACGCGCTTCAATTCCTCCAGCGCCAGCCTTGCGCGCTCGGCGGGCGTGTCGGCGGACCCCAGCCCGACATAGACGCGGATCGGCTCTTGGGCGTCGCGGCCGAGGAAGCCGCCGATATCCTGCGCCGACGGCCCGCTGGAGATGAAATCGCGGCCGGCGCGGCCGAGCCCCTCCCATGTGAGCACCGAAGCCGCACTGCCGGTCTTTTGCGGATCGGCCGGCGGGCTCGACCCGTCCTCGATCAGTTCGTCCATGGCGCGATAGGACGAATCGGCGACGTGCAGCGCGTAGCGCAGCAGGACGCCGTTCGCGACGCCGACGAAGAGGATCGCCGCAACCGCGCTGCCGGCGACAGCGGCGATGCGGCGCGGCACGAACGGGCGAAGCCTTCGCGACGTCATGCGCCCGGTCAGCCGGAACAGGCGCGCCAGGCCGAGCAGCACGACGAAGACGACGAGCGCGATGAGGCCGACCTGGAACGGGCGCACGCTGTCCACCGGCTCCATGCCCATCAGGCTGCGAATGGAATTCTGCCAGGCGGAAGCCTGCCACAGGAAGGCCAGCGCGATGGCGGCGCAGGCGGCGGCCGCAACCTGCTTGGCGATGCGCGCGCCGCGCGCTCGCGGCAGCGGCAGTTCCAGCCAGATCCACAACCATTGGCCGAACACGCCGATGCCGTAGCCGGCGCTGAAGGCGATGCCGGAAAGGACGCCCTGGACCGTGAAGTCGCGCGGGATCAGCGACGGCGTCAGCGAAGCGGCGAAGAACAGCGTGCCGGCAAGCAGCCCAGTCAGCGACAGGGTCCGCCAGAACCGCTCGATCCAGTCTCTCGTCATCAGCACCTTTCCTGATCGCTCCGGGGTCGGACGGGCGTTGCGATCCTCGCCACAGTAGCCATGCCGGCGCATCGGGCAAGGGCGCCGTCGCAGCCTGTGATCCGCGCCAATTCGCCCCTTGCCGGGCATGCGGGCGCCGCCTAGACTCCTTGCGGTTCGAAAGAACGCGGGCGAACAGCGGGACGCGGAGTTTTTAGTGGGTGTCGTAGTCAACCTCGAGGACGGAAAGCGGGAAGCCGCCTCCATCAAGCACCTGATCGACCTGACGGCGGCCGACATGGCGCGCGTCAACGAACTGATCCTGTCGAAGGCCGGTTCGGACGTCGAGATGATCCCGCAGGTCGCCAACCACCTGATTTCCTCGGGCGGCAAGCGCCTGCGCCCGATGGTGACGCTCGCCGCCGCGCAGATGTTCGGCTATTCCGGCGACGGCCATGTCAAGCTCGCCATGGCGGTCGAGTTCATGCACACCGCCACGCTCCTGCACGACGACGTCGTGGACGAAAGCGGTATGCGCCGTGGCAAGAAGACGGCCCGCATGATCTGGGGCAACCAGGCCAGCGTGCTGGTCGGCGACTATCTGCTCGGTCAGGCCTTCCGCGTCATGGTCGACGTCGGCTCGCTCGACGCGCTGGACATCCTGTCGAGCGCCGCTTCGGTGATCGCCGAGGGCGAGGTCATGCAGTTGGCCGCCGCCAAGAACCTGGAAACCACCGAGGACGAGCATTTCGCCGTCATCAAGGCCAAGACCGCGGCGCTTTTCTCGGCAGCGGCGGAGGTCGGGCCGGTGATCGCGGGCGCCACGCGCACGGACCGTGCTGCCCTGCGCTCCTACGGCATGAATCTCGGCCTCGCCTTCCAGCTCATCGACGACGCGCTGGACTACGGCGGCTCCTCGAAGGATCTCGGCAAGAACGTTGGCGACGATTTCCGCGAAGGGAAGGTGACGCTGCCGGTGATTCTGGCCTACCGGCGCGGCACGGCGAGTGAGCGTGCCTTCTGGAAGAAGGCGATCGAGCAGAATTCGGCCGACGATACGGGCCTGGAGCAGGCCATCGGGCTGATGAAGCGGCACGCGGCGATAGCCGACACCATCGGGCGCGCGCGCCATTTCGGCGAGATCGCCCGCGACGCGCTGGCGCCGCTGGAGGCGACGCCGCAGAAATCGGCGCTGATCGACGTCATCGATTTCTGCATCAGCCGGGTTTCGTGAGCGATGCGGCGGCATCGTGGTTTGCGCTTTGTTAATCGGGCGTCCGGATTGTAAAAATCGGGCGTGATCGAGGCGTGACCGCAAAATGGCCATGCTTCGCCCCGAAAAACGCTCGCTGGAATAGCCCTTGCCATGGCAGGGGCCGCGCCCTGTCGGAAAGGAAGACAATGCGGCATAGACGCGCTCGCTGGCTCTCGGGCCTTGCAGTCCTCGCGGTGCTGATGGCCTCCGGCCAGTCAAGCCGGGCCGAGGACAAGCCGGCCCCGCCGATCCAGATCACGTCCTTTTCGGGCGCATTCCTGGCCGCCCGCGTCGCCGAAGCCGACAACGACCTCGACAGCGCCGTCGATTATTACAAGCAGGCGCTGGCCTTTGCGCCCGACGATACGGCGCTGCAGCAGAGCCTGATGCTGACGCTGGTCGCGCAGGGCCGTTTCGAAGAGGCGCTGCCCTATGCCGACAAGCTCAAGGAGGTGCCGGACGTCGAACGCTTCTCGCGGCTGGTGCTGGCCGTCGATTCGTTCAAGAAGAAGGATTACGACAAGGCGCAGTACTGGCTGAAGCTGTCGGTGGCCGCCGATATCGACAAGCTCATTACCGGCATCATGACCGGCTGGGCCAAGGAAGGGGCCGGCCAAGGCGCCGACGCCATGGCCTTCGTCGAAAAGCTCGACGGGCCGGAATGGTTCGACCTGTTCAAATCCTACCATCGCGCGCTGATCGCCGACGCTGCCGGCCTGACGGACAAGGCGGGCGAAATCTACGCCGAGACGATCAAGGACACGGCGGCCGGCAGCGCTGCGCCCGAAACCTGGATGCGTTGCGCCGAGGCTTACGCCTCGTTCCTGGCGCGTCAGGGCGACAAGGACAAGGCGCTCGCCGTGCTGGATCAGGCCGAAGGGTTTGCTACCGGCAAACCCGAGATCGTGGCCCTGCGCGAGGAGATCACCAAGGGCGGCAAGCCTGAGCCGCTGGTGGCCTCGCCCGCCGACGGCGCGTCCGAAATCCTGCTCGACCTCGCCACCGCGCTCAACCGCGGCGGCGGCGAGCCGTTCGTGCGGCTTTACCTGGAATATGCGCTCGCCCTGAAGCCGGACAGCGACGCGGCCCTCATGCAGCTTGCCGCCGTTGCCGAGCAACTGAAGGACGGCAAGCGCGCCATCGAATTGTACCGTCGCATTCCCGCGACCTCGCCGCTCAAGGAGGTCGCCGACCTCCAACTCGGCCTCAACCTCGCCGATATCGGCCAGAAGGACGAGGCCGTCGCGCATCTCAAGGCGCTCGTCGACGCCCATCCCGACGATATGCGCGGCTACCTGGCGCTCGGCGGTGTCTATTCGGTGAAGGAGGATTACCGCTCCGCCGCCAACCTCTATGACAAGGCGGTCGAGCGCCTGAAGACGCCGACCAAGGCGAACTGGAACATCTTCTATCAGCGCGGCATCGCTTACGAGCGGCTGAAGGAATGGCCGAAGGCCGAGCCGAACTTCCGCAAGGCGCTGGAGCTCTATCCCGACCAGCCGCAGGTGCTGAACTATCTCGGCTATTCCTGGGTCGATCAGGGCACCAACCTCAAGGAAGCCCTGGAGATGATCCAGAAGGCGGTCGATCTGAGGCCGAGCGACGGCTACATCGTCGATTCGCTGGGCTGGGCCTACTATCAGCTTGGCCGCTACGACGACGCCGTGCGCGAGATGGAGCGTGCCGTTTCGCTGAAGCCGGAGGATCCGGTGCTCAACGACCATCTGGGTGACGTCTACTGGCGCGTCGGCCGCAAGCTGGAGGCCACCTATCAGTGGCGGACCGCGCGCGACCTGAAGCCGGACCCGGACGTGCTCGCCACGATCGAACGGAAGCTGCGCGAGGGCCTGCCGCCGGTGGAAAAGAACACTGCGCAGGAAATGCAGAAGCCGAAGCCGGCCCCGACGCCTGCGCCGAAGGGGTGAGTGGCCGGTTCGCGAAGCGAATTCATCGTGCCGGTGGCACGATGAAAGGCCACGAACGCCCGGGAGCTGCCGGAGGCAGCGGGACCCGGGCCGGGCGCCGCTCCGCGTAGGGCGGCAACCTGCAAGCGCCGGCGCTTACATCGCACCGGCTCCGCGGGCACTTGTCCCCGGCACGGCCAGCCGTCCTCGCCTCAGAACATCTTCCGATAGACAACGAAGCCGGAATGATCGGCGACCTTGTTGTAGAGCGCCTGCGCCGTGTCGTTGGTTTCGTGCGTGAGCCAGTAGACGCGCGGCGCACCGGCAGCCGAGGCCCGTTCGTAGACGGCTTCGATCAGGGCACGGCCTACGCCTTGGCCGCGCGTCGTCTCGTCGGTGAACAGGTCCTGCAGATAGCAGTTCGGCGCGATCGATATGGTGCTGCGATGGAAGAGGTAGTGCACGAGGCCGACCAACCTGCCGTCCTTTTCCGCCACCAGCGCATGGACGGGCTCGTAGGCGTCGAAGAAGCGTGTCCAGGTCGTCCGCGTGATCTCGTCCGGCAGCCGGGTGTCGCCGGCGCGGCCGTAGAAGGCGTTATAGCCGTCCCATAGCGGCAGCCAGTCCTCGAAGTCGGTCTGCGAGACCGGGCGGATGACGGGACGGTCGGACATCAGGCGTTTTCCAGTGGAGAGCCGCCCTGGCCCTAACCGGCGATTCGAGAGGCGGCAATGTGCCAGCCGGTGTCAAAAGGTGTGCGTGGATGCTTTGCTTGACGCCTCAAGGTGTCCCCTCTAGGGAAGGCCGCATCCTGTCATTGCCGCCGAGGCCGTTTCCGTGACCGCCGAATTGCCAGCCCACATGCACCCCAGCCGCTCGTTCCAGGGGCTGATCCTGACGCTGCACGACTACTGGGCGAATTACGGTTGCGTCGTACTCCAGCCCTACGACATGGAAGTCGGCGCCGGCACCTTCCATCCGGCCACGACGCTGAGGGCGCTTGGGCCGAAGGCGTGGAACGCCGCCTACGTACAGCCGTCGCGCCGGCCCAAGGACGGACGCTACGGCGAGAACCCCAACCGCCTGCAGCACTATTATCAGTATCAGGTGATCCTGAAGCCGAACCCGCCGAACCTGCAGGAACTCTATCTCGGTTCGCTGGAGGCGATCGGCGTCGACCCGCTTCTGCACGATATCCGCTTCGTCGAGGACGACTGGGAAAGCCCGACTCTCGGCGCCTGGGGGCTCGGCTGGGAATGCTGGTGCGACGGCATGGAAGTGTCGCAGTTCACCTATTTTCAGCAGGTCTGCGGCATCGAATGCGCCCCGGTTGCGGGCGAACTGACCTACGGGCTGGAGCGGCTGGCCATGTATGTGCAGGGTGTCGACAACGTCTACGACCTGAACTTCAACGGTCGCGAGGGCGCCGACAAGGTCACCTATGGCGACGTCTTCCTGCAGGCCGAGCAGGAATATTCGCGTCACAACTTCGAATATGCCGACACGGCGCGGCTGTTCCGCCATTTCGAGGACGCCGAAAAGGAATGCCTGGCGCTGCTGGCGGCCGGCGCGCCGAAGGACGGCGGTGCGCACCGCATGGTGCTGCCGGCCTACGACCAGTGCATCAAGGCCTCGCACTGCTTCAACCTGCTCGATGCGCGCGGCGTCATCTCCGTGACGGAACGGCAGAGCTACATCCTGCGCGTGCGCAACCTCGCCAAGGCCTGCGGCGAGGCGTTCCTGCTGACCGAGGCGGGCGGTTTCGCAGCGTAATTTCAAAGGGTTCACGGGCAGGGTTCGAGTGCTGCCCAGTCCATGCCGGAATGGCGAACCGCAGCCGCCTGATTGCCTGAATTGCAGAAGACGGGCGACGTCTGGGTGCCGATGATGCGCAGTGCCTGGCGCACGCCCGGCATGGTGATGGCGCCATGCACCTGGGCTGCAAGCAGGGCGCCGAGAGCGATGGTCTGGAGAAGTGAGGAGGCGGTCTTCATGGTCGTCTTGCCCACTAGCTTCCTGCCTGAGCGTCGCCGCTTCAGTGCGTCGTTCCTGTCGATGTGCGTTGTGCCCCTAGGACGCGCGGGCCGGACCGGAGCCGACAGGCCTGCGAAATTTTTGTCATTCCGACCCGCAAGGGTGACAGCGGCAAGCTGAGTTGCTATGCCGCGCCGCGACAGTCCTTCGCCAAGAGCCCACCATGCCCGACCTTCTTCTTGAACTCCGCTCCGAGGAAATCCCCGCGCGCATGCAGAGGAAGGCTGCCGGCGATCTGAAGAAGATGATCACCGACGGTCTGGTCGACGCCGGCCTGACCTATGAGGCCGCCCGCGAATACTGGACGCCGCGCCGGCTGGTGCTGGACGTTCGCGGCCTGACCGCGCGCTCGAAGGATGTGCGCGACGAGATCAAGGGTCCATCGACGAAGGCGCCCGAGCAGGCTATCCAGGGTTTTCTGCGCAAGGCCGGGCTGGCTTCGATTACCGATGCCCAGATCCAGTCGGACCCGAAGAAGGGCGATTTCTACGTCGCCCACATCGTCAAGGCGGGCCGTGCGGCCGACGAGATCATCGCCGAACTGGTGCCCGCGGTCATCCGCGCCTTCCCCTGGCCGAAATCGATGCGCTGGGGTGCTGCCTCCGGGCCGAAGGGCCGTTCCTACGGCGGTGTCGAGGGGCGCGGCGGCGAGGCGCTGCGCTGGGTCAGGCCACTGCAATCCATCGTCTGCACCTTCGGGCCGGAGACGGAGGAACCGGTCGTGGTCGATTTCGAGATCGACGGCATCCGCTCCGGCAACGTCACCTACGGCCATCGCTTCCATGCGCCGGGGGCCATCACGGTCAAGCGCTTCGATGACTACGCGGCGAAGCTCGAGGCGGCGAAGGTGGTCGTCGACGCCGAGCGGCGGAAGGAAAGCATCCTGGCCGATGCCAGGAACCTTGCTTTCGCCAACGGCCTCGACCTCGTCGAGGACGAGGGGCTGCTGGAGGAGGTTTCCGGACTGGTCGAATGGCCGGTCGTGCTGATGGGCGAATTTGAGAAGGATTTCCTCGGCATTCCGGCAGAGGTCATCCGGCTGACCATCCGCGCCAACCAGAAATGCTTCGTCTGCTCCCCAACCTCCCCCTTGAGGGGAGGTCGCGCCGAAGGTGCGGGTGGGGGCACTTTGTCGAGTGCCGGCGCTGGTGAACCCCCACCCCTAACCCCTCCCCTCAAGGGGGAGGGGGATGGTATGGCCCTCTCCAATCGTTTCCTCGTCACGGCGAACATCGAGGCCAGCGACGGCGGTGCCGAGATCGCGCGCGGCAACGGCAAGGTGGTGCGCGCGCGCCTGTCGGACGCGCTCTATTTCTGGAAGACCGACCAGTCGGACCTGCCGGACCTCGGCGCGCTGAAGGCATCGGCCGAAAAGTTCGATCTGGACTTGGGCAAGCCGCTCGACCAGCGCATGGCCCGTCTCGATCATTTGAACGTCACCTTCCATGCCAAGCTGGGCACGCAGGGTGAACGGGTGGAGCGTATCCGCCGGTTGGCGCGCGAGTTGGCGCCCGTCGTCGGTGCGGATGCGGCTCTCGCCGCCCGCGCGGCGACGTTGGCCAAGGCCGACCTGCAGACCGAAGTGGTGGGCGAATTTCCCGAGTTGCAAGGCGCTATGGGGCGCAAATACGCTTTGCTGCAAGGCGAAAATCCGTCCGTGGCGGCGGCTCTCGAAGAGCATTACAAGCCGCAAGGTCCGTCCGACCGCGTGCCGAGCGATCCGGTGTCGATCGCCGTGGCGTTGGCCGACAAGCTGGACACGCTCGTCGGCTTCTGGGCGATCGACGAGAAACCGACGGGCAGCAAGGACCCCTATGCGTTGCGCAGGGCGGCGTTGGGCGTCATTCGCCTTGCGCTTGCCGGCAGCAACAAGCTCGAATTGACGAAACTTTTCGCCTCGGCTCTGGCCTGGCACGACGAGCCGCGCATCGAAAAGCAGCTCGACGCTTTCCAGGGGAAGCTCGACGCGCAGAAGTCCGGCGACGTCGACGGCGAGGAGGACCTGGACAATGCCGTGGGCGGATATGAACAGCGTATCCGCGCTGAAGCGGCCGAGAAGGCCGGGCCGCTGACCGGCGACCTCCTCTCCTTCTTCCATGATCGCCTGAAGGTCTATCTTCGCGACCAGGGCGCGCGGCACGACCTGATCGATGCCGTCATCACGCCGCAGTCCGACGACCTGCTCACCATCGTGCGCCGCGTCGAGGCGCTCGGAAAATTCCTCGACACCGAGGACGGCAGCAACCTGCTCGCCGGCACCAAGCGCGCCGCCAACATCCTCGCCGCCGAGGAGAAGAAGGGCACGGCCGTTGCGGTGGCCGTCGCCCCGTCGCTTCTGCGCGAGGATGCCGAGAAGAAGCTTTTTGCGGCGGTGAATCAGGCTGAGAGCCACGCCGGCGAAGCGATTCAAAAGGAAGACTTTTCCGCCGCCATGCTGGCTCTCAGCGTGTTGCGCGAACCCGTTGATTCATTCTTCGAGAAAGTTCTCGTGAACGACGAGGATCAGGCCGTGCGCGCCAACCGCCTGGCGCTGCTCGAACGCATCCGGGCGGCGACCGGTCAGGTCGCCGATTTCTCCAAGATCGCCGGATAACAACGGACGAGAAGCCAGGCGCCCGGCTTTCTGCGTGGCGAACGCCTCGATGAGGCGGGACCTCAGCGCTCCAGCACGGTCACCCGCACGGAGCGCGTATAGACGTCCACCTGGATCAGCGGCTCGCCCCTGACGATGGCGTTCCTTGTGCTGCCGCTCATGGCGCCGGGCCTTTGCAGCATCCGTTCCAGCCGTGCCCTGTCGTCGTTGCCGCGGAACCAGGCGTCGCGCTCGTCATCGCGGTCGCGGCGGTGGAACTTGTGATAGTTGGCGCGGTCCTGCCGCACCATTTGCGCGGCGCCATCCAGCCTGTAGCCGTCGCTGGCGAAGTGGTCCTCGTCGGAGATGCGGGCGACGTAGCTGCCCAGAAACTCATCGGCCTTGGCCGTGGCCGTGAAACCGGCGACGAGAAACCCGACGGCGGTCGCCGCTGCAAGTCTTTTCATGATTACCCCCTGAATGCCCTTTGGGCGTGAATGCCGGGGCATTCTTGCTGAGGCTCGATGACGAAATTGCGGCGGATCTATGTGCCGCTGCTGCCGTCAGATCGGTTTGCGCCGCGGCCCGTTGCTGACCGGTTCCGGGATTTCGGCCTGCGAGCTTTGGCCGACCGAAGGAGCGGAGCGGTTGTCCGTCTGGACGCCCGGCTTCGCGCCGGTTTCTGCCGGTTCCGAACGGACCGGAAGCGGATCGGCCGACGCGCCGCCGGTGATACCACCACGCATCACCATGGGTGCAAGCACGGGCTCGGAAGATTCAGGCACCTGCGGTGCCGGAATGGCAGCGACTTTGTCGTCGCTGACCGCCACAGCGGGCTCGCCGAGCGAAACGATGGACGGCGTGGCTTCCGGCGTGCCGCCGAGCGTGACGATGGGGGAAGCCTGCGCGCCGAAGCACGTCGCCGCGAAGGAAAGCACCAAGAGTGTACCGCGCATGATGGACCCCGTTGCCCGAAGCATGGCGGCCACCATAGCAGGCACGGATTGATGCCGACTTGTACGAGAACTTCGCATTTTAAAGATCGCCGATTTGCCGCGCCGGTCTTGCTGGCCGGCAAGCGCGGGTATAGGCACCTCGCGCAAAGAGGTTCACATGGCTGAGGTGATTTTAGCGGGCGCCGCACTCGACCGGGCAACGACGCTGCTCGCTGCCGGCGAGGTGGTCGCCATTCCGACCGAAACGGTCTACGGGCTGGCCGGCGACGCCACCAACGGCGCGGCGGTGGCGCGCATTTTCGAGGCCAAGGGCCGGCCGCGCTTCAACCCGCTGATCGCCCATGTCGCGGATCTGGCCATGGCCGAACGCATCGGCGTGTTCGACCCGCTGTCTCGCCAGTTGGCCGGGCGTTTCTGGCCGGGACCGCTGACGCTGGTCCTGCCCTTGCGGGCAGGCGCCGGCATCCATCCATTGGTCACGGCCGGGCTGGACACCATCGCGCTGCGCATGCCGCGCGGCTTCGCGCATGGCCTGATCGCCGGGCTCGGCCGGCCACTGGCCGCCCCCAGCGCCAATTCTTCCGGCAGGATCAGCGCCACCTACGCCGCCGCGGTCGAAGCGGATCTCGGCAGCCGGATTCCGCTGGTTGTCGACGGAGGGAAAACCCCGGTCGGGTTGGAATCGACCATCGTCAAGGTCGATGGCGGTCGCCTGCTGCTGTTGAGGCCGGGTGGCATCGCCGCAGATGAGATCGAAGCCGTCGCCGGCACCAGGCTGGAACGCGGCGCAAAGGGGGTTCAATCGCCCGGAATGCTGGCGTCGCACTACGCGCCGAATGCCGCCATGCGCCTGGATGCCGATGCGGTGCGGCCGGGCGAGGCGCTGCTGGCTTTCGGGCCGAGGCGGGTTCGGGACGCCGGGGCCGCAGTAGCGGTGAAGAACCTGTCACCGGCCGGCGAGCTGCGCGAGGCGGCGGCCAACCTGTTCGGCTTCATGGCCGAACTGGACCGAAGCGGCGCACCTGTCATCGCCGTCGAGCCGGTGCCCAGGGAAGGACTGGGGGAGGCGATCAACGATCGGCTCGCCCGTGCCGCCGCGCCGCGTGACAAGCCGCTGCCGCCGACATAGTTTCCGCGCCATGGAAACTGTTGCCCGCGCCATCGATCCCGCCCTTATCGCCCGCTTCGCGGCCATCATCGGCGATCGCTATGCATTGACCGATCAGGCCGAGATCGGGCCGTACCTCACCGAGCGGCGCGGCCTGTGGCACGGCGCGACGCCCTTGGTGCTCAGGCCCGGCAGCGTGGAGGAGGTGAGCCGCATCATGCGGCTGGCCAGCGAGACGGGCACGCCCATCGTTCCGCAAAGCGGCAACACCGGCCTTGTCGGCGCGCAGGTGCCGGACGCCTCGGGCCGGCAGGTCGTGCTTTCCCTGTCGCGGCTGAACCGCATCCGCGAGCTCGACGTGCAGTCGAACACGGCAACCGTCGAAGCCGGCGTCATCCTGCAAACCTTGCAGGACGCGGCCGACGCCGCCGACCGGCTGTTTCCACTGTCGCTGGCAGCCCAGGGCTCGTGCCAGATCGGCGGCAATCTTTCCTCCAATGCCGGCGGCACCGGCGTGCTGGCCTATGGCAATGCGCGCGAACTCTGTCTCGGCGTCGAGGTGGTGCTGCCGACCGGCGAGGTTTTCGACGACCTGCGCAAGTTGAAGAAGGACAACACCGGTTACGACCTGAAGAACCTGTTCGTCGGCGCCGAGGGCACGCTGGGCGTCATCACCGCCGCCGTCATGAAGCTGTTCCCGAAGCCGAAGGGGCGGGAAGTGGCGTTCGTCGGCCTGGGTTCGCCTGAGGCGGCGCTGGCGCTGTTCCTGGCCGCGACCGGCCGTGCCGGCTCCGCGCTCACCGCCTTCGAACTGATCGCCCGCCGGCCCTACGATTTCACCTTGCGCCACGCGCCGGGCATGGTGCGGCCGCTGGCTGAAGACTGGCCCTGGTACGTGCTGATGGAGATCTCGTCCGGCCGCTCGGCAGAGGACGCGCGGGGCCTGATGGAGGATATCCTTACCGCCATGCTGGAAGATGGCACGGCAGGAGATGCGGTGATCGCCGCCAGCCTGAGCCAACGCGACGCCTTCTGGAATTTCCGCGAAGTCCTGCCGGAGACGCAGAAGAAGGAAGGCGCCTCCATCAAGCACGATATATCCGTGCCGGTGGCGGCGATCCCGACTTTCATCGAAAGGGGCGAGGCTGCGGTTCGCTCGGTCAGTTCCGGCGCGCGCGTCGTCTGCTTCGGCCACATGGGCGACGGCAACCTGCACTACAACATCTCGCGGCCCGAGGACGGCGACGACGAAGCCTTCCTGGCTCTCTACCGGCCGATGAACAGGGCCGTCCACGATGTCGTGCGCTCGCTCGGCGGTTCGATTTCGGCCGAGCACGGCATCGGCCAGTTGAAGCGCGACGAACTGATCGCCACCGCCCCGCCGATGGCGATCGACCTGATGCGGCGCGTCAAGGCCGCTTTTGATCCGGCCGGCATCATGAACCCCGGCAAGGTCATCTGACGGTGCCGCGCTTCGCCGGTTGCATTTGGATAACCATGCGGCGGATCAGCAAAATTTAACCGACTTTCTTAAGCGGGGCGATAGCAGCCCCGCGCTACCTTCCTTCGCACAGAGGCCGGAATAACCGGCCCGCAGGGGGAACCGGGAAACCGGCTCTCAGGAGAGACAGGAAGGCTTTTCGATGAACACCGGACTGAAGCCAGTCTGGGCCGGCCGCAACATGCGGCTGGACCCCTTTCGCCTGCCGCAGGCGGTCAGCTACGCCACGCGCGACGATGTGGGCGACGTCACCGTCACCATCGACCATCGCGGCGCCGTCATCCGCCGCACGTTGGAAAGAAGCGGGCTGCCGGCCATCATCGCCCTGCCTGCACACGTTTTCCGCGGCGTTGCCGCGCGCGCCATCGAGGATGACATGGGTGCCGTCACGGTGACGCTGGAACTGCTGCACGACGACGCGGCGTTGTCGGTGCCGCTGCTGGTCGCAGACGATCTCGACGATATCGCCGCCGACTGGCGCGCCTGGGCCGATGCCTATCGGTTGCCGATGCTGCTGATCGAGGCCGATGGTGTCGCCCGCACGCTGGAAGAGTCGCTCGGCACCGTCGTCAAGACCGCGCCGCCCAAGGCGCGCCGCAAGGGCCGCATCTCCACGCAGCGCCGGCCGCGCTTCCTCGCCCGCCGCCGCACCGGCGACCTCGGGCTCAGGCTGGTCATCGGCGGCGAGGAGATCATCGCCCGGGCATGACCCGTTCCCTCCCTTCGAGGGAGGGATCATTCTCAGATCATCGGCTTCAGCGTCACCCACAGGGCGGCGCCGATCAGGCCGGCGAAGATCAGCCAGCCGACGACATTGTTCGACTTGAAAAGCCGCAGGCACTGGTCGGGATTGTCGATGTCGAGCGTGGTGATCTGGCGCGTCATGTGGGCGCCGGCCGCGATAAGCCCCGCCAGTGCCACGACGGGCGCCTGCGCGGAAGCGAAAGCCAGCGCGAAGCACAGCAGCGCCCCGCCATAGAGCCCGACAAGCCAGGGTTTGGTGTTGGCGCCGAACAGGCGCGCGGTGGAGCGCACGCCGACGATGGCGTCGTCCTCCTTGTCCTGGTGGGCGTAGATCGTGTCGTAGCCGATCGTCCACAGGATCGACCCTGCGTAGAGCAGGACGGCAGGACCGTCGAGATCGCCGAACTCGGCCGCCCAGCCCATCAGCGCGCCCCAGGAAAACGCAAGCCCCAGAACGAATTGCGGCCAGTCGGTGATTCGCTTCATGAACGGGTAGATCGCCACCACCACGAGCGAGCAAAGGCCGAGCAGGATGGCGAAGCTGTTGAACTGCACCAGCACGACGAGGCCGGCGAGCGCTTGCAGGACAAGGAACGCCCAGGCCTGCCGGCGGCTGACCTGGCCGGAAGGCAGCGGACGCGAGCGCGTACGCTCGACCTGGTTGTCGATGCCCTCGTCGACCAGATCGTTATAGGTGCATCCGGCGCCGCGCATGGCGACGGCGCCGATCAGGAACAGCAGCAGCGTCGAGAGTTGGGGCAGCAGCGAAACGAGGCTGTCATCCGGCCTTGCATAGGCAGACGCCGCCAGCGCCGCCGACCACCAGCACGGCCACAACAGCAGTTGCCAGCCGATCGGCCGGTCCCAGCGAGCGAGTTGCGCATAGGGCCACAGGCCGCGCGGCAGGATGCGGTACACCCAATGCCCACTCGGCGCGTCTGCGACCCGCCCCTGGGCTGCTTTCGACTGGATTGTTTCCATGGTCGATGGAGTGGCAGGGGAAGGGGAAGGCGTCAAGCCGGCGATTTGTCCTTGATAAGGTGATCCTGCGCTTGACCCTCGATGCGGGGCGACCTACCGCAATGCCAATCCCGATATCGGCCGGAGGTGACTGGGCATGAACGTTCTTCTTCTCGGCTCCGGCGGGCGCGAACATGCGCTGGCCTGGAAGATCGCCGCATCGCCGCTGCTGACGACGCTCTACGCCGCGCCCGGCAACCCCGGTATCGCGCGAGTGGCGGAACTGGCAGCCCTGGATGTCGCTGATCATGGGGCCATCGCCGGCTTCTGCCGCGAAAAGGGCATCGACCTCGTCGTCGTCGGGCCGGAAGCGCCGCTGGTTGCAGGCCTGGCAGACGACCTGCGCGCGCAGGGCATCCGCGTTTTCGGCCCATCGAAGGCAGCGGCCCAGCTCGAAGGCTCGAAGGGCTTCACCAAGGATTTCTGCGCCGAGTTCGGCATACCGACCGCCGCCTATGGCCGCTTCGACACACTGGCGGCGGCCAAAGCCTATGTCGAAAAGGTCGGCGCGCCGATCGTCGTCAAGGCCGACGGACTGGCCGCCGGCAAGGGCGTTACGGTGGCGACGACGCTGGACGAGGCGTTTTCCGCGCTGGAGGCCTGTTTCGAGGGCACGTTCGGCGGTGCCGGCGCCGAAGTGGTGGTCGAGGAGATGCTGGTCGGCGAGGAGGCGAGCTTCTTCTGCCTGTGCGACGGCGTCACCGCGCTGCCCTTCGGCACCGCGCAGGACCATAAGCGCGTCGGCGAGGGCGATACAGGGCCCAACACCGGCGGCATGGGCGCCTATTCACCGGCGCCGGTGATGACGCCGGACATGGTCGAGCGCACCATGCGCGAGATTGTCGAGCCGACCATGCGCGGCATGGCGGCGCGAGGAACGCCGTTTTCCGGCGTGCTGTTCGCCGGCCTGATGATCACCGCCGACGGGCCGAAGCTTATCGAATACAACGTCCGCTTCGGCGATCCTGAATGCCAGGTTCTGATGATGCGGCTGAAGGACGACCTGCTGGTGTTGCTGAACGCCGCCGCCGACGGCCAGCTTGCCCACACCTCGGTGCGCTGGCGGGACGAGGCTGCGCTGACGGTGGTGATGGCCGCGAACGGCTATCCGGGCACGCCGGAAAAGGGCTCCGTCATTCGCGGCCTGGACGAGGCCACGCCCGACGGCGTCGAGGTTTTTCATGCCGGCACGGCCATTAATGCCGGCGCGCTGGTGGCGAACGGTGGGCGCGTGCTCAATGTGACGGCTATCGGCGCTTCCGTTTCCGATGCGCAGAAGAAGGCTTATGACGCGGTCGATCGCATCGACTGGCCGCAGGGCTTTTGCCGCCGCGACATAGGCTGGCGCGCCGTGGAGCGGGAGCGGCACTGACCGGCTTCCGTACCGGGCGGGCGGGCACGATCGTTCCCGTCACGACCGGGTCTATGCCTGCCTGGGAGGCTTCCGCGATGGGGACGATCCGCCGTTCGTCCTGTTTCGCAGCCGCATATTCAGCCATGCCGTTGGCGTAGGGCGATGGCCGGTTCGCCGGCATGTGGAAGCCGGCGACAAACCCACTCCATCCCTTGATGAGTGCGGCGGAGAGTTCGCCCGGCGTCGGCAGCGGTGCGACGTCGGCATAGGCGATTGTCACGTTGCCCTTCAGACCATCCTCGCGCGAGACCGGGATCGGCACGCTGAGCAGAGTGTCGGGCGGCACGTCGAGCAGGCCGCCAAACGGCCATGCCGACCTGAGCTCCACCGCGCTCATGGCGGCCACGTTGACGTCGATGTCGTCCGGCGTGCCTGCGACACGATAGGGGCAGCGGATGCGGCCGCAATTGCTGTGCGAGGAGAACTGCCACAGCGCGTAGCTCTCCCAATGGCCCTTGGGGAAATGCAGGCCGATTTCCGGCTTGTAGCGCGCGTACCACAAGGGCAGGCGCGACAGCAGCCGGTAGCGACCGCGGTTGTCGGCGATGTGGCGGGCGGTGGAATCGCTGGTGTAGAGCAGCGGGAAGCGGCCGACGCGGCGATGCACCTGCCGCACGAACTCTTCCGCGTCCTCCAGCGACATCCATTGCGCGGGATCGTTGTCCTCGATGTCGAGCGCCAAAAGGTCGTCGGGGGCGGGATCAGCGAAGTCGATGAAATTGTCCGCCTGCTCGACCGGATTGCCAGGGCGGGCGAGATGATAGGCGCCCCATTTCAGCCCGAGCGCCTTGGCGACGGTACGCCGCGTCTGGAACAGTTCGCGCGTGACGGCATGGCGTTTCCACAGCGCCTTGCAGAGCCGGACCTGGGTGTCGTCGCCCGAGCATGAATAGGGCGGCGGCAGGCCGTCGGACGCCTTGTTGATGAAGGCGACGATGCGCTTGTCGTCGGCAAGTACTGCCCAGTCGATGGAATTGTACTCATAGGCGTCAACGACCAGCGCGCGGTCGGGGTTCTTCCATGGCTCGGAGAAGTCGGAGGCTACGGCAGGTCGCCCAAGGACGACGGCGCCGCAGAACGCCGCCGTCGCAATGCGCAAAAACTGTCGGGCGAGCCCGTTCAATCCGCACCCCCGCTGAATATCGGTGGATGCTGCGCGCGATATGGTTAACGAACGCTTGCGATGCGGCTAGCGGCGAAAGGCCGGGTCGAACTCGAAAGGATCGGGTGCGGGCGTGGTCGGCAGCGTGCCCTCCGCCTTGCGGCGCCGGTAGTGGGCGAGCGAACAGGCCGGCGAGCACAGGATTCCGCGATCGGACCAGTAGGCCGGCCCGTTCTCGATGCGCCCTTCGTGGTAACCGAAAGCATCGGTTCCATAGGCGAGGCCGCATTCGACGCAGCGGCGGGTTTCCGGTCTGGCAAGCATGGCGCGCTCCTTTCGATCCTTATCTACCGCGCTCGGGCGGATTGCAAAATCCGCGTGACAAAGTTTGACGTTTACGTAAAAAGAAAGTGGTTTTGGCGCCGGGCGCGATCTATGGTGAGCCGCGCCGGCAGCCGCCGCTTGAGGAGGAAGGCATGTACAAGGCACCGCTCGATGACATCGCCTTCACGCTCAAGCAGGTGGCAGGGCTGAAGCCGGCCATCGATGCCGGCCTGCTCGGCGATCTCGGCGAGGATCTGGTTGATGCGATCCTGTCGGAGGCTGGCCGTTTCGCCGGCGAGGAAGTGGCGCCGCTCTATAAGGTGGGCGACGAGGTCGGCGCCGTGTTGAAGGATGCGGAAGTCACCATGCCGCCCGGCTGGCGCGATCTCTATCGGCGCTGGGTCGAGGGTGGCTGGAACGGCCTGTCCGGACCGGAGGAATTCGGCGGCCAGGCGTTGCCGACCAGCGTCGCCATGGCGGTGCTGGAAATGTGGAACTCGGCCTCGATGGCCTTCGGCATCGGCCCGACGCTGACGATGGGCGCCATTGAGGCGCTGGACAAGCACGCCTCGCAGCCGCTCAAGGACAAATATCTGGCCAAACTCGTGTCGGGCGAGTGGATGGCCACCATGAACCTGACGGAGCCGCAGGCCGGCTCCGATCTCGCGGCGTTGCGCGCCCGTGCCGAGCGGGCTGAGGGCGGCACCTACCGCATCTTCGGCCAGAAGATCTTCATCACCTACGGCGAGCACGATTTCACCGACAACATTGTGCATCTGGTTCTGGCTCGGTTGCCGGATGCGCCGGCAGGCACGCGCGGCATCTCGCTGTTTCTGGTGCCGAAGTTCATGGTTGGCGACGACGGCGCACCGGGCGCCCGCAATGACGTGTTCTGCTCCGGCATTGAGCATAAGCTCGGCATCCATGCCTCGCCCACCTGCACCATGATCTACGGCGACGGTTTTGGGGGCCAGACGCCCGGCGCCGTCGGCTGGCTGATCGGCGAGGAAAACAAGGGGCTGGCCTGCATGTTCACCATGATGAACAATGCCCGCCTTGCCGTCGGCATGCAGGGCGTCGCCGTAGCCGAGGCCGCCACCCAGAAGGCCATCGCCTATGCCAATGAGCGCCGGCAGGGCAAGGCCGCCGGCTACGACGGGCCGGGCATGGCGCCGATCGTCCATCATCCGGACGTGCAGCGCAATCTCCTGACCATGAAGGCGCTGACGCAGGCGGCTCGCTCCATCGCCTACAACTGCGCCCACGCCATCGACATGGGCCGGCTTGCCGCCACCGAAGCCGAGCGCGGCCATTGGCAAGCCCGTGCCAATCTTCTCACGCCGCTCGCCAAGGCGTTTTCCACCGATGTCGGCGTCGATGTCGCCTCGCTCGGCGTACAGGTGCACGGCGGCATGGGCTTCATCGAGGAGACGGGCGCGGCCGCCTATCTGCGCGACGCCCGCATCGCGCCGATCTACGAAGGCACCAACGGCATCCAGGCGATCGATCTTGTCGCCCGCAAACTGCCACTGGAAGGCGGCGAGCACGTCCATGGCTACATTGCCGAGTTGAAAGCCGTTGCCGATGCAGTGCGCAACTCCAATCGCGACGGCTTCGGCCGTACCGCCGAGCGGCTGGACGATGCGCTGGATGCCGTTTCCGAGGCGACGCGCTTCCTGCAGTCCGCAACCGCCGAAGGCCGGCAGGATGAGGCGCTGGCAGGGGCGACGCCATATCTGAGGCTGATTTCGCTGGCCGCCGGCGGTGCCTATGTCGCACAAGGCGCGCTGGCCGACGAGACCGGCGTGCGCACCGCGCTCTGCCGCTTCTTCGCCGAAAACCTGCTGGGGGAAACGCGGTCGCTGGCCGATAGCGTGCTGGGCGGCGCGGCGAGCCTTGCAGCCGCAGGCCAATCGCTCATCTCGGCCTGATCGCGACGGGAAACAGCATGACCGACCATATCCTCATCGAGCGCCACGGCGCGGTTCAAGTTATTCGCATGAACCGTCCGGACAAGAAGAACGCGCTGACGCGCGCCATGTACGCCGCGATGGCGGCCGCGCTCACCGAAGGCGACGCCGATCCGGCCGTGCGCGTGCATGTCTTCCTCGGCCTGCCCGGCATGTTCAGCGCCGGCAACGACCTCGCCGATTTCCTCGCGGTGGCGACCGGCGGAGAGGGCGGCAACGAGGTCTGGGATTTTCTGATGACGCTTGCCAAATCGCAAAAACCGATGGTGTCGGGCGTCGACGGCATCGCGGTCGGCATCGGCACCACGCTCAACCTGCATTGCGACCTGACTTTCGCCACGCCGCGCACCGTCTTCCGCACGCCCTTCGTCGATCTCGGGCTGGTGCCGGAGGCGGGGTCCAGCCTGCTGGTGCCGCAGATCCTTGGCCGTCAGGCGGCCTTTGCCATGCTGGGGCTGGGCGAAGGCCTGCCGGCAGCGGATGCGAAAGCGGCCGGTTTGATCCACGCCGTCGTGCCGGAGGACGAACTGGAAGCGGCCACGCTCACCGCCGCCGAAACCGTCGCCACCAAGCCGCCTCAGGCGCTGAAGATCGCCCGCGACCTGTTGCGCGGCTCGCGCGAGGACCTGGTGGCCCGCATCGGAGAGGAAGCGGAGCGGTTCCGCGAGCGCCTGCAATCGGACGAGGCGCGCGCCGCTTTCGTCGCTTTCATGAACAGGAAGAAGTGAGCCGAATGGCGAAACCGGTTGTGACGGCTGGTGCCTTGATGATGGACGACGAAGGCCGCTTTCTTCTCGGCCTGCGCGCTTCCTGGAAACCCGCATGGCCAGATCATTGGGATGTTGTCGGCGGTCGTGTGGAGGCGGGAGAAACGCCCGAAGAGGCGATGGTCCGGGAAGTTCAGGAAGAAACAGGCGTGACCCCAACCTCGTTTCGGTGGCTCGCCCGTTTCCCGGAGCGGCGCCCTGACCTCAACGGCGAAGGCTTGCACCACATCTATCTGGTGACGTCATGGGAAGGCGGCGAACCGCGCAATATATGCGACGAGCACTCGGACCTGAGATGGTTTCTTCCAGAGGAAATCGCCGCCATTCCCAATCTTGTCGATGATTCCTATCGCGAACTCACCTCGAGCTTGAGGTCACACCACAGCCTTCACGGATAAAGCCGCGTCTTCCCCCAGCCTCCATCGCGATTGCGTGAGAACACGATCCGGTCATGCAACCGGAATGCCCCGTTGTGCCAGAATTCGATCGTCTGCGGCAGGATGCGGAAGCCGGACCAGTGCTTGGGCCGCGGGATGTCGCCGATGGCGTAGCGGGCGGTGTATTCGGCGACCGCCTTTTCCAGCGCGAAGCGGCTTTCCAGCGGACGCGATTGCTTCGAGGCCCAGGCGCCGATGCGGCTGCCGCGCGGGCGGGTGGCATAGTAGGCGTCGGCCTCGGCGTCGCTGACCACTTCCACCGGCCCGCGCACGCGTACCTGCCGGCGCAGCGATTTCCAGTGGAAACACATGGCCGCCTTCATCGAACCGAGAATCTCGCGGCCCTTGGCGCTCTCGAAATTGGTGTAGAAGACGAAACCGCGCTCGTCGAACCCTTTCAGCAGCACCATGCGCACGTCCGGCAGGCCGTCCGCGTCGACGCTCGCAAGCGCGACCGCGTTCGGATCGTTCGGCTCGGAGCCGGTGGCGTCCTGCAGCCATTCGGTGAACAGCTTGTAAGGCTCGCTTCGCTCGGTGAAGTCACTGCTTGTTAACTCGGTTTCGTTCATAGTTTCATAAAGTTCCGGTTCGGCATTGGGGGGTGCCGATCGCCGCGCATCGCGCAAGCCCGATCATGACCCGACAGCATTGAAACCGCTTCCCGACGATCCACACAACGGACCAGCCGCATTTTTCGTTTCGGCCTGTTGCCGCGGGATTGCCGTGGCGGCGGGTGTCCTTGCCTTGGCCGGCTGCGGCGTCGGTGGCTTCAGCCTCGAGAAGGCCGACGTGGACCGCTCCCTGATAACCAATAGTGTGAGTGCCGATCAGGCCTCCGGATCGGGCGGCATCGAGGCGGACCAGGTCACCATCCGCAACGCTGTTTCCTCAGCCGATGTCGAGGAAGTCGCCGGCAAGGAGATCGCCTGGGCCAATGCCGACACCGGTGCGCGCGGCACGATCACCCGGTTGACCGAAGCGAGGCGGGACGGCCGCCTGTGCCGCAGCTTCACCGGTTCGCGCGAAAGCTTCGATGGTGTGGCCATGTTCGAGGGGGAAGCCTGTCTCGCCGGCCAGGGCGCCTGGCGCCTCGAAACGTTCAAGGCGCTTTGATTTCGTCCGTCCCGCCGGCTGGCGGCACTGGAATTTCTTCCTATGCGGGCGCATATAGGGAAGGACTTTTGAACCCACGGTGCAGACACAGGCATGCGCGACCCTTACGAGGTGCTGGGCGTTGCGAAGAACGCTTCGGCCAAGGATATAAAATCGGCTTATCGCAAGCTGGCCAAGAAGTATCATCCGGACCAGAACCCGGACGATCCCAAGGCCAAGGATCGCTTTGCCGCGGCCAACACGGCCTATGAGATCCTCGGCGACGAGAAGGCGCGCGCGGCTTTCGACCGTGGCGAGATCGATGCCGACGGTAAGCCGCGTTTCCATGGTTTCGAGGGCGCGCCCGGCGGCGGCGATCCGTTCGCCGGTTTCCGCCGCCAGCAAGGCGGACCGGGCGGCGCCCATTTCGAATTCCGCAGCGGCGGCCCGGGTGGCGGCAATCCCTTCGGTGGCGATGGGGGCGACGATATTTTCAGCCAGATTTTCGGAAACGCCTTCAAGCAGCAGCATTCCGGGGCAGGCGGACGCCGGCAGCAGGCAGCACCTGGCGGTGCCGACCTCAATGTGACGCTGGACATCACCGTCGAGGAAGCCGCCACCGCGCCCAAGGTGACGGCGGTGTTCCCCGGCGGCCGCAAGATCGCAGTTAAACTGCCGGCCTATGTCGAGGACGGCCAGGTGATCCGCCTGAAAGGGCAGGGCGAGGCGTCGCCCTTCGGCGGCCAGCCGGGCGACGCGCTGGTGACGCTGCGCTTGGCGCGGCACGGCCGGTACCGGGTGGACGGCCGCGACCTGCACGCCGATCTTCCCGTGCCGCTCAAGGATGCGGCGCTGGGCGCCAAGGTGGCGGTCGAGACGCCGGCCGGCCGCGTGGCGGTCAACGTGCCGGCCTGGTCGAGCTCCGACAAGGTGCTGCGCATCAAGGGCAGGGGCCTGCCGCTCAAGGCCGGCGGCCACGGCGATCTCTACGCCCATGTCCGCATCATGCTGCCGGAGCATGGCGACGAAGCGCTGGAGAAGCTGCTGCGCGGCGAAGGCTGAGGGCCCTTTTTAAAAATTCCGTGAGGCGGGGCTGCAAACGGCGGCCAACTGCGCTCCGGTGCTCACGTACCTGATGTACGCTCCGCTCCGGTGCTCGCCGGCCACCGTTTTCGTCGCCGCCTGACGGTTTTTCAAAAGGGCTCTGGTCGCCCTTCGACCGTTTGAAGCTTGAAGGCCCTTCAACCGTTTGAAGCTTGAAGGCACGGTGTGCCTGTGCGATAGGCTGTCGCAAAGCAGACAACCTTGCGGAGAACGCTTAAATGGCGGGTGGACAGGGCCTGATGGCCGGCAAGCGCGGCCTCATTCTCGGCGTCGCCAACAATCGCTCGATTGCCTGGGGCATCGCCAAGGCTTGCGTCGACCAGGGCGCGGAGATCGCGCTGACCTATCAGGGCGAGGCGTTCAAGAAGCGCGTCGAGCCGCTGGCGGCGGAACTCGGCGCGCACGTCTCCGGCCATTGCGACGTCACCGATCCCGCCAGCCTTGATGCCGTTTTCGCCGACGTGTCGGCGCATTTCGGCAAGCTGGACTTCCTCGTCCACGCCATCGCCTTTTCCGACAAGGAGGAACTGGACGGCCGCTACGTCGAGACGACGCGCGCCAATTTCCAGCGCACGATGGAGATTTCCGTCTTCTCCTTCACCGACATCGCCAAGCGCGCCGAGCCGCTGATGACGGACGGCGGCTCGCTGCTGACCCTGACCTATTATGGCGCCGAAAAGGTGATGCCGCACTACAACGTCATGGGCGTCGCCAAGGCGGCGCTGGAGGCGAGCGTGCGCTACCTCGCCGTCGACCTCGGCGCCAGGGGCATCCGCGTCAACGCCATTTCGGCCGGGCCGATCAAGACGCTGGCCGCCTCCGGCATCGGCGACTTCCGTTATATCCTGAAGTGGAACGAGTACAACGCGCCGCTCAAGCGCACCGTCACGCCCGAGGAAGTCGGCGATTCGGGGCTCTATCTTCTCTCCGACCTGTCGCGCGGCGTCACCGGCGAGGTTCATCACGTCGATTCCGGCTACCATGTCGTCGGCATGAAGGCGGTGGACGCGCCCGATATCTCCACCATCAAGGACTGATCGGGCAAGTCACCCGACCGATCATCGGCCAGCTTTGGGAAGACGCCCTGCGCCATGCCTCCGCTTGTCTATGTCGTGCGCCACGGCCAGACCGACTGGAACGCCGAATATCGGCTGCAGGGCCAGGCCGACACCGACCTGAACGCCACCGGACGGCGACAGGCGAGCGCAAACGGCCGCCGGCTGGCCGGCCTGATCGACGATCCGTCGGCGTTCGACTTCGTCGCCAGCCCGATGCTGCGCACGCGCCGCACGATGGAATTGATCCGCTCGGCGATGGGACTCGACCCGGCGGCCTATCGGACCGACCCGCGTCTTGTGGAAATCAACTTCGGTGACTGGCAAGGCTTTACCTTTGCCGAGCTGGAGGCCGACTATCCCGGAGCGTACCGCAAGCGGCAGGCCGACAAATGGGATTTCGTGCCGCCGGGCACGGACGCCGAAAGCTATGAGGAACTGTCGGTGCGGGTCCGCCCGTTTTTCGAGGGACTGGCCGGCGACACGGTCTGCGTCACCCATGGCGGCGTCATCCGCGCCCTGTTCAGGCTTGCCGGCGGCTTGTCGAAGGATGAAGCGGCCGCCCTCGAGATACCGCAGGATCAGGTCCTGCGCGTGAGCGGCGGCAGGCTGGACTGGCTTTGAAGGGCGCTACCCGGGCAATTCCCCTATTCGGGTAATTCCATGTCGGTGATGACGTTCTGGCCGTCGGTGACGTCGTAGGCGATGACCACGTCCATTCCGGGCTTCAGCGAATCGACGTCCATCTCGGCATTCAGCTTGTAGGACTTGCCGTCGTCGAGGGTCAGCGTCATGGCGTCCTTGTCGACCTTCTTGATGAGGCCTTCGGTCTGGCCCGCGAAGGCGGAGCCCGCGGCCAGCAGGGTTGCTGCGGCAATGACGCTAAACAGGATACGCATGGATTGACCTCGCTTTTTCAGCGCCGCCCGCTCCAGCGGCGCACGGCCTGTTTTCCGGCACGGTGAGGAGAGCAGAAGCCATTCCTTTGTGTCAAAACTAAAACGGCTTTCTGACGCATGTTTGATTCCAATACCTTATCAACAGGCGTGGCGCGTCCGCAGCCACGCCAGCCCGATGAAACCGGTCGGAAGGGGCGGCGCTAGGAAGCCACCGCCCGGCCGCAGAGTTTGTTGCCGTCAGGGTCGCGCAGATAGGCGAGATAGAGCTTTCCTGCGGCGGATTCGCGGATGCCGGGCGGGCTCTCGATGGATTTCCCGCCATTGGCCACGCCGGCGTCGTGCCATGCCTTGACCATCTCGGGGCTTTCCATCTTCAGGCCGATCGTGCCGCCGTTTGCGTGCGAGGCGGCCATGCCGTCGATCGGCTTGGTGATCAGGAAACGCGCGCCGTCCTTCGAGTAGACGAGGCGACCCTTGGCGTCGATCGTGCCGGGCGCGGCGCCCGCGGCGCCGAACGTTGCGTCATAAAACCTGCGCGACCGCTCGAGATCGTTGCTGCCGACGACGATGTGACTGAACATGGTTTCCTCCGATGGTTCGCGCACAAGAAACCAAATGCGGCCGTCGGCTTCAAGTGGGACGTGAGGTCCCGCGTCGGGCAATTTGACCGGGGGCGAAAACGCCAATAGAAGCGCGATGGGCCGGCGGCAGCCGGCGAAGCTCGGCGAGAAAATGTCCCACAACACCTTCGGCCATCTGTTCCGAGTCACCACCTGGGGCGAAAGCCATGGCGCAGCGCTCGGTTGCGTCGTGGACGGCTGCCCGCCCGGCATCCGCTTCCGGCTTTCCGACATCCAGTCGGAGCTGGACAGGCGCCGGCCCGGCCAGTCGCGCTTCGTCACCCAGCGGCGCGAGCCGGACGCGGTGAAGGTTCTGTCCGGATTCATTCTCGACGACGACGGCGAGACGATGGTCACCACCGGCACGCCTGTGTCGATGCTGATCGAGAACGTCGACCAGCGCTCGAAGGATTACGGCGAGATCGCCCGCCAGTACCGCCCTGGCCATGCCGATTATACCTATGAGGTGAAATACGGCCTGCGCGACCATCGCGGCGGCGGCCGTTCCTCGGCGCGCGAGACGGCCGCGCGCGTCGCCGCCGGCGCGCTGGCGCGGAAAGTGGTGCCGGGACTGGTGGTGCGCGGCGCGCTGGTATCCATGGGCGAGAAGACCATCGACCGCGCCAACTGGAACTGGAATTTTGTCGGCGACGCCGAAAATCCCTTCTTCACGCCGGACCCCGCTTCCGTTCCGGTTTTCGCCGCCTATCTCGACGGCATCCGCAAGGCCGGCTCCTCGGTCGGCGCGGTGATCGAGATCGTCGCCGAAGGCGTGCCGGCAGGGCTCGGCGCGCCGATCTACGCCAAGCTCGACCAGGACATCGCGTCCGGCCTGATGTCCATCAACGCTGTCAAGGGCGTCGAGATCGGCAACGGTTTCGAGGCGGCCCGCATCACCGGCGAACAGAACGCCGACGAGATGCGCATGGGCAACGACGGCCAGCCGGTGTTCCTCTCCAACCATGCCGGCGGCATCCTCGGCGGCATCTCTACCGGCCAGCCGGTCGTCGCGCGCTTCGCCGTCAAGCCGACCTCGTCGATCCTGACGCCGCGCAAGTCCATCGACCGGGACGGCCACGATGTCGAGGTCATGACCAAGGGCCGCCACGACCCCTGCGTCGGCATCCGCGCCGTGCCGATCGGCGAGGCGATGGTGGCCTGCGCGATCGCGGATCATTATCTGCGGCATCGAGGACAGACGGGAAGGCAGTAGGGGATTAGGGCAGTAAGGCAATAGGGCAGTAAGGCAGTCTGTTGCCTAGACTTTTTAACATACTGCCCTATTGCCCTAACTGCCCTACTGTCTTCCCGTCTGCCCTGCGAACGAAGCGAGCCCCATGCCTTACGACCAGAAAAAGACCGTCGAAGCCATCCGCGCCTTCGAGCGCGGCGAGATCGTCGTCGTCATGGACGACGACGGGCGCGAGAACGAGGGCGACCTGATCGTCTCGGCCGTCCATTGCACGCCGGAGAAGATGGCCTTCATCGTGCGCCACACGTCCGGCATCGTCTGCACGCCGATGACCAAGGAGGACGCCCGGCGCCTGAACCTTGCGCCGATGGTGGCCGACAACGATTCGGCCCATACGACGGCGTTCACCGTTTCGGTGGACTTCAAGCACGGCACCACCACCGGCATTTCGGCCGACGATCGAACGCTGACCGTGCGCAATCTCGCCAACGGCAATGTCGGCGCTTCCGATTTCGTCCGGCCCGGCCACATCTTCCCGCTGATCGCCCGCGAGGGCGGCGTGTTGATGCGCTCCGGCCACACCGAGGCGGCGGTGGACCTGTGCAAGCTGGCCGGCCTGCCGCCGGTCGGCGTCATTTCGGAACTGGTCAACGACGACGGCACCGTCAAGCGAGGACCCGAAGTGTCGGCCTTCGCCGAAAAGCACGGCCTGAAGCAGGTTTCTGTCGCTGACCTCATCGCCTACCGCCAGCGTCAGGAGACGCTGGTGCAGCGCGTCGCCTGTACCGACATCGAAACCCCCGGCGGCAAGGCCAAGGCCTACACCTACACCTTGCCGTGGGATGTCATGCACCATCTGGCCGTCGTCTTCGGCGACATTCGCGATGGCGAGGATGTCCCCGTGCGCCTGCATCCGGAGGACGTCGTCACCGATGTCTTCGGCACCGACCACAGACTGGATGGCGTGATGCGCGCCATGGGCGAGAAGAAGCGCGGCGTCGTCGTCTACCTGCGCGAAGGCTCGGTCGGCGTCGCGCACCAGGATCGTAACCGCCCGACCGGCGAGCGCGAGGACCACGAGGAAGCCCGCCGTCGCGAGAGCGAGTGGCGCGAAATCGGCCTCGGCGCCCAGATCCTCAAGGATCTCGGCATCTCGTCTATCAGCCTGATCGCCTCGCGCGAGAGGCACTATGTTGGGCTCGAAGGTTTCGGCATCCATATCGTGAGGACGGATATCCTGTAGGCGACAAAGGCCGATCTTCTGTTGAACACTGCCGGTGCGTCGCCTCCGGCCATGGTCAAGCCGGTCGCCCGCGCCTATATCGGGCGCATGGCGACGCGTCTCTATACGCATCCGATCTATCTTGAGCACTTGACACCGCCCGGCCATCCGGAGCGGCCGGACAGGCTGCGCGCCATCCAGCGCGTGCTGGACGACGAGGCGTTCGTGCCGCTCGACCGCGTCGAGGCACCCGAGGGCGATCCGCAAACGATCCTTGCCGTGCATCCGCGCGATTTCGTCGAGCGTATAAAGGCGGCTGTTCCGCAGGATGGCCTTGCAGGCATCGATGGGGATACCGTGCTCAGCCCGAAAAGCTGGCAGGCGGCGCTGACGGCGATCGGCGCTGCCAACGCGGCGGTGGACGACGTGTTCGGGGGCAGGGCGGACAATGTTTTCGTCGCCGCGCGCCCGCCCGGTCATCATGCCGAAAAGACGACGGCCATGGGCTTTTGCCTGTTCAACTATGCGGCGATCGCCGCCCGCCATGCGCAGGGCCGGCACGGCGCCGAACGTGTCGCCATCGTCGACTGGGACGTGCATCACGGCAACGGCACGCAGGATATCTTCTGGGATGATCCGTCGGTTCTCTATTGCTCCACCCACCAGATGCCGCTCTATCCCGGCACCGGCGCGAAGAATGAAACGGGCGCCGGCAACATCGTCAATGCGCCGCTGGCGCCGCGCACCGGCAGCGAGACGTTCCGCGACGCCTTTTCCTCGCGCGTGCTGCCGGCGCTGGATGCGTTTCGCCCCGATTTGATTATCGTCTCGGCCGGTTTCGACGCGCACCACCGCGACCCGCTTGCCGAGATCAATCTCGTCGAGGACGATTTCGACTGGGCGACGGGGCAGCTGATGGAGCAGGCCGGACGCCATAGCGCCGGCCGGCTGGTCAGCCTGCTGGAAGGCGGCTACGACCTGCAGGGGCTGGCGTTTTCGGTCTCCGCCCATGTCGGGCGTCTCATGAAAGGATGATCCATGGCCGATGAAGCGAATGCGGACGTCAAGGCGATGAGCTTCGAGCAGGCGCTCGACGCTCTGGAGAAGATCGTCGACGATCTGGAGCGCGGCGACGTGCCGCTCGACCAGTCGATCCGCATCTACGAGCGCGGCGAGGCGCTGAAGGCGCATTGCGACCGCTTGTTGAAGGCGGCCGAGGACAAGGTTGAAAAGATTCGCCTTTCCCGCGACGGCAAACCCGCTGGCACGGAGCCGCTCGACGGGGAGTGACGCTGGCGTCTGGTTGAACCCGCTTGGTCTTCGACATATACTTAGCCAGGCTTAGCTAAGGAGATGGCCATGGGAATGGTCAATATGCATGAAGCCAAGACTTCGCTCTCCAAGCTGGTGGAAGCGGTGGAGAGCGGGGCCGAGGAAGAAATCATCATCGCCCGCAACGGCAAGCCGGCTGCGCGGTTGGTGCCGATTGATGCTGCGCCGAAGAAGAGGCGTCGGCTGGGGTTGCTCGCCGGCAAATATCCGTCAATGGATTTTGAGGCGTTTCAGGCGATGGACGCCGAAATCGAAGCGATGTTCCTTGGCGAAGAGAAGTGAGGCTTCTCCTCGATACGCATATTGCCGTCTGGACGCTGACGGAGCCGAAACGCATTCCGGCGCGATTCATGGATATGATCGGTGATACTGAAAATGCGGTCGCCGTTTCGGCGGCTGCGGTGTGGGAGATCGCCATAAAGCACCGGTTGCACCGACCGGACAGCCCGCCGTTCTCCGGTCACGAGGCGATCGGGCATTTCGAGAATGCCGGCTTTTCCTTGATGAATGTCACGCCCGCTCACGCCGCTTTCGTCGAGCGCCTGCCGCCGCTCCATGGCGATCCGTTCGACCGGCTGATGCTGGCGCAGGCCACTATAGAGAATATGCAGTTGGTGACATACGACCGCCACCTCTCGCGCTATGATGTGGGCATCCTGACGTGGCCCTGACGAGGATGATGCGCCCATGAGCTTCTTTCCCGGAAACGACCCGAACATCGGCGATGCCTTCGGCTGCGACGCCATCGAACTGATGGTGGTGCCGAACGCGCGCGACATCGACGGCTTCCAGGTCCGCCGCGCGCTGCCGACGGCAAGGCGCCGGCTGGTCGGCCCGTTCATCTTCTTCGACCGAATGGGGCCGGCCATCCTGCGGGCCGGTCAGGCGCTCGACGTTCGGCCGCACCCGCACATCGGCCTTTCCACCGTCACCTACCTGTTCGACGGCAAGATCCGCCACCGCGATTCGCTCGGCACCGAGATGGTGATCGAGCCGGGCGACGTGAACCTGATGACGGCCGGGCGCGGCATCGTCCATTCCGAGCGCACGCCGGAGGAACTGCGCGGCGCGCCGATGTCGATTTCCGGCTTGCAGACGTGGCTTGCCTTGCCGGATGGCAAGGAGGAGATCGCGCCGGTCTTCGACCACACGACCTCCGCAAACCTGCCCGAGTTCGATGCCGAGGGCGTTTGCGGCCGCGTCGTCATCGGCGCCTTCGAGGGATTGAAATCCCCTGTCGGTGTCTATTCGGATACGCTCTATGCCGATATCCGGCTCGACCCCGGAGCCAGTGTCAGGATTCCATCCGATGCCGAGGAGCGGGCGATCTATACGCTCGCCGGCGAAGTGACGATTTCCGGCGACACGTTCCCGCACGAGCGGCTTCTGGTCTTCAAGCCGGGCGACGAGATCGTCGTTTCTTCCAGTTCCGGCGCGCATTTCATGCTGTTCGGCGGTGCGTCGCTGCCGTCCAAGCGCTATATCTGGTGGAATTTCGTATCCTCCTCGAAGGAGCGCATCGAACAGGCCAAGCAGGAGTGGAAGACCGGCCGTTTCGACATCGTTCCGGGCGACGAGGAAGAATTCGTTCCGCTGCCGGAGTAGGGTTCGACGGCGATGAAGCCGCGGCCGGCGGCTTCATCGCGCATTTACTTTCCACCTTTTGCGGCCTATCCCGCTTCGGACAAATGCCAGAGGCGCATTCCTTGAACCAAAAACCGCAAACGCCGCTGCTCGACAAGGTTCGTATCCCGGCAGACCTGCGCGCGCTTCCCGAGCGCGACCTGCCGCAACTCGCCGCCGAACTGCGTACCGAACTGGTCGATGTCGTTTCGCAGACGGGCGGCCATCTCGGCGCCGGTCTCGGCGTGGTCGAACTGACGGTGGCGCTCCACTATGTCTTCGACACGCCCGCCGATCGGGTGATCTGGGATGTCGGCCACCAGGCCTATCCGCACAAGATCCTGACCGGCCGCCGCGACCGCATCCGCACGCTTAGGCAAGAGGGCGGGCTTTCCGGCTTCACACGGCGCGCCGAGAGCGAATACGACCCCTTCGGCGCCGCGCATTCCTCGACGTCGATCTCGGCCGGCCTCGGCATGGCGGTGGCGCGCGACCTTTCGGGCGGCAAAAACAACGTCATCGCCGTCATCGGCGACGGGGCACTGTCGGCGGGCATGGCCTACGAGGCGATGAACAATGCCGGCGCGCTCGACGCGCGGCTGATCGTCATCCTCAACGACAACGACATGTCGATCGCCCCGCCGACGGGCGCGATGAGCCACTATCTCGCGCGGCTCGCGTCCGGGCGCACCTATCAGGGCATTCGCGACATCGGCAAGAAGCTGACCTCCTATCTCGGCAAGCGCGTCGACCGCGCCATCACCCGCGCCGTCGAGCACGCGCGCGGCTACGTCACCGGCGGCACCTTGTTCGAGGAGATGGGCTTCTATCATATCGGCCCCATCGACGGGCACAGCCTGGAGCATCTGGTGCCGGTGCTGAAGAACGTGCGCGACCATGCGCGCGGCCCGGTGCTGATCCATGTCGTCACCCAGAAGGGCAAGGGTTACGCGCCGGCGGAGGCAGCCGCCGACAAGTATCACGGCGTCAACAAGTTCGACGTCATCACCGGCGCGCAGGCGAAAGCCCCGGCGAACGCGCCGAGCTACACTAGGGTCTTCGCCGAGAGCCTGATCCGCGAGGCGGAGGAGGACGAGCGCGTCGTCGCCGTCACCGCCGCCATGCCGAGCGGCACCGGCCTCGACCTGTTCGGCGAGGCCTTTCCCAAGCGCACCTTCGATGTCGGCATCGCCGAGCAGCACGCCGTCACCTTCGCGGCGGGCCTTGCGACGGAAGGCTACAAGCCCTTCGCGGCGATCTATTCCACCTTCCTGCAGCGCGCCTATGACCAGGTCGTGCACGACGTGGCGTTGCAGGGCCTTCCGGTGCGTTTCGCCATCGACCGTGCCGGCTTCGTCGGGGCGGATGGGGCGACCCATTGCGGCGCTTTCGACACGGCCTATCTCGCCTCGCTGCCGGGCTTCGTCGTCATGGCCGCGAGCGACGAGGCGGAACTGAAACACATGGTCCGCACGGCCGCCGACTATGACGAGGGGCCGATTTCCTTCCGCTACCCGCGCGGCAACGGCGTCGGCGTGGACATGCCGGAGCGCGGCTCGCGGCTCGAGATCGGCAAGGGACGCATACTCAGGGAAGGCACCAAGGTGGCGCTTCTGTCTTTCGGCACGCGCCTCGCCGATTGCCTGCTGGCGGCGGAGGAACTGGGGGCGGCCGGCTTGTCCACCACGGTGGCCGACGCCCGCTTCGCCAAGCCGCTCGACGAGGATCTTGTCCGCCGCCTGGCGCGCTCGCATGAGATTCTGCTGACGGTCGAGGAAGGGTCGGTCGGCGGTTTCGCCAGTCAGGTCCTGCATTTCCTCGCCCATGACGGGTTGCTGGAAAGCGGCCTGAAGGTTCGGCCGCTGGTGCTGCCGGACGTCTTCACCGATCATGCGAAGCCGGAAAAGATGTACGCGACGGCCGGTCTGGATGCGGCCGGCATCGTGCATGCCGTCTTTGCCGCGCTGGGCCACGGCGCGGCTACGCAACGCGCCTGAAGAATCGCATCAACGACCTGAATCAGTTCGCGAACAGGCCGAATCGGTTTCTCGGAAGTCACCCGTAATTAATTGTTTACGCTGCGCTTTGGCGTTCTGCTTACCCTTTGTCTTGGGCGTTTCTCAACGTCACCTTGCTAATGCGAGGGCCGGCAGGGAGCAGAAAAACAATGAGAAAGGTGCTGATGGCTTTTGCCGCCATGACGATATTCGTCTCAACGGCGGACGCGGCCGAGCAGCGTTACGATCACACGCTGGAGGCGTCGGCGGCGCGGATCGCGGCCTCCAGGATGGGCGATATCAGGGGCGGCTTTTCGTTCGGACAGAAGCCACAGTTCGTCGTGGTGCAAAGCGCCCCGGCGATGACAGCGGCTGATATGCCGCCGCCTGCCGCCGCGCCCGACGACGGCCTTGTGCCTGCTGTGGAAGGCCCGTCGGGTTCCTTGCTGAACTGAGCGCGCTTGCCTTCGCCGCCGGCTTTCGCCAATGAAGGCCGATGAAGCCAAACCCGCCAGCTTCGGGCCGCCGGCGCCTGGACGATCTTCTGGTCAGCCGCGGCCTGTTCGCGAGCCGCTCGCGTGCCCGCGATGCGGTCGAGCGCGGCACCGTGCGGGTCAACGGCACCGTCGCGGCAAAGCCGGGACAGATGATGGCGCCCGATGCCGTCCTCGACGTCGACGATCCTGCTCGTGCCTATGTGTCGCGGGCGGTCTTGAAGCTGATCGCAGGGCTCGACCATTTCGGCTTCGATGTCGCTGGCTGCGGGACCCTCGATATCGGCGCCTCGACCGGCGGCTTCACGCAGGTCCTGCTGGAGCGCGGCGCCGCCCATGTCACCGCCATCGACGTCGGCCATGGCCAGATGCATCCCTCGATTACCGCCGACCGCCGAGTGCGGTCCATCGAGGGCCTGAACGCGCGCGACCTCACGGCCGCCGATCTGGAAGGCCGGGCGCCCGACTTCGTCGTCTCCGACGTCAGCTTCATTTCCCTGAAACTGGCGCTGCCGCCGGCGCTCTACCTTGCCCGGCCGGGAGCGAGGGCCGTGCTTCTGGTCAAGCCGCAATTCGAGGCCGGCCGGGAAGCGATCGGCAAGGGCGGCCTGCTCAAGGGCCCCGAAATGGCCGAAACGGTCGCGCAAGACCTCCGGTCTTGGCTCGACGGCTTGCCGGGCTGGCGGGCGCTGGGGCTCACCCCGTCGCCGATCGAAGGCGGTGACGGGAACCGAGAATTCCTGCTGGGTGGGGTAAAGGACAGATGAGCAGCCGTTTCACCATCGACAGGCTGGGCGCGCAGGGCGACGGCATCTCAGCCGTCGAGGGCGGCGAGGTGTTCATCCCCTTCACGCTGCCGGGCGAGACAGTGACGGCGGCCCGCCTGAAGGATCGCGCCGACCTGATCGCCGTGCTCGATCCCTCGCCGCTGCGCATCGATCCTGCCTGCCGTCATTTCGGCACCTGCGGTGGCTGCGCGCTGCAGCACATGCAGGGCGAAGCCTATCGCGCCTGGAAGCGCGAGCGTGTGGTGCAGGCGTTGCGCAGCAGAAAGATCGAGGCCGAGGTCGCACCGCTGGTCGCCTGCGAACCCGGCACCCGTCGCCGTGCCGCGTTCACCGCGCGCCGCACCGAGGCCGGCATGCTGCTGGGCTTCAACCGGCATCTGTCGACGGAGATCGTCGTGCTGGAGGAATGTCCGGTGCTGCTGCCCGAGATCGTTGCCGCATTGCCCATGCTGCGCGCTCTTGCGGAATTGGCCTGTGCCACGCCAAAACCCTTCCACATAGCTGTCACCGCGACCGCCTCGGGCCTCGATATCGCGATCCATGATGCCGGGCGCCTGGACGAGCGACGCCGCCACCAACTCGCCGATTTCGCCATTCGCGAAGGATTGGCCAGAGTGTCCGTCGATGGAGAGATCGTCCTCGAGCCGACGAAGCCAGTGGTGATGTTCGGCGATATCGCGGTACAGCCGCCGCCCGGCACCTTCCTTCAGGCGACCGAAGCCGCGGAAATGACGATGGCCGGGCTGGTCGCCGGCCACCTGTCCCGCGCCAAACGGATCGCCGACCTGTTTTCCGGCTGCGGCAGCTTCGCCCTGCGGCTGGCGCCGAAGGCGGAAATCCACGCGGTCGAGAACGATGCCGCGGCATTGGTCGCACTCGACCGCGCCTTTCGTTTCGCGTCCGGCCTGAAACGGGTGACGATGGAAAAGCGCGACCTGTTCCGCCGCCCGCTGACGGCGAAGGAACTGGACGCCTATGACGGCGTCGTCTTCGACCCGCCGCGCGCCGGCGCCGAAGACCAGTCGAAACAACTCGCGCGCTCACAGGTGCCGCTGGTCGCCGCCGTGTCCTGCAACCCGGTGACGCTGGCGCGCGACCTGCGCATCCTGCTCGACGGCGGCTATGCGCTGAAAAGCGTTGTGCCGATCGATCAGTTCCTGTGGTCGCCGCATGTCGAAGCGGTGGCGCTGCTGGAGAAGCCGAGGCGCAGGCGCTGACCTGTTCTTGAAACGCACTCGATTTGAGCTTATTTTAAGCGCGGACCGGTCAAACCATGTAAGGATTGTGCCATGACCGTCGCAACATTCGAGTCTCCCGCCCTGCGCTTCGGCGATGGCCGCGCGCCGTTCCTGTCGGCCCGCCGCGTCGCCGAACTGCTCGGCGTCACGCTGACCGAACTTGCCGGGCTGATCGGCGTCGCCCGCAACACGCTGACGGCGCGCACCGGCGCCCGCAAGGTCGACGCCGCCTTGAGCCCCGTCGTGCGCATCCTGGCGATGGCCAGCGAAATGGCGGGCAGCGAGCAGCGCGCCGCCATCTGGTTCAAGCACCAGCCGATACCCGGCTGGGCCGGCAAGACCGCCTACGATCTCGTGCGGGAGGACAAGGCCGACAAGGTGCTCGCCTATCTGGAGGCCGTGCGCGCCGGCGTCTATGCCTGATGCGACGCTGACGCTGTGGCGCGCCTTCGTGCCGCGCTGGGCGCATCTGCCGCTGTCGGGCGAGGGGGCCGCCCGCTTCGGCGGCCGCTGGAACCCGGTCGGCGCGCCGGCCATCTATGCCGCGCGCGAGCTTTCGACCGCCTGGGCCGAATACAATCAGGGTTTCGTCCAGCATCCGGCGCTCATCGCGCGGCTGGAACTCGCCGGTGCCAATCTGGCGGATCTGACGGACCTGACCGTTCTTGCCGACCTGAAGATCAGACCGGACATTCACCTCTGCGAATGGCGCGACCTGATGGATCGCGGCAAGGTGCCGGAAACGCACCGGCTGCGGCGCAGGCTTCTTGCGCAAGGCCATGACGGCGTGATCTACCCGTCGCATATGTCGCCTGGCGGAAGCTGCGTGGCGCTGTGGCGCTGGAACGACAAGGACGCGCCGAGGCTCGATGTGATCGATCCCGACCACAGGCTGCCGAAGACTGCGGCGTCGTGGCTATAGGCCGGCGCTCTGGCTCTTTGTTTTAGCCGCATTTGTGCAACGCCAGACGAGTCCGTCTGGCTGCAAAATGCCCTACACCTGCGTGCCGCCGACCGTCATCTGGTTCATGCGCAGGTGAGGTTGGCCGACGCCGACCGGCACGCCCTGTCCGGCCTTGCCGCACATGCCGATGCCGGTGTCGAGCTTCATGTCGTTGCCGACCATGGCGACGCGGTGCATGGCGTCCGGCCCGTTGCCGATCAGCATGGCGCCCTTGATCGGCTGCGTGACCTTGCCGTTCTCGATCATGTAGGCCTCGGTGCAGCCGAAGACGAATTTGCCCGACGTGATGTCGACCTGTCCGCCGCCGAAGGACACGGCATAGATGCCCGTCTTCACCGAGGCGATGATCTCCTCCGGCGTGTGCTCGCCGGCGGTCATATAGGTGTTGGTCATGCGCGGCATCGGCTGGTGCGCGTAGCCTTCGCGGCGGCCGTTGCCGGTGGCGGCCATGCCCATCAGCCGTGCGTTCTGGCGGTCCTGCATGTAGCCGACCAGCTTGCCGTCCTCGATCAGCACCGTGCGGTTGGTCGGCGTGCCCTCGTCATCCACCGTCAGCGAGCCGCGCCGCTCGGCGATGGTGCCATCGTCGACCACGGTGACACCTTTGGCGGCGACCTGTTGCCCCATCAGCCCGGCGAAGGCGGAGGTCTTCTTGCGGTTGAAATCGCCTTCCAGCCCGTGCCCGACCGCCTCGTGCAGCATCACGCCAGGCCAGCCGGAAGAAAGCACAATGTCGAAGGTGCCGGCCGGCGCCGGCACGGCCTCCAGGTTGACCAGCGCCTGACGCAACGCCTCTTGCGCCGCGTGCTTCCAGTTCTCCTCGACGAGGAACTCGCCGAAACCGGTGCGGCCGCCCATGCCGTAGGAGCCGCTTTCCTGCCGCTCGCCCTCGCCGACGACGACCGACACGTTGACGCGCACCAGCGGGCGGATGTCGCGCACGATCTGCCCATCGCCGCGCACGATCTCGACATGCTGCCATGACGAGGCGAGCGAGGCGGTGACCTGGCGCACGCGCGGGTCGCGGTTCCGCAGCCAGCCGTCGATCTCGGTGAGCAGTTTCGCCTTGGCCTCGAAGGACGGCGAGGGGATCGGGTTCTCGTCGCTGTAGAGATGACGGTTGGTGCGCGCCGGCGCGTCGGCCAACGTGCCTGAATAGCCGTCCTTCACGGTCGATACGGCATCGCTGGCGCGTAGCAGCGCAGCCTCCGAAAGCTCGCTCGAATGGGCGTAGCCACTGGCCTCGCCGGCGACGGTGCGCAGGCCGAAGCCCTGGTCGGTGCTGAAATTGGCCGTCTTCAACCGGCCGTTGTCGAACATCAGCGCTTCGCTCTCGCTGTATTCAAGGAAAAGCTCGCCGTCGTCGGCGCCGTGTACGGCATCGGCGACGATATCCTTCAGACGGCTTTCGGAAATGTCGAATTGCTCGGTCAGCATGGAACGCAAGGGGCGGCTCCCTGTTCGTATTCGGTGAAGCGCAATATAGGCACGGCAGAGACGGCTTGCATCCCGGTAAGGGTCAAGCTCGCGTGAGGAGCAAGCTTGAAGCGATCATACTGGATATTCGTCGGCGCAGTGGTCGGTTTTGCCGTGGGCATGGTATTCGGCGCCGACTACGCCATTGCGGGGATCGGCATCGGCATGGCCGGCGGCATCGCGATCACGCTTGCGATGGGCTGAAGGATCGTCAGGGCAGCGCTGCGAAGCCGTCCGCGAAGCCTTTCAGGTCGACCGGGATGCCAATGCCCTCTTCAGGCGTCTGGAAAACGATGAAGGTCGCCGCCTTGCCGTTCTTCAGCGTGTCGAGCAAGGGCTTCTCCAAGATCACCTCGGCATAGCAGCCGTCCTGGAAGCAGCGGACGAAATAGGCACGGCCGATATCCTTGCCGTCGACGTTGAGGCCGAGCCCGTTCGGCAGAAGGACGCCGAGCGGCGCCAGCACGCGCAGGATCTCGGCCTTGTTGTCGGCGGTGCGCAGCACGACGACCGAAAGGCCCATCTCCGGGCGATCCTCGGCCACGACGTTCTGCATCATCACGCATTGCTCGGACGAGGCGCCGGCCGGCGTGTCGCAGATGATGGACCAGGCGCCGTGGGTGGATTTCACCGTGCCGCTCGGCTGGGCCGCATAGGCTTGGCCGGCGACCGACAGTCCCGCGACCGCCAATCCCCCGACGGACAGGGCGGCGGCGAAGGCGACTTTCGCCAAGGTTCTCGAAACCCCAGGGTTCATGACGGCTCCACCTGCGAATCACGGCACTTTAAGCCCCAGCCGGATCGAAAAAAAGCGTGAGGCACGGCCCAATCGAACGCGAATGCGGCCACAATGCGGTTTTGATGCCGAAACCGGCCCGATTTACGGCCGTTCGGTCGCCTCCCGGCCGTATGGCTGCCGCCGGGCCTTTCCACAGGCGGGGCGCCGCGCCGCGGGGCGCGCGCAAAAATGCCGCATGATTTGGCCTGCTCCTTCCTTGCGATAGGAAAAAGAGTATGGTTTGAACCAGATCGAGAATGCGCGGGATTCCCATCCCGCCATGGTTCATTTGCAATACGCGGTTGTTACGCGGTCGTGGGGACTGGGAGATGATCAGGGCGATGAGGAAACTTCTTGCTGGCGTAGGCGCCTCCGCCGTGTTTTTCGCGGGCGCAGCCCATGCCGACCAGCCACGGCCGTGGGAAACCACCTTCCAGCAGCCCGCCACCGATATCATGCGCCAGATCGCCTGGTTCGAGCATTACACGCTGTGGTTCATCGTCCCCATCACGCTCCTGGTGCTGGTGCTGCTTGCCTGGTGCATCGTGAAGTTCCGCGCCGGTGCCAACCCGACGCCTTCGCGCACCAGCCACAACACGCTGATCGAGGTGATCTGGACGGTCGGCCCGGTGGTCGTGCTCCTGTTCATCGCAGTGCCGTCCTTCCAGCTTCTCACCGCACAGTATTCTCCGCCGGAGGAGCCGAAGCTGACCGTCAAGGCCACCGGCAACCAGTGGAACTGGGACTACGAGTACCAGGCGGAGGAGCCGCTCTCCTTCAACTCGGCCATCCTTGACGACAAGGATCGCGCCGCCGCCGGCAAGGAAGACAAGGCCGCCTATCCGCGCCTGCTGGCCGTCGACAACGAGATGGTCGTGCCGGTCGGCGAGGTCGTCCGCGTGCTGGTCACCGGCGCCGACGTCATCCATTCCTTCGCCATGCCCGCCTTCGGCATCAAGGTCGACGCGGTTCCGGGCCGCATCAACGAGACCTGGTTCAAGGCGGAGAAGGAAGGCATCTTCTACGGCCAGTGCTCGGAACTGTGCGGCAAGGACCACGCCTTCATGCCGATCGCCATCCGGGTGGTGTCGAACGACCAGTTCAATACCTGGATGGCTGCGGCCAAGAACGATCTGCCCGGCGCCAACAAGGCGTTGATGGCTCAAGTCGACGGTACCAAAAAGGTAGCGGTCGCCGGCAACTGAGCCGCGGCCAGCAAGATTAGGGAACAACGGAGCGGAACATGGCTCACGCTGCAGCGCACGACGATCACGCCCACAAGCCGCGCGGCTGGGTCCGCTGGGTTTACTCGACCAACCACAAGGATATCGGCACCCTTTATCTGATCTTCGCGATCTGCGCCGGCATCGTCGGCGGGGCGCTGTCGATCATGATTCGCTGGGAGCTGGCCGAGCCGGGCATCCAGATTTTCCCGGGCCTCGCCTCGATGGTCTATGGCGTCGACGGCGATGCCGCCCTCGACGCCGGCAAGTCGATGTTCAATGCCTTCACCACTGCGCACGCGCTGGTCATGATCTTCTTCATGGTGATGCCGGCGCTGATCGGCGGCTTTGCCAACTGGATGGTGCCGATCATGATCGGCGCGCCGGACATGGCCTTCCCGCGCATGAACAACATCTCGTTCTGGCTCTTGCCGCCGGCCTTCATTCTTCTCATCACCTCCATGTTCGTCCCGAGCGCGCCGGGCGCTTACGGCGTCGGCGGCGGCTGGACGCTCTATCCGCCGTTTTCGACCTCGGGTCAGCCCGGGCCGGCCATGGACCTCGCGATCCTGTCGATCCACATCGCCGGCGCGTCCTCCATCCTCGGCGCCATCAACTTCATCACCACCATCTTCAACATGCGCGCTCCGGGCATGACGCTGCACAAGATGCCGCTGTTCGCCTGGTCGGTGCTGATCACCGCTTTCCTGCTGTTGCTTTCGCTGCCGGTTCTGGCGGGCGCGATCACCATGCTTTTGACCGACCGCAACTTCGGCACCTCTTTCTTCTCGCCCGAGTTCGGCGGGGACCCGATCCTCTACCAGCACCTGTTCTGGTTCTTCGGCCATCCTGAGGTGTACATCCTGATTCTGCCGGGCTTCGGCATCGTCAGCCATGTCATCTCGACGTTCTCGAAGAAGCCGATCTTCGGCTATCTCGGCATGGCTTACGCCATGGTCGCCATCGGCGCGGTTGGCTTCGTCGTGTGGGCGCACCACATGTACACGAGCGGCATCTCGCTGGACACGCAGCGCTACTTCGTCTTCGCCACGATGGTCATCGCGGTGCCGACCGGCGTGAAGATCTTCTCGTGGATCGCCACCATGTGGGGCGGTTCGATCTCCTTCAAGGCGCCGATGCTGTGGGCGATCGGCTTCATCTTCCTGTTCACCATCGGCGGTGTGACGGGCGTGCAGCTTGCCAATGCCGGCCTCGACCGCTCCATGCAGGACACCTATTACGTCGTGGCCCACTTCCACTACGTGCTGTCGCTGGGTGCGGTGTTCGCCATCTTCGCGGCCTGGTACTACTGGTTCCCGAAGATGACCGGCTACATGTATTCGCCGGTGATCGCCAACACCCACTTCTGGATCACCTTCATCGGCGTGAACCTGGTGTTCTTCCCGCAGCATTTCCTCGGCCTTGCCGGCATGCCGCGCCGCTACATCGACTATCCGGACGCTTATGCCGGCTGGAACATGGTGTCGTCCTACGGCTCCTACATCTCCGGCTTCGCCGTACTGATCTTCCTCTATGGCGTCTTCGAGGCGTTCCAGAAGAAGCGCGTCGCCGGCGCCAACCCGTGGGGCGAGGGCGCGACGACCCTGGAATGGCAGCTTCCGTCGCCGCCGCCCTTCCACCAGTGGGAGCAGTTGCCGAAGGTCAAGTAGGCTGAGACTCATCGATACCGCCGGCCCCGGTCGGCGGTATCAGCCAAACGGAACCCTGGAATTATCTAAGTACGCATGGCCCTGGTTGAAGAAACACGCATCGAAGACGCCGCATTCCGCATGTCGGAAGCGACGGCGGGCGACTATTTCGCCCTGCTGAAGCCGCGCGTCATGTCGCTGGTCGTCTTCACCGCCTTCGTCGGCCTGGTGGCGGCACCGGTGTCGATCAATCCGTTGATCGCGATGATCGCGATCCTCGCCATCGCCATCGGCGCGGGCGCGTCGGGCGCTCTCAACATGTGGTACGATGCCGATATCGACGCTGTGATGACCCGTACGGCCTCGCGCCCGGTACCGTCGGGACGCGTGTCGCCCGGCGAGGCCTTGAGCTTCGGCCTTGTTCTTTCCGCCCTTTCGGTGATGACGCTCGGCGTGCTGGTCAACTGGCTGTCGGCGGCGCTGCTCGCCTTCACCATCTTCTTTTATGCCGTCGTCTATACGATGTGGCTGAAGCGCTGGACGCCGCAGAACATCGTCATCGGCGGCGCGGCCGGCGCCTTTCCGCCGGTTATCGGTTGGGCCGCGGTGACCGGCTCGGTCAGCCTGGAAAGCGTCATCCTGTTCCTCATCATCTTCCTGTGGACGCCGCCGCATTTCTGGGCGCTCGCCCTGTTCAAGGCGCAGGACTACGGCCGCGCCGGCATCCCGATGATGCCGAACGTCGCGGGCGAGGCCTCGACCCGGCGCCAGATCTTCGCCTATGCGCTCATTCTGGCTCCGGTCGGCGTCCTGCCCTGGTTCCTCGGCTATGTCAGCATCGGCTACGGTATCGTGTCGGCCATCCTCGGCGTCGGCTTCGTCTGGTATTCGTGGAAGGTGCTGATGATGCCCGACAGCGACCGCCTCATGCGGCCGGCCAAGGCGCTGTTCGGCTATTCGTTGCTCTATCTGTTCGCCATCTTCGCGGCCTATCTGGCCGATAGCGTCGTCGAGCGGGCGCTCGCCATGGGCGGAGCGTGACGATGGCCGACGACAAGCTGGAAATGATCGAACTGACCGAGCGTCAGAAGAAGGCACGGCGCAGCCGGTCCGTCGCAATTGGCCTCGCGCTCGGCGCGCTGGTCGTCATCTTCTACGTGGCGACCTTCATCAAGTTCGGTCATTTCATGCCGAACGGGCCGATGTGAGGGTAGAGATGGACAACCAGGCACCGTCCCCGCGTCCGGGCAAGCAGAAGACCAATATGGTCATCGCCGGTACTTGCGTGGCGTTCTTCGCCGGCATGATCGGCATGGCCTACGCGGCGGTGCCGCTCTACAGGGTCTTTTGTCAGGTCACCGGCTATGCCGGCACCACGCAGCGCGTCGAGCAGCAATATGCCGGCAAGGTGCTCGATCGCGACATCACCATCCGCTTCGATGCCAACACGGCCGGCGTGCCGTGGGATTTCGAGCCGGTTGCCCGTTCCATCACCGTCAAGATCGGCGAGACCGCGCGCGCCCACTACAAGGCCGTCAACAAGCTGCCGACGGCAACGACGGGCCGCGCCACGTTCAACGTCACGCCGGACCTTGCCGGCGCTTACTTCAACAAGGTCGAGTGCTTCTGCTTCACCGAACAGACACTGAAGCCCGGCGAGACGGCAGACATGCCGGTGGTCTTCTATGTGGACCCCGACATCGTCAACCAGCCGGAACTCAAGGACATCAAGACCATCACGCTTTCCTACACGATGTTCCCGGCGGAGGGGGACAAGCCGGTCGCTTCGGCGCCGGAAACGGGAAACAAGATAAACACCGATACCGCAAAGACCCTCGGGGGCTGACATGGCAGACGCGCACGCAAAACCGCAACACGACTACCACATCATCGATCCGAGCCCGTGGCCGTTCACCGGCTCCGTCGGCGCGCTCGTCATGGCGGTCGGTGGTGTTGCCTGGATGCAGTACATGAAGGGCAACGAGTTCCACCTGTTCGGGGTCAACATTGCCTCGCCGTGGATCTTCTTCATCGGCCTCCTGATCGTGCTCTACACCATGTTCTCCTGGTGGTCGGACACCATCAAGGAAGCGCATGAGGGTCACCACACGCGCGTCGTGTCGCTGCACCTGCGCTACGGCATGATCATGTTCATCGCCTCCGAGGTGATGTTCTTCGTCGCCTGGTTCTGGGCCTTTTTCGACGCCAGCCTGTTCCCGGCCGAGACTGAGCAGGTGGCGCGCGCCGCCTTCACCGGTGGCGTCTGGCCGCCGAAGGGGCTGGAAGTGCTCGATCCCTTCCACCTGCCGCTCTACAACACCGTCATCCTGCTTCTGTCGGGCACCACGGTCACCTGGGCGCACCATTCGCTCATTCACGGCGATCGCAAGGGGCTCGTCTGGGGCCTGACGTTGACGGTCGCGCTCGGCGTGCTGTTCTCCTTCGTGCAGGCCTACGAGTACATGCACGCTCCGTTCGCCTTCAAGGATTCCATCTACGGCGCGACCTTCTTCATGGCGACCGGCTTCCACGGCTTCCATGTCATCATCGGCACCATCTTCCTGGCTGTCTGTCTGATCCGCGCCATCCGCGGCGACTTCACGCCGAAGCAGCATTTCGGCTTCGAGGCGGCGGCCTGGTACTGGCATTTCGTCGACGTGGTGTGGCTGTTTCTGTTTGCCTGCATCTACGTCTGGGCTTCGGCCGGTGCTGTGATCGAACACGCCGGCTGATCCGCGCGCGGAAATCAAACGGGGGCGGCTGCGGCGACGCGGCCGCCTTCATTTTTTTAAAAGGCGAGAATCCGATGAGCGAAGGCCCTCATATCCAGGAGGACAAGGCGATCTGGCCGCCCGTCGAGCCCATCGCCACCGGGCTGAAAGGGCATTGCCCGCGCTGCGGCGAGGGCAGGCTGTTCTCCGGCTTCCTGACGGTCGGCAAGGAATGTTCCGTCTGCCGGCTGGATTATTCCTTCGCCGATGCCGGCGACGGCCCGGCGGTGTTCGTCATCCTGATCATCGGCTTCATCGTCGTCGGGCTGGCGCTGTGGATGGAGGTGAACTTCAATCCGCCGCTGTGGCTGCATTTCATGCTTTGGATTCCGCTGACGCTGGTCCTCAGTCTCGTCGCGCTGCGCCTGATCAAGGGCGTGCTGATCGCGCTGCAATACCGCAACAAGGCGGCCGAGGGCAGGTTGGACAGAGGCCAGTGAGCGGGAAGCCGGTGAGCGTGGAGCCAAAGAGCAAGGCGACGGCCGCCGCCGGGCGCAGGCCGAGAAAGGCGCTCGCCGTCGTTTCCGGCGCGATCGTCTTCCTGATCCTGATCGGGCTCGGAACCTGGCAGGTGCAGCGCCTGCACTGGAAGGAAGGGCTGATTGCCACCATCGCCAGCCGCATGGCGAAACCGCCCGTCGATCTGCTCGCCGCCCTCAAGGTCGATCCGGACGTCGCGGCGCAGGAATACCGCCCGGTGACGGTGGAGGGCACGTTCGACCACCACTTCGAGCGGCATTTCCTGGCGACCTTCAAGGGGCAGGCCGGCTTCAACGTCTACACACCGCTCAAGCTCGACGACGGCGACTGGGTTTTCGTCAACCGCGGCTTCGTGCCCTATGACCGCAAGGACCCCTCGACCCGCGAGCAGGGCCAGGTGCAGGGCCGCGTCGCGGTGACGGGATTGCTGCGCCCCGTTCTGGCGGAAAAACCGTCGTCGCTGGTGCCCGACAACGAGCCGGGCAAGAACATCTTCTACTGGAAGGACATCCGCGCCATGGCGGCAAGCTCCGGCCTGCCGGCCGATGCGAAGGTGCTGGGCCTGTTCGTCGATGCCGGCGACGCTCCCAATCCCGGCGGGCTGCCGGTCGGCGGCACGACCATCGTCGACCTGCCGAACAACCATTTGCAGTACGCCGTCACCTGGTACGGGCTGGCTGCGGCTCTTGCGGGCGTGCTGATCGCCTGGCTGCTGCGGCAGCGCAAACCGGCGTGACCCGGCCTTGCCGGCTGCCGCATTGCCGGGCAGCGCGGCATTCCTTCTCTTGACAGGCCGGCGTCCGGTACAGCATGTCCGCTCCATGCTCCAGACCAAACCGCCCCTGACGATCAGACTGTGCCAGCCGCGCGGCTTCTGCGCTGGCGTCGACAGGGCGATCCAGATCGTCGTGCTGGCGCTGAAGAAATACGGCGCGCCGGTCTACGTCCGCCACGAGATCGTCCACAACCGGTACGTGGTGGAAGGCCTGCAGAACCTCGGCGCCGTCTTCATCGAGGAACTTTCCGAGATTCCGGCGGAGCATCGCCATTGCCCGGTGGTGTTTTCGGCCCATGGCGTGCCGAAGTCGGTTCCGGCCGATGCCGAGGCACGCAACCTCTTCTATCTCGATGCGACCTGCCCCCTGGTCTCGAAGGTGCACAAGCAGGCGATGCGCCACCAGCGGCTCGGGCGCCACGTGCTTCTGATCGGCCATGCCGGCCACCCCGAAGTGATCGGCACGATGGGTCAGTTGCCGGAAGGCGCGGTGACGCTGATCGAGACGGAAGCGGACGCGCGCACGTTCGAGCCGGCGGATGCCGAGGCGCTCGGCTTCGTCACCCAGACGACACTGTCGGTGGAGGACACCGCCGGCATCATACGCGTGCTTCAGGAGCGTTTTCCTGCCATGCAGGCCGCCGCCGCCGAATCGATCTGCTATGCCACAACCAACCGCCAGGAGGCGGTGAAGGAAACCGCGGAAGGCGCCGACCTGTTCCTCGTCGTCGGCGCTCCCAATTCCTCCAATTCCCGCCGCCTTGTCGAGGTGGCCGAGCGCGCGGGCGCCGCCATGTCGCTACTCGTCCAGCGCGCCGCCGACATCCCATGGAACGAGATCGGGTCGATCTCGACGCTTGGCCTGTCAGCCGGGGCGTCGGCGCCGGAAATCATCGTCGACGAGATCATCGATGCCTTCCGCGCCCGTTTCGACGTGTCCGTCGAGCTCGCCGTAACGGCGACCGAGACGGAGGAATTCCCGGTCATGCGCGCGCTGCGCGATGTCGAACTCACGCCGGCAGACATGGCCTTCGTCAACGGGTCCCGCTGATGGCCGTCTACACCGACATTTCCGAAACCGATCTCGCCGCCTTCTTGCGCGACTATAATGTCGGCGAACTGCTCTCCTACAAGGGCATCGCCGAGGGTGTCGAGAATTCCAACTTCCTGCTGCACGCCTCCAGCGCCGCCTACATCCTCACCCTTTACGAGAAGCGGGTGAACCCGGACGATCTGCCGTTCTTCCTCGGCCTGATGCAGCATCTCAGCGATCGCGGCATAAGCTGTCCGCTGCCGGTGCGCCGCAAGGACGGCACGACCATCGGCCAGCTTGCCGGGCGGCCCGCCGCCCTCGTCACCTTCCTGGAAGGCATGTGGATGCGGCGTCCTACCGTCGAGCACTGCCGCGAGGTGGGCGCGGCACTCGCGGCCATGCACCTGGCGGGGAGCGATTTTTCGCTTCGCCGCGCCAACGCTCTTTCGGTTTCGGGATGGCGGCCGCTCTGGGAGCGGGCAAAGCCGCGCGCCGACGAGGTGGCGCCGGGCCTTGCGGAGGAAACGGAAGCCGACCTGGCCTTTCTGGAGGCCAACTGGCCGGCGGACCTGCCGGTCGGCGTCATCCATGCGGACCTCTTTCCCGACAACGTCTTTTTCCTCGGCAAGCGCCTGTCGGGCCTGATCGATTTCTATTTCGCCTGCACCGATCTGCTCGCCTACGACGTCGCCATCTGCCTCAACGCCTGGTGCTTCGAGAAGGACAATTCCTTCAACCTGACCAAGGGCAGGGCGCTTTTGGGCGGCTACACCGCCGTGCGCCCGCTATCCGATCGGGAGGCCGGGATGCTTCCCGTCCTGGCGCGCGGATCGGCGCTGCGTTTCATGCTGACGCGCCTCTACGACTGGCTGAACACGCCGCAAGGTAGTCTTGTCGTCAAGAAGGACCCGCTCGAATATCTGCGCCGCATGCGCTTCCACCGGCAGGTCCGCTCGCCGGCCGAATACGGCCTGGCGCCGCAAGGGGTGACGGCATGAGGACCGTTGAAGCCTTCACCGACGGTGCTTGTTCAGGCAATCCCGGCCCCGGCGGCTGGGGAGTGGTGCTTCGGCTGCGCAGCGACGGACCGAATGACGGGGCGATGCGGGAATTGAAGGGCGGCGAGGAACTCACCACCAACAACCGCATGGAACTGACGGCCGCCATCAGCGCACTCGACGCCATCAAGGAAGGCAGCACCGTCGATCTCTACACCGACTCGAGCTACGTCAAGGACGGCATTTCCGGCTGGATCGAGGGCTGGAAGCGTAACGGCTGGCGCACCGCTGACAAGAAGCCGGTGAAGAACGCCGAATTGTGGCAGGCGCTGGATGCGGCCCGCAAGCGCCATAAGGTGACGTGGCATTGGGTGAAGGGCCACGCCGGCCATCCCGAAAACGAGCGCGCCGATGAACTCGCGCGTGCCGGAATGGCGCCGTTCAAGAAGAAAGTGGTTGGGGCGCAGGGCGCTGCTCCGGCCGCGAAGCCGAAACCCGGCAAGCCGGCGCCAAAGCCGCCACGGCGGTCGAGCCAGAGTTATTGATCTAGCGTCCGCGCCGCCCCTCACCTGCCTGCCGGCATCCTCTCCCCGTAAACGGGGCGAGGAAGGACGGCCGCGACCTCATCACTACATTTCCAGCGTTGGTGATAGGCGAAAGCATCCATGAAAGCGCGCCTCTCCCCGTTTACGGGGAGAGGATGCCGGCAGGCAGGTGAGGGGCGGCGCCGGCGTTTGACCGAAGCCCCGCCCTCAAAGCTGTTCCAGAATATGCGCCGCACTCGATTCGTTGACGCCCGGCTTGCTCTCAACGTTGAGCGCAACAACCTTGCCGTCGTCGACGATCATCGAGAAGCGCTTGGAGCGCAGGCCCATGCCGTTGGCGGAGAAATCGGTATCGAGGCCGACCGCCTTGACGAAATCGCCGTTGCCGTCAGCGAGGTAGAGGATCTTGCCCTCGCCGCCGGTGAAGCGCGCCCAGGCGCCCATGACATGCTGGTCGTTGACCGCGACGACCGCGATCGTGTCGACGCCGCGCGCCAGGATCGCGTCGTGGTTTTCCAGATACCCCGGCAGATGGTTGTTGGAGCAGGTCGGCGTGAAGGCGCCCGGTACACCGAACAGCACCACTTTCTTGCCGGAAAAGATCTCGGCCCCGGTGATGTCCTTCGAGCCGTCCGGCGTCATCGTCTTGAAGGTGGCTTGGGGCAGCGTGTCGCCGACGGCAATGGTCATCGTGTTCTCATCCAGGCGTTGTTAGACGACGGAAGCGATAACGGGTTCTCGGCGCGCCCGCAATGGCACCGAGATCATGGATAGGGCAGCACGCCCGCCACCGCGCCGGTCGAGCCGGTCAGCGTGTAGTGCAGTCCGGCGCCGGTGGGTGTTGTCGTCGGCCGGTCGAGGATCGGTACGGAAAAGACGACCTTGCCGTTGTCGTCGGTGCGGCGCGGCGCGGCGAACATATAGTCGTCGGCCCCCGCGACGAAGAAATCGGCCGCCGCTGGGTCGCCGGGAACATGTGCTTCGACCTCCAGCGTCTCGTGGTCGCCGGGCAGGGCGGTGATGCCGAAATCGGCCGTCGCCTTGGCCGGCAGCGCTGCAAGCGCCGCCTTGACGGCTTCGGCGTCGGCAGCGTCGTCGGCGCCGGCGGCCGGATCGACGGTCAGCCGCGTCTGCACTGGAATGCAGATCGTCTCGCACATGCCGAGCGAGACATCGGCGTCGATCGTCGCCGTCTTGCCTGGCTTCGCCACGGTGAAGACGACTGGAAAGGCGACGGACCGGTCGTAGCCGGACCACTGCCCATAGCCGTCGTCATGGCGCTGTGGCGCGGGAAACGCCATCTCCGCGCCGGCGATGTTGGTGCTGGCGCCGACGTCCAGTTGCGGCGGCACGCCGCTGTCGCCGGGGTCGCGCCAGTAGGTTTTCCAGCCGGGCTTGAGCATGATCTCCAGCGCGCCCTGCAGCCGGCCGGCCTCGTCGGGCGCGCCGGTGGTGACGAGCCGCACCTTTCCGCCTTCCGACTGGAACCAGGCCGAGGAGGATGCGGTCGCCGGCAGGCTGGACAGCAGGGTTGCAACCGTTCCAAGGGAGAAAAGAAAGAGGGCTTGCATGGGCTGATTTGACCGGCTCATTGCGTCGAGGCAACCGCTTTCTCAAGCACGGTGGCATCATATTTGCGTGACCCGTGCACCGCCCGCCATTTCAAATCCGTCCAAAGGGCACCTTTCAAGCATGCCGGAAACGCGTTAGGCTTCGGACATGGACCTGCTGCGTCAAAAGAAGGACGCCGCCGAGCGCGGTTTCCTGGATGACCAGTTCCTGATTGCCATGCCGGGCATGAAGGACGAGCGGTTCGCGCGTTCGGTGATCTACGTCTGCGCCCATTCCGACGAAGGAGCGATGGGCCTGATCATCAACCAGACGCAGCAGATGCTGTTTCCCGACCTTCTGGTGCAGCTCGGCATCATGAGCGAGCAGGAAGTGATCCGTCTGCCCCGGCAGGCGCGCGATTTCGTCGTGCGCAACGGCGGTCCGGTCGACCGCTCTCGCGGCTTCGTCCTGCATTCGGGCGACTACCGGGTCGAATCCTCCCTGCCTGTCTCGCCGGACGTCTGCCTCACCGCCACCGTCGATATCCTGCGGGCGATTTCCACCGGCCGCGGTCCGCGCCAAGCGTTGATGGCGCTCGGCTATGCCGGCTGGGGGGCGGGACAGTTGGAAGGCGAGATCGCCGAGAACGGCTGGCTGACCTGTCCTGCCGATCCCGACCTGTTGTTCGATGCCGACATCGAGCGCAAATACGAGAGGATCCTCGCCTCCATCGGCGTCGATCCCACGCGCCTGAGCGCCGCGGCCGGTCACGCCTGACAGCAGGCGAAGCGGATCAGGCGCGCGCTGGCTGCGAGGCGGCGATCTGCTCTTTCAGCAGCCTGGGGACCTGTTCGCCGGCGACCGGCGGACCGAACATGAAGCTCTGCACATATTCGCAGCCCATTTGCCTGAGCTCCAGCGCGTCGCTCTGGTCGGATATGCCTTCCGCCACGACCGAGAGCCCGAGTTCATGGGCCATGTTGACCATGGAGCGGATGAGCACGGAACGCTTCGGCGTGGCGTCGTCGACGAAGCTCTTGTCGATCTTGATCGTGTCGAAGGGGAAGCGCGTCAGATAGGACAGCGACGAATAGCCGGTGCCGAAGTCGTCGAGCGACAGGCCGATGCCGAGTTTCTTGAGCTTGGTGAGCACATGCGCGGCCTGCTCGGGATTGTCCATCACCAGCGATTCGGTGAGTTCGAGCCTGAGGCAGCGCGGCTTGATGTTGGAACGGGCGATGACCGAGCGGACGTCGCTGACCAGATCGCGACGGATGAGCTGGCGGCTGGACAGGTTCACCGAGACCGACAGCGGCGTGTCGCCGAACTGCTTCTGCCATAGCGCCAGGTCGTCCGCCGCCTTCTGCATGGCGAACAGGCCGAGTTGGACGATCAGCCCGCAGCTTTCCGCCACAGGGATGAAGTCGGCCGGCGGGATCATGCCGCGGCGTGGATGGTCCCAGCGCAGCAGCGCCTCGAAACCGGCGATGCTGCTGTCCTCCAGCCGCACGATCGGCTGGTAGGCGAGCGTGAATTCGCGCCGCTCGATGGCGCGGCGCAGGTCGGATTCGAATTGCAGCCGGTCGGTGCCGACGGTGCGGAAGGCGGGGCGGAACGGCTCGATGCGGTCGCCGCCGAATCGCTTGGCCTGGTGCATGGCAAGCTCGGCGTCCTTGACCAGATCTTCCGCCGACGCCTGCTCGGTGGTCCAGGTGATGAGGCCGATCGAGGCAGTCAGCACGATCTCGCGCTTGGCGAAGGTGATCGGCGAACTGATGGCGTGCTTGATGGCATCGGCCATCGCCGCGATGCGGGCAGGGTCCTGATCCGACAGCAGCATCAGCGCGAACTGGTCGCCGGCAAAGCGCGACAGGGAATCCTTCGGCTTGAGCAGGCGGTGCAGGCGGCGTGCCACGGTGAGCAGGATGGTGTCGCCGGCCGAGATGCCCAGCCCGTCGTTGACCTGCTTGAAGCGGTCGATATCGATGACGAAGACGGTCGGGCGCACCTTCTCCTCGGTGCGGGCGATGGAGATGATCGCCTCCAGCCGGTTCATGAACAGTTCGCGATTCGGCAGGCCGGTCAGGTTGTCGTGCACGGCGTCGTGAAGCAGCCGTTCCTCGGCCTTCTTCTGTTCGGTGACGTCGACCAGCGTGCCGACGCAGCGGATCACCTCGCCGTCCGAGCCGATCACCGGCCGGGCGCGCAGCGAGAACCAGTGGTAGTGGCCGTCGGCGCCGCGTAGGCGGAAATTCTGTGCCACCCGTCCGCGCCGGTGCTCGAGTACGACGTCGAGCGTCGTGCGGAAAGGATCGCGGTCGTCGGCATGCAGCACCGGCAGCCAGTTGCGCGCCGCCCCGCCGAGGCTGTTGGGCGCCAGCCCGAGCTGCAGGGAAATGTCGGGCCGCGTGACGACGCGGTCGCGCAGCACGTCCCAGTCCCACACCGTGTCGCCGGAACCGGCGACGGCGAGCGCCTGCCGCTCAAGGTCGGAGAACAGGCCCTGATAGAGCGCGCCACCGGCAAAGGCGTGCTGGATGACGGTGAAGCCGATCAGCAGCGTGATCAGGATCAGCCCGCCGCCAAGCGCCGGCTGGGCGATGTCGTTGTCGAGCATGCCGGTGATCGCCATCCACGAGCCGACGAGCCACAAGAGCACCATCACCCAACTGGGAATCAGCATGATGGCGCGGTCGTAGCCGCGTATGCCGAGCATGACGATCAGGCCGAGCCCGGTCAGCGCCGTCGCCGCGAAGGAGATGCGGGCGATGCCGGCGGCGATCGGCGGATCGATGATGGCGACGCCCGCGATCAGGGCGAGGCCGAAGATCCACACCAGCGCGCCATAGCTGAAATGGCCGTGCCAGCGGTTGAGGTTCAGATAGGCGAAAAGGAACACCACAAGGGTCGCCGCCAGCGCCACCTCCGTTCCTGCCCGCCACATCTGCTCGTTGCCGGGCGACACCTCTATGATCTTGTTGAGGAAGCCGAAATCGACGCAGATATAGGCCAGTACCGCCCAGGCGAGCGCCGCCGTGGCGGGAAACATCGACGTTCCCTTGACCACGAACAGGATGGTCATGAACAGCGCAAGCAGGCCGGCGATGCCGATGACGATGCCGCGATAGAGCGTGTAGGAGTTGACCGAGTCCTTGTAGGCTTCCGGTTCCCACAGATAGACCTGCGGCAGCTTGGGCGAGGCAAGCTCGGCGATGAAGGTGACGACCGTGCCGGGGTTCAGCGTCACCCTGAACACGTCGGCGTCGGGACTGGTCTGGCGGTCGAGCGCAAAGCCCTCGGAAGGCGTGATGGCGGCGATGCGGGTCGAGCCGAGATCGGGCCAGAAGATGCCCGAATTGACCAACCGGAAATGCGGCGCGACGATCAGCCGGTCGAGTTGCTGGTCGGTCGAGTTGGAGAGCGCGAACACCGCCCAGTCGCCGGTCGAGCGGGCGTCGTTGGCTTCCACTTCGATGCGTCGCACGATGCCGTCGGCGCCGGGGGCGGTGGAAACCTGGAAATTGTCGCCCTGGTTGCGGTAGATTTCGACGGCGCGCGACAGGTCGAGCGCGACGTCGTCGCGGGCGATCTTGATCGGCTCGATGGCGAAGGCGGGGGCCATGGCGCACAGCATCGTCACCGTCGCGACGACGAATGCGATCAGCGCCTGAAATCGCATCGAAATCCTCAAAAATCAGCCCTTCGTTCGATTGCCTGCAGGATCGTCCTCGATCCGGGCATAGAGATAGTGGTCCTGCCAGATGCCGTTGATCCTGAGGTAGGATCGCAGAAGTCCTTCGCGCGTGAATCCGGCTTTTTCAAGCACGCGGATCGAGCGCTGATTGTCAGGGATACAGGCAGCCTCGATCCGGTGCAACCGCAGCGTATCGAAAGCGAAGCGGGTGAGCACGTTGACGGCGTCGGTCATCAGTCCGCGCCCGGCGTAACGCTCGCCCATCCAGTAGCCGAGATGGCCGCTCTGAGCGACGCCGTGGCGGATGTTGCCGATGGTGATGCCGCCGGCCAGCCGGCCGTGTTCCTTCTCGATGATGAAGAAAGCGATCGCCGTGCCCTGTGCATGGTCTTCGCGGTAGCGGCCGATGCGGTGGCGCCATGCCGAGCGATCGAGTTCGTCGGGCGTCCAGCGTGGCTCCCAGCGTTCCAGAAAGCTGCGGCTTTCGCCGCGCAGCTTGGCCCATTCGTTGTAGTCGCCGGTCAGCGGCAGGCGCAGCAACACCTTCTCGCCTTTCAGCGCCGGCAGGTCACGGCGAAGGAAAGGGAGGGCGAACATCGACTCGCCGCTGGATCAGACGGCGAGCCTGCGCGCGGCAGGCTCGGTGCCGGGCAGGGCATCGAGAACCGCCTCGTACGGAACCAGCGCGCCCACCGGTCCGACAGCCGTCAGCGTCGGCTTGGTCGAGAACAGGCGCGAGGACAGGTCCGTCAGCCGGTCGGTCGTCAGCGCCGACAGGCGTTCCATAAGCTCTTCCTTCGGGATCGGCCGGCCGAACAGCAGGAGCTGGCGGGCGATCTGCGAGGCGCGGCTGGCCGGGCTTTCGCCCGACATGATGAGGCCGGCGCGGTATTGCGCGCGGGCGCGGTCGAGTTCGTCCTGCTGGATGTCCTGTCCGGCCCGAGCCAGTTCGCGGATGATGACCGGCACAAGGTCGGCGAGATCGGCCTGGCCGGTGGCGGCATGGACACCGAAAATGCCGGTGTCGGAAAAGCCCCAGTGGAAGGCATAGACCGAGTAGCACAGGCCGCGCTTTTCGCGCACTTCCTGGAACAGGCGGGACGACATGCCGCCGCCGAGGATCATCGACAGGACCTGGCTGGCGTAGAAGTCGCGCACATGATAGGCGCGGCCTTCGAAGCCGAGCACGATCTGCGCATCCATCAGGTCGCGGTTCTCGCGGAAGTCGCCGCCGACATATTGCGCATATTGCGGTGCCGTGGCATCGGCTTTCGTGCGGAAGCCGCCCAGCCGCTTTTCCACCTCGCGCACGAAGTCGTGGTGGCGAATGTCGCCGGCGGCAACCACCACCATACGTTCGGCGCCGTACTGGCGCTCCATGAAGTCGTGAAGCTGCTTCGATGTGAAGGATTTGACCGTTTCCGGCGTGCCGAGGATCGAGCGGCCGAGGGTCTGGTGACGGAACGCGGTTTCCGTGAATCGGTCGAAGACGATGTCGTCGGGGGTGTCGTGCGCGGCGCCGATCTCCTGCAGGATGACGTTCTGCTCGCGGTCGAGTTCGTCGGGATCGAATTCGGACTCCTGCAGGATGTCGGACAGGATATCGACCGCGAGTGGCACATCGTTCGAGAGAACGCGCGCATAGAACGAAGTCGTCTCGACGCTGGTGGCGGCATTGATCTCGCCGCCGACGTTCTCGATCTCGGAGGCGATCTGGAAGGCGCTGCGGCGCTTCGTTCCCTTGAACGCCATGTGCTCGAGAAGATGAGCCATCCCGTGCTCGTCGTCGCGTTCGTTGCGGGCGCCGGACTTGACCCAGGCGCCGAGGGCGACGGATTCGATGCTTGGAAGGGTTTCGGTGGCGACTGTCAGGCCGTTCGACAGACGGCTTACCTCAACACCCATGTAACGGAAACTCCCTAACGCACCGCCTTTGTGTGACGGCTGACATAATCTTCCACCATTTTTATCTCCGATGGAAGTACCGCGTAGTGCTCCTCTTGGCTCATTAGTCCGGACAGCCAGGCGGGCAGAACAGGCGCGATGCCGCTCGCCGCTTCGACGGCGGCTGGGAATTTGGCCGGGTGCGCCGTTGCGAGCACGATCATCGGCGCGGGGCCGGATGGGCGGGCGGCGGCCACATGCACGGCTGTGGCGGTATGCGGGTCGAGCAGATAGCCGCTGCGCGAAAGCGTGGCGCCGATCGTGGCGGCCGTTTCTTCCGTGTCGGCGCGGCCGGCGTCGAACTCGGCGCGGATGCGCGACAGGTCCTTCGCGTCGAGCGTGAAGGCGCCGGACTGTTTGAGCGAGCCCATGTAGCGGCGCACCGTGCCGGCGTCGCGGCCGGACGCTTCGAACAGCAGTCGCTCGAAATTGGAGGAGACCTGGATGTCCATCGACGGCGAGGTGGTCGCCACGACGCCCCTGGTCCTGTATTCGCCGCTTGTCAGCGTGCGCGCCAGGATGTCGTTGTCGTTGGTGGCGATGACCAGCCGCTCGATCGGCAGGCCCATCTTCTTGGCCGCGTAGCCGGCGAAGATGTCGCCGAAATTGCCGGTCGGCACGGTGAAGGACACCGACCGGTCCGGCGCGCCGAGCGACAGCGCCGAGGAGAAATAATAGACGATCTGGGCCATGATGCGTGCCCAGTTGATCGAGTTGACGCCCGAAAGCGCCACCCGGTCGCGGAAGGCATGGTTGTTGAACATGTCCTTCACCAGGCCCTGGCTGTCGTCGAAATTGCCCTCGACGGCCAGCGCATGGACATTGGCGGCGTTCGACGTCGTCATCTGGCGCTGCTGCACCGGCGAGACGCGCCCGTGCGGGAACAGGATGAAGATGTCGGTCCGTTCGCGCCCGGCGAAGGCCTCGATCGCAGCGCCCCCGGTGTCGCCCGACGTGGCACCGACGATGGTTGCGCGCCGTCCCTGTTCGGCGAGCACATGGTCCATCAGTCGCGCCAGAAGCTGCATGGCGACATCCTTGAAGGCGAGCGTCGGGCCGTGGAACAGTTCGAGTACGAAGGTGCCGGGGCCGATCTGGACGAGCGGGCATACCGCGTCGTGGCGGAAGGTGGCGTAGGCCTCGCGCACCATCTTGTCGAACACCGGCGCTGCGATCTCGCCGCCGAGAAAAGGCGTCAGCAGGCGGATGGCGAGATCGGGATAGGCCAGGCCGCGCATGGCGCGAATGTCGGCGGCCGAAAAATGCGGCCATTCCTCGGGGACGTAGAGGCCGCCGTCGCGCGCCAGCCCTGCCAGCACCGCATCGGAGAATCCAAGCACGGGGGCTTCCCCGCGGGTGCTCACGTAGCGCATCGTCAACCGCCTGCCTGATGTCCCGACCGTTGCGCGGCACGCAACGGGGGATTTGTTCGCGTCGTCAGTCGCATTTTTGCCGCCGGGTTGCTATAGGACACCGGCTTTGCCAGAGGGAAGGGCTATCGATGGTGTTTCGTTCGTTCAACGGTCGCTTTTTGGCCGGTGTCGCGCTGGTCGGCTTTATGTTCGCCGTCGCCGGTTGCCAGTCGAGCGACAGCAGCGGCGTTTTGAACCTCACAAGCCAGAAACAGGATACCCCGCCCGCGCCGAAGGTGACGGCAAGCTCTTTGCAGGCCTATTGCCCCAAGGTCACGTTGCGCGACGGCACCGCCTATTTCGACACCTACGCCAGGGGCGGGCAGGGCGACCAGACGAAAATCGTCTACCAGGCGTCGATCAGCGACGTTACCCGCGATTGCAGCCGCGCCAACGGTTCCCTGACCCTCAACGTCGCGGTGGCCGGAAAGGTCGTGCCGGGTCCGCTGGCGAAGCCCGGAACCGTGACCATGCCGATCCGCATCGTCGTGCTGAACGGCACGGACGTGCTCTATTCCAAGCTGCATCAGTATCCGGTTCAGGTGTCCGACCTGTCGGCGGCCACGCAGTTCGTCTTCAATGACGCCAGCATCGTGGTTCCCGACCCGACGGCGAGAACCTACCAGATCTTCGCCGGCTACGACGAAGGTCCCGCCAAGGCGGTCGCCAACGCCGACAAGCCGAAACCGCGCCGCAAGAAGATGCAGGTCGTCAAGAAGAAGCCGGCGCCGGCCGAGCCGGCAGGCTCGCAGACCTCGATCTCGGACATTCCGCGCTGACGCATGGCTCCCGCAACCGGGCACCGGATTCGGGACAAGGACCGTTAGGAACCTGAGCGCGCGGGCGAATCGTAAGGCCCTATGCGTTTGAGGCCGACGGCGCCTACTCGTCGGTCCATTCCGACAGGGCGGCGACCACGCTTTTCAGTTCCGCCCAGCGGCGGATGACCGTTTCCGCTCCAGCCTCGGTCAGCGCGTCGGCGTGGCCGGGATAGCTGTGCGCCCCGCCGGTGAAGCCGATCACCCGCATGCCGGCGCGCCGGGCGCCGGTGACGCCGTGGACGGAATCCTCGATGACGAAGGTTTTGGCAGGGTCGGCGCCCAGCGTTGCCGCCGCATGCAGGAAGACGTCCGGCGCCGGCTTGGTCTTGCCGGTCGGCGTCTCCTCTGCGGAGAAGATGCGACCGGAAAACAGCGGCAGGAGCCGCGTGCGCTCCAGCATGAATTCGATGCGCTCCGAGCGCGAGTTGGAACAGATGCAGCGTGGCGCGGTGATCGAGGCGACGGCCTCATGCACGCCCTCGATGGCGCGCACGTCGCGCTTCAGTCGCTGGCCGACCAGCGTTTCGGCGCGGTCGATGAGCGCGATCTGGAAAGCCACGCCGGACCTTTCCTCGATGCTCATCAAAATATCCTTGAAGGTCAGCCCGGCATAGGTCTGCGCGATCTCTTCGGCCGATATCTCGTAGCCGGCGGCGGTGATCAGTTCGGCCTCGACGCGCGCGGCGATAATTTCGGAATCGACGAGCACGCCGTCGCAATCGAAGATGACCAGGTCGGGTTGAGGCATGACGATCCGCGGCTGGGAGGAAAGGGGCTGTCTGACGAAGCGGCGGCATACACCAGTGCCGGCGGCATCGCAAACAGCGGGCCGCACTTCATGAAATCTTTACGCAAAACGGTAACCATAACAGCCGGTAAACAGTAACGCGTATCTGGGTGTCCGATGTCTGCCGTGCGTCTCCTGGACGAGCTTTCCCATACTCCTCAGCCGGCCGAATGGCTGGATACGATCCTCAAGGGCGATTGCGTCGCAGCGCTTGACCGGCTGCCCGAGAAGTCGATCGACGTCATCTTCGCCGACCCGCCCTACAACCTCCAGCTCGACGGCGACCTACATCGTCCCGACCAGTCCAGGGTCGATGCCGTGGACGACGAGTGGGACCAGTTTGAGAGCTTCGAGGCTTACGACGCCTTCACCCGCGCCTGGCTGCTCGCGGCGCGCCGCGTCTTGAAGCCGAACGGCACCATCTGGGTCATCGGCTCCTATCACAACATCTTCCGCGTCGGCGCCCGCATGCAGGACCTCGGCTTCTGGATCCTCAATGACGTGGTGTGGCGCAAGACCAACCCGATGCCGAATTTTCGCGGCCGCCGTTTCCAGAACGCTCACGAGACGATGATCTGGGCCTCGCGCGACCAGAAGGCCAAGGGCTACACGTTCAACTACGAGGCGATGAAGGCCGCCAACGACGACGTGCAGATGCGTTCGGACTGGCTGTTCCCGATCTGCACCGGTGCCGAGCGGCTGAAGGACGACGACGGCAACAAGGTGCATCCGACGCAGAAGCCGGAAGCGCTGCTGGCGCGCGTTATGATGGCCTCGACCAGGCCGGGCGACGTGGTGCTCGATCCCTTCTTCGGTTCCGGCACGACGGGCGCGGTGGCAAGGCGCCTCGGTCGCCATTTCGTCGGCATCGAGCGCGAGCAGGCCTATATCGACGCCGCCAACGAGCGCATCGCGGCGGTCAGGCCGCTGGACGAAGCTTCGCTGGCGGTGTTGACCGGCAAGCGAGCCGAGCCGCGCGTCGCCTTCGTCAGTCTCATCGACACCGGCCTGATCGCGCCGGGCACCACGCTTTGCGATGCCAAGCGGCGCTGGAGCGCCAAGGTGCGCGCTGACGGTACGTTGGTCGTCGGCGACAATGCCGGCTCGATCCACAGGGTCGGTGCACAGGTGCAGGGCCTGGATGCCTGCAACGGCTGGACGTTCTGGCACTACGAGCGGGCAGGAGGGCTGACCCCCATCGACGAGTTGCGCAGGATCGCGCGCCTCGGCATGGAGCGGGCCGGAGCCTAGAAAGCTTTTTTGCCGAGAGCCGGCGCCTACGGCGTCAGTTCCGTGCCCGGCCGGCTTTGCGGAAATCCTCGAACAGTTTTTCCGCAAGGCGCAGGTCCTCGGGCGTGTCGATGTCGATCACCCGGTCGCGCGGCATGATGTAGAGCGATGCGGGCCGCTCGTTGAACGACAGTCCCAGCAGGGCGACGTCCGTCCTGACCAGATAGAACTGCCCGGCGTCGTGATAGGCCGGGACAAGGTCCTGCGAGCGTCGCAGGTAGTTCTCGGGCTGGAACATGCGCGCAATGCCCTTGTCGTCGATGAAAAGCGCCCGCTGGATCGGGGCGGGGAATTCGGCGGCCGAAAAGACCATGTCCGTTCCCTCCCGCTCGATCAGCGTCAGCGCGCTGGCTATGTCTTCGGCCGAGACGAAAACGGCTGTCGGGTAGACGGTCAGCACGTATTGCGGCTTGCCGTGAGTGCTCACGAACCATTCGAGCGCATGCCGGGTCACCTCGGCCGTGCCGACGAAATCGCCGGAAAGGTGCGGCGGCCGCTCGAACGGGACCTGGGCGCCGTATTTTTCCGCGACGGCACGGATTTCGGCGCTGTCCGTCGACACGATGATCTCGTCGGCAATTCCGGACGCCTTGATTGCCTGGATCGGCCAGGAAATCATCGGCTGGCCATGGAACTCCACAACGTTCTTGCCGGGTATGCGCTTGCTTCCGCCGCGGGCAGGCAGCACCGCCAGGACAGTCGGCTTCATCGCTCCCCCTTTCGCCGGCAAGGTTTGCCGGTTGTGTTACAGTTCGTGCGCGCCGAGTCCCCGGCGCTCTGCCTACATACACCATGAAATATCGGCGTCAGGTCAAGTTTCGCAGGCTCCGGGCAAGCTAGTCGGGGTATTGAACCGGAGAGCCGTGTTCCATTCGGTCAATTCCACCTAGTCGGGGTATTGAACCGGAGAGCCGTGTTCCATTCGGTCAATTCCACCTGGAAGTCTCGCCATGATCCGCAGTTTTCTCGAGCCCGCGCCAAACCTCGACGGCAAGGCCATTCTGGTCACGGGTGGAACCGGCTCGTTCGGCAAGGCTTTCGTGCGGACCGTCCTCCAGCGTTCCAAGCCATCGCGCCTGATCATCTTCTCGCGCGACGAGTTGAAGCAGTACGAGATGAACCAGGAACTCGGCAATCAGGAGTATCCCTGCCTGCGCTATTTCATCGGCGACGTGCGCGACCAGGCCCGCCTCGAAATGGCCATGGCAGGCGTCGACTACGTCGTCCATGCTGCGGCGCTCAAGCACGTGCCGATCGCCGAATACAATCCTTTCGAATGTATCCAGACCAACATCATCGGCGCTGAAAACGTCGTGCGCGCCGCCCTGAACAAGGGCGTGAAGAGGATCGTCGCCCTGTCCACCGACAAGGCGGCCAATCCGATCAATCTCTACGGGGCTTCCAAGCTTGCCTCCGACAAGATCTTCATCGCGGCCAACAATATTTCCGGCAGCTCGGGTGCGCGCTTCTCGGTGGTTCGCTACGGCAATGTCATGGGCTCGCGCGGCAGCGTGCTGCCCTTCTTCCGCAAGCTGGTGGCGAACAAGGTCGACCGGATTCCGATCACGCATCCGGACATGACCCGTTTCTGGATCACGCTGGAACAGGGCGTCAACATGGTGCTGTCGAGCTTCGACCTGATGAAGGGCGGCGAGATTTTCGTGCCGAAAATCCCGTCCATGAAGGTGGTGGACCTCGCCAACGCGGTCGCCCCCGGCATTCCGCACGAGATCGTGGGCATCCGCCCCGGCGAGAAGCTGCACGAAGTCATGGTGACGGGCGACGATGCCCGCATGACGATTGACCTCGGCGACCGGTATGCCATCCTGCCTACCTTCAGGTTCTGGGGTGGCGGTATCGACGCCTCCGCCGATTCGCGGCGGGTGCCGGATGGTTTCAGCTATTCGAGCGAGATCAACGACGAATGGCTGGACGAGACCGGTTTCCAGAGGATGGTCGCCGGCGCGGGCGTCTGAGGCTCTGCCATGTCCGACAAGTTCCTTCCCTACGGCCGTCATTGGATCGACGAGGACGACATCGCGGCCGTCGCCGAAAGCCTGCGCGGCGACTGGCTGACCACCGGGCCGGCCGTTGAAGCCTTCGAGACCGCGTTCGCCGAAACGGTCGGCGCCCGCTATGCCGTCGTCGTGGCCAACGGAACGGTCGCGCTGCATCTGGCCGCCCTGGCGGCGCATGTCGGGCCGGGCGATCTCGGGATCGCGCCCACCATGTCGTTCCTCGCCTCGGCCAACGGCATGTGCTACACGGGCGCCGACATCCTGTTCGCCGATGCGGATCCCGATACCGGCCTGGTGACGCCGGAGACCTTCAGCGCCGCCGTCGCCCGCGCGGGACGACCGGTCAAGATGGCGGTGGTCGTGCATCTGAACGGCAATCCCGTCGCCATGCCCGAGATCGCTCGCATCGCGGCCGAACACGGGATCGTGCTGGTCGAAGATGCCTGCCATGCTCTAGGGACAACCTATCGCGACGAGCACGGCGCCATGGCCAAGGTCGGGGCGTGTCGCCACTCGGCGATGACGGTGTTCTCGCTGCATCCGGTCAAGACGATCACCATGGGCGAGGGCGGCGTCGTCACCACGCAGGACCCGGACGTCTACGAACGGCTGAAACTGTTGCGGTCGCACGGCATGGTCAAGGCGCCCGCGCAGTTCGTCGACCGCGAACTCGCCTTCTCCGGTAATGAGAGAGCAAACCCCTGGTACTATGAGATGCAGGAGCTCGGCTTCAATTACCGGGTTCCCGATTTCGCCTGCGTGCTGGCTCATTCGCAGCTGAAGAAGCTGTCGCTGTTCGCCGAGCGCCGCACCCGTTTGAAGGCGCTTTACGACGAGAGTTTCGCGGGCCTGGGCAATCTCGTGACGCCGGTGCCGGCCGTGTCTTACGGCGAGCCGGTCCTGCATCTCTATCCGCTGCTGATCGATTTCGCGGCGCTCGGAAAGGATCGCGCGCGGGTGATGGCGGAGCTGCGGGCGTTGAGGATCGGAACGCAGGTCCACTACATCCCCATCCATCGGCAGCCATACTATGTCCGGCATAGCGGCGAGGCCGAGCTTCCCGGCGCGGACGCATACTACGCCAGGGTGCTGTCCATTCCTTATTATCCGCTGATGACCGAGTTGGATGCCGAGCGCGTCGTCGACGCGGTCAGGCAGGTGCTGTCGCGGTGAGCCGGGCTTCGTCCCGTGGCTGTCTTCAGCTCGCCAATGTCTTTTGCCTGAGGATAGGCCTCACTTTTCAACAAGCTGCGCGGCAAGGGCGGAAATCTCGCCGTCTTCCCGGTAGATGTCCGCGACGATCGCGGCCGCCTCGTCGGGCGCGTGTTTGAAGGCAAGGCGCATCAGATCCATCCAGTTCTTGTTGTTCTTGCGCCTGACCGCCTCGATCTGATCGATGATCGCGTTGTAGTCTTTCATTTCCTCGATTCCCATTCCGCCTTGGTTATGCCCAGCAGGACGGCGCCGTACTTCCTGCCGTCCCGGATGACATGGTCTCGCCGAAAACCTTCGCGCAGAAAGCCGAAGCGTTCATGCATGGCGATGACTTTTTCATTGAACTCGATGACTTCACAATTCAGTTTCTCGATGTCGAAAGTGGAAAACACCAGATCGAGGAACTGCTGTTCCAGGGCGGAGCCAATGCCGCGGCCCTGGACGGCTTGTGATATATAAAACGCCCAGTCGGCTCTTTTGTGCGCGGAATTGATCGCGCTGAGCCCGGCCGCACCGACGATCTTTCCCCCGTGTTCGACGGAAAAGAACTTCCTGTCCGGTGAGGAGCGAAGGCCGTCTACCCATGACTTATGCTCTTCAGCTCCAATCTGGTGGCTGGTGTACATATTGTTTCTTACGGGCAGCTCATTCCTGATCGAGAGGATTTTGGAGAGATCGGCCTCGGAAAGCTCCGTCACGTTCCGAAAATGCAGGACGACGCCATCGGGCTTGTTCATTTCACCCCTCCATCGGGCGCGCGATTTTCGGACCGGAGGTCTTTCGATCGGGTCAGCATAGCCGAAGAAAACACCGCATCCAGAGGTTTCGGCCAGAAGCGCGCAAGCCCTGTCGGCTTCGTTTTCCAGATGCTAAGAAACGGCTGGACTACGGCCGCGTGGCCTGCGGCAGGTGCGCTCCCGCTCAGGAAAAGGATGATGTCTTGAAGATCGGCAATCGTGAAATCGGGCTCGGTCATCGGCCCTACCTGATCGCGGAAATGTCGGGCAACCACAACCAGTCGCTCGAGCGGGCGCTGGAGATCGTCGATGCCGCCGCCCGCTCCGGCGCGGACGCCATCAAGCTCCAGACCTATACCGCCGATACGATGACGCTCGACATCCGCGCTCCCGGCTTCGTCATCGAGGACGAGGGCAGCCTTTGGGCCGGGCGCCAGCTCTACGAGCTCTACCAGGAAGCGCATACGCCCTGGGAATGGCATAAGCCGATCATGGAGCGCGCGGCAAGCCACGGCCTGCATTGCTTTTCCACCCCGTTCGACGACACCGCCACCGACTTCCTCATGTCGCTCGACGTGCCCGCCTTCAAGATCGCCTCGTTCGAATGCACGGACCTGCCGCTGATCCGCAAGGTGGCGTCGACCGGCAGGCCGATGATCGTTTCGACGGGGATGGCGACCTTGGCCGAAATCGACGACGCGGTGCGGACGGCCAGGGCGGCCGGCTGCAAGGATATCGTGCTGCTCAAATGCACCAGCACCTATCCGGCGACGCCCGAAAACACCAATGTGCGCACGATACCGCATCTGCGCGAGGCGTTTCCCGGCTGCGAAGTCGGCCTTTCCGACCATACGATGGGCTGCGGCGCGGCGGCGGCGGCCGTCGCGCACGGCGCGGTGCTGATCGAAAAGCACTTCACGCTCAGCCGCGCCGACGGCGGCGTCGATTCGGCCTTCTCGCTGGAGCCCGACGAGTTCGGGCAACTGCGCGTCGAGACCGAACGGGCCTGGCAGGCGCTTGGAACCGTGAGCTATGGCGTGAGGCCGGCGGAAGAAAAGTCCACGGCCTACCGGCGCTCCCTTTACATCTCACGCGACGTCAAGGCCGGCGACGTGCTTTCGGCGGAAAACGTCCGCATCATCCGGCCGGGCTTCGGCCTGCCGCCCAAATTCTACGACATCGTGCTCGGCAAGCGTGTGCGTAAGGACGTCTCGGTAGGGACGCCGGTGAGTTGGGACCTTATCGGCTGACGCTGTTTGCCATCCGCCGCCCGTCGTTCAGGAAATCCCGAGGGCCTGAAGGTCTCTCTCCAGACGATCGGCGCCGGTGAACAGCACCGCCTGCCAACCGGCGGCCCTGGCGCCGTCGACATTCTTCTGGCTGTCGTCGATGAAGATGGTCGCCGACGGCTCCAGGCCGAAGGTGGCGGCGTGGCGGTCGTAGATGGCGCGGTCGGGTTTGATCAGGCCGACCTCGCCGGAAACCGTCACGCCGCGCGGCTTCTTCAGGAAGGGAAAACGCTCGCGCGCTTCGCCGAACGTGTCGGCGGCGAAGTTGGTCAGCATCGTCACGTCGTGGCCGGCGTCGATCAGCCGCTCCATGACGGCGACGCTGTCGTCATAGGCGTGCGGCACCATCTCGTGCCATGTCAGGCGGAAATTGCGGATGTTTTCCGCGTGGCCGGGATGTTCGGCGATCAGCAGCGCCTCGGCGTCTTCCCAGGTGCGACCGCGATCCTGCTCGATGTTCCAGTCGTGGGTGCAGACATTGTCGAAGAACCATTTGCGTTTCGCCGCGTCCGGGATCAGCCGGCTGAACGGCAGTTCCGGATCGTAATGGATCAACACCTTGCCGATGTCGAAGACGATATGGCGGATCTTGGTCATGCTTTGGGGACTCGCTTCGGTTTGGTCGCGCCGGGAATGGCGGCCTCGATGGCCTTTTTCATGACGGTCGGCAGCGCCTCGCCCGAAATTCCGGCCGGGCCGGACCAGAAATGGCCGGGCGGCGCCGGTCCGTTCGTTTCGGCGCGGAAAACGGAGAGTTCCAGAGCAAAGTGCGTGAAGACGTGGCCGATGGCTCCCGCCTTTTGCCAATCGGCGGAAAACGGCGCGGCCGAGACGTCCGTCGCTCCGTCGGCTCGGGCGGTCCAGTTGGTGGTCGGCACTTCGCTCATGCCGCCGAGCAGACCCTTTTCCGGGCGCTTGCGCAAAAGGACGGCGCCGTCGCTCCTGACCGCAACGAACGCGGCCCCCCGGCGCAGCGGCTTCTCCGGCTTGGCGAGGCGTACGGGATAGAATTCCGGATCGCCGTTTGCCTGCGCGCTGCAATCCTCGCGCAGCGGGCACAGCATGCAGCGCGGCCGGCGCGGCGTGCAGATGGTGGCGCCGAGGTCCATCGTCGCCTGGGCGAAGTCGCCGGGCCGTTCCCGCGGCACCAGCCCTTCCACCATGGCGCGGACTTCCACCTTCGCCTGCGGCAGCGGCGTGGCGATGGAAAACAGCCGGGTTGTCACCCGTTCGACATTGCCGTCGACGACGGCGGCCGGCCGGTCGAAGGCGATGGCGGCGATCGCGGCGGCGGTGTAGGCGCCGATGCCGGGCAGGGCGCGCAGGCCGTCTTCGGTGTCCGGAAAGGTGCCGCCCAGAGCCGCGACCTGGTCGGCGCAGGCTTTCAGGTTGCGCGCCCGCGAATAGTAGCCGAGCCCCGCCCATGCCTTCATGATGTCGTCGCTCGGTGCAGACGCAAGAGCCGTGACGGTGGGCCATTTCCGCACGAAGGTGCTGAAATAGCTTTTCACGGCTTCCACCGTCGTCTGTTGCAGCATCACTTCCGAAAGCCAGACGCGGTAAGGGTCGGGTCGCACGCCGCGCGCGAGATCGCGCGGCGGCACGCGCCATGGCAGGTCGCGGTGATGCGCGTCGTACCAGGCAAGCAGCCTGCCGGCGATGCCGGCGTCTTGCGGAGCGGGGTTGCGGACGGGCATTGGCGGTGTCATTGATCCTTCAACAGGACTGCGGCGGGCGGCTGGCGCCGGCAATTGGAGCACGCATGGCAGGGAAAAGGCCCTCGGGCAATCCCGTTGCGGTCAGCGATCTCGCGACCGGCATTCTCGACCCGATGCTGCGCAAGCGCGCCGGCATCTCGGTCGGCCTCGTCCAATCGTGGGAAGAGATCGTCGGGCCTCGGCTGGCGCGCCTGTCGCGGCCGGAACGGATTCAGTGGCCGCGCCGCCTGCATGAGGACGATCCGTTCGAGCCGGCCGTGCTGGTCATCGCCTGCGAAGGGGTGGCCGCCCTCCACATCCAGCACCAGACGGGCGAGATCGTCAGCCGCGCCAATACGTTCCTCGGCTTTGCCGCCATTGGCCGCATCCGCATCGTCCAGAAGCCGGGAGCACTCGCATCCAGGTCCCCCCGGCCTGTCCCCCGGGCGCTGTCGGAGACGGAAAGGAGCCGGCTGGCAGGCACGGTCGGCGGCATAGAAGATGCAAGCCTGCGCGCTTCGCTGGAGCGGCTCGGCGCCAGCGTGCTGGGCCATCGCAAATGAAACTCGCATATTCGTGATCGCAGCTGGCAAGTTTGTCCGTTGGCTTGCGCGTGCCGATGCCTTAATTCGCGCCAACTCTCGCCTTTTCGTGCCTTTGCATTGCACAATCCAGCTCCAGTCAGGTGATTCGCATGAACCGTATCTTGTCCCGCAGAAACGTCCTGTCGACGCTGGCCGCCATGCCGGCGGTCGTCGTGCTGGCGGCATGCAGCGATTCCGGCAAGGCCGAGGCTGAAACCAAGCCGGTTGAGCCGGCAAAGCCCGCCGAGACCGCGACACCCGCCACGCCAGCCGAGCCGGCCGCCGAGGCGCCGCAGCCGCAAGGCACCGTCGATATGGCGGAACTGCTCAAGCCGGGCGCTTTGCCGGACAAATCCATGGGCAAGGACGACGCCAAGGTCACCATCGTCGAATATGCCTCGATGACCTGTCCGCACTGCGCGCATTTCAACGACACGACCTTTCCGGACTTGAAGAAGAAATATATCGACACCGGCAAGGTGCGGTACATCCTGCGCGAGTTCCCGTTCCCCGGCGATCCTAGGGCTGCGGCGGGTTTCATGCTGGCGCGCTGCGCCGGCGACAATTATTTTCCGATGGTCGACGTGCTGTTCAAGCAGCAGGAAAACTGGGCGATGGCCAAAGATGCCAAGGACGCCATGTTCCAGCTTTCCAAGCTGGCCGGTTTTACACAGGAGAGCTTCAACGCCTGCTTGACGGACCAGAAGCTTCTGGAACAAGTGAAAGCGGTGCAGGAGCGCGGCGCGGACGAGTTCAAGGTCGACTCGACGCCAACCTTCTTCATCAACGGCAAGACCTACAAGGGGGCTATGTCGATTGCAGAAATGTCGGCCATCATCGACCCTCTGCTCTGACGTCTCCGTGAGCGCGGGGCGGCGCGGATGAAATTTTCGCGCCTGCGCCTGCTCGGCTTCAAATCCTTCGTCGAACCCGGCGAGTTCGTCATCGAGCGCGGGCTGACCGGCATCGTCGGCCCGAATGGCTGCGGCAAGTCGAACCTTGTCGAGGCGCTGCGCTGGGTGATGGGCGAAAGCTCCTACAAGAACATGCGCGCGTCCGGCATGGACGACGTCATCTTTTCCGGCTCCAATACCCGACCTGCCCGCAACACGGCCGAGGTGACGCTGTTCCTCGACAATATCGACCGTTCGGCGCCGTCCGCCTTCAACGACGCGGACGAGTTGCAGGTTTCGCGCCGCATCGAGCGCGAGGCGGGCTCCGTCTACCGCATCAACGGCAAGGAGGCACGCGCCAAGGACGTGCAACTCCTGTTCGCCGACCAGTCCACCGGCGCGCGTTCGCCCTCGATGGTGGGGCAGGGGCGCATCGGTGAGCTGATCCAGGCCAAGCCCCAGGCGCGCCGCGCGCTGCTGGAAGAGGCGGCCGGTATTTCCGGCCTGCACACGCGCCGCCACGAGGCCGAATTGCGCCTGAAGGGCGCCGAGCAGAACCTTGAGCGGCTGGACGATGTCGTCGGAGAACTGGAAGGCCAGATCGAGAGCCTGAAGCGCCAGGCCAGGCAGGCTTCCCGTTTCAAGAATCTGTCCGCCGATATCCGCAAGGCCGAGGCGATCCTGCTGCATCTGCGCTGGACGCAGGCCAAGCTGCAGGAGGGCGAGGCCCGTTCGGCGCTTGCGACTGCCACCGCGCTGGTCGGAGACCGCGCAGCAAGCCAGATGGAGGCGGCGAAGGAGCAGGCGGTCGGCGCGCATCGCCTGCCGGACCTGCGCGAGGCCGAAGCCGCCGCCGCCGCAGCCTTCCAGCGGCTTTCCATCGCCAAGACGCAGATCGAGGAGGAAGCGGACCGTATCCGCGCCCGTCAGGCCGAGTTGGATCGTCGCCTGCAGCAGCTCGACGCCGACATCGCCCGCGAGGAGCGCATGGTGCGCGACAATGCGGAGGTGCTGGAACGCCTGGCGACCGAGGAAACGGCCCTCAACGCCGAGAACGCCGGCGCGACCGATCGCGAAGCGGCCACGCGCGGCGCCTTCGAACAGGCGACGCTGGTGCTCACGGCCAGCGAGGAGGCTCTGTCGAAGCTGACAGCAGCGCGCGCCGAGGCTGCTGCCTCCCGCCAGCAGATGGAACGCACGCTGCGCGATACGGCCGAGCGCCGCGACCGCATCGCCCGCCAGCTCGGCGAGATCGACCGCGAACTGGCCGACCTGACGACGAAGATCGCCGGCCTGCCTGACCCGGTCGAAAAGAAGGCGCTGGCTGAGCAGGCGTCAGCAGCGCTGGAACGCACGGAAGCAGCGGCGATAGCCGCCGAGCAGGCCGTCTTTGCTGCCCGCGCAGCGGAAACGGCGGCGCGCACGCCCTTGCAGGAAGCCAGGGCGGAACTTGCGCGCGTCGAGACGGAAGCGCGCACGCTGGCGAAAATGCTCAACGCTGCCTCCGGTGACCTTTTCCCGGCGGTGCTGGAGCAGGTCAGCGTCGAGCGCGGCTTCGAGACGGCGCTGGGCGCGGCACTTGGCGAAGACCTTGACGTGCCGCTCGACCGCAGCGCGCCGGCGCATTGGGGTGAGAGCGCCATCCAGCCCGGCGACCCGGCGCTCCCTGCGGGCGTCAGGGCGCTCGCCAGCGTTGTGCGCGCGCCGAGCCAGCTTGCCCGCCGGTTGGCGCAGATCGGCATCGTCGAAGCCGCCGACGGCCGCCGCCTGCAAGCGTCTTTGGCGCCCGGCCAGCGACTTGTGAGTCGCGACGGCGCGCTGTGGCGCTGGGACGGACTAACCGCCAGCGCCGATGCGCCGACCGCCGCCGCCCTTCGGCTGGCGCAGAAGAACCGGCTTGCCGAGCTCGACGCCGAGGCCGTCGAGGCGACCAAGGCCGTGCGCGCCGCCGAGGAAGCGCTGGCGGACGCCGAAGGCAGGTTGCGCGGCGCTGTGGAAGCCGAGAAGACGACGCGGCAGGCCGCGCGCGACGCCAGGCAGGCGTTGGATGCTGCCCGCGCCGCGCTGGCCGCCGCCGAAAAGGCCGCCGGCGAGCTTTCCAGCCGCCGCTCGGCGCTGACCGAGACGCGCGGCCGCATCGTCGCCGATCACGAGGAGGTTTCGACGGCTTTCGCGCAAGCCGAGGCGGCCTTGGCCAAGGCGCCTGATCTCGGCGACTTGCAGGCTCGACTGGAGCAGGCCTCCACGCGGGTGGCTGGCGATCGCGCGGCGCTCGCCGAGGCGCGCGCCGTTCATGACGGGTTGAAGCGCGAGGCGGAAGCCCGCACGCGGCGGCTCGCGGCAATCGCCTCCGAGCGTGGAAGCTGGACCGGGCGTGCCGAGAATGCGGCGGCGCAGATCGCGGCCCTCGGCGAGCGCAAGGGCGAGGCGGCGGCCGAGCGGGAAAAACTCGCCGACGCGCCCGATGAACTCGATGCAAGGCGTCGCGCATTGCTGTCGCAACTGTCGCAGGCCGAGGACTTGCGCAAGGCAGCGAGCGACCGTTTGCAGGAAGCGGAGAACCGGCAGGCGGTGCTCGACAAGGCGGCCACCGCCGCCATTCAGGCGCTGGCCGAGTCGCGTGAGCAGCGCGTGCGCGCCGAGGAGCGGCTGACCGCTGCCGACGAGCGCCGGCAGGAGGTCGAGGCGCGTATCCAGGAAGCGCTGGCGGTGCCGCCGCATCTGGTTATTCGCCACACCGGCCTGGAGGCCGACGCCCCGATGCCGGACATGGCCGAGGTGGAGCGCCAGCTGGAGCGGCTCAAGATCGAGCGCGAACGGCTGGGCGCCGTCAACCTGCGCGCCGAAGAGGAGCAGAAGGAACTGTCGGAACGGCTGGAGACGATCGTTTCCGAGCGCGAGGACGTCATCGAGGCGATCCGCAAGCTGCGGCAGGCGATCCAGAGCCTGAACCGCGAGGGCCGGGAGCGGCTGCTGGCGGCCTTCGATGTCGTCAACGGCCATTTCCAGCGCCTGTTCTCCCATCTGTTCGGCGGCGGCACGGCCGAACTGCAACTGATCGAATCGGAAGACCCGCTGGAAGCGGGCCTTGAAATCCTCGCCCGCCCACCCGGCAAGAAGCCGCAGACCATGACGCTGCTTTCAGGCGGCGAGCAGGCGCTGACGGCGATGTCGCTGATCTTCGCCGTGTTCCTGACCAATCCCGCGCCCATCTGCGTGCTGGACGAGGTCGACGCGCCGCTCGACGACCACAATGTCGAGCGCTTCTGCAACCTGATGGACGAGATGGCGAAGTCGACCGAAACCCGCTTCGTCGTCATCACCCACAACCCCATCACCATGGCCCGCATGGACCGACTGTTCGGTGTGACGATGGCCGAGCAAGGCGTGAGCCAGCTCGTCTCGGTCGATCTGCAGGCAGCCGAAGCAATGCGCGAGGCGAGCTGAGTTCTAGCCACTGCACGGGCAGGCGCGCCTAGAATAAGTGGTGCGAATGCGCCGCAGCACGCCGCTGGGTTGGTGCTTCCGTCCACTCAGATCAGAGCCGGGAGTTCGCCAGCAAGGACTGGGCGGCGTTCTTGATGCACCTCAACCTTAAGCACCGGATGAGCCGGTGGTCCGAATGAATTATCGAAGGCTTCTCCAAATGGAGAAGCAGATCAACATACATGCGAAAACAGCTGAGATGAGCCGACCGAGAACTGCTCCCGACACACCGGCAATGGGAATTAGAACGGCGCTGAATACCAATCCGACGATACTCGAAATAGTGAAGAAGACAGCGAGATGGACAGTCTTCTTTTCGACAATCAAGACATCCGCTAAAATGGAGGCAATCGTGCTGACGGTGGTGGCCGCACAGAGAACCGGGATCAGGTCAATACCTGACTTGTATCGCTTGTCGATAATAAGCGTGACCCATTGATCGTTAAATATCACCAGAAGGATCGAAATCACCGTCGATATCAAGGCGACGGCCGCAACCACTAGGCCGAGAAATCGCAAAACTTCGCTTCGCTGATTTTGATCCCATTTTACGGCGACAAGAGGAAGAAAAGCCATGGCCGCAATGCTGGCCATGAAACCGACCAGCCGTTCGATCGGAGCCGAGAACGCTGCATAAATTCCGGCGTCATATGGACTTGCCATATTCGCGATGATGAGCTGGATACCCATATTCCCGAGCAGGAATGCACCATTCATAAAAGCCAGTGGCAGTCCGAAGAATAAGAATTCTCTCTCCCATTTGCGGGTTTCCGTATTTCTGAACGGCCTGAAGGTCCGGCGGATCGCAGTAAGGGACCAAGGCTGGACAACCGCAACATACGACAAACCTAGAAACAGGACCGCAAGAAGTACATCTTTGGCGTCTCCTGAAAATATTCCCAAGGAACAAAATGCCAGGAAAAGGACAGCTTGCGCCGTTGTCATGGCAAGGAAATAGGTTGTCTTTCTCTTGGCCATGAGATGGCCGGAATAAATTTGGAATAAAGCTGCAGACCCGAAAGAAAAGATCGCTAAAGCAAATAAAGATCCGGATCTCGGCCATTCCCCTATATAGGCGGATATCAAGAAAGCAGGGACGAAACAAAGCAAGCCGAGGGAGATTACCGTTCGCGTGACTCCCGTCGCCGCGAAAGAGTATAAATCCGTGGTCTTGTTTTGTTCAAATTGCCCGTAGTAGCGGCGAAAGGCGGTTACCAGACCTGTCGTGACGATTGTCGCTGCCCCCACGATCAGCGTGAATATCTGCCAGAAAGTAGCGTAATTTGCCGGGCTCAAATGCTTGGTGAGCGTGGAGATGATGACGATCCAGGTGACCGCGACAAGTGCCTTGGACGAACCGTAAAACAGCACGTCAATCCCGAACGCCTTCATCAGATTCATTTTAGAAGATCCGAAAAATAGTTCTCCCACGTGAAGCTGTTAAGAAGGTCTTCGCTGGGCCGCGATCGGGTACCGATCAGACCGGGAAGAACCGCTGCAACGGCATCGGCTTCGGCCGGGCACACGACGACTCCGGCCGTTGTTTCCAACCCTTCAGCATCGAACTCGGTCGGCAGAACAATAGGGGTTTTGTGAATCAGGGCTTCGAGCGGAGAAATATCATAATCTCCTATGTCCATGCTGACGAACACCTGTGCCGCCTGCTTGAGCCCCGGAAGGTGTTCATCCGGCACCCGGCCAAGGAATTTCACTCGATCTGCAATTCCCAACCCTTTTGCCTGGGCTTCGAGATTCGAGCGCTCCGGACCATCCCCACCCAATACCAGAACAATGTCGTCGGCCAGGTTGGCGCGATAAAATGCCTCAACAACAAGGCTCAACCGCTTTTTGGGCGCCATCCTGCAGACGGAAAGCACATATTTGGTGCCGACGAGATCGTATGCCGCCAAGGCAGACACAAAATCGCGAACCTCTCCCAAGTCTTCCCGTCGGAATGCGCCTCTGGCAATGGTTGGAGTGCGACCGAAAAGCAATTTTGTTTCCCACTGCACTTGGTGGGAAAAAACAAACAGGCGTTGAGCTGAACGTACGGCCAAGTACCGGATAACCGACAGCATTTCCATCGCTACACGATCACTGATCCTGATCTTCGGCGGAGTCAGGCTTACAGTGTCGCGGTATCCTTTGTATGAGTTGACTATCCTTTTCAAATGACGGCGAAAAATAAACGTGTATTTGCCGTAATCTTCCGGAAACTGGTAGTTTTGACCAAATATAAGAAACTTGTAATCTATTTTAAGGAAACGAGTGGAAAGATACACAAGTGCAACGTCGTATTCGCTTTGAACAAAAACCGTGTCGACATTGTATTCTTTAAAAAATCTTCTTAATTTGGGGATGTCGAATAAGCGGGCAAGCGCGCGTTTCGTATTTTTTCCTGAACCGCTCGGGGATATCGTGACGACTTCGCTCGGATCATATCTTCCGTCGAAACTGACGGCGTCGTCATAAGACCAAGTGAAGACGACGGTACGGTGGCCTTCATTGCGATAAAAGCGAATGCCTTCCTGGATGAGTCGCTCTCCGCCGCCAACCTGGTCGAAATGACCTGCGACCCACGCGATCGATCGTTTCATTTTTCTCTCTGTAAGTCAAAACTGGACGCGGGCAGCGTTTCGCCGGGCGCTTCCGATGTCACAGATTGCCATTTCAGGCAATCCTGCATCCGGCGTACATTCGCCTTCTTATATTTTTGCTTGGCGTATAATCGGCGGCTTTCCGGCAATCTTTTGCCGATCGATGCCGCTTTTTGCAAGCCGGCGGCGATACCGCTTGACTTTGGGGGAAAAAGCCAAAATCAGGGGTCCCGCGAACACGATAGCGCCGGCAACGCATTCATCGATCCTTGTTGACCTACTTGGACCTGGGAGAATTCTGTGAGAAAAAAGGCACTTATCACCGGAGTAACAGGGCAGGACGGGGCGCTTCTCGCTGAGCTTTTGCTGGAAAAGGGGTATCAGGTTCACGGCCTGCGGCGCCGCATTTCACTGTTCAACACACAGCGCATCGATCACCTCATTGCCAGTGATTATTACCGGCAGGGCCAGTTGGTGCTCCACTATGGCGATATGACAGACGCCGCGAGCCTGATGCAGGTTGTAGCCAGAAGCGCTCCCGACGAAATCTATAACCTTGCGGCCCAGAGTCATGTTGCGGTTTCTTTCGAGGAACCCGTCTTTACCGCGAACGCAGACGCCTTGGGCACATTGCGTCTTTTGGAGGCTGTCCGGGCGAACGGTCTGGAAAAGTCGGTTCACTTCTATCAGGCCTCGACGTCCGAACTCTATGGATTGGTTCGCGAAACGCCGCAATCTGAAAAAACTCCGTTCTATCCGCGCTCTCCCTACGCGGTGGCGAAGTTGTACGCTTACTGGATCACGGTGAATTATCGCGAAGCCTACGGCATCTATGCGTGCAACGGGATTTTATTCAATCACGAATCGCCCACTCGCGGCGAAACATTCGTGACCCGCAAGATCACGCGTGGGTTGGCACGGATCAAATATGGCTTGGAGGATTGCCTGCACCTCGGTAATCTGGATGCGAAGCGCGATTGGGGGCATGCCCGCGACTACGTCGAATGCCAGTGGCTCATGCTTCAGCAGGAAAAGCCGGACGACTATGTGATCGCTACCGGAAATCAGATTTCAGTGCGAGAGTTTGTCGACCGTGCGGCCAGGAAAGCCGGTTTCGAGTTGACATGGAAGGGGCAGGGTATCAACGAGAAGGCCTATGATCAGGAGGGGCGCTGCATTATTCAAGTGGACCCTGACTACTACCGGCCGGCGGAAGTCGAAACTCTGTTGGGTGATTCAAGTTACGCGCGCGAAAAGCTCGGATGGAAGCCGAGAACCGACCTCGATCAGCTGATAACTGAAATGGTTGAAAACGATCTGAATCTGGCTCACGACGATCACGTGTTGCGAACGAAGGAGCCTCGAGTCCCATGAAGCGACCAGCTTGCAATTTCTGCGAGAGCCGCTTGATGATATTGGCCACGCGCGCGCAGGACTCGGATGGGAAGCTGGAACCAATCTGGACCAACTGACAACTGAAATGGTTGAATCCGACCCCACTCAGGCTCACCACGACCATGTGTTGCGGACGAAGGAGCCGCGAGTTCGATGAAGCGACCGGCTTGCAATATCTGTGAGAGTCGACGTCTCCGCGAAATTCTAAATCTCGGAAAGCATCCGCTTGCGGATACTTTCCTGCCGGCAACCAGATTTGATGATGCGGAGACGCATTTCCCGCTGGCGCTGGCGGAATGCGAAGACTGTGGACATGTTCTTACGCAATACTATATTCCGCCTGCCAAACGGTATGTAGAAAGCGAGTATAGTTACGACAGCTCGAATTCACCCGTTTCCAGAGCGCACTTTCGTGAGTTCGCCGGTGATATTGTCAAAACCTACAAGTCTCTTTTCGGCGGTCGCCTGCCCAGGCGTGCTACGGATATAGGCAGCAGTGTTGGGACTTTGCTCGGCTATATGGCAAATGATTTCGGCATTTCCGTCGTGGGCATTGAACCGTCCGCCAATATCGCTGCTCTTGCCGTTGCAAACAGAGTGCCTACCGTTTGCGCGCTCTTCGATGAGGGTATCAAGAGTCATCCCGAATTCGAGCCCGGAAGTCTGGATGTGGTCGCTTCTACCAATGTCGTGAATCATATCGACGATCTCAGGCTCATGATGGCGGTAATCAAGGATATTGCCAGCGATGAGGCATTGTTGTCGTTCGAAGTTCCCTATCTGGGAGATTTGCTTCAGCAGAATGCATTCGATACTATCTATCACGAGCATGTGAATTATTTTTCAATTCGTGCGATTGCACGATTGCTGGAGGAATGGGGCTTTCGTCTCGCTCATGTCGAAAAGATCGCCTATATGGGCGGCTCCATTCGCGTTTATGGTGTTCGCAAAGGCAGAGCATCTGAACCGACGGCGAATGTCGCCGTACTGCTCACGGAGGAAGATCGGTTCTTTCAGGTGAACCCGCTATGGCGGGAAAATTTCCGCGCGGAAGTCCTGAACGTTAAGCAGCGCTTGCTCGCCTTTGTGCATAGGGAGCATCTGCGCGGGGCCCGGATTTGCTGCATAGGTGCGGCGACGAAGGGCAATACCCTTCTGAATTATTGTAAACTCGACAGCGATGCGGTGACCGTTTGCTGTGACGTGTCTGCACTAAAGGTAGGCAAACGAATGCCGGGATCGGCCATACCCATCGTCCATGACGACGAATTGGGCCCCGATTGGGATTATGCGATCGTCTTGCCGTGGAATCTATCCGACTTCCTGATCGATAAGTTCCAGAGTAGCGGTTTGTCCCTCGTTTTCCCAATTCAAGGTCACATCATCAACAAGGACGGGATAATTGAGAGTCTCGCTTGACGTCCAATTTGAGGACAGCCGCGGTAAAATTGCCGATCTATTGGTCAACGAGAGCATTGACGCGATCACCTACATAACCTTCACCCCAGGTGCTGTCCGAGGTAATCACTACCATAAGCAGACCACACAGTGGACGTTCGTCATCGCGGGCAGCGTCCTCTACGCGTCCTGCCGCCCTGGCGAGCCGGTGAAGACGGAGGTCCTGAGCGTGGGTGACTTTGTGGTAGCGGCGCCGAATGAGGTCCACGCTTTTCGTGCAGGAGTTGAACCTGCCGAAATTCTTGTCTTTACCAAAGGGCCAAGGGCCGGGTTCAACTACGAGAAGGACACGTTCCGCCTCGAGAGGCCGATTTTGGAGGCAGAACTGTGATACCTGTAGCGGTCCCGTATATCGCTCGCAACAGCGCCAAATATGTGAACGAGGCGTTGGCCGACAAGGCCATTTCCGGTCTTTTTGGCAGGCATATTCCGGAATTCGAACGTATGTTCGCCCAGTATATCGGGGTTGAGCATGCCGTGAGTTGCGCCAACGGAACCGTCGCTCTCCATCTGGCTTTGGCCGGCCAGAACATTGGTCCCGGGGACGAGGTGCTGGTCTCGGCACTGACCAATATGGCGACGTTTTTCGCTGTCATCTATTGCGGTGCCACGCCTGTTCCGGTGGATATCGACCTCGACACGTATTGCATGTCCGTTGACGACTGCAGGCGCAAGATCACGCCGAGGACTAAGGCCATTATGGTCGTCCATCTCTTCGGCCAATGCGCCGATATGGATGAGTTGACCGAACTCGCAGAGGCTAACGGGCTCCTGCTTTTCGAGGATTGTGCCGAATCTCACGGCGGCACCTTCAACGACAGGCAAAGCGGCTCCTGGGGTATTGGAGGCTGCTTCAGCTTTTTTGCCAACAAGATCGTCAATACCGGCGAGGGCGGCATGGTGGTTACTAATGACGCCGCTTTCGCCGACAGGATGCGCTCCTTGAGATCCCTCGCCTTCGGCAAGAAGCAGAAGTTTCTGCACGAAACGGTCGGATACGCCTATCGAATGGACAACCTAAAGGCGGCCTTGGGATGTGCGCAGATGGAGGAGATCGACCATCTTGTCGATATCAAGGTTCGGATGGGGCAGACTTACGATCGCATGCTACGCGACGAGAAGTCGTTGATTCTGCCCGCCACGAGGCAGAATGTGAAGAACGTCTATTGGATGTACCATATCCGATTGGCCGACAGCGCCGCGCCCCATCGTGAAGCAATCCTCGAAGAACTCCGCGGTGACGGTGTGGAGACGAGACAGGGTTTCGTCTCATATACTCTCCAGCCTTTCGCGGATCGGCAGGTCGTCTCCGCCAATCCATGCCCAAATGCGGACAAAGTGTCGTTCTCAACGTTCTATCTTCCGTCGTCTCACGATATAGAAGAAGCGCAGCAGGAGATCGTTGTTGAAAAACTTGGACGAGTGCTTAGAAATTATGATTGATCATGCCGTATCTCGATAATAGATAGGGAAGAGAAGTTTGGAAAATAATTCCGAAGAAAGTGGAGTTTTTAATCTCGTAGCGCAATATTATGATTTGCTTTACAAAGATAAAGACTACGAAAGAGAAGTATCGTTTCTAAATGATATAATTTCCGACTTCGATCCGACTACAAAATCCATACTGGATTTGGGCTGCGGGACCGGAATTCATGACTGGCTGCTAGCCCGGCGTGGATACAAGGTCGAGGGTATCGATATGAGCGAGCAGATGCTGCAAGTCGCTCGTGACCGGGGAGCGCATTATCCCAACGTAGCTTATCGGCCGACTTTTCGACAAGGGACGTTGGAAAACTTCCATACCGAGGAGCGCTTCGACCTCGTCGTCTCGCTTTTCGATGTTGTTAGCTATCTCCGGGACTTTGATGGTTTGCGTGCCTTTGCGCGCAATGTGAAAGCATCGCTCAAGTCGGGCGGACTGCTGGTTTTCGACTGTTGGTACGGGCCGGCGGTTCACTGTCAGCGCCCCGGAACACGGATAAAGCGTCTCGAAAACGACGTGATAAAACTGGTTAGGATTTCGGAGGGGCACTTCGATCCGAATCGGAATCGCATCGATGTGGAGTACGAGATATTTTTGACCCGCAAGCTGGAGGGAACCATTCATACCTTCCGCGAAAGCCACGCGTTGCGCTGCTATTTCGAGGATGAATTGGATGAAATACTGGGCCAGTGCGGTTTCAAGCGCATTTTCGCGCAACAATGGTTCGACCGCTCCGCCCCCTCGGTTCAAAGTTGGAGTGTGTTGTTTGGCTATCAAGCCTGCTGAGCACCTTCGTGGGTTAAGCGGCATCTTGCTCAAATGAGCAAACAATCAAGGAGAGTTTCGCGGCGGACAGCCAGATAGTATTCCTTCGTTCTTTTCTACGAAAACGCGTAGTCAGGATACTCGAGGTCTGGTCGAATTATGCAGTCTCGACGCTTGTCACGTTTGCTAGCCTGTTCTGCATAGCTGCAAGATGATGCCGAACGGTTGCCGTTGTCTTGATCGGCGAAGATGGAACCGGTGACGCGACGTTCTGATTCTATTGGAAGGAAAGAGATGAGATGGTCGTTCCGGTTGTGATGGCTGGTGGTTCAGGCACGCGGCTGTGGCCCCTGTCGCGGCAGCTTTTTCCAAAGCAGTTCCACGCCCTTACCGGCGAATCCACCCTTTTGCAGGAAACCTTGGCGCGGCTTGGCGGGCTGGAAACCGGGGCGCCGATTGTCATCTGCAACGAGGATCAACGGTTTCTCGCTGCCGAGCAACTGCGTCTTGTCGGCGTCGAAGACGCCAGGATTCTACTCGAGCCATTCGGCCGCAATACCGCCCCCGCGATAGCCCTGGCCGCCAACATTGCGACTGCCGACGGCGATGATCCGATCCTGCTCGTTTTGGCGGCCGATCATAGTATCCAGGACGTGGATCGCTTCCATGAGGCGCTGAAGCGTGCGGAACCGTTGGCAGAACAGGGCAAACTCGTGACGTTCGGAGTCGTCCCGCAGCAACCTGAAACAGGCTATGGCTACATAAAGCGCGGCGGACAGATGGGGGCCGGATTCATTATCGAGCGCTTCGAGGAGAAGCCTGATCTAGCGACTGCTGAAAGTTATGTGTCGTCGGGGCAATATCTTTGGAACAGCGGCATGTTCATGTTTCGGGCCAGCCGTTACCTTTCCGAGTTGAAGACCTTCAATCCGACCGTTGCGGAGATTTGCGAACAAGCGGTGAAGAAGGTCGTGCCCGATATGCAGTTCGTACGTATCGATGCGTCCGTCTTCAGCAAATGCCCGGACATTTCCGTCGATTACGCGGTGATGGAAAAGACCGCTGACGCGGTCACCGTGCCTCTCGATGCGGGTTGGAGCGACATAGGCTCGTGGTCGTCGCTATGGGCGAGCCAGGCGCATGACTCGGCGGGTAATGCGTTCCGTGGCGATGTGCTTGCTGCATCGAGCAGGAACAATCTGGCCCGCTCCGATTCCAGGTTGCTCGCTTTGGTCGGCGTTGAGAATCTGATCGTCGTCGAGACAAAGGATGCCGTCCTTGTCGCGCATAAGGACAAGGTGCAGGACGTCAAGAAAATTGTCGAGCAGCTCAAACGGGCCGGGCGCAGCGAGCATCTCAGCCATCGTCAGGTTTATCGTCCATGGGGTCATTATGATTCCATCGACGTCGGTGAGCGCGATCAGGTCAAGCGTATTACCGTGAAGCCGGGAGCCAAGCTTTCGGTTCAAATGCACCATCATCGCGCTGAGCATTGGATCGTGGTGAAAGGTACCGCCAAGGTTTACCGCGGCAAGGAGACGATGATTCTCACGGAAAATCAGTCGACCTATATCGGGCTTGGCGAGATTCATGCTTTGGAGAACCCCGGCAAGATTCCGCTCGAACTCATCGAGGTCCAGTCGGGCTCTTATCTGGGCGAGGATGACATCGTGCGTTTTGAAGACCTCTACGGCCGCAGCTAGGGTGTTGCGGCCGGTAGTCCAGAATCCGGTTATGCATTCTTGCCTGCGCCCGACGATTTCTCCCGTTGTCTCGAGTGATATCCGAGCCTCGCTCAGGGATTGAAAATGAAATGACGTCGCCCTTCAAAGCCTACGATATTCGGGGCCGGATTCCCGACCAGATGAACGTTCCGTTTGCCTACCGGTTCGGACAGGCTGTGGCGCGGCTTCGACTCCCGTCGACCGTGGTTGTGGGGCACGATATGCGCAAGGATAGTCCCGCCCTGGCGCTGGCGATTGTCCAAGGCCTGCTCGATAATGGCGTAGACGTGCTTCCGCTTGGGCAATGCGGGACCGAAGAGGTTTACTTCCACACCGATGTCCAAAAAGCGGATGCCGGCTTGATGGTCACTGCGAGCCACAACCCTGAAAACTACAATGGCATCAAGATGGTGCTGTCCGGAGCCGCCGCGGCAACACGCGAGAATGCCCTGAATGCAATCGAGGAACTGGTGCTGTCCAAGGCGGCGATCGACAATGTCGCCAGCTACGCAGCTCGTGGCCGCCTGTTCGAGAAATTGTCCCGCGGCCCTTATATCGAGCGTCTCTTGAATCAGGTTTCCCGACGCAGACTCAGGCCGATGAAGATCGTGTGCCATGCCGGGAACGGCTGCGCCGGACCCATCATCGATCTTTTGGAAGAGCACCTGCCGCTCGAATTCGTGAAGATCGACCACGAACCCGATCCCTCGCTTCCCAACGGCATTCCAAATCCTTTGTTGCCGGAAAAGCGCGAGCGCGCGAGCCGAGCCGTTATCGACCATAAGGCCGATCTCGGTATTGCATGGGACGGCGATTTCGACCGATGCTTCTTCTACGATCACGAGGGTGATTTCGTAGAAGGATACTACCTTGTCGGCCTGATCGCGCAGAGCCTGCTTCGAGACAATCCGCGGCAGACTGTCCTGTATGATCCCCGGCTGACCTGGAACACGATCGATGTCGTCGAGTCCGCCGGCGGCCAAGCAAAACAATGCCGGACCGGCCATGCCTTTTTCAAGGACATGATGCGGCGTGAAAATGCGCTCTACGGCGGCGAAATGAGCGCTCATCACTATTTCCGGGATTTCAGCTTCTGCGATTCAGGCATGTTGACCTGGTTGCAGGTTATCGCCGAACTGAGCGAGCGCGAGCTGCCTCTCAGGCAAGTGGTAGCCGATCGAATCGCGGCCTTCCCCTGTTCAGGGGAGATCAATTTCACGGTTGCCGACCCTGCGGATACCAGGAAACGTGTTGCCGACTATTTTTCGCCTGCTGATCCGGCAATCGACACGCTGGATGGTCTTGGCATGGAGTTTGATGATTGGCGCTTCAATCTGCGCGCATCCAATACCGAGCCGCTCCTGCGTCTGAATATCGAAACACGCGGCAGCAGGAAACTGTTGCAAACGAAAGTTGCGGAATTGACGAAACTCATCCTGGAGGCGGACAGGAGCGGCGCCCGCTAATGTATACCGTTATCATGTTGCTTGAATGACGGATGCACAATGCAGCTCTGCCATTTTTGACGCGGTCGCCGCATTTCCTCCGGGCTCTGTTGCGCTGCCCGACGGCGCTTGACATCGCAGACGGTTTCCAGCCAATGAGGGCTGCTACGCTGTGGCTCTCCAATCAAATGGTTGCAGGAATAGAACGTTGCGTGTCCTTGTACTTTGCGGTACTCGCCCGGAAGTAATAAAGATGGCGCCCGTGGTCATGGCGCTGAAGGAAACTGCCGATATTGAGCCGATTCTGTGCTTCACGGGCCAGCATCGCTCGATGGCGGAAATGGCCATGAGGGTTTTCGGCCTGACGCCGGATATCGACTTGAACGTGATGAAACCGGGGCAGTCGCTCGAAGGACTGACGGCCTCCTTGCTGACGGCGCTTCACACGGTCTTCGATGAATGGAAGCCGGATCTCGTTCTCGTTCAGGGCGACACGACCTCGGCCATGGTTGGGGCGTTGGTTGCCTTTTATCGCGGTGTCCGGGTCGGCCATGTCGAGGCAGGACTTCGCACCGGTAATATGCAGCATCCGTGGCCTGAGGAAGCGAACCGGCGCATCGTCGGCCTTTTCGCATGGCGTCACTATACGCCCACGAGCGTCGCGACCGGAAATCTCTTGCGCGAACACGTCGATCCCAAGACGATCCTGGAAACAGGCAACCCGGTGGTCGATGCGTTGCGATGGGTCAGGATCCGCATCGAGGGTGACAAATCCTATCAGAAGCGCTTCGAAGAGAAACTCGGGGCGCTCGGGCAGGGCAGGAAAGTCGTTCTGGTCACCGGCCACAGGCGCGAAAGCTTCGGCCATGGCTTCGAGGCCATGTGCCGGGCCATCCGCGAGATCGCCTCGACGCCCGACACCAGCGTCGTCTATCCCGTGCACCTGAACCCGAACGTACGCGAACCGGTCAATCGCATATTGGGCGGTATCGAGAACGTGCATCTGCTTGAGCCTCTGGCCTATGACGAGTTCGTCTTCATGATGAGCAGGGCGCACGTGATCCTTACCGATTCCGGCGGTGTGCAGGAGGAGGCCCCTTCGCTTGGAAAACCGGTCCTGGTCATGCGCGAAACCAGCGAGCGGCGTGAAGCCATCGACGCCGGCAGCGCCAAGCTGGTGGGGACGAGTTTCGAGCGGATCGTCTCGGAAACGACGAAACTGCTGACGGACGCGAAAGCCTATGCGGCGATGGCGCATGTCAGCAATCCGTTTGGCGACGGCACGGCGTCGAAGCAAATTGCAAAGGATATTCTGGAAAATGCAGCCAATCCGTAAGGTAGCGGTCGTCGGCCTCGGCTATGTCGGCCTGCCGACGGCTGCGGTGATCGCGCGCTCCGGCCTCGAGGTCGTCGGCGTCGATATCAACAAGGGCGTGGTGGATACGGTCAACGACGGCCGCATTCATATTGCCGAGCACGATCTCGAAGATCTCGTTCGCGAGGGGGTCAAGGCGGGCCGTCTGCGCGCCACTGTCAGCCCCGAGCCGGTCGATGCGTTCATGATCGCCGTGCCGACGCCGGTCAACGGCGACAACACGCCGAACATGACGCTGGTTGACAATGCCTGCGCGGCGATCGCGCCTGTGCTCAAGAAGGGCGACATCGTCATCATCGAATCGACCTCGACGGTGGGCACCACCGAGCGCGCAGCCGATCAGTTCGCCAGGGCGCGGCCCGATCTGACCTTCCCGAAGACGCATCCGGAAACCTCGGACGTTCTGATGGCTTACTGCCCGGAGCGAATCCTGCCCGGTGCGACGCTGCGGGAACTGGTCGAGAATGCGCGCATCATCGGCGGCTTGGACGGGCGCAGCGCGGTTCGGGCAAAGGAAGTTTACGGCCATTTCGTCAAGGGCGAGATGATGCTGACGTATGCCCGGGCCGCGGAGATGGCCAAGCTCACCGAAAACGCCTTCAGGGACGTCAACATCGCTTTCGCCAATGAGTTGTCGATGGTGTGCGAGGAACTGGATATCGATGTCTGGTCCGTCATCCACGCCGCCAACCTGCATCCGCGCGTCAATATCCTGCAGCCGGGCGCCGGCGTCGGCGGCCATTGCATCCCCGTCGATCCATGGTTCATCATCAACCAGGCGCCGAAGACGGCCAACCTCATGCGGACCGCACGGCTGACCAACCATGAGAAGACGCATCGCGTCGTCGGCAAGATCGTCGCGGCAGCCGAAAACAAGGATACGCCGATCGCTCTGCTGGGCTTGTCCTACAAGCCCGACATCGACGACCTGCGCGAAAGCCCGTCGCTGGAAATCCTCGACAGTCTGCTGGAGCAGAATTTCCGGCGTGTCATGGTTGTGGAACCGAACATAAGCCGGTTGCCGGCTGCCTATGAAGGCAAGGCGGTCGCTCTTGTCGACCTTGAGAAAGCGCTGGGCGAGGCCGAAGTCGTGGCCATTCTGGTCAACCACAGCGATTTCCGTTCGGAGAAAGAGCGCATAAAGGACCATGGCCGGGTGATAGATCCCGTCGGCGCGCTTCGATAGCCGCGGCTGTTCGGTATCTGCCGTCGCTTGGTGCTGCCGGATGCGTATGATGGCGAGTGCATTTGACGGAAGCGCTCCTGGATGAAGGCAGGCCGGAGCCCTCGAAATGTGGCGGCAGGACAGAGACGGGTCGGCGTACTGAGGCGAAAATTGAAACGGGCCTTCGATATCGTGCTCACCGTGCTGACGGCGCCTCTATGGGCACCGGTGCTGGCGGTCGTTGCCCTGCTCGTACGATGGCGATTGGGCAGTCCGGTCTTCTTTCGTCAGGTCAGGCCCGGCCTGCACGGCAAGCCGTTCAGGATGGTCAAATTCCGCTCCATGACGGATGCGCGCGACGCCGCCGGGCAACTCCTGCCTGACGAGCAGCGCCTGCCGGCCTTCGGCCGTCTGTTGCGCTCCACCAGCCTCGACGAACTGCCCGAACTCTGGAACGTGCTCAAGGGCGATATGAGCCTGGTCGGGCCGCGGCCTTTGTTGATGGACTACCTGCCGCTCTACTCGCCCGAACAGGCACGGCGCCACGAGGTCCGGCCCGGCGTGACCGGCTGGGCGCAGGTCAACGGCCGCAATGCGATTTCATGGCCGGACAAGTTCGCGCTCGACGTCTGGTATGTAGACAACCGCTCGCTGTGGCTGGACGTCCGCATCATTGGAATGACTTTGGCGAAAGTTCTGAGACGTGACGGTATCAGCGCGGCCGATAGTTCCACAATGGAGCGCTTTCGCGGATGACGTCATCCATCCTGGCTATTGTCGGTGCAGGCGGGCACGCGCGTGTCGTGGCGGACACAGCCCTCGAGGCTGGCTGGAAAGACGTCGCTTTCTTCGACGATCGTTACCCGGAGATAAGGGAGACCGGTCCGTGGCGCGTGTCCGGAACGGTATCGGATTTGTATAACCGGATGTCGGAATATGGGGGCGTCATTGTCGCCATCGGCGACAATGACGTGCGCCTGCGTCATCATCTCGCCCTGGCCGAACAAAGGGCGGTGATGGCCAGCGTCGTGCATCCTCGTGCCTGGGTCAGTTCCAGGTCCAAAATTGGCCCTGGCGTGACGCTTTGTGCGGGTTCAGTCGTCAACGTAGGCGCCGTTGTCGGCGCGGCCTGCATTGTCAATACCGGAGCGACAGTCGATCACGATTGCGAATTGGGCGAGGCGGTCCACGTCGCTCCCGGTGCCCATCTGTCGGGAAATGTCCGCGTGGGTCCCCGAAGCTGGATCGGTGTCGGCGCGACCGTGCGTCAGGGCATCCGCATTGGCACCGGCGTGATGGTTGGTGCCGGCGCTGTCGTTGTCTCGGATTTGCCTGATGGCGTTGTTGCCATCGGCTGTCCTGCAAGGCCAAGGAGCTGAACATCATGCTGAACACGCCTTTCGCCCCCTGGCCGTCCTATACGCCCGAAGAGATTTCCGCCGTGAGCGCCGTCTTGGCGTCCGGCAAGGTCAACTACTGGACAGGCGACGTGACGCGTGAATTCGAGCGGCGCTTCGCCCAATGGTGCGGCACCAGCCATGCGGTGGCGCTTGCCAACGGCACGCTGGCCCTCGATGTGGCGCTGAAAGCGCTGGGCGTCGGCGCCGGCGACGAGGTCATCGTTACGCCTCGCACTTTCCTGGCTTCGGCGTCCACGGTGGTCACGGCGGGCGCCACGCCCGTCTTCGCGGATGTCGATCGCAACACGCAGAACCTTTCGGCCGAGACGATTGCCGCCGTGCTCAGCCCGCGAACCAAGGCGGTCATCGTGGTCCATCTGGGCGGAATGCCCTGCGACATGGACCCGATCATGGCGCTGGCGCAGGAGCATGGTTTCTTCGTCGTGGAGGACTGCGCGCAGGCGCATGGTGCGGCCTATCGGGGGCGTCCTGTCGGCTCTGTCGGCCATATCGGTGCCTGGTCCTTCTGCCAGGACAAGATCATGACGACCGGCGGCGAAGGCGGCATGGTCACGACCAACGACAAGGACCTCTGGTCCTTCATGTGGTCATACAAGGATCATGGCAAGAGCTGGGAGGCCGTCTACGAGCGCCCGCATCCTCCGGGTCCAAGACTGGTGCACGACCATTTCGGCACGAACTGGCGCATGCTCGAGATGCAGGCGGCGATCGGTTTGGTCCAGCTCGACCGCATGGATGCCTGGAACGCACGGCGCACCACTATTGCTCACCGCATCGCCGATGCCTGCCGGCGCCACGATCTCGTACGGGTGCCGCATGTCCCCAACGACGTTCATCACGCCTACTATCGTTTCTACGCCTTCGTCGAGCCGAAGAGGCTCGCTGCGGGATGGAGTCGCGACCGCGTCATCAGCGCCATCAGCGAACGCGGCGTGCCCTGCTATCATGGCTCCGCGCCCGAAATCTATCTGGAGAGGGCGTTCGAGGATACCGGCTGGCGTCCGGAGCATCGCCTGCCGGTGGCGAAGGAACTGGGCGAGACGGGGATGTGCTTCCTGACACATCCCACCATTACCGACGAGCAGGTCGACAGGACCTGCTCGGTCATCGACGAAGTCCTCGCCCTCGCGGCGGCCTGATCTCAGGCCGCCCAGCCGTTATAGGCAGGGATGACGCCGACATTGTCGTCGACGTTGACGATGCCGGCCATCAGGGCAGGGCATGCGATGAGAAAGCGGTCGCCGGCAGCCTGCGCGTAGATGGAGAAGATCGTAGGCTGATAGCCATAGGAGAGGGATGGATCGATCTCATCGTGAACGGTGATCGAGGTCCAGCCCTCGCCGGGCGTTACCGCAAATGCGGATGTATAGGCGACGCCGTCCTTGTAGAGGACCTGCCCGGACAGGACGTTGACCAGGATCGCCTGGTCGAGCGCCTTGACATAGGTGTGATGGGTGAGGGCCGGGGGGCGCACCTTGAACGATGTATAGAGACTGATGTGGCCGGACATCGAACCGACGGTGAGTGCGCTGCTTGTGTTGCCTGCGCCGGCGGTGACGGCAGCCACCCAGAACTCGATGTTGTATTGCCGGTATGCCGGTTGTCTGATCCGGTCGATCAATTCCTTGACGGCAGCGTCGAGCGACGCTCGGCTTCCGCCATAATCGGTATTGTCGTAGACAAACTGGTCGTGGGCCGCGGCAATCGCGCCGTTTTCAAGCGACAGGTAGCTCGGCCACAAAAACGCCCCGACGGTTATCGACGACGCACCGTTTCCCGCCATCCTGCCGCCGTCCTGGTACAGGTTGAGGGCATAGCTTTTCAGCACGTTGGTCTGCGGAAAATCGACCTTTCCCGATGTTGCGTCGATAACCAGCGCCTCGGTCCAGGCGGAACCGTCCGCGCTGACTTTGACGTGCAGGTCGTCGTCGCCGGCAAGGCCGATTTCGGCGCGCCCGGAATAGCCGGTCTGGAACAGAAGGGAGCCGGCGTCTGAGGGACCCGCCTTGTTGATCTTGAGCTGGTGGTCCGATCCCTGGTGGTCGAAGAGGCTGGCGGATGACTTGAGGGCAAGGCGATTGACGGTGTCGGCCGTCGCGTTGATGCCGAGACGGTCGATACTCTGCATGTCGCCGGCGCCGGTAGCCTGCCATGAGCCGTCGGTGAAGCACAGCAGGGCCGTTTCGTCCTGGCACCAGGCAAGCCATCCTTCCGCAGGTGTGTAGAAGCTCCAGTCGCCGTCCTGCATGGCGGCGATCATGCCGGCCTTGCCGGCCCATGCTCCGTCGGCATCCGCCGGTACGATATGACGCTGGCCGTCGTCCGGACTCGCCGGTGGAGATGAAATCGTCCTGCTCACCACCGAGGCCATGACGAGGGCGTCGAGCATCCTCAAGGCCTCGTTGTGCGTGACCGATTTCTGCGCCTGGGATGGCATGATGTAGGGAAGCGAAAGATTGGGAGTTTCGTCCATGACCGTTCCTCGAATGACCTTCGGAGGGTAACATCTTGTCCTGTTATGAGGATAAAATTCCTATTTTAAACGTGTGTCCAGTTAGTCGCCTTTGAGAGCGGTGGTCGGATCGTTGACACGTTGTTGGGTCGGTTTCGACGATTTTTATCGGCGATCCGCCTGAGCCTTCTCCAGCCAATCGACGAACTGGTCGGCCAATCGATCGCGAGCGAAGGTGGTTTCGGCAAGGCGGTGGCCGCGCTTGCCCATTTCCTTGAGGGCCGCCCGGTCGGCGGCCGCTTTCTCGAGCGCGTCGGCGAAAGCCTTCGGATCGCGCGGCGGAACCGCGAAGCCGCAACCGTTTTCCTCGATGAGCCCGGCGACCCAGCCAGGATAGTTGTTGAGCACTGGCAGGCCCGCCGCGATATAGTCGAAGAACTTGTTCGGCGAAGTTCCGTAGTAGAAAGCAGGGACATCGGCGAGGATCTGCAGGCCGATATCGGTGGCTGCCATCAGGCCGGAGAGCCGCGTCTTGCTCACCGGATCGCCGAAGACGACGTTGTCCAGCCCTTCCCTCGCAGCTCTCTCCTGAAGAGAGGGCTTCAGCTTGCCCTGTCCGATCAGCAGGATCTTGATATCGTCGCGGCCGCGTTTGCGCAGTTCGGCCGCGGCATCGAGCACGGCATCGAGGCCGTTGGCCATGCCATGAGTGCCGGCGAACACCGCCAGCAGATCGCCTTTTTCCACGCCCTGCGGGCGCCAGGGTTCGCTTGCGGTGCCGAAAATGTCGAGATCGCAGCCGTTGGGGATCATGGCGATCCGTGGCTCCGGTATTCCGCGTCGGGCAATACCCTCGACCATGCCGGGCGCCAGACCGATCAGCCGATGAGCGGAACGGTAGCTCATCCATTCGAGAGCCCCCATCGCCCACAATATCAGCGGGTTACGGATCACGCCCATCGCTTTCGGCAGTTCGGGCCACAGGTCGCGTACCTCGAAAACGAAGGTCTTTCGCGTGAACCAGCGCGCGGCGATACCGGGAATGCCAGCCGTCAGGGGTGTCGTCGTGGCAAAGACGAGATCGGCCGGTTCGGACAGCACCAGTCCGATGCAGCGCAAGGCATAGCGCATGAAAGTCATGGTGCGCGAGGCAAATCCGGCGGCGTTGGAATAGGCCAGATCGAATTCGATCACGTCGATGCCATTCACGTCCCCGCGTCGGCGGCCGTTTTCGAACGGCTGCTCCAGTCCCGTATGACCGCCGCCATAACTGCCGCACACCATGGTGACGCTATGGCCGCGCTTGACCAGACGTCGGGCCATCTCATAGGAGCGCGTGCCGGCGGACCCCTTCGGCGTCGAAAAATGCTGATGGAAATAGAGGATTTTCACGGCCAGGAAAGCTCGCTGGTGAGTGTGCCGGGATCGTTCACTTCGATTTCGAGCACCGGCACCGGATGCTTTTCGAGGTAATAAAGCGATTCTTCGCCGGTGGTCAGGTCGATCCTGGCGATCGGAACATCGGCCGCAATACGAAGCGTGTTGCGGCCGTTGCTGAGGGTCTGTCCGTCCAGCTTCCATGGGCCGGGTTGGAGGCGCCAGCGCAGGACAGCCCGGACGAACCGCCCTGAAAGTCCGTCGCGAACGGTCAGCCGGTTTGCCTCAAGTTGCACGGCGCGGTTCTGTGTTGCGCCTCGCCAATCGGTATAGCCGGCCGAGGCTTGCTCTTGCGCTGCGTCGAAAGCGACCGAATGGGCGTTGAGCCATTCGCCATAGAGAAACCGTCCGAGGCGTGGCATCTGGTCCCGACCGTCGAATTGAACGGTGTTGTGACCGGCGGTGCCCGCGAACCTGTCCAGCGTGGCTGCATCCGTGTTGTAGCTGAAGGTTCCCGCGTCACGCAGGATGTTGGCCCCTTCGACCCACAGGTCCACATGCAGGGCGTCCGCCTGTGCCGGCCGGAAACGGAAGCGGGGATACCGCAGGAGCGCCATCGCCACGCCCTTCCGCAGAACGGCATAGCCGCCGTCGTCGAACTGCGTCGAGCCGACCGGCTCGCTTGCGGCTTCCGCTGCGGCGATGCCGAGCCAGGCAAGAGGAGCATCCCAACTGCCGCGTTCGGCATAAGCCCGTTTGTCGCAGAACAGCGTCATGGCGGCTTGTACGGTCGGGCGAAAGTCCCTGTAATCCGTATCGGTCAGCGGGAGCAGCCGGGCGCCGTCGTTGGCGCCGAGATTGGGGCCGTCGCCGCTTCTTGGATCGATCATCGCAAACAGCCAGCGTGCGGCCGCAGCCATGCGCTCGCGTGCCTTCGACGAAAGCGGTTCCAACTCGAATCGCCGCCGCCAGACCTCCGCCATGATCAACGTATCGAGCAGGACGCGGTGATAGGTCAGGGAATATTGCGAGAAACTGCCGTCGCGCTCGATGAGGCGGCCGACGCGATTCTCCAGCAGTCTCCTTCCGAGCGCTTCCCAATGCCGTCCGCGCGGATGCCCGTTCGCGGCCAGCCATGACCCACCGATGAACAGGGCGGCGGCTTCTGAGGTTCCGTGATTGTTGTCCTGGCCGATGGCGTAGCCGACGGTCGGCTCGATCCGGCGCAGATGAATGTCGAGCAGGCGCTTCAAGCCGGCCGTCGGCGCGCCCTCGTTGCCGAGCATGAGCGCCGCCATCGCCAGGTGCATCACCCGAATCGACGTCTCCTGTCCGCATTTCCAGTTCGGGCCGCGATAGGGCGGATTACGGCGGCACCAGTCATCGAGCCATAGCTCAAGTCGCGCCAGGGCCGCGGCGTCGCCGGCGGCGGCTCGTTGGGCGCCGGCCAGCAGCCAGTCGAACCGCGAGGCTTCCCAGATCACCTTGATATCGCCGATGGCGGGATCGAAATCGGCAATCTGCCACCAGTGCCGGTCGGCATTTTCCAGCCTGCGGCCGGTGATCGGGTTTTTCAGCCAATCCGGCGGTCCGTCGCCGATCGGGAAGCGGTGGCGGCCGAAATAGACGGCTTCCGTCTCCCAGGCGTGGCTGACGGGAAGATTTTGCATGGAACTCGGACGCGGCCGAAAGAACGGGCCGATCGCGGGTTCGACGTCCTTCAGGCGGCGAACCGGGCCCAGGCCGCTTTTGAGGCCCAGCCGATACGCCGCGACGCGCGCCACATTGCCAAGGCCGAGCGCGGCGATCGTTCTGGCCTTGACGGCGAAACTCATTGTTGCTGGGCGCGCAGCATCCGCGCTGCCTCGACCGTTGCACGCGCCACTTCGAAAATCTCGTCGGCTGGAATGGGCGAGGGCCGGCCATCGGCAATGGTTTTCAGGAATTCCCCCGCGCAGACGTCCTGGCCCTTGTCCTGCGTCCAGCCGCCCTTGCCCTTGAACCCCGTCCAGCCATAGGCGGCCAGCTTGCGGAAATTGTCGAGTTGCAGCGTACGGCCGGCGCAGAAGGCTTCGATCCTCTCCTTCGGGAACGTCTTCGCGCCGTTGGCGAAATAGTTCACGGTGCCGAAGGACCCATCGGCGAAGCCGAGCAGGATGACGGCCTTGTCTTCCGTCACCGCGACGCCGGGCGCCTCGCCCATGCGCCTTGCCATGACCGAGACAATCGACGCTCCCGCCAGGAAGCGCATCAGGTCGATGTGATGGCACGCCTCGCCGATGATGCGGCCGCCTCCGACGGCAATATCCTGTGTCCAGTGCTCCGGCGGAATGGCGCCGGCGTTCATCGTCAGGATGAAGGACTTCGGCTCCTTCAGAGGCTCCAGCAGCGCTTTCATCTTAACGATATGCGGCGCAAACCGACGGTTGAAGCCGACCATCAGGCGCGGAGGGTTCGTCTTCGCCGCAGCCTTCTCATAGGCAGCCTCGACGGCATCGATCTCCTCTATCGTCAGCGCCAGCGGCTTCTCGACGAAAACGTTCTTGCCGGCGCGAAGCGCCCGCGCGACGAATTCGGCATGGGTGTCGTGGCGGGTCGCGATGGCCACGGTGTTGATCTCCGGCGCGGCGAATATCGCCTCGGCGTCGTTCGCCGCATGCGCGAAACCCGCCTGCCGTCCCTGGATGCCGCCGCTGGTGCCGCCGGAGGCGACAATGGTGTGAAGCTGTGCGCCGCCCTTCTTGAAGGCGGGAATGAGAACGCGGGAGGCGTAGTTGCCGGCGCCGATGAAGCCGCATACGGGCTTGCCGGCGGCGAATGCCGGCGGTGTCTCGACCAGGGCCACGGTGGTGCGCCGCAGGACCGCGGCCTCCTGTGCCGGATATGTCAGGAGAACGCCCAGCGTCGACTTGTCCTCGGTCAGAAGGTCGTAGGCGGACGGCGCGTCGTCGAACGGGATGCGCCTGGTGATCAGCGGTTCGACGTCGATGCGACCGCTCGACATCATGTCGAGGATGGCTTCGAAATTGCGCTGCTCGGTCCAGCGCACGAAACCGATCGGATAATCCTGTCCCTGCAATTCGTAGCCGCTGTCGTAGCGGCCGGGCCCGTAGGAGCAGGACACCTGGAAGGTCAGTTCCTTTTCGTAGAAATCGGCCCGGTTGAGCTCCAGGCCGGTGACGCCGACGAGGATGATGCGCCCGCGCTTGCGCGACATGAGCGCCGCCTGCGTGACCGGATCGGACGACGAGGTCGAGGCGGTGATGATGACGCCGTCGACGCCGCGGCCGCGGCTGAAAGCCATGCCGGCGGCTACCGGATCTTCGCCGGCTCCGGGGTTGCAGGTTTCGGCGCCGAAACGCGCCGCGAGGTCGAGCTTGGCCCTGTCGAAATCCGTCGCCAGCACACGGCAGCCCTGGGCCACCAGCAACTGGATCGTCAAGAGGCCGATGAGCCCGGCACCGACCACCACGAAGGATTCGCCCAGCGTGGGATTGGCAAGCCGGATGCCTTGCAGGCCGATGGATGCCACGACGGTAAATGCGGCGGCCTCGTCGCCGACATTGTCCGGTATCTTCGCACAGAGATTTTTCGGCACACTGACGAGGTCGGCGTGCGGCCCGTTGGAGACGACGCGATCACCGACGGAGAATCCCTCGCAGCCGCCGCCGACGTCCTCCACCACGCCGACGTTGCAATAGCCGAGCGCGAGAGGCTGGGCGAGCTTGGAGCGCACCGCCTCGATGGTCGTCATCAGGCCGTCGGTCTTGACCTTGTCGAGCACCATCTTGACCCGATCGGGCTGTTTGCGGACCTTTTGCAGCATGGAAGCCCGGCCGAAATCCACCAGCATCCGCTCGGTGCCCGTGGAAATGAGCGTGACGCGCGAGGCGATCAGCAGCGAGCCCTTGCGCGAGCTGGGGGCCGGCGCTTCCGCGATGTAGGTCGAGCCGTGGCTCATATCCTGCAAAATCTGCTTCATGCGCGTCCAATCTGAAAGATCAATCGTGTTCACATAAACAAGAAACATCGAAAAGCAATGCGCTGTCGGGTTTCCAAAGAATTCGAAAAATGACGACTCTCATTTTCGCCTGCTCTCATCATTGGATTTGGAGTTGGTGCGGTTATCTATATCGAGGATTTCAACGGACAGGCGATGATTGGAAATTCGCACCGGCCTTCTGTCAGGCGGGTGGAGCCGCCAGAGCGATGTCGAGATACTTTTCATATTGGCCTGATCCCCTTGGCTGTCTTGACGGACGGTCGGGCGGCCCGCTAACAGGATCGGCGCCAGGCTGGCGGTGTGCCGGCCATTTTCCAGTGGGGACACCCGTGACGCGGCAGAATTATCTCTTCACCTCGGAATCGGTTTCCGAGGGCCATCCCGACAAGGTCTGCGACCGCATTTCTGACGAGATCGTCGATCTGGTCTATCGCGAGACGCGTAAAGTAAAGCCCGAGGACGCCAAACGCTATGCCGACGTCGCGGTTTCCGATCCGTGGAAGGTGCGCGTCGCCTGCGAGACGCTGGCGACCACCAATCGCGTGGTGATCGCCGGCGAGGTGCGTGTGCCGCACAGCCTCCTGAAGAAGGACAAGGCCGGCAACGTGGTGCTGGACGCGGCCGGACATCCCGCCGTCAACCCGGCGAAGTTCAAGTCGGCGGCGCGCAAGGCCATCCGCGACATCGGCTACGAGCAGAGCGGCTTCCACTGGAAGAAGGCCCGGATCGACGTTTTGCTGCACGGCCAGTCGCCTGACATCGGCCAGGGCGTCGACAACGCCGCCGACCGCCAGGGCGAGGAAGGCGCGGGCGACCAGGGCATCATGTTCGGCTATGCCTGCCGCGAGACGCCGGACCTGATGCCGGCGCCGATCTACTACAGCCACAAGATCCTCGAACTCCTGGCCGCCGCCCGCCACGAAGGGCAGGGCGACGCCGGCCGGCTCGGCCCCGACGCCAAGAGCCAGGTGACGGTGCGCTACGAGAACGGCGAGGCGGCCGAGGTCACGCAGATCGTGCTGTCGACCCAGCATCTCGATGCAAGCTGGGATTCGAAGAAGGTGCGCAAGGTCGTCGAGCCCTACATCCGCGAGGCGCTCGGCGATCTGAAGATCGCCGCCGACTGCAACTGGTACATCAACCCGACCGGCAAGTTCGTCATCGGCGGTCCCGATGGCGACGCCGGCCTGACCGGCCGCAAGATCATCGTCGACACCTATGGCGGTGCGGCCCCGCATGGCGGCGGCGCCTTCTCCGGCAAGGACACCACCAAGGTTGACCGCTCGGCGGCTTACGCGGCGCGCTATCTGGCCAAGAACGTGGTGGCGGCCAAGCTTGCCGAGCGCTGCACCATCCAGCTCTCCTACGCGATCGGCGTTGCCCAGCCGCTGTCGGTCTATGTCGACCTGCATGGCACCGGCGCCGTGGACGAGGCCGTTCTGGAGAAGGCGCTGCGCGCGGTGATGGACCTGTCGCCGTCGGGCATCCGCCGGCATCTGGACCTGAACAGGCCGATCTACGCCAAGACCACGGCCTACGGCCATTTCGGCCGCAAGCCCGGCCGCGACGGCTCCTTCTCGTGGGAGAAGACCGACCTCGTCAAGGCGCTCAAGGACGCCGTCTCGAAGGAACGGGCGCTCGCCGCCTGAGGCAGAAAGTGGTCCGCTTCCTGGGATGATGTTGAATTTTCCACATGGAACGGACCAGGTGAGTTTCGCAGCGCGATCATCTTGCGTGAGCGGCTTCGTGGCGTGCTTGCGGTGCCTTTCTGTCACCTATAGAAAATGACAGAATGACGCCCGAAATGGATTTTCGTAAGAAGCTCATCAGTCTGCCTCGGTGGCAAAAGCAGTTTCTTGCGCTTTTCGCTGATATCGTGATGTCGCTGGCGGCCATGTGGCTCGCCTTTTCCTTGCGGCTGGACATAGATCATTCGCCCCAGGCCTATGAATGGATCCCTTACGGCCTCGCCGGCTTTCTGTTCGTTCCGTTCTTCATCCGGCTGGGCCTTTATCGGGCGATCTTCCGGTATTCCGGAGCCTCGAGCCTCGCTTCGGTGGCGAGCGCCGTCTTCCTGTATGGAATACTTCTCAGCGTCATCCTCTTGATCGCCAAGTTTCCCGGCGTACCGCGCACGATCGGTATCCTCCAGCCCATCCTTTTCTTCACCTTCGTGTTCGGCAGCCGCGTAGTCGCCTCGCAATTGCTGGTTCGATCCGCCCCCGGGGTGGCCACGGTCAAGAACGTGCTGATCTATGGCGCCGGGCAGGCCGGGGCGCAGGCATACGAGGCGCTGGCCATGACCCCGGAATACCGGGTCCGCGGCTTTCTGGACGACGATCCGGCCAAGCATAACTGGCGGGTACACGGTCGCCCCGTCATCGACCCGGCCCATGCAGCCGAAGTCGTTACCCGCCTCGGCATCAGCGACATCCTGATCGCGGTTCCGAGTGCTGGCGTCGAACGGCGGCGTCAGATCGTTGATTCGCTGGCCGATCTTCAAGTTCGTGTGCGCACGATTCCCGGCATCCTGGATCTGGCGCGGGGCACCGCCAGGGTCGACGAAATTCAGGAATTGCAGATCATCGATCTGCTCGAGCGGGCGCCGATCATCACGGCGCTCGACAGGTCCGCGGTGGTCGGCAAGACCGTGCTTGTCACCGGCGCCGGCGGCTCGATCGGCAGCGAACTGAGCCGCCAGATCCTTTCGTTGGGACCCGCCAAGCTGGTCCTGTTCGACCACAACGAGTTCAGCCTCTATATCATCGACGATGAACTGCGCAGATTGGCGCCGCAACTGAAAGTCCCGACCATCATAGTGTCCTGCCTGGGCTCGATCCGGGACGAGGTCCGGGTCAGGATGGTGATGGAGGGGCACAGGCCGCAGCTCGTCTATCATGCCGCTGCCTACAAGCACGTGCCGCTGGTCGAATCGAATCCGATCGAGGCGGCGACCAACAACATACTCGGCACGGCGATCGTGGCGCACCAGGCCGAGGCTGCAGGCGTCGAGCGCTTCACCCTGATCTCCACCGACAAGGCCGTTCGTCCTACGAATTTCATGGGCGCGAGCAAGCGCCTGGCCGAGCAGATCATCCAGGGGCTGGCGGCGAAGGCGGGACAGCAGACCGTTTTCTCCATGGTACGTTTCGGCAACGTGCTGGGCAGCAGTGGCTCGGTGGTTCCGCTTTTCCGGCGCCAGATCGCGTCGGGCGGTCCGCTGACCGTGACCGATCCCGAGGTTATCCGCTATTTCATGACCATCCCGGAGGCTGTCGGCCTGGTCCTCCAGTCGTCGCAAATGGCGCAGGGCGGGGAGGTCTTCGTGCTGGACATGGGCGACCCCGTCAAGATCATCGATCTTGCGCGCAAGATGATCCGCCTGTCCGGTCATGTCGAGCGCACGCCCGCCAATCCCTATGGCGATATCGAAATCAAGATCGTTGGCCTGAGGCCGGGTGAGAAGCTCTATGAGGAACTTCTTATCGGCAACGATCCGCAACGCACGTCGAATTCGCATATCATGATGGCGCGTGAGAGTTTTGTCCCGCCCGAGCAGCTTGCCGGGGAGATCGAGACCATACGCCACTGCGTCGAGAGGCAGGACGTTGCCATGCTTGCTGGCGCGCTGATGCGCACGGTAGCCGGCTTCAACTGGAACGGCGAAACGGCGCCAACCGCCGCGAATGGCTGGCGTCAGCCCGGAGACGAGCCGTTCCTGGACCGGAGGGCCGGCTCGTTCTGATCCGCGGTTGCGGCTCGTCCCATCTGCGTCGGAAGACAGGGGGATTTACGCCTGGCGATTAAGCCGTCCCGAGCCGATCACAGATGGCTGTCTGTTTGTACTATCGGAAAATGGCTGGGGCGCCAGGATTCGAACCTGGGAATGTCGGTACCAAAAACCGATGCCTTACCACTTGGCGACGCCCCAACGTCCCGATCGCGTCGGATCGAATGTGAGCGGCCTTATAGGCAGAGCTGCCGAAAAGCACAATCACCTACGATCGCCAAAGCGCCTATTCTCCCCACACCGCCAACTCGTTGCCAGCAGGATCGAGGAAGTGGAAACGCCGGCCGCCGGGGAAGGAAAAGATCGGCTTGACGATCGTTCCGCCGGCATTGGTGACGGCAAGCAGCGTTTCTTCCAGCTTTTCCGAATAGAGGATCGGCAGCGGCTTTGTCGCGACCTCCGACGCATCGGCCTGGAAGCCGCCCTCCAGCCCTTCATCGAAGGCCGAATAGGTTGGCCCGTAGTCGGTGAAGGACCATGAAAAAGCGGCGCTGTAGAACGCCTTGACGCTGTCGAGCCTGCCGTGCGCCGCCGGCAGTTCCAGATAATCGAGCTTGCCTGTCTGTTTCATGGCGTCGTCCTTTTGTTCTCTTTATGTTCTATATCTCGCATCCCGACTGGACAAGAGCAGGGGGCAAGATTTTTTCTTAATCGATTGTACGCTGTCGCACTTCTTGCCTTTCGCACCGCAGCATTCTATCGCTCGCGGCGAACGTCCGCACAGGATGTCCGCCAACCTGGAAGACTAGGGAGCGAACATGACCAAGTGGGTCTACACCTTCGGCGACGGCGCGGCCGAAGGGCGCGCGAGCGACCGTAATCTGCTCGGCGGCAAGGGTGCCAATCTTGCCGAGATGTGCAGTCTGGGTCTGCCGGTGCCGCCCGGCTTCACCGTCACCACCGAAGCCTGCAACTGGTATTATGCCAACGGCCGCTCCTATCCAGCGGCTCTCGAAGGCGAGGTCGAGGAAGCGTTGAACCATGTCGGCCGGCTGACCGGCCGCCGCTTCGGCGATCCTGAAAAGCTCCTGCTGGTCTCGGTCCGCTCCGGTGCTCGTGCGTCGATGCCGGGCATGATGGACACGGTTCTCAATCTCGGCCTCAACGACGAGACGGTCGGGGCGCTGGCCGCCGATTCCGGCGACGAGCGCTTCGCCTATGACAGCTACCGGCGCTTCATCCAGATGTATTGCAATGTCGTGCTCGGTCTCGATCACGAGGTGTTCGAGGAGATCCTCGAGGATCGCAAGGCGAGCCTCGGTCACGAGCTCGATACCGACCTGACCGCACTGGAATGGCAGGAAGTGATCGCCCTCTACAAGGCGCGGATCGAGGAAGAACTGGGCAAGCCGTTTCCGCAGGACCCGCAGGAACAGCTCTGGGGTGCCATCGGCGCGGTCTTTTCGAGCTGGATGAATGCGCGCGCCATCACCTATCGCCGGCTGCACGACATTCCCGAAAGCTGGGGCACGGCTGTCAACGTGCAGGCCATGGTGTTCGGCAACATGGGCGAGACTTCGGCCACCGGCGTCGCCTTCACCCGCAACCCCTCGACCGGCGAAAAGGCGCTCTATGGCGAATTCCTGGTCAACGCGCAGGGCGAGGACGTGGTGGCCGGCATCCGCACGCCGCAGAACATCACCGAGGCCGCCCGCATCGCCGCCGGCTCCGACAAACCCTCCTTGCAGAAGCTGATGCCGGACGCCTTCCAGAGCTTCGTCGACATTTCGTCGAGGCTGGAAAAGCACTACCGCGACATGCAGGACCTGGAGTTCACCATCGAGCGCGGCAAATTGTGGATGCTGCAGACGCGGTCGGGCAAGCGCACGGCCAAGGCGGCGCTGAAGATCGCGGTGGACATGGCGAACGAGGACCTGATCACCCGCGCGGAAGCGGTGGCGCGCATCGATCCGGCCTCGCTGGACCAACTGCTGCATCCCACCATCGATCCGAAGGCCAAGCGCGACGTGCTGGGCATCGGCCTGCCGGCCTCGCCGGGGGCGGCCACCGGCGAGATCGTCTTTTCCTCCGACGAGGCCGAGGAGGCCAAGGCGGTCGGGCGCAAGGTCATCCTGGTGCGCGTCGAGACGAGCCCGGAAGACATCCACGGCATGCACGCGGCGGAGGGCATCCTGACCACGCGCGGCGGCATGACCAGCCATGCCGCGGTGGTGGCGCGCGGCATGGGCAAGCCTTGCGTTTCAGGCGCCGGCTCGCTGCGCGTCGATCATCGCACCGGCACGCTGATGGCGATGGGGACCGCCCTGAAAAAGGGTGACGTCATCACCATCGATGGCGGCAACGGCCAGGTGCTGAAGGGCGCGGTGCCGATGCTCCAACCCGAGCTTTCGGGTGATTTCGCCGCCATCATGGAATGGGCGGATGCTGCCCGGCGCATGAAGGTGCGCACCAATGCCGAAACGCCCGCCGATGCGCGCATGGCCCGCTCCTTCGGCGCGGAAGGCATCGGCCTGTGCCGCACCGAGCACATGTTCTTTGACGGCCAGCGCATCGTCGCGATGCGCGAGATGATTTTGGCCGATACGGAAAAGGACAGGCGTGCCGCCCTTGCCAAGCTGCTGCCCATGCAGCGCGCCGACTTCCTCGAACTGTTCGAGATCATGGCAGGCCTGCCGGTGACGATCCGCCTGCTCGACCCGCCGCTGCATGAGTTCCTGCCGAAGACCGAGGAGGAAATCGCCGAGGTCGCGGCGGCCATGAACGTCTCGGCCGACAAGCTGCGCCAGCGCACCGAGGCGCTGCACGAGTTCAACCCGATGCTCGGCCATCGCGGCTGCCGCCTCGCCGTCTCCTATCCGGAAATCGCCGAGATGCAGGCGCGCGCCATCTTCGAGGCCGCCGTCGAGGCCGGCCGCAAGGCAGGGCAACTGGTGGTGCCGGAAGTGATGGTGCCGCTGGTCGGTCTGGTCAAGGAACTCGACTACGTGAAGGCCCGCATCGACCAGGCCGCGAAGGCGGTGATGGAAGAGACCGGCGTCCACATCGACTATCTCGTCGGCACGATGATCGAGCTGCCGCGCGCCGCGATCCGCGCCAACGTCATTGCCGAGACGGCCGAGTTCTTTTCGTTCGGCACCAACGACCTCACTCAGACCACCTTCGGCATTTCGCGCGACGATGCGGCGTCGTTCCTGGAGACTTACAGGCACAAGGGCATCATCGAGCAGGACCCGTTCGTTTCCCTCGATATCGAGGGTGTTGGCGAATTGGTGCGGCTGGCGGCGGAAAAGGGCAGGGCGGCCCGGCCGGGAATAAAGCTCGGCATCTGCGGCGAGCATGGCGGCGATCCGGCTTCGATCCGCTTCTGCGAGGAGGTCGGGCTGGACTACGTGTCCTGTTCGCCCTTCCGGGTGCCGATCGCCAAGCTGGCCGCCGCGCAGGCGGCGGTGCGCGGCAAGAACTGACCGGCCGGGTTCAGGGTATCGGCCTGTCCGTCGCGGCTGCGGCCGTCGCCTCGATCGACACCTTTTCGGGGTAGAAGGCGCCGTGGCCGCGAATGGCGAGCATCTCGTCGTAGGGATGTTCGTACGCCCACATGATATCCGGGCGCGCTTCTCCCGCCGCGATCACGCTCCAATAGCTCGCATCTCCCTTGTAGGGGCAGTGCGTCGAAGTCTCGCTGCGGCGAAGGAAGTCGAAGTAGATGTCTTCGAAAGGGATATAGAGCACGTCGGCGTGCCCGGCCTCCTTCAGGACCTTGGCGTTCTTCGAGGAAGCGATGACCGCACTTGAAAAGCGCACGGTCACCACGCCATCGAACGGGTCGACCGTAATGTGGTGCGAAGGATTGCTCTTAAAACCCGGTGAAGGATTGTCCATGCGGCGTCTCCATCTTTGCCGCATAACGTGCGCCGAGCCGGCATGTTCCGCAACATCGCGGCTTCGCCGGACCGTTTGACCCATGTTTGCCTCGGTGCAGACCTTTGGAAGGGCCGTTATGCGGCCGCCTGGAAGACATCCATCAGGCCGGCATAGGAAGCGGCCAGGCTGGCGACCGGGTTTTCGCTTTTGGAGGCTGCCTCCACCTTCAGCGCACCGCCGCTGGCGGGCAGGGTGAGCACGAGGAATTGCCGCTCGCCGCCGTCGCCAATGGACGCGGCGGCCACATGCTCGCTCTCGCCGTTCCTGTCGAGCCGCATCTTGAACAGCAACCTGCCGCCGACGGCTTCCAGCGCTCCGCCGACGACCTCGGCGAATTCACCTTCGGAAACGGTATGAGTCTCCGGCACGAGGTCTGCCAGGCTCTCGGCCAGCTTTTCTTCCAAAGCCCCGTCTTCGAGGCTCTTGTCTTCCATGTCCTTGTCTTCGAGTTGCGCGCCCATGCGAACCTCATCCATTCGCCAACGGCACCCCGCCGGAAATTACGATTCCCGCCGACAATGGCCGGATTGTGACGCATTCTACCTTTGTTCAAGGCTCGAACAGGTCGCTGGACATTGTCGGCGTTCGCTTCACAATGCCTGAAAAAACGGGAGGAACGACATGCTCGGTCTGATGCAGGAATGGCCGCTGCTTTGCCATAAGCTGATCGACGAGGCGGCGATCCAGCACGGCAGGCGCGAGATCGTGTCGCGCTCGCTGGAAGGGCCGATCGTGCGCACCACCTATGCCGAACTGCGCGCCCGCGCGCTCAAGGTGGCGCAGCGGCTGGAGCGCGACGGCTATGGCTTAAGCGACCGCATCGCCACGCTCGCCTGGAACACGGCCCGCCACCTAGAAGCCTGGTACGGCATCATGGGCATCGGCGCGGTCTATCACACGCTGAACCCGCGTCTGTTTGCGGAACAGATCGTCTGGATCATGAACCATGCCGAGGACAAGGCGGTCTTCGTCGACCTCACCTTCCTGCCGCTGGTCGAAAAGATTGCCGGGCAGGTGAAGTCGCTGCGACAGGTCATCGTGCTGACCGACAGTGCGCACATGCCTCAGACGACGCTCGCCAACGCCGTCGCCTACGAGGAATGGCTGGCCGAGGCGGACGGCGATTTCCGCTGGAAGACGTTCGACGAGGGCACCGCGGCCGGCATGTGCTACACCTCCGGCACGACCGGCGAGCCGAAGGGCGTCCTCTACAGCCACCGCTCCAACGTCTTGCACGCCATGATCGCGGCCATGCCCGATGCCATGGGTCTTTCCTCGCGCGACGTGGTGCTGCCGGTGGTGCCGATGTTCCACGCCAATGCTTGGGGTCTCGGCCAGGCCTGCCCGATGATCGGCGCCAAGATGGTGATGCCGGGCGGCAAGATGGACGGCGCCTCGATCTACGAACTGCTCGATACCGAGAAGGTGACCTTCAGCGCCGCCGTGCCGACGGTGTGGCTCATGCTGCTGCAATATCTGGAGGAGACGGGCAGGAAACTGCCCTACCTCAACAAGGTCGTCATCGGCGGCTCGGCCTGCCCGCGCATGATCACGAAGAAATTCCAGGACGACTATGGCGTCGAGGTCGTCCACGCCTGGGGCATGACGGAAATGTCACCGCTCGGCACGCTGTGCACGCTCAAGCCCGAATATGCCGGACTGGAGGGCGACGCCCGGCTCGACGTCCAGCAGACGCAAGGCTACGCGCCGTTCGGCGTCGAAATGACTGTCACCGACGACGAGGACAACCACCTGCCGTGGGACGGCAAGACGTTCGGCCGCCTGAAGGTGCGTGGCCCGGCGGTCGCGCGCGCCTATTACGGCGGCGCCGGCGCCGAGCAGTTCGACGAAGAGGGCTGGTTCGACACGGGCGACGTCGCCCATATCGACCCCAACGGCTACATGCAGATCACCGACCGCGCCAAGGACGTCATCAAGTCCGGCGGTGAGTGGATCTCGACCATCGAACTGGAAAACCTCGCCGTCGGTCATCCCGACGTGGCGGAGGCGGCGGTTATCGGCGTCGCCCATTCCAAATGGGGCGAACGGCCGCTGCTCGTGGCCGTGCGAAAGCCGGGCCGGAAGCCGTCGCGCGACGATATATTGGATTTCATGGAGGGAAAGGTCGCGAAGTGGTGGATGCCGGACGACGTGACTTTCGTCGCCGAGATTCCGCACACCGCCACCGGCAAGATCCAGAAGACGGTGCTTCGCAAGCAGTTCAGCGACTATCGCCTGCCTACGGATTGAAGGATTGCGCGCCTTTCGGCTTCAATCGCGTCGCAAAAGCCGATAAGGCTTCGACGCGGGGTGAGTGGTGCGGCGCAGCAGATGACCGAATATCCGGAACGGCGGACGACGAGGGCGGCCGGATGGGCACGGCGGACTGCGGCCTTCTCAGCCGTCCTGCTGGTCTGCGTGTGGGTCGGTCACCATTTCGGCCTTGTCGAGCATCTGGCCTACCTGTGGGTGCTGGCGATCGTGGCTCTGCTCGCGGCCGTCGCGCTGATCTTCGCCGGCTTCGCCTTCTCGAAGCTGTGGCAGTACGGCGATCTCGGCGGCCGCGACCTGACGGTCGGTGCGATGATCGCCTTGCTGGTTCTGGCACCCTATGGCGTCGCGGCCTATTGGATCGCGACGTATCCGCCGCTGCGCGACATAGCGACGGATACGGACGATCCCTTGCCATTGACGACGGCGGCGGAGCGGACGCCGGACATGAACGCCCTGACGGAGCCGACGCCCGGCGAGCGGCGATTGCAGGACGAGACTTATCCGCTGGTGGCGGGGCGCCGCTACGACTTGCCGTTCGACGCGGTGGTGGATGCGGTGGCGGCCGTCCTGCAACGGCGCGGCTGGCGGCTGGCCGCACCGATCCCGCCGGCGGACGAGGCGAGCGGCGAACTGGTCATCGCCGCGGTGGCCCCGAGTTTCGTTCTGGAATTGCCGGCCGATGTGGCGATCCGGGTGGTTTCCGAAGGCGACGCCACGCTGGTGGATATGCGCTCCGCTTCCCGCTATGGCCGCCACGACCTCGGCGACAACGCTGCCCGCATCGTCGAATTCCTGACTGAACTCGACCAGCAGATCAACGGCCAGATCGGTCCCGACGCGGCCCAGTAACGGCTCAGCACACCGGCAGGAAGACGCCATCGAGCGCCGGTTCGCCATCCGTTTCGACCGCGCCGCGCGCCACCAGGTCTTCCAGGTGGGCGAGCACGGAAAGGCCGGCGGCGCCGTGCAGGCGCGGATCGGTTTCGCGGTAGATCGCCGCCACGATCTCGGGGATCGTCCGGTCGCCTTTCTCGATACGGTCCAGTATGGCCTGTTCACGCATCTTCCGGTGTGCCTTGAGGCCGCGCATGAAGACGCGCGGCTTGGTGACGGGGCCGCCGTGCCCCGGCAGCATCAGCCGGTCGTCGCGCGCCAGGAGCTTGTCGAGCGAGCGCATGTAGTCGGCCATCGCGCCGTCCGGCGGCGCCACGATGCTGGTCGACCAGGCCATGACGTGGTCGGCCGAGAAAAGGATTCCGCTACCCTCCAGCGCGAAGGCGGCGTGGTTGGCGGCGTGGCCCGGCGTCAGCACCGTGCGGATCGCCCAGCCGTCGCCCGATGTCAGCGCGTCGTCCGCCAGCGTCGCGTCGGGCCGGAAGGCAAGGTCGCCGCTGGCGTCGAGCCGGATGCCCTCGCCCGTCCGCAAGGCGCGGGCCGGCCGGTGCGGACCCTCGGCCAGCACCGTCGCGCCGGTTTCCTGCTGGAGCCGTGCGGCCAGTGGGGAATGATCCTTGTGGGTATGGCTGACGAAGATATGGCTGACCGGCCGCCCGTCGATCGCACGAAGCAGCGCTTGCAGATGGGCGTTGTCGTCGGGACCTGGATCGATGACCGCCAGCGTATCCTGGCCAACCAGATAGCTGTTGGTGCCGTGGAAGGTGAACGGGCTCGGATTGCGGGCGGTAAGCCGCATCACGCCGGGCGCCACCGCGACGGCGCTACCGTAGGCAGGATCGAAGCTGGCATCGAATTTCAGGGACATTGCAGGCTCGCGCTGGGGACGGGAGGCAAAATGGATTGCCGCAGGACGCCGGACTCAATATAGGAAAATGCGACGCCTTGTCAGGCGCCGGATTGAAATCGGGAATGGAAAGACAAATGGCTCTCGCTACGACAATGCGTCCCCTCGTTTCACTGGCCCTGCCGCAGAATCGGGCGGCGCGCCTCGCCATGCAGTTCGGCCTGGCGCTGGGCGGAACCCTGCTTCTGACCCTGTCGGCCAAGACCAAGGTGGTGCTCGGGCCGGTGGACATGAATTTGCAGACGCTGGCGGTTCTGCTGATCGCCTCGGCTTTCGGCCTGCGCCTCGGCGTTGCCACGCTTCTGCTCTACCTTGCCGAAGGCGCCATGGGCCTGCCGGTCTTCCAGAGCACGCCGGAAAAGGGCATCGGCATCGCCTATATGCTCGGCACCACCGGCGGCTATCTCGCCGGCTTCGTCGTCATGGCGGCCATCGCCGGCTGGGCGGCCGACCGTGGCTTCGACCGCAACCTCTTCAAGCTGTTCGGCGCATTCATGGCGGCCGAGGTCATCATGATGGCCATGGGCTTCGCCTGGCTGGCCACGCTGATCGGCGCGGAAAAGGCCTGGCAGTTCGGCGTACTTCCGTTCATCGTGCCGGACCTGGTCAAGCTGGCGCTGGCCGCGGTTTCCGTGCCGGCCGTATGGTCGCTGATCAGGAAATAGGCTGAAGGCCGCTTGGCGTACCGGCTTGCCGGAGCACGCGACAGCAGCGGCACACGATTTCAGATCGACACGCGGCCCGGCGATGACCGGGCCGTGTGTGTATCGGGCGCATGGTAGGAATTTGCGTCTTCGTGCCGAATGGCAAATATAATGTTCGCAAACCGGAACGATCCTGCGGGCGCCTTTCTGTAAGGGGGCATATCGACCTGCTAGAACGCGGGCACGACCGGACGCATAGTGCCGAAGGCGCCACAGTCTGTACCCGCCTAGCGAGCTTTCCAGGCCAAAGCCATGTTGACCCACCTTCAGCGCCTCGAAGCGGAATCCATCCACATCTTCCGTGAAGTGGCGGCTAACTTCTCCAAGCCGGTGATGCTGTATTCCGTCGGCAAGGATTCGTCCGTCCTGATGCATCTGGCGATGAAGGCCTTCTATCCGGCCAAGCCGCCGTTCCCCTTCCTGCATGTCGACACCACCTGGAAGTTCCGCGAGATGATCGCCTTCCGCGACGAGATGGCGAAGAAACTCGGCTTCGACCTGCTCGTCCACATCAACGAGGAGGGGGTGAGGGACGGCATCAATCCGTTCGACCATGGTTCGAACACCCACACCCACATCATGAAGACGGTGGGGCTTCGCCAGGCGCTCGACAAATACGGTTTCGACGCCGCGCTGGGCGGTGCGCGGCGCGACGAGGAGAAATCGCGCGCCAAGGAACGCATATTCTCCTTCCGCAATGCGAGCCACGCCTGGGACCCGAAGAGCCAGCGGCCTGAGATGTGGAACATCTACAACACACGCATTTCTGCCGGCGAGTCGATCCGCGTCTTCCCCCTGTCCAACTGGACCGAGCTCGATATCTGGCAGTACATCCTGCAGGAAGACATCCCCATCGTACCGCTCTATTTCGCCAGGCCGCGGCCGGTGGTCGAGCGCGACGGCATGCTCATCATGAAGGATGACGAGCGCATGAAGCTGAGGCCCGGTGAGCGCGTTGAAAACCGCATGGTGCGGTTCCGTACGCTCGGCTGCTATCCGCTGACGGGCGCCATCGAATCCGACGCCGGGACGCTGGAAGCCATCGTCGGCGAGATGCTGACGGCGCGTACTTCCGAGCGGCAGGGCCGCCTCATCGACCGCGACGAAGCCGGCTCCATGGAAAAAAAGAAGCGCGAAGGATACTTTTGACGATGCGCTCGACCGCCGAGACCCTTTCCGAAGCCGGCGCGGCCGCCGGAACAGACAGCGTGCGCGACTACCTGCTCGCGCAGGAGAAGAAGTCGCTGTTGCGCTTTTTGACCTGCGGTTCGGTGGATGACGGCAAGTCCACGCTGATCGGCCGGCTCCTGTCCGATACGCGCCAGATATTCGAGGACCAACTCGCCGCGCTGGAGCGCGATTCCCGCAAGCACGGCACGACCGGCGAGGAGGTCGATTTTGCCCTGCTGGTCGATGGCCTTGAGGCCGAGCGAGAGCAGGGCATCACCATCGATGTCGCCTATCGCTTCTTCGCCACGCCGAAGCGCAAGTTCATCGTCGCCGACACGCCCGGCCACGAGCAATACACGCGCAACATGGCGACCGGCGCTTCCACCGCCGATCTCGCCATCGTGCTCGTGGACGCGCGCCAGGGCGTCCTGCGCCAGACACGGCGCCATTCCATCATCGCTTCGCTGCTCGGCATCCGCCACATTGTGGTTGCGGTGAACAAGATCGACCTCGTCGATTTCGACGAGGCGGTGTTCGCCAAGATCGTGGAAGACTATCGCGCCTTCGCGGCCGACCTCGGCTTCAAGTCCATCGTCCCTATCCCCTTGTCTGCCCGTTATGGCGACAACGTCACCGCGCGCTCGCCGCGCATGAACTGGTATGCCGGGCCGACGCTGATCGGGCATCTGGAAACCGTGGCTGTCGAGGACGAGGCACTTGCGTTGCCGTTCCGGTTCCCCGTTCAATATGTGAACCGGCCCAATCTCGACTTCCGCGGTTTCGCCGGCACGATAGCGTCGGGAAGCGTCGCCGAGGGCGACGAGATCGTCGTCGCCAAATCGGGAACGTCGGCGCGCGTGAAACGCATCGTCACGCGGGACGGTGACCTGAAGGAAGCCGTGGCAGGGCAGGCCGTTACGCTGGTGCTGGACGAGGAGATCGAGGTTTCGCGCGGCAACATGCTGGTGGCGGCGGCCGCAAGGCCCCAGGTTGCCGACCAGTTCGCCGCCAACATCGTATGGTTCGACGAGCAGGCGCTGCTGCCCGGCCGTTCCTACATCCTGCGCACCGCCACAGACCAGGCGAGCGCGACCGTTTCCGAACTGAAGCATCGGCTCAACGTCAACGATTTCGCGCACGAGGCGGCGAAGTCGCTGGCGATGAACGAGGTCGGCGTCGTCAGCATCGCTACCCGCGCGCCCATCGTCTTCGATCCCTTCGCGCAAAACAGGGCGACCGGCGCTTTCATCCTCGTCGACCGCATCACCAACGCCACCGTCGGCGCGGGCATGATCCTGCATCCCCTGCGCCGTGCCGAGAACATCCACTGGCAGTCGCTGGACGTCGGCAAGCGCGCCCGCGCCGACATGAAGAACCAGCGTCCGGCCGTTCTCTGGTTCACCGGTCTGTCGGGTTCCGGCAAGTCGACCATCGCCAACCTCCTGGAGAAGAAGCTTCACGCCACCGGCCGCCACACCTACCTGCTGGACGGCGACAACGTCAGGCATGGCCTGAACCGCGATCTCGGCTTCACCGACGCCGATCGCGTGGAAAACATCCGCCGTGTCGCGGAGGTGGCGAAGCTGATGGCGGATGCGGGGCTGATCGTCATCGTGTCCTTCATCTCGCCCTTCAAGGCCGAGCGGCGCATGGCGCGCGAGCTGATGGTCGGCGGCGAATTCGTCGAGGTTTTCGTGGATACGCCCTTCGAGGAATGCGCCCGGCGCGACCCCAAGGGTCTTTACGCCCGCGCGCTGAAGGGCGAGATCAAGAATTTCACCGGCGTCGATTCGCCATACGAGGCTCCTGAAAACCCCGAAGTCCGCCTGAAGACGCTGGGCCGCACGCCCGAGGACATGGTGGATATTCTCGACCGCTGGCTGGCGGAGCGCGACCTTGCGGAGGACAGTTACGACGATGGCGGCGGTATCTGACGACGCGGCTTTGGTGGCGCTGTTCGAGCGGCTGGCACTGGAAGCCGGTCGCGAGGTCATGCGCGTCTATCGGGAAGGCTGCGAGGTGGACCGCAAGGCCGATGCCTCGCCGGTCACCGAAGCCGACAGGAAGGCGGAAAAAATCATCCTCGCCGGCCTGCGCGCCGCTCGTCCGAACATCCCCTGCGTAGCCGAGGAAGAGGTTTCGGCAGGCATTGTGCCGGCCGATCTCGGCGCGGAATTCTTCCTCATCGATCCGCTCGACGGCACGAAGGAATTCGTCAATCGTCGCACCGACTTCACCGTCAACATCGCCCTTGTTCGTCGTGGCGTTCCGGAAGTGGGCGTGGTCTTCGCGCCTTGCACCGGCAAGCTCTATTCCGGCCTGCCGGGCCATGCCGAGGCAGCCGAGGTCGACGCCGATTTCCGTGTCGCGGATCGCCGACCGCTCGCCGCGCGCCAGGGCGTGAAACCGCTCGCCGTCGTCGCCAGCCGTTCGCACAACACGCCTGAGACCGAAGCCTACATAGCGAGCCTCGGCGGGGCCGAGATCGTCTCGGTCGGCTCGTCGCTGAAATTCTGCCTGGTGGCGAGCGCGGAGGCGGACGTCTATCCGCGCTTCGGCCGCACCATGGAATGGGATACCGCGGCGGGCGACGCGGTGCTGCGCGCCGCTGGCGGCGTCACCGTCACGCTGGACGGCGCGCCGCTTCGCTACGGCAAGCGCAACCAGCCCGACGACGCGGATTTCGCCAATCCGCATTTCATCGCAAAGGGCAGGTAGGGAAGGGCCGCTTCGCCGAGAGCGAATCGGACGCCCGAGGCCCTGGCGGAGGGGTGCGCGGCGCTACTCCGCCGCTTCTGCCGAGTTGGAGCCGACATAATTGCGGATCGTCTCGATGATCCGGTCCTGATCGGCTTCGCTGAGATAGGGATGCATCGGCAGGCACAGGATGTTTTGCGGCAGCGTCTCCGAAACCTTCAGCCCGGTCGGCGTGCGCGGATAGTCACGATAGGCGACCTGCTCGTGCAGCGGCTTGACGTAGTAGATGACCGAGGGGATGCCCTTTTCGGTCAGGTGCGCCCTGAGCCCGTCCCGCTTCGGCGTTTCGATCGCATACTGCGCCCAGGCCGAGCGACCGTGGCCGGGATTGTTCGCGGCTTTGACCACATCGCCCAGGCCGTCCGCATAGCGCTGTGCCACAGTGCGGCGCGCCTCCATCTCGTCTTCGAGAATGGCCAGCTTCTCGATCAGGATCGCCGCCTGCAGCGTGTCGAGGCGCGAATTGATTCCGACATGGACGTTGTCGTACTGGGTCTCGCCCTTGCCGTGGAAAGCGAAGGAGCGCAGCCTGTCGGCAAGGGCCGCGTCGTTGGTAAACATCGCACCGCCGTCGCCATAGCAGCCGAGTGGCTTGGCCGGATAGAAGCTGGTGCCGGCGACATGGCCGAACGCGCCGCACATCTTGTTGTCGGCCGAGCCGCCGATGGACTGCGCCGCGTCCTCGATAACCAGCAGGTTTTCCCGTCTGGCGATCGCCATGATGGCGTCGTAGTCGGCGGCAAGCCCGAACAGGTCGACCGGGATGATCGCCTTCGGCTTCAGGCGGCCTTCCTTCTTCACCTGGGCGATCGCCGCCTCGAGGCTTTCGATGTCGATGTTGTAGCTGTCGGCATCGACATCGACGAACACCGGCTCGGCCTTGGCCAGCGCCACCACCTCGGCGGTCGCCGCGAAAGTGAAGCTCGGCACGAACACGGCATCACCGGGTCCGATACCGGAGGCATAGAGCGGCAGGAGCAGGGCGTCGGTGCCGTTGGCGCAGGCTATGACATGCTCGACCCCGACATAGGCGGCAAGCTTCTTCTCGAACTCCGCGACCTGCGGACCGAGGATGTAGCGGCCTTCCTCGACCACTGCATCGATGGCCGCCTTCAACCTGCTGCTGATGCGCTCGCGCTGGGCGCCGAGATCGATGAATTGCATGACAGTTCCACACTTCTCAGTCTGATGTGGGGTCGCTGGTAGCAGAGTTGCACCGGTCACGAAAGGCGCAGCGCTTTGGCCGCAAGGCGTGCATGTTACCGAAAGACGATGAAAACGGCCGGGTTTCGGCCGGATTCTCGTCTCGTCGCCAAGCTGGTGACGGCGCGCAACATATTGTGATTGGCGTGGTTGGCCCGGCTGGCTTCAGGCGATCTCGCGCCGCCAGGGTGGATTGGCGCCGGCGCGCGAAACCGTGACGGCCGCCGCGCGTGCGCCGAGGTTGAGCGCCTGCTCGATGGCGTCGCGCGGCAGGTTGCCGAGGGCTGCTTTCGTCAGCAGGCCCTGCTCATGCAGCGACGCCAGGATGCCGGCATTGAAAGTGTCGCCGGCGCCGACGGTGTCGACGACCTCGACCTGTCGCGGCATAACGGTGACGGCATGGTTGCGTGTGTAGCCTATGGCGCCCTTGCTGCCTTGCGTCAGTACAATGAGCTTGGGGCCGCGCTCCAGCCAGCCCCGGATGACGTCTTCCGCCGGGCCCGCTTCCTCGAACCAGGCAAGGTCCTCGTCCGACAATTTGACGATGTCGGCCATCGTCATCATGCGGCGGATGCGCTCGGCGTGCCTGGCACGGTCGGGAATGAAGCCGGGGCGGATGTTCGGATCGAGCATCGTCACCCGTTTCGCATGCTCGCGCGCCATCAACGCTTCATAGGTGGAACCGCAGGGTTCGGGAATGAGGCTGATGGCGCCGAACAGCAGCGCCTCGACGTCGCCGGCGAGATCGGGCAGGTCCTCGGGCGAAAGCATGCGCCCGGCCGTGCCTTCGTCGTAGAAGACGTAAGTAGCATGGCCGTCCTTCAGATCGACGAAGGCGAGCGTCGTCGGCCGCGCCGAGAAGTGGGCGTAGCGCGTGCCGGCCTTGCTTTCGGCCAGGACGCGCGCGATCTGCTGGCCGAACAGGTCGGTGGAGAGGCCGGAGAAGAATTCGACCGGCACGCCGAGGCGACCGAGCGCGATGGCCGTGTTGAACACCGCACCGCCGGCATAGGGCGCGAAGGCCGGTTCCCCGGCGTCCGAGCGGCGCGGCAGCATGTCGATCAGGGCCTCGCCGCAGCACAGGATCATGATGGCCTGCTTTCTTCCGCATTGGTGGCGCTGGTGAGGACCGTGGCGCCGAGAAGGAACCGTTCCGAGAGCGGCAGGCTCGCCCCGCCGAGTGCACGCGCATGGATGCCGACGGTGCCCTCGCGCACCACCGGCAGCTTGAGGCCCTCGGCGTCGATCCGGCCAACGGCTTTCGCTACCGCCTCGACCAGCCGGCGGCGCACCGCCGCCGGCATCCAGCCGTCGATGACGGCCGCCTCGAAATCGATCACCGAAGAGGCGGCGACGATGGCGTAGGCCAGCGCGTCCGACGCGTCGGCGATCCAGGCGTCGAGTTCCGGGCCGATGTCGCCCCAGTCCTGGGGTGAGGTCCACAGATGCGAGGCCTCGATCCCGCACGCGGCGAGCGTCCTTTCCAGGACGGCGATGGAAGCCCTGTCGATGAGCTGGGTCGGCCTGCCGTCCGGCCCCGGTACCGGCATCGAGCCCAGCGCCCCGGCGTTGCCGGTCCTGCCGCCGTAGAGCCGGCCGTCGAGCACGATGCCGCCGCCGGCGAAGGCGCCGATATAGAAATAGACGAAATCGCGCAGGCTGGCCGCCTGCCCGAACACCATCTCGGCACCGCAGGCGGAGGTCGCGTCGTTCTGCAGGTAAACCGGGAAGTCGCACAGGGCCTGGATTTCGGCGCGTATGTCGCAATGGCGCCAGGCGTCCATGACGTCGCGGGGCGCGCCGGCGGCGTCGATCCAGTTCCAGAGCTCGAACGGCATGGCGATGCCGAGGCCGGCGATACGCCCATTCTGCCTGGCGTCGAGGCTGCTGCGCAGCTCCTTCAAACCGGTGGCGACGAATGCCACCGTCTCGCCGGTCGTCGGGTAGCGATAGGAATGATGCAGCATGGAGCGCACGCTGCCGAGGAAATCGATGAGCACCAGTTCGGCGCTGCGCCGGCCGATCTTGAGGCCGATGAAGAAGGCACCGTCCGGGTCGAGAGCCATCGGCACGGACGGTTGGCCGATGCGCCCGCGCACCGGTGCCTGCCGAACGAGCAGGCCGTCGGCCTCCAACTCGCGCATGATGACGGAGACGGTCTGCGCCGAGAGCCCGGTCATGCGGGCGATGTCAGACTTGGCAAGGCTGCCGTGCTGGCGCACCAGCGACAGCACCAGCCGTTCGTTATGGGCACGCATGCCGCTCTGGTTCGTGCCGCGATGGAGCGGGCCCGTCGCGGCTTCGCGCGAACCGTGCCTGATAACGTCGCCGTCCACCCCGTCCTCCCGCCGTTGCCTTCCGCGCTGTTTTCTCGTCAAATTGCGCAAGCTTGGCAAGGCTGTCAATAATAAATAAGAGTGATTTATTTATTGTCAAACTGATGCTAAGGCGTTCCTCGCAGGCTGGCTTGGGCGCCGATCATGCAGTGCTGTCCATTGCGGTTGGCAAGATTTAAATCGATTGAAAACGACAAGAGATATCGGCTAGCATGAAACGGATGGAATGATAGAACGGGGTGAGCGGCCGCGGTCGCACCGTTTCGAAAGCCAATTACCAGAGGCCACATGGCGAGCGCAAAGACTGTTCAAATTCCACAGGCTCTCCCGGAAGATCCGGACCCTCAGGCTCTCGCCGCCGAGATCCTCAGGGTGCTGCGTTATCGCGTCGGCAAGGACACCACCGTCGCCACCCGCTACGACTGGCTGACTGCGTCCATACAGGTGGTGCGCGACCGCGTCATCGATCATTGGATGGAGGCGACCAAGGAAGCCTACGACCGGCAGGAAAAGCGCGTCTACTACCTGTCGCTCGAATTCCTCATCGGTCGTCTGATGCGCGATGCCTTCTCCAATCTCGGCATGATGGAGACGATGCGGCAGGCCCTTGTTTCGCTCGGCGTCGATCTCGATGCGATTGCCCAGCTCGAACCGGACGCTGCACTTGGCAATGGCGGGTTAGGCCGGCTCGCCGCCTGTTTCATGGAATCGATGGCCACCGTCGACATCCCGGCGCACGGCTACGGCATCCGCTACGCCAACGGCATGTTTCGTCAGGAAATCCAGGACGGCTGGCAGGTCGAGCTGCCCGAAACCTGGCTCGACCACGGAAATCCGTGGGAGTTCGAGCGCCGCGAGCGTGCCTTCGAGGTCGGCTTCGGCGGCTCGGTCGAATCCGTGACCGACAAGGACGGGCGTCTGGAGCGCCACGTCTGGAAGCCCGGCGAGCGCGTGCTCGCCGTCGCCTACGACACCCCGGTCGTCGGCTGGCGGGCCAACCGCGTCAACACGCTGCGCCTGTGGTCGGGCATGCCGGTCGACCCGATCCTGCTCGACAAGTTCAATGCCGGCGATCACATGGGCGCGCTGGCCGAAAGCAACAAGGCAGACGCCCTGTCGCGTGTGCTCTATCCGGCCGACTCGCACAAGGAAGGGCAGGAACTCAGGCTCCGGCAGGAGTATTTCTTCTCCTCGGCCTCCTTGCAGGACATCCTCCAGCGACATCTGTGTCAATATGGCGATCTCGGATCCCTGCCGGACAAGGCGGCGATCCACCTGAACGACACCCATCCGGCGGTCGCCGTGCCAGAACTGATGCGGCTTTTGATGGACGTCCACGGCATCGATTTCGATCAGGCCTGGGACATCACCAGGCGCACTTTCGGCTACACTAACCACACGCTTTTGCCGGAAGCGCTGGAAAGCTGGCCGGTGCCGCTGTTCGAGCGGCTTCTGCCGCGCCATATGCAGATCGTCTATGCCATCAATGCTGCGGTGCTCTTGGAAGCGCGCGCAACCGGCCGCTTCAACGGCGACCAGATCGCCCGCATCTCGCTGATTCAGGAAAACGGCGACCGCCGCGTTCGCATGGGCAACCTCGCCTTCGTCGGCTCGCATTCGATCAACGGCGTGTCGGCACTGCATACCGAACTGATGAAGCAGACGGTGTTCGCCGACCTGCACAGCCTCTATCCGAACCGCATCAACAACAAGACCAACGGCATAACGCCGCGCCGCTGGCTGTTCCAGTGCAATCCGGGCCTGACGGAACTCGCGCGCGAGACGATCGGCGACCGTTTCCTCGACGACATCGAGGCGATCCACGATCTCGATCGCTTCGCCGAGGATGCCGGGTTCCGCGACAAGTTCGCCGCCGTCAAGCGCGCCAACAAGGAGCGGCTGGCCACCCTGGTCGCCGAGCGGCTGGGCATCAAGGTCGATCCGTCGGCGCTGTTCGATATTCAGATCAAGCGTATCCACGAATACAAGCGCCAGCTTCTCAACATCCTCGAAGCTATCGCGCTCTACGACCAGATCCGCTCGCACCCGGAGCGCGATTGGGTGCCGCGCGTGAAGTTCTTCGGCGGCAAGGCGGCGCCCAGCTATCACAATGCCAAGCTCATCATCAAACTGGCCAACGATGTGGCGAAAGTCATCAACGGCGATCCGTCGGTGCGTGGCCTGCTGAAAGTGGTGTTCGTGCCCAACTACAACGTCAGCGCCGCCGAGGTGATGATGCCGGCAGCCGATCTGTCGGAACAGATTTCGACGGCGGGGATGGAGGCGTCCGGCACCGGCAATATGAAATTCGCGCTGAACGGCGCGCTCACCATAGGTACGCTCGACGGCGCTAATGTCGAGATCAGGGAGCGCGTCGGCGACGACAACATCTTCATCTTCGGCCTGAAGGCCGATGAGGTGGCCGAGCGGCGCGCCAACGGCTACCAGCCGCGCACGATCATCGAAGGCTCGCGTGAACTGTCGCAGGCCATAGCCGCCGTCTCGTCCGGCGTGTTCTCGCCCGACGACCCGGATCGCTATCGCGACCTGATGAACGGCCTCTACGACAGCGACTGGTTCATGGTCGCCGCCGATTTCGATGCCTATGCCGCGGCGCAACGCTCCATCGACGACGTTTGGCGCGACAGTTCCGACTGGTACGCCAGGGCCATCCGCAACGTCGCGCGCGTCGGCTGGTTCTCCTCCGATCGCACCATCCGCGAATATGCGAAAGATATCTGGAACGTGCCTGCCTGATGTGATTGCATGAGAAACGGCAACGTATTGTTGTACCCGGAAAGGGGAGCCGCTTGACGAAGAAGCCGCGTGCGACCGCGACAATGGGCGGAACGGACGGACTGGCATCAGCCGGCGATGTCTCCGCCATTGTTTCGGGCACGCATGGCGATCCGTTTGCGGTCCTCGGCGTGCAGGCTGCCGGCAAGGGTTTCGTCGCCCGCTGCTTTATTCCTCATGCCGAGCGCGTGACGGCCCATACGCTGGCCGGCAAGGAAGTCGGCACGCTTGAGAAGCGAAACGAGGACGGGTTCTTCGAAGGCAAGCTGTCGATCCGCAAGCGCCAGCCGCTGCGCTATCATGCGGAAAATGCCGGCGGCGAATGGTGGCTGACTGATCCCTATTCCTTCGGCCCGGTGCTCGGGCCGATGGACGACTACTATATCGCCCAGGGCTCGCATCTAAGGCTTTTCGACAAGCTCGGCGCCCACCTGATCGACCACGAAGGGGCCAGCGGCGTGCATTTCGCCGTCTGGGCGCCGAATGCCAAGCGCGTCTCCGTCGTCGGCGACTTCAATGACTGGGACGGCCGCCGCCACCCGATGCGCCTGCGCCGCGACACCGGCATCTGGGAGATTTTCATTCCCGATATCGGCGCTGGCCGGCCCTACAAGTTCGAGATCATCGGCGCGCAGGGCGTCCGGCTGCCGCTCAAGGCCGATCCCTTCGCGTTCCAGTCGGAGCTGAGGCCGGCCACGGCTTCGGTGACGGCCGAGCCATCACAGCACCAATGGGGCGACGAGGCGCATCGCACGTTCTGGCGCGACGCCGATCCGCGGCGCCAGCCGATGGCGATCTACGAAGTCCATGCCGGTTCCTGGCAGCGCAACGAGGATGGCACGTTCCTGACCTGGGACGAACTGGCCGACCGGCTGATCCCCTATGTGGTCGAAATGGGCTTCACCCACATCGAGTTCCTGCCGATCTCGGAGCATCCTTATGATCCGTCCTGGGGCTACCAGACGACCGGCCTGTATGCCCCGTCGGCGCGCTTCGGCGATCCTGACGGCTTCGCCCGCTTCGTCGACGGCGCCCACCGCGCCGGCGTCGGCGTCGTTCTCGACTGGGTGCCGGCGCATTTTCCCGTCGATCAGTTCGGGCTGGTGCGCTTCGACGGCACCGCGCTCTACGAGCACGAGGATCCGCGCAAGGGGTTTCATCCGGACTGGAACACGCTGATCTACAATTTCGGACGCCACGAGGTCATCGAATTCCTGGTCAACAACGCCCTCTACTGGGCCGAGAAATACCATGTCGACGGGCTGCGTGTGGATGCCGTCGCCTCCATGCTCTACCTCGACTATTCGCGCAAAGCCGGCGAATGGATCCCCAACGAGAAGGGCGGCCGTGAGAACCTTGAGGCCGTTGCCTTCCTCCAGCGGATGAACAAGGAGCTTTACGGCCATCACCCTGGGGTCGTGACCATCGCCGAGGAATCCACCTCATGGCCGAAAGTGTCGAAGCCGGTACATGAAGGCGGCCTCGGCTTCGGCTTCAAGTGGAACATGGGCTTCATGCACGACACGCTGCAATATTTCGCGCGTGAGCCCATCCATCGCCAGCACCATCACGACGAACTCACCTTCGGGCTGATGTACGCCTTCAGCGAGAATTTCGTCCTGCCGCTGTCGCATGACGAGGTGGTGCACGGCAAAGGCACGCTGATCTCGAAGATGGCCGGCGACGACTGGCAGAAGTTCGCCACGCTCCGGGCCTTCTATGCCTTCATGTGGGGCTATCCCGGCAAGAAGCTCCTGTTCATGGGGCAGGAATTCGCCCAACGCCGCGAATGGAGCGAGGCGAGGGCGCTCGACTGGGACCTGCTGCAATACGCCCCGCACAGCGGCATGCAGAAGGTGGTGAAGGACCTGAACCGTCTCTACCGCAACTATCCGGCGCTTCATGCGCGCGACTGCGAGCCGGAAGGGTTTGAATGGCTGGTCGTCGACGACAAGCAGCGCTCCGTCTTTGCCTGGCTGCGCAAGGCGCCTGGCGCAAACCCCGTCGCGGTCGTCTGCAATTTCACGCCGGTGCCGCGCGAGAACTATCGGCTGCCGCTGCCGCACGCCGGCACATGGCGCGAGATCGTCAACACCGATGCCGCCGACTATGGCGGCTCCGGTATGGGCAACGGCGATTCCGTAGAGGCCGTGGCCGAAGGCGAAGGGGTTGCAGCCGTGCTGACGCTGCCGCCGCTTGCCACCGTCATGCTCGAATTCGTTCCGGACTGAGTGCTTGGGAGGAAACCATGGCCGATATGAAACGAACCCAGCCGCTGGCCCGCGATGCGATGGCCTACGTGCTGGCAGGTGGGCGTGGCAGCCGGTTGAAGGAACTGACCGACCGGCGCGCCAAGCCGGCCGTCTATTTCGGCGGCAAGACCCGTATCATCGATTTCGCCCTGTCGAACGCGCTGAATTCCGGCATCCGCCGCCTCGGCGTGGCGACGCAGTACAAGGCCCATTCGCTGATCCGCCACCTGCAACGCGGCTGGAATTTCCTGCGCCCGGAACGCAACGAGAGCTTCGACATCCTGCCGGCCTCGCAGCGCGTGTCGGAAACCCAATGGTACGAAGGCACGGCCGATGCCGTCTACCAGAACATCGACATCATCGAGAGCTACAACCCGGAATTCATGGTCATCCTGGCCGGCGACCACATCTACAAGATGGACTACGAACTGATGTTGCGCCAGCACGTCGACGCCAATGCCGACGTCACCGTGGGCTGTCTCGAAGTGCCGCGCATGGAGGCGACGGGTTTCGGTGTCATGCATGTCGACGGCAAGGACAACATCATCGCCTTCGTCGAGAAGCCCGCCGATCCACCCGGCATCCCCGACAAGCCGGATTTCGCGCTGGCCTCGATGGGCATCTATGTCTTCCGCACGAAATTCCTCATGCAGTTGTTGCGCGAGGATGCCGCCGATCCGAATTCCAGCCGCGATTTCGGCAAGGACATTATCCCGAAGATCGTCCAGGGCGGCAAGGCGATCGCCCATCGCTTCGCCAAGTCCTGTGTGCGCTCCAGCCAGGAGGCGCTGCCTTACTGGCGTGATGTCGGCACGGTCGATGCCTACTGGGAGGCCAATATCGACCTCACGGATGTGACGCCCGAACTCGATCTCTACGACCGCGACTGGCCGATCTGGACCTATGCCGAACTGAAGCCGCCGGCGAAGTTCGTGCATGACGAGGAGGGGCGCCGCGGCGAGGCGATCTCCTCGCTGGTGTCGGGCGACTGCATCGTCTCCGGCGCCTCGCTGCGCCGCAGCCTGATTTTCACCGGCGCGCGCATCAATTCCTATTCCAAGCTGGAAGAGGTGGTGATGCTGCCCGACTGCACCGTCGGCCGCAACGCGCGCCTGAAGCGCGTCGTCATCGACCACGGCGTCAAGATCCCCGAAGGGCTGGTGGTCGGCGAAGACCCGGCGCTGGACGCCAAACGCTTCCGCGTGTCGGAAAAGGGCATCTGCCTGATCACCCAGCCGATGATCGACAAGCTGGGATGACGGTTCCGGAAGCAGGCCGAATGACTGACAAAAACATGCAGGTGCTCTCCGTCGCCTCCGAAATCTTTCCGCTGGTCAAGACCGGCGGCCTGGCGGACGTCGCCGGCGCGCTGCCCATTGCCTTGAAGGGAAAGAGTGTCGCCATGCGCTCGCTCGTGCCCGGCTATCCGGTGGTGATGGATGCGCTGAAGCAGGCAAAAGCCGTGGCGGATTATCCGGCCCTGTTCGGAGGCAAGGCTTCCGTGCTGGCGGCCGAGGCCGCGGGGCTCGATCTTCTGGTGCTCGACGCGCCGCATCTGTTTGACCGTCCGGGCAGCCCCTATGGCGATGCGGCCGGCCGCGACTGGCCGGACAGTTGGCGCCGCTTCGCCGCGCTCAGCCGCGTCGGCGGCGACATCGCCGGCGGCTCGGTCGCCGGCTACGTGCCCGACGTCGTCCACGCGCATGACTGGCAGGCGGCGATGACGCTGGCCTACATGCGCTATGGCCGCGCGCCCGCCACGCCTTCGGTGATGACCGTCCATAACCTTGCCTTCCAGGGTCAGTTCGGCGCCGGCATCTTCGGCGAACTCGGTCTGCCGGCCGAGGCGATGACGCTGGACGGCGTCGAATATTACGGCGGCGTCGGCTATCTCAAGGCCGGCTTGCAGGCGGCATGGGCGCTTACCACCGTCTCGCCCACCTATGCGCAGGAAATCCGCACGCCGGAATTCGGCATGGGCCTCGATGGCCTCGTCAACCTGCGCGCCGGCGATCTCCATGGCATCGTCAACGGCATCGACACCGACATCTGGAATCCAGCCACCGACAAGCATCTTGCCGCACCGTATTCGGCCAAAACGCTGAAAGCGCGCGCGCGCAACAGGGCCGCCGTTGAGGAGCGCTTCGGCCTCGATCGCGACAATAGCCCACTCCTCTGCATCGTCAGCCGGCTGACATGGCAGAAGGGCATGGACATCCTCGCCGCCGTGGCCGACGGCATCGTCGCCGCCGGCGCGCGGCTAGCCGTGCTCGGCTCCGGCGACGCCGGACTGGAAGGCGCGCTGCTCGCCGCCGCTGCCCGCCATCGCGGCCGCATCGGCGTGGTGATCGGCTACGACGAGGCGCTGTCGCATCTGTTGCAGGGCGGCAGCGACGCCATCCTGATCCCGTCGCGCTTCGAGCCGTGCGGGCTGACCCAGCTCTACGGCCTGCGCTACGGCTGCGTGCCGGTCGTCGCCCGCACCGGCGGGCTCGCGGACACTGTCATTGACGCCAACGAGGCGGCCGTCGAGGCAAGCGCCGCCACCGGCTTCCAGTTCGCGCCGAACAGCGGTGAGGCGCTGCTGCACGCCGTTCACCGGATGGTCGAGCTGCATCAAAACCCGGTGATCTGGGTCTCGATACAGCGGCAGGGCATGAAAGCCGATCTATCTTGGGACAGGAGCGCGGAAAAATATGCCGGGCTCTACCGCTCGCTCCTATCGAGAAAGGCTGTTTGAAGAATGATCCGCACCGTCGCCACCAAACCTTTCGACGACCAGAAGCCCGGTACATCCGGCCTGCGCAAGAAAGTGCCGGTGTTCCAGCAGCCGCACTATGTCGAGAACTTCGTCCAGTCGATCTTCGACGCGCTGGACGGTTTTGAGGGCAAGACGCTGGTGCTGGGCGGCGACGGTCGCTTCTACAACCGCGAGGTCATCCAGAAGGTGCTGGCGATCGCCGCCGCCAACGGCTTCGGCAAGGTGATGGTCGGGCAGGGCGGCATCCTGTCGACGCCGGCCGCCTCCAACGTCATCCGCAAATACAAGGCCTTCGGCGGCATTATTCTCTCGGCCAGCCACAATCCCGGCGGGCCGAAGGAAGATTTCGGCATCAAGTACAATGCCGAAAACGGCGGCCCGGCGCCGGAAAAGATCACCGACGCCATCTTCGCCAAGTCGAAGGCGATCAAGGAATACCGCATTGTCGATATCGGCGCGGTCGATCTCGACAAGGTGGGCACCGTCGAGGTCGCCGGCATGACGGTCGAGGTCATCGATCCGGTCAAGGACTATGCCGAGTTGATGGAGAGCCTGTTCGACTTCGACGCGCTGAGGGCGCTGTTCAAGTCCGGCTTCCGCATGGCTTTCGATTCCATGCACGCGGTGACCGGCCCCTACGGCAAGGAGATTCTGGAAAACCGCCTCGGCGCGCCGGTCGGCACCTGCCGAAATTTCAAACCGCTGCCCGATTTCGGCGGCCATCACCCCGATCCGAACCTCGTCCACGCCAAGAAACTCTATGACGACGTCATGAGCCCGTCCGGTCCGGATTTCGGCGCCGCCTCCGACGGCGACGGCGACCGCAACATGATCGTCGGCAAGGGCATGTTCGTCACGCCATCGGACAGCCTTGCAATCATCGCGGCCAACGCGAAGTTGGCGCCGGGTTATGCCAAGGGCATTTCCGGCGTTGCACGCTCCATGCCGACGAGTGCCGCCGCAGACCGTGTGGCTGAAAAGCTCGGCGTCGGCTGCTACGAGACGCCGACCGGCTGGAAGTTCTTCGGCAACCTCCTCGATGCCGGCAAGGTGACGCTGTGCGGCGAGGAGAGCTTCGGCACCGGCTCCAATCATGTGCGCGAGAAGGACGGGCTGTGGGCCGTACTGTTCTGGCTCAACATCATCGCCGCGCGCGGCGAGAGCGTGAAGGAGATCGTCACCAAGCACTGGGCGACTTACGGCCGCAACTACTATTCGCGTCACGACTACGAGGAGGTCGAGAGCGAAAAGGCCAACGCGCTGATGAAGGATCTCGGCGCGAAGCTGGACTCCTTGCCCGGAACCATGGTGCGTGGGTTGACCGTCGAGAAGGCCGACGACTTTTCCTACCACGATCCGGTCGACGGTTCGGTCAGCGAGCATCAGGGCATTCGCGTGATGTTTGCGGGCGGTTCGCGCGTTGTCTTCCGCCTGTCCGGAACGGGTACTTCCGGCGCCACGTTGCGCGTCTATATGGAGCGCTATGAGGCGGACCCATCCAAACACGGCATCGACACGCAGGAAGCGCTTGCCGACCTGATCGCGGCTGCGGACGACATCGCCGGCATTCATAGCCACACCGGCCGCGCCGCGCCGAGCGTGATTACGTGACCCGCATGGGCGGATAGTCAGTTTAGATGGGATTCTTGTTAAGTCTTGCGGGCTTGATACCCCTTCCCTTTAAGGTGGAGGGGGACTGGCCGTATCGGCGCCCTGCCAGGACCTTCGTTTCACTCGTGCCGGACAGCGCCGGCAGGATTCCCCTCCCCATTGAGGGGAGGGGGTAGGGGTGGGGGTATCAAACCCGCAGGATCGGAGAGTTGCTTCTCTCCTCGGCGCTACCGTCACCCCCGAAGGTATCTGCTTCGCCGTCTGGTCGGGTGCTGCGGAATGCGTCTGGGTCTGCCTGTTCGACGGCACGCGGGAGACACGGCTTGAGTTGAAGCCCGAAGGCGAGGGCGTCCACGCGCTGTCCGTACTGGGTCTGAAAGACGGCACCCGCTACGGTTTTCGCGCGGATGGACCTTACGCCCCCGAAAAGGGCCTGTGGTTCGATCCCGACAAACTTCTGGTCGACCCCTATGCGGTCGAGATCGACCACCCCTATGTCTATGACGCGCGTCTCGCGGCGCGGCGCGGCGAGGGCGGCGATACGGCCGCGCTGGTGCCAAAAGCCATTGCGCGCGCGTTGCCTGCACCGCCACCGATGCAATCACCGCTGTTCGATCCCGGTGGGCTGATCTACGAACTGCCGGTCAGGGCGTTTTCGATCCGCCATCCCGGCGTGCCGGAACAGGATCGCGGCACGCTGCGCGCGTTGAAAGCGCCGACTGTCATCGACCATCTGAAAAAGCTCGGTGTCTCAGCCGTCGAACTGATGCCGGTCGCGGTCTGGATCGACGAGCGCCATCTGGGGCCGCTCGGCCTGACGAACGCCTGGGGTTATAACCCCGTCACCTTCATGGCGCTCGATCCGCGCCTGGCGCCGGGCGGCCTCGCCGATCTTCGCGAGGCGGTTTCGGCGCTGCACGACGCCGGCATCGGCACCATTTTGGACGTGGTTTTCAACCATACGGGCGAGAGCGATGCGCAGGGGCCGACGCTGTCGCTGCGCGGGCTGGATGCGCAAGCCTACTACCGGCACGATGCCGGCGGGAAACTCGTCAACGACACCGGCACCGGCAACACGCTGGCCTGCGACCGGCCGGTCGTGCAGCAACTCATTCTCGACAGCCTGCGCCACTTCGTGCGCCATGCCGGCATCGACGGTTTCCGTTTCGATCTCGCGCCGGTCCTCGGCCGAGACGCTGACGGCTTTCATAAGGATGCGCCGCTGCTGGAAGCCATGCGCACCGATCCGCTCTTGCAGGATAGAATCCTGATCGCCGAGCCGTGGGACATCGGCCACAACGGCTACCAGCTCGGCAATTTTCCGCCGTCCTTCCTCGAATGGAACGACCGCTTTCGCGACGACGTGCGCCGTTTCTGGCGCGGCGACGCCGGCACGGTGGGCGCACTGGCGACGCGGTTGGCCGGTTCGTCCGACGTATTCCAGCGCGACGGCGCGGTCAGCCGCACGGTGAACTTCGTCGCCGCGCATGACGGCATGACGTTGGCCGACCTTGTTTCTTATGCCGGCAAGCACAACGAGGCGAATGGCGAGAACAATCGCGACGGCCACGACGAGAATTTCTCCTGGAACGACGGCGTCGAGGGCGAAACGGCCGATCCCGCCGTCCGCGCGCGGCGGGACGCCGACATGCGCGCGCTGCTTGCCGCCCTGTTCGCCTCGCGCGGCACCATCATGCTGACGGCGGGCGACGAGTTCGGTCGCAGCCAGCGCGGCAACAACAACGCCTATGCGCAGGACAATGACCTGACCTGGCTGGATTGGGCGGGACGCGATGCGGCGCTGGAGGATTTCGTCGCCGCCCTGTCGGCGCTGCGGCGTGCGGCGCCGGCTTTGCAGGATACGCGTTTCCTCACCGGCCGGCCGGAAGGCGGACAAGAGATCCCGGACGTCGAATGGCTGACCGAAACCGGCACCGCTCTCGATGATGTGACCTGGCAGGACCCCGCGCGCCATCGCCTTGTCATGATCCTGCGAGACGGCAGCGTTGAAGGCGGCCGGTTGGCCGTGTTGGTCAACGGTGACCGGCGCGCCTCGACCTTCGTTTTGCCGGGCCGCGAGGGCTATCGCTGGTGTGCGGCGCTCGAAGGCGGCCCGGCACCCGGTGCGGCGGTGCCGGGCAGGGCGGTGGCCTTCATGGTCGAGCGCGGGTGAGACAGGAGACGACGATGGCAGAGGCGGCGACAAGCGAATGGTGGCGCGGCTGCGTCATCTATCAGATTTATCCGCGCTCCTATCAGGACACGACCGGCGACGGCAGCGGCGATCTCGCCGGCATCACCCGCCGGCTCGGCCATGTCGCCTCGCTCGGCGCCGACGCCATCTGGCTGTCGCCCTTCTTCAGGTCGCCGATGGCCGACATGGGCTACGACGTGTCGGACTATCGCGCCGTCGATCCGATGTTCGGCACGATGGCCGATTTCGACGCTCTTGTCGCCGAGGCGCATCGGCTGGGCTTGAAGGTCATCATCGATCAGGTCCTGGCGCACACGTCCGAAAAGCACGACTGGTTTGTCGAAAGCCGCTCCAGCCGTGACAACGCCAAGGCCGACTGGTACGTCTGGGCCAATGCGCGGCCGGACGGCACGGCGCCCAACAACTGGCTGTCCGTGTTCGGTGGGCCGGCATGGGAGTGGGACGCCACGCGCCGGCAATACTACCTGCACAATTTCCTCGCCGCCCAGCCGGCGCTGAATTTCCATCAGGGCGCGGTGCAGGACGCGCTGCTCGATGACGTTCGCTTCTGGCTCGATCGCGGCGTCGACGGCATCCGCCTCGACACGGTGAACTACTATTTCCAGGACCGCTGGCTGCGCTCCAACCCGCCGCTGGCCGAGAGCGTCGCCGGCACCAACGGCCAGAACACGACCTATCTTTTTCAGGAGCATCTGTTCGACAAGACGCAGCCGGAAAATCTCGATTTCCTGCGCCGCCTGCGCGGCGTGCTCGACCAGGCGGGCGACCGGGCCGCCGTCGGCGAGATCGGCGACGAGGACCGTTCGCTCGAGACGCTGGCCGCCTACACCAGCGGAAGCGACAAACTCAACATGTGCTACACATTCGACATGCTCGGCGCGGATTTTTCCGCCGCCCATGTGCGCGGCTGCGTCGAGGCGTTCGAGCGGGAAGCGCCGGACGGCTGGGTCTGCTGGGCTTTTTCCAACCATGACGTGGTGCGCCACGTCACGCGCTGGACGCGGCCGGGCGGCGACCCGGTCGCCGTCGCCAAGTTCGCCATTGAACTGCTTTGCTGCCTGCGCGGCTCGATCTGCCTCTACGAGGGCGAGGAACTGGGGCTTCAGCAGGCGGAGCTCGCCTATGCCGACCTGCGCGATCCCGTCGGCATCCGTTTCTGGCCCGGCAATAAGGGTCGCGATGGCTGCCGCACGCCGATGGTGTGGGAAAAGGATGCGCCCAACGCCGGTTTCTCCACGGCAAAGCCGTGGCTTCCGGTGCCCGACGAGCAGCGCGCGCGTGCCGTCGATGCCCAGACCCCGGATGTGAATTCGGTCCTGACCCATTACCGCGCCGTGCTCGGCATCCGCAGGGCGCACCGGGCGCTGGGGCGCGGCGCGATCCGCTTCCTGGATGCCGACGGTGACGTGCTTGCCTTCGTCCGCGAAGGGGAGGGCGAGAAGTTGCTGTGCGCCTTCAATTTCGCTGAGGGGACTGTGCGCTGGCCGCTGCCCGACGGTCTCGGCCCGGTCAAAGCCGTCGATTACGCCGGCTATGGAGCGGCCTTGCAGGGGAGTACCCTGTCCCTGCCAGGCTTGCGCGCCTTCATCGGCCAGATCGTATAGCGGCCTGTTCCCGCCCTACTGAACCAGCAGCGCGCGCCCACATGTTGCGCCGGTGACGCGCACGTCGGCTTCGCCAAGCCGCACGCCGAAAGCGGAAAGGACGTTGCCAAGCAGGATATCGACCGGCTCGGTGATCGACTTGAGCAGCGTCACGACGGCCGGCTTGACGGTCCCCAGCAGTCCGGTGACGTCGAGCCCGAGACCGAGCGCGTTGACCGACAAGGACAGGTCGTTGATCAGCGACACGGTCAAGGTTTCGGTGATGTTCCGCGTCGAGGTGGATTTCACGGTCTTGTTGGCGATGTCACCGCTGTCGAAGGTCAGCATGGTCGGGCTCGTATTGGTCGATGCGGCCGAAGCCGAGCCGTCAACGCCCAGAAGGTCGAGCGTCAGAAACAGGAGCTTGAGGCTGACTTCCGCGATCCGCGCGTCGTGGAACGATTGCGGCCTGCTGAAATCGGCGAAGCCCGCCGCATCGCTTTCGGCGAGCCTGAATGAAGCGATGCCGGGGCGTACCGCGATGGAAACCCTCGTATTGCCCTGTCTGCCGGCCGGGCAGGAAATGTCCGCGAGCCGGGCTTCGGCGGAGGCCGCTTCGACATGGAGAGGCAACGTTACGGAAAGCAGCTTGATGCCACCGCCGAGATTGGAGGCGGCGCCGCCGATGGTCGCCTTGAGGCGAAGCCGCGTCTGGGCGGTGCGCACCACCGTTCCCGCTTCGCCCACGGTCAGCCATGGTGACGATTGCGGCGGTTCGCCGATGGCGACGGCCACTGTGGTCGAGAGAAGGCCGGGGACCGTGGCACCGAGGTCGACTTCGACCTGATGAGATCCGTTCGCCAGCGTTGCGGCCGCCGTCAGCAGGCCGAGCGCGCTGGCGTCGACCGGCAGGCCCGCCGGCCGCTGGCCGAGCCCGAGGCGGCCGACCGAGCCGAGGTCGATGACCTTGCTGAGGGGGATTTTCGCATCGACCGCAGAGCGGGCCGCAATGGCCTGCAAGGCGAGCTTGCCGGCCTGGCCGACTCCGCTGGTATTGGCGAGCGCCGTTGCGATCTGCCCGACCGTGGCCTTGGATTGCAGCACGTCCGCATAGGTCGCCGCCGTCAGGTGCTGTTGCACGGCAAGCGTGTCGAGAAAGGAGAGCGCGCTGACATCGGCAGCGGCCAAGGCGTTGTAGTCCATGACGCTGAGCGAGAGGCTTCCGCCGATCAGGCCGCCAAGAAGGGCGTTGAGGATACCGCCGTCGACCTTGGCTAGTCGCGATCCGACGGAAAATGCGGCTTGCGCCCGCGTGCTGGCGATGGCGGTGGTCGAGATCGTCGGCGCGTCCATGATGGCGGAGCCGAAGAACAGGGTGCCCTTCTTGCGCAGCGTCACCTTCACTGCATTGTAAGGCTGGGCCTCCGGCACGAAGCGGCTGGCTGCCGCGACCGCCGGATCCGGCGCATAGTGGCCGAGCATGACAGTTGCCATCGGTATATCGTCCTTGGAGGCGCTCGCGGGCTGGCCGCTACTTGCGCCCTGCACGACGGCGGACGGCAAGCCGTTGTCCGCGAGCGTCGCAAGCACGGCCCCTTCGGCATTGCCGATATTGGCGGCGGCGGTGATGGCGGCAATGTCGACCAGCGACTGTGCTGCCCGGCGTTCGGTGTAGAGCGAGCCTTCGTCGACGGCGAAGGCTGCCAGGGTGATCGCCAGGGGAGCGGTGATCGCCGTCATGACGGCGAAGTTGGCGCGCCTGTCGCAAACGAACCGGCGGATATCCCGAAGGATCGAGTGCTGATGCATCACAGACCCCCGATGCGGATGGTCGAGCGCTTGGCGATCGTCGTGCCGGGCAAGGGCAGGCCGCTGAGCAGGTTCCAGATCGGTAGGTTGCGCGCGTCGTATTGCACCGCGACGACGAATTGGTCGGCATCGGCTGCACTGTCCTGCGCGGTGACCGAGAGGTTGCCCGGGTCGATGAACGGATAGCCGGCGGCATTACGCTGGACGAACGCCGTCACCAGCGATTGCCGTTCGCTCTGATCCAGGCCGGACAGCGCGGTCCGGGCGGCATCGGCGGCAATCTGCTGGACCGAATGGCTCGCTCCGAAATAGATTCCATATGCAACCATTCCGAGTAAAATCAGGATGAAAATCGGTGACAGTATGGCGAATTCGATGGCCGACGTGGCCGTCCTGTCGTTTCGAAAGCGTGTGAAACTGGAGCGGTAAAGAAAGGGATTGTGCATAATATCAGGATGCGCCGGTGGCGTGTTGGAAGGCTGAACCGGGAATGCAACCTGGAATTGATTTTGAGTTGTATCGATAAGGTTGTGAGAAAGAACCAAGGCGGATGGAGGTGAGCTTGCCTTGCGTCAACTAACGAGGCTGTTGAAATAAGATTTCGTCGTGTCTAGTGTCCTGACACCAGCCGCGGCCAGGGACCGACGGCTCGCCAACGAAACCGGGTGAACCGGTTCGGGGCGTCAACACTCGCAAGGCGTGTTTGAGGGGCGCACGCCGTTAGGGAGAACTTTATGCTGAAGACAATGCTCAAGGCGACCGTATTCGCCGCTACACTGGCTGTTTCGGCCGGTGCGTTCCAGGCACCGGCTTTCGCCGATGTGGTCTACAATCGCGGCAGTGCCGCCGAGCCCGAATCGCTCGACCCGCACAAGACCTCGACCATCTATGAAGCCAACGTCCTGCGCGACCTGTTCCAGGGCCTCGTCATGCAGGATGAGAAGGCGAACGTCATTCCCGGTGCGGCCGAAAGCTGGACGGTTTCGGACGACGGCACTGTCTACACCTTCAAGCTGCGCAAGGACGGCATGTGGTCGGACGGCAGCCCCGTGACCGCGGAAGATTTTGTCTACGCGTTCCACCGGCTGGAAGATCCGGCGACCGGCGCCGAATACGCCTCGATGCTCTACCCGATCAAGGGTGCCGAGGAAGTCAACACCAAGAAGGGTAAGCCCGAGGACATGGGCGTCAAGGCGATCGACGCCACGACGCTGGAAGTCACGCTCAAGGCGCCGACGCCCTATTTCCTCGAAATGCTGACCCACCAGGCGACCTATCCGGTCAGCAAGGCCTCCATCGACAAGCTCGGCGCCGATTGGGTCAAGGCTGGCAAGCTGGTTTCAAACGGCGCCTATACGCTGGCCGAGTGGGTGCCGAACGACCACATCAAGCTGGTCAAGAACCCGAAGTTCTGGGATGCGGACACCGTCAAGATCGACACGGTGAACTACATCCCGACCGAGGATCGCGCCTCCGCGATCAAGCGCTTCGAGGCCGGCGAACTTGACAGCTACGACGACCTGCCGACCGAGCAGCTGGCGGACCTCCAGGCCAAGTTCGGCGACCAGATCAAGGTCGGTCCCTATCTCGGCACCTATTACTACGCCATCAAGACCGACAAGGCGCCGTGGGACAATGTCGAGCTGCGCAACGCCATCTCCATGGCCATCGACCGCGACTTCCTCGCCGAGAAGGTCTGGCAGAATTCCATGCTGCCCGGCTATTCCATGGTGCCTCCCGGCATCGAGGGCTACACGCCGGCACTGGCCAAATACGCCGACATGCCGCAGATCGACCGTGAGGACGAGGCCAAGAAGATTCTCGAGAAGCTCGGCTACACGCCCGAGCATCCGCTGAAGATGGAGATCCGCTACAACACCTCGGAGAACCACAAGAACACTGCCGTGGCCATCCAGGAGCAGTTGAAGCCGCTCGGCGTCGAGGTGACGCTGCTCAACACCGACACCAAGACGCACTACAGCTTCCTGGAGCAGAAGGGCAACTACGACGTCGCCCGCGCCGGCTGGATCGCCGACTACAAGGACCCCGAGACCTTCCTCGGCATCTCGCGCAAGGCCAGCGGCAACAACTACTCCGACTTCGACAACGCCGACTTCGAGAAGGCCATGGACAAGGCCGCCGCTGCCGGCGGCAATCCGCAGGAGCGCATGAAGGACCTCTCCGAAGCCGAGCGTGTGCTGGTCGACAATGTCGGCAACATCCCGCTTCTCTACTACAGCTACCACGACATCGTTTCGCCGAAGCTGCACGGCTTCGTCGACAACGTGATGGACGTCCATCCGTCCCGCTTCATCAGCAAGGACTGATTTAGTCAGCCGCCGTTCCCAAGTCGGGAGCGGCGGCCCCTTGCTCAAGCGGGGAGGGGACGGTGCTTCTCTACGTGTTCCGGCGGTTGCTGACCGCCATACCGACGCTATTCGTCATCGTGACGCTGGCGTTCTTCCTGATCAGGGTCGCGCCCGGCGGCCCGTTCAACCAGGAGCGGGGCCTGAGCCCCGAGATCAAGGCCAACCTGGAAGCCCAGTTCGGCCTCAACGATCCGCTCTGGGTGCAATACCTTCACTACCTGAAGAACCTGGCGCACGGCGATTTCGGCCCGAGCTACAACCTGCCCGATTTCACCGTCGGCGAACTTTTCGCCAAGGGCCTGCCGATTTCGATCCAGCTCGGTGCGTCCGCGCTCGTCCTTGCTTTGCTGCTCGGTTCGCTGCTCGGCACCGTGGCGGCGCTGAACCAGAACAAGGCGGGCGACTATTCGGTGATCGCGCTGGCCACCGCCGGTTCCACCATTCCGACCTTCGTCATCGCGCCGATCATCCAGCTCGTCTTCGGCCTGACATGGAGGCTGTTGCCGATCGGCGGCTGGGGAGACGGGGCGTTCGTCAACAAGATCGGGCCGGTGCTCACGCTCGCCTTGCCGCAGATCGCCATCGTCGCGCGCCTGATGCGCGGCTCGATGATCGAATCGCTGCACTCGCACCATATCCGCACCGCCCGCGCGCTCGGCCTTTCCGACTGGTCGGTGGTCGTCAAGCACGCGCTGCGCGGCGCCGTCCTGCCGATTGTCTCCTTCACCGGGCCGGCCGCCGCAGCACTTCTGACCGGCTCCATCATCGTCGAGACGATCTTCGCCATTCCCGGTGTCGGGCGCTATTTCGTCGATGCGGCGCTGAACCGCGACTACACGCTGGTGATGGGCACGGTTGTGGTGATCGCCATCTTCACCATCGTCTTCAACCTCATCGTCGACATCATGTATGCTGTGGTCGATCCGAGGGTGCGCTATGACTGAGGTCGCCGCCGCCGCTCCCGCTGCCATCGTCGGCCGATCGCTCTGGGGCGATGCCTGGGCGCGCCTGAAGGCGAACCGCGCCGCCATGGTCAGCCTGTGCTATCTCGTCCTGATGGGGATCGTGTGCATAGCCGGCCCCTGGTTCGTGCCGCACAACTACACCACCATCTATTCCGACTATGTGCGAACGCCGCCGAGCTTCTCCGCCTATCCGAAGGCGGAGATGGTGCAGGGCGCGCTGGACGACGTGCTGAAGCGCATGCGCGTCGATCTGAAGGATTGGAAGCTGGAGGACAGCCGCGCCGTCGTCACCGTCACCGCGACCCGGCCGATCGATGAGCGCTACCTGCGCTACATCGACCGCTCCGACACTTTCGACGACGCCAAGGTGGAAGCTAAATCGAATGACGGGCTGGAAATGATGTTCAGCGCCGCCGTCAGGCAGCAGTATTTCTTCTTCGGCACCGACAATGTCGGCCGCGACCTGCTGTCCCGCACCTTGATGGCGGGACGCATATCGCTGTCGATCGGCCTTTTGGCCGGCGTCGTCGCCGTCGTCATCGGAGTCCTCTACGGCTCGACTGCCGGATTCATCGGCGGCAAGGTCGACGAGGTGATGATGCGCATCGTTGACGTGCTCTATTCGCTGCCCTTCATCTTCTTCGTCATCATGCTGGTCGTCTTCTTCGGACGAAACTTCGTGCTGATGTTCCTCGCCGTCGGCGCGGTTCTGTGGCTCGATATGGCGCGCATCGTGCGCGGGCAGGCGCTGTCGATCCGAAGGCAGGAATATGTCCAGGCGGCGGAAGCGCTGGGCGTCGGCGCGCGCGGCATCCTTTCGCGCCATGTCATCCCCAACCTGCTCGGCCCGGTGGTTATCTATATGACGCTGCTGGTGCCGCAGGTCATCATCCTGGAAAGCTTCCTGTCGTTCCTCGGCCTCGGTGTGCAGGAACCGATGACGAGCTGGGGTGTGCTGATCTCGACCGGCGCCAAGAACATCGGCACCGCCAACTGGCTGCTTCTGTTCCCGGCCTTCTTCCTCGTCTCGACGCTGTTCGCGCTGAACTTCGTCGGCGACGGCCTGCGCGACGCGCTTGACCCGAAGGATCGCTGAGATGACGGGACGCGAAACGATCCTCGATGTCCGCGGCCTTCGGGTCCGCTTCCGAACCCTCGACGGCACGGTCGAGGCGGTGAAGGGTATCGACATCCATGTCGGCGCCGGCGAGACTGTCGCCGTCGTGGGCGAATCCGGCTCGGGCAAGAGCCAGACCATGATGGCTGCCATGCGCCTTCTCGCCTCCAACGGTGAGGCCAGCGGGACGGTCGACTATCGCGGCCGCAATCTTCTGGAGCTCGGCAAGTCCGACCTCAACAAGGTGCGCGGCTCGAAGATCAGCATGATCTTCCAGGAGCCGATGACCTCGCTCGATCCACTCTACACCATCGGCAATCAGCTCATCGAGCCGATCCGCCGCCATCGCGGGCTGGGCGCCGCCGAGGCGCGCAAGGAAGCGCTCAAGCTTCTGCGCCTTGTTCGGATTCCCGATCCCGAGCGGCGGATGAAATCCTATCCCTACGAGATGTCTGGCGGCCAACGGCAGCGCGTCATGATCGCGATGGCGCTCGCCAACGATCCCGATATCCTGATCGCCGACGAGCCGACGACCGCGCTCGACGTCACCATCCAGGGCGAAATCCTGACCCTGCTGGCGGAACTGCAGCAGAAGCTTGGCATGGCGATCGTCTTCATCACCCACGATCTCGGCATCGTGCGCCGCTTCGCTGATCGCGTCTACGTCATGCGCTCCGGCGAGGTGGTGGAGGAAGGGGAGACCGAGGCGCTGTTTTCAGCACCCAAGCACGACTACACCAAGATGCTTCTTGCGGCCGAACCGACGGGCAGCAAGGATCCTCCGCCGCCCAATGCGCCAGTGCTTCTGGAAGGCCGCAACGTCGAGGTGACGTTCCGCATCGGCGGGGGCTTCCTGGCCGGCGAGCCGATGCTGCTCAGGGCCGTCGACCGCATCTCTGTGCGACTGAAGCGCAGACAGACCATCGGTATCGTCGGGGAGTCGGGCTCGGGCAAATCGACCCTTGGCCGTGCTCTGCTCAGGCTGCTGCCCAGCGACGGCGTCATCCGCTTCGACGACAAGGATATTTCCCATGCCGACCGGCAGGCGATGCGGCCGCTGCGGCGCGAACTGCAACTGGTCTTCCAGGACCCGTTCGGTTCGCTGTCGCCGCGCATGACAGTCGGCCAGGTCGTCACCGAAGGACTGCTGGTCCACGAGCCTGAGCTTTCAGGCAAGCAGCGCGACCAGCGGGCTGTTGAAGCCTTGCGCGAGGTCGGTATCGATCCCAATGCTCGCAACCGCTATCCGCACGAATTCTCCGGCGGCCAGCGCCAGCGGATCGCCATCGCCCGTGCCATGATCCTGAAGCCCAAGGTGGTGGTGCTCGACGAGCCGACCTCGGCGCTCGACCGCTCGGTGCAGAAGCAGATCGTCGACCTGCTGCGCCAGCTTCAGGCGGAGCACGACCTGTCCTATCTGTTCATCAGCCACGATCTCTCGGTGGTGCGCGCCATGGCCGACTACATCATCGTCATGCGGCAGGGAAAGATCGTCGAGGAAGGGCCGACGGAGGCGATCTTCGATCATCCGCAGGACGCCTACACGCAGACCTTGATGGCCGCAGCCATCGACTCGACGCGCTTTCGCGCCAGCGCGTGAAGGGGAAGTTCCACACGGGTGCGTGACACGCCACGCGTTCTGTATTCCTTTCTCAGGATGACGTTTTAACGCGCTGACTTGTCAAAGAAAAAGCCGCCTCAAGGGCGGCTTTCAGTCTGGTCGGAGTGGCAGGATTTGAACCTGCGACCCCCTCGTCCCGAACGAGGTGCGCTACCAGACTGCGCTACACTCCGTGGCCAGACGGCGGGCTTATAGCTGCCGTGTTGCTTTCCTGCAAGCACCAATGGCGACGATCATGGCGCAATTTGCGGCTTGCCCGGTAGCGCTGATAAAAGATGACGGTCATTCTTCATCTTCAGCCCTTCCACTTCTGCCATCGGGCGATATAGTCGGTTAGTCGGGGTTGGCTATGGGAACGGACCTGCCGATCCGTATGGGGTTACGGGATGGACTGGGGGCTTCGATCCGTTGCGGCTACACCAAAGCTGATGTCGCACGTCACCGCGCCTGCGGGATCGTCCGCATTCACCGGATGTCCTCTCTTTGGAGTGATGGTTGATGTCAACTGGTTGAATTTGTCTGTGTTTCGAGAAGAGCGGGAATGTGCTAGCGCTCGTGGACAAAGGTTGACTGCGGAATCCGGTTTTGATTCAAGGCTTCCATTTGGAGGGAGCCTTGGGCGAACGGATTGGTTTGACGGACGAGGAATGGGCGCTGATCGGCCCGCTTCTTCCTGCCGAACGAGGACGCGGTTGCCGCCCTGCGCAGGACAACCGGCGCTATTTCGAAGGCATGATGTGGATGGCGCGCACCGGAGCGCAATGGCGACATCTGCCTGACGAATACGGCAAGTGGAACAGCGTCTTCCGCCGATATCGGCGATGGGTCGAGACCGGCGTGTTCGAAGCGATGCTCGAAACGCTGGCGGAGATGGTCGAGCGGGATCGAAGCGCCGACATGATCGACAGCACCATTGTCCGGGCACATCATTGTGCGATCGGCATAAAAAGGGGACTCAGGAGACCGAGGCGCTTGGCCGATCGCGCGGCGGCTTCACCACCAAGCTCCATGCACGGTGCGATGCGAAGGGGCGGCCACTCGGCTTCGTCCTGACGCCTGGGCAAACGCACGACACACAAGGCTTCGCGCCGTTGTTCCGGATGATCTCCGATCGGATCGAGGCATTCCTCGCCGACAAGGGTTATGACGCCGATGCAATCCGCGAAGAGATCTCCAGCGCCAACGTTGAGGCTGTCATTCCCTCGAAAAGCAACCGGCGCGAGCCCATCCTCCACGACAAAGCCAAGTACAAATGGCGCAACCAGATCGAGCGCCTCTTCAACAAGCTCAAGAACTGGCGGCGCATCGCCACCCGTTATGACAAGACAAAGGAATCCTACCTCGGCTTCGTCGCCATCGCAGCAGTCAAACTATGGATACCCTTTGTCCACGAGCGCTAGAATCGTAGCAGATTGGAGAATGATAGTTATTTTTTGTAGATTTCTACATATTTTAACTTTCAAAGTTGTATATGATAATATGTATTGCATAATAACAAGATTCCATATTATGAAATCGAGAGCGTAAGGTCTAAATAGATATTAAAATGCCCAAGTGACGGTCGAGAATTGAAAATAATTACGTCCTTCGTGTTTCGCCGCATGGTCCTGATCGCCTACATGGCGATAGCGACCTTGATCACTGTGGTTTTCCCGCTCATCTACTCAATCCGTCACAACGATGACATCGCGCTCTATGTGGGATTAGCGGCGGCCTCCCTGATCCTTTTTATTGCCATTGGGATTGCCGTGGCGGAATGGGTTCGACCTCGCGCTCACGTTCCTGAAGTTCGGCAGCCAATCGACCCAACTATCCCCGTTATGCTTTTCATATCTGGTTCGTTCTTCTATGCGGGACTGTTCACATATGTGACGCTTAAGAGCGGCCTTTTTTTTCGTCGCGTTGGCTTTGAGGGGCTTGTCGAGCGCAGTCTTGCGATGCCTATCTATGAATTGGTTATCCATCGCTCATTTATGGAAAACGCCACCACATTGCTTTGTGCAACAATCCTGTTGCTGGTGACCGTCCGCCTTCGGCCATTTGTCCGCATCTATGCGATATTGGTTTGGCTTGCCATTTTCGCTCTGTATTCCGCCTTTGTTATTGCAAACAATCGCTTTCAAAGCGCGATCTTGTTTTTTGGAATATCGATTGCACTCGGTTATGCTTGGGATGCCACGAAATGGAGGAGATCATATCTGGTCGTTGCTATTGCCGCGGTTGTGGCGTTTTCCGCCTATAGCTTCCGGGTAACTCGAAACATGCGAGATGAAATCTCTATTGCTGGTTGCGTCCACCCAACGGTTCTTGATCCAACTCTGACCGCAATGGATATCTATCACCGCGCGGTCGCCGATCCGCATCTCTGCAAAGGCAGCGTGGTTACTGACATTATGGCTCAGATTCAGGCTGGTCCTAAGAATGGTACCTCGGGCGACCTAAATCAGGATGAATCTGCAAAGCGGGTTCTGGATTCGGAAAAGAGACCTTGGGATCAGCGGCTGAATAGCCTTGGCCTGATTTCCGCTATCACTCGTCCCGCTTTTTCCACCGGCTTCGGATACGGAGCGTTCTGGGTCGAGCCGCTCAGCCTCTATTATTATTATGTTATGGACCGCGATAAGTACCTGGAGATCAAGAAGCAACTCCGCACCAATCCCAAGGTCTATATCGCGAACCATTATCTCGACAAACGGATTGCTGACGCTCCGTCGTCAATTTTGACCGACGCATTCGCGAATTTTTCGTTCGTCGGATTCATTCTGGCTGGCGTTCTGATGGGGACGGCCCTTGGGTGGACAGACGCGGTATTGCGGTCAACAACGAGTGCCGGCGCTGCCGTTTTGGCGTTTTTCCTGATGGAAAAGTTGCTCTATACGGAAAAGGAAATGTTGACCTTGGTCGTTGATCTCATGAAGTTCTCGCCAGTTCCAATCGTGGCCGCCGCGTTGTTATGGAGAGTGCAACTCCGCCGCCACCCACCGGCTAATGAGTCCACGATTCCGGTAAGCCCATCGCCACTCATTTTGTAGTTCGTGTTGGCCCTGGCGGCCGAGCTTCTTGCGCATCCCCGTGACTTGCTTCGGTAGAACTGCGACCGAGCGGTATGGGCGCGACAAAGCCGCAACGGGAGGAGTTCGCGAGCGCGCTTCGAGGCGTTGCGGCGTTATCATGATCGACCACTATGTCGCTTCGTTCGGCCTTCTCAATGGTCGATTCGGGGGCCGATCTTGGCGTCAACCCGTTCGCGGCGATCATGCCTCACCTCTATCTGTGGGTTCCCGGCCTATATGGGGGACCTTTCGGCGTCGCACTGTTCCTCCTGATCAGCGGCTTCGTGATCCCGATCTCGCTGCAAAAGATGGCGGGCACGCGATATTGGGTTCCGCGCTTCGCTTTGGCGCGCCTCGTTCGTCTTTGGCCACTTACGCGACTGGCTTTTTCATCTAACGCTGTTGATCCAAATTCCGGTGACCATCGCGCTTGCGACATTGGTCAATAGGATCGTGGAAATGCCGAGTCACAAATGGAGCCACGCAATCAGCCGATGGTCTCCGGCTGTAACGGCAACTGCTTAGGCATGGGGCCTTCCAACGGCGGGCCGTCTCCACTCGCCGAGAAGTTCGCAGTTCGTGTCGGCGCACTTGGCTTTGTTACCGGCGGCGATTGTGCCGGCGATGACATGTCTCGCCATACCTGCTACCAACCTGAGATTGGGAAGCGGAAAATGCCGCGAAGACCGTTCGATGAAGCCCTGAGCGGAATATCACAGCGCCTTGCGCTCGTTGCCTATGTGGCAATTGCGATCCCACTGACAGTCATCTTCCCGCTTCTGCATGCATGGAAAACGCGAGAGAGCATAGGCCTCTATATCGGGCTCTCGCTGGCTGCACTGATTCTCTTTATCGGCACCGCCGTAGTCGTAGCCGAATATATACGACTGCGGACCGAGGTCCCCACTGTTCGTATTCCCGTGGAGCCGACCATTCCCATTGCACTTTTCGTGACAGGCGTGGCTGCCTACGCCCTGCTATTCGGCTACTTCACTATCGAGAATGACCTATTCTTCCGGCGCATCGGCTTCGAGCGGTTGGTTGAACGAAGCCTGTCGATGCCGATCCATGCGCTGGTGATCCATCGGTCCTTCAGTGAGAACGCAACTTCGCTTCTGTGTGTGCTGACCGCGATCCTGTTTACGGTACGAGAACGACGGGCTCTGCGGCTTTATACGATGGCGGTTCTGTTCCCTGTGCTCGCCCTTTATTTCGCCTTCGTCCTGTTCAATAACCGGTTCCAGAGCGCCATTCTGATCCTCTGTCTCTGCATCACCGCCGGCTATTCCGTACGGCTCTCGATCCACACGAGACGTTATGCATTGGTCGCCATGCTCGCGGTGATGATACTGGTCATATATGGCTTCACGGTAACCAAACAGATTCGAAATCAAAAAGACATCTTGGGTTGCGTCAGTCTCTCGGTACTCAACCCGTTTGAGACTCCGATGGAGGTCTATCTTCGCGGTCGCGAGAATCCGAATATCTGCGGTGGAGCGAACCCGCGCACGATCACCGGAATGATCAAAAAACGGGTCCGCGATCCTGCCGATCCTGAGGCCAACTCGTCGCTTTCACGCGATGAGGCGGAACTAGCCTTGGCAAAAAAAGTCCTGACACAGGGTATCGAGCGCCCGTGGGACGGTCGGCTGAACAGCCTTGACCTTGTGGTCAATATCACGCGGCCAGCGATTCAAACTGGCTTTGGCTACGGTTCGTTCTGGATACAGCCGTTGAGCCTTTACTACTACTTCTTCACGGATCGCGGGAAGTACCGAGAGATCAAGCAAAACCTGCGTACAAACCCCAAAGTCTACATCGCCAGTCGCTATCTCGGTACGACAATCGCGGATACTCCGTCATCGATCCTCACGGATGCCTACGCCAATTTCTTTCTTGCTGGCTTCATTCTCGCCGGTGTCCTGATCGGGGTTACGCTCGGTTGCATTGACTCGGTGCTGGGACGCACGACCCGTCTTGGTGCCTTCATGTTGGGAGCGTACCTCTTGGAAAGGTCGCTCTACATTGAAAAGGAAATGCTTACTTTTGTCGTCGATACGATAAAATTTGGCATAATTCCATCGATTTCGGCTGTCCTTCTCTGGCAAGTCCGAATAAGTCGTGACGGCGCAAGATCGTCGAGGGAATAGAATTCCTCTCGCGCGGTGGAAGGCAGACTGGACATGCTCGTAAAAGAAATTCTTGATCAAGGCGGGGACGTGATCGCCCATGTTTACGACACAACCGCCGTGGATAAGACGACTTTTCCGACGCCTGCTGAATTCCCACTTCAATTTAGCGTAGGCGTAAATGCCGAAGGAAGGGTCTTCATGCCCCATGTCCACTTGCCGATTGAGCGTGCGATTGTGGGCACATCCGAATTTATCTACGTTTTCGCCGGAAGAATGGACGTCAAATTCCTCGATTGCGACGGTAAGATATTGGACAATGCAAGCCTAGAGCCGGGAATGGGGATGATTCAGATCAGAGGCGGGCATGCTCTTTCGACGATCGAGGGCACGCGCTTTTTTGAGATCAAACAAGGCCCCTACAGCGGCGTGACAGCCGATAAGGCTCCAGTCGAACCCTATTGAAAGACCATCCATGCTTCGGAATTATTCTGTAGCGACCTTCAACTGGCTGGTCGCGGTAGCTTTCGTCACCGCCAGCGTCAACAACATCGCCATTCGCAACGAATCGCTTGGTCTTTACCTTGCCGTGTATCCTTTCGTGATCCTCTCGATGGTTTTTCTGCCGAAGCCTTTCATCATCATTCGGGAGACGAAGTGGTTCGACTGGTTCGCGATAGTCTTCACGGCTCTCGTTGTCATGTCTGCCGCCCTTCACCCGAACAGCAAATCGGTCACATATGTCGGGCTCTATGGGTTTACCTTCATTTTCATGACCATTCTCTTGCGTAACGCCATTTCCGTGTTCGGCTGGAGAGATTTTATACAGCGCTCCAACGTTATCGGCTGCGGAGCGCTGTCCGCCATCGCAGTAACCGAATTTTTCTCCCGGTACATTTACGGAGCCAATCCGCTTCTCCGCCTTCCCTTTATTAATCCGCCGGTGGCAGTCTGCGGCTTTGACATTCCTCGTTCTTATGGGCTCTCGATCGAGCCTACTTATGTCGCTTGGTATCTAAGTACTTTAGGCGTCGTCGCAATATGGTATGTCTGGAAGCAATCCATCACATGGATATTCCGTATTGCCTTCGCTGTGTTGCTTGCTCTGGCGGCGGTTGTCACTTGGTCGACTTCTGCACTGGTCGCATGTCTCGCTTCTGCAGTCGGCGTATTTGCCTACGTTATACTTTTTGACAGGCCACGTCTCTCGATTTGGCGGCGGAATATCATCTCGGTTGGTAGTGCTTGGCTGGTTACCCTGGTGGCCGTGATAGCGGTTATCGTAATTACGATCCCGGCTCCGTCGCTGATTCCCTGCCTTGACTATGTAGGCATGAAGCCGATTTCGCAGGCGATCTATGGCTATCGTGATATGCAAACGCAAATTCTCGCACAGAAAGAGGTATTGACCAATCGTCAGTCTGTGGCGGAGCAGGCCGGCGACGAGACAGAAGTTGTGAGGGTCCAAGCAGCGCTTGATGCAACCGAAAATTCCCTGGCGCAGATCCACAGCGAAAATGGCGCCGAAAACTCGATGTCTCGATATCAAATTTGGAAGCGCGATATTTCCAAAGCTATCGAGAAGCCTTTTCTCGGTTGGGGACCTGGCTACAATTCATCAACCGGGACGTCAAGCTCGCTCAACTTCTATATCGCCGCATTCCTGGAAAGCGGTGTTGTTGGCGCCGGCTTTCTTGGCCTCTTTCTCTTGTTCGTGGGAATCCACATCGCGCGCTCCACTCTGCCGAGCAAGTATGTATTTTTATTCGCTTATATGGCGGGACTGATTCATCTGAGTACGCAAACGCGCTTTTTCTTTCCTTTTGCGTGGCTGTTACTCTCACTTTTTTGGTTGGAAAACAAACGACAAGATACGGAGCTCGCATCTTGATTCCTGCAGTCAAAAGAGCACTTTACAATCTTTATTTGAGCTTCAGCGCTACCAACAACGCAGCTTTGGAGCGAGAGTATCGGGAATTGCGCGCATTGCCGCGTTATGCAGATCCAAAACACCTCGCTCAATCAGGCTATAAAATCTATTCCCAGGGCGACGAAGACGGCATCATTGCCGAAATTTTCCGCCGCATCGGGAGGGGTAGCCGAACCTTCGTCGAATTCGGTGCGGGCAGCGGCATCGAAAACAACTCCGCTGCCCTTCTTTTGGGAGGATGGAACGGCCTCTGGATCGAAGGCTCCGGCGAACATGTCAATGCAATTAAGTCCGGACTTCCATCGCTGATCGACTCTGGCCGTTTGAAGGTTCTCCAGTCTTTCATCACTCGCGACAACATAGACGGATTGATCGTTGGTGCGGGTATTGCCGGCGAAATTGACTTCCTGTCCGTCGATATCGACGGCAACGATTTCGAGGTCTATTCGGCCATCAAGAGCATTCAGCCGCGCGTCATTGTTTTTGAATACAATGCGAAATTCCCACCCCCTGTCGAATACTGTATGCCCTACAATGAGAAGCACGTTTGGCGCGGCGGGGACGCCTATGGCGCGTCCCTGGCGTTCCTCGAACGCGCGTTGAGGGAGCGCGGCTACTCTCTCGTCGGGTGTAGCCTGACCGGCAATAATGCGTTCTTTGTTCGATCCGATCTCATCGGTGACAAGTTCGCCGGTCCGTTCACCGCTGAGCAATTATATGAGCCAGGTCGCTTCCATCTCAACCATTACAGGACGGCACATCGCCCGAGCTATCAGGCACTGGATCAGGCGGCGACTCAATCCAGTATCTGATCAAAGCTTCTATATGTTCAGGAAAGAAGGCCCGTTGATGTTGACGGAAAGTGCCTCGGTCACGCTGAGCTTGCGTTCAAGCGGGTAGTCGATGAAGTACCGGCCGCCATTGCGACAGCCTTTGATCAGCGCCCGGAGCATGTCTCCCGAAAATGGGAACTGCTTTCGGGAGACATGCGTAGAATTAAGAAATTGAAGTCGCCCCGGTGGATCGGAAGCACTGTTCGTGAGCGGTTGATCTGGTGCGTCGCATTATCTTCCGCACGGTCGAAGGCGGGCACCTGGCACACAATAAAGCTGGATTACAGCGCGGACGCCGGTCAGTAGGGGCTGGCGACGTCGCCCGTTTCGACATAGACCGTCTTGATCTGCGAATAATGATCGAGGGCCGCCAGCGAATTCTCTCGGCCGATGCCGGACTGCTTGTAGCCGCCGAAGGGAATCTCGACCGGCGTCAGGTTGTAGGCGTTGATCCAGCAGGTGCCGGCCTGCAATTCGGAAATCACACGGTGGGCGCGCGACAGGTCGCGCGTGAAGACGCCGGCGGCGAGGCCGAACTCGGTGGCGTTGGCGCGCTCTATTACTTCGTCTTCATGGTCGAAGGACAGGACGCTCATCACCGGCCCGAAGATTTCCTCGCGCGCAATGCGCATGGAATCGGTGACGCCGGTGAAGACCGTCGGCTCGACGAAAAAGCCGCCTTCGAAGCCTTGCAGGCTCGGAACGCCGCCGCCGCAGGCGAGCGTTGCACCTTCCTCGCGGCCGATGCCGATATAGGACATGACCTTGTCGTGCTGCGCCTTGTTGACCAGCGGTCCCATCTGTGTGTCGGGGTCGAGCGGATCGCCGAGCCGGATGGTCTTGGCGCGTTCGACCAGCCGCTCCACGAAGCGGTCGTGAATGCCTTTCTGCACGAAGACGCGGGTGCCGTTCGAGCAGACCTGCCCGGCCGAATAGAAGTTGCCCAGCATGGCGCCGCCGATGGCGTTTTCGATATCGGCGTCGTCGAAGACGATCAGTGGCGACTTGCCGCCGAGTTCCATCGTCGCGTGCTTCATCTTCGAGCCGGCGAGCGCCAGCACCCGGCGGCCGGTCGGCACCGAGCCTGTGACCGAGACCTTGGCCGTCACCTCATGCTCGACCAGAGTGGCGCCGACGTCGCCAAAACCCTGCACGACGTTGAACAAACCGTCCGGCAGGCCGGCCTCGGTATAGATCTCGGCCAGCGCCAGCGCCGAAAGCGGCGTGTTCTCCGAGGGCTTGAAGACCATCGCGTTGCCCATTGCGAGCGCCGGAGCGGACTTCCAGCCGGCGATCTGGATCGGATAGTTCCAGGCGCCGATCCCGACGCAGACGCCCAGCGCCTCGCGCCGTGTGTAGGCGAAGGGTCCGCCAAGATCGACGAACTCGCCGTTGAAGGCAGCGACGGCGCCGCCGAGATACTCCAGACAGTCTGCGGCGGACGGCGCGTCGGCCACCAGCGTCTCCTGCAGCGGCTTGCCGGTGTCGAGCGTCTCCAGCCGCGCCAGTTCCTCGTTGCGGGCGCGCAGTATATCGGCGGCGCGGCGCAGGATGCGGCCGCGCTCCACCGGCTTCAGCCGTGCCCATGCCGGCTGCGCCGCGCGCGCCGCCTCAATCGCCAGTTCGACGATGTTCGGCGTCGCCGAATGCAGGCTGGCGATGACCTCGCCTGTGGCCGGATAGATCACCGGCAGCGCCATGCCCTGTTCGTCATCGACATAGCGGCCGTTGATGTAGTGCGAGGCCGCGGGCTGGGCACGCATGGGTTTTCTCCGGATTTGTCGGCGCTGCCCCTCACCCTTACCCTCTCCCCGCAAGAACGGGGAGAGGGGATCATCAACGCTGCGGCTGCCCCTTCTCCCGTCTCTATACGGGGAGAAGGTGCCGGCAGACGGATGAGGAGTGGCACTGTCCGCGCAAGTTATCTGTCGCTGTCCCGCCAGCGCGGGTTGATCCACGGCTCCTGGTTCGACGACGCGAGCGGCGTGCGGCCGAGGATGTGGTCGGCGGCCTTCTCGCCGGTCATGATCGACGGCGCATTGAGGTTGCCGTTGGTGACGCGCGGGAAGATGGAGGAATCCGCCACGCGCAGCGCTTCCACGCCGATCACCCGGCATTCGGGATCGACCACGCTCGTCCTGTCGTCGGTGCGGCCCATGCGGCAGGTGCCGCAGGGATGCAGCGCGCTCTCCGCATGGTCGCGGATGAAGGCGTCGAGGTCCTCGTCGCTCTGCACATGGCTGCCGGGCGAAATCTCCCTGCCGCGATAGGCATCGAAGGCGGCCTGGCCGAAGATTTCGCGGGTGAGCCGGATGCAATGGCGGAACTCGGTCCAGTCGTCCGGATGCGCCATGTAGTTGAAACGGATGACCGGCTTGGCCCATGCATCCGGCGAGCGCAGCGCAACGCTGCCGCGCGACTTGGACCGCATCGGCCCGACATGCGCCTGGAAACCGTGCGTCCTGGCAACGGCCTTGCCGTCGTAGCGCACTGCCGCCGGGATGAAGTGGTACTGGATGTCGGGGTAATCGATACCGGCGGCCGAGCGCACGAAGGCGGCGGCCTCGAAATGGTTGGTGGCGCCGAGCCCGTTCTTGAAGAACAGCCAGCGCGCGCCGATCAGCGCCTTGGAGAATGGATTGAGCACCGAGTTCAGCGTGATCGGCTGGGTCGATTCCTGCTGGATGTAGAGTTCGAGGTGGTCCTGCAGGTTGGTGCCGACGCCGGGACGATCGGCGATCACTTCTATGCCGTTTTCCCTGAGGTGCGCGGCCGGACCGATGCCGGACAGCATCAGGATCTTCGGTGAGTTGATGGACGAGGCGGCGACGATGACTTCGCGTCTTGCCTTAACGAGTTGAATCTTTTTGTGAGCCTCGATCTCGACGCCGACGGCGCGTTGATTCTCGATCACCACGCGCCGGGCGAAGCCCTTGACGAGACTCACATTCTGCCGCTTGAGCGCAGGCCTCAGATAAGCGTTGGCGGTAGACCAGCGGCGACCGTTGTGGATGGTCTGCTCCATCGGCCCGAAACCTTCCTGCTTGGCGCCGTTGTAGTCGTCGGTCAGCTCGAAGCCGGCCTGGCGCCCGGCTTCGACGAAGGCGGCATAGAGCGGATTGCGGCGCTGGCCGCGCTGGACGTGCAGCGGCCCGTCGGTGCCGCGCCAGCCGTCCTCGCCGCCGTGCGAATGCTCCATGCGTTTGAAGTAGGGCAGCACGTCGGCGTAACTCCAGCCGGCAGCGCCCTGCTCGGCCCAATGGTCGAAGTCATGCGCATGGCCGCGCACATAGACCATGCCGTTGATGGAGGAGGAGCCGCCCAGCACCTTGCCGCGCGGCGTCGCCAGCACCCGGCCGCCGAGATGCGGCTCCGGTTCGCTGGCAAAGCCCCAGTCGTAGAGCGGCATGTTGAGCGGGATCGACAGAGCCGACGGCATCTGGATCAGCGGCCCGGCGTCGGTGCCGCCGTATTCGATGACGATGACGGAATGCTTGCCGTCCTCGGACAGGCGATAGGCCATGGCCGAGCCGGCCGAGCCCGAGCCGATGATGACGAAATCCGCTTCCGCGAGAACGTTCATGTTATTCGCCCCGCGGAAAGCGCTTCTCGCCCTCGAGCGTGTCGAGGTTCATGTGGTTGCGCATGTAGCGCTCGGACGCCTTTTGCAGCGGCTGGAATTCCCAAGGGTAGTAGGCGCCGTTGCGCAGCGCCGGATAGACCACCCAGCGGCGTGCCTGGCTGGCGCGTACGGCGGCGTCGAAGCCGGCCATGTTCCAGCGCGCGCGAACCTTTTCCATGAAACTTTCGACCAGCGCCGCATGGGCCGGATCGGCGGCGAGGTTGGTCCGCTCGTAGGGGTCGGCTTCGAGGTCGAAAAGCTGCGGCGGGTCGAGTTCGCAATGGACGAACTTGTATCTGCCCTCACGGATGCCGACCAGCGGCGCATAGCTGCCCTCGGCGGCATATTCCATCAGCACCGGTGCTTCGCGCGTCCTGCCGTCGAGCAGCGGCTTCAGCGACTGACCGTCCGTCCACGGCATGATCGCTTCGATATCGATGCCGGCGAGATCGCACAGCGTCGGCGTCACGTCGAGGTTCGACACCGGCTTATCGATCCGCCCGGCCGATATGCCCCTGCCGGCGATCATCAGCGGCACGCGCGCCGCGCCCTCGAAGAAGCACATCTTGAACCACAGGCCGCGCTCGCCCAGCATGTCGCCGTGGTCGGAGCAGAACAGGACGATGGTGTCGTCCAGCATCCGCGTGCGTTCCAGCACCGAGACCAGTTCACCCACCTTGTCGTCGAGATAGGAGATGTTGGCGAAATAGCCGCGCCGTGCGCGCCGGACCTGCTCGGGCCTGATGTCGAAGCTATCGTAGTCGCTCGCCTTGTAGAGCCGCTGCGAATGCGGGTCCTGGCTTTCATAGGGGATGAAGCCGACCTCCGGCTCCAGCGCCGGGCAGTCCTCGTAGAGGTCCCAGTATTGGCGCCGGGCAACATACGGGTCATGCGGATGGGTGAAGGAGACGGTCAGGCACCACGGCCTGCGCGCGGTATCGTCGGAGGCGCGCGACAGGTCGTAGAGCTTCTGCACGGCGTGGAAGGCGACTTCGTCGTCGTATTCCATCTGGTTGGTGATTTCGGCGACGCCCGCGCCGGTGACGGAACCGAGGTTGTGATACCACCAGTCGATGCGCTCGCCCGGCTTGCGGTAGTCGGGCGTCCAGCCGAAATCGGCGGGATAGATGTCGGTGGTCAGCCGCTCCTCGAAGCCGTGCAACTGGTCCGGCCCGACGAAGTGCATCTTGCCGGACAGGCAGGTGTGGTAGCCGGCGGCGCGCAGGTGATGCGCGAAGGTCGGCACGGAGGAGGGGAACTCGGCGGCGTTGTCGTAGACGCCGGTGCGCGACGGCAACTGCCCGCTCATGAAGGCGGCGCGGCCGGGCGCGCACAGCGGCGAGGCGGTGTAGTTGTTGGAAAACCGCGCCGAGCGCGCCGCCAGCGCCTTCAGGTGCGGCGCATGCAGGAAGTCGGCCGGCCCGTCCGGGAACAGCGTCCCGTTGAGCTGGTCGACCATGACGATGAGGATATTCGGCTTGGCGGTCATGTGCGGGGAGCCTGTTTCGCCAGCATGGCGTCGACATAGTCTTCGACCAGCGAAATCGCGCTCGCCGGGTTCGGCAGGCCGTCGCGCAGCGCGCGGCGGATGTAGAGGCCGTCGATCATCGCCGCGATCGCCTCGGCCATGCGCTCGGCTTCACGACGGGGAACGAGCGGGAGAAGGCCGCTCATCAGGTTGGAATGCAGCCGCCGCGCATAGACGCTGAGCAGGCGGCGCAGCGGCAGCGAGTTCTGCGCCTCGACATAGAAGGCCAGCCACGCATGCACCGTTTCCTCGCGGAACTGGCCGGCGTTGAAGTTGACGGCGGCGATGGCCGACAGCCGCTGGCGCGGTGTCGTCGCCTTGCGAAGTGCTGCCACGCTGTCGCGGCCGAGATCGGCCAGCAGCTGTCGCATCGTGGCGAGCAGCAGTTCTTCCTTCGGGCCGAAATAATGATGCGCCAGCGCTGACGACACGCCGGCGCGTTCGGCGATTTCCGACACGGTGACGTTGAGCGAGCCGCGCTCGCCGATCGCCGAAATCGTCGCGTCGATCAGCGCCTTGCGGCGTACCGGTTCCATTCCGAGTTTTGGCATGGCGATCCTCCCGCTGTCAGTTTATTTTTTATTGACTGCTCAATCAATAACCCATCGGCGGCAGCTCAATCGATTCAATCGCCTTCGCATATGCGAAATCTCTTTACGCGGCTGCGAAGACGGTTCAGATTTGAACAAAGGCACGCCGTAGCCCTGTAAGACGCGGCGAAGGAGGCAGTCATGACCGCATGCATCGTCGGCTGGGCGCATTCCCGCTTCGGCAAGCTGGAAGGCGAGACGCTGGAGGGCTTGATCACCAAGGTGGCGGCCGAAGCGCTGGAGCACGCCGGCATCGGGCCGGACGACGTGGACGAAATCGTGCTCGGCCATTTCAACGCCGGCTTCTCGGCCCAGGATTTTACCGCCAGCCTCGTTTTGCAGACCGACGACCGGTTGCGCTTCAAGCCGGCGACAAGGGTGGAGAACGCCTGCGCCACCGGTTCGGCGGCGGTGCGGCAGGGCATCCGTTCCATTGACGCCAATGCGGCCCGCGTGGTGCTGGTGGTCGGCGCCGAGCAGATGACGACGACGCCCGGTCCGGAGATCGGCAAGAACCTTCTGAAAGCCTCCTACCTGCCGGAGGACGGCGACACACCGGCGGGTTTCGCCGGCGTCTTCGGCAAGATCGCGCAGGCCTATTTCCAGCGCTACGGCGACCAGTCGGACGCGCTGGCGATGATCGCGGCGAAGAACCACAGGAACGGCGTCGACAATCCCTATGCGCAGATGCGCAAGGATTTCGGCTATGATTTCTGCCGCCATGAGAGCGAGAAGAATCCCTTCGTCGCCGGCCCCCTGAAGCGTACGGATTGCTCGCTGGTATCGGACGGTGCGGCGGCGCTGGTACTGACCGATTCGACGACGGCGCTTGGCATGCGCCGCGCCGTCGCCTTCCGCGCCAACGAGCATGTGCAGGACTTTTTGCCCATGTCGAAGCGCGACATCCTCCTGTTCGAGGGCTGCGAGGAGGCGTGGGGCAGGGCGCTGAAGAAGGCCGGCGTGACGCTCGGCGACCTCTCCTTCGTCGAGACGCATGACTGCTTCACCATTGCCGAACTGATCGAATATGAGGCGATGGGGCTCGCCAAACGCGGCGAGGGCGCAAAACTCGCCATGGAAGGCTACACCGCCAAGGACGGCAAGCTGCCGGTCAATCCTTCGGGCGGCCTGAAGTCGAAAGGCCATCCGATCGGCGCTACCGGCGTTTCCATGCATGTGCTCACCGCCATGCAACTGACGGGCGAAGCCGGCGGCATCCAGGTGCCGGGCGCGAAGCTCGGCGGCATCTTCAACATGGGCGGCGCGGCGGTGGCCAACTACGTGTCCATTCTGGACCGGATCAGATAGGCCGGGACTGCGGTGCCGGACCATAGGGCCGGTTCCTCCGGAACGGTTTTGCCGTTCTTCACCGTCGGCCATTCGACCCGCACGATCCCGGAATTCGTCGACCTCCTGCGGGTCACTGGGGTGGAGATGGTGGCCGATATTCGCACCGTGCCGCGCTCGCGTACCAATCCGCAATACAACAAGGACGTGCTGGGTGAAAACCTCGCACCTTACCAGATCGGCTACGAGCACATTGCCGAGCTCGGCGGGCTGCGCGGTAAGGCAGGCGATGTTCCCGAGACGACTAACGCCTTCTGGATCAACCGGAGTTTTCATAACTACGCCGACTATGCACTGGGCGAGCGCTTCCGCAGTGGCCTGGAAGCCCTCGTCGCTCTCGGACGTCGGCGGCGAACGGTGATGATGTGCTCGGAGGCCGTCTGGTGGCGTTGCCATCGTCGGATCGTCGCGGACTATCTGCTGTGTGGCGGCGAGACGGTTTTTCATCTCATGGGTGAAGATCGCGTGGAGTCGGCCACCATGACGCCGGGTGCCTGCTGCCAGCCGCCGGACCGGCTTGTCTATCCAGCCGAACCGTTGCAGGAATAAGGTCCTCAATCTCCGTTTCCGGGCTCGAACGATGACAAACCCTGTTCTGGTCGAAGTGACCCGCGGCAATGTGGTCGAGAGCGCCCATCGCGGCGCGGTGGCCGTCTATGACGCGGACGGCAAGCCGCTGCTGGAGATCGGCGACACCGCACGTCCTGTCTTCCCGCGCTCCGCCGTCAAGGCGATCCAGGCGTTGCCTTTCGTCGAAAGCGGCGCGGCGGACGCCTACGGTTTCGGCGAAAAGGAACTGGCGCTGGCCTGTGCCTCCCATTCCGGTGAGCCGGAGCATGTCGAACTGGCTCGCTCAATGCTTGTGCGGGCCGGTCTGGACGAAACGGCGCTGGAATGCGGCATCCATTGGCCCTCGAACCACGAGGCGACGATTGCGCTCGCCCGGTCCGGCGGCTCGCCCGGCGCGCTGCACAACAACTGCTCCGGCAAGCATTCGGGATTTCTCTGCACCTGCCGCCATCTCGATATCGATCATCGCGGCTATGTCGCGGCCGGCCACCCTGAGCAGGAGATGGTGCGTGAGGCGATGGAGAGCGTCACCGGCGCCGTCCACGATGCCGAGCATCGTGGCACCGATGGCTGCTCCATCCCTACCTATGCCGTGCCCCTGCGCAGCTATGCTCTCGGCTTCGCCCGCATGGTGACGGGAAAGGGCTTGCCGCCCGAGCGCGCGAAGGCGGCGCAACGGCTGCTCAAGGCCTGCATGGCCGAGCCGTTCCTCGTCGCCGGCACGGGCCGCGCCGACGTCGCGCTGATGCTGGCCGCGCCCGGCCGCATCTTCGTCAAGACCGGCGCAGAAGGGGTCTACTGCGCCGCCGTGCCGGAATTGGGCGTCGGCATTTCGCTGAAATGCGACGACGGCGGCGGCCGCGGCGCAGAAGTGATGGTCGCGGCGGTACTGAGCAAATTGCTCAAGACCGACGGGACACTGGCGGCGAAGCTGACGGAACTCGCCAATCCGGCCTTGGAAAATCGCAAGGGCCTGAAGGTCGGCGCATTGCGTCCTGCCGGGGCGCTCGCCTGAGGCTCCCAGCCGTCAACTCACACGGTTGCGCTCGACCGTCAGGTGCGCGTAGCCGGCATTGCCCAGCGTCGCGAGGTCGCCGGTCACCGGGTCTGCCCAGCGCTGGCCGATGATGGCGCCATGCTGGGCGCCATCGATGACATTGTCCGAAATGATGGCCGAACCGGCGCCCTCGACGACGCTGACGATGATGCCAGTTCCGGCCTTGCGAATGACGTTGCCACTGGCGACGACGTTGCGCAGGAACGGTCCCCAGCCGAGTTGCAGGCCGGAAAGCGGTGCGTTCTCGACGACGTTTCCGGTGACGGTGGTGTCGGCCTCGACACTGATGCCGGTGCCGAAGCCGCCGTTTTCGGCAGGGTAGGGGCCGGTAGCGGAAAGGTTGCGCACGATGTTGCCCGAACACACCGCCATGCGGCCGCCTTCGTTGAAATTGACGACGGAGATGCCGTTGGCGGCGCCGTCGACGATGTTGTTGCCAATGACTGCGCCCTCGAAGGAAAACTCCGAATAGAGGCCCGTTTCGCCGGAGCGCAAGCAGGTGTTGCCGTTGATCTGGATGTTGCTGGCGCTGTTGGCGCGGATCGCCGAGAAGGCGCAATCCGAGACGAGGTTGCCTGAAACGACGACGTTGGCGGCGCGGAAGGCGTTGATGCCGTTGCCGTTCTGCCCGGTACCGCCATTGCGCGCGCCGATGCGCTCGACGCGGTTGCCGGTCACCATCGTTCCGTCATCTGCCGCCTGCCAGCGATGCACGAGGATACCCCCGTTGGCGCAATCCGAAACCGTGTTGCCGGCAATGGTGAGTCCGGCTGCCTCGACCGACCAGATGCCGGCATCGGCGGCACCGGATATGGTCGTGCGCTCTATGCGGCCGGCTGCCCGCTCCAATGCCAGCCCGTTCTTGGCGCTGCCGGTGACGCTGCATTTGTCGACAGCAAGGAAAGCAGCGCCGCGCAAGTCCAGCAGGCCCTCGGTATAGTCGGCCAGCCATTGGTTGACGCCGTCCAGCACCAGCCCGGTGAATTCGAGATGTTCGAGTTTTTCTCCGCGCATGAAATGACCGCCGCCACCATAGACGATGCGCGTGGCGCCCGGCACGCCGGAAAGGCGCACGCGGCCGGGCAGCGAAAGATTGGACACGACATAGGTGCCGGCAGGCAGGAAGATCGGCTGGTCACGCTTGGCCGCGTCATGCAGGATGCGCGAAAACGCCTTGCTCTGGTCGTCGGACGTGCCGGGCCGCACGCCCAGATCCGTGGCGCTGATCGAGCCGCGCAAAGATGCGGTTTCGATCGTGCCAAGGCTCTTCGCCGCCGCCCGGGCAAGCGGAAAGCCGGTTGCCGCAAGGCTGGCGCAACCGGCAAGCAGGGCACGTCTGTTCAACATTGGCACAGTTTCCAGCGGTTTGTCTGCGCGGCGCAGGAAACGTGCCAGCTTCGGCCTTTCCCGGCATGGCTTGTGGCGGGTCGAGGGACGGCCTAAGCTCCTGCCATGAGCAGAGCCTTCACCCGCGAAGAAGACAACGAGGCTATTGCCGATATCGGCGAACGGCCGATCTCCCCGCACCGCAACCTGGTGACGGAGCGCGGGCTGGCGCAGATTGAAGCCGAACTGGAAAGGCTGCGCAAGGAACTCGGCAAGGGCGAGCGGCAGGAAGACCGGGAACGTCTGGCCACGGCCTCGCGTGACCTGCGCTACTGGACGGCCCGCCGTGAAAGCGCCGAACTGTCCGTTCCCGAAGCCGACAGCGATGTCGTGCGCTTCGGCATGGGGGTCACGCTCGAAGGCGAGGACGGCGGCAAGGTGCATTGGAAGATCGTCGGCGAAGACGAGGCCGATCCCGCCAAAGGCTCCATCTCGCACGTTTCACCGATGGCCCAGGCGCTGTTCGGCAAGAGCACCGGCGACCTCGTCACCGTCAACGGCAAGGAATGGGAAATCGTCAGGCTGACGACGAGGGAGTGAGCTTACAGCTTTATCGGCACAGTGTGGTCCCGGAAGAATGCCGTGGCGCCGGGCTCGTCAATTTCGCCGGCGGCTATTCCCATTGTGAACGTATAAAGCTCGGCGTCGTTCGCCGTTAGCCCATAGCCGTTCAGCAGCAGGAAAGCACCCGCAGCGACAATCGCCGTGCGTTTATTCCCGTCAATGAAGGCGTGGTTGCGCGCAAGTCCGTAGACATAGGCGGCAGCGAGTTCATGAACGGTAGGCGTGCCGTAAGTCGCCCTATTCTCGGGGCGGGCGAGGGCGGACTCCAAGATATTTGCGTCCCGCAAACCAACTGCGCCCCCGTGTCGACGTAGTTGTTCAGCATGGAAGGCCTCGACAACGGCCCGCGTCAGAAACTCCCAGCTCATTCTGCGAGTTTCTGAAGCGCGACCTTGTATTTGTCCATGACCTCACGTGCGGCCGCCATCTGCCGCTCGAAAGTATTGTCGACCGGCGTCAGAGATAGACCGTTCTTCGTTTCGGCCACTTCCAACGTATCTCCGGCACGCAGATTCAGGCGCTCGAGGATTTCCTTGGGCAGGATGATTCCTTCGGAATTGCCGATCTTGCGAATGGTCGTATTCATGACACCGATCTCACGTTGTAACGGCAATTATAACGGTAAGCGCCAAATGTTGCAACGATGATTATAACGGCATCATGACCCAGTCAGCAGCCGTTCGATCAGGCGTTCCGCCGCTTCCGGGATCGCCGTGCCGGGCGGGAAGATTTCGACGGCTCCGGCGGCGCGCACGGCGTCGAAATCCTGCGGCGGGATGACGCCGCCGGCGACGATCAAAATATCCTCGCGGCCGAGCTTCTTCAGCGCCGCCTTCAGTTCCGGAATGAGGGTGAGATGGCCGGCGGCCAGCGAGGAGGCGCCGACGACGTGCACGTCGTTCTCCGCCGCCAGCCGGGCGATTTCCTCCGGCGTCTGGAACATAGCACCGACGGTGACGTCGAAACCGAGGTCGGCGAAGGCGGTGGCGATCACCTTCTGACCGCGGTCGTGGCCGTCCTGTCCCATCTTGGCGACGAGGATGCGCGGCTTGCCGCCGGTCTTCTTCTCGAAGGCCGAGAGCTTTTCCTCGAACCGGTCGACGCTTTTGTTCTCGCCGAGAGCCTTGCGGTAGACGCCGGAAATCGTCTGCACGGTGGCGACATGGCGGCCGAAGGCCTTTTCGATTGCCATGGAAATTTCACCGACCGTCGCCTTGGCGCGCGCTGCGCGGATGGCGAACTCCAGCAGATTCTCGTTGCCTTGTGCCGCGCGGGTCAAGGTGTCCAGCGCGCTTTCGACGGCGGCGACCTCGCGCGTGCCTTTCAGCTGTTGCAGCTTCGACAATTGTCGGGCACGGACCTCGGCATTGTCGATCTTGAGCACGTCGACCTCGATGTCCGTTTCCGGCTGGAAGGCGTTGACGCCCACCAGCGTCTGCTCGCCGGAATCGATGCGGGCCTGCGTGCGCGCCGCCGCCTCTTCGATGCGCAGCTTTGGAATGCCCTTTTCCAGCGCCGCCGCCATGCCGCCGAGCTTCTCGACTTCCTCGATATGGCGCATGGCAAGCTGCGCGAGGTCGTGCGTCAGCCGCTCGACATAGGCCGAACCACCCCACGGGTCGATGATGCACGTCGTGCCGGATTCCTTTTGCAGAATGATCTGCGTGTTGCGGGCGATGCGCGCCGAATGGTCGGTCGGCAGTGCCAGCGCTTCGTCGAACGAATTGGTGTGCAGCGATTGCGTGTGCCCTTGAGTCGCCGCCATCGCCTCGATCATGGTGCGCACGATGTTGTTGTAGGGATCCTGCGCCGTCAGCGACCAGCCGGATGTCTGGCAATGCGTGCGCAGGGATAGCGAGCGCGGGTCCTTCGGCGAAAAGTTCTTCGCCATCAGTTCCGACCACAAAAGGCGCGCGGCCCTCAGCTTGGCGACTTCCATGAAGAAGTTCATGCCGATCGCCCAGAAGAAGGAGAGGCGCGGCGCGAAGCGGTCGATGTCGAGCCCGGCGGCGACGCCGGCCCGGGTGTATTCGATGCCGTCGGCGATGGTGTAGGCAAGTTCGAGGTCCGCCGTCGCTCCCGCTTCCTGCATGTGGTAGCCGGAAATCGAGATCGAGTTGAACTTCGGCATGTTGCGCGACGTGTAGGAGAAGATGTCCGACACGATCCGCATCGAAGGCTTCGGCGGATAGATGTAGGTGTTGCGCACCATGAACTCTTTCAGAATGTCGTTCTGAATGGTTCCGGCGAGATCCTTCTGCGCCACGCCCTGTTCTTCGGCAGCCACGATGTAGAGCGCCAGGATCGGCAGGACCGCGCCGTTCATGGTCATGGAAACGGTCATCTGGTCGAGCGGGATGCCGTCGAAAAGCTGGCGCATGTCGAGGATGGAATCGATGGCCACGCCCGCCATGCCGACGTCGCCGGCAACGCGCGGATGATCGCTGTCATAGCCGCGATGGGTGGCGAGGTCGAAGGCGATCGACAGGCCTTTCTGACCGGCGGCCAGGTTGCGCCGATAGAAGGCGTTCGATTCCTCGGCCGTCGAGAAACCGGCATATTGCCGGATCGTCCACGGCTGCTGGACGTACATGGTGGGATAGGGGCCGCGAACAAAGGGCGGCAGGCCGGGGTACGTATCGAGGTCCGGCAGGCCCTTGAGGTCGGATTCGCCATAGAGAGGCTTGACCGGAATACCTTCCGGCGTCTGCCATGACGCGCCGGTGGACAGGCTGGCGGCGCGGTGCGACTCTTCCCATTTCATATTGCTGAAATCAGGGATCATGGCGTCTCACTCATCTGCTGATCGAGACGCATGGGCACCATGGCCTCGCAGAACACCACGCCGTCGTTCGGGGCGGCATGCTTTTCGGCGCGGAGCGTTTCGACCGGCGATTCGCCATGCAACGGATGCAAGGTGGTGCCGACGATGGGGCGGCCGCCCGCCCGCTGGGCCTCGGCGCGGCTTTCCCGCGCGGCTTTCACCCGCGTCTGGATGTGACCGTCGCGCAGGCTGGCAAGAACGCCGCCCTCGGCGTCAATGCGCTGGAACTCCTCCCATGCGGCTTCGCACAGGCTCTCGGTCAGCGCCTCGATGCCGCCCGAGCCGGCGGCGGGGTCGGCGACGAAGCCGATATGGCTCTCGCGCGCCATGACAAGCTGCGTGTTGCGGGCGACGCGGCGCGCAAAGCCGGCCGGCAGGCCATGCGCGATCGTATGCGGCAGGATCGAGATCGAATCGGCACCGCCCGTGGCGGCGGCGAAGCAGGCGATCGTATTGCGCAGGATGTTGGTCTCCGGATCTTTCGCCGTCGTCATCCGGTAGGACGTCTCGGCATGGACCTCGGCTGCGGATGCCGGAATGGAGCAGACCTCCTGGATGCGCGCCCACAGGCGCCGCAACGCCCTGATCTTGGCCATGGACAGGAACTGGTTCTGGTCCACCGACAGGGCGAAACCGATATGCGGCGCGGCATAGACGAGCGCCTGGCGCGCCTCCTCGAACAGCTTGAGGTGAGAGACAGCTGAGGCGAGCATGATGCCCAGTTCCTGCGCTTCAGTCGCCCCCGCATTGTGGAAGACGCGCCCATCCGCCTCCAGCAGGATGCCTGGAACGCCGAGCGCGAAGAAGTGCGCCAGCGACTGCGGCATCGACGCCTGCAGCGCCTCGATCGACATGCGCAACCGCCCGGTGCCGGCGAAGATCGCCGCCGGATCGATGCCGAAGGAGAGGCTGAGCTTGGAGGGGTCGGCGCGCCGCTTCGTCAGCACCGCCACCAGTTCGTCCGCCATGGCGCGGCTGACCGGATGGACGTCGACCCTCAGGTGAACCTGGTTGAGCGAGACCTGCGCTAGAACGCGCTCAAGCGTCTGTGGCGTACCGGGCAGGCCGTAGCCGAAAGCGTTCGGCGCGCCCTCGAAGACGAGAGACAGGCCAGTGGCGCCCTGCGCAAGGTCCTCGCTCGCCTGCGCGATGGCGCGGTCCACATCGGGGTCGTCGATTCGCTGGCTGACGATCCATGGTTGTGCCGGATTGTTACGCAGGCAATGCGCGGCATCGACCACCCGGCCATAAAGCGGTTCGACGCGAATGCCGTCGTCGGTGTGGGAAACCAGCCGGTCCTCGAAGGACGCGCCGGCCAGCGCTTTTTCGGCAAGCGCCAGCCAGCGCTTCCGCTCCGTGTTCTGCCCATCTATGTCGATCGAGGCCTCGGCGCTCATCCGTTCTTCCTGTCTGCCGGCCGCACCAGCCTGGACGGCATCACTCTACGGTTCCTGTTACCATATCGCAATGCAACCAAGGCACTGAAGGTTGCGCCTGCGCCTTTGATTTTCACACGAGCGTCAGTATACCCTGCGGCAAATCGCCGGCCTTGAGCGGCGGCACGGCAGAAGGGCCAATAGATGGCGCAAGACACGGGCATTTTCCTGGGCGCGAGCCGCAAGCCGGACGACAGCTACCAGAAGCCCGAGGAACTGCTGCTGCGCTACGGCAACCGGCACGGCCTCGTGACGGGCGCGACCGGAACCGGCAAGACCGTCAGCTTGCAGATCATGGCGGAAGGCTTTTCGAATGCCGGCGTGCCGGTGTTCTGTGCCGACGTGAAGGGCGACCTGTCCGGCATCGCCATGATGGGCACGGCGCAGGATTTCCTTCTCAAGCGCGCCAGCGAAATCAGGCTCGATCCGTACGAATTCCAGGAATTCCCGGTCATTTTCTGGGACCTGTTCGGCGAACAGGGCCATCCCATCCGCGCCACCGTCTCGGAAATGGGACCACTACTGCTGTCGCGGCTGATGAACCTCACCGAGGCGCAGGAAGGCGTCATGAACATCGCCTTCCGCATCGCCGATGAGGAAGGTCTGCTGCTGCTCGACATGAAGGACTTGCAGGCCTTGCTGGCCAACATCGCCGGGCGCGCCGACGAGATTGGCGCACGCTACGGCAACGTCACCAAGCAGTCGGTCGGCGCCATCCAGCGCTCGTTGCTGATTCTGGAACAGCAGGGCGGGGCGAATTTCTTCGGCGAGCCGGCGTTGCGCATTTCCGATCTCATGCGCACCACGCGCGACGGCCGTGGTGCCATCAGCGTGCTGGCCGCCGACAAGCTGATGATGAACCCGCGGCTCTACGCCACCTTCCTGCTGTGGCTGATGTCGGAACTGTTCGAGGTGCTGCCCGAGGTTGGCGATGCGGACAAGCCGAGGTTGGTCTTCTTCTTCGACGAGGCGCACCTTCTGTTCGACGATGCGCCGAAGGCGCTGATCGACCGCGTCGAACAGGTCGTGCGGCTGATTCGCTCGAAGGGCGTCGGTGTCTATTTCGTCACCCAGAATCCGCTCGACGTGCCGGAAACGGTCCTGGCGCAGCTCGGCAACCGGGTGCAGCACGCGCTACGCGCCTACACGCCGCGCGAGCAGAAGGCGGTGCGCACCGCCGCCGACACCTTCCGGCCCAATCCGGATTTCGATTGCGCAACGGCCATCACCCAGCTCGGCACCGGCGAGGCGCTGGTTTCCACGCTTCAGGAAAAGGGCGTGCCCTCGATGGTGCAACGCACGCTGATCAGGCCGCCGTCCTCGCGGCTCGGGCCGATCACGCCGCAGGAGCGGCAAAGAGTGATCGCCGCCAGTCCCGTGGCCGGGCAATATGACGAGACGATCGACCGCGAATCGGCCTTCGAGATGCTGCAGAAGAAGGCTTCCGAAGCGCAGGCGGCCGAACAGAAGGCGCGGGAGAGCGGCGGCTCGCGCTGGACCTTGCCGGATTTCGACGGTGGCGGTTCCGCGCCGGCTCCGTCCCAGCCTCGCCGCCCTGCGCCACGCCCGTCGAACCGCCAGACCGTCACCGAGGCCGCCATCAAGTCGGTGGTGCGCTCGGTCGGCTCTTCGCTTGGCCGCGCCATCGTACGCGGCATTCTGGGCAGCCTGTCGCGCGGCCGCTAACAGGGCTGAGGCGCCGGCGTATCCGGCGCCGCCATCAGATCAATAGGCGGGGCCGAGCAGTTCGGCGTCCTGCGGCACCCCGGCATCGATGGGGATGGCGCGTCTGGAAGACGTCGCCGCGATCGCCGATTCGGCGTTGGGCGTCACGATCACCGTCGCCTTGCCGGGCACCCGGCCGTAGAGATCGATGATGTCCTGGTTCATCAGCCGCACGCAGCCGGAAGAGACGGACTTGCCGATGGACGTCCATTCGGGCGAGCCGTGCAGACGGTAGAGCGTGTCCTGGCCGTTCTGGAACAGGTAGAGCGCGCGCGCGCCCAGCGGATTTTTCAGCCCGCCCGGCATGCCGCCGTTGTCTGCGCTGTATTTCCTGAGTTCCGGCTGGCGGGCGATCATCTCCTCCGGCGGCGTCCACTTCGGCCATTTCTGCTTCCATTGCACCACGGCATTGCCGGACCATTCGAAGCCGGCGCGTCCAAGTCCGACACCGTAGCGAATCGCCTGGCCGCCCGGCCGCACCAGGTAGAGAAAGTGGCTCGTTGTATCGACCACGATGGTCCCGGGCTTCTGGCCGGTCGGGTCGTCGACGATCTGTCGCAGGAATTGCGGGTCGATCTTCTGGTAGGGAACTGCCGGAATCTGGAACCCTTCGTCCTCGATTGGGCCGTACATGGTCGCATAATCGGGCAGGTCCGGCTCACGCGGCAACTGTGGCTGTGGCGGCGGTTGCGAGCCGACGGTCGTGCATCCCGCCAGCGCTACCGAGGCTGCGCCGAGCGCTGCCGTGCCAAGAAAGCCGCGGCGCGTCATCGCAGGCGGGGCAAAAATCGTCTTGAGCATGGTGGCCTTTCCGAATTCCGGGTCGAAGAGAATATGAGCCGACCCCGCTCCTTCCTCATCACATGAGAGGCGGCGATAAGTCTTGCCGATTTTGGCCAGAAGGTGGGCAAGCCGGCGATCAAAGCCGTTTTGCGCCGCAAAGAGGCCGCGACTGTGGCCGATCCGCAACGCTCGCGCCAAAGTGAGGTGTGCAATGGCTAGGTACCATCGGCAGTCAGCCGAAAGTTTGCGCCGCTTGTCCCAACGATTCCACGGCCTTGCCGGTTGACGCGGACGGCCAAGCGCCTTCCAATGTGTGCCAACGCGAACGGGATGAAGCGATGACCCTGGCAGCAGCCGCGCAGACGACGACCTGGACCTATGTGGATGGCGATTGGCACGAAGGGAACGTGGCGATCATCGGGCCGCGTAGCCATGCCATGTGGCTCGGCTCGACCGTTTTTGACGGCGCCCGCTGGTTCGAGGGTGTCGCGCCGGACCTCGACCTTCACGCAAGGCGGGTGAACGCCTCGGCCGTTGCGCTCGGTCTGGCGCCGACCATGTCGCCGGAAGAAATCGTCGGCCTGACTTGGGACGGATTGAAGAAGTTCGACGGCAAGACGGCGGTCTATATCCGGCCGATGTACTGGGCCGAGCACGGCGGCTATATGGGCGTACCGGCCGACCCGGACTCGACGCGGTTCTGCCTGTGCCTCTATGAAGCGCCGATGATTGCGCCGAGCGGCTTTTCCGTCACGGTCTCGCCCTTCCGCCGGCCGACCATCGAGACTATGCCGACCAATGCCAAGGCCGGCTGCCTCTATCCCAACAACGGCCGCGCCATCATGGAGGCCAAGGGGCGCGGCTTCGACAATGCGCTGGTGTTGGATATGCTGGGCAACGTCGCCGAGACGGGATCGTCCAACATTTTCCTGGTCAAGGACGGCCATGTCCTGACGCCGGCCGCCAATGGCACCTTCCTGTCCGGCATCACCCGCGCCCGCACCATGGCGCTGCTCGGCGATTACGGCTTCCGCGCCATCGAAAAGACGCTCACGGTGCGTGATTTCCTCGAGGCCGATGAAATCTTCTCCACCGGCAATCATTCCAAGGTCGTGCCGATCACCCGCATCGAAAACCGCGACCTGCAGCCCGGCCCCGTCGCCAAGAAGGCGCGCGAGCTTTATTGGGAATGGGCGCATTCGACTTCCGCCGGATGACCGGATAAAACGCAATCGCGCACCGGCCCGGCGTTGTCCCCGGCCGTAGCCGACCTATCTTTCTCCGGTAGACACCGGATTTTTTTGAGGAGTAGCACCATGGCTTTTGAACTGCCCGCCCTTCCATACGACTACGAGGCTTTGCAGCCGTATATGTCGAAGGAGACGCTGGAGTATCACCACGACAAGCACCACAAGGCCTATGTCGACAACGGCAACAAGCTGGCCGCAGAAGCCGGGATGGGTGACCTGTCGGTGGAGGAGGTCGTCAAGCAGTCGTTCGGCAAGAACGCCGGCCTGTTCAACAACGCCGCCCAGCACTACAACCACATCCACTTCTGGAAGTGGATGAAGAAGGGCGGCGGCGGCAACAAGTTGCCGGGCGCGCTGCAGAAGGCGGTCGATTCCGACCTCGGCGGCTACGACAAGTTCAAGGCCGACTTCATCGCCGCCGGCACCACGCAGTTCGGCTCCGGCTGGGCCTGGCTGTCGGTCAAGGACGGCAAGCTGGCCATCTCCAAGACGCCGAACGGCGAGAACCCGCTGGTTCACGGCGCGAGCCCGATTCTCGGGGTCGACGTATGGGAGCACTCCTATTACATCGACTATCGCAACGCCCGGCCGAAGTACCTCGAAGCCTTCGTGGACAATCTTATCAACTGGGATCATGTCCTCGAGCTCTACGAAAAGGCGCGTGGCTGATCGCACAGGAAAGCCCCGGCAAGTCCGGGGCTTTTTCTTTTCAGGCATCGGAAAGACGAAAATTCACGCTCGCGTGAAAGTGGCGGGAATTTCAGGGTACAGTCTTTCGTTGACGTCTGGGGCCGGATACGGTCCTCAACCGTCAACTGTGGAGCCTCCTGAATGAGAAAGCTTGTCATCGCCATCTCTATGCTCGCCTTCACCGGCGCTGCAGCGTCCGCCGATCCCATTGCGGACAGACAGGCGCTGATGAAGGAACGCGGCAAACTAGTCGGCACCTTGTCCAAGGTGGTGAAGGGCGAGCAGGCCTTCGACGCGGCCGCCGTCCTCGATGCGTTGAAGGGGTTGGAGGCGAATGCCGAGAAATTCGACACCGAGGCGCTGTTCCCTGTCGGCAGCGAGCAGGGCAGCGACACCACCGCCGCGCCGAAGATCTGGGAAGACAAGGCCGGGTTCAACGCCGCCGAAGACAAGTTCCTCGCCGACGTCAAGGCGGCGGTTGCTGCTCCTCCTGCCGATGTAGACGCCCTCAAGGGGCCGTTCGGCACCATCGCCAAGGATTGCGGCGCCTGCCACCAGACCTATCGCATCAAGAAGGGCTGACGCGCCCGATGGGCTGGGCCGGCAAGCTTCTCGGCGCCGTCGTCGTCCTTGGCGGCGCCTGCGCGGCTGCCGGCTGGTTCCTGTCGGCGCCGGTCCGGCTGGACGCCGGGACCATCGCCGAACTTGGCGCAGGCGATGCGGTGAAAGGCAGGCGCATCTTCTTCGCCGGCGGCTGCGCCTCCTGCCATGCCAGGCCGAAAGCCGAGGGCGACGCCCGGTTCGAACTCGCCGGCGGCGTCGAACTGAAAACGCCGTTCGGCACCTTCGTCGCGCCCAACATCTCGCAGGACGCGAAGGACGGCATCGGTGCGTGGTCGATGGAGGATTTCGCCAACGCCATGCTGAAGGGCATTTCGCCCTCCGGCGAGCATCTCTACCCGGCTTTCCCCTATGCGTCCTATGCCCGCATGAAGCCGTCGGACGTGGCCGATCTTTATGCCTTCCTGAAGACCCTGCCTGCCGTTTCCGGCAAGGCACCCGGCCACCAATTATCTTTTCCCTTCAACATCCGGCGCGGCATCGGACTGTGGAAGCTCGCCTATCTCAGTGACAGGCCGGTGGTCGACCTGCCTGCGGACGCGCCCGAAGCCGTTGTCGCCGGGCGCTACCTTGTCGAAGGACCGGGCCATTGCGGCGAATGCCACACGCCGCGTGACTTCGCCGGCGGACCCAAGAAAGCCGAATGGCTGGCCGGCGCCGTCGCCGCCGAGGGTGACGGCATCGTGCCCAACATTACTTCGGGCGAGGGCGGCATCGGCGACTGGTCGGCCGAAGACATCGCATCCTATCTTGAAAACGGCTTGACGCCGGATTTCGATTCGGTCGGCGGCGCGATGGTCGAGGTGCAGAAGAACATGGCCGAACTCCCGCCCGAGGACCGGGCGGCGATCGCCGCCTATCTGAAGGCCATCCCGCCGCACCCCAACGGCTATCCGCCGCGCAAGCCGCAAGGCTGAGGAATCAGCCCAACGGCTTGGCCTCCATGCGGCCTGTTACCTTGAGTGCGAAGGCGTAGGTGAAGGCGATTTCCTCCAGCCGCGAGAAGCGGCCGGACGCGCCGGCATGGCCCGATTCCATGTTGATCTTGAACAGCACCGGATTGTCGCCCGCCTTGCGCTCTCGCAGCCGCGCCGCCCATTTCGCGGGCTCCCAATAAGTGACGCGCGGATCGGTCAGGCCGGCGACGGCCAGGATCGGCGGATAGGCGAGTGCGGCCACATTGTCATAGGGCGAATAGCCGGCGATCAGGCGATAGTCGGCTTCCGACTGGATCGGATTCCCCCATTCGGGCCATTCCGGCGGCGTCAGCGGCAGCGTGGCGTCCAGCATCGTCGCCAGCACGTCGACGAAGGGAACTTCCGCGACGATGCCGCCGAAAGCCTCCGGCGCCATGTTGGCAATGGCGCCCATGAGCATGCCGCCGGCCGAGCCGCCCTGCGCCACGATCCTGTCGTGCGCCGTATAGCCGGTTCCGACGAGATGCCGGGCGGCGGCGATGAAGTCCGTGAAAGTGTTGGTTTTCCTGGATCGCTTGCCGTCTTCGTACCAGCCATAGCCCTTGTCCTTGCCGCCGCGCACATGCGCGATCGCATAGACGAAGCCGCGGTCGACCAGCGACAGGCAATTGGTGTTGAAGGCGGCCGGGATGGTGATGCCATAGGCGCCGTAGCCGTAGAGCAGGCAGGGCGCCGAGCCGTCGAGCGGCGTATCCTTGTGATAGATCAGCGAAACGGGAACCAGTTCACCGTCCTCGGCCGGCGCCATCAGCCGGCGCGTGACGTAGCGATCCGGGTCGTGCCCGGAGGGCACCTCTTGCGTCTTGAGCAGGGTGCGCTCGCGCGTGCGCATGTTGTAGTCGAAGACCTGCGCCGGCGTGGTCATCGAGGAATAGGTGAAGCGCATCACCTCGGTGTCGTATTCGTAGGAACCGGACAGGCCGAGCGAATACGCTTCCTCGTCGAAGGCGATCATGTGCTCGGCGCCGCTTGAACGGTCGCGCACCACGATGCGTGGCAGGCCGTCCTTGCGCTCCAGCCGCACAAGATGGTCCTTGAAGCCGATGACGGACAGGATCAGGCGACCCGGCTCGTGCGCCACCAGTTCGCGCCAGTTGGCGCGCGCAGGATCATCGACCGGCGCCGTCATGATCTTGAAATCCTCAGCGCCATCGGCGTTGGTCAGGATGAAGAAGACGTCGCCGCCGTCCTCAAGGTCGTATTGCAGGCCGGTTTCGCGTGCCGCCACCAACTTCGGTTCGCTGAACGGATCGTCCGAGCGCAGCAGCCTGTATTCCGACGTCTCGTGATCGTTGATGGCGATCAGGATCCAGCGGTTGTCGCGCGTGCCGCCGACGTTCATGAAGAAGCCGGGGTCCGTTTCCTCATAGACGAGGTGATCGTCCCGCCCGGCGCTGCCCAGTTTGTGGAATAGCAGCTTCGACGGGCGGTGGTTGGCATCGAGCCGCGCATAGAAGAACCCGTCATTGTCCTTCGCCCAGACGCCGGAGCCGCCGCTGTCGGCGACGCTGTCCGTCAGGTCCTGTCCGCTCGCCAGATCGCGCACGCGAAGCGTGAAGAATTCCGAGCCCTTGTCGTCATACGCCCAAAGCAGCCTGGCATGGTCCGACGAGTGGTCGATACCGCCGAGGCGGAAATAGGGCTTGCCGGCCGCTTCCGCATCCCCGTCGAGGAGGATGTGCTCGGTGCCGCCGTCGCGCGGGGTGCGGAAATAACGCGGCTGCTCGCCGCCGAGCTTGAAGGAAGAGCCATAGGCGTAAGGCCCGTCCTTCATCGGCACGGACGAATCGTCTTCCTTGATGCGCCCCTTCATTTCGGAAAACAGCACTTTCTGAAGATCGGCCGTATCGGCCATCATGGCGGATTGATAGGCATTCTCGGCTTCCAGTTGGGCGCGGATTTCCGGATCGAGCAGGGAAGGGTCGCGAAATACGTCCTGCCAGTTGTCCGCGCGCATCCAGGCATAGTCGTCCGTTTGGGTGATACCATGGTGCGTCTGCGAAACCGGACGCTTCTGTGCCTGCGGGGCGGCTGCTTGCGGAAAAACGGACTTGCGGGACATGGCAATTCGCTGTGCTGGTTCGGTTGAGCTTCGAATGAACACGCCTCGGCGCCTTGTTCAAGGCCCGGCGTCGAAGCACAGGGCGAGTGCGACGGATTTCCAGGCATTGCCGGCTGGCGGGATCGGAGGCGGTTGTATTTGGTGACCTGCGCTCTATCACGCTGGTTGAATAAGCCGCCAAGTCGAGACGTGGCGTTATATTAGGGAGCCAAGAACGAATACGCTTAGAAATATTAGCTATACGACCCTGTCTATAATTCTCTAGATCAATTGACTTGTCAGATCATCCGGTTCATGAAAGGGCCGTACTGTGGGTCGTAAGGTCTTTATCCTGCGACATGAAAATAGCCCGACGATGGACGAACGGGCAGAAAAACACACTCACGTTGGGACCCTATAGAGATGGATATCGCCGAAACACCTCCTCGAAACAGCGACATGCTGATCGAACTGACCGCCGACGTCGTGGCGGCCTATGTCAGCAACAATCCCGTTCCGGCGGCAGAATTGCCGAACCTGATCGCCGATGTTCATGCCGCTCTGGGGCGCGTCGGCACCAGCAGCGAGCCGCCGGTGGCCGATAAGCAGAAGCCGGCCGTCAATCCGAAGCGGTCGGTGCATGACGACTATATCGTCTGTCTCGAGGACGGGAAGAAGTTCAAGTCGCTCAAGCGGCACCTCATGACTCATTACGACATGACGCCCGATCAGTATCGCGAGAAGTGGGGCCTGGACCCGAGCTATCCGATGGTGGCCCCCAACTACGCGGCGGCCCGCTCGCAACTGGCCAAGAAGATGGGCCTGGGACGCAAGCGCAAAGGCAGATAGCCGCGCGGTTCCGCTCTGCCCGCTTGTCGGGCCTTGTTATCGATCACGGCGCCTTCGGGCGCCGTTTTCGTTTGCCTGTCCATCTTCTGATCGCGCCATCCGCCCTGTTTCGGCACGAGGCGCTCCTGGCCGGGCGCCCGCACAGCCGATCGAGAACCTGCTTCAGGGCTATGTGCCGATTGAGGTCGTAACCCCAGTGCCGCCGCATCCCTTTCTGCCGTTCGCGCTCGATCAGGCGTTCGATGTGACGGATCAGCCTGGTTCGGCTTTCAGGCGATGCTGCGAAAGTATCGGCGATGTCGATGCCGCACAGCAGGCTGAGCGCCACCCGTTGGCGCGCCTGATCCTCTTCTTCGGTTTTCGTCCTGCCGAAGGCTTTCGCCTCCTCTTCCAGTCGTCCCATGCCCGCCATCCCGTTCAGCCAGGCGTCAACTATCGGAGCGGTAGTGGAAGCGGGGATATCGGCGATGCCGGAATTCCGTGGGAAGAAATAAAGCTTATTTGTAACAAAGGCTTAGAGCGCACCGCGCCGAATAAATGTTCTCTCTATGTTCACATGAAGGCTGTCAGGAAATATAAAGGAACTTATTCCTAATGGAGGAAGTTCCGTGCATTCGACGCCTTCGATCCTTCGTCAAGAGCCGCCGGTTGAAAGGCTTCCCGACCGTGCTGCCCCCGATGGGTTCCATCCGACGTCCAAGCGGCGGGATGAAGTGGCGATCGAGATGTGCGAATGCCTGATCGACATCGCCGCGGCCTTCTTTTCCGTATCCAGCAAGGAACTGCGCAGCGCCGGCCGCAATTCCATGACCGCATCGCGCGTCCGCCAGATTGCCATGTATGTCGCCCATGTGGTGCTCAGGCTGACGCAGGCCGAGGTCGGCCGGGGCTTCGGCCGTGACCGCACCACGGTCGCGCACGCCTGCCAGGTGATCGAGGACATGCGCGACGACCTGGAATTCGACCGCGTCGTGCTGACGCTGGAACGGATCGCGCACGCTGCTTTCCGCAGCCGGCTGGATATCTGAGCCTCGGGACCGTCAATCATGCAGCATGTGACTTCCACGCCGGACGCGGGCCGGCGCGTCTTGCGCTTTCTGTCACTCGGGCCGGCATCGATGCGGCCGGCGGCGAGCGGGACGAAACTGTTGCTCGAGGCCGGCGACCGCGGCGTCATCGCCGTGGCCGGCGATCTCATCGATCTTCTGGCGTCTCGCGGTGTCGTGGTGCGGGCTTCCCACACCGTCGGCCTGTCGGATGAAGGGCATGCCCTTGCCAAGCGGTTGCTGGCCATGCGCTCTGCAGAGCGGCAGCGCGATATCGGCGTCGTGGTTCTTCAAGGAGAGCCGGATGCGCCGGCTGTTCTGGCAAACCTGTCGGAATCGCCGCTGGGCCAACTCGCCCGACGCCGCGCCAAGGACGGCACGCCGTTCCTGACGCCGGAGGAGTACCGGGCCGGCGAGCGGCTGCGTGTCGACTATACGCGTGGCCAGATCATGCCGAGGCTGGGCGCCAACTGGATCGCCAGCGTCTCTTCGGGCAAGCGCGGCGGCGCGGGCGGTATGGCCGACCTGACGGACGCAGCCCTTGCAGCCCGCCAGCGCGTGGAAAAGGCCATAGCCGCGGTCGGACCCGAATTGTCAGGCGTGCTGATCGATGTCTGCTGCTTCCTGAAAGGGCTGGAACTGGTCGAAAGCGAACGCGGCTGGCCTGTCCGCTCTGCCAAGATCGTCCTCAAGACCGCGCTCGCCGCGCTCGCGCGCCACTATTGCCCGCCAAGGCAAACGAGTCGGCCGCAAACCTTGCACTGGGGAACGCCGGACTACCGGCCGACGATCGACTGACGGCGGTTCGTGCTCAGGCGGTCTGTCTGAGTGCTGCTTCCGCGTCGCGCCGGATGCGCTTGACCATGGAGCGCAGGCCGTTGGCGCGCTGCGGTGAAAGATGTTCGTCGAGCCCGAGCGCCTTCAACGTCGCTTCGGCGTCGGTTGACAGGATCTCGCTGGCTTTTCGCCCGGAAAACAGCGCCAGCATGATGGCGACGAGACCGCGCACGATATGGGCGTCGGAATCGCCCTGGAACGTCAGCGGTGGATTGTCGCCGGAGCCAGTCTCCGTCGTCAGCCAGACCTGGCTGACGCAGCCCGGCACCTTGTTGGTCGGTGTCCGCTCGGTCTCGGGGAAGGACGGCAGCGCCTCGCCGAGTTCGATCACATAGCGATAGCGGTCTTCCCAGGCGTCGAGCAGGGAGAAGTCGTCGTGGATCGTCTGGATCGTCGTGGCCATTGCCCGGATATAGTGAGACGGGCGCGCCGCGTCACGGAAAAAGAAAACGCCGCAGGCGCCGAGAGGGGAGGCGGCCTGCGACGGCGCTGCCCTGAAGCCAGGGCCCGCAGCGGAAATTGTCAGTTCTTTGCCGGTACGCTTCCGGTGACGGTTTTCGCGTCCAGCGCGGCCGCCTGCTGGGCGGTATCGTCGTCCAGCATCTCGGCCGCGATCCGCGCCGTTTCCATGGCGCGCACGGTGATCGTGTGCATGGCGGACTTGCCTGTCGCGCAGACGTCGGGCTTGCGCTCGCAGATTGCCGCGATGTCGCCGACGGCGTCGCGGGCGGCGACCAGCGCCTGCAGCGGTCCGACGCTCGGCTGCCCGGCTTCATCCGAGCCCGTGCCCAGCGGCAGCGCCAGAAGCACCAGTGAAAACCAGAATGCGGCCCTGATCAGAAAACCCATGTGACTGCCCTCTCGTCGTGACGGGACGCACGGCTATCGGTGCGGCCTCTTGATTGGTCCCCATGATGACATGGACACACGAAGAGGCGTTTGACCGGCGCGGGACAATTTTCTTCAAATTTTATCGAACCGGGAAACCCCGCCTTTACCCCTTTCTCGCCGATCCTTGCTCAAGGACATCTATTTACTTAAAAGTAACCATATAAAATACTGATTATAATAAGAAAATTACAGAACATGCGGTCGCGCTGTCGCATTGTCGTGGCGGCAACGGGCGAAGGGGCGGCTAACCTGCCATTTACTATGGCGGCAATCGATCGGGCTTTTGCCGATCGCCATGCCGATATTTGCCGGGATGGCCGGGCTCGATGGTCCGGCCTTATCGTTTCTTTAAAGGCTGGATGCGAGTTTCGGATTAACCAAAAGCGATCTGCAAAGCAGACAGATGCGAGTGCGTTGCGTTGAGTTCCTTGCCGACCCGAATCGTTGACTTGTGCAACGCGATGGCCGCGGGTTGCGAGCGGCTCGTTCATCCTTGCGTCGCGGGCGAGCCGCAGCGCCGTACCCAACGGCGCTTCATCGGCGTGACGATGGCCGCGCCTTTTCTTGCAGCGGGCGCGGCAGTCACATTGAGCGCCGCACGCCTCGGCGCCGACATGGCGCTCCTTGCCATCTTCGCCACGTTCGGCACCTGCTGGTTTGTTGCCCTGCTGGTTTCGTCCAGCGGGAGCCTGGCGCTGCCGTCGAAGCTGTCCGCGGGCGCGGCGAGCATCGGCCTGGCCTGCCTGATTGCCGTTGCCGGCGGTCTGGCTTCGCCGGTCACCCTCCTGGCTCTGGCACTGCCGGTGGAAGCGGCCTGGGTGTTCGGCACGCGCCGCGCGGTGATTGGCGCGGCCGTGGCCGCCGCAATCGCTATTGTGTTGCAATTCGCTCTCGCGCCGCTCCTGCCGTTGGCTGCGGCTTCTCCCGCTGCATGGCATTGGCTGATCCCGATTGCCTGGGGGCTGTCGCTGGTCCCGCGCATGGCGCATTTCGACCTTGGCCGTGACGCCGGACATCCTGCCGAAACGTCGCTGGAGGACGTCATCGACGCGGTGGTCCTGCGCTTTGCGCGTACGGGTGAGGTTCTGGAGGCATCGACCAAGGCAGAGCCGTTGCTGGGATTGTCGCCGGACCTGCTGGCGGGGAACGGCCTGTTCGACAGGGTGCATATCGCCGACCGGGTGGCCTATCTCAGTGCGCTGGCGGACCTGCGCGAGGGCGCGGACCTGCGCAGACTGGAACTGCGCCTACGCATGCCGCGCGCTGCAACGGACGGGCACGGCGACCAGTATCGGCCCTTCGCACTGGACCTGATGCGGGCGGGAGATTCGGACACGTTCCTCGCTCTGTTGCGCGCCAATGGCGAGCTTGCGGGGCTCCGCGACGAACTGGCCGCCGCCCGCGAGGCAGCCGCCGGCGCTGACGTGGCGAAGGGCCGGTTCCTCGCCGCCGTCAGCCACGAGCTGCGCACGCCGCTCAATGCCATCCTCGGTTTTTCCGACATGCTGCTGCATGAGATGTTCGGACCCTTCAAGGACGAGCGCCAGAAGGAATATGTCGGGCTGGTGCGCGAATCGGGCCAGCATCTCCTGGATGTGGTGACTTCCATCCTCGACGTGTCGCGCATCGAGGCCGGCACCTATCGGGTCCAGCCAGAGCCGTTCCGTTTCGCCGATGCCGTGGAGATGTGCCAGTCGATGATGCGCCATCAGGCAGGCTCCAAGGACATCGCGTTGGATGCCAACCTTGCGGCGGACCTTGGCGAGATCAACGCCGACCGCCGAGCCGTCCAGCAGATCCTCATCAACCTCGTCTCCAATGCGGTGAAGTTCACGCCCGTCGGCGGCAGCGTCACGGTCGATGCCCGGCGCGTCGGCTCGCGCCTGCATTTTGCGGTCCGCGATACCGGCATCGGCATCGCCGAGCACGATCTTGCCAGCCTCGGCAAGCCCTTCATGCAGATACAGAACGACTATACGCGCCGCTTCGAGGGCACTGGTCTCGGCCTGTCGCTGGTGAAAGGTCTCGTCGCGCTGCACGAGGGCACGATGTCGATCGAGAGTGCGCCGGGGGAGGGCACCAAGGTTTCGATCAGCCTGCCGTTGGAGGGACCGAAGCAGGCAGCCGACGAGCCTGTCGTCCTGTCGATGCCGGCAAGGACGGAAAAGAGGGACGATTCTCATGGCACGCTCCGCAAGACCGCCTAAGCGGGCTCCCCGCAGGCGGCGCAGCGCCTTCGGCAGCAGTGCCGTCGCGTTGGGTAGCCTTGTGGCGGCCAATCCCGTTCTGGTGGGTGGCTCGACCGCCTTCCTGGTGACGCTGTTCTACGTCTCGGCCAACGCGCTTTGGTATCAGCCGTTCCCGCATACGGGCGCCTTCTTCGCCACCCGCAGCATCGGCAGTTTCCCGAGCATGGTGCCGGACGAGCCGGAAACGACGATCAACATCGTGCGGCCGGCCCCGTCGCCGGTTGCCGCTCCCGCGCCCAAGAGCGATCCGGTGGTCGAGCAGGTCCAGGGCATATTGAAGACCCTCGGCTTCTATGGCGGGACGGTCGACGGGCTCCAGGGGCCGAATACGCAAAAGGCGATCGATGCCTATCGCCAGAAGGTCGGGCTCGCCGGCGGCGGGATCGACGATGCTCTTCTGGAGCAACTTGGCGCGGCGCCCACCACGGCTTCCGTGCCGCATCCGACGCCGCGCAACCCGGCAGCTTCGGCGCCGCCCGCGCCGGCAGCAACGACTGCACCCTCACCCCAGGGCGACGCACGCATCATCAAGATACAGGCGGGATTGAAGGCCTTCGGCAACGACGGCATCAAGCTGGACGGCATGGTCGGCGCCCAGACGAAAGCCGCCATCAAGGAATTCCAGGCGCTGTTCGGTTTGCCCGAGACAGGGGAGCCCGACGAGGTCGTCTACAACAAGATGCGCGAGATCGGCCTGACCAACTGACGGCGCCTTTCCACTCGCAGGCTGCATGCGATGCGGCTATGAAAAGCCGCGAAGCCGGAGTCTCATTATGCGGGTGACCACCGATCTTTGGGTATCGGCGCTGATACGCCGGGTTTTCGGCGGCGGCGGCTTTGCCGCCGTCATGCGCAAGGGTGCGGCCGAATCGGGCGCGGTTTTCGTGCTGACCAGGGACAGGCTGGGGACTGTGGAGTTGTTCGGCCCCGCACCGCAAACCAGTTACGATCAGGCTCGTCCCGACGAGCGCTTGTTCGTTCGTCTCGGCGACGGTGAGGACCAGGACGCGCTCCAGGCGCGGCTGGAGCGGGAGCGGAAATTCGATTCCGACATCTGGGTTGTCGAGATCGAGGCCGGGGCCGTGCCGGTGGAGGAGCTGCTGAGCGTCAGCCTGCCTTGAACCTTGCGGCAGGCCGTTCGGGCGCCGTAGGCGTATCCGAGTTGGCTCTCGCGCGCCTCGCTTCGATGATCGCCTGCGAGGCGGCTTCCGCCTTCCACTCGCGCACCTGCTCCGCAGCGGCTTCGCGGTGCAGCAGCCGGTAGCGGTCGAGGAACAGCCGGATCGCCTGCGGATGCGGGAAATGCGACGGGAAGATCGCCACGGCGATCAGGAAGGCTCTGTCTTCGCCGATGTCCAGCGCCCGCAGTGCCGTCAGCAAGGCGGAATAGTCCGCCACCGACATGCGCGCCCGCACCATGGCAAAGTCGATGTCGAGCGCGTCCGCCAGCGCGGTCTGGAAGAAGACGGCATTGCCGGTCAGCGCCGTTTCGCGCAGCTTGGCGTAGGTGCCTGATCTGGCCGAAGGATTGAGCGAACCCTCGGCGGCCGCTTTGTCGGCCAGCATGATCGAGCGCAGTCTTTGCCTCGTCTCCTCAGCCGCTTGTCCGCGAGGCTTTTGATCGACTTTCGCCGGCACGGCAGTCTCGGCTTCCGGCGCTTCTGCGGGAGGTGAAGCGGCTTTCACCAGCGTCGGCCTTTCCAGCGCATGGATAAGATCGGCAATGGTCGGATTGAGGTCCCTGCGCCGCGCGATGGCTCGCGCATGCGGCAGGCCGTGACGGCCGATGAGGGCGATCAGGTCGATATCGGTCAGCGCCAGCGAGCGGATCAGCAACGGGGCGGCGACGTCGACGGGCGCGTCGCACAACCGGCGTACGAGTGCGGCGGGCGGATAGGCGCATTCGCACAGTGCCGCGGCGGCGAAGCGGAGACCCTCGCTGGACACGCCGTCGAAAAGCGGGAGCGTCAGGTCCTCGATCTGCGCGATCTCGCGCCGCGAGGGTCGGGGCAGGCAGCAGAAGGCGGAGATCGCCGCACGGAACAGACGCTCGGCCTTTCCTGCTTCTGTCCGCGCCGCAATGTGACGGAAATCCGAAGAAGACACGAGATACGCCTTACGCAAGTACACACTGTCCGTCGCATCGGCCTTCGGCCACTTTGGTCGCGCGACGGAACATCGGTCAAATTAGCGGCGATCCGTTAGCGTTCCGTTAACCCTCTGGTGGCCTTATCAAGAGATGGAGGCGTTGCGTTGTGCTCCGGGGCAACCGAGAGGAATACGCGAACCATGGGCAGGATACTGTCTTTCACGCCGCGAACGGCGGCGACGAACCGGCCGCCGCTGACCGTTACGACGCCGGCAGCCGTCATCATCTTCCCCGGCGTGCGCTACGAGCCGCAATCGGGCGGTGGGCCGTCCGATCCGGCGAGGCCGCCGCTGAACAAGCCCGCGCCGCGGCACTGAACCGTCGAAGCGGTCAGTCCTCAAGGGTTTCGGGATCGCAGGTGGCGCCGTTGAGGAAGCGGTCGACGGTCGGCTTCCAGCTCGCGTCCGGCACGAAGGCGCGGACGACGACGATGCCTTCGCCGATGGGCGACTCGACGAAGATGGAGCCGGCATAGTCTTCCGGCAGTTGCTTGCGCACCTCGATCATCTGTGCGGGCGTCAGCACGACGGTATCCAGCTTGCCGCCGGTCGCGCTGTGGTCGTTGAAGCTGTAGATGTTGTGGCCGTTGCGGTCGTAGATCGAAACGGACCAGAAGGGCACCTGGCCCGGCGCGGTCACCTGCACCATGCCGTCGTTGAGGTCGAACCTGCAGGCGGCGGCGAAGAACAGCGGGTCCACGGACTTGACGACGGGCGGCCCGCCGGCCTCGGCGTCGAAGCGCGTCATGCGGTAGAGGTCGGATGCCATGGCGAGCCGCGACCAGGCGTCCCGTTCGGAAAAATCAGGCACCAGGAGCAGTACGGCGATATGGACAATGCCGGCGCCGAACAGGCCGAGCAGGACGGCGTAGATGACCTTACGCATCGCATCGGCCCTTGACGATGCCGGGCAGCGTCACGTCGGACAGCCCGGTGCTGTTGGCGATCGGCGTGTCGTAGAAGGTCAGCACGAAATAGAGGGTTCCGGTGCCGTTGACGAGGAGCCAGTTGCCGGGAGCGGGGCGGCTGGACACTGAGATGCTGGCGGAATTGTCCGTCTGGCGCAGGACCTCGTAGGAATGCAGCGCAGCCGGCCGCGCCTTGCCCGTGGCGATGACGTCGAGCGACTGGTCGGCGGCGTAGAGCGTCCAGAAGCGCGCCGTCGGGAACGCGCCCGCGATGGTGTAGGCGCACTCCCGCCGCAGCTTTTGCCCGGCTGAATCGCTTTCGGCGACGAAGGCCAGTCCTTCCGCCCGTCCGAGCGCCAATACGCCTTCCCTGGCGATGCGTGCCTGCGAATACGGGTCGGCGTTCGGTGTCCCGATATCGGGGAAGGCCGTCCACGGGCCGATGCGAATGGCGCCGACGCCACTCTGAGCATGAAGCGCGTACCAGACGCTGCCACCGCCGAGACCGACGGCGATGGCGACCGCCAGAAGCGTCAGAAGTGCGTTCTTCAGCATGGGGAGCGGCTCGGAGGACACGAAAGATGCCATGCCGCAATATCGTGACGCGGGCCGCGCTGGCAAGCGCCGAGCAGTCCGCCGTCCGTGCAGCCGGGTCTGAGTGGATGCGAAGTCAAAGCGCCGACAGTGTTTCCGGCTCGGCGGCCATGGCGAGTGGCGGTGCCGCCTGGAAAAGCCGTGTCAGCTCGCGCAGCATCTGCGTGGTGCGGCTGGACAATACCGGCGGCCGTTCGGCAGCGGCCTTTGCGGCATCCTCTTCCGCCTGCTTCTTCTGCGCTTCTTCGGCCTTGGCCGCGACCGCATCGTCGACGAAGGGATGGTCGATGCCGGGGATCGGCTTCAGGTCGATGTTCTGGTGCGCGTAGGCCATCAATCTTTGCCAGACCATCGCCGGCAGCGATCCGCCGGTCATGTTGCGGGTCTGGCTGAAGTCGTCGTTGCCCATCCACACGGCGGCCGTATAGTTGCCGGTGAAGCCGACGTACCAGGCATCGCGATAGGATTGCGTGGTGCCCGTCTTGCCGCCCGAGACGATGCCGGGCAGGGCGGCGCGGCGGGCCGTGCCGATCACCGGTACCTGCGTCAGCATGGCGTTCATCGAGCGCAACGCCTGCTCCGACAGCACGCGGTGCGGCGGTGGCGCATCCTTGGCGAAGTCGTAGACGACCTCGCCGGTGTGGGTGACCAGCTGCGTGATGCCGTGGCGGGTACCGACGACTCCGTTCTGCGCGAAGACGCTGTAGCCGGTGGCCTGGTCCATCACCGTCTCGCCGGAGGTGCCGAGCACTGTTGTCTTGAAGCGTTCAATTGGCGCCTCCACCCCCATGGCCTTGGCCATGTCGACGATGGCGTTGATACCCAGATGATCCTTCGCAAGCCTGACCGGCACTGTGTTGATCGACTTCACGAAGGCGGTCAGCAGGGTGACGTTGCCGGAGAAGCCGCCGCCGTAGTTGTGCGGTGCCCAGCCGCCCCAGCTGATCGGACCGCCTGAGACGATTGATTCGGGCTTGAAGCCATTTTCCATGGCGGTAGCATAGACATAGGGCTTGAAGGACGAGCCGGTCTGCCGCAGCGCCTTGGTCGCGCGGTTGAACTGGCTGGCGCCGTAGTCGCGGCCGCCGACGATGGCCCGCACGGCGCCGTTGGTCTCGATGACGACGATCGCGCCTTCGCTGACGTGGTAATCCTTCCCGTATTGCCTCAGATGAAATTCCAGGGATTCCTCGGCCGCGTTCTGGAGGTTGGCGTCGAAGGTGGTGTGCGCCACCAGCGAGTGGGTGCCGGGAGGCGCCAGACGCTTGACCTCGTCGAAGGCCCAGTCGAGGAAATAATCGGGGCTCTTGCGCTCGCCACGGTCGACGACGTCGGCGGGGTGGATGCGTGCCTGCAGCACCTGGCCCTCGGTCATGAAGCCGCTGTCGACCAGGTTGTTCAGCACGACGTTGGCGCGGGCTCGCGCCGCCGGCAGGTTGATGTGCGGCGCGTATTTCGTCGGCGCCTTGAACAGGCCGGCCAGCATCGCCGCTTCGGCGAGGCTCAAATCCTTGACGCTCTTGCCGAAATAGAAATCCGCCGCTGCCTCGATGCCGAAGGTGCCGCCACCCATGTAGGAGCGGTCGAGGTAGAGCTGCAGGATCTCCTTCTTGGAGAGATTGGCCTCCAGCCACAGCGACAGGAAGGCTTCCTTGATCTTGCGGTCCAGTGTGCGCTCGTTGGAGAGGAACAGGTTCTTGGCGAGCTGTTGGGTAATGCTCGATCCGCCTTGCACGACCGAGTTTGCGCGCATGTTCTCGGTCAAGGCGCGGACGAGGCCGAACACATCAATGCCGTAGTGCTCGAAGAAGCGCCGATCCTCCGTCGCCAGCACCGCCTTGATGACATGATCCGGCATCTGGTCGACCGGCACCGAATCGCGCTGGATGATGCCGCGCTGGCCGATCTCGTTGCCGTAGCGGTCGAGGAAGGTGACGGCGAAGTCGTCCTGGGCTTTCCAGTCGCCCTTCGTCACCTGGAAGGCGGGCAGCGCGAGCGCCAGCAAGACAACCGCGCCGCCGGCGCCCATAGTGAAGCCTTCGCTGAGCAGTTCGATGAGGGCGCGCCGCCATCCCTTGAAGCGGAAGCGCCGCGAGAAGATCGTCGCCGTTTCCCAGAACTCGCCGGCCTTGAAGCGGACCTCGTAGAGTGAGGAATCGAGCCACGCATCGACCGCCAGCAGCCACGCGGCTACGGGGCCTCTTTTCTTGCGTGGTTTGATGGGGTCGACCATGTGGCTTCCGCAATCCCTCGCCGGCAGATTGAAAACGCTTGCGGGCGATTTCAGGGCGGTAAGGCCTGCTCCTTTTCCCCGATTTCCACGACGCCGACAAGGGACAACCGATAGCTGGGTTCGGCTTCGCTGAAAGACGGTAAAAAAGATAGGAATTTATTCTTGACACCGTGACGCTGGTCTGGTAGGGTTTCGCTATCGTCACAAAAGTGTGGGCAGCGGCAGCCGGACAGCGAAAGCGGTCTGATATGGCTCGATGTTTGCCGGAAGCGGGCGCGCTGGCTTTCCTCCGTCCGCCGCCCGCTCGTCCTCGTCCGAACATGGGAAAGATTTGATGGCTGCTTCGTCGGCGGTTGCCCGGCACCGTGCCCAGCGCGCAGTTGTCGAAGGCACGGATATTTCGCTTGAGCGGATCGCCGAGGCGTGCGGTCGCTCGCCCGACGGGCTGAGGGCGCAGGCCGAACGCGAAGGATGGGCTCTGCGTCCCGGTTCCGGACAAGATGTGGCCGCGCGTGTGCGGCAGGTGGCCGGCCAGCTTCTCGGCCGGCTGGAGGCGCTGGGAAGCGGCGCCGGCGAAGGAGGGAAGGGGATCAGCAAGGCCGAGATCGACGGCATCATCGCCATGGTGCGCGGCCTCGACAAGATCGGCGAAATCATGCGGCCCGACGAGGCCGCCAAAGAGAACCAGATCGGATCGGATGAAGACGTGGCCGCCGTGCTCCAGCTCGTTAACGACAGAATTATCGAGCTTGCCCGTGAACTCGCAGCTTCCCTGGTTGCGGGAAGTCGGGGAGCGAAGGATCTGGCCGATCCGCAACGAGTGGTTCCGTAGCGCACGTCTGGCGCAATACCCGCTGCTGGGATCGCCCGAGACGTGGTTGCTGCTCGGCGGGCGCGGCGCCGGCAAGACGCGCACCGGCGCGGAATGGATCAACGGGCTGGCGCGTTCCATACCGCCCTTCGCTGGCCACAAGCATTTTCGTCTGGCGCTGGTCGGCGAGACGCTGGCCGATGTGCGCGACGTAATGATCGAGGGCATTTCGGGCATCGCCACGATTTCTCGGCGGGAGCGGCCGCGCTTCGAGGCGAGCCGCCGCAGGCTCGTCTGGAAGGACGGGCAGGTGGCGCTGATGTTCTCGTCCGAGGATCCGGAAAGCCTGCGCGGCCACCAGTTCGAGGCGGCTTGGTGTGACGAGGTGGCCAAGTGGCGCCATGCCGAGGACTGCTTCGACATGCTGCAATTCGGTCTCCGGCTCGGCCAGCGGCCGCTGCAATTGCTGACGACGACGCCGCGACCGACCCGGTTGCTGAAGCGCCTGCTGGCGGACCCGATGGTCGTCAAGACCCATATGACCACGCAGGACAACAGCGCCAACCTAGCCGCCGGCTTCCTCGCCGCCGTGGAGCGGCGCTATGCCGGCAGCGTTCTTGGCCGGCAGGAACTGGGCGGCGAACTGATCGAGGACCGCGCCGATGCGCTGTGGTCGCGCGACCTGCTCGAAAAGGTAGTCGTCTCCGTGCCGAGAGAGTTGAAGCGCATCGTCGTGGCGGTCGATCCGCCGGCCAGTTCGCGCAAGACGTCCGACGCCTGCGGCATCGTCGCCGCCGGGCTGGACGGCGAGGGCAGGGCGGTCGTGCTCGCCGACGCGACACTGCGCGGCGCCCAGCCGCGGCGCTGGGCCTCGCAGGCCGTAGCCTTGTTTCATTCGCTGCAGGCCGATTGCCTGCTGGTCGAGGTGAACCAGGGCGGCGAGATGGCCTCGGCCGTGATCCGCACCGTCGATCCGGCCGTGCCGGTCAAGGCGGTCAGGGCGCGGCGTGGCAAGTGGCTGAGGGCCGAGCCGGTCGCAGCCCTCTATCAGCAGGGCCGGGTCCTCCATGCCGGCCGCTTCGCCGAACTGGAGGACGAGATGTGCGATTTCGGCCCGGACGGGCTGTCGAACGGCCGCTCGCCGGACCGGGTGGACGCGCTGGTGTGGGCGGTGACGGAACTGATGCCGGACCACGCGGCCGAGCCGCGGATACGTGAACTTCGCTGACAGGATGGGATATGGCTTGGACATGGCCTTGGCCCCGCAAGGGGAACGCTGCCGGTGTGCGCGTCGAAACGAAGGGCGGCGCCCCGGGCGGCTTCATCGCCTTCCAGGCGCAGGCCGAAGCGCGCTGGACGCGTCGCGACTATGCCGCGCTGGCGCGCGAAGGTTTCATGAGGAACCCGATCGTCCACCGCTCGGTGCGGCTGATCGCCGAAACGGCCTCGGCGATCCCATGGCTGCTCTACGAGGGCGCGGCGGAGATCGAGGAGCATCCGCTGCTGAAACTGCTCGGCCAGCCTAACCAGCGGCAGGCCGGTGCGACCTTCTTCGAGGCGCTGTACGGCCACCTTCTTCTTGCCGGCAACGCCTATGTCGAACTGATCGAGGCGGGCGAAGATGCGCGCGAACTGCATCTCCTGCGCCCCGATCGGGTCACGGTGGAAACGGACGCGACCGGTTGGCCGGTGGCGCTCGATCATCGCGAAGGGTCGGTGTGCCGCAAGATGCCGCTCGGCGCTGGCGAGGGCGGCGGCGCGCTGCATCTCAGACTCTTTCACCCGCTCGACGACCACTACGGCTTCCCGCCGCTGGAAGCCGCCCTGATGGCGCTCGACACGCACAACGCCGCAGGCACCTGGAACAAGGCGCTGCTCGACAATTCGGCGAGGCCCTCCGGCGCGCTGGTCTATGCGCCGAAGGACGGCGGCAACCTGAGCGACGAGCAGTTCGACCGTCTGAAGGCGGAACTGGAGGAAGGTTATTCCGGCGCCCGCAGGGCGGGACGGCCGCTGCTTCTGGAAGGCGGACTGGACTGGAAGGCGATGGCGCTGTCGCCGAAGGACATGGACTTCATCGAGGCGAAGCATTCGGCCAGCCGCGATATCGCGCTTTCCTTCGGCGTGCCGCCGATGCTGCTCGGCATTCCCGGCGACAACACCTACGCCAATTATCAGGAAGCCAACCGCGCCTTCTACCGGCTGACCGTACTGCCACTGGTGGCGCGCACCGCCAAGGAACTGTCGGCCTGGCTGGCCGGGCCGTTCGGCGAAGGCTTGCGTCTCTGGTACGACGCCGACCGCATCGAAGGCCTGTCCAGCGAGCGCGATGCGCTGTGGAAGCGCGTCGATGCGGCCTCCTTCCTCACCGAGGACGAGAAGCGCGAGGCGGTCGGCTACCAGCCGCGCGGTCTCGGCTGAATTACGGACCCAGGATCATGAACGATATGTCTCAAACGGCCTGGCTGTGGCTGGCCAAGGCCGGCGGCGCCGTCGCCGGTTCCGCCATCTCGCTCGCCTATATGCTGCCGCACGGCCGGCGCGAGGCAGCCGCGCGCTTCGCAGTCGGCGTCGTGTGCGGAATGGTGTTCGGCGGCACGGCCGGCCTCAAGGTGGCGTCCGAACTCGAGATCGAGACAGCGATTGGCCCGACGGAACTCATGTTGATGGGATCCGCAGTGGCGAGCCTGTGCGCCTGGTGGGCGCTCGGCTTCGTCGTGCGGGCCTTCCAGCAAAACGGGATCGGAAGCCTCTTTGGCAAGAAAAATCAGGAGAATGCCGATGATCGGTGAGGTGCGGCGGATCGAACGCAAGTTCGTCGATCTGGTGCTCGACAAGGTGGACACGGACGGCACGTTCTCCGGCTATGCCAGCCTGTTCGGCGAGGTCGATCTCGGCAAGGATTCGGTCGAGCGCGGCGCTTTCGCCAATTCGCTTCGCCGACGTGGCGCCGGCGGCATCCGCATGCTCTACCAGCACGATCCGAACGAGCCGATTGGTACATGGACGGAGGTGCGGGAGGACCGGCGCGGCCTGTTCGTGCGTGGCCGTCTTGCGACGGGCGCTGCGCGTGCCCGCGAGGCGCTGAACCTGATGCGCGCCGGCGCGCTGGATGGGCTCTCCATCGGCTTTCGCACCGTCAAGGCTCGGCGCGATGCCGCAACCGGCGTGCGCCGCATCCTGGAAGCCGACCTTTGGGAAATCTCGGTCGTCACCTTCCCCATGCTGCCCGGCGCCCGCATCGAGACGGTCAAGGGGCGCAGGCCGCTGCCGACCGTGAGGGAATTCGAGTTGTGGCTCACGCGGGACGCGGGGCTTTCAAGAGGCGAGGCCCGCACCGTCATCGCGAAGGGCTTCGCCGGTCTGGCGCGCGGGCGGGATGCCGCGCCGGAAACCACGCAGGGCCTAGCGGAGCGTATCCGCCGGGCGACACGCTCACTCAAACAGCAGGGACATGCTCTATGAACGCAACGCTTGCAGCGGCGCCTGAAACAAAGGCGGTCGCCGACGACTATCTCGACCTGAAGGATGCCTTCGGCGAGTTCATGACCACTTTCGAGGCCTTCAAGGACAGCAACGACGAAAAACTGGCGCAGCTCGAAAGCCGCTTCGGCGCCGACGTGCTGACCGGCGAGAAGGTGGAGCGCATCTCGCGTGCGCTGGACGAACAGAAGCGGGCGCTCGACAGTTTGGCGCTGAAGCGCATCCGCCCGGCTCTGGGCCGCGAGGACCGCGCCATGCCGAGCGAACACAAGGCCGCCTTCGATGCCTATATGCGCTCCGGCGACGACCGTGGGCTGCGTTCGCTGGACACCAAGGCGATGTCGACCAACCTGGGCGGTTCGGGGCAGGACGGTGGCTACCTGGTGCCGGACGAGGTCGAGACCGCGATCGGCAAGCGGCTGGCCGCCCTTTCGCCGATCCGCTCCATCGCTTCGGTGCGCCAGGTCTCCGCGGCCGTGCTGAAGAAGCCGTTCTCGGCCGCCGGCCCGGCGGTCGGTTGGGTGGCGGAAACGGCCGCACGGCCTCAGACCGATTCCACCACGCTGGCCGAATTGCAGTTTCCGACGATGGAACTCTATGCCATGCCGGCCGCGACGGCCTCGTTGCTGGAAGACTCCGTCGTCGATCTCGACCAGTGGATCTCGGCGGAAGTGGAAGCGGCCTTTGCCGAGCAGGAGGGCAAGGCCTTCGTGACCGGCGACGGTACCGCCAAGCCGAAGGGGTTCCTCAGCTACACTCAGGCTGCCGAAAGCGCCTGGGCGTGGGGCAAGATCGGCTACACACTGACCGGCGTTTCCGGCGACTGGCCGGCGGAAGACCCCTCCGACGTCTTGATCGACACGGTCTATGCACTGAAGGCCGGCTACCGGCAGAACGCCAACTGGGTCATGAACCGCAAGTCCCAGGCGGCGATCCGCAAGCTGAAGGACGCCGACGGCAACTATCTGTGGCAGCCGCCAGCCGCACCCGGTCAGCGCGCCATGCTGATGGGCTTCCCGCTGGTCGAGGCTGAGGATATGCCCGACATCGGCGCCGACGCCACACCGATCGCCTTCGGTGATTTCGGCCGTGGTTATCTGGTCGTCGACCGTGCGGGTGTGAGGGTGCTGCGCGACCCGTACTCCGCCAAGCCCTATGTGCTGTTCTACACGACCAAGCGCGTCGGCGGCGGCGTGCAGGACTTCGACGCCATCAAGCTCCTGAAGTTCGGCACTGCCTGAGTGCTTCTCCCGTCCCTTTCTGAGCGGGGCGGGAGTCGATGGCGGCTCCGGTGTTTCCTCCCCGCCGGAGCCGCTTTTCCTTTCTCCATGAAGGCTGACGCATGACGCTTATCCGCACCGTAGATCCGGTCGCCGAACCGGTGACATTGGCCGAGGCAAAGGCCCATCTGCGCATCGATCACACCGACGACGACGAACTGCTCGCCGGCCTTGTCCGCGCCGCCCGACAGGAGGTCGAGCGCAGCACCGGCATGGCGCTGCTTTTGCAAAGCTGGCGGCTCGTCCTCGACGATTTGCCCGAGAGCGGCTGCGCGCTCGTCAGGATCCATCCGCTGCGCGAAGTGCAGTCCGTCACAGCCTTCGGCAGCGAAGGCGAGGGCGCGGTTGTCGATCCTGCCACCTATCAGGTCGATGCCGTGTCGCGGCCGGCGCGCATCCATTTCAACGCCTCCGTCGCGCCGCTGCGCGCGATGAACGGGCTGGAGATCGACTTCACCGCCGGCTTCGGCGAGGCAGGTACCGACGTGCCCGATCCGCTGAAGCGGGCGATCCTGCTTTTGGTTGCGCACTGGTACGAATTCCGCGCCGGCTACGGCCCGGCCGACCAGCCCGTTTCCTATCCCGCCGGCTTCGACCGCATCGTCGCCGGCTATCGCGCGGGGCGGCTGTGATGGGGAAAACCTTTGTCGATCCCGGCGCGCTGCGCACCCGGCTGGTGCTTCAGACGGTGACGGCCGTGCCGGACGGTCTCGGCGGGTTTGTCGAAAGCTGGAGCGACGTTGCCACCGTCTTTGCCCGCATCGAGCCGGTTTCGGCCGACAGCCGCTTCGGCGCCGGTCAGACGCTGGAGGCGGTGACGCATCGCATCACCTTGCGTCATCGCGGCGATGTCGAAGCCGATATGCGCTTTGCCGGCGGTGGCCGCTTCTTCCTGATCGTCACCGCACACGATCCCGACGAGAGCGGCCGCTACCTTTTGTGCCGGACGCGGGAGACGACCATATGAAGGTGACGATGGCGATGACGCTCGACGGCCTCGTGCGCGCCTTGCGCTGGAAGGCGCTCGATCTGGCCGAACAGGCCGAGCGTGGCACCCTTTCGGCAAGGCAGGTGCCAATGGAAAGGCGGAACTCCGCCCGGATAACGGAATTCCGCGGCAAGGAGGATGGCGATGATCGCGGCCGCGGCTGATCTTCAGAAGGCGATCTTTTCCGCGCTGGGTGCGGAGAGCGTGCTGACCGCGCTGCTCGGCGGCGCCAAGGTGTTCGACCGGGCGCCGGCAAACGTCCGCTTTCCCTACGTGACGTTCGGCATGACCGGCATTTACGACTGGAGCACCGCCACCGAAAAAGGTGCCGAGCAGCTTTTCACCCTGCACGTCTGGTCGAAGACCCAGGGCAAGAAGGAAACGCTGGATATCATGGAAGCCATCCGCGCGCGGCTGGAGGAGCCGCTTGCGCTAGAGGCTCATCGTCTGGTCGCCTTGCGGCTGGACTATTCGGAGGCGCGCTATGACGAGGATCTGCTGATCCATCACGGCTTGCTGCGCTTCCGCGCCATGATCGAGGACGACGCCTGAGCGCGTCCGGTCCGATCCCATAATCGACAGCACAATCAGGAGGCCTGCATGGGCGCGCAGAAGGGCAAGGACCTTCTTCTCAAACTCGATTCCACCGGCGAAGGCAGTTTCGTCACCGTCGCCGGCCTGCGGTCGAAACGTGTCGCCTTCAACAGCGAGACGGTGGACGTCACCGATGCGGATTCGGCCGGACGCTGGCGCGAACTGCTCGCCGGCAGCGGCGTGCAGCGCGCCGCCGTCAGCGGTTCAGGCATCTTCAAGGACGCCCAGTCGGACGCGTTGATCCGGTCGAAGTTCTTCGCCGGAGAAATCGCCTCGTGGCAGATGGCGATTCCGGATTTCGGCATCGTCTCCGGCCCGTTCCAGATCACCTCCCTGGAATATTCCGGCGCGCACGACGGCGAGGTCACCTTCGAAATGGCGCTGGAGTCGGCGGGCGCCATCAGCTTCGCGGTGGTAGCATGAGCGCAAACCGGCGACGCGGCGAGATTTCGGCGGAACTTGACGGCAGGCCGCGCCGGTTGTGCCTGACGCTCGGTGCGCTGGCCGAACTGGAGGCGACCTACGCGGCCGACGACCTGACCGCCCTGGTCGAGCGTTTCTCGGCCGGGCGGCTGTCAGCGCTCGATATGATGCGCGTCATTGGCGCCGGCTTGCGTGGCGCGGGCGAAGATGTCGACGACGAGGCGGTGGGCACCATGCAGTGCGACAACGGCGCCGCCGGCTTCGCCGCGATGGTGTCGGAGCTGTTGGTGGCGACCTTCGGTTCCGCCGGTGGACAGGCTCCGACGTCAAACCCTTAGACGCCGCAGCAGGCGAGCGGCCGGCCTTTCCGTGGGAGGAGGCGATGGCCGTCGGATTCGGCCTGCTGCGGCTTTCGCCGGATGCGTTCTGGGCGATGACGCCGGTCGAGTTCGGCCATGCCGTGCGCGCCCGCTCGCCTGGACGCGGCCCGGTTCCCTTGCGTGCCGATCTGGTCGCGCTGATGCGTGCCTTCCCCGATCGTTCTGAAAAGGAGGCCTGATCTTGGCCGAAGACGTAACCGTTTCCGTCCGCGCCGATACATCGCCATTCGAGGCTGCGCTGGCGGATCTCGGCAAACTCTCCGAGAGCTTCGGCACCCAGATGGCCGGTGCGCTAAAGGGGGCCGTCGTCAGCGGCAGGGAGTTCGACGATGTGCTGCGCCGCATCGGGCTCAACCTGGCGGGGTTGGCATTGAAGCAGGGGCTGCAACCACTGCAGTCGCTGGCCGGCTCGCTGTTCTCTGGCCTCATCGGCGGGTTGTCGGGCGTCCTGCCCTTCGCCAAGGGCGGCGTGCCCGGCCACGTCGTGCCGTTCGCCGGCGGTGGTGTCGTTTCGGCCCCGACCTATTTTCCGCTCGGCGGCAATCTCGGCCTGATGGGCGAGGCGGGATCGGAGGCGATCCTACCCCTGCGCCGCGGCGCCGACGGCAGCCTCGGCGTCGCCGCCGCCGGAGCGGCGGCACCGGTCAATGTCGTCTTCAACGTCACCGCGCAGGACGCCGCCTCCTTCCGCAAGTCCGAGGCACAGATCACCGGCATGCTGGCGCGCGCCGTCTCGCGCGGCACCAGAACCTTTTGAGGTTATTCGTGACCGAATTTTCCAGTTTCCACGACGTGCTGTTTCCGCTCGGCGTCTCCTTCGGGGCGACGGGCGGACCGGAGCGGCGCAACGAGATCGTCACGCTGGCGTCCGGTCGCGAGAAACGCAATGCGCGTTTTTCGCAGTCGCGGCACTACTACGACGCCGGCACCGGCGTGCGCTCGCTCGACGATCTGCATGAGGTGATCGACTTCTTCGAGGCGCGGCGCGGTTCCCTGCACGCCTTCCGCTTCCGCGACCCGTTCGACATGAAATCCTGTCGGCCGGATACTGCGCCATCCGCGTTCGATCAGCCGATTGGCGTGGGCGACGGCGTGACCGACCGCTTCGCGCTGGTGAAGGTCTACGGCACCGATGACGACGCCTATCGCCGTCTCGTCATGAGACCGCGTCCGGCAACCCTCAGGATTGCGGTGGCGACCGTCGAACAGGATGCGCCGTCCGCGTTCAGCTTTGACACGGTTACTGGAGAGATCGTCTTTGCGCCGGAGCATGTTCCGGCGGCCGGGACGGTCATCACCGCAGGCTACGAATTCGACGTGCCGGTGCGCTTCGATACCGAGCGCCTCTCCATCAACCTGAAGGCCTTCAAGGCGGGACAGATCCCCTCCATTCCCCTGGTCGAGGTTCCATTGTGACGGTCTATCCAGCTGCGCTCACCGGGCATTTCTCGCGCGAGGTCACGACGGTCTGTCATTGCTGGCGCCTGACCCGCAAGGACGGCACTGTCACGGGTTTTACCGATCATGACCGCAGGCTGGTGATCGGTGGCCTGGCCTTCGAGCCCGAAACCGGCTTTTCCGCCAGCGAGGCGCGCGACACGCTGGGCCTTGCGGTCGATACGGTCGACGTCGAGGGCGCCCTTTCGTCCGACCGTATCCGCGACGAGGATATCGCCGCCGGCCTCTACGACGGCGCCAGGGTGGAAACGCTTCTGGTCAACTGGCGCCAGCCTGCGGATTCCGCCGTGATCCGGACGGCCACCATCGGCAAAATCACGCGCAGCGACGAGCGCTTCGTTGCCGAGCTGGAAAGTCTCGTAACGACGCTCGACCAGCCGAACGGGCGCTATGTGACGCGCTCCTGCGATGCGGAACTCGGCGACGTGCGCTGCGGTTTCCTGCTTGCCCAGCCGGGTTTCACCGCCACCGGCAGCGTCGTCGCGACCGGCGCCTCGGAGACGATGCAGGTCGCAGGCCTCGACGCCTACGAATCGGGCTGGTTCTCTTCCGGCACGCTGACATGGACGAGTGGTGCGCGGGCGGGATGGGTCGAGCGCATCGTCGCTCATCGCAAGACGGAAAACGGAGCCGTGTTCGGCCTGCTGCCGATTACTGGTCCGGCGGTCGCTGCCGGCGACGCCTTTTCGGTCACGGCCGGCTGCGACAAGAGTTTCGCGACCTGCAAGGCGAAATTCTCCAATGCGCTGAATTTTCGCGGCTTTCCGCATCTTCCCGGCAACGATGCGGCCTATTCCTACGTGACCGACGGCGGAGCATTCGATGGCGGTCCGGTCGTCCCATAGAATGGTACGCGACACTCCGCTGGCGGAGGCGGTCGTCGCCGAGGCGCTGGTCTGGGTCGGCACGCCCTACCGGCATCAGGGTTGCCGCAAGGGTGTAGGCTGCGACTGTCTTGGGCTGGTGCGCGGTGTATGGCAGGCAGTCTACGGCCGGGAACTCGAACACCCCGGCGTCTATGCCGCCGATTGGTCGGAAGCCGGCGAGGGCGATCGGCTGGCCAGCGCGGCGCGCCGGCATTTCCGTGAAAAAGACATGGTGGATCTCGCGGCGGGAGACCTGCTGCTGTTTCGCTGGCGGCCGCATTGGCCGGCCCGGCATGTCGGCATAGCCGTGGGCACGGACGGTTTCGTCCATGCCTATGAAGGAGCGGCCGCCGTCGTGCGGTCGCCGCTCGTTCCGCAATGGCGCCGCCGCATCGCGGCGGTGTTCGCCTTTCCAGATAGCTGACGTCCGGGAGCCTCGATGGCGACTATTCTTCTGCAAGCGGCGGGTGCCTATCTCGGTGGCCTGCTCGGTCCTGTCGGCACGGCCATTGGCACTGCTGCCGGCGCTCTGGCCGGCTATGCCGTCGACCGGGCGCTGATCAACGGCACCAACCGCATCGAGGGATCTCGTCTCAGCGGCGCGCGTCCGTTCACCGCCGAGGAGGGCGTGGCGCTGCCGCGTCTCTACGGCACGGCGCGGCTTGGCGGCATCCTGATCTGGGCGACACGTTTCGAAGAGAGCAAGGCGACCCGGCGGCAGGGCAAGCTCGGCCCCAAGGTCACCGAATATTCCTACTACGCCAATGTCGCCTTCGCGCTGTGCGAAGGCCAGATCGCCGGCATCCGCCGCATCTGGGCGGACGGTCGCGAGATCGATCGCGAGACGGTCGAACTGCGCGTCTATCAGGGTACGGCTGGGCAACCGGCCGATCCGCTGATCGAAGCAAAGCAGGGTGCCGGCAATACGCCCGCCTACCGGGACGTCGCTTACGTCGTGCTCGACAGGCTGCCGATCGGTGACTACGGCAATCGTGTTCCGCAGATGCAGTTCGAGGTCATCCGTCCGGTTGGCGCGCTCCATCGATCCGTGCGCGCCGTCGCGCTGCTTCCGGGCGCCATCGAATATGGCCTGTCGCCAGCCCTCGTCAGCCGGCAGTACCGGCCCGGCGAAGCGGATGCGGTGAACCGCAACGTCCTCTTCGCCGGGACCGATATCGCGGCCTCGCTCGACGAATTGCAGGCGACATGCCCCAATCTCCAGCACGTGGCGCTCATCGTCACCTGGTTCGGCGACGATCTGAGGGCAGGGCACTGCCGCATCCGCCCGGCCGTGACGACCGCTGGCGGCGATGGGCTGTCCAGCGATTGGGTCGTGTCCGGCGTCCAGCGCGCCGATGCGCCAGTCGTTTCCTGGCATGACGGCGGCGCAGCCTATGGTGGCACGCCGTCCGACCGCAGTGTGATCGACGCTATTGCCGAGATCAAGGCGCGCGGACTGGGCGTCACGCTCTACCCCTTCCTGATGATGGACATACCCGATGGCAACGGCTTGCCCGATCCCTATGGACGGCCTGCACAGCCGAGCTATCCCTGGCGCGGCCGCATCACGGCGGAACTTGCCCCCCTGCTGCCCGGCAGTGCGGACCGGACTGCTGCGGCTCGCACGCAGGTCGATGCATTCTGTGGGGCAGCACTGCCTGGCCAATTCTCCGCATCCGGCGGCGATACGATCACGTTTTCCGGATCAGCCAGCGACTGGGGATACCGGCGGCTGATCCTCCACTATGCCCATCTGGCCGCGCGCGCGGGCGGCGTCGATGCTTTTCTGATCGGCAGCGAACTGCGCGGGTTGACGACATTGCGCGACCAGGCGGATGCTTTTCCCTTCGTCGAGCAGCTTTGCGCGCTGGCGGCGGATGCCCGGACGGTGCTCGGGGCGGGCACGCACATCACCTATGGCGCCGACTGGAGCGAGTATTTCGGCCACCATCCGGCCGACGGCAGTGGCGACGTCTTTTTCCATCTCGATGCGCTGTGGGCGCATCCTGCCATCGATGCGGTCGGCATCGACAACTATATGCCGCTGTCCGACTGGCGCGACGCCGACTATGCCGGCGGCAATCCGGACGGCTTCGCGAGCCCCTACGATCCGGCGGGCCTTGCCGGCGCCATTGCCGGCGGCGAGGGCTTCGACTGGTACTATCCCGATGCAGAGGCGCGCGAAGCCCGCGTCCGCGTGCCGATCATGGATGGCGCCTACGGCAAGCCGTGGACCTATCGCTACAAGGACATCGTGAGCTGGTGGTCCAACAGGCATTTCGACCGTATCGGAGGGATGGAGAAAGCGTCTCCGACCGCCTGGGTGCCGCAGGCCAAGCCGATATGGATGACGGAATTGGGCTGTCCGGCGGTCGACAAGGGACCGAACCAGCCGAATGTCTTTCCAGATCCGAAATCGGCCGAGAACGGCATGCCTTATTTCTCGGGTGGCGGCCGCTCGGACGCTGCCCAGCATCGTTTCCTGGAAGCGCATGCCCGCCACTGGGATGCCGCCGCCGTCGGTTCCGACGATGCGGCCAATCCGCTTTCATCCGTCTATGGCGGTCGCATGGTGGACTTTTCGCGCATCTACATCTGGGCGTGGGATGCCAGACCCTTTCCCGCCTTTCCGCTGCGCGGCGACCTATGGAGCGACGGCGCGAACTGGAACCGCGGCCATTGGCTGAACGGCCGCATCGCCAATCCGGCCCTGGGCGATCTCGTCAACGCGATCCTGACGGACCATGGCCAGTCCATGGCCGACACCGGCGCCGTGACCGGCTCCGTCGTCGGTTATGTGGTCGATGATCCCACCTCCGCGCGCGCTGCGCTGGAGCCGCTGCTCGACCTGTTCGGTCTTGTCGTGGCGCAAGGGGCCGACCGGCTGGTGCTGCGGCAGACAGGCGCTTCCGGCACCGCTGCTCTGGCGGTAAGCGAATTCGTCGCGGTGTCGGACGGGCCGGTAGTCGAGACGAAGCGCGAGCCCAATCATAATCTGCCGGCCGAAGCGATCCTGACTTTCCGCGATCCGCTCGGCGAATACCAGGCGGCGTCGGTCCGCAGCGTTCGGCTTGGCGCGCCGGGGAGTCGGCAACACGCGCTCTCCTTCCCCGGCGTGCTGGAGGCCGGCCAGGCCCGAGCCCTGCTTGACGATTGGCTGAAGCGCACCTGGTACGGCCGCGAGACGACCAGCTTTTCCCTGCCGCAGCCGCAGGTCGATGTGGCTCTCGGCACCATCGTCACGGTCGCGGCATCCGGCAATCCTTCCGAGTTCATCGTCACCGAGGTCGAGGACGGTCTGGTCCGCAAGGTCTCGGCCCGACAGATCACACGCGGTGCCCCGGCGGTTTGGTCGGGCGCGCTGCCCTCGGTAAGTGTGAGCGCGCCGGCGATCGTCGGCCAACCGCACGTCCTTTTCCTGGATCTGCCGGCGGTGGTGGGAAGCGGTGCGCCGCAGGACCAGTTCCGTGTGGCCGCCTGGCAAAAGCCGTGGCGCAGCCAGGCGCTTTTCGTCGCTCCCGAAGAGTCCGGTTTCACGGCTCGCGCGCTCGTAACAAAGCGCGCGAGCCTCGGCCGCCTGACGGCCGCTCTCGGTTCCGGTTTTGCCGGGAGGATCGACCGTGCCGGTTCGCTCTTCGTCGAACTGTTCGATGCCGGGATTGCCAGTATCAGCCGTCTCCAGCTGTTGAACGGTGCCAATGCGGCAGCTGTCCGTTCGGTCACCGGCGCATGGGAAATCCTGCAATTCGAAGCCGCCGAGGAGGTGGCGCCGCAGATCTGGAAGCTGTCCATTTTGCTGCGTGGCCAGCTCGGCACCACCGACGCCATGGCCGCAGGTGCACCGGCAGGCGCCGATTTTGTAGTCCTGGACGATGCGGTAACGCCGGCCGGCTTGCTGCCGGGCGAGGTCGGCCTGTCGCTGAACTGGCGAGCCGGGCCGTCTTCCCTCGATTTCTCCGCCGACAATTTCGTCCAGACCGCTCAGGTGGGCGGCGTGCGAGCGCTGTTGCCCTATGCGCCTGTCCATCTAAGGGCGACGCGCAGCGGCGGCGACGTGACGCTGTCCTGGATTCGATGCGGTCGCATCGACGCGGATCGATGGGAAGGCGGTGATGTTCCGCTGGGTGAGGAGACTGAACAATACCGGCTGGAAATCGCGCCTGTCGGTGGCCCGGCGATTCGGACAGTGGATGTGACGGAACCGCGCTGGACCTACGAAGCCGCTGCGATTGCGAGCGATTTCGGCAGCCTGCCTGCTGGTATCGATCTCACGGTTCGCCAGCTTGGCACGTCGATCGGCTGGGGCCTGCCCGCCAGCCGTCGTCTGGCGCTCGCCTGAGCTATCGCAATTTTCTCAACGAAAGGACCTTGCCATGACCACGAGCAAACCCTGGTATCTGTCCCGCACCATCTGGGCATCCATCGTGACAGTCCTGACCGGTGCCGCCGGCCTGACAGGCCTGCCCATCGACGGCGTCGACGGACAGGCGCTGACCGAAACGCTGCTTCAGATCGTCAGCGCCGTGTCGGGACTGGTGGCTATCTTTGGCCGGTTGTCGGCGAAGGCGAGGATAGGTTAGTGTAAGTGCAGGGGAGGCCGGGCAACGTTGCGTCCGGCTTTGTGGCGCGTGATTTCAGGGCGGATGCTTTGCGGGCGTTGCTGTGTTCATTCCATGTTCAGCACGGGTATATTAGAACGCTCGCCATGAAACGGCTGACCTCCCTTTTCGGAACTATCGCGCTGGCCTTGTGTGCCGGCGCCTTGTTCCTCGCGCAAGCCAGCGCCTTCTCGGTCGCCGTGCCGCATTATGTAGACCCGGTGTCGACGGTGGCGGCCGACTGTTACGCGGTGGGCCAGCGGGTGGCCGCGCAGAATGGCGGGACGCTCGCCAAGGCGTCGTCGGCCACGCGAGGCGGGCAGGCGGTCTGCGTGATCGTGGTGCTCGTGCCGGGCAAGGAAGGCGAACGTCCGCGCAGGGCCGAGATCGTCGTGCCGCAAGGCTGAGCCGCAAGGATCGGACCTCGTTTCCCAAGGTTTTGGAATCGCCTTATATCTGGTGTCTGGCGGGCAGAAAGGACACGATGCGCGTACTCGTCGTCGAGGATGACAAGGAACTCAACAGGCAGGTTTCCGACGCCTTGTCGGATGCCGGCTATGTCGTTGACCGGGCCTATGACGGCGAGGAGGGGCATTTCCTCGGCGATACCGAACCCTACGATGCCGTTGTGCTGGATATCGGTTTGCCGCAGATGGACGGCATCAGCGTGGTCGAGCGCTGGCGGCGCGATGGGCGCAAGATGCCGGTGCTCATCCTGACGGCGCGCGACCGCTGGAGCGACAAGGTCGCCGGTATCGACGCAGGCGCGGACGACTACGTCGCCAAGCCCTTTCATATCGAGGAGGTGCTTGCGCGCCTGCGCGCGCTGATCCGCCGTGCCGCCGGCCATGCCTCCTCGGAACTGACCTGCGGCCCGCTGCGCCTCGACACCAAGGCGTCGAAGGCCGACATCGACGGCGTGCCGCTGAAGCTGACGTCACACGAATTCCGCTTGCTCGCTTATCTGATGCACCATATGGGCGAAGTCGTCTCGCGGACCGAACTGGTGGAGCATCTCTACGATCAGGACTTCGATCGCGATTCCAACACGATCGAGGTTTTCGTCGGCCGCCTGCGCAAGAAGATGGGCATAGACCTCATCGAGACGGTGCGCGGCATGGGCTATCGCATGCGCGAGACGGAGGCTTGAGGCGGAACCGCTGCTGACCAGACCTCGTGCCGGAATGGCGCCGACGGTGCGTTTCTGGCTGCGCTCGCTGACTTTCCGGGTCGTCGCCTTCTCCACCGTTTGGGCGATCCTGACGCTGGTCGTCATCTTCACCCTCATCACCACGCTTTACCGCCAGACGAGCGAACGGGGTTTCGAGAGCCTCCTATCGGCCCACCTGTTCAATCTCATCGGCTCCGTCGGAATTTCGGATGCGGGCAATCTTACCGGCTCGCCGGACCTTGGCGATCTTAGGTTTTCCCAACCGAAATCGGGCTGGTATTGGTCGGTCGAGCCGGCATCGCCGGGAGTGAGCGGTAACTTGCGGTCGTTTTCGCTGACCCAGTCTATTCCCTCGCCGAGCGTTGCCGAGGTGCCGTTCAATTCGGCCTTCCAGCGTAAATACACAACGAAAGGCCTGAACGGCGAGGAGCTGGAAGTGTTCGAGAGCGAATTCGTGCTCGACGCCAAGAACCGTGCGGCGCGCTTTCGGGTCATGGGCAACCGTAGCGAACTCGAAACCGAGATCGCCACATTCCAGCGACGCCTGCTGACCTATCTGTCCATGTTCGGCGCTGGCATGATCGCCATCAATGCAATCGCCATCGTGCTCGGACTTCAGCCGCTGCGCCGGGTCAGGAATGCGCTGGCCATGGTGCGCGAGGGAACCGCGCGTCGGCTGGACGGTCGCTTTCCGACCGAGATCGAACCGCTGGCCAACGAAACCAATGCCTTGATCGAGAACAACAAGCGCATCGTCGAGCGATCGCGCACGCAGGTGGGCAATCTCGCCCATTCCCTCAAGACACCGCTGGCGGTGCTGCTGAACGAAGGCCGCGCCCTTGGCGATGCGCGTGGCCAGTTGATCGTCGACCAGGCTGCGTCGATGCAGAAGCAGGTCGAGCACTATCTGCAGCGTGCCCGCATGGCCGCCCAGCGCGACAGCGTCGTCTACCGGACCCCCGTCGGGCAGTTGGTGCAGCGGCTGGGCCGGGTCGTGCAGAAGCTCAACGCTCAGATTGCCGTTTCCTGGACGCTTCCGACCGAGGAGGTGATCTTCGCCGGTGAGCGCGAGGATCTCGAAGAGATATTGGGTAACCTGCTCGAAAACGCCGCCAAATGGGCAAGGAGCAAGGTGGCGATCGTCGTTAGCCCTGCCTTGCAGGCGGCAGACGGTACGGAATTGTTCGCGATCGCCATCGAGGACGACGGGCCGGGCATACCGGCGGACAAGGCGCGTGAAGCCCTCAAGCGCGGCAAGCGATTGGACGAGACCAAGCCGGGCACGGGCCTGGGGCTTGCCATTGTCGCCGATCTCGTCAACGAGTACGGGGGCGGACTGGCGCTTGAACAGTCCGCGATGGGCGGCCTGAGAGCCGTGGTCAGGTTGCGGAGTCTGCAATGATCGCCGGGAGGAGCCTTGTGGGTAGCCCAATTTCGGCCAAATATTGGCACTACCGGGGCGCTGAAGCGTGGGACGGCGCCTTGGAAACCGGTGTGGCATGAGAATTCGTTTGGTTCTGGTTTCCGGCCTTCTTGCCGGCATTGCCGGATGCAGCACTACTGGCTCGAACCAGGGCTCGGGTGTGTTCGCTGCGAACGCGGCCGGCGGCAAGGTTTCCTCGTCGGTCATTGCGGCCATGGGCGGCGGTCTCGTCAGCGGTTCGATCGGCGTCGGCCTGAGCGCCGATGAGAAGCGCAATGCGCTGGAAGCTGAATACAAAGCACTGGAATACACAGCGAGCGGGCAGGCGGTGGGCTGGAAGGGCGATCAGGCGGGCCATTACGGCGAAGTCGTCGCCGCGCAACCTTATCGTGTCGGCTCGCAGGACTGTCGCCAATATGCCCAGACCGTCCATGCTGGCGGCGGCGGTGTGACCGCGCGCGGAACGGCCTGCCGCAATGCCGATGGAAGCTGGTCGCTACTGAACTGAACCGCATCGCATCGGCCATGGCGGGAAGCGATCGGCCAGGATTCGGCCAAAGCGTCGCAGGACGCTGTAGTTGGCAGATCGTGGCCGCGCGTTTATTTGGGATGCCATGCTCTTTTGGATCATCGCCGCCGCCTTGACGCTGGCCGCCAGCCTGTCGGTGCTGCTGCCGCTGGCAGGCGGAGCTTCGCGCCGTCTGGCTGGCTCAAGCCCCGATGTGGCGGTGTATCGCGACCAACTCGCGGAACTCGATCGCGATCTCGGCCGAGGCTTGATCCAGTCTACCGAAGCCGAGCAGGCGCGGGCCGAGATTGGCCGTCGTCTCCTGCGTGCCGATGCAGTCGCGTCCAATGGTGGCGTGGCTCGATCGAACGGAGCCGCGCTCAGGGTCATCTCGGCGGCGGCCGTACTTGCCATCCCGCTGGTCAGTTGGGGCGTTTATGGGATGCTCGGTTCGCCCGATCTGCCGTCGCAACCGCTTGCAGAGCGGATGGCGAAGAACCCGGCCGACAGTTCGGTGGACGAACTGGTGGCGCGCGCGGAAGCGCATCTGGCGGCCGATCCTTCCGATGGCAAGGGATGGGACGTGCTGGCCCCGATCTATCTGCGCCTGCAGCGCTTTTCGGACGCCGTGACGGCATACCGCAACGCCATCCGCCTCGAAGGGTCGACGGCGGCCCGTCAGGCAGGCCTGGGCGAAGCGTTGGCCTATGTCTCGAACGGCATCGTTTCGGCCGAGGCGCAGGCCGCCTTCGAGGCCGCGCTGAAGCTCGATTCCATGAATCCCAAGGCCGTCTTCTATCTGGCGATGGCCGCATCGCAGGAAGGCCGCACGGGAGACGCCAAGGCCAGCTGGCAGCGGATGCTGGCCGCGCTGCCGGCAGATTCGCCGTGGCGCCGCGCCGCACAGGAAGCCCTGGCGGAAGCGGACGGTCGGCAGGCGCCGGCTGCTGGCGACGGCCCCTCGCAGCAGGACATGGCGGCAGCGCAGGCCATGTCGCCGCAGGATCGCGCCGCCATGATCGAAACGATGGTGGCGAGCCTGGATGAAAAACTGCGCCGTGATCCGGACGACGCGGACGGCTGGATGCGGCTTGTCCGTTCCTATGTCGTGCTGGGCAAGACAGACCAGGCGCGCGACGCGCTGACGCGCGGTGTCGCCGCCCTCGGAGCCGACAGCGAGGCCGCGAAGAAAGTGTCCGCTTTTGCAGCATCGCTCGGGCTGGCGGCGACGGAGTAGGCCATGACACGCAAGCAGAAGCGGCTGTCAGTGATCGTGGGAGGTCTGGTGTTCCTTGCCGCCGCAACGGGACTGACTTTCTACGCGCTGGGCCAGAAGGCGTCCTACTTCTACATGCCCGCCGATCTTGCCACCGCTACGGTCCAGCCCGGACAGCGCATCCGCCTGGGCGGGCTCGTGGAGAAGGGCAGCATCGTGCGCGGCCAAGGTGCTACTGTCGCTTTCGCGGTGACCGACCACGAAAAATCCGTCAAGGTGACCTACACCGGCATCCTGCCCGACCTCTTTCGGGAAGAGCAGGGCGTCATAACCGAGGGTACTTTCGGTCAGGATGGGACTTTCGTCGCCGACAGCGTGCTCGCCAAGCATGACGAACGCTATATGCCGAAGGAAGTCGCCGACGGGTTGAAGGCCAAGGGTGTCTGGGTCGAGAGCGAGAGCCAGTAGCAGCCATGGTTGAAATCGGACATTTCGCGCTCGTTCTGGCCCTCGCGCTGGCTTTGGTGCAGATGATCGTTCCGCTCGTCGGCGCGCGTGTCGGCAGCCAGTCGATGATGGCAGTTGCCGGCCCGGTGACGGTAACCGGCTTCGCGCTGACGGCCCTGTCCTTTACGGCGTTGGCGATCGCCTATGCGCGGTCCGATTTTTCGGTCGCCAATGTTTGGGAGAATTCGCACTCCCTTCAACCGCTCATCTACAAGATCACCGGCACCTGGGGAAACCACGAAGGTTCCATGCTTTTGTGGGTTCTGATCCTCACCTTTTTCGGCGCGCTGGTCGCCGTCTTCGGTACCAACCTGCCCGCCACACTAAAGGCGAACGTACTGGCCGTGCAGGGCGCGATCGGGACCGCTTTCTTCCTGTTCATCCTCGTCACTTCCAACCCGTTCGCACGGCTTTCGCCGGCGCCGGTCGAGGGGCGCGACCTCAACCCGATCCTGCAGGATTTCGGCCTCGCGGTTCACCCGCCGCTGCTTTATCTCGGCTATGTCGGCTTTTCCGTCTGCTTCTCCTTTTCGGTCGCGGCCCTTATCGAGGGGCGCATCGACGCCGCCTGGGCGCGCTGGGTGCGTCCGTGGACGCTTGTGTCTTGGATTTTCCTGACTGGCGGCATCGCTATGGGCTCCTATTGGGCCTACTACGAGCTCGGCTGGGGCGGCTTCTGGTTCTGGGATCCGGTCGAGAATGCGTCCTTCATGCCGTGGCTGGCCGGCACCGCGCTGCTGCATTCGGCTATCGTCATGGAAAAGCGTTCCGCCCTGAAGATCTGGACGCTGCTTCTGGCCATCCTCACCTTCTCGTTGTCGCTACTCGGAACCTTCCTGGTGCGGTCGGGCGTGCTCACCTCCGTCCATGCCTTCGCCACCGATCCGACCCGAGGCGTCTTCATCCTGGCGATCCTGATGCTGTTCATCGGCGGCTCGCTGGCGCTGTTTGCGCTGCGTGCTTCCACCTTGGCGGCAGGCGGCCTGTTCCAGCCGATTTCCCGCGAAGGCGCGCTGGTGCTCAACAACCTGTTCCTGACGACGGCCACCGCGACCGTACTCATTGGCACGCTCTACCCTCTCGCCGTCGAGGCGCTTTCGGCCGACAAGATTTCGGTCGGCGCCCCCTTCTTCAACACGACTTTCGCCCCGCTCATGATCCCGTTGCTGCTTCTGGTGCCGTTCGGCCCGCTGCTTGCCTGGAAGCGTGGCGATGTCCTGGCCGCCGCACAGCGCCTTATGGTCGCCTTCGCGGCGGCATTGCTGGCGGCGCTGGTGACGCTGGTCTTCATCGACGGCGCCTCCGTACTGGCCGCGCTGGGTGCCGGTCTGGCCTTCTGGCTGATTTGCGGCGCGCTCACCGATCTTGCCGTCAAGGCCGGCGTCGGCAATGTCGCCTGGAATGTCTCGGCGCGGCGGTTGGTCGGTCTTCCTCGCTCGATCTTCGGCACGGCTATTGCTCATCTCGGCCTTGGGCTGACGCTGCTCGGCATGGTCGGGACGCTGTGCTTCGGGGCGGAGCGTATCCTGTCCATGCATGCCGGCGAGACGGTCGAAATCGCCGGCCGCGCCTTGCGTTTCGATGGACTGTACCCGGCACCCGGACCGAACTACACCGAGCAGAACGGCCGCTTCGTCCTCTTGAATGCGGCCGGCGCGGCCTCCGGTGAGGTCACGTCCTCGAAACGGTTCTATCCCGTGAGGCAGATGACCACGACGGAAGCCGGCATCAGGACGATCGGCTTCAGCCAGCTCTATATTTCGCTCGGCGACGAAGGCGCAGACGGTTCCGTGGTCGTGCGCATCTGGTGGAAGCCGCTGGTGACGCTGATCTGGGGCGGCGGACTGGTGATGATGGTCGGTGGCGCCATGTCGCTGGCGGATCGGCGTCTGCGTGTCGGCGCGCCGGCACGACGCCGCAACAAAGCGGTCGCGGCAGGCGGAGCCGGCGTCTCGTGAACCGCGCTCGCACCGCCTTGCTTTCCCTGTCCCTGCTGTTCGTGCTTGCCCTGTCGGGCGTGGCGCAGGCAGTCAAACCCGACGAGATGCTGGCCGATCCCGCGCTCGAGGCGAGGGCTCGCGCCCTGTCCGAAGGGCTGCGCTGCATGGTCTGCCAGAACCAGTCGATCGACGAATCCGACGCCGATCTCGCCCGCGATCTCCGCATCCTCGTTCGCGAGCGCCTGAAGGCGGGGGACACCGACAAGCAGGTCATCGACTATATCGTCTCGCGCTATGGCGAATTCGTCCTGTTGAAACCGCGTTTCGAGCTTCGCACGCTGCTTCTATGGGGCGCTCCGGTGCTGCTTCTTCTGGCCGGCGGCCTGTTCGTCTTTCGCGCCAGCCGGGCCGGAAGGCCGGCTGAAGCCGAGGCATTGTCCGAGCAGGAGAAGGCTGCGCTCGAAACCTTGCTCAAACGCGAATAGATCACATCCTCCCGAATCGCGTCCTCCAACATTACGATTTTGTCATGTACCGGCCATCGCCCGGTAATGTGGTGCTCTCTATCTCTGTGGCTATCGGATGCTTCCAACGCATTCTGCCCCCGAATTCCTTCTTCAGAGGAAAGAGATTGATGAACACCGCTTCCAAGCTCCCCCGCACCCGCAGCCGCCTGTCGGCCGCCGCTGCCTCGCTGGCAATCGCAGGCGCGATCGGGTTCGGCGCCGTCACCACCGGGACCGCTCCGGTGCTGGCCGACGCTGTCAAGGTCGAGGCTCCCCAGGTTCCGAGTTTCGCCGACGTTGTCGAGCATGTCTCGCCGGCCGTCGTCAGTGTCCGTGTCAAGGCAAAGATCCAGCCCGCCTCCGACGACGGCCCGGACTTCTTCCAGGGCCCCGACGGCTTGCCCGACAATCCGCAGCTTCGTCGCTTCTTCAAGGAATTCCATTTCGGCGACCGTAACGACAATCGCTGGCATCAGCGCCGCGACCGTCGCGGCGACAAGCCGCGTCCGGTGGCGCAGGGCTCCGGCTTCTTCATCTCGGAGGACGGCTACGTTGTCACCAACAACCACGTCGTCGAGGAAGGCTCTGCCTTCACCGTCGTGACGGACGACGGCAAGGAACTGGACGCCAAGCTGATAGGCACCGACCCCCGCACCGATCTCGCGGTGCTGAAGGTGGACGGCAAGGGCCAGAAATTCACCTATGTCGATTTCGCCGACGATTCGAAGGTTCGGGTCGGCGACTGGGTGGTCGCCGTCGGCAACCCGTTCGGCCTCGGCGGCACCGTCACCGCCGGTATCATCTCGGCGCGCGGCCGTGACATCGGTGCCGGTCCCTACGACGACTTCATCCAGATCGATGCGGCCGTCAACCGCGGCAACTCTGGCGGTCCCGCCTTCAACCTGAGCGGTCAGGTGGTCGGCATCAACACCGCCATCTTCTCGCCCTCGGGCGGCAACGTCGGCATTGCCTTCGCCATTCCCGCCTCGACCGCCAAGATGGTCGTGCAGGATCTTATGAAGGACGGCAGCGTCGAGCGTGGTTGGCTGGGCGTCGAGATCCAGCCCGTCACCGACGACATCGCCGAATCGCTCGGCCTGTCGTCAGCCAAGGGCGCGTTGGTGGCGAGTTCCCAGGACGGCAGCCCGGCGAAGAAGGCCGGCATCGTGCCCGGCGACGTTATCACCCAGGTCGACGGCAAGGACGTCGCCTCGACCAAGGAACTGGCGCGCCTGATCGGCGCCTATGCGCCGGGCAAGTCGGTCGACGTCACCGTCTGGCGCAACGGCAAGGCCGAAACCGTCAAGGTCGATCTCGGCACGCTGCCGAAAAGCGACAAGCAGGCTTCGAACGACGACCAGCAAAGCGCGCCGGTGAAGCCCGACAGCCTTGCCGATCTCGGCCTCACGGTCACGAAATCCGATGACGGCAAGGGGCTCGTCGTCACCGATGTCGACCCCGACAGCGATGCCGCCGATCGCGGCATCCAAGCAGGCGACGTAATCACCGCCGTCAATTCGCAGGACGTGGCCGGCCCCGACGACATCACCAAGGCGATGGCGGAAGCCGCCAAGGCGGGCCGTAAATCTGTACTCGTCCAGATCAGCCGCGACGACAACAACCGCTTCGTCGCCCTGCCGGTCGCCAAGGGCTGACCGGGACCCTTTTCCCATGCTGCGGTTTCAACACCCCCGAGCCGCGGCATGGGAAAGCATGGAACCGGGTACGTTTGTCAGTCATCGCATCCGGTTCCAGCGGCAGCGGGTCCCATCACCCGCTGCCGCAAAGCTTTGCGAGGTTTGAGCCATGGCTGCCGCCAGAACCGCAGGAATCGCGTATAACGATGCCATGAAGATTCTTGTCATCGAAGACGATCGCGAGGCTGCCAACTATCTGGAAAAGGCTTTTACCGAGGCCGGCCATACCGCGCACGTCGCCGGCGACGGCGAAACGGGCTTTGCGTTGGCCGATTCCGGCGACTACGACGTGATGGTGGTGGATCGCATGATGCCGCGCCGCGACGGTTTGTCGGTCATTGCCGCGCTGCGCTCCCGCGGCAATACGACCCCGGTGCTCATCCTGTCCGCGCTCGGTGAGGTGGATGACCGCGTCACCGGCCTGCGTGCCGGCGGCGATGACTATCTGACCAAGCCCTACGCCTTTTCGGAACTGCTGGCGCGTGTCGAGGTGCTGAACCGGCGTGCAAGCGCCAAGGAAAGCGAGACCGTCTATCGGGTCGGTGACCTGGAACTGGACAGGTTGTCCCATTCGGTCCGCCGCGCCGGGCGCGAGATCACCCTGCAGCCGCGCGAATTCCGCCTGCTTGAATATCTGATGCGTCATGCGGGACAGGTGGTGACCCGCACCATGCTCCTCGAAAACGTCTGGGACTACCATTTCGATCCGCAGACCAATGTCATCGACGTGCATGTCTCCAGGCTGCGCGGCAAGATCGAGAAGGGTTTCGACGCGCCGATCCTGCATACGATCCGTGGCGCCGGATACATGCTGAGGGGCGACTAGCTTTCATGGCGCTTTCCGTGCCCGCCATCATGAGGACGACGGCTGCGCGGCTATCGGCCCTCTATCTTCTGCTTTTCGCGCTGTGCGCCATTCTCCTCGTCTTCTACATGACCTCGCTGTCGTCGCGCATGCTGACGGCGCAGACGCAGGAAACCATCAACGACGAGGTGCTGGGGTTGGCGCGCGCCTATCAGCGCGGCGGGTTGCCGACGCTGGTGCGCGTCGTCGAGCAGCGTTCTCGCCAGCCGGGCGCCAACCTCTACCTGATCGCCGACACCAACGGCCAGATCCTCACCGGTAACGTGCGCAGCCTTGAACCCGGCGTGCTGGAGACGGACGGTTGGACCACACGGCCCTTTTCCTATCAGCGTTACGGCGAGGGGGAGGCCGACCGCCAGCGCGGTGTCGCTTCCGCTCCTGCCGCTACCGGCCACAACGCCATAGCGGTGGTGCTGCGCCTGCCGAACCAGATGATCATGCTGGTCGGTCGCGACCTCGGCGAGCCGGAGCGTTTCCGCGCCGTCGTCAGCCGGGCGCTGATGCTGGCCGTCGGCATGATGGGGCTGGGCGGCCTGCTGATCTGGTTCTTCGTCGGCCGGGCGGCGCTGAAGCGTATCGACGGCGTTTCGGAGGCGAGCCGGCGCATCATGGGCGGCGATCTCACCGGCCGCCTGCCCGTGACGGGGGCCGGAGACGAATTCGACCGGCTGTCGGAAAACCTCAACACCATGCTCGCCCGCATCGCTATGCTCAACGAAGGGCTGAAGCAGGTTTCGGACAACATCGCCCACGACCTGAAGACGCCTCTGACACGGCTGCGCAACCGGGCCGAAGCGACGCTGGCCGGCAATCACAAGGTTGCCGACTATCGCGCGGCGCTCGAGGGAACGATTGCCGAATCGGACCACCTCATCAAGACCTTCAACGCCATCCTGATGATCTCCCGTCTGGAGGCAGGCTATTCCTCCGAGCATACGACGAGGGTCGATCTCGCCGCCGCCGTGCGCGACGTGGTCGAGCTTTATGAGCCGGTGGCCGAGGAAGCCGGCGTCGCACTCGAAGCGGACGCCGGGACAACCTGCATGGTCGACGGCAACCGCGAACTGATCGGCCAGGCGCTGTCCAACATCGTCGACAATGCCATCAAATATTCGCAGGATGCGACCGCCAAGCCCGCCGTGCGTGTCGCGCTGGCGCGCGGCGGCGGGCGAATCCGGCTTACGGTGACCGACAACGGCCAGGGCATTCCGGATGCCACCGACCGCGAGCGTGCGACCGAGCGTTTCGTGCGGCTGGAAAAGAGCCGTTCGCAACCGGGTTCCGGCCTTGGCCTGAGCCTCGCCAAGGCGGTGATGAAATTCCACGGCGGTCAGCTTGATCTTGCACCCGCCGATCCCGGACTATCCGTGACGATGGATTTTCCTGATAAGGAAGATCGTCCGAAATAGCTGGGTCGTACACATGGCGGATACGGTGGAGCGCACGAGAGGAGGGTGGCTGCTGAAGCCAACGGTGACGCTGGCGCCTCTCGATGTCGGCCGGGCCGAACGCGAACTGGCCGAGATCGCCGACGCCGCGTCGGAAGACAGCCTGGCGCGCGTTGCCAAGCTGCTCACCGCGAAATCTCCTGACCGCGATTTCCTTGGCGCGGTCTTCGATCTTTCCCCCTTCCTGCGCGATCTCGCACGCCGCCGTCCGAGCATGCTTGATGCGCTGTTCGATCGGGGCGTCGAGGAACGTCTTGCCGCCATCGTTACCGAGATCGGCCGTTCGGGCCTCGTGCCGGACCTCACCGAACCTGCCCTGATGGCCAGCCTGCGTGAACGCAAGACCGAGGCGCATTTCCTGATTGCGCTTGCCGATCTTGCCGGCGAGGCCGACACTCAGGCAACCGTGCGGCGGTTGAGCAGGCTTGCTGACGCTTGCGTCGACGCAGCCAGCGATTTTCTGCTGCGCGACGCACATCGCCAGGGCAAGCTCAGCCTCGCCGACCCGGAAAATCCGGCGAAGGGATCGGGCTGGATTCTGCTCGGCATGGGCAAGCTCGGCGCGCGCGAGCTGAATTTCTCCTCCGATATCGACCTGATCTCCTTCTTCGATCCCGAGCGGCCGGCGATCATCGATCCTTCCGACGCCACCGACCTGTTTTCCCGGCTGACGCGGCGGCTGGTGCGTATCCTTCAGGATCGCACCGAACACGGCTACGTCTTCCGGACCGATCTGAGACTGCGCCCCGATCCCGGCTCGACACCGCTGGCGATTCCGGTGCTGGCGGCGCTGAATTACTACGAGGGCCGCGGCCAGAACTGGGAACGGGCGGCCATGATCAAGGCTCGTCCGATGGCCGGCGATATCGAGGCGGGAACGGCTTTTCTCAAGGAACTCCAGCCCTATGTCTGGCGCAAATACATGGACTATGCGGCAATCGCCGATGTCCATTCCATCAAGCGCCAGATCCACGCGCACAAGGGCCATGGCGAGATCGCCGTTCGCGGCCATAACGTCAAGCTCGGCCGCGGCGGCATCCGCGAGATCGAGTTCTTCGTCCAGACGCAGCAGCTCATCGCCGGCGGCCGCTTTCCCGAACTGCGCGGCCGCGAGACGGTGGCGATGCTGGCCGAACTGGCTAAACGCAACTGGATCACGGCGGAGGCGCGCGATGCGCTGACCCGCCAATACTGGTTCCTGCGCCGCGTCGAGCATGCCATCCAGATGGTCGCCGACGAGCAGACGCATACGCTGCCGGAGGACGACGAGGGGCTGGAGCGCATCGCCCACATGCTCGCCTTCGCGGATGCCGAAAGCTTTTCCCATGCTTTCCGCGCATCCCTCCAGCAGGTAGAGGCGCACTATGCCGCGCTGTTCGAAGCGGCGCCCGAGCTGTCGTCCGGCGTCGGCAATCTGGTCTTCACCGGCGACGTCGACGATCCCGACACATTGCAGACGCTGCACCGGCTGGGTTTCCAACGGCCGAGCGACATCTGCCGCGTCATTCGCAGCTGGCATTTCGGCCGCTACCGCGTCACCCGCTCGGCCGAGGCGCGCGAACGGCTGACGGAACTGACGCCGGCGCTGCTGGAAGCCTTCGGCAAGACGCGGCGCGCCGACGAGGCGCTGATGCGGTTCGACGAGTTCCTCGCCGGACTACCCGCCGGCGTCCAGCTCTTTTCGCTGCTGCAATCCAATCCCGCGCTTTTGAGGCTGCTCGCCACGATCATGGGCGCGGCGCCGCGGCTGGCCGCCGTCATCACGCGGCGCCCGCACGTCTTCGACGGACTGCTCGATCCGGCGCTGCTCACGGAACTCCCCAACCGCGCCTATCTGGCCGCGCGCCTCGCCGCATTTCTGGAAGGTGAGCGTGCCTACGAGGATGTGCTCGACCGGTTGCGCATCTTCGCCTCGGAGCAGAAATTCCTGATCGGCGTGCGCCTGCTGGCCGGTTCGATCGACGCCGCCCGCGCCGGCAAGGCGTTCTCCGATCTCGCCGACCTTACCATCGGTGCTGCGCTGGAGGCGGTGGAGGCGGAGTTTTCCATCCGTCATGGCCGTGTTCGGGGTGGCAGGATCGTGCTGCTCGGCATGGGCAAGCTGGGCAGCCGCGAGCTGACGGCTGGTTCCGATGTCGACCTGATCTTGCTCTACGACCACGACACCGATGCCGAAGAATCGGACGGCGACAAGCCGCTGGCGCCGTCGCATTATTTCAGCCGGCTGACCCAGCGCCTCATCGCCGCCGTCTCCGCGCCGACCGCCGAAGGCGTCCTCTACGAACTGGACCTTCGCCTGCGTCCCTCCGGCAACAAGGGGCCGGTGGCGACCCATGTCGAGGCCTTTCGCAAGTACCAAAGGCAGGATGCCTGGACCTGGGAGCAGATGGCGCTGACGCGCGCGCGCGCCATCGCCGGCGAACCGGAACTGGCGGCCGAGATCGACGCCGAGGTCGCCGCGATCCTCGCCCTGCCGCGCGATGCCGCCAAGGTGCGAGCCGAGGCGGCAGAGATGCGCACGCTGATCGAGGAGGAGAAGCCGCCGCGCGACCTGTGGGACATCAAGCTGGTGCCGGGCGGGCTGATCGACCTCGAATTCATCGCGCAGGTGGCGACGCTGACGGGGCAGGTCGAAGGCGAGGGCCGCACCGCCAACACGGCCGAGACGCTGGCGCGACTCGCTCCGGCGTTTGCGGACGGATCGACGCGGCAGGACCTTGTCCGGGCGTGGTCGCTCTATCTCGCGTTGATGCAGATAATCCGGCTCTGCCTGGATAGCCCCTTCGATCGCAAGGACGTGCCGCCCGGTCTGGCCGACCTTCTTCTGACTGCGACCGATCTGCCCGACTTTTCCGTGCTGGAGGCGCATCTGAAGGAGATGGCGGGCGAGGTACGCGGAATTTTCGGACGCTTGCTGAAGAAGCGGAAATAGCCGGCTCAGGCCGCCTTCTTGATCTGTCGCGGCGATGTCGGCTTCTTGCCGGCCGGAATCCGAACCGAGACGATGGTACCAGAACCTTCCGTCGAGCGGATTTTGAGCGCGCCGCCATGCAGTTGCGCGAGCGAGCGCGAAATGGCGAGGCCAAGGCCGGACCCGGTGTGGTTCTTCGAGAACTGGTTCTGCACTTGTTCGAAGGGTCGCCCGAGCTTACCCAGGGCGTCCTTCGGGATGCCGCACCCGTTGTCCTCGATTGTGAGGATCATGGCGCCGGACGCGTTGCGGGCGCGCAGCGTGATGCGGCCGCCCTGGCCGGTGAACTTCACGGCATTGGACAACAGGTTGATGACGATCTGCTTGATGGCGCGGCGGTCGGCGAACAGCGCCATGCTGTCGGCGATGCGCGTTTCCACCGTGATCGATTTCTGCGCAGCCTGGAGCGAGACGACGCGCACCGTTTCCTTGATCAGCGGGCAAAGGTCGATTTCTTCCCGCTCCATCGAGAACTGGCCGGCCTCTATCTTCGACATGTCGAGGATGTCGTTGATGACGCCGAGGAGATATTTGCCGCTGGAGTTGATGTCGTTCGCATATTCGTCGTAGCGCGGCGAACCGAGCGGTCCGAACAGGGATTGCTCCATCAGTTCGGAGAAGCCGATGATGGCGTTGAGCGGCGTGCGCAATTCGTGCGACATGTTGGCGAGGAATTCGGACTTGGCCCGGTTGGCCGCCTCGGCGCGGTCCTTCTCTCGCATATATTTGCGATTGAGCTCGACCAGTTCGTGCGAACGGTCTTCCTCCGCGCGGCGCGCCAGGCTGAGGTCGTGGATGGTCGCCATCAGGCGACGTTCGCTGTCGACCAGCTTTTCCTGATGCTGCTTGATCTGGGTGATGTCGGAGCCGACCGAAACGGTGCCGCCGTCGCGGGTGCGCAACTCGTTGACCTGCAACCAGCGCCCGTCTGCCAGTTGGCGCTCGTAGGTGACGCCGCCGTTCGGCCCGTTGGCGTTGGCCAGCCGCCGCTCCGAGGCGAAGGCGAGCATGCGTTCCTCGACCTGCGCGCGCGCCGTGCCGGGCATCACGGCGCGGTCGGACAGGCCGTTGTCCTGCTGGTATTTCGAGTTGCACATCACCAGCCGTCCGGCCGCGTCCCACAGCACGAAGGATTCGTTGATGTTTTCGATGGCTGTGCGCAGCCTCAGGTCGGCGGCTTCCGAGCGGAGCGCCAGGTGCCGTTGTTCGGTGACGTCCACGGCGATGCCGATCAACTGGATTTCCGGCGCCTCCGGGTCCATCACCTGGGCGCGGGCGCGCATCCACACCCACTGGCCGTCGGCGTGGCGCATGCGGAACACCTGGTCGATCTGGTCGATCTCGCGCGCGACGATGCGGTTGGCCAGATCGAACAGGTTGCCGTCCTCGGGGTGGATGATGGCGTCGACCTCGCCGAAGGACAGCATCGCCTCGCAGGGCTCGTAGCCCAGCATGTCGTACATGGAGCGCGACCAGTACATCTTGCCGCGCGCCATGTCCCAGTCCCACAGACCGCAGCGGCCGCGCACCAGCGCCATGTCGATGCGCTCATGGGCTTCGAGATACATGCGGTCGGCCGCCTGGGCGCGCGAGGCCTGGGTGAAATAGGCGTAGAGGATGACCAGAAGGACGCCCGCCGTCAGCACGAACAGCGAGACGTTCAGCGAGACGGTTCGCCGCCATTCGGTGAAGACGGCGTGCTGCGGAACCATCACCGCGGCGGCGCCCTTGCCGTCTGGCTTCAGCGCGACGGCGGCGTACCAGTCGCTGCCCCCGACCCGTACCGACATCACGCCGGCCCGCTCGCCGAACAGGAACAGCGGCTGGCCACCCGATACGATGGCGTCGAGCGCCTGGCCGTGCCAGCGCGTCGACGTCGGCGAGACGGCAAGTACCTTGAAGCGGGCGTCGGTGAGCACCAGCACATGATCCGTGCCGAGTTCACCGCGGCGTCCGACGCGTTCCAGCAGCGCCTGCAGGTCACCGGCGGACAGGTCTCCCGCGCTCGCCGCGAGTTCACCGGCGCCGAGCGAGAGAAGGGCCTTGGCGTTGCGCTCCGCCTCGTCGTGCCAGTTCAGCAGCGACAGCAGCCGCAGCGTCGCCACGACGAGCAGGAAGATGACGATGAGCGTCGGGATCAGCTTGCGCAGGAGGGGTTCGGCTGCGAGCAGCTTGCGATAGGCAGGCTCGGCGATCAGCCGCGTGCTGCCGGCAAGGCCGCGCTCGCGCAGTCCCGCCTTGCGCCGCTCAAAAACCGTCCCGCCGGGCGCGCCCCACGCGTCCGCCTTCGCCACCACTGGCTTTCTCCCCGAACTTTGCTTGACGATCCGGCAACGCCGCACTTCCGAATCTTCGCCTAAAGAATCAGAGGTGATTCGGCTTGTCCAGTGGTCCGTCGAAGAAATGATTCGCCGCGGGCGGCAGCCCGTCCTCATGACGGGCTCGCCTATCCTTCAGCGTTCTCAGGCCAGCATCCGCTCGACGATATCGCGCAGGTCCGTGGAAAGGCCCTCTGTGCCAGAAATGGCCAGCAGCGTTGCGCGCGCCTTGTCGCGCCGTCCGGTTTCCAGTGAGCGCCACGAACGCATCGCCGTCGCCAGCCGCGCGGCCAGCTGCGGATTGCGTCGTTCGGCCTCCAGCACCATCTCGCCGAAAAAGCGGTAGCCTTCCCCGTCGGCGCGGTGGAAACCGGTCTGGTTCGCATTGGCGAAGGTGCCGACCAGCGCGCGCACGCGGTTCGGGTTGCTCATCGAGAAGCCGCGATGCTCTGTCAGCCCGCGCACCGTCTCGACCGTCTGAGCGCCCGGCACGCTGGCCTGGACGAGGAACCATTTGTCCATCACCAGAGGATCGTTCGCGTAGCGGGCCTCGAAGGCCGCGAGCGCCCCAGTAGCCTGCGGCGTGCCGGAATGACGATGAGCAAGCACCGTCAGGGCTGCCGCGCAGTCGGTCATGTTGGCGGCCAGGCGGAAATGGTCGGCGGCAAGTGAGGCGCCGTCCGTCAGCAGCGCCAGATAATCGAGCAGCGCGTTGCGCAGGGCCCGCCGTCCGGCGCCGGCGGCGTCCGGGCTGAACTCGCCGTTGTCACGCAGCCGCTCATAGAGATCACGCAGCGACGGGCCGTTCTCCTCGGCGATGCGCTTCGCCAGCGCCTCGCGGGCGGCGAAGATCGCGTCGGGGTCGATATCGTTGCCGATCTCGCGCGCGATGTCCGCTTCGCCGGGTAGCGCCAGCGCCAGTGCGCGATAAGCCTGCTCAAGAGCATCGTCACAGGCGATCTGCCCCGCCAGAGCGGAAAGCCGGTCGGAAAAGACCGGTCGTTTGCCGCCCCGAATCTGGCGGGAGGCTGCTATGAGCGCCTCGGTGAGCAGCGTGTTGAACGCCTGCCAGCGCGCCACGGGATCGCTGTCGTGGCCGGAAAGGAAGATCCTGTCTTCCGTCTTCTGTTCGACCGAAAGCGTGATCGGCGCGGAAAACCCGCGGTTGAGCGACAGGGCAGGGCGCTCGGCGATACCGGAAAATCGGATGCTGTGGCGGCGCTTGCGCACATGGATGACGCCATCGTCCACCATGGCGCCCTCGACGCTCTCATAGGCCATGTCGCGACCATCTGCGCCGACAAGGCCGAAGGCCAGCGGAATGTGCATGAGCCGCTTGCGGCTTTCAGACGGCGTCGGCGGAACCGACTGCTCGATCTCTATTGTGAACTCGCGCGCCGCCGCGTTATAGGCCGACGAAACTGTCAAGTTCGGTGTGCCGGCCTGATGATACCACAGCGCGAACTGCGACAGGTCGCGCCCCGAGGCGTCCTCGAACGCCTTGAGGAAATCCTCGATCGTCGCCGCCTCGCCGTCGTGGCGCTTGAGGTAGAGGTCCATGCCGGCGCGGAACGCCTCCGGCCCGAGGACGGTGCGGATCATGCGCACCACCTCCGACCCCTTCTCGTAGACGGTCGCGGTGTAGAAGTTGTTGATCTCGCGGTAGCGGCGCGGCCTCACCGGATGCGCCAGCGGCCCCTGGTCCTCCGGAAACTGGTGGGCGCGCAGCGTGCGCACCTCGGCGATGCGCTTGACCGGCCGCGAGCGCTGGTCGGCGGAGAATTCGTGGTCGCGGAAGACCGTCAGCCCTTCCTTCAGGCAGAGCTGGAACCAGTCCCGGCAAGTGATTCTGTTGCCTGTCCAATTGTGGAAATACTCGTGCGCGATGATCGCCTCGATATTGGCGAAGTCGGCGTCCGTCGCCGTCTCGCGGTCGGCCAACACGTATTTGTCGTTGAAGATGTTGAGGCCCTTGTTCTCCATCGCGCCCATGTTGAAGTCGGACACCGCGACGATGTTGAAGACGTCGAGGTCGTATTCGCAGCCGAACACGTCCTCGTCCCACTTCATGGATCGCTTGAGCGCGTCCATGGCATAGTCGGCCAGCTTCTCCTTGCCGTGCTCGACGTAGATGCCCAGTTCGACCTCGCGGCCCGAGCGGGTGACGAAGCGGTCGCTGAGGATGCCGAGGCTGCCCGCGACGAGCGCGAACAGATAGGACGGCTTGGGAAAGGGATCGTGCCAGACGGTGTAGTGCCAGCCGCCCGCCATCTCGCCCCGTTCGAGCGGATTGCCGTTGGACAGGAGCAGCGGCGCCTCCGCCTTGGGTGCCTCGATGCGCACCGTGTAGACCGACAAAATATCGGGCCGGTCGAGGAAATAGGTGATGCGCCGAAAACCTTCGGCCTCGCACTGGGTGCAGTAGACGCCGTTCGACAGGTAAAGCCCCATCAGCGCCTCGTTGTGCACCGGCGCCACTTCCGTCTCGATGGTGAGCGTAAAGCGCTTGGCTTCCGGCGGGTGGACGATCTCCAGCCTATCCGGCGTCACCGTGTAGGTGGACTGGGCCAGCGGCGTGCCATCGATCTCCAGTTTTTTCAGGAGCAGCCCGTCGCCGTCCAACACCAGCGGAGCGGTCGTCGCCACGCCGTCGCGCCGCTCGATGGTCAGCACCGCCTTCACCTCGGTCGCATCCGGCGACAGGCGGAAGCTCAGCTCCGTCCGAGGAATGAGGTAGTCGCTGGGACGATAGTCCTCAAGCTTGAAAACCTGGCCGGTGTCTGTACGCATGCTGCTGTCCCACTTGCCGGCCGGCGGGGCCGGATGGCTTAAGAAAATTCAAGGTGGCGACCCTTTACACGAAACCACCCCTCAACAAAACCGCGGCCGGCCTTGTCCGGATAGTTCGTTTCCAACCCAAATATTATGGTGGGGCGCCGTGGCGGCAGCCACACCGAAGTTTGACAGGGCGCTACCGTATTGTTGCCGCCCGGTGACCGACGCGCTTTACGGCGCCTGCGGTATCGGCCATATCGAGATGCCGGCCACGCCGGCTCGGATCTGAGCAGCGATTGGGGGAATCGGAACAAGTGAAGGCGCATGAGGCTCCCGGTTCGCGCGGGGCGCTGACGGCGATAGCGCTGAAGGTGCTGTCGGTGGCGATTTTCGTCTGCATGTCGTCGCTCATCAAGGCGGCGGGTACGCTGCCGGCGGGACAGATCGTCTTCTTCCGGTCCTTCTTCGCCATCTTTCCGATCCTGCTGTTCCTCGGCTTCAAGCGCGAGCTTGGCACGGCCTTCGCCACCAAGAGGCCGATGGGACACGTGGCGCGCGGCGTTATCGGCGTCTGCTCCATGGCTTTGACTTTTTTCGCGCTGACCCGCCTGCCGTTGCCCGACGCGATCACGCTGAACTACGCGCAGCCGTTGCTGGTCGTCGTCTTCAGTTCCGTTTTCCTCGGCGAGACGATCCGCATCTATCGTTGGAGCGCGGTGGTGGTCGGTCTGGTCGGCGTGGTCATCATCGCCTGGCCGGAACTGACGCTGCTGTCCTCCGGTAGCGCCATGGCCGAGGAGGAAGTGATGGGCGTCATCGCCGCCCTCGCCAGTGCCTGCACATCCGCCGTCGCGGCCATTCTGGTGCGCAATCTCGTCCATAGCGAACGCACGGCCACCATCGTGCTGTGGTTTTCGCTGATGGCGAGCGTGCTGTCCTTGCTGTCGATCCCGTTCGGCTGGGAGGCTCTCAGCCCGCAGCAATACGGCGCGCTGATCGCCGCCGGATTCTGCGGCGGGCTCGGCCAGATCCTGATGACGTCGGCCTATCGTCATGCCGAGGTCTCGGTCGTGGCGCCGTTCGAATACACCTCGATGATCCTGGCGATCGTCGTCGGCTACTTCGCCTTCGGCGACGTGCCGACCCCTTACATGCTGGTCGGCGGGTTGATCGTCGTGGGAGCGGGCATCTTCATCATCTGGCGCGAGCGCCAGCTCGGCCTGTCTCGCGGCGCCGCGCGGCGGGTCGTCTCGCCGCAGGGCTAGGTTGAACGGTTCCTGGCCATATGCGTCAGGATCGCCGCGGTCTCCGGATCGGCTGGAAAGAACGATTCGATCGCCAGTTCGGACAGCGTGACGTCGAGCGCCGTGCCGAACACGGTGATCGTCGAGATGAACGACAGCACATCTTCGCCGACCCTCATCTGCAATAGATGGGCGATGGCCGTGCCCTCGTCATGGACGATCCGGCCCTGCGAAACGCCGCCCGGATAGGCGCGCAGCTCTTCCTCCAGCTTTTCCAGCGAGGGATCGGCGAAGGCTTCGTTCTGCCGCTTCAGCCGCGCCAGAAGATGCGCTCGCCATTCCGCCAGGTTGGCGATCCTGGACGCCAGCCCTTTCGGATGCAGGCACAGCCGCAGGACGTTGACCGGCGGCTCCATAAGGGCCGGGTCCTCGACGCCGGCGATGAGCGGGCCGACCGCATCGTTCGCCGTCACCATGTTCCAGTGCGAATCGACGGCGAAAGCGGGAAATGGCTCGTGTCCTTTCAGCACCAGTTTCACTGTTTCCAGTGCAGGCGACAGGGAAGGGTCGGCCAATGGCCGTTCGCTGTAGTGCGGCGCGAAACCGGCCGCCAGCAGCATGCGGTTGCGATGGCGCAACGGCACGTCTAGCCCGTCCGCCAGCCGGATCACCATGTCGCGCGACGGCGCGGCGCGACCGCTTTCCAGGAAGCTGAGATGCCGCTGCGAGATATCCGTTTCGCTGGCGAGGTCGAGCTGGCTCATGCGGCGGCGGGCGCGCCACTCGCGGATGAGGTCGCCGACGGCGTTGGCATTTCCGGTCACGCTCGATCTCCCGGTTCGAAGTCGACCGAACCTATCCCAACGATGGGCGCTGTTTCCATTACCTGCCAGGTAATCGCTTCGGCGCCGCGTGCCGGGCATGGTCCACACATTCCGGCAGCCGGGCAACGGTTGGCCGGATGGATCGTAAAGCTGAAGGAGGCTGACATGCCGGTCACGATGACGAAATACCTGCGCACCGTTCTTTACGCGGACATCCTGTTCAGCGCGGCAGGCGCCTTGCTCATGGCCGCCGGCGCGCCTTTCCTGTCGCCGCTGCTGGGTCTGCCGTCGACACTGCTGGTCGGCGCCGGGCTTGTGCTTGTTCCGTGGGTTCTGGGGCTCGGCGTGGTCGTACGGCGTCGCCATGTACCGAGGATCGTGATGGTCGATATCCTCGCCATCAATTTCCTGTGGTGCGCCGCCTGTCTCGGCCTGCTCGCCTCGGGGGCGATCACGCCGGACGGGCTTGGTATAGCCTTCGTCGTCGCGCAGGCGCTCGTCGTCGCCCTGTTCGGCGTGCTGCAGTTCCTCGGCTTGCGCGAGGCCGCGGCTGCCGCCTGAGCCTAACCCTGCAGGCTGCGCAGCTTCATCTTGACTTCGATGAAGTCCCGCCAGGCCAGCCGTTTGTGCGCCGGCGTCCTGAGCAGATAGGCGGGGTGAAGCGTCGGCATCGCCGGAATGGCGGTGCCGGAGGGCGTGGTGTGGACGCGCCAGTTGCCACGCAGCCTGAGGATACCTTCGGTGGTGTTCAGCAAGGTCTTGGCTGACGGGCCGCCGAGATTGACCAGCACTTTCGGGTTCACCAGTTCGATCTGCCGTTCGATGAACGGGCGGCAGATTTCCGTTTCGTGCGGCGTCGGCGTGCGGTTGCCGGGTGGCCGCCAGGGAATGACGTTGGCGATGTAGGCCGTGTTGCGGTCGAGGCCGATCGCCGCCAGCATCCGGTTCAGCAACTGCCCGGAACGGCCAACGAAAGGCAGCCCCTCCAGGTCCTCGTCGCGGCCCGGCGCCTCGCCGACCAGCATCAGGTCGGCCTCAGGATTGCCGTCGGCGAAGACGAGGTTCTTGGCGGTGAATTTGAGGTTGCAGCCGTCGAAGGAAGCCATGGCTTCGCGCAATTCAGCGAGCGTCGATGCCTTGCCCGCCAGTTCGCGCGCCAGCGCCGCCTGCGCCTCGTCGGGGACGGCGGCTGCCGGACGGGCCGGTGCCGGCGCGGGTCGGGGTGGATTTTCAGTCCGGGCACGCGCCGGTGGCCTTGTTGTGGGCAGGCCGGATTCTGCTCTTACCGACGGCTCAGGCATCTGTGCCGGTCGCGATGCGACCGCCGCGAAGCAGTCGACCGGTTCTTCCGCGAGCGCCTCGTCGACGCCTGCCTCGGCATAGAAGGCGAGGATATCGCGCAGATCGGCTCGGTGGTCGGGGGATGCGGCAGTCATGCCGCACAATCGTTCCCCGGCCATCGATTTGCAAGCGCGGAGCTGCTTTGAAAAAACCGTCGGGCTGCGTTTGCAGCCCGACCTCAAGAGGTTTTCAAAGGACTCTTAACTCGAGGGGATGCGCGGGTCCTGCACCAGATAGAACGTCCAGCGCGGCGTGTAGTCCGTCATCAGGAACTCGAACTGCACGGTTTTCAACGGGTCGACCTTGCCGTCCTTGAACAGCAGCTTGTCATAGGGTTCGAAATTGCGGTCGAAGTGGGTGTAGCGATCCGAGACAATGTTGTCGGGGCTTTTGTTGCGCTGGTCGAAGGACAGGCCGTCGCCGAAGACGCTCGGCTGGCCGAGCGTCTCCTGGAGCTCGAACTCGAACTCCACCCAGGGTTGGCCGCTGTTGTTGAGCGCGACGATGCGCATGTACATGATGCCGTTGGCGAAGTCTCCGCTGGGATCGAAGGCCTTGATCGGCTTCGTGGTGCGGATGGTGAGCGTCACCGGCGTCGCCGATTCCAGTTCTTCGGTGATGACCAGCGGATCGTCGTGCGTACCCTTGCCCGAAGCGCCGGTGATGCGGAAGCCACCCTCTTCATCGGAGAAGGAGTAGGCGCCGGCCGCCCACACTTTCTGCTGGTCGGCATGGGCAACCGTGGACAGAAGCAGGGGCAAGACGGCATACATCGCGCGGCACACCGGGCGAGGCCGATACGGTAAGAGCCTGCCTTCGGACGAACCCGCCTGCTGGGTGCTCATGATCCGACTATGACCGATCCGGGCGGTGGCGGGAAGCGCCTTGGATTCTCGATCAGCATTGGCGTTTACGTAAATGTAAAATTATCTTGGCTGGCGCGACGATTGGTGCGGGTCTGGAACAGGGCTTGTTGCGCTTGCCTCGGTTTTCCCGCAAGCATTCCTGCGCTATGGAGCGCAGGAACCAGCAGATGCCGATGCGGCTGAGCCAGTGCGGAGGGACGAGATGAGCGACGACATCGAACGCGAGAGCATGGAATTCGACGTTGTGATCGTCGGCGCGGGTCCTGCGGGCCTTGCGGCGGCGATCCGTCTGAAACAGGTCAATCCCGATCTGTCCGTCGTCGTGCTGGAAAAGGGCGGCGAGGTCGGCGCGCATATCCTGTCCGGCGCGGTGGTCGATCCGATCGGCATCGACCGGCTGTTGCCCGGCTGGCGTGAGGAGGGGGACCATCCCTTCAAGACGCCGGTGAGCGCCGATCATTTCCTCGTGCTCGGCCCGGCCGGCTCCTTCCGCCTGCCCAATTTCATGATGCCGCCGCTGATGAACAATCACGGCAATTACATCGTCTCGCTCGGCAACGTCTGCAAATGGCTGGCGACGAAGGCCGAGGCGCTCGGCGTCGAAATCTATCCGGGCTTCGCAGCCGCACAACTCGTCTATAACGACGAGGGCGCGGTGACCGGCGTTATCACCGGCGACATGGGCGTTGAGAAGGATGGCACGCACGGTCCGAACTTTGCGCCCGGCATGGCGCTGATGGGCAAGTATGTGCTGATCGGCGAGGGCGCGCGGGGCTCGCTGGCCAAGCAACTCATCGCCAGGTATGGCCTTTCGGAAGGCCGCGAGCCGGGCAAGTTTGGCATCGGCCTGAAGGAGCTTTGGCAGGTCAAGCCTGAAAACCATAGGCCGGGGCTGGTGCAGCATTCCTTCGGCTGGCCGCTCGATATGAAGACCGGCGGCGGCTCCTTCCTTTATCACCTGGAAGACAACCAGGTGGCGGTCGGCTTCGTCGTTCACCTGAACTACAAGAACCCGTATCTGTCGCCTTTCGAGGAATTCCAGCGCTTCAAGACGCATCCGGCCATCGCGCCGACCTTTGCCGGCGCCAAGCGCATCGGCTACGGCGCGCGCGCCATCACCGAGGGCGGCTGGCAATCGGTGCCGAAGCTGTCCTTCCCCGGCGGCGTGCTGGTGGGCTGTGCTGCGGGTCTGGTCAACGTGCCGCGCATCAAGGGCTCGCACAACGCGGTGCTGTCGGGGATGCTGGCGGCCGAGCATGTCGCCGAGGCGATAGCCGCCGGCCGCGCCAACGACGAGCTTTCGTCCTACGAGGACGCCTGGCGCGACACCGCCATTGGCAAGGACCTGAAGAAGGTGCGCAACGTCAAGCCGCTGTGGTCGCGCTTCGGTACCATCGCCGGCATAGGCCTCGGCGGTCTGGACATGTGGATGAACACGCTGTTCGGCTTCTCGCCCTTCGGCACGCTGAAGCACGGCAAGACCGACGCGACCTCGCTGGAGCCGGCGGCCCAGCACAGGAAGATAGACTATCCCAAGCCGGACGGCGTTCTGACCTTCGACAGGCTCTCCTCGGTGTTCTTGTCGGGCACCAACCACGAGGAGAACGAGCCGGTTCACCTCCTGGTCAAGGACATGGATCTGCAGAAACGCTCGGAGCACGACATCTATGCCGGGCCGTCGACGCGCTACTGCCCGGCAGGGGTCTATGAGTGGGTGGACAAGGACGGCAACGCCGCCGCCGATCCAACGGCCAAGGACGTGCGTTTCGTCATCAACGCGCAGAATTGCGTCCACTGCAAGACCTGCGACATCAAGGATCCGAACCAGAACATCAACTGGGTGCCGCCGCAGGGCGGCGAGGGACCTGTCTATCAGGGCATGTGAGTCTGCTCCGCCGCGAGGCGGCGACGGAAAGGGATATGCGACGTTGCCGGGCGTTGAATCCTTGTGCCCCTCATGGTCTGTTTGATCGATGCTGCGGAAACAGGCCATGCGCTCGATCGCCGTTAGGACGATGCTTGCCGCCGTGGTCGGCGCTTGCCTGACCGCTCCGGTCCATGCCGGCGTCAAGGTCGTGACGCGCACGCAGACCTATCCGATCGTCGGCGGTACCGGGCAGGCTCTCGTCGACGCTATGGATCGCAACGGGCCCAGGCAAGGCTTCATGACACGCGCCATCGCCCAGACCACATACACGGTGGACTGGCGGTTCGAGGTCAGGTCGACCGGCAAGATGTGTCGGCTGACCGCCGCCGACGGCACGTTGAACCTCGCCTATATGTTCCCGCGCGTAACGTCACCCATGCCAGCGTCGCTCGCCGCCCGCTGGAAGCGCTTCTTCGCCGGGGTGCGCAAGCATGAACACACGCATGGGCGCATAGCGCGTGCCATGGTGTCGGCCGCCTCGAAAGCGACGCGCGGTATTGCCTTTGACGACGATCTAGCCTGCCAGCGCACGCGTCGCGAGGCGAAACGGCGCATCGATGCGGTCTATCGCACTTACGAGGCACGGCAGGTGGCCTTCGACAAGCGCGAGCATGGCGACGGCGGGCCGGTCGAGCGGCTGGTCGCCGCTTTCGTGCGGGAGCGCTGACGTTTCAGCCGTTACCACCAAGCCGGGCGGTGCGCTCCGGCTCGGCCGACACCGTGGCGGTCTGGTTCTCGTCCTGCGGCTTTCTCGGGCGCACGCTGAATTCAACCAGGATCGGCAGATGGTCGGAGCCGGCCGGCGCCAGCTTCTTCGCCGAATGGATGGTGACGCCGCCTTTGGAGAAGACCTGGTCGATCGGCAGGCCGAAATAGCGCAGAGCATCCGGCAGCCGCCGCCAGAGCCAGGTTGCGCCGACGGACGGCATGATCGTGAATCCGCCCTTGCCGGCCAGCCGGTGCACCGCCGAGCTCCAGGCGGCGGCATTGCAGTCGCCAGCCATGATGGCATCGTCGCCAAAAGCAGCCAATGGCGCGGAGATCCTGTCGATCTGCCGCATCTGGCGGATGGGCCAAGGCCAGCCGAGATGCACCGCGGCGACGTCGACCGTGGTGCCGCCCAGATCCACCCTCGCCGTGGCCAATGTGCCGGACTCGTAGCAGCCCGGTTCGCTTCCCTCCACGAAGGGCCGCCGCGACAGGATCGTCGTCCCGTACTCGCCGCCGCAACGGATGCCATAGGGATAGGCATGGGCGACCAGCGACAGCTTGTCCTCCCACATCTGCGAGGTTTCCTCGAAGGTGATGATATCGGGCTGCACGGAGCCGATCAGCGACAGCACCTTTTCAGGGGCTGGATTGTTGAAGCGCAGGTTCATCTGCAACAGCCGGTAGATCGGCTGGCCGTTCGCCGCGGCTATCGAGCCGGCCTGTACGGGAGCCGCCAGACCGAACACGCTGGCGGGAAGGGTGGCGAGGCAAGCGACGGCGAAGATCAGCACAGAGCCTGCCGTCAGCCGGAAGCGCGTCGCCAGAAGCACCAGAGCCAGCAGTGCCGCCGCCGCGGCGAAATGCACGCGGAAATGGCTGAACGCGTCGAGGAAGGAAGAATAAGCGCCGAAATAGCCGGCTAGAACCATCAGCGCCAACGCCAGCATGGCGGCGTAGGCGGCCAGAACAATGAGATGCGGCTTCGACGCGGTTTTCATAATGCCGGATCGACCTGAAAAATACGGCTCATTGATGGTAGGCGATAGAGCATTTTGCAGCCGGACGGAACCGCCGGGCGTCGCATAAATGCGGCAAGGGAAAACCGGCATTTTGCAGCCGGACGGATCAGTCCGGTATCGTATGAATCCGGCAAAGGACAATGGACGGGAGCGGCGGAGTGCGTTCGTCGCAATGCCGCTACTCTGGCGCTCGAAGGCTCGATGAGGCAATGAGAAGCGTCAACGGAAGACCGATCATGCCGCTTGCCCGTCTCCTGTCCTTCCTTGTATTTCTGTCGATGGTCTCCTCGCCGGTATCGGCCGACGGACAGATCGCCGAGAAAGTCGCCACCTATCCGATAACCGGAAGAACCGGCGAGGAACTCTATGTCTCCATCGGGGAGAACGGCCCGACGGCTGGCGGCAGCCGTGCCATCGCCCACACGACTTTCGACCTCAAATGGTCGCGCAAATACGAAAATCGCGGCAGCGCCTGCGTTCTGGCCGCGGCCAAGCCGTGGCTCACCATCACCTACACGGTGCCGAAGCCAGCTGGCCGCTTGCCAGATGCCGTTCGCCGGCACTGGGATACGTTCGCTGCCGGCGTTCTGGCCCATGAAAAGGTGCACGGCGACACCATCAAGGCGATGGTCAGAACGATTGAAGGCTTTTCCGTCGGCTTCACCGTCGAGAACGATCCGAACTGCAAGGTCATCAGGCAGGAACTGACCAAGCGTCTCAAGGCCGCTTCCGACACGCAGCGCCAGCAGGGCCGCGACTTCGACCGCGAGGAATTCCGCGACCGCGGCAACATGCACCGCCTCATCCTGGGGCTGGTCAATGGCGGTTGAGGTCCGCCGTTACTGAAAGGCCGTTTCCGAAAAGCTTCTGAGCTTGCGCGAATGCAGCCGTTCCATCGGCATTTCCGCCAGCTTCTCCATCGCCCGGATGCCGATGGTGAGGTGCTGCGCCACCTGTCGCTTGTAGAACTCGGTCGCCATGCCAGGCAGCTTCAACTCACCATGCAGCGGTTTGTCGGAGACGCACAAAAGCGTGCCGTAGGGGACGCGGAAGCGGAAGCCGTTGGCTGCGATGGTGGCCGATTCCATGTCCAGCGCGATCGCCCGCGACTGCGACAGCCGCTGCACAGGCCCGCGCTGGTCGCGCAGTTCCCAGTTGCGGTTGTCGATGGTGGCGACCGTACCGGTGCGCATGATGCGTTTCAGGTCGTAGCCGGAAAGCCCGGTGACTTCCTGCACCGCCTCCTGCAAGGCGACCTGAATCTCTGCCAGCGGCGGGATCGGCACCCAGATCGGAAGGTCGTCGTCCAGAACGTGATCCTCGCGCACATAGGCATGCGCCAGCACGTAGTCGCCCAGCGCCTGCGTGTTGCGCAGGCCCGCGCAGTGGCCGAGCATCACCCAGGCATGCGGCCTGAGCACGGCGATATGGTCGGTGATCGTCTTGGCGTTGGAGGGGCCGACGCCGATATTGACCATGGTGATGCCGCCATGGTTGGCCTTCTTCAGGTGATAGGCCGGCATCTGCGGCAGGCGCAGCGGGGCGATGCCCGCCGAAGGCTGGCTTTCCCCGGCGCGCGTCACCAGATTGCCGGGCTCGACGAATTCGGCATAGCCCTCGCCGCCATTGGCCATCTGCGCGCGGGCGCGGGCGCAGAATTCGTCGATGTAGAACTGGTAGTTGGTGAACAGGACGAAGTTCTGGAAGTGCTGCGGGCTGGTCGCCGTGTAGTGGGTCAGCCGATGCAGCGAATAGTCGATGCGCTGCGCGGTAAACGGCGCCAGCGGCCGCGATTCACCCAGCCCCACTTCGAACGTGCCATTGGCGATCTGGTCGTCGGTGCCGTCGAGGTCCGGCACGTCGAACAGGTCGCGGATCGGCCGTTTGATGCGCTCGGCCGCGGTGCCATCGACATGCGTGTTTTCGAGGAAGGCGAAATGCAGCGGGATCGGCGTTTCCGATTCCGACACCGTCACCGGGACGCCGTGGTTGCGCATGATCAGCCTGAGCTGCTCGACCAGATAGCTCTCGAACAGGTCGGGCCGCGTGACGGTGGTGGAGAAATGCCCCGGCGTCGGCATGTGGCCGTAAGCCTGGCGTGAATCCACCAGCGTGAAGGATGTCGTCGTTACCCCGACTTCGGGATAGAAGGCCCGATAGCGCTTCGTTATGTCGCCGTCAGCGGCCAGTTTCGCGAAAGAGTCGCGCAGGAAACGCGTATTGCGATCGTAGAGCATCTGGAGTGCCGCGACCGCCTCTTTGGCGTCGTCGAAGCTATGCCGGCCGTAGGGCTCCGGCGTGACGATCGATTCGATGGCTTGAGGATAGATTCGCTTTTCCATGGCCCATTATATAGGGCCGGCGGGGCGCTGGGGAGAGGCGTGACACTGTGTTCCTTCCGGATATGCCCAGCCTGCTCAACCGCGCTGCAGGCTGACCAGAAGGACGAGGCCGGCGCCGCTTTTCTTCATCGTCGGCGCCTCGATGGTATGGCTGGGGCCGGACTTGACGACGGGCACCGCCAGCACGGGCGCCGCCAGGCACAAAAGGATGACGGTGGTCCGCGTCAGCAGGCGGGAAATGCTTGTGATCGACTTGTTCATGATCGCCGTTCCTTCCGCCTCGAATTCACCGGCCATTGCGGGACGGCAGCTGGCCGAGGCAGTCCACGCCGCAATTTCGCGCGCTGGCTTCGCCCCAGTTGCGCTGCGGCCGTCCGGCCTCGGCGACCAGGATGGCGAAGAACATGCCGAACAGCGTCATCAGCAGGCAGACGATGGTAAAGCGGCGGGCGAGCATCGGTTGTCTCCTTGGTATGGACACAACAATGCCAGGATCGGCCTGAACCGCCTCTGAGGTGGCCGTTCATGTGCCGTTCAAATTGATTAAACATGGCGAAAGCGGATGCAGCCGCTACGCAGACTGCCGCTGCCGGTCGTGCGGGCAGCCAAAAGGAAACGGGCGAGGCTCTCGCCCCGCCCGATTATCGGGAAACTTACCTGCTCGCTTCAGAGTTTATGCCACGTCTGGCTCTTGCAGATGAGGCCGCCAAGCACGCAGCCGCTCATCTTCATCGTCGCCCCGGAGATCGTCGCCTTGCCGCTGTAGGTCTTGTCCGTGGCCGGGTCGGTGATGGAGCCGGCATATTTGTTGTCGCCGGCGGCCTTGAGCGAGCCGATCGTCTTGCCGGCGTATTTGCCGGTCTTGAGCGTGATTGAGAACGAGCCGCCGCCCGCGATCGACGCCGTTTCGCCCGATTGCGTCTTCCAGTTGCCTTCGATCGGGTCGGCCAGCGCCGAACCCGTCACGATCAATATGGCTGCGAGAGCCATGCCTGCCTTGCGAAACATCGAAGACCTCCCTTGCTGCGGCCACCGGCCTGTCTACCGCTTACGCAAACGTAAGCTATTCCGGGAGCCGGCCGAGCGAAAGCCGGTGCCGCTGCGGAAGTTCGCAACATTTTTCGGGGTTGTCATGGACGTCGGGTACGAGCTTTTCTGGATGCGGCGATTGGGGCGATGCTTTTGCGTGGTTAGCGAAGTCTTGCCTCCCGTTGTTCGCATTTTCATCGAAATCGAGACGAAACCCAGCAAAGCCACGGCTTGCCATCCTTAACGATTTGTCACGTTTACCTCTTGTTTTAGCTTTGTTTTCTCCAAATTAAGCACGCCATTTAACGCGCAATTCAAGGCTCGCCGCCATTCTCGGAAGCATCGCAAGGGCACGTCTCCAGGGGACAATGAAGACGGCTCTCGGGAGCAGACAGGGATCGGAAAAGGGGACTGGAAATGGCACGTTTCGAAATGTCTGAAGCCGGCTTCGGCGCCATGGGCACGACCGCGCAGGCCGACATTCTGTTCGAACTGGGCATGATGTATGCGACCGGTCGCGACTGCGAGACCGATGTCGTCGCCGCCCACAAGTGGTTCAACATCGCCGCGATCAAGGGCTCGGCACACGCCGCCGAACTGCGCTCCGAACTGTCGGCGACGATGACCAAGACCGAGATCGCCCGGGCGCTGCGCGAAGCGCGCGAATGGATGACCATGCATTGATTTCTTCGGCGCCACTTGCATGGCGGCGCCGGCACCGTGACAGGGAAGGCGGATGACACCGGATCGCGGGGGCGCCGGGAGTGTTCGTCAGGGGAAAGCCGCGACCGGCCAGATAAGGCCGGCGCGGCTTTCTCCTTTCATTTTCACCATGTTGGCGCAGGTTCTGACCGTAAACCGCCAAACCATCTGGACATCCGCTTCCGGCGATGGAATCTTGCGGCCACAACGCCGACGCGGGCCAAGGGGGCTTCGCGCGCTTTGGGGAGGTTTGGACTATGATTGGAAAGAAATATCTGGGCGCGGCGCTGCTGGCTGCGGCGCTGTCCAGCTCGGCGGCCTATGCCGACGACATCACCTTTGCCGTTGCCGGCCCGATGACCGGTCAGCTCGCCACCATCGGCGACCAGTTCAAGCAGGGCGCGCAGGCCGCGGCCGATGCCATCAACGCCAAGGGCGGCGTCATGGGCAAGCAGATCAAACTTGAGATCGAGGACGACCAGTGCGATCCCAAGCAGGCGGTATCGATCGCCAACCGCATCCTCGCGAACGGCGTCATGTTCATCGACGGTCATGCCTGCTCCGGCTCAAGCATTCCGGCTTCGGCCGTCTATGCAGAGGGCGGCGCGCTGATGATGAGCCCGGCCTCGTCCAACCCGGTCATGACCGACGACGCAGCCGCCAAGGGCTGGAAGACGATCATGCGCCTCTACACGCGTGACGACCAGCAGGGCGCCTTCATCGGCCCATGGATCGCCAAGAAATATGCCGGCAAGAACGTGGTTGTGCTGGATGATAAGAGCGCCTACGGCCAGGGCGTCGCCGATGCCGTCGCAAAAACGATGAACGAGAACGGCCTCAAGGAAATCCTGCGCGAAAGCATCAATGCCGGCGAGAAGGACTATTCGGCGCTGGTAACGAAGCTGAAGGAAATGAAAGCCGACGTCGTCTATTTCGGCGGCTACCATCCGGAGGCCGGCCTGATCCTGCGTCAGGCGGCAGAGCAGGGCTTCAAGTTCCAGCTCATCATGCCCGATTCCATCGCTTCGCCAGAATTCTGGCAGGTCGCCGGCCCGGCCGGCGAGGGCACCATGTTCGTCTTCCCGTCTGATCCGCAGGCCAAGCCGGAAGCCAAGGAAGCGGTCGAGAAGATCAAGGCCGGCGGTTTCGTGCCGGAAGGCTTCACGCTGTTTTCCTATGCCGTCATCCAGGCGTTCGCTCAAGGCATCGAGCGCGCCGGCAGCGAGGACCCGGCCAAGGTCGCCGAAGCTCTGAAGAATGGCGAGGCGATCCACACCGTGGTCGGCGACGTGGTCTTCGACGAGAAGGGCGACATGAAGAATGCCAGCTACGACATCAACCAGTGGCACGACGGCAAGTACGCGCCGATCCAGCCCTGATCGATAGCCGCAGGAAAACGGAAATGGCCGGGTTCGTCCCGGCCATTTGCTTTGGGGTGCGTCCTTCGAGGCTCGCTGTCGCTCGCACCTCAGGATGAGGACCGTTTGATGCTGACTTCAATAGGTGGAGTTGGCAGCTTACCTCCCTCATTCTGAGGTGCGAGCGACAGCGAGCCTCGAAGGACGCACTCTCAGCCTTCCTCTGCGAAGCGCACCAGAACGGTGCCGTCGCTGACCTGCGCGCCTTCGGTAGCGATTTCGGCGATCGTGCCGTCATGCGGAGCGGCGATGGTGTGCTCCATCTTCATGGCTTCCAGGATGAGCAGCGGCTGCCCCTTCGCCACACGCTCCCCGGCAGCGGCGCGCACGACCTTGACCAGCCCGGGCATCGGCGCGCGCAGCGAACCCGTACCGGCGCCGGCCTCGTCGGCGCTCGCCAGCGGATCGGGCACGGCAAAGGTATAGCTCACGGCTCCGTCGAAGACGGTGACATGCCCCGGCCAACGGGCGAGAGAGAGATGGCCCGAACCTGCGCCTGTATGGTGCCGGGTCGGTGCGCCGGTGTTCATCGCCGGGGAAAGATCGACCCCATATCGGCGGTCTTTCACCGAAATTCCCGCCGCGATGTCTTCATCGCCGAACTTCAGCCTCACCGTCTTAGGCATGGTATGGAAATGCGCATAGCCGGTCACTGCCGACCATGGATCGTTCGAGGCCGGCAGATCCTCGGCTCCCGAAGCCGCCAGCGCCGCTGCGGTCACAATTCCTGCGCCGGCTGGCGGCACAGTGGTCAGCGCCTCCTGTTTGCGGCCGATCAGGCCGGTATCGACATCGCCCGCTGCGAAGTCGGCGTCGGCGGCCAGTGCTGCAAGGAATGCCGTGTTGACGGTCGAGCCGGCAACCTCCGTTTGCGCCAGCATTGAACTGAGCGCCGCCAGCGCCGTGGCCCGATCTGGTCCGTGCGCCACCAGCTTGGCGATCATCGGATCGTAATAGGGCGAGATGGCATCGCCTTCGCGTACGCCCGTTTCGATGCGGATTTCCGTACCTGCCGGCGCGGCAATGGGAAACCGCAGATGGTGCAGCGTGCCGGTGGCCGGCAGAAAGCCCTTGGCGGCGTCCTCGGCATAAAGCCGCGCCTCGAAGGCGTGGCCGTTCAGCTTGATCTCGTCCTGCTTCAGCGGCAGGCGCTGGCCCGCGGCCACCCGCAACTGCCATTCCACCAGATCCAGCCCGGTGACCATTTCCGTCACCGGATGCTCGACCTGCAGGCGCGTGTTCATTTCCATGAACCAGAACCGGTCCGACCTGAGCCCCTCCGACGCATCGACAATGAATTCGATGGTGCCGGCACCGGAATAGGCGATGGCCTGCGCCGCAGTGACGGCCGCCTCGGTCATCGCCGCCCGCATTTCGGCGGTCATGCCTGGCGCGGGCGCTTCCTCGATCACCTTCTGGTGGCGGCGCTGCGCCGAGCAGTCGCGCTCGTAGAGATGCACGACATTGCCGAAATCGTCGCCGAACACCTGCACTTCGATATGGCGCGGCTTCTCGACATATTTTTCCACCAGAACACGGTCGTCGCCGAAGGCGGCCTTGGCTTCACGCCGGGCACCGGAAAGCGCCTCGGCGAAATCGTCGGGATTGTCGACGCGCCGCATACCCTTACCGCCGCCGCCGGAGCGCGCCTTGATGAGCACAGGATAGCCGATCTCGCGCGCCTTG